>NZ_DAMCTA010000001.1 GCF_032114135.1 Sphingomonas sp.
CGGAGCCGGTGCTCAACCGGCGCGAGCTGCTCGACATGGCCGAGTGCTGGCACAACGGCCGATGGTACGAACCGCCGGTGTCGCTCGACGGCCTGGCCCGCGCGTTCCGCGTCTCGCCGCATCACAGCAGCGCCATCATGCTCAAGCGAAACCTGCTGGTCGCATCCTTCCAGGCATCGCCGCTGCTCAGCGCCGCCGCCTTCGAGGCGATGGCGCATGATTTTCTCGTCTTCGGCAACGGCTATCTGGAGGAGCGTCGCAATGTCCTAGGCGGCGTGCTGCGCTATGAGCACGCCATCGCCAAATACACCCAGCGCGGGGTGGATGCGGGGCGGTTCTTCTATGTCCCCGGCGACCGCGACGAGGTGGAGTTCGCCCCCGGCAGCGTGCAGCAGGTCTGCCAGCCCGACGTGAACCAGGAGATCTACGGCGTGCCCGAATATCTGAGCGCGCTGCAGTCGGCGCTGCTCAACGAGGCGGCGACGCTGTTCCGCCGCCGCTATTACCTGAACGGCAGCCACGCGGGCTATATCCTCTACGCCACCGGCGAGATCGACGAGAAGGACACCACCGCGCTCAAGACGGCGCTCAAGGCGTCGCGGGGGCCGGGCAACTTCCGCAACCTGTTCGTACACGCGCCCAACGCGAAGGAGGGAAGCCTCAAGATCCTGCCGATCGCCGAGGTGGGCGCGAAGGACGAGTTCCTCGGCATCAAGAACGCGACGCGTGACGACGTGCTCGCCGCGCACCGCGTGCCGCCCCAGCTGCTTGGCATCGTGCCGGCGCAAGGCTCCAGCGGGTTCGGCAACCCGCTCCAAGCGGTCGACATGTTCTTCGAGCTGGAGATCGCGCCGCTGCAAGTGCGCTTGCTGCAGTTCAACGAACTGCTCGGCCGTGAGGTAATCCAGTTCCGCGATCGAAAGCGGATGGCCAACACGGCCTGAGTTTGAGCTGGGTTACGTCAGTTGAGATCCGCAGGCTGAATGCTTGACCGGATGCTCTTCCAGAACGTGTCATGATTATCTGGGGGCTCGGGAAGGTCGAAATTGCCCGAAACGATAGCGGGAGCGTTGACCAGGGCGTCGGTGAATACAACATGGAAAGACGGTGTGGCTTCCCGATTGTGTACGAGGATCGAAATCTCTTTGCACTCCTGCATCATTGTAGCGTACCCCGCGTAGAAATCAGACGCTCGCTTAAACAGCATCGGCGATGCCGTTTTCCAGCTTTCCTTGAACGTACCAGCCAAGGGTTTGGAGACGGATGCAGGTTTTACATCGCCATAGAATTTTGCGACCTTCCCGGCACCCTCGATAAGCCCGCTTACGACTTCCGAAAATGCATGGTCGTTTCGGTTCGCGTCGATTGTCGAGACATTGTTCATCAGCATCGATGGAAATTTATGTCCATCCTCCGATAAGCTTTCGGCGACGGTCCATACGGTAACGTCTGCTGAATCATCCTTGAAAATGTCACGACCAGAGAAAAACAGGTCGCCGTAGGAGGCCACTCTTTCCACAATTAGTGGAGAAACTGCTCGGCCCTTAGAATTTACCGACGCCATTTCCTGAACGCCACAAAGTCGTTTCGCAGTGCCGGCAATGATGCTTCCGGTGGCATACCAATAGTATTTGGATTCATTGGCGTAGATATTGTATTTTGTGGAGCCTAAGACGTTTCCGTCGTACTTTGCCACTACCTGAATGATGCTATCAAGAAAGAAGCAGACGGACGTGAAAGCGTGGCTGGTCTCAACGTCCTTAAAGACGACCCATTCTTTAGGCTGAGCCGTAATTTTGTTGATCTCCGGCAAGTACATGCACTTGCTATTCACCAATTCGAAGTCAATCACCTTATCCGAGTGATTGTAAACTTTGATGTCGATTTTCTGGCCCATTGTGAAGCTTCCGCCGCCTGAGGTGTTTATCACAACCTTTCTGCATCATATTGATTAATAGAGAGATAAATCACTTTGGTGTCGATCGTTACTTTGCGTAACAATTGCTCGTTTCGCGCATCTTGAGTTGCTTTCGGTTCGTCCCGCGCCGAACGCGACGGGCGGGGGGCTCAAAACCCTGCCGATCAGCGAGGCAGGCGCGAAGGACAAGGTTTTTGAATCAAGAACGCGACATGCGACGACGCGCTTGCCGCGTACCGCGTGCCGCCACGGGTGCCTGGCATCGTGCCAGCTTAGCTCTCCCGTGCGTTAGAAACCTGCTTCAGACTGTCGACACGTTGTTCGAAGTGGAAATCGCCCCGCTACAGGTGCGCTTGCTGCAATTCTACGAGCTGATCGGCCGCGAGGTCATTCGGTTCCGCCAGCGAAAAGCCGATGGCCGGCGCAGATCCCCAACCTCAGCGATGTAGGCCCGTGGCTTCACCTGGGCGGCAGTTCCTGAAAAGCTGTCCTACGGCTTATAAGGCCGTCGATGCGCAATATTGGGGCGATTGTTGGAAAGTGGATGGCGCTAAGGCTGTCAATGCTGGGATCCCGCCTGGACGCCCTCGGGGTCTGGCCCACGACCGTTCAACGTACATCACATCGATATATGCCTACATCGGAATGGCTGCCGATCTGCTGTATCGAGGAGAAGCGCCCAGTAGCTTTAAGGCTCAGGCTCAATGGTTCATGAAAAAAAATCATATGGTTTGCTGCGACATGGTCACCTTGGGCATCGTAGCCAGAAATGATCAGGCGCCGCAGAGTCCTTTGCGCCACATACTCAATCAGCTGTCTGTACTCGCTTTGTGAACGCTGGTGTATCAGAACCTCAAGACAAATCACGAAGTCGGCACAAGGCGCGTCATAGGGGGCCAGCATAAATTGCCAGTCGGGACGTTTTGACCGAGCAACGTCAAGGCTCTGCTGGGACCGGTCAAGGCCCAGATAGTTATGAAGTTTTAAGCTACCGACGACTTCGAGGTCGCCACATCCAACGTCTAAAACTGAATCAGCGGTCTCAACGCCTTCTGAGATCAGGAGGCCCCGCTTGTAAGCAAGATTGTCGCCGCGAGAGCCTACGCCGGAACCCCGTTCGGGGAATCGATTGTATCTAAGGTCCCAGAACAGCTGGGTATCGAAGTGCTCTCTGATCAGTTCGTTTGCTAGCCCAACCCCGTCGGCTTCATGTGGTTCGGCCGCGCCCACAGGCTCAAGCAAGCCAAGGACGTTTAATGAGCTATTGTGATAATGAATGAGTGCAAGGGGCCGGCGAGGGTCGAAATGGGAATGAAGGCCAGGAAAATGCACGTAGTAATTCACGTTGGACGGCAGGCTCACATACGGCAGCGCGGTCTCATGCAGGGCCATGCAGAATGCGATCTGGTCTACATGCATCTCTTTGCCGGCCGCGCGTAGTGGCTCGATGTCTCCGAGCAATTGTTCAGCCCATTTCCGCCAGGAAGCGAACAGGGTGTCGGCAAATTGTGATGGCACGGAATAGAAGCCACCATTGCAGTTGCCCTGGTAGGTCGTGCCTGCTGACGCTTCAACTTGGATTATGGGAGGCCGGTCGGCAAAACCCGCGCGTTCAAAAAGATGATCAAGCAGCGCCAGCTGAGGGTTGGAAAGGTCCACAACCTTGCCGCCAATCGCGTCTTTCGGGAGGAACGCACCGAAGTCACCGATGCAAATCATGTCGGTATCCAGAAATACCACATGGTCTACGCCCTGATCCCGTAGATTCTCCCACTGTGCCAGCTTGTTACAGTATCGACCGTCGCCGAAACGAGAGAGCTGATGAGTTTGGCAACCCAAGCCTTGGAACCGTTCTACAACTTGATTTGAGACCTCCGGCGTGCACTGGACGTGGATGTCGGAAGCCGCGAGCTCAGTATGCCGCAAGATCGAATGGACAAGGTTCCAACCAGTATATGCAAATACCGGGTCAGCATCGATGATGAAGGATGCCGCCATGCGATAATTCCGATCAGCGCAGTCCATCAAAATACCCCATGCTGTTCCGATGCTTCTGAGCAAGAGCAACTGAAAGGGGTCATAGGGCCATTTTTGTGGGGATCAATTCCGCTTTGGCGCCCGTGGACGTCGAAACGCAGATGCGAGGTCGACCAAGGATGGCAGCGACACAAGCGCTCCAAGTGGCGCGGCCCGCCCGCTCCCGCGTCGCCCCCCCGAAAAGAGCGCTTTTCCCCCCGCCTCGCCCGCCCCCTTTTCGTGTCCCTTTTGATGCACTCCCGCGCCCAAGGCCGCCCCTGCGAGGGGCGTAGGGCAGGGCGTGATGCGATTTGATGCGCTTCCCGTCCAGAGCAGTGCATCAACGCTGTGCAGTCGCCGCTGGGCTTACAGAGGCCATCCAAGCCCGCTGCTACGATCGAATTTCGGCTAAACCTCGCCGGGCTTCCCCGCTGGGGAGCCCTCGAGGCGGCGCAAGCCGCCTCGTCCCCCTGTCGCGGCTTGACGACCAAGGTGCCTATTTCTGCCAGATGATCGCGTGTCCGCAAACCTACGCGTGCCCGACAGGGCACTCCTTTCATATATTATCCTTTGGCTCCCGGATTCTCGCCCTCTAGGAAATTCGCGTTGTCGACAGCTTGCGCGAGGTTGCGCAAAGCGGTGCCGAGTTCGCCGTCGACGTCGATCGAAGCGTCGAACGCCTCCACCGCGGATACGGACAGAAGCATCGCGTTGGTCTCGGCCGCGTGCTCATCTCGTCGCCAAAGAGCGTCTTGGGGGGGAGGGGCATTGCCTAGAATTTGGCGTACCATCTTCGCAACGCGCTTCGGCAACCGGAAGCCATATGCGTTGGAGATCTGACGAACCTGGGGGCCGAACTCGCCTTCATTGTCGGTCTGTTCCGTGCGACGGATCCATTCGAGGAAGCCGGCGGCGGCGAGGCGCTTCAATGCCGCATGAACAGCCTTGTACGACCGCCTTATGTTGGCAGCGATGGTGGCAACAGCGGGGTCAAGGCGTCCCGTACGGTAGTCGACCAGGCGAAAAAGCTCCTCAAGGACCTCTAAGCCAATGTGGCCGAGGGCGCCATTCCGCTTCCCGGCTTCCATGCTTTCGCGTTCAAATCGGCGCGCGGCGCGCATGACGGCGCCGATCCATCGGCGCGCATTCCGACATTTGCCATCGGCGATTGGACGCCAGAGGCGGCGTTCCCGCTCTCCCACCGCATAGCTGTTTCGGCGCACCGGCTGGCCGGTCCGTCGATTCGATTTCTGGGTGCCTGGGGAATGGAGGATAGTTGCGGCCAGATCGCCGATCGAGCGCGCCATTATGCCGCCATCCCGGTTGGGAAAGCGCCGCTAAGTGTTTGAAATGGCAAAGGTGATAATCCCGAGGTCGGGAAATTTATCGCGCCCAATCAAAGGTTTTCTGGGGAATCATAATCCGCGTGTCGGGGGTTCAAGTCCCTCCTCCGCTACCATCGTTGCAGTCTGTCAGGACTGTCACGATGGTGCGGTCCTCGCAGCGAATGTCAGCACATCAGCCACGCCGGACTATCGACGGTAGCGCATTGCGGTCGATGCCTGTGCGTTGCCGCGTCCCGATGGACAGGCCGCGTCAAACATCGGCCGCTGCATCGATTCGGCCAGGCGACCTCCTTCTGGCCAGTCTGCGCGCCCGGCGCCTGCATGCCACCAGCTAGTCCCGTAGCCCGATCGGTGCGCGCTGCCTGCGGCGAGCCCTTGCGAGCCGCCGATACTGGCGAGGGTGCGGCCTCGGGTCCGCCGCCCGCCTAGACATGATTGGGATGCCATCGCGAGCGAGCACGCGCGGAACCGCAAGTCGCCGTTCGGATCGCCGACTAGACCCCGTTGAAGAACGCGGCGTAACTGCCATGGGGCAGGCCCTCACGCGTGATGCCGAGCTGGTCGGTGACGATCAGCGAAACGACCGTGGCCACGCCGACCGCCACCACTAAATACCAGACCAAATAGATACCGCGTATCCTCAAATTCCGCTGGTCGCTCATTGGAATCCCCCCAGATTGCCAGCCGAGATCTATTGGTCGCACCTAAATGGCGATAGCAGCCGTCAGGTGTGCACGCAGCATTGATTGATCCATTTTGATACAATTGGCTGGTCCTGCGCGTGTAGGCGTGGATTTATAGACAAGAACATGGTTAAGGCTGGCGCAGGGCAAGTCCGGCGGCCGATTCTTGGGCTGCTCTTCGGGGGGAGCTACATGTCGACGTTGGGAGAGCGGTTCGCGTCGCGGGCCACGACGGGTTTTGACTATGCGCGGCTGTTGCTGGCGCTGGCGGTGGTGCTCTGGCACACTTTTCCGGTGACGATGTCGACCGAGGCGCTGATGCCGTATGTCGATCAACCCATCATGGTGCTGGTGCGGGTCATCCTCCCGATGTTCTTTGCGCTTAGCGGCTTCCTCGTCTCGTCCAGTCTGGAGCGTGCGCCCAATCTCGGCGTCTTTCTTTGGCACCGCGTTCTGCGCATCTTCCCGGCGCTGACGGTTGAGGTGCTGCTTTCTGCGCTCATTCTCGGGCCGCTCCTGACGACGGTGTCGCTTGCTGCCTATTTCACGCATCGCGAATTCTTCCAGTACATGGTGAACATCATCGGCTGGATTCATTTTCGGCTGCCGGGTGTCTTCATCGCGAACCCGGTCTCCGGCATCGTCAACAGCTCGCTCTGGACCGTGCCGTCGGAACTGGAATGCTACATAACGATCAGCATTCTGTTCCTCATCGGATTTACCAAGCGCGCCAGGCTGCTCGCTGCCACCTATGTCGTCGCTGCCGCTGTCCTGACCTGGCATCAGGTGCACAGCGGCGCGCCGCTGTGGTTCAATGTCGACAAGTTCAACCTGACCCTGAGCTTCGTCGCCGGCATGGTTGTGTATCGGTTCCGGAATGCATTGCCGGGTGGTTTTGCCGTGGCGATCGCCGCCTTCGGGCTGGCGTGCTGCATGCTGTACTTTCCGAATGCACAATATCTGGCCAGCTTCCCGGCGGCCTATGCGATCGCCGCCTTTGGCTGCAATCGGATGTGGCGCCCCAAGCTGGTGTTCGGGGGCGACTATTCCTACGGGCTGTATCTGTACGCCTATCCGATCCAGCAGACGGTCGTGCATCTCATCGGACCGGGCAGGTTCTTCGAGACGCTGGCCCTTTCGCTGCTCGCCATGGTGTGTTTCGCGGTCTTCTCCTGGCACGTCATCGAGAAGCGCATCCTGGTGTTCAAGGATGCGTTTCCCGCCATCGCACGCTGGGCACGCCGGTCGGTCCCGATTCGGCGGGCCAGTCCAGCCTGATCGAAACCCGGGGGGAGCCTGCCCCCCCCCGCAGCCTGTTGTCGGGTGGGGGGGGCGGGGATGTGACGTTCGAGGCTGGCCTCGTCTGGCAAGCAGACGATGGACGCCGCTTTCTTCCGTGTCGCGGGGAGGCTTTGACGGCCAGAGAGCGCGCACCATCGCGATGGCCTCACGGCGATATACTGGGCCGGGCTTCCAGCCAGGGCGTGTGGCGGAAGCGATGCGCGGGCCGATTCTCCGAACGCCGGCTACACAGTCGTGAATATGCAAAAGATCTCCGTGGACCCCACCGGAGTCGGCTTGGCGTCAGCCTGCTCGCTTCCGCTTGGGGCGTTTTTGTTGCGGCGCAGCGATGGTCAGAGGCAGGCCGTGGGCGAAGCGAGTGGCCGCAGACTGTTCGGCGGGAACCTTTAACCATATTACCCGTTCTATGGCGCTACCACCAATCCTGTTCGCTCTTGCTTCGGTTGCGGCCGGCAGCAATCCTCAGCTGACGGCCGCGCTTTCGGCCGCTCGCGGAGGAGAACATATCGTTCTCCGGCCCGGCAATTATGGGCAGGTCGTCGTCCGCAACAGGACCTGGCAACAGCCCGTGACCATCGAGAGCGCCGATCCCACCAAACCGGCGACGATCACCCGGCTTGTCGTCACCAACACCACCGGGCTGACCTTTCGAAACATACGTTTCTCGCGCGCGCTTGGCAGCGAAGCATCCTGGGCGCGGATTGCCGAAGTCTCGGGCGGGGCGAACATATCGTTTATCGGTGGCTGGTTCTACAGCACGCTGGACAACAATCCGCTGAACGACATGCAGGGATTGATGGCGCGCGGCACGACGGGGCTGACGGTTGCCGGGGTCAAATTTCAGGATCTGAGTGTCGGCATAACCTGCGACGACTGTTCGAAATTCACGATCGAGAACAATGTATTCAGTTTCATCGGTGTCGACGCGATCGACATCCCCGGGGCGCGGGGCGGCAGGATCGCGACGAACATGTTTCACAGCTTCCGCCCGGTCCCCAAGGCCCATCCGGATGGGATCCAATGCTGGACCTCCGGCAAGCGCTCCGGCTGCAAGGACGTGACGATCTTCAGCAATACCTTCATCGGCGATCCCGGACACGAGTTTCAGGGCGTGTTCCTGGGGGATGAAGACAACGTTGGCGGATACGAGCGGATCACGATCGCGTACAACACGTTCAGATGCACGATGTGGAACGCAGTCTACCTCGGCGGCGCGTCGAGTAGCATCTCGATCCTTAACAACAAGATCTTTGCGGGACCCAAATACCGCCCCTGGTTCCGGACCATCTCACCCGTGAATATCATGTTCAACGTTGCGCCCGACTATATGATCCAGAACCGGCGCGGCGTGCCCGCGCACAACAGTCTCGGGGGCGAATTCGTACGGTAACTGCCATTCGCGGGGGAGTTCATGCCTGCCGGTGACGCGATCGCGCGTCGCGACGAGGCTGCTGGACATGTCGAAGCGCAGATTACCGCGGCGAGGCAGGGGCTGCGCACGGCGCTTGATGCGCCGAAGCGCATCGGGGGGACGATTGCCCTCCCGATGCGCCCTGGTGCTTTCGCAGGCTTAGAACTTGAAGCTCGCGCCGGCGCTGAAGTTGCGGCCAACGAGACCGGCATAGTGCCAGCTGCTCAGATAGTTCGGGTTGCTGGTATAGGCACCCGCGGCCAGCGGCGCGCGGGCATTGGTCAGGTTCTGGACGTTGACGAAGAAGCGGAACTTGTCGTTCACCTCGACGCCGGCGTTCAGATCGACATAGATGAACGGCCGGATGAAGCAGAACTTCGAGGCGTCTTCCGGCCGGGCGATCGGCGCCAGCGTGTGCGAGCACGACAGGTCGATCTTGTTGGTGACCGGATCCGGCGAGATCTCGTCCGCGGCAACCTGCTTGATGCGGCCGACATAATAGGTCGTCGCGGTGAGCGAGAACTTGCCGACTTCCAGCGCGTTCTGCCAGTTGCCGCGGATACGCGGCGTACCGCCACCCGAGGACAGCTCGTACGGCCCCAGCGTACCGGCATATTTCTGCACCACGCCCGACGGGGTGACCAGATCGAGACGCAGGACGCGGGTGACGTCGACGCGGCTGATCAGGCGCACATTGTCCGAGAAGCGGACGTTCGCGGTCGCCTGCATGTCGATGCCCGAGCTGACCTGATAGTTGGCGTTGACGTACGGCACGTTGAACACCAGCAGGCGGGGCAGCGCGTTCGGATTGACCGGATCGGGCGCGTCGACGACGTTGCACGCATAGCCCGGACCCACCGCGGCGAGCGCCGCGCAGCCGGCGGCGGCGGTGGTCTGCCCATAATAGGCCTTGATCGCGTCCGCGCGCAGCGGGCCGCTGACGATCAGGTTCGACTTCTTGATGTTGTAATAGTCGACCGTGACGTTGAACCAGCGCGTTGGCCGCAGCATCGTGCCGACGGTCACGCTCTGCGAATTTTCCGGCAGGATGTTGGGGTTGCCGGTGGCGCCGCTGCCGATGTTGTAGGTGCCCGAATAGGCCGGGTTGCCCGGGTGGGCATCGACGAAGCTCTTGATCGGCGTGTACGACGAGAAGCCCGAATAGCTGCTGAGCGCGTTGTATTCCGCGAAGGTCGGTGCGCGGAAGCCCTGCGAATAGGTCGCGCGGAACGCGATCTGTTCGGTCGGGTTGAACTTCACGCCGACCTTGGGCGAGAAGTGGCTATAGCCCTGCGAATAATGGTCGTAGCGGCCCGATACATTGACATCGACCGTCTTGAGGAACGGCGCGTCGATCTCAAAGAAGCCCGCGGTCACGGTCTGGCGACCCTGTGCCGACGAGGTGTTGAGCGCGTAATAGCTGAGATCCGCATTCTGGTTGCGGTTCATCAGCGTTTCGCGGCGGACCTGGAAGCCGCCGCCGATGTTCAGGTCGCCGCCGGGGAGCGCCATCACGGTCTTGATCAGCGAGCCGCCGATCGTCGCGACCGTCGAATAGGACGGCGTGGTGCGCTCCGGCGAGATCTGGTTGCGCACCGCCGCGCTGTTCTGCTCCGGATTGACGAAGTTGTAGGAACCGGTGTTGATCGCGTTCAGCAGCCCCTGGATGTTGATGAAGCCACGCTGCGTGACGGCGAAATTGTCGCGGGCATAGACACCGTTGAGGCGGAATTTGAAGCCGCTGCCCAGATCGCCCGAGATGCCCGCGGTGGTGCGGAACACGTCAACATAGCGGAAGCTCCCGGCGGGGATGTCGCCGAACAGATAGTAGATGCGCGCAGCGTTCTGCGTCGGATCGGCGCCGGCGACGGCATAGGGGTTGTTCGGGTTCAGTCGACGATCAGCCGCGGTGGCGCAGTTCACGCCCGAGGCGCAGACATACATCGGCAGCACGATGCCCGGGCTGCTGGATGCGATCGACGCCGAGCCGCCGAAGGGCTGGGTCTGACGGATGCCCGAGGGTGTGCCGGTGATGGTGACTTCGGAATGCGAGTAGCTGCCGCTGGCGAACGCTTCCAGATTGTCGCTCAGGCGCGCGGTGAGACGGGCCGTGGTCGAATAGCGCTGCTGCTTCGGCTGGATGATCGAATATTCATCCGGGATATTGTGCTTGCAGCCGGTGCCCTGGGCCGCCCCCGAGGTCACCGTGAAGGTGCCGTTGGCGCACGCATTGGGGTTGAGCAGCTGATACTGGTTGGTGAGCGGCGCGCCGACCTGGCCGGCGAGCGGATTGTTGAGATCGGTCTGGCGCACGCGCGTGACGACTGCCTGCGGGTTCGGCGTCGTCAGGCTGTCGTCGTTGCGGTTGCGATCGAGCAGGCCGCTGGGCGTCAGGTCGAGCGTGTTGAACGGGTAGCCGCGCGAATTGTTGGTGATATACCCGTCATAGGTATACTCGCCGTTCACGTAGAAGTTGAAGCCCTTCTCCTGATAGTCGCCATAGCCGGCGGTCAGCGTCGCGCGATAGTGCGCGCCGTCGCCCTTGCCGGTCGTGCCGCCCTGGACCGAGCCCTCGATCCCCTGGACGTTCTTCTTGCTGATCAGGTTGACCACGCCGCCGATCGCATCCGCACCATAGGTGGAGGACGCGCCGTCCTTCAGCACTTCGATACGGTCGACGATGCTGAACGGGATCGAGTTCAGATCGACATAGGAATTGTGGCCGTCGTCGTTGAGCGGGAAGTTCGCCGAACGCAGGCCGTCGATCAACACCACCGTCGACGAGACGCCGAGGCCCCGCAGCGAGACGGCGGCGCCGCCGGCGGAGAAGCCGTTGCGGAAGCCGGTGGAAATCGAGCCGGCGCTGTCCGCCGAGACCGAACGGATCGCATCCTGCGCGGTGGTGATGTTCGCGCGTTGCAGCGTCTCCGAGCTCAGCACGGTCACCGGCGAGATCGAGCTTGCGTTCGAGTTGCGGAACAGCGTGCCGGTGACGACGATGGGGGCCTGATCGGCCGGGGGCTGCGACGACACGTCGGGCGCGGCCGCATCCTGCGTCGCGTCTACCGTGCTGGCGGTGTCGGTCGCCTGGGTGGGATCAGCCGTCTGCGCGTACGCAGGGGCGGCGATCGCCGTCAGCAACGCTGCGGTCGAAATTCCATACCGCAATTTGCGAAAACGCACAGAATTGATCAAAATCATGAAAGCTGTTCCCTTTTATCGCAGCAGCGACTTGCTATCGCTTCAGACCAAGCCAGGACTTGGCGCTGCGGCAACGCCCGCTATCATTGGCGAAGTTAAAGATGGTTTAAAAATGCCGCGGCGCGGCAACCGTTTACCCCGGAAGTGGCGGTTGTTTGCACTGGAGGCGTTTGTGGCGGAAGCTGGCGTGGACGTCGCTCGATGACACTGTCTCGGGATGCGACCCAATCTAAACAAGCATTTGCTGAAATAAAGTTTCAAGTTATGGATATTTACTGTCGCAGGGGTTCATCTTTGTTTCTCCGGTGAGATCGGTGCGATGCTTGGCGGAGCGACGTGTCGGGTGGCTCGTCCGTGGCGTACCAGTGGTGCGATCGAGCCCCAGGCTGGTGAGATCTCCCCGGTAGCGATCCCATTCGATGCGGTCTGGCAACTATCGCCCGTTGTAGCGGCTAACCGCCTTAGCGATTAGCTAACGATATCCGCACATCGTCGATTAGGTCGAATGACCTAGTGTCGGGGCAAGTGTAAGTCTTTGGGAGACCCGGCGACGTGTCAGGGGAGATGCGCTTTTGGGAGGCGTCGGCATCGGATAAGGCAAGGCGCATCGGATGGCGCTGAAGACCATCGCCTCGGCACAGGTTCGGCTGGGGATGTTCATCCATGGCTTCAAGGGTTCATGGTGGGAGCACCCCTTCTGGCGGACGCGCTTTCTGCTCACCGATCTGGAGGACTTGCAGAAGCTGCGCGCCTTTCACGGCGGCGTCATCATCGACGTCGCGCGATCGCGGGAACTGGCGCCGGACGTCGCGGTGCATCCCGCCATCGACGCGCGCGACGGTGGGGAGGGGGAAACGCCTGATGCTTCCCCGCTACCCGGCACCAAGCGACCGTTTGCCGAATCCCCGGCAGCCCGATTCTCCGCCGACCAAGCCCAGGCCGCGGCGCTGGTTGCAGGTGCGCTTGATACGGTACGCGGCACATTCGAAGATGTCCGGCTGGGGCGGGCCGTCGCGCACGAAAAGGTGGCCGCGCTGGTCGACGACATCGCCGGGCAGCTGGATCGCAACGCCTCGGCGCTGCTGCGGGTGCTGCAGCTCAAGAGCAAGCACCAATATACCTATCTGCATTCGGTTGCGGTCTGTACGCTGATGGTCAATCTGGCGCGCCATCTCGCGATGGACGACGAGGCCGTGCGCGTGCTGGGGCTTGCCGGGTTGCTTCACGACGTCGGCAAGGTCGCGATCCCCGATACGGTGCTCGACAAGCCCGGTCGCCTGTCACCCGACGAATTCGCGCTGGTACGCACGCATCCGGAGGAGGGCGCCGCACTGCTGCGGGAGGATGGGGCGATGCCGCCACTGGCGATGGAGGTTTGCCTCCACCATCACGAACGCTGGGACGGCAATGGCTACCCGCATGGGCTGAGGGCGGAGGATATCAGCCTGCCCGCCAGGATGGGGGCGATCTGCGACGTCTATGATGCGCTTACCTCCCACCGGGCCTACAAGCGCGCCTGGCCCCCGATGCGGGCGCTCGGCGCGATGTGGGGCTGGGACGGGCATTTCGATCGCGAGCTGCTGTTCCAGTTCATGCGCAGCATCAATCTCTATCCGCCCGGGATGCTGGTGCGCCTTGCTTCCGACCGGCTTGCGCTGGTGCTGGACAATGGCGGGCGCGCTACACGAACCCGGCTCCTGATCTTCCACTGCTGCAAGGAGGGTATTGCCCTAACCCCGCAAACCCTGGTGCTGAACGGCGGAGAGGAGGACGATCGCGTGGTCGGCTTCATGGCCGCGGAGAATGCGCCGAGCGCGATTCCTTCGCTGGACTTGTACCCGCCAGTCGCTGTAACAAATTAGGCATAATACCGGAACGGCACGCGATTCCGGATCGTCTATAACGAAGAACAGGAAGAGGGTCGCTTGAACGGAGTCGCCGTATAATGCGTGCATTACATGAATTGCCGCCGGAGCAGGTCGAAGGCCGGGGTGTCGATCCCGCCGCATCGGGGAGCCTGTTGATCATGGCGATGGGCAGCGTGTTGTTCTGGGCGACCGTCGCCCTGTGGATCCTTCGCTGACGGGACAGCAACTTCGCCTTGGTGCCGTGACAGCTTTTCCGTTCCGGCACGGCGTTGCAGATGTGTCCCGCGACGCCATGTTGCTTCCGACGATGCCCTGTCTCTAGAAGCGGCATCGAAGATTCGTCGGAAAGCAGACCATGAACGCCACCCATTCTACCCGCATGTTGATCCTGGGCTCTGGCCCCGCCGGCCTCTCGGCCGCCATCTATGGCGCGCGTGCGGGCCTCGCCCCTATCGTCGTCCAGGGCATCCAGCCTGGCGGCCAGCTGATGACCACCACCGATGTCGAGAATTATCCCGGCTTTCGCGAGGTCATCCAGGGTCCCTGGCTGATGCAGGAGATGCAGGCCCAGGCCGAACATGTCGGCGCGCAGATGATGTGGGACACGATCGTCGAGATCGACGTCAGCCAGCGCCCGTTCCGCCTCATCGGCGACGGCGGCACTGTCTACACCGGCGACACGCTGGTGATCGCCACGGGCGCACAGGCGCGCTGGCTGGGTCTCGACTCGGAAGAGCTGCTCAAGGGCAAGGGCGTCAGCGCCTGCGCGACGTGCGACGGCTTCTTCTTCCGCGGCAAGAAGGTGGCGGTGATCGGCGGCGGCAACACCGCGGTCGAGGAAGCGCTCTACCTCACCAACCACAGCCACGACGTGACGCTGATCCACCGCCGCGATTCGCTGCGCGCCGAGAAGATCCTCCAGCAGCGGCTGTTCGCCAACGAGCGGATCACCATGGCCTGGAACAAGGAAGTCGTGCGCTTCATCGGCGGTGGCCAGCCCGAGGGCCTGGTCGGCATCGAGCTGAAGGACACGGTAACCGGCGCGCTTTCGACGCTGGAGGTCGATGGCGGCTTCGTCGCGATCGGCCACCACCCGGCGACCGAGCTGTTCCGCGGCCATATCGGGCTCGACGATGACGGCTATATCCAGGTCGAGAAGGGCACGACCAACACCAGCGTGCCCGGCGTGTTCGCCTGCGGGGACGTGATGGACAAGCATTACCGCCAGGCGATCACCGCTGCGGGCACCGGCTGCATGGCTGCGCTCGACGCCGAGCGCTTCCTCGCCGCGGCGGATTTCGAGACGGTGGCGCAGGCGGCCGAATAATCGAAGGTCAGGGCGCTCGCTGTTCGGCGAGCGCCTCGATCACGCGCTCGTAGAGCCAGGCCTTGTCGGCAGTGCCGGCGAAGACATGGCTGGCGGTATCGAACTGCTTGCGGCGTATACGCGTGCCGGCGGCGGAGAAGGCCGGCTTGTGCAGGAATTCGGCGAAGTCCGCGGCGATCTTGTCGCGGGTGGCGAGCAGCACCGTCATCGGCACCTCCGCCGCGGTGAACGCTGCGGCGAGCTCGCTGCCGAGGCTGCGATGGGTCTCTGCACGCCTTGTCCCGACCCGGCCGACCATCTGCCGCATCCAGCCGCGCGCGGCTTCCCGTTCCTCGGGTTCCTCCGGCGAGGGTAGGGGGGCTAGGACGAGGGGATTTGCGAGCAACAGCGCGTCGATCCGCGCCTGGGCATGGAACAGCGCCAGCGCCGTCGCGCCGTCGCCATTGCCGAACGCCACCACGCGTCGCAGCTTCGCCTCGCGCCGGAAGATCCCCGCCGCCGCGACAAGGTCCGGCGCGCTTTCCATAAAGCCCCGGTTGACGCCCGCCGAATCGCCGACGCCGCGCCGATCGAAGCGGAATACCGGATAGCCTGCCGCGGCGATGCGGTGCGCCAGCTGCGACATGCTGCGATGCGGCCCGCTGCGGATCTCGTTGCCGTTCGAGACGATCAGCAGCCCGGTAGCGCCCGAAGCGCTGTCCAGCGTGCCGACCAGCATGTCACCCAGGCAGGGGAAGCCGATCAGGCTTCGCACATGCGCACCCAGGCGGCGAGATCATCGGCGAGCAGCGCGGCGAGCGCGAGGTCGTTGTCCGGCGTCGGCTCCCGCCACAGCGCGCGGCCGGGGACGAGGCGATCGGCGGCGCGGGTATCGCCTTCCAGTCGGAGCGTGCGTGCCGGCTCGACATGGCAGTCGGGCAGCTCGTCCAGAAACGTGTCGGGCAGACGGTGCCCGCCATAGCCGGGCGCGTCGCCGGTGCGGTGGATGCGGCGGAGTGCACGCAGCAATGCCTCGCCGGGCTGCGGCGCGAAATGCCAGCGGCGGCGGATCACCACGCTGCCGTCGAGCAGCGCGCCGCTGCGGATGGCCATGGAATAGGCCCGGCCGCCGGCGGTACGCGCCGCTGCGGCAAAGCCCGCGCGCAGATCGGAAATCGCGATGCGTTCGCTCGGGATCAGGCTCTCGCCGGTGCCCGGAAGCTCGGGCAGCACGCCCGCGATACCGTGGTTCTCAGCCAGCGATCGCAGGATGGTCGCGGCCAAGCCGCGCATCTGGTTCGCCTCCTCGAACAGCGGTAGTGCCGCGATGACGACGGGGCCGCTGCCGGGACCGAAGCGTAGCATCGCTTCGCGGCCGCCTGCCCAGTCATAGGGTTCGATCACCCCAATACCTTTTGCGCGGCGAAGCGGGTGAGCGTGCCGAAGCTCTCCAGCATCTCGCCGTCGACTTCGTCGTCCTCGATCAGGATGCCCAGCCGATCCTCGATCTCCGTCAGCACGCCGGCGACGGCGAGCGAATCCAGCTCGGGCAGGGCGCCGAACAGCGGCGTGGTCTCGTCGAACGCGGCGACGCGTTCGTCGCTCAACCCGAGCACGTCGCGCAGCACGCCGCGGACGGTGGTTTCGATGTCGAGCATGGCTTCAGGCCGCAATGGGGTTCCCCTGCAAGAAATTTGCGCTTCCGTAAGGCTTGGCGACGGCGCTGCCAAGACTATGGGTGGTGGCATGATCGCGCTGGATCCCGCCCCGCATCTTATAGACGCGCTGCCGCTGCGTGGCGCGCCGGACGCCGTTGCTTTGGAAGACAAGGCCGGCACGCTGACCTATGCCGAACTGGAGGCGGCGGTCGGCGGCATGGCGCATGTGCTCGCCGCATGGGGGCTGCCCGCCGGCGAAAGGGTGGCGAGCTGGCTGCCCAAGACGCGCACCGCCTGTGTTCTGCCGCTGGCCGGGCCGCGCGCGGGCCTGGTGCATGTGCCGATCAACCCCGCCCTCAAGCGCGCGCAGGTCGCGCATATCCTCGCAGACAGCGGCGCGCGGCTGCTGGTGACGCAGAAGGCGCGGCTTGCGGCGCTCGAGCCGGGCGACGTGCCTGCCGATTGCCGGATTCTCATCGAGGAGGATCTCGCCGGGACCGATCGGCTGGCGCCTGCAAGCGGCGACCCGGACGCGCTGGCGGCGATCCTCTACACCTCGGGCTCGACGGGGCGGCCCAAGGGCGTGATGCTCAGCCACGCCAATCTGTGGCTCGGCGCAATCAGCGTCGCGCATTATCTCAAGGTCGCGCCAAAGGATCGCGTGCTGGGCGTTTTGCCGCTCAGCTTCGACTATGGCCAAAACCAGCTCTTCTCGACTTGGGCAGCAGGGGCGCGGGTGGTCCCGCTAGACTATCTCACCGCGCGTGACGTGGTGAAGGCGGTAGATCGGTTCGACATCACAACGCTGGCGGGCGTACCGCCGCTCTGGGTGCAACTGCTCGAGGCCGAGTGGCCGGCGGAAACCGCGGCGATGCTGCGGCGGCTGACCAACTCGGGCGGGGCGCTCACCCGGCCGCTGGTGCAACGGCTGCGCAGCCGTTTTCCTGATGCCGACCTTTACCCGATGTACGGCCTCACCGAGGCGTTCCGCTCGACCTATCTCGATCCGGCGCTGGTCGACGCTCATCCGGACTCGATCGGCCGCGCCATTCCCTTCGCGGAGATCCTGATCGTCGATGCCGATGGACAGCCTGCCGCGCAGGGCGAACTCGTCCATGCCGGGCCACTGGTTGCCAAGGGCTACTGGCGCGATCCGGAGCGGACCGCGCTGCGCTTCCGTGCGGCACCGTTCTTCGCCGATAACCAGGGCATGGCCGTATGGTCCGGCGACACGGTCGCCGAGGATGCCGAGGGACTGCTGCGCTTCGTCGGACGCGACGACGAGATGATCAAATCCTCGGGCAACCGCATCAGCCCGACCGAGATCGAGGAGGCGGTGGTCGCCGGCGGCGAGACCAGCGAAGCGGTCGCGTTCGGCATTCCCGACCCCCGGCTCGGCCAGGCGATCCTGGTGGTCGCGCGCGGCGATGGCAGCCGCGAGGACGAACTGCGCGCGCGGCTGCGGCGGGAGCTTCCCAGCTTCCAGCAGCCGGCACGCTATGTCTGGCGGGAGAGCCTGCCGCGCAACGCCAATGGCAAGCTCGATCGGTCCGGGCTGAAGACGGAGATCCTATGAACGCCAAGCCCATCGGGCCCATTCCCGCCGACTATGCTGGCCCGCCGGACCTGCAGGTTGCGGGCCGCAGCGCCGCCGACTGGGCGTCGGCGGGCACGCCGCTGTATCTGTATGACGCAGGCGCGGTGCAGGCGCGCATCGCCCGCTTCCGGGCGGCGATGCCGGAGCAGGTCGCGCTGCACTATGCGATCAAGGCGAATCCCTTTCCGCCGCTCATTGCTGCCATCGCCCCCCAGGTCGACGGGATCGACGTCGCCTCGGCGGGGGAGATGGACAAGGCGCTGGCGGTGATGGACGCCTCGGCGATTAGCTTCGCCGGACCCGGCAAGCGCGACGCGGAGCTGGAAGCGGCGGTGCGCGCGGGCGTAACGCTCAACCTGGAGTCGGAGGGCGAAGCCGAGCGCGCGCTGGCGATCGGCGATCGGCTCGGCATCACGCCGCGGCTGGCGGTGCGGGTGAACCCCGATTTCGAGCTGCGCGGCTCCGGCATGAAGATGGGCGGTCGCGCCTCGCCCTTCGGGATTGACGCCGCGCGCGTGCCCGCATTGGTTGGCCGGCTGATCGCGGCGGGCGCGGATTGGCGGGGCTTCCACATCTATGCCGGCTCGCAGGCGCTTTCGGCCGAGGCGGTGATCGAGACGCAGGCAGCGACGATCGGCCTCGCCGCAAGGCTGGCGGACGAAGCGGGGGCGCTGCCGCCGCTCGTCAATCTCGGTGGCGGCTTCGGCATTCCCTACTTCCCGGGGGACGTGCCGCTCGACGTCGAAGCGGTAGGCGCGGCGCTGGCGGGCGCGCTGGACCGGCTCGATACGCACTATGCGATCGAACTCGGCCGCTGGCTGGTCGGCGAGGCGGGCATCTATCTCGCCCGCGTGATCGACCGCAAGGAAAGCCAAGGCGAGACCTTCCTCGTCGTCGATGGCGGGCTCCACCATCATCTGGCCGCGACCGGCAATTTTGGCACCGTCGTGCGCCGCAACTATCCTGTCGCCGTCGCCCACCGGATGCAGGATGCGTCCGAGGAGGTGGTGACGGTGGTCGGCCCGCTCTGCACCCCGCTGGATCGGCTCGCGGATCGCGTGGCGCTGCCCCGCGCGGAGGTTGGCGACCTGATCGCGATCTTCGCCTCAGGGGCCTATGGCGCCAGCGCCAGCCCGCAGGCGTTCCTCGGCCACCCGCTGGTTCGCGAGGTTCTGGCAGAAATCTGACGCCTAACGCTAAATTTACGCGTCCTGCGCCATAGGTCGCCGTCCGGCACGGGCGCGCGACACGCCACCCCGCTGCCGCTTGGAGGCACGGCAATGGCGGTTTCGTTTGGGATAAAGGCGGCGGCGACGCTGGCGCTGATGGCGCAGCTATCGGCGTGCGGCGGCGGTGGACCGCGCCCCGAACTGCCCGCGGCTGGGTTTGTAGGCGCGAAGGAAGCCCCGAGCGATGAATATGTCATCGGCCCGCTCGACCAGCTCAGCATCTTCGTGTGGCGCAACCCGGAGATCTCGACCAAGGTCCAGGTACGCCCCGACGGCCGCATCACCACCCCGCTGATCAACGACATGCCGGCGGTGGGCAAGACCCCCGCAATGCTCGCCGACGACCTCAAGCTGGCGCTCAGCGAATATATCAAGGACCCGATCGTCTCGGTGATCGTCGAGAATTTTTCGGGCACCTTCAGCCAGCAGATTCGGGTGGTGGGCGCGACCGAGAAGCCGGCCTCGCTGCCTTATCGGGCCAACATGTCGATCCTCGATGCGATGATCGCGGTGGGCGGGCTCAACGAATTCGCCGCGGGCAACCGCGCGCGGCTGGTGCGCTATGATCCGCATACCGGCAAGCAGCGCGAATTCAAGCTGCGCCTCGCCGATCTCCTGAAGAATGGCGACACTTCGGCCAATGTCCGGCTGGAGCCGGGCGACGTGATCATCATCCCGCAGAGCATGTTCTGATGGGGGGCTTGTTCGACGAGGTCCGCAGCGCGATCCACGCGGTGTGGATGCGCCGCACGCTGGCGCTGGCGATCGCCTGGGCGGTCTGCGTGGTCGGCTGGGTGGCGGTGTCGCGCATCCCCGACAGCTACGAATCCAAGGCGCGCGTGCTCGTCGAGCTGCGCCAGGTGCTGCCGAACGACGGCGGCGTGGCGGCCGCCGGCCAGCAGCAGGACATCGATCGCATCCGCCAGACGCTGACCAGTTCGGTGAACCTCGAAAAGATCGTCCGCGGCACCGACCTCGCCAAGACGATCACCAAGCCGGCCGATCTCGGCGCGCGTATCGCTGGGCTGCAAAAGGCGATCAAGCTCACCGCCCAGCAGGACAATCTGTTCGAGATTGCGGTGACGGGCGCCGATCCGGCGATCTGCCGCCAAGTGGTGGAAAAGCTGATCGCGCTGTTTCGCGACAACAAGCTCGCCGACAGCCGCGACGAGAGCAGCCAGTCGCTCGCCTTTCTCGATCAGCAACTCGCCGAGCGCCAGCAGGCGCTGCAGGCTGCCGAGGCCAAGCGCGCCGAATTCCAGTCGCGCTTCCTGGGCAGCCTGCCGGGCACCGGCTCGCTCGACGACCGGATCGGCGCGGCGCAGCAGCAGATCCAGCAGATCGAGAGCGACCTGGCGGCGGCGCAGAGCGGCCTTAGCGCGGTCAATGCGCAGATGGCGGGCACGCCCGCGAGCGTGGCCGGGCAGGGCGGAGGTCCGGTGGGAACAGGGCCAGCACGCGCCCGTCTCGCGGACCTGCAAGCGCAGCTCTCGGACGCCCGCGCGCGCGGCTTTACCGAGGCCCATCCCGACGTGGTTGCGCTCAAGCGGCAGATCGCCGGGGCACAGGCTGCCGCCGCGCGCGAGCCGACAGGCGGCGGCGGGGGCAGCTTCGCCAATCCGCTCTATCTCAGCCTCCGCTCGATGCAGGTGGACAAGGCCGCGCAGGTCGCAGCCCTCAGCCAGCGCCGCGCGCAGATCCAGGGGGACCTCGCTGCGCTCAGCGCGAAGCTCACGCAGGCGCCCCAGGCCGCTTCCGAACAGGGCCAGATCGACCGCGACTATCAGGTCCTCAAGGACCAGTACGCCAAGCTGCTCGCCGACCGCGAACAGCTGCGGATCAGCAGCCAGGCCCAGAGCCAGACCGATGCGGTGAAGTTCAGCGTCATCGACCCGCCGACCCAACCGCGCAGCCCCAGCTCGCCCAACCGGCCGATGCTGCTCACTGCGGTGCTGGTCGCAGGGCTCGGTGCTGGCGTGGCGGCGGCGTTCCTCCTGTCCAAGCTGCGCACCACGTTCGATACCCCGACCCGGCTCGAGCGCGCCAGCGGCATGCCGGTGATCGGCGCAATCGGCGAGGTGATCACGCTCCCCCAGCGAGCGCGGCGCCGCAAGCAGCTCCAGCATTTCCTCGGCGGGGTGGCGGGGCTGGGCGCTGCCTATGCCGCGATCCTGCTCGTCGGCATGCTCCACCACGCTGCGGGGGCCTGAACGATGAACGAACATAGCCCCAAGCGCTTCACCGGCTCGCTGATCCAGCGCGCGATCGCGATGATGCCGGGGCTTCCGGCCGAGGAAGCACCTGCCAAGCCGCAGGCGGCGCCGCCCGCCCAAGATCGCCCGATGGTGCCGATCGATCGCGCCCGGCTTGCCGCCGCCGGCATGCTGGTGCCCGGCGGGCCGATCACCCCGCTCGCCGAGGAGTTCCGCATGGTGAAGCGGCAGCTGCTGCTCACCGCGCGCGGCGTCGCCGGCGTCGATGCCGATCGCGCGCGGATGATCCTGGTCTGCTCGGCCCAGCCTGACGAGGGCAAGACCTTCTGCGCGATCAACCTCGCGCTTTCGATGGCGGCCGAGAAGGATGTCGAGATCCTGCTGGTCGACGCCGATTTCGCCAAGCCGGACGTCTCCAAGCGGCTCGGCATGGGCGAGGGGCCGGGGCTGCTCGATGCGCTCGCCGGCCAGATCGATGTCGAGGCCTGCATCGTCGATACCGATGTGCCGCAGCTCGCGATCCTGCCCGCCGGCACCCGCAGCGTCAGCGACACCGAGCTGCTGGCGAGCGACGGCGCGCGGGCGATGCTCGACCGGCTGGCCGCGGCCAATCCGCGCCGCATCGTGATCTTCGATTCGCCGCCGGCGCTGGCCGCCTCGCCCGCCTCGGTGCTGGCGCTGCATGTCGGCCAGACGATGATGGTGGTCCGCGCCGACCGCACCAGCGAGGAGGACCTGCGCGCCGCCGTCGCCGCGCTCGATGGGTGCGAGCATATCCAGCTCGTGCTCAATGCGGTGTCGTTCCAGCCTTCGGGCCGGCGTTTCGGCAGCTATTACGCGCAGGCAGGCCGGTGATCCGTGGCGCGATCGTGCTGGCCGTCTGCGCCGCCGCGATCGTGCCCGCGGCCGCCCAGCGCCGCGCGACCGTCACCCCCTATATCGAGGTGAGCCAAGTCGCCACCGCCGAGGTCAACGGCGGCGAGACGCTGACCTATTCGCAGCTCGGCGCCGGGCTCGACGGCAGCATCCGCACCCGCCGGGTGCAGGTGCAGGTGAGCTACCAATATCAGCACCGTTTCACCGAGAAGGGCAGCCTGCAGTCCGGCGACAGTCATAACGGTCTCGCCCAGGCGCGGATCGCCGTCGCCCGCGGGCTGACGCTGGAGGCCGGCGCCGTCGCCACTCGGACCCGCACCGATGCGCGCGGCGATGCACTGACCGGCAATACCGCCACTGCCCGCAACCTCAGCCAACTCTATTCCGGTTATGTCGGTCCTAAGCTCGATACTCGTGCCGGGCCGCTGTTCGTGCAGGGCGCCTATCGCTTCGGCTTCACCAAGGTGGACGACGGCGTCGCAACCGGCATTGCATCGACGCTGCCGCAGATCGATCGCTTCGACCACTCCACCTCGCATGCGGCGAATGCCAGCATCGGCACCAAGCCCGGCGCGGTGCTGCCGATCGGGCTCAGCGTCACCGGCGGCCTGGTGCGCGAGAATGCCAGCCAGCTCGACCAGCGCTTCGCCAGCAGCTCGGGACGCGGCGACGCGATCGCGCCGATCAGCCGCACGGTCGCGCTGGTTGGCGGGGCGGGGTATGAGCAGATCACCGTGCGCCAGCGAGATCCGCTGCTCGGGGCCGGCGGCCAGCCGGTGGTGGATGGGGCGGGGCGCTACGTCACCGATCCCGCGTCGCCCGTGCGGCTCGCCTATGATTTCGACGGGCTGTTCTGGGACGGCGGCGTGTTCTGGCGGCCGAGCCGTCGAACCGCGCTCGAGGTGCGGATCGGCCGCCGCTACGGGGCGATGCGCTATACCGGCAGCTTCACCTTCCAGCGGAACAACGGCAGCGGCTTTCAGGTCGCGGTGTACGATACCGTCGAGACCTATGGCCAGCAGGTCGGCGGCAGCCTCGCCGCGCTGCCGGTGGGCTTCGTCACTACCGCCGATCCGTTCGGCAATCAGGCCGGCGCCTGCATCTACGGCACCAGCGGCGCGGCGGCGGGCGGGTGCATCGCCGGGGCCTTCTCCTCGGCGGCGACGGCGGCCTATCGCGGCCGCGGGATGACCGCCAATGCTGTGTGGAGCCGTGGGACCACCCGGCTGGGCGTGGGCGGCGGCTTCGCCCGGCGCGACTTCCTCACCCCGGTTGCCGCGACCGCAACCGGCGGCAGCTGGGATGAGAGCTTCTACGCCCAGGCCTTCGCCGCGCTCGCCGCCGGACGTGACGGGACGATCGGGCTCAACCTGCTCGCCAGCTATTATGACGGCGACATCCCCGGCAGCACCGCCGTGTTCGGCTGGGGCGCCAACACCGCCTACACCCGCCGCCTAGGACATCTGAGCCTCACCGCGACGGCGGGTCTCTACGGCTTGATGCGCGACGGCCCCGACCAGGCATCGGCACAGGCGCTGATCGGAGCGCGCTATGGTTTTTGAGAGACTGCACGCATGATGGACGATCATTACGGGCTGCGCGGCCGGCCCTTCCAGCTGACCCCCGATCCGCGCTTCTGGTTCGACACCGCCACGCACGGCAAGGCGATGGCCTATCTGGGCTATGGGTTGAGCCAGGGCGAGGGCTTCGTCGTCATCACCGGCGATCCGGGCGCGGGCAAGACCACCTTGCTCGGCCATCTGCTCGCCGAGCTGGACGGCGAACGGCTCAACGTGATCAAGATCGTGTCGACCCATCTGCGCGCCGACGACATGCTGCGGCTGGTGGCGCAAGGGCTCGGGCTGCCGGGGGACGACCTGTCCAAGGCGGCGCTGCTGCTGGCGATCGAGCGCGGGCTGCACGAGGTCGCCCGCGCGGGGCGCCGCACGTTGCTGGTGGTCGACGAGGCACAGGCGCTGCCGGGCGAGAGCCTCGACGAGCTGCGCATGCTCTCCAACTTCCAGGCGGGCGGCTATCCGCTGCTCCAGATCTTCCTGCTCGGCCAGCCCGAGTTTCGGCTAGTGCTGCAGCAGCCCGCCTTCGAGCAGCTGCGCCAGCGGGTGATCGCGATGCACCATCTCGCGCCGATGGAGGTGGAGGAGGTCGAGGCCTATCTGATGCATCGGCTGATGCTGGTCGGCTGGAGCGGCCGCCCGCGCTTCACCGCCGATGCACTGGCGGCGATGCACCGCTGGTCGGGTGGCATCCCGCGCAGGCTCAACCAGCTGGCCAGCCGCGTGCTGCTCTACGGCGCGGTCGAGCAGATCGAGAATTTCGGCGCACCCGATGTCGCGGCGGTGATCGAGGATATCGAGCAGGAGGACGTGATCGAACCGGCGCCCGAGCCGATACCAGAGCCTGCGCCGGTGCGCCCCGGCCGCGTCGCCGAACTGCGCGCGGTGCCGGAAGGCTCGGCCGAGACGCGGGCGCTCGAACGCCGCGTCGCCGAGCTGGAGGCGCAGGTCGCCTCGCAGTCCGATGCGCTCCGCCGCGTGCTCTCGCTGCTGGTCGACTGGGTGGAGAAGGACGATGGCCGCAGCGGCATCGATCTCGACGCCCTGCGCGGCAGCGCGGCCTGAGCCATGGCGGTGCGCAACGGCCTGTCGGTCGACGTCGAGGACTGGTTCCAGGTCGGTGCCTTCGAGACCACCATCGCCCGCGGCGACTGGGACGGGCTGGAGCGGCGCGTCGAGGCGAATACCGATCGCGTGCTGGCGCTGTTCACGGCGGCGGGGGTGCAGGGGACCTTCTTCACGCTCGGCTGGGTGGCGGACCGGCACCCGAAGCTGATCCGCCGCATCGCCGAGGCGGGCCACGAAGTCGCTAGCCATGGCTGGGACCATGCCCGCGTCTTCACGCTGACGCCCGATCAGTTCCGCGAGGATCTCGCCCGCGCCCGCGCCGCGCTGGAGGATGCCGCCGGCGTCGCGGTGAACGGCTATCGCGCGCCGAGCTTCTCGATCGACCGGCGCACGCCCTGGGCACATGCGGTGCTGGCCGAGGCGGGCTATTGCTACTCGTCGAGCATCGCGCCCATCGCGCATGATCATTATGGCTGGCCCGATGCCCCGCGCATGCCGTTCCGCCCGCTGCCCGATGCCCGGCTGATCGAGCTGCCGATCACGATCGCGCGGGTGCTCGGGCGGGAGGTGACCGCGGGTGGGGGCTTTTTCCGACTGCTGCCGCAGGGGGTGACCGATCGCGCGGTCCGCGCTGCAAATGGGGGCGGTGAGGCGGCGATGTTCTATTTTCATCCGTGGGAGATCGATCCGCGACAGCCGCGGGTTCGCACGGCGCCCTTGAAGTCGCGCCTACGCCATTATGCGCGGCTAGGCGCGATGGAGGGCAAGCTGCGGAAGCTGCTCGGATCGCACGACTGGGGCCGGGTAGATGCGATCGCAGCGCAGGCGGCGGAGCGGCTGGCGTGACACTGACCATCCGCACGGCCGATCTGCACGATGCAAGCGAGCGCGGCCGTCTCGCCGCCTGGATCGATGCGCAGCCCGACGCCACGCCCTTCCATCTGCCGGAGTGGAGCATGGCGGTTTCGAAGGGGTGCCGTCAGCGCAGCCACTACCTTGTCGCGGAGGGCGCGGGCGGGCGGATCGTCGGGGTGTTGCCGCTGACCGCCATCGCCTCGCCGCTGTTCGGCCGGGCGCTGGTATCGACCGGTTTCGGCGTCGGCGGGGGCATTCTTGTCGAGCAGGGGCCTGCGGTGATGGCGCTGGGCCAGGCGGCGTGGAGCCTTGCGACCCGCCTCCGCTGTCCGAGCGTCGACCTGCGCGGCGGGCCCTGTCCGGGGGAAGACTGGGTGCGCGACGACACGACGTATCTGGGCTTCGTCCGCCGGCTCGCGAACGATGACGAGGCGGAACTGCTCGCCGTGCCGCGCAAGCAGCGCGCCGAGCTGCGCAAAGCGCTCGCTGCGGATTTGACGGTGGAGGGGGGTGACGATCGGAGCGCCCGGCTTGCACACTATCCTGTCTATGCCGAAAGCGTCCGCAATCTTGGCACGCCGGTCTTCCCGGCGGCACTGTTCGCAGCAGTACTGGACGCGTTCGGGGCGGAGGCGGACATCCTCACCGTTCGGCACCAGCGCCGCGCGGTGGCGAGCGTGCTCAGCCTCTACTGGCGGGGCACCGTTTATCCCTATTGGGGCGGGGGGACCGAGGCGGCACGGGGGCTCCGTGCCAACGACCGCATGTATTTTGCGCTGATGGCGCATGCCCGCGCGCGCGGTTGTTCGCGATTCGATTTCGGAAGGTCGAAGGCCGGCACCGGCGCGGCGGCGTTCAAGAAGAACTGGGGCTTTGCGCCCAAGCCTCTCGTTTATTTCTCCCGCCATGCTGAGGGCACGGCACCGCGCAGCATCAACCCGCTCGATCCAAAGTACCGGCTGCAGATCGCGGCGTGGAAGCGGCTGCCGCTCTGGGCAGCCAACCGCATCGGGCCGCTGCTGTCGCGCGGGCTCGGCTGATGGGCGACATCCTGTTCCTCGCCCATCGCATACCCTTTCCGCCGGATCGGGGTGACAAGATCCGCGCCTATCACCTGCTGCGCCATCTTGCCCAGGATCACCGCGTCCACCTCGTCGCCTTCGCCGACGATCCCGAGGACCTGCAGAACCAGGATGGCCTTGCATCCTGTACGGCGACGCGGACGATCGTCTGGCGGGAAGCGCCGACCGGCTGGACGGGGGCACGCGCAGTGCTACGGCGCCAGCCGGTGTCTGTCGCGGCCTTCGCCCACCCGGCCGTGCGCACCGCGGTGAACGCGCTGCTCGCGGCGGAGCCGGTCGACACGATCTTCGTCTTCTCCAGCCAGATGGCGCAGTATCTGCCGCCGCAGCCGAAGCAGCGGAGGATCATGGACTTTGTCGACATGGATTCGGCCAAGTTCGCCGCCTATGCCAAGGGCGGGCGCGGGCCGATGGCGTGGGTCCATCGGCGCGAGGCGCGGCTGCTGCTCGCCCATGAACGCCGCGTCGCCGACGAAGCCGATGCCAGCCTGTTCGTCAGCGAGGCCGAGGCAGCGCTGTTCCGGGCGCGCACGAACGCTCCCCGCATCCACGCGATCGAGAACGGCATCGACACAGTCTTCTACGATCCCTCCCATCGCTTTGAGCCGATTGGCGGGGCGGGTCCGCTGCTCGTCTTCACCGGCCAGATGGACTATCGGCCTAATATCGAGGCGGTCACCTGGTTCGCCGACGCGGTGTTCCCCCGCATTCGACATGCCCACCCCGATGCTCGCTTCGCCATCGTGGGACGCGCGCCGACGCCCGCCGTGGAGGCGCTGGCCGAGCGACCGGGCGTCCTCGTCACCGGCACCGTTCCCGACGTGCGCCACTGGCTTGCCGCGGCCGCGCTGGTGGTGGCGCCGCTGCGGCTGGCACGCGGCATCCAGAACAAGGTGCTGGAGGGTATGGCGATGGCGCGCGCGGTGGTCGCATCGCCGGCCGCGGCCGAGGGGATCGACCATGCCGGCACCCTCTGCGTCGCGGATGGCGCAGATGCGTTCGGCGATGCGGTGATGCGCCTGCTCGACGACGCCGATAGCGCCGCGGCACTCGGCGCCTCCGCCCGTGCGCGGGTGATCGCCCGCTACAGCTGGGACGCGCGGCTGGCGCCGCTCGACGCGCTGCTCGCTGCTCCCGCACGCCAGCGACACCAGCGGGGTGGCGCGCTTGCCGATCGCTTGGTACCGGGCCGCTACGATGCGGATCATGAACGGCCACGATAGGGGACACATGGGCGAACCCGAGGGCATGCGCTGATGTGCGGTATCGCCGGCCTCTTCTATTCTGGTCTTCCCAAGCCGATCGATCCTGCGCGCATCGTCGCGATGAGCGATGCGCAGGCGCATCGCGGTCCCGACGGCTCGGGGGTGTGGTGCGTGGCGGGGGTGGGCCTCGGCCATCGCCGGCTGGCGATCATCGACCTCGAAGGCGGGGTGCAGCCGATGGCGCTGCCCGACCAGAGCCTGGCCGTCACCTTCAACGGCGAGATCTACAATTTCCGCGAGGTCCGCGTCGAGCTGGAGGCGCTGGGCGCCCGGTTCATGACCGACAGCGATACCGAAGTGCTGCTCCATGGCTGGCGCGCCTGGGGGCCGGACCTGCTCGCCCGGCTGAACGGCATGTTCGCCTTCGCGCTCTATGACGCGGCCAGCCAGAGCCTGTTCCTCGCCCGCGACCGGTTCGGGGTGAAGCCGCTCCATTATGCCGAGCTGGCTGATGGCGCGATCGCCTTTGCCTCGGAGCTAAAGGGGCTGCTCGCGCATCCGCTGCTCCGCCGCGCCGCCGATTTCCGCGCGGTCGAGGATTATCTGGCGCTGGGCTATGTGCCCGACGACGCCTCCATCGTGGCGGGCGTGCAGAAGCTACCGGCGGGACATTTCCTGCTTCTCCAGCGCGGCCGCCCGGCGCCGCAGCCGGTGCGCTGGTGGGACATCGACTTCACCCGCCGCGCCACCGGCCGCCCCCGCGACCTTAAGGCCGAGCTGATCGAGCGGATGCGCACCGCCGTCCGCTCGAGGATGATTGCCGATGTGCCGCTGGGCGCGTTCTTGTCGGGCGGGGTCGACAGCTCGGCGGTGGTCGCGCTGATGGCCGAGCGCAGCAAGGCGGCGGTGAAGACGTGCACGATTGGCTTCGACGAGGCGGGGCTGGACGAGACCGCCCATGCGGCGAACGTGGCGGCACGCTTCGCCACCAGCCATCGCACCCGCAGCGTGGGCGCGGAGGATTACGGCCTGATCGACACGCTGGTCGCCGCGTTCGACGAGCCCTTTGCCGACGCCTCGGCGCTGCCGACCTATCGCGTCTGCCAGCTCGCCCGTGAGAGCGTGACCGTAGCGCTGTCGGGCGACGGCGCCGACGAGGCGCTGGCCGGCTATCGCCGCCACCGCTTCTTCGCTGCCGAGGAGCGGGTCCGTGGCCTGCTTCCGCCGCACCTGCGGGCGCGGGTGTTCGGGCAGCTCGGCGCGCTCTATCCCAAGGCCGACTGGGCACCGCGCCCGTTCCGCGCCAAGACGACGCTGCTCGCGCTCGCCGAGGATGGCGCGCAGGCTTATGCCAAAGCAGTCGGCGTCACCACGCCAGCCCTTCGCGACCAGCTCTACAGCGACACCGCGCGTGCGGCGCTCGATGGCTATCGCGCCGAGACGCGCTATGTCGAGACGATGCGGAACGCGCCCGCGCGCGATGCGCTCGACCGCGCCCAATATGCTGATATCCGCCACTGGCTGCCCGGCGACATCCTTACCAAGGTCGACCGCACCAGCATGGCGGTGGGACTGGAGGCGCGCGAGCCGCTGCTCGATCACCGGCTTGTCGAGTTCGAGGCGAGCATGCCGCCCTCGCTCCGCATCCGGGGCGGGCAGGGCAAGTGGCTGATGAAGAAGGCGCTGGAACCTTGGCTGCCGCGCGAGATCCTCTATCGGCCCAAGATGGGCTTCGTCACCCCGATCAGCGCCTGGTTCCGCCACGCATTGGCCGAGGAGGCGGCGGCGCTCGCCCGCTCGCCGCTGCTCCTCCAGAGCGGCTGGTTCGAGCCGCGCACGATCACGCGTCTCGCCGAAGACCACCGCGCGGGCCGCGCCGAGCATGGCCGCACATTGTGGCAATTGGTGATGCTGGAACGTAGCCTGGCGCGGCTGTTCGGCTGAATTACTCGACCGCCGCCAGCGCTGCTTCCACCGCGCCGATATAGCTGCTGTCGAACAGCCGGAGGTGCACGAGCAGCGGCCATAGCCGGTAGATCGGCTGCCGTTTCTGCCATCCCGGCGACAGCGCGAGCGCGTCGAAGAAGCGGGCGGGCGGCGCGTCGAACAGCGTGAGCATCGCGGCATCGACTTCGCGGTCGCCATGATAGCAGGCGGGATCGATCAGCGCGGTCACCCCGCCGCCGGAGGTCAGCACATTGCCGCCCCAGAGGTCGCCGTGCAGCAGCGCGGGCGCGGGATGCCTCGGCAGCAGGTCCGGAAGGCGATCGGCCAGTCGATCGAGCCGGCGGGCGAGCGGCGCAGGCACATGCGGCAGATGGGTACGCAGCCGCCGCTCTGCCCAGAAGCTTGGCCAGTCATCGGTGGTACCGTTCGGGATGGCGACGCGGCCGAAGGCGTAATCGGCGGGCCAGCCATAGGCGCGGCCGGATGCCGCATGCAGGGTTTCCAGCACCGTGGCGAGATTGCCCCAGCTGGTGCCGAGATGCCCGTCGTTCGGCATTTCCGCGATCAGCAGCAGGTCTTCGCCCACTGCCAGCACCGCGGGCGCCGGCGCGCCGCGCGCGGCGATCGCCGCCAGCATCTCGGCCTCTTCCGAGACCAGCGGCCCCTGCTTGGCGATCACGCTGCCGCCATCGGCCAGCCGCAGCCGGTGGACCGCGGAAAGATCCCCACCGGAAAGCGCGGCCGCACCCAAGACAGGCACCCCGAGCAGCGTGGCAGCGCGATCGGCAAGGCTGGTCTGCATGTGGCGCTCCGATCAGGTGAGATAGCGGTGGACGATCGCGACCAGTTCCTCGGCCGCCTGCACCTTGGGATCATCCGGGGCGGCGTCGGGTTCCAGCATATGCTCGCGGATATGATCCTCGATCACTTCGGCGATGAAGCCGTCCAGCGCCCCGCGGCACGCCGTCGCCTGCTGCAGTACGCGCGCGCATTCGGTGTCCGCCTCGACCGCGCGCTCGATTGCCTCGACCTGTCCGCGCAATCTTTTCAATCGGTTGAGCAGCTTCTGCTTCTCGCGCGCGACATGGCTCATTTTCTGCCGTTCCGTTCTGCTTGCCGGATACCCCCCTAGGGTATACGGGCGCTCCCGTCGAGTCGGCGATCTCCGCCGGATTTCGGGGTATAAGTCCATGTTCCACGCCTTCCCCAAGTCGGCCGCCGCCGCGGCCGCGCTGTTCTTCCTGCTGCCGGTAGCAGCGCAGGCGCAGGATACGGGCGACCCGCAGATCTTCGCGGTGCATGGCCAAGCCACGATGGTGGTGCAGGGCGTGGGCGGCTTCGACGATCCCTATCGCGGGCCGAACAGCCTGACGCCCAAGCAGGTGCGCGAGACGATCGACGTGACGCTCTATGCCGGGGTGCGGCCCTGGGCGGGAGGCGAGCTGTGGGTGAACCCGGAGATCGACCAGGGTTTTGGCCTGTCCAACACGCTGGGCGTGGCAGGCTTTCCCAGCGCCGAGGCCTATAAGGTCGGCATGGACGAGCCCTATCTGCGGCTCCAGCGGCTGTTCTTCCGCCAGACGATCGGGCTGGACGGCGCGGCTAGCGCAGTGGTGCCTGCGATGAACGTACTCGGCGGCAGCCAGACCGCCAACCGGCTGGTGCTGACGCTTGGCAAGTTCGGCGTCGGCGACGTGTTCGACACCAACCGCTACGCGCATGATCCGCGCGGCGACTTTCTCAACTGGTCGGCGGTGGATACCGGCAGCTTCGATTATGCCGCCGATGCCTGGGGCTATTCCACGGGCGTGGCGGCGGAGTGGTATCAGGGGGCGTGGACGCTGCGCGCCGGTCTGTTCAACCTCTCGAAGATCCCCAATGGCGAGACGCTGGAGCGCGACTTCCGGCAATATCAGGTCGATGTCGAGGTCGAGCATCGCCACACCCTTGGCGGGCAGCCCGGCGCGATCCGCGTCACTGCCTTTGGCAATCGCGGGCAGTTCGGGCGGTTCGACGATGCGCTGGCGTTGGGCGCAGTCCAGGGACTGGCGGCGGATACGGCCCTTGTTCGCCAGCGCACGACCCGGATGGGCCTTGGGGTGAATGCGGAACAGGCGGTGACGTCCACCCTCGGCCTGTTTGCACGCGCGGGTTTTGCCGACGGATCGATCGAGCCCTATGATTTCACCGATATCGATCGCACCGTTCAGCTCGGCGCATCGCTGAACGGCGCGGGCTGGGGGCGGGCGAACGACCGCGTCGGGCTGGTCGGCATCGTCAACGGTATCTCGCGCGCGCATCAGCGCTATCTCGATGCGGGCGGGCTGGGCGTGCTGGTCGGCGACGGCGAACTGCCCCACCCGGGCAGCGAGGCGATCGCGGAGGCCTATTATGACTGGCAGCCGCGCAAGGGCTTCGACGTGACCCTCGATTATCAGTTCGTCGCGAACCCTGGGTATAATCGCGATCGAGGACCAGCGAATGTGCTGGCGTTACGATTGCACGGCGGGTTCTGAGGCGGCGGCGTCAGAACACCGGCTGGTTGGCGTCGTCGTCGCTGGTCGGCGTGTGGATGCCGCATTCGGTCTTGTCCCAGCCGCGCCAGCGCCCGGCGCGGGGATCTTCGCCCGGCTTGACCCTGCTGGTGCACGGCGCGCAGCCGATCGAGGGATAGCCCTGCGCGACCAGCGGATGCACCGGCAGGTCGTGCGCGGTGAAATAGGTGTCGAGATCGGCCTTGGTCCAATCCGCCAGCGGATTGATCTTGAGCCGCTCGCCGTCGAGTTCGAAGCGGGGCAAGGCGGCGCGGGTGCTCGCTTGGAACGCCTTGCGCCCGGTAATCGTCGCATCGAAGCCGGCCAGGCCTGCCTCCAGCGGCAGCACCTTGCGGATCTCGCAGCAGCCGTCCGGGTCATAGGACCAGCGCAGTTCGGTGCCGTCGCGCTTGGCCAGCAGCTCGGGATCGGGGCGGAGGTTGCGGAAGTCGGTCAGGCCCAGCCGCTCGACCAGCAGGTCTCGATAGGCAAGCGTCTCCGGGAAATGCTTGCCGGTATCGAGGAACAGCACCGGCACCGAGCGATCGACGCTGGCGACCAGGTGCAGCAGCGCCGCCGATTCCGCGCCGAAGGACGAGACGATCGCCGTCTCCCCCGTCAGCTTCTCGGCCAGCACGGCGCGCAGCATCTCCAGCGTGGGGACGCCGAGGAACCGGGTGTTGAGCCGCATCGCATACGCCTCGGTGAAGCGGGGCGTCACATCGATCCGGTCGATCTGGCGCGCCGGTTCAGCCATGGCGCAGTTTCCACACGGGCACGATGGGATCGGCCGCCGCCTGGTAGCGAAAGTCGTAACGGTTGAGCGCGGCTTCCAGCGTCGCGGCGTCTATCGGCGCGTCGGGGGCGAAGCTGTCGAAGCCGCAGCGGCGCATCAGCGGGATCTGGTCGACGAGGACGTCGCCCTGCGCGCGCAGCTCGCCCTTGTATCCCGCCTCGCGGAGGATGCGGGCGGTGGAATAGCCGCGGCCGTCGCGGAAGCTCGGGAAGCTCACCTCGACCAGCGCGATGCGCTCCAAATGCGGCAGCAGCGCGCGCGCATCCTCGCCGGCCTCGATCCGCACCGCGGTGGCGTTGGACTGGCCGAAGAAGCTGTCGAGCGTGACGGCAGGTTCGTCATGCGCCTCGTCGTCGCGGTAGCGCAGGAACTCAACCATAAATGGCCTCCTTGAACGGTGCCATGCCGATGCGGCGATAGGTGTCGACGAAGCGCTCGCCGGGGGTGCGCTCGCGGACATAGACGTCGGTCGCGCGCTCGATTGCATCGACCACGCCGTCCTCGCTGAAGCCGGGGCCGGTGATATCGGCCAGGCTGACATCCTCGGCACCCGAGCCGCCCAGCAGCAGCTGGTAGTTCTCGGTGCCTTTCCGGTCGACGCCCAGGACGCCGATATGGCCAGCATGATGATGGCCGCAGGCATTGATGCAGCCTGAGATCTTGAGCTTGAGCTCGCCCAGGTCGCGCTGGCGGGCGGGATCGGCGAAGCGTTCGCTGATCTTCTGCGCGAGCGGGATCGAACGGGCATTGGCGAGGCTGCAGTAATCGAGGCCCGGGCAGGCGATGATATCGCTGATCAGGTCGAGGTTGGCCTCGGCCAGCCCCGCCTCGCGCAGCGCAGTCCAGATCGCGTAGAGATCGGCCTTTCGGACATGGGGCAGCACGATATTCTGGGCATGGGTCACCCGCAGCTCGTCGAAGCTGTAGCGCTCGGCAAGATCGGCCATGACGTCGATCTGGTCGGCCGAGGCATCGCCCGGGATGCCGCCGATCGGCTTGAGGCTGATCGTGACCACCGCATAGCCCGGCGCCTGGTGGGCGTGGACATTCTGGTCGAGCCAGACGGCGAAATCGGGATCGCTGCGGTCGACCGTGTCCGGCGCGTCTGCCTCGAACGCCGGGGGTGCGAAATGGGCGGCAATGCGATCGAACTCGGCCTGCGGCGGATCGATGCCCAGCGCCTTCACCGCCTGGAATTCCTCCTCGACCTGGCGGGCATATTCTTCTGCGCCAAGGGCGTGGATGAGGATCTTGATCCGCGCCTTGTAGATATTGTCGCGGCGGCCGTGGCGATTGTAGACGCGCAGGCACGCCTCCAGATAGCTGACGAAGTCGGCGAAGGGCACGAAGTCCTTGATCAGCGAGGCGATCATCGGCGTGCGGCCCATGCCGCCGCCAGCATAGATGCGCGCGCCGAGCTCGCCCGCGTCGTTCTTGACGATCTGAATGCCGATGTCGTGCAGCCGCATCGCGGCGCGATCGGTGTCGCTGGCGATCACCGCGATCTTGAACTTGCGCGGCAGGTAGCTGAACTCGGGGTGGAAGCTGCTCCACTGGCGGAGCAACTCGGCCCAGGGGCGCGGATCGGTGATCTCGTCGGCCGCGGCGCCGGCAAACTGGTCCGAGCTGATGTTGCGGATGCAGTTGCCGCTGGTCTGGATGGCGTGCATCTCCACCGTCGCCAGCTCGGCGAGGATCTCGGGCGCGTCCTCCAGCTTGATCCAGTTGTACTGAAGGTTCTGGCGCGTGGTGAAATGGCCATAGCCTCGGTCGTACTTGCGGGCGATGTGCGCGAGCAGGTGCATCTGCCGACCGTTGAGCGTGCCATAGGGCACTGCCACGCGTAGCATATAGGCGTGCAGCTGCAGATAGAGCCCGTTCATCAGCCGCAGCGGCTTGAACTGGTCCTCCGTCATGTGGCCGGCGAGGCGGCGCTGGACCTGGTCGCGAAATTCCTCGACGCGCGCGGCGACGATCGAGGCGTCATATTCGTCGTACTTGTACATGGGCGGTCTCAGTCGATGCGCGCGGGGGAGGGCCAAGATCCTCCCTGGAACGGGGAGGGGGACCATTCGCGACCGCGAATGGTGGAGGGGGAGTGCAGCGGGCGAGTCCCTCGTGGAGATCCCCCTCCACCACCGCCTTCGGCGGCGGTCCCCCTCCCGTTGCCGGGGAGGATCGAAAAGACGAACCTCATATCACCCAGCTTCCGGCCTGCGGGTCGGCGGGCTTGAGGGTCAGGTCCGGGCGCACGGTGGGGCCGAGCGCGCGAATGCGGTCCTTGATGTGCGCGGGGCGGGGGCCTTCCGGCGTCGTCTCCGCGTCGATCACATAGGGTACGTTGACGCGGCGCGCGGCTTCTTCGGTCGCGGCGAGCACATCGCCCTTATCGCCCACGTCGACGGCTTCGGCCAGATGGCGCGACCAGCTCTCGCCGGTCCACCAGACCACGTCGCCGGTCGAAAGATCGTTGCCCGTCAGCAGCTTCATACCTGATCCTCGCCCAGCGTTTCAGCGGTGCGCGCCCAGCGGGCGAGCTTGTCCTCGGCGTCGGCCAGCAGCGTCACTTCGCCGACGACGATGATCGCCGGGCTCTGCACGTCCTCACGCTCGACCATCGGGCCGAGATCGGCGAGCAGCGTGCGGATCGCGCGGTGGCCTTCCAGCGTGGCGCGCTCCAGCACCGCGACCGGCATGTCCGGTGCGACACCGTCGGCCATCAGCTTGTCCGCGATCGCCGAGGCGGTGGCGACGCCCATATAGATCACCAGCGTGCGGCCCTTGCCGGCGAGGCCCGACCAGTCCTGGTCGGTCAGCCCCTTGCACTGGCCGGCGACGAAGCTGACCGCGCTCGACCAGTCGCGATGGGTGAGCGGCAGCATCGCCTCGGCGGCGGCACCCAGCGCGGCGGAGACGCCCGGGATCACTTCCACCGGCAGTCCGGCTTCGCGCACGGCTTCCACTTCCTCGCCCCCGCGCCCGAAGATGAACGGATCGCCGCCCTTGAGCCGGACTACGACCGCGCCAGTCTTCACATGCGCGACAATCAGCGCGTTGATCGATTCCTGCGGCAACGTGTGCTTCGAGCGGCGCTTGGCGACCGAGATGCGGTGCGCCTGGGGTGCGAGATCGAGCACGCGATCGTCGACCAGCCCGTCATGGACGAGCACGTCGCACGCCTTGAGTGCTGCGACGGCACGGACGGTGAGCAGGCCGGGATCGCCGGGACCCGCGCCGACAAGGATCACGCGGCCGCGGGAATTGGGGTCGAGAAGCGTAGCCATGAGGCCGCACATGGCCCGGTGGCCGTGGCAGGGCAATGGAGGATCGGTTTGGGGCGGCTAAGGGATTCTTTTGCCGCCCGCGCCTCAGCCTTCCGCACGCCAGTCGCCCGACTTGCCGCCGGTCTTGGTCAGCAGGCGGATGTTGCCGAGCACCATGCCCTTATCGAGTGCCTTGGCCATGTCGTAGAGCGTGAGCAGCGTCACCGACACGGCGGTGAGCGCTTCCATCTCCACGCCCGTCTTGCCCTCGGTTGCCGCGGTGGCGGTGGCGGTGATGCCGGTTTCGTCCAGGTCGAGGTCGATCGCGACGCGGGTGAGGGGCAAAGGGTGGCAGAGCGGGATCAGCTCGGAGGTCTTCTTTGCCGCCATGATCCCGGCGATGCGCGCGGTGGCGAGCACGTCGCCCTTCTTGACGCTGCCATCGCGGATCGCTGCGGCGGCCTCGCCCGACATGGTAATGCGGCCGCGCGCCACCGCCTCGCGCGCGGTGACCGCCTTGCCGCCGACATCGACCATGTGCGCCGCGCCGGTTTCGTCGAGATGGGTAAGCCCGCTCATCCGACCAACGCCCGCGTCGCCGCCTCGACATCGGCCTGCCGCATCAGCGACTCGCCGATCAGGAAGCAGCGAATGCCGTGCTCGGCCATCGCATCGAGATCGGCGCGGTTGTTGAGACCGGACTCCGCAACGAAGGTGCAGTCCTTCGGCGCATGGCGGACGAGGTCGTACGTCTTCTGCACATCGACCTCGAAGGTCTTGAGATTGCGGTTGTTCACCCCGATCAGCCGCGACTTGAGCCTGAGCGCGCGCTCGAGTTCCTCGGCGTCGTGGACCTCGACCAGCGCGTCCATGCCCTGCTCGATCGCCGCCGCCTCGATCTCGGCCATCTGGCCGTCGTCGAGCGCGGACACGATGATCAGAATCGCATCGGCACCGATCGCGCGCGATTCCTCGACCTGCCAGGGATCGATCAGGAAGTCCTTGCGGATTACCGGAAGCTCGCACGCAGCACGGGCGGCGATCAGATAGTCCTCATGGCCCTGGAAATAGTCCTGGTCGGTCAGCACCGAGAGGCAGGCCGCGCCGCCGGCTGCATAGGCGCGGGCATGGGCGGGCGGATCGAAATCGGCGCGGATCAGGCCCTTGGACGGGCTGGCCTTCTTGATCTCGGCGATCAGGCCATAGCCGCCCGCCGCTGCCCGCGCGTCCAGCACTGCCTTGAAGCCGCGCGGTGCGGTGGGCGTCGGCCAGGTGCGTGGGGCAGCCTTGCGGGCGGCGACTTCGGTGCGCTTGGTGGCGATGATCGTGTCGAGAATGGTGCTCATGCGAAGGCGATCCAGCAGTCGAGAAGGGCGTTGGCAAGCCCGTTGTCGAGCATCTCGGCAGCTTCCTCCACCCCGTCCAGAAGGTCATCGGCGCGGCCCGCGACCATCAGCGCGGCGGCCGCGTTCAACAGCACCGCATCGCGATAGGCGCCGTGCTCGCCCTGGAGCAGGCGGCGCAGGGCAAGCGCATTGTATTCGGGATCGCCGCCGCGGATCGCCGCGAGCGGGTGGCGCGGCAGGCCGGCATCCTCGGGGGTGATCCGGGTTGGCAGTCTGGCGCGGCCGACATTGACGACCACGCTCGCCGCCTCGGTGGAAAGCTCGTCCAGCGCATCCTCGCCCGAGACGATCGCGGCTGCCTCGACGCCCAGTTGCTCCAGCGCCTCGGCATAGACCGGGGCATAATCCGGCCGCGCGATGCCGATCAGCTGGTGGCGGACATGCGCCGGGTTGGCGAGTGGACCCATCAGGTTGAAGATCGTCCGCCGCCCGATCCGCCGCCGGATCGGCGCGATGCGGCCGAGCGATGGGTGATGGTGCTGGGCGAACAGGAACGCGATGCCGATCTCGTTGAGGCTCTCCTCGGCCCGCGCTGCGGCGCGATCGAGGTTGAGCCCCAGCGCCTCCAGCGTATCCGCCGCGCCCGCCTTGGAGGAAGCGGCGCGGTTGCCATGCTTGGCTACAGGCACGCCGGCCGCCGCCACGACGAGGCTGACTGCGGTCGAGACGTTGAGCGTGTGGTGCCCGTCGCCGCCGGTGCCGCAGACGTCGATCGCGCCTTCGGGCGCCGTCACCGGGACCAGCCGATTGCGGAGCGCGCGGGCGGCCTCGGCGATTTCGATGCTGGTCTCGCCGCGCACGGAGAGCGCGATGAGAAAGGCCTCGATCTCCGCTTCGGGCGCGGTGCCGTCGAGAATGTCGGCAAAGGCTTGGGCAGCGGTTTCGCGCGCAAGCGGGGAGGACGGATCGGGAAGCAGGCTCAGGCTGGTCACGCCGCCTCTATTCCGGCGTGCGGCCAGCCTGTCGAGCAAATCCTGCTTTGGGGCCTCAGTTGCTCTTCTTGGGCTTGGTGTAAGGGACGAACTGACCCAGCGACACGAAGCCACGCGGGAAATAGGAGCTGCGATCGATCAGCCGCACCGTATCGATGCTGCACAGCTGCGACCCGAAGGTGTTGGTCACCAGGATCGAGTTGCCGTCCAGCTGCTCTGCGCCGCCGCGCGGCTCGTTGACATACAAGGTGCTGCCGTCGGTATAGACGATCGCCTTGCCGTCGATCACCTGGCTCGACCCCGTTCGGACGAGGCTGATGCAATCGACCGGCTTGCCCGCGACTCGGCCGTCGAGAAGCTTGGCAAGCTGCTGCTCCGGCGTGGCCCGATCGCGAGCGTTGGCAACGGGCGCCGCAAGCAGTGCAGCACCGGCGAGCAGGGTGGCGAGGGTCGGTTTCATGGCGATTCTCCTGGCATATCTGCGATGAACCGAGGCTGAAGCAGGTCAGGCAGTAGCGGTCGCCTCGATGCCCGCCAGCCGCAGGAAATTGGCGAGCATCGCATGGCCGTGCTCGGTGGCGATGCTTTCCGGGTGAAATTGCACGCTGTGGATCGGCAGCGCCGCGTGGCGGAAGCCCATCACCGATCCATCCTCGGCGGTGGCGTTGACCAGCAGGCTGTCGGGAATGTCGGTGACGATCAGCGAATGGTAGCGCGTCGCGGTGAAGGGCGAGGGCAGGTCGGTGAACAGCCCGGTGCCGTCATGGCGCACCGGCGAGGTCTTGCCGTGCATCAGCCCGCCGCGGACGACGCTGCCGCCGAAATGCTGGCCGATCGCCTGGTGCCCCAGGCACACGCCCAGCAGCGGCTTGCCGAGATCGGCGCAAGCGGCGACGAGATCCAGGCTGATCCCCGCTTCGTTGGGCGTGCAGGGGCCGGGCGAGATCAGGAAGCCCTGCGCGTTGCTGGCGATTGCCTCGTTCGCGGTCAGCGCATCGTTGCGCACCACCTGCACCTCCACGCCCAGCTCCATCAGATAATGGACGAGGTTCCAGGTAAAGCTGTCGTAATTGTCGAGGACCAGGATCATGGCCCAGACCTAGGCGCTCGACAGCCGCAGCACAATCCGGCCTTGTGGGCGCCACAGTGCGGCGGCACCGCTGGTGGGGCAGGGACGTTGTATCACCCAAGGAGTTTGCCGGATGTTTGCCCGTTTGATGCTTGCCACCGCCCTGCTTGCCACGCCGGCCTTCGCCCAGACCCAGAACCAGACGGCGCAGGATGGGCCGCCCAAGCGGGTGCGCAGCATTCTGCTCTATGGCCAGGAGAGCTGCCCCAAGCCTGCAAATCCGGACGAGATCGTTGTCTGCTCGAATGCAGGCGAGTCGCCGTATCGCATACCCAAGCGCTTCCGCGATCAACCCAAGGAGGATGCACCCTCGACGAGCTGGTCGCGCCGGATGGAAGTGGTGGAGGATTTCAACCGCGCGGGTATGCCCAACAGCTGCTCGGCGGTCGGCAGCGGCGGCCAGACCGGCTGCACCCGGCAGATGCTGCAGCAATGGTATCAGGACAAGCTCGACCGGGAGGCGAAGGCCTCGCGCGTGCCGTGAGCCCCAAGGCGGGTCGGCCTATTGGCCGAAGCCCGCCTCGCTGGCCCGCGCGATCGCTTCGCGCGCGGCGGCGAACAACGCGCCGGACTTGGCCTCGCATTCGCGCTGCTCATAGGCTGGATCGGAGTCGGCAACGATCCCGGCGCCCGCCTGCACGTGCATCACCCCGTCCTTCACCAGCGCGGTGCGCAGCACGATGCACGAATCCATCGACCCATCCGGCGAGAAATAACCGACGCCGCCCGCATAGGGGCCGCGCGTCTCCGCTTCCAGCTCGGCGATGATCTCGCACGCGCGGACCTTTGGTGCCCCGCTCACCGTACCCGCCGGGAAGCCGGCGAACAGCGCGTCGATCGCGTCCGCGTCCTTGCGCAGCGTGCCCACCACGTTGGACACGATGTGCATCACATGGCTGTAGAATTCGACCGTGTAGCTGTCCGTCACCTTGACGCTGCCGGGCGCGGCGGCGCGGCCGACATCGTTGCGGCCAAGGTCGAGCAGCATCAGATGCTCGGCGCGCTCCTTGGGATCGGCGAGCAGCGAGGCACGATTTGCCTCGTCCTCGGCAGCCGTGCGGCCGCGGGGACGCGTCCCCGCAATCGGACGGATGGTGATCTCGCCGTCACGGGCGCGGACCAGGATCTCCGGACTCGAGCCGGTAAGCGCGAAGCCCGGCAGATCGAGATGGTAAAGGAAGGGTGAGGGATTGATCCGTCGCAGCGCGCGGTAGAGCTCGAACGGCGGCAGCGGGAAGGGCGCGGTGAAGCGCTGGGCAAGCACCACCTGAAAGATGTCGCCCGCCGCGATATAGTCCTTCGCCGCAGCCACCATCTCACCGTAGCGGCCTTGCGGCAGCACCGGGGCCGGCTGAACGGCGACCGGATCGGCGCGGACGGGGGCGGGCAGCGGTGCGCTGGCGAGCTGCGCGGCGACTGCGTCGATCCGCTCTGCGGCGACTTCCGGATCGGCGCCCGGCCAGACGGGCGCGACGAAGAACAGCGTATCCGCCAGCCGGTCGAACACCAACAGCACGGTCGGCCGTACGAAGATCATGTCAGGCACGCCGACCGGGCTCTGCGGCGGCCGCGGCAGCTTCTCGACCAGCCCGACCGTCTCGTAGCTGAAATAGCCCACCAGGCACGCAAGCGCGCGCGGCAATTCCACCGGTACGTCCATCCGGCAATCGGCGACAAGGGTGCGCAGCGCCGCCAGCGGATCGTTCGACAGCGGCTCGAACGCGAGGCGATCGCTGAGCCAATGCCGGTTGATCTCAGCCGCGGTGCCGGTCGCGCGGAACACCAGATCCGGCGCGAGCCCGATCAGGCTGTGCCGCCCGCGGATCGATCCGCCCTCGACCGATTCGAGGAGGAAGTCACCCCGGCCCGGTTCGATCAGCTTGAGCGCCGCGGCGACCGGCGTCTCGGTATCGGCGACCTGCCGGCGCCAGACCAAGGCCGGCCGGCCGGCGGCGAGCGCAGCGCGGGCGGCGTCGAGGCCCTGGATCATTGGCCGCCGTTGCGCTGCAGGTCGGCACGGAGGCGGGCGATCGCCGTCTCGTTGCGACGGACCTTGAGCGCGCTGACAAGCGAGGCGGTGAACTGGCGCTCATATTCCTGCGCGCCCACCTGGCCCAGTGCCTGGGTGATCGACTGGAGCATCTGCGGACCCTGCGGATCGCCCGCGAGGTTCCCCGGCTGGATCGTGTCGACATAGACGACATAATAGCCGGCGCGGTTCGGCGCCTCGACCAGCCGCGCGGTCCTGGCCGGCATGTCGAACGCCATCTGGATGAAGTTCTCCTTCCCGCGCAGTTCGCTGCGCTTGAAGTCGAACGGCTTGGGCGGGGCCCCCTTGGTCGCACCTGCCTCGGCGAGCGCCTGCGCCATCGGCACGCCCTTCTGCAGCTTGGGCAGCATCGCGGTGGCGGCGGTACGCGCCTTGGCGAGCGCCTGGTCGAGCAGATAGTCGGCCTTCACCTTGTCGGTGATCTGGGCGAGCGGCCGAGGCGCGGCGGGCACGATCTTCTCGAGCGAGACCAGCGCGAAGCTGCCGTCCTGGCCTACGGGCACCACCTGCGGCTCGTCGCCGGCCTGCTCGAAGCCGAAGCCGGCCTTTGTCACCGCGGTGATGGCAGCGTCGGGCTGATAGGCGGCATTGTCGGGGTCGGTGGCGTTGGCGATCAGCGCGGGGCTGCGCACCGCGGTCAGCTTGGCCTTGGCGACGGCCTCGTCAAAGGTTGCACCGTCGCCGACGGCGTCCTCGATCGCCTGGCGCGAATCGGCGAGCAGCGCGGCGAGCTTGCGCTTGGCGACTTCCTCGGTGAGCTCTGCGCGAACCTGGTCGAGCGTGCGGGCGGCGATATTCTCGACCTTGCTCACGCGGTAGACGAACCAGGCGCCGCCAAGCTGGACGGGGCCCTGCAGCGCGGTTGCCGGCGCAGCGAAGGCGGCATCGGCGAAGGGTGCGGAGACCTGCTTGGCAAGGCCGGCCTTGTCGCTGGCCTCGATAGTGCGGGCTTCGAGACCGGCGGCCTTGGCGGCGCCGACCAGGTCACCGCCCTTGGCAGCGGCGGCGACCTTGGCGGCGACCGACTGGCTGATCGCCTGGACCAGCGCGACGCCGCGCTTCTCGCTGGCGGCGTATTTGGCGGCATCCTTCTTGTAGGCCGCGGCGATCTCGGCCTCGGTCGGCGTGACCTGGGCCTTCAGCGCGTCGGGCTGCGCCAGCGCGTAGCGGACGATCCGGCGCTCGGGCACCTGATAGCGGCTGCGGTTCTGCGCATAATAGCCGGCGAGGGTGTTGGAGTCGGGCGCGGGGCCGGGGTCCATCGCCAGCGACTGGACGAAACCGACGATGCCGGTGCGGCGCTCGAGCAGCGTCGCGACATAGGGGGTCACCACGCCGGCGGGGGCGGGCGCGCGCAAGGCGACGGGGCCGACCAGCCAGGCGGCATAGCGCTGCGTGGTCATGCCCTCGCGGAACACCGCTGGGGTCAGGCGATTCTGCGCGAGCAGTTGCTCAAAGGTCTGCTGGCTGAACTTGCCGTCCATGCCGGCGAACTGCGGATTGTTGGCAATGTCGGTGTCGATCAGCTTCTTGCCGACCGCCATGCCGTTCTGGTTCGCGAACGCCTCGAGCGCGGCAGTGTTGACGGCATCGTTCAGCGCGGCCTCGAACCCGCCCTGCGCCAGCAGCTGTGCCATCGTGATGTTCTGGCCCTGCGCCTGCGCATTGCGCACGTAACGTTCCAGGCGATCGCGAACCTGCTGCTCGGTCACCTTCTCGCCGGCCACGGTCGCCAGCGCGCCGCTGCTGCCGGTGATTCCCTGGCGCATGCCGGTGACGTCACTTGCCGCAAAGGCGATCGCGAGCAGGCCCAGAAAAATGAAGACGATGATCAGGCCGTAGCGCGACTTGGTGAAGTTCCGGAAGGCGTTGAGCATGGAGAGCCGTTCGTTCGAGGAATTTGGGCCCGCTTTAGGGCCGGTGTCGCGCGCCTTCAAGCTTGTGCCGCGCGGCGCAATCGGTATCGACTGTGCCGAAACATTCGGGGAGTGATGGATGCGCCGCAAGTTGGTCGCTGGAAACTGGAAGATGCACGGCATGCGGTCGCACCTGCGGGAGATCGAGGCGATCGCCGCCGCTGCGCAGGCCCATCCCCAAGTCGATGCGCTGCTCTGCGTGCCGTACACCCTGATCCTGGCCGCCGCGAACATCGCCCCCGGTTTCACGATCGGCGCTCAGGATGTGCACGAGAATGATCAGGGCGCCCATACCGGCGACATCTCGGCACCGATGCTGGTGGAGGCGGGGGCCAAGGTGGTAATCGTGGGCCATTCCGAGCGCCGCGCCGATCATGCGGAGACCAGCCACCACACCTGGGCCAAGGCTGCCGCCGCGCGCCGGCACGGCCTGAACGTGATCCTTTGCTGCGGCGAGACCGAGGCCGAGCATGATGCCGGCCGCGCCGAGCGCATCGTTCAGTCGCAGATCGAGAAGTCGCTGCCTGACGGCGCCTCGCCCGACTGGCTGACCATCGCCTATGAGCCGCGCTGGGCGATCGGTACCGGCAAGACGCCTACGCTCGACGAAATCGGTACGATGCATGCCATCCTGCGCGCAAAGCTGCGCGGCATGATCGGCCCGTCTGCCAACGACATGCGGATCCTGTACGGCGGCTCGGTGAGTGGCGCCAATGCGGCGTCCATTCTCGCTGTGGACGATGTCGACGGCGCGCTGGTCGGCGGGGCGAGCCTAACCGCCGCCAAGTTCGTGCCGATCATCGAGGCCGCGGCCCAAATAGCGACGGCGGATTAACCTGTTGTCGGGGGTCTGGCGCTACAAGGCCTCCATGCTGCAGCGGATTCACCTCGTACGCTCGGGAAGGACCAAGCTCGACCGAGCGATCCTGACCGAACAATATCGGGTGCTGGGGCAGCAAATCCCGCTGATGTACACCCTCGTCTTTCTCGACGCGGTGTTCCTCGGCTTCGCTTCCTATGGTTCGGTCTCGACGCGGCTCAGCGTCGTGGCGCCGATCCTGCTCGGCGTCGCCGCCGCCGTCCGCAGCGTCTTGTGGCTCACGAGGCGCGTTGACGCGGCGCCTAGTCTTCGGAAGATCCGCCGCTACCTGATCGGTACGATCATCGCGGGTGCATTGCTCAGCCTTGCGTTCGGAGGCTGGGCGCTGATCCTGTTCATGGAAGCGGACCTGGCGCGACGCACCTGCATCGCGCTCTACATCTTCATCGGGGCGATCACCTGCTGCTATTGTCTGCAGACGTTTCCCGTGGCGGCCTGGCTGGTGATGGGCCTGGGTGCCTCGCCGGTCATTTTGTGCCTGATCGCTTCTGGGGATCGTTTCCTGATCGGGTTGGGAATCAACATCATCCTCGTTTCCGCAGTGGTATTACGAATGTTCGGCGCGACTCACGCCGGGTTCGTTGACGTGCTTGCCTCGCGCGCCGAAATGGCTGCCGGGCAGCGCCGCGCCCGGCTCGCCGAGCAGCGCGCCCACCAGCTTGCCTATCATGATCCCCTGACGGGCCTGCCCAATCGCCGGGCACTCACAGAATATCTGCGGGGCGCAGAGCCCCACCGCTTCGGGCTGATGTTGGTCGACCTCGATCGCTTCAAGTCGATCAACGACGTCCATGGTCACCCGATTGGCGACCAGTTGCTTCGTGCCGTTGCCGGGCGGCTAAGCTGGGTGGTAGGCGAGGGCGGCCGCAGCTATCGGCTGGGCGGGGACGAGTTCGCGATCACACTGCCGTTCGATGGCGACGATCTCGACCGGGTGCGCAGCGTGGCACATGCCATCGTTCGCGAAGTCGCGCGGCCCTTTCTGATCGACGAGCGCATGCACCATATCGGCGCCAGCGTCGGCATCGCACTCTACCCCGAGGATGCGCAGGATGCCGATACGCTGATGCGCCGGGCCGACGTTGCGCTGTACCAGGCCAAGGAGGCGGGGCGCGGCTGCTACTGCGCCTTTGCCAGCCAGATGGACGCCGAGATTCGCCGCCGGTCGACGATCGAGGCGGAGATGCGCGACGGGTTGACCCAGGGCCTGTTCTACCCGCGCTACCAGCCGATCATCGACCTGCGCACCGGGCGGGTTACCGGCTTCGAGTTGCTCGCGCGCTGGCGGCGCGAGGACAGCGAGATCGGGCCCGACCAGTTCATTCCGATTGCCGAGGAATGCGGGCTGCTCAACACCCTGATGCTCGACCTGCTCGACCGCGCCTGTTCCGAAACCCGTGAGTGGCCGGTCGCGGCGAATATCGCGATCAACATCTCCCCCGGCCAGCTGCGCGACGACTGGTTGAGCCACAAGATCCTGTCCGTGCTTGCGCGAACGGGCTTCCCGCCGCAGCGGCTGACCGTAGAGATCACCGAAAACGCGCTGATCGTGGATGCGGAAAAGGCACATCATGCGATCGAGTCGCTGAAAAACCAGGGGGTGCAGCTGGCGCTCGACGACTTCGGCACCGGCTATTCGTCGATCCAGCATCTGCGCATGCTGCCGTTCGACAAGATCAAGATCGATCGCTCGTTCGTCGACTCGCTGAGCGAGAGCGCCGAGAAGCTTCGGATCGTCCGTGCAATCCTCGGCTTGGCCGGCACGCTCGAGCTGCCGGTGGTGGCGGAGGGGATCGAGACGCTGGAAACCGCGCAGATGCTCCGTGCCTTGGGGTGCGCACAGGGGCAGGGCTATCTGTTCGGCCGCCCGATGGACAAGGAAGAAGTCGAGCGCTGGCTCGCCGACGGCGCGATGCCGCCGGCGGCCGAAGCGCTTATCCGCCGTAACGGTCCTTGAGGACCTTCCAGGTGGCGCGCAGGCTTACCGCCTCGGCGCCCTTGGGCCGGCCCGGCTTGGGGCTGCCGTTCCAGCAGAAGATGTCGAAATGGGCCCATTGGGCCTTGGCCGGCACGAATTCCTTGAGGAACAGCGCCGCCGTGATCGCGCCGCCGAACGGACCTTCGGCAGCGTTGACCATGTCCGCCACGTCCGACTTCAGCAAATCCTTGTACGGATCATAGAGCGGCATCCGCCAGATCGGATCGGCCTCTTCCTCGCCGGCCGCGAGGATTTCCGCGGCGAGCGTATCGTCATTGGCGAACAGCGCCTGAAGGTCCGCGCCAAGTGCCACGCGTGCGGCACCGGTCAGCGTCGCGAAGTCGAACACCAGCTCGGGGTCCTTCTCCTCGGCCTTGGTGAGGGCATCCCCAAGGATCAGGCGGCCCTCCGCGTCTGTGTTGCTGTTCTCGACGGTGATGCCCTTGCGCGAGGTCATCACGTCGCCCGGCCGCGTCGCTTCGCCCGAGATCGAATTCTCGACCGCGGGAACCAGCATGTGGAGCCGCACCGGCAGCTTGTTCTGCATGACCAGTTCGGCAAGCGCGAGGGCGTGGGCGGCACCGCCCATGTCCTTCTTCATCAGCCGCATGCCGCTGGCGGGCTTGATGTCGAGTCCGCCGCTGTCGAAGCACACGCCCTTGCCGATGATCGCGATGCGCGGATGCTCGGGGTTGCCCCATTCGAGCTCGATCAGCCGCGGCTCGCGACCCTTGCCCGCGGCCTGCCCGACGGCGTGGAGCATGCCATAGCCCTGCGCGAGTTCGTCGCCCTTCACCACCGAGAAGGCAGCGCCATAGGCCTTGGCGAGCTCTGCGCCAGCATCTTCCAGGTCGGCCGGGCTCATGTCGTTGGCGCCGGTGTTGATCCGGTCGCGCAGGTTGAAGGTCACGGCGGCCATCCGGACCGCTTCCTCCATCTTCACCGGGTCAGCAGTGAGCAGCACGCGCGGGCCCTGCGCCTTGGGGTCGGCCTTGCGATAGCGATCGAACTTGTACTGAGCGGCGAGCCAGCCATAGATTGCCTTGCCGGGCTCCACGCCTTCGACGCGGTAGCTGCCTTCGGGCAGCGTTTCCGCCAGCTTGGCGAGGCACCAGGGGCCCAGCTTTTCGACATTGGCGACCACCGAAACGACCGACCAGTCCTCGGGCGCATCACCGGGCAGGATCGCGCTGGAAAAGGCCGAGCCGCTGAGCTTCTGCGCGGCGGCGGCAGCGCGGTGGCGCGGCGGCTGCGCGGCGAGCCAGGCGTCATAGCCCTTGGCGTCGATCAGGTGGATGGTGCGAGCGGCCTGGCCGCGGTCGGGCTGAACGAGCGTGTTGAGATCCGTCATGCGCCTGATCTAGGACGCCGGACGCCCCGCGCCTAGCCCGCACCCCCCTGGTTTTTTGGGCAGGGCTTCCCGATCACTTCGCCGCGGGCAGCAGCGTCTTCCACCGCGCATCCAGCCTAGCCTGGGCATGGTCACGCTTCACCTTCGCCACCAGCGAAATGCCGCGCAGCGTGACGCTGTGGCCGCCGAGGAACTTGCCCGAGATGGTATAGCCGACATCGTATAGCGCCACGTCCTCGTGCGGATCGCCGTCGGCGAGGTACTGGGTGACGATCGCCACCGGCAGCCGCTCGTCGCCGCGGCTGTTGTCGGGCAGGCCGGCGACCTCGCGCGCCTTGACCAGGGCATGTTCGAACCAGCCGCCCTCGATGCGCGGCTCGCCGGTGGTCGCGGCGGGGGAGACGCCCAGCGCGGTCGGGAACAGGATGCTCTGGCTCTGTACCGATTGCTCGGCGGCAGCGGGCTTGAGCGTCAGCGTCTGGTTGCCGCCTTCGGCAGCGACCAGCACCAGCTTGGCCACCTTGGCGGATGCGCGCTGCTCGGTCGCTGCCCGCTCGGCCTTTGTTTCGCGGCGGTCGTTCCAGTTGTTCCACAGCGTGAGGCCGGAGATCAGCACCGCGGCGACGGCCAGGATCTCGCCCAGCGTTATCCAGCGCCGCCGTACCTTGGCGGCCTCGGCGCGGTCTTTGGCGCGGCTTTCGGCTTCCTCGCTCACCGCGGCATGACCAGGAACTGCTCGAACTTGCCGTCGACGCCGGGCTCGGTATAGGTCACTGCGATCAACTGGCGATCCTGGTACCGGATTCGGTAGTTCCTGTTGACGAAGCCCCCGCGCAGTCGCGCCTTGCCGATCGGCTCGAATGCGAGCGGCTCGCCCAGCGGCGCTAGGCTGGCGCGGTAGTCGCCCAGCGCGGTGGCATCGAAGAAATAGTTGGCATCCTCGGTCATCAGGCTACGATCCGGCGTGCCTGCGCGGAGCTGGTCGAACAGCTTCCGGGCGAGGCCGTCGCGCTGTTGGTCGAGCGATGCTGCGGCAGCAGGCTTGCCGACCGGCAACAGCATGTCGGTGATGCCCTGGGCGATGGCGTCGTGCGCGCCGCCGAAATCGGCGCTGACCAGCGAGACGACGGCAAAGCGTTCCTCGGGAATGACGACGTTGGTGGAGAGGAAACCCACCGCTTCGCCGCCATGCGAGACTTCCTTCTTGCCGCCATGCTCGCCCAGCGAGACGCCGAGGCCGTAATGCGTAGGCGCGCCATCGGCGAGCTTCACTTCGGTCTCCTGCGCCGCCCAGTCGGCGGGCGTGAGCACCTTGCGGTCGATGCGGGCAATGTCCCATTTGGCGAGATCGGCGGCGCTCATCGCCAGCTCGCCGGCCGCCCATAGCCAGCCATCCGCGGCCGGCTTGGCGGGGCGCACAGGCCCCAGCGCGTAGCGGTGCGTGCCTTGCGGGAAGCCCTTGCCGACCGCCTTGTCCTGGTCGATCGCCTGCATGCCCAGCGGCTTGAAGATCTTCGCCTGGAGATAGTCGAGCAGCTTCCGGCCCGACGCCTTCTCTATGATCATGCCGGCGACGACATAGCCGGTGTTCGAATATTGCCAGGCGGTGCCGGGGGCGAAGTCGAGCGCCTTCTTGGCCCAGTGATCGACGATCTGCTGCGGCGTCACCGCCGTCTCCATCGCCTTGAAGCTATAGTCCTGCGGCCAGTAATCCTGCAGGCCGGCGGTGTGGCTGAGCAGCTGACGGATGGTGATCTTGTCCGCGTCGGTCACGTCCGGCACCCATTTCGACACCTTGTCGTCGAGGCTGAGCTTGCCCTCGTTCTCCAGCAGCAGGATCGCCGCGGCGGTGAACTGCTTGGAGACTGAGGCGATCTGGTACTTCGCGTTGACATCCGGCCCCTTGGCGATGCCGGGGCCCTGGTCGCCATAGGCCTTGGTGAAGACGATCTTGCCGTCGCGAACGATCGCGATCGAGGCGGAGGGCACGCCGCCGCTCTTCAGCGCATCCGCGACGATCGTGTCGACCTTGGCGGTCTGCTCGGGCGTGAGCTGCTGGGCGGCGGCGGGGGTGGCGATCAGCAGGGTGGCGGCAACAGCGGAACGGAACATCGGGCCTCCGGGAGATACTGCCCGACGGCTTAGCGCTGCCGGCGCACCCTGCCAACGATGATCAGCCCATCGGTACGCCGTAGAGATCGTGCTCGTCGGCGTCCTCGATCAGCACGGGGACGATGTCGCCCTGTTCGAGGTGCCCGGCGTCGCGCAGGAAGACTTCGCCGTCGATCTCCGGCGCATCGGTCTGGCTGCGGCCGGTCGCGCCGCCGTCCTCGTCGACCGCGTCGATGATCACGTCGAGCTTGCGGCCGATCTTGGCCTGGAGCTTGGCGGCACTGATCGCGGCGGTCTTCTCCATGATCCGGGCGTAGCGCTCTTCCTTGACCGCCTCCGGCACGGCGCCGGGCAGGTCATTGGCCGAGGCGCCTTCGACCGGCTCGAAGCGGAACGCGCCGACGCGGTCGAGCTGGGCTTCGTCGAGCCAGTCGAGCAAATACTGGAAGTCTTCCTCGGTCTCGCCGGGGAAGCCGACGACGAAGGTCGAGCGGATCGTGATGTCCGGGGCGATTTCGCGCCAGCCGCGCAGCCGCTCGAGCACCTTGGCTTCGTTCGCCGGGCGCTTCATCGCGCGCAGCACGTTCGGCGCGGCGTGCTGGAACGGGATGTCGAGATACGGGAGCACCAGCCCCTCCGCCATCAGCGGGATCACCTGATCGACATGCGGATAGGGGTAGACATAGTGCAGCCGCACCCAGGGCGCGATCTGGCCGAGCTCGCGGGCGAGGTCGGTCATATGCGGCACCACCTCGCGGCCCTTCCAGGCGCGGGGCTCCTTGCGGATGTCGATGCCGTAGGCCGAGGTATCCTGGCTGATGACCAGCAGTTCCTTGGTGCCGGCCGCGACCAGCTTCTCCGCCTCGCGCAGGATCGCGTCGGGGCGGCGGCTGACGAGATCGCCGCGCAGCGACGGGATGATGCAGAAGCTGCAGCGGTGGTTGCAGCCTTCAGAGATCTTCAGATAACTGTAGTGGCGCGGGGTGAGCTTGAGCCCGCTGTCCGGCACCAGGTTGACGAAGGGCGAGGGCGGCATCGGCGCCGCGGTGTGCACCGCGCCGACCACTTCCTCATATTGATGCGCGCCGGTGACCGCGAGCACGTTGGGGAAGCGGGCACGGATGACCTCGGCTTCCTTGCCCATGCAGCCGGTGACGATCACCCGGCCATTCTCGGCGATCGCCTCGCCGATCGCTTCGAGCGATTCTTCCTTGGCGCTGTCGAGGAACCCGCAGGTATTCACCAGCACGACGTCCGCGCCGGCATAGTCGGGCGACAGCGCATAGCCGTCCGAACGGAGCTTTGTCAGGATACGCTCGGAGTCGACCAGATTCTTGGGACAGCCGAGCGACACCATGCCCACCTTGGGGGCTTCGGGGAGTCGCGTTGCCATGATCGTTGGCGCACATAGGCCTTTTCGCGGAAATTGCCAGCCATGGGGCGTTTACGGATGGCCGATCCGGCCCGCCATGGTACGGGCAGGCCAGCAACACCGGGAGATTTCGTCATGACCGCGACCACCGCAGAGCCTGTCCAGCTGCCGACCCGCTCCGGGCTCGTCATCGACGTGCGCACCGTGCGTCCCGACGACGCGGCGCTGCTCCGCGACTTTTTCGGCCATGTCTCGAACGAGGATCGCCGCTTTCGCTTCTTCACCGCGGCGCCGCAGCTCCAGCCGCACCAGGCCAAGGCGCTGATCGAGGTCGATCACCAGAAGACCGAGAGCTATCTGGCGTTCACGGCCGAGGGCGAGCTGGTCGGTTCGGGCATGCTCGCCTGCGACGACACGCTGGAGACCGCCGAGGTCGCGATCTCGATCCGCGCCGATCGTAAGGGGCAGGGGGTAGGCTGGAGCCTGCTCAACTACATCACCGCCGAGGCCAAGGCACGCGGCGTCAAGCGGCTCCAGTCGATCGAGAGCCGCGAGAACCACCTCGCGATCGAGCTGGAGCGCGAAATGGGCTTCGTCGCGCGCGAGGTCGAGGGTGACCCCAGCGTGGTGCTGCTCGAAACGGTATTCTGATCGAGGGTGCCCCGCCCGAAGCCGGGGCACCCCTCCGGATCACCGGAACGGCGGTTCGTTGAACGCGCGCAGCTTGCGGCTGTGGAGCTTGGCGCCCTCGCGGCGGAGCTCCTCGCATGCCTCGATGCCGATCTTGAGATGCTCGGCGATCGCGCGCTCGTAGAAGCGGTTGGCCTGGCCGGGAAGCTTGAGCTCGCCGTGAAGCGGCTTGTCCGAGACGCAGAGCAGCGTCCCATAGGGCACGCGGAAGCGATAGCCCTGCGCTGCCAGCGTCGCGGATTCCATGTCCACGCCCACCGCGCGGCTCAGCGAGAAGCGCAGCGCCGACTGGGAATAGCGCAGCTCCCAGTTGCGATCGTCGGTGGTGACGATCGTGCCGGTGCGTAGGCGCTGCTTGAGCTCGTCGCCCGACTGACCCGAGACCGTCTCCGCCGCCCGCGCCAGCGCCTGCTGGACTTCGGCGATGGCGGGGATGGGGATCTCCGGCGGCAGCACATCGTCCATGATGTGGTCGTCGCGCAGATAGGCGTGGGCGAGCACATAGTCGCCGATCCGCTGGCTGGGACGCAGGCCGCCGCAATGGCCGATCATCAGCCACGCCTCGGGGCGGATCACCGCGAGATGATCGGTGATCGTCTTCGCGTTGGAGGGGCCGACGCCGATATTGACCAGCGTGATCCCGGTGCCGCCCTCGGCCATCAGGTGGTAGGCTGGCATCTGGTGCCGCCGCCACGCGCCGTCGCTGACCAGCCGGTCGGCGTCCGCCGCATCCTCGATCACGATCCCGCCCGCACCCGACACCCCGGTGAAGCGGCTGTCCGGTCCCAGCTGCGCGCAGGCCCAGCGGACGAACTCGTCGACATAGCGGTGATAGTTGGTGAACAGGATGTACTGCTGGAAATGCTCGACCGGCGTGCCGGTATAATGCTTGAGCCGCGCCAGCGAGAAATCGGTGCGCAGCGCATCGAACAGCGCCAGCGGCCGGATCTCGTCCTGGCTGATCCAGATGCCGTCGGCGATCTCGTCGCCGATATGCGACAGCTCGGTTGCCGGGAAATGGCGCCCCAGCTCGGTCGCCGAGATGTCGTCCAGGCTCAGGATCGTGTTGGGATCGAGCACATAGGGGAAGGGAATTTCCTGCCGCCCGGTGACCGCATGCACCTCGACGTCGTAATCCTCGATTAGGAAGGTCAGCTGCTCGGTGAGATATTCGGCGAACATCGCCGGACGCGTCACCGAGATGCGGTAGTCGCCCGCTTCGACCAGCCGACCGAACGAGCGGCGCGGGATCGGCTTGTTGACGCCGCCGCGATAGGTGACGCGGAGCTCCGGATAGGCGAAGCTGCCGTCGGTCCGCGTCTCGGGATCGGGGGTAGTGCCGTCGGTGATGTAGCGGTTGAGCGCCTGCTGCAGTCGTTCGACCGAGGCGCGATAGAGCCGATCGAGGTCGGCGACGATATCGGAGGCTTGAGTCATCTTCCATCGCTAAGCGCGGAAGATGACGCTGGCAAGTCGGCGGTGGAACGAGCCCCTCAACTGATGCCGAGATCGCCCGGGCCGAACGCCTGGGGTAGCAGCTCGGAGAGGCGGTAGCTCGCCACCGCATCGCCCTCGGCCGCGCCGCAATGGACGGGCAGGTCGCGCCTGCCGAGCTGGGCGGCCTCGTTGATCACCTGGCGGCAGCGGCCGCAGGGGCTGACCGGTACGGTCCCCGTCGGTACCCCGTCCGGTCCGATCGGCCCGCCGATCACCGCGATCTCCGCCACGTCGCGCAGCCGCCCCCGCGCGGAGACCGTCGCCAGCGCCACCGTCTCCGCGCAGAGCGACAGGCCGTAGCTTGCATTCTCAAAATTGGCGCCTGTCACCACGGTGCCGTCGGTCAGCAGCACCGCGGCGCCGACGCCGAAGTTCGAATAGGGCGCGTGTGCATGGCGCGCAGCGGTGCGGGCGGCTGCGATCAGCGCGCTGGTGTCGGTGGTCATGAAACTCATCCCTTGATGTGGAGCACGCAGATCAGCGTGAATAGCCGTCGCGCGGTATCGAAATCGACGTCGATCTTGCCCTCCAGCGCGGTGCGGAGCAGCTCGGCGCTGTCGTTGTGGATGCCGCGCCGCGCCATGTCGACCGTCTCGATCTGCGCGGGCGTCGCGGCGCGGATCGCCTGGTAATAGCTGTCGCAGATCGCGAAATAGTCGCGGATCGGCCGGCGGAAGCGGGCGAGGCCGAGCACGATCGTCTCCAGCGGCGTATCGTCGGCGCGGCGAATCGCCAGCGCCAGCCGCCCTTCCTCGACGCTGAGGTGCAGCTTGTACGGACCGGCATAGCCATCGGCCTGCACGCGCTGGGGGGCGAAGTGGTTGTCCTCGAGCAGATCGTAGATCGCGATCCGCCGTTCCTGCTCGATATCCGCCGAGCGCCACAGGATGGTGCGCTCGTCGAGGGTCACGTCGATGATCCGCGGATCGGCCATAGGCCGCAGCTTTGGAAGCATTCCCCGTTTTCCACAAGCCATGCGGTTGCCGTACCCCCCACAGTGGCCGATGAGGAAGGCATGGCACAGCCGATTCCCTTTCCAGCACCCGAGCCCCAAGAGGGCCTGAGTCTCCCGCAGAATGTCGAAGCCGAAGCAGCCCTGCTTGGCGCGATGATGATCGACAACCGAGTCGCCGAGGACGTGCTCCAGAAGCTGCGACCCGAGCATTTCTTCGAGCCGCTGCACGGCCGCATCTACGAGCAGATCACCCTGCTGGTGGGCGACAACCGCCTCGCCACCCCGGTGACGCTGCGCCCGCTCTTCGCGCACGACACGGCGATGAAGGAGCTGGGCGGCCCGGCCTATCTCGCCCAGCTGACCGGCAACCCGGCCAGCCTGATCGGCGCGCGCTCCTTCGCCGATCAGATCTACGATCTCGCCCAGCTCCGCGCGCTGGTCGATGTGGGTCGCGGCATGGTGGAGGGCGCGCTCGACACCAGCCAGGACATCAACCCCTCCAAGCAGATCGAGCAGGCCGAGCTCAAGCTCTACCAGGTCGCCGAGCAGGGCGACACCGATGCCGGCGTGAAGTCCTTCACCCGCGCCGCCACGCTCGCGGTGAAGCAGGCCGAAAAGGCGATGAACTCGGGCGGCGGCATCTCGGGCATCACCACGGGCCTGAGCGACCTCAACGCCTCGACCGGCGGTTTCAACCGATCGGACCTGCTGATCCTCGCCGGCCGTCCGGGCATGGGCAAGACCTCGCTCGCCACCAACATCGCGTTCAACGCCGCCAAGCGCTACATGGACGATCTCGACGCCGGCATCGCCGAGGAGAAGTCGATCGGCGCGCCGGTGGCATTCTTCAGCCTCGAAATGTCGGCCGACCAGCTGGCGATGCGTATCCTGTCCGAGCAGGCCGAGGTCGTCTCGGAAAAGCTGCGTACCGGCCAGCTGAGCAACGCCGAATTCCAGAAGTTCGCGCGCGCCGCGGGCGATCTGGAGCGGTTGCCGCTCTACATCGACGACACGCCGGGCCTCACCATCGCGGCCCTTCGCACCCGCGCGCGGCGGCTGAAGCGCCAGCACAAGATCGGCATGGTGATCGTCGACTATCTCCAGCTGCTCACCGGCTCGGCCAAGGCCTCGGGCGACGGGCGCGTGCAGGAAATCTCGGAGATTTCGCGCGGCCTCAAGACGCTGGCCAAGGAACTCCATGTCCCGGTGCTGGCGCTCTCCCAGCTGAGCCGCGCGGTCGAAAGCCGCGAGGACAAGCGCCCGCAGCTGTCCGACCTTCGCGAATCCGGCTCGATCGAGCAGGACGCCGATATCGTGCTGTTCGTGTATCGCGACGAATATTATCACGACTTCAAGGCGCCGACGAAGGTTCCCGACGGCACCGAGACCGCCGAGGAGCGCATGGCCTATGAGGAATGGCAGGCCAAGCAGCTGGAAGTGGCGAACAAGGCGACGGTGATCATCGCCAAGCAGCGCCATGGTGCCACGGGCTCGGTGCATATGCGCTTCGACCGGCAGTTCACCAAGTTCAGCGATCTGGCGCCGGAGGGGTATTGAGGGTAGTCAGCAGTTCGTCGTAGCTGTTCTTGAAGGGGGCGGGTGTGAACAATGTGGAGCTGGCCGAACATCGGCTGTTGGTCAGCATGTTCATCGATTCACATCGCCCGGACCGTCGGTCTATGTCGCGGCAGGACTTCCAAACGGACTACAGTACCACCGTCGACACGCGCCTGTTCAACAGCATCGTTACGGACCTGCGACGGCAAGGGCTCGTTAAAACGAGCCCGGACGCTGGCTCATTTTTCGTGCGCCTTCACAGTGACGCTTACAAGAGCGCGCTAAGTAGGATCCTGCTCGCGCTAAACGCCGACGCTTTTGAGGTTGATTGGGATACCAAACGGATATTCACGGACGCTGACGAACTGGACCAAGACAGGTTGATACCGTGCCCGAAACTTTGGGTTCTTATTACATCCGAAAAGCGTGCAACGGCTGCGTCCGATCCGATTGCCACCTCGTCGCAAGTGGCTGGTAGAGACATCAACCGCTTCTACGCGCCAGTCGCGGGCCCCGGGGTTAGCAACAATCAACCAGTGGAAAGCAACGAAAGCTGGTGGACGCGCTGGGGCACAATCTTCGGAGGATTGGGTGCGTTGCTCGCGGCTGTTGCGATTTTGGCTACTTGGTACTTCTGGCGCTATCCGCACCCGTGAACTAAGCGATGACGGGCATCGGTACAGGTTTGATCTCCTCAAACACTCGTCCCCACAACCCGCCCGATTCCCGCAGTCAACGCCATTGCCAGCGCGCCCCAGAACACCACGCGTACCACTGGCTTGAGCGGCTTGGCGCCGCCGGTGATCGCGCCCAGCGCGCCGAGCAAGGCGAGGAACAGGATCGATCCCGCCGCTTCGCCCGCCGCCATCCAGCGCATCGGCAGCAGCGCGGCCAGCAGCAGTGGTAGCGCCGCGCCCGCGGTGAAGGTCGCCGCCGAGGTGAACGCGGCGACCACCGGCCGCGCGGTGGTCATCTCGGTGATGTGGAGCTCGTCGCGGGCATGCGCTTCCAGCGCGTTGTGCGCCATCATCTGCTCGGCCACGGCCACGGCCTTGGCGGTGGCGGCGTCGACGCCGCGGGCGATGTAGATCTCGGTCAACTCGCGCTGCTCGGCCTCGGGCGTGGTCGCGAGTTCCTCCCGCTCGCGGGCGAGGTCGGCGCGTTCGGTATCGGATTGCGAGCTGACCGAAACATATTCGCCCGCCGCCATCGACATCGCGCCCGCCACCAGCCCCGCCACGCCCGCGACGAGCAGCGCCGGCCGCTCGGCCCCGGAGGCGGCGACGCCCAGGATCAGGCTGGCGGTGGAAACGATGCCGTCATTCGCTCCCAGCACGGCGGCGCGCAGCCAGCCGATCCGGGCGACGAGATGCTGTTCGCGGTGCGGGCGCATGGACCACCTCCGGTAATGGTGGCCGGAGGATGGAGCGGTGCGCCCCGCGCAGCAATGGGGGAGTTCCAGTGGGGGACATTTGGGTAGGGGACAGCCCCCCTCGGTCACCGTCATCCGGCGAAAGCCAGAATCTATTGGGATTTTCCGCTCAGCGCTTGGTACGACCGCGTGGCGTATAGATCACGGCTTTCGCCGGGATGACGGTGGGAGAAATCGCAGTATTGCTACTCAATATCACTTGTTGAGCGTCAGGAACGCCGTCACGCCGGCCGCAATTGCGAGCGCTGCGCAAACCAGCGCGGCGATATGGAATCCGCCGACCAGCGCCGCGCCCGTCTGGGAGAGCACCGCGCCGGCGAGCGCGGTCGCGACCAGCCCGCCGGTCCGCGCGATCGCACTGTTGAAGCCCGACGCGGTCCCGGTGAAGCGGTCGTCGACCGAGGCGAGCACCGCCGTGGTCAGCGGCGCCACCGCGCCCGCCATGCCCAGCGACAGCACCAGCATGCCGGGCAGGATGCTCGTCCAGTAGCTCGCCTGCGGGTCGGCGCCGGACAGCAGCCAGAAGCCGAGCCCCGTCACCATCGGCCCGATCGACAGCGGCCATCGCCCACCGATCCGCGCCGCCAGCCGCCCGGCGAAGCGCGAAGAGACGCCGATCACGACCGAGAAGGGGAGCAGCGCCAGCCCTGCCTGTGCGGGCGGATAGCTGCCGCCGACGATCAGCAGATAGGGCAGCAACAGGATCAGCCCGCCCAGCGCGCCATAGAGCAGCAGCGTCAGCACGGTGAGGCCGACAAAGGGCAGCGAGCCGAACAGCGCCAGCGGCATCATCGCGCGTTCGCCCAGCCGGTGCTGGTGGAGCACGAAGCCGCCGAGCAGCGCGACGCCGCCGATCAGCCCGATGGTCGACTGGGTGGAGACCGCATGGCTGCTCGACCAGAGGGTGAGCGCCCAGGTCAGACTGCCCAGCCCGACAGTGGCAAGCGCCGCGCCCAACCAGTCGAGCCCGCCCTTGCCGCGCGGGCTTTCGGGGACGAAGCGCCAGGCGATCAGGATCGCCGCCGCCGCGACGGGCAGGTTAAGATAGAAGATCGCACGCCAGCCGACCGTGTCGACCAGCCAGCCGCCAAGCGGTGGTCCGACCGCGGAGGCGATCGCGCCCGCCGAAGCCCAGGTGCCGATCGCGCGCCCGCGGGCCTCGCCGTGGAAGCTGCTGCCGAGGAGGCCGAGGCTGTTGGGCATCAGGATCGCCGCCCCGATCCCCTGCAGTGCGCGCGCGGCGAGCAGCACGTCGGTGCCGCTGGACAGTGCGCAGCCGAGCGAGGCCAGCGCGAAGATCACCACGCCCAGGATCAGCATCCGGCGGCGGCCGAAATAGTCGCCGGTCGCCCCGCCGAACAGGAGGAGGGCGGAGAGCGGCAGGAGGTAGGCGTTGATGATCCACGGGAGCGTCGCCGGATCGGCGGCGAGCGTCCGGCCGATCGTCGGCAGCGCGACGTTGGTCACCGATCCGTCGAGAAAGGCGAGGCTGGAGGCGCACATGCATGCCGCGATGATCCAGCCGCCATGGCGGGGCGGGGGCGGGGCGGTGTCGCTCATCGGCGGATCTGGCGCTGCATCGTGCCGGCTGTAGCGGGGGCAGGACACGAGGACCAGCCGAAGGCAAGTATATCCTTCCCCGCCAGCGGGAGGTGGTCGCGCGGCGGGTTGGAGGGGGAGAAAGCACGGCGGTGAGGTTCCCCCTCCGTCGCCTTCGACGCCACCTCCCCCTGGCGGGGGAGGAGACGCTTTGATTTTCCGCCCTATCGCCTCAGAACCGCGTACGCACCGTCAGGCCATAGGTGCGCGGCTCGGCGAGGAACGAGCCGAACATCGCGTTGCCCACCGCGAAGCTGGGCGCGCCGAACGCCTGGACCTGCGAGCTGCTGCCCGCACCCTGGAAGGGCAGGTTGAACGCGACCTGCTGATAGTTGGTGTCGAGCAGGTTCTGCGCCCACAGCTCCACCGCCCATTTCTCGTCGGGCCCGCGCACGCCGATGCGGGCGTTCATCGTGACGAAGCCGTCCTGCAGCTTCTCGACGAAGAGGTCCGAGCCGGTGTTGTAGTCGCTGGTCATGCGGCCATCGACATAGAGCAGGCCGGTCATGCCGTTGCTGCCGATTGCCGGAGTCCAGGTCACCGCGCTGGTCACCGTGTTGCGGGGCGCGTTGGACATCTGGCTGCCGGGAAGCAGGAACAGCGCGGCATTGAGCGGCTCGCCCGCCTTGGAGCCGACCAGGTCGTGCTGGTACTTGGCATCCGCGAGCGTGTAGCCGAGGTTCACCGTGAAGTTGGAGGTCGGGTAGAAGCCGAGCTCCAGTTCCACGCCCTGCGTCACCACGCCCTTGCCGACGCTGCCGGTGCAGGCGCCCGTGGCCGTGCTGTTGTCGCGGTCGGCGCCGTTCAGCGCGGTGCTGCACCCGCCGATATTCTGGACGATGTAGCTGGTGCCGTTGAAGGTGTTGAGCTGGAAGTTGGTGAACTCCGAACGGTACAGCGCCAGGTTGGCGGTGATGTGCCGCGCGCTGTATTTGGCGCCAATCTCGAACGCGTTCACTGTCTCGGGGTCAAAGCGCAGATTGGTCACCGCCGACTGGCGCGGGGTGGCGAACACCGTTGCCGACAGGTCCGAGCGATCGAGATTGTATCCGCCCGCCTTGTAGCCGCGCGCATAGGAGGCGTAGAAGAGCGTGCTCTCCGCCGGCTTCCACGAGAGCACCGCGGTGCCGGTGACCTGGCCCTCCTTGAACTTGTCCGCGAACGGCACGCCGGTCAGCGCCGAGGTGGAATTGCCGGTGCAGGTCAGCGTGACGATGCCGCCCGCCAGCGACTGTAGCGTCGCATTGGTGCTGGCGAGCAATGGCGCCATCGCCGCCTGCTGCGCCGGGCAGACGGTGTTATTGTTGTTGAACGCGGCCTTCAGCGACTTGCTTTCATGCGTGTAGCGCGCGCCCAGGGTGAAGCTCAGCGTCTTGGTCAGCTTGTAGATATTGTGGGTGAAGAAGGCCCAGTTCTCGCTGGTCTGATCGTAAAGGTCGAGCGTCGAGCCGAGATCGTTGAGCGTGCTCAGCCGGTCGATGCCGCCGATGATCTGGGGCCCCACTGCGGGGGTGAGCACCGCGCGGCCGGCGGCGCTGAGGCAGCCCGGACGGGTGGGGTCGCGCAGCGCCGCGGCCGCATTGATCGTCGCCACCATGCGGCAGGCGGCGAAGGCGCCGTACTGGGTACCGAAGCGGAGATTGTCCGCCACCCGCAGCTTCTCGTGCGCGTAATAGCCGCCGACCAGCCAGTCGAGCTTGTTGTCCAGGATCGTGCCCGAGAAGCGGCTTTCGTGGCTGAAGGTGTGGAACTGGCGATAGGCGTTGCCGTCATTGGGGCGATAGGCGATGTCGACATTGCCGTAATCGATGTCGCCGGCGCCCGCCGACTTGTACTCGCGATAGGCGGTGAGCGAGGTCAGCTGGGTCGCGCCGAGGTTCCAGCGGACGCGCGCCGACACGCCGTAATCGGTGGTGAGGTTGGCATAGGCGCGGCCGCGCGTCAGCGCGATCTGGCGGTTATAAGGATCGCCTTCGCTCGGCAGCACGGCGCCCAGGCTGCGCAGGATCGCGGTGATGCGGTTACCCGCCGGGTTGATCGAAAAGTCACCGGGCTTGCCGGGCGTCGGATCGAGCTTCTCGCGTGTGTCCATATAGACGGCGCCGCAACATTTCTCGTTGCGATGGGTATAGTCGGCGATCAGGCGGATGCCGAGATCGGGGTTGACCGTAAACAGCAGCTGGCCGCGGACGAAGTAGCGGTTGCGGTCGTTGTAATCGGTATTGTTGACGACGTCGTGGAGGTAGCCGTCGCGCTTCGAATAGACGCCGTCGACGCGAAAGGCGACCACGTCCTTCACCAGCGGGCCGGTCAGCGCGCCGGACAGGCGGACCGCGTTGAAATTGCCATAGGTCGCTTCGGCGAACCCGCCGAACTTGAACTCGGGGACCTTGGTGTAGATGCTGATCGCGCCCGCAGATGAGTTGCGGCCGGACAGCGTGCCCTGCGGCCCGCGCAGCACCTCGATCCGCTCGATCTCCCCCATGTCGTTGAGGCCCGAGCCGGTGCGGCTGCGATAGATGCCGTCGATGAAAACCGCGACCGAGCTTTCGAGGCCGGGATTGTCGCCCACGGTTCCGATGCCGCGCACGCGTGCCGAGGCATTGGCTTCGGAGCCAGTCGACGAGACGAGCAGCGAGGGGGCGATCTGCGTCATCTGGCGGATGTCGGTCGCACCCGAATTCTGCAACGCCGCCTGGCCGAAGGCCGACACCGCGATCGGCACGTTGGACAGTCGTTCCGAGCGGCGCGTCGCGGTCACGACGATATCCGCCGAATTGGGCGAGTCGTTTTCGGCGGTGGGGGGGGTGTTGGCGGCGGACCCGCGAAGATCCTGCGCTGCCGCCGGTGCGGCAAGGGCGAGAACACCAGCGGAAAGCAACAATGCCCGTTTCGACATATCGGCTCCTCTCTTTTCCAAGCTTTTGCTTTGGTTTGACTGCCTGGTTTGGCGAAAGAGCCATAAATTTCGGTGAACGTCGCCTCGGGTTTTTGACGGGTGCCAGTCGCAATCGGTATCGCCGCTATCCAGTGAACCTTCGTTCACAGCCGGCCTCCAGGGTCGTACTGGCCTTCAGCGCGAAGGCGGCCGTCAGCACGCGGCAGCCATGATCGACCAGCAGCGGCGGACCTGCTGCCGTTCGCGAAAAGCGCAACAGCGGCTGAGCCCGCCATCCCCCGGCGACCGGCGCGAGAACCGCGTGCGCTTCGGTGGCCAGCCCCGGTGGGAGTTCGATGCGCGTCGCCTTCAGCGCGAGCACGGCCAGCGCGGTGGCGAGCGGATTGTCGCCATCAGCTCCCCAGCCGAGTCCGCCGCGACGGATCGAGTGCAGGAACCGGGCACCGCGGCTGACGGCGGGATGGTTGGGCATCACTGCGCCGAGCAGTCGCAGCGCGAGCCAGGTGCCATACAGCGGATCGGCGCCCACCGCTGCCCAGCTCCCGTCCGGTTGCTGGCGATCGGCGACCCAGCGTGCGCCTGCGACGATCATCCCCAGAAACCGTCGCGCGTCCCAGCGGGCGAGCGCGTAGACGAGGCTGGCGACCGTTTCCGCCGTGTCTGGTGCGGTGTTGCTGAGCAGGATCCACGTGGGCAGCACGCCGTCCGCCTCGGCATAGGCAAGCAGCACAGCAAGCGGGGGCGCGCAATGCGTGGCGATCAGGTCCCGCCGGCTGAGCCGCGCGAACAAAAGCAGGATCTGTGCGAGTTCGTCCACATCGCCCGACAGATCATGATAGCGGTCGGCCCCGGCGGGGCGCGCGCGATCGACTGCGCGTCGATGGCGCACGATCTGCCGGATCGTGGTTTCGATCGCCGGGTGCCGTGCGTCGAGATCCCTGTCGAGCAGAGCGTCGGCGACCAGGATCCGAGCGAACAGGTCGCGGGTGCCGGGGATGTCCGGGGCCGGGGCGGGGGCGCTTTGCGTGCCCGCCATCAACGGAGCGTTGCGGGTCTCTTCCACGGCAAAGGCGAGCAGCAAGGCCTGGGCGCGCGACACGATCGCCGCGTGGGCCGTCAGGGCATCGCTGCCGGCATTCCGGTCGAGGATCGGCGGCGAACCTGCGGGCGTAGTCCCCGGGCCCGGGAGGCGCACCGGCGCCGGCAAGACCGGCATGGCATGTTCGAAGGCACCGCGTCCCGAAGTCGGCATCGCACCCACCTGTCCTGGTTCCCGCTATGTTCACCCTCGTCATCGCCTAGCGTGCCGTGGTTGAAAATCGGGAAGCTGGTCCGGAACGGAGGGGTCGCGGCGTGGTCCGGGGGCGCACCCCGGACCTCGGCGATAGGAACATGCCGCAGCGATGCGAAAGCGGCGCAGGCGCAGCATTTTAGGGGCCGGGGAGCGAGGCCAGTGGGCAGGTCGGCAAGGTCCGCTCCGGAGCAGACCTTGCCCCTTTTTCCAGGCTTCGTCAGCCGCCCTGCACCGGCGGCCGCTGGCCGCCCGCGAGCATCCGCGCTTTGTCCTGCGCGGTCAGCACCAGTTCGGCGGCGAGCAGAGCCTGGGCCTGGTTCTGCGCGACCTCGGTGCGCTGGACCACGTCGGTGACGAACTGCGGCCCGAACGGCAGCGGCACATTGTTGCAATCGATATAGCGGGTGCCCTTGCGGTCGGCGATAAACAAGTGGTTGCCGCCCGGCCGCCCCTGGATGTCGACGTACTTGCGCAGTTCGATATAGCCTTCGGTGCCGAGGATGAAGACGCGGCCGTCGCCCCAGGTCGGCAGGCCGTCGGGTGTGTACCAGTCGACGCGGACGTAGCCGGTGCCGCCATTGCCGGTCAGCATCATGTCGCCGAAATCCTGGAACTTCGGATGGTTCGGCGTGGCGAAATTGCCGACCTGCGAGGCGACGACCTGCGCTTCGGTGGAGCCGGTATAGAAGACGAACTGGTCGGCCTGGTGGCTGCCGATATCGGTGAGGATGCCACCATAGTTCGCCACGTCCCAGAACCATTCGGGACGGCTCGGCGCACTCACCCGGTGCGGCGCGATGTTGATCGTCTGCACCACGCGGCCGATCGCCCCGGCATGGACCAGCTCGCCGACCTTCACCGCCGCGCGCACCTCGAGCCGCTCCGAATACATGATTGCGAACTTGCGCTTGGTCTCGGCGATCGTGCGACGCACCTCGGCAAGCTGGGCGAGGCTGGTGATGCCGGGCTTGTCCGAGAGGAAGTCCTTGCCTGCCCGCATCACCCGGACGCCGAGCGGCGCGCGGAGGTTGGGAATCGAGGCGCTGGCGACCACCTGCACGCTCTTGTCTTCGAGGATCTCGGCCTCGCTGCGCGCCACCCTCACGTCGCCATAGCGAGCGCGGAAGGGGACGAGCTGCTTGGGCTCGCTCGCATGCACCGCCACCAGCGTGCCGCCGCCGCGGATCAGCGCGTCGGTGATCGCATAGATGTGCGAGTGGTCGAGGCCGATCACGGCGAAGCGGATGCGGTCCTTGGCGCTCGGGTCCGGGCCGGTCGGCGCCGCGTTGGCCGCGACGCCGTTGCCCTGCGCGGTCGATTGGGCGTGCGCCGCACCGGCGAGCCCCGCGCCGATCAGGCCTGCGCTGGCGAGGAGAAGGCGGCGGTCGATCATGTCCATGGGAAGCTCCGTGTGAGGAGAAAGGTCAGAAGGTGACGAGGTCGGTCGGCCAGGCGAGCGCCTTGCCCTGGTCGATCGCCTGTTCGCCGAGCAGCGAGGCGACGCTGGCATAATAGGCCTGGGCGAGCAGGCCGGGCACTTCCTTGCCGCTGCGCACCGCTTCGCCAAAGCCTTCGAACTGGAGCATCGTCTCGTCATATTCGCCCCAGCCGAGGGAATCGCCGGGGGTGGTGACGGGGAGCTCGGGGAACCAGGTTGCACCGCCGATCGGCACGGTGTTCTTGCGGCCAGCCTGCACATCGGTGCGCATGCGGGCGAGGGCGGGCACTGCGCCCGGCTGGACTTCCTGGTAGATGCGGCCGAGCTCGGGCTCGATCGTGCCCTTGCTGCCCTGGATCTGCTCCTCGCAGCCATAGCGGGCATTGTTGAGCATCGAGGTGTAGATCACCTTCCTGCCATCCGAGTAATCGTAGATCAGCGCGACTTGGTCGTAGACGTCGCGGCCGTCCTTCCAGAAGCAGATGCTGCCGGAGCCCATCACGCGCGTGGGTACACCGCCCATGAACCAGTTGGCGACCTGGAGCTGGTGCGTCGCCAGCTCGGTCATCAGCCCGGCCGAGCGATCGCGGTAGAGCCGCCAGTTGATCTCGCGCTCGGTGCCGCCGGGCGGGATCTGGCGGCGCCAGCTGCGGTTGCGGTGCCAGCTGGCGCGGATCTGGGTGATCGGGCCGATCTCGCCGGCCTGGGCACGCTTGAGCGCGTTGAGATAGGTGGGGTTGAACAGCCGCTGGTGGCCGATCTGGAGGATCTTGCCGCGTGCACGGGCGCGGGTGACCATCGCGCTGCAATCGGCGATCGTTCGTGCCATCGCCTTTTCGCAGAACACGGGGTAGCCGGCATCGAGCGCGTCCATCGTGTGGCGGGCGTGGAGGTCGAGCGGGGTGGCGATCACCACTGCGTCGATCTGGCGGGCCTCGAGCATCTTGCGGTGATCGGTGAAGATCGGCGTGTTCTCCGGCACATAGGCGCGTGCCTTGGCCATGTGCGGCTCGAACGTATCGCACAGCGCGGCGACGGTGCAGTTGCGCGTCTTGTTGAGGTTCTGGATCAGCGTGCGGCCGCGGTCCCCGGTGCCGATCACGCCGATGCGGACGCGCGGGCCCTTGGCGATATCGTCGGCGGCGCGGGCCGCCCAGGGTGCGGCGGCGCTCATCCCGACGCCGGCGGAGGCGAGCAGCACGCGATCAAGGAAGGTGCGACGGGAAAGCGCGAAATCGTCGTCGGTCATGCGGTAGGTTCCAGTGCTCGCTCGGCGCCGACGGGCGCGGCATGGGGAAAGAGGAAGCGGTCCTCGGGGGCGGCCGTACGAAGCCGGTCGAGGGCCGCGGGGTCGGCGACGAGCAGCGCGGTGCTCAGCGCCTCGGCCTCGGCGCCGGTCGCGGCAACTGCGACGGCGGTGGCAGGCATGGTGACGATCGTGCCGTCAGTGGGCCGGATCATCGCGGCGCGGCCCGGCTTGGCGGCCCCGGCGCCGACGGTGGAGGAGATTGACAGGGAGGCGTCCTGCAGGTCGAGTTCGATCAGCCACGCACCCGCGTCCTCGGGATGCGGCACGGCGAGCGGCCAGCCGCCGGCCAGCGGGTGCTGGCCAAGCACCGCGATCGAGCTTTCCCCCGCCGACAACAGCGCGGAGGGTACGCCCATCGCGCGGAGGGCGGTGACGGCGTGGTCGAGCGCGAAGCCCTTCCCGAACCCGCCAAAGTCGAGCGTAAGCGGACGTGCCGCGGCGACCAGGCGCGTCGCGGGATTGATCGAGAGCGCGGACCATGCCCCCAGGCTGGGATCGAACAGCCCGCATGTCGCGCGCCACAAGGCATCGACGTGCAACAGCGCTTCGAACAACAAGCCGTCATCGACCACCAGGCTGCCACCGATCGACAGCATCTGGTTGAGCGCCGTCGTCGACGAGGGGCGGTGGATCGTCAGCGCGTCTTCCACCGAGAGGATCGCCGCCTTGGCGGCGGCGAGCGCGGCGGGGTCGTCGCAGCCGAACACATGCAGCTCGACCCGCGTACCCATGGCGGCGAACCGCGCCACGCTCGCCTCCATGCCGCTCATCTCAGCCGCGCACCTCCCAGCCGGGCTCATAGTCGACCGCCCAGAGCTTGCGCGCGGCGGCTTCCTTGGGCTTGCCGGTCGCGGGATCGACGGTGATCGCGCCTCCGGTGCGATAGGCCATGTTGCCGAGGTGGCAGAGCGTGGTGCTGATATGCCCCTCCTGGATCGGCGAGTGCAGCGCCGCCTCGGTGCCGCGGATCACGCCGAGGAAGTTGGCGGCGTGGTAGACGTCGAGCGCGCCTTCGCCGACGGTGCCGGTCGTCTCCGATTCCGCCGGCGCCTTCACTTCGCGGATCCGCTTGCCGGCCAGGTCGTACAGCTCGAAGCCGTTGCGATCGACCACCGCCGAGCCCTTGGTGCCGAGCAGCAGCGTGCCGCGGCCGCGACCATAGCGGAGCATGCCGTTGCAGCTCTCGCCGTCCCAGCGAATCGTGCGGCCGCCGTCGAAGCCGAGGTTCAGCGCGAGCGAATCGTACATCTCCCAGTCGTCGCCCTGGTAGAAGCGGCGGGCGCCGCGTGCGGTGACATTGGTGGGGTAGGTGACGCCCATCAGCCAGCGGGCGATGTCGAGCTCGTGCATCGCATTGTTGCAGATCTCGCCGGTGCCGTACTTCCAGAACCAGTGCCAGTTATAGTGGACGAGGTTGGAGCGGTACGGCCCGCGCGGGCGGGGCCCCTGCCACATATTCCAGTCGAGATTGGCGGGCGGCGGCACGATCTGGCCCTTGCCGATCGACTTGCGGTTGTTGGCGTACCAAGTCTGCGCTTCGTAGACGTCGCCCAGCTCGCCGGCGCGGATCAGGTCGAGCAGCTGGCGGGTCTCGACGCTTGAGCGCTGCTGGTTGCCGACCTGGAGCACCCTGCCAGTGCGCTTCTGCGCCGCGATCAGCGCTTCACCCTCGGCGGGCGCGATGCCGATCGGCTTTTCGATATAAACGTTGCGGCCCGCGTTCATCGCGTCGATCGCGACCTTGGCGTGCCAGTGATCGGGCGTCGCGACGGTGATCACGTCGACCGCCCTGGTATCGAGCAGCTTACGATAGTCGCCGGTGGTCTCGACCTTGTTGCCATGCCGCTGCGCGAATTCGCCGGCGCGCTTGGCGAGCACGGCGGAGTCGACATCGGCGAAATGGGTGACCTGAACGTTTGGCTGCTTGGCGAAGGCGCTCATATGCGCCTGGCCGCGGCCGTTGACGCCGACGATGCCGACGCGGATGCGATCGTTCGCCCCCAGGATGCGCGCATAGCTGCTGGCGCTGATCGCCAGTGCGCCGGTCGCGGCGGCGCCCTTCATCATCGTTCGACGGTCGAACATGGCAGTGCTTCCCCTCGGTTCTTTATAGTCGTGATTTCAATGATAGAGCGAGCGTTCTTCAGAAACGACGCAGCTTGATCGAGCGGAAATCGACGCGGTCGCCATGATCCTGCAACAGGATCGCGCCTTCCGCCGAAGTCCCGAAGCCGGCGATCTTGGCGAACTTGCTCTCGGCGATCGTTGCCTTGAGCGCATCCGAGCCGCGCTCATATTCGACCACCTTGAAGCCGTTGAGCCAATGCTCGACATGGTTCCCGCGCACCAGGATCGTCGCGCGGTTCCATTCGCCCGGCGGGTTGCCGCGCTTGCCGGGGCTCGACGGGTCCGAGAGATTGCGCGCCGGGATCAGATCATAGAGCGAGGCTAGCGTGCGGTTGCCGTCGCGGCCCATCTTGGCGTCGGGATGTCGGAGGTCGTCGAGCAGCTGATATTCGAAGCCGACATTGGACACGCCGCCATTCTGCAGCGGCGGCAGGAGGTATTTGATCCCGCTATTGGCACCCTCGCTCAGCCGGAAATCGACCGACAGCTCGAAATTGCGATAGCTGGCCGCCGTGGCGATGTCGCCGCCGCCGCCATTCTTGTCCACCGTCAGGATCCCGTCGGCAATGCTCCAGCCCTTGGCCGGGAAACCGCCGCCCTTGGCCGAGCGCCAGCCCTTCGAGGTGCGGCCATCCCACAGCAAGGTCCAGCCGGCACGGCGCTCGGCGGCGGTGAGCTGGTTCGATTGCCAGCCCTGCTGCTCGACCTTGGTCTCGGGCAGCGCATAGCGGGCAGGGGAGTCGGTGATAATGCGCAGGCCCTTGAAGCGCACCTCGGGGCCCTTGGCCGCGATCGCGTCGGGCAGGGCGTGGACCTGGAAGGCGAGGAAGCCGCGCGCATCGGTATCGTCGACGATGTCGGCGGCGGGGACGCCGTTAAGGAAGGTGCGGATGCGATTGCCGATCGCCTCGACGCGATAGTGGTTCCAGTCGCCGGGCCTGAAGGCCTTGCGCGCAGCCTCGTTGCGGCCGAGCGTGAACAGCCATTGGCGGCGCTGCTCGTCATAGATGCCGGCGCTCCACGCACGCGGCGACGGGTCGATCTCCGCCTGATAGCCGAACACCACGCCGTTCCGGTAGTCGGGCCGGCTCTGGCCGCGGATCATCATGCCCGAATTGAGAGCGGGATCGGTCTTGGCGTCGAACTCGACGATGAAGTCGCCGTACAGCTGGTCCGAGACGAGCCAGCTATTGCCCTTGCCGACCACCGCGCGGCCGACCAGTTCGTTGCCCAGCACCTCGTACGTCGCGTTGCCGCCGGTGCGGTGCCAGCCGGAGAAATCCGCCTTGGGCATGAGGTCCCGCCAGGGTGCATCGGCGGGCGTGGTGCCCGCGGGCGGGGCCGCGGCGAGGGGAAGTGTGCTTGCCGGCAGGACGGCAAAGGCCAACAGTGCGAGCGTGCGAACCACAGTCTCTCCCCTCATCCATGAATTGGCCTCGTCCGCTTCCCAAAGGCTTGCGGCGAACAGCTCTTGATGGACTAGGCGTAAAACGTGGTCGGGCCACTTGCAAGCACCTTGTCTGGCACGACTATTCCCTGACAACGCTATCTGGCAAATTGGTCAGGCACAGTTGCCAGACCCAATATGTCCTGTTACGCATTGTTGCAGGTCGTACACCCGAAGATGGGGGCGACACCACCCGCGCACTGAAAAGCTTAGACACAGGTGCGCGAAATGGGAGAGGGGAAATGGGCACCTTTCGTGGCCGCAAATGCGCCTTGTGCGCATCTTGCAGCGCGCTCGCCGCGCTGATCGCAACTTCCGCCGCCGCACAGACCGCACAGGAGCAACCTGCCCCTGCGCAGGAGAGCGACGCGCAGAACAACGAGATCGTCGTCACCGGCTTTCGCGCCTCGCTGAACAGCGCGCTGAACCTGAAGCGGTCCGAAACCGCCGCGGTGGACAGCATTGTTGCGGAAGATATCGGCAAGTTTCCGGATTCGAACCTCGCCGAGTCGATGCAGCGCATCCCCGGCGTGGCGCTCTCCCGCGGTGACGGCGGCGAAGGCCGCAACATCTCGGTCCGCGGCCTCGGCGCGCAGTTCACCCGCGTGCGGATCAACGGCATGGAAGGCGTGTCGCAGGTCAGCGGCAGCGACATTCGCGGCGGCGTCGCCACCGGCCGCTCGTTCGACTTCGTGACCTTCCCGACCGAAATCTTCTCGTCGCTCGCGGTCCGCAAGACGACCTCGGCCGATGTGGAAGAGGGCTCGCTGGGCGCGACCGTCGATCTGCGCGCGCCCAAGCCGTTCGACCAGAAGAAGGACTTCGTCCTCTCCGCCACCGCGCGCGGCATCTACAACGATATCCGCAAGGACGCAGATCCGCGCCTCTCCGCGCTGATTTCCAAGAAGTTCGGTGACAGCTTCGGCATCCTGGGCAGCATCGCCTATTCGAAGCGCCATATCGACGAATATGCCTATTCGGCGGTCGATGTCGTGCCGACGACGGTCTACGGCCTGGCCCAGCCGGCGGGCACGGCCAATGCCGGCGTGATCTTCCCGTTCTGCACCCCCGTCGGCTATGGCTATAAGGGCGCGCCGGTGAACAGCCCGGTGCCCGGCTATACGCAGCCAAGCGGCGCCGCGATCGGCGCAGACGCCAATAATTGCAGCACCAACAACCCGCGTACCGGCACGCAGGCCGCGTATGATTACATCATGAGCCGCACCGGGGTGAACGGGAAACCCGGCGGCGGTGTCTATCTGCCGCGCCTGCCGCGCCCGGTGAAGAGCAGCCAGAACCAGGAGCGCATCGCCGGATCGCTCACGCTGCAATACAAGCCTGGCGACGATACCGACATCTCGCTCGACGGCCTCTATTCGCGCTTCAAGGTCAAGCGGCTCGACACGATGTTCGACGCGCGTTCGTTCGGCCGCGCGATTTCGAACAACGGCCAGCCGCTCACCTCTGTCCGCGAGATCGAGGTCAACGGCAACGGCTCGCTGATCCACGGCCTGTTCGATGGCGTCGACCTGCGCTCGGAGATGCAGGACGAGCGCTTCACCTCCGAATACAAGCAGGCGAACCTCAACTTCGACCACCGCTTCTCGGACAATTTCCGGTTGTTCGGCCTCGCCGGCATCAACCAGTCGCAGCTCGACGTGAACCGCCTGCAGGTGGCGATCGACTCGAACGACACGCGCAACTGGTCGATCAATTTCCGCGACAATCCGAACATCCCGAAGATCGGCTACGGGATCGACACCACGAATCCCGCGCTGTTCCAGTACGGCCCGCCGCTTGCCAATGGCGACCAGCGCGGCCAGCTGTCCAACTTCATCCGCCGCAACACGATCACCAGCAAGACCTTCGAGCTCAACGCCGACTGGAAGGTGACGCCGGGCTTCTCCTTCCAGGCGGGCGGCCAGTATCGCACCAACAAATACACGGCGCGCGAACGCCAGCTCGCCACCAACACGCCGCTGGCGCTGCCGGCGGGTGCCTCGATCGCCAATTTCAGCTTCGTCACCACCGGCATCGGCAAAAATCTCGGCGGCAATCTGCAGGACTTCGTCTCGATCGATCCGGACAAGTTCCGCCAGGTCACCGGGCTCGACAACTATGTCTATTGCAGCATCGAGTGCGCCAAGGGCACCTATGGCGGCGTCGACGAGAAATACGCGTCGGGCTATCTGATGGCGAAGTTCGACACGGCGAACATCCTGCCCTTCGCGCTGCGCGGCGATGCAGGCGTGCGCTATGTCCGCACCAGCCTCGATACCTATGGCCCGATCACCACCGCCTCGCCGGCGGGATCGCTCTACCCCTCGCGCTTCGTCATCTCCAATGTCAGCCGTTCCTATGAGGACTGGCTGCCGTCGATGAACCTCGCGCTCGACATCACGCCCAGCCTGATCGCCCGCGTCTCGGCGGCGCGGGTGATGTCGCGGCCGGCCTATGGCCAGCTGATCCCGGCGGGTTCGGCGAACCTGGTGATCCAGACCGCGTCGTTCAGCAACCCGTTCCTCGATCCGATCCGCGCCAATACCTTCGACGCGGCGCTTGAATGGTATTTCCGCCCCGGCTCGCTGCTCTCGGTCGCCTATTTCCACAAGGACATCGAGACCTATATCCAGACGACCAGCCAGAGCCTGGCCTTCCAGGACATCGGTCTGCCGCTGTCGCTGCTCAACGGCACCCAGTTGCGCCCGAGCGACCAGTTCACGGTCCAGCGCAGCAACAACACCCCGGGGGGGCCGCTGCGCGGCTTCGAAGTCAACGTGCAGCTGCCCTTCACCTTTCTGCCGGGCATGCTTAAGAACTTCGGCGCGCTGGGCAATTTCACCCGCGTACGCTCGAACATCAACTATATCATCTCGCCGACGCTCTCGCGCACCGCGCCGCTGGTCGGCCTGTCGCCCGAGACGGCGAGCGGCACGCTCTACTATGAAGTCAGCAAGTTCAGCATCCGCTCTACGGTCAACTATCGCTCGTCGTTCCTCACCGCGGTGCCGAGCGGATCGGTCGACGCGGACTCGACCGCCAATGCCCGGTCGATCTTCGTCGATGCCTCGGCTTCATACAATCTCAGCGAGCATATCAAGCTGATCGCCGAGGTGCAGAACATCACCAACGAAACCAACCGGCTGACGGTGGACACGGTCCGCAAGGACCCGCTGTACACCGCCTATTTCGGCCGGACCTATGCACTCGCGGTGAACTTCGTGTTCTAAGTGGCTGGTGGGGCAGGCCGCGTGCCTGTCCCACCCTGACCGCGAGGACTATTGCTCTCCTCCCGCAGCGCGGTATGCGGATCCCGGGGACTCTTTCGGGATCGAGTGCATGAAGCGTCGGAATTTGTTGCGCGACTCCGGCGGCCGTTCCGTGTGGACGACCGTGGGGCTAGTCCTCGGCCTGGCCTTCTTTCTGATAAGCGGCGCGCTCGCTTACCGCAACGTCCTGGCGCTCGGCGAAAGCGATGCGGCGATCCGCCACAGCCATACCGTGCTGATCGCGCTCGACGAACTGCTCTCCACCGTTCAGGACGCAGAGACCGGCCAGCGCGGTTATCTGCTGACCGGCGGCCAAGGCTATCTGGAGCCCTACACCAGGGCGACCGAAACGCTCGACGCTCGGCTGGACCATCTGCAGGATCTGGTCAACGACAACGCAGTGCAGCAAAACAACATCGTGCAGCTTCGCCGCGAGGTTGGCAGCAAGCTGGCCGAACTGCGCGAGACGATCGAGCTTCGGCGCACCAAGGGGCTTTCCGATGCGCTCGCCGTCGTCGAAACCGGCGCCGGCAAGGCCAGCATGGATGCGATCCGCGCCCAGCTCGGCGTGATGGCGCAGGAGGAGGGGCGCCTCCGCCAGCAACGGCTCGATGACATGGCGGCCGCCTCGCAGGCGGCAATCGCCAGCGGGTTGGTTTCCAGCCTGATCGGTGCGGCGCTGACGCTGATGATCTTCGTGCTGGTCCGCCGCAACCTGCGCGCCCGCGCCCGGGAGGAATGGCTGCAGAACGGCCTGCTCGGCATTTCGGCAGCGGTGCGCGGCGATCGCTCGGTCGAAGAGATCGCCGAGGCCGTGCTTGCTTATCTGGCGGAAAAGCTGGGTTTCCAGGCCGGCGCGCTATTCAAGGGCGAGGCTGGGGTGTTCCGCCGCGTGGCGACGCTGGGCGTGCCCGGCGACGCCGATGTGCCGGAGGCGTTCGGTCTCCGCGAGGGGCTGCTCGGCCGCGTCGCCGCCGAGGGTAAGCCGATCCTGCTCGACGACGTGCCCGACCATTATCTGGAGATCGGCTCGGCCTTCGGCAGCGACAAGCCGCGCCACCTGATGATCGTGCCCGCCAAGGCCGACGACATGGTCAATGCGGTGCTGGAGCTTGGCTTCTTCTATCCCACCGATCCGATGATGCTCGAGCTGCTGGAGCGCGCCGCACCGGCGATCGGCGTCGCGCTGCGCTCCGCGCGCTTCCGCGCCCAGCTGCAGGACGCGCTGGAGGAAACCCAGCGCCAGGCAGCCGAGCTGCAGACCCAGAGCGAGGAGCTCCAGGTCAACAACGAGGAGCTGGAGGAGCAGGGCCGGGCGCTGCGCGAGTCCCAGGCGATGCTGGAGCAGCAGCAGGTCGAGCTGGAGCAGACCAACAGCCAGCTCGAGGAACAGGCGCAGGCGCTGGAGGCCCAGCGCGACGAGCTCGAACGCGGCAGCGCCGCGCTGCTCGTGAAGACGCGCGAGCTGGAGCAGGCCAGCCAGTACAAGAGCGACTTCCTGGCGAACATGAGCCACGAGCTGCGCACGCCGCTCAACTCGCTGCTGATCCTCGCCAAGCTGCTCGGCGACAACGCGCCCAGCACGCTCACCGCCGAGCAGGTGAAGTTCGCCCGCACGATCGAATCCTCGGGCAACGACCTGCTCACGCTGATCAACGACATTCTCGACCTGTCGAAGATAGAGGCGGGCCATGTCGACATCCGCCCCGAGCCGGTGAGCCTGGTGCGGCTCGGCACCGATCTGCGCCAGGTTTTCCAGCCGGTGGCGGAGCAGCGCGGGATCGCGCTGGAGATCACGTTCGACGAGAGCGCCCCCAAGGGCATCGAGACCGACCGGATGCGACTGGAGCAGGTGCTCAAGAACCTGCTGTCGAACGCACTGAAGTTCACCGAGAAGGGCTCGGTGCGATTGCAGGTGCGCGCGGACGGCGACCGGATCGCCTTTGCGGTGCGCGACACCGGCATCGGCATTTCGCCCGAGCAGCAGAAAATGATCTTCGAGGCCTTCCACCAGGCCGACGGCACCATCAACCGCCGCTATGGCGGCACCGGGCTGGGCCTGTCGATCTCGCGCGAACTGGCGCGGCTGCTCGGTGGCGGGATCACGCTGGAGAGCCGGGCGGGCGAGGGCAGCACCTTCACGCTGACCCTGCCGGTCCGCTACGACGCCGAGGCAGTCGCCCCGCGCGCGCTGCCGACGGCGCCTGCCGCGCCGGCCAGGCCTGTTGCGCCGTCGGCTCCCGTCGCCACGCCGGCCGCGCCGCGCCGCGCCGCTGCCGCGGCCAACTGGGTGCTCGAGGATGACCGTGATCGTCTCGTGCCGGGCGGGCGGCACCTGCTGGTGATCGAGGACGACCCCGTCTTCGCCTCGATCGTCTGCGACCTGTCGCGCGAGCTCGGCTTCCAGTGCCTCGTCGCCAGCACCGCGGACGAGGCGCTGCAGCTGGCGCGCACCTACCGGCCGAGCGCGGTGGTGCTCGATCTCGGCCTGCCGGACCAGTCGGGCCTGATCGTGCTCGATCAGCTGAAGCAGGAAGACAGCACCCGCCATATCCCGATCCACGTCATCTCGGCCGCCGATCAGAGCCAGACGGCGCTGTCGCTCGGTGCGGTCGGCTATCACATCAAGCCGATCAAGCGCGAGCTGCTGGCGGAAGTGCTGCAGAACCTGCAGGAACGCACCGCCAGCCGCGTCCGCCGCGTGCTGATCGTCGAGGACGACGACGTCCAGCGCGACGCGGTCGCCCGGCTGCTCCAGACCGATGATGTCGAGACGGTGGGCGTGCGCACCGCCGCCGAATGTCTGGAGATGCTGCGCAGCCAGACCTTCGACTGCATGGTGCTCGACCTGTCGCTGCCCGATGCCTCAGGCTATTCGCTGCTCGAGACGCTAAGCGCGGAGGACGGATCGCACAGCTTCCCGCCGGTGATCGTCTATACCGGCCACGACCTCAGCGCCGACGACGAACAGAGGCTGCGGCGCTATTCGAGCTCGATCATCATCAAGGGCGCCAAGTCGCCCGAACGACTGCTCGACGAGGTCTCGCTGTTCCTCCACCAGGTGGTGGCCGAGCTGCCGAGTGAGCAGCAGGAGATGATCCAGGCCGCCCGCCGCCGCGACGCGGTGCTGGAAGGGCGGCGCGTGCTGATCGTCGAGGACGACGTCCGCAACGTCTATTCGCTGACCAGCGTGCTGGAGCCGCGCGGCGTGCTCGTCCGCATCGCCCGCAACGGCCAGGAGGCACTCGACGCGCTGGCCGAGGCGGCGGGCGACCCGGAGAAGGGCGTCGATCTCGCGCTGATGGACGTGATGATGCCGGTGATGGACGGTCTTACCGCTACCCGCGCGATCCGCCAGGACCCGCGCTGGGCCAAACTGCCGATCATCATGCTCACCGCCAAGGCGATGCCCGACGACCAGGAACGCTGCATCGAGGCGGGCGCCAGCGATTACATGGCGAAGCCGATCGACGTCGATAAACTCTTGTCGCTCGTCCGCGTTTGGATGCCGCGATGACCGACGAAACTCCGGAACCCGATGTCGACGATATCGAGATCGAACTGCTGCTCGAGGCGCTATACCGGCGCTACCATTACGACTTCCGGCACTATGCCCGCGCCTCGATCAAGCGGCGGCTGATCCAGGCGCGCGGGAGGCTGGGCATGGCCAGCTTCTCGGCGCTGCAGGACCGGCTGCTGCACGATCCGGACATGCTGGCCAAGCTGCTCAACTATCTCACCGTCCAGGTGAGCGAGATGTTCCGCGACCCCAGCTATTTCCGGGCGCTGCGCGAAAAGGTGATCCCGCATCTACGCACCTATCCCTCGCTCAAGGTGTGGATCGCGGGGTGCAGCAACGGCGAGGAAGTCTATTCGCTCGCCATGCTGTTCCGCGAGGAAGGGCTGGAACAGCGCACGATCTTCTACGCGACGGATATCAACCCCAAGGCGCTCAAGGCGGCTGAGGCGGGGGTCTATCCGCTCGACCAGATCCGCAAGTTCACCGAGAACCATCAGAAATCGGGCGCGCGCACCTCGCTGTCGGACTATTATGTCGCCGATTACGACCGCGCGATCTTCGACAGCAGCCTGCGCGCCAATGTCGTCTTCTCCGATCACAGCCTGGCGACGGACTCGGTGTTCGCCGAGATGCACCTGATCTCGTGCCGCAACGTGCTGATCTATTTCGATCGCGCGCTGCAGGAACGCGCCGTCGGGCTGTTCGAGGAATCGCTGGTCCGGCGCGGTTTCCTCGGCCTTGGCCGCAAGGAGAGCCTGCGCTTCTCCGACCATGCCGCCGGTTTTGCCGACTTCGTCCGCGAGGAGAAAATCTACCAGCGGCGCGAACGATGACCGGCGTGGTGGTGATCGGCGCCTCGGCGGGGGGCGTCCAGGCGCTGCTCACGCTGCTGCCGGCACTGCCGGCGGACTTCCCGCGCCCGGTGCTGATCGTCGTCCATGTGCCCCCCGATCACGACCACGGTCTGGCGGCGCTGTTCGAATCGCGCTGCCCGATGCAGGTGTGCGAGGCCGAGGACAAGCAGGTGCCCGAGCCCGGCACGATCTATTTCGCGCCCGCCAACTACCATCTGCTCGTCGAGCCCGACGGCAGCATGGCGCTCTCCGCCGACGATCCAGTCAACCACAGCCGCCCCTCGATCGACCTGCTGCTCGAAAGCGCCGCCGATGCACTGCGCAGCCGGCTGATCGCGGTGTTGCTCACCGGTGCCAACCAGGACGGCGCCGAAGGGCTACGCGCCGTCGCCCGCACCGGCGGCACCGCGATCGTCGAGGATCCAGCCACCGCCCGCGTACCGACCATGCCCGCCGCGGGCCTCGCCGCGAACCCCGGCGCAACCCGTCTCGCGATCGATGCGATCGCGCCCCACCTCTTGCGATTGGCCTGAGCCACATGTCCGCCCCCCAACCGGTGAAGTTCCTGCTCGTTGACGACCTCGACGAGAACCTGTTGGCGCTGGAGGCGCTGCTGCGGCGCGACGGCCTGGAGTGCCTGAAGGCGCGCTCGGGCGACGAGGCGCTGGAGCTGCTGCTGGTCCACGACGTCGCGCTGGCGCTGCTCGACGTGCAGATGCCCGGCATGGACGGCTTCGAGCTCGCCGAGTTCCTGCGCGGCAACGAGCGCACCCGGCATGTGCCGATCATTTTCCTGACTGCCGGCAGCGCTGATGCCCAACGCCGCTTCCGCGGCTATGAGGCGGGCGCGGTGGATTTCCTCCAGAAGCCGATCGACGCGGGCATCCTGCGCTCGAAGAGCAACGTCTTCTTCGATCTCTACGAACAGCGCCGCCAGATTATCGCGCAACGCGACGAACTCGCGCGGCTCACCGAAGATCTGCGGCTCGCCGACCGGCGCAAGAACGCGTTCTTGGGGATGGTCGGCCATGAGCTGCGCAACCCGATCATGGCGTTCGGGGCGGGCCTGCACCTGCTCCGGCGCCGCGGCGGCGAGGAAGCGTCCGCGCAGGTGCGGGCGCAGATGGAGCGCCAGGTCGGCCACATGACGCGGCTGATCGAAGACCTGCTCGACGTCGCCCGCGTCGATCAGGGCAAGATCGTGCTTCGTGCCGAGCGCATGAATCTCGCCGACGCCGTCGATCTGGCGGTAGAACTCAGCCGCCCGCAGATCGACGCGCGCGCGCACCGTCTGACGATCGATCTGGCGGATGCACCGGTATGGCTGCACGCCGATCAGGCGCGCATCGCGCAGGTGGTGAGCAACCTTCTCTCCAACGCGGCCAAATACACGCCGGAGGGCGGCGCGATCGATCTGCGCGTGCGGCAGGAGGCGGGGCAGGTGGCGATCGAGGTGGCCGATACCGGGCACGGCATCCCGCCGGAGATGCAGGCCCAGGTGTTCGATCTGTTCGCCCAGGTAAACCGCAGCGGCCAGCAGGCTGATGGACTTGGTATTGGCTTGGCGCTGGTCCGCCAGCTGGTGAGCCTGCACGGGGGTACCATCGTACTAAAGGAAAGCGTGGTGGGGCAGGGCTCCACGTTCCGCGTGGTGCTTCCGCGCGCCGAGTGAGGGCTCGGCGGGGTCATACCGGGCTAAGCCTGGCACTTCCGGTATTGCAAGGATAGGGGGAGCGCGGCTTGTCCTTCCTGACCCAGGGGCGCTCGGCACCGACGTGCAGCCCGATTCCTTCGAAGACCGTCGCTGCCTACGGCAATGTACCAGGAAATGTGTGGATTGGCCTTAAGCCAGTCTACCAGCGAGACACCGGCGCCCGAAGGCTAAGGCCGGCTGTAAGCTGTGCCGGAAGCTCGAAGAATGGTGACCCCTACGAGAATCGAACTCGTGTTTTCGCCGTGAGAGGGCGACGTCCTAACCGCTAGACGAAGGGGCCAGTGCTTGGCAGAGGCGGCCAATTACGTTCCGGCGCCGCCTCCGTCAAGCGATGTTTTCACACTTTTTTCAGCCCGCCACCGGGAGGCGCAGGCTGCCGTCCGGCTCGTGGGCGACTTCGCTATATGCCGTCACTGCGTCGAGCGGCAGCGGGCCGTAGATGTGCGGGAAGAGCTGGCCGCCGCGCGACGGTTCCCAACGCACCGTGTCGCCCAGTGCCTCGAGATCCACCGCGGCAAGCCACAATCCGGTCTGGCCGGCAAAATGCTTCTCCAGCGTCTCCTGCGCCTGTTCGGCAGTGGACAGGTGGATATAGCCGTCCTGGAGATCAATCGGCGCGCCCAGGAAGACACGCGCGTGCTCCAGCGTGTCCATCTGGTCCTGCGTCAGGATCTTGTAGGCGGTGAGGGGGGTGTCAGTCATGGCTCAGGCGTCCCCGCCGTCGGCAAGGTCTTCGCCCGGCAGTGCGTCCGGTGTCGCTTCGCCGGCCACTGCGCCGTCGGCCAGGTTCACCTCGGCCTCTTCCTCGGTTTCCTCGATACGCGCCGCCGATACGACATGCTCGTTCTGCGCGACGTTGAACAGCCGTACGCCCGCCGAGTTGCGGCCGATCACGCGCAGGTCGCCCAGCGACATGCGGATCATCTTGGCCTGATCGGTCACCAACATGAGCTGGTGCCCCTTGGTCGCCGGGAAGCTCGCCACCACCGGCCCGTTTCGGTTGATATTGTCGATATTGGTGATGCCCTGGCCGCCGCGACCCGTGCGGCGATATTCATAGGCCGAGCTAAGCTTGCCATAGCCGTTGGCGCAGACGGTGAGGATGAACTGCTCTCGGTCCTTCATCTCCTCGTACTTTTCGACGGGCAGGCCATGCTCGCCCTCGCGCTCGGCCTTCCATGGGGCGAAGCGCAGATAGGTGTCGCGCTCCTCCTGGCTCGCGCCCGAGCGATGCAGGATCGACAGCGACATCACCTGGTCGCCGTCAGCGAGACGCATGCCGCGGACGCCGGTGGAGGCGCGGCTCTGGAAAGCGCGGACATCCTCGCCCGGGAAGCGGATCGCCTTGCCCGCGCGGGTCGCCAGCAGCACGTCGTCGCCCTCGTTGAGCAGAGCGACGCCGATCAGGCGATCGTCCTCGTCCTCGCCTTCGAACTTCATCGCGATCTTGCCGTTCGAGGGCACGTTGGTGAACAGATCCATGCTGTTCCGCCGGACATTGCCCTTGGCGGTCGCGAACATCACGTGGAGGTTCGCCCACTCGTCCTCGTCCTCCGGCAGCGGGAGCACGGTGGAGATGGTCTCGCCATTGGCGAGCGGCAGCAGGTTGATCATCGGCCGGCCGCGGGTGGCGGGGCCGCCCTCGGGCAGGCGCCACACCTTCATGCGATATACACGACCGAGGGTGGAGAAGAACAACACCGGCGTGTGCGTCGAGGTGACGAACAGCTCGGTGATCGCATCCTCGTCCTTGGTCGCCATGCCGGCGCGGCCCTTGCCGCCGCGCGCCTGGGCGCGGAAGGCATCGAGCGGGGTGCGCTTGATATAGCCCTGGACCGTGACGGTCACGACCATGTCCTCGCGCTCGATCAGGTCCTCGTCGTCGATGCCGTCGGCGGCAGCGGCGATCTCGGTCTTGCGCGGGGTGGCATAGGTGTCGCGGATCAGCACGAGCTCGCCGCGCAGCACCTCGTAGAGCTTGGCGCGGTTGCCGAGGATCTCGAGCAGCTCGGCGATCGAATCGGCGAGCTCCTTGAGCTCGTCGCCGATCTCGTCGCGGCCGAGCGCGGTGAGGCGGTGCAGGCGCAGGTCGAGGATCGCGCGGACCTGGGTGTCGGACAGGCGATAGGTATCGCCCGACACCTCGGTGTCGACCGCCTCGACCAGGCGAATATAGGGCGCGATCTCGGCGATCGGCCATTCGCGGGCGAGCAGGGCTTCGCGCGCGGCGGCCGGGCTCGACGAACCGCGGATGATCTTCACCATCTCGTCAAGATTGGTGACCGCGATCACCAGGCCGAGTAAGATGTGCGCACGGTCGCGCGCCTTGGCCAGCTCGAACTTCGAGCGGCGGGTAATGACCTCCTCGCGGAACTTGACGAAGGCCTCGATGATGTCGCGCAGGTTGAGCAGTTCCGGGCGGCCGCCGCGGATCGCAAGCATGTTGGCTGGGAAGCTCGACTGCGCGGGCGTGTTCCGCCAGATCTGGTTGAGCACCACCTCGGGCGTTGCGTCGCGGCGCAGATCGATGACGATGCGCACGCCTTCACGCGAGCTTTCGTCGCGAATGTCGGAGACGCCTTCAATCCGCTTTTCCTTGGCAGCCTCGGCGATCTTCTCAACAAGGGCGTTCTTGCCCTGCTGGTAGGGAATTTCGGTGAGCACGATCGAGCGCCGCTCGCCGCGCTGCTCGAACTCGTGGCGCGAGCGCACCAGGATCGAGCCGCGGCCGGTCTGATAGGCCGAACGGCAGCCCGAGCGGCCGAGGATCACCGCGCCGGTCGGGAAGTCCGGACCGGGGACCAGCTCCATCAGCTCTTCGAGCGTGACCGCGCCGTTGTCGATGTACGCCAGGCAGGCGTTGATCACTTCGCCGAGATTGTGCGGCGGAATGTTCGTGGCCATGCCGACCGCGATGCCGCCCGCGCCGTTGACGAGCAGGTTGGGGAAGCGGGCAGGGAGAACCGACGGCTCGCTTTCCGAACCGTCATAGTTCGGCACGAAGTCGACCGTGTCCTTCTCGATATCGTCGAGCAGCGCCGTCGCCACGCGGGCGAGGCGCGCTTCGGTGTAGCGCATCGCGGCGGGGGGATCCGGGTCCATCGAGCCGAAATTGCCCTGGCCGTCGATCAGCGGCACGCGCATCGCCCAGTCCTGCGCCATGCGGGCCATCGCGTCGTAGATCGAGCTGTCGCCGTGCGGGTGGTATTTACCCATCACGTCACCGACCAGGCGGGCGGACTTGCGATAGGGCCGACCGGCGACATAGCCGCCTTCCTGGGCGGCATAGAGGATGCGGCGGTGGACGGGCTTCAGGCCGTCCCGAACGTCGGGCAGGGCGCGCGCCACGATCACGCTCATCGCGTAATCGAGGTACGAGGTCTTCATCTCGTCGACGATCGAGATCGGGGTAATGTCAGAAGGGTCGGCGAGCATGGTCTCGTCGGTCAATGCAACAGACTTTCGGGTTTTTGTTACGCTGTGATGGCTCTAGCTCGACGCATGCCTCCTGCCAACCCCGCGCCCGCGCGCTCCCGCGCCCGCGTACGCGTACGCGCGGGTTCGGATGGGAGCCAACCGCAGACCAAAACGTTTCCGCACCGCAATGGCGCTTATTCAATCGTGGTTCAGCGTGCTTCTCGCACGGCGAGTGCGCTTGAATGGTGTACAGGGCGCCTTTAGAGGATGACGTGACGCCGCATGGCCGACGAGGAGAGTTTCACATGAAGGTTGTTTCGAAGCTTGCGCTGACTGCCATGCTTGCGCTGGGCTCCACTGCGCTGGTGTCGACGCCGGCGCTGGCCCAGAAGGACAAGAAGGGCGCCGCCGCGAAGGAAGATCCCAACGCGCTGAAGGTGGGCGATGCCTTCCGCAAGGCTGCGCAACCGGCGATGGACGCCGTGCAGGCCAAGAACTGGGCGGCCGCTACGCCGGCACTCGATGCGCTAGATCAGGTCGCGCAGAATGACGACGAGAAATATTACGCCGCCTATCTGCGTACCCGCGTGCAGATCGGACAGAACGACATGGCCGGTCTCACCAAGACGCTGCCGATCCTGATCGCCAGCCCGCGTACGCCGGCGAACGAGCTGCCGATCTACAAGCGCCAATATTACACGATCGTCGGCAATCAGGCGCTCAACGAGAAGAAGTATCCGGAGGCGATCGACGGTCTCACCAAGGCGCGCGAAGCCGGCAACAACGATTTCGACGTCTCGATCGCGCTCGCCAATGCCTATGCGGCGACCGGCAAGCCGAACGAGTCGGTTGCCGAAGTCGATCGCGCGATCCAGGCGGTGCGGGCCACCGGCCAGAAGCCGCCGGTCGCTTGGTATCAGTTCGCCATTCCGCGCGTCTACGCCACCGGCAACCGCGCCGCGACCGCCGAGTGGATGAAGAAGATGATCGCCGACTATCCGACCAAGCAGAACTGGCGCTGGGGCGTGCTGGTGATGCGCGGTAGCGCGGATTCGGCCGGTGGTCGCCTCACCGCGGCACAGCGGATCGACCTCTATCGCCTGCTCCGCACCACCAAGGTGCTGGCCGACCAGAACGACTATCTCGACTATGCCGAATCGGTGAACGCCGCCGGTCTCCCTTGGGAAGCGGTGAAGGTGATCGACGAAGGCCGTGCCGAGGGCAAGCTCCCGGCCGGCAACGCCGATATCGGCCGCGTCTACGCCTCGGCGCAGACCAAGTCGAAGTCGGAAGGCTCGCTCACCCCGCTGATCAAGCAGTCGCAGGCGGCTGCCAACGGCAAGATGGCGGCGCAGACCGGCGATGCGTTCCTCGCCTCGGGTGACTATGCGAAGGCCGTCGAGCTGTACGACATGGCGCTGCAGAAGGGTGGCGTCGCGGCGGATGACGTCAACCTCCACCGCGGCATCGCGCTGTACAATCTCGGCCGCAAGGACGAGGCACGCACCGGCTTCGGCCAGGTCAAGGCTGCACCGGCGGTCGACCTTGCCGCGCTCTGGATGGTCGCGCTGGACCTGCCGGCGCTTTCCTGATCGCGCCGGCGTCTGCCAAAAAGGAAAGGGGCGGTCCTGCGGGACCGCCCCTTTTTTTGATTGCGCGGCGGGCGTCGCGAGATCGGACGCCTAACCCTTGAACTCGGGCACTGGCACGCCGGGCAATGCCTTGGCGGTGCGAATGGTGAGCGACGTCTTGACGTGCTCGACATTGGGGGCGGTGGTCAGCCGCGTCGTCAGGATCGTCTGGAAGCTCTGCAAGTCCGGCGCGACGATCTTCAGGATGAAGTCGATCTCGCCGTTGAGCATGTGGCATTCGCGCACTTCGGGGATTTCGGCGACCAGCTGCTCGAAGGCGCGTAAATCGCTTTCGGCTTGACTCTTCAGGCTCACCATCGCGAAGACGGTGAGATTATAGCCAAGCGCACTCGGATCGAGCGCGGCATGATATCCCTTGATCGCGCCTTCCTGTTCCAGCGCGCGAACGCGGCGCAGGCAGGGCGGGGCGGTGAGCCCGACCCTTTCTGCAAGCTCGACATTGGTCATGCGGCCATTTTCCTGGAGTAATCCGAGGATCCGGACGTCGATCTCGTCGAATCGCATTTCTTTCTGGGGCTCCTGCGTGGGTTCGTTTCGTATCGCTGCTTCCTAGCATAATAAAATTACGCTTCAACGCAATTGTCCCACATTGCGACGTGCCGAAATGGACTGTTTCCACCGCGGGTTGCATGGCGGTATGAACACTTCGTGAGTGACTGGACCTTGGGGGACGACAGCGTTGCCGCTGCGCTTTGACGATACGCTGGAGACGGTACTGGCCGGCGATCTCCGCTCGGCCAGCGGCGCGCCGCTGGCGTGGCGTCAGCTGGTAGACCTGCTGGGCCGCGGCCGCGCACCCGCAGAGCCGCGGGCGCTCGCGGCGCTCGATTCGATCCGGGACACGGTGCCGCTGACCGTCCGCGCGGCCAGTGCCCGGGCGCTGGAAGGTGCCGAGCCGCCGGCCGATCTGGTGCGGTTGCTGGCCATCGATGAACTCAGCGTGGCGATGCCGGTCCTGCGGGAGGCGAAGATGTCGGAACAGGAGTGGATCGCGCTGCTGCCAACGCTGGCGCCGGGTGCGCGGCATGTCTTGCGCAACCGGCGCGATCTGCCCCCGGCAGTGACGCGGGCGCTCGAAAGCTTCGGTGCCGTCGATTTCATTCTCGCGGACCATCGCGCCGAGCCGGAGCGCGTGCGAACCGAACCCAAGCCCGTCGGCGAGGGTTTGTTTGCCGTCGCCGATCTGGTCGCACGGATCGAAGCCTATCACCGGGACCGTGATGCTGCCAAGTCGGCGGTATCCGGCAGTGAACGCGCCCGCAATTTCCGCTTCGAGACCGATGCGGCGGGCGTGGTTCGCTGGGTGGAGGGTGTCAGCCGGCCGCCGGTGATCGGCCTGTCGCTCGACCTCCAGGGCTTGGCGAGTGGTAGCCGGCTCGACGGTGTGGCGGCGGGTGCGTTCCGGCGGCGGGCGGGCTTTACCAATGCGCGGTTGACGATCGAGGGCGAATCGGATGCCGCAGGGGATTGGCTGCTGTCCGCCCTGCCGGCGTTCGAGCCGATCACGGGCCGTTTCACCGGCTATCGCGGCACCGCGAGGCGCCCCCGCGCCGACGAGCGTGCAGAGCCGGTGCGCGCACCGATCGAGGCAGATGCGCTCCGCCAGATCGTCCATGAGTTACGCACGCCGACCAATGCGATCGCCGGTTTTGCCGAGATGATCGAGACCCAGATGCTGGGTCCGGTGCCCGAGCCCTATCGCGATCGTGCCGCGGTGATCCGTGCCCAGGCGCGCGAGCTGCTCGGCGCGATCGACGATCTCGATCTCGCCGCACGGATCGAAAGCGCGGCGCTGTCGCTGGGCGAGGGGCGGGTGGCGCTGCGTCCTTTGCTTGCCGCGATCGTCACCGATCTCGGCGAGTTGCTGGCGCTGCGCGGCTCGGCGATCCTCGTGCCCGAGGAGGATATGGCCGTTTCCGGTGACCGGCGCGCGGTCGAGCGGCTGTTGGCTCGGCTGCTGGCGACGCTCGTGTCCGCGACGGCGCAAGGCGAGCGGTTGCAGTTGCGCTTCGCCGAGGACGGCGAGGGGCATGTGGCGATCATGATCGAACGGCCACGCGCCCTCGGCCATTATCCGGGCGAGGCAGTGCTTGGCATCGACGACGAGCAGGACGAGGACGGCACGCTGCTCGGCACGGGCTTCGCGCTGCGCTTGGCGCGTAACCTCGCGCGCGAGCTCGGCGGTGGCCTGGTGATCGCGCCCGACCTGATCACGCTGCGCCTGCCGGCGGCGGTGCCGGGCACTCGCGAGCAGGCGCACCACAACTGAACGGCGCCCGCGTAGCGGGGGCTTGCAGCCCGGGCGGCGCCTCCGCTAGGGCATGCGGGCGCTGGGGGGGCCTGTAGCTCAATGGTTAGAGCTGGCCGCTCATAACGGCTAGGTTGCGGGTTCGAGTCCTGCCGGGCCCACCAGCATGTCTTCTCTATGTATTTCATTTGTTCTCGCGGCGCTCTAGAAAGGGCGCCGCGGGAGGTTTTGATGTTTCTCATACGTTCTCACAAATCGTCGCGGCAGAGCGGCAATCGTGGGGGTAGCGGTGGGGGTACCGAATTGGGGGTACCGGCCCGATACCCCCAAATGGGTGGGGGTACCCCATGCCCCTGACGGCCGTAGCGATTCGAGCGGCCGAGCCCCGCGACCGCGATTACAAGCTCACCGACGAGAAGGGTCTGTTCCTTTTGGTGCGCCCGAACGGCACCAAGGCCTGGCGGCACAAGTATCGCTTTGGCGGTCGGGAAAAGCTGGCGAGCTACGGCCTGTTTCCCGAGGTCGGCCTGAAGGAGGCACGCGACCGGCGCGACGCGGCGCGCGCCCAGCTGCGCGCCGGCAAGGATCCGATGATCGAGGCTGAGCGCGACCGGCAGGCGGCGATCGCCGCGGCAGGCGCGAAGTTCCAGGCGATCGCGGAAGCTTGGCACGTCGACGAGAGCCCCCGCTGGTCGCCCCGGCACGTCGGCGTCGTCGGCCGCGCGCTGCAGCGCGACGTCTATCCCCACATCGGCAACCGTCCGGTGGCGGACATCACGCCCAAGGAAGTCTTGGCGCTGCTCCGCCGCATCGAGGGGCGGGGCGCGATCGAGACCGCCAAGCGGATCCGCGGCTATATCCATGAGATCTTCCAGCGCGCGAAGGCCGAGCACCTGATCAGCGTCAACCCGGCGGCCGAGGTGGGGGAGGCATTGAAGCCGACCCCGAAGGGCAGCAAGCAGCCGGCGCTAACCAAGGTCGAGGACCTCCGCCAGCTGATCGACCGCGTCGACCGGTCCCGATCTGGCCCAGTGGTGAAGCTGGCCAACCGGCTCCTCGCTCTCACCGTCGTGCGCGTGGGCGTCCTGCGGGCCGCGACTTGGCCGGAGTTCCTGGAACTCGACTGGGCCGCGCCGCACGCGCCCGCGCCGGCAGCTGAGTGGCACATATCGGCGGAGCGTATGAAGCTCGAGGTGGAGGAGAAGGGCGACGAGGCCTACGACCACCGCGTGCCGCTGTCGCACCAGGCTGTCGCGGTGCTGCGCGAACTGCGGGTGCTGACCGGCCGGTGCGCCTGGATATTCCCGAATTACAAGACGACCCGCAACCCGATGACCGACAGCGCGATCTCGTCGGCCTATCTCGATCTGGGCTATCGCGGCCGGCACGTGCCCCACGGCTGGCGCGCCGCGTTCTCGACCATCATGAACGAATGGGCGGCCAAGCACGGCCACCCCAATGACCGCCTCGTGATCGACCTCATGCTCGCGCACCGCCCGAAGGGCATGTCGTCGAGCGAGTTTGCCTACAACCGTGCGCTATTTACCGACCGTCGACGCGAGCTGGCGCAGGTCTGGGCGGATATGATCATGGAAGGCCTGCCTGATGTACAGCAGCTGCGATCAACGCGATAGATCGGGCCAAGGCTTCATTTCGGACGAGCGCAGGCATTCGCGATATGGAGACAGGCTCGAACTTTAGCGTATGCAGTTTTCTGCCGACGCCAACATCGCCATTGGGCGATGGCCTTATCGGTACGAAAGCTATGATCCATTGGGGGGGGATATGGGAGAAAAACCTAGCGAGAATCGAAAGGTGATTTCGTTAAATGAAGCCTTAAGTCTCGCCTTCGTAGGATTGCCGCTCGCTCACGTCTTGGGGGCGTCTTTATTTCTTTGTGCGTATGGCAAAGGATTTGGCGGTCGAATGTCTAATGTATTCACCGCTGCAGACATCGTAACAATTTCAATATCGGAGATGCCTCGAGTATATTTCTACTCGATCCTCATGTCAATTTGTCTTATGTCTTTAGGGCATATATTTTTAGAGCTTAATGGGCTCTTCGCAATATTTTTTAGGCAGCAAAGTCTATTGTTGCCACCAAGGCCCCCAAGAAATATCCGGCTATCCGCTTCTGTATTCTTATCCGTTTTTTATGTGATAGTAATATTTTTAATTGGCAAGGTTGGTCGATTATTCCTCGTGGAGCACGGCTTTGAAGTCCCTCACCTTTTGTTTGCTACGATCATGTTGGTGTTGGTGGCGCCGGCTGTGCTCCTTAATATTCAATATCTTAGTAAGCGCTATTTAATCGCCGCGCTTGTACTATTTTTTATGAGTTACGCGACTGTTCTCATGGGCATTGGAATGGATAGAGGTCAAGATGATAGACTGTATTCCTATGCGAAAATGGAGCACTTTTTGCGATGTGTAGTCGATAAACCCGATAAGGCTGAGAGGGCTGATAAGTCGACTATACCCAATGAAGAATATCGCATTATTAGGAAGCTATCAGACCACTATCTTGTGGCATTTGAAGATGGCGGAAGAGCGATTACCGATCTTGATTGTAAAATCAAGTTAAGGATTCTACCTTTCAAAGCAAAAAATTTGTTCAGCGTTTTCATGGGAAGATTGATTGCGATTTACAATAAATCTGATCTTAGCGATTTAATCTTTGGGCTGAGATTGGTGTTTATATTGTGACGGATCGGCTATAAAGCGCCCAATGTCAGACTCGTACCATCGAACGCATTTCGACGATAATCTGATCTTGCGTGGGAAGGTGCCGGCCGCTTCGCGGCGGTATATCGTTGCCGTAGACAGACCGGTACGGCGGCGCACATTCCCGATCCGGAGCAAGCTGTCGGTGGCGCGGTCGACGTTCATGAGCAGCGTCCCATTCTGTAGCGGCGCCAGTACCGGTCCCAGCGCGTCGCCGCGCCGGTGGCCAGTACCGCGCAGGATAGGTCACGCCCGTCCGGCAGGCGGCAGCGGGCGACAACGCGATTGTAGCTGGGCTCGAGCGCCTGGCAGGTAAGCCGGCGGCGCAGCACCAGCGCGGACACGGTGCGTTGGCTCGCCCGGGCGCGCGCATCGCTGCACACATACCCAGCGCGGCGCTGGCGGCAGGGCTCGGCCGATTCGAAGTCGGGCGCCTGGACGCCTGCGATCCGCACCTTCGGACCCTCGGCGCACCAGAGCGGCCCGTCGCCGTCGTGGACGCGGGTGACAGTGCAGGTGAAGGTGGAGCCCGACAGGGCGGCGGCGAGGAGGATGCTGATCATGCTTTGTTCCCTACCATCCCGCGGCCCGCCTGCCATGCCTTGAACGCCTCCGCGTGCTTCAAGCAGAGATCCTTGCCCGGTTGCGGCGTCGTGGCGCACCGCGCGCATATCGGGGTATCGCAGGTGCCGGAACGCTTCCCCGGCACCTTCCAATCGCAGAGCAGCGGCGCTCGGCGCCGGCATTTGCAGCGAAGCGTCTGGGTGCAGACGATCGCGGAGCCGCCGCCCGGCATGCTGACGTGCTGACAGGTCATATTCCGCACACTCCCTCGCACTCGTTTCTCAACCCTTCCACCGACCACAGTCCGTTCGGCCGGGTGAAGTCGACTTCTCGGAGCGGGATCCGCAGAGAGTGCAGGAACAGCTGTGTCGTCGTGCCGCGGATGCCGTTGCGGATCGCTTCGTCGAATCGGCAGGCCTCCTCGAACTCGTCCGGCGATTCATCCTTCATCTCGCGCCAAAGGCTGTCGTCCTGAAACGGGCAGAAATAGCACCGGCTTTTCGGGAATGGTGGATAGCCGCGCCGGCGACGCCATTGGTCGCAGTCGCCGCGGCTCATGCGCTTTTCGATCAGGGGATTGCGCAGATATATGAAGGGCGGGCTAGCGCTCGAGCTCGGCAAGCGCTCAAGCTCGTCCGTCGTTAGGCCCATCGAGTGCTCGACGATCGGCACGCTTGGCCCCCGCTCTCCTGGCGCAAGACCAAGGATACGTCGGATCTCCGCCGTCACCGGTTCGATCTTGTATTCCTTGGTGCATTTTCGACGCAGGATGCCGAACGTCTCTCGATCCGTGTGCCGCTCGACGATCAGCTCGACCGTCTGCCCTGGCAGGCCCAAAAGAGGCATTGCTTCCACAAGCACCGATTTTTTCACCGTTCGAGGGCCGCGCGTGAAGAAAGGCGGGTTCGCGACGCGCGAAGCTTGCAGCCAGGTCGATCTATCCGCGGCCGCGCCGCCTAGGCCTGACCAGGTGCCGGCGGATGCGAGCGTATCGGCTCCAAGATCGCCCGCCGTGACCATGGTGATCGGCGGAAGGCCCATGTTGGGCGACTGCAGCCAGCGCAGGTGTTCGTACACAGCGCGCGTCTCGCGGTGTGTATCCGAACAGATGACGTAGTCGAACGGCTCGATCTCTCCGTGCGCCGCCATGAGATGCAGCACCGTTGATTGAAGCCCTAGCCCCATGCCCAAGGTGCGGAGCTGACGGCCAGGCAGGGGCCCGCTGATTGGTGCGGCGCGAGTAGCGAGGGTAATGCTCAAGTGCGAGGCCTCCCATCGCGGCAGGGCGCGCAGCGGCCACGGACTCGCCGAGGGCTATCGTCGCCGCACTTCTCGCACTCGCCCGGCGCGCCGACGGGGATCGGCTGCCGCGCCGCCCGCAGGCTGCGCTCGAGGTGCTGCTCGTTGAGCTCGTTCGCCAGGTCGATCGTGTCAGCCATGGGCCACCTCGCCGGGGAACGCAGTGTGTTCGACGCCGTCGAGCTTGCGGCCGGCGGTGGCCTTGCCGACCCGCTCGAGCACCACCGAACCGAAAGCGCTAAACCGACGCGGGTAGTGATCCAGCATGACCGCGTTGGTATGGGTCCAACCGCCCTGATCGCAGGCCATCATGGCGAACTTGCCCGGTGTCTCGGCGGGGTGGCGATAGCTCGCCCTCCACTCGCCCCACTGCTTGAATAGGAACGGCACGCCGGCATCTTCGCATTGCCGCTGCAACTGGCGGACCCAATCCGGATGCATCGGGCGAGCGCCTGGCCCGCTCTCGCCGCCGACGATGATCCAGTCGAGACCGGACCGGGCTTTCATCCAGTCCGCCTCGCTCTGCCGATTCTTGGCGCAGTTGTGCAGCGGCGGGTGGCCGTTGACGCACCAAACGCACTCGCCCCAGCATTCCGAATAGAGAGCATTCTCGCCCTCCCATGCGATCTCGAGGTCGACCGGACCGAGCAGCGGCTCCATCGACAGGAAGCGGACGCTGGCCGGCGTTGCCAGCAGCGTCGGGATATCGCGGTCCGCTTCCGCCTGGTTCACGATCGTCGCGCCCAGCCAGACGTTGTCCGGCATGCCGCCAGCGGCCTCGGCCATCGCCGCGGCGTTGCCGATGCGCTTCGTCACCAGCAGCCAGTCGAGCTGGGGCGTCTCGCGGATCAGCTGGAACAGCTCGGCGCGCACGGCAGGATCCGCGCGATTGTCGAACACGTCCGCCAGGCTGGCGCAGAAGACGCGCTCCCGCACGCCGCTCGCGGCCGCCCGGTTGTTCCAGCGGCGCGGCTGCTTCCACGTCGACGGCGCGGTGCGGCGGCGCTCGCCCTCGTTGCCCCATACCGCGCCCAGGCGAGCAGTCGCGAGCGCCTCGGCGTAGCAGTGATCGCAGCCCGGCCCGACCTTGGTGCAACCGATCCATGGGTTGAAGGTGTGGTGGGCCCACTCGATTTTCGTGTTCTCAGCCATGGGCAAAGGTTTCCTCTGGGAGGGTGGTCACGCCGCAGGCATCCGCGATCATGAGCGCGGCCAGCAGCAGGTAGAAAAGGACGATGCCGGCCAGGATGATGCGGCTCGCCAGCGTCAGGCGGCGGCGGGTCATCGATCAATGCCGGGATAGGTGCTCCGGCCGGCCTCCGCGGCCGGAGCGAGGGTGCGCGCTTGTGCGCTGCTTGCGACCACGAGGGGGGTAGCGGAGGCCACCTCGGGGGATCGGGGGAGGTGCGCCGCGACGACGCACCGGAAGAGCATGCTGGCGAGCAGGGCCGCGCCTAGACAGCAGACGGCACCGGAGGAGGAGATCCTCACTGGGCTTCCCCTTTGGTCAGGAGGTGGCGGTTGAGATAGCTGGGGGTCTTCACCCAGCCGTTCGACAGGACGATCTTCACGTCGCCGCTGGGCGCGATCACCCGCAGGCGGCCGTCCGGCGTTTGCGACATCACAGGGCAATCGAACTGGAACACCGGCGGCGCATCACCGCGGGCCCACCACATTTCGCGCGTGGTCGCTTCGCGGAAGACGGTGATGAACCGCTCGTGTGTGTCGGGATCGATGTCGTTCGCCTTCATCGCGCCCAGCTGTGCGCGGGTGAAGCGATCGCCTGGCGCATTAAGCCAGCCGACCCATGGGCTCTGGTTCGACGGGGTGACCACCATCTGCGCGGGCTGCCGGGGGAAGGTCACAGCTGCCACCAGCGGCGCGCGCGGCGCTCCCGGCTCTGCTCAACCTTGAATGGTGCGCGGCGATCGGCGGCGATCCAAACGCCACCCCAGCGGCGGGTCTGTTCCGGGCGCTCGCTGGCGCGGAGGCGGGCGGGGGCGGGCCTCACTGCGCACCGCCCACCTGGCTGTTGCCCTTGGCGCGCTCGGCGAGCATGGCGTCGGCGTAGAGGTATGCCCCCTTTGCGGTAAGCCAAGGCAGGTCTGCCGGATCGATTGGATTGCGATCTTGCGCGAGATCGGCGGCGACGGCCGCCATGACCTGCCCCGCGAAGTAGTCGCGCAGCGTCATTCCCGACTGCCAGCCGTTGTCGTGCGAGTTCGGAAATGCCGCAGGGATCGTACTCATGCCGCCACCTGCGCGTTTGTGACGATCCGCCCGCCGTCGCGGCGGCACGAATGCGCAAACGACGCGGCCCCCGCCTGATCGGTGAAACGATAGTCCGTCACGCCCGGCGCGCCGCGGCGGAACAGCGACACGAACCACGGGCCATCGCCGACCACGCGCTCGGCATCGAGCGCCATGTTGATCAGCTCGAACAGCACCAGGCCGGACATGCCGAGGCGCCCGGCGCGCAGGTCGATGCCGTCGATGTGCTGCTGCACGCGGGTGCCGATGGGCGCACGGCGCGGATCGTCGAGCGCCATCCCGACGAGCGGCCGGGTGATTGCGCGGATCGCCAGAACGGCGTCGCGGAAGTCGTCGACTGCCTGCAGGACGTCTGGGTCGCTGAGTAAGGGATGCTGTTGCATCGATAGCTCCGCGCAGCAGAATGCTGCGATGGCGCTATCTATCCGCTACGTTTTGTAGCATGTCAACATGAAATGTAGCGTGCTTTTGCCCTTAGTCGTCGTCGTATACAGGATCGACGCCATCCCAGTCTACATCTTGCTCGAGCTCAAGCGCGGGCGGCAACGCCGGCCGCTTGCCGTCAAATGCCAGCCGCACAACTGCGCCGTACGGTGTCGGAGCTTGGAAGATGGTCTCCATTTCACGCCCGTTGCGGATCATGCTGCCGATCCACGGCGCGCGCTCGGCGGTGAGATAGCCGATCTGAATACCACGGGCGCTATATACAGCGACCGCCTGCGGGTCAGCCGGGTTGTTCGGCTCCGGGCGCAGCTCTGTCGGCTCGCCAGGGATGCACATGGCGATCTCGAAACGGCGAGTGGGGCCACGCTTATTTGGGTGATCGGCGCCGACGATGGCGAGGGAGAGGGACCGCAATTGAAAATTAGTGCAGAATGCCCAGCGCCTTGAGAAGGCCGAGCGCTGCGACGATACCAGTCATCGACGTCAGTGTCGTGCCGACGATAAACCCCTTGCTCGGAAGGTGCGCAACCCTCTCCTTCAGCGTTGCAAGATCGGCAGGGACCGTCGAAAGCTTGCCCAGCTCAGCGCGGACATTCTCCATATGCGCTTCGAGTTTGGCAACGCGGGGCTCCATGGGGTCGAATGTGCCACCGCCCCCGCCGCGGTTCAAGGGAGGAGTAGGAGGCAATCCCCCTCCACCGCCCTCAATCGCGACTTGCGCTGCACGAAGCGCAATCTGCGACCTAATGTCGGAAATAAGTCGCTCGGCTTGCGCTTCATCAATCTGCATGTGGAACCACCAAGTCTTTATGCTCTTGAGCCATCTTCTCTGCCGCATCGATGAGGGCTCCGACTTTGATCAGTTCGTTCAAAGCCTCTTTGCCGTCATTCGTAAGCGCATGAAGGGCGGCCAGTAAAAGCGTGCGATCCGCTAGCGCAAGGTCGGACACTATCACTCGGATTGCAAGGACTGTCATTTTATGCTGCGTATCTAGTATCCGCAACTTTCGCTCAAGCTCCTCGACCCGATCGAGCACAGATCCTTCCATCAAAGCCCCCTCGCGAACCACACTGCCCGACCCTCGATACGCAGGTCCTCAGCGTCCACTTCCTGATCAGGCACCGACGGGTTATCGGACACCACCAGCACCCGTCCTTTCCCGATCGCCCGCAGCCGCTTGAGCCCAGACGCGCCGTAGACGGAGATCCAGTAGATCGCGTCCTGCTTCGCGAGCGCCCGATCTGTCGTGTCGATCATGATCGTGTCGCCCCAGTTCAGGGTCGGATACATGCTGTCGCCAATGCCAGTGACCAGCTTTAGGCGGTGATAAGGCGCGCGGGTGATCAGCCGAACGAACGACGGGTCGAATCGCACCGGCTCGGCTTCGACATAGTCGTCGATGAGCGTGCCAGAACCCATGGATAGGGATAAATCCAGGCGCTGAAGTTCCACCGTGCCGTCATCGGCGGTTGCCAGCATAGCCGGCGGCACATCGGCCACCTCTATGGGGCCGGTTGGCGGTGGGCCTCCCTCTAAGAGCCACTCCGCGCTAACCCCGAGCTTCTTGGCGAACTGAGCCGCCAGTTTCGCAAAGCCGTTCTGCCCATTCTCATAAGCGCGATACGTCGTCGCGTTTACGCCGACAGCCCGCGCAAACTCCGCCTTATCCGGAAAACCAGCGCGTTGTCGCGCCCACGCAAGCCGCTCGTGCGGGAAATCTAGACCATCGGGCATGGAGAGTTCGTTGCACGCAATGGCGCTACAAATCATGTTGCTACGTAGCGCTATGTTTGGTAGCACGCTCGGGCTATGAATCATATCGCGACAATCAAGGCGTTAGGCGGCGCGAAGGCACTTGCAGATGCGCTCCGGTCCCGCGGCGTAACCGTCGCTGATGTGACCGTCCGGTCTTGGTCGCTCAGCGGCCGGGTCATCCCCGCAAAGTATTGGGCGCACATCGCTGCCATCGGGAACGAGCTCGGACATGAGGTTTCCTTTGAGGCGCTTGCTGCTGCCGCAGCTGTGCGCGACGAGGCGCAGGCGGCATGATCATGCTCGACAACGACAGCGGACTGCGCGCCCGGTTCGCCTCCACCTGCACCCGATGCGGCGTCGGCGGTTGGCACCCCGAAGCGCAGTCCTGCCAATTCCAAAATTGCGGCCTCTCGGCCGTCGGCGATGCCCCCCTGGTCGCCGATGGCGCGTCGGGAGCGGGCGCGGATATCCCCTCCCTGGCGTCCGCGCCCGTCGTTCCCGTCCATGATGTCGTTCCCTCTGTTCATTTCGAAGGCGGTACACGATGACCGATCGCAGAATCTCTTGGAGCGATGGCGAGATTTCGCAGTCGGTCAACGCGGCGCAGATGCGGATGTTTGATCTGGCTTATCGGAAGCACGGGTTCAGCCGGAAGATCCTGCACCTCGAAACGGGCATTCCGCTGTCGACGCTGAAGTCGTGGGAGGAGGGCACCTCGATGCCGATCGAGGGCGCCGTTCTCATCGCTGGCGCGAAGGGCTTCCCGAACGAGCTGCTCAGCCTCTTGTTCGAGCCGGCGGCGAAGACCGTCTGCGACGCGGAACCCGACGAGGCGGACATCGACGACCTCGCGATCTCGGCTCTCGACGTCCTGCAGAAGTACGTCCGCTATCGCCACCCCGAGAGCGCCGGCGGCGTACGCCTGGTGCCCGGGGAGATCGAAGACATTCGCCACAGCGCGGCCGGCTTCTGCGACCGCGCCAGCAAAGTCGCCTGACACCGAAGGATAACCCGCCGGCGCCGCCCGGCTGAAGGAGTGCACCATGATCGCCAAGAATGGCGCGGCGGCTGCCCAGGCAGCGTCCGCGAGCGCATCTTTGCGCGCTGAAGCCGGGGTAGGGGAGCGGTATCCGTTCCGTTCCCACCGCACCGTCGCCGAGGTCTGGGCCGACTGCGGCCCGCTGCCGTGCGTCGACGGTGTCTGGCGCATGGAGCCGGAGCAGATTTCCCCCATCCACCACGCGATCGACGGGTTCGTTTTCATCCCCGTTGCCGCGCGCGTCGGCGTCGCCGAGGTGGCCCATGGCTGACCTGATCTGCCGCGACTGCTCGTCGCCGATCTCCCGCCAGTCGAAGACCGGCCGATGCAAGCCTTGCTCGGCGCGTTTCATCAACGCCTCGCCCGAGCTGACGGCGAAGCGCAAGGCAGGCATCAAGCGCTATCACGCCCAGCCCGGCGTCCGCGAGCGCTGCGCGGCCAACTTCGCCGAGTACAACCGCAACATGCCGCCCGAGCATCGCGAGCAGCGGCGCCAGCACGGTTTGCGGATCGCACGCGAGGTGCTCGCCCGGCCGGACGTGCTCGCGCGCTCCAACAGCCCGGAGGCGAAGCGCAAGGCTGGCGCGGCCCGCACCGAGCGCCTCCTCGGTTGGTGCCCGCCTGAGCTGCGCGACCGATACCGCCAGCTATGCGCCAGCCAGCGACTGAGCGCGGCCGAGGCGCGCCGGATCATCGAGGCAGAGATCCCCGGCACCGTCGAGCACGGCAAGCGTGTCGTCGCGAACCACATCCTGCAGGGTCAACTCCGCCACGAGCGCCAGCAGCGGGACGCGTACTGATGCCCCGCGCCGTGATCATCGAAGCCGCCCGCCGCCTGTCGCTGTGGCTTCAGCGCGCCCGGCTGTCTCGCGACCTCGATCGGGCGCTCGCCGAGCGCCGCCGCGCTCGCGCCGCGCGCCAGACTGCCGCCCGGAAGGGCGAGGCCACCAAGTTCCACAACCGCGTCACCGCTCTCAAGCCCGTGAAAGGAGAACACCGTGAACACCACGCCTGAACGAGGAACGGCACTCCCGCCGATCCCTCCCGCCGACGGGGGCCGCATGCCGCCCGCCGCCAACACCTTCGGGGACTTCGTCCGGTTCCTCGAAGACGGCCAGTTCGATGCCGAGCTGACCGAAGTGATGAAGAGCCTCGCCGGAGAGATGGCGAACGCTGCCATCGACAGCGGCGGCAAGTCCAAGGGCAAGCTGACGCTGACCTTCGACTTCGCCCTCGAAGGGCGCGTGTTCAGCATCGCCGCGAAGCACAAGGTCGACCTGCCGGTCGCCAAGCGTCCGAAGTCGGTCATGTGGACCACCGAAGACATGCGCTTCACCCCCAGCAATCCCGCGCAGGGCCACCTGTTCGGCGTCCGCGAAGTCGGCGGAGCCGGCGGCTTCCGCGACGCCTGATCTTCTAGAGAGGAACCAACATGGATTACGCAACAACCTCGGGCGGCGAGTTCGTTCAGCATGTCCGCACCTTGGTAGAGGACTACGTCAAAGCCGACGTGTACCCGGTCAAGGATCCCGCCTCCGACGTCGAGGCGCTTGTCGTCCAGTCCGGCAACAGCGTGACGCCGCTCGATCCGAAGATCTTCGATCCGTACCGCGCTGCGCCGCGCTTCCGGCACGGCACCGCCGTGATGCTCTCGCTCGACAGCCTGATCGCCCACGTCAACCGGTTCAAGGATACCGATTCCGTCGTCTTCGCGAATGACGATCGGGTGAAGCCGTCGCTTACCGCCGTGCTCGACTATCACCGCGACGGCGCTGAGGCGGACCCGCGCTTCGGCAAGCACCGCTCCATCTTCGAGTTCCCGCTCTCCGACGAGTGGAAAGCTTGGGCCCAGGCGAACGACGAGAAGATGACGATGGCCGAGTTCGCGGCCTTCCTCGAGAACCGCATCATCGACGTGTTGTACCTGATCCCCGGCGAGGACACGCTCCCCGAGGATCTGCAGCGGCTGGTCGACACCTTGGGGGGGCCGGAAACTATCGCCACGCCGAACAAGCTGATGGAACTCGCCCGCGGCCTGCAGGTGAATGACGAGGCGATCGTGCAGGAAGCGGTGAACCTGTCGAGCGGGGAGGGCGTCGTGCGCTTCCAGGCGCGGCACACCGACGAGCATGGCGCGCCGCTCAAGGTGCCCTCGCTGTTCCTGATCGCCATCCCGGTGTTCCGCAATGGGCCGCTGTACCGGCTCGCCGCCCGGCTCCGCTACCGGGCTGCTCAGGGGCGCCTGACCTTCTGGTTCGAGCTGTGGCGCACCGACCGCACCTTCGACCACGCCTTCAGCGAGTCGCTCGAGCGCGTCCGCGTCGAGACTGCGCTGCCGGTGTTCGTCGGCAAGCCTGAAGCCTGAGCAACGATCGCGCCGCCGGGTTCGCCTGGCGGCGCAAGCCGACCACCCGCACGAGTATCGCAATAGATGATCGCAGAGCTTCCGTGGCCGCCCCGCATTCTCAGCCCCAACGGGCGCGGGCATCACATGGCCGTTCACAAGGCGAAGAAGAAGGCGAAGCGTGTTGGCGGCGAGGCAGTGATCCTTGCAGGGCGCCCGCGCTTCCCCAAGGACGCCCCGCTCGCGGTGACGCTCACCTTCCACCCGCCCATGCGCAACGCGCCCGACGAGGACAACGCGATCGCCGGCCTGAAGGCATACCTCGACGGTATCGCCGGCGCGCTTGGCGTCGACGACAAGCTGTTCCGCCTGCAGCGGCCGATCATGGCTGAGCCGGTGAAGGGCGGGCGGGTGCTCGTCTCGATCGAGATCGCCTGAAGCATGAGCGTGATCGCCACCGCCCTGAAGCATCTCATTGCAGCCGGCGTTTCCGGCGACGACCTCGTGCGTGCAGTCGCCGAGATGGAAGCTGTTGCGCTGGCCCAGATCGCTGCCGAACGCCCGGCGGAAGACACCCGCTCGGTTAACGCCCGCCGCCAGGCACGGTATCGGGAGCGGCTGGCCGAGCGTAACGCGGAGCGTAACGGAGCGTCACAAACCGTAACGCGTGACGCTCTCGTTACGCTTGACCCCTCCCCCAATAAAAGCCCCCCACACCCCCAAAAATTAACCCCCACCCCGCACACACACGAGGGGCCCGCGCCCGATGCGCCTGCGACGCCCCGAGCCTGGGCTTGCCCCGACGGCGTGGACCCCCAGCACTGGCAGGACTTTCGAGCCAACCGACGCAAGCGGCGGCTGACCGACACCGAAACCGCCTACCGCGGCCAGCTCAAGCTGCTCGCCCAGTTCGCGACGGCCGAGTGGCCACCCGGCCGGCTCGTCGAGAAGTCAGCCGAGAAGGGCTGGGGCACGATCGTCGATCCAACCGAATACGAGGACCAAAGCAATGGGCACCGACCAGCAAACCACCGCCAACACCGCGCTCGCTCCGGCAGCAACGGCCTGCTCGATGCCGTCATTGACGCCGAGCGTGCGGATCGTTTTGGCCCGCGCCACTGAGGCCGGTGCCGTGTTCAGCGCGGGCGACATTGCCCTGATCGAGCCGATCGCGAAGGCCGTGGCGCCGTGGAAGCCCGCCGAGGAGCGCACCATCCGGCAATCTATCGGTGCGCTCTCGGCTGCGATGCCGTCGCAGGCGACGAACGAGATCGCCGGTCGCCTCAAGCTGAATGCCTATGTGTCAGCGCTCGGCGGGTGCGACGAGGTGGCGCTCGCCTACGCCTGCCGCCGCTGCCTCAAAGAGCTCGACTGGTTCCCGACGGTGCACCAGATCGAGGAGCGCCTGCGGGCATATGTCAGCCCGGAGCAGCACGCGATCAACGTGGCTCGCTACATCCTGCGGAACGGCAAGCGCGAGACGGTGGAAGAGCCATGCGAGCCTGTCACCGACGAGCAGGTCCGGAAAATGAGCGCCCATCTGCGCCGGATGGGGCTGGGGCTGGGGTACATCACCCAAGAGCAGCTGGACCGCGTCATTGCGGCCGAGAGGGCGGCGCCGCCGGAGCAGCGCGCCGCGTGAGGATGAGAACAAAGCGTGATTTGTGTGCGGGTTGGGAGTATTGGGGTGGTTGAGATGAGCGGGACGATGGGCACGGCTGGCACCTGGTGCATTCTGCGGACGAGTGGCGGCCGAACGGTGCCGCTTGCGCGTTCGCTTGCCGCGGTGGGGTTCGAGGTGTGGACGCCCGTGCGTACGATCCGCCGGCCGGCGCCGGGGCAGGGGCGGTGCTTGGTGATGGGCCAGCGGCGCAAGCTGGTCGACTTTGATGTGCCCATCCTGCCCGGTTTCGTCTTCGCTCGGTCCCCGCAGATCGACGATCTCGTGCGAGCGTCCGTCGCGGAGCCAAAGCGGCATCCCAGCTTTTCCATATTCCATCGTGCGGGGCGCGTGCCCCTTGTGCGCGACGCCAGCATCGCGGGCCTCCGCACTGCGGAGGAAGGTGCCGCGGTGGAGCATGCCGAGCAGCTGGCCGCCGAGGCACACGAGGCTGAGAGGCTTGCCCGCGCCGAGCAACTGCGGACGGCAAAGGAGAAGCGTAAGGCTCTGCGCAAAGAGGTGAAGGATCTGTCAGCAGGATCGGAGGTCAACGTCACCAATATGGCCGCGTTCGAAGGGCTTATCGGCCGCATCGTGGAGGCGCGGGGCGCTTCCGCGCTTGTCGACTTCGGTGGCATGTTCCCCGTTGCGATCGAGGCCTGGCAACTGGTTCCGACATTGACACAGAACGGGAACAGCCTTCCCGGGCTCGCTGCTTGAGCAGCGCGGCCGCAAAGTCGGAGGGTGGGACATTTCTGCTGTTCCCCCGCGACTCATCAAGCGGCAGTTCCGGCCAGTAGCGGTCATTTGGCATCTGCGAGAATGCAGCCGCAAAATGATTTGCATCGACCATTTGGAGGTCAACTGATTTCGAGAAGGCGAGGAACGTATCGGAGACTGGACGAACCATGGTTTGCCGTTTCAATTGTCTGTCAAGAAGCCGCTCTACTCGGAGGCTGGCGACCGAAGATAAAGTGTCTCGGGCGCTTGAGTTCCGCAGGCGAATTAACGTTTGAAACGGCGATTGCGAGTGGGAAGCGCTCGACAGACTGATATGCTTTTGGCATGCGAGGCAAATGTCCTAAGCGGCTCGCAAACTCAGGTTCGTCCACCTTTCTGATATCCATTTCAGCAATCGCATTGCGAATATCGGTTTCGATCCGGACGAATATATTCGCAACGAGATGCGGCTGGATGTTGAAACCCAGTGTGGTCGGCTAGGTGCCGCCGACGCGGTGCTGGTCTCGGGCGACATCGCTTTCGCTGGCAAGAAGAACGAGTATGAGAGCGCCGCTTCGTGGCTCGATGCGATTTGCGATGCTGCAGGCTGCGCTCGCGAATCGGTCTATTTGTGCCCGGGCAATCACGACATCGATCAGCAGGTCATTCGCGAAAATCCCGTGATAGCCGACGCTCAAGAGGCGGTCCGGCGCGGCAAAGACCTTTATCAACGCGAAAAAACGTTGATGGACCGCCTGGTGCAACCCGTAGCGCGCGAACTCTTCTACGCGCCGCTCCAGGAATATAACGAATTCGCAGTTCGCTACGGCTGCTCCTTTTATGGTGACAAAGAGAATTTCGCGCTAGATCGCGATTTTGTTCTCAATGACGGCTCTCTGCTACGGCTCCGCGCTATGAATTCGGCGTTGCTGTCAGGTTTGCAGGACGATGAGCAGTCGCTGTTCCTCGGTCGACGGGCCTGGACCATGCCGCAGGCAACCAATGTTACTTTCATGACTATGGCTCATCATCCGCCATCCTGGCTGCTCGACAAGCGGGAAATTGAGGGCGCATTGAACGGTTGTGCCAAGATTCAGCTGTTTGGTCATGAGCATGATCAACGTGTGATGATGGGCCGCGACTGGGCGAAACTGTTCGCGGGCTCAGTCAATCCGCACCGCGCCGAACCGAACTGGCGACCGGGCTATAATATTGTCGAAATCCATATCGAGGCAGGGTCACCGCGCACGATGGTTGTCGACGTACACGCGCGCGAATGGCAAGGTGAGCCGCCGCAATTTCGAGCCTATGAGGATGTTAACAACGCGCCCGTCCATAGCAACCGGATCGCGCTACCGCCAATCAAGGCGGTGCCACGTCCAAATGGGGCGGAGCCACTGGCAGTCGTTACCATGACCAGCGGTGTGACGGCTCCGTCGAGGACCCAGGCTGCGGCACCCTTCACGATGCGGTCGATCATGAACCGTTTTTTTCGCCTCTCCTTATCTCAGAAGAATGAGATTGTTGGGCATCTCGATCTAGCGGACGAGGCTGACAAGGGGCTGCCAGATTTTCAGCGCTTCAAGTTGGCGCTTTATCGCGCCAAGGAAGCCGCGCGCCTGGGGGAGGTGGATGGAATGATCAGCCAACGGGAGGGTAAGGCTTAAGCAACTTCGAGGCTCTGGGCCCCATTTACGCGAAGATGGGGATAGCCACTGCGCCAGAGATCATCGCCGCGCGAAAGACGGCGGCAGAGGCTGGCTACAATCTGTTCAAGGCCGTCCACCTGGCAAGCGCCGTGCGCGGCGCGCTGGGGCTCGGCGTTGATGCCGGTGCGAAGCCACTGTTCGACGCCATGCACCAAGCGGATCCGACCCTCGATCTCGAGCCCTCGGACCTTGAGGCGGTCGCCCTGCTAGCGGCCGTTCTGTCGGCTGAGATGAAGGAACGAAGCCGGCTCGGCGGTCTAACCGCTTTAGCGCTTGTGACCGCGGCATTTGGCGCAGTTCGACAAAGTCCAACCCACCCGCAACTCATTCGTGAGGCGGAAGAGACGCTGGCGAACATGCAGATCTCAGTGGCTTCACGACCAACCGACTCCGCCGCGCCGGAGATGCCTTCGGACGTCACCGGATCATTGGACGAGGTGACAATTCAAAACACTCCCTATGGTCAGATAGTGGCACCTGCGCCTACTAAGGCTGCTATTCGCAAGGTCGCCGATTATGCGCTCGCGGTGCAAGCTGCAGCTATCGCCAGCGTGAACAACGCGAACGCCTATACGCGTCGGCTCGAGGAAGAGCTGCGCACGTACTGGTGGGTTGTGGGCGGGTGGAGCGATGAACTCAACAAGCCTTTTCGCTTGATGAAGCAGAGCGAAGCCGCGATCCTCGCTGGCTACGAACTTGCTGCGAAGACGACGCTGCCGCTGGGCCTTTTTGCGGCGCTCGCGCTGCTGGACCGCGTTATTCGCGAAGACCGCAAAGGTCGTCCGCAGAAGCTGGCCCTGTCTGATTCGATAGCCGAGGCGCCGGCAGTTCTTCAGACCCGCTTCCAAGCGGCAACTGCGCTCAACGGTGATCTGTTGCCGGTCAGCCTAGCGTTGCAATTATCAGGCGAAGTTGGCGAGGATGAGGATTGGCGACCCAGGTTCAAGCGTATCACCCGAATATCCGCCGACAGCAAGATGGGGCCGCACGATCTCGCTCTTCAATTATATCGCGAGGTGGTGATTGCCCGAGTGCTGCCGAGAGCTAAATGATCACGGACCTCTCGAAGGCGGTATGCCGGCAGCCGGGGTGTGGCGGCCCCATATCGGGCGTCTGCATCAACCAACTCCCGTTCGATGAATGTCCCGACGTAGTCCCGCCGGAAGATGCTGAGCCCGGCGAGCCCGCATCAGCAGAGACCGAGCCGGACACCGTCTCGACCGGAAGGATGGGAGTCCTCTCGATCCATGAGGCCGATGCATTTCTGCGCGCGTATGGCGGGCTAGTCCTCGCCGTGGTGGCGGCGCCCAATGCCGGCAAGACGACCTTCGCTTCGGCGCTCTATGATCTGTTACGGCGTGGCCTGTTGGAGGGGTTCGGGTTTGCCGGATCCGAGACTATCAAGGGCCTAGAAGAGCGGTGCTTCGATTCGCGTGTCGCGTCCGGAGAGGACAAGCCGACCACCTTGCGCACTCGGAGCGTTTCGCCCCTAATCTTCATTCATCTGCGGATCGCGGTCCCCGATGGTCGTCAACTCGACGTGTTGCTTTCCGATCGCTCGGGTGAGCACTTCGACCGGGCGCTCAACACGCCGGCTCAATTTGCCGACTTTCACGAAATTGGGCGTGCGAACGCCATCCTGCTTCTTGTCGACGGACAGAAACTCGTCACAAGCCATCAGGCCGAGATCGCCGGCGCCCGCAAACTGATTCTGGCGCTTGCTCAGTCCGGCTATCTCGCGAACAAGAACGTCCACCTGGTCGTGACTAAGACGGATCTGCTCGAAGGCGCCCTGCAACGCACACTGGTGGAGCAGCGCGTCGCTGTCCTTGCCGAGGAAGTTCAGCGACGCGGCAAAAAGACTCATGTGGAGGTTCATCTGATCGCGTGCCGCGCCCGCAAAGGACAGTCGAGTTTTGGGGAAGGGGTGCAGCGGCTGATCGAAGCGAATCTCCCGGCCGTTACCGACCAATCCTTCACTACGACCTTTTGGACACCGAACGCGGCGAGCACGTCGTCGCTCGATCGGCTCATGTTTGTAACGAGGTGGCAATGACCGTTCGGCGCATTCTCGTCGCCGGCATCCCGGCTTCAGGCAAGAGCACATATATCGCCGCGATGCGACACGTGCTGATTTCCGACGAAACAGACAGTGCTCTTATAATGGGTAAGATGGCCGCCGACGAGCGTCATTTGAACGCGCTGCAGGATCGTTGGCTCGCGCTTGAGACGTTTGTGCGAACCCGCGAGAATTCAGAGGCTTGGGCGACCGTACATGTCCGTACGCGCGCTACCGGGGACGAGGCCGAATTGATCATCCCCGATCTTCGAGGGGAGCTGTTCGAACGCCCGGCCGCCACCGGGAAGTGCCTTCGCTCGGTGGCCGATGCACTCGGCGACGCCGATGGCATCCTGCTCTTTACCAATGCCGAGAAGCCGCACGATGAGCACCTAATCTCTGATTATGGCGACGCCGATGAGGAGGCCCTGGTAGGAGACCGGAACCCGGAGCAGTCTGTAACTGGTCCGCAGAGCTATTTCGAGGCAAGTGAAGCTCCCGACGAAGCCGAACCCGAGAGGGAGGTCCGCGGCCCTGATGGTACGAAACGACGCCTCCGTTTCCGACCCGATCGGATGCCGGAGGAGGCTATGATCGTCGAGTTGCTGCAGTTCGCAAACCGGCGACCAAGGTTGCGGAGGCCGCGACGTCTTGCGGTGATCGTGTCGGCGTGGGACGCTGTGATCGAGGGGGAGGATGAGCGAACCCCTGAGCAGTGGTTCGCTCAAGAGCGGCCGATGCTGTCACAATTCCTGCGCTACAACGCTGACGCGTGGGAAATTCGCTTCTACGGTGCCAGCGCCCAGGGCGGGCGTTTGCCGCGCGATGCGCCGCGTTTGGCGGCGCTTGAGAATGCTTCCGAGCGGGTGATCATGATCGGACCCGACGTGCCTCGCCATGACCCGACATCCCCTATCGCCTGGCTGATAGATGGTGGCTGAGGCGGCCCCCCATCGCGGCCGGAGTTCGCTGCGCATTGACCAGACCGTTCATGGCTACGATCGGGGGCACAGGCTGCTTGCGGCTTCGCGTGCGCTAGACGAACCGGCAGATCAGCTGCTCGGGTCGATGAGCGACTTGCTGACGACGGGCCTGCTCGATGGTGACAGCTCCTACCTTGTCGGTTATCCGCTAAAAGCTCAGAACGCTTATGTGTTGGCGCGGACCTGGCCGGCTACTGAGATGCCGCGACCGGGCAGCGTCTGGACGCATTCCCTGATAATTGACTATCAGACGCTCGCCATGCTGGAGGATCCGAGCCGCCTCCTCGCGCTCCTTCGACGCCCCGATAAGCGCACGATCGGATCGTTCTCTGGCCCAATCACTGCTATTCCTGAAAGCTGCGCTGCGCCGCGCCAACTCACAATCGGTGCCGCGCGGGCAGCTATCGCGAGCCTCTATGCGCGCCGTCCGGCACGCCCCGCTATCTTACCAGCTACCACGCCGGCAGACGACGAACAGCTGTTGCTTGCGCTGTGGCGGCAGATGTGGCCTGCGTTGCGGCGCGATACCGCTTTCTTCAGCTTTACTGATGAGGCGCCTCCGGCCGTCGATGCGAGCTGCATCATCTTTTTTACAGGCCCACAGCACATCTTCGCCACGTCAGATGAAGTCGATGGCAAGGCGGCAGACCTGCTCCTCATGGACCTGCCGCATCCGGCGCTTACCCCAATCCGCAGCTTTCTCGCCCGGCACGCCTTTGATGCGCCTGAACCACGCGCCGCTGTCCTCCCGCTAGTCCAACTGTGGCAGGCGATGACCGGACCCGATCGCGGTTCGATTGTCTCCGCGCTTGTTAACGCACTGCCTTACGCAAATGCCACCCGGCTGGCGCAGTCGGTGCTCGGCCAGCTGTTCGAGGGCGGTTTTGATGGATCGCCCTTGTTGCAGGTTGTGGAACAATTCGGCGATCTCAAAATCACGATGCGTGCCGGTTGGCTAACGCAGCCGATCTCCTGGGAAGCGCCAGCCGATCTGGGCGTGCTGCTCGATCGCAGCTCTCCGTATGCCGAAGGAACGCTGGGGGCCGCAATATTCGAGTCTCTTGCCGAGACGACCGCGATCGAAGATCTGGCGCAGGCAAATTTTACGGAAGCTGTCGCAACGCGGTTGCTGGAAATCCGGCCCGAGCTCCTCGATCAGCACGCCTTCTGGGAAAGGCCCCGGACGTCTCCAAGCTTGCTGATCGGCAAAGCCGCGGCGTTTGGCCGACCGCTGCAGACCGTGCTCGCGCGGGTACGCGACAAGCTGGCCAACGACAGCGTGACCGCGCTGCTAGAAGGTTGGCCCGACGAAGTGGAGCTGCTCGTCGATGAACTAACCAAAGCGCCTGGCGATAGTCGCCTCGTCGGCGCTGCGCTGGGCCGCAGCGAAAGCATGTTGCAGCGGGCGTTCGAAAGTGGCGTATTGCTTCCGCCGGAGCTGTTGGAGGAAGCAGCCGCGCAGGCACTCCAACATTCTGGCTTCCTATTCCCGCCGAACGAACTTTGGCGACAACTGGCGACCAGCGCGGGGGACGGTGCCCATCCCAATCTGATGGTCCTATCCTTCATCAGCGCGATCGGCCGAGGTGTCGCAGGACGAGAGCGGATCGTGCGCCTCTTTTCGCCGCTAAAGAGTCTGACTGCGCGTAATGGCCTTCCTAACGAGGCACGGCGATATCTCGAACGAGCTTTCCAATCGCTTGGTATCTACCGCTGGTCGATGTCAGATGCGCTTTTCGAAGTGCTTATCGCTACTTTCCTCGAAGGCCGATTGGTAGCTCCCGAAATTCTCGAGGCAGTCGGGCAAGGCGAGATCGATGGTCTTGTCGAGGCGGTCTATGCCCGCCTGGGACTGCATGCCGTGTCAGACCTGAAATTGCGTGCGAAGCGCGGTGGCAACCGGTTCGAAGCTTGGAAGATCCATCATCTCGAAGACTTTGTTCGTCGCAAGGAGAAGAGATGGTTTTGGTGAGCACCGCTGACTGACAGCAAAGAGCATGTGCAGCGATGCCTCCGATCGACCTTTGTTGGGCGCAGCCGACTAGTCAGTTTACGCGATCCGAACGTCATGTTGTGAGAAGAGCTGACGCTGACATCAGTGATAATGAACGTCTCGTTTTGGTCGGCAACCGTCGTTGCCGAATTTGGCACGCTGGTGGGGCGGGGACCACCCTTAAGTACGAATGAATAAATGACCGAGGAGGCGGCTCTGCTAGTCTCAGCTAAGCAGCAACCTTGATCGAGGCGCCGACATCGATCGCGTTGCGTATCGAAGTGAAAGGCGCTTGGTCCCGTAGTTTGTCCAGTACCTGACTAGCGGCAGGACTATCGAAAAAACGGCAGAAGTCGACAGCTGAAATAGCGCGTTCGACACTTCCCTGCCGCACATATCCAAGCTTCACGCCCCGATCCATGTCGAACTCGAATTGCTCTCGCTCCCATTCTGATGAATCGAGAACAAGGTTGAGGGAGATCGAAGGCTCATCGGACGGATGTTGAACGTGAATGTCCGAAAACATCTTGAAGTATAACACCCTTCCTTCACACAGCTGTATACGCCGTCTGTTACTGATTTCTATTGCCTGCTCGTCATAGGAGGTTATCGCGTTGGGGTCTATCACGCCAACGTCTGTATAATATCCAGTCCCATGATGACCGATGGTCATAAACTCAAAGTTGTGATTGTGCGCCATTTCGTAGGCGTAGATGTTACGCTCTAGATCCTCGAATTTGCTATGCTGTAGAGGGAACCAGAAGTTACACCGCAGAGAAATTCGTCCGTAACGCGTTTGGCGACGCTCAAGGATAATGGATTGCGTCGATTGGAACGTGCTTTTAACACTCGCCCATCCACCTTGCTCGGCGAACTTGTCGTGAATGAGACTTTTATTCGCGTTCAAGCGGGCAAGCGCGTCTGCGGCTTCTGTGAGGAACTGCGGTGATTTGAAAGGGTGCTCGATCGCATCAAATTCCTCGTAAAACCCGTCAATAGACGTTTTGCCGGTCACTTGTGGATCAAACACTTTCACCATCTTCTATGCTCCGGCTTTTGTAAGTTCGCGCTGTGCAGCGCGCTGTATCAGCGGATGTGGATCGTCGACGGCGCCTCGCAGCATGTTTCGCGCGCGGTCTCCATCGATACGACCGACGGCCTGCAGAGCCGCCCAGCGGACGTAATGAACCGGATGCTCCCAAAGGGCCTCCAATTCGGGCACAGCCTCCTGCGTCTTCATCGCCCCGAACATGCGCGCCAGATTCACGAGCATCGAATTTTCCCCGCCCACCGATGCTGGATAGCTCGGGGCGAGTGTGGCGCGATCGAATAGCCAGACCTGATCCGCGAATGGCATCTTCATCAGCCGCAACTGCAGGAATGCGCCATCCGAGTGATAGTCGTATATTTGGCAGCCGCGTAGCTCTTGCACCGCTTTGCCGGTGACATTGCATCGCTCTGTGCATACGAGACGTGCATTCGGATCAAATGCATTCAGGTCGACCGGTCGATCGATGTCGTACCGGTCCATGAACACGGGCTCTCTCGAAACCGAAACCACCACGCTGTCCGTCGGGCTGGTCGTGAGAAACAGATTTGGCCGGGCCTCTTTGACCGACCAGAACTCAGGATCCCCCATTTTGCGCACTAAGAGCTGGTAGCGTTCGTTTCGGAGCAGCAATAAGACGTCCGCACCGAAAGAGATTACAGACAGCTGCTTCTCGAAAATGCTTGAGGCGCGATCCAGAATTGCTTCTTCAAGGGCGCCACCCTGCGCGAATTCCTCAAGTAGACCGCCCAGATAGTCTGGGCGGTCCAAGTTGGAATGCAGCAGCGATTCAAAATCCTGCAGCATAGGTTATTACCAGAGTTCGTAGATGGTCAGCCAGAACAGATCGATGACGCTGCCTTCGAAGGCACAGGGCGCTACCTCGATATCGAGGTTGCCGATTTCAAGCTCTTTCATGTGCTCGTCCTCTATCTGTATCTAGGAGAAGCCAGGTAAATCTGAGCGATTCGACCCGGCAAGTGGATGGTCTGTTGAAATACCCAACTGGTCAATCAAAATCGTTACCATAGAACGATTTAGTGCTCCATTTGGCGTGATGTTTCCAAGTTATTGCTGATGTTGGTCAGCGAAAAGGGGGGGGGCGATGTCGGGCGCGGCCGGAGGATGACGTTCGGCGCAGTCGTGTTTGGCTTGCGAAACCAAGATGATGCATAGTCGGTCAAACGCACGCCGATTAATTCGTCGGCGGACATAAATCGGATTGGGTAAGGGTGAACTTCGGGCGAGAGCCGCCGGAGCCGAGATCGATGCCAGCGCGGGACCGCAGATTAAGCGATTTGACCGCGATCGACCTCGTTCGGCCCGGACGATCGTACCCCATTCGCCAATAGGCCTCTAACCTGGTCGAAAGCTGCCGCCGCGATTTCGGCCCTGTTCGGCAGATCGGAACGCATGACGCCAGTCCGCCCGTTAGGTGCTGCCATGCATGATCTGTCGAGGGCAACCAATCCTCTGGCCTTGAGCGGTTCGACTGGCAGCCCGGCCAGCTCTCAAAAGAAACATAAGCAGCAAGGGCTGGGCTGCCCTATCGTCTGACTTTCAGGCCCTGCGTCCAACCATGCTGTCTTCTTGCGCAGCCTAGAACGTCAACGCCCGAGCGCGGCCGGATCACCCGGCTGGTAGCGGCGTGCTCCGCAGCAGTCTCACGGTGCGCCTGGAAGGCACTTCGAACGCAGTGCTCAATGTGGCGTATAGCGCCATTGCAGCTGCTAGATATGCTCCCCGTTCGCTGCGTTTGGTAGACTAACCCCGACGTTCTAGAGAACTTTGACGATCGAGATCGGGCTTGGCAAATCGTCCCGCTGGTGATACAGAACGAGAACAGCCCTTCGGGGCATCGCTGCTCAAGCAGCCTCGGCGACAGACGATCTTGGTCCCCATACCACTGCGCATCGCCAGCAATCTACAGAATGTCGATGGACGTTCTTGTGGAAGTCCGAAGGCTACCTACTGATCATTTTTCAAGTTGTTTATGCAGTCCTCCCGAGGCACTCCCAGCGCTGATTGTAGAAGCGCATGCGTTGGCGAATTCGAGAGAGAATAAAAGCGCAGCTGGCCTTCTTGCCGGTAAACCACCAGCTTGGCGCCTCGTAGTACGGAGAGTTGCTGCGATACCGCTGTGACGGGCATGTTGATTGCAGCGGCAATATGTCGGACGCACGATTCGCCATGGAGAAGCTGCGTCAATATGAGGATGCGGTGGCTCCCGGACAGCACCTTCATGAGGTCGGATGCTAGATCGATTTCAGCGTATAAGTGCTGCAACTTCATAATGTTGTCGCTTAACGTCGCGGTGGTGTCGCATTGGCATGCAGTGCCCTTACATGGCGACCCTTTCACGCTGCTCGTATCCGCTGGCGGCGTTTTCAATTTGGCCTCGATCAAATCGGCAAGGGCTTGGTTCCTCAGTCTCACCCGTAAGCGGTAACAGAATGGCGGGGTGGGCGTGATGGTAGCAAGGCGTCGAGGCAGACATGGGCAGCGCGATCGAGCGCGACGCTTAGCGGCAGAGCCGCTCTGTCGGCACTGCAAGGCCAAAGGCATCATCACCGCAGCTGTCACCCCCGACCACATCATCCCGCTCTTCAAAGGCGGGCTGGACGAAGACAGCAACATTCAGTGCCTTTGTAAGTCCTGCCACGACATCAAGACAGCCGAGGATCGGGGCACGCGTCTGCATCGCCAGCAGGCGGAAATAGGAGCCGACGGCTGGCGGATCGGATGAGGGTGGGGGGGGTCCAAACCCGAAAGCGCTCGCTGGCGTACACCGCTCCGTCCCCATTTTTTCGCATTTGCAGATTGATCGTTCGGAATGGTCAATGTGCAACGTTTTACTTGCGATGAATACTTGCGTTACTTCCGGCGCTACAAAGTCATTGCGAAGTAACGGAGAAGACTATGGCGACGCGAGGAGCGAAGCCGAAACCGGCAACACTTCGGCTTGTCGACGGCACGCACAATGCGACGCGGCACGGAAATCGCGCAAAGGCGCGCGAGAAAATCGACGAGGCTCAGACGAGCTTCGGGAAGCTTGTGCAGCCGGCCGGGCTCAAGGGTGAGGCGCTTAAGGCATGGAAACGCTACATCGCGCCGGCCGGCTGGCTGGACGGATCGCGCGAGCCTGCCGCGATCGCGTTCTGCGAGCTCTGGGCAGAGTTCAAGCGTGGCCCGTCGCGGTTCCCCGCGTCAATGCACGGGCAGATGCGCGCCTACATGAGCGAGCTTGGCCTTACCGATGAGCGCAACCGCGCCGGTGGCGAAGAAGAGGAAGAGGACGAATTCTTCGGGTGATGACCCGCGGCACGATCGCGTCTGGCAATATGCGACGCGCGTGATGTCGGGGGAGGTTGTCGCCGGTCCGCACGTGCGCAACGCGTGCCGTCGCCACCTGGACGATTTGGAGCAGGCGCAGGATCGCGGGCTGCACTACGATCCCGAGGCCGCGGCGCGCGCGATGCGGTTCTTCGAAACCCGGTTGAAGCTCAGCGAAGGGCAGTTCGAGGGCAAGCCGCTCCTCCTGCACGAGAGCCAGGCGTTCAAGGTCGGCTCTTTGTTCGGCTGGAAACGAGCCGACGGGACGCGCCGCTTTCGGCGCGCCTATATCGAAGAGGGTAAGGGCAACGGGAAGAGCCCGATCGCGGGCGGCATCGGCCTTTACGGCATGATGGCCGACAACGAGGCTGGTGCTGAGATCTACGCGGCAGGCGCGACTAAGCAGCAGGCTGGCATTCTCTTTAACGACGCCGTGAAGATGGTCGACAAGTCGCCCGAGCTGGCCAAGCGGGTGAAGCAGAGCGGCGGGCCGGGCAACGTCTTCAACATGGCCTTTCTGGCCACCAATTCATTCTTCCGCCCGATCAGCCGAGAGGCGAAGAAGACCGGTTCTGGCCCGCGGCCACACTTCGCGCTGTGCGATGAGGTGCACGAGCATCCCGATCGCGGCGTGATGGAGATGCTGGAGCGCGGCTTCAAGTTCCGCCGCCAGCCGCTCCTCTTCATGATCACGAACAGTGGTTCGGACCGCAACTCCATTTGCTGGGAGGAGCACGAGCACGCCATCCGCTGTGCGGCCGGTAACCCCGACGCCAAAGATGACGATCCGGCCTATCTCGGCGAGGTCATCGACGACACGACCTTCGCCTATGTCTGCGCCCTCGATAAGGGCGATGACCCGCTGAACGATCCGAGCTGTTGGCCGAAGGCGAACCCGCTGCTCGGTGTGACGATCACGGAGGAGTATCTCGCTGGCGTCGTCGCCCAGGCAAAGATGATGCCGGGCAAGCTCAACGGCATCTTGCGTCTGCACTTTTGCGTCTGGACCGATGCCGAGGCGGCATGGATGACCCGGGCCGCGCTGGAGCCGTGCCTCGCGACGTTTTCGCCTTCGATCCACTATGGCAAGCGTGCTGCGTTCGGGCTCGATCTATCGCAAACGCGAGATCTCACCGCGAAAGCCGGCATCGTCGAGACGGGCACCAAGGCCGTCGAGATCGAGCAGGAGGACGGCCAGATCCGGATCGTCCAGAAGCCGACCTACGACGCTTGGATTGAAGCATGGACGCCGGGCGACACGCTGGCGATGCGCGCGCTCGCCGACAAGGCTCCCTACGAGGTCTGGGTCGCCGACGGGCATCTGAAGGCGCCCAAGGGCAAAGTGATCGCCTACGAGCATGTTGCCCAGGCGGTGGCCGAGGACGTGCACAACTTCGAAGTAATCGGGCTCGGCTATGACCGATATGCCTACCGCGCCTCCTTCGACCCCGAGCTCAAAAAACTGGGCATCAACGTCGAGCAGGTAGAGCACCCTCAAGGCGGTACGAAGAAGGGCAAGCCGACCGAGGCGATGATCGCGGCGGCCAAGCGCCAGAAGAAAGAACCCGAAGGCCTGTGGATGCCCGCGTCCGTCAAGGCGCTGGAATCGATGATCCTGGAAGAGCGGATACGGCTTCTGAAGAGCCCGGTCCTGATCTCGGCGATCATGTCGGCGGTCACTGACGAGGATCGTTGGGGCAATTATTGGCTCGCGAAGGAGCGAGCCGTGAACAAGATCGACGCGGCCATCGCGCTTTGCATGGCTGTCGGCGTGATCACCGCCATGCCGGCTACCCGCGGTCCGGCCTTCCAAATGATCATCATCTAGGAGGTGCTCCATGCAGAACCGCGCCTATTCGCAGATCGAAATCAAGTCGATCAACGAGGAAGACCGCGTCATCGAGGGCATTGCTTCGACACCGACGCCCGACCGCGCCGGCGACATCGTCAACCCGCTAGGGGCGAAGTTCGCGCTCCCGCTGCCGTTCCTCTGGCAGCACAATCACGAGCAGCCGATCGGCCACGTCATCGAGGCGACCCCGACCGCCAAGGGCATCAAGTTCAAGGCGCAGATCGCCAAGACGGACGAGCCGGGCAAGCTCAAGGACCTGCTCGACTTCGCCTGGCAGTGCATCAAGATGCGGCTCGTCGGCGCGGTGTCGATCGGCTTCCGTGCTGTGAAGTACGCCCTCATCAACGACGGCGGGGTCGAGTTCGACGAGTGGGACTGGTACGAGCTGAGCGCCGTCACCATCCCCATGCAGGCCGACGCCACGATCACCTCGATCAAGTCGATCGACACCGGCTTGCGCAAGGCGGCTGGCGTCGCCGACCCGGACCCTATCCCCCCGCAAACCCCCGACGAAGCCGCGTCAGGCAAATCCGTCCGGGTGGTCAAGCTGGCGGATCCTGCCCGCGACCGGGCGCCGCCCGTCGTCATCACCTCGATCAAGCCGATCAGGAAGACGGCGTAACACCCTGGCCGCGCGCAGCGCCGCCAACAGGACATTGAAAATGGATATCGCTGCACAGATCGCGGCGTTCGAGGCGAAGCGCGCCTCGACGCAGAGCCGCATGGAAGAAATCATGACGAAGGCGGCGACCGAGGGCACGACCCTCGATGCTGCCGAGCAGGAAGAATATGACGGCCTCGAGGGCGATGTCGATGCGATCGACGCGCACATCAAGCGCCTTCGCTCGCTGCAGAAGACGCTCGCCGCCAAGGGCGTTCCCGCGGTCGGTGGCTCGTCCGAGGAAGGCTCCGCTGCGCGCGGCGGCACCCGCATCGAGGTGAAGGGCACCAACCTGCCCAAAGGCACCAGCTTCACCCGCTACGCGATGGCGCTCGCCCGATCGAAGGGCAACCTCATGCAGGCCGCCGAGATCGCCAAGGGCTGGGGCGACACCCCCCAGGTCGAGACGATCCTCAAGGCTGCTGTCGCCGCGGGCACCACGACCGACACCAACTGGGCCAAGCCGCTGGTCGAATACCAGAATATGGTCAGCGAATTCGCCGAACTGCTTCGGCCGGCAACCATCATCGGTCGCATCCAGGGCCTTCGCCGGGTGCCCTTCGAGATCAAGATCCCGCGCCAGACCGGCGGATCGAGCGTGGGCTGGGTCGGCGAGGGCAAGCCGAAGCCGGTCAGCGCCCTGTCGTTCGATCAGATCAGCCTCGGCCGCGCCAAGACGGCCGGCATCGTCGTCATCACCGACGAGCTCGCCCGTGCTTCGTCGCCGTCGGCGGAGCAGCTGGTTCGTGACGACCTGATCGCGCAGACCGCGCAGTTCACGGACAGCCAGTTCGTCGACCCGGACAAGGCGGCCAGCGCTGTGTCCCCGGCTTCGATCACCAACGGGGTTACGCCTGTCGTCGCGACCGGCACGGACGCGGACGCGTTCCGAACCGACGCCAAGAACGTCATGGTCAAGTATGTGCAGGCGAACATGTCGCTCGCCGGCGCCGTCTGGATCATGACGGAGACGCAGGCGCTGGGCCTTGCGCTGATGCTGAACCCGCTCGGCCAGCCGGAATTCCCTGGCCTGCAGATCAGCGGCTCCAGCGCTGGCACGCTGCTCGGTCTTCCGGTCGTGCTGTCGGAGAACATTCCGGCGCAGGCGCAGGTCACCGGTCCGCCCGTCATCCCGGCCGGCTCGCGCATCATCTTGGCCAAGGCCAGCGAGATCCTGCTCGCCGACGAAGGCGAGACGATGCTCGACGTCAGCAGCGAAGCCTCGCTGCAGATGGACAGCGCCCCGACCGACCCGCCCACAGCTACGACTGTCATGGTCTCGCTTTGGCAGATGAACCTCATCGGCATCCGTGCCGAGCGGTACATCAACTGGGCGAAGCGCCGGGCCGCGGCTGTCCAGTACATCACCGGCACCAACTACCAGTGATGCTTCCCCGGGCGGGTTTCGGCTCGCCCGGCTTGCTTCGGGAGACCCTCATGAAGATGATCGCCAAGAAAGCGTTTCGGTATGGCGATCGCCAGCTTGTGGCCGGCGACCCGTTCGAAACCAAGACTGATCGCGATGCAGCCCTGCTCCGCGCGATCCGCAGAGCAGATCCTGCGGATGACGAAGAGGCTCCGGCCCCGTCGCCTACGCCATCTCCGACGCCGACGGAGGATCCCGATCCCAAGCCACCGGCAGGAGGCAAGGTTCGTTCGGGCCGTGGCACCTACCAGCGCCGTGACATGCGCGCGAAGGGCTGATGCGCTTCCTCGGCTTCACCATTTCTCGCGAAAAATCGCTTCGCGCGCCATCTGGGCGCGGGGGATGGTGGCCGGCCGTGCGCGAAAGCTTCACCGGCGCATGGCAGCGGGGCATCGAGGTGAAGAAGGACACGGTGCTGTCCTTCCACGCCGTGTTCGCCTGCCAGACCCTCATCGCCTCGGACATCGCCAAGCTTCGGATCAAGCTTGTTCGCCAGGAGGGCGAGCTGTGGTCGGAGACGACCAATCAGGCGTATTCACCGGTTCTCCGCAAGCCGAACCATTTCCAGAACCGGATCCAGTTCCTGGAAAACTGGGTGCTGAGCAAGTTGCAGGCTGGCAACACCTACGCCCTGAAGCAGCGGGACGGCCGCAATGTCGTGACCGCGCTGTATGTGTTGGATCCCGGCCGGGTGAAGCCGCTCGTCGCCGATGACGGCTCCGTCTATTACGAGCTCAATACCGATCATCTTGCGGGCATGCCCCAAGCCACCATCGTTCCCGCAAGCGAGATCATCCACGATCGCTTCAACTGCTTTTTTCACCCACTGGTTGGGCTCTCACCCATCTATGCCAACGGGCTCGCGGCGACGCAGGGCCTGCACATCCAGAACAATTCCGCCCGGTTCTTCGCGAGCGGGTCCAACCCGGGTGGCATTCTCACCGCGCCAGGCGAGATCTCGCAGGAAACTGCAGACCGCCTAAAAACGCATTGGGACGAGAATTACACCGGCGAGAACGTCGGCAAGGTCGCGGTGCTGGGCGACGGGCTAAAATACGAATCCATGACGGTAAAGGCTGTCGATGCGCAGCTGATCGAGCAGCTCAAGTGGAGCGCTGAGGTCGTTTGCTCGACCTACCATGTCCCGCCCTATAAGATCGGCATCGGCCAGCAGCCCACCTTCAACAACGTCCAGTCGTTGAATATCGAATATTACTCGCAGTGCCTTCAGGTGCTGATCGAAGCGATCGAGCTTTGCCTGGATGAGGGCCTCGGCACCGGCGATGGGCTCGGGACAGAACTAGATGTCGAGAACCTCCTGCGCATGGACAGCGTCACGCAGATGGAAGTTCTGAAAGAGGGGGCCGCCGCAGGTCTGATCGCGCCAAACGAGGGCCGCGCCAAAATCGGCCAACGCCCCGTCGCTGGCGGTGAAACGCCCTATCTGCAGCAGCAGAATTACAGCCTAGCCGCGCTGGCGAAGCGCGATGCACGCGATGATCCCTTTGGCACCTCGGGCAGTGCACCGTCGGAATTTGCACCACCTCCAGCCGACACCCCACCGCCCGCGCCAATTCCGCAGTCCGAGCGGGGCGCGCAGATAATCGACCTATGGGCCGTCCGGCGCCGCGCGAAAGGCAATCTCGATGATCGACTCCGACGCGCTAGCTGATCTGATCGCCGAGCTGATTGGTGATCACGTCGAGCGCGCCACGGCGCCTCTATTGGCCCGGATTGTTGAACTGGAGGCGCGTAGCGCTGCGCAGCTGCCAGCCGATGACATCAAGTCGCTCGTGAGCGAGGCTGTCGCCGCGCTGCCGGCGCCGCCGGTGCCGGATGTGGTCACCGCCGAGGATTTGGCACCGATGATCACGGAGGCTGTCGAGCGTAGCGTCGCCGCATTGCCCGTTCCGAAAGATGGTGAAAGCGTTGATCCCGAGGTTGTGCGCGGGATGGTCGACGAAGCCATCGCGGCGCTGCCGCCGCCGCCGGTGGCCAAGGTGGTTACGGCCGAGGATTTGGCGCCGATGATCACCGAGTCTGTCGAGCGTAGCGTCGCAGCATTGCCCGTTCCGAAAGATGGGGAAAGCGTTGATCCCGAGGTAGTCCGCGGAATGGTTGAGGAGGCCGTTGCGGCACTGCCGCCGCCACCGGAGCCGGAAGCGGTCACCGCCGAGGATCTGGCGCCGATGATCACCGAGGCTGTGGATCGCGCAGTTGCTGCGTTGCCTGCGCCGAAGGATGGCGAGAATATCGACCCTGCGGTCGTTCGGTCGATGATCGACGAAGCCGTCTCCGCGCTGCCGCCCCCGGCGGATGGCGTCGGCGTTGCGGACGCCCTGATCGACCGCTCGGGCGATCTCGTCCTCACCTTGACCGACGGCTCCGTCCGGAAGCTTGGGCGAGTAGTCGGTTCGGACGCCGATATGATCACGCTCGAGCGACAGCTTCGCGAGATGGTCGACGCCATTCCGAAGCCGAAGGATGCCTTCGCGCTCGAAGATTTGTCGGTCGAGAGCGAGGACGGTGGTCGCACCATTCGCCTTTGCTTCAGCGCGGGCGACATCTCGAAGTCGTTCGACCTGGCGATCCCGGTGACGATCTATCGCGGGGTCTGGCGTGAGGGCGATTACAAAGCAGGCGACGCTGTCACCTGGGCGGGTTCGCTGTGGATCGCCGATCGAGACACCACCGCAAAACCGGACACCGGCGAAAGTTGGACGCTGGCCGTCAAGCGCGGCCGCGACGCAAGACCGGTTCAATTTCAGTCCTGAATAGGAGCCTTTGATGGTCGACAACGTCACCACCCCCGTCGACGCCGGGAAAGTCCTTGCATTCAAGGACATCGGCGGCATCCTGTTCGCGCTAAACTTGATCGCTGATGCTGCAGGCACGGACGTCATGGGCCTAGTCACCGCGAGCCCCGCGGCGAACACCCTGCTCGGTCGGCTCAAGGCGATTGCCGATCTTCTGGCTACCCAGAACGGTTATGTCGACGGCCTCGAAGCGCTGCAGGCTACGGGCAATGCCAGCCTCTCCCAGATCGCGGGGTATCTCGACACCGTTGAGGTGCTGCTCGCCGCCCCAACGCCGGCGGGCGAGGCATATATCGGACGGGTCGGTGGTGACGTGCTTACCGCGCCCGGCAACACCCCTGTGGTCACCACGACGGCCTACGCCAGCGGCAACGTGGTCGGCAGCTTGCTCACCTTCACCAATGCGGCGCGCGCGGCGGCGGGGTCCGGCTTGATCCAGGCGGCGTCGGTGCTGTCGAAGAGTGCGCAGACGGCTGCTCTGGACCTGCTGATATTCTCGGCCAACCCGAGTGCCTCGACGTTCACCGACAAGGCCGCGGTCACGATCAATGCCGCCGACACCGACAAGCTGGTCGGCGTCATCCACCTGACCGACTGGTCGGCGCTCGGCACGGCGTCGATCGCGCAGGCGGTCGCCGCGGGCCTGCCGTTCAAGCTGGCAGCTGGAACGGCGCTCTACGGCGTACTGGTCGCTCGCGCGGCGATGACGCTCGCTTCGACGTCCGACCTCACCCCCTCGCTCCGGATCATCCCGGGCTGATCGGAGGCGCGCCATGCTGTCGCATCTCATAGCTCTCGGCCTCTTCGCCGCGCCAGCGGATAACTCCGCGGAGAAGGGCGCCGTGATCGCTACTGGTGACCGGACTGCCGTCATGACGGTAATCCAGCCGGCAGCTTCGCGCGGCTCCGCCATCCCGCTCGGCGCGGGCGCGTGGGCGCAGCAGTTCGATCCGGGCGATCACGCCCCGTATGCGATCGATTTCGCCGAGTTGCTCGACCAGGGCGAGGGCATCGCCAAGATCGAGGCCATCAAGATGTCGTCGACCGCGGCTCTGCTCGGCATCGGCGTGGATGCCGCCTCCGGCTATCGTCCGATCATTGATGCGGCTGGAAAGAAGATCCAGCTGTGGTTCCTGGTCGACCAGGCATACGCGGAATCGATCTCGTTCGCCGCGGGCGGCGTGCTGCTGCCGGTGTCCGTCCGCATCCTGACCGACGCCACGCCTCCGAAGCGCTATGAGCGCACGGCGGTTTTGACGGTTCGCCAGCTGTGAATATCGAAAACGGCAGCCGGGTTCAGCTGGAGATCGCAGGCGTCTTCGACGGCATCGCGGGCCTACAGGGCAACAAGGTGTCATTCCTGCCGAACCGCACCACCGCGCGGCCCGAGAGCGTCAAGGGCGGCATGCTGGGCGGAAAGCCAGTCCTGCTCACTACGACGAAGGAAGGCGAGGGCCCTTATTACGTCGCGCGCTTCGAGGTGATCGAATGACCATCGAAGAGATGCGTGCGGCAACCGGAGCGCCGGACACCGCAACCGAAGCCGAGGTCGTTGCCGCCTATGCGGCACTGATCGACGACGGTCGCCCGGCATCGCTGCCTGTCGTCGAGCCGGTGACGGTCGAACAGGTCCGCCTGCACTGCAAAATCGAGGAAGACGAGGAAGACCTCCTGATCGCGCAGAAGATCCGCGCCGCGCGCGAGTGGGTCGAGGACTATACCGGCCGGATCGTGGCCCAGCGCACGCTCGTGCAGCACTTCCGCGGCTGGGATAGCCACCTCGCACTCTATAGTCGGCCCGTCGTCTCAATCGATTCGATCACCTATGACGGCCCGGCCGGCGCTGCGGCGCTGGCGCCGAACGAAATCTCCGCCGCGCGCGATCTCCTCCGCATCTACCCGGCAACCGGCCAATGGCCTCAGCTTCGCGCAGGCGGCGGGGTCACCGTGGCCTACACCGCTGGATATGACGCCGGCGAGGCGCCGAATTGCATGATCGAAGCGATCATCGTGCTCGTCGCTGGCATGCTCGACCAGCGCGCCGGTGCCTACGATAACGCCTCGGTGGCCGCCGAGCGGCTGCTCGCGCGACTTAGGCAACCGGTACTCGCATGACGGGCGTGTTCGATCCATCCAAGCTGAATCGTCGCGTGCGGATCGAGCGGCCGGTTGCTGACGACAGTCTCGACGGAGCCGGATCAGGCACCTGGGTGCTGGTGAAAGAAGTTTGGGCCGAAGTGCAGGACACCCTGCCGAGCCGCGGCGAGAAATTGGCCGACGGCATCAACGTCGCGGCGCACCCGGCGCGGGTACGCATCCGCTTCCGTAATGATGTGGCCTCCAACATGCGCCTCGTGCTGCTGCGGAAGAAGGTGCCGGAGCGGATCATGCAGATCGTGTCCGGGCCGGCGATCCTCGGCAATCGCGATGGGCTGGAGATGATGGTCGAGGACTACAGCCCGGCTGGGAACGCCGCCTGATGGTCACGGTGCGCGGGCGAGACACGGTCAACCGCTTCTTTGCCGAGCTGCCGAAGGAGATAGAGACCAAGCTGCTCCGCGGCGCTGGACGCGCGGGCGGCAAGGTGATTGCGGATGATGCGCGCGAGCGGGCCCTGGCAGAGGAGATTCGCGACGACCTCGTCTTGAAGACGTCCAGCCGAGACGGCCGGATCGTCGTGAAGATCACCGTCAAGCCGGGCTGGGGCTATTCGCTTGGTGTTTGGCAGGAGTGGGGCACCGAGCCGCACTTCATCAGAGTCGCAGAGAACCAGCGGCAGGGCCGCAGCATCGGGCGGATCAACCAGCTGGCGAAGGCCGGGTCTCTTGTGATCGGCGGTCGATTTGTCGGCGAGACCGTGCACCACCCCGGCGCGCGCCCTTCGCCGTTCCTTCGCCCGGCTCTCGACTTGCGTGGGGCTGACGCCATCGCCGCGGCGCAGGCTTACATCAACAGCAGGATCGCCGGCGGCAAGATCGTCGGCGCCGCAGATCCCGAGGACGAAGCATGAGCGAGAGCGTCGAGGGCGCTGACATCGTCGGCGCGCTGCTGCTCGACTTCGCCGAGCTAAAGCCGATCGTGTCGGCTGGCCAGATCAAGATCGGAGCGCTTCCGGAGAGCGCACCGCTGCCGCAAATTCTGCTCACCACCACCAGCACGGTCGAGCGCAAGCCCCTGAAGCGGGGGGAGCGGGTTCGGACCGTCGAGCGCGTCTCGGTGAAAGTACGGGCCGACAATCTGCGCGACGCGCGCCTGTTGCGGCGCCTGGTGGTCCGCTGCTGCGCGCATCGGACGGGCGATCTCGGCGGCGGGTCTGCGGTCTCGATCACCACCGATGGCGCAGGGCCCGAGGGCATCGGCCTGGGCGGCGCCTTCGAACGAACTCAGGACCTCCGCGTCAGCCACGACGTCGCGGTCTGAGGCAGAGGAGAAGACCATGAGCACGAGCAAGGAAGAGAAGATCAAGGGCTATGTGCCCAAGACGTTCAACGATGCCGGCACCGAGAAGGAATATGTCGGCGGCAAGGAACACGATTTCACCGAAGGCGAGCATGCCAACTTCAAGGCGGCCGGCCTGATCGGCGAAAAGCCGGAGGCCAGCGAGGCGAAGGCGCCCACCAATCCCGCGAAGGGCGGCACCGCCGCCTAACCCATCCGGCCAAGGTGACGCGGCCGATCCCTAGCCGGCGCCGCCGGCTCAATGCCCATATCAAGGAGTAGAACTATGTTTCTCCAGACCGGAGCCGGGTCGACGATCGCCATTTCGGTAGCCAAGCCGGCCACCGAGGACGCGACCAGCTATGCCGCGCTGACGTACACCGAAGCAGGCAACTGCGAGAAGATCGGCGCTATCGGCTCAACCTATGCGAAGACCGAGTTTCAGCCGCTCAAGGGCGGCAAGCAGAAGCTCAAGGGCAGCCCCGACTATGGCTCCCTGCAGCCGTCGTTTGCGCACGACGAGGCTGATGCGGGGCAGACCCTGTTCCGCACCGCCGCCGACGACGAGACGAATGCCTTGTTCTCGTTCAAGGTCACCTATCAGAATGGCGCCAAGCGCTACTTCCAGGGCCGCGTTTTTGGCTGGCCGGAGACGATCGACGGTGCCGACCCCGTCGTCATGGCAAACCCGACCGTCGAGATCTGCACGAAGATCGTAAAGGTCATCGGCACCTGATCCTCCCCGGCGCCCGCGACGCCGGTACCTCTCTGCGCCAGCTCGCCGCGTGATCGCGGGATGCGTGACGGGCTGGCGCACCAATCCCGCGAAAGGCAATTCCCATGTTCGATATCGCCACCTTGGCGGTCGCCGAGACCGCCGCAATCCACCTCAAGGGCCCGACCGGCGAGCTGCTGTTCGCCGACGCCGAGCGAACGAAGCCGATCCGCATTGTCATCTTCAGCCCCGGCAGCGCCGCCTTTGACGCTCTGGAAAGCCGCCAGTCCGCGCGCCAGGTGCAGCGTCTGAAGGCGAACGACGGCGAGATGGCCCCGCTCACTGCCGAGGAGCGCCGCCGCGATACCGTCGAGGATCTCGTGACGATCACCTCCGGGTTCGAAAATTTCGAATACGGCACCGGCCTTCAGGGGGCCGCGCTGTTCAAGGCAGTCTATTCTGATCCGAAGCTCGGTTTCATCCACAAGCAGGTGACCAAATTCATCGGCGATTGGGGCAACTTCACGGGAAAGTAACGCGCCGGCTGACGCTGTTCGTCCGGCAGATGGCCTGGCTCAACACCACGCCCAAGCCGGACGCGCGGAGCAAGCGGGCAAAGCTCAACCTGGACGTCCCCAGGCTCACCCGCGCCGAGCGGATGAAGAAGGACCGGGTGGAGATCCCGATGCCCCCGAACCCGCTGCCGCACGTCGTCGACCGGTTGATCGAGATCGGCCTAACCGAAGCGGCGGGCATGGGCGCGGGGCCAGTCAGCTGGCTTACGATCGAGGCATGGTGCCGCCTTACCGGCATCGACCTGCCCGTATGGGAGGCGCGCCTGATCAGGCGTCTCTCCGTTGAATATGTGGCAGAGCAGCGTCGCGCCGAAAGCGAGAACTGCCCGCCACCCTGGCGCTGGCAGGTCACCGAGGCGGAAAAGCGGGCGGCGAACAGGGAACTGGAATCGGTCCTCGGCTGACGATACGATGCGCGCATGGGAATCGGTCTCCGCGCGCTCGTATTGGCAGCCAGCCTCACCGCCTCGCAGGCATTCGCCGCTGATCAGCAGTTCGACCTAATTTGCACCAGCTCGACGGGTGACGCACATTACCGCGTGGACCTGGAGCTAGGCGAGGTATGTGTCAGTTCGTGCGACAAAGTCCGTAAGATTGCTGGCGTGACGTCAGGCGAGCTTGTCCTGCGGCAAGCGGTGCCAACACGTGCTGGTGACCTTGAAGAAAGATCGACAGTAAATCGATCAACTGGTGAATGGCACTATTACGCCATGGTCGATGGTACACCTTATTCTCAAGATGGGCATTGTACTGTCGCTCCTTTCAGCGGTTTCCCAGCCACGAGATTTTAATTTCTCGTTTGGCTGAAGCGGCTCGCAACTGCCCTTTTCAATTGTCGTGAACATCACCCCGCTTCGGCGGGGTTTTTCTCGTGGAGGCCGCCCATGGATGATGGTTCACCAATGCTTGAGGTCGGCTTCTCCATCGATGTCGCCGACTCGACGGCCGCGATCGCTCAACTTCGAACGGGGATGGATGGCCTCGAAAGCGGGGTGGTGCGCAGCGCGCGGAGCATCGAGCGGGTGACCAGCAGCATGGTGGATACGTCCGCCGTTGTGGCTCAGATCAACACGTTCGGCATGGCGGTGACGCGTACCGAGCAAGAGGTTCGGCGCGAGAAATCTCGAACGGAAGCCACGATTAATCGGATGATCTCCACGCTCGAGCGGGAGACGCTCGCTGTCGGACGGACGCGCGAAGAGCAGCGCGCTGCTCGCATCGAGGAGTTGGCACTCGCTGCGGCGCGGCAGGGGAACACGGACGCGGCCGATCGCCTTCTCGCCAGCACCCGCGCGCTGGGCTTAGCCCAGGGGGCGCTTGCAGAGCAGAAGCTCTCGGGCGAGATGAAGGCGGAAGCCGCCGCGGCGCGCGAGCGGGCAGCGGCCGAGGCCGCGCTGAACGGGCAGTTGCTGGAGCGTTCCCGGCTCGACGCCGCGCTTGCTCGCTTGAATGGGACCGATCGACCGACTGCCGCGCAGGGTGGCGCGACCGTGTCCGCATTGGCGGAGCGGGAACGGGCCTTGGAGCTGGCGGAGCGAGAAGCGGCCGTGCAGCGGGAGCAGAACAATCTGCTCGCCGAGCGGGCCAGCATCCAGGCGGCTCTTGAGCGCACGACGGGCATCGGCCGCACCAGCGCCACCGATGCCGGCGCAACCTATAGCGCCCTGGCAGCGAAGGCAGCCGAGGATGAGGCGCGAGCGCGGGACCTTGCCGCCGCTGCCGTGAAACGAGAGGCGGACGAACATGCGAAGCTCGCTGCTTTGCTCCGCGGCTCGCGCGACGCGGAGATCGCCGACGCGGCCGCAGCTGAGCGAATGCGAGAGGCGACCGATCCGCTTTATGCGGCGGTGAAGCGGCTGAACGGCGAGATCGAGGAATCGACGCGGCTGTACCGCGCTGGCTCCACCGCGCCGGCCGAATATGCTCGACAGCAAGAAGTGCTCGGTCAGCGCCTCCGCAGCACCACCCAGCAGCATGAGGCGATGGCCGTCGCTGGGACCGCAAACGCCAATGCGATGCGCAGCCTTGCGATACAGATGCCCGACGTCGTGCAGGGGCTGCTCACCGGGCAAAAGCCGTTCACGATCCTAATCCAACAGGGTGGGCAGCTCGTTCAGGTAGCGATGATGGCAGAGGGTGGCCTGAAGGCCGTGGCGGTCGCGGCTGGCACACTCGCCCTTTATCTCGCGCCGCTCGCCGTTGTGGCAGGCGTGGGCTATGTGGCGCTCGCCAAGTTTCAGAGTTCGGTCAAGGATAGCGGGGAGCTGACGCGCTACCGCGACGGCCTCGGGCTGACGCACAAGGAAATGCTGCAGCTCAGCGATGGCGTCGACAAGGCTGGCGACAAAATCAAGCAATTGAACGACGTGACCGTCACCGCCGGCGACGTAATGTCTGGGGTCTGGAAAACCATCAGCGAGCAGCTCGGAAAGGGCGGCAACTGGGATGGCCTGAAAAAGGGCGCCAGCGAGGCGTTCGATTGGGTGATCGAGGCGTGGAATAAGACCTCGGCCGGCATCACGGCGGGCATCTACGGCACCGTGAACGCGTCGAAGGTGATCTGGGGAAATTTCGCCACGTCGGTTGGCGACGTTTTTTACCAGGCGGTTAACCTCGCGATCGGGGCAATGAACCGGCTGGTCAAGGTTGGCACCGACATCCTGAACGGCTTCGTGCATGCGGCCAACAAAGTGCCGGGCGTGAATATCGGCGCCTTCAAAGCGCCGCAGATGGCCGAGGTCCAGAACCCCTATGCCGGTGCCGCGAGCCGGGCAGCGGAAGCTAATGCGTGGAAGGCCGTCGGCGACGGATACAAGAACGCATATGCACAGGCCCGCAAGGAAGACGCGGCATTCTGGGCACAGGTCGGCACCAACGCGAAGAAGAGCGCGATGGACCGCATGAAGGCGGAAGCGGATGCCATTAAAGCGAACCGCACCGCCCCGAAGCCCAAGGTCGACCGTAATGCGCTTAACTCGGAGGCGATCGAGGCGCAGATCAAGAACCTCTACAAGCTGGCCGATGCGTACGGCGTTTCCGGCGCTGCGGCACTGATTGCCGAGGCGCGGGTGAAAGGCGAAAGCGACGCAATCAAGAGGCGGACTGACGTCGAGGCCGCCGTTGATCGTCAGGTCCGCCTTTCCATCGCGCAGCGCGTATCGGATGGAGCCAAGAGCACGGCTGTCATGCGCGAGCAGGCAACCATCCAAGCGAAGGTCAATGCGCAAGTCGCTTCGGGGCTAGTCCCGGCATCACAGGCGGCGGAGATGGTCCGTGGCCAGATCGGGGACCTCCCGCTGCTCGGCGCCGTTCAGGCTGCGCAAGCGAAGCTATCGGAGGCAGCAGCTGCAAGGGACGTGGCGCGGCAAAAAGAGTTCAAGGACGCGGCCGACAAGGCTACGCAGGCGCTCGGCAATCAGCAGAGGGCGCGAGCAGAGCTAGACGCAACGAAGATCACCGCGACCTTCAACAATGATAGCACGAATGCTCGAAATCGACTGGCGCAACTGCAGGCAGAGCTTGCTGTCATTGGGCAGACCGACGCAGTCCGTGCCCACGAGCTCGCGAGCGTTCAGGCACTCCAGTACGCAGAAGCGCAGCGCTATGACACGTTCCAAACGATCGGCTATGTCGCCACTCAGGTGAAGATTGTCGACGCGCAGGAGCAGCTGCGGCTGAAGACTGACGCAGTGAACGACAACCTTCGCTATCAAGCGGATCTGTTCGATCTAATCGCCGCCAATGTCGGCGAAGCCGCGTCTGGCATGGCTGAGGCATTCGGGAGCGTGGGAAGCGCTCTTGGCGATGTGTCCTCTCGATTGGCCTCCTATCTGGCCGATCAGGAGAAAATTCGGTCGGCGCACAAGGCTCAGGTGGCGCTGATCGCGTCCATGGACAAAGGGGCGGCGAAGACGGCGGCCGCAGAGCGCGAAAACGCTAGGTTCGCTCTCCGCACGGCGACCACCCGCGTCGACCTCTATGGCGACATGGCCGGCGCGGCTAAGGGGTTCTTCAGTGAGAACAGCAAGGGCTACGAGATCCTTGCGGCGACCGAGAAGGCCTATCGTGCCATCCAGTTCGCGATGTCGGTGCGCGCGATGGCGCAGGACGTGGCCGAAACGCTCGGCATTGTCTCGAACAGCGCTGCCCGGGCGACCGCTCAGGGCACCGAGGGCATCGCGTCGCAGTCTAAGCTGCCATTCCCGTTCAACATCGTTGCTATGGCGGCGACCGCCGGCGCGCTGGTCGCAGCTGGCGTCGCGGTGATCGGCAGCCTGACCGGCGGCGGCCACACTGCTGCCCCGACGAACACCGGCACCGGCACCGGCACGGTGCTGGGCGACAGCTCCGCCAAGAGCGAGAGCCTGAAACGCGCGATCGACGAGCTGAAGGCGGTCGACACCGTCACCAACGTCTATTCGCGCCAGATTCTGGCCTCGCTCCGCTCGATCGATAGCCAGATCGGCGGCGTCGCGGCGGTCATCGTGCGCGGCGGCGACATCAACGCCAGCTCCAGCGTGGCGCAGGGGTTCAAGCCGAACCTGATCGGTTCCGTCCTCGGCTCGATCCCCCTGATCGGTGGCCTGCTCGGCGGCCTGTTCGGCACCCGCACGGACGTGACCGGCAGCGGCATCTATGGCGGCGCGCAGTCGGTGGGCAGCGTTCTGAACGGCGGCTTCAACGCGCAGGCCTATTCGGACGTAACCAAGACGAAGAAGTTCCTCGGCATCGTCTCCGGCCGCTCCTATTCGACCGAATACGGCGCGCTCGACCCGAACCTATCCAATCAGTTCACGCTGATCCTCCGCAGCTTCAACGATGCGATCAAGGCTGCAGCCGTGCCGCTGGGCGAATCGACCGACGCGATCCAGCAGCGGTTGAACGGCTTCGTGGTGAACATCGGCAAGATCGACCTGAAGGGCCTCACCGGCGAGCAGATCCAGGAGAAGCTGAACGCCGTGTTCGGCGCGGCGGCCGACAATATGGCGACCGCGGCCTTCCCGCTGATCGCGCAGTTCCAGAAGGTCGGCGAGGGCGCGTTCGAGACGCTCACTCGCGTCGCCACCACGGTGGAGCAGGTCAGCACCTCGCTCGAACTGCTCGGTGCCAGCGCGAAGGGCATGAGCATCGCGGCTAAGCTCGGCCTCGCCGACCAGTTCGACAGCGTCTCGGCGCTGAACGATGCCGCGACCGCATACTTCCAGGCGTTCTACACCTCGGAGGAGCAGGCCGCGGCCAAGACGGCGCAGATGGGCAAGGTGTTCGCGAGCCTGGGCGTATCGGTGCCGCCGACGCTCACCGCGTTCCGCCAACTGGTGGAGGCGCAGGACCTGACCACCGCCGCCGGGCAGTCGACCTATGCCACGCTGCTCAAGCTGGCCCCGGCCTTCGCCGACCTTCAGCAGTCGCTGCAGGGGGCGAAGAGCGCGGCCGACATCATGAGCGAGCGGCAGGATCTCGAGCGCCAGATCCTTGAGCTGCAGGGCAAGACGGACGAGATCCGGAAGCTCGACCTGGCGAAGCTCGACGCGAGCAACCGCGCGCTGCAGCTGCAGGTCTGGGCGATCCAGGACGCCCAAGAAGCGGCCAAAGCAGCCGACGAGCTGCGCCAGGCGTGGAGCTCGGTCGGCGACAGCATCATGGACGAGGTGAAGCGCATTCGCGGCCTGGGCGACGTCGGCGGGGCCAATACCTTCGCCGGGCTGCTCGGGCAGTTCAATGCCGCCACCGCGGCGGCGCGCGGCGGCGACCAGGACGCGGCGAAGTCGCTGCCCCAGCTGTCGCAGGCGCTGCTCTCCGCCGCCGCAAACGCCGCCACCAGCCGGCAGGAGCTGGCGCGGGTGCAGGCGCAGACGGCCGCCAGCCTCGAAGCCACCTATGGCGCCATCAACAAGCTGGGCACGGCCGCCGCGGTGACCAGCGCCAGCGCGCAGCTCGCGGCCGCCGCAACCGCGCAGACCGCAGCGACCGGCTCGAACGACAACGCGGCCACGATCGCGAGCCTGCAGGCCACGATCGTCGAGTTGAAGGACGAGGTGAAGCAGATGCGCACCGACAACAACGCCGGCCACGCGGCAACCGCGGGCAACACCGGGAGCATCAACAAGAAGCTCGGTATCGCCCAAGACGCGGCGGGCGGCGTCGCGATCGCCACCAAGGCCGTCGCATGAAGCTCGTCCGGCCGCTCTCGATCAGCCTGGCCGCCTCGTCGGTACCCGAGGCCGACTATCCCGCCTGGGATGCGGGCACCACCTACGCGCTCGGCGCGCGGGTGATCGTGGCGGCGCTCCACCGCGTCTTCGAGAGCGTCGCGGGAGGAAATGTGGGGCACGCTCCCGCATTGGGCGGCAACAGCTTCTGGCTCGACGCCGGGCCGACGAATCGCTGGGCAATGTTCGACCGGGCGGCCGGGCCCGCGACGCGCTCGGCGGCGCCGATCGCCGTAACGCTGGCGCTGCCGGATGCCGTCGATGCGATCGGGCTGGTCGACCTGCAGGCGGCAAGTGTGCGCGTGCAGGTCACCGCCGGCGGGGAGATCCTGCTCGACACCACCCGGGCGGCCCCGGCAGCGTGCGAGGTGTTCCTCGCCCTCCCGGCCAGCACCGCGCGCTCGGCGATCATCACGATCGCACCCACCGGCGGGGCGGCGGTCATCGGCAAGCTGATTACCGGCGCCGCGCTTGAGCTGGGCACGCTCGCCGATGCGCCGACGGTCGGGCTCACCGACTTCAGCCGGCGCGAGACGGATCAGTTCGGCATCACCACCATCGCGGAGCGCGACTGGACGAAGCGGATCGAGGCGAAATGCCGCATCGACGACGCGGCGGTCGACGGCATCCAGCGCCAGCTGGCGGCAGTGCGCGCCACCGCAGCGCTCTGGATCGGTGAGGGGGATTTCCCCAGCCTGATCGCGTACGGGATCTTCAGGGATTTCTCGCAGGTCATCAGCCTGCAGGGCATCAGCACCTGCTCGCTCACAATCGAAGGGTACCCGGCTGCCGACATTGCGGTGCCGGCGGCGGATCCGGCACTGAACGGCGCGAGCGATTTCCAGGTGGTGCGCCCCGCGGCCGTGACCGATGCGGTGCTCATCTCATCGTCGGTGCTCGAGAACGACTATCCGATCTATTCGCCTGATCGCACCTACATCGCGGGCGAGCGGGTGCTCGTCCCGTCCGCGCATCGGGCCTACGAGAGCGCCGCCGGCGGCAATAAGGGCAATCCGCCCGGCGCAGACAGCACGCACTGGATCGATGCGGGCCCCAGCAAGCGCTGGGCGATGTTCGATCAGGCGCTCGGCACTGCCACCACCGCTTCGGGCGCCATCACCGTCCAGCTCCGCCCCGGTACTGCGATCAATGCCCTCGCGCTCCTCGACATCGCCGCCGCCAGCGTGCGCGTCCAGGCGGCGGGATATGACCAGACGCAGGCGATCGCGCCCGGCGTCACCGCGGCGCTGTTTCTCGACCTCACGGTTCCCGCCGGCTCCGACATCACGGTCACCGTCGCCGCCAGCGCCGGTGCGGCCGCCGTCGGGACGCTGATCATCGGCGCCCGGGAGGGGCTTGGCCTGCTCGCCGACGCGCCGGCCAGCACGCTCCTCGACTTCAGCACCAAGCAGACCGACGATTTCGGCCTGACGGTCCCCATCGAGCGCGCCTGGGCGAAGAAGATGGAGGCGCAGAGCCAGATCGCGACGGCACGCGCTGACGGCCTGATGCGGCGTCTCGCGACCCTGCGAGCGGTGCCGGCGCTCTGGATCGGCGCGACCGAGTTCGAGGCCCTGACCATTTATGGCTTCTTCCGCGACTTCACCCTGACGCTGGGCGAGACGGTCAGCACCACCTCGGTCACCATCGAAGGGCTGGCCAAAGCCTCGCCGGATGCGCCGTCGAATACGGTGGTGACCTGGGACAGCATCGTCGGCCCCGGCAAGCCGCAGGACAATGCGACCGTCGGCGCGCCGGCGGGCACCAATGTCGGCGGCGTGCCGGCGCAGGATATCGCGGATGCCGTGAAGGACGGCTCTGGGGCTGTCGTGCCCACTCGCGACCAGGTCGCCGCCGTCAAGGCTCAGATCGACGGCGCGGTAAGCTCCGCTCAGGCCGACGCCTCACACGCCCGAGATGACGCGGCCGCGGCGCGGGCCGATCTCGCGATTGAGGTCCAGCGCGCCAAGGGCGCCGAGGGCGCGATCAACACCACGCTGGCGGCCGTGAAGTCGACGGCCGACGGCGCCTCCGCCGCAGTCACCGACGAGGCTACGGTCCGTGCGCGCGACGATATTGCCCTGAGCAACCGGACCTCCACGACCGAGGCGCAGCTTGCGGGCACCCAAGGCAGCGTCTTGGCGGGCCGCATCACGGACGAGGCGACAGCGCGCGCGAACGCTGACAATGCGATCGCGAGCCGGACCTCCACCACCGAGGCGCAGCTCGCAGGCACCCAGGAAAGCGCCCTGAAGGCGCGCATCGTCAGCGAGGAGACGGCACGCGCTGGGCAGGATGCCGCACTCGCGAACCGCGCGACTTCGCTTGAGGCTGCCGCCATCGCTTCCGCGGTCGGCGCTGCCCTGAACCCGAATTTTGCTCGGTGGGCCGATGGCGATTACACGCCGACCGGCTGGCTCAGCTGGGGGATGGAAGGCACCGCGCGCTTTGCCCGCGTTAATGGCGGCGGCGTGCGTGGCAGTCCGTACGCGATCGACATGCGGAACGATACCGCCGAGACCGAGTGGGGGTTTGTCCAGGACGCTGCCATGTCCCCCGGTATGTGGGTCATCGAAGCCGCGATCTCGCTCGATCAGGGTGACCTCTACGGGGCGGGAGTCACGCTGAGCGGCGTACAGGGCATCGATTTCTCGGTAGAAGCCGATACGAACGGCGCCGTGGGAAGCCTGTACGGCCTGCGCACGTTCTCGAAGATGGTCGACTGGCAGCAAGGCGGGATCGTTCACCTGCACGGTATGGGCGGTTGGTCAGGCTACGGCAGATACCGCGCTCAAAAATATATGCGCTGGTTCTATCTCAACGTGCGGCCCGCGACGGACGGCGAGATCAAGGCGGGCAAGGCGCTCATCGATGCAGGTAGCGCGCTCGCGCGCATCACGACCGAGGAGACGACGCGGGCGAACCAGGACACCGCTCTCGCGAACCGCATCTCCACCACGGAAGCGCAACTCGCGGGATCGCTGGGGAGCCAGCTGCAGGCGCGGATCGCCGCCGAAGAGACCGCCCGGGCGAACCAGGACGTCGCGATCGCCAATCGGACCACGACCGTCGAGGCGCAGCTCAGCGGCACCCAGGCAAGCCCGCTCGGCTCGCGCGTCATCACGACCGAGAGCGCGATCGCGACGCTGAACAACCGGGCTTCCGCGTATTGGCAGGTGCTGGCGGTCGCCGGCAACAATCGCGCGCAGGTGACCGTCCGCGCCGACGCCAACGGCGGTGCCGGCATCGATCTCGTCGGAGACGTCAGCTTCAAGGGCTCGCTCGATGTCGGCGCCGATAGCGGAGGCAACCGGGTCAAGATCACGAACAATGGACTGACGTTTTACGACGCGAACGGCACGTATCGCGGCGGCATCGGGCTGAAGGCATAATGCGCGCCTATTGCGAGTTCTGCGGCCCCGATGGTGCCGTGTGGTTCAGCCTTGCGGATTGCACGACGAGAGAGGTGGGGGCGTTCGTCGTCACCGGGCCGAACCCGTCGGTGCCGCGGCTCGGACCTCCGAACTTCGAATATTACATCGACTTCCTCTGCCCGCCGACGACCGCGCCCTGGCAATACACGGCCGGGAACAACAATGTCTCGGCGATCGTGAAGGTGACGAAGACCAGCGACAGCGTCGCGCGGCTGACCTTCAATCTCGCCTACAACGGCAATTATCCGGCCGGCGAGACCGTCACGATCCGATACGGCTGGGGCGCGGCGTGACGCCGTTCCTTGAGCTCGTCAACGATAACGGCGTCACCGTCGTCGACGATCGGTATACCTGCCTTGCGCTGCGCCAGTGGGGGAACGGCTGGGCGCTTGCGATGCCGTCGTTCAACTATCCGCCCGGCGGCGTCCGCACCCAGGATATCACCTATGCCGGTGGTACCGCGCCGGTGATGGCCGTCTACAAGGCTGCCAATCAGAGCAGATTGGACGGCGGCGCGGGGGTGATCGGCCGCTCCTACAATCCCGCGACCAATACCTGGACGTTCCGGGTGATGGTTGTCTCGAGCCCCACCTGGGGCGAGGATTATTCGTTCAGCTATTACATTTTCGATCAGCCGCTTCCCTTGGTGGCCGGCGAGGTGGGCGCGGAGCTGTTCGACGGCGCCGGGCGGTGCCTCTTCAGCTCCTCTCTGCACCAGATGATCATGAGGCCGGCTGGCGCCGCCCTCTCGTCGGCCAAATGGGCGCACACGTTTCCCGGGGGTGTGGGCGTGCAGAACGAGACCTACGATGTCAGCGACGGCAGCGGCTCGATCTCTTTCCGTGATCGCTATACGATCTCGCTGTCGACATGGGGCAGCAGCCCGACCTCGGTATTCAACGTCCCACGGACCTACAGTCAGGACAACTCGCGCGAGAATTGGGTGCCGTCCGGGCTCGAGGCGAACTCCTCCGAAGGGTCGTTCCTCGTAGACGTTTCGAGGATCCGGTGATCCTCATCGGTTCCGCAGCGGCGGCTGCAGGCGGCTTTCTGCCGCCCTGGCGGGGCGGGGTGGTGCGAGATCTCGACATCGTCTGCGAGCCCGAAGAGATCCTCGACCTGGCGCGGCTGACCGGCTTCACGCTTCACCAGATATTTCCCGACAAGTATCTGGTGACCGACACGCCGAAGGTCATCGAGCTGAGCGTGTATCCCGCCGCCGCTGTCGAGGCGATCGAGGCACTCTGCGGGGTGGGGGATGTCTCCCTCGCGGCCGAGATCAGCATCGAATGTCACGTCGCCCCGCTCGAAGTGGTGTGGGCCACGCTGGTGGAGACAGTGGGCTGCTTCCCGGTCCCCCGCGAGAAATCGACACGGGACCTCGAGCACTATCAATCCCTGGTCGACGCGCGCGGCGGCGTCACCAGCGCGCACCTGCAAATCGCCGACTTCTATCGTCGGCGCACGATCGCCCAGCTTCGCGGCGCGGCCGGCGCGGACCCCAACCCAGCTGAGGAATAGCGAATGGCGACCGATCTCGATCAGACGATCATCACGGACGAGCAAGCGGCTGATATGCGCGCGAAACTGGCGGCCTATGAGCGGCAGAAGGCCTATGAGGCGGCGCAGGCGCGGCACCAGCTGTATCTCGCGGTCAAGCCGATCGTAGAAAGCGACGCCTTCATCAGCATCCACCAGCAGCTCGCCGAGCTGCGCGCGAACGGGCCGAAGGACGATAGCTTCTTCGGCATCGGCGTAGAGGCGATCTACCAGGGTATGACCGGGCTCGGCATCAACGTCGCGCAATGGATTGCGCCCATGCCGCCGAGCAGCGCCGAACCGCCAGCCGCAGAAGGCGGCGCATGAACATCATATTGAAAGGGGCAATGCCGATGACGCCGGTTGAAACGGTGCTGGCGAAATACGGCTGGATCCTGATCGGGATCACGTTCGGGTTCGCGGCCAAATATGCGCTGCTGCTGAAGCGCGGCGTGCAGGTGAAGGCGCGGCTGGTCTTTGCCGACCTGCTGCTGCTGCCGCTGGTGGCGCTGATCGCCTACTGGATGGCAACGCGCGCCGGGGTGGAGGCAGAGGCGGCGGCACTGTTCTCCGCTTTCTCCACCGTCGGCGCCGATCGCCTGGTCAAGCTGCTCACCGATCGCTTCCTGCAGCGCGTCGACGCAGAGGCGGCCGCCGTCGCTGAGAGCATCGTCGGTACAGCGCGCAATACCACCCAGGCCGAGCTCGCCGCTGCGGCGATCAAGGAAGCGGCGCGCGAGGGCCGCCTACACCCGGAATATGCGGCGCTGAAGCCGCACCCGCAGGCGCCCAAGCTGGACGGCTGACCTCCTCCAACCTCGGAGAACTTCCATGGACATGACGACGCTGCGGCGGCGGCTGGTGGCGCTTGGCTATCAGCCGGGCGCCGAGGGCACGCCGTTTGGCGCTGCTGATCGCGAGGCAATCCTCTCGGCGATGACCGACGGGCCCGACTATCGGCTGGACCAGCACGACATCGACGACGGCGCCGACCGGCTGAAGGTCGAGCCGGCGGCGATCTGGGCGGTGTGGGATGTCGAGGGCAGCGCGTCGCCGTTCATCGATGGCCGCCCGACGATCCTGTTCGAGCCGCATCGCTTCAGCCGCGCGACCGGGCACAGGTACGACGCCAGCCACCCGAAGATTTCGTCGCGCACCTGGAACCGGACCCTTTATCCGGGCAGCCAGGTCGGGCGATGGGCGCAGCTGCTCGAGGCGGTTTCGCTCGACGTCGACGCCGGCTTCGCCTCGGCCAGCTACGGCGGCTTTCAGATCCTCGGCGAGAATTACGAGATCTGCGGCGCGGTCTCGCCATGGGCATTCGCGCGGCAGCAATCGCAAACCGAGGCGGACCAGCTCGACGCCTTCCTCCGCTTCGTCGAGGGCAAGGGTCTCGCCGGCGCGCTTCGCGCCCGCGACTGGACGACGTTCGCCCGCGGCTACAACGGCACGGCCTTCGCGCAGAACGCCTACGACACCCGCCTCGCGGCGGCCTTCGCCAAGCGCCGCGCCGCGCGCGCAGCCTGACCCCGGGAGCAGCCCATGAACCCGCTAAAATATGTGACGCTGGGGCTTGCCCTGGCGCTGGCCATCGCGCTCGCCGTGATCGGCGACCTCTCGCACAAGGGCGAAGCCCTACGCTCCGCCACCGCCATCGCGGCGCATGCGACGGACGGGAAGGGCGCGCCGCGTGACCTCTCCACGAAGGAGGCGATCGCGCAGATCCGGATCCTCGGCAGCGCCGTCGATGCCGCTCGGAAGGCCAGCGCCGACGCCAAGGCCGCGGATGCTGCCCACGTCATCACCGTCGAGCGCGCCGACGCGCGCACCAATCAGGAGGTATCGTCCGATGTTCTCGCGAAATTCGATCGCGTGCAGGCTGAGCTTGCCGCTTCTCGCGCTCTCGCTGGTCAGCGCATGCGCGAGCTCGCCGCGGCTCGAGCCGATCAAGGTGGTGGCGGAGCGCCGGCAGTCGCCCCAGATCCCGACGCCACCTGCCGCGCTGCTTTCGCCGCCGACTGTGACGGCGTTCTTGCCCTCCTCGCGGCAGCGGAGCGCCAGACAGCCCAGCTCGCCGGCTGGCAAGCCTGGTGGGCCGCAGTAGCCGCGAACCACGCCGACGACACCGAGGCGGGCGACTGATGCCCCCAGCCACCACCACGCACCGATCGATGGGAGCGCCGCTATGCGCCTGAGCGCCTTGAACCTGTCCGTTTCCTCTCGCGCCCTCTTCGCCGGGCGCGTTGCGCTCCCCATCGTGGTGCCACCGACGCCGTCGCCAACACCGGCCCCCGCGATGAGCATCGAGAAGGTCGACGGCGACAGCCGCTCTGCGAACGCGGGCAGCCATTCGATCGGGACCACGACCTTCACTAACTACGGTGTCACCGGCGCCACGCACATGGGCCTGCTGCAGCAGCTGTTCGACAATGCCTTCATGCTCGCTCAGGGCTACAACCACGCGATCGGCGGCAGCACCACCTATGCGATGCTGAAGCGGTCGGAGACGCTCGCGACGGCGACCACCGGCAACCAGGCGGCGACCGAGATCTCGGCGGTGGGCGGCAACTATCTCGGCGCGCAGGTGGCGGATGGGCAGTTTTCGTCCGGCTCCGATGGCCTGGCGTCCGTCCGCACGCAGAGCGGCAACTACGTGTTTTCCGCCTCGGTCAGCGTCAACGACGGCAGCGGCAACCAGGCGGCCTATTACAATCAGCCGGTCCTGGCGAAGACCACCATGCTCAAGGTCGCCGCCTATGCCGATGCGCTGATCGCGGCTGGCAAGACGTGGGTCCTCGGCAACGAGATGGCCCGAGGGGGCAGCGCCTACCTCATGGACCCCAAGACGCCCAGCGCGAACGCATGGGCCGCGACGAGCGGCGTCAAGTTCCAGGACGGCGAGAGCTATGGTGCCCCGGGTGTCATTGCCTGGGATGGCGGCACCACGATGCCCTATGTGATGACAAAGGTCGCCAGCAACCCGGGCCAGGGCCAGTACACGGTCGACGCCTCGGGCAACTATTTGGCGGGCGGCACCGCCCCGGCGAAGGTCTGGCTCAACAACAACGCCGGCGCCGACAATGCCTCGCCGTTCGGCCTCACCATGCGCGACTGGTTCAATTCGTCGGCGGCCAATTTCACCAGCACGCAAAGCGGCGCGCTGATCGACTATGCCATCCCAGGGTTCCAGTACGGACGCCCGCAGCACCTCGTCGTTGACAGCTTCGGCGCCACCCTCGACGCGTCCAGCGGGACCTCCTACCGCAGCAAGCCGGGCATGCTCGATAACCTGAGCCTGCACGCGGCAAACGCGCTCGGCTCGTTCCGCTGGGCCAAGGCGGCCAAGGCCGCCTTCATCGCCCGGTTCGGCGCGATCCCCAACAGCAATGACCAGCGCCCGACGCGCAATAACTGGCAGTTCGCCCGGGGCACGGGTGTCGGCACGACGTTCACCGGCGTGCTCCCGCCCACGATGCGCCTGGGATTCACCGGCACGCCCGCCAAGACGCTGCTTTCGATCAATGGCGCCGTGATCGGCAAGGTGGACACCGCGACCGGGGTGATCACCGGCCCGAACATCACCGGCGGCAGCTACAACTTCACGACCGGCGCGATCACCGTCTCGCTGAACAGCGCGAGCCTGATGCCCGCCAACGCCCAGCTCTGGGCGGAGCAGGACATCGGCAACTACGACTATGCCAACATGGTGGAGGGCACGATCGGCCGGAACACCATCATGAACGCCCTTATGGACCCGGCGGGCACAGCGCTCAGCAGCGAAACCGTCTCGGGATCGAATATCACGGCGTTCGTCGGCACCTCGAATATCAACGGGGTCAACGCCAACCAGGTCCCCTGGGGTATCGTCCTGGGCGGCACCACCGCCGGCTTCACCGCGGTGAACGACATGCTGACCGCCGGCACCCTTCAGTTCGCGGTCCTGTCGGGGATCGATCCCGATGGCTTCCCGTACTTCGGCTTCGAGGCGCTGGGCATCCATACCGCCGCAGCCACGTTCCGCGTCTCCACGCCGAGCCTGAACGGCGTTCAGCTTCGTCTCAACGGTGGCTCGATCTACGCGGGCCTGCGCACGGTCTACATGAAGCATTCGGTCCTGGGCCGCTTCTTCGGCACGGTCGGCCGCGCCTTCTCGGGCAGCACCGCTGCATCGCCTGGCGTGACCCGCACCACCAACAACGGCGCGCAGGTCACTGCGACGCAGCTGCTCACGCGCGGCGCCGACGGCACGTCGGGCATGTTCATCGACGACACGCTGCTCAACGAGGCCGGCGGGACCGGCTTCGCCACCTATGCGGTGTCGCCGCTGCTGGACGTGTCCGACGTCACCGGGTTCGGGACCTCCTCGGCCAACGCCGATATCCCGACCGCCGCGAACACCCCGTTCGCCTTCCGCGTCCTGTTCGGTCGGATGCAGTTCCGCCGCCGGAGCGACCTTCCGAAATTCTAAGCCAGCCCACCCGGCGCCGCGACGCGCCGGGGCCTTGGAGTTGCCCCATGCCCCAGACCAGCCCCAACACCGTCACCACGCCCGCCGAGCTGGCCGCAGCGCTGCGCTCGGCCGCCCCCGGCGGGATCGTCGCCCTTGCGCCCGGCCACTGGCCCGACATCGCGATCGCGGGCGCCAGCTATGTCGCACCGGTCACGATTACCAATGCCGATCCCGCCAATCCGGCGATAATCCGGCGGCTGGTTGTGAAGGGCAGCCGGAACCTCACTTTCCTCAACCTGGCGATCCACCGCGTGCGTGGTGCTGGGGACGCGGCGTGGCTGCGCATGGCGGAGATCTCCGACAGCAGCGACATCGCCTTCATCGGGGGTACGGTGAACGGCTCTCTCGACGGCGACGCGACGAACGACATGAGCGGCATCTACATGCGCAACGTCCAGCGGCCGAGCGTGACAGGCATGGCGCTGCGCGAGCTCAACGTCGCCCTCACGCTCGAGGATTGCGCCGACGCGACGGTGCAGGGGAACGACTTTAGCTTCATCAGCGGAGACGCGATCGATATCCCCGGCCTGCGCGGCGGCCGCATCGTGGGCAACCGGTTCAGGCAGTTCCGGCCCGGCCCGGGGTCGCACCCCGATGCGATTCAGTGCTGGACGCGCGGCAAGTCGAGCGGGTGCAAGGATGTGGCGATCATCGGCAACACATTCGAGGGCGATCCCGGCTTCGAGTTCCAGGGCGTGTTCTTCGGCGACGAGGCGGGGGTGAGCGGCTATGACCGCATCCGGATCGAGGCAAACACGCTCAGCGGCACCATGTGGAACGCGATCTACATCGGGGGGGCGGGTGTCGACCAAGTGATCCGCTTCAACCGGATCGCGCGAGGCGCGAAGATTACGCCGTGGATCCGGACCGCCGCGCAGGCGATCGTCGAGGGCAACTTCGCGCCCTCCTACCAGCTGCAGGGCAAGGCGACCGTTCCTGTAGGTAACTCGCTCGCCTGATCTCGACAGGCTCGTTTGTTCTCGTCATGTTCCGCTCATGCGAGTCGCCAGGAATCGAGCGATCTTCCACGCGCTGTGCGTGGTGGATGAGGCGCAGGAGCGATCCCAGCATGGGGCGGTGCCTGCCTCGGCGTCTCTGCGCCTGGCGCTCGCTTTCCTGCATCTATGTGGCGCGGAGCGGTCGTGGATCGACCAGTTCTGGAAGGCCGCGGTCTGCAGGTCGGAAGCAGGGCAGGGGGCGGACGCCTTCGGTCGCAGCCAAGAGATGACCGCGGCCGTGAACGCAATCACGCGCCAAGTCGGCGTCGAGCGCTCTGGGGCATTTCTTGAAGCACTCCGGGCGGCGCGCGGCAGCTAATAGCCGTCATCGAAGCGCAGGCTTCCCGCAGCAGTCTCCCCGAAGTCGCTCCGAGGCTAGAGCCCGGGAAATGGTGTTATCCTAGTCGGGGCCGCGCATCCGCCCTCTCAAAGTCACGTCGACGTACTTTGCGGCGAGCTTTTGATTGGAACGATGAAATGTCATGACTGGCGTAGATTCGATACACCTAATATGTCATGAATTGCCCTGTTGATTGTGATTTCATGGCGCGGGAGTGCGAGTGAAATGTCGAAGCGGATCCATTTGCCGCCGCCAACTAAATACGGCGGATTAGTTAGTGGGCCGCCGAAAACTGCCGGACCCAACAAAGCGGTGCAAAGCAAGCGGGAGCCTGGCCCACCGCTGATGGCTGGTACAACGGCGCACAAGGTGGGGTCTCATAATCCGGGATCGGGCGGACAAGCGGTTTTGCGCAAGGCCTTCCCCTCGGCGCCCGGAGGGTTATCGGGTCAGGCCCGTGTCTCTTCCATTATTCAACGATCGAGCATGTCAGATGACTCGTTCGAAGATAGTGATGATGAACAGGGCGCACTTGTCAGAGAACTTGCGGACGAGTTTATTGAGAGGAAGTCTGCGCCACCCGCGGAGTGGTATGAAAAGGTCGAAAAACTAAAAGATAAGTGGCGCCTAAATCTCGATAATAGAATTTGGACACAGCAACTTCTAGTCTCCGGACCGTTACAGGTGCGCAGTAGAGCCCCTGGACCACCGCCTCTCGCGCATGACGGCTCTTACACGACATCTCAAACCCCCGATGAGAGGGAGGAGAGGAAATCTTCTACCACAGCCTTTCGGGCGCCTCAGCAGGTAGCGCGGCCAGCCGTTGTTCACGTGCCAGTATCTGCCGCTCCCGAAGGTGTAGACCCGAATGATGACCGAGCGAGGGAAGCACGTCAGGCGCGCAAGACCGCGAACGATTGGACTGCCACGTGTTACGGCTGCGTGACCACTCGCAAGGGCGGTGTGACAAAGGTGACTAAGGGTAAAAGTGCCGGAAGCTGCAGTACCAACCTCCATGCGGAGAGGGTTGCCTGTCTGAACATGGCAGCCTCTTATGGCATAACTGGTATCTCTCAGACGGATGGAGCCGCGCTTGGTCTCGCGCTGGCCCGCGAAGGTGTAGAGATACTCTCGATTTATACCGACTTTCCGCCATGCAGTGGCGGCAGCACCAGCTGCGATCTATGGGTAAAGCAGATTGGAGCCCAAGCCGTAATTTATTCGGAGGAACTCGGAGCTTGGAATCCTGCAGCATCGTCAACCAAAAAGAAGGCTTGGGTGGAAGGTCATTGCGAAGCCTGTGGCATGGAAAAGAAATAGAGTATGTGTCTGGCGTGCCATTCCGCCGTTATGCAACCTTTACCTTGATCGAGTCGGGAACACTGGACCACGTACAGACATGCGCTTAGCGTCATAGGCCCGCGGCAGGTCGACGATGTCCTCAAAGGAGCCACGCAGCCAGCGATCGACGTCGCCCGGCTCGAGGATCGTAATCATCGCCTTTGGGTGGATTGGTGCGTCACGATCACCAGGGCAAGGCGACCGTTCCTGTGGGTAACTCGCTCGCCTGATCTCGACGGTCTCGTTTGTTCTCTTCATGTTGCGATCATGCGAGTCGCCAGGGATCGAGCGATCTTCCACACGCTGTGCGTGGTGGATGAGGCGCAGGAGCGATCCCGACATGGGGCCTTGCTTGCCTCGGCGTCTCTGCGGCTGGCGCTCGCTTTCCTGCAGCTATGCGGCGCGGAGCGGACGTGGATAGACCAGTTCTGGGAAGCGGCAGTGGGGCGATCTGAGGCCGGGCAGGGGGCGGATGCCTTCGGCCGCAGCCAGGAAATGACGGCAGCGGTCAATGCCATCAGCCGGCAGGTGGGCATCGACCGCTCGTCGGCCTTTCTCGACGCGCTGCGAGCTGCGCGCGGCGACTAGTGTCGACGATCCCCCCGCAAGGTTTTCACAGCGGTCGTCGTGAAGTCGCGGAGTACCAAACGCCGTTGGTTTCCCGGAGCGGCCGTTACAATAAGACAGTTTAAACGTCGTGCCGTTAGTTTTGAGATCCGGGAATTCGCGGCCGTCATGAAGGGTGGCTGTCGAAGGTTTTCGATCATGAAGGTCCGCGTCGGGGGATGATATGATAGTTGACTTGCCATTGTATATGAGCGCGTTTCACCAGCACCTATCTAATTTGAATGGCGTAATGATTTATGACTGGCCGGCATACAATATAGCGTTGATCGCAACATTTATATTTTCGTGTGGATCACTTTGGAACTTTGCGGTTGCTGAGAGGATAGAATATCTGATTCACACGGATGTCGGCAAGTTAGCGCGATATTTTGACACTACTGAAGATGACAAGTCACTTTTTCATTTAGCAAAAACGAAATCACTCAAGTTAAAAGGGTCTGCCCGCGGCTATGCTGCACTAGTAATCACATTAGGGGCGTTTGCTCAGTTCCTAAAACCGAATGAAATAGAGGTTACACCTAGTGAAAAGCTGTTTGTGACATGCATTATGTCCAAGAATGATTTTTCGGACTATGAAACTTGTAGGCTGAATTCTGGTCAGGTCAGAAAGCCGCGAGGCAGGGCTTTGAAGTGACGCGGCGGTGTGGGAACCGGAGCTGGGCGAGAATTGAGGCGGCTGGGCGGGGCTAGTGTCGATGGTCCCCGCGGAGGCTCTCGAGCGCGGTCAGCGCGAAATCTCGAAATATGCGCTGCCAATGGTCCCCAGCGCGGTCCCACGGCCGATCGTCAAGCGTGCCATGCCGGCGGCTCTCCCACAGATCGGCGGCGAGGCTCTCCACTAGGGCTTCTTCGTCGTTCGCGGTGCATAGGCGGCAGGGCATATGAGTGATGTAGGAAAGGCTCGCCCGAAATCCATCCGCCTCACTTCCGTTTGTTCTCCAAATGTTCTACATTGTCGCTACCGATTCGACGGAGCGAACGATGGACTTCGAAGGCACATGGTGGCTCCTGATTGAGGAAGCCGGGTTCAACGAGCAAAACACCCCGCAGCTTACGATGGGCGCGGGGGAGGTGCTCGACGGGCGCACGGATCAGCGCTTGGGGGCCTACTCACTGGCGGAAGATGAGATCACGATCCAGTTGGGCGGCAGCAAGATCGTCGCTCATGTGCGACCTGGGGCAACGTCGATCAGCGGCAACCTGTTCTCTGGCAAGGGCAGGAGAGAGATGGTCCTACCCATAACGCTTTTCCCGCTCGCCTGGCGCCCGCCCTCAGAAGAGGAAATCGCCAGGGAAGTCGCCGCGGTGTTAAGCAGGCTGGGCGCCTGATCGGGTCGGAAACACCGGCCCGCGCACGTTCATCTTCGCCGCGTCATACGGGCGCTGCAGGTCCGCAATCTCCTCGTAACTGCCGCGCAACCAGCGGTCGACGTCGCTCGGCTCCAGGATCGTGATCATCGCCTTGGGGTGGATGGGCGCGACGACCTCGTTCGGATCGCAGGTCACCATCGTGAAGCCCGCACCGGCCGCGGTATGCTGCCAGAAGCCCGCGACCGCAAAGGTCGGCTGATCGGTGACGCTGAACCACATCTCGCCCTTGAGCGGAGGCTTGCCGTCGCCCAGGTCGTGCTTCTCCGGCGTGAACTCGGCGAATTCGGTCAGCGGCACGATGCACCGGTTCTCGGGCTTCTCCGCCAGGCGCTTCCACTGCGGCAGCTTGAGGTTGCGCACGTTCGTCATCGGCCACGCCGCCTCGCCGCCCAGCACGTCCCAGCTCATGACGTCCCATCCGCGCTCGCCGTCCTGCTCGCGGATCACATAGTTGCGAGACTTCGGCCGTAGCTCCGCCGGCGCAAAGCGATTGTCGCGCGGGCGCTCGCTGAACAGCTTGCTGGTGGCGCCGAACAGCGTCTCAGGCTCACCGCGGAATCGGGCTCGGTTGCACATGGGGCGAAGGCTACCCCGACGGTGACCGCTGCGCCAGCGCGCGCTCGATCGTGAAGGGTGCCACCTCCGAACGAGGGGGAAGTCGGAGGTGGCAACGAGACCATAGATCGCCAGCGCTTAACGGTGGACTGCAAACCTCGTCAGGGCATCACCGGATCATGGACAGCAGCCAGCCGGTCCAAGCCGCCAACATCAACACCGCCAAGGCAATGGCCTCGACCTGGAAGGCGCCGGGCCGGCGGATCCTCAGAACACCACCTCTCGGCGCTCTAGCTCGACCGCCAGCAGATCAGTGACTGGGTCGATCTCCTCGCCCGTGTTGCGCAGCCAGGACGCCACCAGCTCCTCGTCGGTGCTCATCTGGAAGATGACGCGGATGGCCGCGACGGCGCCGTTTCTCGTGAGCGCCATCGTCAGCCGATCCAACGTCGGGTTCACGGACACTTCGTGAACTGCCCCTTCTTAGGGCCGCTCGCGATGCGGCACTTGCCGCCCTTGTCCTTCACGACGCCGCCAGCTGCGGCTGCTGCCGCGGGCGGGCATTTCACGAACTTGCCCTTCGCGTCCTTGCAAGGCGCCGCGGCGAGCGCTGGCGTGGCGATCAGGGCAATTGCTGCGGCAAAGGTCGATACGCGCATCATGGTAATCCTCTCCCGATTAAGTCGGTGGGGAAAGAATGCCAGGCCGCCAAGGAAGAGCAAGGCTCGAGGCCGCTTATCGCCCGCATACCTCAATGGGGCAGTGGGGTTCTTTTTTCACGTCGCGCGGCGCAGCACCGTTCAGTAGCTGGGGCGGTAGCGGCGTTGCTCCGCGCGCGCCTGGCGCTCGCCCTTGCGCGGCGGCGCGTCGAGGTACGGCCCGGGCACCCCGAAGAACTCAGCGGCGCGGGCTCGCTCGTTCTCCGCTAGCTCGCGCGGGATCTGCTCGCGGAGATGCCGGGCGATATAGCCGTCCGGCCTGCCGAGGATTCGGGAGAGCTGGGCATAGGTCAGGCGGTGGCTGGCGCACTGCTCCGCAATGCGCTGCCGGATGACGTCCGGCGATGGTCCCATGGTGCGCTTCCCGATATCGTTCTTATCGGATCTATATAGCGCCCGTTCTGGATGTGTTCCACTGACGCAGGGCTTCCGGCCGCTCCGGAAAGGATGGGACGCCAATTGGAATCGCCACCTTCCGACGCCAGCGGGCACCTTTCTCGGTGCCGCGTGCTCAATTCGAAGTGCCGATAGGGCCGTTTCAGCCTCGGGGTACAAGTCGGGGTATCGTTTTGGAGGCCGCGTGCGAACACAACGCTAATCTGCCACCGACGCGGCCCAATTCGACGGGCTCCCTCACCGGCCCAACCGGAGCTCAATCAGTCTCCATCAGTCCCAGCGGCGCCGCCATCGCGATTGGCCTCAGTTGTATCGATCGCGCGCAGCAGGTCGTCGAATGGGCCGGCGCTGCCGATCGGGTAGGTGCGATCTAGGGCCGCCCCGATGCGGTCGGACGCGCTTTTGCCCTGCAGGATCTTGGCCACGCTTCGTTGCCAATCGGACATCTTGATCGTGCGCCATATGTCGACGCGGGATGCGCCTGGTGAACGAACAGGCGGGTTGCCTCGAAAGGTCCAGGCGTTTTGACAAATCGGTGAGGGCCGCAGGATACCGTGAGGGAACAGAGCAAGAATATGTCATAACGAGCGTTGAAAAATGGGGCTTTCCACTCGACTTTCAATCACGCGTGAACCGGTCTAGCGGCTGAACTATCGATTGTCCCCCGAAGTGACCTCAGAGCTGCATACTTCGGGGAGGGGTAGTCGTTAGCTTACTGTGGGGCGTATCACGGCCGTCGTCCCCCATCCGCCTCGATTAAATGCCTTTTTAACCTTCGGCTAAGTGTGGCGTCTCGATCTCCCCATACGGGCCGATACCTATCCTTGAAAAATTGCATTGAACACGCCAATAACGCCGTATGCCTACCGTTTGCTTCGTTCAATCTCCCACGTGCCTGCTCGACTGGGATGGTATCAATGCTGTCGCAACGTTTTCTGCTGCGTTTATTGCTTTAGGCGGCACGGCTGTTGCTATGAGGATGCCGCACCGAACCAAATTGAGGGAGCGGTCCGACACCTCAAATGAGATTCTTCATAGCGCTGGATTAGCCGTGAAGCTTTACCGTGAAGCGGCTGCGCTGATTCCTGCTGGTACAAGGTCTATCGACATTAAGACTCTTGCCGCGACAGCGGCTACTTTGCGGGTCGCGCTCGATCGAATGATCAGCCGTCTGGAATTGACGGATCGCGCGATAATGGCCGGCGCTGGCGCAATGCAGCTTCTGACCGCAGTTGAGAACGCAGCTTCGAAATACCCTGACCCAAGGCACCCGAAAATGGGCCCTAAGGTTTTTATCCCGGATCTGTTTCTATCGGATCATATTGTACCTACTGTTCTCGAAAGTGCTCAAAAGGTAGCGAAGTACGCGGTGAAGAGAAAATGGCCGAAGTGGCGGTCACGTTTCGCAAGGATTGCGGAGGTAGGGCTTGATGGGCCGGGTTGCCCCGCCGACCCGTCGGCGAGATAAAAAGGCCGATAGGTCATGGGTTGTGGGCCAGCTCTCGCCGCAATGAAAATTGATTGCTCCCCAGCGAGCGGCGCAGGGGCAGTGCCGAGAGCTTCAGCGTTTTCTTTCGCGTGAGGCGGTTTGACTGCTGAACTTTTGGGCATTGCTCGATATGTCGCCAGAGCCGCAAGCTTAGGGGAAGGGGGCAATCGATGGCGTACTGGATGGTCTATCAAGGAGCGAGTTGGGCGCGCGCGCGCCTAGGCGGCTACCTGTGGGCCCCTAAGCAAGGGAATAATGGGCAGACCTACGTCTACTGGACGAACATGGCTGAGGTCGCGCCCGGTGACATGATTTTTTCAGGCGTCCAAAACGCTCTCCGGGCTTTCTCTCAAGCCGTTACACCTGCCTATGCTGCGAACAGACCCGATCCTCGCGATGAGGCAAATTGGGAGCTCGAAGGGTGGCGTATGGACGTTGCCTACACCGACCTGCCGCAGCCGCTGTACTATCGCGACTGGGTTCCTAGTATCCTGAGCGAGCTTCCCCAAAAGCACTCGCCGTTCTCAGGGCAGGGTCGACCGAACCAGGGCTATCTGTACCATCTCCCGAGCAGCGTCGGCGAATATCTAGTCGCCTTGGTTGGGCAAGACGGCGTATCGGTTGATCTGGCGGCGTCGATTGCTTCGCAGTCCGCGGCCGAGCAAGAGACGGTCCGGCAGCAGCTAACCCAGGCTCGCATAGGTCAAGGCAAATTCCGGCAGGACCTCATCGACCGGTGGAAAGCTTGCGCCGTGCTGGGCGTGTCACGGCCCGAACTCCTGCGCGCATCCCATATAAAGCCGTGGTCTTCCTGCAATAATGTCGAACGCCTCGATCCAGCCAATGGGTTGCTACTCTCCGCGACCTACGACGCCGCTTTCGATGCCAAGCTGATATCGTTCACGGACGCGGGCGACATTTTGCTGGCACCCGACTTCCCCAGGGGCGAGGCTATCGCGGCCGGTATCGACCCGGCTTCCAGGATCGAGGGCATTAGCTCCGCCACCAAGGCTTACCTTGCGCAGCATAGAGAAATCATGGCAGCGCAATCCCGTCGCCGTGCCAGGAAGGCTTTGACCTAGCCCAAAACCCGCACCAAAAATTTTTGGGGGTATCCGTGGGGGCGTCCGTCACTAATCACAGGTTATGAGTGACGAAATGCGAGCCGAATGCTGCACCGTTTGGTGCTAACCGAACTCACGCGAATCTGCCGATTTTCGGCTGAAGTTCGATAGGTGCCGGGTCGGCCTCAGTGCCTTGTCAGAAGTGTGCACGCCTTCCCACCGCGTCCGCCGGCCAGGCTTGATATCGTCAGGCCAAGGAGCCGGAGTGCCCAGTATCGTACCAGCTGTTCGCGTTGCGAATCCCCTCGATCAGGTCGTCAAATACGTCAGAGACACTCGCATGCGGAACCCGCACCTCGTTGTCGTCGGCTAGAATAATTGCGACCCCGCGATCGAGTTCGCGGACTTGAATCATCTGGTCGGTATTGATGATCACCTGGCCCCCCAGGCAGCGCACCGATCGATATCAGTGGCATTAGGTTCCCCTTGATGAGCCGGAGCGCCCGGCCTCGAGGCAAGATGCTCGCACGCGCGGGCTCCGGTCAACGCGCTGAGGCCGTAGCGCTTGGTCACGACCAGGAACATAGGCAGGACATCGGCAGGAATGGACGTTTTGACAAATCGCGGAACGCCGCAGGATACCGTATGGGAACGGAGCGTGAATATGTAAGAAGTAACGTTGATAAATAAGGCTTTCCTCTCGATTCCTAATCGAGTGCCATCATTTCTTAAATCCAGCCCGCCGACGTTCTAGCTCCTTCACGAGCTCCAAGGCGGCCTTCGTCACCGTGTCCAGCGGGTTGTTGTCGCAATAGCGATCGATCCACGCGAGCAAGCTGTAGCCGTTTGTATCTGATCCCAGACGCCCGTCGCCGCCGCCGTACTTATTCCTGCCGCTCACGAAGCCTAAGACCCATCCTTCCATGGCCTGATTTCGCCTGCCGCCCTGGCGCTCAACGGTCCACGAGCCACATGCGTCAGCCTCAGGGAAGGAGAACGACTGCCATACCTGAGCGCTGGCTGTGGTCGGCTGGGAAGTGGCCGCCGCCAATAAGAACAAGATCGTCAGTTGACCTTTTATCATCGGCTCCCGCTCCCCGAATCACGTGAAAAGGGCCGGCCCTGCTGAATGTGGCTATGCAAACGTTGAAGGTGTTGCTCGACGCCTGTGATCCACACGCTGCCCGGCTCCAAAAATACCTGAGTATGCTCCTACGTCACGCGCGTGCGCTGGCCTCACACGCTTTCACATCCGCGACCAGGTTGTTCAGCTCGGCGGCATCTACAGGGTGGTGGTTGTCTGCGAGATCAACTGCGCTCTCTTCGAGGTTGTAGATCAACTCGCGCACGCTGGCCTCGTTCAGCGCGCCAGGTCGTATGAGGGCCTCAACGAGATGGCCGAGGAAAAGGCGGGTGGCGTAGTTCATGCGGTGCTCTAAAATCCTGATCATCTGCTATCTTCGGCCACCGCGAGACGCAATGCGACGGGTAGCACGATTATCGTGGGGGTATCGGTGGGGGTATCAAGCTGCACCGCGCTGACTGGACCCACCGCAATCCGGAGATTTTGGCTTACAGTTCGATAGGTGCCGGGCCCACCAGCGTCTCGCTTGGCGCGGAAACTGCCGGGCCTTGTGTCCGCCGCGCGGACGCTCTAAGCGCGGCGTTTCGTCGGGGAGTAGCGCAGTCTGGTAGCGCATCTGGTTTGGGACCAGAGGGTCGCAGGTTCGAATCCTGTCTCCCCGACCATTATCGCGGCAATGTCTTATATTGTCGTTGTCCACGTTTCGCACATGTAAGTCGATCTCGCGGCATGGATGGACACGCGGCGTGCGGCATGCACGCGGATATATTCCTGCTCAACCGTCGGTCTCGCATAATAGGATGTGCGCAGTTCCCTAGGCGATCGTGTTCGTTTAACTTTCGGGACGACCTTTTGGCACGGCCAAGTCCCTCACGCAGCTGCAGCACATCTTTCCGTTCAAGTGCGCCATTTGCCCTGTTCGTGATGCATGCTGCGAGTGCGAAAAAACGGGCGGCAGCGGGAACAAAATAGTTAACGCTCGGTTAAGAGGGGGCGCTGGATATGCTGCCCTGCCAGTCAGCTTCCTTTGATGCTGTCTTTAGGTGATCATCCGACTCATCTAAGTAACGGGTTCGTAATTCTTCATCGGCCTTCGAACAGATTGCGCCATAGAACCGTGGTGCCCGTTCTCGCTTTGCGAGATACCAATAAAAATTTCGATGCATATTGCGAAGATGGTCCGGCGGTGTTGCTTTCTGCCGTCTTTTTTCGTCGATTCGTCGTGCGGGCAGGTGGGCATGTTTCGCTTTGAGACATCTGTTGTACAATATGATTGACGGGGCGGCATTTTCTGTAGAGTAGGGCGCGGCCGGCAATCCGTCGGCGTGTTCACCATTAGGGGGTCCCATGCGCACTCGTGTTCTCACCCTGCTGGCTGCTGCGACCGTTGCGGTTGCGGCCCCGGCCACCGCTTCGGCGGCGACCATCATCGGCGGTTTCTCGGCTGGTCTGGTCAACGTTAAGGGCAGCACCGCAGCGATCGGTGCTGACACCACCTTCAGCAACGGCGGCAGCGCCGTCCTGGGTTCGAGCGGCGACCTGTCGTCGGTCGGCCTCTTCACGTCCTTCGTCACCTCGTCGGTCACTGCGACCCAGGGTGCAGACGTGACCTTCTCCGGCGTGTTCGGCTCGTTCGCGGGCCAGGTGGCAAAGGTCACCACCGGTCTGAACTTCGTGACGATCTACACGCTCGGCGACTTCACCCCGACCACCGCGTCGGGCTACGACAAGGGCAAGGCCTCGGTCGCCTTCACCTTCAACCAGGCCGGTGGCGCCGGTTCGGACATCTCGGGCAGCTTCAGCTTCGCGTCGCCCCCGAGCCCGATCCCCGAGCCCGCCACCTGGGGCATGATGATCGCGGGTGCCGGCATGGCCGGTGCTGCCGTGCGTCGTCGTCGCGCGAGCACGAAGGTTGCCGCCGCCTGATAGGCGACGCAGCTAGCGTACGGAGAGGGCGGTGCCGGCATCGGCGCCGCCCTCTTTGCGTTGGACGGCTAGTCGGCGCCGGTCATGCGCCGCACAGGCAGCATCGCGGCGCGCGTGTCGATCAGGGGAAAGGATCGATGCTGTTGCTTCCGGGGATCGTTAAGGTCGCTGATGGTCTGCCAGCGTATCGCCATGCCGAGACGCATGGAATGCACATGGTTGGCATTCGTGCAGGGCCGCTTTCCTGGGCCCGGGGCTAGAGCCTGCGGTGAGCACGGCGCTTCTGTCACTTTGAGCGGATCGCAGGGCGCGGGCCTCTTCTTGAATTGACCAAACCGTAAAGCACTGGACTTTGCGCCGCGAATTCACTTTACCGCCCTTGGCAGGTTTGCCGAAGGGGGAAATACAAAATGGTAGGCTTTGGGTCGTTGTCGCGCCGGCGTCGTCTTTCGCTCGCGTTGGGCACGAGCACGCTCGCTTGTGGGTTCATGGTACCGGTCCTGGCGCAGGCACAATGCGCGCCCGAACCGAGCATTGCCAATGGCACGACCAACTGCACCGGCACCGATTCGGACGGCATTCGCATCAGCACGAGCAACACGACGCTCGACATCGCCAGCGGTGCGATGGTCACCAACACCGGGGCACCGGCCGTCACGGTCGAGATACCCGGCAGCAGCTACTCGATCTTCGCCGGCATCGCGGTGCACGGCAGCGCCTCGAGCGATACGCAAAGCGGCATCCTGCTGCTCAGCGGCGCTGCTTCGACCTATAGCGGCGCGACGACGCGCCTGTCGCTTTCGGTCGATCCCGGTGCCTCGGTATCGGGCGCGACCGCGTTCGCCATGGGCCAGACTCCCGGCAACACGACCGCCTTGCTGGTCGCCGACATCGACAATGCCGGCACGCTGACCGGAACCTCCGGCGTAGCGCTGCGGGGCGACATCGTCTCGGCCCCCTATGGCTATGTCACCAGCTATTCGGGCTTTGCGCGGATCACCAATCGTGCAAGCGGGGTGATTTCGGGCAGCATCGTCGGTCCCGTCGGCTCGGTGGACAATGCCGGGCTGATCGACGGCGGTTCGAACAGCGCGTTCACGCCCGGCGCGGCGGGCACCAGCTACCCCTATCTCATCTCCTCCGGTGCCTGGACCAACAGCGGCACCATCCAGTCGAACGGCGCGGCGGCGACGATCGTCTCGACGACGATCGGCAGCCTGAAGAACAGCGGCACGATCGCCAACCGCGGCTCGGGGGCGGCGATCAACGCCTCCTATCTCGATATGCAGAATGATGCCGGCGGCCAGATTAGCAGCGGCGGCGCCACGGCGATCGTCAGCAGCAACTATCTGCGGCTGGTCAACGTCGGCACCATCACCGGCAACGTCGTGACCGGCAACAGCGGCAGCGTCGTCGATTCTACCGCCGGGACGATCAACGGGTCGGTGTTGTTCGGGAGCGGTGACGACACGCTGGTCGTCCGCTATGATGCCGCCAGCGCTTCGGTGAGGACCGGGATCAACGGCAGCATCAACGCCGGCGGCGGCACCAACACCGAGCAGGTCAAGTTCGCCGGAGACGTGACGCTGAGCGCCGGCTTCGCACCGCTTGCGGGCTTCCAGCGGTTGTTGCTGGACCCGGTCGCAGGCGCGACGGTGACGCTGGGCGCGAACTATGTCAGCACTGCATCGCTGGTGCTGAGCGGCAACGGCACGGTCGTGAACCAGGGCCGGATATCGACCAACGGCCCGGCGATCAGCGACATCAACTATTCCTTCAATCGCGCGACCTTCCGCAACGATGGCGCGATCACCGCCGCGATCTCCACCTTCGGGTACGGCATCACCTTGTCGAACCAGCGCTTCGTCAACAACGGCACGGTGGCGGTGACCGGCGGCAACGGCGTGTCGATGTCGTACAATGACCTTGTCAACACCGGCACGATCACCGCGACGGGGGGCGTCGGCGTTGCGATGTTCAACGCGGTGCTGACCAACAGCGGCACGATCATTGGCGGCACGATCGGTGCCACGCTCAGCGGCAATGTCGGCGGCACCGCGTCGAACAGCGGGACGATCCGCGGGACGACCGCGGGCGTGAGTACCGGCATCTATTTCACCAACACCGGCACGATCAGCGCGTCGGGCGTGGGCGTGCAGGTGCAGCCCTATGGCTATCTGATCAATGGCGCCGGCGGCGTGGTCAACGGCGGCACCGGCGGCGCGGTGACGGTGAACTCGTTCAACGCGGGTGTGGCAAATGCCGGCACGATCAATGGCGATGTCAGCGTCAACGGCTTCGGCACGAATAACAACCTGACCTATTTCGCGCTCGGCGGCGGCACCCTCAACGGCAATCTCCGGCTGACCGGCGCGACGCTGGTCACCGATATCGTCAACAGCGGCCCCGGCGCTTTCGCGGGCATCACCGGGACGGTGACGGCCGATAGCGGCTCCAGCCTGCGCTATGCGGTCAACGCCGATGCCAGCACGACGCTTGCGCCTGGCTATGTCGGGCCGTTCGGCGACGTGGGCTACCAACTGGCGAACGGCGCCAAGCTGACCGTCACCGCCCCGACGACACAGCCTCTCGGCAACACGCTGAAACTCGCCGGCACCGGTAGTGTCGACCTGAACGCGAACATCGCGGTCAACAGCGCATCGGCAATCCAGGTGAGCAACGCGCTGACCTATCCCGGCACGACGGGAAGCGGCACCACGGGCGCACTCTCGATCACCAGCCGCGGGACGATCGCGGTGTCGCGCGCGACCGGCACGAGCAGCTACACCGCGGCGGTGGGCGCCAGCCTGACGTCCGGCGACAGCTTCACCAATCTCGGCACGATCACGGTGACCGATCGCAACGCCAACGCCAACACCGTCGCGATCAGCGGCGGCGCGCAGGTTACCAACGCGGGCACCATTCTGCTCGATGGCGGCTCCGGCATTGCGGCCGGCTATGGCAAGGCGCAGATCGTCAATAGCGGGTCCATCCGCCAGATCGCGGGGGGCGCCAACGCGACGGGCGTCACCGGCGCCTTCGACCTGACCAACAGCGGCACGATCCAAGTGGGCGGCACCGCGGTGGTAGCCTATAACCGGGGCCAGATCCGCAACACCGGCACGATCGCAAGCAGCGGCGGCGCCGCCATCACCGGCAGCGACAGCGCCGCCACCGCCGCGATCACCAACCTCGCCGGAGGCACGATAAGCGGGACGGGCGGTACCGCCGTCCGCTTGTATTCGGGAACCTTCGTCAACGCCGGCACGGTTAGCGGGTCGGTGGATATGGGCTATGGCTTCCCCTATTACTCGGGAGCGGCCACGCGATCCTATTCGAGCAGCGCGTTCGTCGCCGCGGGGGGCACGGTCACCGGCGACCTGCGCTTCGGGGATGCCGATGATCTGTTCCTGCAGACGGGCGACGCCACCGGCGTATCCGGCACGATCGACGGTGGCGCGGGCACGAACGTCTATGGCCGGAGCTTTACCAGCAACAAGACGGTGGCGCTCGGCACGGCAGGCCTCGTCAATTTCCAGGATCTTCTGGTCCAGGCGAGCGGTACGGACACGATCGTCACCACCACCGGCACGGCGAGCGGCACCCTCTACGTGCTGGGCAATGGCAGCGTCGTGAACCAGGCGAACCTCACCGGAGCGCTGACCACCGACATTTCCAACAGCTTTGGCTATTATTCCGGTGTGAACGACCTGTTCCCCGCGGGGCAGCGCCTGGCATCGCTCTCCAATGCCGGCACGATCGATGGCGGTGTATCCGCGACGGTCGGCAGCTTCACCAACAGCGGCACGATCGCGGTGTCACGCGACTACGCCCCTTCGGTGTCGCTCTACAGCGACATGGCGCTGTCGTTCGCCAATAGCGGCACGATCGCCGAGCCGGGCACCGCATCCTCGTATCAGCCCTCCGTCTCGCTCATGGCAGGGAGCAGCCTGACGCTGACCAACAGCGGCACGGTGCGCGGTGGCATCAATGCCACGGCGGCGCGCTGGTCGCAGCCGACGACGGTGACGGTAAGCGCCAGCAACACCGGCACGATCAGCAGCAGCACCTGGGTTCCTGCGCTGACGGTGAGCCTCGGTTCGGTTGCGTCGGGCACGGCCCGGATCGACAATGGTGGCACGATCGCCGCGCAGTCGTCCGATCCCACCACCGCCAGCGCCATCGGGGTCGCGCTGTACGGAGACACCATGACGTCCTCCAATGGGGTCGTTGACACGGTTGCGACCTACGCCATCGCCAATAGCGGTGCCATCACGGCAAGCGCCGCCGCCGGGAGATCCTCGCGCGCGAGCAGCGCGATCGCGCTGGTCGTAGACGGCGGCGGCCTGTCCGGCACCATTGCCAACGCCGCCGCCGGCAAGATCACCGCGGAAGCGGATCGCGCCATCGCGATCACGGCGGGCGGCGGGGCGCTGAACCTCACCAATGCCGGCACGATCAGTGCCAAGGGCAAGTTGATGGCCTATGCGGTATGGGGTGACAGCGGCGACGACCGCGTGACCAACACCGGCACGATCACGGGCGACATCGTCCTTGGCGGTGGGGCAGACACCGTGCGCAACGCCGGTACGATCGCGGGCGCGGTCTCGCTCGGCGACGGCAACGACAGCTTCGTGCAGAGTGGCGGTGGCGGCGTGAGCGGCGTGATCGACGGTGGCGCGGGCACCAACAGCTTCACCCTGTCCGGCGGCACCGAAGCGGCGCCCGCGCTGTTCGGCGATATCCGCAACTTCCAGCGCCTGTCCCAGACCAGCGGCTTCGCCCGGATCGGCGGCACGGCGGTGTTCGGTGCGATCGACATGACGGGCGGCCGAATGATCGGCCAGACAGGCTCGGTCATCACGGCACCGCAGATCACCGTGGGGCAGGGGGCGACCTTCGGCTCGGCCGGCATCGTCAACGGCAACATCGCCGTGGCCGGCATGCTGAGCCCTGGGGCGTCCCCCGGAACGATGACGGTCAACGGCAATGTCGCGCTGGGCAGCACCTCCACCGCGCTGTTCGAAATATCGGGCTCTGCTTCCGATCGGCTGACGGTGAACGGTGCGCTTGCGATCGCGCCGGGCGCCACGCTCCAGCTCGTCCGCCTCGGCACGGTGCGGCAGGGCAGCTTCACCCCGCTGTTGACCGCGACGGGCGGCATCACCGGCAGCTTCACCACGGTGCAGCAGCCGAGCGATCCGCTGGGCATCGTGGTGATGCGCGGCGGGGAGATCGACCTGATCGGGGCGTTCCGCAATCCCGGCAACGTCTCGCCGCAGACGGGCGCCAGCATTGCCTATCTCAACGCGACGCTGGCGGTGCAGCCCGCGGACAGCGCCCTGTTCAACGGCCTCGCCGCGCTGGTGACCGCCGACGACGTGGCGAACATCCAGGCCTTCGCCCGGCTGACCCCGCAGGCCTACGCGGCGGCGGTGCAGACGCAGGTTGACGACGCGCTGGCGTTGGTCAGCGCCACCCGCGGCCCCGGCTTTGCCGCGAGCGGCGAGACGCCCCACGCTTTCACCTTCGGTGCGATGCTGGGCCAGTGGCACCGGTTGCGGGACGATGCCGGCCAAGGCAGCGTCGCCGCGCGGTCGCGCACCTATGGGCTGCTCGGCGGCATCGGTATCGGCGACGCGGCGTGGAGCGTGGGTGCGTTTGGCGGCTACCTCAACGATCACCAGTATCTGGACGCGCTTGGTGCCCATACGCGTGCCAACGGCGCAGTGGGCGGCATACAGGCACGGGCACGCACCGTCGGGGGCATCGGCCTTGCCGGCTCGGTGTCGTACATCACCACCGTCGCCACGACGACCCGCACGTTGCCGGTCGGCACCGCCAGTGGCCGCTACGATCTGCACAGCTGGGTGTTCGACGGATCGCTGGTACGCGAGTTCGCGGTGACGAACGACTGGGCGGTGCGGCCGCAACTCGGCATCAGCTATGTGCGCACGGTGCGCGACGCGCTGGCGGAGCGCGGTGGCAGCCCGTTTGCGCTCACCGTCCGCCGCGACCGCAACGTGGCCGGCTTCGCCGACGGCGCGCTGGCCTTCGGACGCGCGGACGGCTCGGCGGCGGCATTCTGCCCCACCGTGTCGTTCGGAGTGCGCTACCAGATCGAGGGGCTGCGCTCGGATGCGCTGGGAGGCTATGCGGGCGGTGCGTTGGCGCTGCAGGGCTATAGTGCGGCGCGGTCTCGCGTGGTCGGTACGGCGGCGGGCAGCATGAGCTATCGCCTGCCGCACCGTATCGAGCTGTTCGCGACGGCCTCGTGGCAGACCGGGACCGACGATCATCAGGAGGCTGCGTCCGGCGGCGTTCGCCTGCGGTTCTGACGTCGGGAGCGCGTGGCGGGTTTCGTCCGGAACCGCCACGCGCTCTCCGCACGGTGGTCGATCAAGGCGATCCGCCGTTCTCGCAAAACCCGTTCCGACGGTGCGCGGTGCCGCGAGCGGCGTCGACGGCCGCGGCGGCGCTCTGCCGTTGCGCATCCTCTGGTTTCGGGCGAGGGAGGGCGATCACGGAGAAGGAGGCACTATGGTTCGAGCGGGGTCGAAAAAGACCTATTCCGCGCCGGCGATCGAGAAGGCATTCGAAATCATCGAATTGCTGTCCCGCCGGCCCGAGGGGGCGCTGGTTAGCGAGATGGCCGCCGATCTCGGCCGCTCCGTGGGCGAATTGTTCCGGATCGTCGTGGTGATGGAGCAGCTGGGCTATCTGCGCCGCTCCGAGGTGACGGAGCGATACGCCGTGGCCTACAAGCTGCTCGATGTCGCATTGCGCTCCACGCCGTCGCAGGATCTGGTCCGCGCATCGTTGCCGGAGATGCAGATCCTCGCGCGGGAGACGGTGCAATCCTGCCATCTCGTCGTCGCCAGCGAGGGGCACGGCCTGGTCGTCGCGCGCGAGGAATCGCAGGCAACGCGCGGGTTTGCCTTGAAGGTCGGCGCGCACATCAACCTCGTGCAAAGCTGCTCGGGGCAGGTATTGCTCGCCTTCTCCAACCTCAACCTCACCGAGCGGATGGTGCGCGCGGCGGAGGAGGAGAACGGCGCCGCGGTCGATCGCAGCTGGCTGGCCGATCGGCTCGCGACGGTGCGGCGCCTGGGCTATGACAGCCGCAAGAGCCCGATCACCTTCGGCGTGACCGACATCAGCTACCCAATCTTCGGCTTCGATCGCATCGTCGTCGCGGCGCTGACCATTCCCTTCCTGGCGCTGATCGACGGATCGCAGAAGATGGACCTCGACGCGGCGCGTGAGAAACTGCGTGCCGCAACCGCACGCATTTCGGACCGGCTGGGGTACGAGCCCGAATAACCATCCGCTAACGCGAAGGTCCGCCGATGCGGACCCGGTCGCATCCGCGAAAACCGTCGACCCGCCCGGTCAATCCAGCAGCGCCGCCCCATAAGCGGGCATCGCCAGCGCGCCGGCGACTTCCGTCTTGCCGATCACGTCATGCTTGCGTCCGGCGATGGGGACGCGGATCGGCTGGGCGGTGGTGTTGACGTAGAGCGTGCGCCCCTCGACCACCCGCGCCACCACGCCCTCCGGCGTTTCTGGCCCGCGCGCAATGCCCAGCGTCGGGTAGAGCGAGCGCACCAGTGGCGCGAGCAGCGCCTCCTGCGCCGCGGTCGCGAGATAAAGCGCGCGGCCCTTGCCATAGCGGTTGATGGTGATCGCGGGGCTCTTCATCGGGGTGTTATCGAAGCTGGCCAACGTGGTGGCGCTGCTCGGCTCCAGCACCTCGTAATAGGGATCGGAGCCGGTCAGCGTCCGGCCCTGGAAGCTGACCTTGAGCGGCGTGTCCGAACGGTAGAATTCGTTGGTGCGCAGGCCGAACACGTCGGTCAGCCCACCCGGCAGCGGCGTGCCGAACCATTTGCCGGTGGCGTCCACCTTGGCGGAATAGCCGGTCATGATCACCGTGCCGCCGGCGGCGACATAGCGGCGCACCGCATCGCGCATCGTCGCGTCGATCAGATAGGCGGCGGGCAGCACGACCAGCTTGTAGGCGTCGAGCCGGTCGTGGCCGACATCGATCAACGCCGCGTCGATATTGTCGCGGAAGAATGGCGCGAACGCGGCCTTAGCCTGTTCGGTATAGTCGACCTTGAAATATTCCTTCATCGTGTTCGGGCCCGGGGGCGGGCTGGTCAGCCACATCGTGTCGAACGAATAGGCGATCGCGACCTGCGGCGCCTGGTAGCGCGGGAAGCCGAGCTTGCGCAGCGTCTGGAACTCGCGCGCGATGGTGGCGAACTCGCCGACCTTCCATGACGGGCGATCGTCATGATCGAGCAGCCCGAATAGCGACTGCTCCTCGCCGCCCAGATGCGAGTTGAAGGTCCAGGCGAGGAAGGTCTGCGAATAATAGAGCAGGCCGAAATAGGCCCACATCCGCGATCGGCCCGGCGTGCCGTAATAGCCGCCGCCGCCCGCGGTGAACTCGTTGAACCATACCGGCGTATCATGCCCCGCGCGATTGCTCATCACGTCGAAGCCCGCACCCAGCGGATCGCCGGGATAGAATCCCTGCGCGCCATAGGTGGAGACCTGGTCCCAGGCGCGGAGATAGTCGAAGCCCTTGGTCCAGGCGCTCGGCCAGAAATTCGAGGCGGCGGGCAGGTTCGGCGCATTGGCCTTGCGCGAGGCCTCGAGATCCTTGAGCGCGGCGATCGTGTCGTCGGACCAGTAGCGGTGCAGGTCGAGGTTGCGCTCGTTCGGCCCGGGCCCCTCGCCATAGGGCAGATCGACCTCGTCCCAGCTGTTGATCCGGCGCGACCAGCGCTGCGTCGCCCAGGCGGTGTTGAGCGCTTCGATCGTGCCGTATTTCTTCTGCAGCCAGCCGACGAAGCGCTTCCTGTCCGCTTCCGAATAGGACATGCGGCCGTTGCCGATCTCGTTGTCATAGCCGACCGCGATCACCGCCGGATGCCGGGCGTAGCGCTGCAGCAGCTTGTCGGCGAGGCGACGGGCGAGGCGGCGATAATCGGGATCGCTGATATTGTCCCAATAGCGTGAGGCCGCGTTGAGCCGGGTACCGGCCTGGCTGACCAGGTCGACGCCCGGATAGTGTTTGTGCAGCCAGATCGGCGCGGGTTGGCCGGGGATGTCGACGATCACCCGAATGCCGGCTTCGTGCATCTGGTCGAGGATCTTGTCGAACCATTCGAAGGTGAAGCGGCCTTCCTGCGGCTCGAAAGAATCCCAGGACAGGTCGCCCATGCGCACCATGGTGAAGCCCGCGGCTTTCATCACCGCGATGTCCTGGCGGATCTGCTCGGGGCTGCGATCGACCGGCTGGTAGCAGGTGCCGACGAACAGGTCGCCCTTGCCCGGCCATTCGGGATGGCCGACGGCGCTCTGCGCGAGCGCAGCTGCCGGCAGCGTTGTCACCGTCAGCGCAAGCGCAAAGCGTGCGGCGAGGCCGCACCTGGAGAGGCGATGGGGCATGATCCTCCGTTCGTCTGCGGATCGCCCGTCAGGCGAAGTGGATTTCGAAGGCGCTGGCGTGGCGGGTGGGCAGGCCCGCCGGCGGGGTGATCACCAGCGCCTGGTCGGTCTGGCGGAAGTCGATCGCAGCGCGATGGCCGAGCAGTCGCACCTGCCGTACCCGGCGCTTCTCGTGCGGGTTGCCGCGAGCGAGCGATCGGATCGCTACCGGCCCGTTGGGCTCGCCCAGCGTGATCGCGTACAGCGTCTCGCCTTTCGTGGTGAAGCGGATGTCCTGCGGCGTATAGGCGGCCTTTTCCTGGAAGGCGCCTTCCTTGGCCTCGGTCGGGCCCTCGCCAAAGACGCGCCAGGGCCGGCTGCCGTGGATCGCTGCGCCATTTGCCGCCATCCATGGCGTCAGCTCGGTCAGCAACTGCTCGGACGGCGGCGGCAGGCTGCCATCGGGCCGCAGCACGACGTTGAGCAGCATGTTGCCGTTCTTGGAGACGATATCGACGAGCATGGTGATCACTTCGTCGGTGGTTTTGTACCCGCCGACTTCGCCGGTGTAGAACCAGTCGCCGTTCGACGTATCGGTCTGCCAGGGCAGGGGATTGATGCCGCTTAGCACGCCGCGCTCGACGTCCTGCACGCCCCAGGCCTTGTTGAACTCGCCCGAGCCGAGCGACTTGTGGTTGTACACCGCCTCCAGCTTGCCGCTGCGCGCGATGCTGCTGTTGTAGAGATGCGCCACCATCGACCGCCCGATCTCGCCGAACGGCACGCCGCCATCCGTGTACAGCAGGTCGGGCTGGTAATTGTCGATCAGGTCGCGGATGCGGGCGAACCAGTGGCGCTGATAGGCAGGGTTGCTGGTGTACCAGGTAGCGCCGTCGCCCAAATAGGGCTCGTCGTGATTGCCGTGATAAAGATCCGCGAAGCGCGGGTCGGCGCCATCGTACCGCGTGCCCATCTTCGGCCAGAACTGGTCGTAGAGCTGGTTCGGGTACCACCAATTGTGGCTCGCACCCAGATGCTCGGAGACGCCGAAGCGCAGCCCCCGCCGCTTCGCCGCCGTGCGAAGCGCGCCGACGATGTCGCGCTTGGGGCCCATCTTCACCGCATTCCAGCGGTGATGGCGCGAGTTCCACAGATCGAAATTGTCATGGTGGACACCCATCGAGACGATGTATCGCGCGCCCGCAGCCGCATACCGCCCCACCAGCCCCTCCGGATCGAACTTGTCGGCCGTCCAGAGCGGGATGATGTCCTTGTAGCCCTTCTCCGAAGGGTGTCCGTAGGTTTTCAGATGGTGTTCGTAATGGGGGTGGCCGGGTACGTACATGAAGCGGGCATACCAGTCGCCCTGCGCGGGAACCGCCTGCGGGCCCCAATGCGCCCAGATGCCGAACTTGGCGTCGCGGAACCAGTCAGGCGTCTTGTAGGCGGAGAGCGAGGCACCGGTCGGCTTGAAGGGACCGGGCGCTGCCACGGGCGCGATATCGGCGCCTGGCAGCGTTTGCCCGGACTGCGCCCGCGCGCGTCCTGCGCTCTTCAGAGCCAGCGCGCTTGCGAATGAACCGGCCAAGATCTCGCGCTTGCTGAAGTTTGTCATTCGCTCCCTCGATCTGTTTTTTGCGCGCTCCCGCAACGGCGCCCCGTCACTGCTGGCATATTTGCAATCATGTTTTCATATGGCAAGCGCAAATCTTGCCCCTATGGCGTTTCTCCGCACCTTGCCCCAGGAACGCCAACGCGGTGTCTAAGCGGATGGCGGATCGAGGTTCCGGCCGCCCAGACTGCGCCGAGCGGTGGGACTCGATACGGAAATATCTCTTTTTGCTTGATTGCAGTGAGGCCGGTGACCGCAAAGGCGCGCGGCGCAAAGCAATAGTGCGACCAGCGATGCTGACATCGCAGGCGGCAGACGCCGCGGTCCCCACCGCCGAGCGAAAATGGCGCGCCCGGCTGGATTCGAACCAGCGGCCCCAAGCTTAGAAGGCTCGTGCTCTATCCAACTGAGCTACGGGCGCGCACGCAGGTGCCTTTAAGCGCAGATTGCGTGGGGGGCAAACGCCTCGCATAGTGCGGTGCGATGAACATGCCGTCCCGTCCCAGCCACGTCACTGCCCGCAGCCTCTCCGGCGGGCATTTTCGCTATTTCGACTTCGTGATGGCCGCTTTCGTCGCAATCATCCTGCTGTCGAACGTGATCGGCGCGGGCAAGGTGGCGCAGATCTGGCTGCCGGGCGTCGGCTATTGGCCGTTCGGGGCGGGCATCCTGTTCTTCCCTATCTCCTACATCATCGGCGATGTGCTGACCGAAGTCTATGGCTATGCCCGTGCGCGGCGGGTGATCTGGGCAGGTACGGCGGCGGTGCTGTTCATGGCGTTCATGGCCTGGGTCGTCGTGGCGCTGCCCCCGGCACCGGATTGGAGGAATCAGGCGGCCTACGAAGTGATCTTCGGCCAGGTGCCGCGAATCGTGCTCGCCTCTGTTTGCGCCTTCTGGGCGGGCGAGTTCGTCAATTCCTATGTCCTCGCGCGGATGAAGCTGTGGACCGGTGGGCGGATGCTGTGGACGCGCACGGTCGGCTCGACGGTGGCCGGCCAGGCGGTCGACAGCCTGATCTTCTATCCGCTCGCCTTCTGGGGTGCCGAGGGCTGGACCAACGCGCTGGTGGTGAAGGTGCTGTTCACCCAATGGGTGCTCAAGGTCGGCTGGGAGGTGCTGCTGACGCCGCTGACCTATCTGGTGGTCGGCTTCCTCAAGCGGGCCGAGGGTTTCGACGTGTTCGACGAAGGGACCGATTTCACGCCCTTCGCCACCCGCGTCTGAGCCAGGCCAGGCGCGAGCGGACACCGGCCTGAAACCAATTCTTTCTGGCGTTCGGGGAAAATCCCCGCATGCTGGTGGGAAATCGGTTGCCAAGGATTCCCGTGCTCGCGTTCAATCCGCTTTATTCCATCGCCGGGGTGCTCGTCGGGCTGCTGGTCGGCATGACCGGGGTCGGCGGCGGCTCGCTGATGACGCCGCTGCTCGTTCTGGTGTTCGGCTTTCATCCGTCGACCGCGGTAGGGACGGATCTGCTCTACGCTTCCGCCACCAAGACGGTGGGGGCGGGGGTACACGGCTTGCACGGGACCATCGACTGGAAGGTGGTGCGGAGGCTGGCCTATGGCAGCGTTCCCGCGACGATCCTGACGCTGCTCCTCCTCTCGAGCGCGCAGGAGCACGCCAAGAACAGCGGCGGGGTGATCACGATCACGCTCGGCATCGCCCTGGTCGTGACGGCGATCGCGACGTTCTTCCGCAGCCGACTGGTGCTGTTTATGGCCCCCCGCTTCGAGCGGCTGGGCGAGGCGCGAATCGGCACTGTCACCGTGGCGCTCGGCGCGGTGCTGGGGCTGCTGGTGTCGCTGACCTCGGTGGGGGCGGGCGCGCTGGGGATGACGGCGCTGCTGATGCTCTACCCGCACCAGGCGGTGAACAAGCTGGTCGGGTCGGACATCGCCCATGCCGTGCCGCTGACCCTGCTTGCAGGACTCGGTCACTGGATGCTGGGGTCGGTCAACGGATCGCTGCTCGTGTCGCTGCTCGCCGGGTCGATTCCGGGGATCATTATCGGCAGCCTGCTGGCGACGCGCACCTCGGACAAGGTGCTGGTGCCGATCCTCGCTGCAACGCTCGCGGTGGTCGGGCTGAAGATGCTCTTCTGACAGCAAAAAGGCCGCGGTCCGGGGACTGCGGCCTTGTATGCGGATGCGCTGGCGGTCAGGCGACCGCGGCGAGCAGCCCTTCGAACAGCCGGCGGCCGTCGTCGCCGCCATGCGCAGCTTCGATCTTGCGCTCAGGGTGCGGCATCATGCCGAGCACGTTGCCCGCGGCGTTCATCACGCCCGCGATGTTGCGCGCCGAGCCGTTGATGTTCTCGCCGTAGCGGAACGCGACGCGGCCTTCGCCTTCGAGGCGGTCGAGCGTCTCGGCATCGGCGAAGTAGTTGCCGTCATGGTGCGCGACGGGGATCGAGAGCTGCTCGCCCGCCTGATAGGCGCTGGTGAAGATCGACTGGCTGTTTTCCACCACCAGCGGCACGTCGCGGCAGACGAAGTCGAGCCCGGCATTGCGCATCAGCGCGCCCGGCAGCAGCCCGGTCTCGGTGAGGATCTGGAAGCCGTTGCAGATGCCGATCACCGGCGTGCCGCGATGGGCCGCCTCGATCACCGCCTGCACCACCGGCGAGCGCGCCGCGATGGCGCCGCAGCGCAGATAATCGCCATAGGAGAAGCCGCCGGGCAGGGCGATCAGGCCCAGGCCCTCGGGCAGTTCGCTGTCGCCGTGCCACACCATGTGCGGCTTGGTGCCGGTCACGCTCTCCAGCGCGACCGCGATATCGCGATCGCAGTTGGAGCCGGGGAAGACGATGACCGCGGTCTTCACAGCTTTTCGACCCGGTAGTTCTCGATCACCGTGTTGGCGAGCAGCTTGCGGCACATCTCGTCGATCGCGGCGTCGCTCGTCGAATCGGCGACCTCCAGTTCGAAGATCTTGCCGGCGCGGACATCCTCGACGCCCTCGAAACCGAGGCCGCCAAGCGCGTTCTGAATGGCCTTGCCCTGCGGATCGAGCACGCCGTTCTTCAAGGTGACGATGATGCGGAGTTTCATGGGCGGCGCTATGGCGCGAGAGGGGCGAAGTCGCAACGGTAAAACGCCGGAACCACCGTTTCCTCCACCGCGAAGCGGGGGAGGGGGACCGCCGCCGCAGGCGGTGGTGGAGGGGGCGAACGACAAAGGGCCCCGCGTGCGCGAGGCCCCCTCCGCCATTCGCTGCGCGAATGGTCCCCCCCCCCGGAGCCGTGCTCCGGGGGGGAAACGGAATGTTACTTCCCCCGCTTCTTGCGGTGCGTCTCGAGGTCGAGCACGTCGGAGCCGTCGCCTTCCGGGAACAGGCCCAGGCGGCGGGCGACTTCCTGATAGGCTTCGACTTCGCCGCCCAGATCGCGACGGAAGCGGTCCTTGTCGAGCTTCTCGCCCGAGGCGATGTCCCACAGGCGGCAGCCATCGGGGCTGATCTCGTCGGCGAGGATGATCCTGGGATAGTCATTTTCCCAGATCCGGCCGAACTCGAGCTTGAAGTCGACCAGGCGGATGCCGATCCCGGCGAAGAGGCCGGAAAGGAAGTCGTTCACGCGGATGGCCATGTCGGCCATGTCGTGCAGTTCTTCCTGCGCGGCCCAGCCGAACGCCAGGATGTGCTCGTCGGTGACCATCGGGTCGCCGAGCGCGTCGTCCTTGTAGTAATATTCGACGATCGTGCGGGGCAGCGGCGTGCCCTCCTCGATGCCCAGCTTCTTCGCCAGCGAACCGGCGACGACGTTGCGCACCACGACCTCGATCGGCACGATCTCGACCTGGCGGATCAGCTGCTCGCGCATGTTGAGGCGGCGGATGAAGTGGGTCGGGATGCCGATGCCGCCGAGCAGGGTGAAGACATGCTCGCTGATGCGGTTGTTGAGCACGCCCTTGCCGTTGATCGTGCCCTTCTTCTGGGCATTGAAGGCGGTTGCGTCGTCCTTGAAATACTGGATCAGCGTGCCCGGCTCCGGACCCTCGTAGAGAATCTTAGCCTTGCCTTCGTAGATTTGCCGGCGGCGTGCCATGTCGGCCTAGTCCCTTGGAAATGCGTTGCCCCGGCTCCACGGGATTTCTCCGCGTGACCGCCGGGGCTCTGGAAGGCTTCGCGCTATACCGCAAGGGGGGCGGGGGTGCAATGCGGCGCCGCGCCCCTTGCGGGACGCCGTTCAGGCCGCGGGTTTGGAGCGCCGGAGCAGCGTCGCCACGCCCACGCCGGCGCCGAACACGGCGGCCCAAGGCAGCAGGTAAATCGCCAGCGAGAGCAGCAGCTGCATGCCCCAGACGAAGGCCGAGGCCGAGCCTTGCGCCGCTTCGCCGAGCGCTGCGCCGACGCTGGCACCCGAGGCAGCGGCGGCGAGCGCTTGGTAGCGGATCTCGACATCGGCCATCGCCACGCGACCCTGAAGCTCGCGCTGCCAGCCGCGCGCCTTGTCGAGCGCTTCCTGCGCGGCGGCGACCTGGTGCTCGGCATTGACGAGGTCGGCGACCGAGCCCTTGCGGGTGCGCAGCGTCTCGGTCAGCCGGGCGACGAGCAGTTCGCGCTGGCGGATGCGCGCGGCGGTGTCGGTCAGGTCGTTCGACACGTCCTCGCCAGCGACATCGGTATTCGCCGCGCGACCGCCCGCCGCCGTTACCAAGCGCGCCGCTTCGCCGGTGAAATAGCCCGCATCGGCGGCCGCGACGCGCAGCTTGAGGAGTGCGCCGCCGGTACGACCCTCGGCGTCATTGCGGGTCAGCGTGACCAGCTGGCAGCGCGCCGGCCCCAGCCGCTCGCAAAGTGTGCGATGCCCTTCCTGCGTTTCGGCAAGCCGCGCCTCGGGGAGCAGGAAGCTGAGCGTGTAGCGATAGCTGAGTTGGGGCAGGGCGACCTTGAGCGGGTCGGCGCCCGGCGTCCCCGGCGCCTCTGCTTCCGCCACCGTTTCCCCGGCGCTGCCCTGCTGGTTGGAGGAACAAGCGGCGAGTAGCGCCACACAACCCAGCACGAGAAATTTGCGCATCGACATCCCCTTTGATGGTGACGCGCAAATCCCATCATTCGGCTAGAACAAAGTCAAGACACATTTTGGCCGCAATTGAGGCAAAATTGCGGCAGAGGGGCGTCGGCGTAGCAATCCGGCAAATTTTGCCGCCCTCCCTCGGGTCGCGGCGGCCGCGTCCTAAAATGGGAGGGAACAAAGGCAGGACGGAAGACCACGATGACGCGCTTGGGCAAGGCAATGCTGGTGGGGCTGGATCACACCCCCGAAGCAGGCATCAAGCCGTACACGGCCCAGGTAGCCGAAGGTTTCCGTCGCGATACGCGGCTGGAGCGGCTGCGTCACATGGCCTTCTACAACTATGCCTATAACTATATCTTCTGGCTCCGCAGCAGGTCCAACGACCCCGCGCGTCTGCGCAAGCTGGGTAGGATCGAACGGATGCTGCGCGCGCCGCTGGCGCGTAGCGGCCGCACACCCCGCGCCGCCGAGTTCCACGAGATCGATTTCCACTTCGCCGAGAAGATGCTCGATCCTGCGCTGGTCGACCGCATGGCGGCGTCGATGTTCGCGCCGCAGACCTTCACCGATCCGTACCTGCCGGGGTTCGAGCATCGCGGGGCGCCGGAGGCGACCGACCATCCCTTCCTCTACATGGATGCGCAGCGGCTGTTCGAGGATCCGGCGTTTCTGGAAATCTGCAGCACCCCGGACCTGATCGCCTTCTGCCGCGAGACGCTGGGTCCGTGCGCGGCGCTCAGCTGGGCCTGGGCATGGATCTCGCAGCCCATCGACTTCGCCTATCAGAACCAGAAGTGGCACCGCGATGTCGTCGAGCCGCTCAACTTCATTCGCGTGTTCGTGCCGCTCTCTCCCGTCGAGACGCGGGCGGACGGGCCCCTGGAGATGATCCCGAAGACGTCCGGGTTCCGCGACTTTTGCGAGGCGCGCCGCTTCAGGGACGAGGAACTGGAGTCGATCCAGCAGACGATGGGCGCGGGCGTGGTGCTGGCGGACAAGGGCGATGTCTACTTCGTCAACACCTTCGCGCTGCACCGTGGCACGCCGCCGGTCAACCGCCGGGGCATGCTGTCGCTGCTTGTCTCGATCGGTCCGTCGCACCGGACCCCGTTCATCCGCAGGCTGAAGCTCCGCGAGATACCGGCACATTTGCAACCCCTAATCGCCAAGAACCGCAGCTTCTTCCGCCACCTAGTTCGTTGATCCCGAAACAATCTGGCTTGGGTTGCGGATCATAAGGGGAACGCCCTTGGCGTTTCCCCCTCCCGCCTGCTATCCGGGATGGCGATGAGCCTCGACACCGACGTTTCCGAACCTTCCGGCGCCTCCGATGTGCCCTTCGACAGCGCGCTTTCCGAGCGCTACCTCGTCTATGCGCTGTCGACGATCACCGCGCGTTCGTTGCCCGATGTCCGCGATGGCCTGAAGCCGGTGCATCGCCGGCTGCTTTGGGCGATGCGGCTGCTGCGGCTCGATCCGGCAAGCGGCTACAAGAAGTGCGCACGCGTCGTCGGCGACGTTATCGGCAAATATCACCCGCATGGCGACGCCTCGGTATACGACGCGATGGTGCGCTTGGCGCAGACCTTTGCGCTGCGCTATCCGCTGGTCGACGGACAGGGCAATTTCGGCAACATCGACGGCGATAACGCCGCCGCCTACCGGTACACCGAAGCGCGGCTGACCCAGGTCGCGATCGACCTGATGGATGGGCTCGACGAGAATGCCGTCGATTTCCGCCCGACCTATAATGGCGAGGACGAGGAGCCGGAGCTGTTCCCCGGCCTGTTCCCGAACCTGCTCGCCAATGGCGCGGCGGGCATCGCGGTCGGCATGGCGACCAGCATCCCGCCGCACAATGCCGCCGAATTGATGCAGGCGGCGGTCGCGCTGATCGACAACCCGCAGGCGAACGTGCTGGACTATGTGAGAGGCCCGGATTTCCCGACCGGCGGCATCGCGGTCGACAGCCCCGCCGCGATCGCCGAGGCCTATGCCACCGGCCGCGGTAGCTTCCGCGTGCGCGCCAAGATCGAGAAGGTCTCCGAGAAGGGCGGCGGCTGGCACCTCGTCGTCAGCGAGATCCCGTACGGTGTGCAGAAGGGCAAGCTGATCGAGGGCATCGCCGCCTTGGTCAACGACAAGAAGCTGCCGATCCTGGGCGACGTCCGCGACGAATCGGCCGAGGACATCCGCATCGTGCTTGAGCCGCGCAGCCGCACCGTCGACGCCGACACGCTGATGGACAGCCTCTACCGCCTGTCTGACCTCGAAGTGCGCGTGCCGCTCAACCTCAACGTGCTTGACAAGAACCGCACGCCGCGGGTGATGAGCCTGGCCGAGGCGCTGGCCGGCTGGCTCGAGCACCAGTTCGTGGTGCTCCAGCGCAAGTCGCAACACCGGCTGGAGAAGATTGCCGACCGGCTGGAGCTGCTGCGCGGCTATATCCTCGCCTATCTCAACCTCGACCGGGTGATCGAGATCATCCGTACCGAGGACGAGCCCAAGCCGATCATGATGGCCGAGTTCGACCTCACCGATCGCCAGGCCGAGGCGATCCTCAACATGCGGCTGCGCTCTCTGCGCAAGCTGGAGGAGATGGAACTCCGCCGCGAGCAGGAGAAGCTGGAGAAGGAACAGGCCGAGCTGGAGACGCTGCTCGGTTCCGAGGCCCGCCAGCGCACATGGATGAAGCGCGCGCTGGGCAAGATGATCACGCGCTATGGGCTCGATACGCCGCTGGGTGCGCGTCGCACCGCGATCGTCGAGATGGCGCTCGCCCGCGAGATCCCGCTGGAGGCGATGATCGAGCGCGAGCCGATCACCGTTATCCTCTCGCAGCGCGGCTGGATCCGCGCGATGAAGGGGCATGTCGAGGATCTCGGCGGCGAGGCGCTGAAGTTCAAGGAAGGCGACGGCCCCTTCCTGGCCTTCCACGCCCAGACCACCGACAAGCTGCTGCTCGCCGCCGACAATGGCCGCTTCTACACGCTGGGCGCGGACAAGCTGCCCGGCGGCCGCGGCTTCGGCGAGCCGGTGCGCTTGCTGGTGGACCTGGAGGCGGAGCGGCACATCGTCACGCTGCTCCCCGCCAGCGCCGCGCCCAAGCTGCTGGTCGCGGCCAGCGACGGCCGCGGCTTCATCGTGAGCAGCCAGGAAGTGATCGCCGAAACGCGCAAGGGCAAGCAGGTGGTGACGCCGCGACCGGGCGCACACCTCAAGCTGGTCCGCCCGATCGGCGCCGAGGACGATTTCGTCGCGGCGATCGGCGACAATCGCAAGATGCTGGTCTTCCCGATTTCCGAAGTGGCGGAGATGACGCGCGGACAGGGGGTGCAACTCCAGCGCTATCGCGACGGCGGCCTGTCCGACGTGATCACTTTCAAATTCGCCGACGGCCTGCGCTGGCGCATGGGCGGCGAGCAGGAGCGCTATCGCTCCGAGCCGGACGTGATGCCGTGGCGTGCAGCACGCGGCGCCGCGGGTCGCATGCCGCCCACCGGCTTCCCGCGTGATAACAAATTTTGATTGGTAAAACCTGCGGATGCGCCCGGGTCCTTCAGCCCGCTTTAACTAGTTTGCGGCTATGCCGGAGGGGATGGCGTTTCGAAGGGTCCGGGCTCTGAGTATGCGTACCGCGGAGCCTGCTCCGCGGATCGCGGAGCCGTCGTCGACCTTGCCGGCGGGGACGGACAGTCTGCTCGAGCTGATGCCGATCCCGGCCGCGGTGTTGGAGATTCAGGACGGGCGCTACATCTTCGCTTCGGTCAATGGCAATTTCCGGGTTGCGGGACTCGGCTGCACCGCGCAGGAATCACCGGTGGTCCAGCTGCTTGGGGCGCGGATCGGCCAGTTCCTGGCGTCCGATCTGGAGCGCGAGGAGATCGCCTGGCGCTTTGGCGGCGAGGTCGACAGCCGCCATTTCCGCGTGGTGCTCGCTCGTCGCGCGCCGAGCGAGCCGCGTTGCCTGATCACGCTGGTCGACCAGACCTCCGAACTGCGCACCGAACAGAGCCTGCGGCGCGAGATGGCGACCGACAGCCTCACCGGCTTGCCCAATCGCGCCGGCTTCTCGGACGAACTCGAGACGAGGATCGGCGAGGGCGATGCAGCGGCGCAGGCGGTGCTGATCATCAATCTCGATCGCTTCAGCCGCGTCAACGCCTGCATGGGCGCGCTGGCCGGCGACGAGCTGCTGATCTCGGTCGCACGCCGCATCAAGGGCGCGCTGCGGGGACGCGACGTGCTGGCGCGGATCGGTGGCGACGAGTTCGGCGTGCTGATGACGCTGGATGACGGGACAGACGATGCGGTGCAGGTCGCCAAGCGCATCCATGCCGCACTGACCAACCCGTTCCGGCTATCCAATTTCGAAATCCGCATCGATTGCTCGATCGGTATCGCGCTCGGCAGCGATATCGACGGCGATCCGGAGGACCTGGTCCGCAACGCCCAACTGGCGGTACGCCGGGCCAAGAAGAGCGGCCACACCGAATTCTACCATACGCGTGCCTTTGATCTGGCGCGCGAGCAGTTCGCCATCGAGACCGAACTGCGCCGCGCCATCGAAAATGGCTGCATGACTCTCAACTTCCAGCCCATCTGCGACCTCGGCACGGGCCGGATTACCTCGTTCGAGGCGCTCGCCCGCTGGACCAACGACGACGGCGTACTGATCTCGCCCAACGCCTTCATCCCCGTTGCAGAGGAATCAGGGCTGATCGTGCCGCTGGGTCGCTGGGCGATGGAAGAGGCCGCACGCACGCTCGCCGAATGGGACGTGCGCGCAGGCGGGGATTGCGGCGTCAAGATCGCGGTCAACCTCTCGGCGATCCAGCTGCAGCGCGACCAAATCGGCGCGATGGTCAAGAACGCGCTCGATCGCCACGCCATGCCGGGCTCGCGGTTCACGCTGGAGCTGACCGAGAGCGCGATCGTCAGCGACCCCGATCGAATCGCGCAGACCATGACGGCGCTCAAGGATCTCGGCACCACGCTCGCGATGGACGATTTCGGCACCGGCTATTCGAACCTCGCCTATCTCCAGAAGCTACCGATCGACGTGCTCAAGATCGACCGGAGCTTCGTTACCGGCATGCTGGCCGATCGCGACAAGGTGGCGATCATCCGGGCGATCCTCAGCCTAGCCTATGCACTGGGCATGCAGACCACCGCGGAGGGTATCGAGACGCCGGAACTCGCCCAGACGCTGGGCGCGCTGGGTTGCACCTACGGTCAGGGTTATCACTACTCCCGGCCGGTTCCCAACGATGCCGCCTTCCAGCTCATTCAGGCTTTCAAAGCCTGAACCACCACGGCGTCGGCGATCGCGTCGACCCGCGCCGCGTCGGGGAAAGCCTCCGCGATCCACTGATCCTCGATGGCTCGTAGCGCACGCGCGACATCCGGGCCCTTGGCCAGCCCGCGTTCCACCAATGCACCGCCGCTTATCGGGAGGCGGGGGATTTCCCATCCGGCGAGCGATGTCCAACCATGCGCGGCTTCGGCATCGTGGCTCGCTGCCAGCAACAGACGATCCTCCGCCGCCTCGCGGCCGATTCGGTAGGCGAGGGCGCGGGCATCACCGGTCCCACCGTCCGTCAGCGCAAGGACGAGCCGCTTGCGCTGGGCGTTGGAGAGCTTCAGTCGCGCGCCGATCAGATCGCCCGCGGCGGGATCGCGCGGCAGCAGCGCGGCGAGGCGACGGATGGCGTCGGCCGCGGCCCCGAGACGCGTTTCACGATCGACGAGCTCGGCCAGCCTTGCTGCCGAGGTGATCTCCGGCACCACTGGCTCCAGAATGCCGCGCGCGAGCATCAACGTGGTCACCCCCACAGCGTCGCGGGCGACGAGCAGCTTGAGCAATTCGTCACGGATGCGTTCGCGGCTGAGCGCCATCAGGTCGCGCGCACGGGCGGTACAGGCGTCGAGCCCTTCGGGATCGGGCGTGTCGCCGAAGCGCGCGAGGAAGCGGAAGAAGCGGAGGATGCGCAAATGATCCTCTGCGATGCGCCGCAGCGGATCACCGATGAAGCGCACGCGCCGCGCTTCCAGGTCTGCGAGGCCGCCGAAATAGTCGAACAGCGCGCCGGTGTTCGGATCGGCGTAGAGCGCGTTGATCGTGAAGTCGCGCCGCGCGGCGTCCTCACGCCAATCGTCGGTGAAGGCGACGGTGGCGTGGCGGCCGTCGGTGGAAACGTCGCGGCGGAGCGTGGTGACCTCGACGGGGCCGCTGTCGAGGACTGCGGTGATCGTCCCGTGCTCAAGCCCGGTTGGCACTGCCCGTATGCCGGCAGCGCGCAGCCGCGCCAGCACGTCTTCGGGGGAGAGCGCCGTAGCGAGATCGAGATCGGCGACAGGGATACCCAGCAGTGCATCGCGCACCGCGCCGCCGACGAAGCGGCACAGCCCATCGTCGGCACCCAGCACCTTGGTCAGCGCGCCGAGGCCGGGGCGGGTGCGCCAGTCGGTCTCCGGCAGCGTCAGCGCGGCCATGCCATCCGCCGCGACAGGTTGACCAGCATCGCCGCCGTGGCGCCCCAAATTCGATAGTCGTTCCACATGATCTCATAATAATGGCGCTCACGCCCTTGGTAGAGCGCGCTTTTTTTCTGATGGTTGGCGTCGTCGAGGAGGAAGGCGAGCGGCACTTCGAACACCTCGGCGACCTCTGCCTCGGACGGCACCAGGGTCAGGTCCGGCGGCACGACGCCGATCACCGGCGTCACCTGGTAGCCGGTGACGGTGCGATATTGCTCCACCATGCCGACCACTTCGACCAGCCGGCGGGGCAACGCAATCTCCTCCTCGGCCTCGCGCAGCGCGGCGTCGACTGGATCCTTGTCCTCCGGATCGATGCGGCCGCCGGGAAAGGCGATCTGGCCGGCATGCCGGCGCATGTTGGCGTTGCGGCGCGTGAGCAGCACGCCCGGCGCGTCGCGATCGGTGACTGCGAGCAGCACTGCGGCCGCGCTCGTCGCCTGGGCGGGATCGAAGACGGCGTGGTCGCCGGGAAGCAGCGTCGTCGCGTGGGCCGGCCGGTTGTCCAGCGCGCGCCGGAGCTGGTCGGCAAGCCTCATGCTTCCGGCTCGAGCGGGAAGAATACGCCTTGGCTCCAAACCCCGGGAGGGCTGCCGCCCTGGGTGAGCGCCAGCAGCGCAAGCTCATAATAGACGCTGCGGGCGACCAGCGCGTCGAGGCCGCCGCGCACCGCCAGATAGGGGTGGGGGCCATCCTCGCGCGTTTCCGTCCGCAGCGGGTGCTCGGGGCCGGCGACGACGACGTCGCCCGTGTTCAACCGGAACGCGAGTCGCATGGCCTCGCCCTGGCCCTCCACCTTCAGTTCGACGGCCACGAACGGCGCGTCCTCGACCGCGATGTCCAGCTTCTCGACCGGGGTGACGAGGACGAAGCCGCCCGTCGGTTCCCGCCGCAGGATCGTGGAAAAGAGCCGCACCATTGCCGGGCGGCCGATCGGACTGCCCTGATGATACCAGGTGCCATCGCGGGCGATGCGCATCTCGCTGTCGCCGCAATGCCCCGGGTTCCAGCTTTCGACCGGCGGCAGGCGATGCTCCTCTGCCAGGCGGGCGATTTCGGCGAGCGACAGGCTGGCGAAATCGGGGGGCGGCGTGTTGGGCATGGCCCCCCTTAGCGCGCCGCGCGACTTTGTCGAACCCCTGCGCGCTCAGGCGACCTTCCGCAGGCGCGGCACGAGCATGCCCGAGCAATTGGGCACCGCTGCGCCGCGGGCGAGCAGCCGCCTCGCCTCGAACGGTCCGGGCAGGCGCCAGCGTGCCGTGCGGCTCGCATCGAATCCAAAGAAGCGGCCATAATATTCCGGATCACCGATCAGCATCAGCGCCTCCGCACCCGGCAATGCGCTCACGTCTGCTGCGTCGAGCATCTCCTGCATCAGCCGTCGGCCGATGCCCGCCTGCTGCAGATCGGGCTCGACCGCCACCGGCCCGACCATGACGAGCGGCACCATCGGCCCCGAATCGCTCGCCAGCGCCACCGGCCAGCTCTGGATCGTGCCGGCGAGCTTGCCATCTTCGCTTAATGCGGCAAAACTGAACGGGCGAATCGGTAGGGTGCCCTGCCGAACGCGATAGGCGGTGCGCAGATGCCGCTCGGGGCCGAAAGCACGATCGAGCAGCGCCTCGACGGCGTGCGGATCGACCGCATCGAGCGCAACTATCTGAACCACTGCAAATCCTTCCCCGCCTTCGGGCCCCGTGCCGAAAGGCGGGCGCCTTAGCCGTACCATGGCAGAGCGCAAGCGCGGATTTTACCTAGGGACATGCAGAATCCGCACGACGAGCGCGGGCTTTCGGATGCGGCACGATCTGCTATGGCGCGCGCCTGTTTCGCCCCAGGAAAGGCCGTTCGATTGCCCGATTCATTGCAGCTTCAGGTCATGGACCTCGAGGTGGAGGTGCTCACCGGAGTGTATTCCGAGGAAACGCATCTGCCGCAGCCGCTGCGTATCTCCGTCATCGCCGATCTGGACCTGCCCGAGCGCTTTCTGCCGGACACGCCGCTCAGCGCTTCCAAAAGCTATATCGACCTCAAGCACGCCGCGACCGATGCGCTGCCCAAGGACGTGCATTTCACGCTGATCGAGGCGGTGGCCGACCATATCTGCGAGACGCTGTTCATCTCCGATTCGCGCGTGCGTCGCGTTGAAGTGCGGATCGTGAAGCTCGCCATTGCCGAAGCCGACGAATCGATCGGCATCACGCTGGTCCGCCACCGGCGCTGAGCACCGGCGGCGGGCAGGGTTCAGGCGCAGGGCCCCAGGTCGCGCAGCACGACCTGATAGTCCTCGCGCGCCGCCTGCGCGTTTTCGGGCGTCTCGGCGGTGACCGCATTGTCGGGCAACGTCTTTGGTAGCCCGCACGCGAGCCGGTACCAGGCGAGCGTGTCGGGCTTCGGCGCACCGGCATTGGGGTCGACGATGTCGCCCAGCGAGACGCCCCAATGCGGCTTCTCCCCCGGACGCCGCAGGATCTGCAGCGAAATCGGTGCACCGTTCGCGGTCTTCACGAAAATCTGCGTCTCGCCCTCGCCGGGCAGCGCGCCGGGTACGTGGAACGCGTTGCCGATGCCGCTGATCGCTGGCGGGGCATCGCTCGCCAGGACTTCGCGGGTGATGCCGCGGGTGCGTGCGTCCAGTTCGGCGCTCCACAGATACTGGCTGTCCACGCCGGTCAACTGTACCTCCCCGGGCTTGTTGCCGACGGGGCGGGCGAACAGCAGGACGCGCTGCTTTTTCAGCTTGGGGAGCTTGCCCCGAGAATCGAGCGGAACGTCCGCCAGGTAGGAAATCTGCGCCGGCAGCGCATTGCTTCCGCGAATCAGTGCCAGCACATCGGCGGTTACGTAGAGGCGAGCCCGTCCCGGCGCGAGACCGGGCGCCGCATTATCCTTGATCCGGATTATGTCGCTGATCCGCGCGTCGATCACCAAAGGCGCGTTAACAATTGCGGTAGCGACGGTGGCGTAACTGGGTAAGCCACTTTGCGGTTCTTGGCGGATTTGCGCGGTTTGCGGGGCGGGTTGCGCAAGCGCAGGAAATGACGCAGCGCAACAAAACAGCAGAGGTAGGGCGGTTTTCATGTCGCTGCCGGTACCGGATTGTGCCGATCTTATACAGAAATAATTCTGCCATGGGCGCATTGTACGACCAATTCGTCCGACAAAGAGTTTGCGTCGTCGGAAGGCCCACGATACAGACTCGGTGCTCTCGCCATCAGGGGCGCAGTGTGACCCGAGGCGAGCGGACTTGTGCGCGGCTGCCAGCCGGCCAGGGTCGCAAGCAGGATTAGAGGGAGTGACGTTGCCGAATGGCTTACGCTGACCGGAATGTAAGTGGCAGTCGTGTGGTAGCGATCGTTATCGTCGCTATCATCGTGGCTGGCATGGGTTATGCCTTCGTCACAGGTCTGGCATACCAATATATCAAGAAGAAGGCGGAAGAGCTGAAGACCTTCGAGGTCGAAGAGCCGCCGCCCCCGCCGGAGGAGATTCCGCCGCCGCCGCCGCCGCCGGACACGCCGGTGCCGCCGCCCCCGACCCAGGTCGTGGTGCCGCCGGCCATCGTGCAGTCGGTGTCGCCTGCGCCGCCGGTCGCCACCACCAACATCATCCCGCCACCGCCGCCGATCACGCCGCCTGCGCCCCCCGCGCCGACGGCTCCCCCGGCACCGCCGGCCCCGCCGCGGGTCGCGAAGGCACTGAAGCCGCGCAGCTCGCCGGGTTCGTGGGTGACGAACGACGACTATCCGTCGGAGTCGCAGCGTGCGGGTGAAGAGGGTGTCACGGGCTTCCGCCTCGACGTCGATGCGACGGGCAGGGTGGTTTCGTGCACGATCACGTCGTCGAGCGGCTCGAGCCGTCTGGATAACCAGGCGTGCAACCTGCTCAAGCGCCGTGCACGCTTCGATCCCGCCGAGGATGCGAGCGGCAACAAGATTCCGGCTCCGTACGTGAACCGGTTCAGGTGGCAGATCCAGAAGTAACTCTCCGGTTTCCGGTCCGCCGGGCAAGGCGGACCGGCTTGCGCAAGAAGCTATCTTTTAGAGGAAAGACCCAAAATGCTCACGACCATTCTCGCTGCCGGTGCCGCCGCAGCTAAGGGCGGCGAAAGCCCCTACGGCCTGACCCAGGCGCTCAAGGAAGGCGGCCTGATCTCGCAGTCGGTGTTCACCATCCTGGTGCTCATGCTGTTCGTCTCGCTCTACATCCTCTTCACCAAGCTCTTCGAGCAGCAGAAGATCATCAACCAGGCGAAGCGCGTGCGCGCGTCGTTCTGGAGCTCGTCGAACCTGCGTGAGGGCGCTGCCAAGCTCGAGAAGAACTCGGCCTATCGCCAGATCGTCGACGACGGCCTGGAAGCGCAGGAGCAGTACAAGCTGCTGACCGATCCGGTCGAAGCGCATGACTGGCTGCACGGTTCGCTGGCCCGTTCGGAAGGTTCGATCAACTCGGCGCTGGGCGGCGGTCTCGCTTTCCTCGCGACCGTTGGTGCGACCTCGCCGTTCATCGGTCTGTTCGGTACCGTTATCGGCATCTACCGCGCGCTCATCAAGATCGGCTCGGCCGGTCAGGCTTCGATCGACGCCGTCGCCGGCCCGGTCGGTGAAGCGCTCATCATGACCGCACTCGGCCTCGTCGTCGCCGTGCCGGCCGTGCTCGCCTTCAACTTCCTGCAGCGCCGCAACAAGGCGATCGCCGAGAACCTGAACGCGTTCTCGAACGACGTGCTGGGCTACCTGGCGTCGGACGGCCGCGTGAAGCCGGCAACTGCCGCTGCCGCGAAGAAGCCGGCCGTTGCCGCCGCTGCGAAGCCGGCGACCACGACCGCTGGCCAGACCGGCGGCGCCCCGACCCGCCCGTAAGACCAAGGTCGCAGGGCTGCGCACGTCGCGTAGCCCTGCCGCCGGATCGCGATCCGGCGCACAAGAGGATAGGATAGCGCCCAATGGCGATTAGCACAGGCAGCGGCGGCGACGACGCACCGATGTCGGACATCAACACCACGCCCCTCGTGGACGTGATGCTGGTTCTTCTGATCATCTTCCTCATCGCCGTTCCCGTTGTGGTCCAGACGATCGACCTCGCGTTGCCGAAGGTGCAGTTCGAGCCGACCACGACCAAGCCCGAGAACGTCTCGCTCTCGGTCAAGGGTGGCCCGGACGGTTGCGAGATCTTCTGGGGTCTGACCCGGGTCAATCACACCGAACTGCTCGACCGCGCGGTCGCCAAGCTGAAGGCTGAGATCGACCGTCAGGGTGGCCCGAACGCCGCTGGTCTTGAACTTCCCGAAGTTCATATCCGCGGTGACGTCAACACGCCCTATCGCTGCATCGGCGGCACCATCTACACGATGCAGATGGCGGGTTTCGTGAAGGTCGGCTTCATCTCGGAACCGGAGCCCGGTTCGAATAACGCCCGGCTCTGAACGGCCTCGCTTAAGGAGTTACGACAATGGCAATGAGCGCAGGCCGTGATGACGGCGAGCCGATGATGGACATGAACACGACGCCGTTGATCGACGTCATGCTCGTGCTCCTCATCATGTTCATCATCACCATTCCGGTCCAGACGCACGCGGTGAAGGTCGACCTGCCGCAGCCAAGCAACAACGCTTCGCAGCCCGTCGAGCCGGACAAGAACAAGGTCTATATCGACGCGCAGGGCCAGGTGTTCTGGAACAGCATGCCGATCAACGACGTGATGCTGCGCCAGTATCTGGACGCCTCGTTGCAGCGTTCGCCGGAGCCCGAGCTGCACTTCCAGCCGGACCCGGCAGCACGCTACGACGTGGTCGATCGCGTACTGGCGATCATCAAGCGGGCGAACGTCACGAAGCTCGGCTTCGTTGGCAACGAGCAGTACCGCAACGATTTCTGATCCGCGGCGCGGTCAGAGTATTTTGGGAAGGCGGCCCTTCGGGGCCGCCTTTTTTTTGTGCCGTCGCGATGCCGTTGCGCCGCGACGAAACCGTCGTCCGGTCGTTGAAAGATATCCGATCATGGGTCGAGCATGCGCCGTCGGAACACATGCGCGGCCGCGCCCGCTTCTAAGCGGAAATGCGGGGTTGCGACCTTGTCGCTTACGTGTCACCTATCAGTCATCCAAGTGTCATAAAAGTGCAACCTTGGTGTAAAGACGAAAAGGAGAGCGTTATGTCGATCAAACTTGTCGCGGCGGCCGCAGTGTCCCTCCTGGCTTTGGCTTCACCCGCATTCGCCCAGGATACGACCCTCGCGGCCCGCGAAATCATGACGGGGTCCTATGCGACCGCGGAGCACAAGCTTCTTGCCCAGATGCGCTTCGATCAGCGCCCCGAGCTGCAGCTCAACCTCGCTGCGATCTATTATGCCACCGGCCGGGTCGACCAGGCGCGCGCGCTCTATGAGGATGTGCTGCAGAAGGACGATGTGCCGATGACGGTCACGACGGATCGCGTCGCCGGATCACATGCAATCGCGCAGACTGGCCTGCGGTATCTGAGCCAGCGCCAGCACCTCGCGTCCCGCTGACCAGGCGGGTGCGGATCGTGGTGGCGATCCGGACCAGCTCCGCGACGAACAAGTGAAAGCGCGCCAGGCTCTGCCGGCGCGCTTTTCCTTTGCAGGCAGGTATGCGTTAGAAGCTGGCCCAGTCGTCGCCGTCCGCCATCGCCGCGACCGGCACCGCGCGGGGGCCACCTGCAGCCCTGGCAGCAGTCGCCTGCGACGGCAGGATCGGCCGACGCAGCGGGGCCTGCTGGCCACCGGTCTGGAAGGTGGCGGCATGGGCGTCCAGTCGCGCGACCTGATCGGTCAGCTGGCGTGCGGCCGCCGAGGTTTCCTCGACCATCGCCGCATTTTGCTGGGTGGCGCGGTCCATGTCGCCGATCGCGCTACTGATCTCGCGGATCGCGTTCGACTGGGCGCGGTTATCCGCTGCAATTCCGCCGAGCAGCTGGTGGACCTCGCCGACGGTGTCGACGATCGCGGCGAGGGCATTGTCGACGCGCTCGACCGCGCCGCGGGCGACCACGACTTCGGACTGGGTGACGGTGAGCTGGTCGCGGGCGCGCTTGGCCTCTTCCTCGGCGCGCATTGCAAGTGCCGAGACAAGGTCGGCTACGACGGCGAAACCGCGGCCCGCCTCTCCCGCGCGACCGGCTTCCACCGCCGCATTCATCGCCAGAACCCGGGTCTGGAAGGCGATCTTGTCGAGACCCTCGATCACGCTGTCGATGCCCTTGGCGCTGTCCGACACGCGGGTCATCGCCTGCACTGCCTCGTCCGCCGTGCTGCGACCCGAACCGACGACGCCGATCGCCTGATCGGCGCGCTCCACCGTTACGCCGGCGGCGGCGGCGGTGGCGTCGATCCGCTGATTCATCTGCGTGATCGCGGCGGCGGTCTGCTCGAGGCTGGCGGCATTGCCTTCGGTCCGCCGCGCAAGGTCCTCGGAGGCGCTAGCGATCTCGTTTGAACCGGTGCGGATCGACGACGTGCCTTCGAGCACGGTGCCGATCAATTCGCGCAGGCTGCCGATCGCCGAACGGAAATGGTCGGCGAGCTTTTCATAGTCCGCGGGAAAGTCTTGGCCGACATCCGCGGTCAGGTCGCCGCCGGCAACCTTGGCGAGGGCCTGGCCGAGCACGTCCATGGCATGTTCACGTGCCGCCTCGGCTTCGCGGTCGCGGCTCTCTGCCTGCTGGCGAGCGATCTCGGAGGCGCGGAAATGCTGCAGTGCCTCGGCCATCGCGCCGATCTCGTCGGCGGCGGCATGGGCAGGGATGGCGATGTCGACCTTGCCGGCAGCGAGCGCCCGCATCGCCGCAGTCATCTGCACGAGCGGGGAAAACATGCGGCGGCCGGCATACCAGGCGCCGCCCGCGACCAGCAGCGAGATCAGCGCCGCCGACAGCGCCAGCGTCCAGCGGGCCCCGCCGATCGCGCCCATCACGTCGCTTTCCGGGATGCCGACGAAGAGGATTCCGATCGTTTTGCCCGAGGCGTCCTTGATCGGGTCATAGGCGGTGAAGAAGGGCTTGCCGAGGATGTCGGCGGTGCCACGATAGGGCTGTCCCTTGTCGAGCACCGTTGCATAGGCGGCGTTGCGCGCGAGCGGCGTGCCGACCGCACGGCTGCCATCGGCCTTCATGACGTTGGTGGAGACCCGCATGTCGCCGCGGAAGACCGTGGCCGTGCCGCCGCCGAGCCGCTTCACTTCGTCGACGGGCGCGTCCCAATTGTTGAGCTTGTGGTTGCCGACATACAGGTCGTCACCCTCTACGCGGAAGTCGGCGCCATAGGCCTTGAGCACGCTCCATGCGACGCGCATGTTCACTTCCTGACGCTGGGCGGCGGTCTGCGCGGCTTGCTGCAGCAGCGCGCGATCGGCCACGAAGAAGGTGGCGACAGCGAGCAGGATCATGCCGCTGACGGCGAGCAGCGTCGTCTTGGAGGCGAGTGAAAAGTTGTGAAAGCGCTTGAGCATGTTGATCCCGTCAAATTGGCTCCGCGGCGCGTAGTTCGCGCTCAATGCGGTAATCTCCGTATTCATTATAGTGCGGGGACTAGATCAACGGATCGCGCAAGCCCTATGGGCAAGTACGTGCGTTGTACTGCGTACCTGTCGACCGTGGAGGAGAAGGGGTGCCATGGAGGGTGAAATTAGTGGTGGATGTCAGTGTGGACGCATCCGGTATCGGGCGCGGATCGACAATGACGACGCCTATCTCTGTCATTGCCGGATGTGCCAGCGCGCGACCGGTGGCGTCTCGATCGCGTTCAAGGGCGTTGCCAAGGCGGATGTCACCTGGGAGCGCGAGCCCGATCGCTACCGCTCTTCACCGATCGCCGAGCGCGGCTTTTGCCGGGAATGCGGCACGCCGCTGACCTTCGAATTTCTCGACGGCGAGACCATGGACCTGACGATCGGCAGCTTCGACGCGCCGGGGCGCTTCCAGCCGCGCCACAACTATGCGGTGGAGAGCATGCACGAACAGTGGCTCGACACGACCGCGCTGCCCCGATACCGGACCAAGGATAACCCGAACGTCGTCAAACGATGGATGGACAGCATTGGCCGACTACCCGACTGAAACGCACCGCTTCGCCAGCTTCGATGGGCAGGAGATCGCCTGGACCGAGATGGGGGAGGGGCGGCCCGTGGTGCTGATCCACGGCTATTTCTCCACCGCAGAGGTCAACTGGATCAAATACGGCCATGCCGCAAAGCTCGCCGCGCGCGGCCGGCGGGTGATCATGCCGGATCTGCGCGCGCATGGGCACAGCGCCAAGCCGCACGATCCCGCCGCCTATCCGCCCGACGTGCTGATGCGCGACAATTTCGAGCTCATCGCGCATCTCGGCCTGACCGACTATGACCTGGGCGGCTATTCGCTCGGCGCGCGCACGGTGGTGCGGATGCTCGCCAAAGGCGCCACGCCGGACAAGGTCGTGCTGTCGGGCATGGGGCTGGACGGGCTGGTCGCGACCAAGGGGCGGGGGGCCTATTTTCACCGCGTGCTGACCGATCTGGGCAGCTTCCAGCGCGGCAGCTCCGAATGGCTGACGGAGGCGTTCCTCAAGACGACCAAGGGCGATCCGGTCGCACTGCTGCGCATCCTCGACACGTTCGTCGACACGCCGCGCGACGAGATCGCGGCGATCTCCCAGCCGACCGCGGTGATCTCGGGTGCCGACGATTACGACAACGGCTCGGCCAAGGAAGTGGCGGACCTGCTGCCTTATGGCCTGTTCGTCGAAATTCCGGGTAATCACATGAGCGCGGTCACCCGGCCGGAGCTCGGCGATGCGCTGGTGGAGTTCCTCGCTGGTTGACGGGGCAGGGGTGGCGCGGCAGGGTCCGCGCCATTCATGTTTTCCGGGGACTTAGCATCATGATCCGTACCGGCCTTTCGCTCGCGGCGCTCGCTGCGATGCTCGCCGCGCCCGCCCAGTCGCAGACCAGCACGACGCCCGCCGCCGCGCCGACCGCGTCCGAAGCCGCCGCGTTCCTCGACCGCGCACAGCAGGAAATGGCCGCGTTCACGCTGACTTCGTCGCGGGTCGCCTGGGTCAACGCCACCTACATCACCGACGATACCGATGCGCTCGCCGCGGATTACGGCGCCAAGGGCACCGAGATGGCCGTCCGCTTCGCGCTCGACGCCGCGCGCCTGCAGAAGGCACCGGACCTCAGCCCTGAGCAACAGCGCCAGCTGACCATGCTCCGCGCTGCGCTGGTGCTCCCTGCACCGACCACCCTGGGCGCCGCCCAGCAGCTCAGCGACATCTCGACCAAGCTCGGCTCCTTCTACGCCAAGGGCAAGGGCACGCGCGGCGGCAAGCCGATCAACGGCAGCGACATTGAAGCCGCGATGGGCACCAGCCGCGATCCCAATGAGCTCAAGGAGATGTGGGTCAGCTGGAACGATAACGTCGGCGCGCCGATGCGCCCCGATTACACCAAGCTGGTCGGCATCGCGAACCAGGGCTCGAAGGAGCTGGGCTTCGCCGATACCGGCGCGCTGTGGCGCTCGGGCTATGACATGCCGCCGGCGGAGTTCGCCGCGATGACCGACAAGCTGTGGAACGAAGTGAAGCCGCTCTATGTCGCGCTGCACACCTATGTCCGCCGCAAGCTCAACGAGAAATATGGCGACGCGGTGCAGGCCAAGACCGGCCCGATCCGCGCCGATCTACTCGGCAACATGTGGGCGCAGGAATGGGGCAACATCTACGACGTGGTCGCGCCCAAGGGCGCCGGTGACCTCGGCTATGACGTCGGCGACCTGCTCAAGGCCAAGAACTACGACTGGAAGAAGATGGTTCAGACCGGCGAGGGCTTCTACTCCTCGCTCGGCTTCGCGGCGCTGCCGGGCACCTTCTGGGAGCGCTCGCTGTTCCTCAAGCCCGCGGACCGCGAAGTGCTGTGCCACGCCTCGGCCTGGGATATCGACGAGAAGAACGATGTCCGCATCAAGATGTGCATCAAGGTGAACTCGGACGATTTCGTCACGATCCACCACGAGCTCGGCCATAACTATTACCAGCGCGCCTATCAGGCGCAGCCGGCGCTCTACCGCAACGGCGCGAACGACGGCTTCCACGAAGCGATCGGCGATTTCGTCGCGCTCTCGATCACGCCCGAATATCTGGTGCAGATCGGCCTGCTCGACCGCGCCCAGGTGCCGAGCGCCGACAAGGATATCGGCCTGCTGCTCCGCCAGGCGATGGACAAGGTGGCGTTCCTGCCGTTTGGTCTGCTGGTTGACAAGTATCGCTGGCAGATCTTCGACGGCACCATCCCTGCGAACCAGTATGAGGCAGGCTGGAACAAGCTGCGCCTGCAGTATCAGGGCATCGTGCCGCCGGTCGCACGCGACGAGACCAAGTTCGATGCGGGCGCCAAGTATCACGTCGCCGGCAGCGTGCCCTATACGCGCTACTTCCTGGCGCGGCTGCTCCAGTTCCAGTTCTACAAGGCGGCGTGCGACCAGTCGGGCTGGAAGGGCCCGCTGCATCGCTGCAGCTTCTACGGCAACAAGGAGGTCGGCGCGCGGCTGAACAAGATGCTCGAGATGGGCGCCTCCAAGCCTTGGCCCGATGCGCTGCAGACCTTCACCGGCAGCCGCGAGATCTCGGGCAAGGCGATGATGGAATATTTCGCGCCGCTCAAGAAGTGGCTCGACGTGCAGAACAAGGGCCAGCCGCAGGGCTGGTAACTTCTGCAAGACTTTCTCCTCCGGTTTGTGCAGGTACGCGCGCAAATCGGAGGAGACGTAGATGCGTACCAAAACTCTCGTGCTGGCACTGGCCCTGATTGCCCCCGGCGTTGCGAGCGCGCAGCGGCGCCAGCCGGTCACGTTGGAAATCGTCGGCAATGGCTGGGCCGATGTGAAGCCGGGCAAGGTGACCCTCGAGGTCGGCTATATCGGCAAGGGCAAGACCGAGGCCGAGGCGAAGCGCGAAAGCGCCGTACTGCTCGCCAAGATCGAAGGCGTGCTGCAGTCACAGGGCCTTTCGGCAGCGGCAATCAGCAACGGCGAAGTGGACAGCCTTTCCAAGCTGCGGGCCGAGCAGATGCAGAATGACGATGCGGACAGCGCCAGCGATGCCGCGCCGACCGTCACCGACGCCCAGGCGCGGCTGCTGACCTTGCGCACGACGGCGCATGCCGAAGCGGTGAAGGACAAGCTGCGCGAACTGGACTTCGAAATCGGCACGCTGCGCGCCGAGCCGGACATGGCGGAGGTCAACGCCGCCGACAAGCAGGTCAAGGCAATGGCGCTGCGCAACGCCCGCGCCGATGCCGAGATCTACGCCAAGGAAATGGGCCTGCGCGTTGCACGGGTGGTAAGGATCAGCGAAACCGGTAATGGTCCGCTCACGCCTGCCGTTCAGAACAAGATCAAGCTGGCGATGAGCCAGGGGCCGCAGGCGGTGTTCCGCAGCTTCAAGCGCGCGGACGGCGCCACGCATGTGGAGAAGGCGCTGGTCGTCACCTTCGAGCTGCAGTGACGGGGGACGTCGATCCTCCCCCGCAAGGGGGAGGATCCGGAAGCGATCAGTCCTCAGCGTCCTGGTCGGGAATCATGTTTTCGTCGGCGATTTCGGCATTCCATTCGCCCGAGCTATCGGTGCCGTCGGGCTGGTGCGCGGTGCCAGGTTGGGTATCGGACGTTTCGCGGGTCAGTTCGGGGTTCATGCGCTCTCCTTGTCCCAGGGAAACGCGCGCGCTGCCGCCCGGTTCAGTCGTGCGTGTGGAACCGGGCGCCGGCGCGTGGCGCACGCGGCGTCATGGGTGGGAGCGATATCAGCTATAGACGCCGCGCAGCCGATCCATCGACTCGCGGTGGGTGAGGTCGAGGTGCAGCGGCGTGACGGTGACGAAGCCGGCCTCGATCGCGTCGAGGTCGGTATCGGGCGCCGCCTGGTGCGGCATCCGGCCCATTGCCAGCCAGTAATAGGGGAAGCCGCGCGGATCGAGCCGCTTGTCGAGCGCGACGCGGCCATAGTCGCGGAAGCCCTGCGAGACGACCTTGATGCCCTGCACCGCGTCGGCCGCGATTGGCGGGAAGTTGATGTTGACCAGCGTGCGTGGCTCCATCGGAACATCCAGTAGCGGCCGCAGCACGCGCTCGCCCCAGGCCTCGGCGGCGTCGAACGGCACCGCGTCGCCCATGCCGCTGCGCGCATAGCGCTGGCTGAGCGCGATCGAGCGGATGCCCGCCAGCGCGCCTTCCATCGCCGCCGAGACGGTACCCGAATAGCTGACGTCCTCGGCCAGATTGCCGCCGCGATTGACGCCGGAGAGGATTAGGTCCGGCTTGGCATCGGCCATCACTTCGCCGAGCGCGAACATCACGCAGTCGGTCGGCGTGCCCTTCACCGCATAGCGACCCTCGCCGTGGCGGCGGACGCGGAACGGCTCGGTAAGGGTGAGCGAGCGGCCCTTGCCCGATTGCTCCTCCGCCGGCGCGACGACGGTGATGTCGTCGGACAGCGTCCGCGCGATCCGCTCCAGCACGGCCAGGCCGCGGGCATGGTAGCCGTCGTCGTTGGTGAGGAGGATCCGCATCAGCCGCGCGGTTCGAGCAATGTCAGCCCGCCCAGATAGGGCTGGAGCACCGCCGGCACCGCGACCGCACCATTCTCCTGCTGGTAATTCTCCAGCACCGCGACGAGCGTACGTCCCACCGCCAGGCCCGAGCCGTTGAGCGTGTGGACGAAGCGCGTGCCCTTTTCGCCCTCGGGGCGGTAGCGAGCGTTCATCCGGCGCGCCTGGAAGTCGGCGCAGGTCGAGCAGGACGAGATCTCGCGATAGCGGTCCTGGCCCGGCAGCCAAACTTCGAGGTCATAGGTGCGCGCGGCCGTGAAGCCCATGTCGCCGCTGCACAGCTTCATCCGGCGGAAGGCGAGGCCGAGCTTGGTCAGCACGTCCTCGGCGGCGTCGGTCATCCGCTCATGCTCGGCTTCGGACTGGTCGGGGGTGGTGATCGACACCATCTCGACCTTCTCGAACTGGTGCTGGCGGATGAAGCCGCGCGTGTCGCGGCCCGCCGCACCGGCTTCGGAGCGGAAGCAGGCGGTGAGGGCGGTGAGGCGGAGCGGGAGCTCCTCCTCGCTCAGGATCTTCTCGCGCACCGCGTTGGTGAGACTCACCTCGGCGGTGGGGATCAGCCAGCGGCCGTCGGTGGTCTGGAACAGATCCTCGGCGAATTTGGGCAGCTGGCCGGTGCCGAACAGCGCCTCGTCTCGCACCAGCAGCGGCGGCACGCATTCCTCATAGCCATAGCTGCCGGTCAGCGTGTCGAGCATGAACTGGCCGAGTGCGCGGTGCAGCCGGGCCGCGGCGCCGCGCACGAAGGTGAAGCGCGCGCCGGACATCGCCGCGCCGGTCTCGAAGTCCAGGCCAAGAATCGGGCCGATCGCGTCATGCTCCTTCGGCGCGAAGGCGAAGGCGGGAACGGTGCCGCGCTCGTGCACAAACACATTGTCGTTCTCGTCCGCGCCGAGCGCCACATCGGGATAGGGCAGGTTGGGGAGGGCGGCCAGCCGGCCTTCCAGTTCCTCGCCCACGGTCTTTTCCTCGGCCTCCAGCGCGGGCATCCGCTCCTTGAGCGCGGCGACCTCCGCCATCAGTGCCGCGGCGGTCTCTTCGTCCTTCTTCGCCTTGGCGGCGCCGATCGCCTTCGAGGCTTCGTTGCGGCGGGCCTGGCCGGCCTGCAGCTCGGTCACCAGCGCGCGGTGGCGCTCGTCGAGCGCCAGCAGCGCCTCCGACTGCGGCTCCAGGCCGCGCTTGGCCAGACCCTGGTCGAAGGCTTCGGGATGTTCGCGGAGGAAGCGGATATCGTGCATGGCGCGAACCTATGGCCGGGGCCCGTTCCCCACGCAACCCCGCCGCCGCCCACCCGTTGGTTGCCCCCAAGTGAACAGCGAGAAGGAGAGCGCGATGCTGGTTCCCCATGATGCGATGGTGGTGGTCGCCGATGGCCGCAAGCTACTGATGCTGCGCAACCAGGGCGATGCGGAGTATCCGAATCTGGAAGTGGTGCGGAAGGCGCTGCACCCGAATCCAAAGGATTCCGACCAAAAGACCGATTCGTCCGGTGCGGCGTCTTCGACCCGCGGCGGCGGGCAATTTTCATCGTCTGGCGGCACGATGGGCGAAACCGATTTTCATCAGTTGGAGGAAGATCGCTTCGCCGCCGAAGTTGCGGGCATGCTGAAAGCGGAAGCGCTGCGCAACGGCTTCGAGTCGCTGATCATCATCGCGCCGCCCAAGACGTTGGGCGAGTTGCGCAAGCATTATCATGTCAGCGTCAGCGATCGCCTCAAGGGCGAACTGGCCAAGGATTTGACCGACCATCCCGTCCCGGACATCGAAAAGGCGCTGCAGGCCGCCTGAAGACGCGGCGGCGGACGTGTGCCGTGCCACGTCCGCCGCCGATCGCGAAACTATTGTTGCGACGATCCCTTCCTTGTTCGAATTCAGGACAAAGGCCGTTTCGGGACGGCCTCCACATCGCACCTGTCTCGACCCGAAACGGAAAAAAGTGCAGCCCATTCAGGCGCGGCTAATTTCTACCGAACTATAGGGAATTCCCGCCAAAAAGCTTTCGCGGCATTGGCTTGTTAATGGCTGCTTGCGAAAGTATAGCGCCTGCGGGCAATGCAGTCTCTAGAGCGGCACGCCACTGGGGACTGGTGTGGAGAGTGGGAATGGCAACTGTTTTGGGCCGTTTTGACGAGCACGATAAAAGCGTTCCTCCGGCCGCCAATGACGGCGACGACGGGTACCGGCCGAGCGACGACGAACCCTTCATGAACCCGCGGCAGCAGGAATATTTCCGCAACAAGCTGAACGCATGGAAAGACGCGATCTACCGCGAGGCGGCAGGAACGTTGAACCAGCTTCAGTCTGAGCCGCTGCGCGAAGCCGACCTCACCGACCGCGCTTCCAGCGAAACGGACTGGTCGATCGAGCTGCGCACCCGCGATCGCCAGCGCAAGCTGATCGCAAAGATCGATGCGGCGCTGCGCCGGATCGAGGAAGGCGAATATGGCTATTGCGAAGTGACCGGCGAGCCGATCCCGTTGGGCCGTCTCGAAGCCCGTCCCACCGCCACGATGACGGTCGAGGCGCAGGAGCGGCACGAGCGCAACGAGAAGATCAGCCGGGACGAGTGAATTCTACGTCAGAATCCGCTCCGGCAAAATACCGGGGCGGATTTCGGTTAATCCTTTCGTTAAGAGTTGTTGGTCTACTCCCTGCGGATGCGAATCCGCCATTGAGAGCCAAGCATGGACCAGCAGTCTTACATCCCCACCACGACGCTTTCGGCTGATGACTTTGCCGGCAAGCGCAGCGGTGTCCGCGACAGCCTGTTGCTGACCGCGCAATTTCGCGTCGACGGCGACGATGTCGGCACGGTGCGCGTGCGCAATCTCTCGGCAGGCGGGCTGATGGCCGAATATGCCGGGCCGGTCGGCCTGCGAACCGACGTCGAGGTCGAGGTCCGCGGGGTTGGTTGGGTGAAGGGCAAGATTGCCTGGGCGGCCGAAGGGCGCGTTGGGGTCGCGTTCGAGAGCGAAATCGATCCGAAGCTTGCCCGCAAGCCCGTCGGCGGTGGCACGAAAACGCCGACATATGTGAAGCCAATCTTCACGCGGCGCTGATCCTCATCGCGCGCAGTCGCAATCGCGCGCGGTCGCATCAAATACATCGCGCGGTTCGGCGGGGTCGAGGAGAACGGGGATGTGTCCGAGGCTCGCGCGACAAGCTTCTGCCGCGCGAGTCCAAGGTTTCCGACAATAGTCTGCGATTGGGACAGCTAGCGCTGCATCTCTTCCTTGACCCGCAGCTTCTCTTTCTTCAATTGCGCTAAGAGAATGTGATCGGGGAGGGGGCGCTGCGTTTCGGTGGCGATTCGCTGATCGAGCTGCGAATGTTTGGCGTTAAGTGCCGAAAGATGCCCGGTGTGCATGAAGCAGTCCTCCTTCAATGACTCTGAGGGGAGCGAACTACATCATGTTTTGTGCGGCTTGTCGCGTGCAGAATCAACACTGATCGACAGACCGGCGAAAAGCCGCGATGGTTTGCGCGCCGGACAACGATCCGGCGAGTCGGGCGCACTGGGGGCACGGAATGGACGAAAGCGAGATCCGGCGACGGTTGGAGCCGCTGCGCGCCGAGCACCGCGATCTGGATGCCGCGATTGCCGCGCTTGCGGCAGCGGGCACGGGCGACCAGCTGCAGATCGCGCGCCTCAAGAAGCGCAAGCTGAAGCTTCGCGACGAAATCTCGCTGCTCGAGGATCAATTGATCCCGGACATCATTGCATGACTGTTCCATTTTGCTGCGACGCAACGAGATTGGGACTTTCCGCGTGCCGTGATCCTGTGGCAGCAAGGCGCGTATGAAGCGTCCGGACGCCCTCACCCTCCACCGTCGGCTGGTCGACTCGCTGTATGTCGAGGCGATGGTACTGGCGGATGAGGCGCGCGGCTATTTCGACCAGCTCGGGCGTGACGAGCGCGATGCGCTGGCAGCGCTGAGCCGAGTGGCCTTTTCATGCGAATCGCTGAAGGTGACGACGCGGCTGATGCATGTCATCGCTTGGCTGCTGACCCAGCGCGCGGTCGATGCCGGCGAACTCCAACTGGCGGACGCCCGCGCATCCGGCCGGCGGCTCGGTCCCGCGCCGGAGACGGATGCGGCATTGCTCGAAGACATGCCGCATCAGGCGGTAACGATCGTGCGCGCGAGCATGGATCTGTATCGTCGTGTCGCTCGGCTCGACTCCGCATTCGATATGCCGATGGTGCCAGCGCCGAGCCCGGCGCGACGGATGCTCGATCGGCTCGCCGGCGCCTTCTAAAGCGCCAGCCGCGCCCGCGCGGTGGCATATTCCGTGCGAAGGCGCTCGATCCGTACGCCGGCGGGCTCTATGGCGTGTACCGCGCCGATGCCTTGGCCCGAGCCCCAGATGTCCTTCCAAGCTTTGGCGCCGCCGAAGTTCATCGCGCTTGGATCGCTTTCGGGGAGATTTTCGGGGTCGAGCCCCGCATTGACGATCGAGGCGCGCAGATAGTTGCCGTGTACCCCCGTGAAGAGGTTCGAATAGATGATGTCCTCGGCGCGACCGTCGACGATCGCTTGCTTGTAGTCCTGAACAGCGTTGGCCTCCGCGGTGGCGATAAAAGGCGAGCCGATATAGGCGAGGTCCGCCCCCATCGCCTGCGCTGCCAGGACGGCGCCGCCGGTCGCGATCGAGCCGGAGAGCGCTAGGGGCCCGTCGAACCATGCGCGCACCTCCTGGACGAGCGCAAACGGGCTTAGCCGCCCGGCATGGCCGCCTGCACCGGTAGCCACCAGGATCAGCCCGTCCGCGCCTTTTTCGACGGCCTTGTGGGCGAAGCGATCGTCGATAACGTCGTGCAGCGTGATGCCGCCCCAGCCATGCACCGCGTCGTTGAGTTCGGGGCGAGCGCCGAGCGAGGTGATGACGATCGGCACCTTCCATTTGGCGCAGCTCGCCACGTCCTCCTCCAGCCGCGGATTGGAACGGTGGACGATCTGGTTGACCGCGAAAGGTGCGGCCGGCGTGTCCGGATGGTCGCGGTCCCAGGCTGCCAGTTCCTCGGTGATCTGGTGCAGCCATTCGTCGAGCTGGCTTTGCGGCCGCGCATTGAGCGCGGGGAAGGACCCGACGATCCCCGCCTTGCACTGGGCAATGACCAGTTCGGGGCACGAGATGATGAACAGCGGCGAGCCGATGACGGGAAGCCGCAGACGATCGAAGAGAGCCGGTAGCGCCATGCCCGAGTGATACCGCAGCTACGAACCCTGTCTAGGCATGCGTTGGCGACGCTACGGCATCCACACGCGGCTGCTGGCGCGGCGCGCGACCGCATCCCGGAAAGCGTGCGAATCAGTCGATTTGCGTGAGGCCGGTCGCGTATTCTCGCTGCTTGGCGGCATAGAGGGCCGCACTCGCCCGCAGCATTGCCCGCTGGGCGTCGTCGAGCGGCCGCACCGCACGGGCGGGGCTGCCCATGATCAGGTGGCCGGCGGGGAATTGCTTGCCCTCGGTCACCAGCGCGCCGGCACCGACGAGGCATTCCGGACCGATCACCGCGCGGTTGAGGAGGATCGCACCCATGCCGATCAAACTACCGTCGCCGATCGTGCAGCCGTGGAGCACCGCGTGATGGCCGACCGTCACGTCCGCTCCAATCGTCAGCGACGCGCCCGGATCCGAATGGAGCAGCGCACCTTCCTGGATATTGCTGCGCGCCCCGATCAGGATCGGCGTATTGTCCGCGCGGACCACCGCGCCGAACCAGATGCTGGCACCGCTCGCCACCTGTACATCGCCGATCAGCTCTGCGCTCGGCGCGATCCAGGCGTCCGCCGCGACGTGCGGCGCGCTGCCCCCAAAGGCGTAGAGCGGCATGCGATTTAGAGCGTGAAGCTCTCGAAGCCCGCCGGCAGCGCCATATGCATGCCGAGCGCGAGCGCCAGCGCAACGGTGCCGAGCAGCAATGCGAGCGTCGAGGACAACGAGAACAGGCCCCAGCCGACGAGGGTCACGATCTGCGCATCGGCGCGCTGTTCACGGCGATTGCGCTGCATGGTCAACAGCACGAATCCGGCGGCCATTGCATACATGAACACGAAGAATTCAGCCATTGCTTCCACCCGATCACTGCTCGGTTTCAGGGCTAACCCGTTCAGCTTGCAGCATCAATCCAGGGGAATTGCGGATCGCCGCGATGCAGCATGCGTTCGCCGCATTTTTTCGGGAACAAATCGGCCGTCAGAGCGTGACGCCGCGCTTCCAGATCGCGATCTCGCGTTCGCCATTGCGCTCCGCGGCAGTCGAAGTCCCCGAGGCTATTGCCGTGATTCGCGCTAGCAGCGCGCTGCCCGCTGCCGTCATGTCTTCGGCGAGAACCTGACCTGCGTCGAAATCAATCCAGCCCGGCTTGCGGGCGGCGAGATCGCTGTTCGACGCGATCTTGATCGTCGGCACCGGGAAGCCGAGCGGCGTGCCGCGGCCGGTAGTGAACAGGATCACCGTAGCGCCCGCCGCTGCCAGCGCAGTCGAGGAAACCGCATCATTGCCCGGCGCCTCCAGCAGCGAAAGGCCCGTTCGCCGGACCCGCTGGCCATAGCCTAGAACGTCGGTGACGGCCGCGTGCCCGGCCTTCTGGACCGCGCCGAGCGACTTTTCTTCCAGCGTCGTGATGCCACCGGCGAGGTTGCCGGGGGAGGGGTTCTCCGACACGGGCTCGCCGTGGCGGGTGAAATAGGCTTTGAAGCCGTTCACTAGGTCAACAATCTCGCCGAACACCGCCTCGTTTTCCGCGCGCGCCATGAGCAACTGTTCGGCACCGAAAATCTCGGGAATTTCAGTGAGGATCGCGGTGCCGCCGGCAGCGGTGACCGCGTCGCTCATACGCCCGACAAGGGGGTTGGCAGTCAATCCTGAGAATCCGTCCGAACCACCGCACTTCACGCCCAGGACCAGTGAGGCGAGCGGCTCCTGCGACCGGACCGCCTGCTCGGCTTGTTCGACGAGCGCTTCGACCAGCGCGATTCCCTCCTCGACCTCGTCGCCGGCCGCCTGCGCCCCGATCGTGCGCAGATTTGGGTGTGAAATACCCTCCAGCATGCCGCGCATCTGGTTGGATTCACAGCCTAGTCCGACAAGGAGAACCCCGCCGGCATTGGGATGGTTCGCGAGCGCGGTGAGAATCGCCCGCGTGCCTTCCAGATCATCGCCGAGCTGTGAACAACCAAAGGGGTGTGCAAAGGCATGGATGCCGTCGACACGACCTGCGAAACGCCGCGCAGCCCGCTCTGCGATCTTCTCGGCGGTACGCCCGACACATCCCACCGTCGGCAGGATCCAGATCTCGTTCCGGGTACCCACGCGACCGTCCGCGCGTCGATAGCCGAGAAAGGTCGGGCCCGCATGCTCCGGCGCGGCTTCGAAAGCGGGGCGGTAGGTATAGCTGCCGGTCGCCGCCAGCGCGGTCGCAAGATTGTGGGTATGGACATGCTCACCCGGTGCGATGGCCCGCGTGGCCAGTCCGATCGGGAAACCGAACTTGTGCACGGGTGCCCCGGCCTCGATCGGCTGCAACGCGACCTTGTGACCCTGGGGAATATCGCTGGTGGCGGTGATCCCAAGGGCCGTTTCACCTGCTTGCAGCGGGCGGAGGGTCGTGGCGACGGGATCACGCGGATCGATTTGGAACAGGGGTTGAGTCATCAACTCGGAGTATAGGGTCATGCCGTCGCTGCTCCTAGAGGGGCTTCCAAATCATTCCCTAGCGTCGTGACGACGCGCCTTCTGCAACGCACACTCGTAGTATTCCTGAGCGGCAAGTTGCGGTCGTCTGTGTTTCGGGGCCGTTAAGCCATTGGGTCGTAAAGGGGTATCCACGCCGTGGGGGAGTTGGATCGCGTGAAGGCACCACCGCCGCAGTCGGCCTTGATCAGGTCGATGATGCGAAGTTTTCGTTGGACGATGCGGCTTAGCCGCCTGCAAGCCTGGATCATCGTCTGTACGGCGATGACGGCGACCATCTTCGCCGACTGGGCTACGGGCCCGATGGTTTCGATGACCATTGGCTATCTTTTCGTCGACATCCTTGCTGCATGGACCCTACGCGAGCGGGCGGGGATCCTGGTGGTGCTCTTCTCGATCGGGCTTGGATCTGCGTTGAACGGGGTTGGCGCCATTCCCGCGACCGATTTCCATGCGCTGTCCACCTCGGTGGTCGTGTGGAATACGGTTACGCGGGTTGCTGGTGCGGTGATGATCGTCCTGATGGTGGCGACCCTGCGCCACACCATTGACGGCGAGCTGTGGCGTTCCTCGACCGATTATCTCACCCGCTCGCTCAACGGCGGAGCATTTCGCAGCCAGTTGGAGCGGGTGGCGCAGGCCGGTCGCCGCCGCGGCTCGACCCTGTTGCTGCTCTATATGGACCTCGACGGCTTCAAGGCGGTCAACGATCGCCACGGACACGCCGCGGGCGACTTGGTGCTGCGGCGCTTCGCCGACGAGGCGCGGGCACGGATGCGGCCGGACGACCTGTTCGCCCGGCTCGGCGGCGACGAATTCTGCGCCTTTCTCGCGATCGAGCGTGGCGTGCCGCCCGAACAGGTTGCCGAGAGCCTGCACGCACGGCTCAGCGAGGCGCTGCGTTCGACGGGGCATGCGGTCACTTGCAGCATGGGCGCAGTGGTGATCGACGCGGGCGCGGCGCGCGATACCGAACGCATGATCGGACTGGCGGACGAGGCGATGCTGGAAGTGAAACGCAACGGCAAGAACGCGATCCGCATCGCCTTCGACGAGCCCGGCACGGTACGGCGGGCGGCATGACGCTTCAATTCTTCTCCGCCGCCTTCCGGCCCGAGGACGAATCGCGTCGCCAGGGCGCGGTCGATAGCCTCCGCGTGGTTTCGCCGACGGATCCCGTGCTGCATGAGCTGCTCGGCGAGGTCTGCATGGTGCTGCGGACGCCGATCGCGATGGTGACGCTTTCCGATGGCGACGTGCAGCGGGTGATCGGTGCCGTCGGGATCGAGCCGATCGTTCTGCCACGCTCGATCGCCTTTTGTTCGCATACGGTGGTCGCACCCGGCGGGCTGCTGAGCGTTCCCGATCTTCACGCGGATCCGCGCTTCCGCGCCAATCCACTGGTCGCGGGCGGCCCCTGCGTGCGCTATTATACCGGCGTGGTGGTCCGCAGCGGGCCTTTCCCGATCGGCGCGCTGTGCGGCCTCGACCGGCAGCCCCATGGGCCGGCATCGTTCCGGCAGCGGGCGCAACTGCGCAAGCTCGCGGAGGCCGTCGCCGACCATATCGGCGCGGCGCCCGCAGCTCGCTGAATCGAGGGTTTTTCCCGGAGACCGAGGCGGCTCGCTTGGAATGGCGGGGCGTAGCGGCTAGGTCGCACCCGTACGGCAACGGGAGAACAACGCCATGATCCGCACCGGCCTGATCGGCTTCGGCCTCGGCGGCACCGCCTTTCACGCACCGCTGATCGATGCCGTCGACGGGCTCGAACTCGCGGCCGTCGGCACGTCGCGCGTCGACGCAGTGGCGAAGGCCTATCCGGGCGCATCGGCGATGACGCCGGAGGCCCTTGTCGGCGACCCTTCGATCGAGCTGGTCATCGTCTCGACGCCGAATGCCTCGCATTTCCCCTTGGCGAAGGCGGCGCTCGACGCGGGCAAGCATGTCGTCATCGACAAGCCGCTGACCCCCACCGTCGCCGAAGCCGAGGCGCTGATCGCGCTCGCTGAGACTCAGGGCAGGCTGCTGGTGCCGTTCCACAACCGCCGCTGGGACAGCGACTTTCTCGCCGTGCAGGCGCTGGTCGAAAGCGGCCGCCTGGGCGAAATCCTGCTGTTCGAGGCGCATTGGGACCGTTTCCGCCCGGAATTGTCGCAGGCCTGGAAAGAAGCCGAGGGTGCCGGTCAGCTGCTCGATCTGGGGCCGCACATGCTCGATCAGGCGCTGGTGCTGTTCGGCATGCCCGAGGCGGTGCAGGGCGATGTCGCCTGCCAGCGCGGCAACAGCCCGGTCGACGATTATTTCGCGCTGACGCTGTTCTACGGCACCCGCCGCGTGGTCCTGGCGAGCTCGCGGATGATCGCGGCACCGCGGCCGCGCTTTGCGCTGCATGGACGCGGCGGCAGTTTCGTGAAGTACGGCCTTGATCCGCAGGAGGCGGCGATGCGCGCCGGCGGATCGGTGCGCGATCCTGGGCATGGTCTGGAGGACCCGGCGCAGTACGGCGTGCTAACTCTGCCCGACGGCTCGAAGGAGACGATCGCATCCGAGCGCGGGGACTATCGGCGTTTCTATGCCGGGGTGGCGGCGGCGATCCGCGAGGGCGCGGCGCCCCCGGTTGCGGCGAAGGATGCGCTTGCCGGGCTCCAGCTGATCGCACTTGCCCGCCGGAGCGCCGAGGAGGGGCGGCGTATCGCCATCGGTTGAACGGACGGCCCCGCGCGCCTTTCACAGCGCGCGGGGTCGAGCCGATCAGGGGTGCCAGCTCACCGGCAGGGTGCGCGCCGGCACATTGACGGTCGTGGTAGCGACGATGTCCTCCGCCGACTGGCCGAGCAGCACCTTGTAGCTGCCCCCGCCGATCTTCCACTGGTGCGCCGCGCCGTCGAACACGGCAAGCAGGCGCGGATCCACGGTGACCGAGACGGTCTTGGACGCGCCCGGCGCCAGCGCCACCTTCTGGAACGCGCCCAGCCGCTTCGGTGCTTCCCAACCTGCGCCCGATACATAGACCTGCGCCACGTCGGCGCCGGCGCGGGTGCCGGTATTGCGGAGCGTGAAGGTCACGGTCACCTGGCCCTTGGGCGCGGTGGCCTTCAGGCCCGAATAGGCGAAGCGGGTGTAGGACAGGCCGTGGCCGAAGGCGAATTGCGGCTTGTCGCCCTTCGCATCATACCATTTGTAGCCGACCGCGGCGCCCTCGGCGTAGCGCGTCTCGCCCTCGTTGGGCACGCTCGGCTTGGGCAGCTGCGAAACGCTGCGCGGGAAGCTGGCGGGGAGGTGGCCCGAGGGGTTGACCTTGCCGGTCAGCACATTGGCGATCGCTTCGCCACCCGCCGTGCCCGGATACCAGGCTTCGAGGATCGCGGCGGTCTTGTCGGCCCAGGGGGCGAGCACCGGCCCGCCCGTCTCGAGCACCACCACCGTCTTGGCGTTGGCGCCGGCGACCGCCCCGATCAGCGCGTCCTGATTGTCAGGCAGGGTGAGCGACACGTCGAAGGATTCGCCCGCCCACTGGGTGGCGAAGACCAGCGCGACATCGGCCTGCTTGGCAGCCGCCGCCGCCGCTGCGGCATCCGTGCCGTCGACATAGGTGATCGTCGCGCCCGGCAGCTGGCGGCGCAGCGCTTCCAGCGGCGAGGAGGGATGGTACATGATCGGGCCCGGCCAGACTTTCGGCTCGGTACCCGGCACGGCATTGCCGCCAACCGGATAGACCAGCGACGAACCGCCGCCCGCCAGCACGCCCTTGTCGGCATGGCCGCCGATAACGACGATCCGCTTGGCGCTGCCCACCAGCGGCAGCACGTCGCCCTTGTTCTGGAGCAGGACGATGCCCGCCTCTGCATCGGCGCGGGTGACCTCGGCATGCGCGCTCAGCATCGTCGAGGCGAGGTCGAGCGGCGCACTGGTGATCGGGTGATCGAACAGCCCATGCGCAAACATCGATCGAAGGATGCGGTGCGCCATCTCGTCGAGCCGCGCCTTGCTCACGTCGCCCTTGGCGATCGCGGCCTTGAGCGGCTCGCGGAAATAGGGCTGCTCGTCGAACGGCCAGCCGGACTGCTGCTCCAGGCCGGCATTGGCGGCGGCGACCGTCGTATGGGTCGCACCCCAATCCGACATCACGAAACCCTTCCAGCCCCAGTCGCGGCGCAGCACGTCGGTCAGCAGCCAGGGCTGTTCGCACGCCCACAGCCCGTCGACCTTATTGTAGCTGCACATCACCGAGCCGGGGTCCGACTTCTCGATCGCGATGTTGAAGGCGAGCAGGTCGCTCATCCGCGCCGCCGTGCGATCCAGCACCGCGTTCATCTTGTTGCGATCGGTCTCCTGGTCGTTGATCGCATAATGCTTCACGGTGGAGATGATGTGGTTCGACTGGATGCCGGAGATCTGCGCGCCGACCATCGTGCCGGCAAGCAGCGGATCTTCCCCGCCATATTCGAAATTGCGGCCGTTGCGCGGCTCGCGCATCAGGTTGACGCCGCCGGCGAGCATCACGTTGAAGCCCGACGCGCGCGCTTCTGAACCGATCATCGCCCCGCCCTTGAAGGCAAGCGCGGGGTCCCAGGTCGCGGCAGTCGCGATGCCCGACGGGAGCGAGGTGCGGCCGCGCTTGCGCTCGGCACTGCCCTGGGTCGCGACGCCGACGCCGGCATCGGTCTGCCACTGCGCCGGGATGCCCAGGCGCGGGATGCCGGGGATGTAGCCCGCGGAGCCCGGACGGGCCTCGGCCGGCGTCTTGAAGTTCTTCGGCGCGAAGTCGGTGCCGAACAGACCGAACACCAGGGTCAGCTTCTCGTCCTCGGTCATCTGCGCGAGGATCGCCTTGGCGCGCGCGTCGGGCGAGAGCTTGGCGTTGGTCCAGGGGCGCGAGGCCTGCTGCTGGGCCAGGGCCGGGGCCGTGAAGGCGGTGGTGGCGGCGAGCGCCAGCAGCGGCGCTGCCAGCTTGAGGGTGTGTCGCTTCATGTCGTCCTCTCCTCCCGGATCGTTTGTCAACGTTGTCCGCTGCCTAGCATAAGAACGGCCGCCGACAAGAGCAGGCGACCGTGCTTAGCGGCGCAGAGTATATATCAGGCGCGGATGCGCACCGGCACCGATTTTGCCGCCGGCGTCTTCGACGCGCCGTCATGGTGGCGCAGTGCGATCAGCGGGTTGAGCTCGGGATAATAGCCCGCAACGCAGCCTTCGGGCAGGTTGAAGGGCAGGACCTCCAGCCCCTCGACCACGCGATCGACGCCGTCCGAATCGTCGCCGACCAGCGCCACGCGCTGGCCTTCCTTCAGCCCGGCGCGTGCCATCTCCTTCGGACTGATCAAAAGCACGTCGCGCTTGCCCTCGATGCCGCGGAGACGATCCGAATAGCCATAGACGGTGGTGTTGAACTGATCGTTCGAACGCAGGGTCATCAGCCGGTATACGCCGTCCTCGTCCGCAAAGCCCGCCGCGTTGAGATGCTCCGGCACGGTGAACTCGGCCTTGCCGCTCTTGGTCTCCCAATCGCGCTCGCGGGCGCTGTTGCCCTTGAAGAAGCCGCCGGGCGTGAATAGCCGTTGGTTGAAGTCCTTGAACTTGTCCGGATAGGTCGTCTCGATCGCATCGCGGACCAGTGCATAGTCGTTCGCCCAGGCGTCCCAGGGGACGTTGGGATTGAGATCGAGCGTCGCCTCGGCGATGCCCGCGACGATCGCCAGCTCGGGCTGCAGGTGCGGGGAGGCGGGCTTGGCCTCGCCGATCGAGCCGTGGATGCAGCTGAGGCTGTCCTCCATCGTCACCACCTGCGGCGTGCCATTGCGCACATCGCGCTCCGACCGGACGAGGGTGGGGAGCAGATAGGCGGTCTCGCCGCAGAACAGATGGCCGCGATTGAGCTTGGTGGCGATCTGGACGGTGAGGCCCATGCCCGTCCAGGCCTTCTCCATCACCCGGTGATCGGGGATGGCGCGGAGGAAGTTACCGCCCAGGCCGAGAAAGGCGTTGATCTCGCCCTTGGCGATCGCCTCGCAGGCGGTCACCGTAGTGTGGCCCTCGTCGCGCGGCGGCTGGAAGCCATATTGCTCAGACAGCAGGTCGAGCGGCACGAGCTCGGGCTTTTCCGAAATGCCGACAGTGCGCTGGCCCTGCACGTTCGAATGTCCACGCACCGGTGACACGCCCGCGCCCAGCCTGCCGATATTCCCGCGCAGCAGCATCAGGTTCACCACGCCGGCGACATTGTCATAGCCGCCGACATGCTGGGTGAGGCCCATGCCCCAGATGCCGATCGCGCTTTCGGCCTGGATATAGACCTCGGCCGCTTCGATCAGGTCCGCGCGGGGCAGGCCGGTCTCGGCCTCGATCATCGCCCAGCTGGTGCTGCGGACCTTCTCCGCGAATGCCTCGAAGCCATGCGTGTGCTGGGCGATGAAGGCGCGATCGAGCACGCCGCCGCGGCGATCCTCCTCGGCCAGCACATGCTTGGCGATGCCGAGCATGGCCGAGATGTCGCTGCCGGGCTTCAGCTGATAATAGTGATTGGAGATCTTGGTCTTGCCGCCGGTCACCATCTGGATGCTCTGCGGATCGCGGAACTCCAGCAGACCCTTTTCGCGGATCGGGTTGAAGGTCACGATCTTGGCGCCGCGCTTGCGGGCCGCGGTCAGCGTGTGGATGAAGCGCGGGCTGTTGGTGCCGGTGTTCTGGCCGAAGAAGAAGATCGCGTCGCAATGCTCGAAATCCTCGAGCACGCAGGTGCCCACCGGCGCGCCGATCGTCGACTTGAGCGCTACCGAGGTCGTCTCGTGGCACATGTTCGAGCTGTCGGGCAGGTTATTGTGCCCGTAGAGGCGGGCGAACAGCGCCCAGGCATAGCTCGTCTCCAGGCTCGCCTTGCCCGAGGCGTAGAAGATCGTGCTCTTGGGATCATAGCCGCGCAGCTTCTTGCCGATCGCCTGATAGGCCTCTTCCCAGGTGCAGGGGAGATATTTGTCGGTGGCGCGGTCGTAGCGCATCGGGTTAGTCAGGCGACCAGCCTGTTCGAGGTCGTAATCGCTCCAGCCGCGCAGCTCGGTAAGCGTGTGCTGGGCAAAGAATTCGGGCGTGGCGCGGCGGGTGGTGAGGTCCCACAGCGTCGCCTTGGCGCCGTTCTCGCAGAATTCGAACATGTGCGGCTTGGCCGGCTTGGTCCAGGCGCACGAGGTGCACATCATCCCCCCGGGCTTGTTTTGCTTGGCGAGCGTCTTCAGGGCATCGGCGCTCGGGCGTTCGGCGCCGGCGACCAGCGCCATGCCGCGCATCGAGCCCCAGCCGCCCTCGGCGCCCGAATAATGAATCGTTCCGTCTTTCGCCCGGGCCATCGCCACGCTCCTTGCACCACATATCCTGCCTCTATCCCTGGGCCGGACGCCTGCCTATCTGCAACCCATGGATATGTGGTTCGATCGCGTGACGCCCGACGGGTCGGAGACCCGGCTCCAACGCAGCTTGATCGCGGAAGTGCCGGTCGCGATCGAAATCAACGGCCTGGGCTATGCCGTCATGATGGCAACGCCCACCGACCTGAAGGATTTCGCCACCGGCTTCGTCTCGGCCGAGCGGCTGGGCACGGCGGTCGACGTGGAAAGCCACCAGGCCGAGCAGGGGGTGGTGCTGCGCGTGACGCTGGCTGACACTTCGACGGTAATCGAGCGGGTTCGGCATCGGACCACGGATTCGAGCTGCGGCCTGTGCGGGATCGACAATCTCGAAGCGGCGCTGCGCCCGCTGCCGACGGTCGAGGCGGAGAGCGCGGCCTCCTCGGCGGCGATCTTCCGGGCGGCCGCGACTTTGCGCGACCATCAGCCGCTCAACCGCGAGACCGGCGCCGCCCATGCCGCGGCGCTCTGCTCAGCCGGGGGCGAGATCCGGCTCGTCCGCGAGGATGTCGGCCGCCACAATGCGTTCGACAAGCTGGTCGGCGCGATGGCGCGTCAGGAGCTTGGCTGGGACGGCGGCTTTGCGCTGATCAGCGCGCGCTGCTCGTTCGAGCTGGTCGAGAAGGCGGTGCTGGCCGGCTGTCCGCTGCTGGCGGCGATCTCCGCCCCCACCGCCTTGGCGGCGGAGCGCGCGCGCGCCGCGGGCTTGCAGCTGGCCGCGCTGGTGCGGCCGGATGCCATGCTCCGGCTGGTGCCATGAGACCGCTCGGCGCGATCCTGGCAGGCGGCCAGGCGCGGCGCTTTGGCGCCGACAAGGCGCTGGCGTCGCTGGACGGGCGCGCCCTACTTGACCATGTCGCCGCCGCGCTGGCACCCCATTGCGAGGGCGTGATCCTGTGCGGGCGGGCGGGTGCGGGCGGTATCCCCGATCGGCCGGCGCCGGGACTGGGACCGTTGGGCGGTTTGAACGCCGCGCTGCATGCCGCGGCCCAGCGCGGGACTGCACGGGTGCTCGTCGCGCCGTGCGACACACCGCTGCTGCCGTTGGCCCTGCTGGAAGCCCTGATCGCTAGGACCGGATCGAGCTTCGTCGCGCAGCTCCCGGTGCTGGGTCTATGGGATACGGCGCTCGCCCCGGCGTGCGACGCCTATATCGCTTCCGGCGCGCGCGCGTCGATGCGGGCCTGGGCTGACCATGCCGGCGCCGAAGCAATCGATTGGGAGGGCCCCATCCCCAACATCAACTCTGCCAACGATCTTTCGAGGGTCACCGGGTTTTTTCCGTAGTTCCGCTTCTCATTCGCATGCGCTAGGTCGTGCGCAATTTTCTGTCGGCGACGGCCGATGGCAGGGGGATGGATGGAAAGCCTGGTTGCAGCCTTTTGGAGCGGCAATTACTCGCCCCACGGCTATTGCCTGTCGTGGCAGCCGGTTTTGCTGTGGACGCATATCATTGCTGACGCGCTGATAGCGCTATCATATTTTTCGATACCGATCGCATTGGTAGCGCTGGTGCGCAGCCGCCGGGACCTGGCGTTCGGCTGGGTGTTCTGGTGCTTCGCGCTCTTCATCCTCGCCTGCGGCATGACGCATGTGATGGGGGTGGTGACGCTGTTCAGCCCGCTGTACGGGCTGGAGGCGCTGATCAAGCTGGTGACGGCGCTCGCGTCGGTGGCCACCGCGATTCTGCTATGGCCGCTGCTGCCGACGCTGACCAAGCTCCCCTCCTCGGAAAAGCTCAAGGAAGCCAATGCCCAGCTCGCCGCGATGGTGGAGCAGCGCGACGCCGCGCTCGCCGAGCTGCAGAGCGAAGTCGCCCAGCGCGAAAATGTAGAGGCCGCCTTGCTGCAGGCGCAGAAGCTGGAGGCGGTGGGGCAGCTGACCGGTGGCATTGCGCATGATTTCAACAATCTGCTGCAGGCAATTGCCGGCAACCTCGAACTCATTGCGCGCAAGCCCGACGACGCCGATCGCGTGATCCGCTGGACGTCGAGCGCGCTCGATGCGGTCGAGCGTGGCCGCCAGCTGACCGGGCAATTGCTGGCCTTTTCGAGCAAGCAGCGGCTCGACGTGAAGTCGGTACGGCTGGCGGAGCTGGTCGGCGGCATGGCGGGGCTGGTCGAGCGTGCCGTGGCGCCGCTGGGGCGTGTGCGCATCGAGCGGATCGATCCGGTGTGGAACGTCCAGACCGATTCGCTGCAGCTCGAACTGGCGGTGCTCAACCTTGCCTTCAACGCGCGCGATGCGATGCCCGAAGGCGGCGTACTGACGATTTCCGCCGAGCTGTGCAGCGGCAAGGTTGCGCCGGATGTGCCCGCCGGCGACTTTGTCGCACTGCGCGTCACCGATACCGGTATGGGCATGCCGCCCGAGGTCGCGGCGCGTGCGGTCGAGCCGTTCTTCTCCACCAAGGGTGTCGGCAAGGGCACCGGCATGGGGCTGTCGATGGCGTTCGGGGTGTTGCGCCAATCGGGTGGCACGCTCCAGATCGACAGCGCGCCGGGGAAGGGCACCACCGTAACGCTGTTCCTGCCGCTCGCCACCGTCGAGCCGCGCCGTGACGTGCCCGATGATTCCGCCCGCGACGAACGGATCAGCCTGACCGGCACGACGATTGCGCTGGTCGATGACGATGCGCATGTCCGGGCCTCGCTTGCCGAAATGCTGCGCTCGGCGGGTGCGGTGGTGGAAGAGGCGGCCGACGGCGCCGCCGGGGTGGCGCTGGTGCAGGGCCGTAGCTTCGGCGCGCTCGTAGTCGATTTCGCGATGCCCGAACTGAGCGGCAGCGAGGTCGCCGCGCAGGTGGCGGCGATGGACCCGGAGCTGCCGGTGATCCTGATCACTGGCTTTGCGGACTCGAACAAGCTCGACGCGATCGCCTCGCCCAATGTCACCATCCTGCGCAAGCCGTTCGATTCACACGAACTGCTGCGCAAGATCCGCGCGGTTGCCCGCGGCTGAGGCGGTTCAGGGCAGGGCGGCGCGCAGTTCCTTGATCCAGGCGTTCGCGACGCTGTCCGATGGCGCACGCCAGTCACCGCGCGGACTGAGCGCGGCGGCGCCCGAGACCTTCGGGCCGTTGGGCAGCGCCGATCGCTTGAACTGGCTGGTCTGGAAGAAGCGGAAGAGGAAGGTTTCCAGCCACTTGGCGATCGTCGCCAGGTCGTAGCTGTTACGGCCTTCCGCCGGGAAGCCGATCGGCCAAAGGCCTGCTTCCGCGTCCTTCCAGGCATGCCAGGCCAGGAACGCCACCTTGGACGGCCTGAGCCCGAAGCGCGCGATATGGTGCAGGAAGAAATCGTGTAGCTCGTAGGGGCCGATCCGGTCCTGCGTGCTCTGCATCTTGCCGTCGGCATCAGCGGGGACGAGTTCGGGAGAGATTTCGGTATCGAGGATCGAGAGCAACACGGTGGCCGCCTCGCCGTCGAACTGGCCGCTCTCGGCGCTCCACCGGATGAGGTACTGGATCAGCGTCTTGGGCACGCCGGCATTGACGCCGTAATGGCTCATCTGGTCGCCGACGCCATAGGTCGACCAGCCCAGCGCCAGCTCCGAAAGGTCGCCGGTGCCGATGACGAAACCGCTATGGTGGTTGGCGAGGCGGAACAGATAATCGGTGCGCAGACCCGCCTGGACGTTCTCGAACGTGACATCATAGACCGGCTCGCCCTGCGCGAAGGGATGACCGAGATCCGCGAGCATCTGGCGTGCGGCGGGGCGGATGTCGATCTCCGCCGCGGTGATGCCGATCGCGCGCATCAGCGCCCAGGCGTTGGACTTGGTGCCGTCGCTCGTCGCGAAACCGGGCATGGTATAGCCGAGGATGTCGGTGCGCGGGCGGCCGAGCCGGTCCATCGCCTTGGCGGCAACGATCAGCGCATGGGTGGAATCGAGGCCGCCCGAAATGCCGATCACCAGCGTCTTGCCCCTGGTCGACGCAATCCGCTGGCGCAGGCCTTCCACCTGGATGTTGAACGCCTCGTAGCAATCCTCCTCCAGCGCCGCGGGGGTGTTGGGCACAAAGGGGAAGCGGCGCGTGGGCCGGCGCAACCCGCGATCGGCGAAATCGGGCTGGTGCGCGAAGCCGATGCGGCGGAATCGCGTTTCGGGCATGCCGGCGTTGCGGGCATTGTCGTTGAACGTGCCGTCGCGCATCCGCTCGAGCCGAAGCCGCTCGAGGTCTAGATCGGCATAGGTGATCGCATCACTGAGCTCGAAGCGCTGCGAGGCGGCGAGCTTCTCGCCGAATTCGTAGATCAGTCCCTGGCCGTCCCAGGCGAGATCGGTGGTGCTCTCGCCCGGGCCTGAGGCCGAATAGAGATAGGCCGAGATCGTCCGCGAACTCTGCGACGCGCAGAGCAGCTCGCGCTCGCGCCCCTTGCCGATCACGATGTTCGAAGCCGAGAGGTTGCACAGCACCAGCGCACCCGCCATCGCGCCCTCGATGGAGGGGGGCTGCGGCGCCCAGTAATCCTCGCAGATCTCGATATGGAAGACGAAGTCGGCCAGGTCCTCCGCCGCGAACAGCAGGTCGGGGCCGAACGGCACGGTCTGGCCGGCGACCGTGATGTCCAGGTCGCGCAGCCCCGAGCCCGAGGCGAACCAGCGCTTCTCGTAATATTCGCGGTAGTTGGGCAGATAGGTCTTGGGCACTACGCCGAGGATGCGCCCGCGTGCGATGGCCACCGCGCAATTATAGAGCCGGCCGTTGCGCACGAGAGCAGCGCCGATCAGCAATACCGGCTTCAGGGTGCGGCTTGCCGCGACGATCGCAGCGATACCCGCCTGGGTGGCGGCAAGGATCGCATCCTGCAAATGCAGGTCGTCGATCGCATAGCTGGTGACGTTGAGTTCGGGAAAGACGAGGATGTCCGCGCCCGCTGCGTCCCCCTGCTGCGCCAAGGCGATGGTCGCGCGGGCGTTGGCGGCGGGATCGGCCACCGTACCGACGGGCGTGCAGACGCCCGCGCGGATCATGCCGTGACGGTGGAGTGCAAAGAACGGATGCGGATCGGCCATGCCTGTCTCCTATGTCGGGGACCATGGCCTGCCAACCCCACGGGGGCGGGATGTATCCGAAGGAGGGTATAGCCCCCCCCTTCAGGGGAGGGGTTGGGGTGGGGCGGTGTCTCACCGAGACTTACGTCTGTTCTTGGAATCCCTCCACCCCCAAACCCCTCCTCCCAGGAGGAGGGGCTTAGACGCGTTTCCGCTTACGCCTTGGTCGCGTAGATCAGGCGGCCGGGGCCCAACCGCTCGAACACCTTGGCCAGCTGCCGCTCGCCGACCGCGAAGCAGCCCTGGCTGCGGCCGAGCTTGCCATGCTTCGAGACCATGTCCGGGTTCGCATACCAGGCCGAGTGGACCACAATCGCGCGCGCCATCGCATTGTCGTTGGTCGGGTCGAGCCCGATCAGCCGCTGCGAGTCCCCATGCTTGCCGACATAATAATCGGCGGTGAGGAACGCGCCTTCGCAGGTCGCCTCGGAATTGATCTGGTTGGAGAAGCGCTGGAGCACGCCCGTGTGGCCCGGATCGGACCCGATACCGTGCGCCACCAGCAGCGGCTCGACTTCGCCGGTACCCATATTGACCAGGAAGAAGCGCGGCTGCGACGACGGCAGCGAAAAGTCCGCGATCGCGATCCGGTCATGCGTGTCGACGTGCATTGAATGCCGGTCGAGCGCCGCAGTCGCACGCTTGAACAGGTCGGGCCGGATGCCGGCGGGAACAATCCGCGCCTGGGCCGCGACCTTCGGTGCCGGATGCAGCGAAGAAACCGGCGCCGGCTGGAGGCGTGGTGCCGGTGCGGCGGCCGCCATCGTCGTTCCGATGGTGCGCGAGGCACAGGCCGAAACCGCTGCGCCACTTGCCATTACCAGCGCCGATTTGAGCAAAGCTCGACGTGTTTGTACCGAAGCGTTCGAATCCATGATCTTTGTTCTGCGCCCGCAAATTTCTGTCATGCCCCGGAAACCTTATAGCAGAAGCATCGTTAATGATGGTCCCGGTTATGCCCGTATGTGGCGCATTTCGGCGCACCTGCCGCCCGGTTCACCGAGCCGACATGCCGTTTCGGGACGGCGAGCATTCACGTCTTGCCGATTCGCGCCGCATCCCATTGGCATCGTTGATCTCTTCCGGGAACGAAAATTTCTGTGTCGCCTGGCTTGGGCGACGCGCTAGAGGCGCGGCATGACCATGTCCCATGAACAGGCCGTCGCGGCGCTGATCGAGGCCGGCAGGCGGCTCGACGCGCGTGGCTGGGCACCGGCAACCTCGGGCAACTACTCGGTCCGGCTGGACGATGGCAGCATCGCGCTGACCGTGTCGGGCCGCCACAAGGGGCGGCTGACCAGCGACGGGATCATGCGGGTGGATCTGGATGGCCAGCCGCTTACGCCCGGCAAGCCCTCGGCCGAGACCGACCTGCATCTGGCCATCTACCGGCTGTTCCCGCAGGCGGGCGCGGTCCTGCACGGGCACTCGCCCCAAGCGGTGGGGTTGAGCCGGGCGACCGATGCGGACGGCATCACGTTGTCGGGGCACGAAATGCTCAAGGCCTATCCCGGTCACGCAACCCACGAGGCCGAGGTTCGGCTGCCGATCGTCGAAAACAGCCAGGACATGGCGGTGATCGAGGCAGCGATCCGTCCCGCGCTGCTGGCGCCAGGCGCGATTCCCGCGTATCTCATTCGCAGCCATGGGCTCTATGCCTGGGGCAGGGACGTGGACGAGGCCGAACGCGTGCTGGAGGCGACAGAATGGATGATCGCCGCCGAGCTCGCCGAGGCCAGCTTCAGACGGGCATGGGCAGGATGAGCCGACTTCGCATTTTCTCCGAAACCGATGCGGCACCGCTGCTCGACACCGAGGATCCGGCGACCATCGCCGAGGAACTGGCGATCCGCGGTGTGCGCTTCGAGCGCTGGCCCTCGCGTGCGATTGCGGCCGATGCGGGGGAGGAGGCGGTACTCACCGCCTTTGCGCCGGAAGTCGAGCGGTTGAAGGGGGAGCGCGGATACCGCTCGGTCGACGTGATCCGGATGGTGCCCGACCATCCCGAAAAGGATATGCTTCGCACGAAGTTTCTGTCCGAGCATCGCCATGCCGAGGACGAGGTGCGCTTCTTCGTCGAGGGCGAGGGACTCTTTACACTGCATCTGAACGATCGCGTCTATGCGGTTCTCTGCACGGAGGGCGATTTGATCTCGGTGCCTGCGGGGACGCCCCACTGGTTCGATATGGGGCCGAGCCCGCGCTTCACCGCGATCCGCCTGTTTTCCAACCCCGATGGCTGGATTGCCCAGTTTACCGGCGACGCGATCGCTGATCGTTTCCCGCGCCACGAGCCCATCGTCGCCTGACGCGCGGCGCAGCGAGTATCTCCATGACCCAGACCAAGGCCGTCCTGCTCGATATCGAGGGGACCACGAGCAGCATCGCCTTCGTGGCGGAGGTACTTTTTCCGTACGCTGCCATGCATTTGGCACGCTACGTCGAGGCGCATTCTGAAGAGGTCGCCCCAATCTTGGCCGAGGTGCCAGGCGAGGACAAGGTGGCAACGCTGCTCGACTGGATCGCCGAGGATCGCAAGGCGACCCCGCTCAAGACGCTGCAGGGGCTGATCTGGGCGCGGGGCTATGCCGACGGCACGCTGCGGGGCCATGTCTATCCCGACACCCCTGAGGCGCTGCACCGCTGGTATACCGCCGGGGTGGACATCTACATCTATTCCTCGGGGTCGATCGCCGCGCAGAAGCTGATCTTCGGCCATTCGGTCGCCGGGGACCTGACTCCGATGCTCTCCGGCTATTTCGATACAACGACCGGGCCGAAGCGCGACGCTGAGAGTTATACGAAAATCGCGGCAGCAACCGGTTGCGCAGCAAATGAAATTCTGTTCGTGTCCGATATGCAGCCCGAGGTCGATGCGGCGCGTGCGGCGGGGCTGGGCGCGTTGCTGATCGATCGCGCCGGCGGCCCCGCCGACATTCACTCGCTCGCGGAGATACGCCTGTGATCCTCGAAGGCAAGCACACCCGGTCCATCGCCCGCACCGATGACGGTAAGGGGATCCGTATCCTCGACCAACGCCAGCTCCCCTGGGAAATCCGGTGGGTCGAACTGCGCGACCTCGACGCGGCGGCCGTGGCGATCCGCGAGATGTGGACGCGCGGCGCGCCGATGATCGGTGCGACGGCGGCCTATGGACTCGCCATGGCGCTGGCGGTGGATGCCAGCGATGCCGGGCTGGCGGCCGCCTATGAAACGCTGGTCGAGACGCGGCCCACCGCGATCAACCTGCGCTGGGCGCTGGATCAGGTCCGAGCAGCAGTGGTGGGGCTGCCGCAAGCCGAGCGTGCCGCGGCTGCCTTTGCGCGTGCCGACGCGATCTGCGACGAGGATGCCGCGCTCTGCCGCGCGATCGGCGAGCATGGCCTGGACCTATTGCGCGGATTGCACGCCAGGAATCCGGACCGGCCGCTCAACCTTCTCACCCATTGCAATGCCGGGTGGCTGGCGACGGTGGACTATGGCACCGCGACCGCACCGATCTATCTTGCGCACGATGCCGGCATCCCGGTGCATGTCTGGGTCGACGAGACCCGCCCGCGCAACCAGGGCGCGCTGCTCACCGCCTTCGAGCTGCGCAACCACGGGGTGCCGCACACGGTGATCGCCGACAATGCCGGCGGCCTGCTGATGATGCAGGGGCAGGTCGATGCGGTGATCGTCGGCACCGATCGGGTCACCGCCAATGGCGATGTCTGCAACAAGATAGGCACCTATCTGAAGGCGCTAGCCGCGCACGACACTGGCGTGCCCTTCTATGTGGCGCTGCCCTACACGACCTTCGACCCGGCGACCGCGAGCGGCGCCGACATCCCGATCGAGGCGCGCGCGTCCGAGGAGATCACACGGCTTACGGGTCCGGACCAGCGCGACGAGATCACGACCATCCGCGTGACGGACTCCCCGGCGCTCAATCCCGCGTTCGACGTCACCCCGGCGCGACTGGTGACGGGCTACATCACCGAGCGCGGGGTGCTCGACCGGATCTGAAACGTCAGGACAGCGCCGCGCGCCACGCCGTCACCCGCTCCACCGCCGCGTCCAGCACCGCGTCTTCCTTGACGAAGCAAAAGCGGACCACGCTGGTTACCGGATCTTCGGCGTAGAAGGCAGATACGGGGATCGTCGCGACCTTGGCCTCGTCGACCAGTCGTTCGCTGAAGGTAACGTCGTCCATCGCCAGTCCCGAGGCGGCAAGGTCGACCGAGAGGAAATAGGTCGCCGCGCTTGGCAGCACCGTGAACCCGGCGTCGCGCAGCCCCTTGGCGAGCCGGTCGCGCCCGGCCTGGAAGCGCGTGCGGGCGTCCTGCACCCAGCCGTCCTGGGTCGCCAACCCCTCGGCGACCGCCCATTGCAGGTTGGGCGGGGTGGTGAAGGTGAGGAATTGGTGTGCCTTGGCCGCCACCCGGGCGAGGGCAGGGGCGGCGCACAGCCAGCCGACCTTGAACCCGGTGAGCGCGAAGATCTTGCCCGCGCTGCCGATCTTCACCGTTCGCTCGCGCATGCCGGGAAAGCCTAGCAGCGGCAGATGGCGGGCGCCGTCGAAAGTGACATGTTCCCACACTTCGTCGCAGATCGCGGTCAGATCGTGCACGACGCAGAAATCGGCGAGCATCGCCAGGTCGTCGGCTCTGGTCATCGTCGCCGCGGGATTGAGCGGGTTGTTGAGCAGGATCAGCCGGGTTTTCGCGGTTACCACCGCTTCCAGTGCAGCGCGCTCGATCCGCCATTCGGGCGGGCTGAGGCGGACAAAGCGCGGCACGCCGCCGGCGCGCCGGATCAGCGGGACATAGGCATCGTAGAGCGGCTGGAAGCACAGCACTTCGTCGCCGGGCTCGATCAGCGCGAAAAGGGCGGCGGCGAGCGCCTCGGTCGCGCCGGAGGTGACGATCACTTCCTCCGCCGCAAGATTGAGTCCCTGATGACGCGTGTAATGGTCTGCCACCGCCTGGCGCAGTTCGGGCAGCCCGGCCATCGGCGGATATTGGTTCGATTTCTCCAGCACCGCGCGCGCGGCGGCCTTCAGCACCGCCTCGGGCCCGCGACCGTCGGCAAAGCCCTGGCCGAGATTGATCGCATCGTTCGCCCGGGCGCGGGCGGACATGGCTTCGAAGATGGTGGTGCCCATCGAGGAATAGATCGGGTTCATCGCGTGCCGCTATGGCGGAGTGCGGTTGCGCCTTGCAAGCCGGGGCGGAACCGCCGCATGAAGAAGGCGGTTGATCACCGCGTGTGTCGAAGGAAGATGATGAGCAAGAACCCGCCCGTGCCCGCCGAATCGCAGTCGCCCTACCCCAAGGCCGAAGCACCGCATGCCGGGGAAGGGGAGGCGCTCGCCGCGGCCAAGGAAATGGCGGAAGCAGCCAAGCGCCGAATGCCCAGTTCACGCCAGATCGGCATGGGTGCGGCGATCGGCGTCGGTTCGGCGGCAATCGTCGCCGGGCTCCTGTACTGGAAGGGCGGTCGCAAGGACCGCAAGTAACGTTCGTCAGCGCGATGGGTGTGGCAGGCAGCGCGCGGCGATCCGTCGCGCCACCGCCGCACCCTCGCCATGCACCATCGGCGAACCCCGCATGCAATATGCGGTACGCGTACTATACCGTAGCGACCGCCGCGCGATCACGGTCTATCCGATGCCGCGGATCCGATACATCGCTTCTCGCACGCCAGGCGCCGAGGTTTCTCGCGATGCCCTACGCGCTTCTACCGGCATTGTTTATGCGCCGGTGACCGATCGGTAAGAGATCGTTCCTATAATGCGGTAAACCACAGACCGGGAACGGGATTGGGAATGCGCGTGCGGGTTCGATTTTTAGCCTTTGCTGGAGCCGCGAGCACCGCGGCAGCCGCACCTGTGCCGGCGTCGCCGCCAAGCGCCGACCGCGCGTGACCATCCCTAACCTCTCCTTTTCGGCGATCGACTCGGCCCTAGCGCAGGTCGCGATCGACAACAGCATGTTCGGGCGCGCCAAAAACTATCGGAAAGACCAGAAATGATTGCATCGATGAAAATTCCGAGGAAGCTCGCACTTTCGTTTCTGCTGATCTGCGCATCGGCAGCGATCGTGATGATCGTGTTCTTCATGAACATTTCGATGATCCGTTCGGTCACCGATCAGAACAATCTCAGCCAGCAGATCCATTCGAAAACGCTGACGCTGGAAACGGCGCTGCTGCGCCAGAACAGCCAGCTGCGCGGCTTCCTCGTCACAGCCGACCCGACGTACCTGAAGTCGTACGACGAGGGTCGCAGCGAATATGACGAGACGTCGGCCGAACTCGAGAAGCTGCTGACCGACCCGGCGCTGCTCGAAGCGCTGCGCAAGTCGCGCACCGAGACGCTGTCGTGGCGCGAGAAATGGGGCGACCGCCTGATCGCTCAGGTCAAAGCCGGCAAGCGCGAAGAGGCCCAGGCCGAAACCCGCAGCGCGGGCAAGGCAGTCCTGGTCTCCGCCGCCGTGCTGCCGCTGCGCGCGATCAAGGATGCGCAGGCCGAGGCGATCGAGAAAAACGGCGCGCGTCAGGAAGGCGCTATCGCCACTGCGACCACCGTGCTGATCACCGGCGCGATCGCGCTGATCGGCATCGCCATCGGCCTCGCCGTCATGCTCAGCAGCATCATCGCCCGTCCGATCAGCCAGCTGACCCGCACCATGGCGGACCTCGCCGCGGGCCGGAACCATGTCGAGGTGCCCGCCACCGCACGCGGGGACGAACTTGGCGACATGGCGCGCGCCGTGCTCGTGTTCCGTGACGCCGCGCTTGCGAAGGAAGCCTCGGACGAGGCCAGCGCCAAGGCCGAAGCGACGCAGAAGATGGTCGTCGAAACCGTTTCGTCGCATCTCGCCGAACTGGCGCAGGGCAATCTGACCGCGCAGATCAACACCGAGTTCCCGGGCGAGTACAGCGCCGTCAAGACCAACTTCAACAACGCGTTGTCGAGCCTGCGCGAGCTGATCGCGTCGGTGATCGAGGCGACCGCGTCGATCCGCACCGGCTCGAACGAGATCGCCCAGGCCAGCGAGGACCTCGCCCGCCGCACCGAAGCCAATGCCGCCAGCCTGGAAGAGACTGCCGCCGCCGTCACCCAGATGGACCAGCGCCTCAAGGCCACCGCTGCCGCCGCCGGCCGCACCGTGGAGCGCGCCGACGGCACGATGTCGACGGTCGACAACGGCCGCAGCACCGCCGACGAAGCGGTGCAGGCGATGACCCGCGTGTCGGACAGCGCCAAGGGCATCGACAGCGTCATCGAGGGCCTCGACAAGATCGCCTTCCAGACGCGCGTTCTCGCGATGAACGCCGCGGTCGAAGCCGGCCGGGCAGGCGAAGCGGGCCGCGGCTTCGCCGTCGTCGCCGACCTCGTCTCCGCCCTGGCGATGCGCGCCGAAGAGGAAGCCGGCCGCGCCCGCGACCAGCTGACCGCGACGCAGAGCGACATCGTCACCGCAGTGCAGGCGGTGCAGCGCGTCGATGGTGCGCTGGCCGACATCTCGAGCGGCGTGGGCGAAGTCCACCAGCTGCTTGGCAACATGGCCTCGGACAATCATGCGCAGTCGAGCGCCGTCACCGAGATCAGCGCCGCGCTCGGCGAGATGGACCATTCGACCCAGCAGAACGCAGCGATGGTGGAGGAGACCTCGGCGGCCGCGCGCAACCTGGCGAGCGAAGTGAGCGTGCTTTCCGAACAGGCCAGCCGCTTCAAGGTCGGCCATGGCGGCGGCGCGCCGATGCCGACCTCGCGGGTTGCTCCCAGCCGCTTCAACGGCGGCAGCGTCAAGCCGCTCCCTGCGGCCGCCGTCTCGGCCCTCGTTCGCAGCAACGGCGCGGACGACGACTGGCAGAGCTTCTGATCGCCGGAAGCATTTGAAGACCCCGGCATGGCCGTTCGATCCGATTGCGAATCGGGCGGCCCCCGGCGACAAGATCCGACGCGGCTTCTGCCCGGGAAATGGTAATGAACATGATCGCTCCCCGGACGGGTATTGCGGAGATCGCTCGCATGGCACGGGTCGCCACCGAGCTCGGCTCGCCCTTCATCGGCGCGGTGCTGGCGGCGGGCTTGCGCCAGCTGGGGCGGGGCCCGCACAGCGAGGCGCTGATTTTGCACTGGGAGGGCGATCCCGCCTCTGCCGCCCTTGCGATGCGGTTCAACGCGGCGCTGCATTTCCTCGCCCGCCGCGGCAATCCCCCGGCATTGGCCGAGCTCTATCGCCGCGAGCATGACGATTTTGACGGTGTGATCGGCGAGGCACTGGCTGCCGAGGACGATCTGATCGCCGGCTTCCTCCGTCGTACTCCGCAGACCAACGAAGTCGGGCGTTCGGGCGCAATCGTCGCCGCGCTGATGCAGGTGCGCCGCCGCTTTGGGCTGCCGTTCGAGCTGCTGGAAATCGGTTCGAGTTGCGGTCTCAACCTCAATCTCGACCGATACGGGTTCGACCTCGGTGGCGCGCTGACCGGGGACCGCCACTCCCCGGTGCAGGTCGCGCCCGACTGGCACGGCCCCGCGCCCCAGCCTGCGCCGCTGGAAGTTGTCTCGGCCCGCGGTGTCGACCTCAACCCGCTCAGCGCCGCCGATCCGGCGACGTGCGAGCGACTGATGGCCTATATCTTCGCCGATCAGCCGGCGCGGCTGCATCGGCTGGAAGAGGCGCTCGGCATGGCGCGGCGGCACCCGCCGGAAATCGAGAAGGGCGACGCCTCCGAATGGCTGGCCCGCCAGCTCGCCGAACCGCAGGCAGCGGGCGTCTGCCGCGTCGTGATGCACTCGATGGTGCTGCAATATCTGCCGCCGCGCGACCGCGCCGCGGTGGTCGCGATGATCCGCGACGCGGGCCAGTACGCCACCGCAGAGCGTCCGCTCGCCTGGGTCGGCTTCGAATGGACCGAAACGCGCAGCGAAGTGCGGCTGTCGCTCAGCTGGTTCCCCGGCGGGGAGGAACGCCGCGTGCTTGCGACGTGCCATCCTTATGGCAACACGGTCGACTGGCGGGGCTAGACCTGCACCGCCTGCTCGGTGCGGCCCTTGCTGCCGAACACCCGCAGGTAGCGCTCGATCTCGGCGGGTTCGCCGGTCGCCTTGGCCGGATTGTCCGACAGCTTGACCGCCGGCCGGCCGTTCGCTGCTACCACCTTGCAGACCAGCGAGATCGGCTCCAGCCCGGCCGAGCCATCGGGATCGCAGCCGCGGAAATCGTTGGTGAGGTTGGTGCCCCAGCCGAAGCTCATCCGGACCCGACCGTTGAAGTGACGATAGGTCGCCTCGATCGACTCCACGTCCATGCCGTCGGAAAAGATCAGCAGTTTCTCGCGCGGGTCGCGGCCATGTTCCTGCCACCAGCGGATGATCTCCTCGCCGCCCGCGATCGGCGGCGCGCTGTCCGGGCGAAAGCCAGTCCAGTCGCCGACCCAATCGGGCGCGCGGGCGAGGAACGAGCTGGTGCCGAATGCGTCGGGCAGCGCGATCAGCAGGTTGCCGCCATAATGGGCGCGCCACTGCTCGAGCACCCGATAGGGCGCGTCGGCAAGGCTGGCGTCATCGGTCGAAAGCGCGGCTTCCACCATCGGCAGCTCGTGCGCATTGGTGCCGATCGCTTCCAGGTCCGCGTCCATCGCGAGCAGCACATTGGAGGTGCCGATAAAGCGGTGGCCCAGGCCCTCCTTGAGCGCCTCGACGCACCAGCGCTGCCACAGGAAGCCATGGCGACGGCGGGTGCCGAAGTCCGACAGCACGAGATCGGGCAGCGTGCGCAGCCGCTCGACCTTGTCCCACAGCTTGGCCTTGGCGCGCGCATAGAGCACGTCGAGGGCGAACCGATCCCGCCCGCGCATCGCAGCACGTGAGCGGAGTTCGTTGACGATGGTCAGCGCCGGGATCTCCCACATGGTCGTGTGGGTCCAGGGCCCGTGGAAATGGAGCACGAACTGGCCGTCGCGGTGTTCCAGTTCATAGTCGGGCAGGCGAAACTCGGCGAGCCAGGCGATGAAGTCCGGGGCGAACATCTGGGTCTTGCCGTAAAAGCTGTTGCCCGCCAGCCAGATCAGCTCCTTCTTGGTGAAGCGCAGCGTGCGGGCATGATCGAGCTGGGCGCGCAGCTCGGCCTTGTCGATCACCTCGGCCAGCCGCACCGACTTGGTGCGATTAATCAGCGAGAAGGTGACCTGCGTCTCCGGATGGAGGCGCCGGATCATCTGCAACATCAACAGCTTGTAGAAATCGGTATCGAGCAGGCTGCGGACGATCGGGTCGAGCCGGAAATTATGGTTGTAGGTCCGGCTCGCGATATCGGTGAAGGTCATGGCGCGCTCTTATTCCCAGCCGCCGCCAAGCGCGAGAAAGATCGCGATCTGGTCGTCGGGCAGCCGCGCCTGCGCCGTGGCATAGCTGGCCTCGGCCTGGGCAAGGCTGCTCTGCGCCTGGAGCAGCGCGAGGAAGTCGCTGCGGCCGAAGCGGAACAGCCGGCCGGCCTGGTCCGCTGCCGTCGCCGCGCTGTTGCGCGCCTGGCGGAGCGTTTCGGCCTGATCGCGATCGCGGGCATAGGTCTCCAGCGCGGTCTCGGTATCGCGGAGCGCGCCGAGCACGGTAGAATCGAAGCGGGCGACGTCGGCATCGACCTGCGCGCCCGCCGCATCGATCCGCGCGCGGACGGCCGGGCGGTTGGGGAAGCTCCAGCTAATCAGCGGGCCCAGGCTGAAGCCGAACGAACTGGTGCTGCCCAGCTTGTCCAGGGGGCCGCTGAGGCCGGCCGAACCGCCGAGGTTGATCTGCGGGTAGAGATCCGCGGTGGCGACGCCGATCCGGGCAGTGTCGCCCGCGATCACCCGCTCTGCCTGGCGGATGTCCGGCCGCCGCCGCAGCATCGCCGCACCGTCGCCCACCGGCATCGGTCGGGGCAGGGCAGGGAGTGCCGCACAGCTTTCCACCTCCCGGGGATAGTCCGCGGCCGGGCGGCCCAGCAATGCCGCGAGCGTGTAGAGCCCGGCGCGGCGCTGGGCGGCGAAGATCGGCAGATTGGATTCGCTGGTCTGCACCGCGGCCTGGGCTCGGGTGATGTCGAACGCGGTGCCGCGGCCGGCGCGCTGCAGGCGCTGCGTCGCCCCGAAGGTCTGGCGCTGGAGCGCGACGATGCGCTGGGTTGCTGCCAGCCGAAAATTGGCGGCGCATACATCGGCATAGGCGCGCGCGGTGGCCGCCGCGACGCTGACCCGCACCGCATCCCGCGCTGCGGCCACGGCGTCGCGGTCGGCCAGGCTCGCTTCGATCGCCCGCGCGATCTTGCCGCGCACATCCAACGGGTAGCCGACAGCGATGCCGAGATCGTACCCTAGCGTGCCGGGCAATGTCGCCCCGGTTCCGGAAGGACGCCCCAGCGTGCCGCCGCCCGAAAGGTCGGTCGTCAGCTGCCGCGACGCTTCCGTCTGGCGGATCACGGCCTCGGCGCGGCGAAGGTTGGCGTCGGCAGCGCGCAGGTCGGCATTGGCCGCGAGCGCCTGCTCGACAAGCGTGTCCAGCCGCGGATCGGCATAGAGCCGCCACCAATGCGCGGGCAGCGGTTCGTCTGCGAACGCCTTGTCCTGCGCCGAAAGGAACTTGCCCGTGGCGGCGGGATCGGTGGCGGGGCTGGCGACGGGCGGGTGATAGTCCGGCCCGGCGCGGGTGCAGCCGGTGATCAAGGCGAGCGCGGCGAGCAGGGGGAGGCGGCGCATGCTCACTGGGCCTTCGGAGTTGCAGAGGCCGTGGGCGTCGGCGTCGGCGTCTGTGCGGGACGAACCGGCGCCGGCTGCGCGATGGCGGCCGGCTGGATCGTCACCGTCGCGGTGCGGCCGGCGATCAGGCGGATATCAGCAGGCAGCTGGGTGAGCTTCACCCGCACCGGAATGCGCTGGGCGAGACGGACCCAGGTGAAGGTCGGATCGACGTTCGGCAGCAAATTGCCGGCGTTGCTGCGGGTGGTGTCGTTGATGCCCGCGGCGATGCTCTCGACCACGCCGTGGAGCAGCCGGGGCTCCCCCATCAGTTCCACCGTCACCGGCGCACCGATGCGGATGCTGGGCAGCTTGGTTTCCTCGAAATAGCCTTCGACGCGCAGGCTGTCGGCATCGACCAGCGCCATCGCCTGCTGGCCCGCCGCGACATAGTCGCCGGGGTGCAGATCCAGATTGGTGACGGTGCCGTTGACCGACGCCTTCACCTGGGTCCGCGAGACGTTGAGTTGGGCGCTTTGCACCGAGGTCAGTGCCTGGGCGAGTGCGGCTTGGGCGGTGGCGACCCGCGCGACATTCTGCTCGTGCGTTTCGGCGGCGACGAGATTGCCGAGCGCAAGATCGCGGCGCGCCTCGCGCTGCGCCTGGTTGAGCGTCGCACGCGCGCTCTCGACGCTGGCCCGGGCCTGGGCAAGCGCGAGGGAGTAGCGAGGCTGGTCGATCACGAAGAGCAGGTCGCCGGCCTTGACCTGCTGGTTGTCATGCACCGCCACCGCGGTCACCAGCCCGGCGATGTCCGGCGTCACCCGAACCACGTCCGCGCGCACGCGCCCGTCGCGCGTCCAGGGGCTGCGCGCATAATGCTGCCACAACCACAGGGCGACGAAAGCCGCGGCGACCACGATCAGGATCGTCGCGGCGCTGCGGCCGATGGCGGGGAGGTAGCGTTTCATGGGTGGAATCCGATCGAGGGGGTGGCCCAGGCGAGCAGGCCGAGCAGGAGAATGAAGAGGCACAGATCGACCAGCGCCCGATAGGCGACGAAGCGATAGAGGCCGAAGGCGTTGAGCAAGCGGGAGAGCGCCATGGTCATCACCATGGCGAGCACGCCGAGCACCAGCAGCGTCGGCACGAACACGCCGTCGATGGAGATTTCGCCGGTCACAGCCTGGCCTCCGGCATGGGATCCGCATTGGGGAAGAGGTTGCGGCGCAGCGCCAGCAGGCCCAGCGCACCGGCGCGGCGGACAGCTGCGTCGCCGTCCTGCGCAATGGCATGGAGTGCCGTGTCGATATGGGCGAGCAGGCCAGGATCCTCGGGCTTTTCCACCTCGGGTTCGAGGCGGCGATAATAGGCACCGACGTCGCGCAGCACGTCGGTGAGCGGTGCCGCGCGCTCGGGGGGCAGGTCGAGCCGAAGCGCACGCAATTCCGCGATCGCGACCCCGGTCCGCAGGTCGCGCAACGCGTCGTAGAGCGGCTTGCCCGGCGAGCGGCCGCTCAGCGCCAGCCGCGGGGCCAGCAGGGCGATGCGATCGAGCATGCGGTTGATCCAGCCGCGCACATCCGGCGGGGTCATCAGGTTGCTGCGCTCGGCGATATCCGCCCAGCCGGCGCGCAGCGTCCGCCGGATCGCCTGCTCGATGCCCGCCGATTGCAGCAGCCGCGCCATCAGGATCGCGAAGGCGACGCCCATCAGCTGCGCGATCGCGCCGTTGACGAAGCTGGCGAAGGCGCTGGTGTAGCGTGCCGAGATAAGTAGCGGGCTGCCGAGGCCGAGCAGGGTCGGCAGCGCGAGACCCATCCATTTCGGGGAGTGCATCATCGCGCCGAGGATCAGCAGCGGCGGCGCCATCGCCGCGGCAAGCTGCACGAACCCGTCGAGCCGCGGCATGATCGCATAGCCGTAGATCGCCCCCAGCACCGTCGCGACCAGCGTACCCCAGAAGAAGGAGCGCAGCGGCAGCAACGGATCGGGTGCCGCGGCGAACAGCGCGAGGAACACCCCCGCAAGCATCACCGCGGTCGACCCGTCCGACCAGCCGCTGGCGATCCAGATCGCCGAGCCCACCGCCAGCGTGAGGAACGCGCCGAGCGCGCCGCGCGCCGCCCCGATCCAGTCGATATGCAATTCGCGGCCGCGACGGCCTTCGAGCAGCGCGGCGACGCGGGGGCTGACGGGGCGGCGATCGAGGGTGGCGAGCTGCTCGGCCAGCTCGCGCGAATCGCGGTGCGCGCCGATCAGCGCGGCGAGCCGCGACAGCAGGCTCAACACCAGCAGATCGTGCCACGAGCTGCCCGGATGCACCTCGGGCTCAAGCGCGGCGCACCGCGCTTCGAGAATCGCGGCATCGGCGGCGCGTTCGTCGCGGTCGCGATCCAGCGTCTTGAGCCATGCCTGAGTGTCGACGAGCAGCGCGGCGACCTCCTGCGGCAACCCGCCTTGCGCAAGCAGCTGAACGGTCCGGTCGTCCACCGCCGCGCCCAGGGGCATCAGCAACGAAAGCTGGTCCTGCAGCGCGCGGACGGTGCGCACGCGCGGTGCGGTACGCGCGGTCTCGTAGGGCAAGTGGATCGAGAGCTGGTGAAGCTCGGTGATGTCGGCGGCGAGGCGACGGCGTTCGGCGTCGACGCCCGCCACCGGCTCCAGCGCAATCGAATCGTGCGACCAGCGCTCGGCATCCTTGAGGATGGTCGAGACGCGGGTGAGCAGGAAGGCGGCCACCGAGCGCGGGAAGACCACGCCGTGCACCAGGCTGCCGCAGAGGATGCCTAAGGTGATCTCCTGCACCCGCAGGCTGGCGACGGTGAAGATCGTGCCCGGCGCATCGACGCTGGGCAGCACGATCAGCACCGCGGAGTAACCCGCCAGCACGAACATGTACGAGCGCGGGGTCCGGTCGAGCAGCGACACGAACACGCACAACGCCAGCCAGCCCGAGATGGCGAGCACCAGCAGCTCGGGGGTGTTGATCAGCGGCGGCACCATCGCCACCGCCGCGGCCGCGCCGACGATCGTGCCGATCACGCGGAACAATGCCTTGGAGAGCACCGCGCCAGCCAGCGGCTGCGCGACGATATAGGCGGTGAGGAACGACCAATAGGGCCGGTCGAGCCCGATCGACAGCGCCAGATAGATGGCGAGCATGCCCGCCGCATAGGATTTCAGCGAGAAGAGCGCGGCGTCGATTCCCCAGCGATCGGTCATGGCTGCGGTCGCCGTTCGGCGAGGCGCACCGCCAAATGATCGAGTACCGCCAAGGTCGTCTCCAGCGCTTCGTCGCTCACCCCGGTAAGCAACTCGCTGCGCAACGCAGCGAGCCGCGTGTCGATCCGTGACGCAAGCGAAACGCCAGAATTTGTGAGTCGCAGGGTATTGGCGCGGCGATCGCGCGGGTCGACGACGCGCTCGACCAGACCTGCATCCTCCAGCGCGTGCAGGGTGCGCACCAGCGACGCTTCGGTGACCCCGACGGCACGTGCGAGATCCGCCTGCCGCGTATTCTCCCCCAGCCGCTGGAGATAGACGAGTGCCCATCCGGTGGAATTGGAGATGTCGAGCGAGGACAGCGCCGCATCGGCAAGCCGCTGCCATGCCCGCGACACGGGGTTCATGCGCGTCGCAAGCGCGCGTTCAGAGGTTTGCCGATCGGCCATGAGGGGCGTTAGTTAGGACGCTAACTAAATTGGTCAAGCGCCTGAGGACGTCGTCCGGAAGTTTTTTAGCTGCGACGAGCGGTGGCGCCATTCTCCTCCGCATGCAGCGCGTAGCGAGCGCCTTGGCGTATCGGGATACGCGATACGGCGTCGCTACAACGGGCCTCACCCAGCCGCATGGCGGGGCGGGCGCGCCTGATCCTAGCTGTCTCGCAGGATCGGGTTCTGCGGCTGCGCTCTTGTGGCGCAGGCCGGCGGGCCGCTCGCCGAAGGCATATTGCAGCCGTCGGCTATTTGAGCCGCAGCGGCAGCCCCGCGGCGAGGAACTGCACTTCGACGGCTGCGGCGGCGACTGCCTGGTTGATCCGCCCGGCGGCGTCGCGAAAGCGGCGCGCGAGCGCATTGTCCGGCACGATACCAAGGCCGACTTCGTTGGCGACGAGGATCACCGGCCCGCCCGCCTGTGCAACGGCGTTGGCGACTGCCTCCGTCTCGGCATCGAGATCGCGGTCGGCGAACATCAGGTTCGACGTCCACAGCGTGAGGCAGTCGACCAGCAGCACCCGCCCCGGCGTCGCGTTGGCGAGGATCGCGGCGGGGAGGTCGAGCGGCACGTCGAGCGTGGACCAGCGCGGACCGCGATCCGCGCGATGGCGCGCGATACGCTCCTCCATTTCCGCGTCGAACGCCTGCGCCGTGGCAAGGAAGAGCAGGTCGCCGGGGAGGGACTCGGCGCGGGCCTGGGCATAGCGGCTCTTGCCCGAACGGGCGCCGCCGAGGACGAACAGGCTGGTCATCAAGGTGCTTCCTGCGCAAGTGCGATCAACGCTGCGATGTCGACATGGCGTTCGAGCTCGGCGGCAATGGCATCGAGCGCCGCGTCGACCGATCCGGCATAGTCCATGCCGTTCGAGGTGATGCCGATCCGTCCGAGCAACGCTCGACGCAGGTCGGTGCTGGCGAACAGGCCGTGGAGATACGTGCCGAGAACGCGGCCACCCGGCGCGATCGCACCGTCGAGCCCGGTATCGAGCGTGGCAAACGGCGTTGCCGTGTCCGGACCCGTGGTAACCCCCATGTGCATTTCGTATCCGTATATCCCGGCGCCGAGGGCAGTGCCCTGCGCGGGCCGCAACGCCTTGTCGCGGGTCAGTTCGGTGTCCACGTCGAGCAGGCCTAGTCCGGGCGCGCTGCCCGCGGGTCCTTCGATCCCGTGCGGATCGGTGATCGTGCGACCAAGCATCTGGTACCCGCCGCAGATGCCAAGCACCGCGCCGCCGCGACGGTGGTGGGCGAGCAAGTCGATATCCCAGCCCTGTTCGCGCAGGGCCGCGAGATCGGCGATCGTCGCTTTGGAGCCGGGCAGGATCACCAGCGCCGCATCGCCGGGCAGCGGCATGCCCGGCGGGATCATCGCCAGCGTGACGCCGGGTTCGAGCTTGAGCGGATCGAGATCATCGAAATTGGCGATGCGCGGCAGCATTGGGCAGGCGATGACCATGCGTCCGCGTTCCGACGTCGGGTTGCGCTCGAGCACTACCGCGTCTTCGCTCGGCAGTCGGGACGCGTCGCGCAGCCACGGGATCAGGCCGTAGCCGCGCCAGCCCGAGCGTTCCTCGATCGCTGCATAACCGTCACAAAACAACGCAGGATCACCGCGGAACTTGTTGATCATGAAGCCGCGGATCGTCGAGGCGTCCTCGGGATCGAGCACCGCGCGCGTGCCGACCACCGCTGCGATCACTCCGCCACGATCGATATCGCCGACCAGGATCACAGGCACGTGCGCAGCGCGAGCAAAGCCCATATTGGCGATGTCGCCGGCGCGCAGGTTGATCTCGGCGGGCGAGCCGGCGCCTTCCACCAGCACCAGGTCGCAGCCGGCGGCGAGGCGGCGATAGCTGGTCAGCACCTCGCCGAGCAGCGGCTTGCGGGCCTCGCGGTAGTTGCCCGCGTGGAGGGTGCCGCGCACCTTGCCGTGCACAACCAATTGCGAGGTGCGATCGGCCTGCGGCTTGAGCAGCACCGGGTTCATGTCGGTATGCGGCGCGACCCGGCAGGCAATGGCCTGCAGCGCCTGCGCGCGGCCGATCTCGCCGCCATCCTCGGTCACCGCCGCGTTGTTCGACATGTTCTGCGGCTTGAACGGGCGGACGCGGAGGCCGCGGTTGGTCAGCGCGCGGCCCAGGCCGGCGACCAGCACCGACTTGCCAACATCCGATCCGGTCCCCTGCAGCATCAGCGCAGCCATGCGATCCCTCCCGCGATCAGCCACAGCAACAGGCAGGCACGGGCATAGACCTGCAAGCCGCGATGGATATCCGCCGCGGTAGCGTGGGCGCGGCCCCTGCCGATCCACGGCTTGATATGGGTCACCCCGTCATAGCTGGTCGGGCCGGCAAGGCGGAGATCAAGCGCGCCCGCCATGGCGGCTTCGGGCCAGCCCGCATTGGGGGAGGCATGCTTGCCGGCATCCCGCCATATGGTTCGCCAGCCGCCGGCACCCGCGAAGCAGAGCAAGACGGCGGATAGGCGCGCCGGGATTAGGTTGACCAGATCGTCGGTGCGCGCCGCTGCCCAGCCAAAGGCGCGCCAGCGTGGCTCGCAGTGGCCGATCAGGCTGTCGGCGGTGTTGATCGCCTTGTACGCCCACAGGCCCGGCAGGCCGGCGACGAGCAGCCAGAACAGCGGCGCGACGATGCCGTCGCAGAAGCTCTCGGCGAGGCTCTCGATCGCGGCCCGCGCGACGCCGGGGGCATCAAGCCGCGCGGTGTCGCGACCCACGATATAGCCGACAGCGGTCCGCGCTGCGGCAAGATCGTCGCGGGCGAGGGCTGCCGCGACGGGGCGGACATGGACGTACAGGCTGCGCTGGGCGAGGCCGGGAAAGGCAGCCATGACGAGCACCAGCCAGCCAAAGGAAGAATGCGCCGCCACGGTTTCAATCGCGAGTCCGGCACCGATCGCGACCAGCAACAGCAATGCCACCGTCGCGATGCCGAGCAGGCGCCGTCGGCGCTCGGGCGTTTCGAGTCGGTTCCAGGGGCGCTCGCAAGTCGCCACCAGCCGTGCAAAGCCGCCGACCGGGTGGCCGATCCGAGCATACAGCCACGCCGGCCATCCGACCGCAGCCTCCAGCGCCAGCGCGGCAAGCGCGACCGGCTCAGCCACCGCGGAGCGCCCGCTCGAGCCGGTCCAGCGCCGCCGCGTCAGCCGGAACGCCGAAGCGCAGCCAATGCGGCGCATAGTCGAACGGCCGGACGAGAATGCGTGCCCGGGCCAGCTGCTCGAAAAGCGCGCTCGCATCGGGGTGGGCCACCAGCCGGAACAGCGGCGATCCGCCTTCGGGCGCGAGGCCGTGCGATGCCAACTGGCGATCGAAGGCGGTTGCGCGAGCGATCAAGGCAACCCGCGTCACGTCGATCCACGCATGGTCGCGATAGGCTCGGCTGGCGATCGCCAGCGCGGTCGCGTCGATCGGCCAGTCGCCGAGCAGCGTGCGGTAGCGGGCGAGGATGGGGCGGGGCGCCAGGACGAAGCCGAGCCGCAGACCGGCCAGCCCGAAGAATTTGCCGAACGAGCGGAAGACGATCAGCCGTCGACTATCGTCCACGAGCGGCGCGATGCTCGCCTCCGGGTGCGCATCGGCAAAAGCTTCGTCGACGATCAGCCAGCCGCCCGCGGCGGTGCGCTCGGCCGCGAGCGCTTCGAGCGTCGCCCGATCGCGCAGGGTGCCGCAGGGATTGTTTGGATTGGCGAGGAGCAGTGCCGCATCTTCGGGCACAGGCATCCCGGCGGAGACCGGGATACTATCGGCAAACGCCGCGCCATGCGTGCGATAGCCCGGCACCTGGTGGCAGGCGCGGCCGCCGAGCAGCGGGCCGAGCAGCCGGAGCCCCATCTCGCTGCCCGGGACTGCGCAGACATGGTCTTGCACCACACCGAAATGAGCTGCCGCCGCCGCTTCGAGATCGGCCAGCAGTGACGGATTGGGCAACGGCCCCAGGGTGACGTCAAGATCCCTGGGTATCGCCCACGGCACCGGATTGATCCCGGTCGACAGGTCGAGCCAGGGCCCATCGCCGTACCGCGCGCGCGCGGCGGCGAGGTTGCCGCCATGGTGGAGCAACGGGTCGCTCATCCCAGATGCGGCACGATCGCCAGCGCCAGCAAAAGACCGGTCTCGACCAGCTCGATGCCCGCGCCGTGTCCGTCGCCGGAAATGCCGCCCAGCAAGCGCTGGACGCGCCAGCCCCAGGCGGCGATCAGCAGCGGCGCGGCGAGCAGCGCAGGCGCGGCCAACGCGGCGGCGAAGGCGAGCAGCACCAGCCAGACGATCAGGTCGGCGGGGCGAACGGCGCTGCGGAAGCGGCTGGCCAGTCCCTCGTGCAGCGGCGGCAGCCACCGGGCCCAGACCAGAGGCCCGAAGCGGGCGGCGGCGGGTACGAACAGGATCGTCCACCAGCCGGGGCCCGCCAGCAGCACATGGAGCAGCACAAGCTTGGCGACGAGCTGCAGCCCGATCGCGACCACGCCGAAGCTGCCGACATGCGGGTCGGCGAGTACCTCGCGCAGGCGCTCGCGCCCCTTGTGCAGCGCACCGCTCGCATCGGCGAGATCGGCGAGACCATCGAGATGGAGCGCGCCGGTTATGCCTACCCAGGCGGCCAGCCCGAACAGCGCGCCGGTCCAGGGATCGAGCAGGTTGCCCAGCCACAGCCCGACCAGCAGCGCCAGCCCCACGACCAATCCGGCCGCAGGGAACCAGCGCATCGATCGGACGAACGTCGCGTCGTCGGCCTTGACCGCCGGCAGCGGCAAGCGCGTCAGGAATTGGAGGGCGAGGATGAATTCTTTCATGTCACGAGTCCGATGATCTGGCCGACGCGCGGGGTGCCGGGCCAGACGCGCAGGCTCAGCAGCGCGGCATGGGGCAGGGCGATGTTCCAGAGTTGGGGGAAGTCGATGGCGCATAGCGTTGCGAGCGCCGCCCGCATCGCGCCGCCATGGGTGACGACCAGCGTCGAGCGATCGATCGTGCCGAGCGCTTCGGTGACGCGTGCGAGGAGTGCGGGCCAGGCTTCGCCATGCGGGGGAATATGCCGAGCAGGATCGGCCTGGAACGCGGCCAGGGCCTCGGCGTCGATCGCGTCGAAGCCAAGCCCGTCCCACGCGCCGAAATCGAGCTCACGCCAGCGGGCGTCTTCGCGAACGTCGCACGACAAGGCCGCAGCGATGAGCCGAGCGGGTACGAAACTGCGGGCAAGATCCGAGGTCACCACCGCATCCACCGCCAGACCCGCCGCTCGCGCAACGCACGCTGCCACGCCTTCAGCCAATGGCTGCGCGTCGGTGCGGCCGATCAGCCGGCCCTCGGCCTCGGTAACACCGTGGCGCAGGAGGTGGAGGACGATGCCGCTCATGCGCCGCCGGCGACGCCCGCTTCGGCAAAGGTCGCCATGCCGCTATGCGCCGCCAGCGCCGAGCGCAGCACAGCCGCCGCGACCGCCGCGCCGCTGCCTTCGCCCAGCCGCATGTCGAGCCGCAGCAGCGGCTCCAGCCCCAGCCGCGACAGCAGCCGCGCATGGCCCGGCTCGGCAGAGCAATGACCAGCGATGCAATGGTCGACGATGCCGGGCGCCGCCGCGGCCAGGGGCGCCAGCGACGCGCAGCAGATGAAACCGTCGAGCAGTACCGGCACCCCGGCATGCCGCGCGGCCAGGACGGCGCCTGCGATCGCCGCAAGTTCGCGGCCGCCAAGCCGCCGCAGCGTCTCGAACGGCGTATGCGGCGCGTCCGCATGGACCTCGATCGCACGGGCGAGCACCGCGCTCTTGTGACCGACGCCGTGCGCGTCGAGCCCGGTGCCGGGACCCGCCCAGTCGGCGGGCGTGCCCCCGAAGCTGCGGAGGCAGAGCGCCGCCGCCGCTGTCGAGTTGGCGATACCCATCTCGCCGAGCAGCAGCAGGTCGGTATCAGTGGTAACCACCGCGGCGCCCTGCCGGAGCGCGTCGAGGCACTCGGCCTCGTCCATCGCCGGGCCGGTCGTGAAGTCGCATGTGGGGTGGTCGAGGTCTAGCGCCACCACGTCGAGCCGCATCCCGATGGCGCTGGTCAGCGCGTTGATCGCGGCCCCGCCCGCGGCGAAGTTGGCGACCATCTGCGCGGTCACTTCCACCGGGAAGGCGCTGACACCCTGCGCTGCGACGCCGTGGTTGCCGGCGAAGATCACCGCCCGCGCTGCCTCCATCGAGGGGCGCTCGCGGCCCTGCCAGCCAGCAAGAAGAATCGCGAGCTCCTCCAGCCGCCCGAGCGAGCCCGGCGGCTTGGTGAGCTGTTGCTGGCGTTCGCGCGCCGCATCCGTAGCCGCGGCGTCCGGAGCGGGCAGCGATGCCAGCGCGCGATCAAAGGCGGCGATGCTCGACAGATCGATCATGCCGCGACGGCGCCGCTGTGAAGGAAAGAATGGATGTGCACGTCCGTCGCCCCGTTCCTGCAATGACAATCGACCGGACGCACGATCGCGCGCCCGGCAGCTTCTCGTCGCTCGAACGGAGGATTCCGGGCCTTGGCCGCACCCTGGACCCGGCGTGAGCGACCCCGTGGCGGCAGGTCTCCTGGCTTACGGGTCACCGCGGTTCGGGCGCCTTCTCGGGATCGCTCCCAATGGCCATTGCCCGGCCGCTCGCCGCATACAGTTGCAGGGGCAGCTGCGGCCTTGGGCGCCGAGGCGCCCGCACCGCATTCCCTTCTCGCCCGCAAGCGGGCACCGGCATGGGTTCGAAGGTAGAACCTTCGCGGGACGCTCTAGCCGCGCTGCCGGCGATATGCCAGCGCCGTAGATGCTTATTGGTAGAGCTGGGCGGTGCGCGGCAACAGCTGGTCGATGCGCACGATCAGGTCGAACAGCGGCGGGATCGCGTCGGCACCTTCGCCCAGTTCCTGGACCGAACGAAGCTGGTAGGTGGCCGCGAGAATCGCGCGCGTAGTGCCGGTAAGATCCGCGGCGCGCGCGACCATCGTTTCGCTGCGATTCACGCGGACCAGTAGCCAGGCCAGCTTGTGCGCTGCGTCGATCAGCTGGATCCGTTCGGCAGTGAGGAACGCCCAGCTGCCGGTCGCGTCGATCACCGCTGCGGAAAGGCCGTCGAGCGCTGCGAGCAGATGGCGAGGGCCCAGGGCCGGATCACCGGGGCTGGCGGAAAAGCCATCTTTCATGTCGTCGAGCTGGAATGCAGCCAATGTGCCCCGATTCGCGCGCGGGCGACCTGGCAGGACGGAACGGCTGAGACGCGGCATCTGCATGAAAATTCCCCCACAATATGCGGGCTTCTACGTCTCCGCGAGCGCGTCATCCGTGATCCGCGTCACACCGCATTGCAGCGGTGCAACGTTGACCCTCCCGATCGCCGCCCCTAGGTTTTGCGCGATGTATGCAGGTGAACCCCCGCTAAGCCTTCCCACGATCGTGCTGGTCGAGGACGATCCCCAGCTGCGCACGCTGACCGCGCGCGCGCTCCAGGAAAACGGCTATACGGTGCGCCCCGCCTCGTCCGCGCCGGAGATGTGGCTGGCGCTGGAGCAGGGTCCGGTGGACCTCGTCCTGCTCGACGTGATGCTTCCGGGCACCAGCGGCATCGATCTGTGTCGCGCGATCCGCCAGAAAAGCTCGGTGCCAATCATCTTCATCTCGGCCAAGGGGAGCGAAACCGATCGCGTCGTCGGGCTTGAGCTGGGTGCCGACGATTATCTCCCCAAACCGTTCGGTACCCGCGAACTGGTGGCCCGCGTTCGCGCGGTGCTTCGCCGCGGTGCGGGCGAGCGCGACACCGCCGAACGTCCCAAGGGCGAGATCCAGTTCGACGGCTGGACGGTGAATCTGCCGCGCCGCGAACTGCTGTCGCCGACAGGCGCGGTGGTCGATCTGACCGGCGCCGAGTTCGACCTGCTCGTCACCCTGTGCGACCATTCGGGCCGTGTGATCTCGCGCGAGCGGCTGATCGAATTGTCGCGCACGCGGCTGGGCGACAGCTCCGATCGCAGCATCGACGTGCTGGTCAGCCGGCTGCGGCGCAAGCTTTCCGATGCGGGCCATCAGGCGCCGATCGTGACGGTGCGCGGCATCGGCTATACGCTCAACGTGCCCGTGACGCGCAGTTGAGGGCGTTTCTGAAGCGTCCCTCCGGGCTGATCGGGCAGGTCTTCGCGATCCTGCTGCTGACCATCCTGATCGAATTCGCCGTTTCGACCCTGCTGTACGAACGCGCCAGCCAGTTCGCGGTGCGCGACGACGAGGCGCGGCGCCTCGCCGAGCATCTGGTGATCGCGCGCAAGCTGCTTGCCGAGCAGCCGCCTGTCCGGCGGGAGAAGCTTGCGCTCGAGTTCACCACCTCGCGCTATGAGGTGCGGTGGATGCCGCAACTGCCCAACGGCCTGCGCGAGCAGCCCGACCTTGACCGCCTGTACGAGCAGGTGGTGCTGTGGGAGCCGACGCTCGCGTCGAACGGACTGCGGCTGCGGCTGACTTCGCAGGGCAGCAAGGCGCTGATCGTCGGCGCGGTGCCGATGCCGGATGGCAGCTGGATGTATTTCCGCACGCGCGAGCATGTCCACGCGGCCGACCTGGGCCTCTCGCGGATCCTGCTCGCACTGGCACCGGCGCTGGCGCTGATCCTGATCAGCGGCATTCTGCTCCGGCGGATGCTGCTGCCGATGCGGCGGCTGGCGGTGGCGGCCGATCGCTTTGGCACCGGCGGCATTCTTAAAGTCGAGGAGGCGGGTCCCAAGGAACTGCGCCGCGTGATCGGCGCGTTCAATCGGATGCAGGAGCGCATCCAGCGGCTGATCGCGGATCGCACGCAGGCGCTTGCTGCGGTCGGTCACGACATGCGCACGCCGCTCGCTCGGCTGCGGTTGCGCGCCGATGCGATCGCCGATCCGGACGTGCATGCGGCGGTCGAGACCGACATCACCGAGATGGAGGCGATGATCGCCTCGCTGCTCGCCTTTCTGGGCGGCGAGGGTGACAAGGAGACGGCGGCGCGGGTCGATCTTGCGGTGCTGTGCGCGACGATCGCCGACGACAATGCCGATCACGGTCGCGACGTCGAATATGACGGGCCCGATCATTTCGAGCATGTCCTGCGACCGATGATGCTCAAGCGAGCGCTGAACAATCTGGTCGACAATGCGGTCCATTATGCCGGCCAATGCTGCATCCGGCTGGTGCCGGTCGACGGCGCGATTGCGATCCGGGTCGAAGACCAGGGGCCCGGCATCCCCGAGGAAGATCTCCAGCGGGTAATGCAACCCTTTGTTCGCCTCGATGCGGCGCGCTCGCGCGATACCGTGGGCTTCGGGCTTGGCCTGTCGATCGTCGCACGCGCGGCCGAAGCCGAGGGCGGCAGCTTCCGCCTTGCCAATCGCGAAGGCGGGGGGCTCTGCGCCGAAATCCTCCTGCCGCGCGACGGTCCAACGGCTTAGCAACGTTTTCTTACGAACGCGCCGCGATGCAGCAAATGGCGACCGGTAGTTTGCGATCCTGAAGAGATGCCCGCGCCGCGGGTCTGTTACAGGAGCAAGCCGTGAACGAAGTGATCGGACGCGTCGTCGATTTCGAGAAGCAGGTCTTCCCGAACCAGCACGCCCTCTATTCCCAGCTCGCCACCCACGGGCAGAGCCCGAAGGCGCTGATGATCTCCTGCGCCGACTCGCGTGTCGTGCCCGAGCAGATCATCCAAGCAAATCCGGGCGACCTGTTCGTCTGCCGCAACGCCGGTAACATCGTGCCGCCCTTCGCCACCCAGAATGGCGGCGTGTCTTCGACGGTCGAGTACGCCGTGGCGGCGCTGGGCGTCCGTGACATCATCGTCTGCGGCCATTCGGACTGCGGCGCGATGAAGGCGCTGATGAACCCGGAAATGCTGGAAGGCATGCCGAACGTCACCGCATGGCTGCGTCACAGCCACGCCGCCAAGTGCGTCGTCGACGGCGGTTATGACAATCTGGAAGGCGCCGATGCGGTCCGCACCGCCGCGCTTGAGAATGTCGTGGTCCAGCTTGCCCATCTGCGCACCCACCCGTCGGTCGCGGCGGGCATCGCACGCGGCGAGATCGCGCTGCACGGCTGGTTCGTCGATATCGGCGCCGGCATGGTGCTGGGTCTCGACGGCGAGAGCGGCCGCTTCGTGCCGATCCGCGAGGATCGCCCGATGCCGGTGGCGCTGCCGGCCGGCCAGCGGCTGGCGCGCGACGTCGCGCTCGCCGAGGCCGCGGAATGAGCACCGTCGCCGAAGCACCGAAGCCCAAGAGCTTCGTGCGCGACTTCACGGCGTCGATCGTCGTGTTCCTCGTGGCGATGCCGCTCTGCATGGGCATCGCCATCGCCTCGGGCGTGCCGCCCGAGAAAGGCCTGGTCACCGGCATCATCGGTGGCCTGGTCGTGGGTCTGTTCGCCGGATCGCCGCTCCAGGTGAGCGGCCCGGCGGCGGGCCTGGCCGTCATTGTGTTCGAACTGGTGCGCGAGCAGGGCCTGTCAGCGCTCGGGCCGATCCTGATCCTCGCCGGCGCCATCCAGGTTATCGCCGGCGTGCTGCGCGTCGGCGGCTGGTTCCGCGCGATCTCGCCGGCGGTGGTGCACGGCATGCTCGCGGGCATCGGCATCCTGATCGTGGTCGGCCAATATCACGTGCTGTTCGACGCCAAGCCGCTTTCCAATGGCCTCGCCAATCTTGCGGCGATGCCGGGCCGCGTGCTCGGTCTCTCCGCCGATCTCGCCGCCGCCGAAATGGCGCTGGGGCTGGGCCTGCTGACCATCGCGACGATGCTCGGCTGGGACAAGTTCAAACCGGCCGCGGTCAAGCTCGTCCCCGGTGCGCTGGTCGGCGTGGTTGCGGCGACCTTGGTGGCGTTCAGCCTCGGGCTCGACGTCACGCGCGTGGCCGTGCCGTCGAATATCCTCTCGGCGATCGCGCTGCCGGAGAACGGTTTCTTCGCCAAGTGGATGGACCCGAGCGTCATCACCGCCGCGATCGCGCTTGCCTTTATCGCCAGCGCCGAGACGCTGCTATCGGCCGCCGCGGTCGATCGCATGCATGACGGCGTGCGCACCAACTACAACAAGGAACTGCGCGCACAGGGCATCGGCAATCTGCTGTGCGGCTTCGCTGGCGCGCTGCCGATGACCGGCGTGATCGTTCGCAGCTCGGCCAACGTCCAGGCGGGCGCGCAGACGCGACTTTCCGCGATCCTGCACGGCGCGTGGATCCTGGGCTTCGTGGCGCTGCTGCCCTGGCTGCTGCGCGAGATCCCGATGGCGGCGCTGGGTGCGGTGCTGGTGGTGACCGGCGCCAAGCTGGTCAACCTCAAGCATGTCCGCCACCTCTTCGCGCAGTACGGCGTGCTGCCTGCGGCGATCTGGGCGGTGACCTGCGCGCTCGTCGTCACGCAGGACCTTTTGACCGGCGTGCTGGTCGGCATCGCGCTCTCGCTGCTCGAACTGGTGCCCAACCTCCGTCGCCTCGGCCTCAAGGTCGATCAGCAGGAGGAAGCGGGCGAACACCGTATCGCGCTGGCGGGTTCGGCGACGTTCATCACGCTGCCCAAGCTTTCGGATCGGCTGGAATCGGTGCCGGGCGGCACGTCGGTGCTGCTTGACGTGTCGCGGCTCGACGCGGTCGACCATAGCTGCGCCGAACTGCTCAAGGACTGGCTGCAGCGCCGCCGCGCGGGCGGTTCGCCGGTCGACGTGCAGGGCGCCAGCGGCAAGACCGCCGTCCTCGCCGGCTGACAGAAGCACACCCCGAAGACCTGGGGCGGCTTCCTTGTGGAAGCCGCCCCATTTTTTTGTTCAGATTTCCAGCTGGCTGCCGAGTTCGACCACGCGGTTGGTGGGGAGCTTGAAGAACTCCATCGCGCTTTCGGCATTGCGCACCATCCAGGCGAATAGCTTCTCGCGCCAGATCGCCATGCCGGGACGCGACGAGGGCAGCAGTGTCTGCCGGGCGAGGAAGTAGCTGGTCTCCATCGGCCGGAACGGCGCGCCGCACTCCTGGATGGCGGCGAGCGCCATCGGCACGTCCACCTCGTCCATGAAACCATAATGGAGCACGACGCGGAAGAAGCCGTCGCCCAGCGGGTCCATCGTGGTCGCCTCCGCGCCGCGCACATGGGGCACCGGCTCGATCGCGACGGTGAGCAACACGATCCGCTCGTGCAGCACCTTGTTGTGTTTCAGATTGTGGAGCAGCGCCGGCGGGATGCTGTCCGGCGTGGAGGTGAGGAACACCGCAGTGCCCTTCACCCGCGTCGCGGTCTGCGCCGCCGAACGGATGAACAGCGCGATCGGCATCGCGCCTTCCTGCAGCCGGTCCAGCACGAGGCGCCGACCGCGCGACCAGGTGGTCAGCAGCAGGAACGCCACCGCCGCCACCAGCAGCGGGAACCAGCCGCCATCGGGGATCTTGGTGATGTTCGACGCGAAATAGGCGCCGTCGATCAGCAGGAAGACGCCGGTGACGAAGCCGGCAAGCAGCTTGTTCCATTTCCACACCGCAAAGGTGAGCACGCCGAGCATGCAGGCAGTGATGAACATCGTTCCGGTCACCGCGATGCCATAGGCCGAGGCGAGATTGCTCGAGTTGCGGAAGCCGAGCGCCAGCAGCACCACCATCACCAACAGGCCCCAGTTGACCAGGGGCACATAGATCTGCCCCGCCGCCTTGGCACTGGTGTGGAGAATGCGCAGCCGCGGCAGGAAGCCGAGCTGTACCGCCTGCTGCGACACCGAGAAGGCGCCCGAGATCACTGCTTGGCTCGCGATCACCGTCGCCATGGTGGCGAGGAGGACAAGCGGCAGGCGGGCCCAGTCCGGTGCCATCAGGAAGAACGGGTTCTCGATCATCGCCGGATTGCGCAGGATCGACGCCGACTGGCCCAGATAGTTGAGCATCAGGCATGGGAAGGCGATGTAGAGCCAGGACACCATGATCGCGCGGCGGCCGAAATGGCCCATGTCCGCATAAAGCGCCTCGGCGCCGGTCACTGCCAGTACCACCGAGCCCAGTGCCAGGAAGGCGAGGCCGGGGTCGAGCAGGAAGAACTTGACCGCATACCAGGGGTTGAGCGCCCACAGGATCTCGGGCGCGGCGAGGATGCCGCGGATTCCAAGCACCGCGATCACCGCGAAATAGACCAGCATCACCGGCCCGAACAGCTTGCCCACGGCCGCCGTTCCGCGCGACTGGATGGCGAACAGCGCGATGAGGATCGCCACCGTTACCGGCAACACGAGAGGAGTGAACCCCGCCTGCACCGTCGTCAGGCCCTCGACTGCCGACAGCACCGAGATGGCAGGGGTGATGATCGCGTCGCCATAGAACAACGCGGTGGCAATCACCCCCGTCATCGTGATCGCGACGCGCCAGCGCGTATCGGCCATCTTGCGGGTGATCAGCGCGAGCAGCGCGAGGCTGCCGCCTTCGCCCTTGTTGTCGGCACGCAGGATCAGCGCGACGTACTTGATCGTGACGATCGAAGTCATCGTCCAGAAGATCAGCGACAGCACCCCATAGATGTGCGCCGGATCCAGCGCCAGCTTGTGGTGGCCGATGAAACTTTCCTTGAGCGAATAGAGCGGCGACGTTCCGATGTCGCCGAACACCACGCCGATCGCGCCAATCGCCAGCGCGCCGAATTTTTCCTGATGCGGATGCGCGGGATCAGGCCCGTCGCTCGCTTGCTGCGCCACTTGCAGGTCTCCGTGCCCCGACCGATTCGGGGTGCCACGCGGTACGCCTGCGGATTTTGCCGCACCAGTGGCTTCGAGTGGCAGCCGACAATCTTTCCGGCGGATTTCAGGACAGGTGTGGCGTGTTTCGCGCATGCCCCAAAAGGAAAGGGCCGCACCGATCGCTCGGTACGGCCCCTTGCCTCGTGGATCGAGTCGCCAGACTCAGCCCTGCGCGTCTTCCGCGGCGGGGGCTTCGGTCGCGATCTCGCCCGGCTCTGCGTTGGGATCGTAATCCTCGGTGAAGCCGGTTTCTTCGCGCTCGAACATCGCCGACATGACGTCGACGCCCTGCGCCTGCATCTCGGCTTCTTCCGGCGAGCGTGCGACGTTGACCTTGATGGTCACCGCGACTTCCGGGTGCAGCGCAACGCGGACTTCGTACACGCCGATCGCCTTGATCGGACGGTCGAGCACGATCTGCGCCTTGTTGACCTTGTGGCCGTCCGCGGTCAGCACGTCGACCAGGTCGCGCACCGCGACCGAGCCGTACAGCTGGCCGACGTTCGACGCCTGGCGGATCAGGGTCACCGAAACGCCCTCGAGCGTCTTCGATTCCTGCTCGGCCTCGACGCGACGGCTCGCGTTCTCGGACTCGATGCGCTCACGGTTGGCTTCGAAGACCTTGCGGTTGGCTTCGTTGGCGCGCAGCGCCTTCTTGCGCGGCAGAAGGAAGTTACGGGCAAAGCCGTCCTTCACCTTCACCACGTCGCCGATGTGGCCGAGCTTCTCGACGCGCTCCAGCAGAATGACATCCATGGATCCGCTCCTTACTTAACGATGTAGGGCAGCAGGCCCAGGTGACGCGCGCGCTTGATGGCCTGGGCCAGCTCACGCTGCTTCTTCGCGCTCACCGAGGTGATGCGCGAGGGGACGATCTTGCCGCGCTCGGAGACGAAGCCCTGCAGCAGCCGGACGTCCTTATAGTCGATCCGGGGGGCGTCCTTCGCGGAGAACGGGCAGCTCTTGCGGCGGCGGAAAAAGGGTCGTGCCATGGTCTATACGCTCCTTATTCGCCTTCGAAATTGCCATCGCGGTCGCGACGGCCGCGACGCTCGCGGTCGCCCTTGCGCATCATTACGGAGGGACCTGCCTCATGGCCGTCCACCTTGACGGTCATGTAGCGGATCACGTCTTCGTTGATCTGCGTCTGGCGCTCCAGCTCGGCGACCACGCCGGCCGGCGCGTCGATTTCGAGCATCACGTAATGCGCCTTGCGGTTCTTTGCGATGCGGTAGGCGAGGCTGCGAAGACCCCAGGTTTCAGTCTTGACGACCTTGCCGTTGTTGTCTTCGATGATCTTGGTGGCGGTTTCCGCCAGCGCGTCCACTTGCGCCTGTGCCAGATCCTGGCGCGCAAGGAACACATGCTCGTACAGAGCCATAGGTTCTCTTCCTGTTGGCCGATCGCTGACGCCGCCCCATGCGGTCGCCCCTCCGGCTGTCGTCTCGATAAAGCAAACGGAGCGGACGCATTGCTGCTCCGCTCCGATCGGTCGCCCTTACGCAAATGCGGGAGCGGATGCAAGCGCAATCACGCGGTGGCGACGCGCAGCTGCTGGCGGGCGCGGCGGCGGCGCAGCGCGCCACCTGCCATCCCGACGCCGGCGATCATCATGCCCCAGGTTGCCGGCTCGGGCACCCCGGCCACCGCCGCGGAGCCGAAGAAGACGATGTGCGACAAGTCCTTGGCATTCTTGCCGTGCGGGATGTCCATCGTGTTCCAGCTGCCGCTGCTCAGATCGGCGACCTTGTAGAGCGAGAAATAGCTGCCAGCCTTCACCGCCATATAGTCGATCGCATAACCCGGCGTCGACCAGGTGCCCGACGCGGTGCCGGCGCCGGTGATCAGCCCCGAGGTGCTGCTCGTGTCGAACAGATAGTTGAGTGTGATGTTCGGGCGGGCGCTGGGCACGAAATTGTTGTAGACGTTGTAGACGAGCTCGGCCTGCTTATGGCTGTTCGGATTGAAGACGTTGTCGTTGCCGTTGATGTTGCCCAAGAACAGGCAGCCGCTCGACGATGCGACCGAGCCACACTTCCCTAGAACGATGATCGAGGCATTTGCCGCGCAGGGTGTTGCGGCGATCAGCGAGGCCGCGCCGGCCAGAACCGTCTTCATCTTCATCCTATATCCTCCCGCTACTACATCAAAGAACTTGGGAGGACGGTACGGCTCGCACGAAACCGCAACAACGGTAACAAGTTCGGTTAATCGTGCCAAAAACGGCCATGTGCCCCAGATCGTTACAGCCCCGCGGCCGGCTCGCATATCGCCATCGACGTGTTCGGTCAAAAGCGACCGCCATCGCCTTTGTCGCGACCGGCGGGGAGCGGCAGGCTTGCGTCCGGCCCATGTCTCGCCGTAACGCGCTCGCCCATTCACGGCGCTTCCGCAGGAGACAGAGTTATGCGCGCGTTTCTTTTCCCCGGTCAGGGCAGCCAGGCCGTCGGCATGGGCAAGGCCCTGGCCGAAGCAAGCCCCGCCGCGCGCGAAGTGTTCCAGGAAGTCGACGACGCGCTGGGCCAGCATCTCTTCAAGCTGATGAGCGAGGGGCCCGAGAGCGACCTGACGCTCACCGCCAACGCCCAGCCGGCGATCATGGCCAATGCCATCGCGGTGCTGCGCGTGCTCGAGAAGGAAGGCGGCATCCGCCTGGCCGAGAAGGCCGATTTCGTCGCGGGCCACTCGCTCGGCGAATATACCGCGCTGTGCGCCGCGGGCGCGCTGGACCTTTCCACGACGGCGACGCTGCTGCGCAAGCGCGGCGATGCGATGCAGTCGGCGGTGCCGGTGGGCGAGGGGGCGATGGCGGCGCTGCTCGGTGCGGATCTCGTCAAGGCGCAAGCGATCGCGGATGCCGCGGCCGAGGGCGAGGTGTGCACCGTCGCCAACGACAATGATCCGACCCAAGTGGTGATCTCGGGCGTGCGCGCCGCGATCGAGCGGGCGGTCGCGATCGCCAAGGACCACGGCGCCAAGCGCGCGCTGCTACTGCCCGTCTCCGCACCGTTCCACTGCCCATTGATGCAGCCCGCCGCCGACGCGATGGCCGCCGCGCTCGCCGAGGTGGCGATCCAGGCGCCGCTGGTGCCGGTCTATGCCAATGTGACTGCTGCTCCGGTCGCGGACCCGGCGACGATCCGCACGCTGCTCATTGAGCAGGTGACCGGCATGGTCCGCTGGCGCGAATCGGTTTTGGGGATGTTCGACACGGGCGTGCACGATTTCGTGGAACTGGGCGGCAAGGTGCTTGGCGGCATGGTCAAGCGCATCACCCCCGATGCGACCATGACCAGCGTCGTGACGATGGATGACATTGAAGCGCTCGTGAAGGCGCTCTGAGGAGATACGGGAAATGTTCGATCTTACGGGAATGACCGCGCTCGTCACGGGCGCTTCGGGGGGTATCGGATCGGCGATCGCCAAGGCACTGACGGCGCAGGGCGCCAAGCTCGCCGTGTCGGGCTCCAATGCCGACAAGCTGGAAGCCTTCCGCGCGAGCCTGGGCGGCGAGCATGTCGCGCTGACCTGCAACCTCTCCGATCGCGCCGCGGTCGATGCGCTCGTCCCGCAGGCGGTGGAAGCGCTGGGCGGCAAGCTCGACATCCTCGTCAACAATGCCGGCGTCACCCGCGACAATCTCGCCATGCGGATGAAGGACGAGGAGTGGGAGCAGGTGATCCAGGTCAATCTGGAAGCCGCGTTCCGCCTGATGCGCGCCGCCGCCAAGCCGATGATGAAGGCGCGGTTCGGTCGCATGGTCTCGATCACGTCGGTCGTCGGTGCCACCGGCAATCCGGGCCAGGCCAACTATGCCGCCTCCAAGGCCGGCCTGGTCGGCATGTCCAAGGCGCTGGCGCAGGAACTCGCCAGCCGCAACATCACCGTCAACTGTGTCGCGCCGGGCTTCATCCGGTCGGCAATGACCGACGTTCTGCCCGATGCGCAAAAAGAGGCGCTGCTCGGCCGCATTCCTGCCGGAAAGCTGGGCGAGGGCGAGGATATCGGCGCGGCGGTCGTCTATCTCGCGAGTGAGGAAGCGTCCTATGTCACGGGGCAGACCTTGCACGTGAACGGCGGCATGGCGATGCTCTGATCTTGAAGCCGGGGGTCGTGGAGTAGGATGAACATGCGTCTTGTTTTCGCTGCAGCAATTGCGCTCGCTACCGCAACCCCGGCCTTTGCGGCCCCGGCGGATCCGACCTCGATCACCTGCGTCGGGCAAAAGCTCGACGCAGCGGTGAAGGCGCAACTGGCTGCCGATGTCGAGCGCAATCTCGGCATGCCCGGGCAGCGGCCGCGCTATTCCCCCGCGGTCACCCGCGGGCTGAATGATGCCACCACCGCTTGCGCCAATGAGCGTGGCTGGAGCGGCGCAGCCGCAACGGCTTCGGGCGTGTATGCGCTGGCGGAAGTGGGCTTGCCCGTGGCGAAGCGGGTCGTGCAGGCGAAGGGCTTCGATCCCGCCGCCCTCGACCAGCAGTTCACCGCATTACCGGAAGAGGTGCGCCGCGCGCCCTTGACGCCGAAGGCGACGCAGGACCTGATCCGCGCCGCGGTTACCGATGAAGCACAACAGACCCGCGCCAATGCGGAACTGCTTGCGCAATATTTTGCGTTTCTCAACACGCTGGAATATGCTTCAGCCGACTTTTCCCGCTGACGAGCGCGGGCGCCTTGCGGCACCCTCTTGCAACCGCCCCGGCGGCATTCTAGGTGCGGGAAAACGGATTCAGAGCCCCATCACAAAGGAAAACAGGGACCATGGCCAACCAGGAAGAGATCACCACCCGCGTGCAGGCGCTCGTTGTCGACCATCTCGGCGTCGACGCCAAGGACGTGGTGCCGACCGCGAGCTTCACCGATGACCTCGGCGCGGACAGCCTCGATATCGTCGAGCTGGTGATGGCCTTCGAGGAAGAGTTCGGGGTCGAGATCCCGGACGACGCCGCGGAGAAGATCAGCACCGTCGGCGACGCCGTTGCCTACATCTCCGAGCACCAGCAGGGCTGACGCTCGAAACGCGCTCCCCGCCCGATGGGCAGGCATTGCGACTAGGCGGCTTCCCGTCCCGTGCCTTTGGCGATGCGGACGGGGAGCCGTTTTGTATTAAGCTAGAACCGAACAGAAATTGACTGGAGAACTGCCATGCGCCGCGTAGTCGTGACCGGCCTGGGCCTCGTCACCCCGCTGGGGGCCGATGTCGAAACCGCCTGGAAGAACATCCTCGCCAGCAAGTCCGGCGCGGGCACGATCACCAAGTTCGACGCGACGGATTTCCAGAGCAACTATGCCTGCGAAGTGAAGCCGGCCGATCATGCATATGGCTTCGATGCCGGCAAGCGCGTCGATCACAAGATTCAGCGTCAGGTCGATCCGTTCATCGTCTTCGGCATCGATGCCGCGGGCCAGGCGATCGAGGATGCCGGCCTGCTCGACATGCCCGAAGAGATGCGCTTCCGCGCGGGCTGCTCGATCGGCTCTGGCATCGGCGGCCTGCCGGGCATCGAGAGCGAATCGCTTGTGCTCCACGAAAAGGGCCCGAAGCGCGTATCGCCGCACTTCGTCCATGGCCGCCTGATCAACCTGATCTCGGGCCAGGTCTCGATCAAATACGGTCTGATGGGTCCGAACCATGCGGTGGTCACCGCCTGTTCGACCGGCGCCCACTCGATCGGCGACGCCGCGCGGATGATCGCGATGGACGATGCCGACATCATGCTCGCCGGTGGTGCGGAAAGCACGATCTGCCCGATCGGCATTGCCGGCTTCGGCCAGGCACGGGCGCTCTCCACCGGCTTCCGCGACGATCCCGCCAAGGCCAGCCGTCCTTGGGACAAGGACCGCGACGGCTTTGTCATGGGCGAAGGCGCCGGTGTGGTCGTGCTCGAGGAATATGAGCACGCCAAGCGCCGCGGCGCGAAGATCTACGCCGAAGTGGTGGGCTACGGCCTGTCGGGCGATGCCTATCACGTGACCGCGCCGCACCCCGAAGGCTCGGGCGCGTTCCGATCGATGCAGATGGCGGTCCGCAAGTCGGGCCTGTCGCTTGCCGACATCGGCTATATCAACGCGCACGGCACCTCGACGCCGCTGGGCGACGAGCTCGAGCTGGGCGCGGTGCGCCGCCTGTTCGGCGATGCGATCGGCGACCTGTCGATGAGCTCGACAAAATCGGCGATCGGCCACCTTCTGGGCGGCGCCGGCGCGGTGGAGAGCATCTTCTGCATCCTTGCGCTGCGCGACCAGATCGTGCCGCCGACGCTCAACCTCGACAATCCGAGCGACAATTGCGTCGGCATCGATCTGGTGCCGCACGTTGCCAAGGAGCGGAAGGTGAAGGCCGTGCTGAACAATTCGTTCGGCTTCGGCGGTACCAATGCCAGCCTGGTGATGAAGGCGCTCTGATCCGATGGCGAAGAACGCGCGACCCCGATCCGCCAGGCGTGCGCCCGCGCGCAGGAGCCGGGGGCCGCGCGTTCTTCTCGTCGCCGCGCTGCTGCTGGTTGCAGCCTTTGCCGGCGGCTGGTTCCTTTGGGCAGGGCCAGGTCCGGCGACGCAGGAGTTGAGCGTCGTCGTGCCCGAAGGCGCGACGCTTTCGCGGGCGGCGCGGGAGCTGGAAAAGGCCGGCGCGATCACGTCGCGCCCGATCTTCCTGACCTTTGCCAAGGCGTTCGGCGGGACCGGCACCATCCGCGCGGGCGAATATCGCATCGCCCCGCGTACCAGCGCACGGCAGATTCTGGAGATGCTCCAGAACGGCAAGACGCTGCAGCGGCTGGTGACGGTGCCCGAGGGGATGCCGTCGATCCTCGTCGCCGACGCACTGGCCAAGGCGCCCGCGCTCACCGGCACAGCGAAGACGCCCGAAGAGGGCTCGGTGCTGCCCGACAGCTATGCCTATGTCCGCGACGAAGCGCGGGCGGTGGTACTGCTGCGCATGCAGAAGGCAATGACCGCCTATCTCGCCAAGGCCTGGGCCGGACGTGACAAGGGGCTTGTGGTGACCACGCCCCGTGAGGCGATCATCCTCGCCTCGATCGTCGAGAAGGAAACCGGCAAGCCCACCGAGCGCACCACGGTGGCGGCAGTCTATGCGAACCGGCTGAAGGCGGGCATGCCGCTCCAAGCGGATCCGACGATCATCTATCCGATCACCAAGGGCAAGCCGCTCGGCCGCCGCATCCTCCAGTCCGAGCTGCGCGCGAAGAACGGCTACAACACCTATGCGATGAACGGCCTGCCCGAGGGGCCGATCGCCAATCCGGGACGTGCATCGATCGACGCGGTGTTGCATCCGGCGCAATCCAAGGCGCTGTACTTCGTCGCCGATGGTACAGGCGGCCATGTCTTCGCCGAGACCTATGCCCAGCATCAGGCGAATGTGGCGAAATGGTATGCCATTCGCCGAGCGCGCGGGGAAATGTAACCTCCACTTCGCGCGCTTGTCTCGCTAGCGCAGCCATGTAACAAAGTCTCCCTGATCGAAGAATATGGGGGATTTGAATGCGTCGTGCTGCTCTTCTGTGCTTGTTGCTCGCCACCACCAGTCCGGCATGGGCGCAGGAAAAGCCGGCGGCCAAGGTTCCGGACCATCGCGAGCAGATGAAGGTGGAGGCGGAAGCCGCTTGGGCCAAGCCTCCGGTGGACGAGACCGCCGCCGTCAGCCACGGCGCCGTCACCGTCGGCGGTCAGCGGATCGCCTATACCGCCACTGCGGGCACGCTCACCATCCGCGACGATGACGGCAAGCCCACCGCCTCCTATTTCTACACTGCCTATGTCCGCGACGGCGCGGCGCGCGCGCAGCGGCCGGTGACGTTCTTCTACAATGGCGGCCCGGGATCGCCGACGATCTGGCTGCACATGGGCAGCTTCGCGCCGGTCCGCGTCACCACCGCCAATCCCGAATATATCCGTCCGGCGCCCTATGGCTTCGGTCCCAATCCGGACTCGCTGATCGACAAGAGCGACCTCGTCTTCATCGATGCGCTCGGCGCCGGCTGGTCGCGGCCGCTGGGGGAGAAGACCGGCAAGGATTTCTGGGGCGTCGACCAGGATGCCGACGGCTTCGCCCGCGCCATCCTGCGCTACACCAGCAAGTTCGATCGCTGGCCTTCGCCAAAGTTCCTGTTCGGCGAGAGCTATGGCACGCTGCGCAATCCCGTGGTTGCGGCAAAGCTGGAGGAGGCGGGGCTGAGCCTCAATGGCATGGTCCAGTTCTCGACGATCATGAACTACGGTGTCCGCCAGCCCGGCTACGACCAGAATTTCCTGACGCTTTTCCCGACCATGGCGGCGACCGCTTGGTACCATAACCGGCTCCAGAACCGCCCGGCCGACCTGCCGACGTTCCTCGCCGAGGTGCGCGCCTTTACCAGCGGGCCCTATGCCGCGGCGCTCGCCAAGGGCTCGACCATCTCGACCGAGGAGAAGGCGACGGTGGCTCGGAAGATGTCGGAATATACCGGCATCAGCGAGGCTTATATCCTGCGCGCCGATTTGCGGCTCACCCTACCGCGCTTCCAGACCGAGTTGCTGCGCGACCGTCGCCTTGCCGTCGGCCGTCTGGACTCGCGCTATCTGCTCAACATGACCGACGCCAATGCCGACAGCCCGAGCGACGATCCGGCCTCGACCGCGGTCACCGGCGCCTTCGTCGCCACCTTCCAGGACTATGCGACGCGGGTGCTCGGCTACAAGACCGACATGCCCTATCGGATGACCGCGCGCGGCCCCGGCTTTGACTGGGACTGGAAGCATCGCGCACCCGACGGCAGCGGCACCCATCTCGCCCCCAACAGCGCGGCCGATCTGGCCTATACGATGCGTACCAACCCGTATCTGAAGGTCCTCTTCATCAACGGCTATTACGACTTCGCCACGCCATTCTACGGTGCGGAGTTCGACGTCAGCCACATGCTGCTCGATCCGCAGCTGCAGAAGAATATCCGCTTCACCTATTACGATGCCGGCCACATGGTCTATCTGAACCCCCAGACCATGCCGCAGATGCATCGCGACCTTTCCGCATGGTATGACGAGGCGCTTCGCGCCGCCACGTCAAGCCGGCCGCCGGCCCGGCCCGGCGCCAAGGCGGCGCAGAACTGACCCCTACACCGGAGGCATGCCACTCGGCGTGCCTCCGCCTCCGCATAATCCCGTAGCCTCCACTTCGAATATCATTAAAGACTGGAAACGTTTCGATTCGTTTTGCTGCGAGGGCGAAATAAGTCATATGAAACGAAAATGCGCCTGCTTCCGCGTCCTATAACTATCCGGAATGGATGTATCCGGAGGCTATAGTGCGTTTCTTGAATGATATCAGCATTGGTAAACGACTATTTATCATCGGTGCAGGATCCCTGGTCGGCCTGGTGCTGGTCATTCTTCTGTCGATCAATCAGCTCAACAGCTCGCTGACCAAAAGCTTCCAGGCGCGCACCAAGCAGGCGGTCGACATCGCCTATAGCCAGCTGGACTTCTACGAAGCCGAGCAGCGCGCCGGCCGGATGAGCCAGGCGGACGCGCAGGCCGCGGCCCAGAAGGTGGTCGGCTCGATGCGCTTCGGTGAAAGCGACTATTTCTTCATTCTCGACACCAACCACATGATGGTGATGCACCCGGTGAAGCCCGAAAAGGTCGGCAAGTCGACCTTTGACAGCAAGGATGCCGGGGGCACCTATCATTTCCGCGAGATGGTGAAGGTCGCCACCGAGCAGGGCGCAGGCTTCGTCTCGTACGAATATCAGATGCCTGACGGGAAAGACGTCAAGTCCAAGATCTCCTATGTCCGCGCGTTCAAGCCCTGGGGCTGGGTGGTCGCCACCGGCGTGTTCGACGAGGAAATTCAGGCCGCGGTGCATGACGCCGAGATCAAGCTTGCCATGGCCGCGCTCGTCATCGTCCTGGTGCTGGTCGCCGCCGTCCTCTTCGTCAGCCGCTCGATTACGCTGCCGCTCGGCGCGATCACCGGCCGCATGCGCAGCCTTGCCGGTGGCGACACCGCCGCGGCGATCCCCGGCTCGGGCCGCAAGGACGAGATCGGCGCCATGGCCGGTGCGCTCGAGGTCTTCCGCCAGAACGCCGAGGCCAAGGTGCTTGCCGAGGCCGCCAAGGCCGCGTCGGATGCCGACCAGCAGGCGATCGTCCAGCTGCTTTCGGAGAAGCTCCACGCCATGTCCGAAGGCGACCTGACCAGCGCGATCACCACCACGGTGCCGCCGGCATACGGCACGCTGCGCGACAATTTCAACACCGCGCTGGAGAACCTCCGCGAGCTGATCAGCGTGCTGTCCGAGGCCTCGCGCAGCATCGAGACCGGCTCGACCGAAATCTCGGCCGCCTCGGACGATCTTGCCCGCCGCACCGAAAGCAACGCCGCCAGCCTGGAGCAGACCTCGGCCGCGCTCCAGCAGATGAACGATCGCCTCAAGTCGAGCGCCGACGCCGCCGACAAGACGGTGGGCTTCACCCAGGAAGCGATCGGCATCGTCGACTCCGGCCGCACCACCGCCACCGATGCCACCGCGGCGATGGACCGCGTCTCCGAAAGCGCGCGCGGCATCGACAATGTCATCGAGGGCCTCGACAAGATTGCCTTCCAGACCCGCGTGCTCGCGATGAACGCCGCCGTCGAGGCGGGCCGGGCAGGGGAGGCGGGCCGTGGCTTCGCCGTCGTCGCCGATCTCGTCTCGGCACTGGCGATGCGCGCCGAAGAGGAAGCGCGGCGCGCCCGCGAACAGCTCACCACCACCCAGGCCGATATCGGCGTGGCGGTAGATTCGGTGAAGAAGGTCGATGCCGCGCTGGCCAACATCACCACCAGCGTCAGCCAGGTCCACGAGTTCATCGAGGTCGTCGCCATCGACAACCGCGCCCAGTCCTCGGCGATCAGCGAGATTGCCACGGCCGTTGGCGTGATGGACCATTCGACCCAGCAGAACGCGGCGATGGTGGAGCAGACTTCGGCCGCCGCCCGCAACCTGGCCGGCGAGGTCAGCGGGCTGACCCGCCAAGCGGCGCGGTTCAAGATCGACAACGGATCGCCCGCGCGCGCCCCGGCCGGCTCGGCATCCGCCGCGCCGCGTTCGGCACCCGCAGCCGCCCCCCGTGCGGTGCCGGCGATGGCTGGCGCCGAGGAGTGGGCGAGCTTCTGAGCGCCCGGCGAGCGGTGACGCAACGGCACCGCTCGCCCCTCCGCAAAACCTAATTCCGGAGGGCGGCCCGCCGCCCCCCCAAGGCGCAGCATTGCCTCGTCCACAGGGACAGGGGCGAGGCGATGGCGGCGTCTTGCCCAGAACGGACCAACCTCATGTCGCGTACCCGATTGTTGCTGCCCCTGCTCGCCGTCAGCCTGTCGCTGTCCACCTCCCCGGTCTCGGCGCAGACCCAGGAGCGGATCGAACCCGCCGCGCTGCTGGTGATTGCTCAGCGGTCCCAGGACGGGTTGCAGCAGAGCGTGCCCCCGCAGCCCTCCACGCCGCCCGCCGAGGCGGTGACGCCGCGCGCGCCCTCGTCGCCCGCCACGATCACCTATCCCGCGCAGGCCGACGGCTTCGGCATCAAACTGGGCGGCTACAACACCTCGCGCTGGGCCGAGGATTGGCGTGGCATGCGCAACCCCAAGAAGCGCGACGATCCGCTCGATCGGCTGAAATATCTGCCGCTCGCCGGCGACGGGTTCGCCTATGTGACCCTCTCGGGCGAGATGCGACTGCGCGAGCAAATGGTATCGCAGCCGGGGCTGCTCGCCGGCGACCATCGCCAGGAACAGCTGTTCCGCATCTTCGCCGGTGCCGATGTGCATGTCGGTCCGTTGCGTGCCTATGGTGAGCTCGCCCATGGCGGGCTGGCCGGCCACAATCTCGGCACGCCCGCAGCCAAGTCGCGCAACGACCTGTTCGCGCAGCAATATTTCGTCGAGCTGAGCGGCCCGCTCGCGCGCGGCGTCAACGCCGGCGTGCGTTACGGCCGGCAGGAGTTCACCGATGGCGCGCCGGGGCTGATCTCGGTGAAGGACGACAATTCGATCCATACCGAGCTCAATGGCGGCCGTGCCTGGCTGTCTTTCGCGCAGTTCCGTGCCGATGTGTTCGATTTCAAGCAGACCACGCTGGGCCTTGGCGGCAGCGGCGACGACCGGATCGACGAAGGTACCCGCTTCTCGGGCGTCACCTTCGGCGTCGTCCTGGCCAACCAGCCCAAGCGCAAGATCTTCTTCGATCCGTTCTTCTGGCGCGAGCGCAACGACACGCTGAAATGGGGCAGGGCCACCGGCGTCGAAGTCCGTCATTATTACGGCGCCCGTCTGTGGGGCAGCGTGGACAGGCTGACTTTCGACTGGCTGGTCAATCACCAGGGTGGCGACTTTGCCGGCCGGCCGATCGACGCCTGGTTCCTGCAGGCGGCGCAGACCTATGGGCTGAGCAGCAAGGGCCTGAAGCCCAAGCCTGGCATCCATTTCGACTATGGCAGCGGCGGCGGCGCCTTTGGCGGCGGCACGATCCACAATACCCGCACCATCACCGCCGGCTCGATCGCCTATAGCTACCAGCTGGTACTCAACCTGACCAACCTGTTCCAGGTCTCGCCCAACTTTACCCTGTCGCCGAGCAAGTCGCTCGACCTCACCGTCGAGCTGCAGCACAGCCTGCGTGTCGACCAGAAGGACGCGGTCTACCGCGGCGCCGGTACCGCCTATGCGGGCACCCAGCTGATCCAGGGCGCGCATGTCGGCGACGCCGCGCGGCTGCAGGCGACGTGGAAGGTGACTCCGCGCGTCTCCGTGATCGGCCGCTACGAATATTTCGAGCCCGGCGCGGTGCTCAAGGCGGTGGGATCCAAGGGATCGCATTTCCTTGCCGGCTGGGTCAGCGTTCGGTTCTGAGCCGGCGAAAGTTCCGAAAGTTCCGGGAAAGCGACATCAACGCGATCCCGGCCGCGGCACGGGCGGGGCTGGTTCCAGCGCCGCCCGCGCTTCGCGGTCGTAGCGCTGCATCGGCTCGCCATAGCAGGCGGCGAACATCAGCCGGCTGTCGAAGCGGCGGCGATGCCCGACGACCTTGCCCCGCCGCGTGATCGGTACCAGCCGCCCCTCACGCGCGATCTGTAGCGCCAGATCCAGCGCCATCACCCGACCTTGATCGACCGCCGCATCCCAGGCGCGGCCAAAGCCCGCGGCATCGGGGCGGGTCCGCAGTCGCCGCGCGCTCTGCGGGGTCATTCCCACCGCGCGCGCCGCCGCGGCGACACCGCCATGGGTGGCGAGCTCGGCGATGAAGGCACGCTGGCGCTCGGCGCTCCAGCCATCGGCGCGGGGGCTGGTGGCGACCGGCGTGAAATCGAAGGGATCGTCGTCTTCGAGCTGCATAGATGCGAGGATAGGCACGGATCGCATCTGTAGGAAAGCGATTCGTTTCTGATTTGTTCTTTTTGCACCCACTGTGGATTTCGCGTTTCGTGGACGACTGTGGCAGAGGAGGGCCATGTCGATCATGCCTCATATCCTCGTCGATGCGGATGCCTGCCCCGTGAAGGAAGAGATCTACAAGGTCGCCTGGCGGATGGAGGTGCCGGTGACGATCGTGAGCAACGCCCACCTCCGCATTCCCCAGCACCCGCTGGTTACCCGCGTGGTGGTGAGCGATGGCTTCGACGCCGCCGACGACTGGATCGCCGAGCGCACCGATGCCGGTTCGGTGGTGATCACCGCGGACATCCTGCTCGCCGATCGCTGCCTAAAGGTCGGCGCGGCGGCGGTGCTGGCGCCCAATGGCAAGCCCTTCACCACCAGCTCGATCGGCAGCGCGGTGGCGGTGCGCGCGATCATGGCCGATCTGCGCGCCGGTGGTGACCGCATCGGCGGCCCGCCGCCCTTCGCCAAGGAGGATCGCTCGCGCTTTCTCTCGGCGCTGGATAGTGCGCTGGTGCAGGTGAAGCGCGCCGCTGCCGGATGAGCTGCACTATTGGCGGCTAAGATGTTGATCAATTGCTGGACAGTGGCGGAACTGCTCGTCTTGACTCCGCGGCGGTTTGGGATACTCCACCGTTAACTATCGATGCATGGGGATGCATTCCGGGGAGGTCTTGCGATGAAGAGTCGGGTTTTGTCGGGCGCAGCCTTGATGCTCGCCACCATGTGCGGCACGCCCGCCCTGGCGGCGGACTTCTATCTCTTCAACAATTCGCCCAGCGGCTCCGTCAAGCTCACGGTGAACGGCGCCAGTAGCATCAATGCCTTTCAGACCGGCTGGTTCGACAGCAACGGCACGCACTATAACGCGTGGACCAACTACTTCACCGGTAGCCTGACCAGCTCGGGCTCGACGACGGAGTATCGCTCCTTCTTCAGCTTCTTCCCGACGGGTCCGGTGACCAGTGCGTCGCTGACCATCGGCAACGCGCTTGCCGGCGGCTATGGCAATGCGACGGCCCGGCCGCTCGAGCTGACGCTGTACGACGTCACCAGTTCGATCGTCGGGCTGCAGCAATATAATGGAGCCGAGGGGATCTTCGACGATCTCGGCGCGGGGACCGTGCTGGGCAGGATCACGGTGAACGGCGCGGCCGCGGGCTATACGATCGACCTGAACCAGGCGGGTGTCGATGCGATCAACGCGGCCTATTACAGTGCCGGTCCCTTCACCGTCGGCGCGCGCCTGACCGCCAGCGCGGTGCCCGAGCCGGCGGCGTGGGCGATGCTGCTCGGCGGCGTCGGTGTGATGGGTGGGGCGTTGCGCGTACGCCGGCGGCGGACCACGGTCCGCTACGCCTGATCGGACGCCGGCTGCTCAGTGCAGCTTGGCGATCGACAGCCCGTCGAGCTTGGCGCGTTCCTTCACCGATTCCTCGCTGCGGGTCAGCGCCTTGGCGATGGCGCGCAGCGGCATGCCCTTCTTGGCGAGGGTGTGGAGCTTTTGCAGCTCGTCGGGGCGCCAGGGCTGGCGGTGTCGTTCGAAGCGTTCGGCCATGACGCGGGCTTAGTCGATCTTGGCGGCGGGGGCCATGCGCTCGCGCAACATCGCAGCGACGCGGTCCACGCCCGCCTCGCTTGCGCTGGCCACGTCGATCGGCCGACCGCCGAGTGCCGCGTCCTCGCTGTTGAGAAACAGCAGCGCGGTCTCGCGATCTGGCAGCGACTGGAAGGCGAGCAGCGCGACTCGCGACTGGCGCGCGATGACCTCGGGCGCCAGCTTGGTCTTGGCGGTGCCGCGGAAGCGCTTGCGATCGAGCTCGTCGGAGGTCGCGCCGACCGCGACCTTGGTGATCGCACCCATCAGGCGGCTTCCGCCATGGCGTTGGCAAGGCGGTAGGCGCGGATCCGTTGGGCATAGGCCGCGGCAAGTGCCCGGTGCGATGCACGCGAGGCGACGCAGGCGGCGGTGCCGGCGCGGGTCAGGGCGTTCTGGTAGCGGGAAAGAAGATAGGCGAGGTCCATCGGCATATCCTGTGCTGTGCAAGCGAGAACATGACGGACCCAGCCGCCGGCGCTTACGGGAGGGAAGCCGGCGATACCTATGAGATGGGGATGCGCCGGTCGTTTCGCAAGCGCCGCGGCCGGATATGGGTCAGACGGGGAGGCGTTCGCCTTCGCGCAGCGTGAGTATCTCGACGCCGGTGGCGGTCACCGCCACGGTATGCTCGAACTGGGCTGAGAGCTTGCGATCGTTGGTCACCACCGTCCAGCCATCGTCGAGCGTGGTGACCTTGCGCGTGCCCTGGTTGAGCATCGGCTCGATCGTGAAGGTCATGCCCTCGCGCAGTGTCATGCCGGTGCCGGGGCGGCCGAAATGGAGGACCGAGGGTTCCTCGTGCATCTCGCGGCCGATGCCGTGCCCGCAATAGTCGCGCACCACGGCATAGCCGTGCTGCTTGGCGTGGCGCTCAATCGCGGCGCCGATATCGCCCAGCGTCGCACCCGGGCGGACCTGGGCGATGCCCTTCCACATCGCCTCCTGCGTCACCTTCACCAGGCTGCGCGCGTGGGGCGAGACTTCGCCGACCATGTAGGTCTTGCTCGAATCGGCGATGAAGCCGTTCTTTTCCAGCGTGATGTCGAGGTTGATGATGTCGCCGTCCTGCACGATCGTCGCGGCATCGGGCACGCCGTGGCAGACGACATGGTTGATCGAGCAATTGAGCACGAAGCCATAGCCATATTGCCCCTTGCTGGCGGGGCGGGCGGCGAGATCCTCGGTGATGTAGCGCTCGACCAGCGTGTCGATCTCCAGCGTCGACATGCCGGCGAGCGGCGTGCGGTCGAGCATCTCGAACACCTGGGCCAGCAGCCGGCCGGCCTCGCGCATCAGGTCGAGTTCCTGCGGGGTCTTGACCATCTCAGGCGGCCTCGAGCGCGGCGGCGCCAACCTGCGCCTCGGCCAGCTGGCGGCGGACGATCTCGTTGAAGGGCAGGGTAGGGTTCGCCTCGGCGAGCATGCCGATCTTCATCCAATATTCGGCCTGGGCGTTGATCGAGCGGCACATCACCGCGCTGGCGCGGCGCGCCTCCTCGTGCAGGTCGTCGGCGATTTTCACGATGCCCATGGGTGCTCCGCTATGGGTGGGACTATGGAGCGTATATGGTTCGTATATTAGTGGAGGGCAAGGGTGCAGCGTTCCTTAGCCCCTCCTCCTTGGAGGAGGGGAGGGGCTAAGAAGTAGGAATCACCGCGGCAGGGCGGCGGCTTCGCGCGCCTTGGCTTCCACCTCGTCCAGCGAACCGCTGGTGATCCAGCTGCCGCCGACGCAGAGCACCGGATCGAACGCCAGCCACTCGGGCGCGCTCGCCAGGCTGACGCCGCCGGTCGGGCAGAACTTCGCCTGGTAGAAGGGCGCGGCGAGCGCCTTGAGCGCCTTGAGGCCGCCCGAGGTTTCGGCGGGGAAGAACTTGAAGTGGCTGAGGCCGAGATCCATGCCGCGCATGATGTCGCCGGCATTGGCGATGCCCGGCAGATAGGGCACGCCGCTCTTCACGATTGCGTCACCGAGGCGGTCGGTCAGGCCGGGGGAGACGATGAACTCGGCATCCTCCTGCATGACCTGCTCGAACTGCTGCGTGTTCACGACGGTGCCCGCGCCGACGATGGCACCGGGGACCTTCTTCATCTCGCGGATCGCTTCGAGCGCAGCGGGGGTGCGCATCGTCACTTCGAGCACGCGCAGGCCGCCCTTGACCAGCGCCTCGGCAAGCGGGCGCGCCTTGGCGGCGTCGTCGATCACCAGCACCGGGATGACCGGCGCGGTACGCATGATGGCTTCGATCGAAAGGCGGGGTTCGCTCACTGTGCATGCTCCTGGGCGAAGGCGGCGGCTGCGCCGTACAGGCCCGGCTGGGGATGGGTGATCAGCTTGACGGGGATCGTCGCCATCAGGGAGCGGAAGCGCCCCTTGGCGACGAATCGCTCGCCGAAGCCGGATTGCAGCAGATGGTCCTTGAGGCGCAACCCCAGACCGCCCGCGATCACCACCGCGGTCGGCCCATGGCCCAGCGCGAGGTCGCCCGCAACGGCACCCAGGCTGAGGCAGAAGCGGTCGAGCGCCGCCACGGCCAGGCTGTCCTTGCCTTCCAGCGCCAGCGTCCAGATCGCCTTGTCGTCGAGCCGCGCGACCGGCACGCCTTCGAGGTCGGCCAGCGTCTCGTAGATCGAGACGATCGCCGGTCCGGCGACGATCCGCTCCTTGGACACGCGCTGATAGGTGCGGCGCAGGCGCTTCACCAGCGCATCCTCGATCGCGTCGAGCGGGGCGAAGTCGCTATGCCCGCCTTCGGTGGCGATGATGTCATAGCCGCCGCGGTGACGGAACACCTGCGCTACGCCGAGCCCGGTGCCCGGCCCGCAGACGGTGATCGAACCCTTGTCGGGCAGCGGCGTATCGGGCCCGCAGAGATGCAGGAAGGCTTCGTTTTCGAGCTGGGCGACGGCGTGGCCGATCGCCTCGAAATCGTTGACGATCGTCCAGGTATCGGCGCCGAGGCGATCGGGGATCAGCGGCGGGCGGATGATCCAGGGATTGTTGGTGAGCTTGATCAGGTCGCCGTTGATCGGCGAGGCGACCGCGATCGCGGCGGCCTTGGGCACCGGGCGGCCGAGCTTTTCGCCAAAGGCGCGCCAGGCGAGCTGGAGGCTGGGATGTTCGGCCACCTTCTGGGTGATCGGCTCGCTGAGCGAGACGACGCGGCCCTCCGCGACCTCTGCCACGGCAAAGCGCGCGTGGGTCCCCCCGATGTCGACGGCGACGACTTCCATCCGATTCCGATCCTCTCTCTGGCGCCCCTGTCAACGTTGCCAGTGGGCGGCCGTCCTTCTTCCCGTCCGCCGCGCCGATGTAAAGTCCGCGCGGTCGTACCGGGTATGATTTACATGCGTTACAGTCTTACAGGCCCGCTTCGTGCAGCATCGCCGACGCGCCCTTTTCAGCTTCGTCGCAATAATGCCGCATCATCGCGAACAGCTCGCGACCGGTGCCGACCGCCGGCGGGGGCGGGGCGGCCTGTTCGCGCGCATCCCACTCGTCCGCCGGGACCAGCGCTTCCAGCGTGCCGTTCTCGGCATCGAGGCGGAGCATGTCGCCGTCGCGCACCTTGCCGATCGGACCGCCGCCCAGCGCTTCCGGCGACAGATGGATCGCCGCCGGCACCTTGCCGCTGGCGCCCGACATGCGGCCGTCGGTGACCAGCGCCACCTTAAAGCCGCGGTTCTGGAGCACGCCGAGCTGCGGGGTGAGCTTGTGCAGCTCGGGCATGCCGTTGGCGCGCGGGCCCTGGAAGCGGACCACGACGATCACGTCGCGCTCCAACTCGCCGGCCTTGAATGCTTCCAGCACGTCGAGCTGGTCGGAGAAGACGCGGGCAGGGGCCTCGATGATCCAGCGCTCGCGCTCAACCGCCGAGACCTTGATGCAGGCGCGACCGATATTGCCCTTGAGGATGCGGAAGCCGCCCTCGGGCGAGAAGGCCGTCTCCACCGTGCGGACGATATTCTCGTCGTTGCTCTTCTCGCCATGCTCGGTCCAGACCAGCGCGTCGCCCGCGATGTCGGGCTTGCGGCCATAGGCGGCCATGCCGTCCTTGGCGATGGTCAGCGCGTCGCCGTGCATCAGACCCGCACGCAGCAGTTCCTTGATGACGAAGGACGGGCCGCCGGCATCCTCGAACTGGTTCACATCGGCCGAGCCGTTCGGATAGACGCGGGTCATCAGCGGCACCGCGCGCGAGAGACGATCGAAATCGTCCCAGTCGATGGTGATTCCGGCCGCGCGCGCGAAGGCGGGGACGTGGATCAGGTGGTTGGTCGAGCCGCCGGTGGCGAGCAGGACGATCGCCGCGTTCACGATCGCGCGCTCGTCGACGACATGGCCGATCGGACGGTAATCGTCGCCGTTCCAGCCGATCTCGGCGAGGCGGTGGACCGCGTGGCGGGTCAGCTCCTGGCGCAGCTTGGTACCCGGATTGGCGAACGCCGAGCCGGGGACATGGAGGCCCATCGCCTCCATCATCATCTGGTTCGAGTTCGCCGTGCCGTAGAAGGTGCAGGTGCCCTTGCCGTGATAGGCGGCGATCTCGGAATCGAGCAGTTCCTCGCGGGTCGCCTTGCCCTCGGCATAGCGCTCGCGGACCGCGGCCTTTTCCTTGTTGGCGAGGCCCGAGCGCATCGGGCCGCCGGGGATCAGCACCATTGGCAGATGGCCGAAGCGGAGCGCGCCCATCAGCAGGCCGGGCACAATCTTGTCGCAGATGCCGAGCAGCGCCGCGCCCTCGAACACGCGGTGGCTGAGCGATACGGCGGTGGCCATCGCGATGGTGTCGCGGCTGAACAGCGACAGCTCCATGCCCTGATAGCCCTGGGTCACGCCGTCGCACATCGCCGGCACACCGCCGGCCACCTGCGCGGTGGCGCCGGCCTCGATCGCCCAGATCTTCATCTGCTCGGGATAGCGATAATAGGGCGCATGCGCCGACAGCATGTCGTTGTACGACGTCACGATGCCGATGTTCATGCAGGCACCGGTCTTCAGCGTATCCCGCTGCTCCTCGGTACCGGCATAGGCGTGCGCGAGGTTGGCGCAGCCCAGCTTGGGCCGGTCATTGCCCGATTCGCGCTCGCGGCGGATCAGGTCGAGATAGGCGGCGCGGCCCGCCTTGGACCGCTCGATCACCCGATCGGTGACGGCTGCGATTTCGGCGTGCAGATTGGCCATTTACAGGCTCCAGTGGATGTCGACAGGTAGTTCGGTTTCGGCAAGCACGCGGCCGATCGGGAGGGTCGAGCCGGCGCCTTCGGAGATGGCGCGCTCGAGCACGTCCTTCTTCTCCTGGCCGGTGATCGCGATCATCAGCGCGCGTGCCGAGACGATCGCGGCGAGCGACAGGGTTACGCGGGGGACGGGCGCCTCGGGCGGCAGCGGATCGGGCATCACGCCCAGCGCACGACGCTCCTTGGGGCCGGTCAGCGCTTCCTGGAGGTCGGAGCCGGGGAAGATCGAGGCGGTGTGGCCATCGGCGCCCATACCGAGCAGGCAGAGGTCGAGCGGCCAGTGGAAGTCCTGCAGGCGCGCGTCCGCCGCGCGGCCGGCGGCCTTGTAGTCGTCGGCCTTCTCGCTGACGACCGGGATGACGCGGGCGCCGAGCGGCAGGAACACCTTGGCGAGGCCGGTGACGTTCGACATCGGATCGCCCATCGGCACGATGCGATCGTCCGTCGGGATGATCGTCACGCGCTTCCAGTCGAGCTTGGCCTTGCTGAGCTTGGCGTAGATCGGGCCGGGGGTGCGGCCACCGGCGAGCGCGATGACTGCCGCGCCGCGCGCGTCGATCGCGCTCTCGATGATGAACTGGACGTCGCCGGCGAGCGCATCGCCCATTTCGGCGGTGTCTTCATAGTCCCACCATTCGATTTCGGTCGTCATGTCAGCTCCTTCAATTTGGTGGGACCGCAAGGCGGCCTTCCGGCCGCGTGGGGTCCGATATAGGGACGGGGAGGCGGTTGCGCTCCCCTCCCGGTCATTCGTGCCAGTGCACCCCGTCGCGCTCGGTGAGCGCGATCGAGAGCGAGGGGCCCCAGCTGCCCGAGGCATAGGGCTTGGGCTTGAGATCATTGGCGTCCCAGCCGGCGCGGATCGCATCGATCCATTCCCACTGCGCTTCCACCTCGTCGCGTCGGACGAACAGCGTGGGATCGCCCTCGATCAGGTCGAGCAGCAGGCGCTCATAGGCGATGCGGCGGGTGGTGCCGGCGAACTCGGCGTCGAGGCTGAGGTTGAGCGGCACTTCGCGCAGGCGATAGCCCTCGCGGTCGAGGCCCGGCTGCTTGGCCATCACCAGCAGCTGGACATATTCCTCGGGCTGCAAGCGGATGACCAGCGCGTTGGGCTGGAGCATGCCGCCGCGCTCGGCGAAGATCGAGTGCGGCACCGGCTTGAACTGGATGACGATTTCCGAGCGGCGCTCGGCGAGGCGCTTGCCGGTGCGCAGATAGAAGGGCACGCCCTGCCAGCGCCAATTGTCGACATGCGCCTTGATCGCGACGAAGGTCTCGGTGCGCGACTCCTTGCCGAGATCGGTGGCATAGTCGCGGACGATCTGCCCCTTCACTGCGCCGCCGCCATATTGGCCGACCACGGTGAGGTTGGGCGCCTCGGCGGGCGTGATCTTGCGCAGCGAGCGCAGCACCTTGACCTTCTCGTCGCGGATCGAGGTGCCGTCGAAGCGGGCAGGGGGCTCCATCGCGATCAGCGCGACGAGCTGGAGCATGTGGTTCTGCACCATGTCGCGCAGCGCACCGGTATCCTCGTAGAAGCCGGCGCGGCCTTCGAGGCCCACCGTTTCCGAGACGGTGATCTGCACGCTGTCGATCCCGCGCGCGTTCCACACCGGCTCGAACAGCGAGTTGCCGAAGCGCAGCGCCAGGATGTTCTGCACCGTCTCCTTGCCCAGATAGTGATCGATGCGGAAAGTGCGCTCCTCGGGGAAGGCCTGCGCGACGATGTCGTTGATCTCGCAGCTGGAGGCGAGGTCGCGGCCGAGCGGCTTCTCCAGGCTGATGCGGACATTCTCACCGGCAAGGCCTGCCGATTCGAGGCCCTTGATCGTCGGGCCGAACAGCCAGGGCGCGGTCGACAGGAAGATGGCGAGCCCGCCGGAGATGTCGCCCAGCTTGTCCTTCAGTGCAGCATAGCCCTCGGTCTGCGAGGCATCGAGCGTCTGATAGTGCACGCGCTGGAGGAAACCGGCGACAGCGCTGTCGTCCTTCCGATCGGCGGGCAGGAACTGGTCGAGCGCCTTGGCGGCGAAGGCGCGATAGCCTTCGTCGTCATGCTCGGAGCGCGCGGTGCCGGTGATGGTGAGGCCATCGGGAAGCAGGCCATCGGCGTGCAGCGCGTAGAGCGAGGGAAGCAGCATCCGCTGCGCCAGATCACCGGTGGCACCGAACAGAAGCAATTTGCCGACGGGCTGCTGCATCATTTCCCTCTCGATTGGTTCGCCCCGCGAGACACCAATGCGGCCGAAAGATCAAGCCGAAGGGGAGGAATAGGTATGCGAAGGCGGCAAAAGTTGAAGGATTGTTCCGCCTTCTTGTCCCCCTCCCGCTTGCGGGAGGGGCTAGGGGAGGGTGCGAGAGGGTAGCGGGCTAAGCTGTGGCAGCAAGAGCCTCCACGTCACACCCTCCCTCATCACCTCCCGCAGGCGGGAGGGGGGAGTAAGCGCTTACAGCACCAGACCCGCAGTCGGATCGAGCCCGGCCATGATGTTGAGGTTCTGCACCGCCGCACCCGCCGCGCCCTTGCCGAGATTGTCGAGCGTGGCGACCAGCCGCGCCTGACGGGTCTCGTCATTGCCGAACACGCGCACCGACAGACGATCGGTGCCGGCATTTTCCTCGATGCTCACCGTCGGCACGTCGGCGGGCAGCACCTGCACCACCGGCGAGTCGCGATACGCGTCGCGCAAGACGTTCTCCAGCGCCTCGACCGAGGGCTTGCGGGTGAAGGCGAACAGCGGCAGCGGCACCTCGACGATCATGCCGCGATAGGTGCGCGCGACCGAGGGCAGGAAGATCGGCGGATGCTCGATCCGCGCATGCTTCTGCATCTCGGGCACATGCTTGTGCGCGAGCGACAGGCCATAGGGGCGGAAGGCGGTGGCGGTCAGCTCGGCGCCGTCGCCCTCGAACTCGGCGATCATCGCACGGCCGCCGCCCGAATAGCCCGAGACGGCGTTGACGCTCAGCGGGAAGTCGTGCGGGATCAGCCCGGCACGGATCAACGGGCGGACGAGTGCGAGGAAGCCAGTGGGATAGCAGCCGGGATTGCTCACCCGCGCCGCCTCGGCAATCGCCGCTGCCTGGCCGGGCTCGAGCTCGGCGAAACCATAGGTCCAGTCGGCCGCGGTGCGATAGGCGGTCGAGGCGTCGATCACCCGCGTCCGCTCGTTCTCGATCATCGCCACCGCTTCGCGCGCTGCGTCGTCGGGCAGGCAGAGGATGACGAAATCGGCGGCGTTGAGCGCCTGCGCGCGCTTCTTCGGATCCTTGCGGTCCTGGTCGTCGAGGACCATCACCTCGATCTCCAGCCGACCGGCAAGCCGCTCGCGAATCTCGAGGCCGGTGGTCCCGGCGGCGCCGTCGATGAATACGTGCGCGATCATTCGGTCTCCCCCAAGGCCGATGCGTCGATATAGCCGACCAAGGCCGGACCGGGGGCGACACCCCAGGCATGGCTGCCGGCGATTTCGAGAACCTCGAAGACGTCGCCCTTTTGCAGCTGGGTCAGTATCGGCTCGTCGCCCTTGGCGGTCGCGCGCAACGGAGTTTCGAAATGGATCACGCGTGGCATCGGTGATGCATAATGCGGCGCGAACACGCGGCCCGCGAGGCGGATATCGGCGATGTCGGGGCGGACGGCGTCCACCCGGGGATCGATCGCGGCCGAACGGCCGTCCAGCGCCAGACGCTTACGCGTCGGCGCGCTCTGGGACTGGCTCGCTGATGGTGTTGCCAGCGAGGAAATGCCCGAACTCTGCAAGAAACTCTGCCCCTTCCGCGGTGCGCGCTACGAAGATGTTGCGCTTGTCGGTGTCGTCGCGCTGGCGGCGCAGATAGCCGAGCGTGCCCAGGCGATTCAAGGCGCGCGTGACCACCGGCTTCGAGACGTTGAGCGCCCGCGCCAGACCGCGCACCGTATGGGGGCCGGGGTCGAGATATACAAGCATCAGCAGCGCCATCTGCCGATTGGTGAGATCGGGCTCGCCCGAGCGCACATAATCGATCAGCGTATTCTTCCACCCCCACAGGGTCTGTTCGGACATAGCGTTCACAAGCACCACTCGTTCGTTTCAGGCCCGGCACGGCATCGAACCGAGGAAACAAACGCGCATTTTACAACTAGGTTTCAGTGCGCGGGCGAAATGTTGTGCGAAAAGCACGACGAAAATGCCGATCTGCCATGGGGTTGCGCCCGGGGATTGGAGTCGGGTGCGGAACAGGCGGTTGATTGCGCCGGGCGGCTCGCCTATGTCGCGCCCTTCGCTAACGGGCACCGGATTTCATGTTCACCTTCCTCCTCGTCGTTCAGTTCATCATCGCTGCCCTGCTGGTGGGGGTGATCCTCGTTCAGAAGTCGGAGGGTGGCGGTCTCACCTCGGGCGGCAGCCCGGCCGGTCTCATGTCGGCGCGCGGCGCGGCCGATTTCCTGACGCGGCTCACCGCGATTTTGGCGACCGCGTTCATCCTGATGAGCATCGTGCTCGCCTTCCTGGCGGCCACCCGGCACTCGACCAAGATCGACGCGGGCCTGCAGAAGGCGCCCGCCGCGGTCGCCCCGCTCACGGTCCCGACCGCACCGGCGCCGACCGGCAACGATACGGCCCCGACCGGCAACAGCGCGGTTCCGTTCAGCCAGTAAGCATCCGTAGTTCGCCGCGCTTGCGGCGAACTAACCGTAAAAATCGCGCAACCGGCGGATTCTTACGCTTGCCGGTCTGCGCCCTTTGACGTTAGGCGTTTTCTCCCATGGCGCGGTACATTTTCATCACCGGCGGCGTGGTCTCCTCGCTCGGCAAGGGTCTCATGGCAGCGAGCCTCGCGGCGCTGCTCCAGGCCCGTGGCTATCGAGTCCGCATCCGCAAGTTCGATCCCTATCTCAACGTCGATCCCGGCACGATGTCGCCGCACCAGCATGGTGAGGTGTACGTCACCGACGACGGCGCCGAGACCGATCTCGATCTGGGGCATTACGAGCGCTTCACCGGCGTGACCGCGCGCCAGGCGGACAACGTTACCTCGGGCCGGATCTACAAGACAATCATCGAGCGCGAGCGCCGCGGCGACTATCTGGGCGCCACCGTGCAGGTGGTCCCGCACGTCACCGACGCGATCAAGGCGTTCGCCCAGGCCGAGACCGAGGACCTCGACTTCGTGCTGTGCGAGATCGGCGGCACGGTGGGCGACATCGAGTCGCTGCCGTTCATCGAGGCGATTCGCCAGCTCCGCAACGATCTCGGCCGCGGCCAGACGGTCAGCATCCACGTGACGCTGGTGCCGTACATCGCCGCCGCGGGCGAGCTGAAGACCAAGCCGACCCAGCACAGCGTGCGCGAGCTCGCCGCGCTCGGCGTCCAGCCGGACGTGCTGGTATGCCGCGCCGAGCGCCCGCTGCCCGCCGGCGAGCGCGCCAAGATCGCGCAGTTCTGCAACGTGCCGACCTCGGCGGTGATTCCCGCGCTCGACGCCAAGAGCATCTATGCGGTGCCGCTGCAGTATCACGGCGAGGGCCTGGACGGCGAAGTGCTCAAGGCCTTCGGCATCGAGCCCGGCCCGTCGCCCGACCTGAGCCGCTGGAGCGGCATCGTCGAGCGGCTGCAGAATACCGAGGGTGAAGTCACCATCGGCGTGGTCGGCAAATATATGGGCGTGCCCGACGCCTATAAGTCGCTCACCGAGGCGCTGGTCCATGGCGGCATCGCCAACCGCGTGAAGGTAAACATCCAGTGGCTCGATGCCGAGCTGTTCGAGCAGGACCAGAGCGAAGTCGCCGCGATGCTCGAGCCGATGCACGGCATCCTCGTCCCCGGCGGCTTCGGCGAGCGCGGCAGCGAGGGCAAGATCGCCGGCGTCCGTTTTGCGCGTGAACGCAACGTGCCGTTCTTCGGCATCTGCCTCGGCATGCAGATGGCGTGCATCGAGGGCGTCCGCGCCCAGGGCATCGCCGATGCCTCGACCACCGAGTTCGGCCCGACCGAGGCGCCGGTGGTAGGCATGATCACCGAATGGATGACTGCCGACGGCCTGCAGAAGCGCGAGGCGGGCGGCGATCTGGGCGGCACGATGCGGCTGGGCGCCTATCCGGCGAAGCTCGGCGGCAACAGCGTCGTCGCGTCGATCTATGGCAGCGATTCGATCAGCGAGCGCCACCGCCACCGCTATGAGGTGAACACCGCCTACAAGCCGGTGCTGGAAGAAGGCGGGCTCGTCTTCTCGGGCATGTCGCCCGACGGCACGCTGCCCGAGATCGTCGAGCGGCCCGACCACCCCTGGTTCGTCGGCGTGCAGTTCCATCCCGAGCTCAAGTCCAAGCCGTTCGATCCGCACCCGCTGTTCGCGGGCTTCATCGAGGCCGCCGTCAAGCATTCGCGGCTCGTCTAGGCGCGTGCTGCGCCGGGTCTTCGTCGCCGGTCTGGCGCTGCTGGCGGTGTCCGCAGTGTCGGCGCCGCCGCAGCCGCGGCCGGTGTCCGGACAGGTCCGGGTACGACTGGTGACGAGCATGGGCGCGATCACGCTGGCGCTCGACGCCAAGCGCGCGCCCAGGACGGTCGCCAACTTCCTCGCCTATGTCGATGACGGGCGGCTGGAAGGCACCAACTTCTACCGCACCGCCCGACGCAAGACCGAGCCGACCAAGGGCTTCATCCAGGGCGGTGTCGGCACCGATGCACGGCGCATGCTCGACCCGCTGCCGCTGGAGCCGACCAGCAAGACGGGGCTCAAGCATCTGAGCGGCACCATCTCGATGGCGCATGGGCCCAACCCCAATTCAGCCAACGGCAATTTCTCGATCATGGTCGGGGACAATCCGGGGCTCGACGCGCGCGGCGCGAACCTGGGCTTCGCGGCCTTCGGCCAGGTCATCGGCGGCATGGACGTGGTCCAGCGCATCCTCGCGCTCCCCAGCGGCGGCGGGCGCGACGTGATGAAGGGGCAGATGATCCTCAAGCCGGTGACGATCGTCCGCGCCGAGCGGCTCGACGGGGTGGCGAAGCCCACCGGTCGGGTGCGGCCATGGCTGCTGGGGTTGAAACCGGCTTCTTGAACATACGACTATCCAGACACAGCGATCTCAACTGGTTAACGACTGAATTTTTTATACGATCGTTTGGTCGGTGGGGTCGGGACATGTCTATAACGTTTCCAACCGTTCTCCGTGCGTGTGCCTTGCGCGTCGGCCGCGGATTTGGAGACCGCATATATGCTGGCCGGCTACACCATTCGTGCGAAGCTGATGTTCTGTCTGATCCTGTTCGCAATCGCGTTCGGGGCGACGATCCTGACGCTCAACCTCAGCGTACGGTCGAATACCGCCAAGTTCGATACGCTGCTCGCCGATCGCGTGCTGCCCCTCCGGCAGCTCAAGGCTGTGGCGGATGCCTATGCCGTCAGCATCGTCGATGCATCGCACAAGGCCCGCAACGGTAACTTCACGCTGGCCGAAGCGGAGAAGCAGGTGTCCGAAGGGCGCGCGATCGCCGCGGCCAATTGGAAGGCCTATCGTGCCACGTCGATCGTCGGACATGAGGCCGATCTTGCCGCGACAGCAGAGACACGCATCCGGTCTGCGGATGCGGAAGCGGACGTGCTGGAGACGCTGCTGAAGCGCAACGATCGCGTCGGCCTCGACGCGTTCGTGGTGCACCGCCTTTATCCCGCGATCGATCCCGTCTCGGCTGCGCTGGGCGACCTTGTTTCCGAGCAGATCCGCATCTCGGAACAAGTGACCGGCGATGCGAGCGCGCAAAACCATCTCGTTGCCTCGATCGCGATCGGCATCGCGATCCTCGTCGCCGCAGTGTGGCTGTTCGCGCTTCAGATCGCGCGCAAGAGCATCATCCGGCCGATCGGCACGCTGGCGGACACCATGGAGGCGCTGGCCGCGGCGCAGGACACCAGCATTCCCTTTACCAAGCAGGGCGACGAGATCGGGCGCATGGCGCGCGCTTGCGAAATCTTTCGGCTCGCAGCGGCCGAGCGCGCCCGGGCGGAGGAGGAAAATGCCGCGACGCAGGCCCAGGTCACCAGCGCACTGCGCACGGCGATTACGGCGATTTCGGACGGCGATCTCACGCGGGACATTCGCGATGCTTTCCCAAAGGACTATGAACCGGTCCGCCAGGAGTTCAACGCCGCGTTGGCAAGCCTGCGCGGCCTCATTTCCGCCGTGCTGGACAGTGCGACCGCGATCAACGGAGGCGCCGGCGAAATTGCGCAGGCATCCGAGGATCTGGCGCGGCGCACCGAAGCCAATGCGGCGAGCCTGGAAGAGACGGCGGCCGCGATCACCCAAATGGATGGTCGCCTGAAGACGACGGCGATTGCTGCGACCGAGACCGTCTCGCGGGCAGATGGCGCGACCGCGACGGTGGGCAGTGGTCGCGAGACGACCGATGCCGCGGTGGTGGCGATGACGCGCGTCGCCGAGAGCGCGAAGGGGATCGACAGCGTTATCGAGGGCCTCGACAAGATCGCGTTTCAGACGCGCGTGCTGGCGATGAACGCGGCGGTGGAGGCCGGCCGGGCGGGCGAGGCGGGCCGGGGTTTCGCCGTCGTCGCCGATCTGGTTTCGGCGCTGGCGATGCGCGCGGAGGAGGAGGCCGGTCGTGCCCGCGATCAGCTGACCGCGACGCAGACCGATATCGTCGCGGCGGTCGGTATGGTGCAGAAGGTGGACGCGGCGCTTGCCGTGATCGCGGCCGATGTCGATGAAGTGCACGGTCTGTTGTCCGGCATGGCGTCGGACAATCAGGCCCAATCGACTGCGGTCACGCAAATTTCGTCCGCGGTCGGTACAATGGACCAGTCGACCCAGCAGAATGCCGCGATGGTGGAGCAGACTTCGGCTGCGGCACGCAATCTCTCAGGCGAAGTCCAGGCGCTGATGACGCAGGCGCATCGGTTCGATGTCGGGGCTCGTCACGCCGCGCCCAAGGTAGCGGCGCGCGTCGCCCCGCCCAGCGGCTATGTCTCGCCGGTCAAGCCGATGCCCGCCGCCGCGCGCGCAACGGCATCGGCCGGTGCCGGCGATTGGGCGTCGTTCTGAACCGCGACGTATCGCGGCATAGAAAAGGCGCCCGGGCCGAAGCCCGGGCGCCCCGTCGCGGCGCCTAAGGGAGGGGACGCCGCGCGCTCGCAGATGGGGTTATGCTGCGTTGGCCGTGCGATGGTCGATCGCGGCCGGCTCGCTGCCGGTACCCACCTGGATCTTCTTGGGCTTCATCGCCTCGGGCACCTCGCGCAATAGCTCGATCGTCAGCAGGCCGTCGGCCAGGTTCGCATTCTCTACCCGCACGAAATCGGCGAGTTCGAAGCGGCGCTCGAAGCTGCGGTTGGCGATGCCCAGGTGCAAATAATTGCCCTGGTTGTTCTCATTCTCCCCGGCCTTCTTGCCGGACACCAGCAGCAGGTTCTGCTGCGCGGTGATGTCGATCTCGTCCGGCTTGAAGCCGGCCACCGCGATGGTGATGCGATAGCGGTCTTCGGCAAGTCGTTCGAGGTTGAAGGGGGGGTAATTTTCCGACGTCGCCTGACGGGCACTGGCTTCGAGCATGTCGAACAGCCGGTCGAACCCGATCGCCGAGCGACGGAAGGGAGTAAAGTCGAGCTGACGCATCTTCAGATTCTCCTGTGAGCAATTTGAACGTCGAACGTTTCGATGCCCGGCCAACTGCCGCGGCATCGGTGCGAAGCCCGTTCGGCGCCTCGCCACGCTGATCTGGTGTTGCGGTTTGCAGATTCAAGAGGGGCCCAATCCCTCCTAGGCGGCGCTAAACATCTCCTTCCTCGCTAAACCCCATCGATGAAGTGGAGATTGCGGCAACGAACTAGGGGAACATGATGAGCCTGCCGCTGATTCCGCTGCTGCTGCTATCGACTGCGATGCCTGCCGCGCACGATCCCGACGTGCCGGTGCCCCCCGCCGCCGAGGAGCCGCAGCAGCGTCAGGATGGCGACATCGTCGTGACCGCCCGGCGCCGCGAGGAGCGGGTGCAGGATGTGCCGGTTGCAATCTCGGTGCTCAGCGGCGCGACGCTGGCGGAGGCGGGGGCGTTCAACGTGGCCCGCATCCAGCAGTCGCAGCCGGCGCTGCAATTCTCTTCGAGCAACCCGCGCAACACCGCGATCAACATCCGCGGGCTCGGCGCGCCGTTCGGCCTCACCAATGACGGGATCGAGCAGGGCGTCGGCTTCTATGTCGACGGCGTCTATATCGGCCGGGTCGGTGCCTCGACCTTCGACTTCGTCGATGTCGAGCGCGTCGAGGTGCTGCGTGGGCCGCAGGGCACGCTCTACGGCAAGAACACGACGGCTGGCGCGATCAACATCACCACGCGCAAGCCGAGCTTCACCCCCGAGGTGCGGTACGAAGCGAGCACGGGCAATTACAACTTCCTCCAGATCAAGGGTTCGGCCTCGGCGCCGATCGCGGACGACAAGCTGGCGGTGCGGCTGTCGACCTCGGTGACCAAGCGCCAGGGCACGATCTACGACACCCGGTCGGACATCAATCTCCACCGCCTCGACAATTACGGCGTGCGCGGCCAGCTGCTGTGGCGCGCGGCGCCCAATCTCGACCTGACGCTGTCGGGGGACTTCAACCTGCAGAACCCGCTGTGCTGCGTGCAATATTACGTCCGCACCGGCGCGACCCAGCGGCCGCTCAACCGGCAATATGCCGCGCTGGCGGCGGCCTTCGGCTATGCACCGCCGAGCACCAACCCCTTCGACCGCCGCACCGATCTCGATGCGGACATCAACTCGCGCCAGGAAATCGGCGGCGCCTCGCTGGTCGCGAACTGGGACCTGGGCCCGGCGACAATCACCTCGGTCAGCGCCTGGCGCTATTGGGACTGGAAGCCGGCGAACGATCGCGATTTCGTCGGCCTGCCGATCACCACCGTCTCGCAGAACCCGTCGCAGCAGAAGCAGGTGACGCAGGAGCTGCGGATCGCCTCGAACGGCAGGAACCGGCTCGATTACACCGCGGGCGTATTCGTCTTCCACCAGACGATCGACACGCAAGGGTCGCAGGTCCAGGGCCCGGCGGCGAGCCGCTGGTTGCTCAACCCGACCAGCGCGGCGGCGAACAATCCGGCGACGCTCAATGGGCTCACCTCGAAGAACACGATCGGGTTCGACAACACCAGCTTCGCGGTGTTCGGCAAGCTCAACTGGGAAGTGGTTCCCAAGCTGCGCTTCCAGCCCGGCCTGCGGGTGAACTACGACAAGAAGACCGGCTCCTATCTAGCGGTCGTCACCAACGGTGCGGGCAGCACGACGCTGACCGCCGACCAGCGCGGGGTGCTGGCGCCGCAGAATTATGCGGCGCGGTTCAGCGACTGGAATGTCTCGGGCGACGCGACGCTCTCGTACGACTTCGCGCGCGACGTGCACGGCTATGCAACCTATGCGCGCAGCTTCAAATCGGGCGGCATCAACCTGTCCGGCCTGCCGCTCGATGCGAATAACAACCCGATCCTGGGTGCCGCCTCGGTAAAGCCCGAGAAGGTCAATCATTTCGAGCTCGGCCTGAAGACGCAGTTCCTCGATCGCCGCGCGACGCTGAACCTCGCCGGCTTCTGGACCGAGGTGAAGGACTACCAGGCGACCGTGACCAACGGCCAGCTCGGCGTCATCCGCGGTTATCTCGCCAATGCCGACAAGGTGCGCGTCCGCGGCGTCGAGTTCGATTCGAACTTCCAGCCGACCGATCGCTTCAAGCTTTACGTCAACGGCGCCTATACCGACGCCAAGTACGTCCGCTTCCGCGACGCACCGTGCCCGCCCGAGCTGTCGGGCGGGACCACGGGTGCCACGCCGAGCGCACCCGGCACGCCGGGCGGGGTGAGCCCGGCCAATTGCGACATTTCGGGCCAGGTGCTGCCGGGTATCTCCAAATGGGCGCTGGGCTTTGGCGGCGAGGTGAATGTGCCGGTGCAGGAAGGCCAGGTCTATCTCGGCTATGACGGCAGCTGGCGCTCGCGCTTCTCGTCCAACCCGTCGCCTTCCGCCTATACCTGGATCGACGGCTATTCGCTCTCCAGCTTCCGGCTCGGCTATCGCAAGGGGAAGGTGAACGCCTTCGCCTGGGTGCGGAACGCCTTCGACAAGCGCTATTTCGAGCTGCTCTCGGTGCAGTCGGGCAATACCGGGCTGATCGTCGGCCAGCCGGGCGACCCGCGTACCTGGGGTTTCACGATCAGCGGCTCCTTCTGATCGTGACACGCACTGGCCTCCTGCCATGGCCGGGGGAGGTTGGCGGGCGGGGCAGGGCGACCTGCTCCGCCCGATAGTTTCCGCCTTCGTCATCCCCGCGAAGGCGGGGATCCATTTGCCAGGACATTTCGGCACCAGCCGCAACGACTCCATCAATGGATCCCCGCCTTCGCGGGGATGACGGCGGAGAGGAATGGTCGCGAAAGCCGCTACCAGGGCAGGCGCGCACCAAGTCCGCGCGAAGATCGTGCCGAGATGAAACAGCCGGCTGAGGCCCTGGAAAAGCAAACGCCCGGGCCGTTGCCGACCCGGGCGCCTGCGTGACGACTGCTCGTCAGCCCCCTTAGTAGCTTCCCGCATCAAACACTTGCGATACTTCGCATGTGGAGCTGGGAACCTTCCCCGAACCGTGGCCTTTTTGCGCCTGCGCTTCGACGGTTTCTTGGTAGAAGGCTGGAGCGCCTTTGTCACCGGTCGACAGCTTGGCGTCATCAGATTGCGGCAAGCCTGTGTCGAATCGGCAACAGAACGCTTCCCACGCCGCGCAACCGGCCTTAGAGGACCCTCATGCTACTCTCGCGCTACGAGCGAATGATCGCCCGCCGCTATCTGCTGCCCGGGCGCAGCGAAGCCTTTATCGCCGTCGTCGCCGGCTTCAGCTTGGTTGCCGTGATGCTCGGCGTCGCCGCGCTGATCGTGGTGATGAGCGTCATGAACGGCTTCCGCGCCGAGCTGTTCGACAAGATCTCCGGACTGAACGGCCATGCCGTGGTGCAGGGCTATAACGGCCAGCTGCGCGACTGGCGCCGCATCGCCGACGAGGCCAGGGCGATCCCGGGCGTTACCGCCGCCACCCCGCTGATCGAGCAGCCGCTGTTCGCCAGCTATAACGGCCGGGTCGAGTTCGCGCTGGTCCGCGGGCTGCGGCTGGAGGACATCCTCAACAACCCGACGCTGAAGGGCAAGGAGATACTTGGCTCCTTCAAGAACCTCAAGCCGGGCAGCGAGCAGATCGCGATCGGATCGCGATTGGCGGAATCGCTGGGCGCATCGATCGGCAGCCAGATCTCGATCATCAATCCGCAGGGCTCCGCCACGCCCTTCGGCACCATGCCGCGCATCGTTCAGTATCGCATCGCCGCGATCTTCGAGGTGGGCGTATACGACTATGACAAGGCCTATATCCTGATGCCGATGCAGGACGCGCAGACGCTGCTGCTGCTCGGCGATTCGGTGCAGATGATCCGTGTGGACACCAACAAGCCGGAGAAGATCGAGGAAGTTACCCGGCCGCTCGCCGACAAGGTCGCCAATATCGGCCAGATCACCGACTGGCGGCAGATGAATCGCGAGCTGTTCGAGGCGATCTCGCTCGACCGCACCGTGACGTTCACCGTGGTTTCGATCATCCTCGTGGTCGCGGCGTTCAACATCATCTCGTCGCTGATCATGCTGGTCCAGGCCAAGCGGCGCGACATCGCGGTGTTGCGGACGATGGGCGCCAGCAAGAGCGGGCTGATGCGGATATTCGTGACGGTGGGTACCACGATCGGCGCGCTGGGCGTGCTGGCGGGCATGATTCTGGGCTTTCTGATCGTGAACTATCGCGAGGGCGTGGCGACCGTCATCGGGCTGGTGACGGGGCAGAAGGTATGGGACCCGCAGATGCGCTTCCTCACCGAGCTGCCCGCCAAGACCGATCCGCTGCAGACCATCGCGATCTGCGCGATGGCGCTGCTCTTCACCTTCCTCGCCACCCTCTACCCTGCGTGGAAGGCGGCGAGCACCGATCCCGTCCAGGTGCTGCGCTATGAATGAACCGGTTCTCCAGACCCGCGACCTGCGGCGCAGCTTCGAGCAGGGTGGGGTGCGGATCGACGTGCTCCGCGGGGTCGATCTGGCGGTGCAGCCGGGCGAGATCGTGGCGCTGCTCGGCCCCTCGGGCTCGGGCAAGTCGACCCTGCTCCAGGCGGTGGGGCTGCTCGAAGGCGGGTTCGAGGGATCGATCCGCATCGGTGGCGAGGAGGCGGCCCGACTGCCCGCCGGTGGCCGGACCGAGATGCGGCGCGACAAGCTCGCCTTCATCTACCAGTTCCACCATCTGCTGCCCGATTTCGATGCGACCGAGAATGTCGTGCTGCCGCAGCTGATCCGCGGCGCGACCCGGGCGGCGGCGCAGGCGCGGGCGACCGAGCTGCTCACCCAGCTCGGCCTCGGCCATCGCCTGACCCACCGGCCCAACCAGCTTTCGGGCGGCGAGCAACAGCGCGTCGCGGTGGCGCGCGCGCTCGCCAACCGGCCGCCGCTGGTGCTGGCCGACGAGCCGACGGGCAATCTCGACGAGGCGACTTCGGACCGCGTGTTCGGCGAGTTCCTCAACCTGGTGCGCAACGAAGGCTCGGCGGCGCTGGTCGCTACGCACAACGAACGTCTGGCGGCACGCATGGACCGTGTGGTGCGGCTCCATGAAGGGCGCCTGGAGGAAATGGCATGAGCGAGGCGATCACGCAGCTTCCGGTGACGCTTCCGGACGGCACCACCAGCGACCTGTCCAGGTTCACCGGCCAAGTGCTGCTGATCGTCAACACGGCGTCGAAATGCGGCTTCACCCCGCAGTACAAGGAACTGGAGCAGCTCTGGCGCGCCTATCGCGATCGCGGCTTCTCGGTGCTGGCCTTCCCGTGCAACCAGTTCGGCGGCCAGGAGCCCGGCAATGCCGAGGAAATCGCGAATTTCTGCTCGCTCACCTATGACGTGAGCTTCCCGATCTTCGCGAAGGTCGACGTCAACGGCAGCGACACGGCGCCCTTGTTTCAGGCACTCAAGGCCGAGGCGCCGGGGCTGATGGGCACCCAGGCGATCAAGTGGAACTTCACCAAGTTCCTGGTCAACCGCGCGGGCGAGGTGGTGGAGCGTTATGCGCCCACAACGGCGCCGAGCACGATCGGTGCGGATATCGAAGCGCTGCTCTAAGCATCCGAAAAACAGGAAAAAGCACGGCCGGAGCGGGAGGTGTGTGGATGCCCCGGCCGCGTGTTCCATTTACCATATCTTCATTAACCTGCAGGTCTAGATCGATCCGTTTCGGCGCTATCGTTCGGCCGGGCGCAAAAGCTGTGGAGAAGCGTGGCTCCGGGTTGGCAATTCGGCGCGCGCGCTCCTAGGTTCGGGCATGGCGCATTCCGGTTTCGTCCCGCTTCGGGTTTTCTCCTGCTACACCATGCTCGAAGGGGCGATCGACCCCAAGGCGATCGCCAAGCACGCCAAGAACCACGGCTTCCCCGCCATCGCCGTCGCCGATCGCAACGGCCTCTATGCCGCGATGGGCTTCTCGGATGCCGCCAAGAAGGCGGGCGTCCAGCCGATCGTCGGCACGCTGCTCGCGGTCAAGCGCTCCAACCTCGCCGAGGGGCTGAACGTGCCGATCGACTGGCTCGCGCTCTATGCGCAGGACCAGACCGGCTATGAAAATCTCTGCCACCTCGTCTCGCAGGCGCATCTCGATCGCCCGATCGAGGAGGACGCGCATGTCCCGTTCGCGGCGCTCACCGGGCATACGGATGGCCTGCTCTGCCTGACCGCGGGCGCCGAGGGCGCGCTCGCCCGGCTCTATGCCGAGGGGCAGGACAAAACCGCCGAGGCCTATGTCGCGCAGCTCGAGGCGCTGTTCCCCGAGCGGCTCTATGTCGAGATCGCCCGGCGCAACAACGACATCGAGACCCGGGCCGAGGCCAAGCTGGTCGACCTCGCCTATGCGCGCAACCTCCCGCTGGTCGGCACCAACCCGGCTTGCTTCGCCGAGGCGGATTTCTACGACGCGCATGACGCGATGCTGTGCATCGCCAACTCCACCTATCTCGAAACCGATGATCGCCCGCGCTCCTCGCCCGACGACTGGCTCAAGTCGGCCGAGACGATGAAGACCAATTTCGCCGACCTGCCCGAGGCCATCGAGAACACGCTCGTCGTGGCGCAGCGCTGCGCCTATGCCGCACCCAAGCGCAAGCCGATCCTGCCCAGCCTCGCCGGCGACCGCGAGGGCGAGGCGAAGATGCTGCGCGACTTGAGCTGGGCGGGGCTGAAAGACCGGCTCGATTTCGCCGGGATCACTGATCCCGCCGAAGTGGAAGTATATAACCAGCGTCTCCAGTTCGAGCTCGACATCATCATCCAGATGGGGTTCCCGGGCTACTTCCTGATCGTCGCCGACTTCATCCAGTGGGCGAAGTCCAACGACATCCCGGTGGGGCCGGGACGTGGCTCGGGTGCGGGCTCGGCGGTCGCCTGGGCGCTGACCATCACCGATCTCGACCCGCTCAAGCTGGGCCTGCTGTTCGAACGCTTCCTCAACCCGGAACGCGTCTCGATGCCCGACTTCGACATCGACTTCTGCGAAACCCGGCGCGGCGAAGTGATCCGCTATGTGCAGGAGAAGTACGGCCGCGACCACGTCGCGCAGATCATCACCTTCGGGACGATGAAGGCGCGCGCGGTGATCAAGGATGTCGGCCGCGTGCTCCAGATGAGCTATGGCCAGGTCGATCGCCTCGCCAAGCAGATCCCCAACCACCCGACCGATCCCTGGACGCTGGAGCGCACGCTGAACGGCGTGAGCGAATTCCTCGCCGAATATAACGGCAACGAGGATGTGAAGCGCCTCGTCGACCTGTCGATGCGGATGGAGGGCCTGCCGCGCCACAGCTCGACCCACGCCGCCGGCGTGGTGATCGGCGACCGGCCACTCGCGCAGCTGGTGCCGCTCTACCGCGACCCGCGCTCGGACATGCCGGTCACCCAGTTCGACATGAAGAATGTCGAAGGCGCTGGGCTGGTGAAGTTCGACTTTCTCGGCCTCAAGACGCTGTCGGTGCTCAAGAAGGCCGTGGTGCTGCTCGCCAAGCGCGGCATCGACGTCAATCTCGATCGGCTCGATTGGGACGACGAGGGCGTTTACGCCTTGCTCCAGCGCGGTGACACGGTGGGCGTGTTCCAGCTGGAATCCGAAGGCATGCGCCGCACGCTGACCGCGGTGCGGCCGACCAACTTCGGCGACATCGTCGCGCTCGTCTCGCTCTACCGCCCGGGTCCGATGGACAACATCCCGATGTTCGGTGCGCGCAAGGCCGGGCGTGAGCCGATCGTCTATCCGCACGACCTGCTCGAGCCGATCCTGGGCGAGACCTACGGGATCTTCGTCTATCAGGAACAGGTGATGCAGGCCGCGCAGATCCTCGCCGGCTACACGCTGGGCGGCGCAGACATGCTGCGGCGCGCGATGGGCAAGAAGGTCAAGGCGGAGATGGATGCCCAGCGCAGCATCTTCGTCAAGGGCTGCAAGGAGGTTAACGACATCCCGGCGGCCAAGGCGAACGAGCTGTTCGACTTGATCGACAAGTTCGCCGGCTACGGCTTCAACAAGTCGCACGCTGCCGCCTACGCCTTGCTGGCGTACCAGACGGCGTGGCTCAAGGCGCACCATCCGCACGAATTCTTCGCCGCGTCGATGGCCTATGACATCCACCAGACCGACAAGCTGGCGGTGTTCGCCGACGACATGCGGCGGCTGGGCATCGAGGCGACCTCGCCCGACATCAATGCCAGCGAGGCCGACTTCACCGTGCAGGCGAGCGGCGAGGGGCTGGCGGTGCGCTATGCCCTCGGCGCGCTCAAGGGCGTGGGCGAGCGGGCGATGGAGCTGCTGGTCGAGGAGCGTGAGGCGAACGGTCGTTTCGCCAGCCTCGACGATTTCGCCAAGCGCGTTGATCCGCGCGTGCTCAACAAGCGCCAGCTGGAAACGCTTGCGTCGGCAGGCGCGTTCGACAGCATCGAGCCCAATCGGGCGGGCGTGCATGCCGCGGCGGAGACGATCCTCGCGGTCGCCCAGCGCGACCATGCCAGCCGGATGAGCGGGCAGGGTGGGCTGTTCGGCGATGCCGAGCCGGCCGGCGGCGGGATCACCGTGCCCAAGGACGCGGTCTGGTCGATGTCCGACAAGATCAACGCCGAGAAGGATGCCTTTGGCTATTATTTCTCGGCGCATCCGCTCGATCGCTACGAGCATCTGTTCCGCGGCCAGGGCGTGCGCGACATCGCGTCGCTGCCGGACATGCAGATCCCCGAAGGCGCGCGGGTCACGGCGCAGATCGCGGCGCTGATCGAGGATTGCCGCTACCGCACCTCGGCGCGCGGCAACCGCTACCTGATGGCGACGATCTCGGATCGCAGCGCGCAGATCCAGACCTCATGCTTCGAGGAGCTGATCGCCAAGGACATGGAGGCCTGCGCCAACGGCACCGGCTGCGCGATCCTGACGCTGGAGCTCGACAAGCGCCCGGGCGAGGATACCCCGCGCGCAGCGGTCAAGCGCGTGCAGCCCTTCGACACGCTGGCGGGCACCACCCAGCTCATCCTGGAGATCCGCATCGAGGACCCGACGGTGCCGGCACAGCTGGCCGCGCTGGTCGGCGAGCTGCGCGGCGGGGGCAGGGGCGAGATCCTGCTCCATGCGCCGATCGACGGCGGCGAGGCGACGGTAATGCTCGGCCGCGGCTTCCGGCTGGATACCGAGCTCGCGGCGCGGATCGAGGGCATGCCGGGGGTACAGGCGGCGTCGCTGATCCCGGCGAGCATGAAGCTGGCGGCGGCGGCCTGAGCGTGATCTCCCGCTAGCCCCCTCCACCATTCGCTGGCGCGAATGGTCCCCCTCCCCGGAGCAAGCTCCGAGGGAGGAAACGCAGTACGACCGCGTGGTGTAGCGTCTCCTCCACCGCGAAGCGGGGGAGGGGGACCGCGCCGCGCCAGCGGCGTGGTGGAGGGGCGCCCCGCATATCGACGAACAGGTATGCCCCGAGCGCCCAGCAACAGGATGTAACGCCCGCCCCTCTCGACTCCCGCGCATGAAGGCGTATCCTGCGCTCAAACAGCCACGCAATGGAGAGGCATATGCTGGGCGGCATGCAGGATTTCGAGCTTCGGGTATCCACGCTGCTCGATCACGCGGCACGAGAACACGGCCCGCGCGAGATCGTCACGCGCTGGGCCGATGGTAGCGAGACACGTACCAACTGGGCCGGCATCGCGCGTGATGCGCGGCGGATGGCGCAGGCGCTGGAGCGGCTCGGCATCCGGAAGGGCGACCGCGTCGCGACGCTGGCAATGAACCACAGCCGCCACCTCGTCGCCTGGTATGGTGTGACGGGGATGGGCGCGCTGATCCACACGATCAACCCGCGGCTGTTCGACGACCAACTCGCCTTTATCGGCAACCATGCCGAGGACCGGGTGCTGCTCTACGACCGGATGTTCGCGCCCGTGGTCGAGCGGTTGAAGCCGCACTGGACCACGATCGAACACTATATCTGCTTCGATGATCTCGGAGCCGACGGCTTCGAAGCGTGGATCGGCACCGAGGACGGCGACTATGCCTGGGTGACCGGCGACGAGCGCGAGCCGATGATGCTTTGCTATACCAGCGGCACTACCGGCAATCCCAAGGGCGTGGTCTATACCCACCGCTCCACCGTGATCCACGCACTCACCGAGCTGCAGCCAGCGGAGTTCGATCTTTCCACCCAATCGGTGGCGATGCCGATCGTGCCGATGTTCCACGCGGTCGGCTGGGGGCTGCCCTGGGCGGCGCCGGCGGTGGGGGCGAAGATGGTGTTCTCCGCGCTCAACGACCCCAAGATCCTGTGCGAGCTGATGAACCGCGAGAAGGTTACCCATTCGGCCGGCGTGCCGACCGTGTGGTTCGCGATGTTCCAGCATATCGACGCGACCGGCGAGGCGCCGAAGCACCTCAAGATCGTCACCATCGGCGGTTCGGCGGCGCCGCGCGCGATGATCGAGCGGCTGATGAAGATGGGCATGCGGGTCAATCACGCCTGGGGCATGACCGAGACCAGCCCGATCGGAACCATGGGCGCGCCCTCCCCCGATTGGGACGACCTCAGCTTCGAGGCGCAGGTTGACCAAGTCAGCAAGCAGGGCAAGGTGCCGTACGGTGTCGAGTTGCGGACGGTCGATGACGAGGGCCAGGTGCTGCCGCGCGACGGCAAGAGTTCGGGGCGGCTGCAGGTGCGCGGGCCCTGGGTGGTGTCCCAATATTATCGCGAGGAGAAGCCCGCGATCGATGCCGACAACTGGTTCGACACGGGCGACGTCGCGGTGCTCCACCCGGACGGGGTGATGCAGATCACCGATCGCGCCAAGGACGTGATCAAGTCCGGCGGGGAGTGGATCAGCTCGGTCGAGCTGGAGAATTGCGCCGTGGGCTGCGCAGGCGTTGCCGAGGCGGCGGCGATCGGCGTCCACCATCCGCGCTGGGAGGAGCGGCCGATCCTGCTCGTCGTGCGCAAACCGGGGAGTGACGTGAGCGAGGCGGAAATCCTTGCGCATCTCGGCCAGCACGTCGCCAAATGGTGGCTGCCCGACGAGATCCACTTCGTCGAGAGCCTGCCCCATACGGCAACGGGCAAGCTGCTCAAGATGGAGATCCGGCAGCGCTACAAGGATTATTCGCTCAAGGCGGCGTGAGGGCGGGCGGTGCGGTCCAGCCCATCCCCTTGAGGTCATCCCGGCGAAAGCCGGAATCCATTCGCCTGTCAGTCACAGCAGGCGCCTATACGTCGACCTTAATGGATTCCGGCTTCCGACGGAATGACGATGGGGGCGGAGCCGGCTGGTCCCGCCCCCATCGTGCTTTACTTCCCCGCGACGATCGCCGCGCTCACTTCGCCCGCCTTGGCGTCGCGGAAGCGGGCGCAGGTGCGGATCGTCTCGATCGCGCGGTCGAGGTTGAGCGTGCTGCCCTTGGTGGCGGGGCGCAGCTTGGCATCGACTGCATCGGCCTGCGCGTTCGAGCATAGCGCCCCGAACATCTGCGCTGCCCGGCCCGAGAAGACGCCGCCGCCGCCGCCATTCTTCACGAACTCGTCGAAATGGGCGATCATGAAGTCGCTGGCGAGGTCGCGGGTATAGGGCGACTTGAGGAACGCCGCGACGGTGAACAGTCGCTTGCGGGTATCGACACGCGGATCCTGGAAGTCGTTCAGGAACCAGCGGGCGATGTCCGGATTGTTCGATGCCGTCACGCCCTGACCCAGCGCCTCGAACAGCGCGGGCTTGCCGACGCTCTGGGTCAGAAGCTGCTGGGCAAAGGGCACGCCACGCTCGTTGAGCGCGATCCCCGCCGCGACGCCGCGCCACGCTGGGTCGAGCGCTTTCTCATCGCCCGCCGCGAACGCATCGAACGCGGTCATCAGCTTGGTGCGGAGCGCCGCATCATGGCCGGTGACGGCGACGAGGTCGACCAGATCCTTGCGCAGCTCGCGCTGGTCGGCCTCTTCCTTGGCATAGGCATCGGTCGCCGGATCGAGGCCGATTTTGGCCAGCATCGGGCCATATAGATCGACGAACAGCTTGCGGTAGGCGGGCAGCGCGTGGGCCGTGATCAGCCCGCGCTTCTCCAGATCGCGCAGATTATGCGCGTTTTCGAAGACGATCTTGGTCGAGGGGTTGGTAGCCGTGATGCGAGTGAGCGCGATCGGTCGCGCGACCGGGCTGCGCCCCCCATAGAAGCTGGCCCAGACGCTGTCGTCGATGGCGAGCAGTTCGGCCGCCGGCAGGGTGGGTGTGGCGGCGATCAGCGCATCCCAATCGGCGGGATCGAGCTCGAAGCGATAATAGCCCCAGCCGCCCGCGTTCGGCACCAGCGCGCCGCTGCCCTTGGCGGAAACCGTCATGCTCGGCTTGTCGAGCAGCGTGCAGTTCTTGGTGCCGCCCTGGCGGAGGCAGAGCGGGACGATCCATTGCTCGGCGGGCAGGTTGGCACCGAAGAAGCCGTAGCGCGACTGGGTAGCGGTCAGCGCGCCGCCCTCGCGGTGCAGGGTGACCAGCGGCACGCCCTGCTGGTCGACGAAGCTCTTCAGCGAGGCCAGCACGCGCGGATCATGCGCGGCATCGGCGAGCGAGGCGAAGAACTGGTCGGTGCTGGCATTGCCATAGGCATGGCGCTGCATGTGCAGCCGCACGCCCTCGCGGAAGGCTTCGTCGCCCATATAGGCGGCGATCATCGCGACGACTTGGCCGCCCTTGCCATAGGTGATCTGGTCGAACGCCGCATCGATATCGCCATCGTTCGGGATCGGCTGGTGGATCGGGCGCCCGGCGGCGAGCGCGTCGAGGTTCATCGCGTCAAAGCCTTCCTCAATCGCGTTCAATTCGATCTGCAGGCCCGGGCGCCACTCGTTGCCGATGCGATAGCCCATCCAGTTGGCGAAGCTCTCGTTGAGCCAGATGTCGTCCCACCAGGCGGGGGTGACGAGATCGCCGAACCACTGGTGGGCCAGCTCGTGCGCGATGATCATGCCGAACGCCTGCTTGCGCTCGCTGGAGTCCTTCTCGTCGAGGAACAGGATGCCGTCGCCATAGATGTCGGCGCCGGCATTCTCCATCGCGCCCGGCATGATCGGCGAACCGATCTGGTCGAGCTTGGGGAAGGGGAAGGGCTGGCCGAAATAGTTCTCGAGCAGCGAGACGATCTTGCCGGACTCGTCGCGCGCAAAGGCGAGCTGGCCGGCATTGGGCTTGGTGCCGACCACGCCCAGCGGCATCGGCGTGCTCCGCTGCGGGGTCGGCGGGATCAGCGTCGCAGCGGTGGCGAAGGGGCCGGTGACCAGCGCGACCAGATAGGTCGGCAGCGGCTTGGTGGGCGCGAACTGGTGGCGGACCAGTGCGCCGGCCTTGCGGCTGCTCGCCTCGGGGGCATTGCTGACCGCGGTGTAGCCCGGCTTGGTGGTGATCGAAACGGTGAAGGGCGTCTTGTAGCCGGGCTGATCGAAGGACGGGAAGGCCGCGCGCGCCTCGATCGATTCGAACTGGGTCCAGCTGTACCAGGCGTCCTCGACCTTGACGTGGTACAGACCCTGGGTGCCGGTGCCGAATGCGGCGTCATAATCGAACACCAGCGTCACGCGGCCTGCGGGCAGCGTCTTTCCGAAATCGAGTTGGGCAAGACCGGTGGCGCTCTTCTGGGTGAAGCTGGCGGTGACCGATTTGCCGCCGCTGCGCGCGACAGCCTTGGCGACGTGCAGGTCGCGGCCATGCATCCAGATCGTCCGCGCCGGCGCCTTCAGATCGATGTCGATCTCGGTATGCCCGTTGAAGCGGTCCTTCTCGGGCACAATGGTGAAATCGAGGCGATAGGCGATCGGCGTGGCGGCATCGGGCAGCTTGCCGGAGGGCTGCGCCGGCGTCTGGGCGAGGGCGGCGGCGGGCAGCAGCAAGGCAGAGGAGGCGAAGAGAAGCGCGCGCATCGAGGTTCCTTGGTCGTGGCTGGCGCATGCTTAGGGCAGCGAGCTGCGTAGTCGCAATGGTACACCTGCCGTCTAGGCGCTTGCCCTGTTCCGCCAGCCAACTATGGTACCGCTATCAACGCGTTAGTGGAGAGGGTGTATGGCGAAGATGCTGCGCTGGATCGCGGTCGGACTGCTCGCGTCGGCAACGGCGCAAGCCGCTCCGGGGGATCGCTGGACGACCAGCTGGTGGACGTCGCAGCTCGCGCTAGACTCGCAGAACGCCTTGCCTGCGGCCGATTTCAACGACGCGACGCTGCGCGAGATCGTCAGGCTGCAGGGACCGGCGACACGGCTGCGGGTGCGCTTCACCAACCGCTTCGGTATCGCACCGCTGACCATCGACAGCGCGACGATCGCGCGCGCGCTGGATCCGGCAAGCTCGCGGATCGACGCCGCCACGCTGCGCCCGCTGCGCTTCGGCGGCGCGACGGCGGTGACCATCCCGGCAGGCGCGGATTATTGGAGCGACCCGGTCGAGCTAAAGGCTGCGGGCGGCGCCGATCTCGCCATTTCGCTCTATGTCGCCAATCCGCCGGCGCAGCAGACGGGCCATCCGGGTTCGCGCGGGACCTCCTATCTCGTTCATGGCAACCGCAGCGCCGATCCGGACATGGTCGGGGCCAAGACGGTCGATCGCTGGTTCCAGATCGCCGGCATCGAGGCGGTGGCGCCCAAGGCACGCGCGATCGTGGCGTTCGGGGACTCGATCACCGACGGCTATGGCGTGAAGCCCAACACCAATGCCCGCTGGACCGATGCACTCCAGCGCCGGCTCCGCGCGACGCCGGGGATGGGCGAGGTCGCGGTGCTCAACGCCGGGATCGGCGGCAACCGGCTGCTCAACGACGGGCTGGGCCCGAACGCGCTGGCGCGGTTCGACCATGACGTGATCGGCCAGCCCGGCGTCACGCACCTGATCGTGCTGGAAGGAGTCAACGACTTGGGCACGCTGACCCGTGAGGCGCCGGTGTCGGCGGCGGCGCATAGCGCGCTGGTCGTGCGGATGATCGACGCCTATCGCCAGATCATCACCCGCGCCCATGCCCGCGGCATCAAGGCGATCGGCGCGACGATCATGCCCTATGCAGCTTCCGGCTATTACCATCCCGATGCGCAAAACGAGGCCGACCGCCAGGCGGTCAACCGCTGGATCCGCACGCCCGGCAATTTCGATGCGGTGATCGATTTCGACGCCGCAATGCGCGATCCGGCCGACCCCAAGCGGCTGCGCAAGGACTATGACAGCGGCGATGGGCTGCACCCCTCCGTTGCCGGCTATGCGGCGATGGCGGGGGCGGTGCCGCTCGCGCTACTGCGCTAGAACAGCTCCCCCTGCGGCCCGGCGGGTGGGCGGAACAGGTCGGTGCGGAGCCGCATCCGCTCGCCGTCCAGCCCGTAGCGCTTCACAGCGCGATTGAACCGGGTGCGGAGCAGCTCGGCCCAGGGGCCCTGGCCCCGCATGCGGGTGAAGAAGCCGGGGTCATTGTCCTTGCCGCCGCGGATCGACTGGATCGTCGCCATCACCTTGGCGGCGCGATCGGGGAAATGTGCGTCGAGCCAGGCGCGGAACAGCGGGGCGACTTCCCAGGGCAGCCGCACCGGCAGGAAGAAAGCGCCGCGCGCGCCCGCCGCCGCCGCGCGTTCGAGGATATGCTCCATCTCGTAATCGGTGATGTGCGGGATCACCGGCGACATCGAGACGAACACCAGCACGCCAGCGTCAGTAAGCGTGCGGATCGCCGCCAGGCGGCGCTCGGGATGGGGCGCGCGCGGCTCCACCGTCATCGCGATCTTCGGATCCAGCGATGTGACCGACAGCATCACCGCGGCCAGCCCCTGCGCCGCCATGGGGGCGAGCAGGTCGAGGTCCTTCACCACCCGGTTGGACTTGGTGGTGATCGTCACCGGGTGGCGGCATTCGGCGAGCAGTTCGAGGCAGCCACGGGTGATCCGCCAGGTCGATTCGATCGGCTGATAGGGATCGGTATTGGTGCCGAACGCGATCGGCTTGCAGACATAGCCGCGCTTGCCGAGCTCGGCGCGGAGCAGGTCCGGCGCGGTCGGCTTCACGAACAGCTTGCTCTCGAAATCGAGGCCGGGCGACAGGTCGAGATAGGCGTGGCTCGGGCGTGCGAAACAGTAAATGCAGCCATGTTCGCAGCCGCGATAGGGGTTTACCGATTGCTCGAAGCTGATGTCGGGCGACTGGTTGCGGCTGATGATCGTGCGCGGGGTCTCCACCGTAACCGTGGTGCGCAGCGGCGGCGGGGCGCCGTCGATCGCTTCCTGTGCGTCGAGCCAGTCGCCGTCCGCCTCGCGGGCGGGGAGGTTGAAGCGCGCGCTCGCGTCGTTGAACGTAGCACCGCGGACGGGGCGACTCTTTGCCATTGCGCGATGCTAGGCCGCCCGATAGAACGAATCAAGAACGTTGAGGGGATGAAGGATGGCGCGGCTGAATTATCTCGAACTGCCGGTTGGCGACGTGGGCGCGCTCAAGGGCTTTTACGGCGCGGTGTTCGACTGGCAGTTTACCGATTTCGGGCCGAGCTATGCAGCGACGATGACCGGGGATACCGATGTGGGGCTCGATGGCGATGCGCAGGGTCGCACGCAGCTGCTGCCGGTGATTGCGGTCCAGGATCTGGAGGCGACGCTGGCGGCGGTGGAAGCGGCAGGCGGTATCGTCACGCTGCCGATCTTCAGCTTTCCCGGCGGGCGGCGGTTCCATTTCCGCGATCCGCAGGGACATGAGCTGGCGGCGTGGGTGATGGAGGAGTGACCGCAGTACCCTCGTCGGAGAGGAAGGGACTTCGCGTATCGCCAATCCACCGTCATTCCCGCGGAAGCGGGAATCCATTCGCCTGTGCGCTGCGGGGAGGGAACCGCGGGTTCAGCGCCAATGGATTCCCGCCTTCTTGGGGATGACGCGCTATGTGCGGAAGAGCGGTAGCAGCTTGCCCGTACGCGATGAGGCACGCTTACCGCTCCTGCAGCCGTCCCATCAGCTCGACAAAGTTGCAGGGCTTGTGGCGGATGTCGAGCTGCGTGGCGAGGATGCCGTCCCAGGCGTCGGTGACCGCGCCGGTCGAGCCCGGCAGCGCGAAGATATAGGTGCCGCGGGCCACCCCGGCGGTGGCGCGCGACTGGATCGTCGAGGTGCCGATCTTGGCGAAGCTCAGCCAGCGGAACAGCTCGCCGAAGCCGGGGATTTCCTTGTCCCACACCCGGGCAAGGGCTTCGGGCGTCACGTCGCGGCCGGTCACCCCCGTACCGCCGGTGGCGAGAATCACCTCGACCCCGGGTGCCGCGATCCATGCCTCGAACTGTGCCGCGATCGCATCGACATCGTCGCGCAGGATCGCCCGGTCGCTGAGCAGATGGCCTGCTTCGGTGAGCCGCTCGACCAGCCGGTCGCCCGAGCGGTCCTCGGCCAGCGTGCGGGTGTCGGAGACGGTGAGGACGGCGATTCGGACGGGGCGGAAGGCGATGCTCTCGTCAATTGCCACGCGCGACCTCGCTCGGCAGCTTGGCGGCGCTGATCGTCACCGCGGCGCCGGTCGCGGGCAGCTGGAACTGCTGCTGGATTGGCGCGGGTTCCACCGGCTGCGGCGCCGGGAAGGTGAGCGTCGGCGCGCGCAGGGTCTTGAGCTTTACCGCCTTGGCGCCGGCCATGCCCGGGAAGCGCGGCCACATGCCGCCCGACAGCGCGACGCGGCTTGGGGACGGCTTGCCGTCGTGCAATTCGTACATCCAATAATTGCGCAGCACGGTCATCACATAGCCGCGCGTTTCCCAATAGGGGATGCTCTCGATATAGAGCAGCGGGTCGCCGCCATCGCGCGACGCCTGGTTCCAGACGTCGACGGGGCTGGGACCGGCATTATACGCGGCGATGACCTTGGGCAGCAGGCCCTGCGTCATCGGCATGTCGCGCAGCTGCTCGAGATAGGACTGGCCGATCTCCATGTTGACCGACGGCTTGGTAAGGTCGCTGGCAGCATAGGTCACGCCGCGGCGGCGACCCACGTCGATCGCCGCACCGGTCTTCACCTGCATCAGCCCCATCGCGCCCGCCGCGCTGCGGACCTCGGCGTTGAATCGCGATTCCTGGAGCGTATGCGCGAACACCAGCGAGCGGTCGACGCGCCAGCCGCCATCCGGCGACCAGTTCGGCACCGGATAGCGTGCCTCGACGATCGGCCTGGCCCCCGCCGGGCCGTTGTGCGCAAGCCACAATTCGGTCTGCGGCAGGCTCAGCTGTGCGGCAAGGCGGGTGAGTGCACCGTGATCGTCGGGCGTGCAGAACTTGGCCTGGTGGCGGAGCACCTGATCGGCCAGCGACGTCTCCCCGATTTCGCTCAGCGCCGCGGCGACCCGGATGTTCGGGCGCCGCTCGAGCGCGGTCCAGTCCTTGCTGACGAAGCGGTCGCCTTCGAGCCGCTTATCCTCAAGGCCCAGGCTGGAGCGGGCGAGCAGCCCGTAAAAAGTCTCGCCATATTGGCTGGCGGCGCGCAGCTTGGCGGCAACGCGATCGGGGCGACCGCACGCCATCTCTGCGCGCGATCCCCAGAACAGGCCCGCCGAGCGCAGCTCGGTATCGCTGGCGCGGGTAGCAACGCGCTCGAAGGAGGCGGTGGCACCGGCGCAATCTTGCTGGCGCCAGGCGGCGAGGCCATCGGCCCAGTCGGCTTGCGCCGCCCACTCGCCCAGGCCTTGTTCGGCCTTGGCGGCCATGCGGCGGGCATTGGCGTCGTCACCCGCGACATAGTAGATCCAGGCGACTTTTTGCTGCCATTCGGTCAGCGCCTCGGGCGTCAGGTCCCCCGCGAAGCGCGTCACCACCGCCTCGGCGGCCGGGCCGTTGTCGGTCTTGACGTAGGGCGACATCAGGATCGCAACTTCGGTCGCCGCATTGTCGCTGCGGATCGAACGGGCGCGCTTGCGGATCGGCGCACCGTCGAACCATATCAGCCGCTGGGCGACCGGCAGCACGGGGAGGTCGTTGACGCCGCGCGTCTTGGCGAGACGGACGAGCTGTTCGGCCTGGGGCAGTTCCGGCGCCTCGGTGATTAGCGCGACCAGCTGGTCGGCCTCGACGCGGGGGCTGCCCTTGGCGGTGTAGAGCTGGGCGCGGGCGATCGCGTGCAGCGGGCCCGGCTTCATCGAATCTAGCTTGATCTGCGCATCCGCCCAGCGGCCGTTGCGGATGGCATCGAAGACGAAGCGGTAATCGGCGCGCTGATCGGCATCGAGCTGGGGCGGTATGCCCTCGCCGGCGCGCTTGCCGGTGGCGGGGGTCGGGGCGTCCTCGTCGATGATCGCGGGGCTGGTGTCGTCGGGCGGCGCGGCCAGGGCCGGCGTGGCGATCGGCGCCGTCATCAGCGTGGCGGCAAGCAGGATGCGCAAGGTCAAAGGCTCGGTCCCCGGCTCAGCAGCAACAGATGTTTCCAGGTTTCGCTCTTGGCGCCCGGTCGCTCGATCAGTGAGCGCGGATGGTAGGTCGCCACCACCTGTGTATTGGCGTCGTAGCGGTTAACGTCGTGCGAACGAAGCTCCGGCGGCCATGCTTCCGCCCCGAGAACCGCACGGGTTGCCGCATGGCCAAGCAGCAGCAGCTTCGTCGGCCGCACGAACGACAGGAATTGGGCGGCGTGCTCGACCAGCTTCGGCGCGGCATCGGCGGGCACCTGGCCGGTGGCGGGGCGGGCGAAGCAGAGCGGGACCAGCTGCACCGAGTCGCGCGCGAGGCCGACGGCGGCGAGCATGCGATCCAGCAATGCGCCGGCGGGGCCGCTCCACAGCGTGTCGCTATCCTCGGGCTCGGGCATGTCGACAAAAATCGTCCAGACTGGATTTTCGACGATCGCCGGGGCGATCAGCGGGCTGTGCCAGCCGGCCTCGGGGGCCGCTCCACCGGTCCGCCAGGCAAGGAATTCGGGCAGCGTCTGCGGAAGCGTGGGCGCCGGCGCCGCTACGGCAGGCGCGGGCCGCGGCTCGGAGCGCAACGGCGCGGGCTTGGCGAACCAATCGCGCACGTCGTCTTCCACGAGTACGTCGACCCCGGCGGAGTCCCACCATTCGAGCGCGCTCGCGAGCGACTTGTGCCAGCTATTGTCTGGTTCTGCCCCCATACCCATTCTTTGAATCCCAGTTGACGGCGGGGTCAATCTGGCTTCATCGCCGGATAGACGGAACGTTGCGCGCGCGCGACGACAGGTGGCCGCGAGGGCCGTGTTAGTACGAAGGACTTAGGGGAACAAGGATGAGCGAACGGGAGTCGATGCCCTATGACGTCGTGATCGTCGGCGCGGGGCCTGCCGGTCTTTCCGCGGCGATCCGGCTCAAGCAGCTGGCGAACGACGCGGGCGCCGAGCTTTCGGTGTGCGTGTTGGAGAAGGGCTCCGAGGTCGGCGCGCATATCCTGTCGGGTGCGGTCGTCGATCCCAAGTCGCTCGACGAGCTGCTGCCGAGCTGGCGCGACGACGGTTGCCCGCTGGCGCGCACGCCGGTGACCGAGAACCATCATTGGGTGCTGAGCGAGAAGGGCAAGTCGGCCTATCCCGAGTTCCTCACGCCGCCCTATCTGCACAACAAGGGCACCTATACCGGCAGCCTCGGCAATCTCTGCCGCTGGATGGCGGAGAAGGCGGGCGAGCTGGGCGTGGAGATCTTCCCCGGCTTCGCCGCCGCCGAGGTGCTGTACAATGACGACGGCAGCGTGAAGGGCGTTGCCACCGGCGACATGGGCGTCGCCAAGGATGGCGAGCACAAGCCGGACTATCAGCCGGGCCTCGAGATCCACGCCAAATATACCTTCCTCTCCGAAGGTTGCCGCGGGCATCTCTCGAAGCAGATGATCCGCCAGTTCGATCTCGATGCCGAGAGCCAGCCGCAGGTCTATGGCATCGGCATCAAGGAGCTGTGGGACATCGATCCCGCCAAGCACGTGCCGGGCCGGGTGATCCACACCCAGGGTTGGCCGCTGACCGACGGCAGCAACGGCGGCGGGTTCATCTATCACCAGGCCGATGGGCAGGTCGCGATCGGCTTCGTCGTATGGCTCGGGTACAAGAATCCCTGGCTCTCGCCCTTCCAAGAGATGCAGCGCTGGAAGACGCATCCGGAGATCGCCGAACTGCTCAAGGGGGCGAAGCGCGTCTCCTATGGTGCGCGGGCGATTTCCGACGGCGGCTGGCAGTCGGTGCCGAAACTGGTGGCGCCCGGCCTCGCGCTGATCGGCGATTCCGCCGGCTTCCTCAACGTGCCGCGGATCAAGGGCACGCACACCGCGATGAAGAGCGGGATGATGGCGGCCGAGGCGGCCTTCGCGGCGATCCAGACCGGGCGCACCAGCGACGAGCTGACCGCCTATCCGGAAGCCTATGAGGCGAGCTGGGTCTACAAGGAGCTGCGCGGCGTCCGCAACGTGGCGCCCTTGGTCAAGAAGTTCGGCGACACCTGGGGTACGCTGCTCGCCGGTGCGGCGATGTGGAGCGAGCATCTCGGCCTGCGCTGGCCGCTCACGATGAAGCACAAGCCCGACCACGAGGGCCTGCTCCGCGCCGACCAGGCGCCGAAGATCGATTATCCCAAGCCCGATGGCGTGCTGACCTTCGACCGGCTCTCCTCGGTGTTCGTCTCGAACACCAACCATGAGGAGGACCAGCCGGTCCATCTGACGCTGAAGGATAAGGATATTCCGATCGACTACAATCTCCCGATGTACGCCGAGCCCGCGCAGCGTTATTGTCCGGCGGGTGTGTATGAGGTCGTAGGGGAAGGCGATGATCTGCGGTTCCAGATCAACGCGCAGAATTGCGTGCACTGCAAGACCTGCGACATCAAGGATCCCACCCAGAACATTAACTGGGTGGTGCCAGAAGGCGGTGGTGGCCCCAATTATCCGAACATGTAGCCTTGGTCTTGCGCTGTCGCTGGCGACCCCGGCGGCGGCGCAGACCGCGGACCTGACCGACTATGTCCGCGCCCGCGCCGCCGATGCGGCGGGTGCGGCGGGCGTTGCGGCGCAAGGCTATGGCCGCGCGATGGCGGCGACCCCCGACGATCCGGTGATCGCACTGCGCGCCTATCGCCAGGCGCTGATGGTGGGCGACATGGCGCTCGCCACCCGCGCCGCTGCGGTGATGGAGAAGGCGGGCGTTGCACCGCCCGACGCGGCGTTGGTCGACATGGCGGCGGCGCTTGCCGCGGGCAACCAGACGGGCGCCGCGGATGCAGTCAAGCGGCTCAAGGGCACACCGTTCGACTTTCTGATGCCGATCTTCACCGCCTGGCTCGCCCAGGCGCGCGGGCTGGACGGCGTCGCGGTGCTCGACAGCCTCGACCTGGGCGCGCTCGCCCGCCGCTATGCCGCCCCCCAGCGTGCGCTGATGCTGCTGGCACAGGGCAAGGATAGTTCCTCTGTGCTGGAATCGATGGCGACGCTGGCCGGCGACGGCGATGCCGACGCACGTATCGATCTGGCCACCGTACGCGGCCCAGACGGCGCGCGCTTCCTGCTGCAGGGTGGCGGTGCGGAGATGGAAGCCGTCGCGCGGTCGCTCGGCGCCCCGCAGCCGGTGACGATCACCTACGGCCTGTCCCGCATGTTCCGCGCGATGGCGAGCGACCTTGGCGGCGACCGGATGGCGACGCTGACGATTGTCCTCGCCCGTTGCGCGCTGATCCTCGATCCCGGCGAGACCCGCGCGCGCATCGTGCTCGCCGATGCGATCAACGGCGCCGGCGCACCGGATCTCGCGCTGCAGACGCTGGCGGCGGTCCCCAAGGACAGCCCCTTCGCGCGGCGTGCCGCCGGCGTGCGGGTCGCGGTACTGCGGGATGCCGGGCGTGCCGATGCCGCGCTCGCCGATGCCAAGGCGCTGACCGAGGATCACAGCGCGACCCCGCTGGAGGTAGAGCGTTACGCCCAGCTGCTCACCGATACTGGCCGCCACGAGGCTGCGGCGCGGGTCTATGCCGAAGCGCTGCGGCGCGGGGGGCAGGGCAGTGCCGACCTCCATCTTGATTATGGCTTGGCGCTGGAACAGGCGGGGCGTTGGGACCAGGCGCTGCCCGAACTCCGCAAGGCCGCCGAACTCGCCCCCAACCGCGCCGAGATGCTGCGGACGCTGGGCGTCGCGCTGATCACCCATGGCGGTGACGGTGCCGACGCGCTGCGGCTGCTGGAACGCGCGCGCAAGATCGCGCCGGAGGATGCCGAAGTCGCCGACGCGCTCGGCTGGGCCTATGTCCGCCAGGGCGAGGTTGCGCGCGGCGCGGCGTTGCTTGAGACGGCGACGCGCAGCGATCCGGCGGGGAGCACCGCCAACGAGCATCTGGGCGACGCCTATTGGCGGCTCGGGCGCCAGTTCGAGGCGCGCTATGCCTGGCGCGCGGCGGCGATTCATGCCGCGCCTACCGATGCCGAGCGGATCGCGCGCAAGCTGCGAGAGGGGCTGACGGGCGCGTCCTGATCGCGCTAGGGGCGGCGGAGATGCAAGATCCTCGCACCTTCACCGAGCCCGCGCGCGCCAAGCTCAACCTCGCGCTTCACGTCCGCCATCGCCGCGCGGACGGCTATCACGAGCTGGAGACGCTGTTCGCGTTCGTCGAGCATGGCGACATCGTACGGGTGACGCCGGCGGAGACCGACAGCTTCACGCTGACCGGCCCGTTCGCGGCGGTGCTGGCGGGCGAGGGGGACAATCTCGTCATCCGCGCGGCCGCGCGGTTCCGCGCGGCGTTCGGCGGCGGCGCGCATGCGATCGAACTGGAGAAGCATTTGCCGGTTGCCTCCGGCATCGGCGGCGGCTCGGCGGACGCGGCGGCGACGCTGCGGGCATTGGCGTTGCTTCACGGCGTGGACCGTACGGACCCAAAGCTGTTCGCGATCGCCGATGCGCTCGGTTCGGACGTGCCCGCCTGCCTGCTCGGCCGCACCGCGCTGGGCCGGGGACGGGGCGAGCAGCTGGACCCGCTGGAGGGGCTGGCCGGCACGCCGACGCTGCTGATCAACCCCGGCGTGGGCGTACCGACGGCCGCGGTTTTCAGGGGCTGGGACGGCGTGGACCGCGGCCCGATCGGTGCGGGCGACCTGCTCTCTGTGGCACAGGCGGGGCGTAACGACCTCGAGCCGCCGGCGCGCGCCATTGCCCCTGCCATCGATGCCGTGCTGGCGGCGCTCGCCGTGCAGCCGGGGGCGCTGCTCGCCCGCATGTCGGGCTCGGGCGCCACCTGCTTTGCGCTGTTTGAGGCCGAGGCTGCGCGCGATGCAGCCGCCGCCGCCTTGCAGCGCCCCGAATGGTGGATCGCCGCGACCCGTCTTCAGTGAGCCGGTAAGCGAATCTTTACCGTTTTACGACAAGGCTGTGCGCGGCGGATCTGACGCGTTCGCGAACGTCTGCCCTTGGCCCGCGGGTGCGCTTCCCTCTGGGAAGTCCCCCCGCGCGCCATCGCGTGACTTGGGCGCGCGGATCGGGCACAGCCTCTCCATGATCGAAGTTCGTTGGGATGGGCCGATCGCCATGATCGCGCTCGCACGCGGATCGGCGCACAATGCGGTGCCGATTGCCGGCTGGGAGCAACTCGCCGCGGCCGCCACTGGTCTGGACGCCGCCCGGGCGGTGATCCTCCGCTCAGACATGCCGGGCATCTTCTCGGCCGGCGCTGATATCGGCGAATTTCCCCAGCTGCAGACCGATCCCGCTGCTCGCACCCGCTTCCGCCTCGCCATGCGCGCAGGGATTGAAACACTGGCGGCGCTCCCAATACCGGTGCTGGCCGCGATCGATGGCGGCTGCTTCGGCGCGGCGGTGGCGCTGATCCTGGCCGCCGACATCCGCATCGCCGGGGACGGTGCGCAGTTCGCGGTGACACCCGCCCGGCTCGGGCTCGGCTATCCGCGCGCGGATGTCGCCCGGCTGGCGGCGCAGGTCGGGCAGGGGCGGGCGGCCGAACTGCTCTTCACTGGCGAGCCGATCGACGCGGATGCGGCGGCGCGGATCGGCCTGGTCGAGCACCGCGCGCCCGATGCCGGTGCTGCGGCAACAGCGCTCGCCCAGCGAATCGGGGAGAATGCGCCCGTCGCCGTCCGCCAGCTCAAGCGGGCGGTGAGAAAGCCTGTCGATGCCGATCTCGATGCTGCCTTCGAGGCCGCGTTCGGTGGTGCCGAGCTTGCCGAAGGCCTCGCCGCCTTCCAGGCGCGCCGAAAGCCGGTGTTCGCATGAGCGTCGCGGAGATTCTGCCCGGTGGCGACGGCCATGTGCTGCTGCTGTGCGACCATGCCTCGAACGCGGTGCCGCTCGACATCGATCTCGGCATCGATCCGGCGCTGCTAGACCTGCATATCGGCATCGATATCGGCGCCGCCGACGTGACTCGCGCGCTCGCCGCCCGGCTCGATGCCCCGGCAATCCTCGCCACCGTCTCGCGGCTGGTCATCGATCTCCACCGCGAACCCGACCATATCGGCCTGATCCCCCAGCGCAGCGACGGGCACGCGATCCCCGGCAACGATACCGCGGATCGCGCCGCCCGCATCGCGCGCTTCCACGCGCCCTATCATCGCGTGGTGCTCGATCAGGTGCGCCGGCAGCGACCGCGCCTGATCCTCTCGATCCACAGCTTCACACCGTGCCTCGAACATGGCGGCACACCGCGGCCCTGGGAGATCGGGATCCTGTACAATCGCGACACCCGTGCTGCCCGGCCGGCAGTGGAATGGCTCCGGGCGCAGGGCTGCGTGACCGGCGACAACCAGCCCTATTCAGGCCGGCTGCTCAACGCCACGCTCAACCGCCATGCCGAGGCGCAGGGCATCCCGTCGATCGCGATCGAGATCCGCAACGACCTGATCCGCAACCCTCCGGGCTTCGAGGCATGGGCCGAGCGCCTCCAGCAGCTTACGCTTTTTCTACGCAACACTCTTGCGTCAAAGGGTATTCCCGCGACATAGGCTTGCGCGCCATGACCAATCGATTCGACAAGTCCAAGCTCCCCAGCCGCCACGTCTCCGTGGGGCCCGAGCGAGCGCCGCACCGCAGCTATTATTACGCGATGGGGATTCCCGAGGAGGATATCGCCAAGCCGTTCGTCGCCGTGGCGAGCGCCGGCAACGACAGCGCACCGTGCAATACCACCCTTGATTTTCAGGCCGATGCCGCCCGCCAGGGCGTGATCGCCAATGGCGGGATGCCGCGCCGGTTCAACACCATCACGGTGACCGACGGCATCGCGATGGGCCATCAGGGGATGAAGTCTTCGCTGGTCAGCCGCGAGGTGATCGCGGATTCGGTAGAGTTGAGCGTGCGCGGGCACTGCTATGACGCGCTGGTCGCCTTCGCGGGCTGCGACAAGTCGCTGCCGGGGATGATGATGGCGATGCTCCGCCTGAACATCCCGTCGATCTTCGTCTATGGCGGCTCGATCCTGCCCGGCCGGTTCGAGGACCGCGACGTCACCGTGGTCGACGTGTTCGAGGCGGTGGGCAAGTTCGCAGCCGGCAACTGCCCGCTCAAGGACCTGACCGCGCTGGAGAAGGTCGCGTGTCCCGGCCACGGCGCGTGCGGCGGCCAGTTCACTGCCAACACCATGGCTTGCGTCGGCGAGGCGATGGGTTTGTCTTTGCCGAACAGCAACATGGTGCCCGCTCCTTACAAGAGCCGTGAAGAAATTGCGATCGCTGCGGGCCATCAGGTGATGAACCTGCTCGAGATCAACCTGCGCCCGCGCGACATCGCAACACGCGCTGCTTTCATCAATGCCGCGCGCGTGGTGGCGGCGACCGGCGGCTCGACGAACGCGGCGCTCCACCTGCCTGCGATGGCGAACGAGGCTGGCATCGAGTTCGACCTGCACGATGTAGCTGAGGCTTTCAAATCAACGCCGTACATCGCCGACCTGAAGCCCGGTGGGAAGTATGTCGCCAAGGACATGCATGCGGCCGGCGGCGTGTACATGCTGATGAAGACCATGCTGACCAATGGCCTGCTTGACGGCAGCTGCATGACCGTGACCGGCAAGACCCTGGGCGAGAATATCGACCAGGTGACCTGGAACCCCGACCAGAAGGTGATCTACGACGTGAAGACGCCGATCACCCCGACCGGTGGCGTCGTCGGCCTGCGCGGCTCGCTGGCACCCGAAGGCGCGATCGTGAAGGTCGCAGGCATGCACCGGCTCCAGTTCACCGGCCCGGCGCGCGTGTTCGACTGCGAGGAGGATGCCTTCCGGGCGGTGGAGCATCGTCAGATCAACGAGGGCGAGGTCATCATCATCCGTTACGAAGGACCCAAGGGTGGCCCGGGCATGCGCGAGATGCTGTCGACCACCGCGGCGCTCTACGGCCTCGGCATGGGCGAGAAGGTGGCGCTGATCACCGATGGCCGCTTCTCGGGCGGCACGCGCGGCTTCTGCATTGGCCATGTCGGCCCCGAGGCGGCCGAGGGCGGTCCGATCGCGCTGGTCGAGGATGGCGACACCATCCGCATCGACGCCGAAGCGGGCACGATCGACCTTGACGTTCCCGAGGACGTGCTGGCCGAGCGCCGCGCGCGCTGGCAGCCGCGGGTCAACGACTATCAGTCGGGCGCGCTCTATCGCTATTCGCAGAATGTCGGCCCGGCCTATCAGGGCGCAGTGACGCACCCTGGCGCCAAGGCCGAGCGCCATGTCTACGCGGATATCTAGTCTCGCGCTGACCTTGCTCGTGGCGGGCTGCGGTGCCGGTCCGGCGTCGCAGCCCGCTGCGCAAGCGGGGGAGACGGTCGCGTGCGGTCCCGTCGGCGAAACGCTGTTGCCGGTCTGCACCGTGGAGCGGGAGGGCAGCATACTGATCCTGCACCATCCGGATGGTGGATTTCGTCGCTTGTCGGTGCAGAGCAATGTCCTGACCGCTGCAGACGGCGCCGAACTGGCGAGCGTTACCCGGTCTGCCGACGCCACCGAGGTGACGGTCGGCGGGATGCGCTATCGTCTGGCGAGCAAGGACGCTACAGCGGGGCAATGATCCCGCCCGGCGCCCCAATCATCACTGCCGACGCGATGCGTGCCGCCGAGGAGGCGGTCTTTGCGCGCGGCGTTTCCCAAGTCGAACTGATGGAACGCGCCGGCGCCGCAGTTGCCCGCGAGGCGGCGCGCTTTGCGATGGGGCGCCCGGTGCTGGTCCTCGCAGGCCCCGGCAACAATGGTGGCGATGCCTATGTCATCGCGCGACATTTGCGTTCTATCGGCCTCGATGTGCTCGTCGCCGCCTCGGGCGCGCCCAAGCCGGGTGCTGCCGAGCAGATGCACGCGCGCTGGGATGGTCCAACCACCTCCCTGTACGGCGCGCCGGTGCGGCCGGTGGTGATCGACGGGCTGTTCGGGATCGGTGTCGCGCGCCCCTTGGAGCGCAGCGTTGCCGCCGTGCTTGCCGAACTCGTGCGCGGCGCGGACTTCACGTTGGCGATCGACCTTCCCTCGGGCATGGACACCGACACCGGCGACGAACTGGGCGCGCCACGCGGCGTGGACGCCACGATCGCACTGGGGGCGCTGAAGCCGGCGCATGTGCTCGGCGATGGGCTGTCCCGCTGCGGCCATGTGCTGCTCGCCGATCTCGGCATTCCCGTCGACGCGGCGTGGCAGACGGTAGCCAGGCCGCGGCTCGAAACGCCGGGTCCACAGAGCCACAAATATAGCCGCGGACTGGTGGCGGTGGTGGAAGGCGCCATGCCCGGCGCGGGTCGGCTGGCGGCGCGGGCGGCGATGGCGAGCGGGGCAGGCTATGTGATGCTTGCCGGGCCGGAGCCCGCAGGCCCGGCGCCGGACGCGTTGGTCCGCCGCACGATCGACGATGCCGATGACTTGGCCGATTTCCTTGCGAGCGATCGGATCGATGCGATCGTCCTCGGCCCGGGCCTTGGCCGCGACCGCCGGGCTGAAGCGTTTCTGCGCGCGGGTCTGGCCGCCGACAAGCCGCTGGTGCTGGACGGCGATGCGCTAAGCCTGCTCGGCACCGGTGCCGCGGCCGCATGCGCCGCGCGCGAGGCGCCTGTGTGGATCACGCCGCATGGCGGCGAGTTCGACAGGATGTTCGGCGGTGAGGGCAGCAAGATCGATCGCACCCTGCAGGCGGCAGCGTCGAGCGGCGCGACGGTCGTCCACAAGGGGGGCGACACCGTGATCGCGGGCCCCGACGGCAGCGTCCGCGTGCTCGCGGGTGCCTCGCATTGGCTCTCAACCGCGGGCACCGGCGACGTGCTCGCCGGCGTGCTGGGCGCACAGATCGGGCAGGGCGGCAGCGGAGTCGATCCGGCAGCTGCGGCAGTATGGCTGCACGGGCGCGCCGCGCAGCTTGCGGGACCGGCCTTTTTCGCCGATCAGCTCGTCGCTCAACTGGCGGAAGCGTGTTCGGAATGTCTGTGAGTGAAGTGGAAGTGGTGCGTGTGGCCGCACGGGGCGATGGGGTCACGAGCGACGGCCGGCATTTCCCACTCACCGCGCCGGGCGACTGGGTGGACGCGAACGGCGCGATCCGCTTCGGCCCGCACCACCAGACGCCGCCCTGCCGCCATTTCCCGAGCTGTGGCGGCTGCCAGCTCCAGCATCTCGATGATGTCGCGTGGAGTCGCTTCCTCACCGAGCGCGTGCGCACGGCGCTGTCCGCGCAGCGGCTGGAGACGGAGATTCGCACGCCCCTGCTCTCGCCGCCGCGTACCCGTCGCCGGGCGACGCTGCACGCCGAGCGACGCGGCAGGCAGGTGCGGATCGGCTTTACCGAGGCGGGCAGCCACAAGCTGATCGATCTCGTCGAATGCCAGGTCCTCGCGCCGGAACTGTTTGCGTTGCTCGCGCCGCTGCGCCGGCTGTTCGCGACGCTGCTGCCCGATGCGCGGCGGGTGAACGTGCATCTCGCGCGCAGCGACCAGGGGCGCGATGTGCTGGTAGAAGGCATCGATCCCGAGGGCTTGGCGGCGGCCGAGGCGATCACGGCGTTCGCACAGGCCGAGAGCCTTGCCCGGTTCGCGATCGACGAGGGGTTCGGTCCCGGGGCGCGGTGGGAGCCCGAGCCGGTCACCATCACGCTGGGCGGGGTCGCGGTGCCGCTGCCGAGCGGTAGCTTTCTCCAGGCCACGCCCGAAGGTGAGGCGGCGTTGATCGCTGCCGTGCGGGAAATCGTTGGCGATGCGAACATCGTGGCAGACCTGTTTGCCGGGCTCGGCACCTTCACCTTCGCGCTGGACAAGGCCCGGGTCTATGCCGGGGAAGCGGCGCGCGATGCCATCCTGTCGCTGAAGGCGGCGGCAGGTGCTGCGGGCCGGCAGGTGTTCGGCGACCATCGCGATCTGTTCCGGCAGCCGGTGACGAGCGCCGAGCTCGACCGCTTCGACGCAGTCGTGCTCGATCCGCCGCGGGCAGGTGCGCGCGAGCAGGTCGGCGAGCTAAGCGGGTCGAAGGTTCCGACCATCGCATATGTTTCTTGCAATCCCAGTACCTTCGCGCGGGATGCCGAGGTTTTGTGCCAAGGCGGCTATCGGCTCGAATGGGTGCAGCCGGTCGGGCAGTTCCGTTGGTCGACCCATGTCGAGCTGGCCGCGAAGTTCACGCGCTAGGATAGTCTGCCCGCAGGAAAAACAGCCCGTCGGGCGGAGCGTTCAGTCCGAGCGTCGTGCGGTCGCGCGCCTCGAGCACGTCGCGCACGTCCTCGGGTACCCATTTGCCCTGGCCGACCAGCGAGAGGCAGCCGACCATCGATCGCACCTGATGGTGGAGGAACGAGCGAGCCGAGGCGAAAACGCTGATGCGGTCGCCATCCTGCATAATCTCGAGCCGATCGAGCGTCCGCACCGGGCTCTCCGCCTGACAATGCGCCGAGCGGAAGGTGGTGAAATCGTGGCGGCCCACGAGATGGTCGGCCGCGACCTGCATCGCCGCCGCGTTCAGCGGTCCGGAAAGGCGCCAGGCAAGCCCCTTTTCCCACGTCAGCGGTGCTCGGCGGGTTACGATGCGATATTCATAATGGCGACTAAGGCACGAAAAACGCGCGTGCCAATCACTTGCGACTTCTTCACAGGCAAGGACGGAGACGGGATTCGGCCGGATGCGCGCGTTCAGTGCCTCCATCAGCCGGAAGGCGGCGATCGGCTTGGCGATGTCTACATGCGCGCGCATGCCCAGCCCATGCACACCGGCATCGGTACGTCCGGCGGCATGAACGACGACCTTCTCGCCGGTCACCGCAAAGGCCGCGTCCTCGATCGCCTGTTGGACGCTGGGGCCGTGGTCCTGCCGTTGCCAGCCCATGAACGGGCGGCCGTCAAACTCCACCGTCAGGGCGAAGCGCGTCAAAGCTGCGTTCCCGCCGGGATAGGCAACCCGCGCAGCAGTTCGGCGACCGTCATCACGCCGCGTCCGGCACGCTGGATCGAGCTGGGCCGGATCGCGCCGTCGCCGCAATGGATCAGCAGGTTTGCGCCTACCGTACCTGCGGCACCGTCCGCGTCGACCAGGTCGGCGGCGTGGATGCGGAAGCGCTCGCCGCTGAACTCAAAGAATGCTCCGGGCGCCGGATTGAACGCGCGCACCGCGCGCTCGACTTCTACCGCGCTGCGGGTGAAGTCCAGGCGGGCCTCTGCCTTGTCGATCTTGGCGGCATAGGTGATGCCGTCCTCGGGCTGCGGCATGGCTGGATAGGCGTCGAAATCCCCCAGCACCTGCACCATCAGCCGCGCACCCATCGCGCTTAGCTCGGTGCGCAATTCGCCAGCAGTCTTGCGGTCGATCGGCGTGCGCCCTTCCAACCGTACCGGGCCGGTATCAAGCCCGGCCTCCATCTGCATGATCCCGACGCCGGTCTCCGCATCGCCGGCGAGGATCGCCCGCTCGATCGGGGCGGCGCCGCGCCAGCGCGGCAGCAGCGAGCCATGGACGTTGAGGCACCCCAACCGCGGCGCTGCCAGCACCGCCCTGGGCAGGATCAGCCCATAGGCCGCTACCACCGCCACATCCGCACCCAGCGCTGCCAAGGCTTCCTGTTCCTCGGGCCCCTTGAGACTAAGCGGCGTCCGCACCTCGATCCCCAGCGCCTCGGCGCGGGCATGGACCGGGGAGGGGGTCAGCGCCTTGCCGCGCCGGCCGCCGGGGCGGGGTGGCTGGCTATAGGCGGCGACGATCTCGTGCCCGGCTTCGACCAGGGCATCGAGCACGGGCACGGCGAAATCGGGGGTTCCCATGAAGAGGATGCGCATGCGTTTCCCTCAACCGCTTGGCAGGCGCGCATGCAAGCCCCTATGTGATGTGCCATGGCCTCTCCCGAAATCGAAGCGCTGACCCAGGCCCTGTCGCGGCTGCCCGGTTTCGGGCCGCGATCGGCGCGGCGGGCGGTGCTCCACCTGCTCAAGAAGCGCGAGACCACGCTGGATCCGCTGCTCGCGGCGCTCAGCGCGGTCAGCCAGAAGCTCACAACGTGTCATATCTGCGGCAATGTCGATACGCACGACCCTTGCGCGATCTGCGCCGATCCGCGCCGCGACGACCGTTCGCTGTGCGTGGTGGAGGAAGTCGCCGACCTATGGGCGCTCGATCGCGCACGGCTGTTCCCCGGGCGCTTCCATGTGCTGGGCGGCAAGCTCTCCGCGCTCGACGGGGTGCGGCCCGAGGACCTCCGCATCGACGCGCTGGTCCGCCGGGTGGGGGCGGGCGGCATCGACGAGGTCGTCCTCGCGATGAACGCCACGCTGGAGGGGCAGACCACCGCGCATTACGTCTCCGAGCGGCTGGAGGCGTTCCCGATCCGCGTCACCCAGCTCGCCCATGGTCTGCCGGTGGGGGGCGAATTGGACTATCTCGACGAGGGCACGCTGGCCCAGGCGCTCCGGGCGCGCCGCCCCGTTGCTTGACGCTGGGGGGCTGCTCTCCTAAATTTGGGCAATGGCCATCCTCCCCATCGTCGAAGTACCCGATCCGCGTCTGCGTCTCGTCTCCACCCCTGTCGAGGCGGTCGATGACGACGTTCGCACGCTGATCGGCGACATGTTCGACACGATGTACGATGCGCCGGGCATCGGCCTCGCCGCGATCCAGGTGGGCGTGCCCAAGCGCCTCATCGTGATGGACCTGCAGGAGGAAGAGGACGAGGAGGGCAAGCCGATCCGGCACCCGCGCGTCTTCATCAACCCCGAGATCCACGAGCCGGCTGACGACTATTCGGTCTATACCGAAGGTTGTCTCTCCGTCCCCGACCAGTTCGCCGATGTCGAGCGCCCCGCGCGCTGCCGCGTGACCTGGCTCGACGAGAAGGGCGAGCAGCATGACGAGCTCTTCGAAGGCCTGCTCGCCACCTGCATCCAGCACGAGATGGACCATCTGGAGGGTATCGTGTTCCTTGACCATCTCTCGCGCCTCAAGCGCGACATGCTACTGAAGAAGCTCAACAAGGCCCGCAAGGCGGCCTGATTTTCGGCAACGACGGGCTTTGGCCTGCAGTGTTTCCTTCCTTGCCAGGGGGAGGTGGCAGGTGTCAGCCTGACGGAGGAGGGGGAACCCCCGCCGCCAGTTGGTCGCTGACCTCCCCCTCCGTCGCCTTCGGCGCCACCTCCCCCTGGCGGGGGAGGATCCGGCTTTGTAACGCCCGCGCCGCAACCCTCCGCCACTTATCCACCGAACCCTCGCCAACCCGTGCCGAACCGACCGCCGGCACCCTTGCGGCCCGCTCCCCCGGCGCGTAAGTTCGCGTCCTGTTCCCGGGAGATTTGGCGTTGGATCCGTTCGTCGTTGCCTTTGTGATGGTTGCCCTGGTCGTGGGCGTGGTGGTCGGCTGGCTGATCGGCGCGCGCGGCACGAGCGAGGCGCGGGCCGAAAGCGCCCGGCGCGAGGCCGATTTCAAGGCCGCGATCACCGATCTCGCCATGGCCGAGGAGCGCGTCGGCCAGCTTCCCCGCCTGCGCGAGGAAGCCGCGATGCTCCGCAACGAGCGCGACGCCGCCCGCATCGAGCTGGCCGAGCTCAAGGCCAAGGCCGGCGCCTTCGAGGAGCGGCTGACCGAATTCGTCAACGCGCGCGAGATGATGGCCGGTCAGTTCCGCGAATCCGCCGCCAAGATGCTCGACGAGACGCAGCGCGCCTTCCTCGAACGCGCCGAGGCGCGCTTCCACCAGGCGGGCGAGAAGAACGAGGAGCGCCTGCGCACGCTGCTCCAGCCGATTGACACCACGCTCAAGCGCTATGAGGAAGGCCTGCACCGCGTCGAGAAGGACCGTACCGACAGCTATGGCCAGCTGCGCGAGGCGATCAGCGCGGTGCACTCCAGCCTGGGCGAGACGCGCGCGGAAACCTCCAAGCTGGTCAATGCCCTGCGCGCCGCCCCCAAGACGCGCGGCCGCTGGGGCGAGCAGCAGTTCCGCAACCTAATCGAGATTGCCGGGCTTTCCGGCCATGTCGATTTCGCCGCCGAGGTCTCGGTCACCACCGAGGACGGCATGCTGCGGCCGGACTTCATCATCCGCCTGCCGGGCGACCAGCAGCTGATCGTCGACGTGAAGTGCGTGCTCGACGGCTATCTCCAGGCGGCGGAGGCGACCAGCGCCGAGGAGCGCACCGCGGCGCTCAAGGCGCATGCCAAGGCGATGAGCACCCATGCCGACGCGTTGTCGCGCAAGGCCTATTGGGCGCAGTTCGAAAAGGCGCCCGATTTCGTGATCATGTACATCCCCGGCGACAATTTCCTTTCCAGCGCGCTGGAAGTGGACATGGAGCTGTGGGAGCGCGCCGCGCGCAACCGGGTGATCATCGCCGGCCCCTCGGCCTTCCTGCCGCTCGCCCGCACCGTCGCCTCGATGTGGCGCCAGCAGAAGCTGACCGAGGATGCTCGCGAAGTCGGCAAGCTGGGCAAGGAGCTGTATGAGCGGCTGGCGACGGCGGCGAGCCACCTCAAGCGCGTCGGCGGCGGGCTGAACAGCGCGGTGGAGAATTACAACAAGTTCGTCGCAAGCTTCGAAGGCCGGGTGATGGTCTCCGCGCGACGCTTCCAGGCGCTCAATGTCGATATCGGCAACAGCACGCTGGATGCGATCGACACGGTCGACGTGATCGCGCGGGCGCCGACCGCGGAATTGCCGGCGCCCGGGAGCGATGCGATCGAGGAAGCCGCAGCAGCCGAGTAAGGCAATCGTTCCCATTTCGGGACATGATGTGTCCGGATTGTATCCGATTCGACAGCGGCATCGGATACGATCCGGTGTTATTTCGTTCCCGCACGCATGAGAGAAGCATCGTCTGCGGGACCAGTACGCGATGATCTCGCGATGATCGAAAGGGCGCGAGACGCGTATGCCGTCGCCGGAGGGCTGCTTGCCTGGCAGTAGATTGAACGAGGTGCAGGTCGCGAACGTCCAGGGACTTGCCGAGACGCGCGCCGCGTTCGTGTTCTACGCGGAAGCTCGGCCGCCAGAGGTCCAGGCTGCGATCGACGCCTATGCGCGCGGCCTGGATGCGTGCGATCCGATGCAGGTCGGGTTCAACATGACGCCGGTGGCGATGGTGGTCAGCGATCCGACGCTGCCCGATTGTCCGCTGATCTACGTGAATGCCGCGTTCGAGACGCTGACCGGGTTTTCGTCTGCCGAGATCCTGGGTCGAAACTGCCGCTTTCTGCAAGGGCCGTTGACCGACCCCCAGGACGTCCAGCGGCTGCGGGATGCGATCGCACTCCGCGAGCCGATCGAACTCGATTTGCTGAATCACAAGCGTGACGGAACGCCGTTCTGGAATCGGTTGATGGTCGCGCCGGTGTTCTGCGACGACGGTTCGCTGCGCTATTTCGTGGCGTCGCAGATCGACGTGACGATCGAGCGCCACCGCATGCGACGGCTCGAAGAGGATCGCGATGCCCTGGCCGCCGAACTGGCCCAGCGGGATGCCGAACTCGCGTCTAGGAAGGCACGGCTGAAGCTGGCCCTGAAGGCCGGCGGACTGGGCACGTGGACGCTGACCCTGCCCGAATTGGAGCTGACCCCCTCGCCGGGGTGCAAGCGCATCTTCGGTCGGTCCGCGGAAGACTCCTTCGGGTATGCGGACCTGCTCGCCACGATCCATCCCGAGGATCTTCCCTTCATGCAGGCAGCCGTCCGGGCGACGCTCGAAAACGGCGACCCGTATGAAATCGAGTATCGTATCCTCACCCCATCCGGCGAGCAGCGCTGGGTATCGGTGCACGGCGACCTTCAGTATCGCGCTGACGGCACGCCGCTGGAGATGATCGGTTTCTCGACAGATATCTCCGGCCGGAAGATCATCGAGGAACATCGTGCCGTGCTCGCGCAGGAATTGCAGCATCGCGTCAAAAACAGCCTGGCCACCGTCACCGCCGTCGTCCGCCAGACGCTGCGTGATTCGGTGACGTTGAAGGACGCTGCCGATGCGATCACCGGTCGAATCGCAAGCCTGGCCACCGCGCAGGAATTGCTGATTAAGGAACATGTGGAGGGCGCGAGCATCCGCGACGTGGTCGAGCGGGCCCTTGCGCCGTTCCGGGATCGGGCCGGAGTCAGGATCGCGTCGAACGGTGAGGAGGTTCGGCTGTCGTCGGAAATCACGCTGGCGCTGTCGATGACCATTCACGAACTGGCGACCAATGCGGTCAAATATGGGGCGCTCTCCGTTCCGCAGGGGCGGGTCGCGATCGCGTGGGAGATGCGGGAGATCGAGGGTCGGCGACACCTGTTCTTCTGCTGGGGCGAGCATGACGGCCCGCGCGTGACGGCCCCCACGCACACCGGCTTTGGGTCGAAGATGATCGAGCGCGTCTTTCGCCGTCATGTCCGTGGAACGCCGGCGATCCAATATCCGCCGGAAGGGGTGCGGTTCGAGATCGAAGTGGCGATCTGATCGAGCGATCCCCGCGGCTGATCAGCCCGCGGACCGCACGAGCACCAGCGTCTTGCCGTCCCGCCCGGTCAACAGCAGCTGGCCGCGATGACTCTGGCGGATCGCGAGGCGCTGGTCGAGCAACGCGAGCAGCGCCTTTTCCTGCCGCATCAGTGCAGGCGCGCAAGCGCGGCGCGTGGTGATCACGCCGCCGGTCGTAAGATAGCCGCGCTCCACACGGTAGTTGCCGCCGAGCGCGTTGCAGCCGGTATAGCCGCTGATCCGGAGGCCCTCCAGCTTCAGGCGGGCGCGGCTGCCAAGGACCGCGGCGTGGCCCGCGACACCGGCTACGCGCCAGTCGCCGAGCAGCAGCTGTTCCTCGGCGTCGAAGGCACGCGTTTCGGCGCGCGGAACTTCGCGCACCGTTGGCGGCTCGGAGAATTGCGCAGCGGCGGGCAGGGCGGCAGTCAACGCCCATGCGAGCGCGGCGGCCGCGGCGAGGGGGCGGCGGTCAGCCGTGACGGAACTGGTTGCGTACTTCATAGGCCATCACCGCCGTTGCCACTGCTGCATTGAGGCTGTCCGCCTTGCCGAGCATGGGAATCTTTACCAGAAGATCGCAGGCGGCTTCCATATGCGGCGGCATGCCCTGCGCCTCGTTGCCGGTGAGCAGGAAGGTCGGCGCGGCGTAGCGCGGGGCCTGGTAATCGTGATCCGTGTCGAGGCTGAGGCCGACAAGCTGGCCGGGGCCGGCGCGCAGCCAGGGCTCGAATTCCTCCCAGCGGGTGCGGGCGACCGGCACGGTGAACAGCGCGCCCATGCTCGCGCGCACCGCCTCGACCGAGAAGGGATCGACGCAGTCGTCGAGCAGGATCAGCCCGCCGGCGCCCACCGCGTCGCCGGTGCGCAGGATGGTGCCGAGATTGCCGGGATCGCGCAGCCGCTCGGCGACCAGCCAGATCGGTGCGGTGCTGCGGTCGATATCGGCGAGGTCCAGCGCGAACTCCGGGTAGATGCCGACGACCGCGCCCGGATTGTCCTTGCCGGAGAGCTTCGAGAGGATGTCGGCATTGGTTTCGATTGCCTCGCCGCCCTGCGCCTCGGTGGCGGTGACCAGCGCGACCACCAGCGGGTGGCGGGCGGTCTCGGCGGTGTAGAACAGATAGTCGGGGATCCGGCCGGCTTCGCGCGCCTCGGTCAGGATGCGCAGGCCCTCGGCGAGGAACAGCCCCTCTTCGCGGCGGTGGCGCTTGTCGCGCAGGTTGCGCATGCGCTTGATGAGGGGGTTGGAATAGGCGGTGATTTCGCGTGGCATCGGGCCGCTATAGGGCGGGACGGGGGCGGGGGCTAGTTGGGGGAACTAAGCCCCTCCCCTTCAGGGGAGGGTTGGGGTGGGGCTGTGTCTCACCGAGACCGACTTCTGGTCTGGCATCCCTCCACCCCCAAACCCCTCCTCCCAGGAGGAGGGGCTTAAGTTTGGTAGCTCACTCCTCGTTGAACCGCGCTTCGACCAGTTCGACCAGCGCCTGCACCGCACCCTCGGCGCCGTCGCCTTCGGCCCAGATCGTGATCGTGTCGCCCTTGGCGGCGCCAAGCATCATCAGGTCGAGGATCGAGGTGCCAGCGGCGCTGTTGCCGTCCTTCTCGACGGTCAGCTCGCAGGGCTGGGTGCTGGCGAGCGTGACGAAGGCCATACTGGCGCGGGCGTGGAGGCCGCGGCGGTTCTCGATCAGCACCTCGCGCGCCACCCGGCTCATTGCGGCGGCCCCAGCATTTCGGATGCGACCGTCACGTATTTGCGGCCGGCGTCGCGCGCGGCGAGCACCGCGTCGGTGACGGACATGGTCTTGCGGGCGCTGCCCAGGCGGATCAGCATCGGCAGGCTGATGCCGGCGATCACCTCGACCTTGCCCGCCTTCATCAGCGAGATAGCGAGATTGGAAGGCGTGCCGCCGAACAGGTCGCTCAGCACGATCACGCCTTCGCCCGAATCGACCGCGCCGATGGCGCTGGCGATGTCGGCGCGGCGGCCCTCCATGTCGTCCTCGGGGCCGATGCAGATCGCGGCGACCTGCTCCTGCTTTCCCACCACATGTTCCATCGCGACGACGAACTCCTCGGCGAGTCGTCCGTGCGTCACGAGCACCAACCCGATCATTCTATTCTCCGCCCCTAGCCATGGACACCGGCGCCCCCTCCAGGGAGTCCTGTGGCGCGGTCTGCAAATCTCTGTGCGTCACCGTGGGCGAAAATCCTTCGTCGCGCAACCGGCGGGCCATCCGTTCGGCGACATGGACCGAGCGGTGCCGTCCGCCGGTGCAGCCGAACGCGATCGTCACATAGGCCTTCCCCTCCGCCTGGTAGCGGGGGAGGAGCAGCAGCAGCAGCGACTCGATCTGCGCCATGGCGGCATCATAGGCCGAGTCGGACGCGATATAGGCGGAGACGTCGGCATCGAGTCCCGTGCCGGGACGCAGCGCCGGATCCCAATGCGGATTGCGCAGAAAGCGCATGTCGAGAACGAGATCGGCGTCGCGCGGCAATCCGCGGGAAAAACCGAACGACGTGACGCTGAACGTCGTCTTGCCGCCGTCTTCCGAGAAGACGCCGCGGATCGTCTGCGACAGCTGGTTGGCCTTCATGTCGCTGGTGTCGATCAGCCGGTTTGCCCAGCGCCGCAGCGGCCCCAACAGCTCCCGCTCGCGAGCGATGCCGTCCTCGGCGGGGCGATCCTGCGCCAGCGGGTGGCGTCTCCGCGTTTCGGAGAAGCGGCGGACCAGCTCGGCGCCGGCGCATTCGAGAAACAGCGTGCCGACGTCGAGGCCCTGGTCCTCGCGCAGCTTCTTGATGCGCTGGACGATGCTCTCGGCATCGAAGCCCCGCGTCTGGGTGCCCAGGCCAAGCGCGAGCGGGCGGTCGTCGTCGCCTCCGTCCGCGCCGGGGGCGGTATCGAGGAGGCGGTTGAGGAGGAGAAGCGGGAGGTTGTCGACCACCTCCCAGCCGAGATCCTCAAGCGTGCGCAATACGGTCGACTTGCCGGCACCCGACATGCCGGTGACGAGCAGGATATGTTTGGGGCGACGCCGTTGCATGGTGCTCTCGTTATAGCTTGTCGGGAGCGCGGACGGTTCGACCGGCGGGTTCATGCGCGGGCCGCCAATGGCAGCCGCACCACGAAACGTGCGCCCTGCGATCGATCCTCCCGCGATTCCACGATGATGCTTCCCTGATGGCCTTCGACGATGGTGCGGGCAATGGCAAGCCCAAGTCCCGAATGCTGGCCGAACGCCTCGCTGGAGGGGCGGACCGAATGAAAGCGGCGGAAGATTGCCTCGCGCGCCTCCTCGGGCACGCCGGGGCCTTCATCTTCCACCCAGATCGCGAGGGCGTCGTCTTCCTCCTCGGCCGAGATCGCGATCAGCGCGCCGGGCGGCGAGAAGGAAAGGGCATTCTCGATCAGATTTTCGAACACGCGCTCAAGCCGGGCGGGATCGCCCATTACTTCCATCGACTGGCCGCGCGGGCGATCGAAGCGCAGGCGGATCTCCTCGGGCACGCCGCGGGTCTCGCGCTGGCCGATCAGTGCGGCGATCAGCTCGCCCAGGTCGAAGGGCTCGAAGGTCGTGCGGCTGAGCTGCGCGTCGATGCGCGAGGCTTCGGAGATGTCGGTGATCAGCCGGTCGAGCCGGTGGACATCGTCCCGGACGATGTCGAGCAGCTGCTCGCGCAGGGCGGGGTCCTTGACGTTCGACAGCCCCTCGACGGCGGAGCGGAGGGAGGCGAGAGGGTTCTTGAGTTCGTGCGTGACGTCGGCGGCGAAGGTTTCGGTCGCGTCGATGCGAGCGCGCAGCGCGCCGCTCATGTCGGACAGCGCGCGGGCGAGCATGCCGATCTCATCGCGGCGATCGGGCAGGCGCGGCACGATCACTTCGCGCGCGCGGCCGAGCCGCACCCGGATTGCCGCCAGCGCTAGCCGTCGCAAGGGGCGCACGATCGTGCGGGCGAGGAACAGAGACAGTAACACCGAGACCAGCGACACGATGGCGAGCACGACGCCGAGCCGATAGCGCTCGATCCGCACCGTCTGGGTGATGTCGCGCGCATTGACCGCTGTCATCACCACGCCCAGCCCGGTGATCGGTGCAGCGGCGGTGATCACGGGAGTGCGGTCGGGGGCGCGCCAGACCGAGGCGGCGGCGGCATGGGTTTCGAGAGCAGTGCGGACATCGGGCCAGTCGAGCCCGGCATCGCGCGGCCGCTCCCGGTAGAGCGGCGCACGATCGGCACCGGCGACCTTGTCGATCACCGCGTCGAGAAAGCGCGCGATGGTCTGTCCGACGGGATCCTTGTCCGGATCGCGGAGCAGCAGGTTGCGCAGGCCCAGCTCGCGGCTGTCGCTCAGCAGCTTGCCCTGCGGGTCGTAGAGGCGGATGCGTGTGCCCATGTCGCGCGCGAGGCTCAGCACCAGTAGGTCGCGGCGCTTGTCGGTGGCGGAGGCCAGCGCCTGTGCGATCAGCCGCACCTCGCGGCTGGTCTGCTCGACGCGGCTGTCGACGATGCGGCTGCGATAGCTGTCGAGATAGAAGAAGCCGCCGCACAGCAGCGCCAGCGCGAAGATGTTGACCGCCAGGATGCGCGGCGTGAGGCTGACCCGGCCCGACCATCGCAGCGCCAGGTCGCGCTCGTCATTCATCCGAGAAGCGATAGCCCGCGCCATACAGCGTCTCGATCGCGTCGAACTCGGGGTCTACCTGGCGGAACTTGCGGCGGACACGCTTGATGTGGCTGTCGATCGTGCGATCGTCGACATAGATGTCGTCCTGATAGGCCGCGTCCATCAGCTGGTTGCGCGTCTTGACGATGCCCGGACGCTGGGCGAGCGTTTCCAGGATCAGGAACTCGGTGACCGTCAGCGTGACGTTGACGCCGCCCCAGGTGACCTTGTGCCGCGCCGGGTCCATGCTGAGGCGGCCGCGCTCGAGCGCCTCGGCCGGCTCGGCTGGCGCCGCGCCCTCGGCGACGGGCAGGGCCGTCTCGGTACGGCGCAGGATCGCGCGGATGCGAGCGATCAGCAGCCGCTGCGAAAACGGCTTGGCGATATAGTCGTCCGCACCCATCGCAAGACCAAGCGCTTCGTCCAGCTCGTCGTCCTTGCTGGTGAGGAAGATCACCGGGATCTGGCTCTTCTCGCGCAGGCGGCGGAGCAGTTCCAGCCCGTCCATCTTGGGCATCTTGATGTCGAGCACCGCCAGTTCGGGCGGGTTCTCGATCAGCGCCTTGAGCGCGCTTTCGCCGTCCGAATAGACGCGGGTTAGGAAGCCCTCGGTCTGAAGGGCGATCGATACCGAGGTGAGGATGTTGCGGTCGTCATCGACCAGCGCGATCGTGGCGGTCATCCGGCAACCCGGGGCTGGCGCAAAAACAGCATCGACACCCGTTAGACCAAAGTTTCTTCTGCCTCAACAGACCGACAACGCTTACCCGGATTGACCCTTTCGGCGTGCGCATGTCAGGAGACGAATCGAAATAAAGTTGCGCCGCGAAGCAATGATATGCTTTGTCATATAAATAGCGCGACAGTGGTTGAGGAGGGTGTTGTGAACTTGCGTCAGTCGCGCCATGGTCTTGACGAGCAGGGAATTGCCACGTCGGCAGTGCTGCATTGGAACCTGATTACCGCGCCGCTGGTCGAACATGCGATCCGGCGCGGTGAAGGCAGTCTGGCTGCGGACGGCCCGCTGGTGGTTGCTACCGGAGCGCATACCGGACGCTCGGCCAAGGACAAGTTCATCGTCCGCGATGCCGAGACCGAGGCCAGCGTGTGGTGGGGCAAGACCAACCAGGCGATGACGCCGGCGCATTTCACCGCGCTTAAGGCCGATTTCCTGACCGCATTGGGCAACCGCGACGAGTTGTTCGTGCAAGACCTCTATGGCGGTTCGCAGCCCGAGCACCGGGTGCGGGTGCGCGTGATCAACGAACTCGCCTGGCACAATCTGTTCATCCGCACGCTGCTGGTGCGCCCCGAGACCGAGGCGCTGGCGGACTTCGCCCCCGAATACACGATCATCGACCTGCCGAGCTTCCGCGCCGATCCCGCGCGCCACGGCACCCGCAGCGAAACGGTGATCGCGGTGAACTTCACCGACAGGCTGATCCTGATCGGCGGCACCGCCTATGCCGGCGAGATGAAGAAGAGCGTGTTCGGCCTGCTCAACTATCTGCTGCCCGAACAAGGCATCATGCCAATGCACTGCTCGGCCAATATCGGGCCCAAGGGGGACACCGCGATCTTCTTCGGGCTGTCCGGCACCGGCAAGACCACGCTCTCGGCCGATGCCAGCCGCACGCTGATCGGCGACGACGAACATGGCTGGTCGGACACCGCCGTCTTCAACTTCGAGGGCGGCTGCTACGCCAAGATGATCCGCCTCTCGCCCGAGGCCGAGCCGGAGATCTTCGCCACCACCAAGCGCTTCGGCACGGTGCTGGAGAATGTGGTGATGGATCCCCAGACACGCGCGCTCGATCTCGACGATGCGACGCTGGCCGAGAACAGTCGCGGCTCCTATCCGATCGACTTCATCCCCAACGCGTCGGCCGACAATCTGGGGCCGGTGCCGAAGAACATGATTTTCCTCACCGCCGACGCGTATGGTGTGCTCCCGCCGATCGCGCGACTGACGCCCGAGCAGGCGATGTACCATTTCCTCTCGGGCTATACCGCACGCGTGGCGGGTACCGAGATTGGGGTCACCGAGCCGGAGGCGACTTTCTCGACCTGCTTCGGCGCGCCGTTCATGCCGCGACATCCGTCGGTCTATGGCAATCTGCTCAAGAAGCGAATCGCCGAGGGCAAGGTCGCGTGCTGGCTGGTCAATACCGGCTGGACCGGCGGCAAATATGGCATCGGGCACCGCATGCCGATCAAGGCGACGCGGGCGCTGCTCAACGCTGCGCTCGACGGCAGCCTCGCTTCGGCGGAGTTCCGGGTGGATCCCTATTTCGGCTTCGAGGTCCCGGTGGCGGTACCCGGGGTGGATACGGCGATCCTCGACCCGCGCGAGACCTGGCCAGACAAGGCCGACTATGATGTTACGGCGGAGCGGCTGGTCGACCAGTTCGTGGAGAATTTTGCGCAGTTCGAGGACCATGTCGAAGCCGGCGTCCGCGCCGCCGCGCCGAAAGCGCGGGCGCTCGCCTGAGCGAGGCGGCCGGCCCTCCGCCGCGGTGCTTCCCCAGCGCCGCGGCGATCGTGCGGATCGGGGAGGGGCTGCTTGCCTGCACCTTGGCGCGCGAGGAATGGACGCACGAGGCACATCTCGCGGCGTGCTGCTATCTGCTGAGCGAGCGGCCCGACATCGATGTCGATGCGCAGATTGGCGGCCTCATCCGTCGGTTCAACGAGAGCGTCGGGGGTGTCAACGACGATAGCAGCGGCTATCACGAAACGATCACGTGCACCTATGTCGCGGGCGTGCGTCTGTTCCTGGCGGACGCGGGAGCGGCGGACCTAGCGGCGCGGGTGAACGGCTTGCTCGCATCGCCGATGGGTCGGCGCGACTGGCCGCTGCAGTTCTACAGCCGGGAGCGCCTGTTCTCGGTGGCGGCGCGAAGGGGCTTCGTCGAGCCCGATCTGGCGCCGCTGCCGTAAGCGCTCAAGCCCTGACGGGCGGCCGTCCGTATCGGCAAAACCACCGTCATCCCGCGAAGGCGGGGATCCATTCGCCTGTGCGTTACAGCAAGAGCCGAGACACCGGCGGCAATGGATCCCCGCCTTGGCGGGGATGACGAGCGTTTGGTCCATGCGATCGCATTTCCCCAAGAGGAGAGCGATCGGCGTAGATCACGCCTTGGCGGCTTCGGCTTCCGGATCGAGCATGCGGTGGAGATGGACCACCACATAGCGCATTTCGGCATCGTCGACGGTACGCTGTGCTGCGGCGCGCCACGCCTTTTCGGCGCTCGCATAATCGGGAAAGATGCCGACCACGTCGAGCTTCGAGGGATCGACGAAATCGAGGGTCGTCGGGTCGGCAACGCGGCCGCCGAAGACCAGGTGAAGCTTGCTCATTGCGCCTCCTGGGGGTGGGGGGATGCTGCAGCCCTTACCGGCACTGCAGCATCGCACTCAACCCCCTTATAGGCGGCTTAGCGCTTGGCGGTCGCGTCCTTGGCGGCGTCGATCACCGTGCCGAACAGCGCCGAGACGCGTTCCTTGGTGGCGTCGCTATTGGGGATCAGCGATTCGATCTGCTCGCGGCCGCTTTCCTTGGCGGCATGCACGGCGGCGGTAGCGCCGTCGGCAAGCTTGCGACCCAGCGGTGCAAGGGCCGCCTTTTCACGCTCGAAGCGCGGCAGCAGCATGCCGATAACCACGCCCACCGCGACACCGCCGGCGAGCAGCAGGCCGGGGTTTTCGGAGAGGCGCGATCCGGTTTCGGTTTCGGTGCTCATGGCGTCATCCTTCTGCATTGCTGTCTTTGGGATCCGAACCCTTTTTGGGCCCGTCGGTTTCGTGTTTGCCCTTGCGGAAAATGTCGGCGATCCAGCCGCGTGCGAGCACCAGCCCGATACCGCTGGTGACGGCCGCGGCGAGCCACGGTCGTTCGCGAACCGCTTCGGTGCCTTCGCGTGCGATGGTCGTCACGCTGTGCTTGGCGTTCTCCATCGCTTCTTGTGCGATGTTGCGCGGCTTGAGCCGTTCCTGAATCGTACCGACCGTCGTCATCAGCTTGTCGCGCGCCGCGCGGGCACGCGCCCGAGCGGCGTCAGGATCGCGGGGTACCGTCATGCTTGCGCTCCCATCGCCTTGCGAATGCCGCGTGCCGCCGCCCAGCCGAGCAGGGCGGCAACGACGAGGCTGACTCCGACGACGATCAGCGTCGCCCAGCCGGGGCCGACCAACGTCGCCAGCGTCAGGATCGCGCCGACGATCAGCCCGATTGCTGCTGCCAAGGCAAGCGCGAGGGCCAGGACGGCGGCGATCGCCGCGCCCTTGACCTCGGCCACCTTGGCCTGGGCAACCGCCTTCACATAATCGACCTCGGCGCGGGCATAATCCTTGGCATTTTCGGTGAGCTGGCCGATCAGCTCACCGATGCCGGCGTCTTCCGTTCGGGGGGCGTCCATGCCCTGTGCTGCCCGTCCTTAGCTCTGGGTGGTGCCGGGCGACGCCGACGGACCGCTGCCGAAGCCGGCGGGCTCGACCTTGAGGTCCTCCGTCGACGGCGAGTTGCCGGTCGGGGCAGCCTTGGTATCGGTCGTCGCAGTCGCGCCCGAGGCTTCGATACCGGACTTGATCACGCGTGCCATCACGAAGCCGAGCGCCGCGGCGGTGCCCACGGCAATCGCGGGGCTCTTCTTGACGAACTCGGTTGCTTCACCGAGCAGCTCATTCACGTCCTTGCCGCGCAGCGAGTCCGCGAAGCCGGCGATGTTGTCGGCGGCGGTGCGGGCATATTGCCCATATTGTTCGCCGAGCTTGGCATCGACGTCGCCCGCAGCGGTGCGCATCATCTCGACGACTTCGTCGAGCGCGCTGGTCGCGCGGTCCTTGCCGGTGCCGGCAAAGCCCAGGATGTGCTCCTTGGCTTGATCGGCGTACTTCGATGCTTCCTCACGAATCGTGTCGGAAGCATTGCGCGTGAAGCTGCTGCCTTCCGCGCCGCTGCCGCCTTCGGTGCCGCCGCTTGCCGCACCGGTCGCACCCATGTTCCCTGCGAGCGGATCGCCTGCGATGTTGGTCGTTTCGTCTACCATGATCTGATTGCCTCCATGCCTCGGCGAGACAACAACGGCCCCGTTTGCGAGTTCCCTTGCGAACCGCTAGAGGCACCGCGCGCCCCTTTCCTAATATGTTACGGAGATCATGACGTGACCGCAATCATCGACGTCCACGCCCGCCAAATCCTCGACAGCCGTGGCAACCCCACGGTGGAAGTGGATGTCCTGCTGGACGATGGCAGCTTCGGCCGCGCCGCCGTGCCTTCGGGCGCCTCCACCGGTGCCCATGAGGCCGTGGAAAAGCGCGACGGCGACAAGTCCCGCTGGCTCGGCAAGGGCGTCGAAGGCGCCGTCGATGCGGTGAACGGTGAGATTGCCGAGGCGGTTCTCGGCCTCGACGCCGAAGACCAGGCCGATCTCGACCGCACCATGATCGAGCTTGACGGCACCGCCAACAAGGGCCGCCTGGGCGCCAACGCCATCCTTGGCGTCAGCCTCGCCGCCGCAAAGGCCGCGGCCGATGCGCGCGGGCTGCCGCTCTATCGCTATGTCGGCGGCGTCAACGCGCACGTGCTGCCGGTGCCGATGATGAACATCATCAACGGCGGCGAGCATGCCGACAACCCGATCGACTTCCAGGAATTCATGATCGTGCCGGTCGGCGCCGAGAACATCGTCGAGGCGGTGCGCTGCGGTTCGGAAATCTTCCACACGCTGAAGAAGAAGCTGCACGAAAAGGGCCTGGCGACCGGCGTGGGCGACGAGGGCGGCTTCGCGCCGAACATCGCCTCGACCACCGAAGCGCTCGACTTCATCATGACCAGCATCGAGGCCGCCGGCTACAAGCCGGGCGACGACGTGATGCTCGCGCTCGACTGCGCCGCCACCGAGTACTTCAAGGACGGTGCCTACAAGATGGTGGGCGAGGGCAAGACCCTCAGCTCGACCGAGAATGCCGAGTTCCTCGCCAAGCTCGCTGCCGACTATCCGATCTTCTCGATCGAGGACGGCATGGCCGAGGACGACTGGGAAGGCTGGAAGGCACTGACCGACCTGCTGGGCGGTAAGGTCCAGCTGGTCGGCGACGACCTGTTCGTCACCAACCCCGAGCGCCTGCTGCGCGGCATCGAGGGTGGCTATGCCAACTCGCTGCTCGTCAAGGTCAACCAGATCGGCACGCTGACCGAAACGCTTGAGGCGGTCAGCCTCGCCCAGCGCTCGTCCTACACGGCCGTCATGTCGCACCGTTCGGGCGAGACCGAGGACGCGACGATCGCCGATCTCGCGGTCGCCACCAACTGCGGCCAGATCAAGACCGGCAGCCTCGCGCGCTCGGACCGGCTCGCCAAGTACAACCAGCTGATCCGCATCGAGGAAGAGCTGGGCGACGCGGCGGTCTATGCCGGCCGTTCGGTACTGCGCCGCGCCTGACCCTAGTTAGGAACCGCAATCTTGCTAAGAGCCGATCGATCAGCGAAAAACACGGGCATGAAGCGCGCTTCGCCCATGTCCACGCTGCTGCGCCGCGCGGGGCTTCCCGCCGCGGCGCTGATCGCCATCGGCTTCTTCGCCTATAACGCGGTTCTGGGGCCCAACGGGATCGTCGCCGCCAAGGAAGTGCAGCACGAGCTTGCCGCCAAGCAGCGCGACTATGCGCTGCTCGACAAGAAGCGTGCCGAGCTCAAGAATCGAGTCGATTTGCTCGATCCGAAGCATGGCGCCGATCCCGACATTGTCGACGAGCTTGCCCGCAAGCAGCTCAACGTCGTCCGCCCCGACGAAGTGATCATCCCGCTCGACAAGAAGTGACTGCCGTAGCGGCACCTGTTGCCAGCCGCGGCGGAGCGTCTTAGTGCGGATGAACGTGGGCCTGGCCCGCGCGTTGGTTGCAAGCTTTGCAAGAACGCGCGTATAGGCACCCGCCTTTCCCCTCCCCGGATGAGGAATATCTGATCGTGGCCAAAGCACCGGCACGCAACGCACCGACCCCACCCGCCGTACCGAATCGCGAGCGGCCCAGCGAACCGGAACGGTTCAAGGCCTCGAAGGAACAGCTGCTCGAATTTTATCGCCAGATGCTGCTGATCCGCCGCTTCGAAGAGAAGGCGGGCCAGCTCTATGGTCTCGGCTTCATCGGCGGCTTCTGCCACCTGTACATCGGCCAGGAAGCCGTGGCAGTCGGCCTGCAGTCGGCACTGGACGGCGAGAAGGACTCGGTGATTACCGGCTATCGCGACCATGGCCACATGCTCGCTTACGGTATCGACCCCAAGGTGATCATGGCCGAGCTGACCGGCCGCGGCGCGGGTATCTCGCGCGGCAAGGGCGGCTCGATGCACATGTTCTCGACCGAGAAGAAGTTCTACGGCGGCCACGGCATCGTCGGCGCCCAGGTCTCGCTCGGCACGGGCCTCGCCTTCGCGCACAAGTATAACGAGGATGGCGGCGTCGCCATGGCCTATTTCGGCGACGGCGCCGCGAACCAGGGCCAGGTGTACGAATCGTTCAACATGGCCGAGCTGTGGAAGCTTCCGATCATCTACGTGATCGAGAACAACCAGTACGCCATGGGCACCAGCGTCAACCGCTCCTCGGCCGAAGACCAGCTGTACAAGCGCGGCGAAAGCTTCCGCATCCCCGGCATCCAGGTGGACGGCATGGACGTGCTCGCCTGCCGCGGTGCCGCCGAGGAAGCGCTCGCCTGGGTGCGCGCCGGCAAGGGCCCGATCATCCTCGAGATGAAGACCTATCGCTATCGCGGCCACTCGATGTCCGATCCGGCCAAGTATCGCAGCCGCGAGGAAGTCCAGTCGGTCCGCGACAAGTCGGACCCGATCGAGGCAGTGAAGCGAGAGCTCGAGACGATGGGCGTGACCGAAGAGCAGCTCAAGCCGCTCGAGGCCGAGATCCGCAAGATCGTGAACGAATCGGCGGACTTCGCCGAACAGACGCCGGAGCCCGATCCGGCCGAACTCTATACCGACGTGCTGGTGGAGACCTACTGAGATGGCGATCGAACTCAAGATGCCGGCGCTCTCGCCGACCATGGAAGAGGGCACGCTCGCCAAGTGGCTGGTCAAGGAAGGCGATGTCGTGAAGTCCGGCGACATCCTCGCCGAGATCGAGACCGACAAGGCGACGATGGAATTCGAAGCCGTCGACGAGGGCACGATCGCCAAGATCCTGGTCGCCGAGGGCACGGATAACGTGAAGGTCGGCACCGTGATCGCGATGATCGCGGGCGAGGGCGAGGATGCGTCCTCCGCCGCCGCAGCTCCGACCCCGGCCAGCCAGCAGACCGAGCCGACTCCGGAACCGGCTGCCGACAAGGCACCGGAAACCGGCACTGCCCAGCTGACCGCCGCAGTCGAAAAGACCCGTCCCGCCGATCCCGCCGTGCCTGCCGGCACCGAGATGGTGAAGACCACGGTTCGCGAAGCGCTGCGGGACGCGATGGCAGAGGAAATGCGGAGCGATCCGCGCATCTTCGTGATGGGCGAGGAAGTCGCCGAGTATCAGGGCGCCTACAAGGTGACCCAGGGCCTGCTCGACGAATTCGGCCCCAAGCGCGTCATCGACACGCCGATCACCGAATACGGCTTTGCCGGCGTCGGCACCGGTGCGGCGATGGGCGGCCTCAAGCCGATCATCGAGTTCATGACGTTCAACTTCGCCATGCAGGCGATCGATCACATCATCAACTCGGCGGCCAAGACCAACTACATGTCCGGCGGCCAGATGCGCTGCCCGATCGTGTTCCGCGGCCCCAACGGCTCGGCGAGCCGCGTCGGCGCGCAGCACAGTCAGAACTACGCCCCCTGGTATGCCAGCGTTCCGGGTCTGATCGTGATCGCGCCCTATGACTCTGCCGACGCCAAAGGGCTGCTCAAGGCGGCGATCCGCAGCCAGGATCCGGTCGTGTTCCTCGAGAACGAGCTGATGTACGGCCGCAGCTTCGACGTGCCGAAGCTCGACGACTACGTCCTGCCGATCGGCAAGGCGCGGATCGTGCGCGAAGGCAAGGACGTGACTTTGGTCAGCTACTCGATCGGCGTGGGCGTGGCCCTGGAAGCCGCCGAGAAGCTGGCGGCTGAAGGCGTCGACGCGGAAGTGATCGACCTGCGCACGCTGCGTCCGCTCGACAAGCAGACCGTGCTGGAGAGCCTGAAGAAGACCAACCGCATCGTGGTGGTCGAGGAAGGCTGGCCGACCTGCTCGATCGCGTCGGAAGTCGCCGCGTTCGTGATGGAAGAGGGCTTTGACGACCTCGACGCGCCGGTGCTGCGCGTGACCAACGAGGACGTGCCGCTGCCCTATGCCGCGAACCTCGAAAAGCTCGCGATGGTGACCGCCGACAAGGCCGTCGCGGTCGTGAAGAAGGTCACCTATCGCTGATCGTCTGCGCCCGAGCAGGAAACAGGCCCGTCCGACATCCCGTCGGGCGGGCCTTTTTCGTCAGGCGCCGTACTGATCGCAGGTCGAGCGGTTCGAGGTTGGCGCGGGGTTGTAGACCTGGCCGTAATCGCGATTGTCGCGGACGACGAACGAGGCGACGTAGCGGATCGTCCTCGTGTTGGTGAACCAGCCTTTGCCGACCAATGGCGTGTAGAGATAATTGATCTCGACGAACATCACGCCGGAGTCGGTTGGTGCGTTCACCTGGGCGCCGTTCTCGCCCATGCCATTGGGGGCGAGCGTGCCGGGATGCTCGCTGCTGTTGTCACCCGTGGCGGCGTTGTTGACGCCCGCGTCAGGATCATAGGTCACGCCGTCCGCCTTCACGGTCTTGCCATAGTGCGAATCATAGGCGGTGCCGCCTTTGGCGCCGATGCAGCGCTGCCAGTGGATGCGTTGCGTGCCGCCGCTGTTCTCTAGGCTGGACAGGGTGATCCGCCCGTTGCCGGTGAGGTTGAGCGGGGTGCCCTGCTGCTTGGCGGCCAGCAGCACGTCGTTGATGTCGACCTCGCGCAGCATCGTGAAGCCGGTGCCTTTGAATTCGCCGACGCGGCTGGCATTGTCCGCCAGTGCCAACGCGATCTGGCTGAGCCGCTGATTGGTCATTGCATAGTTGGTCAGCTCGGCGGCCCATAATCCCGTCGTCAGCACGATCGGCAGCCCGAGGGCGAATTCGAGCAGCGCGGCGCCGGATCGGTCGGCGGTCAGCCGGTGAAACATGGTCGAGGCGGTCATGTGCAGATCTTCGTCGGGGTGGGGATCATCTGTGTGTTGTAGGGCTGGTTCTTGAAACGGGTGGAGGCGGTCAGCGTCACCTGCTTGCTCCACCCGACCAGCCCGGCCAGCGGAAACAGTCGGGTGTAGGTTACCTGCACCCTGTAGACCGTCACGTCGCTGGCGCCGCCCTGGCCCGAACGGCCGGGGTCCCGATCCCACTGCTTGTTACCATTGATGTCCAGATAGCATTCGCCCGCATCCAATTTGCCGTTGCCGTTGGTGTCGAATATCTCCTCGGGCTTGATGAGCGCGAAGCTGGAGTAGAACAGCCGGTTGGGTGTGACCGTGGCGTTGCGGGCGACCTGCCGGATGGCCGTGGCGACGCGGTTGTCGATCGTCGAGATAGGCGCGGACTCGATCGTGGAATCGCGGGCAGCCTTCTGAAGCGCGCCTTCCAGCACGGCCTGGACATAGGCCTGATAGCTGAGGTCCATCAGCCCCATCAGCAGCAGCATCAGCACCGGCAGAAGAATGGCGAATTCGACGAGCGTTGCACCGCGACGGTCGCGTATCAGCGCGCGGGTCATCGCGAGATCCGCAACATCGCCACACGCTTGGCGATCGTCTGGAAGGCCGCGTTGAGCGCCGCGTTGTCGGCGGCGTAGAAGGCTTGCCCCGGCGATGCGCAGCTCTGCAACTGGGTGGTAAGCGTCTGGCCGAACGCAACGACGAAGATGGTAATGTTGCGCGCCTTGGCGGCCTCACACTCGACGAGGAAGCGGGCGTTGTGTGCATCCAATTGCTTCGAGTTCCCGGCGCACGAGTTCGCGCCGTTACTCACGACGCGCTGATCGTACGACTCGATGCCGTACATGCCGTACAGACACATGTTGGGCTGCATGTCGCCATCGGTCATGAAGACGATGTATCGCTGCGGCGCATTGCGCCCGGGCCAGGCACGCGTGTCGCTGGCGAACATCCCGGTGGGGGAGATCAGCCGCGTTCCCCAGATCATCCCGGTGTCGTGATAGGTGCCGCCCTGCGGAACGAAATCCTTGGCGTTCACATAGGCGCGGACATCGTCCTCGCTCATCGTGGTCAGGCGCCGTACCGGCTTGCCGCACGAGACCCAGCCATTGGCGATGTTGTAGTAGAAGCTCATCGGCGTGAAGGCGGCCACCGAATAACTTGGGCTATTAGGCGGGATATAGTCGCCATAGGGGTTCGTGCTGTTGCCGGCGGAGGTGGCGCTGGACGTGTTGCCGCGATAATAGATGACGTCCGGCCACATCGGCCGCCATTTGGTTGCGTCGCTCGTCGGCGCTGTGTCAGGGTCCAGGTCCGGCGGCAGATTCTTGACGTCGAAGGTCGCCGGCTTGGTGGTGCTGCGCTCCTCGACACAGCCTTGCCAGCGCGAGGTGGTCCCGTTGATCTTGCTGGGATCGATGACCGTGTTGCCCAGCTTGTACTGGCTCGTATCGAAGGTGAACTGCTTGTAGGTCCAGCCGATGCGAAGCGGCTGCGTCGTGATCCGGCACGTGCCGACCGGCGAGTTCTGGTTGTTGGCGGTCCAGGTGCCGGTCGTCTTGGAAGCGGTGCCGCTGGTGGTGAAACCCGTAATAGGCGTGCGACTGTTAACGGCATCGCAGTCGGGCTTTTTATATCCCGGTTTGTCTACGTAGGAACTGGCGCCATTGTTGACGTCATAGGGGGCGCCGCGGCTGTCATAGGTCGCCGAATTGACGATGTAATCGGGCGACAGCGCCTTGATCGCATAGCCGGCATTGACCGTAGAGGTGTAGGTCACGAAGCCGTACCGGACGTTGGTCGATGGATCGACCGTCACATGGACCAGCTTGTAGAAGTCGATCACCGCCTGACGCAGCGCCGCGATCTTGGAGCCGCCTTTCTCCTGCACGGCATAGGCGGTAGTGCCGCCATAGCCGGGTGCGGTGGAATCGTCGGGGCGGACATAGCTATAAGGCAGCTGTCCGCAGCCACCCGTGCCGTCGGCAGTCGTGCACGCCATCGATCCGGTGGTGTCCAGCACGAACATGATGTCGGTATCCGCCACATCGTAGCGCGCCTCGCAGGCCACCCGCAGCGTCTGATTGCCGAAGCCCATCATGCTCGTCAGCGTCATCGGCACCACGACGCTGGCGGTGCCGGACACCTGATTGTCGCTGGTCTTGGACGGCGCAAAGACCGGCTGGCCTTTGGTGCCGAACAGGCCGGCCTTGAAATTGTTGTTGAAGAACTCGGTGGCGCGATCGCTCGCCACCTTGTCCAGCGTGGGATCGTTGGTCGATGCCATGAATCGCCGCCCGGCAAGCGCGCCCGCGTCGCAGGCCTGCTGCAGCCTGCTCTTGACCATGTACAGTCGGGCGGTGTCGATCGCGGAGCCGGCGATGAACAGCAGCGGGATCAGCGCGATTGCCATCATCGCCAGCGTGTTGCCGGCCACGTTGCGGCGCAGACGCCCGAGCAGACCGCCCTTCGGGATCATCCCGGAGAGGTGCCGCTGAAACCGCTCGAGAAACATTTTGTACATGGCGATCGATCGAAACCCCGGGGCGCGGGAGCCTTCGCTCTTCCGTCGCCGATCCTCCCGCCATAGAGGGAAGGGGTGAATGCTTCCCTAAACATGCCCCCCGAAGACCCCGAACGGGCGCTGATCCTGTCCTATGCCCCCGTCGCCGGGCGCCCCGCGCTCGCCGCGCTGCTGGCGCTGGACGAGGCGCTGGCGCAACTGCTGCGGACCACCAGCCAGCCGGCAGTGGGCCAGCTTCGACTCGCATGGTGGCGCGAGGCGCTGGCCAAGCTCGACACCGCGCCGCCGCCCGCAGAGCCGGTGCTGCGCGGGCTCGCCGACGACGTGCTGCCGCGCGGTGTCAGCGGCGCGTCGCTGGTGCCGATCGTCCATGGCTGGGAGGTGCTGGTCGAGGAGGACGCACTCGATGGCCTGGCGCTAGCCCGCTATGCCGCCGGGCGGGGGAGCCTGTTCGTCACGGCGGGTGCCGCGCTAGGCGCTGCGGGCGATCCGCTGGCGCAGGGTGGCGAGGGCTGGGCGCTCGCCGATCTCGCGCGCCATCTTGGCGACGGCGTGGAAGCCGACGCCGCCCGCAGCCTGGCCACACCAAAGCTCGCCGAGGCGCTCGGCCGGCGCTGGAGCCGCAATGCCCGTGCGCTGGGTGCGATGGCGCACCGCGCGCGGATGGACCTCGATCTGCCCGCGGATGCACCACTGCCGATCGGCGCGCCCAGGCGCGTTGCGCGGCTGCTCTGGCACCGGCTCAGCGGCCGCTAGGCCTTGGCTTCATCCTCCTGAAGGTGTACGTTGCGGCTTCCTCGGGGGAGGGATGGGGCATGTGGCGATATGCGGTGGGTGCCGGTGCGGCGCTGTTGCTGGCGTTCGGAGGGTTTCTGCTGTTCCAGCAGGGGCCTGCGCGGGGCCCGCTCGCGGCGGCATTGCAGCCGGCGCCGGCCACGGCCGGCACGACCACGCCGCTGCCCGATGTCGCACCGGCCGCCGACGCCAAGACGCGTGAGCAGAAGCGCTTCGACCGCTACGACAAGGACCGTAACGACGCCGTGAGCCGGGACGAGTATTTCGCCGCGCGCCACAAGGCGTTCGCCAAGCTCGACACCAATGGCGACGGCAAGCTCAGCTTCGAGGAATGGGCGGCCAAGTCGATCGGCAAGTTCACCGGCGCCGATGCCGACAAATCGGGCACGCTCACCCGCACCGAGTTCGCGACCACCGCCCCGACGCGCAAGGTGCCGGGTTCGCGCTGCGCCTGCGGGAAGCCCGCCCCGACGCCGAGCCCCGCCGCGAAGGAGGGGGAGGAGGAAAACTAGGGCGTCAGCCGACCCGTTCGAAATGGCCGCGCTCGAACCCGCCGGCCATCAGCGCAACGATCCGTTCGGCGACCACCTCCGGCGCCTTCACCGTCGCCGGATCCTCGCCCGGAAAGGCGCGCGCGCGCATCTTGGTGCGCGTGGCGCCGGGATCGACGATGCCGACGCGGACCTGGCTGACATTCTCCAGCTCCTGGCTGTAGCTGAGCAGCAGATTCTCGAACGCCGCCTTGGACGCGCCATAGACGCCCCAATAGGCACGCGGGGTGCGGCCGACGCTCGACGTGACGCCCAAGACCCGTGCGGCCGGCGCCTTGCGCAGCATCGGATCGAACGCCGCCAGCATTGCGGCCTGCGCAGCGACGTTGAGCGTCAGCACCTTGGCGAATTCGGCGAAGTCGATCGCGTTGACCGCGCTCAGCGTTCCGAGCATGCCGGCGTTGAGCACCACCATGTCGAGCGTCGGCCAGCGCTCGCCGATCGCGCCGGCCAGCCGGCCGATCGCGTCATGCTCGGCAAGGTCGAGCGGCGCGATCGTCGCGCCGCCGCCGGCCTGGAAGATCGCGTCCTCTACTTCCTCGAGTCCGCCCGCGGTACGCGCGGTGAGAATGACATGCGCGCCCGCGGCACCCAGTGCGATCGCCGTCGCCGCGCCGATGCCGCGGCTGGCGCCGGTGACGAGGGCGGTCTGTCCCGCCAGCGGACCGTCGCGCACCGGCTCAGCCGACCTTCTCGGCGAGCAGCGCCAGCTGGTCCGGCGGCGGCGCCAGTTCGTCCTGGTCGGTCAGCGTCGTCGGATAGTCGCCGGTGAAGCAGGCGTCGCAATACTTCGGATGGATGTCCGCGCGGCGGGCCTCGCCCAGCGCCTTGTACAGGCCGTCGATCGAGACGAAGGCCAGGCTGTCGGCATGGATGAAGTCGGTCATCCCGCCCACGTCCATCTTGGCGGCGAGCAGCTTGGCCCGCTCGGGCGTGTCGACGCCGTAGAAGCAGCTGTGGCGCGTCGGCGGCGAGGCGATGCGCATATGCACTTCCTTCGCGCCGGCATCGTGCATCATCTGGACGATCTTGAGGCTGGTGGTGCCGCGCACGATCGAGTCGTCGATCAGCACGATGCGCTTGCCCGCGATCAGCTCGCGATTGGCGTTGTGCTTCAGCTTCACGCCGAGGTGGCGGACCTTGTCGCCCGGCTGGATGAAGGTGCGGCCGACATAGTGCGAGCGGATGATGCCGAGCTCGAACGGGATGCCCGACTCCTGGGCATAGCCGATCGCCGCAGGCACGCCCGAATCGGGCACCGGCACGACGAGGTCGGCCTCGACCGGCGATTCGATCGCCAGCTGCGCGCCGATCGCCTTGCGCACCGAATAGACCGACCGACTGTCGCTGATCGAATCGGGGCGCGAAAAATAGACATATTCGAAGATGCACGGCCGCGGCGCCTGGGGCGCGAACGGCTTGTGGCTGGTCATCTCGCCATTGGCCTTGACGATCACCAGCTCGCCAGGCTCGACGTCGCGGACATATTCGGCGTCGCACACATCGAGCGCGACGGTTTCCGAAGCGAAGATCACCGCATCGCCCTGACGGCCCATCACCAGCGGCCGGATGCCGAGCGGATCGCGGCACGCGATCATGCCCTCGGGCGTCATCACGATCAGCGAATAGGCACCCTCGACCTGCTTGAGCGCATCGATGAACCGATCGATCAGCGTGCGGTACTGCGAGGTGGCAACGAGGTGGATGATCACCTCGGTATCCGAGGTCGACTGAAAGATCGCACCGCGGCGGATGAGGTCGCGCCGCAGCCGCATCGCGTTCGAGATATTGCCGTTGTGCGCGATGGCGAAGCCGCCGCTGGCCAGCTCGGCATAGAGCGGCTGGACGTTGCGAATCGCCGAGCCGCCGGTGGTGGCATAGCGGACATGGCCGCAGGCCGAGAGGCCGGGAAGCGCGCGGATCACGTCGTCGCGATCGAAATTGCCGGCGACATGGCCCATTGCGCGATGCGTATGGAATTGATGGCCGTCCCAGCTGGTGATGCCCGCCGCCTCCTGGCCGCGGTGCTGGAGCGCGTGCAGCCCCAGCGCGACCATCGCGGCCGCCCCTTCGCTGTTGGAAACGCCGAATACGCCGCACTCTTCGCGCAGCTTGTCGTCATCGAACGGGTGTGTGGTAAGCATTGGCCCTCGGGGGGAACGGCAACGGTTGAGCGGGCATATAGGGGCTTCGGCCAGCTTTGTCTCCGGTCTGTAACAGCGAAAAGGACCGTTTACCCTTTTTGGCGGTTAACCTCCTGAGAAAGGAGCTAGATCATGGCCAAGGACCACGGTACCCAAATCAAGAACGACGCGGTGTACGAGGCGCTGCTAGAACAGGGCGCCTCGAAGGAGAAGGCCGCGCGCATCGCCAATGCCAAGGCGAACGGCAGCCTCGATTCGGGCGGCGGCAAGCTGGAGGACCGCAGCAAGGCCGAGCTGTACGACGAAGCGAAGGAGATCGGCATCGAAGGGCGTTCGAAGATGGACAAGGGCGAGCTGGTGAAGGCGATCCGCCAGCATTGAGCCGCCCGAAAGTTCCGAAAGTTCCGGGAAAGCGACACGAAGCACCGGGTTTGCGCACGTCAGGCCCTCGGTGCCAGTCGAATATCGCGGTTGGACGCGCGTGCCCATGCAATGCGACATAGCATGGAACGCAGCTGTAGGACAGCGGATGTTTTCGTTGTGTTCTCGCTGCGGAGGCGCATCGTCGGCCACCGATACTCTGCCCACCCGGCGCCCCGGCCCTTTCCAGCTGGCCGCTCAGGGCCGTCTGAACGACATTGCGCTGCGTGTTCGGCGGCGGCCATAGCCGGTGCCCGACGCACGGCGGCCAGGCGATACGTGCCGCGAGGGATGACGCTGCCCCCGAACCCAGCTACAGCGCGCGCGTGACCGATATCCGTGAAACGGGCGCCACGCTCGACCCGAAATATGACGCCAACGGCCTGATCACCGCCGTTGCCACCCATGCCGCCACCGGCGAGGTGCTGATGCTCGCCCATATGAATGCCGAGGCGCTGGCGGTGACGCTGGAGACCGGCAAAGCCACCTTCTGGTCGCGCAGCCGCGGGCGGTTGTGGACCAAGGGCGAGACCTCCGGGCATTTCCTCAAGGTCGTCGAGGCGCGGATCGATTGCGACCAGGATGCGCTGTGGCTGCGTGTCGAGCCGCACGGCCCCGCCTGCCACACGGGGGCGGCCAGCTGCTTCTACCGCCGGATCGAGAACGGAGCGCTGGTGCGCGACGCATGAGGGGCGCCGCGCTTGCGCTGCTGCTGGGGCTCGCGGCGTGCGGCGGGCCTGCGCCTGCGCCGTCGGCCGGCACCGCGGTCGATCTCGAGAATGCCGCGATCCAGCGCGGACTGGTCCGCGACCCCAAGGACGTGAGCATTGCGGGCGCGTACGCGCGCGGACCCGATCGGCTCTGCATCGTGCCGGCCGGCGCCGCGCACCGGATCGGCATCGTCATCGACTATGGCGAGGGCAATGGCTGTCGCGCGACCGGATCGGTCCGCCGGGACGGGGAGGGGCTGGCACTTGCGCTCGGCGCCGAGGGCGGCTGCCGCTTTACCGCGCGCTTTGACGGCGATCACCTCGCCCTGCCGGGCGCGCTGCCGAAGGCCTGCGCGCAGCTCTGCACCGGGCGTGCCGCGCTGGCGGGGGCACAGTTCGCGCGGCTGGGCGAATCGGTGCCCGAGGCGCAGGCGATGCGCGACGCAGAGGGACATGCACTCTGCGGGGAATAGACGCGGCACCCCCATAGGATACCCTCTCCCAAGGCTGCCGGAATCGATCGGCAGTCCTGTCAGGAGAGCGCCGATGCGTGTTCTGGTCCTTGCCAGCGTCGCCTGCGTGGTGGCTGCCGTCCCTGCCGCCGCCCAGATCTGGGGCGGCCCCGTACCTTCCAGCTCAGGCGGCAGCTTTGCCGGGCGCGGGATCCACGTCCCGACGCAGCCACGGTCGGCGCGGAGCGAGATTTGCGCTGGCGAACGCAGCGGCCAACTAACCCGCGGCGAAGCGCGCCAGCTGCGACGCGTGGACACCGCGAACAGCGCCATCGCCGAGCGGCTCTCAAGCGACGGTCTCACCGAGAGCGGGGCTGCCGAGCTCCAGACCCGCGCCATCCTGCTCCACGAGGACATCGTTCGCGCCCGCTTCAGCGGCGCTGCCAAGCCACCCAAGAACTAGCGCGCCACACTTGACGTTCACGTAAAGGTAAACTACAAGAGCTTCATGACCGCTGCTGCCGCTCCGATCGAGGCCCTGGCGCCGATCGAACCGCGTCCCGATCGTGACGCCTTTTCCATTTCCGACCTTTGCGCCGAGTTCGGGGTAACCCCCCGTGCGCTCCGCTTCTACGAGGACGAGGGGCTGATTTCGCCCGAGCGGCGCGGCACCCAGCGCATCTACACGCATCGCGATCGCGCGCGGCTCGCCTGGATCCTGCGCGGCAAGCGCGTCGGCTTCAGCCTGGGGGAGATCAAGGAGATGATTGATCTCTACGACCTCGGCGACGGCCGGCGTGTCCAGCGACAGGTGACGCTGGAGCGGTGCATGGACCGAATCCACCATCTGGAAGCGCAGAAGCGTGACATCGATGCGCATATCGCCGAGCTCGCGCAGTTCGTCGACCTGATCAAAAGCAAAGACAACGAGCACTGAGGAACCTGAAATGCCGCAGTTTACCCCGCCTGTGCGCGACACGCGCTTCGTCCTCGATCGGGTCATCGGGCTCGATCGCTACACCAACCTGCCGCACTTCCAGGCGGCGACGCCCGACGTGGTCGACGCGGTGTTGGAGGAAGGCGGCAAGTTCGTCGCCGAAGTCCTGTTCCCGATCAATCATAGCGGCGACCAGCAGGGTTGCACCCGCCATCCCGACGGCAGCGTGACCACTCCCGAGGGCTTCAAGGAAGCGTACCAGCAGTTTGTCGAGAGCGGCTGGGGCACGCTGAGCGCGCCCGCCGAGTTCGGCGGGCAGGCGATGCCGCACGTCGTCGCGACCGCGTTCGAGGAATATATGATCGCCTCCAACATGGCCTTCGCCATGTATCCGGGCCTCACCCATGGCGCGATTGCCGCGCTGCTGGTCAAGGGCTCGGAGGAGCAGAAGGCCAAGTACGTCCCCAAGATGATCTCGGGCGAGTGGGGCGGCACGATGAACCTGACCGAGCCGCAGTGCGGCACCGATCTGGGTCTCATCAAGACCAAGGCCGAGCCCAATCCGGATGGCTCGTACAGCATCACCGGCACCAAGATCTTTATCTCGTCGGGCGAGCATGACCTGACCAGCAACATCATCCATCTGGTGCTGGCCAAGACCCCCGGCGCGCCGGACAGCACCAAGGGCATCTCGCTGTTCGTGGTGCCCAAGTTCCTGGTCAATGACGACGGGTCGATCGGCGCGCGCAACGGCGTCACCTGCGGCTCGATCGAGCACAAGATGGGCATCCACGCCAACTCGACTTGCGTGATGAACTATGACGGCGCCACCGGCTGGCTGGTCGGTGACGAGATGAAGGGCCTCGCCGCGATGTTCATCATGATGAACGCGGCACGCCTGGGCGTGGGCCTGCAGGGTCTCGGCATCGCCGAAGTCGCGATGCAGAACGCGGTCCAGTACGCCGGCGACCGCCGCCAGGGCCGCGCGCTGACCGGCCCCAAGGAGCCGGCGGAAAAGGCGGACACGCTGTTCGTCCATCCCGACGTGCGCCGCATGCTGATGGAAGCCAAGGCACAGATCGAGGGGCTGCGCGCGCTCTGCCTGTGGGGCGCGCTCCAGGTCGACATGGAGCATGCCGCCGCCAGCGAGGAAGAGCGCCAGCTCGCGGGTGACCTGATCGGGCTGCTGACCCCGGTGATCAAGGGCGTCGGCACCGATATCGGCTACAAGGTCGCGACCGATTGCCAGCAGGTCTATGGCGGCCATGGCTATATCGCCGAATGGGGCATGGAACAGTATGTCCGCGATGCCCGCATCGCGATGATCTACGAAGGCACCAACGGCGTGCAGGCGATGGACCTGGTCGGTCGCAAGCTGGCGCTGAACGGCGGCCGCGCGGTGCAGGCCTTCTTCCGCGTCGTCGGCGAGGAGGTCGCGGCGGCCAAGGGCAATGAAAAGCTCGCGGGCTTTGCCGAGGCGCTGGAGAAGGCACTGGGCCATCTCCAGGGGGCGACGATGTGGCTGGCGCAGAACGGGTTCAAGAACCCGAACGAAGTCGGCGCGGGTGCCTATCCGTACATGCAGCTGACCGGGCTGGTCGCGCTCGGCCTGATGTGGCTGCGCATGGCCAAGGCGGCGAGCGAGGCGCTGGCGCAGGGCGCCGAGGATGTCGCCTTCCTCGAGGCCAAGCTGGTCACCGCGCGCTTCTACGCCGAGCGGTTCCTCCCCGATGCGAGCGGCCTGCGCCGCAAGATCGAGGCGGGCAGCGAGAGCGTGATGGCGCTCGACCCGGAGATGTTCAAGGCAGCCTAATCGCTGCTGGGGACGGAAGAGGCCGGCGTTGCGGGAGCCGCAGCGCCGGTCTTGTTCTGTGCGGGCGGCGCCTTTCGGCGGACGCCGTCGAGTGGCGCAGGCTCCGCTGTCTGCGCGGGTGTAGGCGTTGCGACCGGCGTGGGCGGCGGCTGGCGTCGCATGCACTGGGCCGGGCTCGGGCGGCGAAACTGCTCGCAGTTCCACAAGGCCTTCACATACTGGACCTTCTCGTCGCGCAGATAGCTGAACGACATCGCCGCGGCTTGTTCGCCGGTCGGCGGCAGCCGGGCGGGCTTTCTGGAAGGATCCAGCCAGGCCATGAACTTGCAATAGGGCCGATCACCGCAGGTGCGCAGCGCCAGCGCCGGGTAGAGATCGGGCACCATCTCGTCGGGGAGCGTCACCAGGAAGACGTTCTGATCGCCCGCCACCGCGACGGGAACGGCACTCGCCGGGATCGCACCAGCGGCCTTGTTCACGTCGAACAGCAGCCCCGTCGCGCCGGGATCGCCGGCCGGGCCAGCGACCTCGGCGGCGCCGCCGCTGTGCGCGGCAGAGAGCTTGGCGAGCAGCGGGATATTGGGCTCGTCGGCGACATAGCCGCGGTTGAACGCAGGCGGGGTGCCCCACCAGCCGGCCCAGCGGAAGAACAGGTGCGTGTGCAGCGCGACGATCTTGTCGAGGCTTGCACTCCAATAGGGCACCACCCAATCGGTATGGTAGTGGGTGGCGTGGCCGACGGGGCGGAATACCGTGCCGTGCAGCGCCATCCTGGCGATGTCGCGCGCACGAGCCCAGGCGACCGGCGTCGGCGACCAGCGCAGCATCGCCCCGTCGCAGCTGAAGGTGAACTGACAGCCGGTGCTGCGTTCCGACCCCTGGAACACCACGCCGCATACCGTCTTTGGGAAGGCGGGGTGGCGGACGCGGTTGAGGATCACCTGCGCCACCGCGCGCTCGCCCAGCGCATCGTCGCCGGCTTCATAGACTTCGGCGGCGGCGAGACAGTCGACCGCGCGCGCCTGGCTGTCGGCGGCACCGACCAGATGGAACGGGCGCGCGGCAGGGTTCGGGTTGGTCGAGAAGGGGATGGACGCGTTGAACGCACGCGCATCCTCGGGATCGAGATCGGCGATCGCGACCGGCTCGACCGGGGGCAGCTCTTCCTTCGGCACCACGCGGTTGGGCAGCGCGACGGGCGGCACGCGGCGGGCATGGTGGGGCATGTTGGGCGCGTTGATCACCAGCAGCGCCGGTACCACCAGCGCTGTGAGCGCGACGATGCCGAGGACGAGGCGGAGCCACAAGGGAGGAGAAGCGGTGGGAAGGGCGGGCGTCACAGGCGGGTACAAGGTTCCGAGATCAGGGTCGCCGCCTGTATCCCAAAGCGCCTGAACTGGGAACAACTCAGTTCCGATCGCCCGCGAAACGGAACCGATGCGGCGGTGCAACCGTATTGAAAACGGGGCGCGCAACGACTTTGCGCATACAGGAAGGTTTTTTCTCCGGATGCATCAACCCGCGCTCGTCATCGCGCTGATCGGTGCGCTCGGCATCGGCGCGCAGTGGATTGCCTGGCGTACCGGCTGGCCCGCGATCGCTCTGATGCTCGTCGCCGGCGTACTCGCCGGTCCCGTCGCAGGGCTGATCGAGCCGCATGCGGTGTTTGGCGAGTTGCTCGAGCCGATCGTCTCGATCGCCGTCGCGCTGATCCTGTTCGAAGGCGGCCTCAGCCTCAACTTCCGCGAGCTGCGGCGCACCGATGGCGCGGTGACGCGACTGGTGCTGCTGGGCGTCCCGATCGGCTGGGGGCTGGGAACGCTGGCGCTCTATTATGCCGCCGGACTCGTCTGGCCGGTGGCGACGCTGTTTGCGGGTATTCTCGTCGTGACCGGCCCCACGGTGGTGCTGCCGCTGCTACGGCAGAGCAATGTCGCGCAGCGGCCGCGCGCGATCCTGAAATGGGAAGCGATCGTCAACGATCCGATCGGCGCGCTGTGCGGGTTGGTGACCTACGAGTATCTCCGCCGGTCCGGCGATGGCGGGACGCTGCTCAGCGTGCTCGGCTCGCTGCTCGCGGCGAGCGTCGTCGCGGGGCTGATCGGCTATGTCGTCGCCAAGGCGATCGGCTGGGCCTTCCAGCGCGGCCATGTGCCCGAATATCTCAAGGCGCCCGTGCTGCTGGTCGCGGTGATCGGCGTGTTCGTCGGCTCGAACCTGATCCAGCAGGAGACAGGCCTGATCACCGTGACGGTGATGGGCGTGGCACTCGCCAACATGAAGCTCGATTCGCTGCGCGACATCCATCCGTTCAAGGAGAATGTCACCGTCCTCCTGATCTCGGGCGTGTTCGTGCTGCTCTCCGCCTCGCTTGATTTCGAGGTGCTGCGGCATTTCGAGTGGCGCTTCCTGGCCTTCCTCGCGGCGCTGCTGTTCCTCGTGCGGCCGATCACCGTGCTGCTGAGCCTGGCTTTTACCAAGGTGCCGTGGAACGAGCGGCTGCTCGTTGCCTGGATCGCCCCGCGCGGTATCGTCGCGGTGGCGATCTCGGGCCTGTTCGCGCTGCGGCTCGACAAACTGGGCTATAGCGACGGCTCGATCCTGGTGACGCTCTCCTTCGCCGTGGTGGTGGCGACCATCCTCGCGCACGGCTTTTCGATCGGCCCCGTCGCGCGGCTGCTCAAGGTGACGGGCGCCACCGAGCGTGGGCTGCTGATCGTCGGCGGCACGCCGTGGAGCCTCGCGCTCGCCGACCAGCTCCGTCAGCTCGAGGTGCCGGTGACGATCTGCGACACCAGCTGGCAGCGGCTGCGGCCGGCGCGCTCGGCGGGCATCGCCACCTATCATGGCGAGATCCTCGCCGAGGCGACCGAGGACCGGCTCGACATGTCGCAGTTCCAGGTGCTCGCGGCGACCAGCGACAACGAGGCGTACAACGCACTGGTCTGCAACGAATTCGCCCATGAGATGGGCCGCGACAATGTCTACCAGCTCGGCAGCGGCGGCGATGACGAGGATGCTCGCGCGCTGCCGGAGTCGCTGCGGGGCCGCGCGCTGTTCACCAGCGGCCACGGCGTCGACGAGATCGTCGAGCGCGAGCAGGGGGGCTGGACGTTCCGCAAGACCCGGCTGACCGAGCAGTTCGACTTCGACGCTGCCAAGGCCGATCTGCCCGACGCGGCCGACATGCTGCTGCTGGTGCGCAAGGGCGGGCTGCTGCGCTTCTTCTCGCACGCCAGCCGGCCAACGCCGCAGCCCGGCGACACGATCATCTCGTACGTGCCCCCCATGCCGGCGGCGCGACGACTGCAGGAGGAGGTTGCATGAGCAGATGGGCGATGTTGGCGCTCATGGGTGTGTTGGCGGGCTGCAATGCGCGAGAGCCCGCACGCGACAATGCGACGGTGGAGAACAAGAGCATCCTCGCCGAGGACGACGGGCTGGCGAACAACAGTGCCGCAGAAGCGCCCAAGTCGATCCTCCGGCCCGAGGTGGTGCCGGACGAGCCGGAAAAGCCCGAGCTCAAGCCCGTCGATCTCGTGGTGCCCTTTGGTGCAGCAGGGCTGAAGCTGGACGATGGCGGACGCAAGCTGCTCGACGAACTGCTGACGAACCCGACGACCGCCGCCGGCGGTGCGATCACGATCAGCGGCCACACCGACACGCGCGGCAATGACCGCGACAATCTGGTCTCCTCGCGCAAGCGGGCCGAGGCGGTGCGCGACTATCTGCTGTCGAGGGGCGTGCCCGCGGAGCGCATGACGGTGATCGCCTTCGGGGAAACCCGCGCGCTGGTCCCGAACGCCAAGGCGGACGGCAGCGACGATCCGGAGGGGCGGGCGAAAAATCGTCGGGTGGAGGTGCAGGTCGCATTGCCTGCCTCCGCGGAGACATCAACGGCTGCACCGGACAACGGAACCGCCGAGGCTCTAGCTGCTGATTCTAAGACCCAGCAATAGAGCCTAACACATTGTCATCTCGGCGAAAGCCGGGATTCATTGCCCTCAGCGTTACGGTTCTTGCTACAACCGAGTGGCGAATGGATACCGGCTTTTGCTGGGATGACGGTGGAGGGGTGGTGCCCCTCCACCTTCTATCAGCCCTCGGGCAGGAAGTCCGGCACGCTCAGATAGCGCTCGCCGGTGTCATAGTTGAAGCCGAGCACGCGCACGCCGTCGGGCAGGTCGGGCAGCTTCTGCAGGATCGCGGCCAGCGTGCCGCCCGAGGAGATGCCGACCAGCATGCCCTCTTCGGCGGCCGAGCGGCGTGCCATGTCCTTGGCAACGGTGGCGTCGACCTTGATCACGCCGTCGATCGCGTCGGTATGCAGGTTCTTCGGCACGAAGCCCGCGCCGATGCCCTGGATCGGGTGCGGACCGGGCTGCCCGCCCGAGATCACCGGCGACAGTTCCGGCTCCACCGCGAACACCTTGAGGTTCGGCCATTCCTTCTTCAGCGCTTCCGCCACGCCGGTGATGTGCCCGCCAGTGCCGACACCGGTGATGATCACGTCGATCGGCGTGTCACGGAAGTCGTTGAGGATTTCTTGTGCGGTGGTGCGCACATGCACGTCGACGTTCGCAGCGTTTTCGAACTGTTGCGGCATCCAGGCACCGGGGGTGCTCTCGACGATCTCGAGCGCGCGCTCGATCGCGCCCTTCATGCCCTTCTCGCGCGGGGTGAGGTCGAAGCTCGCACCATAGGCCAGCATCAGGCGGCGGCGTTCTAGCGACATGCTCTCCGGCATCACGAGGATCAGCTTGTAGCCCTTCACCGCCGCGACCATCGCCAAGCCGACACCGGTGTTGCCGCTGGTCGGCTCGACGATCGTGCCGCCGGGCTGGAGGCTGCCGTCCTTCTCGGCCGCCTCGACCATGGCGAGCGCAATGCGGTCCTTGATTGAGCCACCCGGGTTCGAGCGCTCGGACTTGATCCACACCTCGGCGCCGGGGAACAGCTTGTTGATACGGACGTGCGGCGTGTTGCCGATCGTTTCGAGGATCGAATGGGCCTTCATGTCGTCATCTCCTTGGGAGGAACTTCGAGGGTGGCCGGAGGATCGAAGGTTCGAGCCCGCTTGAGCTCAGGGAATAGCTTCGACCACAGGACCGTGACAAGGATCGCGCCGATGCCGCCGCCGATCACCGCGGCGACCGGCCCGATCAGCGCGGCGAGGAAGCCGCTTTCGGCTTCACCCAGCTCGTTCGAGCCGGAAATGAACAGCGTGGAGACCGCACCCACCCGGCCGCGCATCTCGTCCGGCGTGTAGAGCTGGATCAGCGACTGACGGACGTACACCGACACCATATCGGCGGCGCCCAGCACGAACAGCGCGGCCAGCGAGACGAGTACGGCGGGGGAGAGGTCGGTGCCGACGGCCTTGGTGCCGAGCACCGGCACCAGCAGCGGCGCCGCGGCGCCGAACACCACCGTCGCCAGGCCGAACAAGGCGACCGCGACCAGCATCTTCACGCCCACGTTGGTCTTGAGCGGGCGCCAGGAGAAGAACAGGGCCGTCACCACCGCACCCAACGCCGGGGCAGCGCGAAGGTGCCCGAGGCCCTCGGACCCCACCTGCAGGATGTCGCGCGCATAGACCGGCAGCATAGCCGTCGCACCGCCGAGCAGCACTGCGAACAGATCAAGCGAGATCGCGCCCAGCACCAGCCGGTTGCGGCGGACATAATGAAGGCCGTCGACCATCTGCGACAGCGGGCTGCCGGTGAATTTCCGGTTGGCGACCGGCACCGGGCCGATCAGGAACAGCATCAGCAGCGAGACGAGGAACAGGCCGCCCGACACCGCATAGGCGAGCCACGAGGCCGCCGCGTAGAGATAGCCGCCCATCGCCGGGCCGATCACGGTGCCGCTCTGCCAGGCAAGCGAACTCAGCGCGATCGCGGTCGGCAACACCGCCTTGGGCACGAGGTTCGGGGCCAGCGCGCCGAGCGCCGGGCTGGCGAAGGCGCGCGCCACGCCGAGCAATGCGGCGATGCTGAACAAGGCGGGCAGGGTGATGGTCTGCTGCCAGGTCAGCCAGGCGAGGCTTAGTGCGCAGAACGCCTCAAGGGACACCGCGGTGCGGGCGATCCAGCGCCGGTCGATCCGGTCCGCGACCCAGCCGGCGAACAGCGACAGGAACAGCAGCGGCAGAAACTGCGCCACGCCGATCATGCCGAGCTGGAAGGCCGCTTCCTTGATGCTCATCGTGCGGCGGGCGATGTCGTAGACCTGCCAGCCGATCACGATCACCATCGCCATCTGCCCCAGCGTGGCGGCGAGGCGGGCGACGAAATAGGCACGGAAGTTGCCGATGGCGAACGGATGCGGTGACATGGTCTCGCTCTTGGCGCGCGGTCGCTTGCGGCGCAATGCTCCGATGGTTTGGGGCGCTAAAGCTTTACCCCATCTGCGCCGGCTGGGCCTGGTCTGCCTCGACCCTCGCCGGGTTGCGGATCGAGGGGCGCAGCCTGGCGAGGCTGCACAGGCCTGCGACCAGCGCCAGGCCAGCGGCGACCAATGCAGGGGTCATGCCGGCGCCGACCCCCGTTGCCAGCAGGGCGGCCACCAGCGTCGCGCCGGTGGTCTGTCCCACCATCCGCGTCGTCGAGATCAGCCCGCCCGCCGCCGCGGCGCGCTCTACCGGCGCCGATCCGATGATCAGCCGGGCATTGGGCGAGAGGAACATGCCGAACCCGGCGCCGGTCAGCGACATCCGCCAGGCGATGTCGAAATAGCTGGGGTCGTGCGGGAGGAAGGCAAGCGCGCTCAAGCCCGCGATCGCTACGGCCATGCCGATCCCCCCCAGCGCGCCCGCCGGGTAGCGATCGGACAGCGTACCGGCGAGCGGGGCGACGAACATCGTCGTAAGCGGCCAGGGCGCGATCACCGCGCCGACCTCGGACGGTGCGAAGCCATAGCCATGCTGGAGCCGGAAGGGGAGCGACAGGAGCAGCGTCATGGTCGCGATGAACGCGGTGAAGGCGCCGATCGTGGACAGCGCCAGCACCGGACGGGCGAGGAGGTCGACCGGCAGGATCGGCTCGGCCTCACCCTGCTCGCGCCGCACGAAGATCACCCCGACCGCGATGCCCGCGAGCACCACCGCGGCGGAGACCACCGGGCTGTCGCCATGGACGGCGCTCTCGGCGCCGCCGATCACCAGTCCGAACATCGCCGCGCAGAGCACGGCGCCGAGCACGTCGAACGGTGCCTTGGAGCGGGGGATGTCGGGCAGCGATCGACCCAGCAACAGGCTCGCGATCGCGAAAGGCACCGCGGAGGCGAACACCCAGGGCCACGGCCCGATCGCCAGTACCAGTCCGCCCAGCGTCGGCGCGATCGCCGCGGATACGGAGACGACGACCGAGTTGACGCCCAGCCCGCGTCCGAGCTGCTTGGCCGGATAGATCTGCCGCACCAATGCCGAGGAAACGCTGAGCGCCGCCGCAGCCCCCGCCGCCTGCGCTGCGCGCACGATCAGCAGGAAGGGCAGGCTTTTCGCGAAGAAGCACAGGATCGTCGCCACCGTGAAGACGATCTGCCCCCATTGGTACAGCCGCTTGAGGCCGATGCGATTGCCCAGCCCGGAAAACGGCAGGAGCAGCATCACCAGCACCAGCTGGTACACCGTCACCACCGCGACGGCGGCGGACGAATCGACGTGGAGGTCGTGCGCGATGGTGGGCAGCGCCACGGTGGCGATGGCGCCGTCGATCACCACCAGCGCCGTGCCGAACGACACGGCGGCGATGGCGGTGAGGCGGCGGGGCATGGGAAGGCCGTCGGTTTGCATCGCGGGCTTAGTGCATCAGCGCGCGCTCGGTTCCCGGCCGGGAACTCGGCGGGCAGCCCAAGGGTTGGTCAGCAGCGAAACGAAACCGAAGGGAGTATCGTAATGGGTAAGGGCATCTTGTTGTGGCTGCTGGGGATTCCGTTGCCGATCATCATCCTGCTGCTGATCTTCTGGCATTGAGGACACAGGGTCCGGCGATATCCGCCGGACCCGTCCCGCCGTCGCTCAGCGGCGGCTCGGTATCAGCGCAAGCCGCGCGGCCGGTGCCGGCAGATGCAAATGCAGCCGGTCCTTCACCGCCAATTTGTGCTTCTTGAGCTGCGCCACGCGGAACGCATCTGGCAAGCGACGGCGCAATTCGCTGCGGATCTCGCGTTCGAGCATCCGGTGGGTGGCGATCAGGCGTTCAACAATCGTCATCGTCATGGCTCCAAATCGATGAGTGCATCGATCGAGCGGCCCGATGAGGATGGAGGTGCGAGGGGTGGACACATCGCCGATCCTGCACCGAGCACGCTCGATGCGGTCCGACATCACGGCGCTTAAGGTGAAGCCGCCGCCAGAGGGGCCCGGTCCCGCAGGTTCAACATAAGCTTGGGTTGTCCGAGGACAAGGGGCCTCGCGACGAAATGCGCGAAGCCCCGAGCGCGCGCCTCAGCGGCAGCGCACGTCCTGGTTGTTCATCTGGTTATTGCGGTCAACCGAATTGCCGATCGCACCACCAGCGATCGCGCCGAGCAACGTGCCGACGGTGCTCGAACGGCGGCTGGAGATCACGTTGCCGAACAGGCCGCCGGCGGCCGCGCCAACGATCAGACCGGTGGTCCCGTCCGGACGCTTGCAATAATAGCGCCCATCATCGCCACGATAGACACGGTCGTTGCTGGTCAGCACGCGTTCGCTGTCGCCGGGGCGATAGTAACGCGAAGGCTCGTAATCGCCTTCGTCGCGCGCATCGATCCGCGGCGGCGGGGGCGGCGCATGTGCCAGCCAGTCGCTGTAATTTGCGTAGCGCTCGGATGCCTGCTGGAACTGGCGGTATTCACGATCGAACCGCTCGCGTGCGGCCTCGAAGCGGGCGCGCTCCTGGTCGGGCGAGGCGTATTGCTGCGCCGATGCCGGCGCGGCGACCGTAAGGCCGGCGGTCGCGAGGGCGACCATGGCCAGGACATGCTTCATGCTAGTCTCCTTCATCCACCCGGCCGGCGCTCTGGCCGGGAACGGCGTTTCCATCCGCTCTTGCGCGTGAAGCGCGGCTGAACGAAGCTGTGCGCCAAACAGGACTAGGAGGGGAGTGTCCCATGGTCTATGCGCTTTACCCTTGCTGCTCTGCAGCATTGGTCTCATATTTGTCTCATGAACGTTAGCGCAGTCGTGACCGAAGCTCCCGTCAACAACACGCCCTTCGTACTGGAGGGCATTGTCCGCCTGCGCTGCCTGCAGGTGACCTACAATCGCACGCGGATGATTATCGCACCGTACATCCTGTATACGCGCAACGAGTCGCTGTACACCGATGCGCAGATCGTCTCGCGCGAGGGCATGCTGCCGCGCGAGCCCAAGATCGCCACCTTCAAGGTCGACGGTCTCAAGGAAGTCTCGGTGCTCGATCGGCCATTCGAGATCGGCGAGATGTTCGATCCCGAGCTCGACAAATATGTCGGCACCACGCTGATGAAGGTCGAGCCCGAGGCCTGATCGCGCCCGTCAGTCGGGCACGCTGACGAAGCTGTCCATCACGCGCTTGCGCCCGGCCTGCTCGAAATCGATCTCGAGCTTGTTGCCCTCGATCTCCGCGACCGTGCCATAGCCGAACTTCTGGTGAAACACGCGCATCCCGAGCGCGAGGTCGCCCCGCGGCTTGGCGCCGAAGCTTACCGCCGAGGCACGGCTTTCCAGCACCCGCGGCTGGTCGCGGGTAAAGGTCCGGCTGGTGAAGCTGCCCCCCGGGTTGGCCGGATCGACCCCCGCCGCGCGCTGCCAGCCGGGACCACGTCCGGCGCCGCGCGCGACATCGGCGAACGGATCGCTCCGCTCGCTCCAGTTGGCGCGCCACAGGCTCTCGCCGCCGGTCATCGTGGTTTCCGATTCGACATGTTCGGGCGGCAGTTCGCCGACGAAGCGGCTCGGCAGGCTCGACGTCCATTGCCCGTAGATGCGCCGATTCGCCGCGTGGAGAATGATCGACCGCTGCCGCGCACGCGTGATCGCGACATAGGCGAGCCGGCGTTCCTCCTCCAGGCTGGCCAGCCCGCCCTCGTCGAGCGCGCGCTGCGAGGGGAACAGCCCTTCCTCCCAGCCGGCGAGGAAGACGGTGTCGAATTCCAGCCCCTTGGCGGCGTGGATCGTCATGATCGTGACCTTGGGCTCCTCGGCGGAGGCCTCGTTGTCCATCACCAGGCTGACATGTTCGAGGAAGGCCGAGAGGCTCTCATACTCCTCCATCGCGCGGACGAGTTCGTTGAGATTCTCCAGCCGCCCGGCCGCCTCGGCGGTGCGATCGGCCTGCCACATCGCGGTATATCCGCTCTCGTCCAGGATGATGCGGGCGAGATCCGGATGTTGGAGATCGTCGACCATGCTCCGCCACCGCGCCATGTCGCCGATCAGATTGCCGAGCGAGCGCCGCGCCTGCGGGGTCAGCTCGTCGGTATCGAGGATGCGCGCCGCAGCGGTGGCGAGCGGCAGCCCCTGCGCGCGGGCGAATTGGTGGACCTTGGCCAGCGCCTTGTCGCCGAGGCCGCGCTTGGGGACGTTGACGATGCGCTCGAAGGCGAGATCGTCCGCGGGCTGCGCGACGACGCGCAGATAGGCGAGCGCGTCGCGGATTTCCTGGCGTTCGTAGAACCGGAAGCCGCCGATGATGCGATAGGGCAGGCCGATCGCGATGAACCGGTCTTCGAACTCGCGGGTCTGGTGCTGTGCGCGGACGAGGATCGCGGTGGCGTCGAGGCTGAGCCCGCCGCGCTGCAGACCCTCGATCTCCTCGCCGACGCGGCGCGCCTCCTCGGGCCCATCCCACACGCCGAGGACCTTCACCTTCTCGCCGACATCGACCTCGGTCCACAGCGTCTTGCCGAGGCGTCCGCCATTGTTGGCGATCACCCCCGAGGCAGCACCGAGAATGTGCGGGGTCGAGCGGTAATTTTGCTCCAACTTGATTACAACGGCGCCGGGGAAGTCCTTCTCGAACTTCAGGATATTCTCAACCTGCGCGCCGCGCCAGCTGTAGATCGACTGGTCGTCGTCACCGACGCAGCAGATGTTTTTGCGCTCCTGCGCCAGCAGCCGCAGCCAGAGATACTGGACCGAATTGGTATCCTGATACTCGTCGACCATGATGTAGCGGAAGCGCTTCTGATATTGCTCCAGCACTTCACGATGGGTCTTAAGAATGGTCAGTACGTGTAGGAGAAGATCGCCGAAATCGCAGGCGTTGAGCAGCCGCAGCCGTTCCTGATACTGCGCGTAGAGCGACTGGCCACGGCCATTGGCATAGCTTTCGGACTCGCCGGCATCGAGATCGGCGGGGATCATGCCGCGGTTCTTCCAGCCGTCGATCAGCCCGGCGAGCTGGCGCGCCGGCCAGCGCTTCTCGTCGAGGTCGTTGGCGACGATCAGCTGCTTGAGCAGGCGCAGCTGGTCGTCGGTATCGAGAATGGTGAAGTTGCTCTGCAGCCCCACCAGCTCGGCATGGCGGCGGAGCATCTTCGCGCCGATCGCATGGAAGGTGCCGAGCCAGGGCATGCCCTCCACCGCATCGCCGACCAGCCGGCCGACGCGCTCCTTCATCTCGCGCGCCGCCTTGTTGGTGAAGGTGACCGCCAGGATCTCCGACGGATAGGCACGTCGCGTCCACAGCAAGTGTGCCAATCGCGCGGTAAGTGCCGCGGTCTTCCCCGTTCCCGCACCCGCCAGCACCAGCACGGGCCCTTCGGTGGTGAGCACGGCCTCGCGCTGGGGTTCGTTCAGGCCCTGCAGATAGGGGGCGTCCTGGGGGGAAGTAGCAAGCGACATCCGCGAACAACTAGGGAACGTAGGCGGCGGGAGCAAGCACCCGTGCGGACACGTGTGCGCGCGCCGCCCGTGCACCTGCGATTTCCTTCCCCCGGCAAACCCTCTTGCCCCCGGGGCCGCGCTGCGGGCGTCGGGCGTCCCGCTATCGCCACGAATCCCGATTCAGCGTGTCGCAGGATGGATTGCCCTTGCCCGCGGCGCCGCCTATGGGCGGCGCCAGATTAACCTATGGCAAACTGGTTTTCCTCGCGTCGGACGAAGGTCCGGCTGGCAGCGGCGCTGACGCTCGCCATTGTTGCGGCGTTGGTCGCATGGCGTGCACCCCAAACGCGCGATCCCGGCTGCGTGCCGGGACGCCAGGAAGAACGGGATCAAGCCGGCAAGCTCGTGCGTATCCGGCACACCGAATGCCTGCGCTGAGAAGCGCCGCACTCTCCATGCTTTGTCATCACCCCGTCACAAGCCATCCGCAAAGGCGCTAACATCATGGCGACGCTAGCAGTGGAACAGGCTCCGTTGGCAGAATTGCCGCGAAGTCCCCGATTTTCCGAGAAAACCCATCCCATAGCCAAGCTCGTGTTCGCCGCCATCCTCGTCGGCGGCCTGGCGTTTGCGGGCTGGAGCATCGTGGTCGACACGCGCGAGGCAGGCGAGCAGCTCGCGATGGGCGTGTTCGCCTTTCTCGGGCTAGCGCTGCTGATCGCGCTGGCCTTCGAATTCGTCAACGGCTTCCACGACACCGCCAACGCTGTGGCGACCGTGATCTACACCAACTCGATGCCGGCCCAGCTGGCGGTGGTTTGGTCGGGCTTCTTCAACTTTCTCGGCGTCATGACGTCGAGCGGCGCGGTCGCCTATGCGATCATCACGCTGCTGCCAGTCGATCTGATCCTCAACGTCGGATCCGCCGGGGGATTTGCGATGATCTTCGCACTGCTCCTCGCCGCCGTGTTGTGGAACCTGGCGACCTGGTATGTCGGCCTGCCCAATTCCTCCAGCCACGCGCTGATCGGCTCCGTGCTGGGTGTCGGCCTCGCCAACCAGCTGATCCTCAGCGGCTCGCGCGGCGGCACCGCTGGCGTCGACTGGGGCCAGGCGACCAAGGTTTTCTCGGCGCTGTTCTGGAGCCCGCTGATGGGCTTCGCGTGCGCGCTCCTGCTCATTCTGGTGATGCGGATGGTATTCGCCAAGCGCCGCCAGCTGTTTCAGGCACCGGAAGGCAATGCGCCGCCGCCGCGCGGAATCCGTGCCTTGCTGATCGCCACCTGCACCGCGGTTTCGTTCTTCCATGGCTCGAACGACGGGCAGAAGGGCATGGGGCTGATCATGCTGATCCTGATCGGCTGCGCCCCCACCGCCTATGCGCTGAACCGTACGCTGCCAGCGAGCGCGACCGCGTCGTTCGTGCAGACCTCGCAGGCTGCCAATGCGGTGTTCGACGCGCGCAGTGGCGGCGTGCGCCAGTCGCCGTCCGAAGCGCGGACGACGCTGACGGACGCGCTGCAGCACCGCAAGGCCGAAGGCGTGAAGGTCTATGCCGCGCTGGAGGCGCTGTCCAAGTCGCTTACCGATCAGGTGGCAAGCTATGGATCGCTGAGCAAGGTGCCCGCGCGCGCGAGCTCGAACGTGCGCAACGACATGTATCTGGTGCTCGACACCACCAAATTGGCCACCAAGAAGCCGGACGGCTTCAAACCCGACGAGCTGAAGGCGATCAAGGCGTATCAGGATGGCCTCGAGAGCGGCACGCGCTTCATCCCGCTCTGGGTGAAGATTGTGGTCGCACTGGCGCTCGGTCTCGGCACGATGATCGGGTGGAAGCGGATCGTCATCACCGTCGGCGAGAAGATCGGCAAGCAGCACATGACCTATGGCATGGGTGCGGCTGCGGAAATCGTCGCGGCAGCCACGATCATGGGGGCGGATCACCTCGGCGTGCCGGTGTCGACCACGCACATCCTGTCGTCGGGCGTGGCCGGCGCCTCGGTCGGCAGCGGCGCCGGGCTGCAGGCACGGACGATCCGCAACATGGCGCTGGCGTGGCTAATGACACTCCCGGCCGCGATGCTGCTGTCCGGGGGCCTCTACTGGCTGATGCTCACCGGCATCCGCCTCTTCGGCATCCATTGATCGGAAGGGCGGGGCGAACGTCCCGCCCTTTTCGCATCAGCCGTGCAGCAGGTCGTGGACCGCGAGGTGCAGGCTGGTTCGTACGCCGCTGCTATCGGCGCGGAGGTCCGCCTTCACATGATCGATGGGGTTGTAGGCGGCGACCAGCACGCCTGCGAGCAGGCTGAAGACGGCCGCATAGACCAGACGCTTGATGGGCGATTCGCGCATATCCGACTCCCTATTCCGGTGAAACGCGTACTGGGGTTCGGTACCCTGCCGAAACTGTCGCTCCGCTGAACGCGGGTTGACCCGCGCGATAACTGGCCCGAGGGAGGCGGCCGGAGGATCGCACATGGCCCATGCCGCCACGCCCGCCTCCCACCGCCGCATCCTGTTCGCGAGCCTGGTGGGGACATCGGTCGAGTTCTACGATTTCTACATCTATGCGACGGCGACGGCGCTGGTGTTCGGCCCGCTGTTCTTCCCGGCGCAGGAGCCTTGGCTGCAGCAGGTCGCCGCCTACGCCAGCTTCAGCGTCGCCTTTTTCGCGCGGCCGCTGGGCGGGCTGGTGTTCGGCCATTTCGGCGACCGGCTCGGGCGCAAGTCCACCCTGGTCGCCTCGCTGATGCTGATGGGCGCCTCCACCGTCCTGATCGGCTGCCTGCCCGGCCATGCGATGATCGGCTGGGTGGCGCCGCTGCTGCTTTGCCTGCTCCGCTTCGGCCAGGGGCTGGGGCTGGGCGGCGAATGGGGCGGGGCGAGCCTGCTGGCGGTGGAATATGCGCCCAAGGGCTGGGCGTACCGCTATGGCAGCTTCCCGCCGCTCGGCGCGCCGGTGGGGTTCATCGCCGCCAACGGTCTGTTCCTGCTGCTCGGCGCCTTCCTCACCGACGACGCCTTTCGCGACTGGGGCTGGCGCCTGCCGTTCCTGGCGAGTGCGGCGCTGGTCGGTCTCGGCCTGTGGGTCCGCCTGCGCATTGCCGAGACGCCCGCCTTTGTCGAGGCGGCCGAACATGCCCCGCCGCCGCAGGTGCCGCTGGGCGTGCTGCTGCGCGAGCATCTCGGTGCGACGCTGGCGGGGACGCTCGGCACCGTCGCCTGTTTCGCGCTTTTTTACGTCGCGACGCTGTTCGCGATCGGCTTCGGCACCAAGACGCTCGGCTATCCGCGCGCGGCGTTCCTCGGCGCCGAGCTCGCGGCGATCCTGTTCATGGCGCTGGGCATCGGTGTCGCCGGCTGGCTGGCCGACAAGCGCGGCGCGACCGTCGTTCTGGCACTCGGCTGCATCGCGATGGTGCCGCTGGGGCTGGCGATGCCGGTGCTGCTGGTGCCGGGCTCGCTCTTCGCGGTGTTCGTCTGGCTCGCCGCCGGGCTGTTCGTGATGGGCTTCGTCTATGGTCCGCTCGGCGGCTGGCTGCCGAGCCTGTTCCCGGCGCAGGTCCGCTATACCGGCGTTTCGGTGACCTTCAACCTGGGCGGCATCCTGGGCGGCGGGCTCACCCCGCTGATCGCGCAGACCCTGGTCGAGCGCGGCGGGATCGGCATGGTCGGCTGGTATCTCGCAGGGGCCGCCGGGCTGAGCCTGATCGGGCTCCTGCTCACCCGGCGGCGCTAGGCCGCGAATTCGGCGGTCGCGTAGGGCGACAGCACCCGCCAGCCGAGACGCTGGTAGAGGCATCGCCCCTCGTCGGTTGCCACGAGCAGTTCGGGGACCTCGGGGCGGGTGCGGGTCGCGCGGAGCGCAGCCATCACGCTTTCGCCAAGTCCTTGCCGCCGATGGGCGGGCGCGGTGACGATCCGATCGAAGACGAACGCCGCGCCGGTCTCCGCCGCATAACCCGAAGCAGCGAGGGCGCCGTCGTCGCCGAACACGGCGACATGGGCGACCGCCCCCTCTACCGACGTTTCGCAGCGATAGCCTGCCGGCAGCGCGCGCGACGCCGGCCAGCTTCCCGACTGCATGAAGAAGGCGGGCGCGTGGAGCTGCCAGCCATCCGGCAGCAGTTCGCGCAGCGCCTCGTCCCTGCCGCACAATTTGATCAGCCGCCCCGGCTGGTCGATCTCGCGGGCTAGCACAGAGAGGTTCGGACCCGCCGCGGCGAAGACCCAGCGGCAATGTTCGCTGTCGGAGCCGGTATCGACCCGGTAGCCACCCCGATCGGCCACCGGTGCCGGCACGCCGCGGGCGAGCGACCTGCCGGTCAACCAGGCATGGAGCAGGGCAGGCGACACAGCGTCCGTGCCCTGCATGGTCATTCGGGGCGGAGCAGGGTCAGCTTCGCCTTGCCGTAGACGCGGTCGGCATCGACGACGAAGCCGGCAAGCTCGACATCCTCGGTCTTCCCCGTCTCGATGCTGATCCAGGTGCCGGGGCCGGTCCAGCCGAGCCGTGCCAGCTTGTCGAGCGCGACGATGCCGGCGCCGGTGCCATAGGGCGGGTCCATCAGGATCAGGTCGAGCGGCGCGCGGGCGGGGCCCAGCGCCATCACCGAACCCGGGCGAACATCGGTGCCCTTGGCGCCGAGCTTTGCGACGTTCGCCTTGAGCGCATCGAGCGCTGCCCGATCCTGCTCGACGAACAGACACGAGGCGGCACCGCGCGACAGCGCTTCCAGCCCCAGCGCGCCCGAGCCGGCGAAAAAGTCACCGACCGCCAGCTCCTCGAAGCTGCCGAGCCGGGATGCGAGCATCGAGAACAGCGCCTCGCGGGTGCGATCGGCGGTTGGGCGGGTGGTGTCCCCCTTGGGCGCGGCGAGCGGTCGGCCGCGCCAGTCTCCGGCGATGATCCGCATCAGCCGCGCCCCCGCGGCGGACGGCCGGGGCCGCCGGGCCGCTGCGGACGATTGCCGCCGTTACCGCCATTGCCGCCCGGACGCGGCCCGCGCGGACGATCGCTGGCACCGCCACCGCCGGAGCGTGCGGGGCCATCGCTGCGGACGTTGCGAGGCCGTTCGCCGTCCCCGCCACCGAACCCGGACGGACCACGGCCGCGCTCCGCCGAGTCGCCGCCGAAGCGCGACGGTCCACGACCCCGCTCAGCCGAGTCCCCGCCGAAGCGCGAAGGACCTCGGCTGCGCTCCGCCGAATCCCCACCGGAGCGCGAGGGACCTCGGCCGCGCTCAGCGGAGTCGCCGCCGAAGCGCGAAGGACCACGGTTGCGGTCGCCCGATCCACCCGCCGGCTGTGCAGCGCGGGGGCCACGCGGCCGTTCGCCTTCGGCACCGCCAAAGCGGGAGGGGCCCGTGCGGGGCCGATCGGCCTGGGCGACGCCAGGACGTCCCGGGCGCGCGGTGCGACCGCGTTCGCCGCCATCCTGGTCCCGCGACCAGGGGCGTTCGGCACTCTGCTCGCCGCGCGCGTCGCGGCGGCCGCGGCCGCGGGGCCGATCGACCAGATCCCCAGCACGGGGCTCGCGAGTGTCGCGGAAGGACTTGGCACGGGCGGCGCGGGCGGGCTTGCCGACACCGCCCTCGCTGCCTTCGCGCACGCCGAGTCGACCGCCGGTGCGCGGCCGATCCTCGCCGTCCTTCGGCTTGGCCTTGGGGGTCGCGCGGGCGGTGAACACCGGGCCCTTGGCAACCGGCGCGGGCTTGGCGATCCGGCGGCGGCCTTCGGGCTCAACCTTGGCGGGCTTCTCCACCGTTTCCACGGCGCGCTGGCGCGTCGCGAACTGCAGGTTGGATGCAGCCTTGCCGCCGCCGGCCTTGCCCAGCACGGTGCGGAAGGTGATCAGGTCGGCCTGGCGGATCTCGTCGACATCGCCCGCCGGCAGATCGTTCAGATAGAAGGGGCCGTAGCGGGTGCGGATCAGGCGGCTGACCTGCAGCCCGAGAAATTCGAGGACGTTGCGGACTTCGCGATTCTTGCCTTCGGTCAGCGTCATCTCGATCCAGAGATTGGCGCCGGTCCGCCGCTCGATATTGGCGTTGATCGAGCCGTAGCGTACGCCTTCGATCTCGATGCCGAGCATCAGATCCTCGAGCTGCTCCTGGCTGACCTGGCCATAGGCGCGGGCGCGATAGGTGCGCTCGACGCCGCTGGCCGGCAACTCCATCTCGCGCTTGAGTTCGCCATCGGTGGTGAGCAGCAACAGCCCTTCGGTGTTGAGGTCCAGTCGGCCGACCGGCATCACCCGCGGCAGCCCATCGGGCATGCGGTCATAGATGGTCGGACGACCGGTGAAATCGCGCTCGGCAGTCAGCAGGCCGGCGGCCTTGTGGTAGCGGAACAGGCGGGCCGGGGCGGCTTCCGCGACGGGATTGCCGTCGACGGTGACGCCGTGGAGCGAGGTGAGGATGGTCGCTGGGGTATCGAGCGTGGTGCCGTTGAGGGCGATGCGGCCCTCTTCGATCATGCGTTCGATCTCGCGCCGCGAGGCAATGCCGGCACGGGCGAGGAGCTTGGCGATACGCTGCGGCGTACCGGCGGTTTTGATAGGCTTGGAGTCAGACACCGCAGCGCTATAGCGATTTCAGCGGGTCTGGCAAAAATTTATACGGTGCCACTTCGTGACTCGCGCGTTACGGGCTTTGACAAGCGGTTGATTCGGGGGCCCAAACAGCATGTTGTTCGGACGGAAGAAGCGAAGGATCGAACATCTGCTCGTCGTCGAGGATGAGCCGCTGGTGGCGTTCGATACCGAGCATTTCCTCCGCGAGTCGGGTTTCGTCATCGTCGCGACGGTCGACTCGGTCGCCGACGCTACCCGGATCGTCGATTCGGGCGAAGTGCTCGATCTGGTGCTGGCGGACATCAACCTGGCGGACGGCAGCGGCATCGAGGTTGCGCGCAATGCCTTTGCCCGCGGCGTGCCGGTGCTGTTCGTCACCGGTGCATGCCCGGCGGATGCGCGGGCGCTGGCGGCGGGGTGTCTCGCCAAGCCCTATGCCCAGCGCGATCTGATCCTGGCGATCGATGCAATCGAGGCGGTGCTGGAAGGCGGCAAGATACCGCGCCGCCTGCCCAGCAGTTTCAACCTGTTCCTGGGCGGCTGACGCCGATCAGCGAACGAAGAGCGAGACGAGTACGCCGGCCCAGGCAAACACCGAGGCGAGCACCGCCAGGTTCGCGACCATTTCCTGCGGCGAGGCCTGGTTTGGGGCTGCGGCGGCGCGGATGCGGGTACGGGACATGGCGAACTCCTTTGTACGAGGCCGGCGTTATAGCACCCCTAGCTGAACGGGAGCCTGCCCGACGGGGTGAGTCGCACCGGTTGCCGGCATGTTGTCGCATGAAACCCACGCGTCGACCGCATCGTGGAAAACGCGGACCCCTTGTTCGAGCCCGCCAAGCGTCACCTGCGCGATGGCACCCGCTTCTAGGCCCTCCTGCGCGAGCGCGCAGGCGCGGAAGTCCTCCGCCGCGAAAACACCCGTGTCGAGCAGCTGCCAGCTGCGCTCCCAATGCTCCCGGGCCTTGTCGGTGGCGGGGACCTCGGGGATCAGCATGAAATCCTCGACCCAGACCTCGTCGACCGCGCGCGGCATCAGCACCATCAGGTTGATGTAGTCGGGGCTGACGGCGAGCACCGCGCCGGGGAACATCTGGTAGGTATAGGTGATCGCGCCGCGGAGCGTCGGCCAGTCCTCCGATTCCAGCTCCGCGATACTGGCGGCGCGTCCGACCGCCGAGCGCTGGTGCGGCCCGATCCGGTCCGCCGCGGAGATGCCGTCCTGGAAGAAGGGCGCGATGCTGCCGGCGTGCAGGCGCTGGATGTGATAGCTTTCCAGGAAGGCGTCCATCACCAGCTTCCAGTTGGCGGGTACGCGGTGGGTGCGCCGACGGAAGCAATGCTGCCCGGCGAGATCGAAGGCGGCGAAATCCTGCGCCAGCGTATCGGCATGGCGGAAGTCCGCTGCGTCGTCGAAGGCGAACCAGATCAGCCCGCCGGCTTCGTGGGTGGGGAGCCGGCGGAGCGCGAAGTCGGTCTTGTCGAGACCGGGAAACGCCTCGACGCGGGGCACGCCGGCGAGGCGGCCGTCGAGCGTGTAGCTCCAGGCATGGTAGGGGCAGACGAGGCGGGGGGCGGTGACGGCCTCACACCCCTCTACCAGCCGCGTACCGCGATGCCGGCATACGTTGAGGAAGACATGCGCCTGCCCCTGCCTGTCCCGGGTGATCAGCAGCGGTTTGCCGAAGCCGTCATGCGGCACTGCCATGCCGGGCTCGGGCAGCAGCGCGGACGGGGCGAGGACGAGGGGCGCGCGGCTGAAGATGCGTTCGCGCTCGGCGGCGAAGCGTTCGGGGCTGGTGTAAACGCTTGCGTCGACGTGGGTTATCGGGCCGGCCCCGGCGTCGCCGCCTTGCGCGAGTAAAGCCGCGAGCGCGCGCTGGCCCTGCGTCGGTGCGTTCATCCTTCCTCTCCGTCGCTTTTCCGCTAGTGTCGCGCGTCCTGAAGCGGGGAGCAAGGCATGGCGGGTACGGAACAGCTGGAAGGCGAAGGGCGGCGTGGGTTTGTCGCGACGATGGGCCCCTATCTGCGACCCCGCCCGATCGCGGCGCTGCTGCTCGGCATATCGAGCGGCTTTCCACTGGCGCTGCTGCTGGGCACCATGACCTTCTGGCTGGCCAAGGTGGGGATCGAGAAGAAGACGATCGGCTTCGCAATCGGTCTCACCACGCCGTACACGCTGAAGTTCCTGTGGGCGCCGTTGATCGACCGGCTGAAGCTGCCGGTGCTCACGCACCTGTTCGGTCAGCGGCGGTCATGGCTGTTTCTGATCCAGGCGCTGCTGTTCGCCTCTGTCTGGATGCTCGGCGCTAGCCAGCCCGAGCAGCATCTGGGCGTCTTCGCCCTCTGGGCGATCGTCACCGCGTTTCTCGCCGCGACGCAGGACATCGTGATCGATGCCTATCGCATCGAGATCCTTCCCGAGGCCGAACTGCCGCACGGCACCGCGAACAACCAGTTCGGCTATCGATTGGGCGCGTTCATCGCGGGTGTCGGCACCATCGCAATGGCCTCGTCCGAGGGGCTCGGGCTGGGGTGGGCCATGGCATATGGGCTTACCGGCCTCTGCGTTCTACCGGGGGCGGTGGCCGCATTGTGGGCAGGGCCGGGTCTGCATGACCGGGTTCTGGAACGGGAACCCGGCAAGGGGCCCGGTGCCTGGCTCGAGACCACGCTGATCGGGCCGTTCCGCGAGTTCCTGCAGCGACGCGGTGCCGTACTGATCCTGCTGTTCGTGCTGATCTACAAGCTGGGCGACGCGATGGGCCAGTCGATGCTCAATCCGATGATCGTCGAGCTCGGGTTCAGCGACACCGAGTTCCTGGCGATCAACAAGGTGGTCGGTTTCTGGGGCCTGATCGTCGGTACCGCGCTGTCTGCGCCGCTGCTGGCATGGCTGGGCATGGGGCGTGCGCTGTTCCTCTCGGGCATGCTGATGATGCTGAGTAACCTCACCTTCGCGGTGCTCGCGACCCAGGGCCATTCGGACCTGTGGCTTACCATCGCGGTGGCGACCGAGCAGGTGACCAGCGGGCTTGGCCTCACCGTGTTCGTGACCTACCTCTCGGGTCTGTCGAGCCTTGCCTATACCGCAACGCAGTTCGCATTGCTCTCGTCGCTGGCGGGCGTCGGCCGTACCTGGCTCGCCGCGCCGGCCGGCATCTTGGCCGAGAAGCTCGGCTGGGCCGGCTTCTGGGTGATGACCTCGGTGGTAGCGATTCCCGGCATGGTGCTGCTGTGGCTGCTGTGGCAGCGCGGTTTCGTCGTGCAGAGCGTGCGTGCGGCCAGGGCCGGCGCCGACAAGGACGACTGAGCTTTACGGCTCCAGCGGCAGCGCAAGGTCGGCGAAGCTCTGGGCGAGCGCGTGCGCGGTCGGCAGCAGGCCGGTCGCGTCGCGAACGCCGATCAGATCGGCGAGCAGCAGCGCCGCGCCCTGCGGATTGGTGCGGACCTTGCCCAGCGCGCCGACCAGCGCCGCCTCGGACGCAGTCATGCGCGGGCAGCACCAGGGCGCGATCTGCACCGGGCCGGTCGCCATTGCCGACATCTCGTGCATCAGCGTGCGCAGCAGCATCAGTGGGCGGCGAAAGCCCTTGCCGAACGCGACCAGGAAGGCGTGCGCGGTGCTGGCATCGTGCAGGCCGTTCCCGCCGGTCTGGCGGACGCCGAACAGCAGCAGCCGCACGCCGGGATCCTCCGGCTGGAGCTGGGGCAGGGCGGTGACGAGGGTCTGGACGGACGGCTGCATGTGATTCTCCGATGGGCGTCGGAGCAATCATCGCATTCTGTTATTAATAGTCAATCGCAATAAGGCGAAGCGCGGCGTCAGTCGGGCAACTCGCCGTTCGCCTCCAGCACCACGCCGGCGAGGTAGAGCGAGCCGAGGATGAGCACCGCGCTCGGACCGCCGCTCTCGATGTGTCGCGCGGTCGCGCGAAGGGCCTCCGCCACATTCTCCGCCGTGTCCGTCACGGGCACGCCCAGCCGCGCGACCCGCGTCGCAAGCTCGGCGGGCGCATGATGGGCATGGCCGGGGATGGGCACGGTGGTCACGCTTGCCAGCCGGGCGGCGAGGGGGGCGATTAGCCCCTCCGGGTCCTTGTTGGCGAGCATGCCCAACACAAGGTGACAGTCGCGGTCCGCAGCGACCTCCGTGACCGTGCCTGCAATCGCGGCGCCCGCCGCGGCGTTGTGGCCGCCATCCAGCCACACCGGTGTTCCGGCGGGGAGCAGAGCGGTCAGCGGGCCATCGCCGAGCCGCTGCATACGTGCCGGCCAGCGCGCATTGGTCGCCGCAGCGGCGAAGGCGGTGTCGGGGATGGCAAGCGTGTCCTGATGGCGCAGCATCGCAAAGGCGAGCGCCAAATTCCCCGGCTGGTGCGGTCCGGACAGCATCGGCAGCGGGGTTGCCACCGTGCCCTTCGCGTCGTGATAGGTGAACTGGTCGCCCTCCACCACATACGCCCAGTCTGTGCCTTGGGCGAGAACCGGTACACCTGCCGTCGCGACCACGTCGGCAATCTCGGGATCGTAGCGCATCGTCACCAGCGGCACGCCAGGTTTGGCGATGCCGGCCTTCTCGCGGGCGATCTGCGGGAGCGTGTCGCCGAGGAACGCCTGATGGTCGATGCCGAGCTGGGCGATGCCGGTGGCGATCGGCGCGGGTACGATATTGGTGGCGTCCAGACGCCCGCCCAGGCCGACTTCAATGACGCACGCATCGGCCGGCGTGCGCGCGAAGGCGAGGAAGGCGGCGGCGGTGGTCACCTCGAAGAAGCTCGCGCCGATATCGCCCCCGGCGTCGAGCACCTCGGCCAGCAGCGGCGCGAGAGTGGCGTCGTCGATCAGCGTGCCGGCGAGGCGGATGCGCTCGTTGAATCGGACGAGGTGGGGACTGGAATAGACATGCACGCGCAGACCCGCCGCTTCGAGCGCCGCGCGGAGGAAGGCGCAGGTCGAGCCCTTGCCGTTGGTGCCCGCGACGTGAAGCACCGGCGGCAGGCGGAGATGCGGATTGCCGACGCGCTCGAGCAGCCGGGTGATGCGCTCCAGGCCGAGGATATCGGCGCCGGGCGAGAGCAGGGTCAGCCGGTCGAGTTGGGCTTGGACCTCAGGATTTTTCGAAATAGCGAAGTCTGCCATGGCACATCTTCAAGCCCCTCCTCCTTGGAGGAGGGGTTGGGGTGGAGGGATTCCAGAACGCTTGTTGGTCTCTGTGAGACACAGCCCCACCCCAACCCCTCCCCTGAAGGGGAGGGGCTTAGAGTTCGGACCTCAAGCCGCCGCGCGGGCCTCGCAGAGCAGGCCGATCAGCTGGCCCAGCGTGTCGCGCAGCTCCTTGCGATGCGTCACCATGTCGACCAGCCCGTGGTCGCGATAATATTCGCTGGTCTGGAAGTCGTCGGGCAGCTTCTCGCGGATCGTGTTCTCGATCACGCGGCGGCCGGTGAAGGCGAGCGTCGCGCCCGGCTCGGCGATCTGGACGTCGCCCAGCATCGCATAGGCCGCCATCACGCCGCCCGAGGTTGGATCGGTCAGCACGACGATATAGGGCAGGCCGGCGTCGTGGAGCATCTCGATCGCCACGGTGGTGCGCGGCATCTGCATCAGGCTGAGAATGCCTTCCTGCATGCGCGCGCCGCCCGAGGCGGTGAATACGATGTACGGCGCCCGCGCGGCAATGGCGGTCTCGACGCCGGCGATGAACGCCTCGCCCACCGCCTGGCCCATCGATCCGCCCATGAAGGCGAAGTCCTGCACGCCGATCACCGCCTTGTGGCCGTGGATCGTGCCGCTGGCATTCTGGAACGCGTCCTGCTCGCCGGTCGTCGCCCGCGCCGCCTTGATCCGCGCCGTATACGGCTTGGAGTCGCGGAACTTCAGTGGGTCCTCGGCGACCTTGGGGCTCGGCAGCAGCTTGAACTTGCCCTCATCGAACAGCTGCTCGAACCGGGTGGTGGCGCCGATGCGATCATGGAAATCGCAATGCGGGCAGACATTCTGGTTCTCCTCGAATTCCTTCATGAAGACCATCTGTCCGCATCCCTTGCACTTGTGCCAGAGATTGTCGGGGCTTTCCTCGCCACGGGTGGCGACATAGGCGAGCGCGTTACGAACGCGCGAAATCCAGCTCATGCGACTTCCTTGCGTGCGGCGACCAGCGCCGTCTTCAGCGTATCGATATAGGCACGGACGGGCGCCGCCGCATCCTCGCCGTGGCGGCCGACCAGCTCGACGATCGCCGAGCCGACGACCACGCCGTCGGCAACGCGGCCGATGGCGGCAGCCTGTTCCGGCGTGCGGACACCAAAGCCCACCGCGATCGGCAGATCGGTGGCGGCCTTGAGGCGGTCGACCGCGGCTTCGATGGAAGCGGTGGCCGCCTGCTGCAGCCCGGTAATCCCGGCGACCGAGACGTAATAGAGGAACCCGGACGCCCCCGCCAGCACCGCAGGCAGGCGGGCAGCATCGGTGGTCGGCGTGGCGAGGCGGACATTGCCGATGCCGGCGGCGCGGAGCGCTTCGCCGAGGCTGTCGTCTTCCTCGGCCGGGATGTCGACGCAGATCACGCCGTCGACGCCCGCATCGCGCGCGGCGTCGGCGAACCATGCCGGCCCACGGCGGGTCATCGGGTTGGCATAGCCCATCAGCACCAGCGGCACCTCCGGATGGCGCGCGCGGAACGCCGTGGCGATCGCGAGCACATCCGCCGTGGTGGTGCCGGCGGCGAGGCTGCGCAGGTTCGCCGCCTGGATCGCCGGGCCATCGGCCATCGGATCGGTGAACGGCATGCCGAGCTCGATCACATCGGCCCCGCCTGCAACGAGCGCGTCGAGGATCGCGGCGGTAGCACCTGGCGTGGGATCGCCGGCGGTGACGAAGGTCACCAGCGCGGCGCGGCCCTGGTCGGCAGCACGGGCAAAGGCGTCGGCGAGACGGGTCACATCTGCACTCCCAGCGCCTCGGCGACGGTGAAGATGTCCTTGTCGCCGCGACCGCAAAGGTTGGCGAGGATCACCTTGTCGCGCGGCATGGTGCGGGCGACCTTGGCGACCGCGGCGATGGCATGGCTCGGCTCGAGCGCGGGGATGATGCCCTCGGTGCGGCAGAGCAGCTGGAAGGCGTCGAGCGCCTCGGTGTCGGTCACCGCGGTATACTCGACGCGGCCGATGTCGCGCAGCCAGGCGTGCTCGGGGCCGATGCCCGGATAGTCGAGACCCGCCGAGATCGAATGCGCCTCGGTGATCTGGCCGTCCTCGTCCTGCAGCAGATAGGTGCGGTTGCCGTGGAGGATGCCCGGCGACCCACCCGCAAGGCTGGCGGCGTGGCGCTTCTCCAGCCCTTCGCCCGCCGCTTCGACGCCGAGCATCTGCACCTCGGCATCGTCGAGGAACGGGTGGAACAGGCCGATCGCGTTCGATCCGCCGCCGATCGCGGCGACGAGCAGGTCGGGCAGCTTGCCGGTGCGATGGAGCATCTGTTCGCGCGCTTCGCGACCGATCACCGACTGGAAGTCGCGGACAAGCTCCGGATAGGGGTGCGGGCCGGCGGCGGTGCCGATGATGTAGAAGGTGTCTTCCACATTGGCGACCCAGTCGCGCAGGCCTTCGTTCATCGCGTCCTTGAGCGTCGCCGCGCCCGAGGTGACCGGCACCACTTCGGCGCCGAGCAGCTTCATGCGGAACACGTTGGGCTGCTGCCGCGCCACGTCGGTCGCGCCCATGTAGATCACGCAAGGCAGGCCGAAGCGCGCGCAGACGGTGGCGGTCGCCACGCCGTGCTGACCGGCGCCGGTCTCGGCGATGATCCGCGTCTTGCCCATCCGCATCGCCAGCAGGATCTGGCCGATGCAATTGTTGATCTTGTGCGCACCGGTATGGTTGAGCTCGTCGCGCTTGAACCAGATCTCGGCGCCGAGCCCATCGGGCGCGTTCTCGCGCAGCGCCTCCGTCAGCCGCTCGGCGTAATAGAGCGGGCTGGGGCGGCCGACATAATGTTCGAGCAGATCGTCGAACTGGGCCTGGAAGGCGGGGTCGGCCTTGGCGGCGGTGTATTCGCGCTCCAGGTCGAGAACCAGCGGCATCAGCGTCTCGGCGACGAAGCGTCCGCCGAACTGGCCGAAATGCCCGCGGTCGTCGGGCTGGGCGCGGAAGGAATTTGGTGCGGTCATGATCGGGCCACGGCTTTAAGGAAAGCGGCGATCTTGTCCACATCCTTGATGCCCGGTGCGGCCTCGATGCCCGAAGAGACATCCACCAGCGACGCGCCGGTGACGCGGATCGCCTCGCCGACATTGCCGGCATCGAGCCCACCAGAAAGGATCCAGGGCAGGGGGTGGGCAAAGCCGTCGAGCAGCGTCCAGTCGAAGCGCAGCCCGGTGCCGCCGGGGACCTTGGCGCCCTCGGGGGCCTTGGCGTCGTAGAGCAGCCGGTCGACTGCGCCGCGGAAGCCGGGGGCTGGGGCGAGGTCGGCGCGAGTCTTCACCGCGAGCGCGGCCCAGGTCTCCAGGCCGGTGCGCGCCTTCACCGTGGCGGCGCGCTCGGGGGTGACCTTGTGGAGCTGGATCACCTCCAGCCGCCCGGCGGCGATGGCGGCGTCGAGCAAGGCATCGTCGGGATCGACGAACACGCCCACGCGCGCGACATGCCCCGGCACCCGCGCGGCGAGGCCGTGCGCCTTGTCGAAGCTGAGGTGGCGCGGGCTGGGCGGGAAGAAGACGAAGCCGATATGGCTCGCCCCGCCGGTGGTGGCGGCGTCGAGCGTCTCGGGCGTGGAGAGACCACAGATTTTCGCGGTTGCGGGCATCGCCGCCCTGTAGGCGCTAGACCAGCTGCTTGGCCAGCACCGTCATGAACAGCGGCGGGTCGAGTGGGATCGGGAAATCGCAGCGCGTGCCGGTCTCGGCATAGCCGCGGCGGAGATAATATTCGATTAGCTTGCGGCGTTCCTCGATCACCGTCATTTCCATCCGCGTGCAGCCGAAGACGTCGCGAGCATGCGCCTCGGCGGCAAGGATCAGATGGCGACCGAGCCCGCCCGCCTGGCGCAGCGGATCGATGCAGAGCAGGCCCAGATAGGCAGTTCCGCCGCCCCGGTTGGCGACATTGACGCAGCCGATCGCGGCGCCCTCTTCCCAGGCGCTCAGCAGGACTTGCGCCGGATCTTCCACGATTGCCGTGAGCGTTTCGAGATTGGTGCGCGGGCCCTGGATCAGGTCTGCCTCATGCGTCCAGCCCTGACGCGCGGTTTCGCCGCGATAGGCGCGCTCGATCACGGGGTGGATCGACGGCAGGTCAGCAATGCTGGCGGGGCGGATGGTGAGGGTCATGGGCGTTCCTGAACGGGCACCCTCACCCTCCCGGCGCTTCGCGCCTCCCTCCCTCTCCCTTCCAAGGGAGAGGGAGGGGACCCGCTGCCGCAGGCAGGGTAAGGGTGGCTGGTGGCCTGATTACAACGTCGCCGCGATCGCGCGCGCAGCCGCGTCCGGATCCTCGGCCTGGGTGATCGGCCGTCCGATCACCAGGATCGAGGCGCCCGCGTCCACTGCGCTGCGCGGGGTAACGACGCGTTTCTGGTCGCCGACCTGCGCATCGGCCGGCCGTACGCCGGGGACGACGAAGAAGCCGTCCTTCCAGGCCGCATGGGCCGCCTTTACCTCTTCGCCCGAGCATACGATGCCGTCGACGCCGGCCGAGCGCGCCAGATCGGCGAGCCGCATCACCTGCTCGTGCGGATCGGCCTTGAGGCCGATCGCGGTCATGTCGTTGCCGTCGAGGCTGGTCAGCATCGTCACCGCGACGACCTTGGTGCCCTCGGGCGCCGCCGCCTTGGCGTCCTCCAGCATCGCGCGGCCGCCCGCGGCATGCACCGTCAGGATCGCGGGGTTGAGCGGCCGCAGCGCCTGGATCGCCTTCGCCACCGTGTTGGGGATGTCGTGGAACTTGAGGTCGAGGAAGATCGGGACGCCGATCTCGGCCATCTCGTGCACGCCGTGGCGGCCATTCGACATGAAGAATTCGAGGCCCAGCTTGATCCCGCCGACATGGTGGCGGACCTTTTGGGCGAGCGCCTTGGCCTTTTCCAGCTCGGGCGTGTCGAGCGCGACATAGATGCGGCTGCTCATGCACGCGGCTCCTCGAAAGCGGCGGGTTCGGTGACCGGCTCGAAGCGCGGCGCGGGGGTGGCTGGGATCGAGCGGAGATCGGCGAGCGCGCGCTCCATCCCGGCGAAGCGCTGGCGCATCCGCCAGCGCAGCGTCTGATAGGCGACCAGCATCGGCAGGAAGCCCGCGAGGAAGACGACGATCAGCAAGAGCGGCAGGCTGATATCGGCGACGAGCCCGCCCCAGAGCTGGATGCTCACGCGCTGCTCGCCATTGTAGATCACGAACCCGGCGATCACGCCGCCGAGCAGGAGCCACAACAGCACCTTCAGAAACCGCATTCCGCTCCCTTCCTGGCAAATCCTGCGCGCCTTCTAGGCCCGAGCGCCCCCGCTTGCCAAGGCTCAGCCGATTTCGGCGCGCAGTTCTGCGATCAGTCCGGGGATCGCGGTAAGGGCCGGCGCCTCCTCGTCGAGGATCGCGTGGAAGGCGCGGCGCTTGAGCGCGGCGATGTGTTCGGCATCCGGCCGCGCGGCCTTGTCCAGCGTCGACAGCACGATGTCGATCAGCCGGTCAGCGCCGTTGAGACGGCCCCAGAGATAGTCGTTCTCGCGGTACGCGCGGCTGAAGAAGGCGCCGAAATTGTTGAACTGGTTGCCCTTGAGCATCGCCGCGACACCGCCGGTGCGGATTGCCTTGGCATCCTCGGGAGAGATGCGGTCGACGCGGATCGGGTCGAATTCGTCCATGCCCTCGCCCTGCAACAGCGGCAGCGTGGCGATGTCGAAGAAGGGAAAGCCCAGATAGGCGAGCAGCATTGGCCGCCGCAATTCCTTCGACAGCGCGCTGAACCCGGCGGAGAGCACCTCGTCGGTCTGGCGGTCGAGCGCGCGCAGTTGCATCCGCTCGGCGAGGGTGTCGAGCATTGCGCCCGGATCGTCCGACAGTCGGTCCGGAAGATCGGCGAACGTATCCGCGCGCTTGAGCTCGAGATAGGCGGCAAGCGCGCCATAGATCGCGTCGCGCATCGGCCGCATCGCGCCGCGCGGCGCGGATTGCTCCAGTTCGGCCAGCCGCCGTGCGAGCAGCCGCAAGCGACGGATACGGAAGCCCAGATCATGCCCGCGCAGGAAATCCAGTGCCTCGGGCGAGGCACCGCCGGGGAGCGCCGCGCCGAAGCGATCGGCCCCGCGGCTGCGCACCGTCTCGCGAAGGCGCCGCCCCAGCGATCGCAGCCGCTGCCCGTCCTGCTGTCCGGAAAGCGCCTGGAGCAGCCGCGCGATGCGGTCGATCGCGGCGTCCACTTTGAGCAGCGCATAGGCGGTATGGCCATAGCCCGCCTTGGCGGCGGCCGCGACCTGCGCGCGCTTGCGCCACGCGGCGAGCCGCTTGGGCGTCGGATAGTCGAGCCACAGCGTATAGCCGAACAGCGACTCGACCTGCGCTTCCACCTCGGCGCGAATCTCCGAGACGATGGCCAGCATCCGCTCGATCCGGTCGGAGCGGGCAGCGATCGCGTCCAGATTGTCGCGGATCGGCTGCTTGCGCGGCAGCTCGGACAGCGCCCCGATCAGCGTCGAGAAGAAGCCAGGGCGCTCGTGACGTGGGCCGTAGAAATCGAACCGCATGTCCGGCGTGGGATCGAGGAACACGAAGCGGCGATCGACCTGGCGCCGGGCGGGGCGCTCGCGGAGCGCGGCCATCGCCGGCTCGAACGGCGCGTTGGCGAGCACCGACCCGTCGATCAGTACCGCCTTTTCGGCGCGGCTCGCGGCCCATTGTTCGGGCAGCACCCGTTGGAGAAAGGCGTCGCGCCCGACCCAGGTCTCACCGCGATCGGCAAGCACCTTGTCGAGTTCCTCCACCATCAGCGGGGGGAAGGCGCCGGGAAAGCTCGAGGTCGCGCGCGCCGCGAAGCCCAGCGCGGCGGGATGGGCGATGCCGGTGCCGCGGCCGTGATCGGTGAAGCTGAAGACGAGGCGGTGCTCGGTCTCGATCACTTCGGGCGGCGTATTGAGCCGCAGCGTCTCGGCATGGCCGCGGAAATCGGTGGCGGTGACGAAGAGGTCGAGCGGCTGGCCCTCGGGCAGCAGCCGGCGCTCGGCGGGTCCCGTCGCCATCTTGTCGAACGCGTTGAGCAGCGTCTTCAGCAGTTGCTCGCCGCCGAACGGTGGCTCGAACCAGCGCGAGCGGACGAAGCGCTCCAGTTTCTCGCGCACCTCAGTGCGCGACCCGGCGTCCAGGGTTTCCTCGACGCCGTGCTCCCGGTTGGAGAGCATCCAGGCGATCGGCTTGGCCCAGATCTTGGCGAAGCGGTGCGACGGCCCCTGGCTGGGGGCAAGCAGTGCATCGACATCGGCATGATCGAGCCACATCGCGGTCAGCGGGTCGAGCGACTGGCCGGTGGCGATCGCCTGCGCGAGGAACACCGCGTTGATTCCGCCGGCGCTGGCGCCCGACAGAATATCGACCAGCACGCGCAGGCTGAGCCCGCTGCGGTCGCGGATGTCCTCGATCAGATCGCGATAGACGCTGTGGAGGGGGGTGCCCTCGCGTTCGGCACAGCTTGCGCGGGCGAGGTGCCACACCTCCTTGGTGATGCCGTGCATGTAGACCGCGAGGCTGATCCCGCCATAGCAGACCAGCGCCAGCCGCAGTTCCTTCTCCTGGGCCTCCTGCATCAACGGTGCCGCACCTCCGCCCAGACGGGGAGATGATCCGATGCGGTCTGCGCCGCCAGGCTGTGGTGCACCCCGGCCCCGCCGAAGGCGAGGTCGGGCGAGGCCATGATACGGTCGAGCCGCGCCATCGGGCGACGTGCGTGGAAGCTCTTTCCGGTGGCGGCGAACGCGAAATGCTGGGCGAAATCGCGCAGGCAGCCGCGTTCGGCGCTCCATTCGTTCAGATCGCCCATCATCACCGTCGGCATCGGCGCGAGGCCCGCGAGCTGCGTGACGATCGCATGCGCCTGCCGCCGCCGCCAAAGGCCGGACAGGTCCAGATGCATGCCGAGGACACGGAGCGGCTTCCCGTGAATGCGGAGGTCCGCCATCACCGCGCCGCGCGGCTCCAGTGTCGGCAGATGGAGCGCCGCGCAGTTAAGGATCTCGGCTTCCTTGCGGACCAGCAACGCATTGCCGTGCCATCCCATCGATCGCGCACGCATGCCAAACTGCACCGGCTTCCACGGGCTGTGCTCGGCAAGCAGGCTCTGGGTGAGCACGGCCTCGCGCGCGCCGAAGCGCCGATCGGCCTCCTGCAAGGCGATCACGTCGGCGTCGACCTCGAGCAGTACCTCGAGCGTCCTCTCCGGTCGGCGTCGTCGGTCGGTGCCGATCGACTTCCGCATGTTATAGCTGGCGACCTTGATCATCCGCGCCCCTTATCGGCGCGAGCAGCATGGCAGCACAAGTCTCAATAACCCGTTTCGCCTCGTTCGCGCTGGCTCGCCGCCGCTTCGGCCGCGGCGAGCAGGCTGCGACCGGTGGCCTCGGCGGCCTCGGGGGTCATCGCGACGGCAACGCCATTGGGGCCGTCGAGCAGCACGAGGCCGAGTTCGGCGGTGGCAATGCCACCTTCTTCTTCCGGCGTCAGCGCCGCGTGCTTGGCCATCTGCTTTGACTTCCCCATGAGCGGTGTTGACGGGGATGAACGCGGGATGACGGCCAAATATCCGCAGAGTTCAGCCGCGAAGCCAGTCGGCGAGTGTTTTGGCGTAGAGCTTGTGTTCCGCCGCCAGCACGCGGGCCGAAAGGCTGTCGGCCGTATCCCCCGGAAGGATCGCAACGCAGGCCTGGCCGAGCACGGCGCCGCCATCGAGTTCTTCGGTGACGATATGGACCGAGGCGCCCGCTTCGGCATCACCCGCCGCGATCGCCCGGGCATGGGTGTCGAGCCCCTTGTACTTGGGCAGCAGCGAGGGGTGGATGTTGACGATCCGCCCACGCCAGCGCGCGACGAAATCGTCGGAGAGCAGCCGCATATAGCCGGCAAGCGCGATCGCCTCGACGCCGGCTTCGCGCAGCGCGGCGTCGATCTTCGCTTCATACGCGGCCTTGGGCATGCCCTTGGGGCTCTGCGCAAAGGTCGGCACCCCGCGCTCGGCGGCCCAGGCGAGCCCGGCCGCTTCCGGCTTGTCGCTGGCAACGAGGGCTACGGTATAGGGGCAGTCCCGCGCCGCGGCGGCCTCGACCAGCGAGGCCATGTTCGAACCGCGACCCGAGATCAGGATGCCGAGTCGCTTCTTCGAACTGGAGGCGTCAGCGAACGCCTCAGCCATGGTGCGTGGCGCTCCACGGCGCACGGGCGCTCCAGGTCTCGTCGCCGCCGACCACGGTGCAGCCGCGCTCGCCTGCTTCGATCGTGCCGATGGTGAAGACTGTCTCGCCAGCAGCGCTCAGCGCGGCCGACACCGCCTCGGCCTGATCGGCGGCGACCACCGCGACCATGCCGATGCCGCAGTTGAAGGTGCGCGCCATTTCCTCGGGCTCGATATTGCCCTGCGCCTGCAGAAAGGCCATCAACCGCGGCTGCGGCCAGGTGGCGGCGTCGATACGGGCATGGGTGCCCTCGGGCAGCACGCGGGGCACGTTCTCCAGCAGCCCGCCGCCGGTGATATGGGCCAGCCCATGGATATTGCCCTTGCGCAGCTCGGGCAGGAGGCTCGCCACATAGATCCGAGTCGGCGCCATCAGCGTGTCGATCAGCAGCCGCTCCTGATCGAACAGCGCCGGGCGATCGAGCTTCCAGCCCTTGTCCGCCGCGAGTCGCCGCACCAGCGAGAAGCCGTTCGAGTGCACGCCGTTCGAGGCGAGGCCCAGCAGCACGTCGCCGGGTGCGATCTTCTTGCCGTCGAGCAGCTGGTCGCGCTCGACCGCCCCGACGCAGAAGCCCGCCAGGTCATAGTCGCCATCGGCATACATGCCCGGCATTTCGGCGGTCTCGCCGCCGATCAGCGCGCAGCCGGCCTGGCGGCAGCCCTCGGCGATTCCGGCGATCACCCGCTCTGCAACCGCATTGTCGAGCTTGCCGCTCGCATAATAGTCGAGGAAAAACAGCGGTTCGGCGCCCTGCACTACAAGATCGTTGGCGCACATCGCGACCAGGTCGATGCCGACGCCGTCATGATGGTTGTGCTCGATCGCCAGCTTCAGCTTGGTGCCGACGCCGTCGTTCGCCGCGACCAGCAGCGGATCGGTGAAGCCCGCCGCCTTCAGGTCGAAGATGCCGCCGAAGCCGCCCAGATCGGCGTCCGCGCCGGCGCGCCGGGTGGAACGGGCAAGCGGGCCGATCGCGCGCACCAGCGCATTGCCCGCCGCAATCGAAACGCCCGCCTGGGCATAGGTGTATGGGCCGTCGCCCGCCTTGGTCTCGCTCATGGGAGAGCGCCCTAGCCACAACGCGCTTGGATTTCCACGCCCGGTTCGCCAAAAGGGCGCCCGCATGCAGTTTCGCCGTCCCAAAACCGTCCTTGGCGCCCTTTCGGTGCTCGCGCTCGCCGGTGCGGGCATCATGGCGGCAAGCGGACAGGGCGGGGCGCCCGCCGTTCCAGTAGGTGCTGCGGGCAGCTTCGAAGTGAGCGGCGTGAAGGTCGACGTTTCGGGCAAAAATGCCGAGATCGCGCGGCAGGGCGGCTGGCGGATCGCGCAGCGCAAGGGCTGGTCGATGCTGTCGCAGCAACTCACGGGCAAGCCGGGGTCGCTCTCCGATTCGGCCCTGGATGCGATCGTCACCGGCATCGTCGTCGAGCGCGAGCAGATCGGGCCCAATCGCTATCTCGCCAGCCTCGGCGTGCAGTTCGATCGGGCCAAGGCCGGCTCGATTCTCGGCGTGTCGATCGCGGTCACCCATTCGCCGCCGATGCTCTTGGTGCCCCTGCAATATTCGGGCGGCGTCGGCCAGGTGTTCGAGCGCGACACCGCCTGGGCGCGGGCCTGGAACCGGCTGCGCGCGGCGGGCAGCACGATCGACTATGTCCGCCTGCGCGGCACGGGTGCGGACCGGCTGCTGGTCAATACCGGTCAAACGCTGCGCCATGGCCGCAACTGGTGGCGAACGGTGCTCGACCAATATGGCGCGGTCGACACGCTCGTTGCCGAGGTGCAGCTGCGTCGCGATTATCCAGGCGGGCCGATCGTCGGCATCTTCTCGGCCAAGCACGGGCCGGACGGCGAGGCGATCACCAGTTTCGCGCTGCGGATCGACAATGGCGACGCGATCGACGCGCTGTTCGACACCGCCGTTGCGCGGATCGACAAGGCCTATCAGGCAGCGCTGACCGACGGCCGGCTCCATACCGATGCCGTGCTCGCCGCGCGGCCGCCGGTCGCGCAGCCAGCCGCGCCGGCGCCCGAGGAAACCCCGCTGCCGACGCCGCTGCCCAGCGTGGAACCGACGCCGGGCGCGACGACCGCGAGCACCAGCACCGCGCTGTCGGTGCAGGTAGAGACGCCCAACGCCGCCGCGGTAAACGCGTCCGAAAGCGCAGTACGCGGCGTGCCCGGCGTGCGCAGCGCCACCACCACCAGCCTCGCGCTGGGTGGCATTTCAGTGATGCGCGTCACGTTCGACGGCAGCCAGGCCGCGCTGCGCGCCGCGCTCGAGTCGCGCGGCTGGAGCGTCCAGGAAGGATCGGGCGTCCTCCGCATCCGTCGCGGAGCCGCGCCGCAGGCATCGCCGACCCCCAAGGCGCAATGAGCCAGCTCCGCCTGCCGCTGGGTCTGCCCGAAGCGAGCGAGACGGACTTCCTGGTCAGCGACTCGAACGCCCGCGCGGTCCAACAGCTAGAACATTGGGCGACCTGGCCGGTGATGGCGGCGCTGCTGACGGGACCGCGCAAGTCCGGTCGCAGCTTGCTCGCGCGGATCTTCGCCGCCAAGAACGGCGCGACGATCATCGACGATGCCGAGCGCGCGGACGAGGCCGATATCTTCCACGCCTGGAACGACGCCCAGGGCGCGCGCCGCCCGCTGCTGATCGTCGCCGATGCCGCGCCGCCGCTTTGGGAGGTGACGCTGCCCGATCTACGCTCGCGCCTCGCCGCGTCGCCGCTGCTCGAGATCGGCCCTCCCGACGATGCGCTGATCCCGCTGCTGCTCGAACGCGCCTTCACCCGCCACCTGCTCCATGCGACCCCGGCCGTGATCGCTTGGATCGCGAGGCGGATCGAACGCAGCCATGTCGCGATCCTGCGCGTTGCCGACGTGCTGGAGATGGAAACCGACGGCCGTTTGTCGATCCCGGTGGTGAAGACTACACTCCAGGCTGCAAGCCTTTTGACGCATTCCGACGATAGCGAGAGCGAATGACCGAATCCGCCGCACCTGCGACCATCGCCCCCGCCGATCCCACCGAAGCGCGTTATTTCAACCGCGAGCTCTCCTGGCTCGCCTTCAACCGCCGCGTGATGGAGGAGGCGTGCAACCCTGCGCATCCGCTGCTGGAGCGGCTGCGCTTCCTGTCGATCTCGGGAAGCAATTTCGACGAATTCTTCATGGTCCGCGTGGCGGGCCTGATGGGCCAGCAGCTCCAGAATATCGACACGCGCTCGGCCGATGGGCTCACCCCGGCGCAGCAGCTGGAGGCGATCTCCGCCGAAGCGGCGACGCTCGCCGACGAGCAGCAGGCGGTGTGGGTCGATATCCGCGCCCAGCTCGCGGTGGCCAACATCTTCGTGCTAGAAGCCGATGCGATCGAAGGCGAGACCGAGGAATGGCTCGCCAACCATTTCCGCGAGCAGATCTTCCCGATCCTCACCCCGCAGGCACTCGACCCCGCGCACCCGTTCCCGTTCATCCCCAACCAGGGATCGAGCGTGATCTTCAACCTGCTGCGCAAGTCCGATCGCGAGCCGATCCAGGAACTGGTGATGCTGCCGACGACGCTCAAGCGCTTCGTCCGCCTGCCGGGCAGCCCTGCGCGGTATGTCGCGATCGAAACGCTGATCAAGCATTTCTGGGGGCTGCTCTTCCACGGATATGAAATGGTGGGGGCCGCCACCTTCCGGGTGCTGCGCGACAGCGACATCGAGATCGAGGAAGAGGCCGAGGATCTCGTCCTCACTTTCCGCTCGGCGATCAAGCGCCGCCGCCGCGGCCGGGTGATCCGCCTGGAGATGGAGGAAGGCATCGCCCCCGATCTCGAAGCGGTGCTCAAGGAAGAGCTCGGCGGCAGCGACGCGCTGCTTACCGAGACCGGCGGCTTCCTCGGCGTTGGTGACCTGTCGATGCTGGTCGACGAGGATCGCCCGGACCTCAAGTTCACCCCCTTCTCGGCGCGCTTCCCCGAGCGAGTCCGCGAATATGGCGGCGACTGTTTCGCGGCGATCCGCGCCAAGGACATCGTCGTCCACCATCCGTACGAGACGTTCGATGTCGTGCTCAGCTTCCTCCAGCAGGCGGCGGCCGATCCGGACGTCGTCGCGATCAAGCAGACGCTCTATCGCGCCGGCAAGCAGTCCGCAGTGATCAACGCGCTGATCGCCGCCGCCGAGGCCGGCAAGTCGGTGACCGCGGTGGTCGAGCTCAAGGCCCGCTTCGACGAGGAGCAGAACCTCTATTGGGCGACCGCGCTGGAGCGCGCCGGGGTGCAGGTGGTCTATGGCTTCATCGACTGGAAGACGCACGCCAAGGTGTCGATGGTCGTGCGGCGCGAGGGCGACCGCTATCGTACCTACTGCCATTTCGGCACGGGCAACTACCACCCGATCACCGCGCGCATCTATACCGACTTGAGCTTCTTCACAGCCGATCCCCGGATCGGGCGCGATGCGGCGCAGATTTTCAATTACGTGACGGGCTATGTCGAGCCGCAGCATCTGGAACTGCTCGGGATCAGTCCCCGCAACCTGCGCGACCGGCTAAGCGACCTGATCGAGGAAGAGATCGGCCATGCCCGCGCCGGCCGCCCCGGCACGATCTGGGCGAAGATGAACTCGGTGGTCGATCCCGCGATCATCGAGAAACTGTACCAGGCGAGCGCGGCGGGCGTGCAGATCGAGCTGATCGTGCGCGGCATCTGCTGCCTGCGCCCCGGCGTCGCGGGGATGAGCGAGAATATCCGCGTCAAGTCGATCGTCGGCCGCTTCCTCGAGCACAGCCGGATCTGGGTGTTCGGCAACGGCAAGGCGCTGCCGAACGATGGCGCCAAAGTCTACATCTCCTCGGCCGACTGGATGCAGCGCAACTTCGATCGCCGCGTCGAGTTCATGTTGCCGCTGCTCAACAAGACCGTGCACGATCAGGTGCTGGACCAGGTGATGGTCGCCAACCTGCTCGACAATGAGCAGAGCTGGCTGCTCGCGCCGGACGGCCATTATGATCGGATCGTGCCGGGCGAAGACGGGGAATTCAATCTGCACCGCTATTTCATGACCAACCCGTCGCTTTCCGGGCGGGGCGCAGCGGTGAACGCGCGCAAGCCGGTGCCTAAGCTGTCGCCGCGCAAGCAGCGCCTCGCGGCAAAGGGCGGCTGAACGCGTGGCGACCATCTTGCGACCTGTGCCGGGTGCCGCTTCCAAAAGCGCCCGGCCGCGCACCGCGATTATCGATATCGGCTCCAACTCGATTCGCCTCGTCGTCTATGAGGGCCCGGCGCGGCTGCCCGCGATCCTGTTCAACGAAAAGGTGATGGCCGGTCTCGGCAAGGGACTGGCCGAGACCGGCGCGATCCATGCCGGCGGCCTTGCCAGCGCCCGCGCCGCATTGGGTCGCTATGCGCTGCTCGCCCGCGAGATGCAGGTGAGCGAGCTGCGCACCGTCGCCACCGCCGCGGTGCGGGATGCATCGAACGGCGGCGAGCTGATGGCGATGGCCGAGGCGCTGGACCTGAAGGTCGAGCTGCTCTCGGGAGTCGAGGAAGCGACGGCGTCTGGCTTCGGCGTGCTGTCGGGCATTCCCGAGGCGGACGGCGTCGTCGGCGATCTCGGCGGGGGCAGCCTTGAACTGGTGCGCGTCGTCGCCGGAACGGTCACGGATCGTGTGTCCTTCCCGCTCGGCGTACTCCGTCTCGGTGCCATTCGGGCGCGGGGCAAGGGGGCGCTCGAGCGCGAAGTCACCCGCATGATCGAGGCGGCGGGCTGGAAGGGGCGTGGCAAGGGGTTGCCCTTCTACATGGTCGGCGGCTCGTGGCGCTCGCTCGCCAAGCTCGACATGCATCTCACCGATTACCCGCTGCCGATTGTCCATCATTATCTGCTGGCGATCGATCGGGTGGAAGAGCTGGGCCGCCGCGTCGAAGGCGCGACCAAAGCCGATCTCAAGACGGTTCCTGACCTGTCGAGCGCGCGCATCCCCTCGCTGGGGGACGCCGCCGCGCTGCTGGTCGCGGTGACCCGGCAGCTGGGCAGCAGCGGGACGATCGTCTCGGCCTATGGTCTGCGCGAAGGGCTGCTGTTCCAGCGCCTCTCGGCCGAGGAGCGGCTGCAGGATCCGCTGATCGTCGCCGCGCGCGAGGAAGGCCAGCGCTCCGGGCGCTTCCCGGAGCATGGCGACCTGCTCGATGCCTGGCTCGCGCCGCTGTTCCGCGACGGGCCGGAATGGGCGCGGCTGCGCCATGCCGCCTGCCTGCTCGCCGATGTGGGCTGGCGCGCGAACCCCGAATTTCGCGCCGAACGCGGCATGGAGATCGGGCTGCACGGCAACTGGGTGGGCATCGACGCCGCCGGTCGCGCGATCGTCGCGCAGGCGCTCTACACCTCGCTCGGTGGGGCGCTGGACAGCCCGGTGCCGCTCGAACGGCTAGCGTCGTCCGAGGCACTGGCCGAGGCCAAGCGCTGGGGACTGGCGATGCGATTGGGGCAGCGGCTGAGCGGCGGCGTCGCGCGGCCGCTGCGGCGCTCGCGGCTACGGTTGGACGGCAATGCGCTGGTGCTCAGCCTCGCCGATGGTGACGAGCCGCTCTACGGCGAGGCGGTGGAGAAGCGCCACCGCGCGCTGGCCCTTGCGATGGCGAAGGAGCCGGTGCTGGAGACGTGAGGGGGAGGGGTGCACTCGCACGCACCCTCACCCTTCCGGCGCTTCGCGCCTCCCTCCCTCTCCCGCAGGCGGGAGAGGGATTTTAGCCCAATGCCCTCTCCCGCCTGCGGGAGAGGGAGGGGACCCGCCGCCGAAGGCGGTGGGGAGGGTGAGGGTGACTGCTGGCCTTGCTCAGGCCGCCAGCCAGTCCTTCAGCGCCGCCCGCGCCCGATCGGTATACATCCGCTTGCGATCGGCCTTCTTCGTCCGGCCCTCGATCGGCGGGAACAAGCCGAAATTGACGTTCATCGGCTGATAGGTCTCGATCTCCGCCTCGCCGGTTATGTGCGACAGCAGCGCTCCCAGCGCCGTCTCGCGCGGCGGCGCCGGCAGGTCCGCGCCGGCAATCTCCGCAGCGGCGAACCGCCCCGCCAGCATGCCGATCGCGGCGCTCTCCACATATCCCTCGCAGCCGGTGATCTGCCCGGCGAAGCGGATATTGGGCGCGCTCTTCAGCCGCAGCGTGCCGTCTAGCAGCTCGGGCGAGCGCAGGAAGGTATTGCGGTGCAATCCCCCCAGCCGCGCGAATTCTGCATTTTCCAGCCCTGGGATGGTGCGGAACAGTCGCACCTGCTCGGCATATTTGAGCTTGGTCTGGAAGCCGACCATGTTCCACAGCGTACCGCTGGCATTATCCTGCCGCAGCTGCACCACGGCATAGGGCCAGCGCCCAGTGCGCGGATCGTCCAGGCCCACGCCCTTCATCGGTCCATAGCGCGGCGTGTCCACCCCCCGCTCGGCCATCACTTCGATCGGCATGCAGCCTTCGAAATAGGGGACGTTTTCCCATTCCCGGAATTCGGTCTTCTCGCCCGCCATCAGCGCGGCGTGGAATTCGAGATACTGCTCCTTGGACATCGGGCAATTGATGTAATCCTTGCCCGATCCCTTGTTCCACCGGCTCTGGAACCAGGCGATCTCCATGTCGATCGACTCGCGGTGCACGATCGGCGCGATTGCGTCGAAAAAGGCGAGGCTGTCCTTGCCGGTCGCGCGGCCGATGCTCTCCGCCAGCATCGGGGCGGTGAGCGGACCCGTAGCGACGATCGTGCGGCCCTCGGCAGGCAGGGTGTCGACCCGCTCTCGAACGATGGTGATGTTGGGGTGGGCCTCCAGCGCGGCGGTCACCCCGTCGGCAAAGCCGTCGCGGTCCACGGCCAGTGCTGATCCGGCGGGCACCTTGTGGATGTCGCCCTGGGTCAGGATCAGCGAGCCGAGCGCGCGCATCTCCTGGTGGAGCAGCCCGACCGCATTGCTGTCGGCATCGTCCGAACGGAAGCTGTTCGAGCAGACCAGCTCGGCGAGCCGGTCGCTCTGGTGCGCCGGGGTCATCTCGCCCGAGCCGCGCATCTCCGACAGACGAACCTTGTGGCCGGCCTGGGCCAGCTGCCACGCGGCTTCCGATCCGGCGAGGCCGCCGCCGATGATATGGATGTCGTGGCCGGGCATGGGCGTACTCTAGCTGTTGGAACGGGGAAGCAGGCGGACATAGTCCCCACGGCTCAGCGCGCAACCCCTGCGGCTTCCGCGCGCTGCGCGATCACGGCCAGCACATTGCTGGATACGTCGCCGAGGAAAAACTCGCCCCACAGCCTCGCATACCCGTTCACCGGCGTCCGCACGCGATAGCGGGTCGTCAGTGTCAGCCGCGTCCGGCCGTCGCCCAGCGGCTCCAGGGTGTAGCCGCCATCGGTGATCCGGTAATAGGCGCTGTCGGGCATCAGGTGGCGATCCTGCAGCTCCCAGCCGCCCATCTCGTCCTTGTCGAAGCGGAAGCGCCACCACAGCCGCCTGGCCGGTTGCCAGTCGGTGATGACCTCCTTGAACGACAGGCCCTGCTGCCAGCGCACATAGCGGATCGCGCCCGGGCCGGTACCGGCCAGCCGCGCGCTGACCGGGCGGGGCAGGCGGATCACGTCCTGCGAAATATTCCACGTCCCCTCGCTGGGGGCGATCGTCCCCACGCCCTGCGCGAGCGGCCAGATCTTCGCGGGGGTCGCCTCCACTATGATCGATCGGCGGACGACGGCCTCGGCGACGGGCAGCGGGACATAGGGGTCGGCCTGCATCGCCAGCACCGGCAGGAGCAGCAGCGCGCTGGAGCGCAGCATCTGTCCTGCCTCGTCCTCGCGCGGCCCGAACCCGCGCCAGGCGAGGTAGCCACCCAGCGTGCTGAGCAGATACCAGATCGGCGCCAGCATCACGATGCAGAGGATGCCCTCATAGAGAAACACCAGCGAAGTCGACACCACCGCAACCAGCAGCGCCACGGGGATCTTGCGCGTGTAAAAGGCGCGCGAGCGCTCGCGGAACGGGTCGGCGATCCCGAGGATGAACGCGGTCACGGCGGCCGGCAGGATGACCAGGAAGGAGAAGCTGATCAGCCCGCTGGGGTTGGCGGCCGTCAGCAGTAGGTAGACGGCGAGGCAGAAAGCGAGGCCGGCCGCCAGCGCGCACGCGACCCGGATCGCCGCCTTGCGGCGGCGGGGAGAGACTTCGGTCATCGGAAACTCCTTTCGGCGCGGCGGACGCTATCCGTCGCGCTTGCCGGGGAGGAAGGTTGCGATCCTGCGGCCCAGCTTCATCAGCGTGACCAGGGTGGGCCTGGGCAGCTGGCGCATCTGGTCGTACCAGTCGCCGAGCGTGGTGATGAACTGGTGCATCCGCGTGATCCGCTCGCGGAGCTGCTCGGGCGCCTTATCGTCGTTCGCCAGCCGCTCGGAAAGCGCCGCAAGCAGTGCCAGCGTCGGGTCGATCTCGCGGCGCTTGCGCTCGGCGGAGATGCGCAGCAGCAGCTCCCACAGGTCGGTCTCGGCGACGAAATGGTCGCGGCGGTCGCCGTCGATATGGACGCGCCGGACGATGGCATAGGCCATCAGCTCCTTGAGCGCGGTCGAGATGTTGGAGCGGGCCAGCCCCAGCGCCTCGGCGATATCCTCGGCGGGCAGCGGTGCGTCGGAGAGATAGAGCAGCGCGTGGATCTGCGCGACCGAGCGGTTGACCCCCCAATGCGTTCCCATTTCCCCCCAATGGAGGATAAAGGCCTTGGCATCGGGATGGTCGCTGATCACGTCACTTCCTTAATTTCTGTAATTTCAGAAATAGCAGCATCGTGGCATCGGTCAAGGCGGTTGCGACGAACGCTGCGCGCCGAGCATTCTGTCCCATGAAGGAGCCCCGATGAAGATCTTTACCATTGGCTATGAAGCCACCACCATGGCCGAGTTCCTCGCCGCGCTCACCAAGGCCGGCGTGCAGCGGGTGATCGACGTACGCGCGCTGCCGCTGTCGCGGCGGCCGGGTTTCTCCAAGTCGAGCCTGGCCGCGAGCCTGCGCGAGGCAGGGATCGACTATGTCCATCTCAAGCAGCTCGGCACCCCCAAGCGCGGGCGCGACGCGGCGAAGAAGGGCGACGTGGCGACCCTGCGCGAAGTCTATGACGTCCAGCTGGGTCTGCCCGAGGCGCAGGCACAGGTGGCGCAGATGCGGGCGCTCGCGGCGGAGAAGCCGAGCGCCTTGCTCTGTTACGAGCGCGATCCGTGCCATTGCCACCGGACGCTGCTGCTGGAAGCGGAGGGCGAGGGGGCGGAGGTAATCGACCTCTACGCCTGATCCCCAAAAAGGCCGGGGCAGTCCCGGGGGACTGCCCCGTTTAGTTCGGGGAGAGTCGACGCGAGGGGGAACGAAACGCGCCGACAAGGGAGCATTTGCCCGCACCATGTTGCAGCCGCGTGTCGCTTGTTTGCCGCGTGGCCCCAAAATTGTCGCGCGTGGCCAGAAAACCTTCGTTAACCATGAAATATTAAGATAATTTCGGCGGCGTTTACCGCCTCGCAACGCCTCTGGGTGCAGAGCGGACCCCAATGCACGCCAGTGGAGCGCTTATGGGTATCGCGGCACGACTGTATCAGGACGGGCGCTGGGCCGAGCGGCACAGCGTCGAACTAGAGGCGACGCTGCGCGACTCGGACTGGGCGCCCGTTGACGTGACGATCGAGGATCTGTCGAACGGCGGCTTCCGCGTCGTCGCGGGTGCGGAACTCAAGGTGGGCGACGCGATCGCGCTCGGCATTGCCGGGATCGGCACGCGCGAGGCATCGGTCGTGTGGGGCACCGCCGGCATCTATGGCTGCGAGTTCGTCACCCCGCTGAGTGACGCGGACTTGCGCACCGCAGTCTCCGGCCCCGCCGCGACGCCGATCGCCTTCCCCAAGACGCCGCTGCCGACGCCGCAGGCCACCCCGCCGGTGGTCGAAGGCTGGAGCGCAGCGGCCGGGGACGAGAAATTCTCGGTCCGTACCCGGCTGGCGATCATCGTCGGCAGCGCGGTGCTTGCCTGGATGCTGGTGTTCGCGCTCGGCTATGGCCTGTGGGCGCTGGCGGGCGCGCTGCTCCGCTGAGCAACGCGCCGCCGGGCGTCAGGCTGCGGCCTTGCGGCGCTCGGCCATTTCGTCGTTGAGCATCTCGGCGAGCAGGAACGCCAGTTCCAGGCTCTGACCCGCGTTGAGCCGCGGGTCGCAATGCGTGTGGTAGCGATCGGCGAGACCCTGTTCGGTGATCGCGATCGCCCCGCCGGTGCATTCGGTCACGTTCTGCCCGGTCATCTCGGCATGGATGCCGCCGGCGAAGGTGCCCTCGGCGCGGTGGACGGCGAAGAAGCCGCGAACCTCGGCGAGGATGCGGTCGAACGGCCGCGTCTTGTAGCCGTTGGCCGCCTTGACGACGTTGCCGTGCATCGGATCGCAGCTCCACACCACCGGATGGCCCTCGCGCTTCACCGCACGAACCAGCTTGGGCAGGCCTGCCTCGATCTTGTCATGGCCATAGCGGGTGATCAGCGTCATCCGTCCCGGCACCCGGCCCGGGTTGAGCGTGTCGAGCAGCCGCAGCAGCGCGTCGGGCTCCAGGCTCGGCCCGCACTTCATCCCGATCGGGTTGCCGATGCCGCGCAGGAACTCGACATGCGCCGAGCCCTCGAAGCGGGTGCGGTCGCCGATCCACAGGAAATGCGCCGAGGTATCGTACCAGTCGCCGGTCAGGCTGTCCTGCCGGGTCAGCGCCTGCTCATAGGGAAGCAGCAGCGCCTCGTGGCTGGTGTAGAAGTCGGTGCCCTTGAGCTGTGGTACGGTATCGGGGTTGATCCCGCACGCCTCCATGAAGTCGAGCGCCTCGCCGATCCGGTCCGCGACATCGGCGAACTTGGCCGACCAGGGGCTCTTGCCCATGAAATCGAGCGTCCACTTATGTACCTGATGCAAATTGGCATAGCCGCCATTTGCAAAGGCGCGCAGCAGGTTCAGCGTCGCCGCCGACTGGCTGTAGCCCTGCACCATCCGCTGCGGATCGGGGATCCGCGCCTCGGGCGTGAAGGCGATGTCGTTGACATTGTCGCCGCGGTAGCTGGGCAGCTCGACGCCATCGATCACCTCGGTATCGGCCGAGCGCGGCTTGGCGAACTGGCCGGCCATGCGGCCGAGCTTCACCGTCGGCAGCTTCGAGGCGAAGGTGAGGACCACCGCCATCTGCAGGATCACGCGGAAGGTGTCGCGGATGTTGTTGGGGTGGAACTCGGCGAAGCTCTCGGCACAGTCGCCGCCCTGGAGCAGGAACGCCTCGCCGCGCGCGACCTTGCCCAGCTCCGCGGTAAGCTCGCGTGCCTCGCCGGCGAACACCAGCGGCGGATAGCTGCTCAGCTGCCGGGTGGCGGCGTCGAGCGCGCCCTTGTCCGGATATTGCGGCATCTGGCGCGCTTCGGCGCGCGTCCAGCTATCGGGGGTCCAGCTTGCCATTGCACTCTCCACGTCGCGGACGGCGACGTGCCAATCCGCATGCTCGGCGATTCCCATCGCCGCTATCTGGTTCATCACCTTGGTGTTGGCGCGCTTGCCGTCGGTCTCCCAACCCTGCACGGTCGAGCCTGGCGTATCGAACCAGGCACCGAAAGCGGCGCGGGTGAGGGTGCGTTCCTCGCGAAACTGGCGGATCTTGGAACCGGCTAACGTCGTCATGTCCGCGCCTTACCCGGCCGGGGTAAATGGATGCAAGCAATTTCTTACCCTGGCTGGGTAAAGGCCGGCGGATCGATTGCACGCGGGCGCGGCCGGGTGTAGCCGCGCCGCGATGCACGCATTCGAAGCACAGGCGCGCGACCTTGCCGACCTCGCGGCCCGCGGCCGTGGGCGCAGGCTGATCGCCCGCGAAGGCGCGGACTTCGCGTCCAACGATTATCTCGGCCTGTCCGACTCGCCGGCGCTGCGCGACGCGGTGGCGGCGGCACTGGCGCGCGACGTGCCAATTGGCTCGGGCGGATCGAGGCTGCTCCGCGGCAACCATCCCGAGCACGAAGCGCTCGAGGCCGAGGCAGCAGCCTTTTTCGGCCGCGAGTCGGCGCTGTATTTCTCCAGCGGCTATTCGGCCAACGCGGCGTTGCTCGGCACCTTGCCGCAGCGCGGCGACCTCTTGTTGTTCGACGAACTCGTTCACGCAAGCGCGCACGAAGGCATGCGCCTCGGCCGGGCGGAAGCACGACAGGCGGCCCATAACGATGTCGCGGCCTTTGCCGAGGCGATCGCCGGTTGGCGTCGCGAGGGCGGGGCGGGGCGCGTGTGGATCGCGGTCGAAAGCCTCTACAGCATGGACGGTGATGTCGCGCCGCTGGCCGAACTGTCGGCGCTCGCCGTGTCCGAGGACGCGATCCTGCTCGTCGACGAAGCCCACGCCACCGGCGTGTACGGCCCGCAGGGGCAGGGGCTGGCTCATGGCGTGCCGACCGAGAACCTAATCACGCTGCATACCTGCGGGAAGGCGCTGGGCTGCGAAGGCGCGCTGGTCACCGGCCCGGCAATCGTCCGCGACTTCCTCGTCAATCGCGGCCGAGCATTCATTTTCTCTACCGCGCCGTCGCCGCTTATGGCGGCCGCCTTGCGTGCAGCGCTGCGCATCGTGGCGGAGGGGCACGATCTCCGCGCCGCACTGGCCGAGCGGATCGCCGCCGCCCGCGCCGCGCTGTGGCCGATCGGCGTTCCCGCGGGCGACACCCAGATCCTGCCGCTGATCCTCGGCGACGATGTGCGGACCATGGCGGTCGCCGGCGAGCTGCAGGACAGCGGCTTCGACGTGCGCGGCATCCGGCCGCCCACCGTCCCCGCGGGCACCTCGCGGCTGCGCATCTCGATCACCAACAATGTGTCGGCTGGCCAGATCGCCGCGCTCGCGGAACGGCTGGCGACGCTTCTCCCCGCAACCGAGCCCATCACAGCATGACCCAGACCTTCATCGTCACCGGTACCGATACCGGCATCGGCAAGACCGTGTTCGCTGCAGCCCTCGCCGGCGCGCTCGGTGCCCGTTACTGGAAGCCCATCCAGGCCGGCCTCGACGACGGCAGCGACAGCGAGCGCACCGCGGCGCTGTCGGGCCTGCCGATCGGGCACGTTCTTCCCGAGGCCTATCGCCTGGTCACGCCCTGCTCGCCGCATCTGGCCGCCGAGGTCGACGATGTGACGATCGACCTCGATCGCCTGGCGCTGCCTGTGGTCGACGGGCCGCTGGTGGTGGAAGGCGCAGGCGGTGCGCTGGTGCCGGTGACCCGCGAGATCCTCTACGCCGATGTCTTCGCGCGCTGGGGCAAGCCGGTGGTGCTGGTCGCGCGCACCGCGCTGGGTACGATCAACCACAGCCTGCTCTCGATCGAGGCACTTCGCGCGCGGGGCGTGCAGATCCACGGCATCGCCTTTGTAGGCGACCCGGTCGAGGACACCGAGGCGACCATCGCCGCGATCGGCAAGGTCCGGCGCCTCGGCCGCCTGCCGATGCTGCCCGAACTGAACCCCGCGGCACTCGCCCAAGCCTTCGCCGACGCCTTCGATCTGGCGGACTTCGCCTGATGTCGTCGGTCTGGCATCCCTTCACCCAGCATGGCCTGGGCGAGCCGATCCCGATGGTCAGCCATGCCAAGGACGCGCTGATCCACGCCGCCGACGGCCGCAGCTTCATCGATGCGATCTCGTCCTGGTGGGTGACGACGCACGGCCATTGCAACCCGCGCATCCTGGCGGCGATTGCCGAGCAGGCGGGCAAGCTCGACCAGATCATCTTCGCCGGCTGGACCCACGACCCCGCCGAGACGCTCGCCGCCGGGCTGCGCGACATCCTACCCGATGCGCTGGAACATGTCTTCTTCAGCGACAGCGGCTCCACCGCGGTGGAAGTCGCGCTCAAGATGGCGCTCGGCTATTGGCACAATCGCGGCGGGGACCGCAGCCGCATCCTCGTCCTCGAACACAGCTATCATGGCGATACGATCGGCGGCATGTCGGTCGGCGCGCGCGGGGTGTTCAACCGGCCCTACCAGCCGCTGCTGTTCGACGTCGGCACCATCCCCTTTCCCAGTGCGGGCGCCGAACAGACGACGCTCGACGCGCTGGAGGCGGAGTGCCGCGCCGGTGCCGCCGCGTTCATCGTCGAGCCGCTGGTGCTTGGGGCAGGGGGGATGCTCTTTTACACCCCCGCGCTGCTCGCCGAGATGCGGGCGATCTGCACGCGGCACGACGTGCTCTTCATCGCAGACGAGGTGATGACGGGCTGGGGCCGCACCGGCACGCTGACGGCCTGTGAGCAGGCAAACGTGGTGCCGGACATCCTCTGTCTCTCGAAGGGCATCACCGGCGGCGCGATCCCGCTGGCGGTGACGCTGGCGACCGCGCCGATCTTCGCGGCGCATGTGTCCGAGGATCGCGCGCGGATGTTCTTCCACTCCTCCAGCTACACCGCCAACCCGATCGCCTGCGCCGCCGCTGTGGCGAACCTCGCGATCTGGCGCGACGAGCCGGTGCTGGAGCGCATCGCGCAACTGAGCGTGTGGCAGCAGGCGGCACTGGACGGGCTGGCCAACATCCCCGGCCTGGTTGGCCATCGCCGCATGGGTACGATCGCCGCGCTGGAGATCGCGCAGCCGGAGAATACCTATCTCTCGGCCATCGCCCCTCGGCTGATGGCGTTCGCGCGCGAGCGGGGCGTGCTGCTGCGGCCGCTGGGCAACACCGTGTACGTGATGCCGCCCTACAGCATCACGCGCGAACAGCTCGACCAGGTCTGGGGGCTGGTGCCCGCCTTCCTCGCCGCCTGATCAGCGGCGCGGATAGCGCTGGGCGAACTCGGTATCGCTCATCAGCAGATAGCGGATCGCGTCGACGAACGCCCAGACGCCGGTGATCAGCAGCCCAACCACGGTGCAGGTGAGCAACAGCATCACCACGCCCGATCCGGTGCGGCCGAGATAGAAACGGTGGATGCCGAGTGTGCCCAGGAACAGCGCGAGCACCGCGGCGACGATCTTGTTGCGCGGTTCGCCGGCAGGGGCCGGCACGTCCGAGCCCTCCAGTAGGCGGAAGATGCGGCGCGCGCGCTTGCCGTCGACGTCGAAATCGACCTTGGCGCCGATCGCGGGGTGGCGGCTGTCGCTCCAGTCTTCCTGGGTGAAGACATAGCGGCCGCCATCCTCGCCCGAAATCTGGCCTTCGCCGCTCGATCGATCCACCCCCAATACTTGCCCGCGCATTGCTTCCCCCGGAAAATCGTCGCGTTTTGTGGGGGAGGTACCGGCGGTAACGCAAGCAAAATTCCCCCCCCCCCCGGCACGGGGAAGGGGACCATATGCACAACACATGGTGGAGGGGCCGCCGCGGCACGCGGCGGTATCCGATGCTAGCGGCAATCACCGCGCCTGTCGGCGCGGCCCCTCCACCACGCGGCTGCGCCGCGCGGTCCCCCTCCCCGTGCCGGGGAGGAGCTTCATGTTACAGTGCCGGCTTCCAGTCCCAGCCGAGCGGATCGCCGTCCATCACTTCGATGCCCGCCGCGACGAGATCGTCGCGGATCCGGTCCGAGCGCTGGAAGTCCTTCACTACCCTGGCTTCCTTGCGCTCGACCAGCAGGTCGGCGATCGCTTCGGGCGTAATCGTCGCGCCCTTGGGCTGCACGCGCAGTTCCTCGCGGGTGAGTTCGGCGAGCCGCAGTCCCAGCACCTTGTCGAACTCGGCCAGCGCCGCCAGCCGGTCCGCCGGCGACGTGCGCTTGTCGGCCAACATCTCGTCGAGCACGGGCAGCGCCTTGGGGGTGTTGAGATCGTCCGACACCGCGGCGCCGAGCTTCTCCAGCCACACCGCCTGCGCGGTGCCTTCGCCCTCGGCGCGCGCCCGGAGCGCGGTCACCGTCATCACCAGCCGCTTGAGCCGGGTGAGCGCCGCGGCGAGGTTCTCGGCCGAGAATTCCAGCTCGCTGCGATACTGGGCCTGGAGGCACAGCAGGCGATAGGCGAGGGGGTGCACGCCCGCGTCGATCAGCGACTGGAGCGTTGTGAACCCGCCCTTGGACTTGGACATCTTGCCCTGGCGATCTACCAGGAAGTTGTTGTGCATCCAGAAGTGCGCGCCGGTATCGCCGCAGCCGCAATAGGCCTGGTTCTGCGCGATTTCGTTGGGGTGATGGATCTCGCGATGGTCGATGCCGCCGGTATGGATGTCGAACGGCGCGCCGAGATACTGGATGCTCATCACCGAGCATTCGAGGTGCCAGCCCGGCGCGCCCTTGCCCCAGGGCGAATCCCATTCCATCTGGCGCTGCTCGCCCGGCGGCGACTTGCGCCAGATCGCGAAGTCCTGCGGGTGGCGCTTGCCGTCCACGGGATCGATCCGGCTTTCCGCGGCATCATCGGCGGCGCCGGCGAGGCGGCCATAGTCGGGCACCGTCGTCACGTCGAAGTAGAGGCCTGAGTCGAGCTCGTAGCAATGCGCGGGCGCGATCTTCTCGGCGAAGGCGATCATCTGCGCGATGTGATCGGTCGCCACCGACCATTTGCTCGGTTCGGCGATATTGAGATCGGCGATGTTCTGCTTGAACGCGGCGGTATAGTGCGCGGCGATGTCCCAGATGCTCATTGCCTGAGCGCGCGCCGCCGCTTCCATCTTGTCGTCGCCGGCATCGGCGTCCGAGGTCAGGTGGCCGACATCGGTGATGTTGATGATGTGGGTGAGTGGATAGCCCTTCCAGCGCAGCACCCGGCTCAGCGTGTCGGTGAACACATAGGCGCGCAGATTGCCGAGATGGGCATAGTTGTAGACCGTCGGCCCGCACGAATAGACGCGCACGCCCTTGGCAGGGTCGAGCGGCTGGAACGGCTCGAGCGAACGGGAAAGCGAATTGTAGAGCGTCAGCGGAGCGTCATGCATCGTGTGCGCATAGCGAACAAAATGCCGCGGACAAACCCGGCTTAGTCAGCCTGCGCAACGGCCTCGGCGATCGCGGCGTTGACCATGGCGCTCCAGATGCGGGCGGGATCGTCCCCCGCGACGCGGCCGGCCTCGATCATCGTCGCGGTCGGTTCGCGCAGGGTACGCATCACCGCCAGCGCGCGATCGGTCTCCCGCGCCCAGATCGTGTCGACGATCTCGCTCACCGGGCGGCCGAGTTCGCCCGCACCCTCGGCGTTGGGGCTCAGCATCTCCGCGGCGATGACGCGGGCGATACGCTCGATCGGCGAGGTGTTGGCGATGCTGGTCATGGATCAGGCGGCGAGCGGCGGATGGGCGGGGCGAGCGTGCAGCGCGCTGCCGCCGACCGCGCTGTGATGCAGCGGCAGCGCGGTGCTGCAAAAGGCGCATTCGGCCGTCGCCCGTCCGACGATCCAGTGCGACTGGCCGCAGCCCGGGCAGGGATTGGTCTCGTGCGGGCGATAGGCCAGGCGATAGCCGCTAAGGGCGCGGCGGATGCCGAAATCGTACATGCGGAAGGTTCCCTCCAATAGGCAGAAAGAACGTTTCCAAGGTGTCATGGTTCCGCATGTACGCGGCGTGCCGGACGTCCCGAACCGGGGCAATCCGTTAGCTGAACATTACCTAACGGGCGCATTCAGGATGCGAACAGCGTGTTTGTGCGAATCAGGGTTCAGACGGCGGCACAGGCTGCCGCCGCGAGGAGATACGAGATGAAGAAGTTTCTGATCGGCGCCACTATGGCTGCCACGCTGATGACCGGTTCGATCGCCGCGACCCCGGCGGCCGCTCAGGACTGGGGCTATCGCGACGGCTATAGCCGCTACGACCGCGACTATCGCGGCGATTACCGGGACTATCGCGATTATCGTGATGCCCGCGACTATCGCGACGATCGTCCGCGCTACGCCTATCGCGGTCGCAACTATCGCCAGCGCTGCAGCGACGGCACCGCGGGCACCATCCTCGGCGCGATCGCCGGTGGCCTGCTGGGTGGCGAGATCGGCCGCGGCAGCTCCTATCGCCGCAGCGGCACCGGCATGATCATCGGTGCGGGCGCCGGCGCGCTGGCCGGCCGCGCGGTGGACGGTGGCGACTGCCGCAACGGCCGCTGATCCCGGCCAATAGCAACGCAAGGGCGTCCGCTGCACGGGGCAGCGGGCGCCCTTCGCGTTTCTCGTGGTATGGAGAAGGGCGCATCTGGCGCCGCTGGAGGCCCGAGCCGGAATCGAACCGGCATATACGGATTTGCAGTCCGCTGCGTCACCATTCCGCCATCGGGCCATCCGGAGGTGAGGCGCGGCAAATGCCCTCGGGGCGGGGGTGATGTCAACAGAGTTTCAAAATAACGTCGCGCTCGCTTGGCGAGCCCCGCACTCCGCGATAGAAGCCTCGGGACAGCAACAAGTGTATTGCACAACTAATACGGTTGTGCGACAAGCGGAGTGATGATGGCCCTTATGGTCGACCCTGCGCCCCTCGAAGCGCCCCGTTTCGAAGCGATGCGCCACGCCATGGTGGCGAGCCAGCTGCGTACCAACGCAGTGAACGATCCCCGCGTGGTGACGGCGATGTCGCAAGTCCCGCGCGAAGTGTTCCTCCCGCCGGAGCAGCGCGCACTTGCCTATCGCGACACGCTGCTGCCGCTCGGCAGCGGCCGCCGCCACGATTCGCCGCTGGCGACGGGCCGGCTGCTGACCGAGGCCGAACTGCAGCCCGGCGACCATGTCCTGCTGGTGGGTGCCGCCGGTGGCTATGCCGCGGCGCTGCTCTCGCCGCTGGTGGCCTCGGTGGTCGCGCTCGAGGAAGAGCAGGGGCTGCTCGCGATTGCACGCGGCGGGCTCGCCGGCGCGGCGAATGTCGAGCTGGTCCAGGGCCCGCTCAACGCCGGCTGGGCCGCACGGGGACCGTACGACCTGATCGTGATCGACGGTGCCGTCGAAGAGCTGCCGCAGGCGATTATCGACCAGGTCAAGGTCGGCGGCCGCATCGTGACGGGCGTGATCGACCGCGGCGTGACGCGGCTGGCGCTCGGCCGCCGCACCGAGGGGGGCTTCGGTCTGGCGGACTTCCTGGACATCGAAGTGGCGACGCTGCCAGGCTTCGAGAAACCGAGAAAATTTACCTTTTAACCTTAAAAGCGGGGCTCATGCGACTGAACATTTTGCTCATTGGTGTGAGCCTCGTTTCCCTCGGGGCACCGGCATTCGCCCAGACTGCGCCCAGCGGTCGGCAGGACGTGCCGTCTCCCGGCGCCAAGACTGCCGCGCCGACGACGACGCTGCAGGACGCATTGGCCCAGGCCTATGCCACCAACCCGGACATCCAGGCGCAACGCGCTAATCAGCGCGCAAACGACGAGAATGTTCCGATCGCCCGCTCGCAGGGACTGCCCGGGCTCAGCGCCAACGGCGCCGCGAACGACAGCCTGTACAATACTAACGCGACGGCGCTGACGCCTTCGCGCCAGGCGCAGGTGGGGCTCAACCTGTCGCAGCCCATCTACAGCGGCGGCAGCATCCGCAATTCGGTGCGTGCCGCCAAGGTGCGGGTGAATGCCGGCCGCGCCAATCTGCGCGGGGCCGAGGCCGACATTTTCACCCAGACCGTCACCGCCTATCTCAACGTCATCCGTGACGAATCGATCGTCCGCCTCAACCAGGAAAATGTCCACGTCCTCGAGGTGAACCTCCAGGCGACGCGCGATCGCTTCCAGGTGGGTGACCTGACCCGCACGGACGTCGCACAGTCCGAGGCGCGACTAGCGCTCGCCCAGTCGCAGCTGCGCAGCGCCGAGGCGCAGCTGATCGGCAGCCGCGAGACCTATATCCAGGTCGTCGGCACCCCGCCGGGCGTGCTCGCACCGCCGCCGGCGCTGCCCAATCTGCCGCAGGACGTGCAGACCGCCGAGCAGGTGGCGCTCGCCAACAACCCCTTTCTCGAAGCGGCGCAACTCGCGCGCGACGCCTCGCGCTACGATACCCGGGTCGCGCAGGCCGGTCGTCTGCCGCAGGTGAGCCTAGGCGCGGGCGGCACCTATCTCAACTATCTCGGCTCGGTCGGCGATATCGGGCGCCGCGCCGGCCTCACCCCCACCACGACCACCGCCACCGTCGGTGTGCAGGTGACGATGCCGCTGTTCCAGGGCGGGCGCCCCGCCGCGCAGGTCCGCCAGGCGCAGGCCCGCGAGGGCGCCGCGATCGAGACGGTGACGCTCACCGAACGCGGCGTGATCGCCCAGGCGCGCTCGGCCTATGCCAGCTACCAGGCCGCGCTGCGCGTGATCGAATCGACCCGCACGGCGGTGCAGGCCAACCAGCTCAGCCTCGAAGGCGTCCGCGCCGAAAACAGCGTCGGTACGCGAACGATCCTCGACATCCTCAACGCCGAGCAGGAACTGCTCAACGCCCAGGTCCAGTATGTCACGGCGGAGCGCGACGCCTATGTCGCCGGTTTCAGCCTGCTGGCCTCGATGGGCCGGGCCCAGGCCAAGGACCTCAGCTTCGACAGCCGGCTGCTCTACGACCCGAGCGTGAACTATAATCGCGTGCGCAACCGCATCAACGACTGGGGCGACGACAAGGCGCCCCAGCCGGTGGCGACCAGCACCCGCACCACCCCGCCGCAGGGGCCGGAAGTCATCGGGGCGCCGCTCGATCCGGTGCTCCAGCGCCCGGTTGACAGCGACCGCCCCAATCCCTGATTGAGGGGGTTCGCACTCGAACGCCAGGATGGACGCGATGGGGACTGCCAGCAGCGAGCCGTCGATGGAGGAAATCCTCGCATCGATCAAACGGATCATCGCCGATGACGAGCCCGGCGCGTTCGCCCGCGGCCGCCCGCTTCGGGCCGTGCCCGAGGTTGAGCCTGAGGCGGAGCATGCCGGGGCCGAGCAACCCTACGAGGACGTGCTCGAACTGCACGAGCCGATCGCGGAGGAGCCGGCGCCTGCGCTGGCCCCGGTGGACCCGATCCTCTCCGATCGCGTCGCGGAGGCGAGCCGCGAGAAGCTCGAGGCGCTGTCGCGGTTGATCGTCAAGCCGCAGGTCGCCGGATCGGACACGCTGGAAGGCCTGGTGCGCGAGATGCTCAAGCCGATGCTGCGCGACTGGCTGGACCAGAACCTGCCGCAGCTGGTCGAGCAGATCGTCGCGCGCGAGATCGCCCGCATCACCGGCGCCCGCTGAACCGCAAATCGGGCGATTGTATCGGGCGTTACCTTCCGGCTATCGTCGGGGGCATGAAGCAGTTCCTCGTCGCGAGCGTCGCGCTCGCCGCCATCGCTGCGCCCGCATCGGCGCGAGACCTCACCATCCAGGACCTTGTCGGCCTCTCCCGCGTGGGGGCGCCCGCCGTCTCGCCGGACGGCCATTGGCTCGTCTGGCAGCAGCGCGAGACCGACCTCGCTGCGAACAAGGGCCGCTATGACCTGTGGCGGCTCGACCTGACCGCCAAGCGCACCAAGCCCGAGAAGCTGGTCGCCGAGCCGCTGGTCAACGAAACCGCGCCGCAATTCTCCGCCGACGGCAAGACCGTGTGGTTCCAGTCCGACAAGGGCGGCGAGGACGCGGTTTGGGGCGTGGCGATCACCGGCGGCACGCCGACCCAGCTGACCCATATCCAGGGCGGCTTCAGCGGCTTCAAGGTCTCGCCCGACGGCGCCAAGCTGCTCGTCTGGGCGGATCGCAAGCCGGGCGCGCCGACGGTGACGACGGCGATGGAGAAGAAGGATCCGAACGCCGGCTCGGGCCGCGTCTATCAGCAGCTGTTCGTGCGCCATTGGGATGCATGGGCGGACGGCACCCGCTCGCAGCTCTTCGTCCTGCCGTTCGGGCAACAGGGCGCGACCGGCGACGGTGTCGCGATCGAAGGCGGGCTGGTCGGCGACACGCCCTCCAAGCCTTCGGGCGGCGGCGAGGAGGTCGCCTGGAGCGCCGATGGCAAGACGATCTATTTCGCACTGCGCGAGGCGGGTCGGATCGAGTCGCTGTCGACCAATCTCGACATTTTCGCCGCCCCTGCGGATGGCTCCGCGGCGCCGGTGAACCTCACCAAGGGCAATGGCGGCATGGACAATCTGCCGACGCCGTCGCCCGACGGGAAGTGGCTGGCCTGGTTCGCGATGGCGCGCCCGGGCTATGAAGCCGATCGCCAGGTGCTGATGCTCCGCAACCTCGCCACCGGGGACGTGCGCGCGCTTACCGCCAATTGGGACCGCTCGGTCGCCTCGATTGCCTGGGCCTCGGACTCGAAGACGATCTACGTCACCGCGCAGGACGTGCAGGAAGAACCGGTCTTCGCCGTGTCGCTGGCGGGCAAGGTCGAGCGGCTGACTGAGAAGGGCAGCGTCTCCGCGGTGGTGCCGACCAAAGGCGGGCTCGTCTATGCGATGAACAGCCTCACCGCGCCGGACGATTTCTACTGGCTCAAGGGCAAGAAGAGCACGCGGCTTACGTCCGTGAACGCCGAGAAGCTGGCCGGCATCGCGATGCCCGAGGTGACCCGCTACAGCTTCAACGGCGCCAATGGCGATACCGTCTGGGGCTATGTCGCCAAGCCGGCGGGGCTGGCGGCGGGAGCCAAGGCGCCGATCGCGTTCATCGTCCATGGCGGGCCGCAGGGCAGCATGGGCAACAGCTGGTCGTACCGCTGGAACCCGGCGGTGTTTGCGGGTGCCGGCTATGCGGTGGTCGCGGTCGATTTCCACGGCTCGACCGGCTATGGCCAAGCCTTCACCGATGCGATCCGCAACAATTGGGGCGGGGGGCCGCTGGAGGACCTGAAGAAGGGTCTGCGCGCCGCAACCGATCGCTTCGCCTTCCTCGACGGCGACAAGGCCTGCGCGCTCGGTGCCTCCTACGGCGGCTATATGATGAACTGGATCGAGGGCCAGTGGCCCGATCGTTTCAAGTGCATCGTCCAGCATGACGGCGTGTTCGACGCGCGCGCCATGGCGTACGAAACCGAGGAGCTCTGGTTCGACGAGTGGGAACATGGCGGCAAGGCCTATTTCGAGGACCCCGCCGCGTTCGAGCGCTGGAACCCGGTCAACTATGTCAGCGCCTGGAAGACCCCGCAGCTGGTGATCACCAGCGAGAAGGACTTCCGCATCCCCTATACCCAGGGCCTGGCGGCCTTCACCGCGCTCCAGCGCCGCGAGATTCCGTCCAAGCTGCTCGTCTTTCCGGACGAGAACCATTGGGTGCTCAAGCCGAAGAACTCGCTGCAATGGTATGGCGAGGTGCTCGGCTGGATGGACCAGTGGACGGGCAAGCCGGGGAAGTAAGCGGCTGGGGAGGGGCTCCGGCCCCTCCGCTTCAGGCGAGAATGCGCACCGGGTCGCCGACGCGGATCAACCCGGGTCGCGCCGGTGCGGAATAGAGCCCGTAGCAGGCGGCGAAGCGCTGGGCGACGGTGCGCAGGATCGTCGGGTCCTTGGCGCCGGTGTCCGGATCGATGGTGACCAGCACGCATCGCTGGATCGGATCGGCGCAGTGCACGATCGCGCCGTCTTCGCTCGGATCGCCAAAGGCGAGGCGCAGGCCCTGCCACTGCTCGGGCAGCAGTTCGCTTTCGATCGTGACGTTGATGCGGAACCGGCGCGGATCGATCCGGCCGCCATGCGCGGTTTCCAGCGCGCGATGCCCGGCGCTTGTCTGGAGCGAGATCGGCATGGAGTCATAGACGCCGCGCGCCACCTGGATCAACGACACCGGCTCGCGCGCCGCCTCCGCCAGATGGGCGTGCAGGCCGGGGTCGTGCAGCGCGCGGACACCGCCGTCCGGGGCTTCCACCATGATCGCGCTGGTCTTGGGCGCGCCGGGGTCAGCGAAGCGCGCCCGGTGGAGGACCATGCCCGGCACCTCCCGGGCAGTAAGCCATGGAAAACGCGTCCCATTTTGCGCACGAACAAAGGCATATTGGCGGTCGCCCTCGATGCCCTGCCAGTCGACCTCGGCGACCGACAGCGTCTCGCCCGCCATCGACTTCACCGGAAAGCGGGCAAGCGCGGAGACATGGCCGACGATCAAGGTCACGCCACCGCAGCTAGCGCGCGTGCCCCATGTGCGCAACCTTCGTCAAGTTCCCCTCTTGTTCTCGCGGAACAAATGCGATACAACCGCTGCAACAGTGTTGAACGCGGTGCGTAAACCCTCTAGCGACGGGGCTTCCCAATGGCAGCATCTCTCAAGGTGATCGACGGCAATATGGCCAATCCCACGGACAAGCAGAAGGCGCTCGACGCCGCCCTCGCGCAGATCGACCGCGCCTTCGGCAAGGGCTCGGCCATGCGGCTGGGCTCGAAGGAGACGATGCAGGTCGAGGCGATCTCCACCGGGTCGCTCGGGCTCGACATCGCGCTCGGTGTCGGCGGCCTGCCGCGCGGCCGCGTGATCGAAGTCTATGGTCCGGAAAGCTCGGGCAAGACGACGCTGGCGCTGCACGTGATCGCCGAGGCGCAGAAGAATGGCGGCGTCGCCGCCTTCGTCGACGCCGAGCACGCGCTCGACCCCGTTTACGCCAAGAAGCTGGGCGTCAATATCGACGAACTGATCGTGTCGCAGCCCGATACCGGCGAGCAGGCGCTGGAAATCACCGATACGCTTGTCCGTTCGAACGCGATCGACGTGCTGGTGGTCGATTCGGTCGCGGCCTTGGTGCCGCGCGCCGAAATCGAAGGCGAGATGGGCGACAGCCATGTCGGCCTCCAGGCCCGTCTGATGTCGCAGAGCCTGCGCAAGCTGACCGGTTCGATCAGCCGCTCGCGCTGCATGGTGATCTTCATCAACCAGCTGCGCATGAAGATCGGCGTGATGTACGGCAATCCGGAGACGACGACGGGCGGCAACGCGCTGAAGTTCTACGCCTCGGTCCGCCTCGACATTCGTCGCACCGGCCAGATCAAGGACCGAGACGAGATCATCGGCAACGCGACGCGCGTCAAGGTGGTGAAGAACAAGGTGGCGCCGCCGTTCAAGCAGGTCGAGTTCGACATCATGTACGGCGAGGGCATCTCCAAGATCGGCGAAATCCTCGATCTTGGCGTGAAGGCCGGGCTGGTCGAGAAGGCGGGTGCCTGGTTTAGCTATGACAGCATCCGCATCGGCCAGGGGCGCGAGAATTCGAAGAACTTCCTGCGCGAGAACCCCGAGGTTTGCAATCGCCTCGAAGCTGCGATCCGCGGTCGTACCGAGCAGGTCGCCGAGGGACTGATGGCCGGTCCGGAGCCCGACGACGATATCTGATCGGATGACTTCGGCGGCGCCGGGGCCTGACGGGACGTGCGATGCTGCGTCCCCGGCCGGCCTCGCCACCCGCCTCGCCACTGCCCGGGCCTTGCTGCGATCGGCATGGCCCGAGGCGGTGGAGCGGGAGACGGCGCTTGGGGAAGGGCGGACGTTTGTCTATACGTCGCTTGATAGCAGCCAGGTGGTACTGCGGCTGGTCGTCGACGCGCCCAACCTGCTGTTCCACTTTGCCGAGGGGGCCCGGCTGCCCGATCCTGCGGGATTGCTGCGAGGCGAGGGGCGGCGCGGCCGCTATGTCTGCCTGGGCGCGGTTGCGTCCGGTGACGAACCGGCGCTGCGGGCGCTGATCGCCGTTGCGGCGGCCGGCGCCTCCGGCACGACTGAAATCGACATGGATAACAAATCTGGCGCAACTGCCTGATCCACGGCTCGTTGAAGCGTCGCACGCTTGCGAGGATTTCCCATGACCGATCAGAACAGCCGCAACGCCCCCGCCGGGGGCGAAACCCATCAGGTGACCGATGCCGAGCACCCGGTGCTCACCACCAACCATGGCACGCCGATCAGCGACAATCAGAATCAGCTGAAGGCCGGCGCGCGCGGGCCCGTGCTGATCGAGGACGAAGTCTTCCGCGAGAAGATGAACCATTTCGATCACGAGCGCATTCCGGAGCGCATCGTTCATGCCCGCGGCTCGGCGGCGCACGGCTATTTCGAGGTGACCGACAGCCTCGCCGACGTCACCGTCGCCGACCTGTTCCAAAAGAAGGGCCAGCGCACCGAGGTGTTCGTGCGCTTCTCCACCGTTGCGGGCGGCGCAGGGTCGGTCGACACGCCGCGCGACGTGCGTGGCTTTGCGGTCAAATTCTATACCCGCGAGGGCAATTGGGATCTGGTCGGCAACAACATCCCCGTCTTCTTCATCCAGGACGCGATCAAGTTCCCCGACCTCATCCACGCCGCCAAGATGGAGGCCGATCGTGGCTACCCGCAGGCGGCGACCGCCCACGACACCTTCTGGGACTTCATCAGCCTGATGCCCGAATCGACGCACATGGTGATGTGGGCGATGTCGGACCGCACGCTGCCGCGCAGCTTCGCGACGATGGAAGGCTTCGGCGTCCATACGTTCCGGCTGATCAACGCGGAGGGGAAGAGCACCTTCGTCAAGTTCCATTGGAAACCGAAGGCGGGGCTTGCCTCGACGATCTGGGACGAGACGGTGAAGATCGCCGGCGCCGATCCCGATTTCCAGCGCCGCGACCTGTTCGAGCGGATCGATCGCGGCGATTATCCGGAATGGGAACTGGGCGTGCAGCTGTTCGACGAGGACTTCGCCAACGCCCAGCCCTATGACGTGCTCGATGCCACCAAGCTGATCCCCGAGGAAGTGCTGCCGGTACGGATCGTCGGCCGGATGGTGCTCGACCGCTATCCCGACAATTTCTTCGCCGAGACCGAACAGGCGGCGTTCGTGCCGAGCCATGTCGTCCCCGGCATCGGCTTCAGCAACGATCCGCTGCTCCAGGGCCGGCTCTTCAGCTATACCGACACCCAGCTGTCGCGGCTCGGCTCGGTCAACTTCCACCAGCTGCCGATCAACAGCGCCAAGGGCCGCGCGGCGGCGGCGGGCTGCCCGTTCCTGAACCAGCAGCGCGACGGCCATATGCAGATGGCGGTGCCCAAGGGCCGCGCCAATTACGAGCCCAACAGCCTTGCCAAGGTCGGCGAGGAAGGCGGCGCGCGCGAGGATCCCGAGAAGGGCTACAAGACCTTCCCGTCGGAAGAGCAGGGCCAGAAGCTCCGCATCCGCCCCGAGAGCTTCGCCGACCATTATAGCCAGGCGCGGCTGTTCTTCCGCTCGATGGACCCGGCCGAGCAGGCGCATATCGCCTCGGCGCTGGTGTTCGAGCTGTCCAAGGTCAGCCTCGAACACATTCGCGTGGCAGTGATGGCGAACCTGCGCAACGTCGACGAGACGCTGGCGCAGCGCGTCGCCGACGGCCTCGCGATGGACCTGCCCGACGCCGCGCCGACGGCGGCGCCGGTGCTCGACATGGATCCGTCGCCAGCGCTCCGCATCATCCGCGGCCCGCGCGAGATCCACACGCTCGACGGCAAGACCGTCGGCATCCTCATCGCCGATGGTACCGATGCGGACGACCTCGCGACGCTCAAGGACGCGATCGAGGCGGCCGGCGGCAAGGCGATGACGATCGCACCCAAGGTCGGCGCCGTGCCGCTTTCGGATGGATCGAAGATCGCCGCCGATGCGCAGCTGTTCGGCCAGCCCTCGGTGACGGTCGACGCCTGCGCGGTGATCCTGTCCGACGAAGCAGCCGCCAAGCTCGTCAAGGAAGGCGCTGCCGTCCAGTGGGTGATGGACGCGTTCGGTCATCTCAAGGCGATCGGCGCCAACGCCGCAGCCCAGCCGCTGCTCGACAAGGCCGGCGTGGAAGCGGACGAAGGCGTCACCGATCTCGCCGGGTTCGTCGAGGCGGCGAAGCAGCGTTACTGGGACCGTGAGCCCAAGGTGCGCACGCTCGCCTGATCAGGCATCGCTGCAGCTTGCGCGGCGCTCCGGCGTCGCGCAAGCTGCAGGCCTGTGCAGCAAGCGACGGCAAGCGCCGCGCTCACCGGAGGGGCCGACTTGACGATCATCGTCCACCATCTCGAAAATTCCCGCTCGCAGCGCGTGCTCTGGTTGCTCGAGGAGCTTGGGCTTCCGTATGAAGTAAAGCGCTACGAGCGGAACAAGGCGACGATGCTCGCCCCGCCCGAACTCAAGAAGGTGCATCCGCTCGGCAAATCGCCGGTGATCGAGGATGGCGGCACCGTGGTCGCAGAAACCGGCGCGATCCTGCAATATCTGGTCGACAAGGCCGACGGCAAGCTCGGCGCGCCTGCGAAGCGCGAGGATGCACTGCGCTATCGTCACTTCCTCCATTATGCGGAGGGTTCGCTGATGCCGCCGCTGCTGGTGATGCTGGTGCTCGCCCGCGTGCCATTCTTCGGCAAGATGGGGCTCAAGAAGTTCCGGCCGATGGCCGAGGTGCATTTCGACTATGTCGAAGGCGAACTGGCGAAGCGCCCCTGGTTCGCCGGCGACACCTTCACCGCGGCCGACGTGATGATGAGCTTCCCCATGGAGGCCGCCGTCAAGCGCGCCGGCATCCTCGATGGTCGCCCACATATCGCGGCGTTCCTGGAGAAGATCCATGCCCGCCCGGCCTATCAGCGGGCGCTGAAGGCGGGCGGACCCTATGCTTATGCGTGAACGCGCCGGGAGCGTTCAGCCCCCGGCATAATCCTCGAACTTGTCGACATCGTGCGCCCCCCCGGCCGGGAGCGGCCGGACCGGAGGCTCGGCCTCGTCGGGCGCGTCGAGCTTGCCCTCCCAGCGCGCCACTACCGCTGCGGCCACCGCATTGCCGACGACATTGGTCGCGGTACGGCCCATGTCGAGGAAATGGTCGACCGCGAGGATCAGCAGCACCCCCGCCTCGGGAATGTTGAAATGCGCGAGCGTGCCGGTGATCACCACCAGGCTGGCGCGGGGCACCCCGGCAATGCCCTTGCTGGTGACCATCAGGATCAGCAGCATCTGGATCATCGTCGCCCAGTCGAGGTGGATGCCATAGGCCTGGGCGATGAAGATCGACGCGAAGGTCATGTACATCATCGAGCCATCGAGGTTGAACGAATAGCCGAGCGGCAGCACGAAGCTGGCGATCCGCGGCGGCACCCCGAACCGGTCCAGCGCATCGAGCGTGCGCGGATAGGCGGCCTCGGACGAGGCAGTCGAGAAGCCGAGCAGGATCGGATCGCGCAAATACCGGAACAGCAAGCCGGTACGCGGCCCGATCACCAGGAAGCAGGCACCGAGCAGCACCGCCCAAAGTGCTGCCAAGCCGATATAAAAGCTGCCCATGAAGAAGGCGAGATCGCCGACCACGCCCAGCCCCTGGGTGGCGAGTGTCCGCGCGACCGCGCAGAACACCGCGACCGGCGCGAACAGCATCACATAGCCGGTGACCGTCAGCATCACCGAGACCAGCGCCTCCAGCCCGCGCAGCAGCGGCTTGGCCTTGTCGCCCACCGCCGCCATGCCGACACCGAAGAACAGCGAGAAGATCACCAGCTGCAGGATGTCGTTGCTTGCCATCGCCTCGATCGCGCTGGTCGGAACGATATGGGTAAAGAACTTGGCGGCATCGAAGGCGGTCCGGTCCACCCCGCTCGACGCGTTGACCGGCGGCAGCGGCAGATGCAGCCCGGTGCCCGGATGCAGCAGGTTCACCAGGATCAGGCCGAGGGTAAGCGACACCAGGCTCGCGCAGACGAACCAGAAGAACGCCTTGAGCCCCACACGCCCGATCGCGCCGCCGCCGCCCATATGCGCGATGCCGACGACCAGCGTGGACACCACCAGCGGCGCGATGATCATCTTGATGAGATGGAGGAACATCTGGGTAGGGATATCGAGACCATAGGCGATCGATTCGAGCGTCGCCTTGCCCGCCGGCGTACCCCCATAGCCGAGGTTCAGCCCCCAGCCGATCAGCCCGCCCAGCAGCAGCGCCGCCAGGATGAACCAGGTTAGTCGTTTACCCACACATGCTCCCCGAAGAATCGTCGCGGGAGGGAAGGGGATTGTTGCGCCCGGGTCAAGTCCGAGGGCGTGCCGACGGTTTCAGCGCGGCACCGCGAGCTAAGGCGAAGGACGGGTATCCGCGGGCGATTTGTGCGCAGGCCGCGGGTCGCACCAGGCCGGACCGCGCGGTGCGGACGGTCCCGGCGCTGCCGGCGGCAATCTGGGGCCCGTCAGCAACAGCATCGGCACAATGGCGACGATCCGTCTAAGATCCCTTCTTTGGTCCGGTGCGAAAACCTTGCCGTCCGGGTCTGCTTCCGCCTACGCCGTCGACAGTACAAGAGCGAGGGCGTGACATGACGGCTTGGGCAACGACGCGGCGAAACCTGATCGGGAGCATGGCGGCGCTGCCCTTGCTCGGGATGCCCGCAATCGTACGCGCGGCCGAGCCCGATCTCGCCCAGCTCCAGGACATGACCGGCAACGCCCGCCCGATCGGCCCAGAGGAGCGCCACGCCCGGCTTGCCAAGGCACAGGCGCTGATGAAGGCGAACGGCATCGGCGCCGTGCTGATCGAACCCGGCGCCAGCCTGGTCTATTTCACCGGGATTCGCTGGGGCCGCAGCGAGCGGCTTACCGCCGCAATCCTGCCCGCGGAGGGCGAGCCCTGCATCGTCACCCCCTTCTTCGAGGAACCGCGCACCCGCGAGACGCTGGCGATCCCGGCCGAGGTCCGCGTGTGGCAGGAGGACGAGGATCCGCTCAAGATCGTCGCGGGCTTCCTCAAGGACCGCAAGCTTGCCGGGCTGCCGGTGGGCATCGAGGAAACGGTCCGCTTCTTCGCGGTCGACGGACTGCAGAAGAATGGGCTTCGCGTCACGTCGGCCAATCCGGTCGTGCGCGGCTGCCGGATGATCAAGAGCCCCGCCGAGCTGGCGCTGATGCAGCTCGCAACCGATATCACCATCGCTGCCTATCGCTTTGTCTATGCACACGTCGACAAGGGCATGCGCCAGCGCGACGTCTCGGCGCTGATGGATGCGGCGACGCGCAAGCTGGGCGGCGATCCCGAGTTCAGCATGGTGCTGGTCGGCGAGGGCGCGGCCTATCCGCACGGCACCAAGACGCCCTCGCCGGTGAGCGACGGCGCGATCGTGCTGATGGACTGCGGCTGCAACGTGATGGGCTACCAGTCCGACGTCTCGCGCACCTTCGTCCATGGCAGTGCGAGCGCCGAGCAGCGCAAGGTTTGGGACGCAGTGGCGAAGGGGCAGCACGTGGCATTCGCGGCGGCAAAGCTCGGCGCGCCGACAGGCAGCGTCGACGATGCCGTGCGCGGCTATTATGCGTCGCTTGGCTATGGGCCGGATTACAAGCTGCCCGGCCTGTCGCACCGCACCGGCCATGGCATCGGCCTCGACGGGCACGAGCCGGTCAACCTGGTCCGCGGCGAGAGAACGCCGCTCGCGCCCGGCATGTGCTTCTCCAATGAGCCCGGCATCTACATCCCCGGCAGCTTCGGCGTGCGGCTGGAGGATTGCTTCCACATGACCGAGGCTGGGCCGAAATGGTTCAGTGCGCCGCCGGTCTCGATCGATCAGCCGATGGGCTGATCGGCGCCGCGCGCGGGCCTGGTTGATACGAACGCGGAACGATCATCGTGATCGACGTGTTTCGCTTGAGCGAAAGCCCGCACGCCCCTAAGTCGACGAACATGACGTCGACCAATGATATCCGCCGCTCGTTTCTCGACTATTTCGAGGGCCAGGGCCATGCCCGCGTCCCCAGCGCGCCGCTGGTGCCGCACAACGATCCCACGCTGATGTTCGTGAATGCGGGCATGGTGCCGTTCAAGAACGTGTTCACCGGCCTGGAATCGCGCCCGTACAGCACCGCGACCAGCAGCCAGAAGTGCGTGCGCGCGGGCGGCAAGCATAACGATCTCGACAATGTCGGCTATACCGCCCGGCACCATACCTTCTTCGAAATGCTCGGCAATTTCTCGTTCGGCGATTATTTCAAGGAGCAGGCGATCACCCACGCCTGGACGCTCCTCACCAGGGAGTGGGGCATTCCGGCCGAGAAGCTGACCGTCACGGTATACCACACCGACGACCAGGCGTTCGACCTGTGGAAGAAGATCGCCGGGCTGCCCGATCACAAGATCATCCGCATCCCGACCAAGGACAATTTCTGGGCGATGGGCTCGGATGGTCCGTGCGGGCCCTGCTCGGAAATCTTCTACGATCACGGCGAGCACATCTATGGCGGCCCCCCGGGCTCGCCCGAGGAAGATGGCGACCGTTTCGTCGAGATCTGGAACCTCGTCTTCATGCAGTTCGTGCAGGAAAATGACGAGATCATCGGCGACCTGCCGCGGCCGAGCATCGACACCGGCATGGGGCTGGAGCGCATCGCCGCCGTGCTCCAGGGCGTCCACAACAATTACGACATCGACACCTTCAAGGCGCTGATCGACCAGTCGGCGGCGCTGACCGGCACCTCGGCCAGCGGCGAGCAGGTCGCCAGCCACCGCGTGATCGCCGATCACCTGCGCTCGTCGGGCTTCCTCGTCGCGGACGGCGTGCTGCCGGCGAACGAGGGCCGCGGCTATGTGCTTCGCCGCATCATGCGTCGCGCGATGCGCCATGCGCACCTGCTGGGCGCCAAGGATCCGTTGATGCACCGGCTGGTGCCGTCGCTGGTCGCCGAGATGGGCGCTGCGTACCCCGAGCTGGTGCGCGCGCAGCCGCTGATCGAAGCGACGTTGCTCCAGGAGGAAACCCGCTTCCGCCAGACGCTCGCCAACGGCCTGCGCCTGCTCGACGAGGCGACGGTGGGGCTGAAGGCCGGCGACACGCTGCCGGGCGCGACGGCGTTCAAGCTCTACGACACCTTCGGCTTCCCCTATGACCTGACCGAGGACGCGCTGCGCGCCAACGAGATCGGCGTCGATCGTGCGGGCTTCGATGCGGCGATGGCCGAGCAGAAGCGCGCCGCCCGCGCCGCCTGGAAGGGCTCGGGCGAGAAGGCTTCGGAAGAGCTGTGGTACGATCTCGCCGACGAGCTCGGCGGCACCGAATTCATCGGCTATTCGGGCACCCAGGGCGAGGGCCAGGTGGTAGCGCTGGTCAAGGACGGTGCGCGGGTGGAGAAGGCGGTCGCCGGCGACACGGTGACTATCCTCACCAACCAGACGCCCTTCTATGGCGAGAGCGGCGGCCAGATGGGCGATGTCGGCGTGATCGGCAACGACAAGCTGCGTGCGCTCGTGGATGATACCTCCAAACCGCTGGGCCGGCTGCATGCGCATCATGCCAAGATCGAAAGCGGCGAAGTCGCGGTCGGCGACGCCGTGCACCTGTCGGTCGATGTCGAGCATCGCGACCAAGTTCGCGCCAACCATTCGGCGACGCACCTGCTGCACGCGGCGCTGCGCAAGCGGCTCGGCACCCATGTCAGCCAGAAGGGCAGCCTGGTGGCGCCCGAGCGGCTGCGCTTCGACTTCTCGCACCCCTCGGCGCTGACGCCCGAGCAGATCGCGCTGGTCGAGGCCGATGTGAACGCGCAGATCCGCCACAACGGCACGGTCGAGACGCGGCTGATGACTCCGGACGACGCGATCGCCGCCGGCGCGATGGCGTTGTTCGGCGAAAAGTATGGCGACGAGGTCCGCGTGCTCTCGATGGGGCTGGGCGAGGATGCGTCCTACTCGGTCGAGCTGTGCGGCGGTACGCACGTCAATGCGACGGGTGACATCGCGATCTTCAAGATCGTCTCCGAAAGCGCCGTCTCCTCGGGCGTGCGCCGCATCGAGGCACTGACCGGCGAGGGCGCCCGGCTGTGGCTCAACGCCCGCGACGAGCGGCTGCGTGAGGCGGCGGCTGCGCTCAAGACCGCGCCGGATGATGTGCCCGCGCGCGTCGCGGCGCTGGTCGAGGAACGCCGCAAGCTCGAGCGCGAGCTGGCCGACGCCAAGAAGGCGCTGGCCCTTGGCGGCGGTGCCGGGGCGGCACCGGCGGGTCCGGAGCAGGTGAACGGCATCAACTTCGTCGGGCAGGTGCTCGGCGGGCTGGAAGCCAAGGCGCTGCGCGGCGCGGTGGACGAGGCCAAGGCGCGGATCGGCAGCGGCGTGGTCGCGCTGGTGGCGGTGAACGAGGGCCGCGCGTCGGTCGCGGTCGGCGTCAGCGACGGGATCGGCGTGAGCGCGGTGGACCTGGTGAAGGTCGCCGTCGCAGTGCTCGGCGGCCAGGGCGGCGGCGGCCGTCCGGACATGGCGCAGGGCGGCGGTCCGGACGGGGCCAAGGGCGCGGATGCGCTCGCGGCCGTGAAGGCGGCGCTGGCAGAGGCTGCCGTCGCCGCCTGATCCCAGGGTCAGCGCCCGGGGGCGTAGCCGTCCTCGGGCAGCACCCAGATCGCCGTCTGGCCCATCTCCGGGCGCAGCAGGCCGTCGATGGTGACGTTGACGGTCAGCTCGCCCGCACCAGCATCGCGATAGCAGCGCTCATGCCCGGCGAGCGGCTGAAGCGCTTCCATCAGTTTGAGCCGCGTGTTGGCCTCCAGCGCCGGGCTGAGCGCGGTGCCGTTGCTGGTCAGCTTGCCGCTGTTGAAGTCTGCGGGGCGGACGCGGCTGCACACCATGCCGTCGCGCATTTGGCCGAAGGTGGAATATTCGAGCACGATCACCGGATCGCGGTTGACGACGCCGGTCACCAGCGCGTCGAACGCGCCGTCGCCGCGCAGCGTGTAGCGGACGATCGTGCCGCAGGTGCGCGCGCTGCGATCGGGATCGATGCAGCGGATGCGCCCGGCCTTGGCCGGGGCGAGCGGATCGGGAACGGCTTCGCCCTGCATGGGGGCGAGCAGGGCGAGGGCGAGGGGTAGCAGCATCAGGGGTCAGGCCTCGGTTGGGTCGGTGCTCGCACCAAGGCGCGACCGGGTGAGGCGCGGTTCGCGCTGCAGCCCGGCGGCTTCCTTGATCGAGCGGCGCATCTCGTCGCGCTTTTCGTGGATCGATGCAATCACCGGACCGACGCCGAGGCCGAGATCGACCAGCAGCGCCTCGGACAGTTGCAGCGAGCTTTCCATCGCCTCCGGGACCGCATCGGTGGCGCCGGCGCGATAGAGCTCTGCGGCATGTCCGGCATCGCGCGCGCGGGCGATAATCGGCAGGGTCGGTACCCAGCCGCGCACCCGCTTGGTCAGCCGCACGGTCAGCACGGGGTCGTCCATCGTCAACACCAGTGCCTTGGCGCGCCCGAGCTGGAGCTGGTCGACCAGCTCGTTGCGGGTGACGTCACCGAACAGCACATGGAAGCCGGCGCGTCGGCCGCGGACGACGCTGTCGATATCGGCGTCGACGGCGACATAGGGCTTGTCGTGGCGGCGCAGCATCTCGGCGACGGTACGCCCGACGCGGCCGAAGCCGATGACGACGGTACCGCCCTCGACCGGCGCCAGATCTTCCTCGGCGATCTGCGCGCCGTTCTTGCCCTCGATCTTGCGCGCGGCGCCCCGGCCCGCCTTGGCGAGCAGCGGGGTGGCGGTGAGGCCGATCGCAGTGACCGCGCTCCAGAACGCCGCGGTGCCGGGCGCGATCAGACCGGCCGCACCGGCGACGCCGAGCACGATCAGCGTGGTCTCGGACGGACTCGCCATCAGTACGCCGGTTTCGGCCGCGGTGCCCATGCGCGCGCCCGACCAGCGCAGCAGCACGGTCGTTACCGCGACCTTGACCGCCATCACCAGCACGCTTGCGCCGAGCAGCGCCGCCCAGTTCTCGGCGACGAAGCCGAGGTCGAGTTGCATGCCTACGGTGAGCAAGAAGACGCCGAGCGCGAGTCCCTTGAACGGTGCGGTGATTGCTTCGACTTCCCCGTGATATTCGGTCTCGGCGATCAGCAGGCCCGCGATCAGCGCGCCGACGATCGGCGACAGTCCCGCCGCGGTGGTCGCCAAGCTGGCGACGATCACGACGAGCAGGCTGGCGGCGAGGAAGAGCTCGGGGCTCTTGGTCCGCGCGGCTTGGGCGAACATGCGCGGCAGCACGATCCGTCCGCCGATGAACAATACCGCGACGGTCGCCGCGCCGATGCCCAGCGTCATCAGCAATTTGGTGACGCCGGCGCCATCGGGATTGGGTGCCATTGCGCCAAGTCCGAAGATGATAGGCACCAGTGCCAGATCCTCGAAGAGCAGCATCGCGAAGGCGGCGCGGCCGACAGGGCTGGTCGTGCCCGCGATCGGGATCACCAGCGCGGTGGAAGAAAGGGCGAGCGCAAGACCCAGCCCGATCGCGCCACCGGTGCTCAGGCCGGTTAGATAGAGCAGGGCGGCAAGGATCAGTCCCGATCCGAAGAGTTCGGCAGCACCCGTGCCGAACACCAGCGACCGCATCGCCCAAAGCCGCTTGAACGAAAGCTCGAGCCCGATCGAGAACAGCAGCAGGATGATGCCGAACTCGGCGAACGGCTCGATCGAGTGCGCGTCCGAGATGGTAAGGTAGTAGAGCCAGGGCGCCTGGCCGACCAGGCTGCCGAGCCCGAACGGTCCGACCAGCAGGCCGGCCAGAATGAACCCGATCACCGGGCTGATGCGGAAGCGCGCGAAAGCCGGAATGACGAGGCCCGCGGCGCCGAGGATTACCAGCGTGTCGCTGAAGCCGTGGTTGGACAGGCTCAGCATGCGGACGCGGGGCGGGGATGGGAGGAAAAGAAAGGCCGATGGCCGGTGGCGGGTTTTGCTCGCTCGGTCATGCCCCCTAGAGACGATGCGAGGCCCGGCATTGCAAGTAGAAAAGCCCGCCAGTGGCGGGCTTTTCCGTAGCTTTCCCGAAGGGAAGCCGGCTTACTGCCAGCTGCCCATCGCGGTTTCGAGGTTGACACGGATCGCTTCGAAGAACTGCTCGGTGGTCATCCAGGCCTGATCCGGGCCGATCAGCAGCGCGAGATCCTTGGTCATCTTGCCGCTCTCGACGGTCTCGATGCACACGCGCTCCAGCGTCTCGGCGAAGCGGGTCACCTCGGGGGTGTTGTCGAACTTGCCGCGATACTTGAGGCCGCCGGTCCAGGCGAAGATCGAAGCGATCGGGTTGGTCGAGGTCGCCTTGCCCTGCTGGTGCTGGCGATAGTGGCGGGTGACGGTGCCGTGCGCCGCTTCCGCCTCGATCGTCTTGCCGTCCGGGGTCATCAGAACCGAGGTCATCAGGCCCAGCGAGCCGAAGCCCTGCGCGACCTGGTCCGACTGGACGTCGCCGTCATAGTTTTTGCAGGCCCAGACGAATTCGCCGTGCCACTTGAGTGCCGAGGCGACCATGTCGTCGATCAGGCGATGCTCGTAGACGATGCCGGCGCTCTGAAACTGATCCTTGAACTCGGTCTCGAACACCTCGGCGAAGATGTCCTTGAAGCGGCCGTCATAGGCCTTGAGGATCGTGTTCTTGGTCGACAGGTACAGCGGCCAGTTGCGGCCCAGCGCATAGTTCATCGAGGCGCGCGCGAAATCGCGGATCGACTCATCGAGATTGTACATGCCCATGGCGACGCCGGCCTGCGGGAAGTCGAACACCTCGTGCTCGATCGTCTCGCCATTCTCGCCTTCCCACTTCATGGTCAGCTTGCCCTTGCCGGGCACCTTGAAGTCGGTCGCCTTGTACTGATCGCCGAAGGCGTGACGGCCGACGACGATCGGCTTGGTCCAGCCCGGGATCAGGCGGGGGACGTTCGAGATCACGATCGGCTCGCGGAAGATCACGCCGCCCAGGATGTTGCGGATCGTGCCGTTGGGCGACTTCCACATCTTCTTGAGGCTGAATTCCTCGACGCGCTGCTCGTCCGGGGTGATCGTCGCGCACTTCACGCCGACGCCGTACTGCTTGATCGCATTGGCCGAATCGATGGTGATCTGGTCGTTGGTCTCGTCGCGCTTCTGCACCGAGAGGTCGTAATACTTCAGATCGATATCGAGGTACGGAAGGATCAGGCGCTCGCGGATCCATTCCCAGATGATCCGCGTCATTTCGTCGCCGTCGATCTCCACGACGGGCGTTGCTACCTTGATCTTCGCCATAAGCTCGCTTTCCTGAGACAGGTTGGTTCCCGGCAGCGTCTAGGGGCAAGGGCAGGGGGGATCAAGCGCTTGCGGTGGGCAAAGCCAGACCGGAGGAACACCCGCTCGGCGCCCAGCACTTGGCTGCAGCGACCATGTCCGACGATGTGCGAAAACACCCTGGCTGCGGCATGTTGTGCCGGCAAGCCGTGGTGACCCCTACGGGAATCGAACCCGTGTTTCAGCCGTGAAAGGGCCGCGTCCTAACCGCTAGACGAAGGGGCCAACTGCGTGGCGTGGAGCGGCCGAATAGGGGGCGATTCCACAGCCGTCAAGCACTCAATCGGCCCATGCTGCATCTTCGATGTGTAATTCTGCTGCTGGGCGGCTTCCCCAGGTGTCGATCTTGGCACGCCCGGCCAGCCACAGGTGGCGATGTGCAGGTGCGGAGAGCAGCGCCTGGCCCAGATCCGACTCGGCCTGGCGGAACGCAACCGCTTTCAGGCTACGCCCGTCCGCGCCCGCGACGATCGCGCGGACATGGCCGCCGGTGCCAACGACATCCGCCTTGATCACCCGCAGCGGACCCGCAGCGATTCGCGGCGCCGGCCAGCCCATCCCATAGGGCCCGCCGGCCTCCATCGCCTCCACCAGCATCGGGTTTACCCCGGCCGGGCTCAGCACGGCGTCGAGCAGCAACGCGCGTTCGCCGCGTGCAACGGCGATTCGCTCGGCAAGCCGATCCTCGAGAAACGCGGCAAGCGCCTCCACGCCCTCGGCTGCTACCGTCACGCCGCATGCCATCGCGTGTCCGCCGCCCGCGATCAGCAGCCCGGCATCCTTGGCGGCGAGCACCGCCGCACCCAGGTCTACGCCGGGGATCGACCGGCCCGAGCCCTTGCCGATCCCGTCCTCACCGAGCGCGATCACCAGTGCGGGCCTGCCGAATTTCTCCTTCAGCCGCCCGGCGACGATACCGATCACCCCGGGGTGCCAGCCATCGCCCGCGACGAGCGCGACCATCCGGTCGCCGCCGACCAGGCAAAGCGATTCGGCCGCCGCCTGCACCTCCGCTTCGATCGCGCGGCGCTCCTCGTTGAGCAGATCGAGTTCGGCGGCGATCGCGCGGGCCTCGGAAGGGTCGCGGGTGGTGAGCAGCCGCACGCCAAGATCGGACTTGCCGACGCGGCCGCCGGCGTTGATCCGCGGCCCCAGCGCGAAACCGAGATCGGTGCAGGTTGGCGCACGGGTGAGCCGCGATACCTCGATCAGCGCCGCGATGCCGATGTTGCGCCGCTGCGCCATCACCTTGAGGCCCTGCGCGACGAAGGCACGGTTGAGCCCCTTGAGCTGCGCCACGTCCGCCACCGTGCCCAACGCCACGATGTCGAGCAGGTCGAGCAGCCGCGGTTCGGCGCGCTTGGCGAAATAGCCACGCGCACGCAGCGTCCGCACCAGCGCCGCACCGAGCAGGAAGGCGACGCCGACCGCGGCGAGATGACCGTGTTCGGCGCCCTCGCCCTCATCGAGCCGGTTCGGGTTCACCAGCGCGTGGGCAACGGGAAGTTCGGTCGCGCATTTGTGATGGTCGACGACGATCACCTCGGCCTGCGCGTCGCGCGCCATTGCCAGCGCTTCGAATGCCTGTGCGCCGCAATCGACCGTGACGATCAGCCCATGGCCCTGCTGCTTGAGCCGAACGAGCGCCTCGCCCGACGGACCATAGCCTTCCATCAGTCGGTCGGGGATGTAGGGGGTCGCCTCGAGCCCGAGTTCGCGGAGCAGCAGGATCAGCAGCGCAGCGGAGGTGGCGCCGTCGACGTCGTAGTCGCCGAAGATCGCGACCTGCTCGCGCGCTTCCACGGCGTCGGCAAGGCGCTCGGCAGCGCGATCCATGTCGCGAAAGATCGATGGGTCCGGCATAAAGGCGCGGATGCTGGGGGTGCGGTGGCGCTCGAGATCGGCGCGATCGACGCCGCGGGTGAGCAGCAACTGGGTGACGAGATCGTCAGGGGCAAAACCGGGGTCGCGCGCGTCGGCGGCGAGCCCGCGCCAGCGCCAGGGCTGGCCGAGGATCGAACGGTGAACATTGAGGGCAGGGGACATGCCCCCGATGTGGCGGGGGGGTGGCCGAATGTCGAGGGCTGGCGGTTTGCCCCGCTCAGTCGGCCTCGACCACGCCCGAGCGATAGGTCTGGATCGGCGCCTTGATCCAGGCCTGCTCGCGAAACCATTTGGTGATGATGTATTTGGTGCCTTCGACCACGCGCATGCCCTCGTGCAGCGTATCGTAGTTCGGGCTGCCGTCGGCGAGCATGTTGTTCCAGATCAGCAGCATCCCCCGCTTGGGCTTGAAGCGGATGCCCGCACGCGGGAACCACGTGGCGCCGCCTTCCTCGACGGTGTTCAGATAGGCCATCGCGGTCCAGGTGCGCTGGCCGCCGGTCTCGACCATCTTGTCCCAATAGCCGCTGTCTTCGTGGAAATAGTCACAGTGCGCGCGGAACTGCTGGTTCGGCGCATAGCGCTGCCCTTGCATCGTCTCGGCATGTTCGGAGGGAATGCCGAGCAGGTCGGCGATGCGGTCGTCGATCGATTGGATGTCGGGCGACCAGCGATACAGGTCCGAGCTGTGGCTGGTGCGATAGTCGGGGTCGTCGGTGGCGGCGAGCAGCGTCGAGGGACGGGCATTGCTGTCGATCAGCGCCATCAGCATGTCGCACTCGGCATCGCTGAAGAAGTCGGGATAGGTATAGACCTGCGCGAGCTCGACCTTGGCGCGGCGCACGTTCGGGTTCGCCTCCAGTCGCGCCGCGACCTCGCGGCCGATCCTTGCCCGTTCGGGGGAGGGCGATCCCTTGCTGTTGGGGTTGCTCTTGCTCACGGCGCAACTCTTTGCCCCGTGCTTCGCCGAATGCAAGCGCAAGGGGCCGGCATCGCTGCCGGCCCCTGTCTTGCTCACCAGAAGATGCCGTAGATCACGTCGACCACTTGGCCGCTATCGACGTCCACCAGCAGCGCGTCGTCATAATAGCGGACCCAGCGATACGGTCCCCAGACCTCCGGCAGGCGATAGGCGTAAGGATCGCTGATCCAATATTGCTGCGCGAACAGGAAGCTGTCGAGCCGGTAGCCGACCGAGAAGCGACGATATCCATAGCTCCAGCGCGCCGGCGGATAATAGCGCGGCAGGCGGTAGAGACTGCGGTTATAGTCGCGATAGCCACGCCAATCGTAGCGATTGTCGTTGCGCCAGCCATTGTTCCACACGCCGCGATCGCCACGCCAGCGACCGCCGCGATCCCAGTCGCGGCGGTCGTTCCAGCCGCGATTGCCGTCGCGGCGGTCCCAGTCGCGGGCGCCGTTCCACTGCCCGCGCGAGCGATCGTCCCAGCGGCGGTCCTGCCAGGCTTGCGGATTGCGGACGTCGCCGCGGTTCTGCCAATCCGGACGCTGCCCGCCGCGCCAGTCGCGCTGCGGCTGGGCCGGATTTTGCGTGCCCTGCGGCTGCTGGAAGGCGGGGCGGGGTTGCCCGTCGGGCCGGCGCCACTCGCCGCGATCCATCGCCTGGGGCGCACCTTGCGGGCGTTGCCAGCCGGGGTTGCCCTGCGGACGCTGCCAATTGCCGCGATCCTGGGGCTGACCTTGCGGGCGCTGCCAATTGCCGCGATCCTGCGGCTGCGCCTGGGGCTGTGCCTGCGGCGTCCCCTGCTGGCGCTGCCAGCCCTGGCCACCCTGGCCGCCCTGCGGACGGAAATTGTCGGGGCGCATCCAGCCGCCATTGCCGCGATGCTCGCCGCGCTCCTGCGCGATGGCAGCGGCGGGAACCAGCGCAGTCGCGGCTGCGATCGCCGCCAACAGCATCCTCTTCATCGAACCATTCTCCGGTGGCAGCGGCGAAGTCGCCGTGCCGATGCTGCCTGAATACGCGCCCGACGCTGAGCGGGTTCTGAATTGCACTGACAGCAGATTGAAAGCATTCAGGCGTCGTCGGCCGGGTCGCCGCGGGCGATGCGCGCCGCATCCTGGATCGCCGCCACCAGCCGCGGATAGATGCCGCAGCGGCAGATATTGGGGATGCCCTGGCGGATGTCTTCCTCCGACGGGTTGCGATTGGTGCGGATCAACACCGATGCCGCCATCACCATGCCGGGGATGCAATAGCCGCACTGGACGAGGTTGGCGGCGAGAAAGGCCTGCTGCACCGGATGGCCGCGATCGGGCGATAGACCCTCGATCGTGGTGACGAACGTGCCTTCGATCGCGCCGATCGTCTCGCGGCAGGCGAGCCGGGCGGCGCCGTCGATATCGACGGTGCAGGCGCCGCAATCGCCGGTGCCGCAGCCATATTTGGTGCCGGTGAGGTTGGAGGCGTCGCGCAAGGCCCAGAGCAGGGGCGTCTGCGGATCCATATCGTACTGGACCGGCTGGTTGTTGACGGTGAACCGAGTCATGGCGGCGACCCTAGCGGGAAACGACCGGTTTCCGAAACCGGCATTGTCGAGGGACAGGCCGTCGGCGACATTGCCGACATGACCTTACCCGCACTCTTCATCCCGCATGGCGGCGGCCCCTGCTTCTTCATGGACCCTGCCGGCGGGCCGCCCGATCCGATGTGGCGCCCGATGCAGGCCTATCTCGCCGGGCTGATCGAAAGCCTGCCCGAGCGGCCGCGTGCGATCCTGCTCGTCTCCGGGCATTGGGAGGAGCGCGACGTTACCGTGCATGTCGGCAACGGCCAGCCGTTGCTGTTCGACTATCACGGCTTCCCCGAGCACACCTACCACCTGCACTGGGATGCCCCCGGCGCGCCGGAGGTGGCGCTGCGGGCCAAGGTGCTGCTCGAAGGCGCCGGCTTCCCCACCGGGGTCGAGCGCGAGCGCGGCTGGGACCACGGCGTGTTCATTCCGATGAAGGTCGCGGTACCGGATGCCGACATCCCGCTCGTGCAACTGTCGCTGCGGGCGGACCTCGACCCTGCCGCGCATGTCGCGATCGGCAAGGCACTGGCGCCATTGCGCGAGGAGGGCGTGCTGATCGTCGGCTCGGGCATGAGCTTCCACAATCTGCGCGTCCGCGGCCCCCAGGCGACGCCCTATGCCGATGCCTGGGACGCCGCGCTGGTCGACGCCGTCACCGATCCCGCTCCTGCGCGCCGCGAGGCCCGGATCATCGCCTGGCGCGACCTGCCCTATGCGGAGTTCGCCCATCCGCGCGAGGAGCACCTGCTGCCGCTGATGGTCGCGCTCGGCGCTGGTGGCGAGAGTCCCGCCGTCTGCGACTATCGGGACCATGTGCTCGGCTGGGCGGTGAGCGGCTTCCGCTTCGGATGAGCATTTTCTAGTCGCCCGCATGCGGGCGACGGCTCGGAAAATGGGTTGAAAGCTATTAGTCCCGCCAGCTGCGGTCGGTGCGGTCGACCAGCCGCACCATCGCCGCGAAGTCCGCTGCACCCGGGCCGCCGGGCACCTGCGCCATGTGCACGTCGCGCTGGTGGACGGCGACAACCTCGGGCGAAATCTCGATCGGCCTGCCCATGCTCATAGTCGCGACCTGGATCTCGCAGGCGCGCTGGAGCGCCCAGTGCTTGACGAACGCCTCGGGCAGCGTGCGTCCCATGGCGAGGATGCCGTGGTTGCGCAGCAGCATCACCCGCTTGTCGCCGAGATGCGCAAGCAGCCGCTCGCCTTCCTCGTCGCGGACGGTGACGCCTTCGAAATCATGGTAGGCGATCTGGCCGATGAAGTTGCACGCGTAGAAATTGGTCGGACGCAGCCCGCCTTCGAGCGACGCGACCGCCATCCCCGCGGTGGTGTGGCTGTGCATGATGCAGTGCGCATCCGGCAGATGCCGGTGGAACAGCGCATGCTGCACGAAGCCGGCACGGTTCACCGGATAGGGCGAGTCGTCCAGCTTGTTGCCGTCGATGTCGATCTTAACGAGATTCGAGGCCTTCACCTCGCTGAAATGCAGCCCGAACGGGTTGATCAGGAACGCGCCTTCCTGGTCGGGCAGCTTCACCGTGATGTGATTGTAGATCATCTCGGACCAGCCGAGCATGTCGAACACGCGGTAGCAGGCGGCGAGCTGCTGGCGCGCCTCCCACTCGGCGTCGCTGACCTGCGGACTGGGGGCGAGCGCGGTTGCCATGGCACCTCTCCAAATTTCTGTTTTCGAGCTTCGGGTATGCCATGAAGCGGGAGGGCGCCGCAAGCGTCAGCGGAAGCCGTAGGGCACCGCGCGGCGGCGATCGGGATCGATCTCGATCACCGATCCGGCGGGCGGGAAGGCGCGCTGGTCGCAGTCGAGCCGAGGGCAGATGCGGCACGAGGCGCCGATCGGCGTCGCGGCGCCGCCGGTGCGCAGCGCATCGGCATAGACGAAGTCGGCGGCATGCCCCTCCTCGCAGCCCAGCGCCACGGCATAGCGGCGCGGCGGTCGGGTGAAGCTGCCCGAGGGTTTCACCAGCCCCTTGGCCATCGAGACGTAACGGGTGCCGTCCGGCATCTCGGCGAGCTGGACCAGGATGCGGTCTGGGATCGCCACCGCCTCATGGACGATCCACAAGGGGCAGGCGCCGCCCAGCGCGGCGAACTGCAGCCGGGTGGCCGAGTGCCGCTTGGTGATGTTGCCCGCCATGTCGACCCGGCAGAAGAACACCGGCAGCCCCTGCGCACCGGGACGCTGCAGCGTCGAGAGCCGATGGCACGCCTGCTCGAAGCTCACCCCGAAGCGCTGGCGGAGGCGATCGATGTCGTGGCGGACTTCATAGGCGGCGGCGCGGAAGCGGCCATAGGGCATCAGCAGCGCCCCCGCGGCATAGTTGGCGAGGCCGACGCTCAGCAGTTCGCGCGCGGCCGGCGAGGCGAGCCCGGCGCGATCGATCACCAGCCGCATCTCGTTGGCGAACTCGTAGCGGACCAGCCGGTGCGCGAGCAGAAAGGCGCGGCTTTCCGGGGGCAGGGCATGGTTTAGCGCCAGCGTCCGCGCGCTCTCGTCGAACCGGCTGAGCTCGCTGCCGTCGCCCTGCGCGCCGATCACGCGAACGCCGTGCCACAGCCGCAGCCGATCCTCGAAGGCGCGCACCACATTGTCGTCATCGAGCGCGAGTGCATCGGCCAACAGCTCCGCCGACCGGTCGATCGCGTCGATGTAATTGCCCTCGGCCTGGAACCAGTCGCGCACCTCTTCCCAGGGCAGTGGGGCGGCGTCGCCCGAGCCGGTGTCGAACCGGTCGTCGAGCACGCGCAGCTGCTCCTGGCTGCGGCGATAGGCGTCGTGCAGCGCGACCATCCGGCGGGCGAGCAGCGGCTGTTGTTCGATGCCGCGACGCACATCGGCCTCGTCGATCCGGTCGGCGGCCACGCTGCTGTCGGTCGCCGCGTCGATCGCGCGGAGTAGCGCCGCGGTGCCGCCCTCGCCGTTGATCTCGGCGGCCTCCACCGGGAATTCGCGGGCGAGCGCCAGCAGTACGCCGTCGGTGATCGGCCGGTCGTTGTTTTCAATCTGCGAGAGGTAGGAGACGGAGATTCCCAGCCGCTGCGCCATCCCGGCCTGGGGGATGTTCAGGCGACGACGCAGCTCGCGCAGGCGAAACCCTTCGAACAGGCGGCGGCGGGGCAGGGGCAAGAGCTGGCTGGCCATGGGTTCGCATAGTCTGCAAACCCTCGCCCCGCAACTTTGCAACATTGCATTTGCGAAGCCGGCATGGCCCGGTGCACAAGCCGCGTCCACGGAGAGAGATGCCGATGTCGTCGACGATCGAAGAATTGGAACGCCGTCGTGCCGCTGCCCGTGTGGGCGGCGGCCAGAAGCGGATCGACGCACAGCATGCCAAGGGAAAGCTGACCGCCCGCGAGCGGCTCGACGTGCTGCTCGACCAGGGCAGCTTCGAGGAGCTCGACATGTATGTCGAGCATAACTGCACCGATTTCGGGATGCAGGACCAGGTCGTTCCCGGCGACGGCGTGGTCACCGGCTCGGGCACGATCAACGGCCGCCTGGTCTTCGTGTTCAGCCAGGATTTCACCGTGTTCGGCGGTTCGCTCTCCGAGCGGCACGCGCAAAAGATCTGCAAGATCATGGACATGGCGATGAAGGTCGGCGCGCCCGTGATCGGCCTCAACGACAGCGGCGGCGCGCGGATCCAGGAGGGCGTCGCCTCGCTCGGCGGCTATGCCGAGGTGTTCCAGCGCAATGTGCTGGCCTCGGGCGTGGTGCCGCAACTCAGCCTGATCATGGGGCCCTGCGCCGGCGGCGCGGTCTATAGCCCCGCAATGACGGACTTCATCTTCATGGTGAAGGATTCGTCCTACATGTTCGTCACCGGCCCGGATGTAGTGAAGACCGTTACCAACGAGATCGTCACGCAGGAGGAACTGGGTGGAGCGGTGACGCATACCACGAAGTCGGGGGTCGCTGACGTGGCCTTCGAGAATGATATCGAGGCGCTACTCGCGGCCCGCGACTTCGTGGACTTCCTTCCGGCCTCGAACCGCGAGGCGCCGCCCGAGCGGCCCTGCGACGATCCCTGGGATCGGATCGACGAGAGCCTCGACACGATCATCCCGCCCAGTGCCAACCAGCCCTACGACATGCACGAGCTGATCCGGAAGACGCTGGACGAAGGCGAGTTCTTCGAGCTGCAGCCCGCCCATGCCGGCAATATCCTGATCGGTTTCGGCCGGATCGAGGGGCGCACGGTGGGCGTGGTTGCGAACCAACCGATGGTGCTGGCCGGATGCCTCGACATCAACGCGTCGAAGAAGGCCGCCCGCTTCGTGCGCTTCTGCGATGCGTTCGAGATCCCGATCGTCACCTTCGTCGACGTGCCGGGCTTCCTGCCGGGGGTCGGTCAGGAGCATTCGGGCATCATCAAGCACGGCGCCAAGCTGCTGTTCGCCTATGCCGAGGCGACGGTGCCCAAGATCACGGTGATCACCCGCAAGGCCTATGGCGGCGCCTATGACGTGATGGCGTCGAAGCATCTGCGCGGCGACCTCAACTATGCCTGGCCGACCGCCGAGATTGCGGTGATGGGTGCCAAGGGCGCGGTGGAGATCATCTTCCGGGGCAGAACGCCCGAGGAGATCGCCGAACGCACCGCCGAATATGAAGCGCGATTCGCCAACCCGTTCGTGGCGGCGAGCAAGGGCTTTGTCGACGAGGTTATCCTGCCGCACTCGACGCGGCGGCGGATCGCGCTGGGCTTGCGCAAGCTGCGGAACAAGCAGCTCGAAAACCCGTGGAAGAAGCACGACAACATCCCGCTGTGATGCGGCGCTGATCAAGGACCAAGATGAAGCTCGGCCGTCTCAACCATGTCGGCGTTGCGACGCCGTCGATCGAAGCCTCGATCGCTTTCTACCGCGACGTGATGGGCGCGGAGGTGGTCCGCAAGCCCTTCGACCTGCCCGCGCAGGGGGTGAAGGTGTGCTTCGTCGACACGCCCAACAGCCAGATCGAGCTGATCGAGCCGCTGGGCGAGGCCTCACCGATTCATGGCTTTCTCGCCAAAAACCCGGCGGGCGGGCAGCATCATCTCTGCTACGAGGTGTCCGATATTCACGAAGCCAAGGCCTGGTTCGAGGCCAAGGGCTGCAAGGTGCTCGGCGAGCCGCGCATCGGGGCGCATGGCACGCCGATCTTCTTCGTCCATCCGAAGGACATGGGCGGCATCCTTACCGAGATCATGGAGAGCCCGCGTGATGCGCATTGATCGCTTCGTCTCCCTCTCCCGCCTGCGGGAGAGGGTTGGGGTGAGGGTGACCAGGAGCGTGGTGTTCCGGTCGCCCGCACACACCCTCACCCTTCCGGCGCTTTGCGCCTCCCTTCCTCTCCCGCAGGCGGGAGAGGGAATGTGAGCGACAAACCCACGCTCGACCAATGGTCCGCCGCCGCTTCCAAGGAAGTGAAGGGCAAGGACCTTACTTGGGAAACGCCGGAAGGTATTCCGGTCAAGCCCCTGTATACGCAAGAGGATGTAGTGGGTGTCGATCCCGGGCTGCCCGGGTTCGCGCCCTTCACCCGCGGTGTGCGCGCCTCGATGTACGCCGGCCGCCCCTGGACCATCCGCCAGTACGCCGGCTTTTCCACCGCCGAGGAGTCCAACGCCTTCTACCGCCGCAACCTCGCCGCGGGACAGAAGGGCCTGTCGGTCGCCTTCGATCTCGCGACGCATCGTGGCTATGACAGCGATCACCCGCGCGTGGTCGGCGACGTCGGCAAGGCCGGCGTGGCGATCGACAGCGTCGAGGACATGAAGATCCTGTTCGACGGCATCCCGCTCGACCAAATGTCGGTCTCGATGACGATGAACGGCGCGGTGATCCCGGTGCTCGCCTTCTTCATCGTCGCGGGCGAGGAGCAGGGGGTTCCGCAGGAGAAGCTGGAAGGCACGATCCAGAACGACATCCTCAAGGAGTTCATGGTTCGGAACACCTACATATACCCACCGGAACCGAGCATGCGGATCATCTCAGACATTTTCGCCTATACCAGTGCGAAGATGCCGAAATTCAACAGCATTTCCATTTCCGGCTACCATATGCAGGAAGCCGGCGCGAGCCAGGTGCAGGAGCTGGCCTTTACCATCGCCGACGGCATGGAATATGTGAAATACGGCGTCGCTTCGGGCCTCGATATCGACAAGTTCGCCGGCCGGCTGAGCTTCTTCTTCGCAATCGGTATGAACTTCTTCATGGAAGTGGCCAAGCTGCGGGCTGCGCGGGTGTTGTGGCACCGGGTGATGACACAGCTCGGCGCGCAGGACGAGCGCTCGAAGATGCTGCGCACGCACTGCCAGACCTCGGGCGTGTCGCTCACCGAGCAGGACCCGTACAACAACGTCATCCGTACCACGATCGAGGCAATGGCGGCGATGCTCGGCGGCACCCAGAGCCTCCACACCAACGCGCTCGACGAGGCGATCGCGCTGCCGACCGACTTCTCCGCCCGCATCGCCCGCAACACCCAGATCGTGCTGCAGGAAGAGACGGGGATGACCAAGGTCGTCGATCCGCTGGGCGGCAGCTATTATGTCGAAAGCCTCACCCAGAGCCTGGTCGACAAGGCCTGGGAGATCATCGAGCGCGTCGAGGCCGAGGGCGGCATGGCCAAGGCAGTCGCTGCGGGCTGGCCCAAGGCGATGATCGAGGAAGCCGCCGCTGCCCGCCAGGCGCGGGTGGATCGGGGAGAGGACGTGATCGTCGGGGTCAACAAGTATCGGCTGGCCAGCGAGGATCTGCTCGAAACGCTCGAGGTGGACAATGCCGCAGTGCGCGAAGGCCAGATCGCGCGCATCCAGCGCGTCAAGGCGGCGCGCGACCAGGCCGCGTGCCAGGCGGCGCTTGACGCGCTGCGTGACGGCGCCAGGGGCGGCGGCAATCTGCTGGAGCTGGCCGTCGTGGCGGCACGTGCCCGCGCGACGCTCGGCGAGATCAGCGCGGCCATGGAAGACGTGTTCGCGCGCTACGCCACCCAGCCGACGCCGGTGAAGGGCGTCTATGGCGCGCCCTATGCGGAAGATGCACGCTGGGCCGAAGTGGTGCGCGGGGTCGAGGCGGTCGAGCGCCGGCTGGGCCGCAAGCCGCGGCTGCTCGTCGCCAAGATGGGCCAGGACGGGCATGATCGCGGCGCCAATGTCATCGCCTCGGCCTTTTCGGACCTTGGATTCGAGGTGGTCAGCGGGCCGCTGTTCCAGACGCCCGAGGAAACCGTGGTGCTGGCGCTCGAAAGCAATGTCGACGTCGTCGGCGCCTCCAGCCTCGCGGCAGGGCACAAGACGCTGATCCCCGAGCTGATCCGCGGACTGCGCGGGGCGGGTCGAAACGATATCAAGGTGATCGCCGGCGGCGTGATACCGCCGCAGGACTACGAGACGCTGCGCGCGGCGGGGGTGCAGGGCATCTATGGCCCGGGCTCGAACGTCGTCGAATGCGCCGCCGACGTGCTGCGCCTGCTCGGCCACAACATGCCACCGCTGGACGCCGCTGTCGCGTGACCATGCTGCCCTTTTACGCCGACGCCTCCACCCGCTATGCCGGGCGGCGTAACCGAAGTCCGGAGTTGATTGCTTGACCCTCGAAACCTCCCTTGCCCGCACCGACTGGACCCGCGACGAGATCGCCGCGCTGTTCGACCTGCCGTTCACCGAGCTCGTGTTCCGCGCCGCCGAAGTGCATCGCGCCAACCATCCGGCGAACCAGGTCCAGCGCTCGACGCTCCTCTCGATCAAGACCGGCGGCTGCCCCGAGGATTGCGGCTATTGCAGCCAGTCGGTGTCTGCCGATACCGGGCTCAAGGCGACCAAGCTGATGGATCCGCGCGCGGTGCTGCAGGCGGCGGCGCAGGCCAAGGACCATGGCTCGACCCGCTTCTGCATGGGCGCCGCGTGGCGCAACCCCAAGGACCGCGACATGGGCGCCATCGTCGAGATGGTGAAGGGCGTCCGCGCGATGGGCATGGAAACCTGCATGACGCTGGGCATGCTCACCGATGCGCAGGCCAAGACGCTCGCCGATGCCGGGCTCGATTACTACAACCACAATATCGATACGTCGCCCGAGCGCTATGGCGAGGTGATCACCACCCGCAGCTTCGAGGAGCGGCTGGAGACGCTGGAGCATGTCCGCGAGGCGGGCATCAATGTGTGCTGCGGCGGCATCGTCGGCATGGGCGAGACGCGCGGTGATCGGGTGGGCTTCATCCATGCGCTCGCCACGCTTCCGGTGCATCCGGGCAGCGTGCCGGTCAACGCGCTGGTGCCGGTGAAGGGCACGGTGCTGGGCGACATGCTCGCCGACACGCCGCTCGCCAAGATCGACGATATCGAATTCGTCCGCACGGTTGCCGTTGCGCGCATCACCATGCCGCGCTCGATGGTCCGCCTCTCGGCCGGCCGCGAGAGCATGAGCGACGCGACCCAGGCGCTCTGCTTCCTGGCGGGCGCCAATTCGATCTTCACCGGCGACAAGCTGCTGACCGCAGGCAATGCCGGCGACGACAAGGACGCCGCGCTGTTCGCGCGCCTCGGCATCACGCCGATGGCCGCGGAGTGCAAGGTGGAGCGGGAGGCGGCGGAGTAAGCCTTCCGGCCGGTCTCCATGATCTCCGGATCTCTCAGGAGATCCCGCTGCCTGAAAGACACAAGAAGCGAACCCTCGGCGCAAAGCCGAGGTGACGGGAAGTAGGAATCGAGAGGACCTGATGTTCAAGAAAATCCTCGTCGCCAACCGTGGCGAAATCGCGTGCCGGGTGATGCGGACGGCCAAGAAGATGGGCATCGCCACGGTCGCGGTCTATTCGGATGCGGATGCCCGTGCGCCGCATGTGCGGATGGCGGACGAGGCGGTGCGGCTCGGGCCCGCGCCGGCGGCGGAGAGCTATCTCCGCGCGGACCTGATCCTGCTCGCCGCCAAGGAAACCGGTGCCGACGCGATCCATCCCGGCTATGGCTTCCTCTCCGAGCGCGAGAGCTTCGCCAAGGCCTGCGCGGAGGCCGGCATCGCCTTTGTCGGTCCGCCGCCGGGTGCGATCGCGGCGATGGGCGACAAGATCGAATCGAAGAAACTCGCCAAGGAAGCGGGGGTGAACGTCGTTCCGGGCTTCCTGGGCGAGATCGCCGATACCGAGCATGCGGTGCGGATCGCGACCGAGATAGGCTATCCGGTGATGATGAAGGCTTCGGCCGGCGGCGGCGGCAAGGGCATGCGGCTTGCCTGGAACGAACGGGACGTGCGCGAAGGCTTCGAGCCGACCAAGCGCGAGGGGCTGGCCAGCTTCGGCGACGACCGCGTGTTCATCGAGAAGTTCATCGAGAGCCCGCGCCATATCGAAATCCAGCTGCTGGGCGACCAGCACGGCAATATCGTCTACCTCAACGAGCGCGAATGCTCGATCCAGCGCCGCCACCAGAAGGTCGTCGAGGAGGCACCGTCGCCCTTCGTGACGCCCGCAATGCGCAAGGCGATGGGCGAGCAGGCCGTCGCACTGGCGCGAGCGGTCGGCTATTATAGCGCGGGCACGGTCGAGCTGATCGTCTCGGGCGCCGACAAGACCGGACAGGGCTTCTACTTCCTCGAGATGAACACCCGGCTCCAGGTGGAGCATCCGGTTACCGAGGCGATCACGGGGCTCGACCTGGTCGAGCAGATGATCCGCGTGGCCGCCGGCGAAAAGCTCGCGTTCGGCCAGGACGAGGTGAAGCTCAACGGCTGGGCGATCGAGAACCGCGTCTATGCCGAGGATCCCTATCGCGGCTTCCTGCCGAGCACCGGCCGGCTGGTGCGGTACCGGCCGCCGACGGCTGAGAATGCGGGGCAGGGCTATGTCCGCGTAGACGACGGCGTGACCGAGGGCTCCGAAATCAGCATGTTCTACGATCCGATGATCGCCAAGCTGATCACTTGGGCGCCGACCCGCGACCAAGCCGCCGACCTGCAGGTGGGCGCGCTCGACCGCTTCCGGATCGACGGCATCGGCCACAATATCGATTTCCTGTCCGCGATCATGCAGCACCCGCGCTTCCGCTCGGGCGAGCTCACCACCGGCTTCATCGCCGAGGAATATCCCGAAGGGTTCCACGGTGCGCCCGCGGACGAAACGCTAGTGCGCCGCTTGGCGGCCGTTGCGGTGGTGCTCGACCTCGCAAGGACTGCACGGGCCGCGGAAATCTCCGGCCAGCTCGGCGCGGTAGCCCTTTCCACCGAACGTTCCGTGCGGATCGGCGAGCACCGATTCGACGTGACGGTCGACGGCTGCGACACCGGGCTGCTGGTCAACCTGTCGAGCGACACGCCGCCGCTGGAAGTTTCCGGCCATTGGCGCGCGGGGGATCCGCAATTCTTTGCCCGCATCGACGGCGAAGCCTTCGCCACGGCGGTCGATCGCACCCGCTCCGGCTGGAAGCTGACCGCGCACGGCGCCGCGCACCTCGTTGAGGTGTTGCCGCCGCATGTTGCACAATATCGCGCGCACATGATCGAGAAGGTGCCGCCCGACATGAGCCGCTTCCTGCTGGCACCGATGCCGGGGCTGCTCACCCGGTTGCATGTCCAACCCGGCGATCAGGTCGAGGCAGGGCAGGCGCTGGCGGTGATCGAGGCGATGAAGATGGAGAACATCCTTCGTGCCGAGCGCGCCGGCACCGTCAAGCATGCCCATTTCGAACCCGGTGACAGTCTGGCGGTGGATGCCGCGATCCTCGAATTCGAGTGACGTGGATCGACGAAGTCTCACATCGATACGGTACCGGTCCGACTTATCGGTTGCGCCGGTCTCCTTTCCGGGCTTGTGGCGTACGGGAAACTCGTGTCTCAATCGCGGTACACACGGCATGACCGCCGGTTTACCCCGACGACCGCAAGCCCCCAAAGGAAGGCAACGTGCAGGAAGAGGATGGCTTCACCCGCTGGATAGAGGCGTGCGCGGCGGGCGAACTGCTCGGTATCGGCGCGGCGGCCTTGTGGTGGGTTACCGTCGATCGCTTTGATCCGGTTCCGGTCGGCGCCACCGCCGAATGGATGGTCTTCATCGCCAAGGCACTGAGCGGATTGATCCAGGGCCTGACGCTGGGGCTGCTGCAGGGCTGGGCGCTGCGGCGGCAGTTTCCGGCACTCGATCTCCGGGCGTGGGTGGCGGCGACAACGCTCGTCGGCCTCCTCGTCTGGTCGATCGGCGCCTGGTACGCGGTGTTTCCGCCGCTCGACGGCGACCCGCTGCTGCCGCCGGTGGAGACGTTGTTCCAGACGGCCGTCGCCGCTGCCGGTTTCGGCCTCGGCCTTGGGGTGCTGTTCGGTGCGGCGCAGGCCGTGATATTGTACCGCGCGGCCGGCCAGGTGCATTGGTGGGTGGCGGTCAACGCGATCGGCTGGGGCGCGGCGCTGCCGTGCATCTACGTCGCCGCTTCGGTGGGCAGTGCGGAGCCGAGCAGCCTCGAGATCGCCGTTCGCGGACTGGTGGGCGGGATCGTCTCCGGCGTCGTGCTGGGCACGATCACCGGCCTGTCCTTCGCGGTGATGCCGGCGCGCCGAAGGGCCTGATCGCTATCGACCGAGATGCGGCGCGAACAATTCCAACAGCCGCGTGTAAAGTGCCCGCTTGAACGGCACGATCAGTTCCGGAAGCTCGGCGGGCGCCGACCAGCGCCAGGCGCGAAATTCGGGATGTGCCGTCGCGATATCGATATCGCCGTCTTCACCCAGAAAGCGCAGCAGGAACCAGCGCTGGCGCTGGCCGCGCCATTTGCCTTTCCACACCTTGCCGATCAGATCGTCGGGAAGATCGTACTGTAATTCCTCTGGCGCCTCGGCGATCAGTTCGGCATGGTGCCGCGCGACGCCGGTCTCTTCCCAAAGCTCGCGGAAGGCGGCTTCGAGCGCGTCCTCGCCGGGGTCGATCCCGCCCTGCGGCATCTGCCAGGCCTCCAGCGTCGAATCGAGCCGCTGGCCGACGAACACGCGGCCGTCACGGTTGAGCAGCATGACGCCGGCGCAGGGGCGATAGGGAAGCGAAGCAAGATCGGTCATGCCGCTTCCCTAAAGCTGCACGGAACCTGACGGAAGGGCCGTCTTTCGAACGCGCCGGCCGCTTCCTAAATTGGCGCTGTGATCGCCGTCGTCCACCATCCCGATTATGTCGCGCCGGCACCGGCGGGCAGCGCCTATCTCTGGAACAAGAACGGCCTGGTCCGGGACCTGCTGCAGGCGGAGGGCGCGCGCGTCGCTTGGCACGCTCCCGAGGCGATGCCGCAGCGGTGGCTGGAGGCGGTGCATGATCCCGACTATGTCGCCGAAGTGCTGGAGGCGCGCGTGCCGCCGCACAAGACGCGTCGCATCGGCTTTCCCGTTACCCTTGCGGTCGCCCGGCGTTCGGAGCGGGTTCCCGGCGGGACGTTCCTCGCCGCCCGCATTGCACAGGCCGAGGGCTATGCGGCGAACAGCGCGGGCGGCAGCCACCACGCGCTGGCGGATACCGGCGCGGGCTATTGCGTGTTCAACGATCTCGCCATCGCCGCGGTGCGCCTGACCGAGGAGGGCCATGCCGCCCGCGTGCTGATCGTCGATTGCGACGTGCACCAGGGCGATGGCACTGCGGCGCTGACCGCGGGGCGGTCGGACATCGCCACCTATTCGATCCACGCCGAGAAGAACTTCCCGGCCCGCAAGGCGCGCTCGACCCTCGACGTCGGTCTCGCCGACGGCACCGGGGACGCTGTCTATCTCGAAACGCTGGAAGCGACGCTGCTGCCGCTGCTCGCCCAGTTCGATCCCGATCTGGTGCTGTACCAGGCCGGCGTCGATCCGTTCGCCGACGATCGACTCGGACGGCTGGGGCTGAGCGGGGCGGGGCTGGTCGCGCGCGATCGCTGGGTCGCCGAGACCTTACGGCGGCGCGGCATTCCCTTCGCCAGCACGCTGGGCGGCGGCTATGGCAGCGATGCGCTGGAGGTCGCACAGCGACATGCCACATCGATCCTCACCCTCGGCGCGGCGGCGCTCGGCGGTGCTTGCAACCTGCGCAACCAAGGCGCATCTGACGCCGCATGAGCCAATATCCCGCGCTTCGCCTCCGCCGCTCCCGGGCTTCGGTCTGGAGCCGTCGCCTCCACGCCGAAACCGTGCTCACCCCCGCCGACCTGATCTGGCCGGTGTTCGTGACCGAAGGCACGGAAGAGGAGCCGATCGCGGCGCTCCCCGGCGTCTCGCGTTGGAGCTTGGCCGGGATCGTCGACCGTGCGCGCGAGGCGCGCGACCTCGGCATTCCGTGCCTCGCACTGTTCCCCAACACGCCCCACGCGCTGCGCACCGAGGATGGCCGCGAGGCGGTCAATCCGGACAATCTGATGTGCCGCGCGATCCGCGCGATCAAGGATGCGGTGCCCGAGGTCGGCGTGCTGACCGATGTCGCGCTCGATCCTTATACCAGCCACGGCCACGACGGCATCGTCGACACCGCAGGCTACGTGCTGAACGACGAAACCTCGGCAGTGCTGGTCGAGCAGGCACTGGTCCAGGCGCAGGCGGGGGCCGACATCGTCGCCCCGAGCGATATGATGGACGGCCGCGTCGGCCAGATCCGCGCCGCGCTGGAAGGCGACGGCCAGGTCAACGTCCAGATCATGGCCTATGCCGCGAAATATGCGAGCGCCTTCTACGGTCCGTTCCGCGACGCGGTCGGCAGCCGCGGGCTGCTCAAGGGCGACAAGAAGACCTACCAGATGGACCCCGCCAATGCCGAGGAAGCGCTGCGCGAAGTCGCGCTCGACCTCGCCGAGGGCGCGGACAGCGTGATGGTCAAGCCCGGGCTGCCGTATCTTGACATCGTCACGCGCGTGAAGAGCGCCTTCGAAGTGCCTGTATTCGCCTATCAGGTCTCCGGCGAATATGCCATGATCGAAGCCGCGGCTGCGGTCGGCGCAGGCGATCGCGAGGCATTGGTGCTGGAGACGTTGATGGCGTTCAAGCGGGCAGGCTGTTCGGGGGTTCTCACCTATCACGCGCCGCTTGCCGCACGGCTGCTCGGCGCGTGATCGAGACCGCGCGGCTGCTGTTGCGGCCGCCCGAGCCGCGCGATTTCGATGCGCTCCACGCGATGTGGAGCGATCCGGCGGTGATGCGCGACCTCGGGCCGGTGAAGACCCCCGCCCATAGCCGGGCGACCATCGCCCGGCATCTCGGCTATGCCCCCAGCCATGGCCTGGGTTTCCAGGTGGTCGAGCGGCGGGAGGACGGCGCGGTCCTCGGCTTTTGCGGGCTGAAGCCCGGCGCGCCCGACACCCCGATCGCCGGCGAGCTCGAGATCGGCTGGATGTTCGCGCGTGCCCATTGGGGCAAGGGCTTTGCCCGCGAGGCGGCGGCGGCGAGCCTCGACTGGGCCTGGGCGCATCGCGCCGAGGCCCGCGTGGTTGCGATCACTGCGGCCTCGAACCTGCCGAGCCAGGCGCTGATGACTCGGCTGGGCATGACGTGGTTCGCGAACTTCGAGCATCCGGTGCATCCGGAAGGCCATCGCTTGCGTGCCAGCGTCGCCTTCGCCATCCCCCGCCCATGATCGAGACCGAACGACTCTTGCTGCGCGGCTGGACGGATGCCGACCGCGCGCCGTTCCACGCCATGTGCACCGATCCGCGCGTCATGGCCTTTATCGGCCCGCTGCAGTCGCGGGCCGAGAGCGACGCGGGTATCGACCGGCAGATCGGCGTTCTCGCCAGCCATGGCCATTGTTTCTGGGCGATCGAACGGCGCGAGGACGGCCGCTTCCTGGGCTTTTGCGGCCTCAAGCCGGGGGCTGCCGGCACCCCGATCGAAGGCGAGGTCGAGATCGGCTGGCGGCTCGCCGTGAAGCATTGGGGGCAGGGCTATGCCGCCGAGGCCGCGCGGGCGAGCCTAGCCTGGGGCTGGCAGCATCTCGAGGTGCCGAGCATCGCCGCGATCACGGCGGAGGATAATGCGCGCAGCTGGGGGCTGATGGAGCGGCTCGGCATGCGGCGCGCGCTCGATGCCGATTTCGATCATTCGGCCGCCATCCCACAGCTGCGGCGCCACCGCACCTATCGCATCGCCCGCCCGTGACCGACCCGCAGGCGCAGGCCAGGGGCGCCCGCCGCGCGCTATTCGTGGCCGCGATCCTCGGCGGCTCCTTCCTGCTGTTTTTGATCCAGCCGATGGTCGCCCGGATGGCACTGCCCCGGCTCGGTGGCGCGCCGGCGGTGTGGAACTCGGCGATGCTCGTCTACCAGGCGCTGCTGCTGGTCGGCTATGGCTATGCGCACTGGCTGGGGCGTTTCCGCGTGCGGACACAGGCGGGCGTGCATCTCGGTGTGCTCGCCTTCGCGGCGCTCTGGCTGCCGATCGGGCTGGGGACCATGCAGGTGCCGGCGGGGGCCGAACCCGCGCTGTGGGTGCCGTGGCTGCTCGTTGCCGCGATCGGGCCGCTGTTCCTCGCCATCTCCGCGCAGGCGCCGTTGCTCCAGCGCTGGTATGCGGTGGCGAGCCATGGGCGCGATCCCTATGCGCTCTATGCCGCTTCCAACATTGGCAGCTTCGGCGGCCTGATTGCCTATCCGCTGCTGGTCGAGCCGTTGCTGCGGCTGCGCAGCCAGAGTTGGCTGTGGACGATCGGCTATGCGCTGGTGGCGCTGCTGGTGCTTGCCTGCGCGAGCCGCCTGCCGCGGCACGAGGCACTGCCCGCACCGCGTAGCGATCGCCCCGCAACTGTGGCGCGCGACTGGGCGCGCTGGATCGTGCTCGCGCTGGTCCCCTCGGGGCTGATGCTGGCGACAACCACCTTCCTCACCACCGATATCGTCGCGGTGCCGCTGCTCTGGGTGCTGCCGCTGGGGCTGTATCTGCTCAGCTTCCCCGTCGCCTTCCGGAGCTCGGCGCTGCTCGACGACCTCCTCGAACGCTGCGTGCCGCTGGTGCTGCTGCTGTTCGGCGCCACGCTGGTCGCGGGCGATTCGCGGCTCGCCTATTTCAACGCGCTGATCGGTCTGGTGCTGCTGTTCGCGGTGGCGGTCGCCTGCCACGCGCGCCTCTATGCGCTGCGCCCGCCCCCCGAGCGGCTGACCGGCTTCTACCTCGCCATGGCGGTGGGCGGCGCGCTGGGCGGCGTGTTCGCCGGGCTGCTGGCGCCGGTGCTGTTCGACTGGACCTATGAATATCCGCTGCTGATCCTCGCCGCCGGGCTGCTGATCCCCCAGCGCGCGCTGACCGGCGCGATCGCGCGGCTGTGGGCGAGCCGCTACCGCTTGCCCGTCGGGCTGGCGCTGAGTGCGGCGGTGGTGGCGATCGTGGTCCTTGCGCTGCACGTGCAGCTGCTCGGCCCGATCCAGATCCAGCTGGGCTTCGTCGCGGTGGCGGTGATCGGCCTCGTCACGATCGGCGCGCGCTGGCCCTTTGCGGTTGCGCTGGCGGGCGGACTGTTCCTGTTCGGCGGCTATACCGCGATCGAGACCTCGCTCAGTGGCGCGCGCACCCGCAGCTATTTCGGCGTCTATACGGTGAGCGATCAGGCCGACCAGCGACGGCTCGCCCACGGCACCACGGTACACGGCGTACAACTCAAGGGCGCGCGCGCGACGCGGCCGACCACCTATTACCAGGCCGGCTCGGGCGTGGGGCAGGCGATGCTCGCGGCACCCGCGCTCTACGGGCCGCATGCACGCATCGGCGTGGTCGGGCTCGGTACCGGCACGCTCGCCTGCTACGCCAAGCCCGGCCAGTCGTGGCGCTTCTTCGAGATCGATCCTGCGGTGGTCCATCTTGCCCGGGACTCGGGCAAGTTCAGCTTCCTCCGGCTGTGCGCCCCGCAGGCCCAGATCTCCGTCGGCGACGCGCGGCTGCGACTGAGCGAGTTGCAGGCGACTAGCCTAGACCTGCTCGCGCTCGACGCCTTCTCCTCGGACGCGGTGCCGATGCACCTGATGACCGCCGAGGCCTTCGCCACCTATGGCCGCGTGCTGGAACCCGAAGGGTTGCTACTCGTCCATATCTCCAACCGTTTCCTGGCGCTGAGCCCGGTGGTGGCAGGTGCCGCCAAGGCCGGCGGCTGGCAGGGGCTGCGGCTGGTCCATGTGCCGAGCGCGCTCGAGCGGCAGGACGAAGGCGCCGTGTCGGACTGGATGGCGCTCAGCCGCTCGCCGCGGGTGCTGTCGGCTCTCCAGGCGCAGGATGGCGAATGGCGTCCCCTCGTCGCCCAACCCGGCTTCACCGGCTGGACCGACGATCATGCCTCGCTGGTACCGGTGCTGCGGCTGTTCCGTTCGGCCGGAGACTAGGTCCGGCCGAGTTCCCGGGCGATCGCGACGAACTCGGCGACGCTGACGGTCTCGGCCCGGCGGCTCGCGTCGATGCCGAGCGTTTCCAGCGCGGCCAGCGCGCCGGGGACCGATTTCAGGCTCTGGCGCAGCATCTTGCGGCGCTGGCCGAAGGCGGCGGCAGTCACCGCCTCCAGGACGCGGAGCTGCACGCCCTCGGGTGCTTCGCCGGCGACGATGTGCACCACTGCCGACATCACCTTGGGCGGCGGGGTGAAGGCCGAGCGATGCACGTTCATCGCGATCCGCGGCGTGCTGCGCCACTGGGCGAGCACCGCGAGCCGGCCATAATGCTCGGTCCCCGCCTGCGCGACGATGCGCTCGGCGACTTCTTTCTGGAACATCAGCGTCAGGCTCGCCCACCAAGGTTGCCATTCGGCCGACAGCCAGCCGACCAGCAGCGCGGTGCCGACATTATAGGGCAGGTTGGCGACGACGTGCGGCTTGCCCGCGAACAGCGCTGGGGCGTCCACCTCCAGTGCATCGCCCTCGATGACGCGGAGCTTGTCGGGGAAGTAGCCGCCGAGTTCCTCCAGCGCGGGGATGCAGCGGCGGTCGCGCTCGACGGCGGTGACCCTGGCGCCCGCCTGGAGCAGCGCGCGGGTGAGGCCGCCGGGACCGGGGCCGACCTCGAACACTTCGGCGCCCGCAAGGTCGCCGGGGACCTTGGCGATGCGGCCGAGCAGTTGGCCGTCGAACAGGAAATTCTGCCCCAGCGCCTTGCTGGCGCTGAGCCCGTACCTGGTGATGACGTCGCGGAGCGGGGGGAGGGCAGTCACGTGTTCGCCATCACCCGGTGACGCGCCGCGCTGGCCGCCATGCGGATCGCGGCGATCATCGCGCCGGGGTGCGCGACATTCTGCCCGGCGATGCCGAAAGCGGTACCATGATCGGGCGAGGTGCGCACGATCGGCAAACCCAGCGTCATGTTCACGCCGTCGTCGAAGTGGAGCGTCTTGATCGGGATCAGCGCCTGATCGTGATAGAGACACAGCGCCGCGTCATAGCCGGCGCGCGCGCGCGCGTGGAATAGCGTGTCGGCGGCATAGGGTCCGCTCGCGTCGATCCCTTCGGCGCGGAGCTGTTCGATCGCAGGGGCCAGCACCTCGATCTCCTCGCGCCCGATCGCGCCATTTTCACCGGCATGGGGGTTGAGCCCTGCAAAAGCGAGGCGCGGGCTAGCGATGCCGAAATTGCGCTGGAGCCCGCGTGCGGTGACACGGCCTTTGGCCACGATCAGCTCGGCGCTGATCAGCGATGGCACCTGCGCGAGCGGAACATGGACGGTGATTGGCACCACCCGCAGCGTCGGACCCGCCAGCATCATCACGGCGTTGTCGGCGGTGATCCCGCAGCGTTCGGCGACGAACTCGGTCTGGCCGGGATGGCTGAAGCCAATCGCGTAGAGCTGCGCCTTCGAGACGGGTCCGGTCACAAGCCCCCAGGCCGCCCCCGCGCTGGCCAGCCCCGTCGCCACTTCGAGCGACTGGAGTGCGACATGGGCCGAGGCAAGCGTCGGTGCTCCGGGCACGACGGGGCCAGTGTCGCCGATCGGCAGCACCGGCAGCGCCTCGTCGAATACGGCGAAGGCCTCGCGCGGATCCCCGATCGTCGCAATGGGACCGCCCCATACTGCGCGCACCGCCGCGGGATCGCCGACCGCGAAGAAGGGCTTCAGATTCTCGCTGTCGCGCGCTTCCCACGCCTTGGCCGTGATCTCCGGCCCGATCCCCGCCGGGTCGCCCATGGCGATGGCGAGCGGCGGCGGGGTACGCTCCCCGACGCGCATCTCAGCGATATTCGATCAGCGCGTCGCGGCGAAGGTCGCGCAGCATCCGCTCGGCGCGCAGATTGACGCGCTGGTCCTCAAGCTGCTCCTGCACCTGCTCCACCGACGGCGTATTGGCCGCAGGCGGATCGTCGCGGCCACAGATCACCAGCACGCGCACGCCGTCCTCGATCGAACCGAAGGGCTGGGTCGCCTGTCCCACCTGGAGCGGCAGGATCAGGTTCTGCAGCGCGGGCGGCAGATCCTTGATGACGATGTTGTCACGATCCACCACTTCGGCACCCTCGGCCGAGGCCACCTTGTTCACGTCTCCGCAGCCGCGGATTGCCTGGGTCGCCTTGGCGAACGACGCGGCGCGGGTGCTGGCCTGGGCCTCGGTGGTCCCCTTGGCGAAGCCGAGCGACAGCTGGCGCAGGCTCAGCCGGGCATCGCGGGGATCGGAGATGCCGACCTTGTGCTTGTCGGCGAGGTACACGATCGAGAAGCCGGCCGAGAGCGGGATCGGCCCGGCGACCTGGCCCGGCTGCATTTCCTGCACCGCTTGCGCCAGCTGCTCGGGCAGCATCGCCGGCTGGATCCAGCCGAGATCGCCGCCACGCGCGCGGGTGGAGCTCTGCGAATAGGTGCGGGCGAGATAGTCGAACGGCGTGCCTTGGCGCATCTGCTCGATCATCTTCTTCATGCCGCCGGAGACTTCCTCGGCGCGATCGGGCGTGGCGTTCTGGTAGATTTCGTAGACGTGAAACTCATCGGTGCCCTTCTGCGCGGTGAGGCGATCGATCATCGCCTTCACTTCAGTCTCGCCGACATTGACGTTGACGCGCTTGCGCAGCAGCCGGCTCCAGGCGAGCTCGGCCTCGATCTGGCGCTTGATCGAGCGCTCGGACGAACCGATTTCGCGCAACCAGGCGCGCATCTGCTCGGGCGTCTTCTGGAAGCGGGTGCCGACGCGGCCGAAGCTGCTCTCGATCTCGCGCGGGTCGACCTTGATCTCGTTGGCCTTGGCCTCCTGGATCTGGAGCGTCTCGTCGATCAGCTGGCGGAGCATGGCGAGCTTGAGCTGTTCGCGCTCTTCGGGCTTCAGCGTCAGCTTCTGCATGCCGGTGACCAGGGCGACGCGCTGGTCGACCTCGGTGCCGGTGATGACATAGTCGTTGACGATCGCGGTGGGCTTGCGGACGTTCGGATCGGCCTTGCCGAAAATTTCCAGCGTGCTCGGCAGATCAAGCCCATTGTTCACGCCGTCCTGCCCCGCCGAGGTCTGGGCGATCGCCATCGTCGCCAGGGCAGCAAGCCCCGCGCCCGCCAGCCACTTCGCACCCGTTCCTGCAATCCTGCCCACACCCATCATCACTTCAGAACGACCCTTATCCTCAAACGGGAAGCAGCGCTTATAGCGCAATTGTGCCTGAACCAAGGCTTAGCGCCGAATCCCCCCAGACCGGGTCTTCTAGCGGCCGAGGTTCTTGAAGGCGAGGGTGAGCAGATAGGAGTTGCCGCGCTGGGCATCGCCGGTGGTGGCATAGTCGCGCCGCCACGTCGTGCCGATGCGCAGGCAGTCGTCTTCGTAGAACAGCCCGATGCGGTGGCGGATCGGCTGGAAGCCGTTGGCCAGCGACAGCGGATCTTCCTGCTTGTCGGTCAGATCGATCAGCGTCGAGCCCGACAGCGACCAGAAGCGGGCGAACTGCACGCGGGCACCGAGGCGCAGCTCCTCGCGATCCTGCAGATCCTCGAGCGTGGGATCGACATTGCGGTTGAGCCGCAGATAGCCGACCGTGACATAGGTGGCGCGCGAGCCGACCGACATGTCGATCTCGTTGCGGCGCACCGCCAGCCCGTCCTTGTCGAGCCGATAGCGGTGGGTGAGGCTGACGAAATCGTGGAAGCGGATCACCGTGCGCCCGACGATATCCGACATGCGATCGGTAAGGCCGGTGCCATTCGGGAACAGCGTGGGTCGTGTGGTCAGCCGATAGCTCTGGCCGACATTCGCCTCAACGCTGATGCCAGGGAGGTACAGCGCATAGTCGAGCCCGTAGGTGAAGCGGGTCGAGTCCTCGAAGCGATCATAGCCCGCAAAGCGATTGAGCGCGAACAGATTGGAATCCTCGAGATCGACCGCGCGGGCATCCTCGTTGGGGACGTCCATGTTCGCCAGATGCGGCGCGACAACCATCTGGACGCGCGGGGTGATCCGCTGACTGCCGCCGAGGAAATCGCCGACAAATGGCCATTTCACGTCGAGCGCGCCCGCGGCAATGCCGCGGAAACGGAAGCCGTTTTCGCCGCGATAGCTCGCCACCGTGGTCGCGATCGTGTCGGACGTGTTGTAGATATCGCCGCGGGTATAGGCGGTCAGGCTGACCTCCTGGCCCCAGTTGGTGAGGCGACGGATGCTCCACTGCGCGCTGGTGAAGGCGCGCTGGGTATCCTGGCCACCGGTGCGCGTGAGCGCCAGCGTGTTGACCTGGAAGTCGAACTTGCCGCCGAGCAACCCGTCGTCGAGCCGTCGGCGATACTCGATCTCGGGCAGCGCCACCGGCTGCAATCCCTGGCGGTCGCCCACCCGCAGCGTCTGCACCGCCCAGGCGTTGATGGCGAAATAGCTGTCGCTGTCGATGCGCTCGATCGCGATGTTGTTGCGCAGGCGATCGTCGCGCGAAATATCGTAGCGACGGAGGAACGTACGGTCGCTCGCCACGCGGAGAGAGGCGCGCACGTCCCAGCTCGGATCGAGCTGGTAGCGGCCGACCAGGTCGAGATAGCCACGGAAATCGTTGCGCAACGTCGCCGGGCTAGGCGCGACGGTGAGGTCGTCGGCGCGGCGGCTATAGGTGCCATAGGCCTGGACGCGGAAGGCGCCGAGGCTGTTGAGTTCGCGATAATCCGCCTGCAGCATCGGCAGCGTGTCCGAGAAGACCCGCGGCGTGACGGTCAGGTCGCGATTGGGCGCGATGCTGAAGAAATAGGGCAGGGCAAGCTGCAGGCCGTTGGTGCGGCTATAGCGTGCATCCGGCGTCAGGAATCCCGAATCGCTTTGGCCGCCCGCCGGGTGGGAAAACGCCGGCAGCGGGATCGTGACGAAATTGAATACCGAGATGCGCGCGCCCTTGTAGCGCAGCCGGTGCTTCGCCGGATCATAGACGACCCGGTCGGCGGTGATCTTCCAGGACGGCTCCTTGGGGCAGCCCGAACTGTCGGAAACCGAGCAGGGCGTATAGGCGGCGTTCTCGACGGTGATGACGCCGCCATCGTTGCGAGACCCGCGCGCCGCGGCGATCCGGCCGCCGGCTTCCAGCACGACGAGCATATTGTCGACCACGCCGTCCTTCAGCGTGTCGGTCAGTTCGATGCTGTCGCCATAGGCAGCGTCGCCTTCGGGGTTGGCAACGACGATGTTGCCCGTCGCCATGACCTTGCCGGTGCGGCGGTCCCAGGTGACCTTGTCGGCGCGGAGGCGATTGCTCTCGCGGTACATGCGCACGTCGCCGCTCGCGATGACGACGTCGCTGTTCATGTCGTAATCGAGCTGGTCGGCGGTGAACTGGACCTGCTTGGGATCGTCGAGCAGGCCGCCCGGCGGCGGCGGCGCGGGCTCAACCGGTCGATCCTGCAGATCGGCCGCGGGCAGCCTAGCGCCGGCGGCCTGATCGGCGGGCAGGGGACGCGAATCGGGCACCTGCTGGGCACGTGCCTGCGCCGACAGGCACAGACCGAGCGCGGCCGGAAAGAACATGGCCTTGCGCTTCACGGAAACTCCCACCTTTATCGACACTCCCCGGCAACGGGCATCCACGTGCCCTATCGCAGCGATTGCGGCTCCGCAACGGGAGGCGCGTTGGCCCCAACGCTCATCCGGGCTAAGGGGCCCCGCATGCAGGTCGATTTCTATCACCTTACCATGGCGCCGCTGGACCGCGTGCTGCCGTCGATCGCCGAAAAGATCCTCGGCAGCGGCGGCCGGTTGCTGATCGTCGCCGAGGATCCGGCGCTCCGCACGCGGGTCGACCAGGTGCTGTGGAGCCATCAGCCGGCGAGCTTCCTGCCGCATGCCCAGTCCGGTGGCGATTGGGATGCCGAGCAGCCGGCGTTGATCGCGGCGACGGTTGCGCCCACCAATGGCGCACGCAATGTCGCGCTGGTGGACGGACTCTGGCGTGACGAAGCGCTGGAATTCGAGCGTGCCTTCCACCTGTTCGACGAGGACAGCATCGGTGCCGCGCGTACGGCGTGGCGCGCACTCGGGGACCGCGAAGGCGTCGAACGGCGCTATTGGCGGCAGGACGAAAACGGGCGCTGGGCGCAAGTCGCCTGAGCTTGCATTGAAGACGCGGCAGGACTAGGGAGCCGCGACTTCCTTCCATCACCAACTACAGGAGCCGCACGGCCATGGCCGCGACCCGGACCTTTTCGATCATCAAGCCCGATGCCACCCGCCGCAACCTGACCGGCGCCGTAACCAAGATGCTGGAGGAGGCCGGCCTGCGCGTCGTCGCTTCCAAGCGCATCCAGATGACCCGCGAACAGGCCGAAGGCTTTTACGGCGTCCACAAGGAGCGTCCCTTCTTCAACGATCTGGTCGAGTTCATGATCTCGGGCCCGGTCGTGGTGCAGGTGCTCGAAGGCGAGAACGCCGTGCAGGCGAACCGCGACATTATGGGCGCGACCAACCCGGCGAACGCCGAGCCGGGCACGATCCGCAAGGAACTGGCCGAATCGATCGAAGCCAATTCGGTGCATGGTTCGGATTCGGAAGAGAATGCCGCGACCGAGATCGCTTTCTTCTTCAAGCCGGCAGAAATCGTCGGCTGATAGGCCGGGATTTTCGGTAAAAAAATGGCCGCGCTTCCGATGGGGAGCGCGGCTTTTTTTGGTTCGAACTTCAAGCCCCTGCCCTTCAGGGGAGGGGTTTAAGAGTGCGATTCACCGCGGCAGCGTGATCGTCGCGGTCAGCCCGCCACTATCCCGGTTCGCCAGCGCGATCGCCCCGCCGGCGTCGTTGACGATCGCCCGCGCCAGCGCGAGGCCCAGCCCGATCCCGCCGGTATCGCGGTTGCGCGACTGTTCCAGCCGAGTGAAGGGATTGAACACCGTCTCGAGCTTGTCCGCCGGAATGCCGGGCCCGCGGTCGCACACCTCGATCGTCACCCGCTCGACCTCAGGAATCAGTCGCACCTCGGCACCGCCGCCATATTTGACCGCATTCTCGATCAGGTTGCGGACCGCGCGGCGCATCAGCGTGGGCCGCAGCCGCATCTTGAGCCGCTCGGCCTCCTCGAAGGTCACGTCGTGATCAAGGTCGCGGAAATCCTCCACCACCGCGTCGACCAGCGCACCGAGATCGACATCGGTATTGGGTTCGCTCGGCCGCCCGAGCCGCGCCAGCGACAGGATATCGTCCAGCGTGCGGCTCATCTCGTCGACGGTGTCGGCCATCCGCGCACGATCATCCTCGTCCTCGACCGACTCGATCCGCACCCGCAATGCCTGCAGCGGGGTACGCAGGTCATGCCCGATCGCGCCAAGCATCCGGTCCTTCTCGTCGAGCATCGAGGTCACCCGCCGGCCGAGCGCGTTATAGGCGGCAATCAGCGCGCGCACATCGCTGGGGCCGCGCTCGCGGATGGGGGCGGTGTCGTCGCCGGGGCGGAAGGTCCGCGCAGCGTTGGTGAGCGTGCGCAGGGGCCGCGCGATCCTGCTGCCCACCAGCAACACCGGCACCAGCACGACGACGTAGAGGATCAGCGTCTGCGCGGTGAGTTGCCAGATCAGATCCAATTCCGTGCGCGGCCAAGGTGTTGCAAGCGTCAGCCAGCCCTTGCCGGGGAGTTCCACCGCGACCAGCATCTCCGCACCCATCCGCCGCAGCCGCTCGGCGCGGAGCGGATCAAGCTTGGGGTCGAGCAGCCGCTTGGGATCGACCGGCCGCAGCGCAGCCAGGATCGTGCCCGAACGCAGCCCGGCATCCTCGAGCCCGCGGCGCAGATCGCGCTCGACATCCGGCCGGCGCCGATCCGTCTCATTCGCGAACGGATTCTCCGCATGCAGCCGCACATGGGTGCGCGGATCGGAAAGGAAGCGGTTCTTCACCGCGCCGGGTTGGCGCGGCGTCTCGCGCTGCAGGACGAGCAGACGTTCGGCGGCGTCGGCCAGCCGCGTGGTGACGGGCGCGATCACCATTGCGAAGCGCGCCTTTTGTCGCTCGTGAAGCAGCAGCCCGAAATTGATTGCCTGTGCAACGAACAGCGCGGCCGCGACCAGCAGCGCGATGCGGGCAATCAGGCTGGTCGGCAGAAAACGCCTCAAAGCCGGGTAACCTCGGCCGCCAGCGTATAGCCGCCGCCCCAGACGGTCTTGATGATCGAAGGATTCTTGGCGTCCGTCTCGATCTTCTTGCGCAGGCGGCTGACCTGGTTGTCGATGGCGCGATCAAACGCCGCCGCCTCCCGGCCCTGGGTCAAGTCGAGCAACTGGTCTCGGGTCAGCACCTGGCGCGGCCGGGTGACCAGCGCGTGGAGCAGGTTGTATTCCCCGGTCGACAGCGGCACCGACACGCCCTCGCGATCGACCAGTGTCCGCTCGCCGGTGCGCAATACCCAGCCGGCAAAGGCGAAAGACCCCGTCTCCGGCGCATGCTGCTTGGCGCCGCCCGCCGACCAGCGGCGCAGCACCACCTTGATCCGGGCGGAGAGCTCGCGCGGGCTGAACGGCTTTACGACATAATCGTCGGCGCCCATCTCCAGCCCGACGATCCGGTCGGTCTCCTCGCTGCGCGCGGTGAGCAGGATGACCGGCGTCTCGCTGGTCTCGCGGATGTGGCGGCACAGGCTCAACCCGTCCTCGCCGGGCATCATGATGTCGAGCACCACCAGGTCGATCGCATAGGCGTTGAGCCGCGCTCGCGCGCTCTCGGCATCGCCCGCCTGGGTGACGCGAAAGCCCTGCTTGGTCAGATATTGCGCGAGCGGCTCGCGGATCGAGCGCTCGTCATCGACGAGCAGCAGGTGGGGAACCTCGGACATGATCACCAACGTAGCGCCTTTGGCGGCGGGGAAAAGAGCCGGGCGGGAGGGAGGAGATCCGCGGAACGTCGCGGTGACGCGTCAGGGGAGGCGCGTCTGATCCCGACGGGGACAGGATCGGCGATGCCGCGGCCTCCCGCCCGGCTGCTCCGGCCGACGTCAGTTGCCGTCGGCCGGAGGAGGGGGCGGCATGTCGCCGGCGGGCGGACCCTGACGACCACGCCAGCCGCCGTCGCGGCGCATTTGCATCATCTTCTGCGCGGCAGCCTGGCGCTCGGCAGCGTCGATCTTGCCGTCATGGTTGGTATCGATCCGGTCGAACATGCGGGTGGCGCGGGCCTGCTCGTCGGCTAGCGTGCGGTCCTTCTTGGGCGTCATGCGACCACCCATCCGGGCGCGCTGCTGCGCCATATAGGCCTCGCGCTCTTCCGGCGTGACCTTGCCGTCGTGATTGGCGTCCATCGCGTTGAAGCGCGTCGCGATGCTGGCGAGCATCTCGTCGCGGGTGACGACGCCGTCCTTGTTCTGGTCGGCCATGGCGAGCGGATCGTGACGGGGGCCAGGCGGGCCGTCTTGCGGCTCGGCTAGCGCGGCAAGTGCCGAGCCTGCGAGCAGCGAGGCCCCGAGCGCGGCGAGGGTGACACGTTTCAGCATCCGGAACTCCTGGAGAAGAAGGGGTGCCGGGGGCGGGGGCAGACCCCCGGCACAGACTTAGATTCGCGCATCCCTGTCGCACGGGTTTGTCACCGTCCGGGCCAAAGTGTCGCAAATTGTCGTGTGGCAGTCGCGCCGGGCGTCGGGGGCATCGGCCCACAGCTTAGTCACAGGATCTGCGCGACAAGCAAGCGTTCCGACGCCGATCGAATCGATCAGGCCGGCGGCTAGCCCGATCGCCACGCGGCAATGGCGGCACCCGCCGCCGCCCCTTCTAAAAGCACACAAATCGTCCCGCGCAATCCGTGCGTGCGCCGCGCGACCCCATGAAACTCCGGAAGTGCGAGGTGCCTCAACATCTTGCCGAAACCGGGGCGGACGGGATGCCGCCACCGGGTCCATCGGGCAGCGCAACACTGTGCTTTCTCAGCAACGATTGTATTCGAGTGGCATTTTGCAACTTTAGTTTTGCTTGACGCCGCTGGCGGCAAAGCGTGTATTCGAGCTTCGGGTATGGAGCGGAACCACAGCTCCAACCTCGGTGGAGAGGATAGATATGCGGCTACGCCTTATGTCGGCCTGTGCAGTGCCGGCACTCGTGATGGCGCTCGCAGCGCCCGCGCTCGCGCAGGAAGCACCCCAGGAGCAACAGGACACCGGCGGACGCCCGGTTCAGGCCGATAACGAGATCATCGTCACTGCGCAGGGGCGTGCCCAGGCGTTGGCCGATGTGCCGTTGGCCGTCTCCGCCGTCAGTTCCGAGACGCTGCAGCAGACCGGCGCGAACGACATTCGCGCGCTCAACCAAGTGGCACCGTCGCTGCTGGTTTCCTCGACGGGCAGTGAAGCCAATGGCTCAGCGCGCATTCGAGGGATCGGTACGGTGGGCGACAATCCCGGCCTCGAAAGCTCGGTCGCGGTCTTCATCGATGGCGTCTATCGCTCGCGCTCCGGTATCGGCCTCAGCGAACTCGGCGACCTTGAGCGGATCGAGGTGCTGCGTGGTCCACAGGGCACGCTGTTTGGCCGCAACGCCTCCGCCGGCATCATCAACATCGTCTCGAAGAAGCCCGAGTCCAGCTTCTCGGCGGGTGCCGAGGCGACATACGGCAATTATGACGCTCTTCGCCTGCAGGGCTTCGTCAACGTGCCGCTGGGTAGCACCCTAGCGGGCAGGATCGACGGCGTGTACATGAAGCGCGACGGGTTCTATCAGGACGTCACCAACAATCGCGACGTCAACAATCGCGACCGCTATTTTGTCCGAGGCCAGTTGTTGTTCGAACCGAACAGCGACATCCAGATCCGCGTGATCGGCGACTACACCCATCGCAACGAGGAATGTTGCGGCGCGGTCTATGTGGACTCCTCGATCAACCCCTATATCGGCGACCTGAACAATCCGTCGGCGAACAACATCGTCCGCGTGCTGCGCGATCTCGGCCAGCCGATGGCGGCGTTCAGCAATCCCTACAGCCGCAACCTATATGTCTCGCGGGGGCGCAGCTATGGCGGCATCACCGAGGATTGGGGTGGCTCGGTCCAGCTCGACTGGAACCTGGGCGATGTGAAGCTCACCTCGATCACCGGCTATCGCAACTATTTCTCCAGCCAGGGCGCCGATACCGACTATAGTGCAGTCGATCTGCTCTACCGGGCGCCCAATTCGGACTCGTCGCGTGCGTTCGAGACCTTCAGCCAGGAACTCCGCCTCAACGGCACGGCGTTCAACGAGAAGCTCGACTGGCTGGTCGGCGGCTATTACGCCAATGAAGACCTGACGCTCGTCGACAATCTTCGGTTCGGGACACAATATGGCCGCTTCGCCACGTGCCGGATCGTCTCGGGAAGTGCGCTTGCCGCGCTCTACAACCCGGCGGCGGCAGGCTGTCTTGCCGCACGGCCGGCACTGTTCGGTGCCGCGAGCCCGCTGATCTATGCGGCGTTCGATCGTCTCGACGGAATTAACGATCGCGGCACGACTCGCGACTATTTCAAGCAGAACAGCCGCAACTGGGCGCTATTCACCCATAACATCTTCCACGTCGCCAAGGGCTTGGACCTGACGCTGGGCCTGCGCTACACCAACGAGCGCAAGCGGCTGAACGCCACCTTCGGCAACGACAACACCGCCTGCGTTGCTAACCAGACGGCGCTGCTCCCGCTCCGCTCGGTCGCCTCGCTCACCGCGACGATCGACGGCATCCTAGGCCTGTCGTGCCAGGGCAATTCCACCGCCGAACTCAACGGTGCCGCGATCAGCGACACGCGCAAGGAAGACCAGTTCACCGGCACCGCGATCGTCTCGTACAAGCCGACCGACGACCTATTGCTCTACGGCAGCTATTCGCGGGGCTACAAGGCGGGCGGCTTCAACCTCGACAAGTCGGCGCTCAAGGTGCCGATCCTGCCCTTCGCCGCAGTCGGCGGCGCGCAGGCGCTGACCGGCAACCTCCAGTTCGCGCCGGAGACCAACAACGCCTTCGAAATCGGCCTGAAATATTCCACCCGGCAATTCAGCCTGAACGTCTCCGCGTTCCGCCAGCAGTTCAAGAACTTCCAGCTCAACACCTTCAACGGTACCGTCTTCCTCGTGCAGAACATCAACGGCTGCACCGCCGGCCTGAACGGCGGCGATCGCGACCAGAGCAAGTTCAGCACCGCGGGCAACTTCAACGCCGCGGCGTCGAGCACGGGCGCCTGTTCGTCCTCAAACGTAAGCTATGGCGTGGTGTCGCAGGGCGTCGAGCTCGAAGCCTCGATCGTACCGGCGCGGGACTTCCGGGTCGGGCTGGGGCTCACCTATGCCGACACCCATTATCGCAACCAGCTGGTCGGCAATGACGCGGGCGGCCCGCTCGATCAGGCGCTGCGGCGGCTGCCCGGCCAGCAGCTCTCGAACGCGCCCGAGATCGTCAGCACCGCCTCGGTCGCCTGGACGCCGCCGCTCGGCAATTCCGGCCTCAGCGCGCTGATCTATTTCGATGCCCGCATGACCGGCGACTACAACACCGGATCTGACCTGTTCCCGCAGAAGATCCAGGACGGCTATGCGCTGTTCAACGGCCGCATCGGGATCCGTGGCAAGGACGAGCGCTGGGCGATCGAGTTCTGGGGACAGAACATCTTCAACCAGAACTACACGCAGGTGGTTTTCAATTCGCCTTTCCAGGAAGGCGCCGCCACTGCGCCGTTCACCGATCCCAAATATCCGGGCGGTCGCCAGCTCTTCTCGGCCTATCTCGCCGAGCCGCGCACGTACGGCATCACGCTGCGCACGCGCTTCTGACTTTCCTGGGGAGGAAAGCACTGGGCCGGGGGATCGCTCCCCCGGCCCATTTTTTGTGCCGCCGGGAATGTCCGGGGGGCTGCGTCAATGCAGCACCGCCGCATCCGGGGCGGATCCCGCGACGCCTTGGCTCGGCAGGAGTGCGGGGACCTTCGCCGCCCGCAGAATCTCGGTCGCGCGCTCGACGCCGACTGCGGGCGAGAAGAGGTGCCCCTGGCCATAGGCGCAGCCGATGCTGCGCAGCCGCTCGGCCTGCAACTCGGTCTCGATTCCCTCGGCGATCACCCGCATGTCGAGTTCGCGCGCGATGTGCAGCACCCCCTCGACGATCGCACGGCTGGCGCTGTTCTGCAGAAGCTGATCGGTGAAGCTCTTGTCGATCTTGATGAAATCCACCGGCATGGTCAGCAGATGGGTGAGCGACGCATAGCCGGTGCCGAAATCGTCCAGCGCCACCAGCAGGCCTTGGGCGCGAAACCAGCGAAGCGTATCGGCGACGACGCTATCGCCCTGGCCGAGATAGACGCTCTCGGTGATCTCCAGCGTCAGATGGTGCAACGGGACGCCGTAGCGTCCCAGCGTGTCGGGAATCGTTTCGCGCAGCCGCGCGCCGTGAAAGTCGCTGGACGAGAAGTTCATGCCGACATGCGGCGGCGCGATGCCGAGGTCGCACCAGTGGCGCAGGTCGGCGGCAACGCGCTCGAGCATCCGCGCCGTGATCGCGCCCGCGACCTTGCCATCGGTGGTCGCCTCGAAGAATTCGGCGGCGGATACGATGCGATCCTCGGTACGCATCCGGCACAGCGCCTCGAAGCCGAGGATTTCGCCGGTCTTCAGGTCGAACAGCGGCTGGTAATGCGGGAGCAACCGGTCCTCGGCGAGCGCGCGCTCCACCGCATGGATCGCGTCCAGCCGCCGCGCCATGCGCGTTGCGATTCCAGGTACGTAGCGGACGAAGCTGCCGCGCGCGGTTTCCTTGGCGTGATAGAGCGCGAGATCGGCGTTGAGCCGCACCTGTTCCGCCGTCTCGCCTTCACCGACCAGGGCGCCGCCGGCGGTAGCCCGGGGGACGACGTTGCGCTCACCCTCCTCGATCGGCTGGGCCAGCGCGTCGAGCAGGTCGCGGGCTGCAGCGGCCGGGTCGGCGAGCGCCCGCGGGCTCTGCACCAATATCGCGAACTCGTCGCCGCCCAGGCGGTAGGCACGATCGGGCGCGGCCGCTTCGGCCAGTCGTCGGGCGGCGTGGATGATCAGCGCATCCCCCGCGACATGCCCGAACGTGTCGTTGACGATCTTGAGATTGTCGAGATCGACCATGATCAGCCCCCAGGACCCCGGTTCGCTGCAGTCGAGATCGCCGAGCGAGGTGGTGAAGGCAGAGCGATTGGGCAGGCCGGTCAGCCCGTCGAGCTGGGCGCGCCGGACATGCTGGGCGCGCCAGATGTCCTGTTCGATCGCGATGGCACAGAGATGGAGGCACACGCGGACGATCCGGCGCTCCATCGGCGTGGGACCACGCGGTACGCGATAGTAGAATGCGACGACGCCCGTCACCTCGCCGCGGGCGTTCTTGATCGGGTTGGACCAGCAGGCACGCAATTCCAGCGGGCGCGTCAGTCCGAGATATTTCGACCAATTGGGATCGGTTTCGATATCGGTGCTGGCGACCGGCTCGCCGAGATAGGCGGCGGCGCCGCACGACCCTACCTTGGGCCCGATCATCATGCCGTCGGCCGCCTGCATGTAGCTTTCGGGCATGCTGGGGCCGGCTATGGGATGAAGCCTTCCGGAGACATCGACGCGCAGGATCATCGGGCGGACATCGGGCAAGCGCACTTCCACTTCCCGGCACAGCCGGTCGGTGACCGAGGCGAGATCGGCGCCTTTGGCGACAAGCTCCAAGATATTATTCTGAAGCGAGATGTCCACGTCGCCCCCATGTGCAAGTTCCGGCATGATGCGCGCACCGGCCTTGCCCGGGGGATAATGCGCGTCGCAGTAAAACTACGTAGAAGAATGATGCGCAGCGAGGTAGGGACTCGGCATGCGCAACGAACGCCTTTCTCCCACATGGGCCCCTCGACCATGATCCGTGGCGGCTTCTTCGCGGCGCTGTCGCTGCTCGTCGCGGCACCGCAGGCGAGCGATACGGCGCCCTATCTCGCAGCGGACCAGTATCCGGATGGCATGGCGATCCTGCCGCCGCCGCCCGCGCTGGGCAGCCCCGGCGCGGCGCTCGACATGGCGGTGTTCCGCGCGACCCGGAAGCTGGAGGGCAGCCCGCGCTGGCGGATCGCCACCGACGACGTCACCAACGATCCGCTGCGCCGCAACGCCTGCGCGATCGGCATGGTGCTCGACGCCAAGCGCGCCCCTGCGCTGGCGCGACTGCTTGCCCGGGCGGGCACCGGCCCGGTCGTCGGCAAGGTCAAGGCCGCCTATCAGGTACCGCGCCCCTATCTGCGCGAGGACGGGCCGATCTGCGAGGCGAAGACCGCGCATCTGGCGAGCAATGGGGACTATCCGTCCGGCCACACCGCCAATGGCTGGCTGGAGGCGCAGATCCTCGCCCAGGCGATGCCCGACAAGGCCACCGCGCTCCTAGCGCGCGGCCGGGCGTACGGCGAAAGCCGGGCGATCTGCGGATCGCACAGCAAGAGCGCGGTGGAGGCGGGTTACATGGCCGGCGCGTCGGTGTTCGCGGTGCTCCAGACCTCGCCTGCCTATCAGCGCGATCTGGCGGCTGCGCGGCAGGAGGTGGCACGGCTCCGCTCCACGGCACCGCGACCCGATGCGCAGAGCTGCGCAGCCGAAGCGGAGGCACTGCGCGTCCGCCCCTGGTGATGCGGGTATGACTTCGCTGTCATGAAGCTGTCGCGCAGGCTGGCCACAAGCGCGGCGCTTCATGGGGAATCGCAATGCACGGTGATGGCGGGCGCGGAGCCGCGCGGACCGCGTCCGGGTTCACGCTCGTCGCGGGCGGGCTCGCGGCGTTCAGCGCCTATTTCGCGATGTACGCCTTCCGCAAGCCGTTTGCCGTGGGCACCTATGCCGATGTGGCGGGGTGGCACTTCGCCATCGACTACAAGACGGCGCTGCTGATCGCGCAGGTGATCGGCTATGCGCTGTCCAAGCTGATCGGCGTCCGCGTCATCTCGGAGGCGGGGCAACAGGGACGGGCGCGGATGATCCTCGGGCTTATCGGCGCCTCGTGGATCGCGCTGTTGCTGTTTGCACTGATCCCGGCGCCGTGGAACGTCGCCTGCCTGTTCTTCAACGGCCTGCCGCTGGGGCTGATCTGGGGGCTGGTGTTCAGCTATGTCGAGGGGCGCCGCGTCTCCGAGCTGCTCGGCGCGATGCTGTGCGCGAGCTTCATCCTGTCCTCGGGCGTGGTTAAGTCGGTGGCGGTGCTGCTGATGACGGCCGGTGTCGCGGAGCAGTGGATGCCGGCGGCGACGGGGCTGGTGTTCGTGCCGGTGCTGCTGGTTGCGCTGTGGCAGCTGGAGCACCTGCCGCCGCCCGATGCCCGCGACGAGGCCGAGCGCACCGCTCGTGTGCCGATGCAGGCTGCCGATCGCGCCGCTTTCCTGCGCGCACACGGTGCGACGCTGGTGCTGCTGGCGATCGGCTATGTTCTGCTCACGGCCCTGCGTGACGTGCGCGACAATTTCGCGCGCGAGCTGTGGACCGCGCTCGGCTATGGCGGCGAGGCGGCGATATTCTCGGCGAGCGAGCTGCCGATCGCGCTGCTCACGCTGGCCGCCCTCGCGCTGCTGATGCTGATCCGCGACAATCTGCGTGCGCTGCTGGCGATGCACGGGCTGATCCTGCTCGGCGCACTGTGCCTCGGCGCGTCGACGCTTGCCTTCCAGGCGGGGCTGCTCGCGCCGCTGCCCTGGATGACGGTAGCGGGGGCGGGGCTGTACCTCGCCTATACCCCGTTCAACGCGATGCTGTTCGATCGGATGATCGCGACGATCGGCACCGCCGCCAATGCCGGCTTCCTGATCTATATCGCCGACGCTTCGGGCTATGTCGGCAGCGTGGCGCTGTTGCTCGTTCACGCCCTCGGCGCGCCGGAAGTGCGGTGGCTGCCCTTCTTCATAACCTGCTGCTATGCCGCCGCACTCGCGGTGGGCGGGTTGACCCTGGTGTCGGCGCTGCATTTCCTGCGCGCGCACACGGGCCGGCGGTTGATCCAGCGCCCGGCTTCCCGTACCACCAGCGCCTGATCGCGCCGGTGCCTTGAAAGAGGCTTAATCGGGAATGCGGTGCGGGGGCTTGCTCCCAAATCCGCGGCTGTCCCTGCAACTGTGAGCGGATAGCGCGATGCACTGGCCTCCACCCGAGGGGCAGCCACTGGGCCATCATGCCTGGGAAGGCGTGCAGCGTGCCGTGACCCGCGAGCCAGGAGACCTGCCGGCGTCCGGTCGCTCTTGCCCTGGCCCAGGGGATGGCCGCGGCACGGTGTACTCCGTCTGAGCGACGCACGAGCGGCTGGGGCCGTTCGCGGTTGCGTGGCTCGGTCGCTGGGGCGTCCGGCCGGGGTGCGCAATCGGCCGCGCGCGCGGTGGCCCCGGCCTGGTCGCACGACGCCGCCGGAGTGCCGCATCTTGTCCGTTCTCGCCTTGCGTACGCGCGTGGCCCTGCTGTTCGCGGGGCTGATCGCCGCAAATCTCGCCTCCTGGGGCTGGGCCTTTGCGCTTTTCCACGCCCAGCCGCTGATGCTCGGCACCGCGTTGCTGGCCTGGGGGCTCGGGCTGCGCCATGCGGTCGATGCCGACCATATCGCGGCGATCGACAATGTCACCCGCACGCTGATGAACGACGGCCAGCGCCCGATCGCGACTGGCCTGTGGTTCGCGATCGGACATTCGGGGATCATCGCCATCGCCTCGGCCGGGATTGCACTCGCCACCGGTGCGCTGACGGGCATGGGCGCGTTCAAAGAGCTGGGAGGGGTGATCGCCACCGCAATCTCGGCACTGTTCCTGTTCGCGATCGCCGGCATGAACCTGATCATCCTGCGATCGGTGTGGAAGACCTTCCAGCACGTCCGCGCGGGCGGCGCCTATGTCGAGGACGATCTCAACCTGCTGCTCGGCTCCCGCGGGCCGCTGTCGAAGCTGTTCGGGCCGATGTTCCGGCTGGTCGGCAAGAGCTGGCATATGGCGCCCCTCGGCTTCCTGTTCGGGTTGGGTTTCGACACCGCGACCGAAGTGGCGATCCTCGGCATGTCGGCGGGGCAGGCCGCGCATGGCGTCTCGCTCGGCACGCTGCTGGTGTTGCCGGCGCTGTTCGCCGCGGGGATGGCGCTGGTCGATACGCTGGACGGCGTCGTGATGCTCGGCGCCTATCAATGGGCGTTCGTCAAGCCGATCCGCAAGCTCTACTACAACGTCACGATCACGCTGATCTCCGCGCTCGTCGCGATCGTGATCGGCGGGATCGAGACGCTGGCGCTCGTCGGCGAAAAGATGGGGTGGAGCGGCGGCGCGTTCGGCCTTGCCGCCGATCTGGGCGCGCATTTCAACGGGCTCGGCTTCGCGATCATCGGCCTGTTCGTCGCCTGCTGGCTGGTCAGCTTCGCCATCTATCGCTGGCAGAGGCTGGACGAGATCGAGGTGCGGGTCTAGAGCCCTTGGTCGAAGGCTTTGCAGCCTTCGCAAAGATCGCGCCGGTGCCCCGGACATGGGGCTTAATCGGGAATGCGGTGCGGGGAGGTTCCTTCCCAAATCCGCGGCTGTCCCTGCAACTGTGAGCGGATAGCGCGATGCACTGGCCTCCAACGAGAGGCAGCCACTGGGCCGGCAGGGCCTGGGAAGGCGTGCAACGTGCCGTGACCCGCAAGCCAGGAGACCTGCCGGCGCAACGGTCGCTCTTGCCTTGGTCCAGGGGATGGCCGCGGCACGGTATCTGCTTCCGTTCGAGCGACGAAGCTGTGCGGCTGGGGCTGCACGGTCGCGTGGTGTCGGGCGATTGTCGCGCCCGCCCGTCGTCGCGCGCCGGCTGGACATGCGTTCGGCAAGCCCCCCGTGTGTTCGCTCGGGCGCGGGGGAAGACATGCATGACCGACCTGGCCAAGGTCCCCGTTACCATCGTTACCGGCTTTCTCGGCGCCGGCAAGACGACGCTGATCCGTCACCTGATCCAGAACGCCGGAGGGCGGCGCCTCGCGGTCGTCGTCAATGAATTCGGCACGCTCGGCGTCGACGGCGAGATCCTCAAATCCTGCGCGATCCCCGATTGCCCGGCCGAGAATATCGTCGAGCTGGCCAATGGCTGCATCTGCTGCACCGTCGCCGACGACTTCATCCCGACGGTCGAGCGGCTGCTGGCACTGGAGCCGCGCCCCGACCATATCCTGATCGAGACCTCGGGCCTCGCGCTGCCTAAGCCGTTGCTCAAGGCGTTCGACTGGCCGGCGATCCGCAGCCGCATCACGGTCGACGGCGTGCTGGCGCTGGCCGATGCCGAAGCCGTGGCCGAGGGCCGGTTCGCCCCCGATCTGGTGGCGCTGGACGCGCAGCGCGCCGCCGATCCGGGGATCGAACACGAAACGCCGCTCGCCGAAGTCTTCGAGGACCAGCTCGCCTGCGCCGACATGGTGCTGCTCACCAAGGTCGATCTAGCCGGGCCGGAGGGTGTCGCCGCCGCCCGCGCGGTGATCGCCGCCGAGGCGCCGCGTCCGGTGCCGGTGGTCGAGATCCGCGAGGGCGCGATCGACCCGCGCGTGATCCTGGGGCTCGGCGCGGCGGCAGAGGATGATCTCGTCGCGCGGCCCTCGCATCATGACGGCGAAGACGATCACGAGCATGAGGATTTCGACAGCACGGTGGTCACCTTCGGCGAGATCGCCGATCCGGCCGAGCTGATCGCGCGGATCGAAGAACTGGCGCGCGAGCACAAGGTGCTGCGGGTGAAGGGCTATGCGGCGGTGACCGGCAAGCCGATGCGGCTGCTCGTCCAGGCAGTGGGTGCGCGGGTGCGCCATCAGTATGATCGGCCCTGGCGGCCGGGCGAGCCGCGCGGCACGGCGCTGGTCGCGATTGCCGAGCACGACCATGTCGACCCGGCAGCGTTCCGCGCGGTGCTGGCGGGCTGAGGCACAAGAGCGATGCACGTCCTGTTCCGCGAAACGCACGGGCTGGAGGACAACGCCGCGCCCCAGGACCTCGGGCAGTCGCCCGCGGACCTGGTGGTGCTGTCCTTTTCCGACAGCGACCTCGGCGCATTCGCGGCGGCATGGCGTGGCGGGCAGGGGGCGCGGCCTTCGCTGCGGCTGGCCAACCTCGCGGCGCTGATGCACCCGCTCTCGGTCGACACCTATGTCGAGCGGACGCTGTCGGGCGCCAAGGCGATCCTGATCCGGCTGATCGGCGGCATGCCCTATTGGAGCTACGGCCTCCAGCAGGTGGAGGCGCTGGCACGCGAACGGGGGATTGCGCTGGCGGTGTTGCCCGCCGACGGTCGACCGGACGAACGACTGGATGCGGCGTCGACGGTGCCGGTCGCGGTGCTGCGGGAGCTGTCGGGGCTGTGTAACGCGGGCGGGGCCGATGCGGCACGGGCAGCGCTGGGCGTGCTGGCGAAGGCCGCGAATATCGGTTCCGGCACGACCGAAGCGTACACACCGCTGCCGAGCTTCGGCCTCTGGCATCCCGCGTGCGGCGCCTTCCTTCCTCCCAACCGTCATCCCCGCGAGGGCGGGGATCCATTTGCCAGGGCGCCGGGGACAGGAGCCGAAAGCTCTCCACCAATGGATCCCCGCCTGCGCGGGGATGACGAAGGGTGTTGGGCGATGGAGCAACCAAGCTGGACCCGCAGCGGCCGTCCGCTGGTGTTGATCGTCTTCTACCGCTCTTATCTCGCCGCCTGCGACGTCGATCCCTTCGAGGCGCTCCACGCCGCGTTCGAGCGTGCCGGCTTCGGCACACTTTCGATCTTCGTGCCCTCGCTGAAGGCGCCGGACGCCCGCGCGCAGGTGGCGCAGTGGGTGCGTGACCTCGGCCCAGCGGCGATCGTCAACGCGACGGCGTTCTCCGCACGTGACGACCACGGCTGGTCGCCGCTCGACGCCGCCGGCGTGCCGGTGTTCCAGATCGCGCTCGCCACCGCGCCGCGGGATGCCTGGGCCAGCGCCGAGCGCGGGCTTTCGCCTGCCGATCTGGCGATGCACGTCGTGCTGCCCGAACTCGATGGCCGCATCTTCGTCGGTGTCGCCAGCTTCAAGCAGGCTGAAGCGCGCGACGAGGCCCTGGGCTTCGCCCGCACGGTGCATCGGGCGGAGCCGCAGCGGATCGAGGCGATCGTCACCCGCATAGCAGGTTGGGTTGCCCTCGCACAGAAGCCCGTGGCGCAGAAGCAAATCGCGCTTGTCCTCTCCACCTATCCCGGCAAGGCTTGGCAGCTCGCGCACGCCGTCGGGCTGGACGCGCTCGCCTCTGCGGAAGCCATCGCCGCGGATCTGGGGGAGCCGGTGGACCGCCTGGCCGAGCGGTTGCAGCGGGACACCCTGCGCTGGCCGCTCGCCGCCTATCGGGACGCGCTTGCGACGTTGCCCAAGCCATTGCGAGAAGCGCTTGATGCGGCTTGGGGAGAACCCGATCTCGATACCGCGTGCCGCGACGGCCATTTCCACTTCGCCGCCCTTCAAAGCGGCAAGCTGCTGATCGCGCTTCAACCCGAACGCGGCGATCCTGCAACGCGCGAGGACAGCTACCACGATGTCGGCCGGGTGCCGCGGCATGGCTATGTCGCCTTCTATTTGTGGCTCAAGGCGCAGGGCATCGACGCGCTCGTCCATATCGGCGCGCATGGCACGCTCGAATGGCTGCCGGGCAAGGCGGTGGCGCTGTCCGATGCGTGCTGGCCCGAGGCGCTCACCGGCGGCCTGCCGATCCTCTACCCCTTCATCGTCAACGACCCTGGCGAAGCCGCGCAGGCCAAGCGCCGCACCGGGGCCGTCACCATCGGCCATCTGCCGCCGGCGCTGAAGGCGGCGGGGACGGGCGCCGGCCTAGGCCGGATCGAGGCGCTGCTCGACGAATTCTCCAACGCAGTGGGCCTTGACCCGGCGCGGCGCGATCGCCTTCAGGCCGCAATCCGCGACGAAGCACGCTCCGTCGGGCTGGAGGCCGAGCTAGGGCTGGAAGGCGTCACCAGCAGCGCGGAAGCGATTACCCGCATCGACCGCTTCGTCTGCGACGTGAAGGAAGGCCAGTTCGGCGACGGGCTGCATGTGTTCGGCCGTGGGGCGTGTGGGACCGAGGAGCGCGCAGGACTGCTTGCGGGCCTGGCCGGCCAGCGGGTGGCAGCAGGCCCCTCGGGATCGCCCTTCCGCGGGCGCACCGACGTGCTGCCGACCGGCCGCAATCTCTACACGATCGATCCGCGCGCGGTGCCCAGCCGTGCCGCGCATGCACAGGGCATCGTCCTCGCCGACGAGCTGATCCGCCGGCATCTGCAGGATCATGGCGACTATCCCAAGGGACTGGTCGTCGACCTGTGGGGCTCGGCGACGATGCGCACCGCCGGGGAGGAGTTCGCGATGGCGCTGCATCTGCTCGGCGCCGCGCCGGTCTGGGACACGGCCTCGGAACGGGTGACGGGCGTCGAGATTCTGCCGCTGGCGATGTTGGCCCGGCCGCGAATCGACGTGACCCTGCGCGTCTCGGGCTTGTTCCGCGACTCCTTCCCGACGCTGCCGCAGCTGTTCGGCCAGGCAGTCCGGGCGCTGGCGGCGCGCGACGAGGCGCTCGAATGGAACCCCTTTGCCGGCAAGGATGCCGGTGCGCGTGTCTATGGCCCCCGCCCTGGCAGCTACGGCCTCGGCATGGGCGACGCGGCGGAGACCTATACCGACGAAGCCCGCAGGACGGCGGGCGAGGCGTGGCTCGCTGCATCGGACCATGCCTTCGACGGACATGATGCGTTGCCCGATCCCGAGGGACTCCGCGCCCGCGTCGGCGCCGCGGATGCGTTCGTGCACCTGCAGGACCTGACCGAGACCGATCTGCTGCTCGCGGCCGATTATGCGGCGCACGAGGCCGGGTTCGCCGCCGCCAAGGCGCTTAGCGGCGGGTCGGCTGCGCTCTACCATCTCGACGCGCGCGATCCGACGCGCCCGGTCGCACGGCCGCTGACCGAAGAGATCGCCCGTGTCGTTCGCGCGCGGGCGGCGAACCCAGGCTGGATCGCCGGCATGCGCCGCCACGGCTTCCGCGGCGCCGCCGAGATCGCGGCCACGCTCGACCATCTCGGCGCCTTCGCCCACCTTGCGGCTGCGGTGCCGCCCAAGCTTTTCGATCTGTACCACGACGCGACGCTTGGCGACGGCGAGGTGCGGGATTTCCTGGCCCGAGAGAACCCGGCAGCCCTGGCGGCGATGGAGGCGCGGTTCGCGGCACTGCATGCGGCCGGGCTGTGGCAGACCCGCCGCAACTCGATCCTGGCAAGCCTTGGAGGCGATGCATGAGCGGCTTCGCGGTCCGCGGCTGGTGCCCTGACGCGTGGCGGCCGATGCAGGCGGGCGACGGGTTGCTGGTGCGCGTGAAACCGCGGCTCGCGCGGATGACGCGGGCCCAGCTACGGGGTCTGTGCGACGCGGCGCTGGTGCACGGCAACGGCCTGATCGACCTGACCAGCCGCGGCAATTTGCAGATTCGGGGGGTCACCGAAGCGGAGTGGCGGCCGCTGGTCGAGCGACTGATCGTGCTGGGTGTGGTCGACCGCGACCCGGACATCGAGATGCGCCGCAACCTGCTGGTCGCACCCGATTGGCAGGCGGGCGACGACACGCATCGCATCGCAAGCGATCTGCTCGAAGCGCTGCCCAGATTGCCGGCGCTGCCGAGCAAGATGGGGTTCGTGATCGACGCGGGACCGATGCCGGTGCTGGCGGATGCGCCCGGGGACTTTCGGATCGAGCGCGACGGACAGGGGCACCTGATCCTTCGGGCGGATGGGCGCGCTCGTGGCGCGCGTGTCGCGATGGGGGACGGGGCGGCGGCGCTCATCCGACTGGCACATTGGTTCGTCGAAAGCGGCGGAATCGGGTCGGGCCGCATGAGGCGCCACGCCGCGCCGCTCCCGGATTGGGCAGCCGAACGCATCGCTCCAGCGGCACCGGCCAAGCCCATCGCCCCGGGCTCGACCGCGCTGGGTGTCGCATTGGGCGTGCCGCTCGGGCAATTGGACGCCGCCTTGCTTGCCGATGCGCTGGGCGCCGAGGGTGCGGGCGTTCGGATAACCCCCTGGCGTATCCTCCTGGTCGAGGGATCGGGACCGCACGCCGCCACGCTGATCGCCGATCCGGCCAACCCGCTGCTGCGCACCGATGCCTGTGTCGGCGCGCCGGGCTGCTCACAGGCGAGCGTTGATACGCGGACGCTCGCGCGCCAACTCGCGCCGTTGGTCTCGGGGCAACTGCACGTTTCGGGCTGCGTGAAGGGCTGCGCGCGGGCGCGGGTCGCCGACGTGGTCGTGACGGGGCGCGACGGTCGCTTCGATCTCGCCTTCGATGCCCGCGCCGGGGCGCCGCCCACCCATGCCGGGCTCACCCCCGACGCGCTGCTTGATCTTTTCGGAACCGATTGATGCCGTACCACTATGAAACCGATGGCGCCGCCATCTACCGCCAGTCCTTCGCGACGATCCGCGCCGAGGCCGATCTCGCCCGCTTTTCGTCCGAGGAGGAGCCGGTTGCCGTGCGCATGATCCACGCGGCCGGGATGGTCGAGCTGGCGCCGTACCTCCGCTTTTCTCCGGGCTTTGCGCAATCGGCCCGGGCGGCACTGGCAGAAGGCGCGCCGATCCTATGCGACGCGCGGATGGTATCCGAGGGGATTACGCGCGCGCGCCTGCCGAGCGAAAATCGTGTGATCTGCACGCTGCACGACCCGCAGGTGCCGACCCTCGCCAGGGACATGGCCAATACGCGATCTGCCGCGGCGCTGGAGCTGTGGCGGCCGCATCTAGCCGGCGCGGTGGTTGCGATCGGCAACGCGCCGACCGCGCTGTTCCACCTGCTCAACCTGCTCGAGGATCCGGCGTGTCCACGGCCGGCCGCGATCATCGGCTGCCCGGTGGGGTTCGTCGGCGCAGTGGAGTCCAAGGCGGCGCTGTGGGCCGCGACGCCGGTGCCGTGCTGCATCGTCGAGGGGCGGCTGGGCGGCAGCGCGATCACCGTCGCCGCAGTCAACGCGCTGGCGAGCCGCGTCGAATGAGCCTGGGCACCATTTACGGCGTCGGCCTTGGCCCCGGCGCGCCCGACCTGCTGAGTGTCCGCGCCGACCGGCTGGTGCGCGGCGCGCGCCATGTCGCCTATTTCCGCAAGGCGGGGCGACCGGGCCAGGCACGCCGGATCGCCGAGGGCATGCTCCGCGAAGACGCGATCGAGCTGCCGATGGAATATCCGGTGACGACAGAGATCCCGCTCAGCGACCCCCGTTACAATGCCTGGCTCTCCGCCTTCTACGCCGACTGCACCGAGCGGCTGCTGGCGCTGTCCCGCGCCGGCGAGGATGTGGTGGTGCTGTGCGAAGGCGATCCGTTCTTCTACGGCTCGTTCATGCACCTCCATTCGCGCCTGTCGGGCCAGGTCCCGGTGGCGGTGGTGCCGGGGATCACCGGCATGGCAGGGGCGTGGAACGCGACCGGCCAGCCGATCACCTGGGGCGACGACGTGCTGACCATCGCCATGGCCACACTGCCAGAGGAGGAGTTGATCCGCCGGATCCGCGACACCGATGCCCTCGTGGTGATGAAGATCGGACGTAACCTGGCCAAGCTGCGCTCGGCCGTCGCCGCCGCAGGTCGCGAGACTGAGGCCTGGCTGGTCGAGCATGCGGCGATGCCCGAACAGCGGGTCACCCCGCTCGGCGAGGCGACCAGCGTCACGCCCTATTTCTCGATCCTGCTGATCCATGGCCGGGGGCGGCGCCCATGAGCGGCTGGCTGGCCATCGCCGGGCTAGGGCCGGGGGACGAAGCGCTGGTGACGCCCGAAGTCATCGCAGCGCTGGCGGAAGCGACCGACGTCATCGGCTATATTCCCTACGTCGCGCGGGTGGCGCCGCGCGCTGGGCTGACGCTCCACGCATCGGACAATCGCGTCGAGCTCGACCGCGCGGCGCTCGCGCTCGATCTCACGGCGCAGGGGCGGCGGGTGGTGGTCGTTTCCTCGGGCGATCCCGGCGTGTTCGCGATGGCGGCGGCGGTGTTCGAGGCGCTCGAAGTGGGCCGGCAAGCATGGCGTTCGCTCGACATCCGCGTGCTGCCGGGGATCACCGCGATGCTGGCGGCGAGCGCGCGGGCAGGGGCGCCGCTCGGGCATGATTTCTGCGCAATCAACCTGTCGGACAACCTCAAGCCCTGGGCGCTGATCGAGAAGCGGCTGCGACTCGCCGCCGAGGCCGATTTCGCGATGGCCTTCTACAACCCGCGCTCCAAGGCACGGCCGCATGGCTTCGCGCGGGTGCTGGGACTGTTGCTGGAGGTATGCGGCCCCGATCGGCCCATCTTGTTCGCGCGCGCGGTTTCCACGCAGGAGGAAGCGCTGCGGATCGTGCCGCTCGGCGCGGCGACAGCAGACATGGCCGACATGCGGACGATGGTGATCCTGGGGTCCAGCCAGACCCGCTGGATCGAGGATGCCGCGCGGCCGATCCTCTACACACCGCGCTCGGTGGGAGCGGGCGCATGATCCAGCCATTCCAATACCGCGGCCGGATCCGTGACCTCGTCACGGGGCGGCAGGGCGGGGCGGTCGATCATCAGCACCGGGAGGCCCAGCGCGCGGGCCGCGGTCAGCTTGGCCTCGGCGCCACGGCCGCCGGCATTCTTGCAAACGACCAGATCGATGCCATGGGTCTCCATCAGCACGCGGTCGCCTTCGGGCGTGAAGGGGCCACGATCGACGATCAGCGTGTGGTGCGGAAGGATCGGCGACACCGCCGGCGCGTCGACGAAGCGCAAGACATACTGGTGCTGCGGCATCGCCGCGAAGTCGGCAACATGCATGCGGCCGAGCGCCAGCAGGACGCGGCGCGGCGCACCGGCGAGCGCAGCCACGGCGCCCGCAATATCGGCGACGCGCGTCCACTGGTCGCCCGGGACCGGCACCCAGGCGGGGCGAGTGAGGGCCAGCAGCGGTACGCCCGTCAACCGCGACGCCGCGACGGCATTGGCGCTCATCGTCGCCGCGAAGGGATGGGTGGCGTCGACCAGATACGTCACGCGTGCCTTGCGCAGGTAGGCCGCCAGACCCGCCACGCCGCCGAAGCCGCCCACCCGCACCGGGATCGGCTGCGCGCGCGGCGCCTCGGTGCGGCCGGCATAGCTGAGCGTCGCGGCCACGCCACGGTCCGCCAGCAGCCTGGCCAGCGCGCTCGCTTCGGTGGTACCGCCCAACAGCAGGACGTTCGGCATGGCTGATCTTCCCTGGCTCACCATCATCGGAGTGGGCGAGGACGGCGTCGACGGCCTGTCCGCCGCCACCCGCGCGGCGCTGGAACAGGCCGAGCTGGTCATGGGCGCCACTCGCCACCTCGCGTTGCTGCCGGGGCTTAGGTGCGAAGCACGCGCATGGCCAGTGCCCTTCGCCGAGGGCGTGCCCCTGCTCCTCGCCGAGCGCGGCCGCCGGGTGGTGCTGCTCGCCTCGGGCGATCCCTTCTGGTTCGGTGCGGGCACCAGCATCACGCGGCATCTCGCCCGCGAGGAATGGATCGCTTACCCGGCGCCCTCCAGCTTTGCGCTGGCAGCAGCGCGGCTGGGTTGGGCGCTGCAGGATACGACCTGCCTCGGGCTGCATGCCGCGCCGTTCAGCCAGGTGCGGCCGCGTCTCGCGCCCGGCCAGCACCTGCTGGTGACCGTCCGGGACGGTGCGGCGGTGTCGGCGCTGGCGGACTATCTGGCGGGCGAGGGTTTCGGCGCCTCGATGCTCCACGTGCTCGAAGCGCTTGGCGGCCCGCGCGAGCGGGTCCGATCGGTGCGGGCCGATGCGCTCGCCTGGGACGATATCGCGCATCCCGTGTGTGTCGGCATCGAGCCTGCGGGGGAGGGGGCGGTGCTGCCGCTCGCCAGCGGACGGCCCGACGGCTGGTTCGGGTCCGACGGCCAACTCACCAAGCAGCCAGTGCGGGCGCTGACCCTGTCCGCCCTCGCGCCGCGCGCGGGGGAGCTGCTGTGGGACATCGGTGCCGGCTCGGGCTCGATCGGTATCGAATGGCTCCTCGCGCATCCCGCCAACCGCGCGATCGCGATCGAAGCCGATCCGGTGCGTGCGGAGCGGGCGCGTGCCAACGCTGCAAGGCTCGGGGTGGATCGACTGACCGTGCTGCCGGGCCGCGCGCCGGCAGTGCTGCCGGAGGGTGTCCCCGATGCGGTGTTCATCGGCGGCGGCCTCTCGCAGGCGTTGCTGGAAGCGCTGTGGGCACGGCTGGCCGCCGGTGCGCGGCTGGTCGCGAACGCGGTGACCCTCGAGTCCGAGGCGCTGCTCGCCCTATGGCACGGCATCGAGGGCGGCAGCCTGTTGCGGATCGAGCTTGCGGACGCGGTACCGCTAGGCACGCGCCAGGGATGGCGGTCGCGCTATCCGGTGGTGCAGTGGAGCGTCACCCGATGATCGTCGCCGGCTTCGGCTATCGCAGCGGCGCCACTGCCGCTTCGCTGCGCAATGCACTTGCGCTCGCGCAGGCGGATGCCCCGCCGGTCACCCATGTCGCGACGCTCGCCGACAAGCTGCCGTTGTTGGCGGCGCTGGGCCTGCCCATGATCGCCCTCGAAACGCTGGAGGAGGTCGCGACACCGACCCGTTCCACCGCCAGCCTCGCCGCGCGCGGGACCGGCAGCGTCGCCGAGGCCGCGGCGCTTGCCGGCGCCGGCCCGGGCGCCTGTCTGCTCGTTCCGCGCCAGATTTCCGCCGACCGCATGGCGACCTGCGCCATCGCCGAAGGAGTTCCCGCATGACCGTCCATTTCATCGGCGCCGGCCCCGGCGCGCCCGACCTGCTCACCCTGCGCGGCCGCGACCGGATCGCGGCGAGTACGGTCTGTCTCTATGCCGGATCGCTGATCCCCGAGGCGATCCTCGCGCATTGCCCGCCGGGTGCCCGGATCGTGAACACCGCGCCGATGGACCTCGACGCGATCCTCGCGGAGATCGTCGCCGCCCATGCCGCGGGCCACGACATCGCGCGGCTCCATTCGGGCGACCTGTCGGTCTGGTCCGCGATGGGCGAGCAATTGCGCCGGCTGCGCGCGCTCGGCATCCCGTTCACCGTCACCCCAGGCGTGCCTGCCTTCGCTGCTGCCGCCGCCGCGCTGGAGGCGGAGCTGACCCTGCCCGAGCTCGGCCAGTCGCTGGTCCTCACCCGCACCCCCGGCCGCGCCAGCCGCATGCCCCCGCGCGAAACCCTCACCAACTTCGCCGCCACCGGCGCGACGCTGGCGATCCATCTCTCGATCCACAATCTTGCGACGCTCGTCGCCGATCTGCTGCCTGGCTATGGCGCGGACTGCCCCGTCGCGGTGGTGTGGCGGGCAAGCTGGCCCGACGAGCGGATCGTCCGCGCGACGCTGGCGACGATCGAAACGGCGGTGGCCGGAACCATGGAGCGCACCGCGCTGATCCTGGTCGGCCCGGTGCTGGCGGCGGAGGACTTCGCCGAGAGCAGCCTATACGCGGCCGGCTATGATCGCCGTTTCCGGCCGCAGGACGGGTCCTCGCGCGTCGCGAGCAGCGCGGAATGAGCGTACCCGGCCTGATCATTGCCGCACCCGCCTCGGGCACCGGCAAGACCACGGTGATGCTGGGCCTGCTGCGCGCGCTGCGCGAGGCGGGCGTCGCCGTCACGCCGTTCAAGAACGGCCCCGACTATATCGACCCGGCATTCCACCGCGTGGCGAGCGGCCGTGCCTCCTACAATCTCGACAGCTGGGCGATGGACGTAGGGTTGCTCGATGCGCTCGCGGGCGAGACGGACGGAAGCGATCTCGTGCTCGCCGAAGGCTCGATGGGATTGTTCGACGGCGTCGCGCGGGCAGGGGCAAGCGGTACCGGCGCCACGGCCGAGCTTGCGCGGCGCTATGGCTGGCCGGTGGTGCTCGTGGTCGATGTCTCGGGACAGGCGCAGTCTGCCGCGGCGACCGCGCTGGGCTTCGCCCGGCTCGAGCCGAGCGTGCCCTTCGCCGGGGTGATCCTCAACCGCGTCGCCAGCCCGCGGCACGAGCGGCTGGTGCGGGCAGGGATGGAAGCGGCCGGCATTCCGGTGCTGGGCGCACTCCCGCGTCGCGCGGATCTGGTGCTGCCGGAGCGGCATTTGGGGCTGGTGCAGGCCGTGGAGCATCCAGACCTCGACCGCACGATCGCCGACTATGCGGTCTTCCTTCGCGACCATGTCGACCTCGGTGCCCTGCGCGCTGCTGCGTCGTCGACAACGGATCAGGGGGCGTCTGGGCATACTGCGCTCCCGACGCCGCCCGCCCAGCGGATCGCCATCGCGCAGGACGCGGCCTTTTCATTCCTCTATCCGCATCTGCTCGAAGGCTGGCGGCGGGCAGGGGCCGAGATACTGCCGTTCTCGCCGCTCGCCGATCAGGCGCCCGACGCGACCGCCGACCTCGTCTGGCTCCCGGGCGGCTATCCGGAGCTCCATGCCGGCACGATCGCGGCGGCCGGGACGTTCCTCGCCGGCCTCCGTACCCATGCCGAGCATCGACCGGTCCATGGCGAGTGCGGTGGCTATATGGTGCTGGGCGAGGCGCTGGTCGACAAGAGCGGGGAAGCACACCGCATGGCGGGCCTGCTCGGGCTGGTCACCAGCCATGCCCAGCGGCGGATGCATCTCGGCTATCGCCAGGCAACGCTCCTTGCGCCGGTTGCCGACTTATCCGCAGGCGCGCGGCTGACCGGACACGAGTTCCACTATTCGACGATCGTCTCGGAGACCGATGCGCCGCTTGCGGACGTCGCCGATGCCGAGGGCAATGCCGTCCCCGAAACCGGGTCGGTGCGGGGCCATGTGACCGGCAGCTTCTTCCACCTGATCGCGGCGGCGGCATGATCGCGCTCCAGCTGATCGGCATCGGCACCGGCAATCCGGCGCACCTGACCGGCGAGGCGATCGCCGCGCTCAACGGCGCCGACCTGATCCTGGTGCCACGCAAGGACAATGCCCCCGATCTCGCCGACCTGCGCGAGGCGATCTGCGCCGCGGTCCTCAGCCGACCGGTGCCGATCGCCGGGTTCGACATGCCGGTGCGGGCAGGGGAGGACTATGTCCAAGCGGTGCATGCCTGGCATGACGCCATCGCCGAGGCGTGGCGCACTGCCATCGCTGCGCATCTGCCGGGCGGGGGCAAGGTCGCGCTGCTCGTCTGGGGCGACCCGTCGCTCTACGACAGCACACTGCGGATCGCAGCGCGGTTGCCCGAGGTGACGGTGCGCGTGGTGCCGGGCATCACCAGCATCCAGGCGCTCACCGCCGCACACGCCATCCCGCTCAACCCGCTCGCCGGCGCGGTGACGATCACCACCGGCCGTCTGTTGCGGTGCCATGGCTGGCCGCCCGGGGCCGACACGCTCGTCGTGATGCTCGACGGCGGCTGTGCCTTCGAGACGCTCGATCCTGTCGGCATGACCATCTGGTGGGGTGCCTATCTCGGCATGCCCCAGCAGGCGCTCGACCATGGTCCACTGGGCGAGGCCGGGCCGCGCATCGTCGCGACCCGTGCCGACCTCCGCGCTCGCCATGGCTGGATCATGGACATGTACCTCCTGCGAAAGGCCCCAGAATGACCCACGACGACGCCGCGCATGCCGACAAGATGCGCAAGATCCAGGCCGCCCGCGCCACGATGATGGAGACCAAGACCGAGGAAAAGGGCCTCCTCATCGTCCATACCGGCAAGGGCAAGGGCAAGAGCAGCGCGGCGATGGGCATGGTCGTCCGCGCCATCGGCCACGGCATGAAGGTCGGCGTCGTCCAGTTCATCAAGGGCGCGATGATGACCGGCGAGAAGGCGGTATTCGATGCCTTCCCGCAGCAAGTTGAGTTCAAGCCGATGGGGGAGGGCTTCACTTGGGACACGCAGGACCGGGCCCGCGACATCGCCGTCACGCGGACGGCGTGGGACGAGGTAAAGCGGATGATCGCCGACCCTTCCTACGACATGGTGCTCGCGGACGAGCTCAACATCGCGCTGCGCTACGACTATCTGCCGCTCGACGAGGTGCTGGCGGTGCTCGAAGCGCGCCCAGAGATGAAGCACGTGATCGTCACCGGCCGCAACGCTCCCGATGCGCTGATCGAGGCCGCCGACCTGGTCACCGAGATGACGCAGCTGAAGCATCCGTTCCGCTCGGGCGTGAAAGCGCAGCGGGGGATCGAGTTCTGACCGACGCGCCCACCTTCGGCGCGGCTTTTCTCCGCGAGTTCGACACGCTGCTGCGCTGGCGCCGCGACGTGCGCCATTTCGACGCGCGCGCCATTCCGGCGGAGGAAATGACGGCGCTGCTGGAAGCGGCGAGCCTCGCGCCGTCGGTCGGCAACGCGCAGCCCTGGCGGTTCGTCCGGCTGCGGACCCCGGCGCTGCGCGCGGCGCTGGCAGCCCATGTCGACGCCCAGAACGCCCGCGCCGCCGCCGGCTATGCGTACAAGGGCAGGCGCGAGGCCTATTCCGCACTCAAGCTGCACGGGCTCCGCGAGGCACCCGAGCTGCTCGCGGTGTTCTGCGACGAGCACGCCGCCGCCGGCCACGGCCTCGGCATCGCCACGATGCCCGAGATGCTGCGCTATTCCTGCGTCACCGCCATCCACACGCTGTGGCTCGCCGCCCGCGCGCGCGGCATCGGCCTTGGCTGGGTATCGATCCTCGATCCCGGCGCCGTGGCCGCGCTGCTCGACGTGCCGCAGGACTGGACGCTGATCGCCTTGCTGTGCCTCGGCTACCCCGAGACGCCCACCGACACCCCCGAAATCGAACGCCGCGGCTGGCAGGCCCGAGAGCCGCTTGCTGACCGCCTGTTCGAGCGCTGATAGTCCAGGAGATACCAATGCTTACACCCGTTGAAGACGGCCCCGCGATCGTCGTGTGCAACACCTGCCGCGTCAGCGCGGATGCGCGCGAAGACGAGCAGGGGCGCCGCGGCGGCGCGGTGCTCGCGAAAGCGCTGACCGAGGTTCGCGACGCCGATCCGTGTTATGCGGGGATCGCCATCCAGCAGATGCCCTGCCTGTTCGCCTGTAACGAGCATTGCACGGTGCACCTGCGTGCGCCTGACAAGGTCGGCTACGTCCTTGGCCGCTTCACGCCCGGCGTCGAGGCTGCGGGTGCCATCCTCGATTACGCCGTGGCTTATGCCGCCAGCGACCATGGCAAGGTACCGTTCGCACAATGGCCCCAGGGGGTGAAGGGCCATTTCATCGTGCGTGTGCCGCCGGCTGGGCTGGTGGTCGAGGGCTGAGGTTCGCGCGCCATCGTGCAGCGATGCGAGCGCCTCGACAATGTCAGGGCACGAGGACCGGCTGTGCGCGGCAGACGTGGTCCGCCGAGAGATCGCCGAGCCGCCCCGCGCGCGGCCAGGGTGCGATTTCCGTCGCATAGCGTGCCTCGGCAGCGCCGTATGAACACCCTGCCAGCGCCATCAGGCGATCGCGATCGCAGATGGTAAGGCGCGCGCGCTCGCACCGCAGGATTTTTTCGCCTTCCAGCACGTGGAAGCAATCGGTGACGCTGGCCCGCCGCGTGTGAAGCGCACGCGCGACCTCATCATGGGTCAGGTACAGCGTGTCGCCATCGCTGCGATCATGGAGCATCAATATCCAGCGCGCGACGCGGCGTTCCAACGCATCGATCGTGTTCGAGCCGAGCATCGATGCCATCTGCTCCAGGAAATTATCCGCGTAGCGCAGCAAATGGGCGCGCAGCGTCGGGCTCTTCCCGCATGCGTCGAGCAGGGGACGCGCCGCAATGGACAAGGCGGTACCGCCCTGCAGTTCCACCGTCGCCAGCGTGAAGCTTTCCTCCACCCCCATCAACAGCGACCAGCCCAGCAGGCCTTCATGGCCGACCAGGCCCAAGGCGGGCTGACGATCGCCGAGAAGGGCCTGACGAACACAGAAGACCGCGGTCTCGGGAAAAATCAACTGCACCGATCCGCAGGCCGTGCGGCTCACACAATCGCGAGCGCCAAAGTGGAGACGGGAGAGGTGGGGGGTCAGCAACCACGCGTCACTTTGCGGAAGGGAAGCCAGCAGAACATTGCCGCGGATGTCGGGCGCATAGCAGGCATTCGGTTTCGGCATCGGCACGACCCTCTCCTCGTTGCCTGGTAGCTTCGCAACGTGCGGGGCCACGGATGCACGAAAACGGCATGGGTGGGACATTTTGTACGACACCGTACCCAGCCTGCGCAGAAACGGAACGGCTTGAAATCGCCCGGGGTTCGAACGCTGCTACCATCAGGGAGGCATGCGCCATGAACCAGGAAGTCGAGCTACTCGAAGCCTTTGAGCAACAAGCCCAGCGGCGAAAGGAGCGCCGGGAATTCTTCAAGGCCTTCGCGCTCACCGCCGTTGCCGGTGGGGGGCTGGCGATGGCGACCAGCGTGCAGCGCGCCGCCGCCCAGACGGCGCTCACCGACGGCGATGTCCTCAATTTCGCGCTGAACCTCGAATATCTCGAGGCACAATTCTATTCCTATGCGGCTAATGGCGTCGGCCTTTCTGCCGACTTGCTGACAGGCCCGGGCAAGATCGGGACGGCCGTGGGTGCGCGCCAGGCGACCTTCAAGGATCCGGCGGTTGCCGCCTATGCCCAGGAGATCGCCGCGGATGAGCGCGCCCATGTCGCATTTCTACGCAGCGCCATCGGCGCCACTGCGGTGGGACAACCCCAGATCGACATCGGCGTCTCGCCCACCAGCGCCTTTTCCAACGCAGCCCGTGCCGCGGGACTGATCGGCGCAGGCGAATTCTTCGACCCCTATGCCAGCGACGAGAACTTCCTGCTTGGCGCATTCATCTTTGAGGATGTCGGAGTCACCGCCTATAAGGGCGCCTCGCCGCTGATCACCAACAAGGTGTTCCTCGAAGCCGCGGCGGGTATCCTCGCCGTCGAGGCATATCACGCAGCGCTCGTGCGCACGACGCTAGACGCCAAGGGAATTGCAGCCCCGAGCCTGGTGGATGCGACCGAGGCGATCTCCAACGCGCGCGACAGCCTCGACGGGTCGAGCGAAGATGATCAGGGCATCCGCGCGATCGGCACCGCCAGCAACATCGCCCCGCTCGATGCCAACGGCCTCGCCTATAGCCGGTCGACCGGGCAGGTCCTCAACATCGTCTACCTGAACAAGGCGGCCGTCACTGCCGGCGGATTTTTCCCCAACGGCGTCAACGGCACCATCGTCACCAGTGCAGCGAACTGAGCGCTCGGCTCCAGGGAGGATTCAGCCATGAACCATGATATTGTTCTTCAGGTCCTCGACGCGTGCGACGCTCGCCGCGCCGAACGCCGAGCTTTCATGAGAAATACGGGCTTTGCGGTTGCCGGTGCGACCCTGCTCGCTGCGTGCAGCAGCAACGACGATGGACCGGGATCGATGGTCACGCCGACGCCGACCCCCACACCTACGCCCAGCCCGTCGGGCGCGCTTTCCGATCAGGACGTGCTGAACTTCGCGCTCAATCTCGAATATCTCGAAGCGCAATTCTACTCATACGCCGCCAACGGCGTTTCGCTGCCCGCGAGCCTGTTGTCCGGTACCGGCCAGGCCGGCACCGCAAACGGCGCGCGGCAGGTCACTTTCAAGGACGCCGCCGTGGCGCGCTATGCGCGCGAGATTGCGGGGGACGAACAGGCGCACGTCGCGTTCCTGCGGAGCGCGCTGGGCAGCGTTGCGGTCGCCCAGCCCACGCTCGACCTGTCGACGGACGTGAACGGTGCCTTTTCGACCGCGGCACGCGCGGCGGGACTGGTCGGCGCCACCCAGGCCTTCGATCCATATGCGAGCGACGAGAATTTCTTGCTCGCCGCCTTCATCTTCGAAGATGTCGGGGTCAGCGCCTACAAGGGCGCATCGCCGCTGATCACCAATAAGACCTATCTCGAAGCTGCGGCCGGCATTCTTGCCGCGGAGGCGTATCACGCGGGGCTGATCCGCACGACGCTGTATCGCAAGGGGCTGACGACGCCGTCGCTCATCGATGCCACCGAGGCCATTTCCAGCGCCCGCGACAGTCTGGACGGATCAAGCGACCTCGACCAGGGCGTTCGTCCGATCGGCACCGCGACCAACATCGTGCCGACCGACTCCAACGGCGTGGCGTTCAGCCGCTCCGCGGGGCAGGTCCTCAACATCGCCTATCTCAACAAGGCGTCGGTCGATCGCGGCGGGTTCTTCCCGACCGGTGTCAACGGAACGATCAAGCTCAGCGCCGCCAGCTGATGCCGCCGTTCGAGGGGGAAATGGGCGCTTCCGGGAGCTCGACCGCGATCCACGCGGCGAGCCTTCCCGGCGCATTCCGCAGTGTCGCCGTGCCTGCAGCCGCGGGGTTCTGGCGCAAGCTGGGTGCCTTTGCGGGGCCCGGCTATCTCGTCGCCGTCGGCTATATGGACCCCGGCAACTGGGCGACCGGCCTCGCCGGCGGGTCCGCATTCGGCTATTCGCTGCTTTCGGTCATCCTGCTTTCGAATCTGATGGCGATGCTGCTCCAAAGCCTCTCGGCCAAGCTGGGCATCGTTACCGGCATGGATCTCGCCCAGACCTGCCGCGCCCGATACACGCCGATCCCGCGACTGTGCCTCTGGCTGCTCTGCGAACTGGCGATCATCGCCTGCGACCTGGCGGAGGTGATCGGCACGGCCGTTGCGCTGAAGCTGCTGTTCGGGTTGCCGCTGGTGGTCGGAATCCTGGTCACGTCGCTCGACGTGTTGCTGATCCTGATGCTGCAGCGGCGTGGGTTCCGGCAACTCGAGGCATTCATCGTCGCACTGCTCATCGTTATCGCGCTCTGCTTCGCGGTGGAGCTTGTCTGGGCACAGCCCAGCCTCGCGGCGATCGGGACAGGGCTGGTGCCTTCGCCGGAAATCGTGACCAATCCCACTATGCTGTACGTCGCGATCGGCATTCTCGGCGCGACGGTGATGCCGCACAATCTCTACCTCCATTCGTCGATCGTGCAGACCCGCGCGTTCGACCGCAGCGATCACGGCAAGCGCGAGGCCATCCGGCTGGCCACGATCGACAGCACGATGGCGCTCGGCCTCGCGCTGTTCGTCAATGCGGCGATTCTCATTCTCGCCGCAGCGGCGTTCCACGGATCGGGCAAGACCCAGGTGGCGGAGATCAGCGACGCCTATGCCTTGCTGGCCCCAGCGCTGGGGGTGGGCGTGGCGAGCACGCTTTTCGCGGTGGCGCTGCTCGCCTCCGGTCAAAACTCCACGATCACCGGTACGCTCGCGGGGCAGATCGTGATGGAGGGCTTCCTGGATCTGCGGCTGCCGCACTGGCTGCGGCGAATGATCACGCGCGGGCTTGCCATCGTGCCCGCGGCCATCGTCGCGGGTTGGTATGGGGATGGCGGGGTGGCCAAGCTGCTAGTGCTGAGCCAGGTGATACTGAGCTTGCAGCTTCCCTTTGCAGTCGTCCCGCTCGTGCGCTTCACGGGGGACCGGGCATTGATGGGGCGGTTCGCCAATGGGCGCGTGATGCGGATCACCGCGCTGCTGGTAACGGCCGTCGTGATCGTGCTGAACGGCGTCTTGATCGGTCAGATGATCGTCGGTTGACCGAGGGCGCAGAACAATGGGTCAATACGCTCCTACGGTGACCGCAAGGTGTTGCCGCCAGTTAGAGAAGGCACATTCTGCAGCAGATAGAAATGGGACAAACCGCCGTTGGCAGCGGGGGCTGCGTGGAGCCCTCCTCATAGCGCAGCGCTGCCCCCGCTGATGCCCCACACTCCCGGCTCCTGACCCCGGACCCGCTGCGCACGCAGCGGGCTCGGTCACACCGCCTCGAACGCCGATCCTCGTGCTATCGAGTAGGGTGTCAACAACGGTTTCGGCCGAGAAAGCGGAAAGGCAGCTACCGCCCATTTGCGGACATTCGCATGCCTGCTACGAAGCGGCATGGGCGGCGGCGATTGCACCGAAGAAGCTACGGCATTGTTCACGCGGTTCGCTCAACGGCACGGGCTGCATTTCGAGGTTGAGCATGACGCGCCATTCGAAATTCTATGGAACTTCCCTGCACAAAGTGGCGTGGCCTTGCCTTTCGCCCTTGGGTTGCAAAATGGTGACGAGCTAAACTTCGGCGTATCGGACTTTTGGTCTTACTTCTTCCCGTTCGAGAAGGCCGCTGACCAATTTGAGCATGCACTTAAAGCATGGATCGTCGGGGAAGCGAGGATTGCTGTAACCGGACCTTGGGGCCGGGTTCTACAAGTCTGGGACAACGGCCGCTGGCGATCCGTCTACGGCGCGAACCGCGTTTTGCCCGTTTGGCGAACGCCGAGGCGGACCATCGAAAATCGGCCGTTGCAGCGCCCGGCGTAAACGTCCGCTTCCCACCCAATTTCGTTCGTCGCCGGGAGGGTCCGAGCTAGAAGCGGACGTTTGCTTGAAGCGAGCACCGAACGGCGGCTTTCGGCACGATCACCCGCCTGAACGGCCAAGATTGGGTGGGAAGTGGACAGCCTGCCGAGCGTTCGCTATCCGAAGCAGATCGCGGCGGCCGTCAGCTCTATCCACTGCCTAATTGGCTGGCGCCAATGTTGGGAGTATCTCCTTGAGTGCGGCCATCCCAGCGGCATCGCCCCCCATTTTTTGTGACGCGTTATCGATTACAAGCACGCCGTTGCCACTTGCGGGAAAGAGGACCGCATAAGCGAACCAATAGCCGTCAGATCCACTGTGAACGAGCACGGGGCCTTTCCTACCAGCGATAGAAGCCTGAACACCCCAGTCGAGGCCGGTGGGGCCGTTAGGCTGTGCGGTCTGCATCACCCGATACGAGGCTGGAGAAAGGAGCTTGCCCTTGCCCTTCGCTCCTGCGAGTTGATCCACGCAAAACCTCGCCCAATCTCCCACCGACATGTGAAGGTTGCCGGCGGGGGCGAACATAGCCGAGTTGCTGGGCCCGACTGGCTTGTCCGCCTCATGACCTGTGGGCTGTCCGGCGGGAGTCGCGCCAAAGCCAGCGGTGGACATGCCAAGTGGCCGAAAAACCTCGCGGCGCATCAGGGTTTCGTACGTCTTGCCAGTAGCACGCTCGGCAATGGCTGCAGCAATGAGGAAACCGCTATTGCTGTATCCAAAATCACTCCCAGGTACATATGCCGGAGGCTCCCGCAGAGCGCGAGCAACGTAGGCGAGGCGCTGCACGTTGAGCGGTCGCCTGTCCCTCAGGAAGCTCTCGATAAATGGCATGTCGCCGACGTTTTCGGGTAGCCCGGCATGATGCGAAAGCAATTGGACCAGCGTCACGGACCGGTACTCCGGCCGCATCTGATCGGCGAGTTCTGGCAACATCGCAGATAGGGGCATGCTCCACGTCAGGACTCCGCGATCGACGAGGCGAGCGATCATCGCAGCCGTTTGTGGTTTACCGGTCGACCCGATGATCCAGCGATCGCCGATCTGTGTATCACCGGCTCGATCGGTTCGACGCACGCCGGTCACGGCTGAGGCTACGACCTTGCCGTCGCGAATGAGGGCAGCGCCCATCGACGGGGATCGCGTTCCCTGCTTCGCGGCTGCCAGGATAGTTGTGAGTTGCGCGTCCGACTGCGCCGACGCGTCGGTGCCAATCAGCAGGAAGGGCAATGTCGTGGCAAGGAATGTGCGGCGTAGCGTCGCCGAGACGCGTGATATCGTTCGCAGGTTCAACGGTACCAAGGTGAACGGTTGGCGCATCGAATCCCTCAATCTGCTGCAGGTCTGTGGTGAACCTGCGCTATCACCATGTTCGCTCACTGTCTGCTTTTGGGGCGGGAGCAGACTGGCAGCTTTTCCATCATCAGCGGACAGTCTGCTTTTCCTCGATGGCGGTGCCCGGCTGACGCTTGATGCGGGGCAGGGGCGGTCTTCCCCGTCGCTTTGGGGGCTCGGTCCCCAATCGGCCCTCGTCCAGCGCCACGCGCGGGTGTAGCGAAAACGCAATCTGCTCTTCCGTGCACCGCGCTTTCTTGATGTCCCAGCTCCTTGCCAAAAGGCTTCAAAAGGCCGGAGAACTCTCGATCAAAACGGGCCAAAAAATAGGGGGGACGTCAACGGGGCGCAGCCCCGTGTAATAACGGAATGTAGTTCGCGCTATGCGGAGGGCGGCACACCGTCCAGAACTGCCAAGTGAATTTGTTCTCCGCTGGCGTCAGACACGGTGCTGCAATTTCGCTAGGCATCGCGCTGTCTCTGCGAGGGCATGCTCGGCGCTGAGGGTGTCGCGCGTATCCGTCAGCAGTCCCGAGATCACCTTGTACGTTGCGCTTACACCGGTGAGCGCAAGGTGTTGCCGCCAGTTAGAAAAGGCACATTCCGCCGCAAGATAGAAATGGCACAACGCCGCCGGCAGCGGGGGCTGCGTGGAGCCCTCCTCATAGCGCAGCGCTGCCCCCGCTGATGCCCCGCACCCCCGGCTTCCGTCCCCGGGCCCGCTGCGCACGCAGCGGGCCCGGTCACATCGCCTCAACCGCCGGTGCTCGTGCTATCGGGTAGGGCGTCGACAGCAGCTTCGGCAGAGAAAGCGGACCGGCAGCTCGCGACCAACTTAAGCCGTTCCCTGGCGAGCGTCTAAATGGCAACTCCTGCCGAAAGCCGCCGCGGCAATGCCATGCAGCAGTCCGGCAGCAGTCCGCCCATCTCCAGTTCAGGACCTACGATGATCTCCGCGGGAGCGGTCATTCACCCATCCCGCGTGGCCCCGCCGGTTGATTGGCTCCCGTCAGTTCGGAAAGCCGGTCGCGTGTCGCCTCCTCGAGATCAACGCCATGGTCTCACCTACGTATAAACGCCTATGGGTATACGGACTTTCGCTGAAACACATCGAAAGAGATTTGCACCTATAGATCTGAGATGTGCGCAGAGGAATTAATACCGGCAGGCGGCCAACGCGACACAGACATTCAGATGTCTCGCTATGAACGAATGCTCGCTAGCTCGGACACAGCTGCCGTCTGTGCCGGCTCAGACAACCTTATCATTTCCTGGAATTCGGGAGCTGAAAAGCTTTTCGGGTTCGCCGAATCTCAGGTACTGGGCAGACCTCTCTCCTTGATCATCCCTCCAAAACACCGCGCGGCTCATGATGCCGGCCTGGCAAGAGCGGCACGCTCTGGGGAAGCACGGCTTGCTGGCCACTGGGTCGAGATCATCGCCCAGCACGCGGATGGTCGGGAGTTCCCCGTCGATCTCGCGCTCTCCATGTGGTTCGAGTCCGGGCAACCGATGTTCGGAGCCTTGCTTCGCGACGTAACCGATCGATACGATGCAAAGCGTCGATTGGAGCACCTGGCCCATTGCGACACTCTCACGGCATTGCCGAACCGTAACGCCCTGTATGCTAAGCTGGCGTCAACGAACCGACAATCCCCATGCGCGCTCGTCCTACTCGATCTAGACGGCTTTAAACATGTGAACGATACCCTTGGCCATAGTGTGGGCGACCTGCTGCTTGCCCAGGTTGCGTTGCGTTTGAGTAGGTTGACGCCGGCGGAAGGGTACTTGGCCCGCTTGGGCGGAGACGAGTTCGCAGTGCTACTGCCGGAGTGCGAAGATCCACTCGTTGTAGATGCCGTGGCCTCGGGGTTCATTCGGGATCTTCAGGCGCCATTTGAATTAGCCGATCAATCCGTCTTCGTCGGCGCGAGCATTGGCATCGCAATGAGCTCAGACAAACCATTCGCCGTCGACCAACTCATATCGCGCGCGGACATGGCGCTCTACAGCGCAAAAGGCGAGGGCGGTAACAGACGGACGTTCTTCACCAAAAACATGCAAACCGACGCCGAACGCCGTCATCGTCTCAGCGTTGAGTTGCGCCACGCATTGGCGAACCGTGAGTTCCAGCTGCTCTATCAGCCGCAAGTGTCTCTGCTCACGAAGGAAGTCACCGGAGCGGAAGCCCTGCTTAGGTGGCGACATCCGACGCACGGCCTCCTCCTCCCTAGCGAGTTCATCGGCTTGCTCGAAGAGAGCATCGCAGCCGAGGAAGTCGGAGACTGGGTCATTCGGGAGGCTTGTGGGGCTGCGGCGGAGTGGAAACGTCTAGCAGGGCGCGACGTTCAGGTCGGCGTGAATCTTTTCTCAGCTCAACTCCGATCGGGACGCCTATTTGACGTTGTTTCCTCGGCCATCAAAGACCAGCTGCTATCGTCAAAACAGCTAGAGCTAGAAATAACGGAAACCACAGTGCTGAGCTATAATAGCCAATCGACAAAAGCGCTGCGGCAATTGAAGAAGCTTGGTGTGGGGATTGCCTTTGACGATTTCGGCACTGGCTTCGCCTCACTTAGTCTTTTACAGAAGTATCCTCTGACACGCCTGAAGATTGACCGGAGCTTCGTAGCCCGTATCCACCGAAAGACTGGTGATGCCGCGATCGTGGGAGCCATCATTCAGATGGCGAAGGCGTTTGGCTTGTCCGTCATTGCAGAAGGCGTGGAAAACGCCTCTCAGGAGGTGGCGCTCACCCATTTAGAATGTGATTCCGCCCAGGGCTTCAAATATGGGCACCCCATGTCGAAAGCCGCGATGCTCGATCTCCTCATGAAGCCCGGTCAACGCCCCCCTAGAAATTGAGCCGAAAAGGCCGTTGAAAGGAGAGACCCAGATCGGCCTAAGCGCGCATGGCGCTAGACAGTTGCACATCAACGTTCCGCGGGCGGCTAGCTACCACGGTGAGTGGGCGGCCAGCAGCACGTTGAACGGCGGTTCCCGCCGAAACCTGCCACTATCGCGAGGTCGGAAGCTCTTGGGTAGCGGAGTCTTCATTTTCCGTTCCAGGTGCTCGGCAGATAGACCCCGAGGCGCGGATCACGTCCAACGTACGATGTACCGACGCGTTACGCGAGTGACACAGTCGGAGCGGCAAATTCTGGATCTCGGGATTCCCGCCAGCGGAGGCAGTCAATCAAGGCGCGGAGAGCCGGGCTGACACGACGATCGGGATAGTAAAGCTGGCAACCTGGATAGGGCATGCAAAATGCCGCCAGCACCTGCACCAGCCGGCCTTCCGCAATCTCGTCGGCTACGTCATGTTCCATCATGTAGCCGAGACCCGCGCCAGCGCGTGTTGCAGCCGCGGCCAACACCTCGTCGTTGACGATCAGTTGGCCTGGCACCCGCGTCTTGATCTCGCGGCCATGCACGTTGAACTCCCACGGCAGCAGCCCGCCCCCGCCCAGCAGGCGGTAATTGATGCAGACATGATCCGCGAGATCGTCTGGCGTTTGCGGGGGATCGCGGTGTGCGAAATATTCCGGCGTTCCCACCACCACGGTTCGCAGCGGCGGCCCGACGGGCACGGCGATCATGTCGCGCTGAACGGTCTCGCTAAGCCGGATGCCAGCGTCGAAGCCGCCGGCGACAAGGTCGATCAGGCGATCTTCCACGATGACCTCCACCGATACGTCGGGATGGTCGAGCAGGAAGCGCGGCAGGCGGGGCGCCAGGATGGTGCGCGCGGCATAGCCGAAGGTGGTAAGCCGTATCGTGCCCGACGGCGCATCGCGCCAGTCGGCAAGCGCGGCCAGTCCGCTTGTGACCTGCGCCAACGCCGGATCGATCGAGCACAGAAGCAGTTCGCCAGCGGCAGTCGCAGCCACGGAGCGCGTCGTTCTGGCCAGCAGGCGCACGCCGAGCCGGGTTTCCAGCGCCTTCATCGCGTGGCTGAGTGCCGATGGAGAAAGGCCTAGTTCTGCCGCCGCGCGCGTGAAGCTGCGCACGCGCGCAACCGTCGCGAACGCCGCCAGATCGTCGAGGTCGCCGCGTCGCATTGCTGCATGATGCTCACAAGTCCTTGCGGTCCGCAATGGCTAATCGGCGCGCCGCTTCGCGCTTATCTCCTTACCGAACAAGGAGAAGCAGGCCATGGATCTTACCCAATATCGCACGCTTGGCCGATCTGGCCTGGTGGTGAGCCCCCTGGCGCTGGGCACGATGACCTTCGGCGCAGGCCGCTGGGGCGCGGACGCGGCGACCTCTCGCCGCATCTTCGACGCGTATCTCGACACGGGAGGCAATTTCCTCGACACGGCCGACGTCTATTCGGGCGGTGAGAGCGAGGCGATGTTGGGTCGCTTCCTGCGCGACAGCGGCCGGCGCGACCGGATGGTGGTCGCGACCAAGTCGGGTTTTCCGCGGGAGGAGGGCAACCCGCTGGCCGGAGGCAATTCGGCGCGCAACATCCGCGACGGGCTGGAAGGGTCGCTCCGGCGGCTGGGAACCGACCATATCGACCTGTACTGGACCCATGTCTGGGATCGCACGACCCCGCCCGAGGAAGTCCTCCGCGCCCTGACCGACGCGGTCCGGCGGGGGGATATCCTCTACTACGGCTTCTCCAACGCCCCGGCATGGTACACGGCGCAGATCGCGACGCTGGCACGCGCCCATGGCCTGCCGGAGCCGATCGGCCTTCAATATAGCTATTCGCTTATCGATCGGGGCGTGGAGCTCGACGTTCTGCCGGCCGGTCAGGCGCTCGGCATGGGGCTGGTGGCCTGGAGTCCACTCGGCTTCGGCATGCTGACCGGCAAGTATGGCCGCGAAAAGCTCGCCGACTTCGGTCCTGCCGGCAGCGTGCCGAACAAAAGCGGCGATACGGCCGCCAACGGCAGCGACGGCCGCCTGAACGGCGACAACCCGTATGGAGGCATGCTGTTCACGGAAGGAAACTTCCAAATCGTCGATGCGCTGCGCGCCGTCGCCGGCGCGCTCGGCAGGCCGATGGCGCAAGTCGCGTTGGCTTGGGTCACGTCGCGGCCAGGCGTGTCCTCCGTGCTGATGGGGGCAAGCCGGCCCGAGCAGGTGATGGAAAACGCGGCCTCGCTCGACATCGTGCTCTCGCGGGATCAGCTGGCTCAGTTGGATACGGCGGGGCAACTCCCGACACTCAATCCCTACTTCATTTTCCGAATGCCGCGACAGCAGATCTTTGGCGGCAGCCATGTTCGAGCATGGGCGGACGCCGGCTTTTAAGGCGCGAGCAAGCCGCATGACCATCCGTATCTGGATCTGACGCTCTCGAAAACTGCCGGCAGCTCACGGCCGCAGCCTCGGTCGCCCCTTGATCATGACGCCTGCGGTGACGAACGTCAGGTTCAGCCGAAAGCCGTCCCTGTAGGTATTGCTCACGAACGGCGGCTTCGTCCCACAAGGAGTCTCTATTTTGCTGTTGGCAGCAGTTGAACGCTTGGCGTTCGTCGAGCCGCTGCGCAAGCTCTACTACAAGCTCATGATCACGCTGATGTCGATTGCGGTCCCATTGTTCATCGGCGGCGTGGAGATCACCGCCTTAGCGGTTCGTCGCCTGGGCGTCGAAGGGCCGGTGGCGCACGCGACGCTGGCGCTCAACGAGAGTTTCAACAGCCTCGGCTTCGCCATCATCGGCGTTCGCCGCCGCCTGGGCGGTCTCCTTCCTGATCTTTCTTGCAACGGGCATCGGCGTGCAGCAGCAGGCGGCTTGATCAAAACGATGTTCCGCTTCCTGCAGGAGTGGCATCGTTCCGCGGGAACCCAGGGCGGCGTGACACCGGCGACGAGGCACCAGCGTCTGCGGGTCTCGGCGAGGCTGCAAACGCTGGCGCTCAGTGCCGCTACGTGTCAGGCGCGCGCCGCGACCAGTTTCGCTTGCGGGTGCGCCCGCAACCGTCCGAGCCAATAGTCCAGGCTCACATAGCGGCCGCCGCCGTAGAAGAAGAGGACGGCGAGCAGGATCACATAGGTGACCGTGAACTCGATGCCGTTGTTCAGTACCACTGGGTCGCCATATTGCGTGATGTAGTTGAAGCGGCCGGGGAAGTTCTGCGCCAGCCATTCCATGAACGCCTGGAGCCGCAGCGTGGATTCGGCGGTCTTCCCGGCGATTGCGGCCCAGCCGTGAGACCAGTGCACGGAAAGGCCCGCGACCGTCATCGTCACCATCAGCGGAACCGAGATCAGGCGGGTGAACAGCCCCAGTGCCAGGCAGATGCAGCCGGCGGTTTCGGTCGCAGTGGCGAGGGTGGCCATCAGCAGCGGCGCGGGCATGTTCAGCCCGCCCTGCGCCACGGGTGCGCCGAACCATTGTACCAGCCCTTCGAAGCCGGTCAGCTTCGCATGCGCGCCCTCGTAGAAGATCGGGAGCAGATAGAGCCGGATGGCGAGCGGCGCGACGAAGTCCACCGCGCGGGCCTTCTCCAGCGCGGTGTCGACAAAGGCGAACAATTTCATGCGGGGTCTCCGATGGTCTTGTGGGGTGGACAGAACAGGCCGCAGGCGAAACCACGCGCCAGGCTGGTCTGGAGTTCGAATAGCGAGAGATACGGGTCCAGCGCGTCGAAGAGCGACACCGAGGGCACGGCCTCGACTTCGCGGACATGTTCGATCACCAGGCAGTCGGGCAGCGTCAGCGCGAGGGTGAGCACCTGATGATCGGCGGTGCGAAAAATGGCATGCGGCCGATCGACCCCGCCACCGGCGGCAGTCGGTCGCGCAGGATCGAACCGCAACAAGACGAGGCGCGTCGTCGGGTTGAGGGCGATGTCGTCCATGGTCGTGAACGGAAGCGGCACCGCTGCGGGGTCAATCTCGGCGGCGAGCAGCGCCCATTCATATTCGAGCAGCGCAGTCCGTTCCCGCGTCGCCGGGCCGTGGCGCTGGAAGAAGAGCAGGAACTCGGTAGCGATGTGGTGGAATTGTGGGCGCGTCCCCTGATGTCGCAGGAGAAAGGCGTCTATCTCCGCTTCCAGTGCTGCGCTGCCAATACGGTCGGTGAACAACGGAAAGCTCGCCCGCAGTGCATCGGCGACGTTTTCGCGCAGCAGCTGGCCGTAGAGGCCAGACCCGTTCGCGCGGGCGGCCCTGCAGAAGCTGTTGAACTCGGCGACCATGGCTCGCGGCGCGACGGGATCAGGCAAGGACATGGCGGTCCTCGTCGATGGCAGTCGCGATCCGGCCGAGATCTTGAAGCAGCGCGCCCAGTTCGGGCACAAAGTTGTCGCGTTCGAGCAACAGCGGGCGGGGGCCGTGCAGCGCCCAGGTCTCGCGTGCGAGCTCGACCACCGCTTCGGCGACCGGGGTGCCATGGGTGTCGAGCAGCATGCCGTCAGCCAACTCAAGGTGCCCGGCGATGTGATAATAGACGATCGCATCGGGAGGCAGCGCGCGGAGGAAGGCGCCGGCATCGGTGCCGTGGTTGCACGCATTCACATAGGCGTTGTTGATGTCGAGCAGGATGCCGCACCCGGAGCGGGCGACCAACTCGGCGAAGAACGCGCCTTCGGCCATCTCGCCGGGGTAGCGGTGATAGGCGGAGATGTTCTCCAGGACGAGCTGGCGCCCGGTAATGTCCTGCACCCGGGCGATGCGGTCTGCCAGATAGGGCAGGTTCTCTGCGCGGCGCGGCACCGGGAGCAGATCGTAGAGATACCCGGTGCCGTCGCGCGCGGCGCTCAGATGATCGCTGTAGATGGCGACGCCATAATCGTCGAGGAACCGGGCGACATCGCGCACGAACGCGGTGTTGAGCGGCTCGGTATCGGCGATCGACAGGCTCAGGCCGTGCGCGATCAGCGGGTAGCGCTCGGCAATGCGATCGAGCTGGTCGCGCTTGCGGCCGCCGAGCTGCATCCAGTTCTCGGGGGCGATCTCGAAGAAATCCAGGCCTTGGATGGCCGGAGTTTCGACGAGGGTGTCGACGAACTCGGGCCGAAGCCCGAGTCCGCGCGACGCGGCGGTCAGCGGCCGCATACGCCCTCCGCCAGCCGGCCACGGCTGTTTTCGGCGACCTTGTAGCCCTTGCCGGTGAGGCCGCACGTGCCGTCGCGGGCACGGACGAGCACGCCGTTCGGGTCATGCTGGAGCTTGGTCTGGCTGTAGATCTTCTCGGTGCCGCATTTGCCGCTGGCGCACTTGCCGCCGCCCTTGGCCGGCTGCGAGGCCGTTGCCGGGGCAGGGGGCTGCGGTGCGGCATAGGCCTGGGCGGCGAATAGCGACGTCGCGGCGATGCCCAGGATCAGTTCATGCTTCATGGCAGATACTCCTTTGTCTTCAGTGGGAAAGCGGGAAGCAGGAGAGATCGCGGCCGGCATAGACAGGGCCGTGATAGTAACGCTGGATGGTCGCGACGTTCTTGTCCTTGTCCTTCAGGGAGCGGCCCATGAAGTGATCGAGGACAAGCAGCTTCGGGTTGATCTCGGCCGCGATCTTGCCGACCACAGTCGGCGTCGCATGCAGGAAGCGAGACTGCGCATCGGCATCGTCGTCGATCGCGGCAGGCATCATCAGCAGGTCGGCGCCCTTGGCGAAGTCGACGAATTCCTTGCGGCTGCCATTCTGGTCGGCCGAGAGCACCATCACGCCCTTGGGCGTCTCGATGCGATAGGCGAGCGCGGGCACATCCCCGTGCGGGATTCCGAAGGCGGAGATGGTGACGCCGTCACCCTGCCAGACCTTGGTAGCGGTAGGGCTGGCGACGTTGACGTCCGACGGCCGCACCGACAGCTGCAAGCCCTCCGTACCGTTCGCCAGCCCGCTGAGGTATTCGAAGGCGCCATGGCCGCGGCCGAACTCGCGATCGAAAAAGGCGGTCATGCTCGGGAAGTTGGCGTTTCCGCTCGGTCCTACCAGCGCCACGTCGTGGCGACCGCTCAGGAAATAGGCGCCCTTCAGGATCGCCGGCAGGTCCGCCACGTGATCAGTGTGGAAATGCGAGATGCCGATAAAGTCGAGGTCTTCGAGCCGGGCGCCCGCTTCGCCATAGCGTAGATAGGTGCCTCCGCCGGCGTCGATCAGCAGGCGGGCCTTCCCGTCGATCCATACCACTGCGCCTGAGGAGGCACGGGCATCGTCGGTGATGGGGCCGCCGGAGCCGAGCAGCTGGAGGGTGATGCCAGTCTTGCAGCTGACGGAATCGTCGGCTGCGGCGGCGGGTGACGCGGCGTTACCGGCGGGCGCGGAGGAACCGGAACATCCGGCTAGTGCCAGCGCGGCGATAAGGGCGGAGTGGGGGAGGGACGGCTTCATGATGGTCTCCGTTGCGAAAAAGGAAGGGCTGGGGGGGGCGGATTCAGGCCAGCCCCAGCAAGTGGATGAGGCCGAGGCTGATCGCCCCGAGTACCAGGAGCGAGAGGACCACCGCGGCGGTCACGCGGCCGCCGGAATGGGCCACTGTGCGGACGTCGACCCCCAGGCCCAGCGCGGCCATCGAGACGACGGTGAGCAGCGTGGCGGCTTCGTTCGCCGGGGCGAGCGCGGCATGCGGGATCAGGCCGAAGGAGCGCAGGCCCACCATGCCGAGGAAGCCGAGGATGAACCATGGCACCAGGTGATGCAGCGGCAGCCGGTCTCGGATTGGGCGCTGGCCGGTCGTGACATGCGGGGGAAGTTCGTCGGCTTCTTCGCGCAGCTTCGGTGCGATCAGCGACAGGATCAGGCAGACCGGGCCGAGCATCAGCACGCGCACCAGCTTGACCAGCGTGCCCATCTGGATGGCGGCGGCGCCGCCCGGTGCGGCTGCGGCGATCACCTGCGGCACGGCATAGACAGTAAGGCCGGCAAGCGCGCCGAACTGGTGGCCGCTCAGGTGGAGGCCGAAGGCGATGAGCGGCAGCGTCAGGACGACGATGACCCCAAGCACGGCGGTAAAGCCGATCGACGCGGCGACGTCGTCGCCGTCCGCGCCGATCACCGGCGCCACCGCCGCGATCGCCGAGTTGCCGCAGATCGAATTGCCGCAGGCGACCAGCAGCGCCATGCGCGTCGGTAGCCCTAGCATCCGGCCGATCAGGTAGCTGCTGGCGATCGCCACGCAGACCACGCCGGCGATGCCGAACAACAGACCCGGCCCGGCGGCAAGGATCGTCGCGGCGCTTACCGAGGCGCCGAGGAGCACGACCGCGAGCTCGAGCAGGAACTTGGCGCTGAACGTGATGCCGGGGAACCAGCGCCGGTCCGGCGTCCAGGCGGTACGCACGGCGGTGCCGATCAGGATGGCGAGGACCAGTGCTTCCAGCCAGGCCCGCCCGAACACCGCCTCTTCGATCCGCTGCAGGAGGAAGGCGCCGCCGGTAACGGCAAGGCACAGTGCGAGGCCGGGCAGCAAGGGGCTGCCGGGCAGCGATGGGTGGCGGGACAGGCTCTGCGTACTCACATTGTGTCTCCTTGGTGAGACACAGATGCGATCGCCCGACCGATCAATCCAACGATCAGTTCATATGATTTTGATCACCTGAGATTATCAATTACCGCAAGATCGGAGAGGGTGTTGGCTCGATTGAACGCATACTCGCCGTATCCGGGAATTTCTCGATCATTCTGCCGCCACGCATCAGATCGAACCCATCGCCGTAGCGGATCAGATCACCCAGTCTGCCTGGGCGTCGAAGTCCTTGATGACGTCGAGCAGCGCGTCGGCCGCCTTGCTGCGATAGCGCTCCTTCTGCCGCAGACCATGGAAAGGACGCGGGGGAAGCGCCAGGGGTAGGGCGAACAATGCGCGGGCTTCCAGGAGCGGGGTGACGACCAGCTGCGACAGCAGCGCCGCGCCGACGCCCGCGCGCACCGCGGCCAGGACGGATTCGTTGGAGGGCAAGGTCAACACGACGTTGAGCTCGCGCGGGACCAGGCCGCGATCGCGGATCGCCGCTTCGAAGGTGGAGCGCGTGCCGGAGCCGGGTTCGCGCATCACCCAGGGCGCTTCCGCCAGCCAGGCATTGGTGATCGCCTCGGCAGGCGTGCTGCTCACCAGCAGCATGCGGTCTTCGCCGATCTTCCAGTGGGCAAGCGCCGGATCGTCGACCATGCCCTCGACGAAACCGAGTTCGGCATCGCCGTCGCGGACGCTGCCGGCGGCGCCTTCGGTGTTGGCGATCGCCACCGACAGTTCGATATCGGGATAGCGGCGGTGGAACGCCGCCAGCCGCTCGGGCAGCCAGTAGGCCGCGATGGTCTGGCTGGCGACCAGCCGCAGATGGCCCCGCTTCAGCCCCGCGACTTCGCCGAGCGCCACCTCCGCCTCGGCCGCACGGACGAGAACGGCGCGGGCCTCGCCGAGAAAGAAGTGGCCTGCATCGGTCAGCTCGATGCCGCGACCAACGCGGTGGAACAGCTTGACGTCGTGGCGTGCCTCCAGCGTGGCGATGGCGGCGGAGGCGGCGGACTGGGTGACGCCGACCGCCTCGGCCGCGCGCGTCATGTGCTCGCGTTCGGCAACGGCAACGAAGATGCGAAGCTGTTCGAGGGTCATGCCGGGAGCGTAGCGGTTTGCTCGCTTTTGTCATCGTCTGCGGGCGGCGCGGCCGGCGACGGGGCGTGCCCCGTCGTCATGCTCCGCAACACGCCGTCGCGTCGAACCAGCCCATGCATCAGGGCCGCGGCCAGGTGCAGCAGCATCAGCGCGAAGAAGGCGAGCGCGATCGCGGTGTGGGCCGCACGTAACAGCGCATAGAGCGTCAGGTCGTGCGGCAGGATCGGCGGCAGCACGATTCCGCCGCCCAGCCGCACGGGATAGCCGCCGGCCGACAACATGCCCCAGCCGATCAGCGGCAAGGCGAACAACGCGGCATAGAGCAGCACATGCGATCCCCAGGCGATGCGCTTCTGCAGCGGCGCAAGATCTTCGGGCAATGCCGGCGCCCCCGTCGCGAGGCGGAGGGGCAGGCGCAGCAGCACCAGGATTAGGATCGCGATGCCGATCGGCCGGTGCAGATCCAGCAGCATCACATAGGCCGGTCCGCTGGTCGAGACCATGAAGACGCCGATGAACAGCATCGTCAGTACCAGTGCCGCCATCAGCCAGTGCAGCACCCGCAGTACGGGGTGGAAATCGGGGGAAGAGCGGGTCATTGCTGCGCTCCCTTGGTCAGGTTTCCGCCGATCGCGCTCGGGTGCGGCCCTTCGCCGGCGCGGCGGGTGAAGGAGGAGGAATAGCCCTTGGAGCGTGCGGCGAGCAGCGGATCGTCGGACAAGCTTATGCCCTCCGGCAGGATGGTGGGATCGAAATTGAGGTCGCGGCAGCTGCCCGTCTCCTCGGGCTGGGTCGCGCGGATCGTCAGCGTGCCGGCATCGATCGTGCGGTGCGGGCCCTGCCATGCGACCGTCGCCTTGTCGGTCACGTCGCCGGGATTGGCCTCGACCAGCAGGAGGTGCCAGCGCGAGGGGCCCTTGCCGGTGCGTGCGATCATTTCGCGGAACAGCGCGTCGCGGGGCAGTTGGTCGAGATGCTGCTTGTCCAGCCCGGCGAGCGGCGCCTCCGGCACGAACTGCCAGCGCACGAAACGCGTGGTGCCGCCTGCATCGGTGAAGCGGAAGGCATTGATGCTGTAATAGGTCGCGTTGGCGAAGCTGTTCGGCAGCACTGCCTTGGCCATATAGGCCTGGAATGCCTTCACCTCCGGGTGCGCCGCCAGGAACGGCTTCATCGCCGCGGGATCCGGCTTGCCGGTCTTTGGATCGGGCGTGGTCGCGCGCTGGAGGGCGATGAAGGCGGCGACGTCGGAAACGGGGAAAATCGGGGTATGGTCCAGTGCCATCCGCCACTCCTGTCCGTCGGGGGTCTTCAGCAGCAGCGCCATCGAGTGGAACACGTTGCGCCCATCGCCCGCCAGCGGATTGCCGCCCGCCAGCGAGAAGCGGCCAAGCACCGGAAGGGTGCCGGCCCGCAGCGCCGTCGCGGTGGTGAGCGCGCGGCCGGCGCCGTTCGCCGTGAAGTCCCCGGTGAAGCAGAGCCCCTTGGCATGGGCGCGGCGATAGCCGGGCTTCGGGCCTCCGCTATTCGCCTCGAGCGCGGCCGTGACGTCGCCGCCACTGATGCGGCGGCCGCCAAGCCAGCCGGCGGCCCAGGCGAAGCTGGCGACCAGCGCCAGCAGGATGGCGCCGATCAGCGCGAAGGCGCCGAACGCGCGCCGGTTGAGCATGGGCATGACGATTCCGATCCAGGCTGATGTCGTGGGGTTGGACGATGCTGCCCCTGGAATATTCCCTGAGGACGCACGAAAAAATTAGACGATGGAATAATGGCGCGGGCCGAGCGTCTCCCCCGTATGATGGTTTCCATGTCGGTCAGCGAGCAGATGATCGCCGAAGTCCAGCCGCTGATCCCGGCGCTGCGGCGCTATGCGCGGGCGATACTGCGGCACCGCGAGGATGCGGACGATCTGGTGCAGGATGTGCTGGAGCGGGCGCTCGCCCGTTGGTCCAGCCGTCGGCGGGCCGCGAGCCTGCGCGCGTGGCTGTTTACCATCCTGCACAATCTTGCGCTCGATCGGCTGCGCCGCCGATCGAGGCGCGGCATCGACGCAACGATCGATTCCGTCCCCGAACAATGGCTGGCGCAGCCGGCTGCGCAGGAGCGGGCGATCGAGCAGCAGGATGTGCTCACCCAGCTTGCATCGCTCCCTGAGGACCAGCGTGCGGTGCTGCTGCTCGTGAGCGTGGAGGATTTGAGCTATGCCGAAGCGGCAGCGGTGCTCGATGTGCCGCTGGGGACCGTGATGTCGCGCCTTTCCCGAGCCCGCGAGCGGCTGCGCCGACAGATGGATCAGGGTGCGCCCGTCAACGCTGCACTGAGAGTGGTACGATGAGCGACGAGCCGATCACCGAAGCGGATCTTCAGGCGCATGTGGACGGCCGGCTGACGCCCGAGCGGGATGCCGCAGTGCGCGCCTGGCTTGCGGCGCACCCGGAAGAGGCGTCGCGTATCCAGGCCTATCGTTCACAGGCGATGGGGCTCCGGCAAGCGCTGAGCGGGATCGCTGACGAGCCTCTCCCGGCTGGACTGGACCTCCGCATGCGGGCGCGAGGGCGAGCGCCAAGGACGGCATTGCGGCCGATCGCCGCCGCCGCTTGTGCCGCAGGCCTGTTGTTGGCGGGCGGAGCGGGCGGCTGGGCGCTCCGCGGCCAGGATGTGCTGCCGCGGGCGGGAACCGCCGCGCTCGCGCGCGAGGCGGTCTCGAACTATGCCGTCTATGCCAGCGACACCGCCCGGCCGGTGGAGCTTGCTGCAGCGCAAAAAGGCGCGCTCGACAGCTGGTTCTCGCAACGTCTCGCCCGCCCGATCCGCGCGCCTGACCTTCAGGCTGCAGGCCTCACGCTGATTGGCGGACGGCTGGCCGCGACCGAACATGGCGCGGCGGCGCTCTATCTGTATCAGGATCGAGCGGGTCGCCGGCTGGCAGTGTATCTCCGCCCGATGGAAGTAGAGGGAACGGACCGAATGAAGCCCCGGCGGGAGGGAAGCGTCGCCGGATGGACCTGGGCAGATGACGGCCTGGGCTTCGGTGTCTTCGGAACCGCGCCTGATTCGGACCTTCATGGCGCGGCGAACATGGTTCGGTCGCAGCTTACCCGGCTCTAGATGCGGCAGCGAGCGTGATAGCCGCAGAGGCGGGGCCGAGCAGCTTCCTTGGCCGAGCAACGGCAGGCCCATTATGATGCCATTCGCGGTGCCTCCTTCGTACAGCGCTGCAAGATAGCGATCGAGCAGGTGAGGCCTGCGGTACGCGCCTCTAGCTCGCGCTCACCCCGCGGATGCTCATCTCCGGCAACATCCGGCGGATCGCCACAGGGCCTCCGACGTTCCAAAGCAGCACGTCGTTGCAGGTCTTGTCGCTGTGGAGTTACACGTGGCAGCGGACCGCAGACGGGCGCGGCCGGGTTTATCAGCCGCGCGACCGGTTCCACGGTTCAATCGCTTGTCGGGTGGACGCTCTGCTGGGCGACGCTCGGGGTCGTAACCAGGCCTTCTTCGACCGCGCCGGGATCAGCGGGAAGAGCTACTTCACCGCCGCCTAACGCCACATCACAGGCTCACCCAAGACGATCTATCAAAAATTTCAGTCAAATCGATCCATTGTAACGAATGTCGGCATTCTCAGCCTCGTCACCCAAAACCTTCCAGTCGTCTCCCGGCCCAATCTCCGTCGTTCTACGGTGCGGATCGGACAGACCCCGGATGTCGACTTCTGACAAGACCTGCCGTTCGACAGATCGCTGGAAAACGGCGAAAATGTCCCAAAGCACGGTGAAGAGGCCCCTCGCCGGTGGCGAGGGGCCGATTGGTCAGATTTCGGTGTTCTCAGCGAGAGCAAGCGCGTCTTCCACGTCAATCCCGAGATAGCGCACCGTATTCTCGATCTTGCTATGTCCGAGAAGGATCTGGACGGCACGAAGGTTGCCGGTCGCCCTGTATATGATCGAAGCCTTCGTTCGGCGAAGCGAGTGCGTGCCATACTCGCTTCGCATCAGACCGACGCCGGTCACCCATTCATCGACAAGCCGTGCATACTGGCGGGTGCTGAGATGCCCATTATGATCAATCCTGCTGGGAAAGACATAATCGTCCACTGCGCCGCCCCGCCGTTCAAGCCACGCCAGCAGGCTGGTCCGAGCGTCTGGAAGCAATTCGAACTGAACCGGCCGACCGGTTTTCTGTTGCATCACGATCGCACGCGTTCGGATCTGCCCGCCGCTGACAACGTCGCGGATCTTCATCTGTACCAGGTCGCAGCCCCGCAGTTTGCTATCGATCGCCAGGTCGAACAGCGCCCGATCTCGCAAGCGGCGGCGCTGATTGAGGTAAAATCGGATCTCCCATATTTGCTTCGGTTTCAGCGCGCGTTTCGCGCCGACGGTCCGTCCGGCATTCCAGACTGGGCGCTTTGTCGCGGTGGGTTCGATTTCAGGCATCTCCATGATCATTCTCCGATGGCCAGAGTGGCCGTCCGAAGAACGCTTTGGCGCCTGATGAGCAGGAATGCCTCGAGGCACTTGCCGACCAGAGCCGGTCGCTCAGATCAGCAACCGCGAATGTCTTGTCCTGACAGAAGCCGCCGATGGAACGCTCGAGAGCGACCGTCGGAAGGCGCCCAATTCCAGACACTAGCGGGCCTCGGCTGGCTTCCCAAAAACAGACGCAGGCGGACGAGCTCGGATCGGCGCTATGGCCGGCCTAAGGCGGCGGCTCACTACTTGAGCGGCTTGTCACGATGGAAAGAATAGCCGTTCCACGAAGGCAAACCAAGTGTGGACCTAAACCACCTCAAGGTTGCATCGAAAGACAAATTGTTTCTGATTCGCAACGGATATTAGTAGAAATACGTACCAAGTCACCATCTCCGCAAACCTCTATAAGTGCATTGGGGAAGATGAAATTCACCAATCCTCCCAGTGGCTTTGTGGAGATAGTGAAAATGTTTGCACGCGTGATGTTCTGTGTTTCGGCAATGTTGCTGCCGGCTTCAGTAATGGCGCAGACTTCTGCTTCGGGCACGGGCTCGCTAACGGTCATTCAGCCGCTGACAATCACCAAGAACGCAGACTTGCAGTTCGGCAGCGTCGTTCGCCCCGTCTCGGCCGCCGGCGCAGTTGCAGTCGCTGTGACGGGCGCCCGCACGGTCACGGGCGATATTCAGGCGCTGGCGTCGGGCGACACCCCGCAGGCCGCGCGCTTCACCATCTCGGGTGAGGGCGGCCATGCCCTTTCGGTGACGATCCCGGCGTCGTTCACCCTGGCTAACGGATCGCAGTCGCTGGTCGTGAACACCAGCAACAACCTCACCGGCGCCCTCAGCGCGCAGACGCTCAGCGGCACCGCGGGCGGCGCGGGCACGCTGGACGTGCGCGTCGGCGGCACGGTCGCACTTGCCACCACCACGCCGGCGGGGCTCTACACGGGCGCTTTCACCGTTTCGACGGCGTACAACTAAGATGTCCGCCATTCCCGGGGTGCTCCGGCGGACCGGCTTCGCCATAGTCGCGTCCATGTTTATCGCGGCGGCACCGGCGGCGGCGCAGGCCGGCAATCTGGGCCTGTCGCACCACCGCGTCGTGTTCGACGGCACGTCGCGAACGGCCACGATCTACCTGTTCAATCGCGGCAGCGTACCCGCCGCGTTCCGGATCGACCTGATCGACATGACCATGTCCAGCGACGGCGTCATCCGACCGGTGGCTGCCGATGCGCCCGCACCCGAGCATTCGGCGCGCGACGTGCTGGAATTCACACCGCGGCGGGTCCAGCTCGGTCCCCAGCAGAGCCAGGCGGTGCGGATCCGGGTGCGTCCGCCCGAAGCGTCGGGCGAGTTGCGCAGCCATCTGGCGATCACGGCCCTGCCTGCGGTCGACGCAGCACCAGCGATCGCGCGCCTCGACAATGGCGTGGCGAACGGCGTCGCGGTGCAGATCTCGACGCTGTTCAGCGTCAGCATCCCGATCGTAGTGCGCACCAACGCCAAGGCTGCCTCCGCCCATATCGACAAGCTTCAGGTCCATCGCAGCGGCCGCACGTCCGCGGGCGCGATGCTCAGCTTCGAGCTGGTTCGCGACGGACCGGGCTCGGTGTATGGCGATGTCGAGCTGGTTTCCGGCCGCGGGCGGGACCAGCGCGTGCTCGGCAGCATGCGGGGCATCGCGCTCTATCCCGAGACCGATCACCGCACGATCCAGCTGGCTGCGCCCGCGGTGACGCCCGGGCAGGCCGCGCGGCTGGTGTTCAGCAACCGCGAAGCGCCTGCCTCGATTGAGGTCGCTTCGGCGAACCTCATCATCCCGTGAAACCCGCCCGAGCGGCCGGATGCGGGCTGCTCCTCGCCACGATCAGTGCGCCTGCAATGGCTAGCGCGCAGGCGAGCGGCCCGGCAGGCATGACCGCCTGCCCGTCGGAGGACATGCTCCTCTGGCTCGAGGTCCGCACCGAGACCGATCTCCTCGCCGAGACGATGGACGCCTATGCGGGGCCGGGCGGCACGCTGCTGCCGCTCGGCCAGTTTGCGCGCATCCTCGATCTGGGGATCGTCGTCGCCGCTGATGGCCGGCATGCGAGCGGTTCGATAGACCCGCGGACGCGGATCACCGTCGATCTCGATGCGGGCACCGCGCAGGTGGGCACGGCCAAAGTCGCGCTCGGCCTTGGGGCGTGCGTGCGCAAGGGCGACATCTATCTCGCCGCGGAGACGATGGAGAAGCTGCTGCCGGTGCGCCTGCGGGTGGCCGCCGAAGCGCAGCTGTTGCAGGTGACCCCGACGGGCACGCTCCCGCTGGTCCGCAACCGCCAGGTCGCGGAGCGGCGCGCAGCCCTTTCGCAGTTGGCGCCTGCCGAAAGTTCGGTGCTGGCCAGCGATCCCTATCGGGCGTTCAGCGTGCCGGCGGTGGAAGTGAATGCCGGACAGCGCTTCGGCAGCGGGGATGTGCTGCAATCCCGCTGGCTGGGCGTGCGCGCGGCGGGAGATCTCGCCTTTGCCGGCTTTCGCGGCTTTGTCGGCCTCGACTCCGCCGGGGCGACCAACGTCCAGCTCACCCTGGAGCGCACCAGCGCGGAGAATCGCGCGCTCGGCATTCTCGGCGGCAGCCGGGTCGCGGTCGGTGATGTGGCGACGCCCGATGTGCAGCTCGGCGCGCGCAGCGTTGCGGGCCGCGGCATCTTCTACTCCTCGGCGCCGCTGCAGCCCTTCGACTTCTCGCACCCGCTCGTCCTCGAAGGCGATGTGGCGGACGGCGAGCAGATCGAAGTCTATGTCGATGGCACCCTCCGCGCGGCCCGCGCCGCGGCGAGCGGCGGCCGTTATCGCTTCGACAATCTGTCGCTCGGGATCGGCGATCACCAGGTCCGCATCCTGTTCTACGGCCCGCAGGGGCAGGTGCGCGAGGAGGTCCGGTCGTTCCAGCTGGGGTCGGGGCTGCTCCAGCCGGGGCAGACGGCGGTGCGCTTCAGCGTGGTCCAGCCCGAGCGGCCGCTGCTGCGGATGGAGGACGGCCCCTGGCCCCGCACGGGCGATGCCCTGCGCGTCGTCGCCCTGGTCGATCGCGGCCTGAGCCGCAGGATCACGGCGCATGCCGGCCTTACGCGGTTCCGCCCCTGGTACGGGCAGGAGCGCCTTGCCGGGTCCGCCGGGATCAAGGCGATGCTGGCGGGCGCGGCGCTGGACGGCGTGATCGGCCTGGACAGCCGGGGCGGGCGTGCCGCCAGCCTGTTGGTGGGATCGCGGATCCGGGGGATCAGCGTGCGGGCACTGCACGCCGAATATGCCGGCGGTTTCGTCGACGAAACCCGTGATCCCATGTCCGGCGGCGTGCCGCTGCGGCGGGCGACCGAGGCGCAGATCGATCTGGCCGCCCCCCTGCCGGGGGGGCGACGCATGCCGATAGCGTTCGATATCCGGCGGATCGAGCAGCAGGACGGGGCACGCCGAATCGAAGCCAATGCGCGCGCGGCCGGCATGATCGGCGCCACCTATGTCAACGTGATGCTCAGCCGGCAGGGCTGGGGCGGCAGCATTGCGGGTGCCCAGCACCTGGCCTCGGTCGAGACATCGACACCGCTTGCCCCGGCGCTCCAGTTCCGCACCGGCCTGGCGTATCGGATCACCGGTCGGCCCGGCATCGAGAGCGCCTATGTGTCGACGCAGGTCGCGACGCCGCAGGGCGACCTGCAGGTCATCCTGTCACGGCAAGGCGGAACGCCGTCCCGGCTTCGGCTGGACGCCTCCTATCGCCATCGCTTCCGGCGCTTCGATCTGACGACGGCGGGCGGGTACGATGTTCGGACGCGCAGCTGGCGGGCCGCGTTGCAGGTCACCTTCGCCTTTGCGCCGACCGCGCGGCAAAGCTATGGCCTCGCGCCGTCGAGCGTGGCGATCAGCGGCCGCGCAGCGATCCGCACCTTCCTCGATGCCAATGGGGACGGCCGTTGGGAGCCGGGCGAGAAACCGGTGGCCGGGGTCCAGGTCTACACCCCGGCGGGTACCGTGAGCACCGATGCGCAGGGCCGGGTGCTGGCGGAAGACCTTGGCGATACGCTGCCCGTCCAGCTTCGGATCGACGCATCGCAGAGCAGCGAGCTGTACCTTGCCGAGATGCCAGGCGCGATCCGGCTCGTGCCGCGCCGCGGCCGGACGACGCCGCTGGAGATCCCGTTGCGTGCCGCCGGCGAAGTGGAAGCGAGGCTGGAAATGGCCACGGCAGACGGCGCCCAGCCGCTCAGCGCGGTGATGCTGGAACTGGTGGCCGAACAGGACGGCACGTCCTTTCCGGCGCGGACCGACAATCTGGGGACGGCGATGTTCGGCGGCATCCCAGCCGGCCGCTACCGGTTGCGGATCCTCCCCGCCCAAGCCTCGCAATTGCATCTGGCGTTGCAGGCCCCGGAACTGGTGGAGATCCCCGCGCACGGCGGCTTCCTGCGGATGAAACCTCTTCTGGCCCATCGGGTTGAAGACGAATGATGCGACGTTCGAGGATGTCGTGCGGGCTTGCCCCATCGTTGCTCGGCCTCGCAGCAACCCCTGCCGCTGCCGAGGTGACCGTGACCCTGCCGGCCGCGACCACGCCTGCGCTCGGCGAGATCGTGGCGGGGACGATGCCGACGGTGTTTCGCATCGGGATGGACGGTTCGGTGACGCGGATCTCCGGCGACGCGGTCCGCCTGAGCGCCGCGCCGGTAACGCCGCCGACGATGCGGCTGACCTGCGGCCTGCTCAACCTGGCCAGCCTCTGCCTCGTCCGCAACATCCGCATCACCATGGCGCCCCAGGCGAGCGGCACGATCGCGTCGCTGACCATGTTCCATATCGGGTCGGTGGCGGGCACCACCTTCAGCGGCGGGGCGCCGGCGGATGCGAGCACGATGAACTTCCAGCTCAACCCGATGGGGCTCGGCAACGTCGTCGTCATCCAATTCGGGATGGATATCACCGTGGCAGCCGGGCAGCGGGGTGCCACCGTGACCCGCTACACCGTGAACGCCGATTTCGTCTGAGGCTGCGGAGGCGGTCCTTTGGGACAGGTCTCCGCATAAACCATTTTCACGCAGGCATTTGTAACCGGCGCGCGTCTATCGCGTTTCTCGTGGTCGCAGGCAGACCGAACATCGGCTGCCATCATAACGAGAACAATAGATGGTCCTACGCAAAGCATGCGCGGCGCTCGCGCTACTCCTACCGCATTTCGCGATGGCGCAGGTCGCCGAGACGGCAATGGGATCGCTGACGATCGTGCAGCCGCTCACCATCACCAAGGATGCGGACCTTCGCTTCGGCAGCATCGTGAAGCCACCGAGCAGCGGGTCCGTCGCGATCTCCACGGCCGGCGCGCGGAGCGTTACCGACGGTGTACAGGCACTGAGTGCCGGCGACACGCCGCAAGCGGCGAGGTTTACCGTCACGGGCGCGGGCGGCCGTGCGCTGTCGATCCAGATCCCCCCTTCGATCGTCCTCAGCAGCGGGAGCCATGCGCTGCTCGTCACCACGACGAGCACTCTTACCGGTCCACTGGCAACCCAGGTGCTCAGCGGCACGTCCGACACGTCCGGGACGCTGGAAGTCCGTGTGGGCGGCAGCGTTGCCCTCGCCAGCACCACCGAGCCCGGAACCTATACGGGCGTGCTGACGGTATCGGCGGCATATAACTGAGGGCGCCCCGCACAAGCGCAAGTCGTTGGTTGCAGTGACAGTAATTTTTCCAATCGGATGCTGAGTTGCTTGCCGCCATGCCGTCAAATCACGACCATGCCGGATGCCCGGTTATCACCCGACTGGTTGCCCAAACTGCGGGACATGCGTCTGCCTCTCGCCGGCATCGAACACGAACAGGTCCACGGAGCGCCGCGTCGATGTCGGCTAATAAGAATTGCTGCCATTCGAGGTGACGACCCGGAACGGCAGATTTGTCCCAGGCCTCGCCATTCCAAGCTTCGTCGCCGGAGATGAACAAACGGCAGGTTTCGGTTTCCATAAATGCGACGCTGACCGACGTGGATTGGACGGAAACCGACGCTCAATTTTTTGACCGACGGCCGCCACCGGGCGCTTACCGTTAGCGCAGAGGCAAATCTCTGGGCCTCAACGCAAGTGATCGACGAAGCCCGCAATCAGCGTCGCGAGAGCCGCGGGTGCTTCCAGCGGGGACAGATGCCCCGCATTCGGCAGGATATGAAGCGTCGCATGTGGGATACGCGGCAGCAATTCGGCCTCCAGCGTCGCGGGTGTGTCGATGCGATCAAGCGCACCGCTGATAACTAGGGTCGGCACGTCGATCCGGTGTACCAACGCCGTGATGTCTTCCAGGCTCGTCGCGCCAGGCCAAGCCTTCTTCGCCTGCGGCGCACCGCGCAGGCTGTCGGCAATCACCTGGGCGCGATCTACCGGAGAAAGCGGGCTTCCGGCGAGGACCTGATCGATCGTTGCCTCCACGCTGCTGCGGGAATCATAGGCGCTCGCCATCATCTCTCGGGCGAGATCGGGCAAGACGATCGGCGTCGGCGGCGCGGGTGCGACGAGGACGAGGCCGATCAGCGCGTCCGGGCGCTGCGCCGCGATCCACTGGGCCACCTTGCCGCCCATCGAGTGTCCGATGAGGACATAGCGCTTGAGGCCAAGGGCGTCGATCACGCCCAGCGCGTCCGCGGCGAGATCTGCCAGCGCATATCGGCTTTGCGGTGCATCGGAGTCTCCCCATCCGCGATGGTCTGTCGCCACGATGCGGTAGGCGGGGGCGAGCTTTGCCGCGACGTGGCGCCACGTCCGAGCCGAGCCGCCCCAATAATGAAGAAAGACCAGCGCCGGCTCGCCGTCGCCCTGGACCTCGACGTTGATGTGGATGCCGTTGGATGCGACCTTCATGGATGTGCCTTCATCTTGTTGCTGCGGCGCCTTGCCGCCCTCAACGATGTATGGCCTATCTGAATCTTCTATAATCCATCAATTTCTATCATCAGCTAATAACAATTAGATAGGATCGTTGCCTGATGGATCGGCTTGCCAGCATGGGCGTATTCGTCGCCGCTGCGGAGGAGGGCAGCCTGATCGCTGCAGCGCGGCGCCTTGGACTGTCCGCCTCGATGGCAGGCAAGCACATTGCGGCCCTCGAGGCCGACCTTGGCGTGCGCCTCCTGCAGCGAACCACCCGCAGCTTGGCGCTGACCGAGGCCGGGCGCGCCTATTACGATCGGAGCAAGCGGATACTGGAAGCGTACGAAGATGCGCGACGCGAAGCCTCGGACGCGAGGGAGACGGTCCGCGGCGTGCTCCGTGTCGCTGCGCCGGTCACCTTCGGCGAGATGCACCTGAGCGGGGCCGTCGGACGCTATATGGCCCTGCACCCCGAGCTGTCGATCGAGGTGATGCTAGACGATCGGTATGCCGATCTGCTGGCGGAAGGCATCGATGTCGCGATCCGGATCGGTCAGCTCCGCGACTCCGATCTGGTCGCGCGTCGTCTCGCACCGTGTAAGATGGTCTTCTGCGCGTCACCAGACTGTATCGAGCGGCACGCGCTTCTACCAACCATCGAGGCGGTGCGGCGTGCGCCCCGGCTGGTGTTCAGCGACGCGGTGTCCAAGGACGACTGGACCATCGCTTCCTCCGATGGGGGGCGACATCGGATCGACGGACCCGTTCGAATGCGGGCGAACAACATGAAGATGCTGCTCGCCGCCGCACGCGCCGGCCTCGGCATCACCTACGGGCCTAGCTTCGTCTTCGACGAAGATCTCGCCTTCGGCAGATTGGTATCGCTACTGCCGGGCAGCGAGACCGCAGATCTGGCGATCCATGCCGTCTACCCCACCAGTCGATATGTCACGCTGAAGGTCAGGAGCTTCGTTGATCATCTGGCAGAGGAATTCCGCGACGGGTTTCGGGTGTGAGAACAAGGCTGCCCGCCAGAGACCGTCGTTTAGCAAGCCGTTTCGGGACGACCACTTCGTCCCATGCATCGTCATTCCAGGTTTCGCCGTCGAAGGTGAACAAACGGCAGGTGTCGAGTTCAGCAAATGCGACGCTGAACGAATTGGATTGGGCGGAAGCGGACCGGCAGTTTTTCCATCATCAGCGGACAGTCTGCTTTTCCCCGGCGGCGGTGTCCAGCTGACGCTTAACGCGGGGGAGGGGCGGTCTTCCCCGTCGCTTTGGGGGCTCGTTCCCCAATCGACCGTCATCCAGAGCCACGCGCGGCGTAGCGAAAACGCCCACCGACTGTGAGCTGCGAGCTGGCGCATTGTTGTTCCGCTGCCGGTGGTGCGGGTTGGCGCTCTGCAAGGCCTGCGCCATGGCAAGGGCCGCGCCAAGCCGCTTGTTCTCGACGATCTCGGCCTGGTTGACCCGCTGCATCTTGTCGTAGACCCGGTAGGGCAGGACGACCTCGCCGTGCCGCACCTCGATGCGCCCATCGGGGAATTCGCAAACGTGGACGCGCTTGCGGGCGAGCGTCCGCGTCAGCGGCGTCGGCTCCAGGATGAACATCGCCTTGTTGTAGTGGAGCGCCAGAGCGCCGGTGACGGAGCGCTCAACGCGCCAGACCATCTCGGCCCCCACATTCTCGTGCGGGGCAAGCGGCCGATGGGCGTCACGAGGATCCGCAGGTGGGCAGGCGAACTGAGCATTGTGGCGCAAGAGGTAAGAGGGGAGGAAGGTGTTGGCCTCTTCGATGGAGGAGACGCCTGCGAGCCGCATCGCTTTGACGAGGCGGTTCTGGAGAGTGCTGTTGGCCCGCTCGACTCGCCCCTTTGCTTGGGGCGAGTTGGCGCAGATGATCTCGACGCCGAGCCTGTCGAGCGCGCGGCCAAGGTGCGACATGCCGTCGCCGTCGGCGGTCGCGCGATTGTTCCGAAAGGCGCTGTGCTTGTCCGAATAGAAAGCGATCGGCTTGCCGTGCCGCTCGAGGTAGGTGCGTGTCGCCTGCAGGTAGGAGAGGGCACTCTCGCTCTCCGCCATCTCGAGGTGCATCAGTTCGCTGGTGGCATCGTCGATATAGACCAGGAGGCTGCAGCGTGGGCCGCGGCCCTCGAACCAGTCATGGTCCGAGCCGTCGACCTGGATGAGTTCGCCGCGGCGCTCGCGACGGTTGCGGGTCTGGTGGAGCCTGGCGCGCTTGGCAGCCTTGGCTCTCCAGAGGCCGGCGCCGATCATCAGCTGGCGCAGCGTCTCGTGCGACAGCGTGATGCCGTGGCGCTCGGCGAGATACTCGGCCGCGAGCGTCGGGCCGAAATCGGCATATCGCTCGCGAACGATGGCAACGACATCCTCGCGGAAGGCATCGCTGAACCGCCGATTGCTGGGGCGGCCTCGCTTCCGCGATACCAGGCCAGCAGCGCCGTCCGCGCGTAGCCGGCGGAGCAGCCGATATAGTTGACTGCGCTCCAGTCCAAGCAGCTCCATAGCCCGTGCCGGCCGAAGCTCGCCGCGCTCGAGCCGCATCAAGGTGTCGAACCGGTGGATCTCGGTATCGCTCATCGCCAGCACCGCCATCGCTGCACACCCTCATTGTCGAGGGCGCCCATGGACACGATCGCCTCAGCGAAGGCACGATTGTGCCATTTCTAATTTGCTGAGCTGTGCCATTTGTACGTTGCGCTTACACCGGTGAGCGCAAGGGCGGAACGATAATCTATATTATGTAAAGTTTATAGTCGCTGTAAAGGTGCCGCCGGGGTACATCACTCGGCTCGTTTGGGCGCTTTTGGCTCCAACACCAGCACATTGCCTTCGACGCGCCAACTATGGAGCCGCGACAGGAAATTCATCCCGAGCACATCGAGCTCCCCGAAATTCTGGGATACCACGACGCCCAGATCACGCATCGTCAACGGTCCGAGCGAAACCTCGGCGATCCGCGCCCGGCGCGCAGCCACGCTGCCATTGGCGGTCTCGATGATCGCAGGCAGGCCTTCGGACGTCTGGATGTCGGCCTGCTTGGCGGTTTGCTCTGAAATCGCTGTGATCGTCGCACCGCTGTCTATCAGCATACGGCGCTCGGCGCCGTTGAGCGTCACGCGCGCCCAGAAATGGCCATCCGGACTCATCCGGATGCGCACGGTGTCGCCTTCGACGCGCTGGTCCTCGAGGCCGAGCTTGGCACTCAGCGACGACCAGGCCGCCGCAAGTTCGTAACGATGGCCGACGGCGAACAGCACCAGCAGCACGATCGCCGCCCAGCCGAGCAGCGTCCGCAGCAGCAGCCCGAAGCCGATCCGCCGCGCCGACAGCGCGCTGACCACCAGCACCAGCGCGCCGATCATCCAGACCATGTTGACGCCATCGGCCCCGTTCACGCGTCCAGCTCCAGCCCGTCATAGCCCGGCTCGACGCCGTCGGGCAGCTCGGCGGCGAGTGTCGCATAGTCCATCGAGTGGTCCATGTGGACCAGCGCTGAACGCGTCGGGCGCAGTTCTTCGATCCAGCCCAGCACTTCGCTCAGGTGCGGATGCGTCGGGTGCGGCGCGCGGCGCAGCGCGTCGACTACCCAGATGTCCAGGCCGGCGTAGAGCTGCCGCATGTCGTCGGTCATTCCGTGAAAATCCGTGGCATGGCCGATGACCTTGCCACCGCTTTCGAAGCGCAGCCCGGCCGAGGTGATCCCGCCATGCGGCTGGTCGACGACGCGGACCGCGATGTCGCCGATCGTGAAGCTGTCCGGCATTGCCTCGATCGCAACCACCGGCGGGTAGAATTTTCCTAGCCCTTCAAAAATATAGTGGAACTTGCTCTGCAATTGTTCGAAGGTGAACTGCCGCGCCAGCCCGCGTACCGGCGTGCCGCTTCGTCCATGCATCACCTGGCGAAGATCGTCGATTCCGTGGCAATGGTCGGCGTGGTCGTGGGTCCAGAGGACCGCGTCGACATCGGATATCTGCGCCGCGATCAGCTGTTCGCGCATGTCCGGGCTGGTGTCGACCAACAGCGTCGTGGTTGCGCTGCGGACCAGCACCGAGGAACGTGTCCGCCGGTTGCGCGGCTCGTTCGGATCGCAGGCACCCCAGTCGGGACCGATGCGGGGCACGCCCGAGGACGTGCCCGAGCCAAGGATGCGGATGCTCAGCGCCAAGGGCAGGTCCCCTGCCCGGTCACGCCAACGTCTTGGCGAAGAGCGAGTGGAAGTTGGCGCGGGTCGCCTCGGCCAGCATCTCCGGATCTTCGCCGCGGAGTTGCGCGAGGAACTTGCACGTGTCCGCTACGAAGGCAGGTTCGCCGGTCTTGCCGCGATGCGGCACCGGCGCGAGGAACGGCGCATCGGTTTCGATCAGCAGCCGGTCCAGCGGCAGCGCGGCGGCGGTTTCCTGCAGGTCCTTGGCATTCTTGAACGTCACGATACCCGAAATCGATATGTAGAAGCCGAGTTCCAATGCGATCTCGCCAAAGGCGCGGCTGGCGGTGAAACAATGGATCACGCCGGGGAAGGCCCCCTTCCCCATTTCCTCGCGCAGGATCTCGGCGGTGTCCTCCTCGGCATCACGGGTGTGGACGATGATCGGCAGCTGGGTTTCGCGCGACGCCGCCAGATGCGCGCGGAAGCTCGCCCGCTGGCGATCGCGGTCGCTATGGTCATAGTAATAATCCAGCCCGCTCTCGCCGATGCCGACCACGCGCGGGTGCTGCGCGCGCTCGACCAGCTTGGCGGTGTCGACATGGGGGTGCGTGTCCGCCTCGTGCGGATGGATGCCGACGCTCGCCCAGACATCCGCCTCGCGCTCGGCGACGGCAATCACCTGGTCCCACTCGTTCTCGCGCGTTGAGATGTTGAGCATCGCCACCACGCCCGCCTCACGCGCGCGCGCCAGCACCTCGGGCTGCTGTTCCCCGAGACCCTTGTAGATCAGGTGGCAATGGCTGTCGGCGAGCTTCATGCGTCCTCGGAAGCCTGGAGTTCAAGTCGCGGAAAGATGGGGGTCGGGGGTGCGATCTTGAAGTCCGCATCACCATCGGGGCCGAGCTGGGCGAGCAGCTTGGCCGCCGAGGTCGGCACCACGGGTTCGATCGTCACGCCGAGGCGACGGATCGCCTTGAGCAGCGTGCCCAGCACCGCGTGCATCCGCTCTGGATCGGTCTTGCGCAGCGCCCAGGGGGCCTGCGCATCGATATACTGGTTGCAGGCGAACACACCGGTCATCCAGGCTTCGACGCCCTGGCTCAGCGCCAGATCCTGGAACGTGCGAGTGAAGGCGGCGCAGGCGGTGTCGACCTCGGCCAGCAGCACCGCATCGGCATCGTCAGCGCGGCCAGCCTGCACCGTGCCTTCGCAGTTCTTGGCGATGAAGCTCAGCGTGCGCTGCGCCAGATTGCCGAAGCTGTTCGAGAGATCGGCATTGGCGCGGGTGACGATCGCCTCGTCGCTGAACGTGCCGTCCTGGCCGAAGCTGACGTCGCGCAGCAGGAAATAGCGCAGCGCATCGACGCCGTAGGTTTCCGCCAGCTCCATCGGATCGACGACATTGCCGACCGACTTCGACATCTTCTCGCCGCGGTTGAGCAGGAAGCCGTGGCCGAATACCTGCTTGGGCAGCGCGATGTCGGCGGACATCAGGAAGGCGGGCCAATAGACGGTGTGGAAGCGGACGATGTCCTTGCCGATCAGGTGCAGATCGGCCGGCCAGTAGCGCGCCAGCCGCTCGGCATCGTCGGGGAAGCCGGCGCCGGTCAGATAGTTGGTCAGCGCGTCGACCCAGACGTACATCACATGCCCCGGCGAGCCCGGCACCGGCACGCCCCAGTCGAAGCTGGTGCGGCTGACCGAAAGGTCTACCAGCCCGCCCTCGACGAAGCGCAGCACTTCGTTGCGGCGCGATTCTGGGCGGATGAAGTCGGGGTTTGCGGCATAGAAGTCGAGCAGCGGCTGCTGATACTTCGACAGGCGGAAGAACCAGGTCTCCTCCTTGGTCCACTCCACCGGCGTGCCCTGGGGCGAGAGCTTCTGGCCCCCTTCCCCCTCGACCAGTTCCTTCTCTTCGTAGAAGGCCTCGTCGCGGACCGAATACCATCCCTCGTAGCGATCGAGATACAGGTCGCCCTTCGCGGCCATCTTCTCCCAGATCGCCTGACTGGCGCGGTAGTGATCGGCCTCGGACGTGCGGATGAAGCGGTCACACGAAATGTCGAGTTTCTCCGCCATTACGCGGAAATGGCTCGACATTTCGTCGGCGAGCTCGCGCGCGGTCATGTCGCGGGTGCGGGCCGTCTGCACCATCTTGAGGCCATGCTCGTCGGTGCCGGTCTGGAAGAACACGTCGCGACCCTGCTGGCGCTGGAAGCGTGCGATCGCGTCGGCGGCGATCATCTCATAGGCATGGCCGATATGCGGCTTGCCGTTGGGATAGTGGATCGCGGTGGTGATATAGAAGGGGTCAGCCATGCCCGCCGCTTTAGGATGCGGCGCAGCAACGGGCAACCTGTACCCTCAGCGGCGCGCGAGGCGGGCGAGGATGCCGCTCATTTCGAACACGGTGGCGGTGGCGTCGAGCGACAGGCCAAGTGCTGCGCCGGCAAGCTCGCGGGCGGCACCATAGGCATCCAGCGCGGTGCGCAGTGCCTCGCCCTCCAGCCGCTTGGCACGCGCGGCGATGAAGCTGGGCGTGCGCTCCAGGAACGCCTCGTAGCGCGGCTGCGCAGCCTTGGCGCCGAGCTGGCGGCCAAGCCGGGTGCGCAGCGCATTGTCGGGATCGCCATGATCGGCGAGCTGCGCCATGTCCGCTTCCAGTGCCGACAGGTCGAGCCCGGCGAAGCGCATCGCCCGGCCCGGCGAGCCTTCCGCTGCCTCGACGAGCGCGGCGATCTCGAGCTCGCTCGCCTCCGGAATCTGGCGGCGGAGCACCGTTGTCGTCTCGGCGTCGCTCAGCGGCTCGAAGCGAAGCAGCCGGCAGCGCGAGCGGATCGTCGGCAGCAGGCGCCCGGGCGCGTGGCTCACCAGGAGGAAGATCGTCCCCGCCGGCGGCTCCTCGAGATTCTTGAGCAGCGCATTGGCGCCGCCGCGCTCGAGATCGTCGATCGCGTCGATGATCACCACCCGGCGCGGGCTCAGCGAGGGCTTGGTCGCGAACAGCGGCTGGAGGCTGCGCACCTGCGCGATGGTGATCGAGCGGGCGAGCGCCTCGTCGGGCTTGTCGGCATCCTTGGGCAGCCGCGCGAGGATCTTGAGGTCCGGATGGCTGCCGGCGGCAATCAGGCTGGCGGTGCGAGTCGACTCCGGCACGTCCCAGCCCGGCAGCAGCCGGTCGGGCTCGGCGGCTTCGGCCAGCATCCGCGCGGCGGCGATGCGGGCGAAGCCGCCCTTCCCCACGCCCTCCGGCCCGGCAATCAGCCAGGCATGGTGCAACGCGCCGCTCGCCATGGCGGCGGCGAGCGCGTCGCGGGCTTGGCTGTTGCCGATCAGGGCGTCGGCCAAGGCGATCAGGCCAGATGGAGCAGCGACATCAGCCCCGCCCAGGCGCGGCCGAAAAAGCCCGCCTGGCCGACATCCTCGGCGGCGACCAGCGGCAGCACCTGCTGCGGCATGCCTTCGCCTTCGATGATCAGGTCCGCGATATGGTCGCCCTTCTTGAAGCCGGCCTTGACCGGACCCTGATAGACGATCTTTCCGGCCAGCTTGGGGCTCAGGCCCGAAGGCAGCGTGATGTTGAGGTCGCGGGGTGCGACGACCGACACCTTGTTGGTGGTGCCGCCCTGCACGTCGACGGTGCCGACGGTGCGGTCCTTCTTGACCACCGGCTTGGTGCTCCAGGCGGCGAAGCCCCAGCGCATGAAGCGGACGGATTCGTCGGCGCGAGCGCTGTAGCTGTTGACCCCGGCGAGCACCATCACGAGACGGCGGCCATTCTGCTCGGCCGAGCCGGTGAAGCCATAGCCCGCCTCTTCGGTGTGGCCGGTCTTGAGGCCGTCGGCACCGGGCACCTTGCCGAGCAGCGGATCGCGATTGCCCTGTTCGATCGCGGCACCGGCACCCAGCGTCTTGCCCCAGGTGAAGCTCGGCAGCGAATAGAAGGACTTGTAGAGATCGGGGTAGTCGCGGATCGTCGCGGCGGCGAGATGCGCCAGGTCGCGCGCGGTCACATAGGTGCGGCCTTCATCGGGCCAGCCGTTCGACGTGCCGAAATGGCTGTTCGTCAGGCCGATCTTCTTGGCCCGATCGTTCATCAGGTTGACGAAGCCCTCCTCCGTGCCGGCAATGCCTTCCGCCAGCACGACGCAGGCGTCATTGCCCGAAAGCGTGACGATGCCCTTGAGCAGGTCCGCCACGGTCGGCTGCTCGCCGACGCCCAAGAACATGGTCGAGCCCTGCGAGTGCCACTTCTTCCAGGTCTCGGGGCGGACCTCGATCTTCTGGTCGAGCTTGAGCTCGCCCTTCTTGATCAGGTCGAACGCGACATAGACCGTCATCATCTTCGCCATCGAGGCCGGCGGCATGCGGCGATCGGCATCCTTGGCGAACAGCACCGCCCCCGAGGACATGTCCTCCATGTACGCGATCGGTGCGGGCGTCGGGAAATCCGGGCCGGCGGCCTGCAGCGGAGCGGCGATGGCGAGCGCCAGGAACGAGGCGGCGGCGAGCTTCTTCATGATGATCGGTCCAGAACGCGAAAAGGTGACCCCTATCGGGCCATGGTGCGGCGCGCATCTCCGAACCCGGCCCGAACGGCCCCTTCCCGCGCCCGCTCCGCCGCCGCCTCCGTCGCGAAGGGGCCGAGCTGGACACGATAGAGCCCGCCCCCTGCCTTTACGAAGCCCTGTAGCTTTTGGGCAAGCGCCTGCGCGCGTTCGGGCGAAGAAAGTGCGGCCACCTGCACCAGATAGCGGCCCTGCGCGGGCTTCGGGGCGGGGGGCTTGGCGGCGGACCGGGATTTCGCCGGTGCCGCAACGCTCGCGGCGGGATGCGGAATGACGTCGGCGATCGGACCGAGTTGCGATGGCGGAGGCGGAGGCGGCGGCAGGGGCTCGCCAGGGTCTGCCGCCGGGAGCTGCAGTCGCAGCGCACGGAGCAAGGCGGGCGGCGAATCGATGCGCGGCTGTGCGGCGCCCGCGCTGCGCAGCGCGGCCTGGTCTTCGGAAGACGGTCGTACCGCACGGATGCGGACTGCCACGGGCTGCTCGACGGGAACGCCGAGCTGGCGCGCCGCGCCTTCGGAGATCACCGCGATCGCACCGGGGACCGCACTGGTCTCGGTAATCCGGACTAGGATCGTGCGGCCATTGTCGAGCGCAGTCACCTCGGCATAGCTTTCGACCGGCAGGGCCGGGCTCACCGCCAGCGCGGCAGCGCCGAGCGATCGGACCGCGGCATAGCCCACCGCGTCATATCGGCCATCGCCCGGCTGCAGGCCGGACGTACCGTGCGGTCCGTTCGCGGACACGGTCGGGTCTGCATCCTGTGCATGGGCGCTCGTCGCTGCAAGCAGCGCAAGGGCAAGCGTGATCGGTCTAGCGTTCCACTGCATCGGCAAGCAGGCCTACCGACAAAGCGTAAAAATTCGAGCAATTATAGTCGAGGATCACGCGGTAATTGCCGGTGAGCAGATAGGCGGTGGCACCCTGCCCGTCTGGCTCGAGCAGCGTCGCCAGCACGTCGTCGCCCGGCCAAGCCCGCGCCTGCGGCACGACGCCGAGCGCGCGCCATTCGGCCATCGTCTTCCATTGGCTCTGGCGACCGTGCACGCGCGGGCAGCGCGGACTGTTGGTGCGGTTGGCGATCAGACGGCGATCCAGCGATGCGGGCACCGAGACCGCAAAACCCCAGGGCACCCCCGCCCGCCATCCCGCGTTCACGAAATAATTGCCGATCGAGGCCAGCGTGTCCGCGTCGCTGTTCCAGATGTCCGCCACACCGTCGCCGTCACCGTCGCGGGCGAGGCGCAGATAGACGCTGGGCAGGAATTGGGGCCCGCCGAACGCGCCTGCCCAGCTGCCGACCAGCTTATCGCGCGGCACGCCGCGATCGATCATCTTGAGCGTGGCGATGAACTCGTCGACGAACAGTGCCCGGCGCCGTCCTTCATAGGCGAGGCTGGCCAGCGCGCGCGGCAGGTCGAACCCGCCCATCACCCGGCCGTAACTCGTCTCGTGACCCCAGATTGCCACCATGATCGATTCGGGCACGCCGGTCTCGCGCTCGATCGCCGACAGCCGACCCCGCGCGCGCAGATAGGCAGCCCGGCCGCGGGTGATGCGATCGGCATCGACATGGCGGGCACGGTACGGCGCGAAGGCAGGCACGGGCGCATTGGGGCTGCTCTCCGGCTGCTGGCGGTCCAGCTCGACCACACGGGCATTGTAGGTGAGCGTCGGGATCACCGCATCGATCGCGCGGCGGCTTACGCCCGCGGCGGCCGCCTGCGCGGCAAGAGTCTGGAGATAGCTTTGGAAGCCCGCCTCGTCCTGCGCCAGCGCAGGGCTTGTCGGCATGACGAGGGCGGTGGCGAGACCGGCAATTCCGGCGAGATACGAGCGGATACGCGACATGCACCGGCTGTTGCACAGCCACGCGCGCACAGAAACCCCGCGCGGCGCTTCGATACGACGAAAGCAGCGGTCGACGGCGACCAAAAGAAAAACACCGGCCGCGCGTTGCGCAACCGGTGTCCTTCGATCCAGCGCACCCTAGAAGGTGCAGCAGGCGTAGTTCAGGCGAACGCGACGCGGACGCTCTGGCGACGGCGCAGTGCGCCACCGACGAACGCAAAGCCGCCGATCATCATCGCCCAGCTGGCGGGCTCGGGAACCGGGGCGAAGGTCGCCTGGGCGCCGTACGAGCCATTGCCGCGCGACATGCCATTGATGACAATGGTGTTCGGCTTGCCGGCAACGATCGGCACGTCGTTAACGAACACCGCTTCGTTCAGCCCACCATAGGTGCCGGTGAGTGCGATGCCGTTGAACACGACCGAGAACAGGTCCAGATCGTTGGCTGCCTTGAGCTTCACCGCGCTGGTGGTGATCGAAGCGCTGCCCGTCAGGTAAGCCGGCAGGGTGAAGGTGTAGATGTGCTGGAAGTTGCCCTTGACGATGCCCGACTTGCCGAAGTTGGCCGAGTAGGTGCCGTCAGCGCCCGGAACGATGTTCATGTTCGCGCCGGTGTAGTTGGTGGTGACGACCGTCGCGGCCTGCGCCGGGGCCGAGAAAGAAGCAACGGCGGCGATGGCGCCGAGCGCCGGGAGAAGCTTGGTGATCATGAACCCTCTGTTTTCGCTGGAGTCGAAACGATTGCTGTAAGCCCCTCCTGACCTATACATCGGTACGTCCCGCGCAACGCTCCGCTGGTCCCGAACGGGGACCAAGTCCCGGATCGGGACGGCACGCCCCTCCGCGTTTACGATCTTTGTGGCTTGGGGCGCCGCGACTCGAATGTGACATCCCCGTGAACGCGGTATTGCGACGAATGGATTGATCCGCGGAGCAAGTGGGACTAGGCGCTATCGCCGCGCGGAGAGATGGCCGAGTGGTTTAAGGCAGCGGTCTTGAAAACCGCCGTGGGTGCAAGCTCACCGTGGGTTCGAATCCCACTCTCTCCGCCACAACCGGGTGGCTTCCGCGCTCTCGCACGGTGCGGCGGCTTCCATCCTGGCCTGGCCTCAGACGGGACGCATGCAAGACTGGGTACGTTGCCGTACGCAGTCGCCGAGCCAACGCGATCCGCGGGCACCACCGCCCAATTGCCTGATTTGCGAACCGCAGACGCACTGATCACAAAGGAATCATCGCGCGCGCTTGGCGCTGAATGGGCGCCGCCGCATGCCGACGAGGTACCAACCAGCAGACGGCGAAAACGAAAGAGGCTCCCGGCGCGCCATCGCACGCGGGAGCCTCTGTTGAAGCTTGGCGCCGGGCGACGCCGCCCGGCGCGAGCGCCTTACTTCTTGCCGAGCGTGAGGCCGCCGAAGCGCTTGTTGAAGCGCGCGACCTGGCCACCCTGGTCGAGCAGCTGACCGCGACCGCCGGTCCAGGCCGGGTGCGCGAGCGGATCGATCTCGAGCTGCATGAGATCGCCTTCCTTGCCCCAGGTGGAGCGCGTCTCGTACACGGTGCCGTCGGTCATCTGCACCTTGATCATGTGGTAATCGGGGTGGGTGTTCTGCTTCACATCGAATTCCTTGAAAAAAGCCGCCGGTTTCCGACCGGCAGCGGACGCGCGCGCCTAGCAAAGCGCGTGCGCCAACGCAACCTCATTGCCGCATGCCCCACCAGCGGCGGAGCGCGACGAGCGACCAGATCGCCTCGACCAGTCCGAACGGCCAGGCCCCCTGGAGGAAGCCATAGGCCGAGCCGAGCAGGCAGGCGCCGGCAAAGCCGAGCACCCACCAGCTCGAGCGCGCCTCCAGCGCATAGGTGACCAGCATCGCCGTCACCGCGAACAGGCCGAACCAGGTCAGTGCGTCCATGGTCCGGCTCCGGCTTCGCTCACGCGCTGGGCGGATCGGCGATCATCGCGGTGAATTCGCATTCGGCCGCCAGTTCGCCGTCGATCAGCGCCTTGCCGGCGAACTTGCAGACGCGCGAGCGCTTCTGCACGAACTCGACATGGAGCTTGAGCAACACGCCCGGCTCCACCGGCTTGCGGAACTTCACATTGTCGATCGCCATGAAGTAGACGAGCTTGCCCGAGCCGGCGAGCCCGAGCGACTCGACTGCCAGCACGCCCGCTGCCTGGGCAAGCGCCTCGACGGTGAGCACGCCCGGCATGATCGGGCGCCCGGGGAAATGGCCCTGGAAGAACGACTCGTTGATCGTCACCGCTTTCACCGCGACGATCGACCGGTCGAGGATCAGTTCCTCAACGCGGTCGACCAGCAGCATCGGAAAGCGGTGGGGCAGCGCAGCCATCACCCGCCCGATATCGAGCGGACCGATGTTGCTGCCCCCCTGCTCGCCCGTGCTCACCGCGGCTCGGGCTTGGCCGGCCGGGTCGCAGGCGCGGTCGCCGGACGGGCTGCGCCCGGTGCTGCGGCGGCACCCTGCTGTTGTTGCTGCTGCGCACGGGCGGCATTGATCTGATAGGCGCGACGCTTCAGCTCGTTGACCTGCTGCTGGAACTGCACGGTCCGCTGCTGCGGCTGCCAGTTGGCCGGCGGGGTGATCGCCACGGTCGGCGTCTTGTCGAGCTCGGCGACGACGGCGTCGGTGATGTCCACCGCTTCGGGGGCGTAGACGATCGCTTCCGGCTGCAGGATCACGTTGACCTTGCGCGCATTGACGACCGAGATCTGCGCCGCGTCATAGAGCGCCAGGATCTTCTCGAACGCAAACAGCTCCGCCAGGATCGACGGCATCTGCAGCTTCTGGATTTCCTCGTTCGCCTGGTTCTGCAGGGTCATGAGCTGGGTGTAGTTCGGGTCCTTGCGCGCGGCTGCAGCCTGCTCCTCGGCTTCCGAAACCTGACCGTCCTTGTTGGTGTCGATCGTCGCGATCAGCGAACGCGCGTCGGTCTGGAATTTGGTCTGGCGCGCCTGGATCTGGTCGCGCACCGGCTTGTAGGTCGTGTCCAGCTGCGTCTCGGCAGTGGTGAACGCCTTGGCGCGGGTGATCGCCTCGATCGTGCTGATGGTGGCGATGCCGGCGACCTGCGCCGACGCCGGCGCAGCGACGGCCATCGCCGCGGAGGCGGCAAGCGCCGCCGCGAATACACGGTTCTTCATCATTAGAACTGAGTCCCTACGTTGAAAGTAACAAGCTTCTTGTCATCGCCCGGCTGGCTGACCAGCGCCTTGGCGACGTCGATACGCAACGGGCCGAAAGGCGAATTCCAGTTCACGCCGAAGCCCACGGAGATGCGCGGCGACGCGGTGCTGCCGCGATACTGCTCGTAGAACAGACCGCTCTGATTGAGCGCGCGCGTGTTGATCGACGTGCCGACGCAAGGCTGGCCCGCGGCGGCGGCATAGCCGATCGTGCAGGTCGTGTAGCTGCCTTGCAGCGCGCCCGTCGTCACCGTGTACAGCGGGTTGCCCGCGGTGTCGTTCAACGGCCGCGGCGTCACCGACGGCGACCCGTCGGCGTTGACCCCGGGTAGGCCCGTCTTGGGATCGATATAGGCCGGGAAATAATTGTTGGTCTGCGGCCGGCGGATCGAGAACAGCGAGCCCATCTGCACATAGACCGAGGGACGCAGGCCCAGTTCTGCCGCGCCGGAGCCCAGCGGAAGCTCGAGCTCCGCTTTGGTGAGATAATAGGCCTTGCCGCCCAGCGCGTCGTCGACGACCTGATCCCGGGTCGTGATGAGCGCCTGGGTGCCCAGCGCGGGATCGCCGGTATATTGGTAGCGCTGCACGCGCGGGCCGACACCGCGGATGTCGAAACCGCGAAACTGCGGCTCGCCGAGATAGAAGCGATCGGTGATCCGGACTTCGCTGCCGTCGAGGCTCTTGATCGCGCCGCCCTCGCCGGTGAGCGAGAAGACGAAACCGCTGCCCAGGCCCCAGTATTTCGCGCCGTCGATGCGGCCACGCACATAGCGCACGTCGCCGCCGAGACCGGCAACGTCGACCCCCATCGAGACGCGCTGACCGCGCGTCGGGCGCAGACGGCTGTTCAGGCTGTCATATATCAGCGACAGGCCGACCAGCGAGGTCAGACGATTGCCCACGGCTTCGCAATAATAGCGGCCGGCCAGGAACGGGTCGCACTTGCCGTCGGTGTAGAAGGTCGACTGATCAAGCGTGACGTCGTCCTTGGCGAGATAGTAGCGCGCCGACAGCGTCCAATATTCGGTCAGCGGCAGGCCTGCCACCAGCTGGAAGCCCGTCGACACCTGCTTGTAGGTGGTGTTGCGGGTGTTGTTCAGGCCGAAGTTGAAGCTGTTATAGTCGCGGCGGAAGATCGTAGCACCCAGCGCGATGTTGCTGTCGAACAGATAGGGCTCGGTGAAGCCGAGTTCCACCGACTTCGAATAGCTCGAATAGTCGGCCGAGATGCTCGCCGTCTGACCCATGCCACGGAAGTTGCGCTGGCGGATCGACGCCTGGAGGATGAAGCGCTCCAGGCTCGAGAAGCCGGCGGACAGCGTCAGTTCGCCATTGGGCTTCTCTTCGACGTTGGCAGCCAGCACGATGCGATCGGGCGCCGAGCCTTCCTTGCGCTCGATCTCGAACTTGTCCTGGAAATAGCCCAGGCTGTTGATGCGGTCCTGCGAGCGCTTGACCAGGAAGGTGTTGAAGGCGTCGCCCTCGGCCACGCGCATTTCGCGGCGGATCACCTTGTCCTGCGTCTGGCGGTTGCCGGTGATGTCGACGCGCTCGATATAGGTGCGGTTCGCCTCGCCGATGTGGAAGTTCATCGACATCGTCAGCGCATCCTTGTTGCGCTGGAAGTCGGGGCGGACGTCGGCAAAGGCATAGCCGAACAGGCCGGCGGTCTCGCTCAGCTGCTCGACCGTGTCCTCGACGGCCTTGGCGTTATACCACTGGCCTTCCTTGATCGGCAGCGCCGCGGCAAGCTTCTTGTCGTCGAAGTCGCGGATCGCGCTGTTCACCGTCACGGGACCGAATTTGTAGCGCGGGCCTTCTTCCACCACGTAGGTGATGATGAAGTCCTTCTTGTCCGGCGTCAGCTCGGCCACCGCCGAGATCACGCGGAAATCGGCATAGCCTTCGGTCAGGTAGAACTGGCGCAGCTTCTGCTGGTCATAGGCCAGGCGATCCTGATCGTACGACGTGTTCGAGCTGAGGAAGTGCGACAGGCTGGCGACCTTGGTCGCCATCTGCGCGCGCAGCTTCTTGTCGCCGAACACCTCGTTGCCGATGATGTTGATCTGGCGGACCTTGGACTTCGCGCCCTCGTGGATCTCGAAGATCACGTCGACGCGATTCTGGTCGAGGCTGACCATCTTCGGTTCGACGCGCGCAGCGAATCGGCCCTGGCGGCGATACAGCTCGATGATCCGCGCGATGTCCGCACGCACCGCGGTGCGCGTAAAGATCTGACGCGGCCTGAGCTTGATCTCCTTGTCGATCTTGTCCTGCTTGAGGCGCTTATTGCCCTCGAACACGACGCGGTTGATCACCGGGTTCTCGCGGATGCGGAGCACGAGATTGCCGTCCTCGACCCCCTCGATCGCCACGTCGGCGAGCAGTTCGGAGGCGAGCAGGTCCTTGATCGCCTGGTCGATCGTCTCGTTGGTGTAGCTGTCGCCGACGCGCAGTCGCGTATAGCTAAGCACCGTCTCCGGCTCGATGCGCTGCGAGCCTTCCACCCGCAGCGACTTGATCGTGCGCACCACCGCCGGGGCTACCGGGGCGGGCGTCGCCTGGGCTTGCGCCGCCGGGGCCGCCGCGGGCTTTGCCGCGGTCTGCGCCTCTGCCGGCGCTACCACGCCCGACAGGATCGTCCCTGCCAATAGCGTAGCCGTCGCCCGCGCGCCCAAATTGCTTGCCTTGATCGCAGTCACCATCCCACCCCAGTCGGAATCCAAATATTGCCGGAACGCGCGCGGCATATTGCCGCCCTGCACGAACCCCCTCAACCGATCAAGCCGGCCAGATGTCTCCACACACCGAAAGCGCCCAGATCGTTGAGCGTCACGAACAGCATCAGCGCGAGAATTGCGAGCATGCCGCCCCGGAACGCCCATTCCATCACCTGCGGCTCCACCGGGCGCCGGCGGACCGCCTCGACGGCGTAGAACAGGAGATGACCACCATCCAGTACCGGAACTGGCAACAGGTTGATGAATCCCAGATTAATGGAGACGAGCGCGATCAGAAACGCGAACTCGATCGGCCCCATGGAAAGACGTTCGCCCGATACCTGGGCGATCTTGAGCGGCCCGCCCAGCTCGGCAACCGAGCGACGGCCGGTGATGATCTGGCCCAGCCCATCCACCGTCATGCGAACGATGTCGGCAGTGGTGCGCAGGCCGACCAGCGGCGCTTCGAGCAGCCCCACCGGCACCTGGGTAGAACCTGCCGCGCCGATGCCGAGCTGGCCGATCTTGAACTCGTTGCCGAAGCGATCGCGCTCCAGCCGCGTGCCGATCACCGCATCGACGCTGCGCGCTGCACCGCCGCGGACAAAATCGACCCGCACCGGCTCGTTCGGCCGCAGCTGGGTGAATTGCACCATATCGGCATAGGTTTCGACCGCGCGGCCACCAAGGCCGGTGATGCGGTCGCCGGATTGCAGGCCGGCCTTGGCGGCAGCGCTGCCCTGGATCACCGTGCCGATCACCGACGGCGTGCGGTTCTCGCCGAACATGAAGGCGAAGGTCGAAAGGATGACGACCGCGATCACGAAGTTCATGATCGGGCCCGCCGCGACGATGATCGCGCGCTGCCACAGCGGCTTGGCCTGGAAGGTCTTGGCGCGCTCGCTCGCCGGCAGCTGCAGCCATTCGGGCGATGCCTGGCTCGCCGGGTTCATGTCGCCCGCGAAGCGGACATAGCCGCCCAGCGGCAACAGGCTGAACTTCCAGCGCGTGCCGCGACGATCCGTGATGCCGGCGATCTCACGCCCGAAGCCGATCGAGAATTCCTCGGCCTTCACCCCGAAGATGCGGCCCGCCAGATAATGTCCCAGCTCGTGCAGGAACACGAGCGGCCCGATCACCAGCGCGAACGCCAGAATGGTGAGCAGGATGCCGGGGGATTGGATCAATCGACGCAGTCCTTCACTCGCTCAGCCGCATAAAGCCGCGCCTCCGCATCGATCGCCAGCACGGCGTCGAGCGTTTCCGGCGCGGCCGGGTCATAGCGCGACAGCGTATCGGCAGAGATTGCGGCAATTTCAAGAAATCCGATCCGCCCGGCGAGAAAGGCCGCGACAGCGACTTCGTTGGCGGCGTTGAGGATCGCCGGACGTGCCCCGCCCGCCTTCAATGCCTCCATCGCGAGCGCGAGCGCCGGGAAGCGATCGAGATCGGGATTTTCGAACTCGAGCTTGCCCACCGCGGCAAGGTCGAGCGGCGGGCACGGCGTCTCCATCCGCTCGGGCCAAGCCAGTGCAAAGGCGATCGGCGTCCGCATGTCGGGCGTGCCGAGCTGGGCCAGCACCGAACCGTCGACATATTCCACCATCGAATGGACGACCGACTGGGCGTGGACCAGCACCGCGAGTTGATCCGCAGCGACCGGGAACAGGTGGAAGGCCTCGATCAGCTCGAGCCCCTTGTTCATCATCGTCGCCGAGTCGACCGAGATCTTGGCGCCCATCGACCAGTTGGGGTGCGCCACCGCCTGCGCCGGGGTGATCTCGCGCATCGCCGCCTTGGGCGTCGATCGGAACGGCCCGCCGCTGGCGGTGAGGATGATCCGGCGAACCCCCTTGGGTGCGGTGCGATCGAGGCACTGGAACACGGCATTGTGCTCCGAATCGACCGGCAGCAGCGTGGCGCCATAGGCCCGGGCCGCCGCCATCATCACCTCGCCCGCCGAAACGAGCGACTCCTTGTTGGCGAGCGCGACCGTGCCGCCGGCTTCCAGCGCCGCCATCACCGGCTTGAGGCCCGCGCTGCCGACGATCGCCGCCATCGTCCAGTCGGCGCCCATCCGGGCAACGTCGCATACCGAATGCGCCCCGCCCATCGCCTCGACGCCGCTGCCGGCCAGCCGTTCCTGCAGCGCCGGCAGGCAGGTTTCGTCGGCGACCACGGCGCAGCGCGCGCGGGTGCGGATCGCCGCCGCGGCGAGCTTCTCGACATCGCAATTGGCGGTCAGCGCCACGACTTCGAAGGCGTGCGGATTTCGTTCGATCAGATCCAGCGTAGAGGTGCCGACCGAACCGGTCGCCCCCAACACCGTGACGCGCTTCACCACCAGTATCCTCCCACAACCACCTGATGATGGATCGCAAAAAACAAAGCCGCAACCGGGGCTGCGAAGACCAGCCCGTCGAGACGATCGAGAATGCCGCCATGGCCGGGCAGCAGATTGCTCGAATCCTTGACGCCCGCGACGCGCTTCAGATGGCTCTCGTACAAATCGCCGATCTGCGACGCGAGGGCTACCACCGGCGATACTGCCACCAGCCACCACCCGATCGCACTGCCCGGGGCGATCGCCACGAAGGCGGCGGAAAACAGGGTCGCGGCAATCAGCCCGCCGATCAGCCCCGCCCAGGTCTTGTTCGGGCTGATCGCCGGCGCGAGCTTGGGGCCGCCGATCGCGCGACCGGCGAAATAGGCGCCGCTGTCGCACAACCAGACGATCGCCATCGACCACAGCGTCGCGGCGAAACCCTGGGGATGGTCACGAAGCAGCAGCAGCGCGAGCACCGGCAGCCCGACATAGACCTGCCCCGCAGCGAGCTTGCCGTTGCGGCTGACGATCGCGACGAAGAAGAACGCCCCGAAGATCAGGCCAAACGCCAGGAACCCGGGGCCGGCGGCCGCCGGGCTCAGGATCGCCAGCGGCACCGTCATCACATATTGCGTTAAACGGCGCCTGCCCTCGTCACCGGCCAAGGTTGCCCATTCGCCGATCATCAGCACCGCTGCCACGGTGATGACCAGCCAGAAGCCCCAGCCGCCTGCCCACAAAGCGGCGAGCGCGAGCCCGACCAGCGCGAGCCCGACGACAGCACGTTTCGGAAGATCGGAATTTTTGCTCACAGGCCCCCGAAGCGCCGCTGGCGCCGCCCGAACTGGGCCAGCGCATCGGCCAGCGCACGCTCGTCGAAATCGGGCCACAGCGTGTCGACGAACAGCAGCTCGGCATAGGCCGCCTGCCACAACAAGAAATTGGAAAGCCGCTGTTCGCCCGAGGTGCGGATCATCAGATCCAGCGGCGGCAGGCCCGCCGTTTCCAACTCGCTCTCGAACCGCGTCTCGTCGATTGCGCCGGGATCCAGCATGCCATTGCGCGCCTGCTCGGCCAGCCGCCGGGCAGCCGCAAGCAATTCCGCCTGCGCGCCATAGTTGAGCGCGAGCACCAAGGTCGGTCCGGTATTGCCCGCGGTGCGTGCGATGGCGGCGTCGATCATCGCCACCAGATCGGGCGAAAGCTGGCGCCAATCGCCGATCACGCGGAGCTTGACCCCATCCGAGACGATCTCGTCCAGTTCGCGCTCGAGGAACTGCCGCAGCAAGCCCATTAGCGCGCCGACCTCTTCTTCGGGCCGCCGCCAGTTCTCGGACGAGAAGGCGTAGAGCGTCAGCACCTCGATGCCGAGCGTGCGCGCCGCCCGCGCGACGCGGCGCACGGCTTCCACCCCCTGGCGATGGCCAGCGACACGCGGGAGCAGGCGCTTCTTCGCCCAGCGCCCGTTGCCGTCCATGATGATCGCGACATGGCGGGGCGGCGGGGTTCCGCCGCCCGAAGCGGAGGCCAGCTTAACGGCCACCGCGCCCTGCCCTTTCGGCCGCACCAGGAGCTCCGGGGCGGATCACTTGTTCAGGATTTCCTTTTCCTTGGCCGCGGCCGCCGCGTCGATATCGGCGATCGTCGCGTCGGTGATCTTCTGAACTTCGGTCTCGTGGCGCTTGCGCTCGTCCTCGCCGAACACGCCCTTCTTCTCGTCGGTCTTCAGGCTGTCCATGCCGTCGCGGCGCACGTTGCGCGCGGCGATGCGGGCCTTTTCGGCGTACTGGTTGGCGAGCTTGGCGAGCTCCTTGCGGCGCTCCTCGGTCAGGTCGGGGATCGGCAGGCGCAGCGTCTGGCCGTCGACGATCGGGTTGAGGCCGAGGCCGGCCGAGCGGATCGCCTTGTCGACGGGGCCGACGTTCGACTTGTCCCACACCTGCACCGACAGCATGCGCGGCTCGGGTGCCGAGACGGTCGCCACCTGGGTGATCGGCATGTGCGAGCCATAGACCTCGACGGTTACCGGATCGAGCAGCGTGGTCGAGGCGCGGCCAGTGCGGAGACCGGTCAGATCGTGCTTGAGTGATTCCACGGCGCCGGCCATGCGGCGCTCGAGGTCTGCCTTGTCATATGCGGCCATGTTCGGCGTTCCTTGAAGCTTGGGTACAGGAGGTTACGCGGCGTCCGCGTCCTGGACGATGGTGGAAGTCCCCTCGCCCCGGAGCACCGAGGCGAGATTGCCCTCGCCGCGGATGTTGAACACCACGATCGGGATATGGTTGTCGCGGCACAGGGCGACGGCGGAGGCGTCCATCACCTTCAGATTGTCGGCGAGGACGCGGTCATAGCTCAGCGTCTCGTAGCGCTTGGCGGTCGGCACCTTTTTGGGATCGGCGTCGTACACGCCGTCGACCGAGGTACCCTTGAACAGCGCGTCGCACTTCATCTCAGCGGCGCGCAGCGCGGCGGTGGTGTCGGTGGTGAAGAACGGCAGGCCGGTGCCCGCCGCGAACAGCACGACGCGGCCCTTCTCCATATGCCGCTCGGCGCGGCGGCGAATATAGGGCTCGCACACGCTGGCCATCGGGATGGCGGACTGGACGCGGGTCTCGACGCCGACCTTCTCGAGCGCGTTCTGCATCGCGAGCGCGTTCATCACGGTGGCGAGCATGCCCATGTAATCGGCGCTGGCGCGGTCGAAGCCCTGGGCTGCACCGGCGATGCCGCGGAAGATGTTGCCGCCGCCGACGGTCATGCAGATTTCGAGGCCGCTTTCCTTGGCTTCCTTCACCTCGAGTGCGACGCGCTCGCAGGTCTCGGGATCGATGCCGAACTGACCCTGGCCCATCAGGACCTCCCCCGACAGCTTGAGAAGGATGCGGCGGATGGTCGGAGCGGTCATGGGGTTCCTGAAATCTTGAGAAGCGGACAGCGAAGCGGCGCGGACCCTAGAGGAGCCGCGCCGCGCGAACAAGCGTGGATGCCGGGGAAAGGCCGTCGAAACGGCCCCGCCCGGCGCGCCTGATTACTTGGTGAGACCGGCGGTCGCAGCCACTTCGGCAGCGAAGTCGCTCTCTTCCTTCTCGATGCCTTCGCCGAGCTGGAAGCGGACATAGTCCTTCAGCACGATCGCCGAACCCGAGTCCTTCGCCGCCTTGGCGATGACGTCCGAGACCGGGGTCTTGCCGTCCATCACGAACAGCTGGCTGAGCAGGGCATTCTCCTTGGCGAACTTCTTGACCGCGCCATCGACCATCTTCTCGATGATCTCGGCGGGCTTGCCGCTCTCGGAAGCCTTTTCGGCAGCGATCGCACGTTCGCGGGCGAGCACGTCCTGATCCAGGCCGCTTTCGTCGAGCGCCAGCGGGAAGGCGGCGGCGATGTGCATCGCCAGCTGCTTGCCGAGCGGCTCGAGCACGTCAACACCGGCTTCCGATTCGAGCGCGACGAGCACGCCGATCTTGCCGAGGCCCGGGGCCGCCGCATTGTGGACGTACGGGATCACCGCGCCCTTGGCGACTTCGACCTTCTTGGCGCGACGCAGCACCTGGTTCTCGCCGATGGTGGCGATGTTGGCGGTCAGCGCCTCGTCGACGGTCTGGCCCGACTCCATCTTCGCAGCCTTCAGCGCGGCGACGTCATCACCGGTCTCGAGCGCGAGCGACGTGGCTTCGCGGACGAAGTTCTGGAAGATCTCGTTCTTGGCGACGAAGTCGGTCTGCGAGTTCACCTCGACCGCGACACCCTTGGTGCCGGCAACCGCCAGGCCGACAAGGCCCTCGGCAGCGGTGCGGCTCGACTTCTTGGCGGCGGCGGCGAGGCCCTTGGCGCGCAGCCAATCGGCAGCGGCTTCCATGTCACCGTTGGTCTCGGAGAGCGCCTTCTTGCAATCCATCATGCCGGCGCCGCTCTTTTCGCGGAGTTCCTTGACGGCGGCTGCAGTGATCTCGGCCATGTCTCTATTCCTCAGTTAAAAGTCGGGCGGAGCAGTGCGTGTGCCCTGCCCCGCCCCGATTACGGTTCGATGACGCGGGCGATCAGCCTTCGACGGCTTCCTCGACCGGCGGCTGCTCGGCAGCACCGAAGTCATAGCCCTGCTGCATCAGAGCCTCGCGGCCGCCACGGGTCGCGGCGATGGCGATGGCTTCGCAGTACAGGCGGATGGCGCGGCTGGCGTCGTCGTTGCCCGGGACCGGAAACGCGATGCCGTCCGGCGAGACGTTCGAGTCGAGCACAGCGACGACGGGGATGCCAAGCGTGTTGGCTTCCTTGATCGCCAGCTCTTCCTTGTTCGCGTCGATCACGAACATGATGTCGGGGATGCCGCCCATGTCGCGGATGCCGCCGAGCGACAGCTCGAGCTTGTCGCGCTCACGGGTGAGCTGCAGCACTTCCTTCTTGGTGAGGCCGTGCGTGTCGCCCGACAGCTGCTCTTCGAGCGTCTTGAGGCGCTTGATCGAGTTGCTGATGGTCTTCCAGTTGGTGAGCATGCCGCCCAGCCAGCGGTGGTTGACGAAGTGCTGGCCCGCACGACGCGCTGCCTCGGCAATCGGCTCCTGTGCCTGGCGCTTGGTGCCGACGAACAGCACCTTGCCGCCGGCGGCGACGGTCGAGCTGACGAACTCGAGCGCGCGGGCGAACAGCGGAACGGTCTGCGACAGGTCGATGATGTGAACGCCGTTGCGATCACCGAAGATGTAGGGCTTCATCTTCGGGTTCCAGCGATGGGTCTGGTGACCGAAGTGCGCGCCCGATTCGAGCAGCTGCTGCATGGTGACGACGGGTGCCGCCATAGGGATAACTCCTTCCGGTTGGTCCTCTGGGAAGCGGGAATTCGGAATCGCTCCGAACACCGGGTTATGATGCTTCCCATGCGGGGTTGAGGCGGGCCGCTTAGTTGATTGCGCAGCCCAACACAAGCTGGAACATTATCGGAACATCGCTTGACGGCGGAACAAGAATGGAACATACAGCGATCAGAACGCGATTGATGGAACAGGCAGGAGTCTCGGCGGTTCGAGGTTCTTGGGTTCCCCTGGGATCGGCGTTGAAGATCAGGAGCCGGGTAATGACTGGATTCGCTGTCTTTTTTCTGTTCGGGTCGGCTTTCACGGCCGCCATCTGGACGCTCTACACGAGCATTCATCCGCAGCTGCATCGCTTCGCCGAATTGTTCGGCATGGCGCGGCCGGTAGCGCTTCCCGCCCCGTCGCCGCGCCTGTCGCGCGTCAGGGTGCGATCGGTCCCGGCGCGGATGCCGCGTCCCCACCACCCGCAGCGCGCAGCCGCCTGATCCGGCGGTAGGAACGCACGCTGAACGGGATGCTGGCAAGATAGGCGATCGCCACGATCGCCAGCGTCGTCCAAGGCGCCGAAACCAGCGCCGCGGCGAGGGCGACCAGCACCGCGATCGCTTCGAAGCGGACGTTCTGGCGCAGCCGAATCTTCGGGCCGAAGGTCGCGACGCTGGAAACCATCAGGATCGCGATCAGCACTGTCCACACGGCGATGATGACCGGCGCGCGCGTGATCGCCTCGCCGGTCCACAGCCAGAGATAGACGGGCGTGAGCGCCAGCGCCGCGCCGGCCGGCGCCGGAACGCCGGTGAGGAACCCTGCCGACTTGTGCGGCTGCTCGGCAAGATCGATCTGCGCGTTGAAGCGCGCCAGCCTTAGCGCGCAAAACAGGGCATGGAGCAGCGCGACCAGCCAGCCGAACCGCCCGAGCGCCTGGAGCGACCAAAGGTATAGAATCAGCGCGGGTGCGACGCCGAACGAGATTGCGTCGGACAGGCTGTCGAGTTCGGCGCCGAAGCGGCTCTCGGCGCGCACCAGGCGGGCGATGCGTCCGTCGATCCCGTCGAGCACGGCGGCGGCAAGCACCATCAGCACCGAGGCTTCCCAATTGCCCAGAATGGCAAAGCGGATGCCGGTGAGACCGGCGCACAGCGCGAGCGCGGTGACGGCGTTGGGGAGCACTGCGCGAAGCGGGATGCCGCGCGGCAATGCCGGCCTGCGCCCCAACCCGCGCCCGCTGCGCGGGCGACGGTCGCTCATTGTGCTACCCCGGCGACGTTCGTGATGCCGCGACGTGCGATAACCGTTTCGCCGGCGATGGTCCGCTGGCCAAGGATCACCTGCGCGCCATATTCTTCGGGAAGGAAGACATCGACGCGGCTGCCGAAGCGGATCAGGCCGATGCGCTGGCCCGCGACGACCATGTCGCCCGGCTTGGCGAAGGCAACGATGCGACGCGCGACGAGCCCTGCTATCTGGGTGAAGCCGATCCGCAGCCCGTCGCGATCCTCGACCACCATATGCTGACGTTCATTCTCGTCGCTCGCCTTGTCGAGGTCGGCGTTCATGAACTTGCCCGAAATGTAGATGACGTGACGGATCGTGCCGGTAATCGGCGTGCGGTTCACATGCACGTCGAACATGCTCATGAAGATCGAGACCCGCACCATCGGCGCAGCGCCGAGCGCGTGCGGACCGGCGAGTTCCGGGGGCAGCGGCACGCGCTGGATCATCGTGACAAGGCCGTCGGCGGGCGCGACGAGCACCCCCTCCTCCACCGGCGTGACGCGGACGGGGTCGCGAAAAAAGGCGGCGATGCCGAGCGTCAGGAACAGCAGCGGCCAGGTGAGGACGTCCCACACCCACAGGCTCAACAGCGCAACCGCGGCGGCGATCAGCACATATTTGCGGCCTTCGGGATGGATATCGGGGAAACGCCACTTCACCGTCGAGGTACCGACTGGAGGCTTGTCGAGCGATGTCATGTCGGCAGATGTACGCTTGCGGTCGCCGATTTCCTAGACACTCCTGCGCTTCGGAAAAATCCAGGGCAACAAAGCGGCTCCGCGACGTTGTTGTCCTGGCCAGGATCGGGATGCTTTTCGACGACGGTCGCTTGCATATCCGCCGGATTTTGCGCAACCGATGTCGCCGAAGCGTCATATTTTCGTTAAGGAAGCCCATGCCCCCTTCGACCGCCACCGCGAAACGCCGGAGCGCCCGCCGCACGCGCCCGGCCGGTGTGCCCTCGCCGACGATGTTCTTCCTGCAGCAGTTCCTCAAGCGTCCGGTGATGGTCGGTGCGGTTGCCCAGTCTTCGGGACGGCTGATTCGCCGCATGCTGAGCAAGGTCGATTGGGCGAACACCAAGCTGTTCGTTGAATATGGCCCCGGTGTGGGCACCTTTAGCCGTCCGATCCTCGATCGCCTCGCGCCAGACGGCAAGCTGATCGTGATCGATACCAACCCTGATTTCATCCGCTATCTGCGCCAGTCGATCGAAGATCCGCGCTTCGTCGCGGTGCTTGGCTCGGCGGCCGATGTCCAGAAGATCGTGCGCGACAACGGCTTCGAGCAGGCCGACTATATCGCCTCGGGCCTGCCTTTCTCGACCCTGCCCGACGGCATCGGCGATGCAATTGCCAAGGCGACGCGCGATATCCTTCGGCCCGGCGGCGCTTTCCTCGTCTACCAGTACAACCCCAATGTCCGGAACTTCCTGACTCCGCACTGGGACAATATCGAGCACGAGATGGAATGGTGGAACATCCCGCCGGCCCAGCTCTGGTGGGCCTGGAAAGACTGAACCTTCCCACACACAATCAAAAAAGGCGGCCATGGGGTTCCACGGCCGCCTTTTTCTTAGTCGAAACGGCGGGGCGACGGCAGCGCTGCCCCAGCCCGGATCACCAGTTCCACATCGTCCCGTCTTCGAGGCGGGCGACCGGCAGATAGGCCGGCTTGTACGGATACTTGGCTGCCAGCTCCTCGTCGATGTCGACGCCGTGACCCGGTGCCTCGCCACAGAACAGATAGCCTTTGTCGAAGCTGTAATCGTGCGGGAACACCGCATCGGTCTCGTCGGAATGGCGCATATATTCCTGGATGCCGAAGTTCGGGACCCAGGTGTCGAAGTGGAGCGCGCAGCCCATCGTTACCGGCGACAGATCGGTCGCACCATGGCAGCCGGTGCGGACCTGGTAGAGGCTGGCGAGGTCGGCGAGGCGACGCAGATGGGTCAGGCCACCGGCACCGACCACGGTTGCGCGCAGATAGTCGATCAGCTGGTTCTGGATCAGGTCCTTCGCGTCCCAGATCGTGTTGAAGATCTCGCCCACCGCCAGCGGGGTGACGGTGTGCTGGCGGATCAGCTTGAACGCCTCCTGGTTCTCGGCCGGGGTCACGTCCTCCAGCCAGAAGAGCTGATAGGGCTCGAGCATCTTGCCGAGATTGGCGGCTTCCTGCGGCGTGTAGCGGTGGTGGCCGTCGTGCAGCAGGTGATGGTCGAAGCCATAGGTCGCGCGCAGCTTTTCGAACAGCTTGGGCACATAGTTGAGCGCCTTGCGCGTATCCCACCCGGTGACCGAGGGCAAAGCCGCGTCGGCGGGCTCGTAATACATGGTGCCGCGGCCGACGCCGTACGCATCCTTGATGCCCGGAACGCCCGTCTGCGCTCGGATCGCCTTGTAGCCGAGGTCGATATATTTGCCGACCGCGTCGACGGTCTGCTCGATATCGGCGCCGTTCGCGTGTCCGTAGACCATCACGCCATCGCGGCTGCGGCCGCCGAGCAGCTGGTAGACCGGCATGCCGGCCATCTTGCCCTTGATGTCCCACAGCGCCATGTCGACCGCGGCGATCGCGCGCATCGTCACCGGGCCGCGGCGCCAATAGGCACCGCGATAGAGATACTGCCAGATATCCTCGATCCGCCGCGGGTCCATGCCGATCAGGCAGGGAATGACATGGTCTTCAAGATAGGAGACCACCGCCAGTTCGCGACCGTTGAGCGTGCCGTCGCCGATGCCGTAGACGCCCTGATCGGTGTGGATCTTCAGCGTCACGAAATTGCGGCCGGGGCAGGTTACGATAACCTTGGCCGAGACGATCTTCATCGAGCTACCTCTATAGGCTGTTTGTTGCCGCTGGCCTGACCAATCCGCGCGCCCATGTCAAGGGATTGGCCAGACCTCCGGGACCAACCATAGGCGGCGCAGGCTGAAATTTTTATCAACGGCGAGGACTATTTCGCCTCTCAGAATGCGGGCTTTCCATACACCTGCCGCGTGACCGGGTGGCTGCTGCTAAGGCCGCCGTCCACCGCGATGGCCTGGCCGTTGACATAGCTGGCAGCATCCGACGCGAGGAACAGCGCCACCTGCGCGATTTCCTCGGGTCGCCCCGCGCGGCGCAGCGGATTGAGCTGGCCCAGTCTCTCTTCCTTGCCCTGCTCGCGGGCATGGTCGAACGCGCGCTGGGTCATGCCGGTCTCGATCAGCCCGGGGCAGATCGCATTGACCCGCACGCCCGAGGTGGCGAGCTGCTGCGCCGCGGTCTGCACCAGGTTGATCACCCCCGCCTTGGACGCCGAATAGGGCGTTCCGCCGGCACCCGAGCGAAGCCCCGCAACGCTCGCGGTGCACAGGATCGCACCGCCGCCGCGTTCGACGATCCGCGGCGCGGCATGCTTGATGGCAAGCGCCGGGCCAATGAGATTTACTCGCAGCACTTCGGCCCAAAGTGTTACATCCGCGTCAAAGATGCCGGCAGTGCCACCGGAGATGCCGGCATTGGCATAAAAGATGTCGATCCCACCGAACCGTTCGCACGCGGTATCAACAAGCCGCTGCACATCGCGCTCGTCGCCTGCATCGATCTCGACCGCTAATGCGTCATCCAGCCCGGCAATCGTGTCGTGCACGCCCGCGTCCCGATCGGCCGCCACCACCTGCGCGCCCTGCGCGGCGAACGCCCGAACCGTGGCTCTCCCGATGCCGGAGGCGGCACCCGTCACCACCGCGACCTTGCCAGTGAAATCGAACCCGCCGCTCATGCCCCTGCCCTTTGCGCGAAATGCCATGCCGCCGACGCCAGCCCCGGCAGCCGCTCGACCGTCTTCGCCGCCTGCGTGCTCGAGGCGTTGCCGTCGAGCATCCGTTTCTTGATACCCTGGACGATGCCGGTCAGGCGGAACAGATTGTAGGCGAAATACCAGTCGAGATCGGGCACGCCGTCGCGCCCCGTCGCAGCGCAGTAGCGCGCGACCATGTCCTCGATCGTCGGAATGCCCGTTTCCGGCCCCGCCAGCCCCTTCACGCCCGATCGGCCCTCCGGCTCGGTCACCCAGTTCATCAGGAAATAGGAGAAATCGGCGAGCGGATCGCCGAGTGTCGACAATTCCCAATCGAGCACCGCCAGCACCTGCGGGCGATCGGCGGCAAAGATCATGTTGTCGATGCGGTAGTCACCATGGACGATACTAGTCTGGGTCTGCGGCGGCACCGTGCGCGGCAGGAAGTCGATCAGCGCCTCGACCTCGGGCAGATCCCCGGTCTGGCTGGCGCGATACTGGCGGGTCCAGCGCTCGACCTGGCGGGCGAAATAATTGCCCGGCCTGCCATAGTCGCCGAGGCCGACCGTCTCCGGATCGATCCGGTGGAGCGCGGCGAGCGTGTCGACGATCGCCTCGTAGATCGCGGTGCGCTGCGCCGGCGCCATGCCGGGCAGCGACCCGTCCCAGAAGGTCCGCCCCTCGACCATCTCCATCAGGTAGAAGGGCGCGCCGATCACCTGCCGGTCCTCGCACAATGCATAGGGCCGCGCGACCGGGAAGCCGGCAGGATGGAGCGCGGCGATCAGCCGATATTCGCGTTCGACCGCGTGGGCGGAAGGCAGGATGGTGCCGAAAGGCTTGCGCCGGAGGACATAGACAACGTCAGCACTTTCAACGCGATAGGTTGGGTTGCTTTGTCCTCCTGGAAACTTGGTTAAGGTGACCCGACCGGTGAAATCGGGCACATGCGCAGCCGCCCAAGCGGCGAGGCGGGTTTCGTCGAGGTCGCTCATGCGAAGGTGATCACCGAGCGGACGCTCGTGCCCTGCCGCAATTTCTCCAGCGCGTCGTTCACCTGCGACAATTCGATGCGTTCGGCGACCAGCGTGTCGAGATCAAGCTTGTCGTCGAGATAGAGCTGGACCAGCCGCGGCATGTCGATCGGAAATCGGGTGCTGCCGAGCAGCGAGCCTTGGATCTTCTTGCCGGTAAGGAAAGTATGTCCCGGCAGGCTGACGCTCTGGCCCGGCGCGATCATGCCCAGAATGGTTGCGGTGCCGCCGCGACGCAGGATCTGCCAGGCGAGTTCGGCCGTCGCGGGCCACCCGACCGCTTCGATGGCATAGTCGACCCCGCCGCCGGTCAGCGCGAGCACCTGCTTGGCGGCACCCTCGCTTGTGGGATCGATCACATGCGTCGCCCCCATCTTTTCGGCGAGCGCGCGCTTTTCCGGCACCGGATCGAGCGCGAGGATCTGGCCGGCGCCGGCGATCTTCGCGGCATTGATCGCGGCGAGCCCGATCCCGCCCGCGCCGATAACCGCGACACGCTCGCCCGGGCGCAACCGGCTGTCGTTGAAGATCGAGCCCGCGCCGGTGATCACCGCGCAGCCGAGCAGCGCGGCACGATCCAGCGGCATCTCCCGGCTTATCGCGACGCAAGCGTTTTCGTGCACCAGCATCATCTCGGCGAAAGCGGAGAGGTTGAGGAACGGCGCGAGCGGCCTGCCATCGGCGAGTTTCAGCCGCGGCTTGGCCTCGGGAGGCCGCCGTGTCGACGGATCCACGCAAAGCGAAGGCCGGCCGGTCGCGCAATATTCGCACGACCCACAAAAAGCGGTGAGGAAGGTGATGACATGGTCGCCGGGCCGCAGATGGGCGACATCCGATCCGACCGCCTCGACCACCCCCGCTGCCTCGTGCCCGGGTACGGTCGGCACCGGATGCGGGAAGGCGCCATCGACGAAGTGCAGGTCGGAGCGGCACACGCCCACCGCCGCGGTGCGGATCAATACTTCGCGCGGGCCGGGCTTGGAGACCTGGACCTCCTCGATCGCGAGCGGGGTCTTGGCTTCGAACAGGACGGCTGCCTTCATGCCACCCTCCTACCGGCTCACGCCGAGATCGCCTGAAGAGGCGCGCTCCGGCTTGAACTCGGCATATTTCCCGAACTCGGCACGGGCGATCGCGCGGGCATGGACCTCGTCCGGCCCATCGGCGAGCCGCAGCGTTCGGACGCTGCCCCAATTGTGCGCCAGGTCGAAATCGTCGCTCACCCCTGCCCCGCCATGCGCCTGGATCGCGTCATCAAGGATCTGCAACGCCATGGCGGGCGCCTGCACCTTGATCATCGCGATCTCGAGCTGGGCCGCCTTGTTGCCGGCCTTGTCCATCATGTCGGCAGCCTTGAGGCAGAGCAGCCGCGTCATCTCGATATCGATCCGCGCGCGGGCGATGCGCTGCTCCCAGATCGAATGGTCCGAAATGCGCTTGCCGAACGCGACGCGACTGACGAGCCGCTTGGCCATCGCCCCGATCGCTTCCTCCGCCACGCCGATCGTGCGCATGCAATGGTGGATGCGGCCCGGCCCGAGCCGCCCTTGCGCGATCTCGAAGCCGCGGCCTTCGCCGAGCAGCAGATTTTCCGCCGGCACGCGCACGTCGCGCAGCACGATCTCGGCATGGCCATGGGGCGCGTGATCATACCCGAAAACCGAAAGCATCCGCTCGATGGTTACGCCGGGGGTATCGAGCGGGACCAAAATCATGCTCTGCTGGGCATGTTTCGCCGCGCCGAAATCGGTCTTGCCCATCAGGATGGAAATCTTGCAGCGCGGGTCGCCCGCACCCGAGGACCACCATTTCCGCCCGTTGATCACAAAGTGATCGCCGTCGCGCTCGATCCGGGTCTCGATATTGGTCGCATCGGACGAGGCGACCGCTGGCTCGGTCATCAGAAAGGCCGAGCGGATCTCGCCGCGCATCAGCGGGGCGAGCCAGGCATCCTTCTGCGCCCGCGTGCCGTAGCGGTGGAGCACTTCCATGTTGCCGGTATCGGGCGCCGAGCAGTTGAACACCTCCGAGGCCCAGCCAACCCGACCCATTTCCTCGGCGCACAGCGCATATTCCAGATTGGTGAGCTGCTCACCCTCGAAGACGAAGCTGTCGTCGACATGCGCGCGGCCGGACTGGGGCGGCATGAAGAAATTCCACAGGCCCGCCGCCTTGGCGCGTGCCTTGACGTCTTCCAGCACGGGATTGACCGACCAGCGCTCGCCCGCCGCGGCGGCGGCGCGATACTCCGCCTCGCGCGGGCGGATCTCGGCGTCGATGAAGGCCTTCACCCGGTCGCGGAAATGGGTTTCGCGCGCGTTCAGCGTGAAGTCCATGGCATCGCTCTCCTGTCGTTCTTTGGTGGCAGCCTAGCCCGTACCCGATATTCGGTAAAGGGCGCCGCCCGATCAAATTACTACATACCGACATCAAAAAACCATTTGGGCGCGCCACGGAAACGGCTAAGCTGAGTGGATGCCATCGCCGCCCAAGACCGAGACCACCAACACCAAGCGGTTCCAGGCCAAGCGCGACGCCATCCTGGCCGCCGCCGCCGCCGCGATCAACGAGCAGAGTGCGAAGGGCATGACCTTCGCCGACGTCGCGCGGCGCGTCGGGCTGAACACCACCTCGGTGACCTATTATTTCAAGCGCAAGGAAGACCTCGCCGCCGCCGCGTTCGAGCAGACGCTCGTCTGGCTGCACGACATTCTCGACCAGGCGCTCGCCGAGCCCACCCCCGAGGCGCGCGTTGCCCGCTTCCTGGCCATCAACATGGAGCGGCTGGCGCGGATCGGCCGCGGCGAGGAACAGGCCGTCGCGATGCTGTCGGACCTGCGCGCGATGGAGGAGCCGCTCAAGGGCAAGCTGCTCGCCGGCTGGCGCAATGTGTTCCGCAAGACGCGCAGCCTGTGGGGCAGCGACGGCAACCGCGCGGAGACCGACCTGCGCGGTGCGCGCGCGCACGTGCTGCTCGAGAACAGCTTCTGGCTCAACGCCTGGATCACCCGCTACGAGATCGACGAATATCCCCGCGTCAAGGCGCGGCTGATGGACGTGTTCCGCCACGGCATCGCCGCGCCCGGCCAAAGCTGGGCGCCGGAATTGTTCGAGCTCGTCCACGACGAGCCCGAGCCGGGCCGCGAAGCCTTCCTGCTCGCCGCCACCCGGCTGATCAACGAGCTCGGCTATCGCGGCGCCTCGGTGCAGCGCATCGCCTCCGAGCTCAACGTCACCAAGGGCAGCTTTTACCACCATCTCGACGCCAAGGACGATCTGGTGATCGCCTGCTACAAGCGCAGCTTCGACATCCTCGCCGATGCGCAGCGGCTGGCCGAGGGGCATGCCGGCAGCCAGTGGCAGCGGATCGAGAGCACGCTGGCGACCCTGCTCGACTATCAGTTTTCCGAACGCGGGCCGCTGCTGCGCACGACGGCGCTGTCCGGCCTGCCCCCGCATGTCCGCAACACGATGCTCGACCGCTCGAACCGGATCGCGCGGCGCTTTGCAGGCATGCTGTCCGACGGCATCGCCGAGGGAACGATCCGCCCGATCGACCCGCTGGTCGCCAGCCAGGCGCTGATGGCGCTGCAGAATGCCGCGTTCGACATGCGCAAATGGGCGGGCACAATGCCGCGCGAGCGGGCGGTGGCCTTCTATGCGTCCACCCTCGCCTATGGCCTGTTCGACGATCGTGTGCTGGAGGGCTGACGGCGCCCGTCAGAGGTGCTTCTTGTCCAGCTTGCGCGCGAGGGTGCGCCGGTGGAGCCCCAGCCGCCGGGCCGCTTCGGAGAGGTTGTAGTTGGTATCCGCCAGCGTTTGGTGGATATGCTCCCATTCGAGCGTTCGGATCGAGGTCGGCCGCGCCTTGAGCTCGGTATCGACATCGCCTTCAACGCGGTCGAACGCGGCTTCGATATCGTCGGTATTGGCCGGCTTCATCAGATAGTTGGTCGCGCCCAGCTTCACCGCCTCGACCGCGGTACTGATACTGGCGAACCCGGTCAGCACGACGATCCGCATTGTCGGGTCAATCTCGTGCAACTGCTTGACGCAGACCAGCCCCGAACTGCCACCGAGCCGCAGGTCGACGACGGCGCGATCGGGGCCAAACTCCCGGGCGAGCGGTTCCAGATCCTCGGGACCGTTGCGCACCTCGACGGTATAACCGCGCCGCTCAAAGGAACGCCCCAGCGTTCGCGCGAACACCGCATCATCCTCGACAATCAACAACTTGTGCGCGGTCATTCGCCTTCATCCTCAAGTGCGAGCGCCGCCTGCGGCACGCGGAGCAGCACCTCGGCCCCGCCGCCCTCGCGATTGCGCGCGGTCAGCGTGCCGCCCAGTGTTCGTAGCACATTGTGCGTCAGGAACAGCCCCAGACCGGCGCCCTGCTTGCCCTTGCTGCTGTTGTAGGGGTCGCCGATGCGCGGCAGGATCTCGTCGGGGAAGCCGCGACCGTCGTCGCGAACGGACAGGACCAGTGCGTCCTCGTCCTGGCCGACCGACAGCCGGATGCGAGTCGCCCCGGCTTCCACCGCATTGTCGAGCAGGTTGACGATCGACTGGCCAAGCGCGCGATCGGCGACGATCGGCAGGTCGCTGCCCAGTCGATAGTCGAGGATCACGCTGTCGTTGCGCGGCCAGGCTTCCACCAGACCGGTGACGAAGCGGCGCAACGTCGTGCGTTCCGGCGCCTCGCCGCTGATCTCGCCCGCGGCGAACAGAATGCCGGCGACGATCGCCTTGCAGCGGGCTACCTCGGCCTGCATGTCCGCCACCTCGGCGCTGAGTTGCGGGTCCTTGGCGATCTTCTTGTCCGCGCGCCAGTCGCCCAGCGCCACCGAGAGCGACGCGAGCGGCGTGCCCAGCTCATGCGCGGCGCCGCTGGCGAGCAGCCCCATGCGGACGATATGCTCCTCCTCGGCGGCGCGCTGGCGCAGCTCGGCGAGGCGCGCATCGCGATCGCGCAGGTTGCGGGCGATGCGGGTCACGAACTGGACGATCAGCGTCGCGGTGAGCGTGTAGTTGAACCACAGCGCGAACAGGAACGCCCCCGACAGCGAGGTGGAGAGCATCGGCGGCAACGGCAGCGGCCGGTGCACCACGGCAAGGAAGGCGAAGGCGGCGCTGGTAAGGAAGACCAGCACCCAGCTTGACGCAGTCTCGAGCAGCACCGCCCCCAGCACCACCTGCAGCAGATAGAGCGAGACGAAGGGGTTGGTCGCGCCGCCGCTCAGATAGAGCAGTACCGTCAGGCACATCACGTCGACCAGCAGCCCGGCCATCACCTGTGCATTGGTCGCCGGGCGCAGCGCGCGCGCCGGATACATTGCCAGGTTGAGCGAGACCAGCACGCCCACCGTGATGAGCATCGGTACCAGTGGCAGCCGGACGTCGAAGAACAGATGGACGCCAAGAATGGTGGTCAGCTGCCCCAGCACCGCCAGCCAGCGCAGCTGGACGAGCAGCAAGAGGTTGCGGCGCGCTGCGTCCTCCGGCGTCGCCGTGGTCATGCGTCTCCGCGCCCACGCCACGCCCGCCAGGCGAACCAGGCGGTCAGCAGGGCAAGGCCGAACCAGGTCAGCGCATAGACGAGATGGTTGTTGGTGAAGCGGACGACGGTCATCCCGCCGCGCGGCCAGCCATCGCCGCTGCGGTCCGCGTCGATGAAATAGGGTGCGAGCTGCGGCAGCCCCTGCCCCATCGCAGCCACGTCGCGCGAATACCAGCGATTGGCGGCGGGATCATTGGTGCGGAGGAACCCGCCCTTGGGCTCGCTCAGGCGCAGCAGGCCGGTGAGGCTGAGCGGCTTGACGCTGGAAGTGATGCATCCGGGCAGCGTCTTGCCCTCCGGCAGGAAGCCGCGATTGACGAAGACGGTGAAGCCGCGCGCGGTGACCAGCGGGGTCATTACCCATTTGCCGGGACCGAGGTCGGTGACGGCCTGGGCCAGCTTGGTGCGGCAGGGAAGATAGGTGCCGGTAATCCGGACGCGGCGATAGCTCGCTTCGCTATCAATGCCAGCCCATTCGGCGGGCCCGGGGGCGGGCACCGGCGCCGTGGCCAGCCCCCGCTCCACCCGGTCGATCAATGCCAGCTTCCAGGCGCGTCGCTCGACCTGCCAGATGCCGAGGCCGAGGAGGATGGCGATCAGCGGCAGCAGCGCGATCGCCATCCAGTTGCGGGAAGCCGGCCGGCTCACATGCCGGCGCCGGAAGCCATCCCGGGCATCATGTTGAGGTTCATGTTGTACATCACCCACAACGAGCCCGCGAGCGCGATGACGATGATGATGGCCGTGAACACCAGCGCCATCAGGGTCCAGCCCTGCTCCGACTTGCTGTTCATGTGGAGGAAGTAGATCATGTGGACGACGATCTGCACCATCGCCAGCGCCGCGCAGATCGCCACCGCCACGCGGGTGTCGGCGACCCAGCCGCCCATCACGATCCCGAAGGGGATCGCGGTAAGGACGACCGAGAGCAGGAAGCCGGTGATGTAGCCGCCGCGGGTCGAGTGCGGCGCATCATGGCCATGATCGTGGCCGTGGCCGTGACCATGGCCATGGCCGGCGTGGCTGTGGGGGTGCGCGCTCATCGCATGGCTCCAAACAGATAGACGAAGGTGAACACGCCGATCCAGATCACGTCCAGGAAATGCCAGAACAGCGACAGGCACTGCAGACGACGGACGTTTGCGGGGATCAGGCCCTTGCGACCGATCTGCACCATCAGCGTGAACAGCCAGATCAAGCCGAAGGTGACGTGCAGGCCGTGGGTGCCCACCAAGGTGAAAAAGGACGAGAGGAACGCCGAGCGCCACGGACCCGCACCTTCATGGATCAGGTTCGAGAATTCGTAGAGCTCGATGCCGAGGAAGGCGGCGCCGAACAGCGCAGTCAGCAGCAGCCAGGCCTGGACGGCGCCCTTGCGCTGTTCCTGCATGGCGATCATCGCGAAGCCGTAGGTGATCGACGAGAACAGCAGCATTGCCGTGTTCACCGCCACCAGCGGCAGCTCGAACAGCTCGTGGGAGGTCGGGCCTCCCGCGTAGCTGGTGCCATAGACGCCCCATGCCGCGAACAGCATCGCGAAGATGAGGCAGTCGCTCATCAGGTACATCCAGAAGCCGAGCAGCGTGCTGCCGCCGGGTTCGTGATGCTCCTCCTCGAGCTGGTAGAAGACGGGCGTGTCGCCCGTCGGTACGGTCGTGGCGCTCATCGCGTCAGGCTCCATGGCGCGCAAGCACCGTGGTGCGCGCATTCTCGGTTTCGGTCACTTCTTCCGCAGAGATGTAGAAGTCGCGATCATAGTTGAAGGTATGGGCGATCGCCGTGACGAGCAGGCCCAGGAACGATGCGGCCGCGAGCCACCAGATGTACCAGATCATCGCGAAGCCGAACGCCAGCGAGAAGCCCGCCAGGACGATGCCCGCCCAGGTGTTCTTCGGCATGTGGATCGGCAGATAGCCCGACACCGGACGCACTGCGCCGCGCGACTTCATGTCGTACCAGGCATCCAGATCGTGGATGACCGGCGAGAACGCGAAGTTGTAGGCCGGCGGCGGCGACGAGGTCGCCCATTCCAGCGTGCGGCCCTGCCACGGGTCGCCGGTCTCGTCGCGCAGCGCGTCGCGATTGCGGATGCTGACGACGATCTGGAGCAGGAAGGCGGCGATGCCGACCGCGATGATCGCGGCGCCGATCGCGGCGATCACGAACCAGATCTGCAGGCTCGGATCGTCGAAGTGGCGCAGACGACGGGTCACGCCCATCAGGCCGAGCACGTAGAGCGGCGTGAACGCCACCCAGAAGCCGACGACCCAGCACCAGAAGGAGACGAGGCCCCACTTCTTGTCGAGCTTGAAGCCGAACGCCTTGGGCCACCAGTAGTTGATGCCTGCGAACATGCCGAACAGCACGCCGCCGATGATCACGTTGTGGAAGTGCGCGACCAGGAACAGCGAGTTGTGCAGCACGAAGTCGGCCGGGGGTACCGCCAGCATCACGCCGGTCATGCCGCCGATCACGAAGGTCAGCATGAACGCCACCGTCCACATCATCGGCAGTTCGAAGCGGATACGGCCCTTGTACATTGTGAACAGCCAGTTGAAGATCTTGGCACCCGTCGGGATCGAGATGATCATCGTGGTGATGCCGAAGAAGCTGTTCACGCTCGCGCCCGAGCCCATCGTGAAGAAGTGATGGAGCCAGACGAGGTACGACAGGATGGTGATGACCAGCACGGCGTAGACCATCGAGGTATAGCCGAACAGGCGCTTGCCCGAGAAGGTCGAGGTGACTTCGGAGAAGATGCCGAACGCCGGCAGGATCAGGATGTAGACCTCCGGGTGACCCCAGATCCAGATCATGTTCACGTACATCATCGGGTTGCCGCCGGCGGTGTTCGTGAAGAAGTGCGTCCCGACATAGCGATCGAGGCTGAGCATCGCGAGCACCGCGGTCAGCACCGGGAAGGCGGCGACAATCAGGATGTTGGTGGCAAGCGCGGTCCAGGTGAAGATCGGCATCTTCATCAGGCCCATGCCCGGCGCGCGCATCTTGACGATGGTGGCGACCAGGTTGACGCCGGAGAGCAGCGTGCCGACACCCGCGATCTGCAGCGCCCAGACATAATAGTCGACGCCCACGTCGGGGGAGTAATCGAGGCCCGACAGCGGCGCCATCGCCAGCCAGCCGGTCCGCGCGAACTCGCCGATGAACAGGCTAGCCATCACCAGCGCCGCACCCGCCGCCGTCATCCAGAAGCTGAAATTGTTCAGGAACGGGAAGCTGACGTCGCGCGCGCCGATCTGCAGCGGCACCACGAAATTCATCAGGCCGGTGACGAAGGGCATCGCCACGAAGAAGATCATGATCACGCCGTGGGCGGTGAACACCTGATCATAATGGTGCGCGTTGAGATAGCCTTCGTTCGCACCGAACGCCATCGCCTGCTGGCCGCGCATCATGATCGCGTCGGCGAAACCGCGCAGCAGCATTACCAGGCCCAGCACCATGTACATGATGCCGATGCGCTTGTGGTCGACGGTGGTGAACCACTCCTTCCAGAGATAGCCCCACAGGCGGAAATAGGTCAGCGCGCCCAGCAGCGCGATGCCGCCGAGCGCGACGCCAGCGAACGTGGCGACGACGATCGGCTCGTGGATCGGCAGACTCTCGATCGAGAGCCGGCCGAAGATCATCTTCAAAGTGTCAGACATGGCAGTGCTCAAGCCTCGCCCGCCGCCGCGCGGCCGGGATAGGCCGGCGCGTCCATGCGGGTCATGTTACGGTTCGAATCCGCGCCGGGTTCGGAGTGGCCGGCGGGAGCGCCGTGCGGATGGGTCAGGTGCGGACTGGGCTTCATTTCATCCGGCGACTTCATCAGCGCGCCATCGGCGCCTTCGCCCGGACGGTTGTTTACCGCAGGCGCAACTTCCTGGGCACCCGCACCATGGTGCATCGTGCCGTGGCCGCAGGCGGTGCCCGGCTTCACGCACATCTGTACGATGCGATCGAACAGGCCGCCCTCGACGGTGCCGAAGTGCATCGCCGGCACCTTCTCGCTCGGCTTTTCAAGCGTGAGATACTGGGCGGTGTCCAGTGCGCTCGCGGACGCCTTGGTCTTCGCGACCCACTGGTCGAAGCCCGTCGCGTCCACCGACTGGGTCGGGAAGTGCATGTAGGAGAAACCCGAGCCGCTATAGTTGGCGCTCTGGCCCTCGAAGGTGCCGACGCGGTTCATCACCGCGTGGAGCTTCGTTTCCATGCCCGGCATCGTGTAAATCATGCCCGCCATCGCCGGGACGTAGAAGGTGTTCATCACGCTCGACGAAGTGAGGCGGAAGCGCACCTGGCGATCGGCCGGCAGCACCAGCTCGTTGACCGTCGCAACGCCCTGCTCGGGGTAGATGAACAGCCACTTCCAGTCGAGCGAGACGACCTGGATCTCCAGCGGCGCCTGGCCCGCCGGGATCGGCTTGCCCGGGGCGATGCGGTCCAGCGGCCGATACGGGTCCAGCTGGTGCGTGGTGAGCCAGGTCAGCGCGCCAAGCGCGATGATGATCAGCAGCGGAGCCGCCCAGATCACCAGCTCGATCCGGGTCGAGTGATCCCAGTCGGGTTCGTATTCCGACTCGGTGTTGCTCGCGCGATACTTGATCGCGAAAACAACCGTCAGGATCATCACCGGAACGATGATGAGCAGCATCAAAAATACCGACCAGAGGATCAGGTCGGCCTGCTGCCGTGCAACATCGCCGGATGGATTCATCACGACAAGGTCGCACCCGCCGAGGATCAGCGGGGCAGCGAGGGTAGCGATCAGGGCCGTCGGCCGGAGGGCGCGACGGAACGGGGTCATGGATCGAAACATAGCGGCCGCGAGTTAGGAGGGGTTGTGCGGGTGCGAAATAGGACAATTTGTCCCATGGCTGCAACCCGAGAGTTTCCCTAGGTGCTTTCCCCAAAGCTTTGCGGTAGACATAGTCCCATGGCCAATGCTCAGCTTGGTTCGACGCAGATCGAACATGACGCCCGCCTGATCAACACCGGACACGGTGACGATCACCTCCGCCCCGGCGATATCGCCATCGGCGTGATCATCGGGCGAACATCCGAGTTTTTCGACTTCTTTGTATACGCGATCGCCTCGGTGCTGGTCTTCCCGGCGCTGGTATTCCCTTATATGGATCGTGTGACCGGCACGCTGTGGTCGTTCGCGCTTTTCCCGCTCGCGTTCATCGCCCGTCCTATCGGTACCCAGATCTTCATGCGCATCGACCGCCGTCATGGACGCGGCGCGAAGCTCACGCTCGCGCTGTTCCTGCTCGGCACCGCGACCGTGACCATGGCATTCCTGCCTGGCTATGAGCAGGTCGGCATCTGGTCGGCGATCCTGCTGGCGGCGCTGCGGGTGCTGCAGGGCCTGGCGCTGGGCGGCGCCTGGGACGGCCTCGCCTCGCTGCTGGCGCTTAACGCACCGCCAGCGCGTCGCGGCTGGTATGCGATGGTGCCGCAGCTCGGCGCCCCGCTCGGCCTGATGGTGGCGAGCGGGCTCTTCGCCTATTTCCTCGGCGCGCTCGACTCGGCCGACTTCATGAGCTGGGGCTGGCGCTATCCCTTCTTCGTCGCCTTCGCGCTCAACGTGGTGGCGCTGTTCGCCCGCCTGCGCATGGTTGTGGCACCCGAATATGTGAAGCTCTTCGAGAGCCGCGAATTGACGCCGTCGCGCGTCACCGCGACGATCAAGGCGCAGTGGCGCAACATCGTGATCGGTGCCTTCGCACCGCTGGCGAGCTTCGCGCTGTTCCACATGGTCACGGTGTTCCCGCTCTCCTGGATCGCGCTCTACACCACCGAGGATCTGACTCGCTTCCTGCTGATCGAGGTCGGCGCCGCGGCCTGCGGTCTGGTCGCGATCGTGATCTCGGGCATCCTCGCGGACCGCATCGGCCGCCGCTCGCTGCTCGGCTATACCGCCGCCGCGATCGCCGCCTATTCGGGCTTCGCGCCGCAACTGCTCGAAAAGGGCAATGCCGGCGAGACGGTGTTCATGGTGCTCGGCTTCATCCTGCTCGGCCTGGCGTTCGGCCAGTCCTCGGGTGCGGTCGCCAGCAACTTCCCGAAGCGGGCCCGCTACACCGGTGCGGCGCTGACCTCGGACCTCGCCTGGCTGTTCGGTGCCGGCTTCGCGCCGCTTGGCGCTCTGCTGCTCGCGGCGAACTGGGGCGTTATCGCCTCGGGCCTGTACCTGCTCTCGGGCGCTGCGGGAACGCTGATCGCGCTCTACTTCAACAAGGAACTCGGTCGCCGGCTCGACTGACCCCCGCGCGGCTTGCCTAAGCCGCGCGCGACCTCCAAAGGCCTCCTGTCCGCACCCGCGTTCAGGAGGCCTTTTGCATGACGTCCCCCACCGGCATCGACCACCTGGTCGCCATCATGGAACGGTTGCGCGATCCCGAGCGCGGCTGTGAATGGGACGTGGCGCAGACCTTCGAGACCATCGCGCCCTATACGATCGAGGAAGCCTATGAGGTGGCCGACGCGATCGAGCGCCGCGACATCGCCGAGCTGAAGGACGAGCTGGGCGACCTGCTGCTGCAGGTGGTCTTCCATAGCCGCATTGCCGAGGAAGCCGGGCAGTTCGCACTGGCCGACGTGGTCACCTCGATCAGCGACAAGATGGAGCGACGCCACCCGCATATCTTCGGCGACAAGGCCGAAGGCGGCCATCATCTCTGGGAAGTGATCAAGGCCGAGGAACGCGGCGCCAAGGGCGCATCCAGCGCGCTCGACGGCGTGGCGATCGGCCTGCCCGCGCTTCTGCGGGCAGAAAAGCTCCAGAAGCGGGCGGCGCGTACCGGTTTCGACTGGCCGGACGCGACGGGCGCGCGGGCGAAGATCCTGGAGGAGCTGGAAGAGGTCGAAACGGCCGAGAACGACGCGCACCGCGCCGAGGAAGTGGGCGACCTGTTGTTCGCGGTGGTCAACTTCGCCCGCAAGCTGGGCGTGGAGCCCGAGGCTGCGCTCCGCGCGGCGAACGGCAAGTTCGAGCGGCGCTTCAGGGCGATGGAGGAACGCGCCGGCGAGGCGTTCGTGGGGCTGGATCTGGAGGGCAAGGAAGCGCTGTGGCAGGCGGTAAAGCGAGGGTGAGAAGGCAATCACCTCACCCTCCCACCGCCTCCCGCGGCGGGCCCCTCCCTCTCCCAAAGGGAGAGGGCCATATTCCCTCTCCATTGGGAGAGGGAGGGGGGCGCGAAGCGCCGGAAGGGTGAGGGTGAAAAACCGGGCGGAGATTACCCCCGCGTGACGAACCGCTCGTAATCGCGCGGCGCCATGCGGACTTCGTAGACTGCCTGCTCGTCCTCGATATGCTGTTCGATCACGTCGCCATGCTGATGCAGCCATGCCGCAGCCGCGCCATCGGCAGGATCGAGCCGCAGCGTGTAGCGGCGATGCCCTTCGGTCAGCCGTCCAGCCACGGCTTCGACCAGCGCATCGACGCCCTCCCCGGTCAGCGCCGAGATCACCCGCACCTCGTCGGTCCGACGCGCGGCCATCGCCAGCGCTTCTTCGCGCTGCTCCTCGTCGAGCAGGTCCAGCTTGTTCCACGCCTCGAAGCGCGGCGTCTGCTCGGACACGCCGATTTCCTGGAGCACCTTCTCCACGTCGACGCGCTGCGCCTCGGTATCCGGATGCGCGATGTCGCGGACATGGATCAGCAGGTCGGCCGAGACCACCTCCTCCAGCGTCGCCTTGAAGGCGGCGACCAGCTGGGTCGGCAGTTCGGAGACGAAGCCCACCGTGTCCGACAGGATCGCCTTGTCGATGCCCGGCAGCGAAATCTGGCGCAGCGTTGGGTCGAGCGTGGCGAACAGCAGATTCTCCGCCATCACCCCGGCACCGGTCAGCCGGTTGAACAGCGTCGACTTGCCGGCATTGGTATAGCCGACCAGCGCCACGACCGGCCAGGGCGCACGCTGGCGCCGGTCGCGGTGAAGCGTGCGGGTGCGGCTAACCTGATCGAGCTCGCGCCGCAGCCGCGCCATGCGGTCGCGGATCAAGCGGCGGTCGGCCTCGATCTGGGTCTCACCCGGGCCACCGAGGAAGCCGAAGCCGCCGCGCTGGCGTTCAAGGTGGGTCCAGCTGCGGACCAGCCGGCCCGCCTGATAATCGAGGTGCGCGAGTTCGACCTGCAATCGGCCTTCGGCGGTACGCGCGCGCTCGCCGAAGATTTCGAGGATGAGGCCCGTCCGGTCGATCACCTTGCAGCCGAGCGCGGTCTCGAGGTTGCGCTGCTGCACCGGCGTAAGGCCAGCATCGAACACCGCGAGCTGGAGCTCGCCGTCGCGGACCGTCTCGGCCAGGGCTTCCACCTGCCCCGAGCCGATCAGCGTGCCCGGCTTGGGCTGGCGAAGCCGGACGGCAACCCGCTCGACCACGTCGACGCCGATCGCCGCGGCGAGGCCGGCCGTTTCCTCCAGCCGCGCCTCGGCGTCGCGCGAACTACCGCCCATGTCGGGATAGACGACGAGCGCGCGTGCGCCCCGCGCGAATTCGTCGGGGTCGCGCTCGAAACCAGTGCTCATGCGAGGATCAATCCTCGTCGCCGCCGTTGGTTTCCTCGGCGAGGTTCAGCGGGTGAGCGGGCTGTACGGTGGAGACCGCATGCTTGTAGACCAGCTGGGCCATGCCCTCGCGCTGGAGCAGCATGCAGAACAGGTCGAATGCCGCGATCTGACCCTGCAGCATCACGCCGTTCACCAGGAACATGGTGACGTTTTCCTGCTGCTTGCGCACCGCGTTGAGGAAGATTTCCTGCAGCACCGGGTTCTTGTGCTGATACTCGCCCGCCGCCGTGAGCAGCGCGGCAAGGTCCATCGGGCCCGAAGGCATGATGGTGGAAATGGCATGCTTGTAGATCAGCTGCGACTGGCCGTCGCGGCGGAGCAGCACCGAAAAATTATCGAACCAGGTGACGATCCCCTGGAGCTTGACGCCCTTGACGAGGAACATGGTCACCGGCGTCTTCGACCGGCGCAGTGAGTTGAGGAACAGGTCCTGAAGCGACGTCTGCTTCTCTGCCATATGGTGGCTCCATTTATTCTTGGCGGGATTTGTCCCGCGGTGCGCCGTTCCCGGCGTCAGGGTCGGCGCCACCCCGGCGCCGGGATCCAATCTAGGGCGTCGCGAGGCTTCCGTCCATAGCGGCTCAATCCTCGCGCGCGTCGGTGATGCCGAGCAGCTTGAGTTTGCGGTGCAGCGCCGAGCGCTCCATCCCGATGAAGCTCGCGGTGCGCGAGATGTTGCCCGAGAAGCGGCGGATCTGGACGCGGAGATATTCGCGTTCGAAGCTCTCGCGCGCTTCCTTGAGCGGGGCGCCCATGATCGCGTTCGAGGCCATGCCGCTGCCGCCGTCATTCTGGCGTCCCAGCACCTCGGGAGGCAGCAGGTCGACATCGATCCGACCGATCCGGTCGCCCGGCGCCAGGATCACGGTACGCTCGACGACGTTGCGCAGCTGGCGGACATTGCCCGGCCAGTCATAGCTTTGCAGCGCCACCATCGCGTCGGCGGCGATTTCGGGCGTCGGCACGCGGCGCTCCGAGGCGTAATGCGCGACATAATGCTCGACCAGCGCGGGGATGTCCTCACGACGATCGGTCAACGCCGGGATCGGCACCGGCACGACGTTGAGACGATAGTAGAGATCCTCGCGAAAGCGGCCCGCGGCGATCTCCTCCATCAGGTCGCGCGCCGTGGCGGAGACGACGCGGACATCGACCTTCACCACGCGGGTGCCGCCCACGCGGCTGAAGCTCTGGTCGGTCAGCACGCGCAGGATCCGCGCCTGGGTGGCAACCGGCATGTCGGCGATCTCGTCGAGGAACAGCGTGCCGCCATGTGCCTGCTCGAGCAGGCCGGGGCGGACGAGATCACCGCTCTCCTCGACGCCGAACAGTTCGTCGTCGACGCGGTCGGGGGTCATCCGCGCCGCGCTGACGATGACGAAGGGCGCGTCGGCGCGCTGGCTCCAGCCATGGAGCAACCTTGCGGCAACTTCCTTACCTACGCCGGCGCCGCCGGTGATCAGCACCCGGCTGCCGGTCGAGGCGACGCGCTTGAGGGTGGCGCGCACCGTGTTGATCGCGGTCGAGGTGCCCTGCAGGTCGGTACCCCGCCCCGTCACAGCGCGGAGCGAGGCGACCTCGCGCCGCAACCGCTCGGTTTCGGTCGCGCGGGCGACCATCAGCAGCAGCCGCTCGGCTTCGAACGGCTTTTCGATGAAGTCCGAGGCGCCCCGGCGGATCGCCGCGACCGCGGTATCGAGATTGCCGTGGCCGGATATCACCAGCACCGGGATCGAGGGGTCGCGACGCTTGATCTCGTCGAGCAGTTCCAGCCCGTCGAGCCGCGAGCCCTGCAGCCACACGTCGAGCAGCACCAGGCTCGGCCGGCGCTCGGCGATGGCCTCCAGCGCCGAGTCGCTGTCGGCAGCGTTGCGGGTGGCGTAGCCCTCGTCCTCCAGCACGCCGGCTACCAGTTCGCGGATGTCGCGCTCGTCGTCGACGACGAGAATGTCCAGGCTCATGTCTTGCTTCCGATGCGGGTGAGCATCGCCGGGCGCGCGTCCTTCGCGTCGTCCGGCGTCTCCGTGAGTGCGACGCTGGCAAGCATCGCGGTATCGAAGCACAGCGTCACGAGCGTGCCGCCGCCGGGGCGGTCGGCAAAGCCGATCGTGCCGCAATGTTCTTCGACGATCTTCTTGACGATGGCGAGGCCCAGCCCGGTCCCCCGGCTGCGCGTCGTCATATAGGGTTCGACGATCCGGTCCCGCTCGACCGGCAGGCCAACGCCGTTATCGGCAAGGGTAAGGACGAGCTTGTCCTCGCCAGCAGGCTGAATGGTCAGGTGCACCTCGCCCTGCGGCAGGTCCGCTTCCTGCCCCGCCGCCTCGTTGCGCGCCTCGATCGCCTCGACGGCGTTCTTGACGATGTTGGTCAGCGCCTGGCCGATCTGGCGGCGGTCGCACACCAGCGAGGGCGCCGGATCGGGTGCATCGAGGGTGAAGCGCAGCGCCGGATGCGCGACTTCGTGCAGGAACATCGCCTGGCGGGCGATGTCGAGCAGCGATTCGCGCCGAAACATCGGCTTGGGCATCCGCGCGAAGGACGAGAATTCGTCGACCATCCGCCGCAGATCGCCGACCTGGCGGACGATCGTCTCGGTCAGCCGCGCAAACACGCCGTCGCTCTGATCGACCTGCTTGCCATAGCGGCGCTGGAGCCGCTCGGCGGCGAGCTGGATCGGGGTCAGCGGGTTCTTGATCTCGTGCGCGATGCGGCGGGCGACGTCCGCCCAGGCGGCGCGGCGCTGGTCATTGAGCTGCTGGGTGATGTCGTCGAAGGTCAGCACCTGGCCGCCCTCGTCGGTGGTGACCTTCACCGCCAGCGTCCGCGCCTCGCCGCCGCTGGCAATCTGGACGATCCCCTCGCGCTCCCCGCTGGCCAGCATCGTCTCGAGCTCGGGGGCGAGCGCCTCCAGTGGCTGGCCGACCGGTTGCTCGGCGGCGTTGCGCAGCAGCGCGATCGCCGAGGCATTGATCAGCCGCACGCGATGGTCGCCTCCGATCGCGATGACGCCCGCCGACACGCCCGACAGCACCGCCTCGATGAGCGCGCGGCGGCTGTCGAGCTGGGCATTGGCGGTTACCAGCGCATTGGTCTGGTCCTGCAGACGCTCGGTCATGCTGTTGAAGGCGATGCCGAGCGTGGCGATCTCGTCGAGCCGCTCGGGGGTCGGCACGCGCGCGCTGAGGTCGCCGTCTGCCACCTGCCCCGCGGCCTGGACGAGTTGATCGACCGGGCGCACCAGCCGATCCGCTACGGCAAGTGCAATCCAGGTCGCGATGCTGACGATCAGCAGCGCCACGCCGAACAGCACGGCGTTGAACTGGAGCTGGAGTGACCGCGAGCGGGCGATCAGCGCCGAATATTCCTGTCCGATCCGGTCCGAGGCAAGGTTCTGGCGGTTGAGGAAGTCGACATTGTTCGGGGTAGCGACATACAAGAACAGGTTCGCCGAGCGGTCGACCGGCGTCACGACCCACACCACCTCGGAATCATAGTTGATGTAGCTATCCTCGTTCCGCAGCACCTGAAGTACCTTGCCCGAGACGCGACGCTTGAAGGTCGGGCCGGACGGCGCCTCATAGGCATAGAGCGCCTCGACCCGCTTGCCGTCGATCACGCGGAACAGAACCGACTGGAAGAACTGGCGGAAATAGGTCTGGCGAAGGAACCAGTCTTCAAACACCAGCGATCGCTCGGGCACCTTCGGCGAGGTCTCGAGCATGTCGCTCACCATCTGACGCGCCTCGCCTTTCCACCGCTGGATCACCAGCGCCTTGCCCTCGTTGGCGAGCGCCTGGGTCGACGTAAGGGCAGCGCGCGCACGCTCCGATCCCCAGAGCTGGATGCCCGACTGGAACATGATCGAGGCGGCGATCACCGCCAGCACGATTGGCACACTGGCCATCAATGAGAACACCGCGACCAGCCGCACGTGCAGCCGCCCGCCCCCCGCCAGCGCCGACCGCGCGGTGCGCTTGAGCGCGATCCGCCGCCCGATCAGCACGATCAGCGCGACATAGGGGAGCAGATTGACGAGCAGCAGCGCCGCGGCGACACCCGGGCTGAACAGCTGCTGGTTGGAATGCTGGCGAACGAACCAGTAGGTGATGACCGGGGTAGCGACGGCCAGCGCGACCACCAGCATCTCGACCAGCCGAAACGCCCGTCCGGGGCGCGACCAATCTTCAGGGCTATCGAGACTCGTTGGAGCTACGGCGACCATTGCCCCCTGTGTACACAGGGATTGTGGCCAAAAGAACACATAATATTGCGGATTTGTCACCCGCACGCATCGGCCTGCCGCAGATCGCGTGTCGTCAGCTTGTCGGATCGTCCCCGCGCGTTGCAATCCCCAGTGTATCCAGACGCTTGCGCAGCGTGTTCCGGTTGATGCCGAGCGCCCGCGCGGCGCGCAGCTGGTTCTGCTGGTGGCGCGCAAGCATCATCTCGATCAGCGGGCGCTCCACTTCGCTGATGATCCGGTCGTAGAGCGTGCCGTCGTCGAGGGCGCGCGGCTCCTCGATCGCGATCCGCTCCAGCCGGGCGCGGATCGCCGCCTCGATCCCGGCATCGCGGGCGACCGGCAGCGCGCCGCCGCCATCGCCGAGCGCGCGACGGAGCGCGGCCGCGTCGATCCATTCGTCGCGGGAGAGCGCGGCGATGCGGCGCATCAGGTTCTCGAGCTCGCGCACATTGCCCGGCCAGTCGAGCGTCTCGAGCAGCGCCACTGCATCCTTGTCGAGCTGCTTGCGCGGCAGGCCGTCTTCGGCGGCGCGGTCGAGGAAATGACGGGCGAGCAGCGGGATGTCCTGGCGGCGCTCGCGCAGGGCCGGCAAGCTGATCGGCACGACGTTGAGCCGGTAGAACAGATCCTCGCGGAACTGGCCGACCTGCACCAGTTGCGCCAGATCCTTGTTGGTCGCCGCGACGATCCGGACATCGGCGCGGATCGTCCGCGCGCCGCCGACGGTGGTGAACTCGCCCGACTGGAGCACGCGCAGCAGCCGCGTCTGCGCATCCATCGGCATGTCGCCGATCTCGTCGAGGAACAAAGTCCCGCCGGCCGCCTGCTCGAACTTGCCGGCGACGCGCGCCTGCGCGCCCGTGAAGGCGCCACGTTCATGGCCGAACAGCTCGGCCTCGATCAGCTCGCGCGGGATCGCCGCCATGTTGAGCGCGACGAAGGGCGCGCGGCGGCGGGGCCCCAGGTCGTGGATCGCCTTGGCGACGAGTTCCTTGCCGGTGCCGGATTCGCCGCTGATCAGCACGGTGAGATCGTTGGAGACGACGCGGGCGATCACCCGATAGACCTCCTGCATCGCCGGCGATCGGCCGATCAGCGAGGGGCCCCCGCCCTGCTCCGCATCGGGCTTGTCGGCGGGGCGGCGGCGGCCGCGCGCCATCGCGCTCTGCACCGCATGGGTGAGCGCATCGAGGTCGAACGGCTTGGGGAGATAGTCGAACGCGCCGACCTCGGTCGCGCGCACCGCCGTCGCCAGCGTGTTCTGCGCCGAGAAAACGATCACCGGCAGCGCCGGATGCTCGGCCATCAGGCCGGAGACGACGTCCAGCCCGTTGCCGTCGGGCAGCACCACGTCCGTCACCAGCACGTCGGGCACGCCGGTGGTGAGCGCACGGCGCAGCTCCGCGACGCTCGCCGCCGTGGCGACGCGGTGCCCCTCGCGCTTGAGCGCGGCGGCGACCACGGTGCGGATCGCGGCGTCGTCGTCGACGACCAGAACCGAGCCCGGCGTCATGCCGTGGCTCGCGGCAACAGGATGCGGAACACCGTAACCTCCGGTTCGCGTTCGCGGGCATATTGGACGATCCCGCCCATGTCCCGCACCAGTTTCTCGACGAGCGGCAACCCCAGCCCCTTGCCCTCCGGCTTGCCCGAGACGAACGGCTCGAACAGATGCTCGGCGATATCGGCGGGGGCGCCGGGGCCGTTGTCCATCACGCAGATCTCGATCGGCAGCGGCCGGCGCGGCTGGCCGGGGCCGGCATTGACCGACATGCCGTGGCGGAAGGCGGTCGACAGGATGATCCGCGGCTGGGCAAGACCCTTCAGCGCCTCGGCCGAATTCTTGAGCAGGTTGATCAGCACCTGCAGGAAGGCGTCGCGATCCACCAGCACCGGCGGCAGTGAGGGGTCGAACCATTCCTCGATCACGATGCCCCGGGCAAAGCCGGCCAGCGCGACGCGGCGGCCGTGGTCGAGCAACGGGTAGATGTTGGTCGGGGTCAGATCGAGCGGACGCGTGTCGGTGAAGTCCTGCATCCGGTCGATCAGCGCGGCGATGCGATCAACTTCGGTGGTGATCAGGCGGGTGAGTTCGCCGTTGGTCTCGGGATCGCCGCCGCTCTGGAGCAATTGCGCCGCACCGCGGATGCCCGAGAGCGGGTTCTTGATCTCGTGCCCCAGCATCGCGGCGGCGCCGATCGCCGCGCGCGCACCGGCGGTGCGATCGAGGCCGTGGTTCATCTTGCGCGCCTGCGGGGCGTGGTGGAGCGTCACGATCCGCCAGCCGGGATGGTCCGGCACCTGGCTCTCAAGGAAGTCGACGCGCAGCCGCGAGCCGCGTACCGCCTCGATTTCGGCATCGAACGCCGCGAAGCCGCGTCCGTCGCGTCGATCGGCATAGTCCTCGGGCGGCAGCAGCACCGCGTCATAAGGCTGGCCGACCATGCTGGTCTCGCTATGGTTGAGCAGTACCTCGCAGGCGGGATTGGCATGGGCGATGCGCCCGTCCGGGTCGAGCACCAGCACCGCCACCGGCAGCGCGCCGAACAGTTCGGCGAAGCTGGGTCCTTCTACAGTTTGCGGGCGGAACCGCTTCAGGCCGCCGCGCGGGAAAGCCACGGCTCGTAGAACTCCGCCAGCATGTCGAGCACCTTTACCGGATCGACGACCTGGTTCACCTTGTTGCGGAACTCGGCCGAGCCGTGCAGCCCCTTGGTGTACCAGCCGAGATGCTTGCGCATCATGTTGACGCCCACCTCGTTGCCGTAATGGCCGAGCGTCTCGACATAATGCTCGGTGATCACGCGATATTGTTCTTCGATCGACGGCTCGGGCTTGTCGCCCTTGCCAGTCAGCGCGTCCATCACCTGGCGGAGGATCCACGGCTTGCCATAGGCGCCGCGGCCTATCATCACGCCGTCCGCACCCGATTGGGCCAGTGCCTCGCGGGCATCGGCCACCGAGCAGATGTCGCCATTGACGATCACCGGGATCGACACGGCATCCTTCACCCGGCGCACGAAGCTCCAGTCGGCCGAGCCGCGATACATCTGGTTGCGGGTACGGCCGTGAACGGTCACCAGTTTGGCGCCGAGATCCTGCGCGATCTTCGCGAGGTCGGGCGCATTGAGGCTGTCGAGATCCCAGCCCATGCGCATCTTGACGGTCACGGGCGCCCTCACCGCATCGACGCAGGCGCGGATGATCGCGCCGGCATGATCCAGGTCGCGCATCAGCGCCGAGCCGGCATCGCCATTGGTCACCTTGCGGACCGGGCAGCCCATGTTGATGTCGATGATCGACGCGCCGCGATCCTCGTTGAGCTTGGCCGCCTCGGCCATCTCGTGCGGGGTGCAGCCGACCAGCTGCATCGAGACCGGTTCCTCGATCGGATCCCAGGCCGCCTTCTGCACCGATTGCCGCGTCTCGCGGATCGCGGCGGCGCTGGCGATCATCTCGGTGACGTTGAGGCCCGAACCGAAGCGGCGCACCGCCCGCCGGAACGGCAGGTCGGTAACACCGGTCATCGGCGCAAGCAGCACCGGGGCTTCGACCGTCACGGGGCCGATCTGGATGGGGGCGAGTTCGCGCATCAATTCTGCCTGAAAATCAGGCAGCGCATGTAGCGATCCGGGGCCGGAAGGGCAAGGTCGCAGAAATCCGAGCGGGCCGTGACATAGCATTGCCCGGCCGGGGCAGGCCTACCCCTGCCCCGTAAACTCGGCTAGGCGCTCCGCCATGACCGCGTTCAGGACCGCCGCCATCCTCGTCGCCGCCGGCAGCGGCACCCGCGCCGGGGGCAGCGTGCCCAAGCAATATGCCCTGCTCGGCGGCAAGCCGCTGCTCGCCTATGCGCATCGGGCGCTCAGCAGCCACCCGAAGATCGACGCTGTGCTGACCGTTATCGGCACGGGCCAGGAAGCGCTGCTCGAAGCGGCGCTCGGTACCACCCCCGTCGTCACCGGCGGCGCCACACGGCGCGAGTCGGTGCGGCACGGGCTGGAGGCGTTGCTCGCCGGCGGCTTCACCCATGTCCTGATCCATGACGCCGCCCGGCCCTTTCTTCCTGCGCGGGTAATCGACGATCTACTGACCAGCCTCGGCACCAGCGGCGGCGCGATCCCCGCCCTTCCCCTTGCCGACACGCTGGTACGCGGCGAAGGCGAACTAATCGGCAACACCGTCCCGCGCGACGCCCTCTACCGCGTCCAGACCCCGCAGGCCTTCGCCTTCGACGCCATTCTAGAAGCGCACCGCCGCTGGCCCGCCGAGACGGAGGCGACCGACGACGCCCAGATGCTGCGCGCGATCGGTGGCCGGGTCGCGATCGTCCCCGGAGACCCGATGCTCGAAAAGATCACCCACCCCGCCGATTTCGCCGCCGCCGAAACCCGCCTCGCCGCCGCGATGCGCGTCCGCACCGCGACCGGGTACGACGTCCACCGCTTCGCCGAGGGCGAAGCGCTGTGGCTGGGCGGCGTGCGTATCCCGCACAACAAGGGCCTGTCGGGCCATAGCGATGCTGACGTGGCGCTCCACGCGATCACCGATGCGCTGCTCGGCACGATCGGTGCGGGCGATATCGGCATGCACTTCCCGCCCAGCGACCCGCAATGGCGCGGCGCGGCCTCGGCCCGCTTCCTCGAACATGCTGCGTCGCTGGTCGCAGCCGAGGGCGGCGTACTCGACTTCATCGACGTGACGCTGATCTGTGAGGCGCCCAAGATCGGCCCGCATCGCGAGGCGATCCGCGCCTCGATCGCGGCGATCCTTGGTCTCGATCCGAGACAGGTCAGCGTGAAGGCCACCACAACCGAGCGCCTGGGTTTCACCGGCCGCGGCGAGGGCATGGCGGCGCAGGCTGTCGCAACCGTACGCGTACCTGCAAGGAACTGACTCGTAACACCCATCATCCAGTGGCAAGGGGGCTGCCGTTATGGACACGATTCTTCCCACCGAGCTCGTAGAAGCCGCACGTAAGGTCATCGACGCGAACCGCGCCGCCGGTCGCCGCGTCGCCGTCGCCGAGAGCTGCACCGGCGGCCTGGTCTCCGCCGCGCTGACCGAACTGCCGGGTTCGTCCGACGTCTTCGACGCCGGCTTCGTCACCTATTCCAACGACGCCAAGATGGACGTGCTGAAGGTGAGCCTCGACGTGCTCGAGACCTTCGGCGCCGTTTCGATCGCGGTCGCCTGGAGCATGGCGCAGGGCGTGCTCGAGCGCACCAAGGCGGACGTCGCCGTCGCGATCACCGGGATTGCCGGTCCGGGCGGGGCGACCGAGAACAAGCCGGTCGGCACCGTCGTCTTCGCCCAGGCGATCCGCGGCGCCGATCCCAAGCACGTCGTCGCCGACGCGCGCCATTTCGAAAATAACGGCCGCGGCGGCATCCGCCTTCAGGCGGCGTTGTGCGCGCTCGACCTGTTGATGCCGTCGCCTGCGGTGCCGGTCGAAGAACCCGAAGCGGCGTAAAGCTTCGCCGCGCGCTCCTCAAAGGCACTAATCATCTTGCGGAGCGCGCGGTCGAACACCTGGCCGGCCAGCATCTCGAACACCCGGTTCTTGAACGCGAAGTCGACGCAGAAATCGACGTAACAGCCGCCCTGCCCGTCCGGCCGGAACTTCCAGTCGTTCGACAGGTGCTTGAGCGGCCCATCGACATATTCGACATGCACGGTCTCGGGCCGCGCCTTGGTGACGCGCGAGGTGAAGGTCTCGCGCAACCCTTTGAAGCCGACGATCATGTCCGCCACGACCTGGGTGTCGCTCGACGAGCGGACGCGCATCGCGCTCACCCAGGGCAGGAACTCGGGGTAGCGCGCGACATCGGCCACCAGATCGAACATCTGTTCCGGCGTGTAGGGGAGATGCCGGGTTTCGCTATGCTTGGGCATCAGGCCTTGGCGCTCGCCTTCGCCAGCTTGGCCTCGCGAGCCGCGCGCATCTCGGCGAAGTCCTCGCCGGCGTGATAGCTGGAGCGCGTGAGCGGGGTCGAGGCGACCTGCAGGAAGCCCTTGGCCCGGGCGATCGCACCATAGGCCTGGAAATTCTGCGGGGTCACGAATTCCTCGACCTTCGCATGCTTCGGCGTCGGCTGGAGATACTGGCCCATGGTCAGGAAATCGATGTCGGCCGAGCGCATATCGTCCATCACCTGGTGCACTTCCAAGCGCTGCTCGCCCAGGCCGAGCATGATGCCCGACTTGGTGAAGATCGACGGATCGAGGCGCTTCACCGTCTCCAGCAGCCGCAGCGAGGCATAATAGCGGGCACCCGGGCGGATCATCGGGTAGAGCCTGGGGACCGTCTCGAGATTGTGGTTGTACACGTCCGGCCGCGCCGCGACGATCGCCTCGATGGCGGCCTCGTGCTTGTTGCGGAAATCGGGAGTCAGGATCTCGATCGTCGTGGTCGGGCTCGCCTTGCGAATCGCCTCGATCACCTTGACGAACTGGCTGGCGCCGCCGTCCGGCAGATCGTCACGATCCACCGAGGTGATGACGATATGCTCCAGACCCATCTGCAGCGCCGCTTCGGCAACATGCTGGGGCTCCAGCGGATCGACCTTGCGCGGCATGCCGGTCTTGACGTTGCAGAAGCGGCAGGCGCGCGTGCAGACGTCGCCCAGGATCATCACCGTCGCGTGTTTCTTGGTCCAGCACTCGCCGATATTCGGACAGGCGGCTTCCTCGCACACGGTGACGAGGTTCTTGGAGCGCATCAGGGCGCGGGTCTTGGCAAACCCTTCCGAGGTCGGGGCCTTGACGCGGATCCAGTCGGGCTTGCGGACGCGCTCGGGGCGCGGCAGCGGAGTCTGCTCGTTCATGGGGGGCAGATAGAGCGCCCAGACGCGTTTCGCCAGTCCCGGAAATTGCGCATGACGTTGCACGGAGCGTAAGCGGACCGTGAACGTTGGGGCGGTCGACAAGTTCAAAAAGGATGGATAGGCGATTCCTATGGCTGGATTTGACGCACTCCTCGGCGGCTATCGCCGCTTCCGCAACGAAGGCTGGAGCACGCAGCGCGCGCGCTGGGCCGAACTTTCTGAGGGGCAGAGCCCCAAGGTGATGGTAATCGCCTGCTCGGATAGCCGAGTCGATCCGGCGCAGATCTTCGATACCTCGCCCGGCGAAATCTTCGTGGTGCGCAACGTCGCCAATCTGGTTCCCCCGTTCGAGATGGGCGGCGGCCGGCATGGCGTGTCGGCGGCGCTGGAGTTCGCCGTGACGCAGCTCGAAGTGCCCGAGATCGTGGTGATGGGCCATGGTGCCTGCGGCGGCGCGCATGCCGCGCTCACCCAGCGTTTCGCCGATGCCGAGAATGGCGAGGGCGGGTTCATCGCGCACTGGGTCGACATGCTGGACGGCGCACGCGAGAAGATCGTCGCCGAACATGGCGACGGCCCTGAGGCGGTGCGCGCGATGGAGCAGGAGACGGTCCGTGTCTCGATCCGTAACCTGCGCACCTTCCCCTTCGTCGCCGAGCGCGAGGCGGCAGGCAAGCTGACCATCCACGGCGCGTATTTCGCTATCGCCGACGGCGTGCTGCACGTGATGGGCGAAGACGGCACCTTCGCGGCGGCGTGACTTTCTAGATCCTCCCCGGCACGGGGAGGGGGACCATGCGCAGCATGGTGGAGGGGGGCGTCCACGAGGTTCATCGCCTGCGGAGATCCCCCTACACCACGCGGCTACGCCTCGCGGTCCCCCTCCCCGTGCCGGGGAGGATCTTTAGAACTTGCCCAGCGCCTCGGTGGCGACCTTCACCACTTCCGGGTCGAGCTCCGGCGGCACCATCGGCACATGCTTTTCCAGCTGCTCGGCGATCGCGGTCAGCGCCGCGATCCGGGCCGCCTTCTTGTTGTTGCCGTCGATCACCGTCCAGCGCGCGTGCGACGTATCGGTCTCGTGGAACATCTCGTGCATCGCATCGAGATAGTCCGCCCGGCGCGCCCGGTTGCGGAAATCGTCCATGCCGGTCTTCCACCGCTTCCACGGATGGGTCAGCCGGTCGCGCAGGCGCTTGTCCTGGGTCTTCTGCGTCACGTGCAGGAAGATCTTGATCAGCGTCGCGCCGTTGTTGACCTGCTGCGCCTCGAAATCGTTGATCTCGGCATAGCCGCGCCGCCAATCGCTCTCGCCGGCATAGCCCTCCACCCGCTCGACCAGCACCCGGCCATACCAAGTGCGATCGAACACGGCGATATTGTGCTGCGCCGGGAGTCGCTGCCAGAAGCGCCAGAGGAAGTGGTGGGCGAGTTCCTCTTGGGTCGGCGCCGAGATCGGCCAGACCTCATAGTAGCGCGGATCCCATTCGGCGGTGAGGCGCTTGATCACCCCGCCCTTCCCCGACGCATCCCAGCCCTCCAGCGCGATGATCGCGCGGCGCTTGTGGATGATGTGCGCGGTCTGGATATGGCTCACCCGCTTCTGGAGCTTGGCGAGCTCGGCTTCGTAATCGCCGTCAAAATGGTCGCCGGCCTCGTAGTCGGAAAGATCGATGGTCATGGGGCTGCTCAACGCGGTGCCGCGATCAAGGCTGCATCGACGCGATTGATGAGCGGTTGGCCGGCATCGAAATCGGCAATGCTGGCAAGCGTCGTCTCGGCGATCGCGGACAGCGCTTCTTCGGTGAGGAAGGCCTGATGGCCGGTGACGAGCACGTTCGGAAAGGTCAGCAGCCGCTGAAACTGGTCGTCGGCGATGATCTCGTTGGACAGATCCTCGAAGAACAGGTCGGCCTCCTGCTCGTAGACATCGAGCGCCACGGCGCGCACCTTGCGCGCCTTGAGTCCGTCGATCAGCGCCGCCGTGTCGATCAATGCCCCGCGGCTGGTGTTGACGATCACCAGCCCGTCCCGCGCCTCGGCGATCACCTGTGCATCAATCAGCCGATGCGTTTCCGGCGTCAGCGGGCAATGCAGCGTCACGATCTCGGCGGTGCGCAGCAGTTCGTCGCGCGGCACATAGCGGACGCCCATCGCTTCCAGTTCGGGGTCCGCACGGAGATCGCTCGCCAGTACGGTGCAGCCGAACCCCGCCCGCAGCGACCGAGCGACCAGCGCGCCGATCTTGCCGGTGCCGACCACGCCGACGGTGCGGCCATGGAGGTTGCGACCGATCAGCCCGTCGAGCGCGAAATTGTTTTCTCGCACCCGCGACCAGGCGCGCGGGATTTGCCGGTCGACCGCCAGCAGCAGACCGACGGTGAACTCGGCAACGGCATGCGGCGAATAGGCGGGCACCCGCACCACCGCGATGCCCAGCCGCTCCGCAGCGGCGAGATCGACATTGTTGAACCCGGCGCAGCGCAGCGCCACCAGCCGGACGCCGACCTTCGCCAGCGCTTCCAGCACCGTTCCGTCGACGCCGTCATTCACGAACACGCACACCGCCGCGTGCCCCGCCGCCAGCGTGGCGGTCAGCGCATCGAGGCGGGGTTCGAGGAAGGTCAGGTCATGCCCGAAGCGGGCATTGGCCTCGGATAGGAAGCGGCGGTCATAGGCCTTGGTGTTGAACACCGCGACGCGCATGACCGCCCCTCTCCGCTCAGCCGGCCTTGGGGCCGTCGACGCCCGGCGCCAGGCGGATGTGCAGCTCCTTGAGCTGCTTGTCGCTCACCGCCGAGGGCGCGTGCATCATCAAATCCTCGGCCTTCTGCGTCATCGGGAAGGCGATCACCTCGCGGATGTTCGGCTCGTCGGCGAGCAGCATCACGATGCGGTCGACACCCGGGGCCGAGCCGCCGTGCGGCGGGGCGCCGAACTTGAACGCGTTGATCATGCCCGCGAAGTTCGTGTCGACATCGGCCTGCGAATAGCCGGCGATCTCGAACGCCTTGTACATGATCTCGGGCTTGTGGTTCCGGATCGCGCCCGAGGACAGCTCGATGCCGTTGCAGACGATGTCGTACTGATAGGCGAGGATGTCGAGCGGGTTCTTGGTCTCCAGCGCCTCCAGTTCGCCCTGCGGCATCGAGAACGGATTGTGGCTGAAGTCGACCTTTTTCGCGTCCTCGTCATATTCGAACATCGGGAAGTCGACGATCCAGCAGAACTCGAAGCGCTTCTTGTCGATCAGCTCGAGCTGATCAGCGACGCGGGTCCGGGCGAGGCCGGCGAGCTTGGCGGCCTGGGCTTCCTTGCCTGCGGCGAAGAAGATGCCGTCGTTCGGGCCCAGGCCCATGGCTTCCGCCATCGCCTTCATGCCGTCCTGGCCATGGTTGTTGGCGATCGGACCACCGAACACGCCATCCTTCTGCGTCGCATAGCCGAGGCCCGGGAAGCCTTCGCTCTGCGCCCAGCTGTTCATGTCGTCGAAGAACTTGCGGCTCTTCTCGTGGGTGCCCGGCGCGGGGATGGCGCGGACGACGTCGCCGCCTTCCACGATCGAGGCGAAGCGGCCGAAGCCCGAGCCCTTGAAGAAGTCCGACACGTCGGTGATCACCAGCGGGTTGCGCAGGTCCGGCTTGTCGTTGCCGTACTTCAGCATCGATTCGCGGTACGGGATGCGCTTGAACGGCAGCGCGCTGACGCTGCGGCCCATGCCCTCCCAGTCGGCGAATTCCTCGAACACGCCGTGGAGCACCGGCTCGATCGCCGCGAACACGTCGTCCTGAGTGACGAAGCTCATCTCGAAATCGAGCTGGTAGAACTCACCCGGGCTGCGGTCGGCGCGGGCGTCCTCGTCGCGGAAGCAGGGCGCGATCTGGAAATATCGGTCGAAGCCGGCAACCATCAGCAGCTGCTTGAACATCTGCGGCGCCTGCGGCAGCGCGTAGAACTTGCCCGGATGGACACGGCTGGGAACGAGATAGTCGCGCGCGCCCTCGGGGCTCGACGCGGTGAGGATCGGCGTCTGGAACTCGGTGAAGCCCTGGTCGATCATCCGCCTACGTAGCGACGCGATCACGTTCGAGCGCAGCAGGATGTTCTTGTGGACCTTTTCGCGGCGCAGATCGAGATAGCGGTTCCGCAGGCGGATCTCTTCCGGATATTCCTGATCGCCGAACACCGGCATCGGCAGGTCGGCCGCAGCCGACTGGACGGTCACCTCGGCCGCGCGGACCTCGATCTCGCCGGTCGGCAAGTTCGGGTTCACCACGCTGCCGTCGCGCGCGACGACCGTGCCGGTGACGGTGATCACCGATTCGGAGCGCAGCGACTCGATCGCCTCGAAGGCCGGGCCGCTGGCATCGGTGACGATCTGGGTGATGCCATAATGGTCGCGCAGGTCGACGAAGACCAAGTCGCCATGGTCGCGCTTGCGGTGCACCCAGCCCGACAGGCGGACGGTTTGCCCGACGTCCGCGGAGCGTAGCTGGGCGCAGGTGTGCGTGCGATAGGCGTGCATGATGCGGTTCTTCTCACCTTGGCGTCTTCCCGCCACGCTTGGCGGTGCCGGTTCGGGCCGGCGCGACGATATTGAAACACTATGACCGCGCGCATTCCGGTCACACCCCACTTTTGTCAACCCGAAGACCGGTATATGGGCGTTGGATGCACATTCATGGTCTGATCGAAGACAGCGTCACCCTCGCCGAACTCTGCAAACGCCTCGCGAAGTCCGACTTCATCACGGTCGACACCGAGTTCATGCGCGAAAACAGCTACTGGCCAGAGCTCTGCCTGATCCAGGTGGCCAACGACAAGGAGGCCGCGGCGATCGATCCGATGGCCCCCGACCTCGACATGGGTCCTCTGCTCGAACTGATGGTCGACAACGAGGACGTCCTGAAGGTTTTCCACGCCGGCGGCCAGGACATCGAAATCGTCTACAACCTCACCGGCAAGACCCCGCACCCGATGTTCGACACCCAGATCGCCGCAATGGCGCTCGGCCAGGGCGAGCAGATCGGCTATTCCAACCTCGTCGACACCTATCTCGGCATCGTCGTCGACAAGGGCGCCCGCTTTACCGACTGGGCGCGCCGCCCGCTGGACAAGCGCCAGATCGACTATGCCATCGCCGACGTGACCCACCTTTCCGCAATCTTCCCCAAAATGCTGGAAAAGCTGCGCAAGTCGGGTCGCGGCGTATGGCTTAACCAGGAGATGGAGCGGATCTCGGATCCCGAGAATTACCGCAACGATCCCGACCAGGTATGGCAGCGCGTCCGCATCAACAGCCGCAAGCCCGAGGTGCTCGGCCGCCTGAAGGCACTCGCCCGGTGGCGCGAGCTGGAAGCGCAGGGCAAGGACCTGCCGCGCGGCCGCATCGTCAAGGACGAAACGCTGGCCGACATCGCCGCCAACCCGCCGCGCAAGCAGAGCGATCTCGCCAAGGTACGCGGTCTCTCCGCCGCCTGGGCGGGGAACGACATTGGCGGGCGGATGATGGCGGCGATCGCCGAGTCCAAGCCGATGCCCGCCGATGAGATGCCCGGCCGCGAGGAGCGCAAGCCGTCGCTGGGCAAGGACGGCGCGCTGGTCGCCGACCTGCTCAAGCTGCTGCTCAAGATCCGCGCGAAGGAAGTGAATGTAGCCCCCCGTTTGCTGGCGCGTTCTGAGGACCTCGAAGCGCTCGCCTCCGGAGTGCGCAAGGACCTGCCGATCCTCGAAGGCTGGCGCTACGAACAGTTCGGACGCGATGCGCTGGCGCTGGTGGAAGGCCAGCTGGGATTCGCGGTGCGCAACGGCAAGCTCAAGATGACCCGCGCGGAGGATCCGGCATGATCCGCGCTCTCACCCTTGTCGCATTGGCGGGCGCGGCTGCCGGCTGCGCGCCGCAGAAAAAGGCCGAGCCGCTACCGGCGATGGTCGAATGCGACGCCAACCGGGTGCAGGACCTCAAGAGCAAGCAGCGCTCGCCTGCGATCGAGGCCGATGCGCTGGCCCGTTCGGGCGCCAAGCGCGCGCGTTGGGTTGAGCCGGGCTCGGCGGTGACGATGGACTTCCGCGTCGACCGGCTCAACCTGCACGTCAACGCCGCCGGCGCCATCACCGACGCCCGCTGCGGCTGACCCTTTTCAGCGGACTGCCCGGCCCGCCGCGAGCGCGCGCTCCCGCGCCTCGCGGTGGTCGATGCGCTTGGGCGGATAGGCGGCCGGGCGGCATCCCGCCGCATCGGGATCGTGGATCGCGGCGTCGGGCAGCTTGGCGAGTTCGGGTACCCATTGCCGGATATAGCCTGCCGCATCGAACTTCTCGGACTGGGTGAGCGGCGCCATCACCCGGCTCCACTGGCTCGAATCGACGCCCGAGCCCGAGACCCATTGCCAGTTGACCGTGTTGTTGCCGTAATCGGCGTCGACCAGCGTGTCCCAGAACCAGCGCTCGCCCTCGCGCCAGTCGATCAGCAGATGCTTGATCAGGAAGCTGGCCGCGATCATCCGCACGCGATTGTGCATCCAGCCGGTTGCCCAGAGCTGGCGCATGCCCGCATCGACGATCGGATAGCCGGTCTGCCCGCGCTGCCAGGCGCGGAGGTCCGCCTTGGCCGCCTTGCCGGACCGCCATTCGAGCTTGTCGAAGGCGGGGCGACCGTTTTTCGTGGCATAATCGGGAAACTGGCAGATCAGGTTCTGGGTGAAATCGCGCCAGCCCAGTTCGCGCAGATACTCCTCCACCTGCCCGCCGGCATCCGCAACCGCATGCCAGACCTGCGCCGGCGAGACTTCGCCGAAGTGCAGGTGCGGCGAGAGGCGCGAGCTGCCCTCGATCGAGGGCAGGTTGCGCGTGTCGTCATAGCCGGCGGCGTGGTCCTCGAAGCGCCGCAGCCGCTTACCCGCCCCCGCCTCGCCCGGCGTCCATTCCTCGCGGAAACCCTCGGCCCAATCCGGTGCGGTCGGGAGCAGCCCCCAGTCCTCCAGTGAGTCGCTTTTCGGCCATTTGGACGGCGCACCGATCTTTTGCGGTACCCGCAGCGGCGCCGCCGGGGGCAAGCGCTCGCGCAGCGCGCGATAAAAGGGCGTGAAGATCTTGTAAGGCTTGCCCGCCCCGGTCGTCACCACGCCGGGGGGCAGCAGGTAATTGCCGTCGTGGCAGCACAGCGTCAGCTTCTGCGATACCGCGCGTTCCGCATTGCGCCACCAGGGTTCGTAATGGCGGATGCAGTGGACGGTCGTCGCGCCGGTTTCCTCGGCCAACCGCGCCAATTCCTCGTGGCTCTTGCCTCGGCGCAGGATCAATCGCGATCCTTTATCCCGCAGCGCGGCGTCCAGCGCTTCGAGGCTGTGGTGCAGCCACCAGCGCGAGGCGCCGCCCATCGCGCGGTGCTTCGCCATCTCGTCGTCGAGCACATAGACCGGGATCACCGTCCCCTCGGAGGCCGCGGCGACGAGCGCGGGTTGATCGGCAAGGCGGAGGTCGCGGCGAAACCACAGCAGCACGGGAGATGTCATAGGCGCACAAACGCGCAAGTTCAAAGTTGGGCCACCTGTCCGCTGGAACAGGAGGCATGGACCCGATCGGTGCGAGCGGGCGTTACGCTTCCGTCATCAATCGAGGGTCTCCCATGGCATTCAAATCGGCGGCGATGGTCGTCAACACCAAGTCCCGTCACGGCCAGGACTGGTTCGACCGCGCCTGCGCCCGCTTTGGCGAGCAGGACATGCCCGTCGACGCCCATGCCGTCGACGACCCCGATCGGCTGGAGAAGGTACTCGACGAAGTGCTGGCGAAGAAGCCCGAGCTGGTGATCCTGGGCGGTGGCGATGGCACGATCAGCGGGCTGGTCGACAAGCTGGTGGGCAAGGGCGTGACGCTGGGGGTGCTGCCGCTCGGCACCGCGAACAGCTTCGCGCGCTCGCTCGGCATCGCACTCGATGTCGACGGCGCGATAGACGCGATCCTGCAGGGGCGGCCGAAGCGGATCGACCTCGGCATGATCGACGACGATTATTACGCCAGCACCGCCGCGATCGGTCTCTCGCCGCAGATCGCCGAGACCGTGCCGCACAACGCCAAGCGCTGGTTCGGGCGGATGGGCTATCTCAGCTGGGCGGCGCTGCAGTTCGTCAAGTTCCGTCCGTTCACGGTGATCGTCGGCGAGGGTGCGAATGCGCAGCGCCTGCGCGCAGTCGAGGTGCGGATCTCGAACGGGCCGTTCCATGGGGGCACCGAACTGGTCGACGAGGCCGGCGTCGCCTCGGGCGAGATCGTCGTCCAGGTGGTGAAGGGCCCGACCAAGTCGCGGCTGGTGCGCAACTGGGCGGCGTCGGTGCTGCGGCTCGAAGCGCGCAAGGAGGACACAGTGACGTTCCGTGGCACGTCGCTGCGGGTGGCGACCGAGCCGTCGCTGCCGATCTCGATCGACGGCGAAGTGCTGGCCAAGACGCCGGTGACGGCCAAAGTCGCGCCGGCGGTGATAGAGGTGATGGTGCCGGTTTCCGACTAGGAAGCCCCCCTCACCCTCCCATCGCTAGCGCGTTGGGCCCCTCCCTCTCCCGCAGGCAGGAGAGGGAGGGAGCCGCAAAGCGGCGGAAGGGTGAGGGTGAGTCGGGCTGGAAATTACCCCAACCGCGCCAGCGCCGCCGATAGCCGCTCGGCCTCGGCCGCCTTCTCGGCATGATCCGCCCGCGCCTTCTCGACCGCCTCGGGCTTGGCCCGCTCGACGAAGCTCGGATTGCCGAGACGCCCGGCAAGCCCATCGCGCTCCTTCGCGGCCGCGGCAATCGCCTTGGTGAGGCGGGCACGCTCGGCCTCCAGATCGACCACATCGCCCAGCGGCATCACGAACGTCGCTTCGTCGACGACGAGTTGCAGCGCGCCGCCGGCCGGCGCATCGCCCTGCGCTTGGTCGACGCGACCAAGGCGGCCCAATGCCGCTTCCTGCCGCGCCAGACGCGCAACCGTCTCCGCCGACGCATCGCGGATGTGCAGCGCCAGACGCGCGCCCGGCGGCACGTTGAGCTCGGTCCGCGCCGCGCGGATCTCGTTCACCAGCCGGATCAGCCAGTCGATCTCCTGCGCCGCCGACGGATCGAGCGCCCGCGCATCCGCCATCGGCCACTTGGCGACGATCAGGTCGTGGTCGCGCGGGCCCATCTTCGACCACAGCTCTTCGGTGATGAAGGGCATGAACGGGTGGAGCATGACGAGGATCTGGTCGAGCGCCCAGCCGGCGACAGCGCGGGTCTCTTCCGCGTCCGCAGCAGCAACGCCCTCGCCCTGCAGCACCGGCTTGATCAGCTCGAGATACCAGTCGCAGAAGCGGCTCCAGACGAACTGGTAAATGCCGTTCGCCGCCTCGTCGAAGCGGAGATCGGCCAGCGCCAGATCCAGCGCCTGCACCGTCGCAATGGTTTCCGCGATAACCCAGCGGTTTACCGCCAGTTCTGCAGTCGGCGCCTCAAGATGCTTGCTCGCCGCGATGCCGTTGGCCTGGCAGAAGCGCGCGGCGTTCCACAGCTTGGTCGCGAAGTTGCGATAACCCTCGAGCCGCTTCTCATCCATCTTGATGTCGCGGCCCTGGCTTTCCATCGCCGCCATGAAGAAGCGCAACGCATCGGCGCCGTATTTGTCGATCATGCCGAGCGGATCGACCGTGTTGCCCTTGGACTTGGACATCTTCTGGCCGTCGGCCGCGCGGACAAGTCCGTGCAGATACAAGGTCTTGAACGGCACTTCCTTCATGAAGTGCAAACCCTGCATCATCATCCGCGCATCCCAGAAGAACAGGATGTCGAAGCCGGAAATGAGCACGTCGTTCGAGTAGCGACCGCCGAGCGTCGGGTCGCTATTCTCCGGCCAGCCGAGCGTCGCGAACGGCCACAGCGCCGAGGAGAACCAGGTGTCGAGCACGTCGGGATCGCGGGTGAGCGCAACGCCCTCGCCCGCCTGCGCCCGCGCCTCTTCCTCGGTCTCGGCGACATAGGCTTTGCCGTCCGCATCGAACCAGGCCGGGATGCGATGCCCCCACCAGAGCTGGCGGCTGACGCACCAGGGCTGGATGTTCTCCATCCAGTTGAAATAGGTCTTTTCCCAGCTCTTCGGCACGATCTTCGTCGCGCCCGAGCGGACCGCCTTGATCGCCGGCTTGGCGAGCGTCGCGGCATCGACATACCATTGGTCGGTCAGCCACGGCTCGATCACCTGGCCCGAACGATCGCCATAGGGCGTCTGGATGGTGCGCGGCTCGGCGTCGTGCTCGGCGCCTTCCTTGTCGATGAAGGGTACGAGGAAGCCCTCGTCCTTCAGCCGCGCGACAATCGCCTTGCGCGCCTCGAAGCGGTCGAGCCCGACCAGCTCGGCGGGCACCAGCCCGTCCTGGGTCTGGCAGATCGCCGCCTTGGCATCGAGCATGTTGAGCATCTCGCCGGCCTTGATGCCCGCGCGAACACCCACCTCGAAGTCGTTGAAATCATGCCCCGGCGTGATCTTCACCGCGCCCGAGCCGAGCGCCGGATCGGCATGCTCGTCGCCGACGATCGGGATCAGGCGGCCGGTGATCGGCAGCTTGACCTGTTTGCCGATCAGCGCCTTGTAGCGTTCGTCCTCGGGGTGCACGGCGACCGCCATGTCGGCCAGCATCGTCTCGGGCCGCGTCGTCGCGACCTGGATGAAGCCCGAGCCGTCCGCGAGCGGATAGCGCAGGTGCCAGAAATTGCCGCGGACTTCCTTGGTCTCGACCTCGAGGTCGGAGATCGCGGTGCCGAGGCCCGGATCCCAGTTCACCAGCCTTTTGTCGCGATAGAGCAGGCCCTGGCGGTGGAGCTCGACGAACACCTTGAGGACGGCCTTGGAGAAGCCCTCGTCCATGGTGAAGCGCTCGTTCGCCCAGTCCATCGAGCAGCCGAGCCGGCGCAGCTGGCCGGTGATCTGGCCGCCGCTCTCGGCCTTCCACTCCCACACCTTGTCGACGAACGCCTCGCGGGTGAAGTCGGTGCGCTTCTGCCCCGCGGCATTGAGCTGGCGCTCGACCACCATCTGCGTCGCGATGCCGGCATGGTCGGTGCCGACCACCCAGCGTGCGTCCTTGCCCTTCAGCCGCGCGTGGCGGACGAGGATGTCCTGCAGCGTGTTGTCGAGCGCGTGGCCGATGTGCAGGCTGCCCGTCACGTTGGGCGGCGGGTTGACGATCGTCCAGGGCTCGGCGCCCTTGCGCTCGGGGCGGAACAGGCCTTCGTCTTCCCAATGGGCGTACCAGCGGGATTCGATTTCGGCGGGGTCGAAGGTCTTGGGGAGTTCGGTCATGATGCAGGGGCTTTAGCGTCGCCCCTGCCCTGCGCACAACCCTTGGGCGCCTGCTCAGCTAAGGTTGCTGAGCACCTTGTCGACACGGTCCAGCGTGAACGGCTTGGACAGCACCGGGCGGTCGCGATGCGATTGCGCAATGCTGTCGTCGGCACCGCCGGTCGCGAGCACGAACGGGATGCCCAGCTCGGCGAGCCTGTCGGCGATCGGCCAGCTCTGCTCGCCGCCGCGCAAATTGACGTCGAGGATTGCCGCGTCGATACCGCCGGCGCCGATCCGGTCGAGCGCCTCGGCGACATTGTCGGCAGTGCCCGCGGGCACGCGGTCAAGCGCATCGAGGAAATCCTCGAGCATCATGGCGATCAACGGCTCGTCTTCGACGATGAGAATGTTACGCGGACCCTGCATGCTGCCCCCTTTGCAGGAAAAATTGTTTCGTGCCAAGCACTTATTTGGCCACCAGGATCTCCTGAACCGCTTCTGCAAGTTGTTGCACAGAAAAGGGTTTCGGGAGAAAGGCGACATTGTCGAGATCGATCGAGCGGCGCAATTGTTCCTCGGCATAGCCGGACATGAACAGGATCGGAAGGTCGGGCCAGCGCTCGCGGACCTTGCGTGCCATGCTGGGCCCATCCATCACCGGCATGACGACATCGGACACCAGCAGATCGGGCTTGTCCATCGTCTCGATCGTTTCAAGCGCGACTTCACCATTTTCGGCGGTGACCACCGAATAGCCCTGCCGGGTCAACGCGCGCTCGGCGATGGCGCGGACCATGTCCTCGTCCTCGACGACGAGGATGGTGCCGGTGCCCCAGAGATCGGCAGGCTTTTCCTTGATCACCGGCAGCTTGGCCACCGCCGCCTCGGGCGCGGTATGCACCGGAAGATAGATGGTGAACGATGCACCGCCCCCGCCCGGATTGTTCTCGGCAAAGATATACCCGCCCGACTGCTTGATGATGCCGTAGACCGTGGAAAGGCCCAGCCCCGTCCCCTTGCCCACTTCCTTGGTGGTGAAGAACGGCTCCCAGATCTTCGGAAGGATTTCGGGCGGAATGCCGGTGCCGGTGTCCGAAATGCGCAGCGCGGTATAGTCGCCCACGGGCAGCACGTCGTCGTCCATCCGCCGGACATCGGCGGAGGAGACCGCGAGCGTCTCGATCGTCAGCGACCCGCCGCCACTGGGATTCTTGCTGATCATCGAGTCGCGTGCGTTGACCGCGAGGTTGACCACTACCTGTTCGAGCTGCCCCGGATCGGCGCGCACCGGACCGAGGTTGCGACCATGCTTGACGTCGAGCGACACCGTCTCGCCGAGCAGCCGCTTGAGCAGGTTGGAAACCTCGGAGATGATGTCGGGCAGCTGCAGCACCTGCGGGCGCAGCGTCTGCTGGCGCGAGAAGGCAAGCAGCTGGCGGGTCAGGCTGGCAGCGCGATTCGAGTTGGCGCGGATCTGCTGGATATCGTCATAGTCGCTGTCGCCGGGCGAATGGCGCATGAGCATCAGGTCGCAGTGCCCGATGATCGCCGTCAGGATGTTGTTGAAGTCGTGCGCGACGCCGCCGGCGAGCTGGCCCACCGCCTGCATCTTGGTCGCCTGGGCGATCTGGCGCTTGAGCTTGCCCTCCTCGCCCGAGTCTCGCAGACTTAGCAGCACGGCCGCATCACCCAGCCCGCGCGCGCCGGCAATGGTGATCGCCACCGGCTCTTCCGCCGCATCCTTCAGCCGGACGGTGATCTCGAGCGACTGCGGCGCACCGCCGGCGAACCGCCGGACCGCGTCCGCCAGCGTCGCCTTGTCCTCGCGCACCACCAGATCGCCCGGATACAGCGGCGGGGCAGCGGGATGAACCCGCGCCGTGCGGACGAACGCATCGTTCATCGTCAGGAAGCGGCCATCGCGGTCGATCAGCGCGAGACCCGTGGGGAGCAGCGAGATCAGCGAATGCACATGCGCCGAGGCGCTGCCGGCAAGCGCCGGGCTGGCAATCGCGGTCGGCTCCTCATCGAGCAGCGCCACGAGCAGCGGAGCCTCGTCGCCTTCGAGGAACGGGATCTGCAGCACGCGGAGCGGCGTACCTTCCATGCCTTCCCGCTCGAATCGCACCTGGCCGATCGAGTCGGTGATGAGCAGCCTGGCGAAGTCGCGGCCATCGGTGATGGCATCGGCGCTGCCGAGCGCTCGGTAGCGGAACACGCGATTGGCCGAGCGGATACGGCCATCGGGCGCGACCAGCACTACCATCACCCCTGCCCCGCCCAGCCGATCGCCGGTCGGTCCCGCAAGCAGTCCCTGCACCTGCACGGCAAGATCGAGCGCGTGGATGCCGATGAAGCGCCACACCAGTGATTCGTCGCCGACGCGCACGACGCGCACCGCCACCTGCGCGCCGAATACCTGGATGTCGCTGCACCGGCTTTCGCCGTCGCGCCAAGCGGCACGGGCACAAGCGCCCAACGCGCGCTCGCCATCTTCGCCGATCGGCAGGCTGGGCGGGGTGGGCCACCCGCCGAACAGCGCCTCGTAGCGCGGATTGGCGCAAACCAGGCGGCCGCTGCGGTCGGTCACCGCCAGCGCATCGTCGCTCGCCGAGGCCAGCGCATGCGCGATTGCCCAGTCAGTATAGCGTTCGATGCTCGTGGTCGGCGATCGGAACAGCCGCCCCATCGCCAGCATCACCCCGGCTGCGAGCAACGCCGCGGCAAGAAAACCCATCGCGATGACGCGATCGTTGAGACTGGCGAGAATGACACCGGCCGCCGCGACGCCGGTTACCACCACTGCCGCGATCGGCAGCAGCAGCGACGGCTTGGGCAGTTCGGCGTCGGGCAGACTAGCCATGATTCACCGTTGTTCCGTCCCCGTCTCAGCGTCAAGCGCCGATCGCGTCCGTTCGGATGCCACCGTGCCCGAAATCAGACGCCCGTGCCGCGGTGCTGCAGCCTGCGCTTTCGCTTGCGGACGATCCACCAGCGCCACAGCAGACCGCTGCCGACATAGCCGAGCACGGCAAACGCCACCGCCAGCGTGACCAGTCCCGTCAGCAGCGCGGGACCGCCATGGTGCACCAGCCAGCCGAGCCAGGCCGCCGCATCCCCTTCGAATACGTCCCGCCCGACATGTACGCCCAGCATCCAGCTGCCGAGGCCATAGGCGGCGATCCACAGCGGCGGCGTCGTGAAGGGGTTGGTGAGAAAGGTTGTGGCGGCTGCGGCCGGGATGTTCGCCCGCAACGGGAGCGCGAGGATGGCGGAGGCCGGGATCTGCCCCATCGGCACCAGGATGCCGGTCAGCATGCCCAGCGCCACGCCCCGCGGCACCGAGCGGCGGGTGAAGCGCCACAGCGACGCATGCATCACCCGGCCCGCCACGGGCTTCAGCCAGCGATTGGTCGCAATCGACTCTCGGCTGGGGATCGCCTTGTCCGCCAGGCGACGCAGGCGGCCCGGCGCGGCCATCTCAGCCGCGGTCGCGGAGGATGCGCGACTGTTCGCGCTTCCAGTCGCGTTCCTTGATGGTCTCGCGCTTGTCATGCGTCTTCTTGCCCTTCGCCAGCGCGAGCTCGACCTTCGCACGCCCCTTGCCGTTGAAATAGACCGACAGCGGGACCAGCGTCATGCCCTCGCGGGCGACGGCACCGTGCAGCTTGTTGATCTGGCGCTCGTTGAGCAGCAGCTTGCGCGGGCGCTTGGGCTCGTGATTGAAGCGGTTGCCGTGGCTGAACTCGGGGATGTTGGCGTTGACCAGCCAAACCGCGTCGCTCTTGATCTCCGCATAGGCCTCGGCGATCGAACCCTCGCCGAAGCGCAGCGACTTCACCTCGGTGCCGGTGAGCACCAGGCCGGCCTCATAGACCTGCTCGATGAAATAGTCGAAACGCGCGCGCCGGTTCTCGGCGACGGTCTTTACCTTGTCGAATTCCTGGGGACGTGGACGGGCCATAAGACCGCGGGATGTAGGGACGGTCTGCCCGGAGCGCCAGCCGTTTGTTGGCGCTCCGGTTCGAAGTTCAGGCCAGCCCGGCGAACGCCAGTGCAGCGTCGACGGCCTTTCGGCTCGCTTCGCCCGCTTCGGTCATCGGCAGGCGCAATTCCTGCGGGAAGCCGGGACGCACCCGGCCCATCGCGTACTTCACCGGCCCCGGCGAGGCATCGGTGAACATGGCGATGTGCAGCGGATAGAGCTTGTCGTGGAGCGCCAGCGCCTTGGCGTGGTCGCCTGCGGCCCAGGCCGCCTGGAACTCGGCACACAGCTTCGGGGCGACGTTCGCCGTCACGGACACGCAGCCGACGCCCCCCATCGCGTTGAACGCCAGCGCGGTCTCGTCATTGCCCGAGAGTTGGACGAAGCCGGTGCCGCAGCCCGAGCGCTGCTCGGACACGCGGCTGAGGCTGCCGGTCGCGTCCTTCACGCCGACGAAGGTTTCCGGAAACGCTTGCACGATCCGCGCCATGGTGGCGGGCTGGATGTCGGTGACGGTGCGGCCGGGGACGTTGTAGAGCACGATCGGCAGGTCGGTCGCCTCGGCCACCGCGGCGAAGTGACGGAAAATGCCTTCCTGGCTTGGGCGGTTGTAATAAGGCGGCACCATAAGCGCCGCGTCGGCACCGGCGTCCTTTGCCGCCTGAACGTTGTCGATCGCCACCTTGGTGTCGTTCGAGCCGGCGCCGGCGAGGATCTTTGCCCGGCCTTTCGCCTGGTCGGCACAGACCCGTACGATGTGGAAATGCTCGTCCTTGGGCATGGTCGCGGCCTCGCCGGTGGTGCCGCAGGGCACCAGCGCCGACGAGCCTTCGGTAATCTGCCATTCGACGAGCGCGCGGAAATCCTCCTCCGCGAACGCGCCGTTACGGAACGGCGTGACGAGCGCAGGGATCGATCCAGAAAACATCGCGCGGAATCATCCTCTTTTTTCGGTAGAAACGGGGTGGCAGATACGGTGCGATCTCCTATCATGTCCAGCATGGTCGGTACGGTACTCAAAGGCGCGTTGGTGTTCGCCGGTGTTTCGGGACTGGCGGCCTCCTCGCAGGTGACCCCTGCGATGCTGGCGGCCTTGGCGGGTGGCTTCGTGCCGCAGGCGCAGGCCCAATATGATCCGGTGAGCACCGCGCTGGTCGAATGGAAGCGGCTGCAGCAGTCGGACAATTACGCCTTTTCCGATTATGCCAATTTCCTGCTCGCGCATCCCGGCTGGCCTGGCGAAAAGAGCCGCCGCGCGGCCGCCGAGACGATACTCGACAGCGGCGCGACCATGCCGGACCTCGCCGTCCGCTTCTTCACCCGCTTCCCGCCGATCACGCCTGCCGGCCGGCTGCGCTATGCCGAGGCGCTCGCCGCCACCGGCCGCCGCGCCGAGGCGGAGGACCAGGCACGCCGCGCCTGGCGCGCGGGCATCCTGCGCACCGCCGACGAGAGCAAGCTGCTCACGACCTTCGGCACCGCGCTCCGCCCCGCCGATCACGACGCGCGCGAGGACATGCTGCTCTGGCAGGGCGCGACCAGCATCGCGACGCGGCAACTTGTTTATACCTCACCCGAGCTTCGCCCGGTGTTCGATGCGCGCATCGCCTATCGCACCAACGCCTATGATGCGGTGACCAAGGCGAGCCTCGCCGATGCGCGCGGCGGCGCCGACCATGGCTATATCGCCGATCGCGCGCGCTGGCTGGGGCAGACCGGCCAGAGCCAGCTGATGCGCTCCTACCTTGCCCAACCGCGCCGCATGGCCGGTTTCCCGGGCGATCCGGAGAAATGGTACGAGGTGCTGCTTTCGGCCGCGCGCGGTGCGCTGGCGGACGGGCAATACGACTTGGCCTATCGCATCGCTTCGCAGGTCGATGACGCCTTCCCGTCGGGTACCGATGTCAGCGACCTCTCGCTCGGGGTGCGCGACGATTATACCAGCCTCACCTGGCTCGCCGGGACGGTGGCGATGTACAATCTGGGGCGGCCGAATGACGCGGTTGCCATGTTCGCCCGCTATGGACACGGCTCCAAGACGCCGGGCACCCAGTCGAAGGGGCTGTACTGGGCGGGGCGTGCCGCCGAAGCCGCGGGCAATGCGACCAGCGCGCGCACCTATTATGCCAGCGCCGGCGGCTTCCCCGACCTGTTCTACGGCCAGCTCGCCGTGGAGCGCTTGGGGCAGCCGCTCCGTGGTCCGCGCGACCTCACCGGCAAGACGGCGTCGCCCGGAGCGCGCGACGCTTTCTACCGCAGCGAGCTCGTCCGCGCCGCCCAACTGCTCGGCCAGATGGGCAACCGCAGTGACCAGAGCCTTTTCCTCCGCAAGATCGCCGAGGACGCGACGACCGAGGACGACCATCTCCTCGCCGCTGATCTCAGCCGTACGCTCGGCCGCCCGGACCTGGGGGTGATGGTCGGGCGGAGCGCGCTCCAGAACGGCCTGTCGGACTATAGCGCCGCGGGCTATCCGTCGGTGAAGGTGCCCGAGGGGCAGCGCGACTATTGGACGATCATCCACGCGATCGCCCGCCAGGAAAGCCAGTTCAACCGCGATGCGGTCAGCCGCGCTGGTGCCCGCGGGCTGATGCAGTTGATGCCCGGCACTGCGCGCGAGACCTCGCTCAAGATCGGCAGGAGCTACGATCCGGGCGCGCTCAATGCGGATACCGACTACAATATCGAGCTCGGCTCTAGCTACTTCCAGCGAATGCTGAACTATTACGGCGGCTGCTATCCGCTGGCGGTCGCCGCCTACAATGCCGGCCCCGGCAATGTGAACAAGTGGCTCAACGCCTATGGCGACCCGCGCCTTCCCGGCGGCGACATGGTCCGCTGGATCGAGCAGATCCCGATCTTCGAGACCAAGAACTATGTCCAGCGCGTGCTGGAAAACGCCGTCGTCTACGACCTGATGAACCCCTCCTATGCGCGCAGCAAGGGGACGGCGAACCTCAGCTGGTATCTGGGCAAGAGCCGGCCGGGCTGATAGCGCGGGCCGATCATGAACGATCGCCCCAACTATATCACCCCCGCCGGCTATGCCGCGCTTAAGGCCGAGTATGACCAGCTGTTCGGGCAGGAACGCCCCAAGCTGGTCGAGACCATCTCCTGGGCGGCGGGCAATGGCGATCGTTCGGAGAATGGCGACTATATCTACGGCCGCAAGCGGCTGCGCGAGATCGATCGGCGGCTGGGCTTCCTCGCCCGGCGGATGAAGGCAGCCAAGGTCGTCGATCCAAGCCGGCAGGAGGATCGCAGCGGCGTGTTCTTCGGCGCCTGCGTGACCATCGCCGACGAGGACGACAACCACCGCACGCTCACGCTGGTCGGCGACGACGAGGCCGATGCCGGCAAGGGGCTGGTCGGCTGGAACGCCCCGCTCGCCCGGGCGCTGCGCGGCGCGCGCATCGGCGACCTGCGCCGCGTCACGCTCCCCGCGGGCGAGCGCGAATATGAAGTGATAGCGATCACCTATCCCTGACGCGCCGGGGTCTGCCGGGTTTGCGGCGGACCGTTCCCCTGCCCCGCTTTCCATCTGTCCCAGACTGCTACAGATACTGGCGACCCGACAGTGCGGGCGTGTACAAAGGGAGCATATGGCGCAGCAGCGAATCCTGGTTTCGGGACGGGTACAGGGGGTCGGCTATCGCGACTGGGTGGTGCGGACCGCACAGCGCGGCGGGCTTACCGGTTGGGTGCGCAACCTGCGCGACGGGCGGGTCGAAATCCTCGCCGCCGGAGAAGACACCGCGCTCGGCCTTTTCGTCGAGGCCTGCCGTGAAGGTCCGCCGATGGCCCGGGTCGAGCATGTCGACAGCGAGGGGGTACCCGAGGACAAGCCCCACAAGGGCTTCACCAAGCGCTTCACCGCCTGATCCAAGCGGATCAGGGTTCGGCCAGCGCGCTGCAATCGCCGCCGAGACGCTGGCCGAACATTGGGGTTTCGGTGCCCAGTTCCGCCGCCGGGTTCTTGCCGATCAGGTAGCGGACGATGCGACCGTTGCCAGCATCGGCATCCACCAGCCAGGCATCCTGGGCATCGACCTTCGCACTGCCGACCACCTTGAGCGTGAAGCGCCCCAGCCCCTTGTCGTACTGGAAGAAGGGCAGCGCATAGGTCTGTCCCTCTGCCAGCGGCAATGCGGCGAAGGTCAAGCCCCAGAGATTGCCGTCCCACACAGCGCCGGGGGCCAAGACCTGCGTATCGGCATGGTCCGGCCGCGTTACCTGGATCGAGGCGCCATTGTAGCGGACGCGGACATGCTCCACCCCGTTGCGGCGGCTATCCATGCGCAGCGGCCGCAGGTCGCTACGCCGCACGACGAAATGGTCGCGCATGTCGAACCTGCCGTCGCCGACGCGCTGGTGGACGATGATATCCCAGACGGGGGTGCCGCCGTCCGTCGCGGCGCGGACGCGCTGCCAGGTCTGGCCGATCGGCTTGCCCTCGCGGGTCAGCGCATAGCAGGCGCTGCCTTCGCGGAGCCGGGAGCCGTCGGGCACCGCCGCCTCCGGCATCGGCATGGCGGCGATCAGCATCAGTGCAAGCATCCTACGGTCCCCTCTGGTCGAGAGCCGTACTATAGCAGCAACACACTGTAGAAAAGCAAGCGCCGGATCGAGCCTCTGGGGCTCGACCCGGCGCGTTCAGGCTCAGCGCGTCAGCTTCTTGTAGGCCAGCGCGGTCGGACGATCGGCGGCGTCGCCCAGGCGACGGCGCTTGTCTTCCTCATAGGCCTCGAAGTTACCCTCGAACCATTCGACATGGCTGTTGCCTTCGAAGGCGAGGATGTGGGTGGCGAGACGATCGAGGAAGAAGCGATCGTGGCTGATCACCACGGCGCAGCCCGCGAAATTCTCGATCGCCTCTTCCAGCGCGCCCAGCGTTTCCACGTCGAGATCGTTGGTCGGTTCGTCGAGCAGCAGCACGTTGCCGCCGCGCTTCAGCATCTTGGCGATTTTGACGCGGTTGCGCTCACCACCCGACAGCTTGCCGACGATCTTCTGCTGGTCCGCGCCCTTGAAGTTGAACGCACCGACATAGGCGCGCGTCGACTGGTCGTGGCCGTTGATCTTCATGTAATCGAGACCGTCGGAGATTTCCTGCCAGACGTTCTTGCTGTCGTCGAGGTGGTCGCGGCTCTGGTCGACATAGCCGAGGCGCACGGTCGAGCCGATGTCGATCTCGCCCGTGTCCGGCGTTTCCTGGCCGGTGATCAGCTTGAACAGCGTCGACTTACCCGCGCCGTTCGGCCCGATCACGCCGACGATGCCGCCCGGCGGCAGCATGAACGAGAGGTTCTCGAACAGCAGCTTGTCGCCGTACGCCTTGGAGATGTTCTTGGCCTCGATCACCTTGCCGCCCAGGCGCTCGGGCACCTGGATGACGATCTGGGCTTTGCCCGGCGTGCGGTTCTCCTGGCTGGCGACCAGCTGCTCGAACTTGGCGATACGCGCCTTGGACTTGGTCTGGCGGGCCTTGGCGCCCTGCCGGATCCAGGCGAGCTCGTCCTGGATCGCCTTCTGGCGACCGGAAGCCTCGCGGTCCTCCTGCTCCAGGCGCTTGCCCTTCTTTTCCAGGTAGGTCGAGTAATTGCCCTCGTACGGGAAGTACTTGCCGCGATCGATCTCGAGGATCCACTCGACCACATTGTCCAGGAAGTAGCGGTCGTGGGTGATCATCAGCACCGCGCCGGCATATTCCTTGAGGTGGTTTTCCAGCCAGTTGACGCTTTCGGCGTCGAGGTGGTTGGTCGGTTCGTCGAGCAGCAGGATCGACGGCTTCTGGATCAGCAGGCGGGTAAGCGCGATGCGGCGCTTTTCACCGCCCGACAGGTTCTCGACCGGCCAGTCCGACGGCGGGCAGCGCAGCGCTTCCATCGCGATTTCGAGCTGGTTGTCGAGGCTCCAGCCATCGACCGCGTCGATCTTGGCCTGGAGATCGCCCATCTCCTCCATCAGCGCGTCGAAATCGGTGTCATCCTTGGGATCGCCCATCTCGGCCGAAATGGCGTTGAAGCGATCGACCATGTCCGCCGTCTCGCGCGCGCCGTCCTTGACGTTCTCGAGCACGCTTTTGGTCGGGTCAAGCTGCGGCTCCTGCGGCAGATAGCCGACGGTGATGTTCTCGCCCGGCCATGCCTCGCCGGCGAAATCCTTGTCGATGCCGGCCATGATCTTCATGAGCGTCGACTTGCCTGCACCGTTGGGGCCGACGATGCCGATCTTGGCGCCCTGGTAGAATTGCAGGTTGATGTTGTTGAGCACCGGCTTGGGGGCGCCGGGGAAGGTTTTGGTCATGTCCTTCATGACGAAGGCGTACTGCGCAGCCACGGTGGCGGATCTCCGTTGCGAGAATTCTGGATGCTGGAAAGACGCGTGGCATGTAGCGATGCGGGCGCGGATTGGCAACGCGGGGCAATGCGCCGGCTTGGGTCATCTTCTAAGCCCCTCCCCTTCAGGGGAGGGGTTGGGGTGGGGCTGAGTCTTACCGAGACCAACCTCTGGTCCGGAATCCCTCCACCCCCAACCCCTCCTCCAAGGAGGAGGGGCTTAAACATGCTTTCCAAACCGCTCATCCCCCATTGCAATCGGTCCACCGCTGGTTAGCATCCGCAGCATGACCAAGCGCCTCCTCCTCGCGGCCGCTGCCGCGCTCGCCCTTCCCCTCCCCGCCTTGGCGCAGACCGCCGACCAGGTCGCCAAGGTGCGCGACGCTGCGCTGCAGGACACGGTCGCATGGGATGTGACGGAGGGCCTGACGACCGAGATCGGCCAGCGCCTCGCCGCCACCGAGGCGGAAGCCCGCGCCCGCGCCTGGGGCGTCAAGAAACTGACCGCGCTGGGCTTTCAGAACGTCCATATCGAAACCTATCGCATGCCCGTCTGGATCCGCGGCGCGGAAACCGCCGAAGTCCTTGGTGGATCGGCGCAGAAGCTGACCATCGCCGCGCTCGGCTATTCAGGGTCCACCGGCGCCCGGCCGTTGGAGGCAGAGGTGGCCTATTTCGCGTCGCTCGCCGATCTCCAGGCCGCCCCTGCCGGCAGCCTCAAGGGCAAGGTCGCCTTTATCGACCATGCGATGGTGCCGACCCAGGACGGCTCGCAGTACGGCTATTACGGCGCCGTCCGCCGCGCCGGCCCGAGCATCGCCGCGACCAAGGGCGCCGCCGCAGTGCTGATCCGCTCGATCGGCACCGACCATCACCGCAATCCGCATACCGGCGTCACCACCTGGGCGAAGGGCGTCTCGCCGATCGCCGCCGCCGCGCTTTCGGTGCCCGATGCCGAGCAGCTGGTGCGCCTGGTCAAGCGCGGCCCGGTCAAGCTGCGGCTGAGCGTGACCCCGCAGTTCAAGGGCGAGGCCGAATCCGGCAATGTGATCGCCGACATCCCGGGCAGCGACCCCGGCGCCGGCATCATCGTCGTCGGCGGCCATCTCGACAGCTGGGACCTCGGCACCGGCGCGATCGACGACGCCTCGGGCGTGGCGATCACCACCGCCGCCGCGCTCCAGGCCGCCAAGCTCGGCCAGCCGCGCCGCACGATCCGCGTCGTCTGGTTCGGCGCCGAGGAAGTCGGCGGCTTCGGCGGGGCCGCCTATGCCAAGGCGCATGCCAAGGAGCGCCATGTGCTCGCGATGGAATCCGATTTCGGCGCCGACCGGGTCTGGAAGTTCGAGACCAACCTGCCGCAAGGCGCCAAGGCGATCGCCGACCGGCTGGAGACCGCGCTCTACCCGCTCGGCATCGAGCGCGGCCGCGGCACCGCGCATGGCGGCACCGATGTCGAGCCGATCCTGGCGCTCAGCGTCGGCACGATCGGGCTCAACCAGGACGGGCTGCGCTATTTCGACCTGCACCACACGCCCGACGACACGCTCGACAAGATCGATCCCGCCCAGCTGCGTCAGAACGTCGGCGCCTGGGCGTCGATGCTGGCGATCGCGGCCAATGCACCGGAAGATATCGCCGCCGTCCCCGCCGAAAAGGGCGAGTGACGGCACGTCCCGAATTCGGGCGAAAACATGGCAAAGTCACGGCGATGCGACATATTTGCGTTTGACGCGTTGCTCGCCGTGCCCCATGCAGCGGGCTGACGCGCAGCTCCTTTCGGCTGCGCAACGGATTTGAATGTAGGAGCAACCGGATGATCAAGCTTCGCCTGATGGCCGCGGCAGCACTGCTGACGCCGCTTGCGGCATGCGGCGGCGGCGAAGGCAATCTGTCCGACGGCGCGAACGTCGCGCCCGAGGCCAATGCGATGATCTACCAGAACGATGCCGAGGATCGCGCCAATGCCGAGGCCGAGGCGATGATCGGCAACGCCGCGCCCGACAACGGCGCCGACATGCCGGCCGCCAACGCGCAATAAGCCGTACCGGCCGAACCAATCAGGGGCGTCCCTCCAGGGGCGCCCCTTTTTCGTGGCTCAATAGCCCGCTTCGATCGCCATCCGCACCGCGTCCGCCGCGGTCCGGACGCCCAGCGCGCGGAACATCGCCGCGCGGTGCATCTTGATCGTCCGCTCGGTCAGGCCGAGATCATAGGCGATCTGCTTGTTGAGCTTGCCCGCCGCCATTGCGATCAGCACCGCGCGCTGTCGCGGCGACAGCGCGCCGATCTTGTCCCGCGCGATGGTGGCGCGATGGGCGGTGCCTTCCTTCGGCCCTTCGACTTCCATCTGCGAGCCGAGGAAATATTCCAGCTCGCCATCCTCGCCGAAGATCGGCGCGACCAGCACCGCATTGCGGAACGGCGTACCGTCCTTCTTGTAGTTGAGGATCTCCACCATGACCGGCCGTTTCTCGCGCACCCCAGCGCTCAGCGCCTCGCTCAGCCAGGGTTCCGTCTTGTCCCCGGAGAGGAAGCGGCAGTTGCGCCCGACGATCTCATCGCGTTGATAGCCGGTCAGCGCAATGAAGGCGTCGTTGCAATCGACGATCGGGTTGTCGGGCAGTCGGGGGTTGCTGAGCACCGCGGCAACGGCGCTTCCGGCGATCATGTCGGCTAGTGGCATTGGTCGGCTTTCCGCATCCTTTTGGGGCAGCAATGTTACATACCCTTTTGTCCATGTTCCCGGCTTCGGCCGGGTTCCTCATGTGGAGGACACTCGGTGCCGGCGTGCCACGCAAATGCTGCCGGTGAAACGAAAGGTAGGCCCGATGAACTTCTTCTGCAACGACATAGAACGGGCCGACAACGAAACAGGCGGCGAATTGGTCCCCGACGAAGTGCAGGAAGCGGTGCGGACGCTGCTCCGCTGGGTCGGCGAGGATCCCGAGCGTGAAGGGCTGCGCGACACGCCGATACGCCATGCCAAGGCCTGGCGCGAATATTGCGCCGGCTATGACGAGGATCCCGGCATGCACCTCGCCCGCACCTTCGAGGAAGTGGCGGGCTATGACGAGATCGTGCTGCTCAAGGACATACCCTTCCAGTCGCATTGCGAGCATCATCTGGCGCCGATCACCGGCAAGGCGTCGATCGCCTATCTGCCCAAGGACCGGGTGGTCGGCATCTCCAAGCTTGCCCGTGTGCTCCACGGCTATGCCCGCCGCCTGCAGATTCAGGAGCGGCTTACCGCCGAGATCGCACAGGCGATCTGGACGCACCTCAAGCCCGCCGGCGTGGCGGTGGTGATCGAGGCGCAGCATGGCTGCATGACCGGGCGCGGCGTGAAGACCCACGGCGTCGGCATGGTTACCAGCCGGATGCTGGGCTGTTTCCTCGAGGATCGCAGCAGCCGCGCCGAGCTCATGTCATTGATGGGCTATTGAGCGGGGCCGCGCAGATGGACGTCGTGATCCTCGGTGCCGGCATCGCCGGCCTGGCCTGTGCCGATCAGCTGCGTGCCGCAGGGCACCGGGTGACGCTGTTCGACAAGGGCCGCGGACCCGGTGGGCGGATGTCCACCCGGCGGGTTGAGGTCGACGGCGAGACGCTGCAGTTCGATCATGGCGCGCAATATTTCACCGTTCGTGACGATCGCTTCCGGCGCCTCGTGCAGGAATGGCAGGCGCAGGGCGTCGCCAGCCCGTGGCAGGAGGCCGGCCCGGATGCCTGGGTCGGCACGCCGACGATGAACGCACCCGTCCGCCACATGGCGTCGGCACACCAGGTGCATTTCGGGCAGCATGTCGTCGGCCTCACGCGCAACGTGCAAGGTTGGCACGTTCGGTTGCAGGCACAGCAGCACGGCCCGTTCGACGCCGCCATCATCGCGCTGCCGGCAGAGCAGGCGGCTGCAATCCTCGGCACGCACGACCTGATGATGGCCGCAGACGCCATGGCCGCGCGCTCGCAGCCTTGCTGGACGGCGATGATCGCGTTCGAGGATCGTGTGCCGATCGCTGTGGACAGTATCCGCCAGCAGGGTGTCATCGGCTGGGCGGCACGCGACGGCGCAAAGCCCGGTCGGCGCGATGGCGAAACCTGGGTGGTGCAGGGCCATGGGTCGTGGTCGACCGACCATCTGGAAGACGCAGCCGATACGGTGGCGCAGGCGCTGCTCGACGCGCTGCTCGCGCATGCAGATGGCGCGGTGCCGACGGTTCGCTACCTCGCCGCGCATCGCTGGCGCTTCGCGATGACGCCGGGAATCGACAAGGGCGCGCTGTGGAACGGCGCGCTGCGGCTTGGCGCGTGCGGCGACTGGCTGCAGGGGCCGCGGGTCGAGCTTGCCTGGCTTTCGGGCCACCGGCTGGGCACGATGATCGGCAGCGCGGTGGCCGCCGCCTGATCAGAGGACTGCAAGCGCCAGCGTCAGCGCGCCCAGTCCGGCGGAAAGCTGGAGGCGCAGCGCGATCCAGCCACGCATGTTAAGCTGCTTTTGCGCCAGCGCGAGGTCGACGATCGGCGAGAGCAGGATCACCACGCCGAGCGCCATCAGCGCTTCCCGCAGAGGGCAACCGAGCAGCCGAAGCAGCATCAGCCCCCAGGCGATCAGCGACGGCACCACCGCAACGCTGAACAACGCAGCCGACGCCTTGCCGCGGGCGACGCCCTGCCCCCACCAAAGCCCGCCGAGAAAGCTGAAGATCAGCGCGGCATAGCCGAACCCGGCGTCGAGCAAAGCCTCGCGGTGCGCCGGCAGCAGCACCAGACCGGCGGCGCAGCCGATCAGCGGCAACAGGCCGGCAAAGCCGAGGATCCGCGCGGCGGGGGAGAGCGAGGCAGGGTTTTCCATCGCGTCGGGATCGCGCGCGTACCGCCAGCGCTCAACCTGTCCGAAAAGACATCGCGCTCGCACGCGGCCCCTACCCCACATGAGTCTTCATGGCGCGGCTGATCCTTATCCTCGGCGACCAGCTCAACGCTGGCCTCTCCTCGCTCGCCGAAGCCGATCCGGCCGAGGACGTGGTGCTGATGGCGGAAGTTGCCGACGAGGCGCGCTATGTCCCGCACCACAAGAAGAAGCTTGCCTTCGTCTTCTCGGCGATGCGCCATTTTGCCGAGGAACTGCGCGGCGAGGGCTGGCAGCTCCGCTACACCCGGCTCGAGGATCCGGAGAACCGTGGCAGCCTGGTGGGAGAGATCGAGCGCGCCCGCGAGGCACTCAACGTCGAGGGGATCCTCTGCATCGAACCCGGCGAATGGCGCCTCCGCCAAGCGCTCGCAGCGGTGCCCGGCCTTACCCTGCTTCCCGATACCCGCTTCCTGATCGACCCCGCCGGCTTCCGTGCCTGGGCGCAGGGTCGCAAGCAGTTGCGGATGGAGTATTTCTACCGCGACATGCGCCGCCGCACGCGGCTGCTGATGGACGGCGACAAGCCCGCCGGGGGCGAATGGAATTACGACCACGACAATCGCGGGACGCCCCCGTCCGGCACCGAGCCGCCGGCACTCCCGGCGTTCGAGCCCGATGCGATCACCCGCGAGGTGCTGGAAATGGTCGAACGTCGCTTCCCCGACAATTTCGGCGACCTGCAGCCCTTCGCCCTCGCCGTCACCCGCGCCGACGCAGAGACGGCACGCGACCATTTCCTGCAGCACGCCCTGCCCCGCTTCGGCGACTATCAGGACGCGATGCGGCGCGGCGAGCCAGTACTCTTCCACGCACACCTCGCACTCTATCTGAACATCGGCCTGCTCGATCCGCTCGACCTCTGCCGCCGCGCCGAGGCCGAATGGCGGGCCGGCCGGGTGCCGATCAACTCGGCGGAGGGCTTCATCCGCCAGATCCTCGGCTGGCGCGAATATGTCCGCGGCATCTACTGGCTGCACATGCCGCGCTATGCCGACGTCAACGCACTGGAGGCCCGTCGCCCGCTCCCCGAATTCTACTGGACCGCCGAGACCGACATGGCGTGCGTGCGAGACGCGGTGGAGCAGACCCGCGCGCATGCCTATGCCCACCATATCCAGCGGCTGATGGTCACCGGCAATTTCGCGCTGCTCGCCGGCATCGACCCCTATCTGGTCCATGTCTGGTACATGGCGGTCTATGCCGATGCGTATGAATGGGTGGAGATGCCCAACACGATCGGCATGGCGCTGTTCGCGGATGGCGGAATCATGGGCTCCAAGCCCTATGCGGCGAGCGGCGCCTATATCGACCGCATGTCCGATTACTGCGCCGGCTGCCGCTACAAGGTGAAGCTGAAGGCCGGACCGGATGCCTGCCCGTTCAACTATCTCTATTGGGACTTCATCGCCCGCCACCGCGATCGCTTCGCGCGCAATCAGCGGATGGGACCGATCGTCCGCAACCTCGACCGCATGACGGAGGAGCGCAAGGCGGAGATCGCCGATGACGCAGCGCGATTCCTCGATGCGCTGGTACCGGCGGGGAGCCGCTGGAATGGCTGAACCGCTGACCGTCTGGTATGATGGCGGTTGCCCCCTCTGCAGCCGCGAGATCGCGCTGATCCAGCGGCTCGATCGAGGTGCGCGGCTGCGCTTCGTCGATGTGAGCGACGACGCCGCCAATTGCCCGCTCGACCGCGGCGATCTGCTCGCCCGCTTCCATGTCAGCGACGCGCAAGGCCATTTCTACAGCGGTGCGGCGGCGTTTGCGGCGATGTGGCGCGCGATCCCGCTGCTGCGGCCCTTGGGCTTGCTGGCGCTGCTGCCGGGAATGACATGGCTCCTCGAACGGCTCTATCGCGCCTTCCTGCGCGTTCGACCCAAACTCCAGCGCTGGGTGCGCGAAAGGGAACGGCATGGCGGATGACAGTGGATATGATGGCCGCTCGCGCGCGGTTCCCAAGGGGCGGCTCGCCCGTTTCGGCGTGATGGGGCGGCTGGCCGGCGGGGTTGCCGGCAACGTGCTTGCCGAGGGGGCCAAGCGCCTTGTCGCGGGCGAGCGCCCGCAGCTGCGCGATCTCGTCCTCACCCCCGGCAACGTCGCGCGGGCGACCGAGCAGCTGGCACAGCTGCGCGGCGCGGCGATGAAGCTGGGGCAGATGATCTCGCTCGATGCCGGCGACGTGCTGCCCGACGAGCTTACCCAGATCCTCGCCCGCCTCCGCGACCGTGCCCACCACATGCCCCCGGCCCAGCTCCAGCAGGTGCTGGCGAGGGAATGGGGTGCCGACTGGCGCCGCCGCTTCGCCTTGTTCGAGGCGCACCCGATGGCGGCTGCCTCGATCGGCCAGGTCCACCGCGCGCGGCTGCCCGACGGGCGGATGCTCGCGATCAAGGTCCAGTATCCCGGTGTGCGCGAGAGCATCGACGCGGACGTCGACAATGTCGCGACTTTGCTCCGCCTCTCCGGGCTGCTGCCCAAAGGCCTCGACATCGCGCCGCTGCTCGGCGAGGCCAAACGCCAGCTCCATGACGAGGCAGATTATGTCCGTGAAGCCGCGATGATGACGCGCTATGCCGATCACCTCGCCGGTGACGATCGCTATCTGGTGCCGCGCCCGGTGCACGAGCTCTCCACCACCAACGTGCTAGCGATGGACTATATCGCCGCCAAGCCGATCGAGACGCTGGAGGCGGCGGACCAGGACGAGCGCAACCGCGTCACGACGGCGCTGATCGACCTGGTGCTGCAGGAGCTGTTCACCTTCGCCTTCATCCAAACCGATCCCAACTTCGCCAACTATCGCTACCAGCCCGAAACCGGGCGGCTGGTGCTGCTCGACTTCGGTGCGGCAATGCCGGTTTTGGATAACATTACAGCTGGATACCGCCACCTGCTCCATGCTGGTATCAACAGCGATCGTGCCGCCGTCCGCGCCGCTGCGCTCGACCTCGGCTTCTTCAGCCCGGCTGCATTAGAGCGGCATCCGGAGGTGATCGACCGGATGATCGGGCTGATCCTCGAACAGACCGACCGCGCCGACGACTTCGACTTCGGCGATCGCAGCTTTCTGCAGGCTGTGCGCGGCGAAGGCATGCAGATGGTCGAGGATCGCGCGGTATGGCACGTGCCGCCCGCCGATACGCTGTTCGTCCAGCGCAAGATCAGCGGCATGGCGCTGCTTGCCGCCCGGCTCAAGGCGCGCGTCGCGTTGCGCCGGCTGGTCGAGGCGCGGCTCGCTCAATAGGGAATGCGGGCGCCGTCCCACGCGAACAGGCCACCCGAATCCTCGGGCGCCAAATTGCTAAGAACTTCCAGGAGATACCCGGCGCTACGATCTGTATAAAATAGCTTTTCCTGCGGAACCCCGCGCTGGAACGGAGCGGAGAGGCCGGTATCGACGGTGCCCGGATGCAGGGCGGCGACCACCGCCTGCGGATGCGTCCGCCGCAGTTCGATGGCGAGGTTGACCAGCAGCATGTTGAGCGCCGCCTTGGACGCGCGATAGCTGTGCCAGCCGCCAAGCCGGTTGTCGGCAATCGAACCTACCCGCGCCGACAAGGCCGCGAACACGCTCCGGCGATCGCGCGGCAGCAGCGGCGCGAAATGCTTGGCGATCAGCGCGGGCCCGATGGTGTTGACCGCGAACATCTCGGCCATCGCCGCGCCGTCCAGCGCCCGCAGCGCCTTTTCCGGCGAAGGACCGCCCGCGCGATGCAGCATGCCCGTCGCCACGAAAACGAGGTCCACCGGCCCTTCCACCGTCGCGGCCGCGGCGGCGATGCTCGCCTCGTCGGTCAGGTCGAAGGCGAACGGCACCAGCTTCGCGTCCGTCGATGCGCCAGGGCGACGGCTGCCCGCATAAACCCGCGCGATCGAAGGGTCGGCGGCGAGCTGCGCCACGATCGCGCCGCCGATCCCGCCCGAGGCTCCGAACACCACTGCCTGCTTTTCCATAGCCGCCACCGTCTGCGCCTCCCCGCCGCGCCGCAACCTGTCTCCGAGGCCGTCGCTGAGGCCATGCGTGGTAGAGATGCGACCGCCTGCCCTTTTTGCGCCGCGAAATCATGGCTAGGACAAATGCGTGATGCGTGTCCTCCTCCTCGCCTTTCCGCTCCTGCTCGCGAACGCCGAGGATCCGCCGATCCCGCCGACGATCAAGGCGATGCTCGACGCCGCGATGAGCTCGGGCAACGAGGCCGATGTCGCGGTCATCGTCAAATATGCCAAGACCGCCGATCCGGCGAGCGCGCCGCTGGTCGCCAAGATCGCGGGCGAATGGCGGTCGAGCCGCCGCGAGGTGGCACAGCAAGCACTGCGCGAGGCGCATTTCCTCCAGCTGGTGAAGGGCCATGTCGAACTCGGCGGCTATGTGCAGACCGGCAATTCGGAGAATATCGGCGTCACCGCCGCCGCCGAGGTGAAGCGCGAAGGCATCGAGTGGCGCCACAAGGTCCGCGTCCAGGCCGATTATCAGGAGAGCCTCGGCCTCACCACGCGCGAACGCTATCTCGCCGCCTATGAGCCCAACTGGAAGTTCGACAATCGCGCGTATATGTACGGCGCCGCGCAATATGAAAGCGATCGCTTCTCGGGCTTTGGCGATCGTGTCTCGATGTCGGTCGGTGCCGGCTATAGCGCGATCAAGAGCTCGGCGATCAAGCTCGATGTCGAGCTTGGCCCCGCCTATCGCTACACGCGCTTCATCGGCGCGCCGACCGAGAACAACATCGCCGCGCGCGGGTCGCTCGACTTCGCCTGGCGGCTGTCGCGCGGCATGTCGATCACCCAGCAGGCCTCGGCCTATGTCGAGAAGGACAACAGCACCGTCGCGACCAAGTCGGCGCTGCTCGCCAAGCTGATCGGGCCGCTCTCCGCACAGTTCAGCTATACGGTGCAGTATGAAAGCGCGCCGCCGCTCGGCCGCCTGACCACCGACACCACCAGCCGCGCGGCGCTCGTCGTCGATTTCTGATCGGCACGCCGCCGGGGGTGTTCAACCGCCCCGGTTCCGCGCTACCACGCCCCCCATGACCATGCTATCCGCTATCGAACGGACGGCGATCGAGCGCGCGCAAGCCGCGCCGATGCTGGAGAGGACCTTGGAGTGGGCGGCGATCAACAGCGGCACCCGCAACCTGGCGGGGCTGGCCGCCATGGCGGCGACGCTGGCGGACGCTTTTTCGGTGCTGCCGGGCACGCTGGAACTCGTTGACCCTGAGCCGGTGGAGACGGTGACGCCGGGGGGCGCCATCGAGCCCCTTGACCATGGCCGGCACCTGCTGCTGACGGTGCGGCCAGACGCGCCGGTACAGCTGCTGCTCACCGGCCATATGGACACGGTGTTCGCCGCCGATCATCCGTTTCAGCAGGCACAATGGCTGCACGATGGCCGCCTCAATGCGCCCGGCGCCGCCGACATGAAAGGCGGCCTGTCGCTGATGCTCGCCGCGCTGGAAGCCGCCGAGGGGAGCCCGCTTGCCGAGCGCTTCGGCTACACCGTGCTGATCAATTCGGACGAGGAGACGGGTTCGCTCGCCTCGCGCGCGCTGATCACTCGCGTCGCGCAGGGCAAGACCGCCGCGCTCACCTATGAACCCGCACTGCCCGACGGCACCCTGGCCGGGGCGCGGGGCGGGACCGGCAATTTCTCGCTCGTCGTCCATGGCCGCAGCGCTCATGCGGGCCGCAACCCCGAAGAGGGCCGCAACGCGCTCGTCGCGGCGGCAGCGCTGGCGGTGATGCTGGCGGACGCCAAGGCGCCCGGCCTGTCCGTGAACCCCGCCCGGATCGACGGCGGCGGCCCCAACAATGTCGTGCCGGACCTCGCGATCCTGCGGGTGAACTTCCGCCCCGGCGACGTCGCCGCGACCGCCCGAGCGCAAGCCGCGCTCGATACGGCGATCGCGCAGGTCTCGGCAGCGCACGAGGTCCGCATCGAACTGCACGGCAGCTTCAACCGCCCGCCCAAGCCGATCGACCCGGCCGCTGGCCGCCTGTTCGATCTCGTCCGCGACGCGGGCGCCGATCTCGGCATCCCCATCGCCTGGAAGGCGACCGGCGGGGTGTGCGACGGCAACAACATCGCCGCCTGCGGGGTGCCGGTGGTCGACACCATGGGCGCCCGCGGTGGCGCCATCCATTCCACGGAGGAATTTCTGATCCCCGAAAGCCTGCCCGAGCGCGCCGCGCTCTCGGTTCTCACCATTCTCCGCCTCGCCGAGCGAGGCCGGCCATGAGCAGCTTCCGCATCCGCGCCGCGCGCGACGAGGATCTTCAGCATCTATACGAGATGGCGAAGCTAACTGGCGGAGGCTTCACCAATCTGCCGCCGGACAAGCCCGCCCTGAGGGCCAAGCTGGATCGCAGCCATGCCGCCTTCGCACGCGGCGAAGATGCCGAGGTCGCCGACGATCTGTTCGTGCTGATCCTCGAAAATGTCGAGACTGGCGACGTGCGCGGCACCTGCCAGATCTTCACCCGCGTCGGCGACAAATGGCCGTTCTACAGCTACCGCATCGGCACGGTCACCAAGCACAGTCAAGAACTTAAGCGGACCTTCCGCGCCGAGATCTTAAGCCTGGTCAACGACCTTGAAGGCTGCAGCGAAGTGGGGGGGCTGTTCCTCCATCCGGGCGAACGCGCCGGCGGCCTGGGGCTGCTGCTCGCCAGGGCACGCTATCTCTTCATCGCCCAGCACCGCGCACGCTTCGCCGACCGCATCCTTGCCGAACTGCGCGGGGTGATCGACGAGGCTGGCGGGTCGCCCTTCTGGGACGGCGTCGCCGGCCGCTTCTTCGGGATGAATTTCCAGCAGGCGGACGAGTTCAACGCCACCCATGGCAACCAGTTCATCGCCGACCTGATGCCGAAGCATCCGGTCTACACGGCGATGCTCTCCGATAGTGCACGCGGGGTGATCGGCTTGCCCCACCCCTCCGGTCGGGCGGCGATGCGAATGCTTGAAAATGAAGGCTTTGCATACGAGAGCTATATCGACATCTTCGATGGCGGCCCGACCATGACCGCCCGCACTGATCAGGTGAAGACCGTCCGGGAGGCGCAGCGAGCGACGATCTCCGCGATCGCCGGCGGCGGCGAGCCGGCGCTGGTCGCCTCGGGCACGCTGTCCGATTTCCAGTCGGCGCTCGCGCAGGTCACCCCGTCCGAGGGCGGCATCACCCTCGACCCCGTCTCGGCCGAGGCACTGGCCCTGTCGGTGGGCGACACCGTGCTGTGGGTGGCCCGCTGATGCTGGTAGAGATCAATTTCGACGGCATCATCGGGCCCAGTCACAATTATGCAGGCCTGAGCCCCGGCAATCTCGCCGCTACGCGCAACCGCGGCGCGGTCTCCCGCCCACGTGCCGCCGCGCTGCAAGGAATCGCCAAGATGCGCGCCAATCTCGCGCTCGGGCTGCACCAGGGCATCCTCCTCCCCCACGCCCGGCCCGACCATCGCTGGCTCGCCCAGCTTGGGCTCCGCTATGAACAGGCACCGCCGCACAGCCAGGCGCAGGCGCTGTCCGCCTCGCCGATGTGGGCCGCCAATGCCGCCACCGTCTCGCCCGCGCCCGACACCGCCGACGGTCGCTGCCACCTGAGCGTCGCCAATCTGGCGACCATGCCCCATCGCAGCCACGAATGGCCCGAGACGCTGGCGCAACTCCGCCTCGCCTTCGCAGACCCAACCTTCGCGGTGCACGGCCCGGTACCGGCCCCCTTCGGCGATGAGGGCGCGGCCAACCATATGCGGCTCGCACCCGCGCACGACGCGCCGGGCGTGGAGGTGTTCGTCTACGGCATCGCCGGCAGCCCCTTCCCCGCCCGCCAGCACCCCGATGCCAGCGCCGCGGTCGCGCGCCGCCACCTGCTCGATCCCGCGCGCACCCTGTTCGTCCAGCAATCTGAAGAGGCCATCGCTGCCGGCGCCTTCCATAACGACGTCGTCGCAGTGGCCAATGGCCGTGTGTTGTTCGCGCATGAACAGGCCTTCGCCGACAAGGACCGCTTCTACGCCCAATTGCGCACCGCGATGCCCGAAGTCGAGATCGTCGAAGTGCCCGCCGAGCAGGTGAGCCTCGCCGACGCGATCGCCTCCTATCTGTTCAACGCCCAGCTGGTCACCGTGCCGGGCGGCGACACCGTGCTGATCGTGCCGAGCGAAGCGCGCGATACGCCCGCAGTGTGGAACTGGCTGGAGGCGCATGTCGCCGGCAACGGTCCGATCCGCCGGGTCGAGGTGGTCGATGTGCGCGAATCCATGGCCAATGGCGGCGGTCCCGCCTGCCTCCGCCTGCGCGTCGTCGCCGATCCTGCGACTATCGACCCGCGCTTCCTGGTCGATGCCGCCAAGCTCGATCGCATCGCCGCGGTCATCGAGGCGCATTGGCCCGAGTCGATCGATCCAAGCGCCATCGCCAATGCGGCGCTGGTCGCCCGTATCGAAGCTGCGCGCGCGGCGCTGTTCGAGACGCTCGACCTTGTCGAGTTACTTGACACTTTACCATGATCGCTCGCTGAAAAATCTGACTTTTCCGGGGCTGGCACGGGGCTTGCTACGGGCGGACCATGCTGTACCGCATCGGCCGCCTCTTCGTGATCAAGTCGAAGTTCGAAGCCTTTCTGGTGATTTTCGGGCTCGCCAATGGCGCGGTCGAGCGCGGCTACCATTATATGAGCCTGTATCCGGGCCTGGGTGGCAAGCTGCTGTTCGCGGTATGCCCGATCGCGGTGTTCATGGCCGGCGGCAAGATCCTCGACGGCCTGGAAGCGCGCGCCTGACCCCAGAAACACAAACCCCCGCCGAGCAGATGCTCCAGCGGGGGATATGGTGCGCCCGGAACGATTCGAACGTCCGACCCTCAGATTCGTAGTCTGATGCTCTATCCAGCTGAGCTACGGGCGCCTGGTGGAGGCGAGCGTGTATCGGCGGAAATCGGAGAGCGCAACCCCGTTGCGCCAAGTTTTCCACAAGCATATGGCAACGCCATGCGATCGCTCCCCCTTCTCGCCGCTGGCGCCGCGCTGCTCGCCGGCTGCGCCCAGCCCGCCACGCGCTATCCCTCGCTGCTGCCGCGCGCGAACGAAGGGCTGAACTTCACCGAGCCGGAGCGGCCCGTGCCGCAGGCCACCCCGGATGCGGGGCTGGATGGGCAGATTAGGGCGCTCACGGCGAAGATCGATTCGGCCGATGGCGAATTCCAGACCGCGGCGAAGGATGCCGAGGCGAAGGTCGCCCGTGCCCGCGGCTTGGCAGCGGGTACGAGCCCTTGGCTCGATGCGCAGACCGCGCTCAGCGTGCTCGACGGCATCCGTTCGCGGACCGCGGTGACGCTCGCCGACATGGACCAGCTGCGAATCGAGCGTGCCCAGGGCGGCCAGCCCGACTATCCGGCGCTCCAGGCCGCCATGGACCGCGCCGGACAGATCGTCGCCGCACAGGAAAGCCGCGCGCGGGCGCTGGAGGCGGCGATCGCCCCCAGCTGAGCCCCTCTCAGGGCTTGGCCGCTTCCTTGGCGGTGTTGTCGTTGGCCGCGACCGGGGTCGGCGTCGGCGGCGGGCCCTTGGCGATCGTCGCGGCGAGAGTGGTCGCATCGGCGCAGCCTGTCTTGCAGATCGTCTTGATCTTGGCGAGATTGTCCTTGGCGCGGGTCATCGCCCCCTTGCCGACCATCGCCTCGCCCTGCCCGCGCAGCGCGGTCACGTCGTTGGGATCGAGCTTGAGCGCCTCGCCATAGAAGCGGATCGCCTTGCCGGGCAGGTTCTGCGTGCGGGCGATATCGGCGAGCAGCACAAAGGCTTCGCGATTGCGCGGATCGACCGCCAGCGCGCTTTCGAGGAGGTCATTGGCCCCGCCCAGATTGCCCGCTGCCTGGGCACTGCGCGCCTGGCGCACCAGCTCGACGGAACGGGGCTCCAGCTGGCTGTCGGGCCGCTGCGCGCTCAGGCTGGTCGAAACCGTCAGCACCAGTAGCGCCGTCGCCACCGAGATCGTCGTGAACCGCATCAACATCTCCGAAACTCCATGGCCCCGGGCTAGCATTGCCGCACCAGCTTCGCGACAAAAAAGCCGTCGGTCGTGTCGTGCAGCGGTGTGAGCCGCAGCCCCTCACCGCGCGGACGTCCCGCCGGGGCATCGAGCCGCACCGCCGCCCAGCCGGGATGCGCCGCCACGAACCGCTCGACCTGCCCCGCCCCCTCGGCATCGAGCAGCGAGCAGACAATGTGCACCAGGGCACCACCCGGCCGCACCAGCCGCGCGGCGACGTCGAGCAGATGCGCCTGGGTGTCGACATAGCGATCGAGCTGCGCCGGGGTCAGCCGCCACCGCGCCTCGGGGTTGCGCCGCCACGTGCCGGTGCCCGAACAGGGCGCGTCGACCACGACCAGATCCGCCTGCTCGCGCCAATCGGCCAGCGCTTCGGCTTCGCGACCGGGGTTGAGCAGCAGCGTCTCGGCAATGGTGACGCCCGCGCGCTCGGCCCGCGGCATCAGCTTCGACAGACGCGCCCGGTCGACGTCGCAGGCGAGGATCCGGCCCTGGTTGGCCATCGCCGCCGCCAGCGCCAGCGTCTTGCCCCCGCCGCCCGCACAGAGATCGATCACCGTCATCCCCGGCGCTGCGCCGGCCAGCGCGCTGACCAGCTGGCTGCCGGCATCCTGCACCTCGAACGCGCCTTCGTCATAGGCATCGGTGCGATCGACCGGCGTCTCCTCGGGCAGCCGCAGCGCATTGGGGGCGAAGGCGAGCGGCTCGGCGCCGTCGAACAGCGCCGCAACGGCCTCGGGCGTCGTCTTGAGCCGGTTGACCCGCAGGTCGAGCGGGGCGCGATCGAGCAGCGCCGCGCGCTCGCCCTCATCGAGGCCCGAGGCCTCGAACGCGGCCTCGAGCCAAGCCGGCGCAACGCCCTGCCCGGCCACCGGTTCGCCCTCGGCAATCGCCGCGGGGCCATAGTGCGAGCCGTCGAACAGGTCCGCCAGCGCCGGTTGCGCTTGCGCGACAGCCAGCATCGCCGCGCGACCCGACACCGGCACCTCGCCACACAGCCGGATCGCGTCATACACGAGGCCACGCACAGCCCGTCGATCCTTGGAGCCGGCGAAGCGCCGCTCGGCGAACCAGCGCGCCAAGATCACATCGGCGGCGGCACCGCGGTTGCGCGCGGCCGCGATCACCTGATCAAGCAGGTCGATCGCCATCTGTACACGTGCTGCAGGAGTCATGGCGGCAGCGCTAGGCCGAACGCCTGCGGATTGCAAAGCGCCCGCGCTCCAGTTCGGATAGCCAGACAGCGCAATCCTTTGTACACGCCGAACCACGCATGGGGTGCGACGTGGCAATGGTGGGGAAGAGTTCGGTGCGGTGCGTGGCGAGAGGGGCTCTGCTGCAGGCGTGGCGGGTGCTGCTGCTCGGCTGGTTGTTCGGGCCCGCGCCGGCCCTTGCGGTGGGGATCCCGCTCGACTCGCGGCTTTGCCACGCCGTCTCCCCGATCGATGGGGCGAACGCGGCATTGCCCGCGATCCGGTTCCAGTGCAGAAACCCGCCGACGGGCTATCAGTCGGGACGGCTGTGGCTGCAGCTCGACCCGCGGCGTTATGGTCTCCGCGGCGAGACGCCGACGCTGCTCGTCCACCAGACGCGGTTCGATCGTCTCGCTGTCGTCTTCCGCTATGCCGATGGCAGCGTCGAATGGCAGGAAGTCCGCGCAGGCGCCTTCGGAGACCATTGGCGCCCCGGTGCGCAGATCGCGTTCACGCCTCGCGACCAGAAGACGGCCCTCACCGCGGTCACGCTGCGCGTCGATCGACTGGCAAGCTACGCGCTGCTGCGGCTTCGGCTGGTGCGAGCAGGCGAAGCAGGCATCGAGACCGCCGTCCTCGGCGCGCTGATCGGCGCGGCGCTCACGCTGTTGCTGGCGGGCGCGGTGTACAACCTATCGCTCGCCTTCGGCACACGCCGCGCCTATCTGGGCTGGCAGGGCGCCTGGGCCGCCACGGTCTTCCTGTGGGGCGCGATCTGGTCGCAATTCGGCCTGCTGCTGGCGCCGGGTATCGCGGGCACGCTGGCCGCGCAGACCAGCACCGCGCTTTCCGCCCTCGCCGTCCTGCTTGCCACGCTGAGCGCGACCAGCGCGCTGGAAAAGGACCGGATTCCTTCGCTGCTGCGCGCGACCGCGCTGGCGCTAGGTATCGCCGTCGCGGTGATCGGCATTCCGGCGACGCTGGCACGGGGCCCGCTGATCGAGAGCCTCGGCCCGCCGCTCGCCGTGGCCGTTCTGGGCGATCTGGCGGCGGTGCTCGCCTGCCTGATCGTCGGTGCCCGTCGCGGCAGCGTCGAGGCACGCGACCTGCTCGCAGCCTGGTCGGTGCCGATGGCGGCGCTGGCGCTCACGCAGCTCGTCGATCTCGGCACGCTGTTCTGGGGCGGCGGGGCGCAGATCCTCGTGCTGTTCGCCTCGGCTTGGCAGACGCTGTGGCTCTCCTTCGCCGCCAGCCGTCGGCTTGCCCGTTTGCGGACCGAGCGCGATCTTGCCCGCGCGGCGGAGGCGCGCGCCAGCCGGCTCGCCGAGCATGATCCGCTGACCGCGATCCGCAACCGCCGGGGTTTCCTCGATGCGGCCGAAGCGCTGATCGCGACGGCGACGCGCACCCAGGCCACCGTCGCATTGCTGGTGATCGACATCGATCGCTTCAAGGCGATCAATGACGAGCATGGCCATGACGCCGGTGACATCGTGCTGTGTACGATCGCAACACGGCTGGCGCGTTGGGAGAGCGCGCACTGCACCGTCGCCCGGCTGGGCGGCGAGGAGTTCGCGCTGTTGACCATCGCGGCGAACCCGCCGGCGCTCGAGTTCGCGGAGCAGGTGCGCGAGGCAATCGGCGCTTGCGACCATCGCGCGACGATCGGCGAGCAGCGGGTGACGATCAGCATCGGCGTCGCCGAAGGGCGGCAGCGCGTCGACCTGGCCAAGCTGTATCGCGAAGCGGATCGCGCGCTCTATGCGGCGAAGCGGGGCGGCCGCAACCAGGTCCGTCACGCCGACACGGTTCCGGCGCCGGTGCCGGTCGCGAGCGAGCAACGGCCCGCCACGACCGGCTAGCGCGCTCAGCGCGTCGGGTAGTTGGGCGCCTCGCGGGTGATCGTCACATCATGGACGTGGCTTTCCTTGAGGCCCGCATTGGTGATGCGCACGAAGCGCGCCTTCTGCTGGAACTCGGGCAGCGTCGCGGCGCCGACATAGCCCATCGACGCCTTCACGCCGCCGACCAGCTGGTGGATCACGTCGCGCGCCGGGCCCTTGTACGGCACCTGGCCCTCGATACCCTCGGGGACGAGCTTGAGCTGATCCTTGATGTCCTGCTGGAAATAGCGATCGGCCGAGCCCTTGGCCATCGCGCCGACCGAACCCATGCCGCGATACGACTTGTAGGCGCGGCCCTGGTACAGGAAGGTCTCGCCCGGCGCTTCCTCGGTGCCCGCGAGCAGCGAGCCGATCATCGCGGCGCTGGCGCCGGCGGCGAGCGCCTTGGCGATGTCGCCCGAGGTGCGGATGCCGCCATCGGCGATCACCGGGATGCCCGACTTCGCCGCTTCGTTGGCCGCATCCATCACCGCGGTGAGCTGCGGCACGCCGACGCCTGCGACGACGCGGGTGGTGCAGATCGAGCCCGGGCCGATGCCGACCTTGAGGCCGTCCGCGCCCGCATCGATCAGCGCGCGCGCCGCCTCGGCCGTTGCGATGTTGCCGGCGATCACCTGGACGCGGTTGGAGAGCTTCTTCACCCGCTCGACCGCGCGGCTGACGTCCTTGTTATGGCCGTGCGCGGTGTCGATCACGATCAGGTCGACTTCGGCATCCACGAGCGCCTCGGTGCGGGCAAAGCCCTTGTCGCCCACGGTCGTCGCCGCGGCGACGCACAGCCGGCCGGTCGCGTCCTTGGTGGCGTGCGGATAGGTGACAGCCTTCTCGATATCCTTGACCGTGATCAGCCCGACGCAGCGATAGGCGTCGTCGACCACCAGCAGCTTCTCGATCCGACGCTGGTGGAGCAGGCGGCGCGCCTCTTCCTGCGCCACGCCGAGCTTTACCGTGGCGAGGTTCTGGTGCGTCATCAGCTCGGAGACGAGCTGGTTCGGGTTCTCGGCGAAGCGGACGTCGCGGTTGGTGAGGATGCCGACCAGCTTGCCATCGGCTTCCACGATCGGGATGCCGCTGATCCGGTGCCGCGCCATCAGCGCCTGCGCGTCGGAGAGCGTGCCGGTGGGCGCCATGGTGATCGGGTTGACGACCATGCCGCTCTCGAAGCGCTTGACCAGCCGGACGGCCTCGACCTGCTCCTCGACCTCGAGGTTGCGGTGGAGCACGCCGATGCCGCCGAGCTGCGCCATCACGATCGCCATGTCGGCTTCGGTGACGGTGTCCATCGCCGAAGAGAGGATCGGGATGTTGAGCGCGAGGCCCTTGGTCACCTGGGTGCGCGTATCCGCCATGCTCGGCACGATTTCGGATTCGCCCGGATAGAGGAGGACGTCGTCGAACGTTAAGCCGAGAGGGATTTCCATGGGTGCGCGCCAAATCCTTGAGTCGAATGTTGGCGGCCCATGTAACCGCAAGGGTGCGGATGCGCTAGGGGGCAGCGTCAGGCAGCGACCGAGGGGCGGTCTGGATAGAATTGCGCGCGTTCGACTTCGATCTGCCGCCGGAGGACCTGCGCGAGCTTGCGCGAGGCGACGACATAATCCGGCCATTGGGCGACGGCGCGCGTGGTCGGCCAGGCGACCGTATGGTCGGTGTAGAACATCCGCATCTCGAGATTGCCCGCGCGCACCGCCTGCACCGGCTCGGCGCGCGCGCCGCCCTCGGTGGTCGCGGCATTGAACAACAGGTCCATCGCGCGGCGCCGTGCCGCAACCGCGCGGGCGGTCTGGTAGCGGGTTCGGGAAAGCTCGGCGACGTCGCAGCAGGGCATGGCGAGAAGCGCCTCGATCGCCGTGATCGCCTGGAGCAGCGTCGTGTCGAGCTCGTGCAGATTCTCCATACAATAGACATAGAAGAACCGGAGACCCCGCGGTGGCGCGGCATAAGATTTATTCGACGGCGCCCGAACGTTGCAGAAGAAGTCGGGCCTGGGCGACGTGCATGGCCTCGATCATGCGGTCGTGAAACCGCTCCGCGCCCCCCTGCGCCGCCGCGAGCAGGGCTTGGGCATCCGCGATTTCGTCAGTGGTCGCGCCAAAGGCCTCAGTTGCAACCGCGATTTGCCCGGGGTGGATCAGGGTCTTGCCGTCAAACCCCAGCGCGCGCCCCTCGCGACATTCGGCGGCCAGCCCTTCGGCATCGGCGAGCGCATTGAACACCCCGTCGAGCGCCCAGCCATTGCCCGCCCGCGCCGCCAGCACCACCGTCTGCAGCGCCAGCGAAAGCCCGCCCCGCCCTGCCGCCGAGGGGATGCCGAGGGTCGCCTTGAGGTCGTTGGTCCCGGCGATCAGCCCGGCGACACCCGGCTGGGCGGCGATGGCCGGGGCCGCGAGCACCCCGGCCGGCGTCTCGATCATCGCCAGCAGCGGCTTGCCGACTGCCGCGGCGATCCGCGTGGCGGTGTCGGCATCCTCGACCTTGGGGACGACGATGACGTCGGCCGCTGCCTGCGCCGCCGCGGCCAGATCCGCGCCGTGTTCCGTCGTGTCGACACCGTTCACCCGGATGGCGGCGATCCGCGCGCCAAAACCCTCCGCCATCGCCGCGACGGCAGCCTCGCGCGCGGCGTCCTTGTCCTCGGGTTTCACCGCGTCCTCAAGGTCGAGGATCACCATGTCGCAGGCGAGCGTCCGCGCCTTGGCGATGGCCCGCGCGTTCGATGCGGGGAGGAACAGGGCGGTCCGGGGGGCGAGAGCCATGCTGGTCATGCGCGTTCTCTATGCTAGCACTGGGCCCCATTGCGAGGGGAGTCGGGGCGTATGGACGTGCTTTTCGTGTTTTTGGCCGGGCTGGTGGCGCTGGTGCTTTTCTACCTGCTGGTCAGCGTGAAGATCGTGACCCAGGGCTATCAATTCACGATCGAGCATTTCGGCCGCTTCACCACCGTCGCGGCACCCGGCTTCAACTTCTACCCGGCCTTTTTCTATCGTGTCGGCCGCAAGGTGAACATGATGGAGCAGGTGATCGACATTCCGGGCCAGGAGATCATCACCAAGGACAATGCGATGATCTCCACCGACGGGGTGGTGTTCTTCCAGGTGCTCGATGCCGCCAAGGCCGCCTATGAAGTGTCGGACCTCTATGTCGCGCTGCTCCAGCTGACGACCACCAACCTGCGCACCGTGATGGGTTCGATGGACCTCGACGAGACGCTGTCCAAGCGCGACGAGATCAACGCGCGGCTGCTCTCGGTGGTCGATCATGCGACGACGCCCTGGGGCGTCAAGATCACGCGCGTCGAGATCAAGGACATTCGCCCGCCGGCGGATATCGTCAACGCGATGGGCCGCCAGATGAAGGCCGAGCGCGAGAAGCGCGCCAACATCCTCGAAGCAGAAGGCGCGCGCGCGTCCGAGATTCTTCGTGCCGAAGGGCAGAAGGCCGCCCGCATCCTCGAGGCCGAGGGCCGCCGCGAATCTGCCTATCGCGATGCCGAGGCGCGCGAACGCGCCGCCGAGGCCGAGGCCAAGGCGACGCAGCTCGTATCCGACGCGATCGAATCCGGCAGCAGCCAGTCGCTCAACTATTTCATCGCGCAGAAATATGTCGAAGCGGTCGGCAAGTTCGCCACCTCGCCGAATGCCAAGACGATCCTGTTCCCGGTCGAGGCGACGCAGCTGATCGGCACGCTGGGCGGGATCGGTGAGCTGGCCAAGGACGCGCTGTCCGGCAATGCCCCCAAGCCCCCCGCTCCGCCCGCGCCGCCTGCCCGCCGGCCGGGTCCGTTCGACCAGCAGGGTTGATCCCACCGTTGGACTGGCTGCAGCACCCCGCCCTGCTCTGGTTGATCGCTGCGGTTGCGCTCGCGATCGCCGAGCTGGTGGTGCCCGGGGTGTTTCTGGTATTTCTCGCGGCGGCCGCAGCGATCATCGGCGCGCTGACGCTGCTCTTCCCCGACCTGCCCGCCGCCGGTCAGTTGGTCGGCTTCGCGCTTTGGTCCGTCGCCACGGTCACCATCGGACGACGCTGGTATCGCGACTTCCCGGTGCAGAGCGCCGACCCGCTGCTCAACGACCGCGTCGCCCGGCTGGTCGGCGAGGTCGTCACCGTCGTCGAGCCGGTGAGCGACCATGCTGGCCGCGTGCGGGTCGGCGACGGGGAATGGCCGGCGCGCGGGCCGGAAGCCGCCGCCGGAACGCGCGTGCGGATCACTGGCGCCACGGGCGCGACGCTCCGGGTCGAGCCGCTCCCCGCCCTTTCCCGAGACTGAAAACAAACCGAGGTCGAATTGATGCGTACCACCCGTCGCGATGTGCTGCTCGGATCGAGCGCCCTGTTGGCCACTCCCGCGGCCGCCTATCCCGCGCGTGCTGCCAATCCTGCGGAAGCCCAGGCTCAGGCGCTGATCGATCGCACCGCCGAAGCGCTGCTGGTGCTCAACCCCGAGGGCGCCACCGGGCTAGGCATCGACAAGGGTCCGCGCGCCGCGCTCAAGCACCGGCTCGGCGACCGCACCCCGGCGGGGGTCGCCAAGATGGCGGCGCATCTGAAGGCGACGCTCGCGGAGATCGACCGGATCGATGTGAACGCGGTCACCCCCGAGATGCGGGTTCATCTCGACGTGATCCAGACCGCCTATGCCAATGGCCTCAAGGGCATGGCCTTCCCGTACGGCGATGTCGCGGTGGGGAGCTGGCGCAACACGCCCTATGTCGTGATCCAGAATGTCGGCGCCTATATCGACGTGCCCAAGACGCTCGACAGCGATCACCAGATCGCAACGCGCGACGATGCCGATGCCTATTGCGACCGGCTCGTCGCCTATGCCGGCGCGCTCGACGGCGAGACGGTGCGGCTCCAGCAGGCGGCGAGCGTCGGGGTGATCGCGCCCGACTTCCTGCTCGACAAATGCCTCAAGCAGATCCGCCTCGCCCGCAGCGGCGATCCGGCGAAGTGGGACGTAGTGACCTCGCTCGCCAAGCGGGCCGCCAAGATGCCGGGCGGTTACGAGGCCCGCGCGACCAAGATCGCCGCCGAGCAGGTCGGCCCTGCGCTCGACCGCCAGATCGCCGAGCTGGAAAAGCAGCGCGGCCGCGCTACCTCCGACGCCGGCGTGTGGAAGTTCAAGGACGGCGACGCGTACTACGCCTGGGCACTGAGCGCGGGCACCACCACGACGATGTCGCCGGACGAGGTCCACGCCATGGGCAAGGCGCAGCTCGCCGAGCTCCAGGCCGAGATGGACACGATCCTCAAGACGCTCGGCTATACGCAAGGCTCGGTCGGCGCCCGGATGCGCGGGCTCGCCACCGACAAGCGCTTCGCCTTCCCGGAGAACGACGCGGGCCGGGCTGAAATCATCCAGATCCTCCAGCATAGCATCGACGACATGCGCGGCCGGATGCCGCAGGCCTTCCACACGCTGGTGCCGGGCAATGTCGAGGTGAAGCGCATTCCCCTGGTGGAGGAAGCAGGCGCGGCAGGCGCCTATGGCGGCCCCGGCACGATCGACGGCAAGGTGCCCGGTCGGCTGTGGGTCAATCTGCGCTCGACCGGCATCTGGACCCGCTTCAGCCTGCCCGACCTCGCCTATCACGAAGCGATTCCCGGCCATGCCTGGCAGGGCGAATATACCTTCAAGATGCCGCTGATCCGCTCGCTCTTGCAGTTCAACGCCTATTCCGAAGGCTGGGCGCTCTATGCCGAACAGCTGGGCGACGAGCTTGGCGTCTACGCCGCAAACCCGGCGGCAAAGCTCGGCTATCTCCAGTCGCTGGGCTTTCGCGCGTGTCGGCTGGTGGTGGACAGCGGGCTGCACGCCAAGCGATGGACGCGCGCGCAGGCGATCCGCTGGTTCGTCGAGGCCAATGGCTCGTCCGAAGACGAGGTGCAGGGCGAAGTCGATCGCTATTGCTCCTGGCCGGGCCAGGCCTGCGGCTACAAGGTGGGCCACACCGCGATCAACCGGCTGCGGACGCACGCCAAGACCGCACTCGGCGACAAGTTCGACTTCCGCGCCTTCAACGACGCGCTGCTGCTGGGCGGCAACGTACCGATGACCGTGCTCGGCCATGTGATCGATCGGCACATCGCGCAGCGGAAGGGCTGACGCCCGCCACCATCGTCATCCCGGCGAAAGCCGGGATCCATTGGGGTCGCCGATGCGGCTCTTGCTGAAAAGCAGTGGCGAATGGATCCCGGCTTTGGCCGGGATGACATCAGAAGAAGCGTCTACGCGTGGCGCCAGCGCCAGAGCAGCATCGGCCGTGCGAGCGCCAGGCCGATCAGGAAGCCGCCGATATGCGCCCAGATCGCGACGGTCACGCCGCCCTGGAGGAAGGCGAAGCCCATCAGCAGGTTGACGCCCACCCAGGCCGCAGCCAGCCAGGCGATGTGGACCACCTGCGCCGGGATCGGCCCGATCGCCTTGGCGCGCTGGCGCCCGTAGAGCAGCGAATAGGCACCGACCACCGCCGAACTCGCCCCGCTCGCCCCGATCATCGGTGCGGTCGACATCGGGTCCGCCAGCCACTGCGCGCCGCACGCGGCATAGGCACCGATCAGGTACAGCGTCACCAGCCCCTTGATGCCGATCGCGCGCTCGGTCTCCTTGCCGGTAAAGGCCAGCATCAGCATGTTCATGCCGAGATGGGCGAGGCCGCCATGGATCAGCGCCGAGCTCAGCGGGGTCAGCCACACCGGCACCACCGGCCCGGACAGGATCAGCCCGCCCGACAGCCGCGCCGGAATGAACCCCGCCGCATATTGGATCTGCGCCGCATTGGGCGCGAAATTGGCGATCAGGCTCACCGCCACCGTGACGGCGACGATCACCGTCGTGGCGCTGAGCTTCGGCATGGCAGGCCTCAGATGAACTCGACCTTGGAGACCAGGTAATAACGGTCGCCCGCCGGCACCGAAACCTCGACCTCTTCGTCGACCTTGCGGCCGATCAGCGCGCGGCCGATCGGCGAGTTGTACGAGATGCGGCCCTTGCTCGCATCCGCCTCGGTCTGGCCGACGATCTGGTAGGTGACCGGCTTGTCGTCCTCGTCGAGCAGCGTCACGGTCGCACCGAACACCACCTTGTCGCCCGAAAGCTCCTTGGGGTCGATGATCTGGGCGCGGCTCAGCTTGTCCTCGATGTCGTTGATCGTGGCTTCGACCTGGCCCTGCCGCTCCTTGGCGGCATGGTATTCGGCGTTTTCGGAAAGATCGCCATGCGCACGCGCTTCCTCGATCGCGTCCACGATCAGTGGGCGCTCGGCCTTCAGCCGCTTCAGCTCCTCGCTGAGCTTCTGATAGCCTTCCGCCAGCATCGGCATCTTCTCGACGGTCGCCATAACGCCCTTGTCCTTCACTACGCCCCCGGTACCGACCGCCGCCCGAAAACGACGTCCGCACACTTATATCGGTTGGGGAAATCCATTGTGCGAACGCGAATAGTAAGTCGCGGCACGAAAAACATCAAGGCGGGGGGAGGAAAACGCAAGATTTAACCAACTAAGCCCCTCCCCTTTAGGGGAGGGGTTGGGGTGGGGCTGTGTCTCACCGAGACCGACCAACGTTCTGGAATCCCTCCACCCCAACCCCTCCTCCAAGGAGGAGGGGCTTAAGGGAGGCCCCTCACCCCCGCGACGCGAAATACGCCTGGATCGGCTGCACCTCGATCGGGTTGCTCCGCATCGCCGCGATCGCCCGCGCCGCCGCGACGCTGCCCGGCGCCGTGGTGAAGTACGGCACCTTCTGCGCCAGCGCCGAGGCGCGGATGCTCATCGAGTCCTTGAGCGACTGCCAGCCTTCGGTGGTGTTGAAGATCAGCGCCACGTCGCCGTCCTGGATGCGGTCGACGATGTGCGGACGGCCCTGCGCCACTTTGTTGACCGTCTCCACGGCAATGCCCTCGGCGGCGAGGAATTCCGCCGTGCCGCTGGTCGCGATGATCTTGAAGCCGAGATCGGCCAGGATCTTGACGCCCGGCAGCACCACGGCCTTGTCGCCCTGCTTGACGCTGACGAACACCGTGCCGCCCTGCGGCAGCACCGTGCCGGCGCCGAGCTGCGACTTGGCGAAGGCGGTGGCGAAGTCCTTGTCGATCCCCATCACTTCGCCGGTCGACTTCATCTCGGGCGAGAGCACCGGATCGACGCCGGGGAAGCGCGCCCAGGGGAACACCGCTTCCTTGACAGCGATATAATCGATGTCGCGGTCGATCACCGGCAGGTTTGCCAGCTTCTCGCCCGCCATCACCCGGCTGGCGATCTTGGCGATCGGCGCACCGATCGCCTTGGCGACGAACGGCACCGTGCGGCTGGCGCGCGGGTTGACCTCGATGAGGTACACCTCGCCGTCCTTGACCGCGAACTGGATGTTCATCAGCCCCTTGACCTTGAGTGCACGCGCCAGCGCCACGGTCTGACGCTCAATCTCGGCGATGATCTCGGCGGGCAGGCTGTAGGGCGGGATCGAGCAGGCACTGTCGCCCGAATGGACGCCGGCTTCCTCGATATGCTGGAGCACGCCCGCGACGACCACATCGGTGCCGTCGGCGATCGCGTCCACGTCCACCTCGATCGCGTCGCGCAGATACTGGTCGATCAGCACCGGCGAGTCGCCCGAAACCTGCACCGCGGTCTGGATATAGTCGTCGAGCTGCTGGAGGCTGTCGACGATCTCCATCGCCCGGCCGCCGAGCACATAGCTCGGCCGCATCAGCACGGGGTAGCCGATCCGCTCGGCCACCCGCACCGCCTCATCGCGGCTGCGGGCGATGCCGTTCATCGGCTGCTTGAGGCCCAGCTTGGCGACCAGGTCGGCGAAGCGCTCGCGGTCCTCCGCGAGGTCGATCGCGTCGGGGCTGGTGCCGAGGATCGGGATGCCCGCATCCTCCAGCGCCTTGGCGAGGTTGAGCGGGGTCTGGCCGCCGAACTGGACGATCACGCCGACCAGTTCGCCCTTCGACTTCTCGACCTCGAGGATCTCGAGCACGTCCTCGGCGGTCAGCGGCTCGAAATAGAGCCGGTCCGAGGTGTCATAGTCGGTGCTCACCGTCTCCGGATTGCAGTTGACCATGATCGTCTCATAGCCCGCATCCGCCAGCGCGAAGCAGGCGTGGCAGCAGCAATAGTCGAACTCGATCCCCTGCCCGATCCGGTTCGGACCGCCGCCGAGGATCACGATCTTGCGGCGCTCGCTCGGCTCCGCCTCGTTCTCGGGCTCGCCGAAGGTGGGCGCCTCATAGGTCGAGTACATGTACGGCGTCTTCGCCTCGAACTCGGCCGCACAGGTGTCGATGCGCTTGAACACCGGGCGCACGCCCAGCCGGTGGCGCAGCTTGCGCACTTCGGCCTCGGTCACCCCGCCGGAAATGGCGTTGGCCACCTCGCCGATCAGGCCGGAGCTGCGCGCCATGACTTCGCTGCCCGCGCGCAGGTTGACCGACTTGAGCGCCAGATAGGCCAGGCGCTTGTCGCTGAAGCCCATCGCCTTCAGGCGGCGCATGCCGGCCGCGTCCTGCGGCAGGCCGTTGGTGGCGACGTCCTTCTCGGCGTCGAGGATCTCGGCGATCCGCTCGAGGAACCAGGGGTCGTAGCTGGTGAAGCGCTGGACGTCCTTCAGGCTGAAGCCCTCGCGCATCGCCTGCGCCGCGATCAGCAGCCGGTCGGGCGAGCGGACGGTCAGCGCCGCCTCGATCACGTCGCGCGGCGCGCCGACCAGCCGGTCGACATCGTTGAAGCCGCTGAGGCCGGTTTCCAGCCCGCGCAGCGCCTTCTGCAGCGATTCGTGGATCGAGCGGCCGATCGCCATCACTTCGCCGACCGACTTCATCGCCGTGCCCAGCACCGCCTCGGCGCCCTTGAACTTCTCGAAGGCGAAGCGCGGGATCTTGGTGACGACGTAATCGATCGTCGGCTCGAAACTCGCCGGGGTGGCGCCGGTGATGTCGTTGTCGATCTCGTCGAGCGTATAGCCCACCGCCAGCTTGGCCGCGACCTTGGCGATCGGGAAGCCGGTCGCCTTCGAGGCCAGCGCCGAGGAACGGCTTACGCGCGGGTTCATCTCGATCACGATCAGGCGGCCGTCCTTCGGATTGACCGCGAACTGCACGTTCGAACCGCCGGTCTCGACGCCGATCTCCCGGAGACACGCGATCGATGCGTTGCGCATGATCTGGTATTCCTTGTCGGTCAGCGTCAGCGCCGGCGCGACGGTGATCGAGTCGCCGGTGTGCGTGCCCATCGGATCGATATTCTCGATCGAGCAGACGATGATGGCATTGTCGTTCCGATCCCGGACGACCTCCATCTCATATTCCTTCCAGCCGAGCAGCGACTCTTCGATCAGCACCTCGGTGGTCGGCGACAGGTCGAGACCCGAGCGCACGATCGCGATGAATTCCTCGCGATTATAGGCGATGCCGCCGCCCGATCCGCCCATGGTGAAGCTGGGGCGGATGATCGCCGGCAGGCCGACATAGTCGAGCGCGGTCAGCGCCTCGGCCTCGGTGTGCGCGATCGCCGAGCGGGCGCTTTCGAGCCCGATCTTGGTCATCGCGTCCTTGAACTTCAGCCGGTCCTCGGCCTTGTCGATCGCATCGGCATCGGCGCCGATCATCGTCACGCCGAACTTCTCCAGCGTGCCGTCGCGGAACAGCGCGAGCGCGGTGTTGAGCGCGGTCTGGCCGCCCATTGTCGGCAAAACGGCGTCGGGCCGCTCCTTCTCGATGATCTTGGCGACGACCGCGGGCGTGATCGGCTCGATATAGGTCGCGTCGGCCAGCTCGGGATCGGTCATGATCGTCGCCGGGTTCGAATTGACCAGGACGATGCGATAGCCCTCTTCCTTCAGGGCCTTGATCGCCTGCGTGCCCGAATAATCGAACTCGCACGCCTGACCGATGACGATCGGACCGGCGCCGATGACGAGGATGGACGAGATGTCGGTACGCTTGGGCATCAGTGTTTCATTCCAGTTTCAGCGACGCATCCCCAGCCATCATATTCGAGGCCGAAATGCGCTTCTATGCGCAGACAAAGTTCGGTCAGGGCACGGATCGAGGTTTCGTCGGTCGGCTGGGTGCGCTCCAGGAAGAGCCAGCGGCCGCCGCCCTTGGAGGTCTCGTCGCCGAGCACGGTGAAGCCCAGCTCCTCGGCCGCATCTTCCAATGCGGCGAGTGCGTCCGCCGAGCCCTTGAAGCTCACATCGATCGACCGCGCGACGGCCGCGTTGTCGCCATTGGCGGCGAGATTCTCGAGAACGTCCCTGTCGGCCGCCCACTCCTCTTCGAAGCGGGTCGGATCGAACGGGGGGAGGTTCACGCCATCATCCCCACGAACCGCTCGAACAGATAGAGGCTGTCCTGCGGGCCCGGGCTGGCCTCGGGGTGATACTGCACGCTGAACGCCGGGCGGTCGGTGAGCGCGATGCCGGCGTTGGAGCCGTCAAACAGCGACACATGCGTCTCGCGCGCATTGGCCGGCAGGCTCTCGCGCTCGACGGCGAAGCCGTGGTTCATGCTGGTGATCTCGACCGCACCGTCTTCCAGCCGCTTGACCGGATGGTTGGCGCCGCGATGGCCCTGAAACATCTTGGTGGTCTGCGCACCCACCGCGAGGCCGAGCAGCTGGTGGCCGAGGCAGATGCCGAACAGCGGCTTGCCGGTCTCCAGCAGCTGGCGGATCACCGGTACGGCATATTCGCCGGTCGCCGCAGGATCGCCCGGGCCGTTGGAGAGGAAGAAGCCGTCCGGGTTGAACGCCATCACCTGCTCGAAGGTCGCGGTGGCGGGCAGCACGGTCACGTCCGCGCCGGCCTGCACCAGGTTGCGGAAGATGTTGCGCTTCGAACCATAGTCGATCGCGACGACCTGCGGGCGCTTGGTTGCGGGGCGGCTGGTGTCATAGCCGGCACCGAGCTTCCACACGCCGCCTTCCCAGCCGAAATGCGTCTCGCACGACACGGTGACGGCGAGGTCCATGCCCTCCAGCCCCGGCCAGGCACGCGCCTTCTCGAGCAGCGCGTCGATATCGAAAGTGCCCGACTTCGAATGCGCGATCACGCCGTTCGGCGCACCACCGACACGGATCCGGCGGGTAAGCGCACGCGTGTCGATGCCCGACAGGCCGATGCGGTTGTGCTTCGCCATCCACGCATCGAGATGTTCGGTGCTGCGGAAGTTCGACGGCTCGGTCACATCCTCGCGGACGATCATGCCCAGCGCATGGGGATCATCGGCCTCGATGTCGTCGGGGTTGGCGCCGACATTGCCGATGTGCGGGAAGGTGAAATTAATGATCTGACCGGCGAAGCTCGGGTCGGTCATGATCTCCTGATAGCCGGTCATCGCGGTGTGGAAGCACACCTCGCCGACGGCATCGCCCTCGGCACCGAATCCCCTACCCCACAATATCTCGCCGCTCGCCAGAACCAGAACGCCCGTGGCTCCAACGGGCATGGACAAGGGTTTGGCGTCGGCCATTTGGGGCGGGCACTCCTGCTTTGGGTTTGCGATGTTGCTAAGGGCCGCCCGCTAACCCCCATGGCCCGGTGCGTCAATCTGTTAAGTTTTTTGCAGGTCCGCTATCGTTGCCGGCTTCCCGTACAAAGATCGAGAGAAACGATGATTCGCGACGACATCAAGGCTGCGCTGGTTACCGCCATGAAGGGCGGCGACAAGGCGTCGACCGCCACGATCCGCCTGATCCAGAGCGCGATCAAGAACCGCGACATCGAAGCCCGCACCGGCAAGGCGCCCGAGGATGACGACGTGTTGGTGGTCGAGGTGCTGCAGAAGATGGTCAAGCAGCGCCGCGAATCGATCGAGATGTATGTGAAGGGCAACCGCCAGGAACTCGCCGACGCCGAGGCCGCCGAGGTGGTGGTGATCGAGCGCTTCCTGCCGACGCAGATGAGCGAAGCGGAAACCACCGCCGCGATCGAGGCGATCAAGGCCGAGCTGGGCGCGGGCGGCATGAAGGACATGGGCCGCGTGATGGCCGAGCTGAAGGCACGCCACGCGGCGCAGCTCGACATGAGCAAGGCGAGCGCGCTGGTGAAGGCGGCGCTGAGCTGAGGCTAGCAAGCTCCCCCTCCCTTCAACGGGAGGGGGGTGGGGGGGTGGGTGCATGTTCACACACAGCAAGCTCTGGATGCAGGCACGCGCCAAGGAACTTCGCCACAACCCCACGCCGATGGAGCAGAAGCTCTGGCAGCGCCTTCGCGCGTCGCAGCTTGAAGCGCTGAAGTTCCGCTTCCAGCATGTGATCGAACCTGCGATCGTCGATTTCTGCTGCCCGAGCATCGGCTTGGTGGTCGAGATCGACGGCGACACCCATGACGCGGACACAGATCGCGACCGCGATATCGGGCTGGCGCAGCTGGGCTACACCGTCCTTCGCTTCACCAACCACGAGGTTGCCACCAATCTGGACGGCGTCCTCCAGACGATCGCGGATCGCGCACGCGGTCTGGCGATCCGGCAGTGGAACCGAGGCGTCACCCACCCCCCGGCCCCCTCCCTTGGAAGGGAGGGGGAGCGCTAGCACCGACCGTTCTCCTCCCTTGCAAAGGCGGGGAGCGCCAGACCCCATCATTCCCCCTCCCTTCCAAGGGAGGGGGAGGGAGCCGCGCAGCGGCGGAAGGGGGGTGGGTGATCGATCACGTACCTCCCGCCGCCACCTTCCCGACTCACCCACAAAGGCGCATCACGCACCAGTGTCCCTCACCCCCGCCTTTCTCGACGAGCTCCGCGCCCGCACCACGCTGTCCACCCTCATCGCCAAGTCGGTGAAGCTGCAGCGCGCGGGCAAGGAATTCCGCGCCTGCTGCCCCTTCCACAACGAGAAGACCCCCAGCTTCTACGTCAACGACGACAAGGGCTTCTACCATTGCTTCGGCTGCGGCGCGCATGGCGATGCGATCCGCTGGATGACCGACCAACGCGGCCTGCCCTTCATCGATGCGGTGAAGGAACTGGCCCAGGCCGCCGGGCTCGACATGCCCGAGCAGGACCGCCGCGCCGCCGAAAAGGCCGAGCGCGCCAAGGGCCTGCACGAGCTGATGGGCGAGGCCGCCACCTGGTTCACCGAGCGGCTGAACGGCATCGAAGGCGCCGAGGCCCGCGCCGTGCTCCAGCGCCGCGGGATCACGCCCGAGACCGCCCGGACCTTCGGCCTCGGCTTCGCCCCCGATTCGCGCGGCAAGCTCAAGGACGCGCTGAAGGCCTATGGCGATCCGATGCTGGTCGAATCCGGCATGCTGATCGCCGTCGAGGGCAAGGAGCCGTACGACCGCTTCCGCGGCCGGCTGATGATCCCGATCCGCGACGTGCGGGGGCGGACCATCGCGTTCGGCGGCCGCATCATCGGCGACGGCGAGCCCAAATATCTGAACTCGCCCGAGACCCCGCTCTTCGACAAGGGCCGCACGCTCTACAACCTCGATCGCGCCCAGGCCGCCGCGCGCAAGGCCGACCGCGTGATCGCGGTCGAGGGCTATATGGACGTGATCGCGCTCGCCCAGGCAGGGTTCGGCGAGGTCGTGGCGCCGCTCGGCACCGCGCTGACTGAGCACCAGCTCGAGCGGCTCTGGCGACTGTCCGAAGTGCCCCTGCTCTGCTTCGACGGCGACAGCGCCGGACAGAAGGCCGCGCTGCGTGCCGCCCACCGCGCGCTGCCGATGCTCGCGCCCGGCCGCAGCCTCGCCTTCGTCACCCTGCCCCAAGGCCTCGACCCGGACGACCTCGTCCGCGCACAGGGCCCGGCCGCCTTCGAGGCGCTGCTCGCCAGGCCCGAACCGCTGGTCGATCGCCTCTGGACGAGCGAAGTCGCCGCCGGGCCTCTCGACACGCCCGAGCAGCGCGCCGGGCTCAAGCGCCGCCTCTCCGAACTTGCCGAGCAGATTCAAGACCCGAACGTAAAGCACGAATATATCGCGGAATTTCGCGCGCGTGCCGACCAGCAGTTCGGCCGCGGCCCGCGCGAATTCCGCAAGGACCAGCGCGGCCCCGCCCCTGCCCGCCAGCAGCAGCGCGGCACCCGCAACGCCCGCGGCGGCTGGCAGCCGCCCGAGGCCCCGCCCTCGCACCTTATCAAGGGCGTGCAGGCGAGCGGGCTCGATCCCATATTGGCACGCGCGGTGCTTGCCGGGCTGATCCGTCACCCGGTCGAGATCGCGCGGCACATGGAGATCCTGGGGAGTCTGCGTAGTGCCTCGGGCGCACTTGGGCGGCTATTCGAGGCCGTTGTCGAGGTGGCGCTCACCAATCCGGCGTCGCGTCAGCTTGATAGCGCGGATTTCCTCACCATATTGGCATCGTCCGGTTTCGATTCAGTGGCAAGCGAGTTGCTCCGCGCAGACACGCTCCCCTTCACCTTCACGCGGCCCGCGGCCGACGTGACGAAGGCGCGCGAGGATTTGGGTGAGGCGATCGCGGTGATGGCGGCACAGCCTGCCGTCGATGTGGCGCTCGCCGAGGCGACTGCTGCGCTGATGCGCGACGGCACCGAGGAAGCGTTCGCCCGCCAGGTGGCGCTTTCGCGGCAGCGGCAGGAGCTTCAGGAACGGCTTGCGAATCTGATGCTTGCGGAAGACGGCGTTTTTGAGGAATAGAGGCGGTGTAAAATTGCCGCCATCTGAGTTTCGAGGGATTTGATGGCGAAGGCGAACATGGCAGACGTCACGGACACGGCAGACACGAGTGACGCGCCGCTGATCGATCTGAACGAGGGTTCGATCAAGAAGCTGGTCGCGCGTGCCAAAAAGCGCGGGTACATCACCGTCGACCAGCTCAACGAGATGCTGCCGCAGGACCAGATGTCCTCGGAGCAGATCGAGGACGTGATGGCCGCGCTCAACGACATGGGCATCAACGTCGTCGAGAATGAGGACGCCGGCGAGGACGCTGAGTCCGAGGACGACTCGGCCGACGATTCGGAAAGCCCCGACACCAGCGACGATTCCGCGCCTGCCTTCGAAGTAGCGAAGAAGAAGGAAACCGTCGATCGCACCGACGATCCGGTGCGCATGTACCTGCGCGAGATGGGCGCGGTCGAGCTGCTCAGCCGCGAGGGCGAAATCGCCATCGCCAAGCGCATCGAAGCCGGCCGCGACACGATGATCCTCGGGCTTTGCGAGTCGCCGATCACGTTCAACGCGATCATCGGCTGGTCGACTGCCCTCAACGAAGGCACGATGCAGCTGCGCGAGATCCTCGATCTCGATGCCATGCTCTCCAAGGGTCCGTCGGCCGAACAGGTCGAAGGCGCCGAGGACGATAACGGCGAGATCAGCGAATCGAGCACCGGCCCGACTTTCAAGGAAGAGGAAGAGCCGGAAGAAGCCGCAGCGGACGAGGATGACGAGCTGACCGAGCGCCGCGCCCGCCGCCCCTCGGACGACGAGGAGGAGGACAACACCCTCTCGCTCGCCCAGATGGAAGAGCAGCTCAAGCCGCAGGCGCTCGAGAAGTTCGCCAATATCACCGCGATCTACAAGAAGTTCGGCAAGGTCCAGCAGCAGCGGCTCGACACCATGTCGGCCGGCGAGGACTTCCCGGCGGCGGAAGAGAAGAAGTACAACAAGCTCCGTGAGGAGCTGACCGCCGAGGTGGAGAGCGTCCAGTTCCACCAGGCCAAGATCGAATATCTCGTCGACCAGCTCTACAGCTTCAACCGGCGCCTCACCGCGCTGGGCGGCCAGATGCTGCGTCTCGCCGAGCGCCACAAGGTCAGCCGCAAGGACTTCCTCGATCGCTATGTCGACCACGAGCTCGACGAGAACTGGCTGCCGACGGTCGTCGGCGTCGACAAGAAGTGGAAGGCCTTCGTCGAGAACGAGGGCAGCGCGGTCGATCGCATCCGCACCGAGATGAGCGAGATCGCCCAGTCGACGGGCATGACGCTCACCGAGTTCCGCCGCATCGTCAACATGGTGCAGAAGGGCGAGCGCGAGGCCCGCATCGCCAAGAAGGAGATGGTCGAGGCCAATCTCCGCCTCGTGATCTCGATCGCCAAGAAGTACACCAATCGCGGCCTGCAGTTCCTGGATCTCATCCAGGAGGGCAATATCGGCCTGATGAAGGCGGTGGATAAGTTCGAATATCGCCGCGGCTACAAGTTCAGCACCTATGCGACCTGGTGGATCCGCCAGGCGATCACCCGCAGCATCGCCGATCAGGCGCGCACCATCCGTATTCCGGTGCACATGATCGAGACGATCAACAAGCTGGTCCGCACCAGCCGCCAGTTCCTCCACGAGCAGGGCCGCGAGCCCACGCCCGAGGAAATGGCGGAGCGCCTGAGCATGCCGCTCGAAAAGGTGCGCAAGGTGATGAAGATCGCCAAGGAGCCGATCAGCCTCGAAACGCCGATCGGCGACGAGGAAGACAGCCATCTGGGCGATTTCATCGAGGACAAGAACGCGATCATCCCGGTCGACGCGGCGATCCAGGCGAACCTCAAGGAGACGGTCACCCGCGTCCTGGCGAGCCTCACCCCGCGCGAGGAGCGCGTGCTGCGCATGCGCTTCGGCATCGGCATGAACACCGATCACACGCTGGAAGAAGTCGGCCAGCAATTCTCGGTGACGCGCGAACGTATCCGCCAGATCGAGGCCAAGGCGCTGCGCAAGCTCAAGCATCCGAGCCGCAGCCGCAAGATGCGCAGCTTCCTCGACCAGTAAGCGCATCCGCCACGTACAGGAACAACGGCCCCGGGTATCCCCCGGGGCCGTTTTCATTTGGGACAGGGATGCGTGGGGAGCCAAAATCCTGTCTTTCAAGATTAATTTCGGCGTAACCATCTTTCTATGCGCTTCGGTATGGTCGCTATGCGATCCCATCCGGACCGGCCGATGGCGGGCGGCATTGTCCAGATGGGGAAGGTCATGCTCTTGGATACCGCACCGATGGAGCATTTGTCGGGCGCTTGGGGCCCGATGGGCGGGATGGCGGAGTCCGACGGCAGCGCGCGCCACCCGCATTTGTGCGCCCTTCGCGCCGCCGCGCTGCCCCGCCGCGATCTGGCGGACGCGGTCCACCACGTCGCCCGACTCCACGGCCGCCATCCCGGCCTGATCGACTATGCCGCCGGCCATGGGCGGCACCCGATCGAATGCGAGTGGCTGGAAGCCGCCGCTGACGCCTTCGTCGCCGAGCGGGCCTATCTCGTCCGCCTCGTCGCCGCCGTCGGCCCCCTGCCCAGCACCCCCGGCCATGCCGAGAGCGAAGCCGCCGCCGCGGCGCAGCGCCACGCGCTCGACATGCTCGCCCAGTCCGATCGCGCCGGCTGCGCGACCGGAGCCGCGATCGCGCTGGCGATCGAGTGGGTCGCGATCCGCTCGGTGCTCGATCGTGCCGCGACGAGCTTCGGCGTCGATCCCAAGCCGGCAAGCCTGCCGATCCCCGAGGAGACCGTCAGCGTGGTCGATGCCTTGTCCCGCGAAGCCGCGCACGAGCGCGCGATGCTGTTCGGCGCGCAACAGGTCTTCGCCCAGCATCGCGGGTTGTGGGACCTGCTCGAAGCCCGCGCGAGCGCGCGCAGCCGGGGCTGACCTGCCCCTCGGGATGGGTTGCATCCCGCCACTGTTCGTCCCACCTTCTGCGCATGCGCTTCGAAGGCACCCAGAGCTATGTCGCCACCGCGGACCTGAAGGTCGCGGTCAATGCCGCCGTCACGCTGCGCCGCCCTCTCCTGGTCAAGGGCGAGCCCGGCACCGGCAAGACCGTACTCGCCACCGAAATCGCCAAGGCGGTGAACGCGCCGCTGATCGAGTGGAACGTGAAGTCGACCACCAAGGCGCAGCAGGGCCTGTACGAATATGACGCGGTGGCGCGGCTGCGCGACGGCCAGCTCGGCGATCCGCGGGTGCACGACATCGGCAACTATATCCGCAAGGGCAAATTGTGGGAGGCGTTCACCAGCCCCACCCCCCCCGTGCTGCTGATCGACGAGATCGACAAGGCCGATATCGAGTTCCCGAACGACCTGCTCCAGGAACTCGATCGCATGGAATTCCATGTCTACGAGACCGGGGAGACGGTCCGCGCCGCCGAGCGCCCGATCGTGGTGATCACCTCGAACAACGAGAAGGAGCTGCCCGACGCGTTCCTGCGCCGCTGCTTCTTCCACTATATCAAGTTCCCCGATCGCGACACGATGCAGGCGATCGTCGACGTCCACTTCCCCGGCATCCAGAAGCTGCTGGTCAGCCGCGCGATGGACCTGTTCTACGAGATCCGCGACGTGCCGGGCCTCAAGAAGAAGCCCTCGACCAGCGAGCTGCTCGACTGGCTCAAGCTGCTGCTCCACGAGGAGATGCCGCTGGAGGTGCTCCAGTCGCGCGACCCGACCAAGGCGATCCCGCCGCTCCACGGCGCGCTGCTCAAGAATGAGCAGGACGTGATGCTGTTCGAGCGGCTGGCCTTCATGGCGCGGCGGCAGCGCTGACGGTGCGGCGGGCCCCTCCCCTCCGGCGGTCAACGTAATGGACGCGCCCCGTTCCCCGAGCATAGGCTAGCGCCATGTTCCTCGCCTTTCTCGACGAACTGCGCGCCGCGGGCATCCCTGCCAGCCTCAAGGAACACCTCCTGCTGCTCGAAGCGCTCGACGCGCAGGTGATCGAGCCGACCCCCGAGGCCTTCTACTTCCTCGCCCGCGCCACCTATGTGAAGGACGAGGGGCTGCTCGATCGGTTCGACCAGGTCTTCGCCAAGGTATTCCGCGGCATCGCCTCGAGCTATGGCGTCGCCCCGGCCGAGATCCCCGAGGAATGGCTCCGCGCGATCGCCGACAAATATCTCAGCGACGAGGAAAAGGCCGCGATCGAGGCGCTCGGCTCGTGGGAAAAGCTGATGGAGACGCTCCAGCAGCGCCTGAACGAGCAGCACGAACGCCACCAGGGCGGCAGCAAGTGGATCGGCACCGGCGGCACCTCGCCCTTCGGCAATGGCGGTTACAACCCGGAAGGCGTGCGGATCGGAGGCGAAGGCAAGCACCAGCGCGCGGTGAAGGTCTGGGAGGCACGCGACTATCGCAACCTCGATTCCACCCGCGAGCTCGGCACCCGCAACATCAAGGTGGCGCTCCGCCGCCTGCGCCGCTTCGCCCGCGAAGGGGCGGCGGAAGAGCTCGACATCGACGGCACGATCGCTGGTACCGCAAGGCAAGGCTGGCTCGACGTCAAGATGCGGCCCGAGCGGCACAACGCGGTGAAGCTGCTGCTCTTCCTCGATGTCGGCGGGTCGATGGACCCGTTCGTCAAGCTCTGCGAGGAGCTGTTCTCGGCAGCGACCAGCGAGTTCAAGAACCTGGAATTCTTCTACTTCCACAACTGCCTCTACGAAGGCGTGTGGAAGGACAATCGCAGGCGCTTCGCCGAGCGCACCCGAACCGCCGACCTCCTCCACAAATATGGCCCGGACTATAAGGTGATCTTCGTCGGCGACGCGTCGATGAGCCCCTATGAGGTCACCCAGGCCGGCGGCTCGGTCGAGCATATGAACGACGAGCCCGGCGCGACCTGGCTCCAGCGGGTAACCGATACCTGGCCCGCCACTGTCTGGCTCAACGTATTGCCCGAGGCGCAATGGGGCTATTCGCACTCGATAACGATGATCCGCGAGCTGATGCGCGATCGCATGTATCCGCTCACGATTGCAGGGATCGATGCGGCGATGCGCGAGTTGAGTAGAAAGCGATGAGTACGATCCGCGACATGCTCCACCGTTGGCACCGGCGCCTGTTCGGTAGCTACACCATCGCCGACCCCCGGCCGATGGCCGATGCCGCGCCCTACACCTTCTTCCTGCCCAGCGAGAACGAAGCACTGGCGCTGCGCCCGGGCGACCTCGCCAAGCTGATCTTCCAGTCCACCCCGCCCTCGCGCGACTATGCCGCCGAGCGGATGTGGGTGGAGATCACCCGCGCCGAGGGCGAGAAGCTCTGGGGCCGGCTGGACAACGTGCCCTTGGACATGCCCCAGCTCCGCCCCGGCCGCGAGGTGGCGTTCCGCCGCGGCGACGTGATCGACCTGCGCTGGGGCGAAGACCGCCCGGTGCGCCCGCCCTCGGCTCCGGCGCGGCGCCATTATGACGCGCGCTGCCTGGTCGACAGCTGCGTGCTCGAACAGGGCGCCGCTGTCCATTATCTCTACCGCGAGCTGCCCCTGCCCCCCAGCGTCGGCGACGCGCCCGACAGCGGCTGGCGCATCCGCGGCGACTATCGCGGGCTGGAAGACGAGGCGATCGGCGCGCGTGCGATCGAATGCGTCGCGCTCGGCCGCGTGCTCAACATCGACGATAGCTGGGTCCACCTGATCGATGCGCCGACCGGTTCGGCCTATGTACGGAACTGGGAGAAGGATGTGTTCGAGCCGGAGTCTGCGGCGGCGGATTGAGGCGCTTTCGACAGCCCCCCGCCGTCGCCAAGCCATGGACGTTCAGGTGAGCAACCTGCGCTCCCAAACGCGGCCATTGTCCAGCGCTCTCTTTCTCACGTCTCCGTCATCATATAGGCGTGTCAGGGATTTGGTTTCATCGCCTCAACGGCCCCCGCCATCTCGCTGCGCGCCTTTCCGGGAGAAGGCATAAGCGTTAAGGCGTCACCAGGAAGATCATGTTCGCCATGCTGCTGGCATCGGCTGCAGCCGGGGCGCAGGACCAGATAGCGCAAGCACAGCCCAGTGAGAGTGCAGCAATGAACGACGCCACCAACGTGATTGCCGTGGACCACACGGGCTTCGCGGTATCGTGTTTGGACGAGGCCATTCGGTTTTGGACGGGAGCGCTCGGCTTCACCCTTGATCGGCAGTCGGAGATGGGAGGCGACTTCCTGCATCAGGTGACAGGTGTCGATGATCCAAGTGTGAAGACGGCGATCGTCAGGGCACCAGATGGTTACGTGGTCGAACTGTTGCAATATTCAAATGGGCGCCAGAATGGGGCGGTGCCCGACAGCGCGGGGGCAATCGGTGCCGCCCACCTGGCTCTGACCGTGCCTGATATCCATGCTGCCATTGGCCGCGTGGAGGCCGCAGGATGGAAGGCCAAGGGTAGCCCGCGGCCGATCGCCGGTGGTCCACGCAAGGGAACGCTGGTGGTTTATGTTTCAGGCCCTGATCATATCACAATAGAGCTTATGCAGCCGCCAGCCCATTAACCCCGTCTGCTGACGTTTTCCCGCTTCACTATCGTTTTTGGGACGGCCGCCAGCGCCCACGCCTTTGCAACAAGCCGCCGGCCCGCGCACCACCAACTCCGGCCATTCGCAACGATCTCCGGTCGCGTCTCCGACCGCCTCAGCACAGCCTTGCGGCCGCGTCGTTGTTCCCCATATGTACTAGACTGCCGCGTCCGGGCGGCCGCTCTTTGACCCCGCTGATACTGTTCTCCCGCGCGCGCGACGATGCGCCTTGCGAGAGCGCAGCCTGTCTCGGCGAGCAATGCGCGCCGAATTTGCACGAGCCTCAACTTCCTAAACTTAGCGTGCCATGCCTGCCCTTCGAGAGACCCGCTGAAACGCGCACAGGCCTAAACTTCCGCAACTTCAGTCGCTGGCCGCCATCCCGAAGCGGCAGTTTACCGCAACCCGACCGTTCAGCGATCCACCGGAATGTTTAGCCCGAGACCGCCGCGCGCTCAGAGCTTCTCCACCGCCTTGTCGATCCGCCGCAGCAAGGCGCCGTCCTGGGCGCTGCGCCGCACGGCCTCTTCGGCCAGGCCCATCAGGCTGGTCGCGCCGAAGCTGCCCGCCAGGCTCTGCAGCCGAAGCGCGGCGCCGGCCCATTGTTCGGCGCCCTTGGAGGTCTTCATCATGTCGACCGAACGATTGACGCTCTCGAGGAACGCGTCGCGAAGCTCGGCGATCAGCGCGGGATCGTCGCCCACTGCGGCCGCCAGACTCGTATCGATTGCACCGGGATCATACGCCATGGCTAATCCTATCTCCACCTTCGTTAACCTTTGGTTGCCAACCCGGTCTTGGTCCGCGCGGCAAAGCTGGTACAGTGCCCCGATGACTGGGGGCTCCACCGCTGAATCCGCCGTATCGTTCGAAACCCACGCCGCCGAGCCGCCCGTGCTCGCGGAAAGCCGGGTGATCGACGAACCCGCACCCGTTGCGCCCGCCGAGCCGCTCGAAGCGCCGCGCCTCGGCTGGATCCTCACCCTGCTCGCGGTAGCGGCCGGGGTCGGTGCGACCTATGGCATGGCGGCGCTCGCGCTGCCCGCCTGGGACGAGCCGCTGAGCAATTTCCAGCGCGTCCAGTTGCTCGCGTCGCTCTGCGTGCCTGCTGCCGTCGTCGCGCTGCTCTATTTGATCGCGATGCGCACCAGTACCGCCGAGGCACGCCGCCATGCCGATACCGCACGGGCGATGCGGGAGGCCGCCGAGGCGCTCGAAGCGCGTACCGCCGCGCTCACCGACCGCCTCCTTGCCCAGCGCAACGCGCTGGCCGAGCAGGAGACCGGCCTGTCGGTACTGAGCGACGCCGCTGCCGAGCGCCTCGCCCATGCTGCCGCCAGCGCCCAGCGCCAGGCGGAAATGGTCGCTGCCGGCACCCAGCAGTTGAGCGCCATGACCAGCGCCGCCGAGCACAGCGTTTCCGTGATTCTCGCCTCGTTGCCCAAGGCGCACGAGGAAATGCGCGGGCTCGCCGACCGGGTCGACAGCGCGGGGCTGCAGGCCGGGCAGACCGCCGCCGCGCTCGACATCCAGCTGACCGTGCTCGCCGAGCGCGGTCGCGAGGCCGATCGCATCGCCAGCGGCGCCGCCGAGCGGCTCGCGGCGCATATCTCCCGGATGGAGGCGACCAGCGAGGCGGCGAGCAGCCGGCTCGAACAGGTGACCGACCAGATGTCGGCGGAAGTCGACGCGGTGCTCGATCGCGCCGCCGCCGCGGTCGACCAGTCGCGCCAGGGCATCGCCGCGCAGGGCGACGCGATGCTGGCGATGCTCGGCGCCAACCAGGCTGCGCTCGAACGCGCCACCGAGGACAGCAGCACCGCAATGGCGCAGCGCATGGCGCTGATCGAGGATGCGATCATCCGCATCTCGTCGCGGCTGAGCGAGGAGCAGCGCCGGGGCGACGCATTGTTCGCCCGTCTCTCCGAAGGCGCGTCCAATTTCGACTCCGAGCTGGAGGTCCTCCACGCCGCCGGCACCCGCCGCACCGAGGCGCTGGCCGCCGCGATCCACGGGCTCCACCAGTCGATGGACGGCATGACCCAGTCGATGCGCACCGGCGAAGGCACCGCGCGTGAGGGGATCGCCACCGCCGAGACCCTGCTCACCGCGCTCGACGCCGCCGCCCGCGAACTCGACGAGACGATGCCCGCAGCCCTCGAACGGCTCGACGACCGGATCGACGCCACCCGCAAGCGCATCGCCGCCTCCAAGCCCGAACTGCTCGGGCTGGTCACCGCTGCCGAGACCACCCACGATGCGGTGGCGGGCATCGCCGCCTCGGTCACCCACCAGCAGACCGCGCTCGAACGCGGCCGCGCCGCGCTCGCCGAGACGCTGGCCACCGCCGCCGATCAGGCCGAAACGCTCAGCCGCGCGGTCGACGGCGCGATCCTCCACGCCAAGAGCTTCACCAGCGAGGCGGCGCCCGAGCTGATCGAGACGCTGCTTCGCGTCCGCGACAGCGCCAACAAGGCGGCCGACCATGCCCGCGAAGCGATCGACGGCATCGTGCCCGCGGTCAACCGCGTGCTCCAGGACGCCACCGACAATGTCATCGAGAACGCGGTCGAGATTTCAGTTCGCCGCCAGGTCGACACGCTGACCAAGGCCGCCGACGCCGCTATCGGTGCCGCCGCCCGCGCCGCCGAGCATCTCCGCGCGCAGATGACCGTGCTGGAGGAGGCCAACCAGCTCGCCGAGACCCGCATCGCCGAGGCACAGGATGCGCAGGAACGCGCCGACAGCGACGGCTTCGCGCATCGCATGGCGCTGCTGATCGACGCGCTGCACTCGACTTCGATCGACATCGCCAAGACCTTCTCGACCGAGGTGACCGACGGTGCCTGGGGGGCATATCTGAAGGGCGATCGGGGCGTGTTCACCCGCCGCGCGGTGCGCCTGCTCGCCCCGCACGAGGCACGCGAGATCCACCGGCTCTATGACCATGACGAGACGTTCCGTGAGAACGTCCACCGCTACGTCCATGATTTCGAGACGATGCTGCGCCAGGTACTCAGCCTGCGCGAAGGCAATCCGCTGGCGGTGACCCTGCTCTCGTCCGACGCGGGCAAGCTCTATGTCGCGCTGGCCCAGGCGATCGAGCGGCTGCGGAACTGAGGGTGGTTCGGCCCGGGCTCAGCCGAAGCTGAGCTCGGACCGTCCGTGCGGCACGGTCGCGGTGCGCGCGGTCTTCACCGGGGCACCCGGCTCGCTCACGCTGTCGACGGTGCGGAACTGCGCCTGCCATTGGTCTCGGGTGACATCGCACAGCAGATAGCCGCGCCGGTCGTTCATATACTTCAGATACGGGTTGCGGCCGAGGATCTTGTCGCTTCCCGGGCGAACGTCCGCCCCGTCGCCGCCCGAGCTGATCGAGGTGGAGACGAACTCCACCGCCACCGCCTCGCCCTGGCCGCCGCGGGTGCGCAGCTCGCCTGCATAATTCTGGTGCTCGTCGCCCGTGAGCACCACGACATTGCCGTGCCCGGCGAACTTCGAGAAGAGGCGTTCGCGGGGCAGGTCATAGCCGCCCCAGCTGTCCATGTTGCGGATCGGCACGGGCTCGTCGGCCGTGCGGCGATCGAGCGGCATCATCATCACCTGTTGCGCGATCGCGTTCCAGCGCGCCTTGCCCTCGGCAAGATTGCGCCCGAGCCATGCCTCCTGGGTGCTCCCCAGGACCTGCGCCTCGGCGGCATCCCAGCCGGCGCATTTGGGCTTGAAGCCGTCATCGCAGGGCTGGTCGGTGCGGAATTGGCGGGTGTCGAGCAGATGCAGATCGAGCAGGTCGCCGATGCGGGCGCGGCGATAGGCCTGGATGCTGTCACCATGCGGGATCGAGCTGCTGCGCACCGGCATATGCTCGTACCAGGCCTGGAAGGCGGCGGCGCGGCGGAGCAGGAACGCCTCGGGCGGGGTACCGTTCTGGTCACGGTCGCTCACCCAATTGTTCTGGATCTCATGGTCGTCGAAGGTCGCGTACCAGCCGGTCGCGGCATGCGCCGCCTGGAGATCGGCGTCGGTCTTGTACTGGGCATAGCGGCGCCGATAGTCGTCGAGGCTGAACGGCTCCTCGCCGGCGTGCGCGCGGATGAACTTCCTGGGGTTGCCGCCATAATCGAACGCCACCGGGTTGCCGCGCCCCTCGTAGATATAGTCGCCATAATGGAACAGGAAGTCGGCCTCCTCCCGCGCGGCATGGGCGTAGGCGGTGTAGAGACCCTGCTCGTAATTCTGGCAGCCGGCGACGACGAAGCGCGTCTTGGTCACCGCGGTGCCGGCCGCAGGCAGAGTCTTCACCCGGCCGCGCATCGAGCGCTCGCGCCCGCAGGTGAAGCGGTACCAATAGGGCCGGTCCGGCTGCAGCCCCGCCACTTCGACATGCACCGAATGGCCGAGCTCGGGCCGGGCCATCGCCTCGCCCTTCGCAGCGATCGTCTTGAACGCAGGGTCCGCGCCGACCTCCCACTGTACCGCGATCGGTGCCATCGGCATGCCGCCATGCGGCTCCAGCGGCTCGGGCGCGAGCCGGGTCCACAATACGAAACCGTCCGCAGACGCGTCACCCGCGGCGATGCCCAGCGTGAAGGGATAGGCGCGGAATATCTGCTGGGCGCGCACGATTCCCGGGGCGGCCAGCAGCATGGAACCGGCGGCGCCCAGCAGCAGCTCGCGTCGTGTCGTGTGCATCGTTCATTTCCCTTGCGCCGAGCGGCCGGCACCCGGCCTCCGCGTCAACGGGGTGATGCAAACCTGTCCCGCGCCGCATGGCAAGCGACGATGACAGAATGGTGACTGGTCACCCCGCTTCGGCGAAATGCGGCGCCAGCACCGCGACCTCCCGCTCGACCTCGCGCCGCAGCGCTGCGCGCATCGCGTTGGACGCGCGGACATAGCCGGGCCAGTCGGCGACCACCTGGCGCAGCGTCCAGGTACCGATATGGCTGCTGGAGGTGCCACGCGAGGCGTTGGTCGCGTCGCGCAGCGCACTCAGCGCCGGATCGCGCTCCCCCGTGGCGAGCAGCCGCTCGCACAGCGCGACCACTTCGCGCCGCCGCGCACTGCTCGCGCGAGTGAGGCGATAACGGACCGCGGTCACCACCTTTTCGTCGCAGCAGGGTGCTTGCGTCAATTGCGCCAGTTCATCGAGCGCGGCGAGCATCTGGGCGTGGTGGCGGCGCAGGTCTTCCATTCGGTTCTTATAGGCGACCGAACCCGCCTCATGGTCAACAAAAGCTTGTTTCGCTGATGGTTACCGCGTCCAGTCGAGCATCTCTGCGGTCACCCAGCCATAGACATAGTTGAGGTAGAAGGCGCCGAACAGCATCGCCGAGAGGATCGTGGTGCGCACCACGATCTTCGTCGGGTTGAAGCTGTGCGGCGCGCTCGGCGCCTGGCCGGGGACGAGCGGCACGCCCGCCTCCTCGCTGGTCCGCACCCCGAAGGGCAGCACGAAGAACACCGACATCGCCCAGAAGAGCGTATAGATCGCGAGCGCCGACTGCCACTTCATGGGGTGAGGTTACGCCTCGATCAGCAGCACGTCCACTACCGGCTTCTTCCCGGTGAAGCGCACCGCGACCCGCCGCACCGCAAGGCGCAGCGACTCGCGCAGCTTCTCGCGATCGCGCCAGTCCTTCTTCACCGCCTCGGCGGCGGCATCGGCGGCGGCCTCGATCAGGTCCTCGCGGTCCTCTTCGACCGGCACGCCCTGGACGCGGATCTGCGGCGCACCGAGCAGCTTGCCCTTGCGATCGATCGCCACCGCGACGGACATCTGGCCGTACAGCGCGATCCGCCGCCGCTCGCCCATCGTCGCGCCGTCGGCGGGCAGGATCACGTCGCCGTCGAGGACGAGGCGGCCGACCGTCGCATGGCCGATCTTCGCCGGGCCGTTGGGTGCGAGGCGGATGATCTCGCCATTCTGCTGCTTCACCGCCTTGGGCACGCCCTGCGACAGCGCGAAGCGCGCCTGTTCGTGCATGTGGCGGATCTCGCCGTGCACCGGCACGATGATCTCGGGACGGATCCACTTGTACATCGCGGCGAGTTCGGGCCGGCCCGGATGGCCGGATACGTGCACGAAGGCCTGGCGGTCGGTAATGATGTCGACGCCCTTGTCGGCGAGCGTGTTCATGATTTTGCCGATCGCGATCTCGTTGCCGGGGATCTGGCGCGACGAGAACACCACCAGATCGCCCTGGTGGAGCTTCAGCACATGGCTGCCCTCGGCGATGCGGTTGAGCGCCGCGCGCGGCTCGCCCTGACCGCCGGTGGCGACGATCAGCACGCGCGAGGCGGGCAGCGTCATCGCCTTGTCGAAGTCGATCAGCTCGGGGAAGTCGCGCAGATAGCCGGTCGCCTTGGCGACACGGATGATCCGGTCGAGCGAGCGCCCGGCGACGCACAGCTCGCGGCCGGTGTCGCGGGCGACCTCGCCCAGCGTCTGCAACCGCGCCGCGTTCGAGGCGAAGGTGGTGACGAGCACCCGGCCCTTGGCCCCGGCCACCACCTCGTCCAGGCCCTTGCGCACATCGGCTTCCGAGCCCGAGGCTTCGGGGTTGAACACGTTGGTCGAGTCGCAGACAAGTGCGAGCACGCCCTTGTCGCCGATCGCGGTCAGTTCCTCGGCGGTCGCCGAACCGCCCAGCGAGGGCGCTTCGTCCAACTTCCAGTCGCCGGTGTGGAACACCTTGCCGTAGGGCGTCTCGATCAGCACCGCATTGCCCTCGGGGATCGAGTGGGCGAGCGGGGTATAGGTGATCGTGAACGGGCCGATGTCGAACGGCCCCTCTTCCTTGACGACGTTGAGCTCGACGCGGTCCTCGATGCCTTCCTCGGCCAGCTTGCCGTGGATCAGCCCCGCGGTGAACGGCGTCGCGTAGAGCGGCACGCCGAGATCGGCCGCGAGATAGGGCAGCGCGCCGATATGGTCCTCATGCCCGTGCGTCAGCACGATGCCGAGCAGATCGTCCACCCGGTCCTCGATGAACTGGAGGTCGGGCAGGATCACGTCGATGCCCGGATAGCTGGCATCGCCAAAGGTGATGCCGCAATCGACCATCAGCCACTTGCCGTCGCAGCCATAGAGATTGACGTTCATGCCAATCTCGCCCGAGCCACCAAGGGCCAGGAAGAGCAGTTCGTTTCTTGGAGTCACTTAATTTCCTTGCTGGCTGCGTTCCCACAGCATCGCCAAGCCCTGAATGGTCAGATCGGGCTCGATCGTATCGAAGACAGATGTATGCGTTTCGAAGAGAATCGCCAGCCCACCCGTCGCAATAACCTTGAGCGGCCGTCCCACCTCGGCTTTCAATCGCGCGACCAGCCCCTCGATCATCGCGACATAGCCCCAATAGATGCCGATATGCATCTGATCGACCGTGTTGCGACCGACGACGCTGGCGGTCTCAGGCGCGGAGATGGCGATGCGCGGCAGCTTGGCGGCGGCGGTCACCAATGCATCGAGCGAGAGGTTGATGCCCGGCGCGATGATCCCGCCCTTATAGGCGCCGCGATAGTCGACCACGTCGAAGGTGGTCGCGGTGCCGAAATCGATGATGATCAGGTCGCCGGCGTGGCGGGCATGACCGGCGAGCACGTTGAGCGCGCGGTCGGCACCGAGATTCTGCGGCTCGTCGACGTCGAGCGGGAAGCCCCATTCGGCGCTGCCCTTGCCGGCGATCACCGCCTCGGTCTTGAAATATTTGCTCGCTAGCACCTGGAGATTGTGCAGCGCGCGGGGCACCACCGTGCCGACGATTACGTCCGTCACCGCGGCGCGATCAAAGCCCTCCAGCGCCAGCAACTGGCTGAGCCATACCGCATATTCGTCGGCGGTGCGGCGCGGATCGGTGGCGATGCGCCAGCGGGCGCGGATCTCGCCGCCGTCCACCAGCGCGAACACGACATTGGTATTGCCGGCGTCGATCGCGAGCAGCATCGCCCTTCCCTCTTCCTCGTTACAGCAGGAACACGTCGCCCGCGTGAATGGCACGGGTCGTTCCATCGGCCAAGCGCAGGATCAGCGCCCCACTCGAATCCAGCCCGCCGAACAGCCCGTCGAAGCTCGATCCGTCGGCGAGCCGCGTGGTGAGCGCGGTGCCCTCAGGATGCGCCTTGGCGAGCCAGCGCTCGCGCACCGGCCACATCCCCTCGCCCCGCCAGCGCTCCAGCCAGCGGCCGAAGCTCTCGGCGAGCACCTCGGCGAAAATGTCGGGGGCAACGGCCACCCCTTGCGCGGCGAGGCTCGTCGCGGCGCGATCGAGCCCCTCGGGCGCCGCTGCCAGGTTGACGCCGATGCCGACTGCGATCGCATCCCCTGCCCGCTCAAGCAGGATGCCGGAGAGCTTGGCGCCGTCGACCAGCAGGTCGTTGGGCCATTTGAGCATCGGCGAAACGCCGAACGCGCGCACCGCCTCTTCGAGCGCGACGGCCGAGAGCAGCGCCAGCGTCGCTGGCGAAGGATCGGTCGGGCGCACGCGAACCAGCGTGGAAATGTAGAGATTGCCCGCAGGCGAGACCCAGGCGCGCCCCTGCCGGCCCTTGCCGGCGGTCTGGCGTTCGGCCCGGAGCCACAGTCCTTCCCCGGCGCCGGTCAGCGCCAGGGAAAGGATGTCGGCATTGGTCGATCCCGTCTCTGCGACGGTCCGGATCGTGGGTGTCAGAACAGCGCCTTCGCAGCAACCAGCGACCAGGTGCCGAGCGCACCGAACACCACCCAGCCGATCGGCGAGATAACGACCGCGCTGATCGCGATCAGCCCGCCTTCGACGAGGTCGGTCTTGCCCGCGAAAGCGGGCGCCGGCTCGTCGAAGTACATCGTCTTGACGATCTTGAGGTAATAGAAGGCACCGATGGTCGAGGCCGCTGCACCTACCGTTGCGAAGGCGATCAGGCCCGAATGCATCGCGGCGATGAAAACGCCCAGCTTGGCGAAGAAGCCGAGCAGCGGCGGGATGCCCGCGAGGCTGAACATGAAGATCGCCAGCGCCAACGCCAGGCCCGGCCGCGTGCGCGACATGCCCGACAGGCTGGCAATGGTCTCGACCTGCTCGCCCTGCTCGTCGCGCATCTGCAGCACCACGAGGAAGCTGCCGATCGTCATGACGACATAGATCGCCATGTAAACGAGCACGCTGGCCACGCCTTCCTCACCGCCGGCGGCAAGACCGATCAGCGCGAAGCCGACATTGTTGATCGACGAATAGGCGAGCAGACGCTTGATGTTGGTCTGGCCGATCGCCGCCACCGCACCGAAAATGATCGAGGCGAGCGAGGCGAAGATGACGATCTGGCGCCATTCGAGGATCGCCGGGCCCATCGCATCGACCGCGACGCGCACCGCCATCGCCACCGCCGCCACCTTGGGCGCCGAAGCGAAATAGGCGGTGACCGGGGTCGGCGCGCCTTCATACACGTCCGGCGTCCACATGTGGAACGGCACGGCCGAGATCTTGAAGGCGAGACCGGCGAACACGAACACCAGGCCGAACAGCAGGCCGGTATGCTGGCTGCCGGTGGCACCCGCGCTGTACGCCTCGGCAATGCCGTCGAACAGCGTCGTGCCGGAGAAGCCGTAGACCAGGCTGATGCCGTAGAGCAGGATGCCCGAAGCCAGCGCGCCCAGCACGAAATACTTCAGGCCCGCTTCCGCCGAGCGCGTGTCTCGCCGCATGAAGCTGGCGAGGATGTAGGCCGAAAGGCTCTGCAGCTCGAGACCGACATAAAGCGTCAGCAGGTCGCCCGCCGAGACCATCATGCCCATGCCCACCGTGGAGAGCAGGATCAGCACCGGATATTCCGGACGCAGATCCTCGCCCGAGGTGCGCTGGAAGAACTTGGGCGCGACGAGGATCGACACCGCCGCGGCGACATAGATCACCACCTTGGCGAAGGTCGCGAAGGCGTCCGCGCGGAACAGACCGCCGAACGCGACGCCACCGGTCGAGGCCGGCCCCGCCAGGGCGATGCCGGCACCGGCGAGCAGCGCCACCGAGGCCCAGCTCACCAGCTTGGTCGATGCCTGGCCGCCGAAGGCAGCGACCAGCATCAGGACGATCGAACCGGCCGCGAGCACCAGCTCGGGCAGCGTCATTAGTAGTTGCATCGAATAGGACATCAGTGCGCCTCCCCGTGCGCGGAGGCTTCATGGGCGGGGGCCGCCTGCGGCGAACCCGGCGTGGGCTTGGAGTCGCTGATCGACGCGGTGTGCGCGGCGCTGTCGAGGCGCTGCGTCAGTCGCGCGACGTCGGCGCGCATCGGTGCGGTGAAGCTGGTCGGGTACACACCCATCCACAGCACCACGGCGGCCAGCGCGACGAGCATCGCGATTTCGCGACCGTCGAGGTCCGGCATCGCCTTCACATCGTCCTTGGTCAGGTCGCCCCACACCACCCGACGGAACAGGTAGAGCATATAGGCGGCGCCGAGGATGATGCCGGTGGTGCCGATCAGCGCGGTTGCGGTCGAGACCCGGTACACGCCGGCGAGGCTGAAGAATTCGCCGACGAAGTTGCTGGTGCCCGGCAGACCGATCGAGGCCATGGTGAACAGCAGGAACAGCACGGCATAGCGCGGCATGTTGATCGCCAGGCCGCCGTAACGGTCGATCTCGCGGGTGTGCAGGCGGTCATAGATGATGCCGACGCACAGGAAGAGCGCGCCGGAGACCACGCCGTGGCCCAGCATCACCATCATCGCACCGTCGATGCCGTTCGCGTTGAAGGCGAACAGACCCATGGTGACGATCGCCATGTGCGCGACCGACGAATAGGCGATCAGCTTCTTCATGTCGCTCTGCACCAGTGCCACGAGCGAAGTGTAGACCACCGCGACGCAGGACAGGCCGAAGACCACCCACATGAACTGCACCGACGCGACCGGGAACATCGGCAGCGAGAAGCGCAGGAAGCCGTAGCCGCCGAGCTTCAGCAGCACGCCCGCCAGGATGACCGACCCTGCAGTCGGCGCCTGCACGTGCGCGTCGGGAAGCCAGGTGTGGACCGGCCACATCGGCATCTTCACCGCAAACGAGGCGAAGAAGGCGAGCCACAGCCAGGTCTGCCAGCTGGCCGGGAAATCATAGGCCATCAGGTACGGGATCGACGTCGTGCCGGTGGTCAGCACCATCGCGATCATCGCGATGAGCATCAGCAGCGAACCGAGCAGCGTGTACAGGAAGAATTTGTACGACGCGTAGATGCGGTTCACGCCGCCCCAGATGCCGATGATCAGGTACATCGGGATCAGGCCGCCTTCGAAGAAGACGTAGAACAGGAACAGGTCCTGCGCGGCGAAGGTGCCGATCATCAGCACCTCGGTCGCGAGGAACGCCGCCATATACTCGGGCACACGCTTGGTGACCGAGAGCCAGCTGGCCCCGATGCAGATCGGCATCAGGAACAGCGAGAGCTCGATCAGCAGGAAGGCGAAGCCGTCGATGCCGAGCGCCCAGGAGAACTCCACGCCGCCCATCTTGAACAGCGTGACATGCTCGACGAACTGCCACTGCGGGGCACCGTCGCCATGCTGGAACTGGGTCCAGAGCCAGGCACCCAGCGCCAGGTTGACGAGCGTTGCGAGGAGCGCCGTCCAGCGGGCGCCCTGGGCGCCCACGAACAGGCAGAGCACTGCGGCAACCGCAGGCACCGCGAGTAGGACGGAAAGGATCGGAAAGCCGGTCATTGTTCCATCACCTCGCAATGACCCAGGTGAGCGCGGCCGTGAGCCCGATCAGCATGACGAAGGCATAGGTGTAGAGATACCCCGATTGCAGCTTGACGGCCCCGAAGCTTCCGAACTGCACCAGGCGCGCCGCGCCATTGGGGCCGAACCGGTCGATCGTCTGCTCGTCGCCGCGCTTCCAGAACAGCCGCCCGATGGCGAATGCGGGACGCACGAAGAGCAGATTGTAGAGCTCGTCGAAATACCACTTGTTGAGCAGGAACAGATACAGCGGACGCACCTGCTCGGCGAAGGCCGCCGGGAAGCCCGGCGAAACGATATACGCGAACACCGCGGTGCCCAGGCCCAGCAGCATCGCCACCGTGGCCGAAAGCTTTACCCACACCGGCACTTCATGCATCGCGTGCATCAGGTGCTCGTTGAAGGCCAGCGCGCCGTGCCAATAGGTCTCGCCCGCGGTCGGCTCGATGAACGCGCCGTGGAAGACGAAGCCAGCCAGCACTGCGCCGATCGACAGCAGGATCAGCGGGATCAGCATGACCAGCGGGCTCTCGTGCGGGTGATAGCCCGCCGTGCCCTCGGCTTCGTGCTCGTGCAGCGCATGGGTGCCATGCGGAGTGTGACCCGCATCTTCTTGCGCCGGCGCATTGGCATGCTCGCTGCCATGGCCGTGCGTGTCGTGCGCATGCTCGTCGTGATGACCATGGCCGTGCGCGTCATGCACCGCGTGCTGGATGTGCTCGGAAGCGGCCCAGCGCGGCTTGCCGTGGAAGGTCAGGAACACCACCCGCCACGAATAGAAGCTCGTCAGCAGCGCGACGACCACGCCGACCCAGAACACGCCGGTGTTGCCCGAGGCGAAGGCCGCTTCGATGATCGCGTCCTTCGAGTGGAAGCCGGCGAAGCCGAACGCCACCGGATTGCCGAACAGCGCGGGGATGCCGACGCCGGTGATCGCGAGCGTGCCCGCCATCATCGCCGTGTAGGTGATCGGGATCTTCTTCCACAGGCCGCCATAATAGCGCATGTCCTGCTCGTGGTGCATCGCATGGATCACCGAACCGGCACCGAGGAACAGCAGCGCCTTGAAGAAGGCGTGCGTGAACAGGTGGAACATCGCCGCGCCGTACGCGCCGACGCCCGCTGCGAAGAACATGTAGCCGAGCTGCGAACAGGTCGAATAGGCGATCACGCGCTTGATGTCGGTCTGCGTCGTGCCGACGGTGGCTGCGAAGAAGCAGGTAGCCGCGCCGATCACCATCACGACGTGCATCGCGACCGCGCTCTGCTCGAACAGCGGAGACATGCGGCAGACCATGAACACGCCCGCGGTCACCATGGTCGCGGCGTGGATCAGCGCCGACACAGGCGTCGGGCCTTCCATCGCGTCCGGCAACCAGGTGTGCAGGCCGAGCTGGGCCGACTTGCCCATCGCGCCGACGAACAGCAGCAGGCAGAGCACGGTGATCGTGTCGAAGCGGTGGCCGAGGAAGCCGATCGTCGAACCGGCATGGTTCGGCGCCGCCGCCAGGATCGTCGGGATGTCGACCGTGCCGAACACCAGGAACACGCCGAAGATGCCGAGCATAAAGCCAAGGTCGCCGACGCGGTTGACCACGAAGGCCTTGATCGCCGCGGCATTGGCGCTGGGCTTCCGGAACCAGAAGCCGATCAGGAGGTAGGACGCGAGACCCACGCCTTCCCAGCCGAAGAACATCTGCACCAGGTTGTTCGCGGTCACGAGCATCAGCATCGCGAAGGTGAACAGCGAGAGGTAGGCGAAGAAGCGCGGCTGGTCCGGCTCCTCGCTCATATAGCCCCAGCTATAGAGGTGGACGAGCGCCGAGACGCTGGTGACCACCACGAGCATCACCGCGGTCAGCGCGTCGACGCGCAGTTCCCAGGCGAAGCTCATCGTGCCCGAGGTCATCCAGTGCAGCACCGGGGTGACCGTCGGCGCGGCCGAGCCGCTGAGGTACGAGAGAAAGATCGGCCAGGACAGGCCGCACGCCACGAACAGCGAGCCCGTGGTGAGGATCTTGGGGAGCGCGGCGCCGAACGATTTGTTCACGAGCCCCGCAACGGCTGCCGCGAGAAGCGGCAGGAATACGATGATCAGAATGGACGACATCAGCCCTTCATCCGATTGACGTCGTCGACCGAAATCGTGCCGCGACCGCGGAAATAGATGACCAGGATCGCGAGGCCGATCGCGGCCTCACCGGCGGCGACGGTCAGCACGAACATCGCGAACACCTGGCCGACCAGATCGCCGAGGAACGACGAGAAGGCGACGAGATTGAGGTTCACCGCCAGAAGGATCAGCTCGATCGCCATCAGGATGACGATCAGGTTCTTCCGGTTCATGAAGATGCCGAGCACCCCCATGGTGAACAGGATGGCCGAGACGACCAGATAATGGGTTAGCGAGATCACAGCTCCATCCCCTGCCCGACCGCCGGGTTCATGTTACGGGTGGCGTCCTTCGCGCGGCGAGCGTTCTGGCGCGCAATGTTCTGCGGCCGCACGTCGCTGCGCTTGCGGTAGGTCAGCACGATCGCACCGATCATCGCGACGAGCAGCACCAGGCCGGCGCCTTCGAACACGAACAGGTAGCGCGTGTAGAGCAGCGCACCGATCGCTTCGATGTTGGGCACGCCGTCCTGCACCGGGGCAACGCGGCGGCCCAGCGCCAGCGTGCCGGCGCTCCAGGCGCCCACCGCGACGATAATCTCGGCGACCAGCGCCAGCGCCAGCAGCGCGCCGACCGCGGCATATTTCATCACGCCCGCGCGAAGCTCGGTGAAGTCGATGTCGAGCATCATGACGACGAACAGGAAGAGCACCGCGACCGCGCCGACATAGACGATCACCAGCAGCATGGCGATGAATTCGGCGCCCACGAGCACCATCAGGCCCGCGGCGTTGAAGAACGCCAGGATGAGCCACAGGACGGAATGTACCGGGTTACGCGACAGGATCGTGGCTGCGCCGGAGACGCACACGACAATCGCGAACAGGTAAAAGGCGAGAAGCTGGATCACGGAATCGGATGGCCCCTTTGAGTGGTGCGGCGCTTAACGGTACGGCGCGTCGGCGGCAAGGTTCGCCGCGATGGCGCGTTCCCAGCGATCGCCGTTCGCGAGCAGCTTATCCTTCTGATAAATCAGCTCTTCACGCGTTTCGGTCGAAAATTCGAAATTCGGCCCCTCGACGATCGCATCGACCGGGCACGCTTCCTGGCACAAGCCGCAGTAAATGCACTTGGTCATGTCGATGTCGTAGCGCGTCGTGCGGCGGCTGCCGTCGTCGCGCGGTTCGGCCTCGATCGTGATCGCCAGCGCCGGGCACACCGCCTCGCACAGCTTGCACGCGATGCAGCGCTCTTCCCCATTGGGATAGCGGCGCAGCGCATGCTCGCCGCGGAAGCGGGGCGAGAGCGGGTTCTTCTCGTACGGATAGTTGATCGTCGCCTTGGGCTTGAAGAAATACTTCAAGGTCAGGGCATGCGCCTTCACGAACTCCCACAGAGTCCAGGTGCGAATGAAACTACCGACGCTCATGCGGGCACTCCAACCCGGGTCAGCATGAGATACCCGGAAACGAGGAAGACGAAGAGAAGCGACAGCGGCAGGAAGATCTTCCAGCCCAGGCGCATCAGCTGATCGTAGCGATAGCGCGGGACGGTGGCCTTCACCCAGCTGAAGCAGAAGAAGAAGAACAGCATCTTGGCGAAGAGCCAGAGAATGCCCGGCACGGCATAGAGCGGCGCCCAGTCGAACGGCGGGAGATAGCCGCCCCAGAACAAAGTCGCGTTCAGCGCGCACATCAGGATGACGTTGGCGTACTCACCGAGCCAGTAGAGCGCGAAGGCCATCGACGAATATTCGGTCTGATAGCCCGCGACCAGCTCCGACTCCGCTTCGGTCAAGTCGAACGGCGCGCGCTGCGTCTCGGCAAGCGACGAGATGAAGAACACGATCGCCATCGGGAAGAGCAGCGGATTGACGAAGTTGCCGTTGATGCCGAAGCCGCCGAGGAACTGGCCGTAATAGCCCTTCTGCATCTCGACGATCGCGCCGAGATTGAACGAGCCGGCCCAGAGCACGACCGAGATCAGCACGAAGCCGATCGAGACTTCGTAGCTCACCATCTGCGCGGCGGCGCGGATCGCCGAGTAGAACGGGTACTTCGAGTTCGACGACCAGCCGGCGAGGATGATGCCGTACACGCCCAGCGACGAGGCCGCGAGCACGTAGAGCAGGCCGACATTGATGTTCGACAGCGCGACGCCCGCCTGGAACGGCACCACCGCCCAGACGATCAGCGCGACCGTGAAGGTGATGATCGGCGCGAGCAGGAACAGGCCCTTGTTCGCGCCCGACGGCACGATGGTTTCCTGCAGGAACACCTTCAGGCCGTCGGCGAAGGACTGCATCAGGCCGAGCGGGCCGACGACGTTCGGGCCGCGACGCAGCGCCATCGCCGCCCAGATCTTGCGATCGGCATAGATGATCATGGCGACGGCCAGCATCACCGGCAGCGCGATGACGAGGATGTCGATGACCGTGGCGACGGTCCAAGCCAGCTCGAAGGGCAGGCCGAGATAGGTGAACCAGGAGGTCATTCTGCGGCCTCTGCGAAGTCTTCGCCATGGAGCAGTTCGGCCGAGCAGCGCTGCATCGTCGGCGACGCACGGCAGATGGCGTTGGTGAGATAGAAGTCGGCGACCGGATAGGTCACCGGACCCGAAGCCTGGCTGGCAAGCGACGGCGGGTTCCATGCGAATTCGGCCAGACCTTCCTGGCCAAGCGCCGGAACCTCGCTCGCCATCGCGGCGCGCAGCTCGTCGAAGCTGTCGAACGGCAGCGTGCGACCGAGCTTTTCGGAGAGCGCACGCAGGATCGTCCAATCCTCACGCGCCTCGCCCGGTGCGAACACCGCGCGATCGGCGCGCTGCACGCGGCCTTCTAGGTTCACATAGGTGCCCGGCTTCTCGGCATAGGTGGCGCCCGGCAGGATCACATCGGCATGATGCGCGCCCTGGTCGCCATGGTGGCCGATATAGACCTTGAAGCTGCCGGCGAACTTGGAGAAGTCCACCTCGTCGGCGCCCAGGAAGAAGGCGAGCTTCGGCGACGCCGCGACGATATCGGCAATGCCGCCCTTCTGCGCATAGCCGAGCATCAGCCCCGCCATCCGCGCCGCCGCGGTGTGGACGACGTTGAAGCCGTTCCAACCGTCGCGCTGGAACGCACCGGCGATCGCAAGCGCAGCGCCATGGCCGTTCTTGAGCGCGCCCGGGCCGAGGATCAGCGCCGGCTTCTTTGCATTGTCGATCGCCTGGGCGAGATTTTCCGGCAGGCTGCCCAGCAGCCCCAGATCGTCGCCCAGCCACTCAACCTTGTAGGTCAGGTCCACCTGCGGGCCGATCGCGAACACCTTGGCGCCGCGCTTGATCGCCTTGCGCACGCGGGTGTTCACCAGCGGCGCTTCCCAGCGCAGGTTGGTGCCGACCAGCAGGATTGCATCGGCCTCTTCGAGCGCCGCGATGGTGGTGTTGAACGCCACTGCCGACAGGCTCGACGTGTCATAGGCCATGCCGGTCTGGCGGCCTTCGAGCAGGTCCGAACCGAACGCCTTCACCAGCGCCTTGGCGGCATACATGGTCTCGGCGTCGAGCAGGTCGCCGGCGATTGCCGCAACGCTCGAGCCTGCCGTGGCGGCCACGCCCGCGATCGCGTCGAACGCTTCTTCCCACGTCGCCGGGACCAGCTTGCCGTCCTTGCGGACGAACGGCCGGTCGAGACGGCGGCGCACCAGGGCGTCGACATGGTAGCGGGTCTTGTCGTGCGCCCACTCCTCGTTCACGTCCTCGTTGATGCGCGGTAGAACGCGCATCACCTGACGGCCGCGGCTGTCGAGGCGGATGTTGGTGCCGACCGCGTCCATGACGTCGATCGACAGGTTCCGCTTGAGCTCCCAGGGGCGATATTCGAACGCGACCGGCTTGTGGGTCAGCGCGCCAACCGGGCACAGGTCCGCAACGTTGCCCGAAAGCTCGCTCTTGAACGCCTTTTCGAGATAGGTCGTGATCTGCATGTTCTCGCCGCGATAGATCGCGCCGATATCTTCCACGCCGGCCACTTCCTCGCCGAAGCGGACGCAGCGGGTGCACTGGATGCAGCGGGTCATCACCGTCTTGATGATGGGGCCCATGTACTTTTCGGTGACCGCGCGCTTGTTTTCCTCGTAGCGCGACTGGCCGCGACCATAGGCGACCGACTGGTCCTGCAGGTCGCACTCGCCGCCCTGATCGCAGATCGGGCAATCGAGCGGGTGGTTGATCAGCAGGAATTCCATCACGCCTTCGCGTGCGGCCTTCACCATCGGGCTGTCGGTGCGAACTTCCTGATTGTCGGCGGCCGGCAGCGCGCACGAAGCCTGGGGCTTGGGCGGTCCGGGCTTCACCTCGACCAGGCACATGCGGCAATTGCCGGCGATGCTCAGCCGTTCATGATAGCAGAAACGCGGAATCTCCTTGCCCGCGGCCTCGCAGGCCTGGAGCACGGTGGCGCCCTGCGGCACCTCGACTTCGATTCCGTCAACCTTGAGCTTGGGCATTACTCTGCCGCCTCTTGCATGGTTTCGAGGCCGCCCGAACGGCGCTCGTTGATACGGCGCTCCATTTCCGGGCGGAAATGCTTGATCAGGCCCTGGATCGGCCAGGCGGCCGCGTCGCCCAGGGCGCAGATGGTGTGGCCTTCGACCTGCTTGGTCACCTGCTGCAGCGTGTCGATCTCGCTGATGTCGGCGTCGCCGGTGCGCAGCCGCTCCATCACGCGCCACATCCAGCCGGTGCCTTCACGGCACGGGGTGCACTGGCCGCAGCTCTCATGCTTGTAGAAGTAGGAGAGACGGCTGATCGCGCGGACGATGTCGGTCGACTTGTCCATCACGATCACCGCGGCGGTGCCGAGGCCCGAGCCGACTGCCTTGAGGCCGTCGAAATCCATCGCGCAGTCCATGATCTGGGCGGCCGGCACCAGCGGCACCGACGAACCGCCCGGGATCACCGCGAGCAGATTGTCCCAGCCGCCGCGAATGCCGCCGCAATGTTTCTCGATCAGCTCGCGGAAGGAGATCGACATCGACTCCTCGACCACACAGGGCTTCTCGACATGGCCCGAGATCTGGAAGAGCTTGGTGCCCTTGTTGTTCTCGTTGCCGAAGCTGGCGAACCATTCGGGGCTGCGACGCAGGATCGTCGGGGCGACCGCGATCGACTCGACGTTGTTGACCGTTGTCGGGCAGCCATAGAGGCCCGCACCCGCCGGGAATGGCGGCTTGAGGCGCGGCTGGCCCTTCTTGCCTTCCAGGCTCTCGATCATCGCGGTCTCTTCGCCGCAGATATAGGCGCCGGCGCCGCGATGGACGAAGACGTCGAAGTCATAGCCCGAACCGCAGGCATTCTTGCCCACCAGCCCGGCGGCATAGGCCTCGGCGACCGCTGCGAACAGCGTCTCGGCCTCGCGGATATATTCGCCGCGGATGTAGATATAGGCCGCACGCGCCCGCATCGCGAAGCCCGCGACCAAGGCGCCTTCGATCAGCAGGTGCGGATCGTGGCGGATGATCTCGCGGTCCTTGCACGAACCCGGCTCGGACTCGTCGGCGTTGATGACGAGGAAGCTCGGACGCTCGGGCGTCGGGTTCTTCGGCATGAAGCTCCACTTCATGCCCGTCGGGAAGCCGGCACCGCCACGCCCGCGCAGGCCCGAGGCCTTGATGCGGTCGATGATGGTATCCTGGCCCAGCTCCAGCAGCGCCTTGGTGTTATCCCACGCGCCACGCGCACGCGCCGCGTCGAGATTCCACGGCTGGTAGCCATAGAGATTGGTGAAGATGCGGTCCTTGTCTTGAAGCACCTTAGCGTCCCTTCCCGACCAGCTTCTGTACGAACAGATAGAAGACTACGGCCAGACCGATCAGGACGAGCGTCCCGATCAAGTTAAATGCAAGCTTGAGCACCCAGCCGAGCACGACGATGCCGCCGATGATGGCCAGGATGGTGACGATGAGGCTGTTGCCCCGCATCACCATTCGCCCCGATAGTCATGGTTCTCATTGACCATCGCGGTGAGCGTCGTCGGTCCGCCCAGCGGCTCGACGGTGTGGCGGCCCGGCTCCTGCGTGCCGGTCTTGGGGCTCTCGCCCTTGGCCAGCGCGTCGAGGATCGCGAGCGTGCGATCATAGTCGAGATCTTCGAAATTGTCGTCGTTGATCTGCACCATCGGTGCCGACGAGCAATTGCCCATGCACTCGACCTCGGTCAGCGTGAACAGCCCGTCCGCGGTGGTGTGGCCCTTCTTCAGCCCGCGCGACTTGCACGCGGCCATCACGTCGTCGCTCCCACGCAGCATGCACGGCGTCGTGCCGCAGACCTGCACATGGTAGCGGCCGACCGGCACCAGGTTGAACATGGTGTAGAAGGTCGCGACCTCGAACACGCGGATGTACGGCATGTCGAGCTGGCGGGCGACGAACTCGATCACCGGAACCGGCAGCCAGCCCTGGGTGTTCGTCTCGGCACCCACCTGGCGCTGCGCCAGATCGAGGAACGGGATGGTGCACGACATCTGGCGGCCCGCCGGATAGCGGCCCATGATCTCGCGCGCCTTCTCGGCATTGGCCGGCGTCCAGGCGAAATTGCCCCAGCGCGCGCGCACTTCGGCTTCGTCGGGGAGTTGGGGAGCGTCAGCCATCAGCGGTCACATTCACCGAAAACGATATCCATGGCGCCCAGGATGGCGGTGATGTCCGCCAGCATGTGCCCCTTGGACATGAAGTCCATCGCCTGCAGGTGGCTGAACGCGGTCGGGCGCACCTTGCAGCGATAGGGTTTGTTGGTGCCGTCGGACACCAGATACACGCCGAACTCGCCCTTGGGGCTTTCGGTCGCGACATACACTTCGCCCGCCGGCACGTGATAGCCTTCGGTGAAGAGCTTGAAGTGATGGATCAGCGCTTCCATCGACTGCTTCATCTCGCCGCGCTTCGGCGCACCGACCTTGCGGTCGAGCGTCAGGACCGGGCCTTCCGGCATGTCCTGGATGCACTGCTTGATGATGCGGGCCGACTGGTAGACTTCCTCGACGCGAACCATGAAGCGATCATAGCAATCGCCGCGGGTGCCGACCGGGATCTCGAAGTCGACGCGGTCGTACACGTCGTACGGCTGCGAACGGCGGATATCCCAAGGGATACCGGCGGCGCGGATCATCGGGCCGGAGAAGCCCCACTTGATCGCGTCCTCGCGGCTCACCGTCGCGATGTCGACGTTGCGCTGCTTGAAGATGCGGTTCTCGGCGACCAGGCTGATCGCGTCGCCGAACAGGCGCGGCAGGCGCGTGTCGAGCCACTCCGCAATGTCGTTCAGCAGCTTGACCGGCACGTCCTGGCGAACCCCGCCGACGCGGTAATAGTTCGAGTGCATGCGCGCACCCGAAGCCCGCTCGAAGAAATTCAGGCAATCCTCGCGGATCTCGAACATCCACAGGTTCGGCGTCATCGCGCCGACGTCCATGACGTGCGAACCGAGGTTCAGCATGTGGTTGCAGATGCGGGTCAGCTCGGCGAACAGCACGCGCAGATACTGGCCGCGCAGCGGCACCTCGAGATCGAGCAGCTTCTCGACCGCGAGCACATAGCTGTGCTCCATCGCCAGCGGCGAGCAGTAATCGAAGCGGTCGAAATACGGCAGCGCCTGGGTGTAGGTCTTGTACTCGATCAGCTTCTCGGTGCCGCGGTGAAGCAGGCCGACATGCGGATCGATGCGCTCGATGATCTCGCCGTCCAGTTCGGTGACGAGACGGAGCACGCCGTGCGCCGCGGGATGCTGCGGGCCGAAGTTGATCGTGTAGTTCGCGATCGAGGTATCGCCCGTCGCCGGGTCGATATCGCGTTCCATGATCTTGTCGACGGTATCGCTCATTTGTTCTGCCCTTCGCCCTTGGTCGGGACGACGTCCGGATCCTTGGGCTTCTCGCCGGGCTGGTTGCCCGGGTGCGGCTGACCGGCGCCGGTCTGGGCCGGGCTTTCGGTGGTCTTGGTGTCCTTGCCCTGCGCCGGCTCGCTCTTGGCGGCAGCGGTGTCGGCCTTGACGACCTCGTCGGCCTTGGCCGGGGTCGGTGCACCCTTGGCTTCCGGCTGTGCAGCCTTCTCGTCACCGGGGAGGACGTACTTGGCGCCTTCCCACGGGCTCATGAAGTCGAAGTTGCGGAAGTCCTGGGCCAGGTTGACCGGCTCATAGACCACGCGCTTCGCCTCTTCCGAATAGCGCACTTCGACATACCCGGTCATCGGGAAGTCCTTGCGCAGCGGATGCCCCTGGAAACCGTAATCGGTCAGGATGCGGCGGAGGTCGTCATTGCCCGAGAACAGCACGCCGTACATGTCGTACGTCTCGCGCTCAAGCCAGCCGGCGACCGGCCAGATGTCGGTCACGCTCGGCACCGGCTTTTCCTCGTCGGTGGTGACGCGGACGCGGATGCGGTGGTTCCGGGTGAACGACAGCAGCTGGTAGACGACATCGAAGCGCTCGGCGCGCTGCGGATAGTCGACGCCGGCGATCTCGCTGAGCTGCTGGTATTCCAGGCCCGGTGTGTCGCGCAGCGCGATCATCGCGTCGCACAGCGTCTCGCGGACGACGGTGAGCGACACCTCGCCCACGGCATCCTTCGCCTCGACCAGCATGTCGCCGAGCGCGGCCTTGGCCGCCTCGATCACGCCGTCGTTGGCGGCATAGCGGGGAGCCGGCGCCCTCACCGGTCCAGGCTCCCGATGCGGCGGATCTTCCGCTGCAGCTGCATCACGCCGTAGAGCAGCGCCTCGGCGGTCGGCGGGCAGCCGGGGACGTAGATGTCCACGGGCACCACGCGATCGCAACCGCGCACGACGCTGTAGCTATAGTGGTAATAGCCGCCGCCATTGGCGCAGCTGCCCATCGAAATCACGTACTTGGGTTCCGACATCTGGTCATAGACCCGGCGCAGTGCCGGGGCCATCTTGTTGCACAGCGTGCCCGCGACGATCATCACGTCCGACTGACGCGGCGACGCGCGCGGGGCGGCGCCGAAGCGCTCCATGTCGTAGCGCGGCATGTTGACGTGGATCATCTCCACCGCGCAGCAGGCCAGGCCGAAGGTCATCCACCACAGCGAGCCGGTACGGGCCCACTGGAACAGCTCCTCGGTGGAGGTGACCAGGAAACCCTTGTCCGAGATCTCGGCATTGATGTCGTTCAGGAAGCCGACGTCCGGGAGCGTACCGGCCGGGGGCGCCGACGAAAGCTCTACTCCCATTCCAGGGCTCCCTTCTTCCACGCATAGATTAGGCCGAGCGCCAGCTCGGCGACAAAGATCATCATCGAAATCCAGGCGGTCCAGCCGAGCTTGAACACGCTCACCGCCCACGGATACAGGAACGCCGCTTCCAGATCGAACACGATGAACAGGATCGCGACGAGGTAGAAGCGCACGTCGAACTGGCTGCGCGAATCCTCGAAGGCGGGGAAGCCGCACTCATATTCGGTGAGCTTTTCCGGCGACGGCTTGTTCGTGCCGGTCAGGCGCGAGACGAGCATCGGCAGGAACACGAACGTGCCCGAGAGCAACAGGGCGATCCCAAGGAATATCAGGATCGGCAGATATTGTGACAGGTCGACCAATGGCCTTCTCTTCTCGCGACTGCGGAATCTTGAGCGGCTTCTAGGACCATGATCCCGGTGCGGCAAGGCCTGGAACCGGTGAGAATCATTCGCAATTATTACGCTGCGCTGAATGGCTTCAGCGCAGCCCTAGCCAAGCGTATGAATCCGGATGGAATGCGCAGTGCCGTCGATCGTTGCCGGAACGAAACGGGCGCCCGGACTACCCCCTGGTACAGGGAGCGCCGGGGCGTTGATGATCGTCGCCAGTCGCTGCGCGAGGAAGCCGCGTGCGCCCTCCCCTTCCCGGTCCCGCGCGATGATCAGCAGCTTGGCCTGGTCGGGCTGGACGCCCGGCTCGACGCCGTAGACAGATATCGGCGCACCGCGATGATCGGTCAGCCCGCACAGCCCGGAATAATCCTCGACTCGCGAGGAAAGCCCGCGAAACGGCACGACCTCACGGATCGCGTCCAGCGGGGTGGCGAGCAGCCGCGCGCCGGTATCGTAGATCAGGAAGGCGTTGTTGGAGGCGGCCCCTTCTCGGGTGGCGCGGCTCACCCGGTCATCGGTCTGGGCCGGCGCGCGACACAGCGCGGCCATCGCCTTGATCGCCGGATCAGCGCACACCGCCGCGCTGTCGAGCACGAGATTCTGGCCGCCGGCGGGATCGGTGGCGATCCCCGCGAACAGCGCGCTGCGCTGTGCTAGCCCGGCCGGCACCGGGCCGAACTTGTCGTCCGGAATGCGAGCGACGCTGCGCACGCTCTCGACATGCCAGCCTACCAGCTTATCCGGTGCGATCCGCAGCAGGATCACCGGTCCCAGCGATTCTTCCGGAGTCGCGCCGTCGAGTCCCAGCGTGGCGAGTTGATCGAAGACACGCACCTCGCGGCCGAGATAATTGACGTTGCGCGCCCAGCCGGGCGCGGGAACGGCACAGCGGCGCAAGCTGATCGCGGGCGCGGTGCTTTCCACCAGATGGCTGTCGATCGCGATGTCGACCCCGGCCACGGTCACCAGCACGAACGGACGTGCGCGTGCGAGCGCGGCACTGTCTGCCTCGAGCACGTGGCAGCGCACGAGCGGAAGGCCGGGCATCGCGAACAGCGCATCGGGGTCGAGAATGCCGACGAGATTCGCCTCGCGCGCAAAGGCCCGATCGACCAGCCGCGCCGCGCCGCCGGAGTCGACCAGTTCGCGCACCGACGACACGGGGATGCGATACAGGCCGGAGACGGTATCGATCCTGAGGCCCAGCAGCACGTCGTCCTTGCGCAGCACCACGATCGTGCCGCCCCGCCCGGTGCGCTCGCCAAAGCCCAGCAGCACGGTGACGTCGACCACCGGGATGACGTCGCCGCGCACCCCGATCGAGCCGATCAGCGCCGGATGGCTGCCGAAGCACGGCCCCATCGCGATCGGGCAGGGCACGACTTCGCGCACCCAGTCCACCGGCACCGCCAGTTCGATACCGCACAGCTGGAGCAGCCCGACGTCGATATGGCGCCGCCCCGCCTCTCCCACCGGTGCGGTGAGCTCGGTCCCCATGATCCCGCTCAGATCTTGCCGTGGGTGGAGGTCGCGAGTTCGTCGATCATCGCCACGACCTGGCGCGAGGTCTCGCGCTGCGCGCCGACCGACTGGGCGATGCCCGAGATTGCGCCGGTGGTCTTTTCGACACAGCCGGCGATCGCCTCGAACGCATTGCGCGCCGAACGCGACCGATCGGTGCCTTGCGCCACCCGCTCGCTCGATTCGCCGATGAGGCGGTTGATTTCCTCTGCGGCGGAGGCGCTGCGCTCGGCAAGCTTGCGCACCTCCTCGGCGACGATCGAGAAGCCGACGCCGTGCTCGCCGGCACGCGCCGCTTCGATCGCGGCGTTGAAGGCGAGCAAATTGGTCTGGCCCGCAAGATCGCCGATCACGTCGACGATGCTGGCGATCTTCTTGGACGACGCCGCCATCAGCTCCATCGACTCGATCGTACCTTCGATCGCGCTGGTGCCGCGGTCCGCCGCCGCCTGCGTCTCGCTGGCGAGCCCGGTCGCGCTCGCCGCGCCGTCGCTGATCGTCTTGATCGCGTCGGAAAGGTCGCCGACGACGCCCTGCATCTGCTCGGTCTTCGCGGCGATCTTGCGCTCCAGCATCACCTGATCGGTGACGTCATAGGCGTATTTGATCACCCGCGACGGGTTGCCCTGCAGGTCGAACACCGGGGAGTAGCTCGCCTGGATGAACACGTCGCGATCATATTTGCCGATCCGGTGGAAACGCCCGGACTGGCCCTCGCCGCGGCCGAGCGCGCGCCAGAAGTCGCCATATTCCTTCGACTTGAGGTGCTGCGGATCGACGAACATCGAGTGATGGCGCCCCTGGATCTCGCGCAGCGTGTAGCCCATCGTCGACAGGAAATTCTCGTTCGCGGTCAGGATTTCGCCGTCGAGGCTGAACTCGATGGTGGCGAGGCTGCGGTCGACCGCCTGAGCACGGCTCTTGCCTTCGATCGCGGCCTTCTTGCGTTCGGTGATGTTGGTGGCGAACTTGACCACCTTCACCACATTGCCCAGCCCGTCGAAAATCGGGTTGTAGGTCGCATTCAGCCAGATCTCCTCGCCGTTCTTGTTGCGGCGGCGGAACTCCCCGGCGACATATTCGCCATGCGCCAGATCGGCCCAGAATCGCGCATATTCCTGCGAATTGACCAGTTCGGCATCGCAGAACATCCGGTGATGCTTGCCCACCACATCCTCACGGCGATAGCCCGTAGCGCTCAGGAAATTATCGTTTGCCTCGAGCACCATGCCTTCCGGGGTGAACTCGATCACCGCCTGCGCGCGGCTGATCGCGGCGACCTTGCCCTCGGCATCGGCAGCGCGCTGCTTCTGCTCGGTGATGTCATAGGCGTATTTCACCACCTTGATCAGCTTGCCGTCGGCATCGACGATCGGGTTGTAGGTCGCGCGGATCCAGACCCGGCGACTGTCCTTGCCGATCCGCGGGAAGATGCCCGCCTGATATTCGCCGGCCGCCAGCGCCCGCCAGAAATTATTGTAGTCCTCGGTCTTCACGAAGTCGGGATCGCAGCAGGTGCGGTGGTGCTTGCCGATCAGTTCGCCGCGCTCATAGCCCATCGTCTGCAGGAACATCTCGTTCGCCGCGATGACATAGCCGTTGGTATCGAATTCGATCACCGCGGTGGAGCGATCGATCGCGGCCAGCTTGCCCGCGGCTTCCGCGCTCTCGACCTGCTGCTTGGTCACGTCCATCGCGAATTTGACGACCTTCACCGGTAGGCCCTGGTGATCGAGGATGGGGCTGTAGGTCGCCTGGATCCAGCGATCGCTGCCGTCCTTCGCGACGCGCTTGTACAGCCCGCCGTCAAACTCGCCGCGACCCAGGCGCTCCCAGAACTGACGATAGGCGGGCGAGCGCGCATGGTCCTCCGTGCAGAAGATGCGATGCTGCTGGCCGACGATCTCCTCGGCCTTGTAGCCCATCAATGTGCAGAAATTTTCATTGGCGCTGAGCACCCTGCCGGCAAGATCGAATTCGATCATCGCCGTCCCGCGGCTGAAGGCCTTGAGCGTATTGCTGTTGAGCGCGGCCTCCATCTTCGCGGCGCGCACGTCACGAGCGATGAGGATGATGTTCTTGACCTTGCCCTTGTCGTCGAGCACCGGTGCGTAATAGCCGGCGAGCCAGGCGTCCTTGCCGTCGCAGCCGTTGCGACGCTCGGTCTCCTCGATCGTCTCACCGGCGCGCAACCGCTCCCAGAAGGCTTCGTACTCGGGGCTTGCGGCGCGTTGTGGGTCGCAGAAGAAGCGGTGATGCTGCCCGATCACGGTTTCGAGGAGGCAACCCATCGCATCGAGGAAGTGCTGGTTCGCACGCGTCAGGGTGCCGTCGGGGCTGAATTCGGCGACCGTATAGAGCCGGTCGAGTACCGCTCCAACTGCATGACTGAATTCCTCATCCGCCTGCGCGCCGCCCCGTCCCTTGCCCAGGCCCGTCACTTCCATGTTCATGCGCCACTCGTCCCAACTCGCCCGACTGGATAGCCGAAAGCGTTTTAAGGAACTTATAGGGCGCAAGTGGCCGGAAAGGGCCGGGAAACATAGCGTATTTCCCGGCTCCGTAGTCGTACGGAATGCCTCAGCGCAGCGCGTTAGCGATCAGCTTGTGGAGCTTCGAGTGCAGGCCGTCATTGGCGGCGAGGAACTGGTTGCGCTGCATCGCCATGTCCTGGCCGCGATAATCGGTGACGAAGCCACCGGCTTCCTTGACCAGCAGCATGCCCGCCGCGACGTCCCAGGGCTTCAGGTCCGATTCCCAATAGCCGTCGAAGCGGCCCGCAGCGACCCAGGCGAGATCGAGGGCGGCTGAGCCCAGGCGGCGGATGCCTGCCACTTCAGGTGCCACCGCACCGAAGATGCGGCTCCACTCGGCGAAATTGCCATGGCCCATGAACGGGATGCCCGTCGCGATCAGCGAGTCCGAGAGGTCGCGGCGTGCCGAGACGCGCAGCCGCTGGTCCTGCAGCCAAGCGCCGCGGCCCTTCTCGGCCCAGAAGCTCTCGTCGGTCAGCGGCTGGTAGACCAGCCCGTGGGTGATCTCGGGCTTGCCCTGCGCACCGTTCGGATCCTCGACCGCGATGACGATCGCGAAATGCGGAATGCCGTGGAGGAAGTTGGTGGTGCCGTCGAGCGGATCGACGATGAAGCGCGGCTTGTCCGGATCGCCCGGCAGCTCGCCACTCTCTTCGGCGAGGATTCGCCAGTCGGGACGCGCCTTGCGCAGTTCCTCGATCAGCGTCTGCTCGGCGCGCTTGTCGGCCATGCTCACGAAATCGGCCGGGCCCTTGCGGCTGACCTGCAGGTGCGTGACCTCGTTGAAGTCGCGACGCAGACGGGGCGCCGCCTTGCGTGCGGCACGGTCCATGACGGTGAGAAGGCCGGAAAAGGCTGCCATATCAATCTCTCTCCCTGCCGCTGCTGCGGGGGACTAACCAAGGCCTGACCCGAAAACGGGAAAAGGGGACGCAGGCCTGCCGTCCCCTTCCCTTCAATGTGTTCGGCCGAAGCCGGCAGATCAGTCCGCGCGGCGGACGTAGGTCTGCTCGTACACGTCGACGACGATGCGCGTGCCGCTGCCGATATGCGGCGGCACCATCACGCGCACGCCGTTGTCGAGCACGGCCGGCTTGTACGAGGAGGAAGCCGTCTGGCCCTTCACCACCGCGTCGGCCTCGACGATCGTCGCTTCGATCGTGTCGGGCAGCTGGACGCTGATCGCCTCTTCGTCATAGAGTTCCATCACCACGTCCATGCCGTCCTGCAGGAAGGCGGCGGCATCGCCGAGCAGGTCCCGCGGCAGCGTGGTCTGGTCGTAGGTTTCCTTGTCCATGAACACGAGCATGTCGCCTTCCGGATACAGGAACTGGAAATCCTTGGTGTCGAGGCGCACGCGCTCCACGGTCTCGGCCGAGCGGAAGCGGACGTTGTTCTTGCGGCCGTCGCGCAGGTTCTTGAGTTCGACCTGCATATAGGCACCGCCCTTGCCGGGCTGGGTGTGCTGAATCTTGACGGCGCGCCAGATGCCGCCCTCATATTCGATGATGTTGCCGGGACGGATGTCCACGCCGCTGATCTTCATGGATCGTGCCTGTTGTTGAGAAAGAGCTGAGCCGGGCCCTTTAGCTCCCGGCGGGCTTTCCCGCAAGCAGGGGATAGGGATCGACGTTGGCGCCCTGCCACCAGCCCTCGCCGGGGGCCATGCGCTTGACCTCGAAATGGAGGTGCGGGGCGCCGCCATCGGCGCTGCCGCTATCCCCCACGGTAGCGATCGGCTGGCCCCGGTGCACGGCGGCCCCTTCGGGCACGCCGATCGTATCAAGGTGCGCGTAATAGGTCACCATCGCACCATCGGGCGTACGCACATAGAGCGTGTGCCCACCAAGTTCGCTCTCGAACTGCTTCTCGACCGTGCCCGACGTGGCGGCGAGCACCGGCGTGCCCTTGGGCGCGAGGATGTCGATCGCATGATGCTCGCGGGTGCCGTCGCCGCGCGGCTCGCCCCAGTTGCTGTGAAGCGCCGCGGCCGGGATGCCCTGCACCGGGATGACCAGCCCCGAGGACGCTGGCGGTGCAGCCGCGGGTTTCGGCGCCACCGCCTGGACGCGCGGGGCTTGCCCCGCGGGCAGGAACCGTACGCGCGACACCAGCAGCGCAAGCAGCGCCACCACCACCAGACCCGCGACCAGGCCGAACCGCCGCACGCGGTTAGTCCTGGAAGATCGCCGGGGTGCCCGGCTTGACCATCAGCGCGACCCGGGCGGCATCCCAGTTGGTCAGGCGGATGCAGCCATGACTTTCGGTGCGGCCGATCGTCTGCGGCTCGGGGGTGCCATGGATGCCGTAATGCTCCTTGGACAGGTCGATCCATACCACGCCGACCGGACCGTTCGGCCCCGGCGGCAGCATCGCCGGATCATCGCCCTTCTTCGCATCCCAGAACAGCTTCGGGTTATAATGAAACTTGGGATTGCTATCCACACCATTGATTTTCCAGCGCCCGATGGGCAGCGGATCATGTTCGCTGCCCATCGTTGCGCTGAACTGCGCGACCAACCGGTTGCCGGTGCCATAGACCTTCAGCACGCCCTCGGACTTGTCGACGACGATATGGTCCGCCTGGGGCTGCCGGGGATCGACATTGAGCATGCCCAGCGTCTGGCGCCATTCGGGCTTCCAGTCGGCGGGATAGTCGCGCGAGCCCGGCAGCGCATTGGGCAGCCGCAGCATCGTGCCGGTCTTGATCGTCGTCACGCCCGGGTTCAGCGCGGTGATAACTTCAGACGTAGTATGAAACATCTCCGCCAACTTCTCGAGCGGGTTGCGATAGCCGAGCGACTTGAGCTTGCCCTGCTCGGTCAGGTCCTTGGGGATCGGATCCACGAACGGCCCTGCATCGTGGTCGCGCCGATCGCCAGCGTCCGCACCGGTCGCAGCGCGCGATACTGGTGCAGCACCGCCAGCGTCGGCGAGTCGATCACACCGGTCACCTTCAGTCCCCGCGATTCCTGCAGCCCGCGTACCGCCGCGGTGAGCGATTGGCCCGAGCGCCCGTCGAGAATGCCGGGTCCGAAGCCGAGATGGTCTAGGATCACCTGCGCGTGGAGGATGTTGAGGTCGACCGGCGGCTTGGGGCTCGGTGCTTGCGCCAAGGCCGGCGCAGCGAAGAACGCGGCAATCCCGAACACCCATTTCCGCATGCAGCCTCTCCCGATCCTCAACCTGATCCACCCTCAACGTTCAGGTGCCCCTTACGGTTGCCGCTGCGGGCAAACCCCGATGGACAAGCGCTGTTTCCCATGCCCTTATCGACGCAATGCGGGGTATTCTTTCAGACGCGGAACAAGTCCTCGGCTCGCCCGTGCGCAACCTCGTCTCGATCCTGCTGTTCGTCCTCGCGGTCGCGGTGCTGGCGACGATCGGCTACATGGCGGCGGGGTGGAGCTTCGCCGATGCGAGCTACATGGTCGTGCTGACCATTTACACCGTCGGCTATGGCGAAGTCCGCCCGATCGACACCCCCTATCTCCATGCGCTGACCATGGGCACGATGGTGCTGGGCTGCACCGGCATGATCCTGCTCACCAGCGCGCTCGTCCAGTTCTTCACCGTGCTGCAATTGCAGAGTATTTTCGGAGCAACCCGCATGCAAAGCCGCATCCACAAGCTCGCCGACCATGTCGTGATCTGCGGCTATGGCCGGATCGGCGTGATGCTCGCGCGCGACCTCTCCCGCGCCGCGGTGCCGGTGGTGGTGATCGAGCGCGGCCCGGAACGCCGCGCCGAGGCCGAGGCGGCGGGGCTGTGCACCCTGGCGGGCGACGCGACCGAGGAGGAGGTACTGATCGCCGCCGGCATCCAGCGCGCCCGCGCCCTTGCCACCGTCCTGCCCGACGACGCGGCGAACGTGTTCATCACGCTGAGCGCGCGCAACCTCAATGCCGGACTCGAGATCATCGCCCGCGGCGAGGCGCCGACCACCGAGCGCAAGCTGATCCATGCCGGCGCCGACCGCGTCGTCTTCCCCACCCATATCGGCGCCGAGGCGATGGCGCGGATGATCCTCTATCCGCACCGCGAGCACGTCCAGGGCGACGCCGAGCTCGCCCGGCTGCGGCGCGAGCTTGGCGCGCTGGGGCTGGAGGTGGAGCTGATCGAGGTCGCGAAGGGCTCGTCCATGGCCGGGCTCAGCGTCGAGGAGGCCGAGCGCCGCGCCGAGGGCAGCATATTCCTCGTCCAGATCGACCGCGCCGACGGTCGCTCGATCCCCCGCCCCGCCCGCGACGAGCGGCTCGAGGCGGGCGACAAGGCGGTGGTGGTGATGCGCGACGTCGCCGCAGGCGCGCGGGCGTTGTTCACCGCCCGGGCCGATAACCGCGCCGGGCGGAACAAGCTTTGAGGGGGTGGGATGGCACATAAGCCCCTCCCCTTCAGGGGAGGGGTTTGGGGTGGGCCGTGTCTCACCGAGACCAACCAACGTTCTGGAATCCCCCCACCCCAACCCCTCGTCCAAGGAGGAGGGTCTAGATATCCCGCCGCCCCTTCAGCCCCCCTTCATCTTCCACTCGATAAGGCGCAACGATGGCGACACCCTCCCCCCGCACCCGCCGTCTCGCCTGGAAGCGCTGGGTCGCCGCCCTTGTCGCGCTGCTCGCCGTGATCGCCTTCGGGGTCTATTGGAGCGCCGGCTTCCTCGATCGCGATCCCGTCCACCTCTACGGCATGCCCGAACGGCCGGGCACCGCACCGGTCGCCGCGGTGTTCCTGTCGGGGGACATGGGGCTTCGCTACGGCATGGGCTCCTATGTCGTCGAAGCGCTCGCCGGGGCCGGGGTGCCGGTCTACGCGGTGGCGAGCTCGACCGCCTTCGCCCGGCGCCAGACCCATGCCGAGGTGCGCGCGCTGCTGATCAACGCGATCCGCGAAGCCCAGCGCCGCTCGGGCGCGGAAAAGGTGATCGTCATCGGCCAGTCGTTTGGCGCCGACATGGCGCGGGTGGCCTTGGCCTCGCTCCCGCCTGCGCTCCGTGCCCAGGTCGTCGCGCTGGTGCTCGTCGTGCCCGGCACCGACGCCTATTTCCGCGCCGACCCGCTCGGTTTCGCCTATGTCGGCGCACCCGATGCCGATGCCGCCGCGGCGCGGTCGCTCGACTGGCTGCCGGTCACCTGCATCCGTGGGCAAGACGAGACCGACAGCCTGTGCCCCACCCTGCTCGCGCCCAATGTCCGCCGCATCACCCTGCCCGGCGGCCATTTCCTGCGGATGGACCATGACCTGCTGGTCCGCACCGTGTTCGCGGCGCTCGCCCCGGTGCTCGGCGCGCATCTGGAAGCGCCCGCGCCATGATCGCCCCGTTGATTGCCCGACGCGGCTTGCCCGGATAAAGGCGGACCGGCGCAAGGCAAAGGCGCCGTCGGGGGAGTTGGATGGAGATCGCCGAGACCGAGGCACCGGAAGAAGCGCCGTCGAGCGTGCGCGGTCCGCGAGCCTGGCTCGCGCGCTATCAACGGCCGCTGCTGATCCTGGTCACGCTGGCGCTCGCCGTCCTGGGCTTCGAGGCGGTGCGCGCGATCCTCGCCGAAGTGCATCTGCGCGACGTTCGGCACGCGTTGCACCAAATCGAACCGGCACGGTTCGCGGCAGCTCTTGCGCTCACCACCGCCTCCTATCTCGCGCTCACGCTGTACGACTGGTTCGCGGTACGCGCGATCGGCCAGCGCCTGCCGTGGCGGACCGCGGCCCTCGCCTCGTTCACCAGCTATACGATCAGCCATAATCTCGGCCTGTCGCTGCTCACCGGCGGCAGCGCACGGCTGCGCGCCTATGCCGCGGCGGGGCTCGACTTCGCCGATGTCGCGCGCATCACGCTGATCGCGGGCGCGACCTTCTGGAGCGGCGTCTTCGCGGTGACCGCGATCGCACTGCTCGCCGCGCCGCAGCCGCTCCTGCTGTTCGGTCAGACGCTGCCGCTGGCGGTGCTCCATGGTGCGGGGCTTGCCGTGCTGCTTGCCTTCGCCGCGCTGTTCCTCCTGCGCGCCCGCGGGCTGGCCGAGCTCGGCCTCGGCGCCGCGCGCCTGCCGCTGCCGCCGGTGCCGCCGGTGCCGCTGATGACGGCCCAGATCGGCATCGCCGCGCTCGATCTCGCCTGCGCCTCGGGCGCGCTGTTCGTGTTGATCCCCCATGCCGATCCGGCGCTGATCGGCAGCTTCTACCTCGCCTACGCGCTCGCCATCGTGATCGCGCTGGTCACGCATGTGCCGGGCGGGATCGGCGTGTTCGAAGCCGTGATGCTCGCGCTTGTCCCGATCGGTCGGAGCGACCTGTTCGCCGCGTTGCTGCTCTACCGGCTGGTCTATTATCTCCTCCCGCTATTGGTCGCCGGCGGGCTGCTGGTCGGCATCGAGGGACGACGGCTGCGCCACCCGATCGCGGCGGGGCTGAGCGTCGCGCACCGGATCGGTCAGGCGCTCGTGCCGCCGCTGCTCGCGTTGCTGGTGTTCGGCGGCGGGCTGGTGCTGCTCGTCTCGGGCGCGCTGCCGCCGGCGCATGGCCGGATGCACCCACTCCACGACATCCTGCCGCTGCCGTTCGTGGAAGGTTCGCACTTCGCCGCTAGCCTCGTCGGTACCGCGCTGCTGCTGATCGCACCCGCCGTGCAGGCGCGGCTCAAGAGCGGCTTCTACGTCGCGCGGTTGCTGCTGGTCGCGGGCGCAGGCTTTTCGCTCGCGAAGGGCATCGATGTGGAGGAAGCGACGGTGCTGCTGATCGTCGCAGGCCTGCTCCAATATGCCCGCCCCGGCTTCTATCGCAGCGCCGGCATCGGCTCGGCACCCGTGGCGCGCTGGTGGTGGGCGGCGGCGCTGATCGCGGTGCTGCTGAGCGCCTGGGCCGGCTTCTTCGCCTACAAGCGCGTGCCCTATAGCGACGATCTTTGGTGGGACTTCGCCTGGCGCGGCAACGCGCCCCGCTTCCTGCGCGCGACGCTCGGCGCGACGATCCTGCTGGTCGGCTGGGCCTTCTGGCGGCTGATGTCCGCAGCCCCCCGGGTGCGCGAGCATCACGCACTCGACCCCGAGGTCGCAGCGCGCGCGATCGCCGTCACCAGCCGCGCCGATGCGATGCTCGCCTATACCGGCGACAAGGACTTCCTCGTCTCCACCGCGGGGGACGCTTTCCTGATGTACCGCGTGCAGGGCCGCACCTGGGTGGTGATGGGCGATCCCGTCGGCCCGGAGGAGGCCTGGTCCGAGCTGATCTGGGAGATCCGCCGCCGCTGCGACGCCGCGCGGGGCCGGCTGTGCCTGTTCCAGGTCAGCGCGGCGATGTTGCCGCTGGTCGTCGAGCTCGGCCTCCAGCCGCTCAAATATGGCGAGGAGGCGCTGGTCGATCTCCGCCAGGGCTATGACCTCAAGGGCGGCCAGTTCAAGTCTCTGCGCTATTCGGTCAAGCGCGCGACCAGCGAAGGGCTCGTGTTCGAAGTCATCCCGGTTGCGCAAATCCCGGAGGCGCTGCCCGAACTCCGGCGCGTCTCCAATGCCTGGCTCGCGGACAAACCCGGCGCCGAGAAGCGCTTCAGCCTCGGTCGCTTCGACGCCGACTATCTGTCGCACTTCGCTTGCGCCGTGCTGCGACTGGAGGGCGAGATCGTCGCCTTCGCCAATTTGTGGGAGACGCCCAACCGCGAGGAAATCTCGGTCGACCTGATGCGGCACCGGCCGGACACGCCCTATGGCGCGATGGACCTGCTGTTCGTACGGCTGCTGCAATATGGCGCGGCGCAGGGCTTCCAACGCTTCAACCTCGGCATGGCGCCGCTCTCCGGCCTCAAGCCGGGCCCGCTGGCGCCGATCTGGTCGCGGCTGGGCGCGGCGGTCTATGGCCATGGCGAGCGGCTTTACGGCTTTTCCGGGCTGCGCGCGTTCAAGCAGAAGTTCGGGCCTGTTTGGGTGCCGCGCTATATCGGCACCACGCCGGGTGTGTCGGTGCCGCGGGCGCTGATCGATGCGGCGGTGCTGATCGGCGGATAGCCTCTTGGGTTCTTTGGCCCGCACCCCACATGCTGCACCGCAATCCAGGGAGACACGCATGGACATCGCATTTCTCGGGCTCGGACAGATGGGGATCGGCATGGCGGGCGCGTTGCTCGATGCCGGGCACACGCTCACCGTCTGGAACCGCTCGCCCGACAAGGCCGAACCGCTGACGACACGCGGCGCCCGCCTCGCCCGCACGCCGCGCGAAGCCGCCGATGGCGCGCAGGCCGTGCTGACCATGGTGGCGGACGATGCAGCGCTGACCGCGATCCTTGACGGCGCGGACGGCGTGCTCGCGGGCATGGCGCCCGGCGCGCTGCACCTCTCGCACAGCACCATCGCCGTCGCCACGGCCGACACGCTCGCCGAGCGCCATGCCGAGGCGGGCCACCACTTCGTCTCGGCGCCGGTCTTCGGCCGCCCGCCGGTCGCCGCGCAGGGCAAGCTCGCCATCGTCGCCGCCGGCAATCCCGAAGCGATGGAGGCCGCCGCGCCGATCCTCGAGGCGCTCGGCCGCGTCACGTTCCCGATGGGCGACACGCCCTCGGCCGCGAACCTGGTCAAGCTCGCCGGCAACTTCATGATCATGGCCACCGTCGAAGCCTATGGCGAGGCAATGTCGCTCGGCGAGAAGGGCGGCGTCGACCGCGCGAAGATGCTGGAGGTTTTCTCCGGCACGATCTTCGACGGCGCGATCCACAAGGTCTATGGTCCGCCGATCGCCGAACGCCGCCACCGCCCCGCCGGCTTCGCCGCGCCACTGGGCCTCAAGGACATGCGCCTCGCGGGCGAGGCGGCGGAAGCGGTCGGCGCGAAACTGCCGCTGCTCGATCTGGTCCGCGCGCACCTTACCGAGACCGTCGCCACCGAAGGCAGCGACGTCGACGTGACCGCGCTCGCCGAGACGATCGCCAAGCTGTGAGCCTGCGCTCCCCTCCCGCCTGCGGGAGGGGCGGGGGAGGGATCGACGTGGAAGAAATGCCGTGAAGTTTCAGCCCCTCCCCTAACCCCTCCCGCAAGCCGGAGGGGAACGTCCTCTCCCACAAGGGGAGAAGGAATCGGGACAGGACGCCCTTCCCCCCCGCCCCGATCCCGCGTACATTTCCCATATGATCACTCGGCTTTTCCTCGCCCATCCGCGCAGCGTCGGCGAAAGCTATGGCGAGCATGCCGCCACCGCGGCCCGGTTCGGCGTGACGATGATGGTCGGCGGCGCCGCCTGCATCGTCCATGCGGTGCTGCCCTTCCTGTTCGTCCGCACCGCGAGCGATTCGGTGAAGCGGCTCTACGCCCAGATGAAGGCGCGCCAGCCCGCCTTTGCCGAGCAGCAGCCTGCCTTCCGCCAGCCCGAGTGGCAGCTCGACTACGAAATCTGACGCCGGCATCGGGGGAGCCGCAACCATGATCGAACACGTCGCCATCATCGGCGCGGGCTTTTCGGGCACGCTCCAGGCGATCAACCTCATCCGCCACGAGGGCCCGCGCGCGACGCTGATCGAGCGCGCCCCGGTTGCGGGCACCGGGCTCGCCTATGGCGCCGCCCACCCCTCACATTTGCTCAACGTCCGCGCCGCGAACATGAGCGCGCTCCCGGACGATCCGGCGCATCTCGTCCGCTGGCTGGAAGCACGTGGGGTGGAGCATGCCGCGACCAGCTTCGTGCCGCGCCGCGTCTATGGCGAGTATCTGCGCGAGATGCTGGAGGAGGCGCTGGCCCGCTATCCCGACCGCCTGCGCCTCGTCCGCGGCGAGGTGGAAGACGTGGCCTTCGACGCCGACGGCGCGACGCTCCAGCTGTCGGACGGCACGCTGCAGGCCGATGCCGCGGTGCTCGCGGTCGGCAACCTGCCCCCGCACGACCCGCCGGGCCTCGACCCCGCCATGCTCTCCGCCGATCGCTACAAGGGCGATCCCTGGGACCCGAGCGTCCCCGAGGGTCTTTCCGACAGCGATACCGTGCTGGTGATCGGCACCGGCCTCACCATGGTCGACGTGGCGCTGCTGCTGGAGGCGCGTGGCTTCGGCGGCAAGATCGTCGCGGTGTCGCGCCGCGGCCTGCTTCCCCGCCCGCATGGCCCCGGGCAGGACTGGGACAAGCTCCGCGAACGCCCCCGGACTAGGGCGTCCGCGCTTGTCCGCGCGGTGCGCGACCGGGCCGAGCAGGTGGGCTGGCGCAACGCGGTCGACGAACTCCGCCCCTACACCCAGCCGATGTGGGCCAATGCCAGCGAAGACGAGCGCGCGCGCTTCCTCCGCCATCTGCGGCCCTGGTGGGACGTCCACCGCCACCGCCTCGCCCCCGAGGTCCATGCCCGGCTCCAGGCGCTGATCGATCGCGGCCAGCTGGAAGTGCGAGCCGCCAAGACATTGGGCTTCCTCGAAGGCCCGGACGGCATCGCCGTCACGCTGCGCCCGCGCGGGCGGGAAGAGTCCGAGACGATCCTCGCGCAGCGCATCGTCAACTGCACCGGCCCGCTCGGCGACCTCGCGCGCAGCCGCGAGCCGCTCCTCCAGCGCCTCGCCGCGCGGGGCGTGATCCGCCCCGATCCGGCGCATATCGGCATCGACGTCGACAACCAGGGCCAGACCATCGCCGCCGACGGCAGCGCCAACGCCAATCTCTACGCGCTCGGCCCGATGACCCGCGGCGCCTTCTGGGAGATCGTGGCGGTGCCCGACATCCGCACCCAGACCTGGGCGGTCGCCCGCCGCCTCTCCAACGCGCATTGGGTCGGCGGCGAAGGCTTGTAGCGAACTGGTAACAATTGACACTAAATCGGAAGTTGGGGTATCAGGTCGCCATGACCGATACCGCCAATCCGCTCGGCCTCAACGGCTTCGAGTTCGTCGAGTTCACCTCGCCCGATCCGGACGCGATGGCGCGCCAGTTCGAGCAGCTGGGCTTCGTCCCCACCCATCGCCATCCGCGCAAGAACATCACCCGCTACAAGCAGGGCCGCATTAACCTGATGCTCAACCGCGACGATGCCGGCCGCGTCGCTGCCTTCCGCGGCGAGCATGGCCCGTCGGCGAGCGCGATGGCGTTCCGCGTCTCGGACCCCAAAAAGGCGATGGAATGGGCGCTCGCCCATGGCGGCAAGCCTACCGATGAGGACGACACCGTCATCCAGGGCATCGGCGGCTCGTACCTCTATTTCATCCAGGACGAGACCGACCTCTATGCCGACTGGGCCGAGTTCCCCGGCTGGCGTGAAGCCGAAGCCGAGAACAGCGTCGGGCTCGACCTGCTCGACCACCTCACTCACAATGTCCGCCGCGGCCAGATGCGGGTGTGGAGCGAGTTCTACCGCACGCTCTTCGGCTTCGAGGAGCAGAAGTATTTCGACATCAAGGGCAAGGCGACCGGCCTGTTCAGCCAGGCGATGATCGCGCCCGACAAGGCGATCCGCATCCCGCTCAACGAGAGCCAGGACGACAACAGCCAGATCGAGGAATTCCTCCGCGAATATAACGGCGAAGGCATCCAGCACCTGGCCCTCACCACCGACGACATCTACGACACGGTCGAGCGCCTGCGCGCTCGTGGCGTCCGGCTGCAGGACACGATCGAGACCTATTACGAGCTGATCGACAAGCGCGTTCCCGGCCACGGCGAAGATGTCGAGCGCCTGCGCAAGAACCGCATCCTGCTCGACGGGTCGGTGGAGAACAACGAGGGCATCCTGCTCCAGATTTTCACCGAGACGATGTTCGGCCCGATCTTCTTCGAGATCATCCAGCGCAAGGGCAATGAAGGCTTCGGCAACGGCAATTTCCAGGCGCTGTTCGAGAGCATCGAGCTCGACCAGATCCGCCGCGGCGTGATCAAGGTCGACGCCTGACGAGGTTGGAGAGGGAGAGCCGGGGGTGCCGCCGCAGGAACAGCACGGCATACCCCGGCCCCATTCCTCGAAAAACCCCCTCCCCCCTCGCGGGGGAGGGAGGGGCCCGCTGCCGAAGGCAGTGGGAGAGAGGGGGCGATTTGCAACGCAAATCGCGCGGCGCGTCCCGCGCCGCTCACCCTCTCCAAGCTTCGCTAGCCGCAGAAGCGGCAAGCTACGCTATCCTCCCCCGTCAAGGGGGAGGAGAATGGAGTAGGATGCCACCCGCATGACCCAGTATTTCCCCGGCTTCGGCAACCATGTCTCCACCGAGGCCGTGCCCGGCGCGCTGCCGATCGGCCGCAACAGCCCGCAGCGTCCGCCCTATGGCCTGTACGCCGAGCAGCTCTCCGGCACCGCCTTCACCGCGCCGCGCGCCGAGAACCGCCGCTCCTGGCTCTATCGGCTCCGCCCCAGCGCCGAGCATCCGCCATACCGGCCCTATGACGGTGCGCCGCGCTTCTCGCCGCACACCCCGGCCAAGCCGCTCGCGCCCAATCGCCTGCGCTGGGACCCGATCCCCGCTCCGCCCACGCCGGTCGACTGGATCGACGGCATGGAGACGATGCTGACGACCCGCGATCCCGCCGATCTGGAGGGCGTGGTCGTCCACCGCTACGCCGCCAATCGCGACATGGAAACGCGCGCCTTCGTCAACGCGGACGGCGAACTGCTCTTCATCCCTCAGGCCGGCGCGCTGGCGCTGCTGACCGAGCTCGGCCGGATCGACATCGCCCCCGGCCAGATCGCGGTGATCCCCCGCGGCATCCGCTTCCGCGTGCTGCTGCCCGAGGGCAGCGCCACCGGCTATGTCGCCGAGAATTACGGCGCGCCCTTCCGCCTGCCCGATCTCGGCCCGATCGGCGCCAACGGTCTCGCCAACCCGCGCGACTTCGAGACCCCCGCCGCCTGGTTCGAGGATCGCGACGACGCGTTCCATCTTGTGCAGAAGTCGTTGGCGAGTCTGTGGATAACCACCCTGCCGCACAGCCCGCTCGACGTGGTGGCATGGCATGGCAATCTCGCGCCCTATCGCTATGATCTCGCCCGATTCAACACGATGAACACGGTGAGCTTCGACCACCCCGACCCGTCGATCTTTACCGTCCTCACCTCGCCCAGCACCGTGGCCGGCCGCGCGAACGCCGATTTCGTGATCTTCCCGCCCCGCTGGATGGTGGCGGAGGACACGTTCCGCCCGCCCTGGTTCCACCGCAACGTGATGAGCGAGGCGATGGGGCTGATCCACGGCGCCTACGACGCCAAGGCGGAGGGCTTCGCGCCCGGTGGCCTCTCGCTCCACAACCTGATGGCCGGCCATGGTCCCGACGTCGCCAGCTGGCGCGGGGCGAGCAATGCCGAGCTCAAGCCGCACAAGATCGACGGCACCATGGCGTTCATGGTCGAGACCTGCTGGCCCTACCGCCCCACCGAGCATGCGCTGGACCACGCCCAGCCGGACTATGACGCGGTTTGGGAGGGCTTCCCCAAGGCACAGCTGCCGTGAAGCATTGCCCTGTTGCTCCTCCCCCCTTGCGGGGGAGGATAGCGAAGCTTGGCGCGTCAGCGCCTAGCGCAGCTTGGAGAGGGGGGCGATTTGCGCGCGCAAATCGCGCGGCGCGCTGCGCCGCTTCACCCTCTCCCGCTGCGACTAGGCAGCAAGCTGCCAAGTCTCGCGGCCTCCCCCGTCAAGGGGGAGGCAGGTAGGTGGACCGCCTCACCGCCACCCCCGCCGGCGTGAAGCTCGGCCCGCTGGCCCTGATCCCCGACGGCACTGCCCGCAACTTCGTGCTGGAGATGCGCGCCGGCCGCTTTCACGGCTTTGTCGTCCGCCGCGGTGCCCAAGTCTTCGGCTATGTCGATCGCTGCGCCCACATGCCGGTGCCGCTGACCCAGCAGCTCGACGCCTATCTTACCCCCGACGCCACCCATATCCAGTGCAGCTGGCACGGCGCGCTCTACACCGTGGAGGAGGGCCGGTGCGTCGGCGGCCCTTGCGTCGGCGCGCGACTGCTTCCATGGCCCGTGACAACAATCGACGGCATGATCGTGACCGTTGGAGAGGAACAAGCATGACCCCGGACTTCGACTTTGCCCTCGGCGATTCCGCCGACATGATCCGCGACACCACCGCGCGCTTCGCCCGCGACAAGATCGCGCCGCTCGCCGCGCGGATCGACGCCGAGGACTGGTTTCCCCGCAACGAGCTCTGGGCCGCGATGGGCGAGCTGGGCCTGCACGGCATCACCGTCCCCGAAGCCGACGGCGGCCTCGGCCTCGGCTATCTCGAACATGTCATCGCGTGCGAGGAAGTCGCCCGTGCCTCGGCCTCGGTCGGCCTCAGCTACGGCGCGCACTCCAACCTCTGCGTCAACCAGATCGCCCGCTGGGGCAATGCCGAGCAGAAGGCCAAGTACCTCCCCAAGCTGATCTCGGGCGAGCATGTCGGCAGCCTGGCGATGTCCGAGGCGGGCGCGGGGTCGGACGTCGTCTCGATGAAGCTCAAGGCCGAGAAGGTCCAGGGCGGCTATGTGCTCAACGGCACCAAATTCTGGATCACCAATGCGGCCTATGCCGACACCCTCGTCGTCTATGCCAAGACCGGGGAAGGCTCGCGCGGCATCACGACCTTCCTGATCGAGAAGGACATGCCGGGCTTCGCGATCGGCCAGAAGATCGACAAGATGGGGATGCGCGGCTCGCCCACGTCGGAGCTGGTGTTCACCGATTGCGAAGTGCCCGAAGCGAACGTGATGGGCCCGCTCAACGGCGGCGTCGCGGTGCTGATGAGCGGGCTGGACTATGAGCGCACGGTGCTCGCCGGCATCCAGCTCGGCATCATGCAGGCGTGCCTCGACGTGGTCCTGCCGTACCTGCGCGAGCGCAAGCAGTTCGGCCAGGCGATCGGCAGCTTCCAGCTGATGCAGGCCAAGATCGCCGACATGTATGTCGCGCTTAACTCGGCGCGCGCGTACGTATATGCCGTGGCGCGCAGCTGCGATGCGGGCAAGACCACGCGCTTCGACGCGGCCGGCGCGATCCTGCTCGCCAGCGAGAACGCCTTCCGCGTCGCCGGCGAGGCGGTGCAGGCGCTGGGCGGCGCCGGCTATACCAAGGACTGGCCGGTCGAACGCTTCCTGCGCGATGCCAAGCTGCTCGACATCGGCGCGGGGACCAACGAAATCCGCCGCATGCTGATCGGCCGCGAATTGCTGGGAGCGGCGTAACCTACGATGTCTGCTCCAGTTCTTCCCACGCAGGTCAACCCCGACAGCGACCAGTTCCGCGCCCAGGCGGCGCACCACCGCGCGCTCGCCGAGACGCTCCGCGCCGATGTCGCGCAGGCGGCGCTCGGCGGCAGCGAGTCTGCGCGCGCCAAGCATGTCGCGCGCGGCAAGCTGCTCCCCCGCGAGCGGGTCGAGCGGCTGCTCGATCCCGGCAGCCCGTTCCTCGAGATCGGCCAGCTCGCCGCCTGCGACCTCTATGACGGCGAAGTCCCCGGTGCGGGCGTGATCGCCGGCATCGGCCGCGTCTCGGGCCGGATGGTGATGATCGTCTGCAACGACGCCACCGTGAAGGGCGGCACCTATTACCCGATGACGGTGAAGAAGCATCTCCGCGCGCAGGAGATTGCCGAGGCCAACCGCCTGCCCTGCATCTATCTGGTCGACAGCGGCGGCGCCAACCTGCCGCACCAGGCCGAGGTGTTCCCGGACAAGGATCATTTCGGCCGCATCTTCTTCAACCAGGCGAACATGAGCGCCCAAGGCATCCCGCAGATCGCCTGCGTGATGGGCAGCTGCACCGCGGGCGGCGCCTATGTCCCCGCCATGTCCGACGAGAGCGTGATCGTCCGCAATCAGGGCACGATCTTCCTCGCCGGCCCGCCGCTCGTGAAGGCGGCAACGGGTGAAGAGATCAGCGCCGAAGACCTGGGCGGCGGCGACCTCCATGCCCGCCGCTCGGGCGTGGTCGATCATCTGGCGGAAAATGACGAGCACGCGCTGACCATCGTCCGCGACATCGTCAGCCACCTGCCGGCCGACCGCGTGCCCGATGTGGCGCTGAAGGACCCGCGCCCGCCCAGATATGCGCCGGAGGAGCTGTACGGCATCCTCCCCGCCGACGTCCGCGCGCCCTATGACGTGCACGAGGTGATCGCGCGGCTGGTCGACGGCTCCGAGTTCCACGAATTTAAGGCGCTCTACGGCAGCTCGCTGGTCTGCGGCTTCGCGCATATCTGGGGCATGCCGGTCGCGATTCTCGCCAATAACGGCGTGCTGTTCTCCGAAAGCGCGCAAAAGGGCGCGCATTTCATCGAGCTTGCCTGCCAGCGGCGTATCCCGCTGCTCTTCCTCCAGAACATCTCCGGCTTCATGGTCGGCGGCAAGTATGAGGCGGAAGGCATTGCGAAACATGGCGCAAAGCTGGTGACGGCGGTGGCGACGGCGACTGTGCCCAAGCTCACCATCCTGATCGGCGGCAGCTTCGGCGCGGGCAATTACGGCATGTGCGGCCGGGCCTATTCGCCCCGCTTCCTGTTCAGCTGGCCGAACAGCCGGATCAGCGTGATGGGCGGCGAGCAGGCGGCGAGCGTGCTGGCGACGGTCCACCGCGATGCCGCGGGCTGGTCGCCGGAGGAAGCGGAAGCGTTCAAGGCGCCGATCCGCCAGAAGTACGAGGACGAGGGCAACCCCTGGCACGCCACCGCGCGGCTGTGGGACGACGGCATCATCGATCCGGCGCAGACCCGCGACGTGCTCGGCCTCGCGCTGGCGGCAACGCTCAACGCGCCGATCCCCGAGCGCCCGCAGTTCGGCGTGTTCCGGATGTGAGCGGCGACGCGGCCCCTCCAATTCCTCCCCGGAACGGGGAGGGGGACCGCGCGGCACAGCCGCGTGGTGGAGGGGAAATGCCCGGAATCCTCCGCACGCCCCGGCGCGCGGTGGAACAGGCCCGCCAGGATCGCGCCAAGCTGGAACTGCCGGAAGTTTTGCTCTGGCAACAGCTGCGCAAGCGCCCGGGGGGCTTCAAGTTTCGCCGCCAGAACCCCCAGCTCGGCTATCGGATCGACTTCGCCTGCCTGGAGGCGCGGCTTGCGATCGAGGTAGATGGCGAGGCCCATGCACGGGGCGACCGGCCGGAACGTGACGCTCGCCGCGATAGCAGCCTCGAACATCGCGGCTTCGCAACGCTTCGCATTCCCGCCAGCGAGATTCTGCGAGACCTCGACGCCGTCCTGATTCACATCGTTCGCGCCTGCCGGGCGCGGCATCCCCTCCACCGCCGGCCTTCGGCCGGCGGTCCCCCTCCCCGTTCCGGGGAGGAATTTGAAGGCTGAACCATGCTCCTCACCCTCCTCGCCATCACCCTGGCCCCGCAGACCGCCGGCCTGCCGCCGCCCTCTGCAAATCCGCCGCGCAGTGTGCCGTCGCCCGCCAAGCTGCCGCCCGCCAACCCGCTCGCCCCGCCCGACGGCAGCGACGAGCGGGCCGTGCTCGCGACGGTCGACAAGCTGCTCGGCGGGATCAACACGCGCGATGCCGGTACGATCGGCGCCGTCCTCCTCCCGAGCGCCAGCGCAACGGTGGTTACCGACGCTGCCGATGGACCCAGCACCGTGCGCGCCCTGACCAACGCCGAACTGCTCGCCCGCTTCCAGCCCGGCCCCGAGACTTTCGACGAGCGCATCTCCAGCCCCGCGGTCGAAATCGACGGCGACATGGCGATGGTGTGGGCGCCGTACGTCTTTCGGCTGAACGGCAAGGTGCATCACTGCGGCACCAACCATGTCAGCCTGGTGCGCGAGAACGGCGGCTGGAAGATCGCCAGCTTGGCCTGGACCTCGCGCACCGCGGGCTGCCCGGCATGAGCCGCGACACGCTGTTCGTGCTCGACACCGATTGGGCCGACCCGGCCTATGGCGGCGACCGTCGCTTCTACTGCAAGGACTGCATCACCGTGGAGGGCCTGCTCGCCAGCTTCCCGGAGCGCGCCGCGAACATCGACGTGGTCCGCGTCGCCTGGCCGCGCCCGCGCGCCGCGGTGGCGGCGCGGCTGGGCGAGGAAAACCAGAAACTCCCCGCGCTCGCCTTTGCCGAGGGCGGCTTCGCCAACGACATCGAGGGCGTGCTCGCCGCGCTCCACACCCGCCACGGCTTTCCGGAGCGTCATCCGTGACGGGCTGTCCTACACACGCGGAATCTGCCTAGGCTCGGCCATGGCCAGCGAACCGCAACCCACCGTTATTTTCTTCATCGACATGCGCGAACTTCGTGAAGTTTGCGCGGTTCGGGAGCGCTTATAATGCTGAAATCGCTGCTCATCGCCAATCGCGGCGAAATCGCCTGCCGCATCATCCGCACCGCCCGCGCGATGGGTTTGCGCACAATCGCGGTCTATTCGGACGCCGACTCGAACGCGCTCCACGTCCGCCAGGCGGACGAGGCCGTGCATATCGGCCCCTCCCCGGCGCGCGAAAGCTATCTGGTCGGCGAGAAGATCATCGCGGCGGCCAAGGCGACTGGCGCCGAGGCGATTCATCCCGGCTATGGCTTCCTTTCCGAAAATGCCGACTTCGCCGAGGCGGTGCTCGCCGCCGGGCTGGTCTGGATCGGGCCGAAGCCGGACAGCATCCGCGCGATGGGCCTCAAGGACGCCGCCAAGGCGCGGATGATCGCGGCGGGCGTGCCGGTCACGCCGGGCTATCTCGGCGAGGACCAGAGCCCCGCGCGGCTCCAGGCCGAGGCCGATGCGATCGGCTATCCGGTGCTGATCAAGGCGGTCGCGGGCGGTGGCGGCAAGGGCATGCGGCGGGTGGAAAGCGCTGCCGAGTTCGCCGACGCGCTCGCCAGCTGCAAGCGCGAGGCGGCCTCCTCCTTCGGCGACGATCGGGTGCTGCTGGAGAAATACGTCCTCTCGCCCCGCCACATCGAAGTGCAGGTGTTCGGCGACACGCACGGCAATGTCGTCCACCTGTTCGAGCGCGACTGCTCGCTCCAGCGGCGCCACCAGAAGGTGATCGAGGAAGCCCCCGCCCCCGGCATGGACGCCGAGACGCGCGAAGCGATCTGCGCGGCGGCGGTGCGCGCGGCCAAGGCGGTCGATTATGTCGGCGCAGGCACAATCGAGTTCATCGCCGACGCCAGCGAAGGCCTGCGGGCCGATCGCATCTGGTTCATGGAAATGAACACCCGGCTCCAGGTCGAGCATCCGGTGACCGAGGAGATCACCGAGCAGGATCTCGTGGAGTGGCAGCTCCGCGTGGCGAGCGGCGAGCCGCTGCCCAAGCGGCAGGACGAGCTGGCGATCCACGGCTGGGCGATGGAGGCGCGGCTCTATGCGGAGGATCCGGCCAAGGGGTTCCTCCCCAGCGTGGGGCGACTGGAGATTTTCCGCCCGTCGGCGGACGTTCGCTACGAAACGGGCGTGGATGAAGGTGCGGAAATCACTGGCTTCTACGATCCGATGATCGCCAAGATCGTGGTGCATGCCGAGACCCGCGTCGAAGCTTGCGACGCGCTCGCTGAGGCATGCGCCGCGACCGACATCTTCCCGGTCAAGACCAACGCTCCCTTCCTCTGGCGAGCGCTGGATGACGAGGATTTTCGCGCCGCTCGCATCGATACCAGCTTTATCGCTGAGAAGGGCGACGTGCTGCTTCCGCCCGCGGAGCCAACCGAGGACATGATCAGGCAGGCCGCTGCGGCAGTGCTCGTTCAGGAGTATCATGGCGCACCCACCATGCTGTCAGGTCTGGACGACGACCTTTTAGGCGGGGGCCAGCCCAATCCGTGGCGCGGCGCAATCGGCTTCCGGTTGAATGCCCCACAGAACCGCCGCGTCGCCGTAGCCGTCGACGGGAAGGTCCACGTCACCGAATTGCCGGCCAACTGGCGGAGGGCTGCGGTCATTGCCGAGCCGGTTGCCGATGGGGTGGCGGTGAACGATGACGGCCTGTCCTTCCTCGCGTCGGTGCCGCGGGTCGGCCCGACCAGCGGTGCGGCAGCCGGCGACGGCGCCCTGCTCGCCCCTATGCCCGGCCGCATCACGGCGGTGGACGTTGCCCCCGGCGCGCAGGTCACCAAGGGCCAGCGGCTGGTCACGCTGGAGGCGATGAAAATGGAACATGCGCTCACCGCGCCGTTCGACGGCACCGTCGCCGAACTGCCGGTCAGCGCCGGCGGCCAGGTCACCGAAGGCACGCTGCTCGTGCGCGTGGAGAAAGCCGCATGATCTTCCGCGACGCCACCCTTGCCGACCTCCCCGCCATCGTCGCGATGCTCGACGATGACGACCTCAGCCGCGGGCGCGAGGACGCCTCGTTGCCGCTCGATCCGCGCTACGAGATGGCGTTCACCGATATCGATCGCGATCCCAACCAGCGGCTGGTCGTCGCCGAGCGCGACGGCGAGGTGATCGGCACGATGCAGCTGAGCTTCCTCCCCGGCATTGCCTTTCGCGGCGCCTGGCGCGGCCAGATCGAGGCGGTTCGCATCGCGGCGTCCGTTCGCGGTCAAGGACTTGGCGGGCAGATGATAGAATGGGCGGTAGCGGAGTGCCGCGCCCGGGGCTGTCGAATGGTCCAGCTCACCTCGATGCGTGACCGCGTCGATGCGCACCGCTTCTACGAGAAGCTCGGCTGGACCAAGAGCCACTACGGCTTCAAGCTCAAGCTCGATCAGGACCAAGGCTGATGGCACGCTTTTTCGACGAATGGCAGCTGGGCGACCGCATCGAGCATGCGCTGCGGCGGACGGTAACGGAGACCGACAATCTTCTGTTCACCGCGCTCACCCACAACACCCAGCCGCTGCACCTCGATGCCGAGGCGGCCCGCGCCTCCGAATTCGGGCAGATCCTGGTCAACGGCACCTATACGTTCAGCCTGATGATCGGCGTCACCGTGGCGGACACCACCGCAGGCTCGCTGGTCGCCAATCTCGGCTATGACAAGCTGGTGATGCCCAAGCCGGTGTTCCTCGGCGACACGCTGCGCGCTAGTTCCGAGGTGGTGGAGCTGCGCCCCAGCAAGTCGCGCCCCGGCCAAGGCATCGTCACCTGGCGGCACCAGATGCACAACCAGCGCGATGAACTGGTCTGCGAGTGCCTGCGATCGGCGTTGCTGCGCAGCCGTTCGGCCTGACGCGCGTTTGGCAGGGCATGCAACCATTCGACGTGATCGTGGTCGGCGGCGGGGCCGCCGGCATCGGAGCCGCCCGCACGCTGGCCGATGCCGGCAAGGACGTGCTGCTGGTCGAGGCGGACACCCGCCTCGGCGGGCGGGCGCGGACCGAGCATATCGACGGCATGCCGCTCGATCTCGGCGCCGGCTGGCTCCATTCGGCCGAGCACAACCCGTGGGTCGAGATCGCCGCGCTGCACGGCTTCGAACTCGACCAGACGCTGCCGCGATGGCGCGAGCAGTGGCGCGAACTCGGCTTCTCGGAGGCCGAGCAGCGCGACGCCGCCGGGGCCTATGACGCGTTCGAGACGCGGCTGCGCAAGGATCCGCCGCCCGGCGACCGCGCGGGGGCGGCGCTGGTGCCCGACAGCGCATGGAGCGCCTGGATCGATGCGATCAGCGGCTTCGTCAACGGCGTCGACACCGCCAAGCTCTCCATCGCCGACTATCTCGCCTACGAGGATGCGGCGACGGAGACCGACTGGCGCGTGCCCGCCGGCTATGGCGCGCTGGTGACGGCGCAGGCGGGCTGCCTGCGCACCGCGCTCGCCACGCCGATCACCGCGATCGACGGCTCCGGCACGCGGCTCAAGCTGCAGACCCCGCGCGGCACGCTGGAGGCGGCGCAGGCGATCGTCACCGTCTCGACGGATATCCTGGCCCGGGGTGATATCGGCCTTGCCGGCCATGATGAGGTGCTCCATGCCGCAGCCGCGCTGCCGCTGGGCCTCGCCGACAAGCTGTTTCTCGCGATCGACCAAGGCGCCGACGCGCTGGAAGCCAATGCGCATCTGCTCGGCGATCCATGCAGCGTCCTCACCGGCACCTATACGCTGCGCCCGTTCGGCCGGCCAATCATCGAAGCGATGTTCGGCGGAGAAGGCGCCCGGGAGATGGCCACGCGCGGGTTGCAGGGCGCGGCCGACTTCGCGATCGAGGAATTGTGCGGGCTGCTCGGCGGCCAATGGCGCAAACGGCTGCGGCTGCTCGCGGGATCGGCCTGGAGCCGGGAGACGCACATCCGCGGTGGCTACAGCCATGCCCTGCCCGGCCGGGCCTCGGCCCGGCAGATACTGGCGACCCCGCTAGATCCCCGTCTCCGCTTCGCTGGCGAGGCATGCTCGGCCACCGAATTCTCCACCGTGCACGGCGCCTACAAGACCGGCGTCGCCGCGGCGCGTGCGCTGCTCGGCTAGGCGGCCTTCCTGGCAGGCTCGGGATTGGAGAAGACCATGTCGTCGTCGATCCCGCCATATTTGAGCGCCAAGAGGTCGCGCGTGTAGCTCTGGTGGACCCGCCAGGGCTTGCGATGGCCCTGGCGCGGCAACAGGTGCACAGCGCGCTGGACATAGCCCGAGGTGAAATCGAGAAAGGGCTGCGGCTCGACCGGCGCAGAAGGCTGTGGGGTCGCCTGGCGCATGCCGCGCTTTGCCATCGCCGCCAACAAGCGCGTGACATAACGCGCGGTCAGGTCCGCCTTCAGGGTCCAGCTGGCATTGGTGTAGCCGAATGCGATCGCGAAGTTCGGCACGCCCGAGAACATCATGCCCTTGTAGGTCAGCCGCTGCGACCAATCGACCACCTCGCCATCCACCGTCACCGGCACGCCGCCCATCAGCTGAACTTCGAGCCCGGTGGCCGTGACCACCAGGTCGGCTGCCAGTTCACGTCCTGATTGCAGCTTGAGCCCGTCGGGGGTGAACCGATCGATATGATCGGTGACAACATCGGCCTTGCCCGCACGGATTGCCGCGAAGAGATCGGCATCGGGCACGAGGCAAAGCCGCTGATCCCAGGGCGCATAGCTTGGCGTGAAATGGGTGGCGACGTCATAGCCGGGGTCGAGCTCGCCGCGGACCATCTCGACCAGCCGTGCCTTGGCCTTGGCGGGATGCTTGCGCGCCAGGCCATAAAAATACTGGCCAAGCAGCACATTCTTCCACCGCGTCAGGCCATAGGCCGTCTTGGCCGGAAGGACCCGCCGCAGCCAGCCGGCAATGCGGTCCTGCGAGGGGCGGGAGACGACATAGCTGGGTGAGCGCTGCAGCATCGTCACGTGCGCAGCCTTGCGAGCGAGCTCGGGTACCAGCGTAACTGCCGTCGCCCCGCTCCCGACCACCACAACACGCTTGCCGGCATAGTCGATGTCCGGCGTCCAGAATTGCGGGTGGACGATGCGACCGTGAAAGTTCTCGCGACCTGCAAACGCCGGCAGATGCCCCCGGTCGTAGTTGTAATAGCCCGAGCAGAGAAACAGAAAGCTGCAGCTGAATTGACGGATCTGGCCGCCTGCCTCGACGGTGACCGTCCACAACGCCTCGTTGCTCGACCAAGCGGCAGCCACGACCTTGTGCCGGTAGCGGATGTGCTGGTCAATTCCGAATTCGCGCGCAGTGTCCGCCAGATAGCGCAGGATCGCGTCGCCGTCGGCGATCGCCTTGGCATCGGTCCATGGCCGGAACGGAAAGCCGAGCGTGTACATGTCGGAATCCGAGCGAATGCCGGGGTAGCGGAACAGGTCCCACGTCCCCCCCATCCGCTCGCGCCCTTCAAGGATCGCATAGGTACGGCCGGGGCTCTGCGTTTGCAGATGATAGCCCGCGCCGATCCCCGAGATCCCCGCACCGACGACGAGCACGTCGAAATGTTCGCGCATCTTATGCCTCTCCGGGAGGCATGGTTGCACGACTATCGGAGCCGCGCCACCTCAATAATCCCGCGAGTAGCGCAGCGTTGCACCCGAACCTCCGAACGAGCTCGTCTGCGACAGGACGCTGAGCGCCCGTGACAGCGATACCTCCAGCTGCGTCGCGGTGAAGCCGCGGGCATCGGTGATGATCTCGATATAGATATTGTTGGTAATGTACTTGCCCGCCGCCAGCGAGGTTCCGCGACCAGTGGTGTCGTCGGCACCCAGCACACGGAGACGGTCGATACCGGTTGCTGATTTGAGCTGGCCGAGGGGGTTCAGCCCGCCCCCGGTGGCGCGTAACGAGTTAAGCGCCGCCGCCAGCTGAATTGCCTCGGTGGCGGACAGGTTCGTCACGTTGGTGCCAAAGAACAGCCGCGCCAGCACCTCGTCCTGCGGCAGGGCGGGATTGGACGTGAAGGCGATCTGCGGCTTCTGCGCGGTGCCAGTGATGTTGAGGATCGCCGTCACGCCTTCCGCCGTGGTGTTCGCCGAGAGGTCGATCGTCGGGTTGGTCAGCTCCGCGCCCTGGAAGCTGATGATGCCCTTGGTCAGCTCGAATCGGCGGCTGGCAAAGCTGTAGGTGCCACGCACCACTTCCATCGTGCCGCGGATCTGCGGAGCGAGCGTCGTGCCGCCGATGGTGATGTTCGCCTGCCATTCGGACTCGAGGCCCATGCCGCTGACCATCAGGCGATTGTCGGCGCGGACACGGATGGCGAGATCGAAATTGCCGAAGGCGCGCGCCGGCTTCTTCGCCTGCGCCTGCTGGTTGGGATCGATATCGCCCTTGCGCCGCACGCCCGTCAGTTCGGGGATCTCGGCGGCACCCTGGCGGATGATCTGGTAGTTCGCCTCTGGAATGTTGATCTGGCCTTCGATCTTCTGGACGTCGGCGCTCTTGGTGATGGTCAGCGTGCCGCTCGCCGTCGCGCCCAGCGCCTCGCTGCGCGCCAGCCGGGCATTGTCGAGCTTGACGTTGATCGCCATCGGGAAGCCGTCCGCCGAGGACAGGCCGACCCGGCCGCTGGCGCTCACGCTGCCGTCGCCGGCGCGCGCGGTCGCTTGGTTGAGCACGAAGGCATCGTTGGAGAACTGGCCGTCGATCTTGAGGTTGATCAGCCGCGTGCCAGTGCCCTCATTGTCATAGGTCAGGTTGTCAGCGCGCACCACACCATTGAGCTGCGGGCGATCGACCCGGCCGCTGAAATCTGCCGCCATCCCGATCGCGCCGGTAAGCTGCTGGTTGGAGAGCCCAGCAAACGCAAAGGGAAGCGCCGCGGGGCCATTGTAGCGGATGCCGCCGGAGAGCGGCGCCGCCATCAATCGCTCCGTCCAGGTCCCCGCCCCCGCACCGAGCGGCCGCAGCGTCGTGACGACACGGCCGATGGTTTCGGTACCGCGGCGGATCAGCGCGCGCAGGTCGCCGCCGTCGGGCAGCAGCTTGCCGACCATGCTGATGTGCACCGGGGTCGAGACGCGAGCGAGGCTGGAGCGAGTGAGATCGTCGATCTCCAACCGCATGTCGGCGCTCGGGAAAGCATCGGCCGAGGTCTGGGCGAAGTCGAGGCTGCCGGTCGCAGTCCCGCCGATGCCAAGATCGGGTACGAACGCGTTGATGATCGCCAGGTCCAGCTTGTCGAGACGCGCCTGCAGCACCGTCCCGTCGCCATAGCGGCCAGCGAGGCGAACACTGCCCTGATCGAAGTCGATCTGGGTCGGCAACAGACGGTAAGTGCCGTTCTCGATGGCGATCCGTGCAACCTGGGGCGTGCGGAACTTCACGCCGCTCGCTTGGCCCTGGAGCGCCGCCGTCCATAGCGTAGGCGTCATCCGACCATTGAGCGCGACGTCGAACGCTACCCCAGAGGAGCCACTGGCCACCGCCTGCACCGTGCCATTGCCGCCGCGATAATCGATCTTGGCGCGCGCGGTGCGCAGCAGGAACTCGCCGCGCTTGAGGTTGGCGATCTGCACGTCGGCGACGATCTGCGGCTGGTCTGCCAGCACGATGCTCGCATTGGCGATCGCGCGACCGATGGTCAGTTCGGCGACGCCAGGGATGGCCGCGTTCGCGGCCGTGGCCCGCACATCGGCCCGCTGATATTTGCCTTCGGCGCCCAGCGTCGCGAGACCATCCACGCCCGATCCGCGGAACGTCAGTTGACCCGCGAAAGGCCCCGCGGGTGTCTGCTGGAGCTGGCCGGCAATGTCCATGCCGGCGAACCGCGCGGCGTTGACCTGGATCGCCAATGCCTTGCCGGTGCGGACCAGCACATCCGCGTTGAATGGCCCGTAATTGCTCTCGCCCGTGGCAGTGACCGCATAGGCATCGCCGCGACCGACCACCTTGGCCTCGACCTTGGCCAGGCCCACGCCCAACCCTGGCTTTTCGGCACGAAGCAGCAACTGCGGCGCGTTGAGCGTGCCGGTGACGCGGGCACTGAGCGGTCCATATTGATTGGATACGGCATCCGCGGTGAGCCGGATTGCGCCAGCGGGGTCATAGGTCCCCTGCCCGCGCAAAACACGGAACTGCGGTGCACGCAGCCGGACGTCGGCAATACCGATCACGCCCTTGGGATCGAGGTTGAGACGGGCGGACGCGACCGTGTTGCCGCCCAGGAAGTTGCGGACACCCTCGTTGAACAGCTTCCGTGACCGGCCCGCCACCTTGCCGCGAATGCCCCAGCCGCCACCGGGCGCCGTGTAGAGCTCGGCATCGGTATTGAGATCGACCACGCCCACGCCTGCGACGGTATAGTCGTTGATCCGGCCCTTGAGCGCGCCGGTATAGCGGCCTGTCGCCATGTCGGCGGCGACGATGGCGGTGGCGTCGATCTTGTCGGACTTCAGCCGAAGATTGTCGGAAAGAATGCGGCTGCCCGAGATGGCAATATCGCCATTCACCGTGACGTTGGTGACCAGCCCGCCCGCGGCGGCGTTGAGCCCGGAGACGCGCGCCGCCCTCGCACGCACCGGCACGAGGATGCGATCGGAATCCACCCGCGCGCGGCCTTCAGCGTAGAGCTGCTCGACTACCGTCTCGCCGAAGCCGATCGCGCCGGCGGAAAGCTTGTAATCGACCATCGGCGTCGCGAAGGCGCCTTCCAGCGCCAGCGAAGCGCGCACCGATCGCCCGACCAGCTTGGGTGCGATCGTCCCCGGCTTGAGCAGCAGCGCGTCGACATGGACGCCGTGAAACTGGTTGTTGCCGAGATCGACCAGGCCCTGCGCCTGCGCCGATAGCGCATCCGACCTGAGCTTGATCACGCCGTCGGCCTTGCGGTCCGCCCAGCGGAAATCGGTATCAAGCCGCAGGCCGGGCGCAGTCAGCCGCTCGACCGGCCCCTGCAGATACAGCCCGGGATGGGTCATGCCGCGAATCTGGAAACGGCCATTATCCGCGGTCACGTCAAGATCGGCGAGGCTACCGCCGCCAAGCGTCGCGACGCCCTTGCCGGCCCAGTGCTTCCAGTCGCCCGCACCCTGTACGCTCGCCATCAACGGCGCCTGGAGCTTGGCGAGACCGGCGACGAGGCCGCCCTTCGGGGCGTTCAGCCGAAGGTCGATGTCGAGGCGATTGGCCTGGGGTACCGCGTCGAGCTTGAGGGTCATCCGGTCCCCGCCAGCGACGCCGCGCGCTGCGATCGTGCCCGCATCTGCAACCAGCTGCGCGCGCCCGTCCGAGAGATGCGCCGAACCGCGCAATTGCGCGATGTGGCGCTGACCGTCCACCGCTGGTGCGATATCGATCCGCGCGACGTTCAGCCGCGCGATGTCGATGTTCAGATCGGGGAGCAGCGGCGCGTTGGGATCGCCAGAGGGCTTGAGTTCCGGCAGCCGCGCGAGCCGGATTTCCGGACTCTCCAGATTGCGGATATCGATGCGCTTCTTGAGATAGGAAAGCGGCCGCCAGTCGAGCTTGATCTCCTGCGCGGTGGCGAACACGCCCTTGGTGTCGCTCACGCGGACGTCGCGCAACACCATGCCGCCATAGATCGACCCGTCGATCCGGCCGATGCGGAAACCAAGCCCGGATTCGAGCTTGAGCCGGCCGAGTTGATCGGTGATCAACCGCCGCCCCGGCTGGGTGTCGAGCCCCAGCACCGCCAGCCCCGCCAGCGCGGCGAGCGACACCAGCCCGAGCGCCACCCACTGGGCGATCTTCATCCAAAGCGGCTTTCCGGTACGCACGACCGTGACGGTCTCGGTTTCAGGCACGTCGTCCACCATCAGAATGCCTGTCCGATCGAGATGTAGAGCGCAATCTTCGACTCGCCTTTCTTGCGGGCGATCGGTGTTGCGACGTCGACGCGCAGCGGGCCGAAGTTCGTGTAGAGCCGCCCGCCGATGCCTGCGCCGAAGCGCAGGTTGCGCCCGGTCGGCGCCGTAGCTTCATAGACCTGACCGGCATCAAGGAACGGCACGATGCCGTAATTGCCGAAGCGATAGCGCGCCTCGATCCCGAACTCGTTGAACGAACGGCCGCCAACCGGCTTGTCATCGGGCGACCTTGGGCCCAGCTCCTGATAGCCAAAGCCGCGGACCGAGCCGCCGCCGCCGCCATAATAGCGTCGCGAGGGCGGCAGGTCGTCGCGCGACACGCCGCTGATTGACCCCGCGCGCGCCCGGCCGGCCAGCACGATGCTGCTGGTGATCGGGTAGTAGCCGTCGACCTCCAGCATCATCCTGGCATAGGGGCGAACAGACCCACGCACCGAGGTTTCCGCGCTCAGATTGCCCTTGATGCGATAGCCGCGCGTCGGGTTGAGCAGGTCGTCCGATGTGTCATAGCCGAGGAACGTCGGGATCGCGGCGATCAGCCACGTGCCGCGATCGCGCTTTCCCAGACTGTAATTGTACCGGTCTTCGTTCGACCCGACGAGTTCGGCACCGTAATAATAGGTCCAGCGCTTCTGCCAGATCGGTGTGGAATCGCGCGAGATGCGCGCGGACAACGTGCTCGTGAACGCTTCGAACGCGTCATAATCCTGGTGATTGAGCGACGCGGTGACGAGAAAGGTACGGTCGCGCTTGCCGGCGTTGGAGCGGCGGAAGGTGGTGGTCAGCGCCTGCTCCTGCGTTCCGAGAATGCCGCTGACGGTAAGTGCGCCTTCGGGCGGGAACAGGTTGCGGTGCGCCCAGCTCGCCTGTGCCTTGATGCCCTGGCCCGTGCTGTATCCCAGTTCTCCGGCAAGCGTGCGCGCCTTGCCCGCGACCTGGCGCACCAGCAGGTCGACCTGCTCGGTGCCGTCCGGCCCCGGCTTGCCGGTGCGCTGCGGCTCCACCGAGACGGTGGAGAACAACCCGGTCGCGATCAGCGCCTGGCGCAAGTCGTCAACCTTGCGGCTGTCGTAGATCTGCCCTTCGCGGTAGCGGCGGAAGATATCGATATGCTCCGGCGTGAACACCTGGCGGCGTCCGGCCGTCTGGATCGCCCCGAAGCTGGCGCGCGGACCCAGCGTTACCGGCAGGGTATAGTCGCCGGTGTGGGTCGCATCATCGAGGACTATGTCGCGCTGACCCAGCGCGATGAAGGGATAGCCCTGCTGCGGCATGCGCAGCGAGACATTGGCCTCTGCACCCAGCACGCGATCGGCCTGGATCGGGTCGCCCGGATTGAGGTTGAGCTCGCGGTCCAGCAGCCCCGACGGGACGGTGGGATCGCTCTCGATCCGCACCGAGCCCAGCCGATACAGCTTGCCCGGCGAGGCGATGATCGTCGCGCGGAGGTTGCCCGAGTTGGGCGGATCCTGCGCGATCGAGGAGGACGCGGTGCCGTCATAATAGCCGAGCGACTTCATCAGCCGCAGCGCGAGCTTCTCATCCTCGCGCGCACGGGCGGTGACCATCGCGGCATTGCCTGCCTTCCCCTTTCCGTGCTGGAGCGCGGAAAGACTGCGGAATTCGTCGTCGAGCCGCAATTCGGCGAGCCCGTCCACCTCGGTCGTGTACCGGATCGTGGGCGCCTTTTCGCTGTCGTCGGCGACGTCGGCGACCGGTTCCACCTTGAACTCGGCGAGCGGCGGCAGGGGTGCCGCCATTTCGGGCGCTTCGGGGCCTGCCGCGGCGAAGCCCTGCTCGTCGACGACCATGGGGGTTTGCTGCGGCGGCGTGCCGGGCGCGGTCTGCACGGGCGAGGCGGCAGCGTTCGGCTTCGCGGTCCCCGGCTTCTGGAACCCGCCAAGCGGTTCCAGCGGCGCGTTGATATCGTCGCTCAGCTTGGGCAGCGCGTCCTCGAACGCCTTGTCGGTAACGATCGGCGCAGCCTGTTGCGGGTCGGCAGCGGTAGCATCCTGCCGGGATTGCGGTGCACCCTGCCCCGGCTTGGGATCGTTCAGCTGGGCATGCGCAATTGCTGGCACGAACCCCGCCCCGGCCAGCGCCGCGACCCAAACCACCCGAACCCCTTTACCCACGCGCCTCCTTCGGGAACCGCGATTGTATCCGGCCCTCCCACTCCCGTAACGGCCCGATGACGATTTGGCTCCCCGCTTCTTTCGTTCCACGCGAAGCTTGCGATCAACCGCAAGCTTCGTGCGTCTTGGCGCGCGCGCGATAGCGGTGCAGCAACGGCTCGGTATAGCCGTTCGGCTGGTCGACACCCTCAAAGATCAGCGCGCGAGCAGCCTGGAAGGCGAGGCTCTCCCCCTCCCTGCCAGCCATCGGCTGATACAGCGGATCCTCGGCATTCTGCGCATCTACTTTCGCAGCCATGCGCCGCAGCGCCGCATCGACCTGCTCGGCCGTTGCGATACCGTGCAGCAGCCAATTGGCGATATGTTGCGAAGAGATGCGCAGGGTCGCGCGATCTTCCATCAGCCCAACGTCGTGCATGTCCGGCACCTTGGAGCAGCCGATGCCCTGATCGACCCAGCGGACGACATAGCCCAAGATCCCCTGGGCATTGTTGTCCAACTCGCGCTCGATCGTCTCGGCGCTCCAGTTGCGCCCCTCCGCGAGCGGCACCTTCAGCAACGCAGCGAGCGACGGCACCTCCGCGGGCAGCGCACGCTGGCAGGCGGCGACGTCGACCAGATGATAATGCGTAGCGTGAAGCGTCGCGGCGGTAGGGCTCGGCACCCAGGCGGTGGTGGCGCCGCTCTTTGGATGGGCAATCTTCTGCGAGAGCATGTCGGCCATGCGATCGGGCGCCGCCCACATGCCCTTGCCGATCTGCGCGCGCCCGGCCAGCCCGCAATCGAGCCCGATGCGGACGTTGCGCGCCTCATAGGCGGCGATCCAGGACTCTGCCTTCATCTCGCCCTTCGGCACCATCGGCCCCGCCCGCATGCTGGTATGAATTTCGTCCCCGGTACGATCGAGGAAGCCGGTATTGATAAAGAACAGCCGGTCCTTGAGCGCGTGGATGCAGGCGGTGAGGTTGGCGGAGGTGCGCCGCTCCTCGTCCATCAGCCCGATCTTAATCGTATTGGGGGCGAGGCCGAGCAGCCTTTCCACCGCGCCGTACAGCCGATTGGCGAAGGCACATTCGTCGGGCCCGTGCATCTTCGGCTTCACGACATAGATCGAGCCTGCTCGGCCGTTGCGGAATCGGCCCAGGCCCTTCACGTCGTGCAGCCCGATCGCGCCGGTGACGATCGCGTCGAGGATGCCCTCCGGGGCCTCGCTGCCGTCGGGCAGCAGCACTGCCGGCGTCGTCATCAGGTGCCCGACATTGCGGACGAGCAGCAGCGCGCGACTAGGCAGCGCAGTGCCGTCGGCCAGCACGCGATCGGGCGCGAGCGTGCGGGTAAGACTGCGACCGCTTTTCTCGAACGTCTCCGCGAGATCACCGCGCATCAGCCCCAGCCAATTGGCGTAGCCGAGAACCTTGTCCGCGGCGTCGATGGCGGCGACCGAGTCCTCCAGGTCGATGATCGCGGTCAGTGCCGATTCGAGCAAGACATCGGCGACATGCTCGGGATCGTCGCGGCCGATCGGGTGGCCGGGATCGCGCACGATCGCGAAGTGCAGCCCGCTGGCACCGCGATAATAGACGGTCTGTCGTCCACCCTCCGTCGCGCCGCCGATTTCCGTGGCGGACGGCAGGGTCCGGTCGAGAAATGCCCGTGCCCACGCGATCACCTGCGCGCCGCGGGCTGCATCATAGCCATCGGCCTTTGCCATCCCCGGAATGGCATCGGTGCCGTACAACGCGTCGTACAGGCTGCCCCATCGCGCGTTGGCGGCGTTGAGCACGAAGCGCGCATTGAGTGCCGGCACCACCAGCTGTGGCCCGGCGAGTGTCGCGATCTCCGCATCGACCTGTTCGGTGGCGATAGCGAACGGCGCGGGTTCGGGCACCAGATAGCCGATCTCGCGGAGGAACGCCTCGTCCGCCGCCGCGCCGCTCGCCAGCCGGGCATCGATCGCCGCCTGCAGCGTATCGCGCCTGGCCAGCAGATTGCGATTTATCGGCGCATGCTCGGCGAAGATCGCTGCGACGCCCGCCCAGAATCCGTCGGCATCGATGCCGAGCGGCGGCAGCACTGCCTCCTCGACGAAGCGCACCAGCGTGGTGGCAACCTGCAGTCCGGCGCGATCGGCATAGTCAGTCAACGGAGTCCTCCTTGCGGTTCTTCGCTACACGCCTGGGGAGGGCTGGACTTGCTTAGGCGAGGCCATATGGCAGGATCAACCCCCGTCGAATGCCGTAACCGCCGCTTCGATGCGTTCGAGCATCGCGGCTAATTGTTTCTTCTCTTCGTCAGAGAAGCTTGCAAACAGGCGTCGCTCCAGTTCGAGCGCCTTGGGAGCGACTTGCTCGTACAGCTGCCACCCTTCCGGGGTGAGCGCGACGAGGTGCGAGCGCTGGTCGATCGGATTTGCCGCACGTGCGATCAGGCCGCGCTCGACCAGGCCGATCGCCGCGCGACTCACCGTTACCTTGTCCATCCGGGTCCGGCCGCACAGCGCCTGCTGGCTCATCGCGCCGCCCTCGGCCAACACCGCGACGAGACGCCATTCCGGAATGCGCAATCCGAAAAGGTTCCGATAGGCGGTGGCTACAGCGTCCGACACCGCATTGGAAGCAATCGACATTCGATAGGGTAGAAAGTCGTTTAATTTCAATGCAGTCATCTAGCCCCCTAAGATCAAGTTAACCTTTACGCACGTGACAACGCTGGCAGGTTGCATTTTTTGCAATGATACGGGTAACAGTTCGCACTTGCAGCAGATGCCCCTGCGGTGCAGAAAGATCGGGCCTTTCAGGCATCCTCTCCTAAGACTTTCAAAGGCCGTCCTTCGGGGCGGCCTTTTTTTTGGCCCGCACTATACCGGCGATCAATGCTCGATCGGTGCCAGTTGCCACGTCATACCCTCCCCTGCCGCAGTAGGCGGCGGCACTAGTTGCGGTGCCAGCCACACCGCCCAAGCCCCCAGTGCCAGCATCACGCCGAAAGGCAGTCTGTCGCTTACCCGCACACGCCGCCCCTCCACCAGCATCGTCAGCACCGCCGCCAGACCGATCAGGCTCGCGGCGAGCAACACCATCGGCAGATTCTCCCAGCCTAGCCAACAGCCTATTGCCCCGAACAGCTTGGGGTCGCCGCCTCCAAGCCCCTGTCGACCGCGAAGCGCCTTATAGCCCCGCGCCACCAGCCACAGCACCGCGAAGCCGGCGACTCCGCCGATCACACGCTCGGGCAGCGGCTCTCCGATCTCGAGCGCGCCCACGCCCAGTCCGGCGATGGCGAGCGTGGCATTGAGCCCATTCGGCAACCAGAACGCCGCCAGGTCCAACGCCGCCAGCGCCAGCAGCAACCAGCCGAATACCGCGCCTGCGGCTCCCTCGACGCCCGGCGCGGCGAGCCCCGCGATCAGCCCGAGCGCCATTCCCGTGACCTCCGTCAGCCAGTGGCTGGGTGCAATGCCGGCCGAGCAGTGGCGGCATCGCCCCCGCTGCAGCAGATAACTAAGCACCGGCACCAGTTCGGTCGCGCGCAGCGGTGCCCCGCAGGTATCGCACGCTGATCGGCCGCGGGCCACGCTCCGCCCCTCGGGCCAGCGGATCGCGATCGTGGCAATGAAGCTGCCGAACACCGCGCCCAGCAGGCCGAGCAGTATCGGCCACCCCCAGAGGCCTACCGGTGTCATGCGGGAGTCGAACGCCGATCGGGGCGTCGCGTTCTAAGAAGTCGGCGCTCTATATGCACCACGTCTTCCTGCGGGAACCTCCCGGCTTTTGCAAACCCGACGCCGACCCCCTAGATCGGCGCAAACATCACGAGAGGAACCTGCATGTCCGCCGACCCCATCGTCATCCTGTCCTATGCCCGCACGCCGATGGGGGGCTTCCAGGGGAGCCTGGCGGACGCCTCGGCCACTGATCTCGGCGCCACCGCAGTTGGCGCCGCGGTCGAGCGGGCGGGGCTGAAGGGCGATGCGATCGAGCGCATCTATATGGGCTGCGTGCTCCCCGCCGGGCTCGGCCAGGCCCCCGCCCGCCAGGCCGCGCTCAAGGCCGGGCTGCCCCAGCACATCGAGGCGACGACGATCAACAAGATGTGCGGATCGGGCATGCAGGCGACGATCATGGCCGCCGAGGCACTTGCCGCGGGCTCGGTCGACCTGCTGATCGCCGGCGGCATGGAGAGCATGACCAACGCGCCCTATCTCTCGATGCGCCACCGCAGCGGCGCCCGTATTGGACATGACGTACTCAAGGATCACATGTTCCTCGACGGGCTGGAGGACGCCTATGAGCCGGGCCGGCTGATGGGCAGCTTCGCCGAGGAGACGGCGAAGGAGTATCAGTTCACCCGCGAGGCGCAGGACGCTTTCGCCATCGCCAGCCTGGAGCGCGCCCGGGCAGCGCAGACCAGCGGCGCCTTCGATCGCGAAGTCGTGCCGGTCGAGCTGCGGGGTCGAAAAGGTATGGTGACGGTGGCGCTCGACGAGCAGCCGACCAAGGCCGATCCGGCCAAGATTCCGACGCTCAAGCCCGCTTTCGCCAAGGATGGCACGATCACCGCGGCGAATGCCTCGTCGATTTCCGACGGCGCGGCGGCGTTGGTGCTGGCGCGTGCTTCGGTGGCGGAAAGGCTGGGGCTGACCCCGATCGCACGGATCGTCAGCCATGCCGCCCACGCCCATGCGCCCGCGCGCTTCACCACGGCGCCCGTGTTCGCGATGCGCAAGGCGCTGGAGAAGGCGGGCTGGGAAACGGGGGACGTCGACCTGTTCGAGGTCAACGAGGCGTTCGCTTGCGTGACGATGATCGCGATGCAGGAACTCGGCCTCAGCCATAACGCGGTGAACGTGCATGGCGGCGCCTGCGCGCTGGGCCACCCGATCGGCGCGAGCGGCGCGCGGGTGCTGGCGACGCTGCTCTCGGCGCTGGAGACCAAGGGGCAGAAGCGAGGGCTGGCTTCCCTCTGCATCGGCGGCGGCGAGGCGACCGCGGTTGCGGTGGAACTGATGGATTGAAGCGGACTATAGCCCCTCCCCTTCAGGGGAGGGGTTGGGGTGGGGCAGTGTCTCACCGAGACCAACAGACGTTCTGGAATCCCTCCACCCCCAACCCCTCCTCCAAGGAGGAGGGGCTCGATGTTGAACGCTACCGCACCGTCTCGCCCGGCTCCGTCCCCCATATCCGCGCCTGCTCGACATAGCCTGCGCGCCCGGTGGCATCGAACCAGCACCAGCCGCCGCTGCACGCGCTGATCTTGCCGACCACCCCCGGCGCCGCGCGCCAGCTGATGTGCGAATCGCCCGAGGGGCTGCTGTGCAACTCGGCGATGCCGCCGGCGACGATCGCGGTGCGCTTGTCATCGAGCAGATTGGCCTGCATCCAGCCCTCTGCGCCGTCCGGATCGCGTACCTTCACCCAGGCGCCATAGCTGGCGAGCACCTTTACCGGCAGTCCGCGCCGCTGGTAGAACCAGTTGGTCGGATAGTTGCGCCCCGGCCCGGTGCGCATCCGTGCCTTGCTCGCCTTGAGCGAGGCATAATAAGGCGGCTTGCGCTCCGCATGCGCGGGGGTGGCCAGCGCGACGAGCGCCAAGGCCGAAAGTCCGATCGAGAAACGCCGCTGCTGCATGCGCCGTCTATCGACCAGCCGGCCCCGCGCTTCAACCGTTGACTGTATCGACGCCACCGGCCAATCCTTTGCCATGGCCGATCCCAAGCGACCGTCCCGCCCCCGGGTGATGCTCACCCGCGCGCTGCCGCAAGCCAGCGAGGCGCGGATGGCGGCGTTGTTCGACTCGGTCCCCAATCCCGACGACGCGCCCATGGACGTTTCCGCGCTGACCGCCGCCATGGCGGATGCGGACGTGCTGGTGCCGACCGTCACCGACCGCATCACCGCCGACCTGCTCGCCGCCGCACCCGAGCGGCTGCGATTGATCGCCAATTATGGCGCGGGCGTCGGCCATATCGACCTCAAGGCCGCGCGCGCCCGCGGCATCGTCGTCACCAACACGCCGGGCGTGCTGACCGACGACACCGCCGACATGGCGATGGCGCTGATCCTCGCGGTGCCACGGCGGCTGGTCGAGGGCGACAAGCTGGTCCGCTCGGGCGCCTGGCGCGGCTGGAGCCCGACCAGCATGCGCGGCCATCGCATCGGCGGGCGCAAGCTCGGCATCCTCGGCATGGGTCGGATCGGCCAGGCGGTGGCGCAGCGCGCACGGGCCTTCGGGCTGCAGATCCATTATCATGGGCGACACCGCGTGCACGAGGTGCTCGAGCATCAGTTGGGCGCTACCTATCATGACGATCTCGATGCGATGCTCGAAGCGATCGACATCCTGACAATCCACACTCCGCATACCGCCGCCACGGCCGGGCTGATCGATGCCCGGCGGTTGGACCTGCTCGGCCCGGACGCCTGGCTGGTCAACACCGCACGCGGGGAGATCGTCGATCCGGAGGCGCTAGTAGCAGCGCTGCAGGAACGCCGCCTCGCCGGCGCCGCGCTCGATGTTTATGTCGATGAACCCAATGTCGATCCGCGGCTGATCTCGCTGGAGAATGTCGTGCTGTTGCCGCATCTTGGCTCGGCGACCTTCGAGGCGCGCGAGGCGATGGGGATGAAGGTGATCGCCAATATCCGCAGCTGGGCAGACGGGCATCGTCCGCCGGACCAGGTGTTTGAGGGGTGGTTGTGAGTCCAACTTCTTAGGCCCCTTCTCCTTGGAGGAGGGGTTGGGGGTGGAGGGATTCCAGACCAGAGGTTGGTCTCGGTGAGACCCTGCCCCACCCCAACCCCTCCCCTGAAGGGGAGGGGCTTAGTTTCGTGATATCAATCCCCCGTCAAAATCCGGTCGACCAGCTGCTTCACCGTCGGCACGAACCCGTTCGAATAGAAGGGATCGCGCTTGAAGTTGTACGCGGCATGGCCCGCGAACATCAGGTTCTGGTCGGTGTCACCGCCATGGGCGATGTCCTGCAGCGTCTTCTGGATGCAGAAGCTGCGCGGGTCGGCCAGGCGGCCGGTCGAGTTGGTCTCGGTATCCGCCCAGGACGAGAAGGCGCACTGGCTGAGGCAGCCCATGCAGTCGGCCTGGTCCTTGCGGATGATCTGCTGGTCCTCGGGCGTCACGAACACCAAGGTGTTATCCGGGGTCTTGAGCGCGCTGGTAAAGCCGAGGCCGTGCCACTCGCGCGCGCGCAGCAGGTCGTTGCGCGTCACCCAAAAATTCTTGCCCTTCACGCCCACATCGAGCTGGAAGGTATGGTCCCCCGCCGCCTCGGTCGAATAGGGGATCTGGCGTTCCGAGCGGGCTTCCAGGTGGCGCAGGAACGGGTTGCGCACCGCGCTGGAGTAGAAGCCGGTCGGCGAGAAGCGGTGCAATAGCACGTCTCCTTCCTCGATCTCCATCAGCTTGGCCTTCCAGCCCTCGGGGATCGGGCTTTCCTGCGTGAGCAGCGGACGCGTGCCGAACTGGAAGGCGATCGCACCCAGCTCGGGATTGTCGATCCAGTCGTTCCAGTCGCGCAGATACCAGACGCCGCCGGCCATCACGATCGGCACGCTGTCCGGCAGCCCGCCTTCGCGCATCACGTCACGCAGCGCCTTGACGCGGGGATAGGGGTCCTGCGGGGCGCGCGGGTCCTCGGCGTTGGACAGGCCGTTATGCCCGCCGGCGAGCCAGGGATCCTCATAGACCACCGCCGCAAGCCATTCCTGCGCCTTGGAGTATGCCCGCTTCCACAGCGCGCGGAAGGCGCGGCCCGAGCTGACGATCGGCAGGTAGCTCACCTCATGGTGCGCCGCGATCTCGCTGAGCTTGTAGGGCATGCCCGCGCCGCAGGTGACGCCCGCCACCATGCCCTTGGTCCGCTCCAACACGCCCTGGAGGACGCGCTGCGCGCCGCCCATTTCCCAGAGCACGTTGATGTTGATCGCACCCTTGCCGCCGGCGATCTCGAAGGCGCGCTTCACCTGCTCGACGGCGCCTTCGATGGCGTATTGGATCAGCTCTTCATGGCGCTCGCGACGCGTGAGGGCACGGTAGATCTGCGGGATGATCTTGCCATCCGCATCATAGCTGTCGGCGTTGACCGCGCTTACCGTGCCGATGCCGCCCGCGGCCGCCCAGGCCCCCGCGCTTGCATGGTTGGTCGCTGCGACGCCCTTCCCACCCTCGACCAGCGGCCAGACTTCACGGCCGTTATAGCTGATGGGCGAAAGACCCTTGAACACACTGCCTCCACAAAAATTGCCGCGCGACGCTAGCCGGATTGGCTGCGACAAGCGAGTAACAAATCAATCCGGACCGGCTTCAGCCCAGCGCGCCCAGCCGCCCCATCGCCCGGGAATAGAGCCGCGCATAGGCCGCGACCATCTCGGCCTCGTCATACAACGCCGCAACGCGCAGGCGGTTCGCATCGCCCAGCCGCTTCCGTTCGTCCGGATGCTGCGCCAGGATATCGAGCCGATCCCGCAGCGACACTTCGGTGCGCTCGGCTGAAAGATACTTGTGATTTGGCTCGGACACCATTGCCGCAATATCCCCTACCTGCGGCGCCACGATCGGCAGCCCGGCCGCCATCGCTTCCAAGATCGAGACCGGCGCCTGCTCGCTCTTCGACGACAGCGCAAAGATGTCGAACAACCCCAGATAACGATGCGGATTGGCGACGAAGCCGGGCAGGAACAGCTGATCCTCGATCGCCATCGCCTCGGCCTGATCGAGGATCGCCTGGCGCTCGGGCCCCTCGCCCAGGATCACCAGCTTGAACCGCGAGCTCATGCCGGCGACGGCCCGGACCAGCATCGGCAAATCCTTGACCGGCCGCAGCCCAGCGAGACAGCCGATGAACACCTCGCCCTTGCGGCGCTTCTCTAGCATTGGCAGCAGCGACGGATCGAGCTGGCCCGTGTAGCGCGCGGTCGGCACGCCGTTGGCAATGCGCACCAACCGTTCGGCAGGCTGTTTCCAGAATTTGATCGCGACCTGCTCGAGCTTTTCGGACGGGACTACCAGCGCGTTGGCCGCAGGCAGCGCCATCCGGCGATACATGTTGCGCACGGTGCTCAGCTTCTCCGCCTCGTCGGCGTTGAACCCGTCCTCATGGTGGATGATCGGCGGCAGCCCCTTGCCGAACACCCGTGCGGCCATCACCCCGTCGATCGCGCCCCAATTATAGGTAAGCACCAGGTCGAAGCGGCGCATGAAGCGCGCGATCTGCTCATAGCGCTTGACCGAGGGCTTGCCGGTGAGCGGCGGCGGATCGAGCGCGATCTCGTATTTGATGTGGCGGTCGATCGCCTCGCGGGCGCCAAGCTGGTCGGGCATCGCCGAGACGATGGTGTGCCGGGCACGCTCCCCGAACGCGTTCATCAGTTGCACCGCCCGCGCTTCCTTGCCGCCGAGCGCGAAGGTCGAATGAAGATGGAGGATGTGGATCGACATGGGGGCCGGGGTTTAACGGGCGATTGCGGCGGCGTCATCCGTTAGGATGCGGGTTACAACTCCTCCCCGGCACGGGGAGGAATTTATTGCACCTTCGCCAGCAGCCGCTCGATCCCGGCCACCGCTTCCGGCTCGTCGAGCGTCGGCGCATGGCCCACCCGCGGCACCGTCACCAGCTCGGCACCGGGCACCCGCGCAACCATCTTCTCCGCCGTCTCGGCGCGCAGGATGTCCGAGCGCTCCCCGCGCACCACCAGCAGCGGGCGGCCGACAAGCGCGTCGATCGTCGGCCACATGTCCGGCCCCGCCTCGTTCCCCGGCACGCGGAACGGCTCGGCGACCTTCATGTCGTAGTCGAGCACGATGCGGCCCTGGCTGTTCACCCGGTGGAGCCGCTTGGCCATCGCCAACCAGTCCTCGATGGCATAGTCCGGATAGACGTCCGCATTCGCCTCGGCGACGCCGCGCGCCGCGTGCATCCAAGTCGGGTACCAGACCTGCTTGCCGACATAGGTGCGGATCCGCGCCAGCCCAGCCGGGTTGAGCTCCGGGCCCACGTCATTGAGCACCGCGCCGGCCAGCTTGCCGCCGTCGGTCGCCGCGAGCAGCATCGTCACGATGCCGCCCAGCGAGGTGCCCACCGCGACGAACTTCTCGATCTTCAGCTCGGCGAGCAGCGCCTCAACATCCTGGAGGTAGACTAGCGGCACATAGCTCATCGGGTCCTTGGCATAGGCGCTCTCGCCCCGCCCTCGAAACTCGACGCAGAGCACCCGCCAGTCGCCCGAGAAGCGCTCTGCCAAGTCGGCGAAGTCGCGCGCGTTGCGGGTGAGGCCCGGAAAGCAGATCAGCGGCGGACGGTCGTCGCGCCCCGGATAGTCGCGATAATGCAGCCGCAGGCCGTCTTTCGACCACCAAACGCCATCGGAGTAGTTGCGCCGATCACCCATCGCGCCCCATATCGCCGCATGGCCTTCGCTCCGCAACAGGCGATCCTCGAACTCGGGGATGGCTTCTACGATCCGGTGGCGCCCGCGCGCTTCCCCCAGACGATCCTCCGCTTCCGCAACGACCGCGCCGCCGCGACCGTGGGGCTGGAGGGGCTGAGCGATGCCGAATGGCTCGCCCATTTCGCCCGGTTCGAGCCGCTCGCTGGCAGCCTGCCCCATCCGTTGGCGCTGCGCTATCACGGCCACCAGTTCCGCGTGTACAACCCCGAGATCGGCGACGGCCGCGGCTTCCTGTTCGCGCAGATGACCGACACTGCCGGGCGGTTGATGGACCTAGGCACCAAGGGATCGGGGCAGACGCCGTACAGCCGCTTCGGCGACGGGCGGCTGACGCTGAAGGGCGGCGTGCGCGAGATCCTTGCGACCGAGATGCTGGAGGCGCTGGGCGTCGAGACCAGCCGCACCTTCTCTCTGGTCGAAACCGGCGAATCGCTCCATCGCGGCGACGAGCCCTCCCCCACGCGTTCCGCGGTGCTGGTGCGGCTCAACCATGGCCATATCCGCATCGGCGTGTTTCAGCGCCTCGCCTATTTTCAGGACGTGGACGGGCTGCGGAAGCTCACCGCCTATGTGCTGCGTCACTATTTCGGAGAGGAAGACGGACCCGACGCGCCGGAACGCCTGCTCGCCCATGTCGTCGCCCGCACCGCGCGGATGGCGGGGCAGTTCATGGCCGCCGGGTTCGTTCACGGGGTGCTCAACAGCGACAATGTCAACGTCACCGGCGAGAGCTTCGACTATGGTCCCTGGCGCTTCGCCCCCAGCTGGGCGGCGAACTTCACGGCGGCCTATTTCGACCAGAACGGCCTGTACGCCTTCGGTCGCCAGCCCGAGGCGATCTATTGGGACGTGATGCAGCTCGCCATTTCGCTGCGGCTGATCGCCGAGGAAGCGCCGCTAATCGCCGCGCTCGAAGGCTTTGCCCCCGCCTATCATCGCGCGGAGGCCAGGGCCGTGCTCTGGCGCCTCGGCGTCCAGCCGCGCGATGAAGCCAGCGACCACGCGCTTACCGAAGCGGTGGAGGTGGCGCTCAACCAGAACGGCACGCTGCTCCACCGTTTCTATTTCGACGCGTTCGGCGGGACCCTGCCCGCAAGCTATGGCGTGGAATTTGCCGAGGTCCGCAGCCGCCTCGCCGACTATCGCCCGCGCAAGCCCCGCGACCATGGCCATTGGCGCGGAGAGCCGTGTTCGATGCTGATCGACGAGGTCGAATCGCTGTGGTCCGCCATCGCCGAGCGCGACGACTGGGCGCCGCTCACTGCCAAGATGGCGGCGATCCGCGAGATGGGCGAGGCTCTGGCCTAGCGCCGCGAAATCGGGCAAAGCGATCGTAACAGGGGCAACGAACCAGAAATACAGAAGGCCCATGCCGGACCAGGAACTCCTTTCGACCGAACCCGCAACCGGCGCCGTGCTCTGGCGCCACCCGATCGGGGACGCGGACACCGAAGTTGCCATCGCCCGCGCCAGCTGGGCCGCTTGGGCGGCGCGCCCGCTCGCCGTGCGGATCGAGGCGCTGCGGCGCTTCGCCAATGTCGTGCGCCAGCGCGCCGACGCCTTTACCGACCTGCTCGCCCGCGAGACCGGCAAGCCGCTATGGGAAGCGCGCACCGAGGTCGAGACGGTGATCGCCAAGGTCGACATATCGGTCACCAGCTATTCGGAGCGGACCGGCCAGCGCCGGATCGAAGCGCCGATGAACACCCGGCTCGCGCTGCGGCACAAGCCCCACGGCGTGCTGGCGGTACTCGGCCCCTATAATTTCCCGGCGCATCTGCCGAACGGCCATATCGTCCCCGCGCTGCTCGCCGGCAACGCGGTGGTGTTCAAGCCTTCGGAAAAGACGCCCGCCAGCGGCGCCTTCCTCGTCGAGTGCTTCCACGCCGCGGGCGTTCCCGAAGGCTGTATCCGCCTGCTGATCGGCGGGCCGGACCAGGGCAAGGCGCTGGCCAGCCACCCGGACATCGACGGGCTGCTGTTCACCGGCTCGGCCAATACCGGCATCGCGCTCAACCGCCAGTTCGCCGCGCGGCCCGAGAAGATCCTCGCGCTGGAAATGGGCGGCAACAACCCGATCCTCGTCTGGAATACGCCCGATCTCTATTCGGCCGCGGTGCTGGTGGTGCAGTCCGCCTTCACCACCGCCGGCCAGCGCTGCACCGCCGCGCGCCGGCTGATTGTCGACGAAAAGCTGTTCGAGCCGCTGATGGCGGAGCTCAACAAGCTGATCGGGCGCCTGATCATCGGCGAGCCCCATGCCGATCCCCAGCCCTTCATGGGCCCGGTGATCGACAACAACACCGCCGACATGCTGACCGAGAGCTTCCTCACGCTCTCCACCATGGGGGGCCGTCCGCTGCGCCACATGGAGCGGCTGATCGAGAACCGCCCCTTCCTCACCCCCGGCGTGGTCGACATGACCGAGGCGCGCGAGAAGGTGGATGTCGAGTTGTTCGGCCCGATCCTCCAGGTGTTCCGCAAGACGAGCTTCGAGGACGCGATCGCCGAGGCTAACGACACCCGTTATGGTCTCTCCGCCAGCTTGGTGAGCCAGGACCCGCGGCTCTACGACCAGTTCTGGGCGAATATCCGCGCGGGCATCGTCAACTGGAACAAGCCGACCAACGGTGCCTCCTCGGCGGCGCCGTTCGGCGGCGTCGGCTGGTCGGGCAACCATCGGCCCAGCGCCTATTATGCGGCGGACTATTGCGCCTATCCAGTCGTTTCCTCGGAATCCGAGCAGGCGCGCGCGGCGATGGGCGTGGGGCTGCGCGACGCCTGAGCCACTGCGTTAGGCTTTTAGCAACCCTGCCGCTTAACCGCGGTTTCAGGGCCCGGCGTGCAGGATGTCGCCCTTGGGACGGAACGACAGCATGGATTCGGGGCGCACGTCCGCGACGATCTTCAGCCTGACGCACGACCTGCCCGCACCGCGCGCGCCCAGCGCCGCGGCGGCGGACGGGCTCGATGCAGGCCAACTCGCCTGGGGTGGCGAACTGCTCGACTGCGGCATCCACTGGATCGGCCGGGCGGGCGCGCGGCTGCGCGTCGAGGTGGAGTTGGCCGAGGCGATGCCGATCCGGCTGCACCTAGGGTCCGCCGAGCCGCTGATCGGGCGCACGCTCTGGTCCGACGGCAGCGAGGCGGGGCTCGCCTTCGACGCGCCGGTGGACGTGCTGGGGATGGTCGCGCGCAACCTCGCCCGCGCCACCGCCGAGCGTCGCCGCCTGCCCCGCATCGAGCTGCGCCACACCGTCGGCGTGTATCGCGGCGACGAGGTCGAGCAGCTGCGCACCCGCGACATTTCGCAAGGCGGTGTCGGCGTCGAGGCACGGGGGCTCGCCGTCGATGAGGCGGTGCAGCTGACCTTCGACGGGCTGCGTCCACTGGAGGGCATTGTCCGCTGGATCGCGGGCGAGACCGCCGGAATCGTCTTCACCGAAGAGCTTGGCTGGCAGACCCTGTTCCCCTGGCTGCGCGGCATCCAGCAGGCGCCTGCGCCCCAGGCCGGCGGGAGCGATGCCGACGGGTTGCTGCAGGACAAGCTGGCGCTCCGCCTCGACCTCCCCGGGCGCGTGCGCGAGGGCGTGGGCTGGTGGAATTGCCGGATCCACGCGCTCACCGCGCAGCAGGTGGAATTCGAGGCGCGACAGGCCTTCGCGCCCGGAGCATCGATCTGGGTGGCGCTGCCCGAGATCGGCGGCGGCCCAGCGCGAGTAGTGCGGGCGCGGCAGGGCCGGACGCTCGCCGAATTCCGCATGCCGCTGCGCGACATCGACCTGCGCCTGCTCACCGCGAGCCGCCGCACCGGCTGAAGCCGCTTGCATCACCGCGCGCCCGCGCCCAATCGGGCGGCATGGCACTTCTTCCCATCGCCGAGGCCCAGGCGCGGCTGCTCGCGCTCGCCGGCTCCACCCCCGTCGAGACGGTCCCGCTCGCGGAAGCTATCGGCCGCTGGGCCGCCGAGCCGGTGGTCGCCCGCCGCACCCAGCCGGAAACCGACCTCTCCGCGATGGACGGCTATGCGATCCGCTTCGCCGACCTGCCCGGACCTTGGGCCGTGATCGGTGAAAGCGCGGCGGGCTCGGGCTTCGCGGGCACGGTTGCGCCCGGAGAAGCGGTGCGGATCTTCACCGGCGCGCCGATGCCCGCGGGCGCGGACACGGTGCTCGTCCAGGAAGAGGCCGCGCGCGACGGCGATCAGCTAAGTCTCGCTGGCGAAGGCCCGCCCTATCTCGGCCGCAACACCCGCCGCCGGGGGCTCGACTTCGCAGAGGGCGACGCGCTGATCGCGGCGGGCGAGCAGCTCACCCCCGCCCGGATCGCGCTGGCGGCAATCGGCGGCCATGCGGCGCTGCCCGTCCGTCGCAAGGTCCGCGTCGCGATTGCCGCGACCGGCGACGAACTGGTGGCACCGGGTACGCCAGTCGGCCCCGCCCAGCTGCCCGAATCGAACCGCACCATGCTCGCCGCGCAGCTCGCCGATCTGCCGGTCGAGATCGTCGATCTCGGCATCCTGCCCGACGATCTCGGCGCCCTCACCCATGCCTTCGCGACCGTCGAGGCGGACCTGCTGATCACCAGCGGTGGCGCATCGGTGGGCGATCACGACCTCGTCCGACCCGCGCTGGAAGCCGCTGGCGCGACGATCGATTTCTGGCGGATCGCGCTGCGCCCGGGCAAGCCGATGATGGCCGGCATACGCGGCGACATGGTCGTGCTGGGCCTGCCGGGCAATCCGGTGTCGGTGTTCGTCACCGCTTTGCTCTTCGCCAAGCCCTTGATCGCGCATCGTTCCGGGGCGGCCGATCCGTTCCCGCGGGGTCGCACGGCGATCCTCGGCGAGCCGCTGCCGGCCAATGGCCCGCGCACCGACTACCTCCGCGCTGCGCTGATCGACGGGCGCGTCCATGCCTCGGCGATCCAGGACAGCTCGATGCTCCGCACCCTCGCCCGCAGCACCTGTCTGATCGTGCGTCCGCCCCATGCGCCAGCCACAAATAGCTCCGACTCGGTGGAAATCCTCGACATCGCTTGACAGCGCCTCGGAACATTGCATAAACGTTCCCAGTCTGTTCTGGACCCCGGAGGATTGGATGCTCACGCGCAAGCAGCACGAGCTGATCTGCTTCATTTCCGACCGTCTTGCCGAGACGGGCGTATCGCCCTCGTTCGAGGAAATGAAGGAGGCGCTCGATCTCAAGTCGAAATCGGGCGTGCACCGCCTGATTAGCGCGCTGGAGGAACGCGAGTTCATCCGCCGCCTGCCCAACCGCGCCCGCGCGCTGGAGGTGCTGCGCATGCCCGAGCGCGGCGAGCGCAAGTCGGTCGCCAAAGCTGCGAAGCCGGCGGCGGCCGTGGCTGCGACGACGCCCGCCACGCGGCCAGCCCCCGCGAATGATGTGGTCGAGATCCCGCTGCACGGACGCATCGCGGCCGGTACGCCGATCGAGGCGCTCGAGGGCTCGGCGATGTTGCCGGTGCCGGCTGCCCTGCTCGGCGCTGGCGAGCATTATGCCCTTGAGGTCGCCGGGGACTCGATGGTCGAAGCCGGCATCCTCGACGGCGACTATGCGCTGATCCGCCGCACCGAAACCGCGCGCGACGGCGAGATCGTCGTCGCGCTGATCGACGACGCCGAGGCGACGCTCAAGTATTTCCGCAAGGAAGGCGTGATGGTCCGGCTCGATCCTGCCAATCGCGACTATACACCTCAGCGCTACCGCTCCGACCAGATACGGGTGCAAGGGCGTTTGGCGGGGCTGTTGCGGCGCTATTGATCGCATCTTTGTAGAGCCGGTGAATCCGATCGGGAGTTGCCGGCTCCCTGCATATCCCCAAATAGTAGTTCCGACGTCGGGTCGATCTGCGACGTAGTCGTCTTCCTAATACCCTGTTCTTGTGCGATGCTCGACCGGCTAGATGCTATGGAGAGCGGACAATGCGCGTATCTGTGCTGGCACTGATGATAGGGGCATTGTTGCCCGTTGCGGCAACGGCGCAGCAAGCAGCGGGGCCGCTGACTGAGCCCGCGCGTCCGCAGGCATCACCCACGACGGCCGCAAGCCCGGCTTCCGATCCGATCATCGTCACGGGGCGGCCGCTACCCTCCAAGCAACAAATTCGCGCGATCACGCGGTCGATGTCGCCGGCCACGCCGTCCACGGACCCGCTGGCACGTTTTCACAATGCGGTTTGCCTTGCCAGCATCGGTCTTGATCGACCCACGCTGGAGAGGATCGGCGAGAGATTTGCGGAGGATGCGGAGCAGGCCGGGCTGAGGCTAGCGGGCGATCACTGCAAACCGAATATCATCCTGTTCTTCGTCGATGGCGTGAGCACCGAAATCAATGCGCTCGTGAAGCGAAAATGGTGGATTTTTGGCGACCGAAATCCGGCAGAGATTCGAATGATCACGCATGAGCGGGGTCCGGTGCGGGCATGGAGCGACAGCGAGACGCGTGCGCGCGACGGCGAGCGCATCGACATCGAGGGGTTTCTCCGCGTGGCCACCGCGTCCCGGGTAAACGCACCCATTCGGAAGGACACGCTGGCGGCCATCGTAATGATCGAACGATCGGCGGTGGTCGGCAAAACGACGCACCAGATCGCCGATTACGTGGCGATGCGCGCGCTCGCCGGAGCGCGTCCTCCGAAAAATGACGATCAGGAAACGATCCTGGGCCTGTTCGCCGAAAACCCGCAAGGGGTTGCCGCTGAAATGACGTCCCTCGACCGTGGATATCTCCGCGGCCTATACGCCGCGCAGGCCAACGCGTTCGCCTGGAGCACGCAAGGGCAAATCGTCCGCACGATCCTCAAAGCCAAGGACTCGGAGATCAGGCAGGCACAAAGGCCGTAGCAATCGGCCGCGTCACGGGCGATGCGCAGCCTTCAGATCCGCCTCGAACGCCTTCTGCGCGATGTCGACGCGACGGCCCAGTTCGCCCGGGTCGACGAATGCCTCGTCGTTCCCCGCCACCTGCCTGGCGCGCTTGGCGGCGAGGTCAAACTGTTCGGCGTGGAAGCTGAGGAACACGTCGGCCTGGGTAGCGCGCAGCTTGGCGAAGGTGGCGCGGAAATCGGCGGGGGCGGCGTCATAGCCATGGCCGGGCGTCAGCGGCTGGTCGGCGACGCTGAGGCTGCAGGCGAACAGCACGGTCAGGCTGTCGCCGCCCGCGGGGACCTGCATCGTGAAGCTGGTGCAGCCCTTGGTGTGCCCCGGCGTCAGATGCGCGACCAGCGTGTTGGTGCCGAGGTGGATTTCCTCGCCGTCCTTCAACTGCCCGTCGACCTTCACCGGCGGCGCGGTGAAGCGGATATCGGGACGATAGTCCGATTTGCCCGCCTCCAGCGCGGGGGTGTCAGCCGCGCTGGCCAGCAGCCGGGCGCCGGTGCGGCGCTTAAGCTCGGCCAAGCCGCCTTCGTGGTCCCAATGCGCGTGGTTGATCAGCAGGATCTTCACGTCGCCGAGCCTGAAGCCCAGCTTCTCGATGTTGGCGGAGATCAGCGGCGCGCTTTCGGGCATGCCGCCGTCGATCAGGATATGCCCCTGCGGGCTCGTGATCAGATAGGCCGAAATCCCCGCGGTGCCGACATAGTGGACATTGCCGAGGATCCGGAACGGCGCCATGGGCTGGTTCCAGTCGGCGCGGGTCTTGGCCCAGTCGGTGCTCTGCGCCAGCGCCGGGGATGCGAGGCCAAGTGCCGAGGCCGCAAGCAGAATCCGGATCATCGTCGATTTCCCTTCGCGGCGCTGAATGGAGGCTGGACGGTGGGCGGGTCAAGCCATGGCTGGTGCGCGGTCGTGCGGACGGTGCGCACCGTCGCGCCCTTAAGGGTCACCGCGACCCCGCCGGTAGAATCGAGTACCCCCCGATCGAGCCGCAGCCAGCGGGGCTCGCAGGCGCGAGGCAGCCGCCTTTCGCTCACCACGATGTCGCTCGACGCGCACACCGCGACAAGTTCGCGCCACGCGACCGGATAGACGCTGCGGGTCGCCGCGATCCGCCAGCGTCGGCCGCCCTGCACCACTTCGGCCACGCACAGATCCAGGCTGCATCGCGCATCGGACCGGTCGGCAAGTACCGTCAGCGCATCGGCCTCGACCCCGCCATTCTCCCCCAGCACTTGCCGGGTGAAGTCGCCGGCACGGTCGCGCAGCAATGCAAGACTGCCGTCTGCCATGCGCAGCGCGACGTGCCGCCCGTCGCCTGTCACCAGCAAATCCGGCGCGGGCGTCGCCAGCGCCCATAGTCCGCCGATGCAGAGCGGCACGAGGCCCGCGATCCGCACCGGCGTACGCCACAGGCCCAACCACAACCCTCCCAGAACCATGGAGGCAAAGGCGCCGGCGGGCATCACCGGCAACGCCGCTACCGAACCGGGTGCACTGGCGACGGCGTGGGCTATCCATAGCAACAAGGCCATCGCCTTGTCGGTCAGCCACCAAAAGGGCGTGCCTGCACCGATGAGATCACCCAGCAGCGCGATCGCTTCGAGCGGCATCACCACGAAGGTGGTCAGCGGGATCGCGACGATATTGGCGACCGCGCCGTAGACTCCGCCCTTGTGGAAATGGAACAGCCCGATCGGCATCAGCGCCATCTCGACCAGGATGCCGGTGAGCAGCAGCGAGCCCGCCTCGCGCGCGATGCGCCGCGCCAACCCCTCTTCGCGTGCCTCGAACCAGCGCCGCATGCGCGGGCTTTCGTGCAGCGCGATGATCGCCGCAACGGCGGTAAAGCTCAGCTGAAAGCTGGGACCCGCCAGCGACTCGGGCCATAGCAGAAGCACCACCATCGCCCCGGCAGCGACCAGCCGCAGCGTCAGGGCCTCGCGCCCGAGGCTCAGCGCCACCAGCACCAGCAGCGCGGCGACGCAGGAACGGATCGTCGGCACCTGCCCGCCGGTCAGCCACGTATAGCCGATCGCCGCCAGTGCCCCCGCTCCTGCGGCCACCAGGGGCAGCCGCACATGCAGCGCCAGCCACGGGCTCAGTGCGAGCAGGCGCAGCACCAGCAGCATCGTCGCACCGGTGACGGCCGTGACATGCAGGCCGCTCACCGACAGGAGATGCGCAAGGCCGGCGCGGCGCATTGCCTCGCTATCGTCCTCGGAGATCGCGCCCTCGTCGCCGGTGGCGAGCGCGCTGGCGATGCCGCCCGCACTACCCGGCATCCGCGCCTCGATATGCGCAGACAGCAGGGCGCGCAGATCCTGCGCGGCGTCGGACGGCAGATGGCGCAGCGTTACCGGGTCCAGCGCCTTGCCGGTGGCGCCGATCCCGTCGAACCAGGCGACGCGCCGGAAGTCATAGGCGCCAGGCACCGACGGTCCCGGGGGCGGTACCAGTCGCGCGCGCAGCGATATCAGTGCCCCTGGCCCGAGTCCCGGCGGCACGACGACGGCGTCGACATTCACCCGCAGCCGCGGCGGCAGATCGGCGCGGCGCACCGGCGCAAGGACCAGCCGCACCAGGCCGCGCGCCGGCCGCGACTCGACACGCAGCACGGTCGCGTCAAACTGCGCCACCTGCGGTCGGGCAAGCACCGGCGCCGCCAGATGCTCCGCCCGCCACCAGATCGCGCCGCATCCGACGGCAACCAGCAGGCCGCCCATGAACAGTGCCCGCCCGCTCCGGCCCGGAATGACCGCGCCGCCTCCCGCCACCGCCAGCGCGACGGCGACGAACCCGACCCATTGCCGCGGCCCGTCCAGCAGGAACCACCCGCTGATTCCCGCACCGAATGCGATCGGCAACCAGAGCGGCAACTGTCCGCGCTCGGCCTCCAGCCAGCGTTCCAACCTTTCCCAGGACCAGGACGGCCCATTGGGGAATCGCCAGCCAGGGCCGAGATGAAGGCCCGTAACGCCCCTGTGCGGAGCCACTGCGGCTGGACTGGCCATGGAACGACAGATTGCGAGTGTTGTGACGTCGGCGCAACAGAAGAAACGACGTAAAAGTTCGTTCTGCGTCCATGGTCTGCAAGGAAGCTTACTGTCACACCGAATCGGCTCCCCAGTGTATTTTTATATAACCTATTTGGTTACTCGACGATGTTTGGTGCGGGTATGTCGGGGTGTCCGCGCTGGACGGTAGCGCCCGGGCCACTTCCGCGCCCGACTCGATTGACGGCTCTCGCACCGCAACATCAAAGATTCCGCATGTTCCAAGAGCTATTGCGCCCCCGCCGAAACATTTTCCGCAGCGCCTTTTCGCAGCTGCGCACTCGAATTGGACGAAGCGCCAGCCACTCTGCTAGAGGCAGGCCGCGCCCCCGCCGCCCCTGGTTGCACGCCGCGCTTGACGGATTGGTAACGTGGGATACGGAGGCGCTCGAAGCGGCGGTACGCACCGTCGCGGACGAAGCGGGTGAGAAGCCCGGCGACAGGGCATCGCCGCTGCGTGCGGTGTTAACCGGCCGCCGACCTCTTTCGGCTATCTCCGGCGCCCAGGCGACGCCGGGAACCGAAGGGCACCTCCCCCGCTTCGCAGATCAGATGCGTACACCCGCCTGAAAACGGGTCGAAGGAAAGGACGACTACATGAGCGATACCGCCAAACTGCATGTTGCGGGGAAAGACGTCGAATATCCCGTCCTCAAGGGCAGCACCGGCCCGGACGTCGTCGATATCCGCAAGCTCTATGCGCAGACCGGGGCCTTCACCTACGATCCGGGTTTCACCTCGACCGCGAGCTGCGAGTCGGGCCTGACCTTCATCGATGGCGACGAGGGCGTGCTGCTCCACCGCGGCTACCCGATCGGCCAGCTCGCCGAGAATTCGAGCTTCATGGAAGTCTCGTACCTGCTGCTCAACGGCGAACTGCCGACGCAGGACGAGCTGACCAAGTTCGAGAGCACGATCACCCGCCACACCATGCTGCACGAGCAGCTGGCGACCTTCTATCGCGGCTTCCGTCGCGACGCGCACCCGATGGCGGTGATGTGCGGCGTCGTCGGCGCGCTTTCGGCCTTCTATCACGACTCGACCGACATCACCGATCCGCAGCAGCGCATGATCGCGTCGCACCGCCTGATCGCCAAGATGCCGACGATCGCGGCGATGGCGTACAAGTACAGCGTCGGCCAGCCGTTCCTCTACCCGAAGAACGACCTGAGCTATACCGGCAACTTCCTGCGCATGACGTTCGGCGTCCCGGCCGAGGAATATGAAGTGAATCCGGTGGTGGAGAAGGCGCTCGACCGCATCTTCATCCTCCACGCCGATCACGAGCAGAACGCATCGACCTCGACCGTGCGTCTCGCCGGTTCGTCGGGCGCGAATCCGTTCGCCTGCATCGCGGCCGGCATCGCCTGCCTGTGGGGCCCGGCGCATGGCGGCGCCAACGAAGCCGCGCTCAACATGCTGCAGGAAATCGGCCGTCCGGAGCGCATCCCCGAGTTCATCGCCCGCGCGAAGGACAAGAACGATCCGTTCCGCCTGATGGGCTTCGGCCACCGCGTATACAAGAACTACGATCCGCGCGCGACCGTGATGCAGAAGACCGTGCGAGAAGTGTTTGCCGCGCTCAACGTTTCGGACCCCGTGTTCGAAGTCGCACTGCAGCTTGAGGAAATGGCGCTCAAGGACGATTATTTCGTCGAGAAGAAGCTGTTCCCGAATGTTGACTTCTATTCGGGCGTGATCCTGTCGGCGATCGGCTTCCCGACGACGATGTTCACCGCACTGTTTGCGCTGGCCCGCACCGTCGGCTGGGTGGCGCAGTGGAACGAGATGATCTCGGATCCCGAGCAGAAGATCGGCCGCCCGCGCCAGCTCTACACCGGCCCGACGCAGCGCGACTACGTGCCCGTCAGCCAGCGCTGAGCCCGGCCCCCGGGGCTTCGGCCCCGGCAGCTGAACAAAAAAACGGCGCCCCGCTCTCGCGGTGGCGCCGTTTTCTTTTGGACGTTGGCAAAGCCTCAGCCCGCGGCCTGCCGCTCCACCAGCCGTAGCGGCGGACGCGGGGCGAGCCCGAACATCCGCAGCGCCGTCCCGGCGACGAAGCGCGGGAATTCGCGGCGCTCGACCGGGGCATCCAGCCCCTCGGCCTGCAGCGCCCACAGCCGCTGAAACGCACCGTTCGCGCGCAGCAGCGACAACGGCGCACCGTCCTCGACGATGCGGCCATGCTCAACCACGATCACCCGGTCGAACCCGACCACCGTCGACAGGCGATGCGCAACCGCCAGCACCGTGCGGTGCGCCATCAGCGCATCGAGCGCCTGCTGGACCTCGATCTCCGATCCGGTGTCGAGCGCCGAGGTCGCCTCGTCGAGCAGCACGATCGGCGCCTTGCTCAGGAACGCGCGGGCGATGCCGATGCGCTGGCGCTGGCCGCCGGACAGATTGGTCCCACGCTCGCCGACAATCGTATCATAGCCCTTGGGCAGCAGCGCGATGAAGCCCGTGCAATGCGCCGCCTCGGCCGCGGCACGCACCTCGGCATCGGTGGCGTCGGGGCGCGCGAAGCGGATATTCTCGAGGATCGAGCGGTGGAACAGCAGCACTTCCTGCGGCACCACCGCGACGGCCTGGTGCAGGCTGTCCTGCGTCACCCGGTCGATCGGCTGGCCATCGATCAGCACCCGGCCCGACTGCGGATCGTGCAGGCGCTGGACGAGCTGGAGGATCGTCGACTTGCCGGCACCCGAGGGGCCGACGATGCCGATCTTCTGACCGGGCGCGACCTCCAGCGAGAGGTCGTGCAGCACGGGGCGGCCGGGATGATGGCCGAAGGTGAGGCCTTCGATGCGCACTTCGCCCTCCGTCGCGCGCAGCGGCACGGCGTCGGGGGCGTCTTCCAGTGCGTGCGGGGCGCCGACGATCTCCAGCGTCTCGCGCAGATAGCTGAACTGCTGGCTGGTATCGATCAGCGCCATGGCGAGATCACGCGAGCCGTTGAGCATGCGGAAGGTCATCGCGCTGACGACGACGACGTCGCCCGCGGTAATCCCACCCGCGATCCAGCGCTCGACCGCCCAGACCAGCGCGCCGCCGACCAGGATCACCAGCGCGACGTCATGCAGCACGCGGATGCGCTCGACGAACATCCAGCCGCGCTTCTGCGCCGCCGCTTCGGTCTGGAAGAAGCCGGCGAGCCGCTCGGACTCGCGGCGGCGTGCACCGAACGACTTGATCGCGGCGATGTTGCCGACCAGGTCGACCAGCTCGCCGCCGCTCTCGCTGGCGGCACGGGCAAACGCCTTGTGGTACTTGTCGCCGCGCATGCCGAGGAAGACCAGGCCGGTGCTTGCCGCGACGAAGATGCCGGTGATCGCCACCGCCATGCGCCAGTCGATCGCGAGGAAGATCAGCAACGCGCCGCCGAACGCGATCAGCGGGGGCGTGATCTCCATCAGGATGCGGTGGGTGAGCGCCTGGAACGAGCCCGTCAGCGCGCCGACGCGGTGGCCCAGCGAGCCGCCGCGCTGGTTCTGAAAGAACCCGATATGATGGCCGGTCAGATAGTGGAACATGTCGAGCCGGATGCGCACCCCGCTCGCCACGGTGATGTTGCACAACAACATCGCCGCGCCGCGGACCAGCCCGTTCTCGAGTGCCACCAGGCCCACAAATGCCCCGAGCGCGACATATACCGCCGCGTGCGAGGGCGCCGCGACCGTCATCGAATCGATCAGCAGCTTCATCGCGTATTGTACGCCCACCGCGCTGGAGGCGCCGCCCACCACGAGCAGCGCAAGCAGCGCGAAGGCCAGCGGCCGTCGCGTGACATAGTGGAGCAGGAACCGAGCCGGGCTCTTCAGAAACGGCATGTCGTTCCCCTTCGGGTTTTTCGGGCGCTGCAATGCAACAATCATGCGAGCGAAAAGACCCATCGGGCCATGAACCCTGGGTGAACTTTGCGACAGTTGCGGTTGAACAGTGAAATGGAAGCGACGAAATGCGGCAGAATCTGGGCAGCCTCTGCCCGAATCAACGCTCCTGAATCGCTGCCACCGCCCCGCCGGTCGCCGCGAGATTGAGCGTCAGCGGCGCGTCGCGCGATACGCGCTTGGTCTCCACCTGCACTGCATCGGGGGCAGCGCCGTCTCTCCAGATCCGCGCCTCGGCCCCACGCGCGCCCAGAAAATCCAGCGGCACGGAGACGGTCCGCGCCTTCTCGTCGTTCATCGCGCCGAGATACCAGCTCTTTCCCTTGCGGCGGGCCAGAACGATGTACGCGCCCGTCTCTCCCGCGAGGAAGCGCGTTTCGTCCCAGCTAGTCGGCACTTGGCGAATGAAGTCGAAGCCCGCGGGGCTCGCGGCATAGGTGTCCGGGCTGTCCGCCACCGCCTGCAGCGGCGATAGGAAGACGACATACATCGCCAGCCCATGCGCCCGGGTCGACTGCACCATTGGCAGGTCTCCGCGCATCCGGAAATCGGCCGGCGCCACGTTGCGGAAGCCGCCGGGGGTATAGTCCATCGGCCCCAGCAGCCCGCGGGTATAGGCGAGCATCACGTCGTTGCCCGCGGTCGCGCGGCTACTCCACTTGTTGTACTCGGCCCCCATCACGCCTTCTTGGGTGACGAAATTGGGCCAAGTGCGGGTGAGCCCGCGCGGCGCGAAGGCACCGTGCAGGTCGACCATCAGATGGTGCCGCGCCGCGGCCCCCAGCAGCTTCTGGTACCAGTTCACCATCCACTGGTCGTCGCGTTCGATGAAGTCGATCTTGATGCCGGCGACGCCCAGCTTCTCGTAGAGCGCGAGCGCATCCTCCATCTGCTCGTCGAGCGCCTGCCAGTGCGCCCAGAGGCACAGCCGCACCTTCTTGGCGCGGGCATAGTCGGCGACTTCCTGGAGGTTGATCGCGTCGGCCCATTTGGTGATGTCGACGCCCGGCCGCCGCACCCCGCCGCCGCCCGCGCCGGCATACCAGCCCTCGTCGATCATCGTGTAGGGCATGCCGTTCGCCGCGGCGAAATCGATGAACGCCTTTGCCACCGCCGTCGTGGTGCGCTGGCCGGGGAGCTTGGCAATGGAGGGGCCGCTCCACCAGTCCCAGCTGCTGAGGCCCGGCTGGATCCAGCTGGTGTCCTCGATCCGACTCGGGGTGGAAAGGCTGGTGAGCAGCGTCGATTCCTGCAGCGCGCCGAGCCGGTCGGCGAGCATCACCACGCGCCACGGCGTCACGATGGGGCTGCCGATGCGAGTGTGCACCGCTATGCGCGGATCGTCGAGCGAGGGCGACAGCTTCACCTGCAGCCCCGGCCCGCCATCGCCGCGCCCGGTGAGGTACATCGCGGCGAAATCGATTAGGTCCGCCTCGGCGATAGCGAAGGCACCCTTCCCCGTCTCGCAGGCGAAGGGCACGTCGAAGAGGTTGTGGTCGCGGAGGCGCGTGGTGTCGACGGGATCGAACTCGCCCTCGTGGCTCGATCCGAACCGCCCGACGTTGAAGCCCCAGCATTTCCAGGGCTGCGGGAAATAGAAGCCAGTGCGTTCGTAGCGCACCACCGCCGCGGCGGTCGCGGGCTGCACCGGCACGAGCATGCGGAAGGCGATGCCGTCGTCATAGGCGCGGAGTATGATATCCATCCGCCGCTTGGCGCCGCCGCGCTCCTGCAGGTGGACGATCCGCTGGTTGTAGCGGTCGCGCCCCTCGGCGGCCTTGCCGAGCACGATCTTGTAGCGCGTGTCGGCGCTGCTCGCCTCGCTGCCGGTCACGGCCATGCCCCAGCCGAGCATGTCGCGATCGAGGTCGAGCGCGATCGGCGCGGGTGCGAGGACCAGCTCGCCGCGCCGCTGCACCGTGTAGTTGGGCACGCCCTGCCGATCGAGCGCCACCACCACGCGGTTCGCGCCGTCCGGAGATACCACCTCCAGCGTCTGCCCGGCGGCCGGCGCCGCGATCAGCAGCGCCGCCGTGCCGAGCAGGCGCTTCACGCGCGGCGCGCCTTCAGGATCGGCTCGATCACCGTCGCCATCGCGTCATATCCGGCTTCGGTGGGGTGGACGCCGTCCGAGGCGAGGCCCAGCTTCATCGCGCCCTTCGCGTCCGCCAGCACCGGGGTGTAGTCGACCCAGGTCAGCCGCTCGGCCTTGGCATAGTCCCGCAGCCAGGCGTTCATCTCGCGAATCGGCCCGAGCACGTCGAGCCCCGGCCGCCAGGGAAAATGGTCCGACGGCGGCACCGAGGCGAGGATTACGCCGATGCCGTTCGCCTTGGCGATCTGCGTCATCATGCGGAAATTGTCGTAGCTCTGCGCGCGCGTCATCTTGCCGGTATTGCCGGCTATGTCGTTGGTGCCCGCCATGATGTGGACGAAGCGCGGCTTGAGGTGGACGACGTCCGCCATCATCCGCAGCACCATCTGCGGCGTCGTCTGGCCGCTGATGCCGCGTCCCACGCGACCCGGCGAGAAGAAGCCCGGCCGCTTGCCCTTCCAGCCTTCGGTGATCGAATCGCCCATGAAGACGATGCTGACCTTCTCGCCGCTCGCGAGGATGCGGGCATTGTCGGCGACGTAGCGGCTGAGTTCGGGAAAATCCTCATGCAACAGGCGCTCCTTGCGTTGCTCATAGCTTTCCTGCGTCTGCGCGCGGGCGACGAGGGGCAGCGCAAGTGCGCCGGCGAGCAGCGAACGGCGGCGGAGGGACATCCCGATTCTCCTGGAAACAGCGTAGGTCGTTGGGGCCGAGCGTGGCGCAACGCTGCAGAAGCGTCAAACCCCGCTCGGCCCCTCCCATCAGTGCAGCGAGGCACCGCCGCCGGCGCGCACCGGCTTGGCGCGGCCCGCGGCGATCGCGAAGCCGCACAGCACCACGTAGCAGAGCGCTGGCACGATCAGCGCGAAGGCATAGCCGTGCAGATCCGCCACCTTGCCGACCAGCAGCGGCAGCAGCGCGCCGCCGACGATCGCGGTGCACAGCAGGCCCGAGGTCGCCTCCTCGCTGGCGCCCGACCGTTCGAGCGTCAGCGTGAAGATCACCGGGAACATGATCGAGTTGAACAGGCCGATCGACAGCGCGACGAAGCCCGCGGTGACGCCGCCGACCGCGACGACATAGAGGCACATGGCGGCCGCGATCACCGTGAACAGCGAGAGCAGCTTGTCGGCGCGGACGCGGGTGAGCAGCAGCGAGCCCAGTGCCCGGCCGACCATCGCGCCGCCCCAATAGAATGCAACGGCCTTGCCGGCCTCCTGGAGCGACACGCCATGGACGCCGTCGCTGCCCATCAGCGTGCCGAGGATCGGCACCCCGAACGGCGCATCGGACTGGCCCCAGATGCTGTTGTCGTTGAGGAACAGCGCCATCTGCGTCCCGATCGACACTTCGGCGCCGACATAGAGGAAGATGCCCAGCGCGCCGAACAGCGCCCAGCGCGACGAGAAGGCGTCGAACAGGCCGGTGGTGCCCTTGTGCGCAGGCGCGGCATCGCGGACGACGCGGCGGCTAAGGAAGAAGAACACCGCAAGCGCGAGGATCAGGCCGCAGATCCACAGATAGGCGGTGTCGATGCCCGCCAGCGCCTCGGCACGGACCGCCGGATCGACGACCGCGCCCGACTTCACCTCGACGCCCTTGAGGAACAGGTGCGCGCCGAGCAGCGGGCCGAGAAAGGTGCCGAAGGAGTTGAAGGTCTGGCTCAGCACCAGCCGGAAATGGCTGCGCTGCGGATCGCCGAGCGCCGCCGCCAGCGGGTTCGCCGCGACCTGGAGCACGGTGATGCCGCTCGCCAGCACGAACAGGCCGAGCAGCACCAGCCAGTAATTGGCGAGGTTGGCCGCGGTCAGCATGATCAGGCAAGCGACCGCCATGGTGCAGAGTGCCAGCAGGATGGAGGGCACGGCCTTCAACCGCGAGACCAGTACGGCGGCAGGCAGCGATACCACGAAATAGGCGAAGAAGAAGGCAAAGGCACTCGCCTGCGCCTGCAGATTGGTGAGCGTGAAGATGCCCTTCACCGCCGCTACGAGCGGGTCGACCAGCGAGGTGATGAACCCCCAGGCGAAGAACAGCGTTGTTACCGCGGCGAATGCCAGCGTGGTGTGCGTCGAACGTGCGGTGGCCAAGCGATCCCTCTCCTGCCCTGGTGGCGTGTGGGCGCGACGCTTTCCGACAACGTTGGCAAAAGTCAAGCTGAGCGGGGAATGGGTTTTCCTTCTCGCATGTTGCTGTGGGCATCGCCTATAGGCCGATGCGTTGATAAACGACGCGGCGAGTGGAGTATTGCGCGTGGACGAAGTGAAGAAGCCGGCGGGAACGAAGTTGGTGCTGACGAAGGGGGTAGCAATAGTGGCGCTGGCCAGCGCAATCGCCTCGCCCGCCATGGCCCAGTTCCGGCTGATTCCGAAACCGAAGTCGAGCCCTACGCCCGTCGCGCAGACGACGCCGACGCCCGCGAGCCAGGTGCAGACCCAAGCGCCCGTCCGCACGCAGACGCCGCGGCCCGCAGCAACGCGTGCGCCGCAGTCGCAGACCCCGGCCGTGCAGACGCCGCGCTCCTCGCTCACCCCCCCCCAGGCGCAGCCGACCCCACTTGTCCCGGCGCCGTTGGTGGCCGCGACCCCGCTGCCCACGCTGAGCACCAAGCAGATCGCCGAATTGCGCCAGCTGCTCACCGACGCCGGCCTGTCGCAAGGCCTGCGTCGCATGACCAGCACGGTCACGCTGCCCGACGACAGCGACGGCATGGCCCGCGCTGCGCTGGATTATGCCCGCGCGGTCCATTCGGGGCGGCTCGATTCGAGCGACTTCATCAACGACTGGGGCCTCCGCCCCGCCCCGTTCGATCCCGCCCCCGGCTTCGCCGATGCAGTGAAGCGCGATCGCCTCACCGCGTGGATCCGCTCGCTGCCGCCGCCCTATGCCGGCTATGATGGGCTGGAAAAGGGCCTTGTCGCTTATCGCGCCATCCTCACCTCGGGTGGCTGGTCGAAGCTTGCGCCGGGGCCCGATCTCGCCAAGGGCGCCAGCGGCGCGCGGGTGAAGGCGTTGCGCAAGCGTCTCGCCGTCGAGGACAAGCAGGTCTCGACCAGCGGCGACGTGTTCGACCAGGACCTGCAGGAAGCCGTACTCCGCGCCCAGCGCCGCTACGGCCTGCGCCCGACCGGCGTCGTCTCCACCGGCACGCTCGCCGCGCTCAACGTGCCGGTCGAGGCGCGCGTGCGCCAGATCATGGCGAACATGGAGCGCTGGCGCTGGCTGCCGCAGACGCTGCCGGCCAAGCGCATCCAGGTGAACATCGCCGCGGCCGTGATGACCGTCTTCGAGGGCGACAGCCCGATCGCCTCGATGAAGGCGGTCACCGGCCGTCCGGGCAACGAGACGCCGATGCTCCAGTCGCGCATCCACTCGATCGTGCTCAATCCGCCGTGGAACGTGCCGAGCGGCATCGCCGCCAAGGAGCTGTGGCCCAAGGGCGAGGGCTATCTGAAGGCGCATGGCTATCGCGTGATCGGCACCGGTCCGGATCGCCGCCTGCAGCAGGAATCGGGTCCGCGCAGCGCGCTCGGCCGCTACAAGTTCGACTTCGACAACCCGTACGCCGTGTATCTGCACGACACGCCGGTCCAGTCGGGCTTCAACAGCTATAGCCGGCTCGACAGCCATGGCTGCGTGCGGCTGGAAAAGCCGGGCCCGCTTGCCGAACTGCTGCTCAAGAACGATCCGAACTGGCAGCCCGACGCGATCGCCGCGCAGCTGGAAGGCACCAAGACGGTGCGCGTCCGCCTTGCCGATGCCGACCAGGTCGCCGTCTATCTGCTCTACTGGACCGCGTTTGCCAGCGGCGACGGCACGATGAATTTCCGCGACGATCCCTATAGCTGGGACAAGCTGCTCGCCGAGAAGATCGAATCGCGTGCGGCGGTCAGCGTCGCCACCGCCTCCTGAAACCGAACGCCAAGGAAACATTGATGAAGCTGCGCACTTTCGCGATCCTTGCCGGCGCCGGCCTCACTCTCGCCGCTTGCGGGAGCAAGGACGAGGCACCGAGCACGCCCGACGCCAACGTCACCGAGATCACCGTGCCGGAGACCCCGGCCGACGTGAACGTCTCGACCCAGGAGCCCGCGGCGGCCGAGCCGGTCAACGCCGCGCCGGTGCCCGAGGCGACCCCGACCGAGAAGCCCGCGCCGTTCAGCGACCGCGAGCAGACCGAGTCGGACGCCGCCGCCACCGGCATGACGTCGCGCATCGACCGCAACGCCGACAGCGAGAACCAGGAAAAGAAGCAGCAGTAAGCGGGAGGACGGCGCGCCCAGCGTTAGCGGGCGCGCCCCTCGTTGCGCGCCGAACGGCCCTGGCTCACCCGGGCAAGCAGCAGCTCAAGATGCTCGAGCGAATAACCCGAGGCGTGAAAGGCGGCAATTTCCTGCTTCGGCAGCGCGTAGCCCTTGTGCCAGGCAAGCACGGCGATTCGGCGCAGCGCCTCGAGCTTGGAATCGGCCAGCCGCGGGCTTGCCCGGTCACCGCCGAAAAAAACCGTGATGAAACGCGCCCAGCGGCTCGGCGCGTGGAGCGAGGACAGCCGATCACGCTGCGCGATCGCAACGACCTGCCATTCCAGCGGTGTCAGCGCCGCAGCCGGCTGCATCGTGATGGGCTGACGGTCGAAGCCGGAAAGATCAAGATACGCCATCGCCTGCACTCCCTAAACGCAGCGGATGCAGGCCTCCTGTTGACGAAGCCATGGGACAACGCCGGCCGTTCCGCGAAAATCTGTTCCACCTTGATCCCGCATTGGAACAGCAGAGGATCCCCCCATCGTTCCGCCGCGAGAACTACCGGTATATCCCGGCTCCCTGAACCCACGCTGTCCGTTCGGGCGCGGGTCGTTTCGGTATGCAGCCCCATCTACGCCGGTCTGCCGTAACGTCAAGCTAAAATCGTACTGCCCAGTACTGCAATTTACAATGTGGCTCCGGTGTGGCGAATTTGCCGCACCGCAGCAGCGTGATGTCAACATGAACCCCGGCCTACGAAGCGGTTCAGGCTTCGGACGCGTAGACAGGGTTAGTCCTTCGCCATCGACACAAGAGAGGACACGTCAGATGAAACTGGTTCAATGGATCGCCGCCGCCGGCTTTGTCGCCACCGGACTGGTCGGTGCCACCGCCGCCCAGGCGCAGGACTGGCGCTACCGCGACCATCATGAACGTCGCTGGGATCGCCACGACCGCCATCATGGCTGGGACCGCGGTCGCAACTATGGCTGGGATCGCGGACGCCATCATGGCTGGGACCGCGGCGGCTATGGCTATCGCAGCCGCACCGTCTGCTGGAACGAATGGCGTCACGGCCGTCGCATCGAAGTCTGCCGTCGCCGCTGACGGCTCAGGGAGCGCCCGCAGGAGGAGGCGGGCGCTCCGGATCCTCGACCAGCGGCAGCATCAGCACGAAGCGCGCGCCCATGCCGGGCGCACTGTCGACGATCAGGTCGCCGCCCATCGCCCGCGCCAAGCGCCGCGCGATATAGAGCCCCAGCCCGCTGCCCCCCGGTTCGGTGGGATCGACGCGGCCGAACTTCTCGAAGATCCGTGTCTGATCGTCGAGCGCGATGCCCTTGCCCTGATCGGCGACGATCACGCAGCCCATCCCGCCCTCGCATTCGAGCCGGATCCACACCGCAGCGCCGCGCGGGCTGTAGCGCAGCGCGTTGCCGATGAGATTGACCAGCACTTGCAGCGCCCGGCGAAACTCGCCGCGGACCCGCAGTTCCATGTCCGGCCCGGGGCGATCGACGCGAACCCCCGCCTCCCCCGCCCGCACCGCAAGCAGCCCCGCCGCGCGCCGCGCCACATCGGCCAGGTCGATGGTCGGGCGCGTCGTCGCGAAATCCTCGCGCTCGATCGCCTGGAGATCGACCAGATCCTCGACCAGCGCGAGCAGATGCCGCCCGGCGCTGGCGATATCCCCGGCATAGCCGGCATAGTCGCCGCGGATCGGCCCTTCGGCCTGCACGCCGATCGCATCGGCATTGGCGATGATCCGCGCGAGCGGCCCGCGCAGCGCCCGCTCCAGTCGCTTGCCGAACGCGCGCGGGAAACCGCCCCCGATGACCGGAGGCACGGACCGCGGCGGGTCGCCACCCTCGCTGTCCAGCGCGCGCGCCGCACCGATAAAGCCTGCGAAGCGCCCGAGCGGATCGTGCCGCGGCGTTGCGGCGAGTCGGACCATCCGCCCGGTCCCGCGTACCTCGGCACGCTGGCCGTCGAACCGCGCCTGGGCAGACATCGCCGAAAGGATCGGCAACTGCCCGGCATCGTCCTGCGCGAGCGCGAACAACCGGGTGAGCGGCTGGCCGAGCATCTCGCGAATGTCGAAGCCGTGGCGCTGCCCCGCCTCGGGTGAGAGGAAGGTCAGCCGTAGCGCGCCGTCGGTCTCCCACAACCAGTCACCCGCGGCGCGAAGAAAGTCGCCGTCACGCGCGGGATCACCGGCGGGCCGCCAGGCCGGGCGCGCGCGCCAGCCGCTGACCTCGAGCCTCACCCCCCCGCGATCGGGACCGGCGCGCACCCAGAGATCGATTTCCTCATCGCCGTCCGCCGCGACAACGCTGCGCGAGATCGCGATGCCCAGGCGATAGGCAAGTTGCGCCACCGCGGCGACGCCCGGCAGCGCCAGCGGGGCGCCGATCTCGCCACCCGCGCGGTCGTTGAGCGCGCGCAGCCTGGGCTCGGCATCGATCAGCCGCCCGCTGGCATCCAGCCGCGCCACCGCCAGCGGCACAACCGGATCGAGCGACGGGATCGCGATCACCGTGCGCGGACCCCGCGGAGCGCGGCGCGGGCGGCGCGATAGTCGGGCGGCAGCCGCAGTTCCGCGAGCACGGCGCGCGCCTCGGCGATGTCGAGCGCTGCCAGCATGTCGATCGCATCCGCCAGCGCGGCGAGATCGCGGCGGGGATCGGCGTCGCTGAGCAGGAAACAGAGTTCGGCGATGGCCTGGCGGGGCACGTCGAGCGCGTGCAGCACCAGCAACAGCCGTTCGGCACCGGGATCGAGCAGCAGGCCGCGCGCATCGGCGAAGGTGACGCCGCCCGAGCGTGCAAGCATCGCCAGAAACAAAGGAACGTGCCGGTCGCGCAGCGCTTCCAGCAGCACGCGGGCGCGTTCGCGCGGCTCGGGCGCGATCGCGGCGGCAAGACGGAGCGCCGCCGCCTCCACCTGGTGCTCCATGGCCTGCTCGGCCAACGCGCATTCGGCTGCGACCGCGGCGCAGAGCGCCGCGTCCAGTGCAACGCCTGCCAGGGTTCCCGCTTGCTCGCGCATCGCGGATGCAACCCACCAAAGCAGGCGGTGGTGCAAGGTTAACGGCAGCATCCACCGTCCCGCTTCAGGACTCCGCGCCCGGCTCTCGGCGACCAGCAATGCCCGCGCCGCGCCGGACAATTCCGGCGCCGGATGTTCTGCCAGGCGGTTGATCAGGCTCGGGCGCGCGGGGTGTTCGGCGGCGCGATGGGGCAAGCCCGAAGCAAGCTGCTCGAGGCGGATCTGCGCAAGCAGCTCGTCGACCAGCGCTCGGTCTGCGGCCAATCCGGCGGCGTGGAGCAGCGGCAGCGCCGGGCCGATGCCAGGAAAGCCTTCCGGTGCCACCGCGCGCCGCAAGCTACCTTCGATCGCGGAGACGATCTGCTCGAGCGTGATCAGCATCGCGGAGCGCGTCCGCTCGTCGAGCCGCAAGCTTTCGGGGATCGCCAGGTCGCGCGTGGTCGCTTCGCCAAGCGCGCGGTCGCGCGCCGCCGCCGCCGCGGCGCGCGCCAGCAGATCCTGAGCGTCGATGGCCGGGCCACCACGCGGTTCGGGAGCGCCTTGCGCCATGTACCAAGGACATAGCGCAGGTAGCTTAATCGGAGGCTAAGACTTGCCGCGCAGGCTTTCGATCGCCGCGGTCAGCGTCGCGAACGCATAGGCCGACACCGCCGCCAGCCCCAATGTCGCGTGTCCGACCAGCGCGAAGGGGGTGAAGATGAGCATCTGCGCTGCCGCATTCGCCCACCAGCGCCGGCGCGGCACCGGCACGCGTTCGGCGAGCAGCTGCAGCCCCACGCCGCCCGCCGCCAGCAGCAGCGGCGTCGCGTTGCCGATCGCGCGGAACTCGCGCCAGCCACCTGCCGCAAGCAGCAGCATGAACAGGCCCAGGATCGCGACTTCGATCTGCCGCGCGCGCGGTTCCTCGCCGCGCAGCGCCGCGTGCGAAGCGGCGGTCGAAAAGGCCAACGTCGCGAGCAGCGCGACGAGCGCGCCGATCCCTTCCCAGCCCGCCAGCACGGTAAGCAGCGATGCAACCGACACCACCCCGCCCAGCGCCAGCGGCGCCCAGTCAGGAATGTTGCGCGCCATCATCTGCGGCAGCACGAGCCGCGCCGCGCGGCTGAACACCCAGCGGTCGGCCCAGAGCGTACGGCGATCGCTCAGCGCCACCAGCACCGCGTCGTTGCGCGCCGCCAGCCCCTCGCCGCTCCGCTCGACCGCATGGCCCGCGCGCGCCCAGCCCGGCGCTAGCGGTACCTGCAGCGCGCCCGATTGTGCCGCGACCCGCAGCAGCGCCGACTGAAAGTCGTAATCCTCGGGCATCGCCGCGATATGCGCCAGGTGCCGCGTCTCGATCCGCGCGATGCCGGCCCAGCAATGCCGCATGTCGAGCCGTTCGATCGCGGCGGGCGAGTCGGTATCGTCCGTCACCAGCAGCGCCGCATGGGGTTCGGCCGCCATCCGCTCCATCACCGGATCGATGGTGACGAGCCCGTCGGCCAGCACCAGCACATCGGCGTCGCGCAGCACCTTCTCCGCCGCTTCCTCGGCCGAGCGGACGATGTCGACCTTGAGCCGCCCGCGCCCCGCCCGCTCGATCGCGCCGAGGAACTGCGGGGTCACCTTGCCGACAGCGACCAGCACCTGCTCGACACCGATGCCGGCGAGCAGGCGGATCTGATATTCGAGCAGCGTCATGCCTCCGAACGGCAAACTGGCAACCAGCGTGCCGGGGCGATCCTGCGCCTCCTCCACCGCGAAGATCAGGCCGCAGAGCGCGCGTTCGGGTGCCACCATCGAGCCCTCCATCAGTAGAGCAGATGCGGCTGGCGTGCCGCGATCCAGGCCGCTTCGTCGGGCAGAGTCCGCGCATCGAGATCGACGGGGGTGGCGGCGGGATCGTCGACCCATTCGCGCAGGCCCGGGCCGCCGTTGATCACGTCGATCGCGAGCTTGTCGAACACATATTCGTACGGGAAATCGCGCCAGAGAGCATAGTCGGGGTACAGCGCGCGGATCGCTTTGAACGCCAACGCCTGCACGCGCCAGGGGCGGAAGGCGTGGTGGTCGTAGCGCGGCCCTTCGGCGTGGAGGAACACCCCCGCGCAGAGCTGGCCGACATGCTTGTGGAAGGTCGGCTGGAACCACATGTCGCGCAGCGTGCAGCCATCGAGCCACTCTGAGGCGAGCCGCTGCATCTCGGCGATCACCGCGCGGGCATCGATATCGGGCGCGCCGAACAGCTCGAGCGGGCGCGTGGTGCCGCGGCCTTCGGACAGCGTCGTCCCTTCCAGCATCACCGTGCCGGCATAGGCCCGCGCCATGTTGACGTTGGCGGCATTGGGGCTCGGGTTGATCCAGGGGCGCTCGGCCGGCCAGCCGAAGCCGGGTGCAGCGTCCGGCTGCCAGCCCTGCATCGCGATCACGCGATACTGCACGTCGAGGCCATAGTGCGCGATGAACCAGTGGCCGAGCTCGCCCAGCGTCATGCCGTGGCGCATCGGCATCGGCCCTGCCCCGACGAAGCTCTCCCAGCCCGGCAGCAGCGTCAGCCCCTCGACCGGGCGGCCGGCGGGATTGGGGCGATCGAGCACCCACACCGCCTTGCCATGCTTCGCCGCAGCTTCGAGCACGTAGAGCAGCGTCGTCACAAAGGTATAGATGCGGCAGCCGACATCCTGCAGGTCGACCAGCATCACGTCGAACGTGTCCATCGACGCGTCGGTCGGACGGCGCACCTCGCCGTACAGGCTGAACACCGGCACGCCGTATTGCGGATCGGTGAAGTCCGGGGACTCCATCATATTGTCCTGCAGGTCCCCGCGGACGCCGTGCTGGGGGCCGAACACCGCCGAGATGTTCACGCCCACCGCCACCAGCGCGTCGAGGCTGTGGGTAAGGTCCGCGGTCACCGAGGCAGGATGAGCGAGCAGCGCCACGCGCTTGCCCTGCAGGGGCGCGCGAAGATCCGGTTCGGCGAGGAGGCGATCGATTCCGAAAAGCATGTCAGTCTGCTGGCGGCAGTTCGCCGACAAAGCAATCGGGATCGTGGAAATCCGGCGCATCGCCGCCATGACGCAGCGCCCAATAGGATTTGGTACCGTCCGTCTCCTCGATCACCGCGGTGATGCCGAGGCGGAGCGGACCGGTGCCGATGCCGGGGAGCGCGACGGACAGGATCGTCTCCTCCTGCTGCCCGGAGAGCCGGATCGCCGGCGGCTCGGGCATCGCCAGGGGGGCCATGCCCTCGCGTCGCGCGGTGAACCGGTAGGCGGCCCATGGCCCCGAGGGCGCGAAGTTGAATTCGCGATAGGCCGGGGAATTCTCCGCCACGAAGAGTTCGAGGCAGGTCGTCCGCCACAGGCCGTCGGTGCGTACCGGCGGCGCGCGTTCCGGAAGGCGGAGCGCGCCCGGCGCCGCCACGATGCGATAGGTCAGGCGAAGGAGGTTGCCGTCCCGCTGGAGGCCGCATCGAACCGAAATGACGGATCCGGGCGGCATCGCGGGGTGCGGCAGCAGGGTGTAATGCATGGTCCCCTCTAGCGCGGAAGCGTGCCGTCGTCAGCACTTGCCTGCGCCGAAAGGCCATGGCAGCGCAACAATTCCTTCGTAGAGCCGCAGCCATGAAGTTCCTCCATACCTTCCACCTTGCCGCCTATTGCGACACGCTGCTCAGCTACACCCTCGCGCTGATCCTCGGCGCCGCGATCGGCGCGGAGCGGCAGTTCCGCCAGCGCACCGCGGGGCTGCACACCAACGCGCTGGTTGCGCTCGGCTCGGCCGCGTTCGTCGATCTGGCCCAGCGCATCGCCGGCAATCTCGAGGCGGTGCGGGTGATTTCCTATGTCGTCTCGGGCATCGGCTTTCTCGGCGCGGGCGTGATCATGAAGGAGGGGATGAACGTCCGCGGCCTCAACACCGCGGCGACCCTGTGGTGCTCGGCGGCAGTGGGCGCGTGCGCCGGCAGCGACATGGCGGCGGAGGCGGCGACGCTCGCGATGTTTGTCATCGCCGGCAACACGCTGCTGCGGCCGGTGGTCAACGCGATCAACCGCGTGCCGCTGTCGGGCGGACAGGTGGAGGCGACCTATTTCGTCACGCTCACCACCGTGCCGGCCGAGGTCGATCGGCTCCGCGACCTTCTGACCGATCACTTGGAGCTGATGCGCTACCCCGTCGCCGAGATCGAGACGATCGAGCGCCCCGACGACCGGATCGAACTGCGCGCCCGCCTCGTCTCCACCGCCGCGCTCGATGCGGAGCTCGACAGCATCATCGCGCATCTCGACAAGCGCCACGACGTCCAGCACGCCAGTTGGGAGTTGCAGACGCAGGACTGAGCGGCCGGGGATGACGTGGGCGCCCGCATTGGCTATGCGCGCTCGCATCATGACCGAATACAGCTCCGATCTGCTCCGCCTGCTCGCCTCGCGCGGGTATATCCACCAGGTGACCGACGCCGAGGGCCTCGACGCGCTCGCCGCCAAGCAGATCGTGCCGGGCTATATCGGCTTCGATCCCACCGCGCCCTCGCTCCATGTCGGCAGCCTGGTGCAGATCATGCTGCTCCGCCGCCTCCAGCAGGCGGGCCACAAGCCGATTGTGCTGATGGGCGGCGGCACCGGCAAGATCGGCGACCCGAGCTTCAAGGACGAAGCGCGCAAGATGCTGACGCTCGACACGATCGGCAGCAACATCGCCTCGATCAAGACGGTGTTCGAGAATGTCCTCACCTTCGGCGACGGCCCCAGCGACGCAGTGATGGTCGACAATGCCGACTGGCTCGACAAGCTCGAGTACATTCCGTTTCTGCGCGACATTGGCCGGCATTTCTCGATCAACCGGATGCTGAGCTTCGATTCGGTCAAGCTGCGGCTCGATCGCGAGCAGTCGCTGAGCTTCCTCGAGTTCAACTACATGATCCTCCAGGGCTATGACTTTTTGGAGCTGTCGCGCCGCTCGGGCTGCCGCCTGCAGATGGGCGGATCGGACCAGTGGGGCAATATCGTCAACGGCATCGAGCTGTCGCGACGCGTCGACGGCACCGAGGTCTACGGCGTCACCACCCCGCTGATCACTACCGCCGACGGCGGCAAGATGGGCAAGACCATGTCCGGCGCGGTGTGGCTCAACCCCGACCAGCTGCCGCACTACGACTATTGGCAGTTCTGGCGGAACACCGACGATCGTGACGTCGGCCGCTTCCTCCGCCTGTTCACCGATCTGCCGCTCGACGAGATCGCGCGGCTCGAGGCGCTGGAAGGCGCCGAGATCAACGAAGCGAAGAAGATCCTCGCCAACGAGGCCACCGCCATGTGCCGCGGCCGCGCCGCGGCCGAGGAAGCCGCCGAGACCGCCCGCAAGACCTTCGAGGAAGGCACCGCCGGCGGCGCATTGCCGACCCTCGCGGTCAGCGGCGGCAGCATCAGCGTGGTCGATGCGCTGGTCGGCCTGGGCTTCTGCGCGTCGAAGGGCGAGGCACGGCGGCTGATCAAGGGCGGCGGCGCGCGCGTAGAAGGCGAGAAGATCGACGACGAGGCCGCGACGATCGCGGTCTCCGGCGAGGTCCGGCTCTCGGCGGGCAAGAAGCATCACGGGCTGCTCGCGCCGCAGGGCTAACGCCGGGTTTACTAGCCTTGTTCGGCACGCGTTCACTGATCCAGGTTACCGTTTTTGCGGTCCTCCAGCGTGTGGAGAGGGGCGTGTGAGCGTAATGGGTGCCAAGCTGGCGACGATTGATGATCGGTTGGTGCATCGCGACGAGGTCGAACATCGCACCCGTGCGGTTGGGCCCGACGCGCGCTCCGTCACCTTCCTCGTCGTCAACATATCGCCGCAAGGGCTGATGGCGCGCTGCGACGCGCCGTTCGAGGCGGGCGACCTGATCCGCATACAGCTCCCCATCGTTGGCGAAACCGGCGCCGAGATTCGCTGGACCCTGGGTGGCCGGGTCGGCTGCCAGTTCCTCCAGCCGATCGCCGACGTGGACTATGTCCCCGTCGTCACGGCGATGCGCGCGCGCTGATCAACCGGCGCGGAGCAGCCCCACCGCTGCATCGCGCTCGAACAGATACAGCGCCACCCGCGCCGCCTGCCCCCGCTCGCCCTTGAGCCCACCGTCGCGATCGACCAGCAGCCGCGCGTCGCCATTGGCCGCGGGCAGCAGCGCGCCGAGCATGTCCGGCTCGGCCAGCCGAAACTGCATGTCGCCCGATTGCCGCGTGCCGAGCAGTTCGCCCGCGCCGCGCAGCCGCAGATCCTCCTCGGCGATACGGAAGCCGTCATTGCTCTCGCGCATCAGCGCCAGCCGCGCGCGGGCGGTTTCGCTGAGATGGTTGCCGCGCAGCAGCACGCAGACCGAACGCCCCCCGCCCCGCCCTACGCGTCCACGCAGCTGGTGGAGCTGGGCCAGACCGAAGCGATCGGCATGCTCGATCACGATCAGCGTCGCATTGGGCACGTCGACGCCGACCTCGATCACCGTGGTCGCGACCAGCACGCCGAGCTCGCCCGCCGAAAAGCGCGCCATCACCGCGTCCTTTTCCGGCCCCTTCATCCGGCCATGGATCAGCCCGACCTTGTCGCCGAAATGCGCCTGCAGCTCGGCCGCGCGCGCCTCGGCGGCGGCGAGGTCGCTCTTTTCGCTCTCCTCGACCAGCGGGCACACCCAATAGGCCTGCCCGCCCCCCGCAAGGTGCCGCCCCAGCCCGCCGACGACCTCGCCCAGCCGCTCCTCGGAGATCACGCTGGTCTCGATTGGCTGGCGGCCCGGCGGCATCTCGTCGAGCCGGCTGACGTCCATCTCACCATATTGGGCGAGCGTTAGCGTGCGCGGGATCGGCGTTGCGGTCATCACCAGCAGGTGCGGCGGGCGCTCGGCCTTGGCCTGGAGCATCATCCGCTGGGCGACGCCGAAGCGATGCTGCTCGTCGACTACCACCAGCCCGAGGTCGCGATAGGTCACGCCTTCCTGGAAGATGGCATGGGTGCCGATCAGGATGTCGATCTCCCCCGCAGCCAGCCCCATCAGCGTCGCCTCACGGACCTTGCCCTTGTCGCGGCCGGTGAGAATCGCGACGTTGACGCCGAGCGGCGCCAGCGTGCGGCTGAGCGTCTCGTAATGCTGGCGGGCGAGGATCTCGGTCGGCGCGAGCAGCGCCCCCTGCGCGCCCGCCTCCGCCGCGATCAGGAGCGCCATGGTCGCGACCAGCGTCTTGCCCGAACCGACATCGCCCTGCAGCATCCGCAACATCGGCTGGGTCTGCGCCATGTCGCCTTCGATCTCGGCGATGGTGCGGCTCTGCGCGCCGGTAGGGGCATAAGGAAGCTTCAGCTTGTCGCGCAGCCGCCCGTCGCCGGCGAGTGGACGCCCGCGCTTCGCCCGCGCCTCGCCGCGCACCAGCAGCAACGCCAGCTGGTTGGCGAACACCTCGTCATAGGCGAGCCGCTCGCGTGCCTTGGCGTCGGCCGGGTCGGCATGGATGCGCGCGATCGCCTCGCGCCAGTCGGGCCAGTCCTTCTGCGCCTTGAGGCTCGGCTCGATCCATTCGGGGAGCTCGGGTGCGCGCTCGATCGCCTGCGCGGCGAGTGCGGCAATGCGCTTGGAGGTGATGCCTTCGGAGCAGGGATAGATCGCCTCGCGCCCGCCGACGCTCTCGACCTGGTCGAGCGGCAGGACATGGTCCGGATGCACCATCTGCAGGTCCTGGCCATAATGTTCGAGCTTGCCCGAGACCCAGCGCGGCTCTTTCAGCGGCAGCAGCTTCTTGGCCCAGCCCGAGCTGCCGCCAAAATAGACGAGGCTGACGTGATTGCCCTTGGCGTCGACCGCCTGCACCCGCGCCGGCGAGCGTGCGCCGCCACCGAAGCGATATTGCACGGGCGTCAACGTGATCGCGATCACCTTGCCCGAATCGGCCATGTCGAGTTCGTCGCGGGGGATTCGATCGACGAATCCGGTCGGCAGGTGGAAGGCGACGTCCACCACCCGCGCCAGCCCCAGCTTCTCCATGGGCTTGGCCAGCGCCGGGCCAATGCCCTTCAGCGCAGTGACTTCAGCGAACAATGGGTTGAGAAGCTCGGGACGCATCGCGCCGCCCTATCGTGCGCCGGGGCGGCTGACAAATGGCGCTGCGCCGGCCGCAGCGCCATTTGTCAGGGTTCAGGCGTTGAGAAAGATCGGGCTATGGCTGGTAAGCGCGGCTTCGATTGCCAGCACGACTTCCGGCACCGACGAGCCGATCACGACCTCATGATCCTTGCCGAACGAAATGACACCCACGTCCTCACCGGCCATGTTGATCGTGCTGACCGTGCGCACCGCTGCGATGTTGACGAGCATAGGCTCGCCGTTGATCGACTTCAGCATCACGAAGCGCAGTTTGTTGGTCAAAGTGTCGCTCATACTACCCTAGCCTTTACCCCAAAGAGACGACGATCGTAGCCCGCTTGGGTTAACAAGGCTTCCACGACCCTACCCGGAAGACCACGCTGCCCGGAAGACCACGCTGGCCTTTGGGCCGCTTCATCCCTATCTGCGGGGCTCGTGATCAACCGCGTGTCGGCCACGCCTCGGCGTGCAGCCGTCCGCCTGCCGTTGGAAAAGCCCGCCATGGATCGAGAAACCCGCCTCAAGCGCCTCCGCTTCCGCAGCTGGCACCGCGGCACCAAGGAAGCCGATCTGCTGATCGGTGGCTTCTTCGACCAGCATGGCGAAGGGTGGAACGACGCGGAGATCGCGTTGTTCGAGGCCCTGCTGGAAGAGCAGGACGTCGACATCATGGCCTGGGCGATGGGAACCGACACCGCGCCGGAGCGCTACCGGGGCACGATCCTCGATGCGCTCAAGACCCTGAACTACGTGCCTATTTCCGAGTAACTGCGGTGATGTGATCCACCACCCTCACCCGTCCGGCGCTACGCGCCCCCCCTCCCTCTCCCTAGGAAGGGAGAAGGGATGCCGCCCAACTCCCTCTCCCTTCCAAGGGAGAGGGAGGGGCCCGCCGCCAAAGGCGGTGGGAAGGGTGACGGTGAAAGCGACTTTGCTACGCGAGACCCCATGCCCGACCTGAAGACGATCCTTTCCGCCAAGTACCCGCTGACGCTCGCCGGCGTGCCGAGCGGCTTCCTGCCCTGGATGCTGGCCGATGTCGCCCGGGCCAGCCGGATGGCGGTGTTCGTCGCCGCCGACGAGGCGGGCATGCGCGCGGTGGCGAGCACTGCCACCTTCTTCGCCCCCGAGCTGGAGGTGCTCAGCTACCCCGCCTGGGACTGCCTGCCCTATGACCGCGCCAGCCCTACGCTGCGGGTGATGGCGGAGCGACTTGCCACGCTCCACGCGCTCCAGGGCAAGAGCGACAAGCCCCGCCTGCTCGTCACCACGGTGAATGCCGCGACCCAGCGTACGCTCACCCCCTTCCGCATTCGCCAGCTGGTCGCGCGGCTTGCCCCTGGCGAGCGGATCGGGCTCGATAAGCTTGCCTATCTGCTCCAGGCGAACGGCTATGTCCGCGTCGAGACGGTCAACGATCATGGCGAGTTCGCGGTGCGCGGCGGCCTGGTCGACCTGTTCCCCAGCGGTGCCGAACAGGCGCTGCGGCTCGACTTCTTCGGCGACGAGATCGAGAGCGTCCGCACCTTCGACCCGCAGGACCAGCGCACCACCGGCCGGGTCGACGGCTTCACCCTGCTCCCCGCCAGCGAGGCGCTGCTCGACGAGGAGAGCATCAAGCGCTTCCGCAGCGGCTATCGCGACCGCTTCGGCGCCACCGCGACCGGCGACCCGCTCTACCAGGCGATCAGCGAAGGCCGTCGCCTCGCCGGCATGGAGCATTGGCTGCCGCTGTTCGAGGAACGGCTGGAGACGCTGTTCGACCACCTGCCCGACCATAGCGTGATCGTCCGCGACAGCGGTGCCCCAGCCGCCGCCGAGCAGCGCTTCGAGGCGATCAAGGACTATCAGGAAAACCGGATCAAGGCGCAGTCGGCCGATCCGGGCAGCTATCGCCCGCTCAAGGCCGGCGACCTCTATCTGCTCGCCAAGGAATGGCAGGCGCAGGTCGATTCCCAGCCGATGCACTTGGCGACGTCGTTCCACGAGCCGGAGTCGGACCGCGTGGTCGAGTTCGGCGTCGACGGCCCGCGCGACTTCGCCCCCGAGCGCGCCGCCGGCAGCAATGTCTATGAAGCGGTGGTCGCGCACCTCAAGGCGGTGCGGGCCCAGGGCAAGAAGCCGGTGCTCGCCAGCTATTCGATCGGCGCGCGCGAGCGGCTGAAGGGGCTGCTCGAGGATCACGGCCTCACCGGCGCGGTGCCGGTCGATGGCTGGCAGCCCGCACTCGGCGTCGCCAATCCGAACGGCAGCGGGCTGCAGGTCGCGCTGCTGGTGCTGCCGCTCGACCATGGCTTCACCACCCCCGACGTCGCGGTACTCACCGAGCAGGACATGCTCGGCGACCGGCTCGTCCGCCGCGCCAAGCGGCGCAAGAATACCGACGCCTTTCTCCAAGAGCTGGCGACGCTCTCGCCCGGTGATCTCGTCGTCCATCTCGATCACGGCATCGGCCGCTATGAGGGGCTGACCCAGATTCCGGTGCAGAAGGCGCCGCACGATTGCGTCGCGCTCGAATATGCCGGCGGCGACAAGCTCTACGTGCCGGTCGAGAATCTCGAAGTGCTGAGCCGCTACGGCTCGGGCGAGGAAGGCGCTGCGCTCGACCGCCTCGGCGGCGAAGCCTGGCAGCGCCGCAAGGCGCGGATGAAGGAGCGGATCCGCGAGATCGCCGGCGAGCTGATCGCCACCGCGGCCTTGCGCGCCACCCGCGGCGCCGAGATCGCCGAGCCCGATCATGGCGGCTACCCCGCGTTCGTCGATCGCTTCCCCTTCGAGGAAACCGACGACCAGGATCGCGCGATCGGCGACGTGCTGGGCGACCTTGCCGCCGGGCGGCCGATGGACCGGCTCGTCGTCGGCGATGTCGGCTTCGGCAAGACCGAGGTCGCGCTGCGCGCCGCCTTCGTCGCGGCGATGGCCGGCATGCAGGTGGCGGTGGTGTGCCCCACCACCCTGCTCGCCCGCCAGCATTACAACAACTTCAAGGCACGCTTCGAAGGCTTCCCGCTCGAGATCGGCCGCCTCTCGCGCCTCGTCACCGCGGGTGAGACCAAGAAGGTCAAGGACGGACTCGCCGCGGGCACGATCGATATCGTCGTCGGCACGCATGCGGTGCTGGCCAAGAACATCGACTTCAAGCGGCTGGGCCTCGTCATCGTCGACGAGGAGCAGCGCTTCGGGGTGACCCACAAGGAGCGGCTCAAGGCGCTCAAGACCGACGTCCACGTCCTCACCCTCACCGCCACCCCGATCCCGCGCACGCTGCAGATGGCGATGAGCGGGTTGCGCGAACTGTCGGTGATCCAGACCCCGCCGGTCGATCGCCTCGCGGTGCGCACCTATGTGATGCCATGGGATCCGGTGGTGCTGCGCGAGGCGCTGCTGCGCGAACATTATCGCGGCGGGCAGAGCTATTTCGTCACCCCGCGCATCGCCGACCTGCCCGAGATCGAGGAGTTCCTTCGCAACGAGGTGCCCGAGGTGCGCTATGTCGTCGCGCACGGCCAGATGTCCCCCACGGAGGTGGAGGAACGGATTTCCGCCTTCTACGACCGCAAGTTCGAGGTGCTGGTCTCGACCACCATCGTCGAGAGCGGGCTCGACATCCCGAGCGCCAACACGCTGATCATCAACCGCGCCGACAAGTTCGGCCTCGCTCAGCTCTACCAGCTGCGCGGCCGGGTCGGCCGGGCCAAGACCCGCGCCTATGCTTATATGACCACCCCGCCCCAGCGGCAGATGACCGAGGCGGCGGAAAAGCGTCTCAAGGTGCTGTCGGACCTGGAGAGCTTGGGCGCGGGCTTCCAGCTCGCCAGCCACGATCTCGACATTCGCGGTGCGGGCAACCTGCTCGGCGACGAGCAGTCGGGGCACATCAAGGAAGTCGGCTACGAACTCTACCAGTCGATGCTGGAAGAGGCGATCATGGACGCCAAGGCCGGCGGCATCCGCGACGACAGCCGCCCGAAGGACCTGTCGCCGCAGATCACCGTCGACGCGCCAATCATGATCCCCGAGGACTATGTCCCCGATCTCGACCTCCGCATGGGCCTCTATCGCCGCCTCAACGAGATCGAGGATACCGACGGCATCGAGAGCTTCGCCGCCGAGCTGATCGACCGCTTCGGCAAGCTGCCCGAGCCGACCGACAATCTGCTGCGGCTGATCGAGACCAAGCTCAACGCCAAGAAGGCGTGCATTGCCAAGCTGGACCTGGGGCCGAAGGGCGCGCTGGTGTCGTTCCACAACGACAACTTCCCCAATCCAGCAGCGCTGATCGCCTATGTCGAGAAATTGGGCGAAACGGCGCGGCTGCGGCCGGATATGAAGCTGGTGATCAACCGCGCCTGGGCGAACCCCGCGGCTCGGCTGCACGGCGCACTGCAACTCTCCCGCGGACTGGCACGCGCCGCGGGCTGAGCCGGCTCAGCTACTGTGATCGGCGATGATCTTCCACCCGCCGGCTTCGTGATGCAGCACGACGCTGGTGGGGCCGGAGGCGCTGTGCCCGTCCGGATAGCGTAGCGTATAGCGGCCGATGTACAGCGCAAAGTCACGCCCGAGCGGACGATAGTCGAGCCGCTCGATCGTGAGCACGCCCCGCTTGGCGGGATCGGTGAAGTCGTACTTGGTCTGGTAGCGGATCTTCATTGCCGCCTTGCCCCGTACGATTCCCTCGCCCGCGATGAAGCTGGTGGTCGGATCGTCGGAATATATGTTCAGGAATCGGTTGATATCACCTGCGTTCCACCCGGCCACACTCTGCGTCATCGCCCTATCCACCGCGCTGTTTTGCGCATCTGCGGCTATCAGAGACAATAGTAGCAACATCGTGTTCCCTTCCCTTCCTCTTGCATTTGGCCGCTTGCAAGACCCGCCGCGGAATGATGCTGCACCCAGCTCCAACACGAGGGCCAGTGCGCAAGCATAGCTAAAAGGCAAATGGCGCCTAAACCATTCCGCTTGCGCACCGGTATTCTACTTAGCAGCACCACCCGTCCCTTGGTACATACTATGATGCTGTAAACCAGCCTGTCGCACCTCCGGATGCGGCGGGTTACAAGGCAGGAAAGGACGCACCCGGTGCCCGAACAGATCACGTCGCGGCTCAGCTTCATGGAAATGGACGAAGCACAGCGCAACACGCTGCGTGCTACCCAGCCATGGGTCGAAGCGACCTTGGGCGATGCGCTCGACCGTTTCTATGCACGCGCGTCGGCCACGCCCGACACCGCCCGCTTCTTCCGCGATCGGGCGCATATGGGCCAGGCCAAGGCAGCGCAGGAAAAGCATTGGGCGCGGATCGCCGCGGGCGAGTTCAACCAAGACTATTACGCCAGCGCCCGTCGCATCGGCTCCACCCATGCGCGCATCGGCCTCGAGCCGCGCTGGTATGTCGGCAGCTATGCGATCGTGTTGCAAGGCCTGATCGCCGGTGTGCATCGGTTCAACAATCCGCTCAAGCGACTGCTGCGCCTGTTCCGCGGCCCGAGCACCAAGGAAGCGACGATCGCGCTGGTGAAGGCCGCGCTGCTCGATATGGAAGTCTCGTTGTCGATCTATTTCGAGGAAGCTCAGGCCGAGCGCAACGTCGCCATCACCGCGTTCGAGAATGCGCTCACCGCGCTGGCGGAGGGCGATTTGACCAATGAGCTGAGCGGCCTGCCGGACAGCTTCGCCGCGCTCGAGAAGAGCTACAACAAGACGCTGAACCGCATCCGCGAGATGATCAGCTCGGTCAGCGACGGTACGATGCGGATCCGCTCGGGTATCAACGAAATCTCGCAGGCGGCCGATGATCTTTCGCGGCGCACCCAGGGCAACGCCGCAAGCCTGGAAGAGACCACCGCCGCCGTCTCGCAGATGGATGCGCGGTTCCGCTCGACCGCCGAGGCCGCGCGCCACACCGTCACCCGGGCGGATCAGGCGCTCACTACGGTCGGCCAGGGGCGCGCCATCGCAGACGAAGCCTCGCAGGCTATGGGCCGCGTTTCGGAAGCCGCCAAGGGCACCGACAGCGTGATCGAGGGACTCGACAAGATCGCGTTCCAGACGCGCGTGCTCGCCATGAACGCCGCGGTCGAGGCCGGGCGCGCGGGCGAAGCAGGCCGCGGCTTCGCGGTCGTCGCGGATCTCGTCTCGGCACTCGCGATGCGCGCCGAGGAAGAGGCTGGCCGCGCCCGGGAGCAACTCACCATGACCCAGGCCGAGATCGTCGTGGCGGTGGATGCGGTGCAGAAGGTGGACGGCGCGCTCGCCAACATCTCGGGCGATGTCGGCCAGGTGCACGATCTGCTCGGGAGCATGGCGCGGGACAATGGCGCCCAGTCCACCGCGATCAGCGAAATTTCGAACGCCGTCGGCGCGATGGACCGCGCGACGCAGCAGAACGCGGCGATGGTCGAAGAGACATCCGCCGCGGCGCAGAACCTCGCCAACGAAGTGGGCGACCTCGCCAACCTCGCCGGGCAGTTCCGTACCGAAAAGGCCGGATCACGGTTTGGCGGCTACCGCCCGCTACCCGCTGCGGCCGTTCCCGCGCTTACCCGTCCCGACCTCTGACGGCTACGTCGGCGCTCACCAGTCGCGCACCAGCGCGGCGAGCGCCGGCACGTCGATCGGCGGCGAGCAGAGGAAGCCCTGGAAATACTGGCAGCCCTCCTTGGCGAGCAGGTCCAGCGCCGCCTCGGTCTCGACGCCCTCGGCGACCACCGCCAGCCCCAGCGAGCGCGCCATGTCGATAACCCCGCGCACGACGATCCGGTCGCGTGGCGAGCCGGTGATCTCGTTGGACAGCTTCTTGTCGATCTTGAGATAGTCGAGCGGCAGCGCCTTCAGATAGGCGAGGCTCGAATACCCCGTGCCGAAATCGTCGATCGCCACCCGGCACCCCGCCGTGCGCAGGCCCGAGAGCAGCGCCGCGGCTTCGCTGAGATCATCCATGATCCCGCTTTCGGTGATCTCCAGCGTCAGCCGCTGGCGCGGGAAGCCCGTGGCATCCACCCAGCGCAGCAGGCTCTCGCCAAAGCCCGGCCGCCCGACATCCCCCGCGGTGACGTTGATCGACAGCCGCAAATTGCTCAGCGAGCGCGGCCAATGCGCGGCGATGGTAAGCGCCCTGCGCTGGACATGCTCGCTGAGCACCCCCACCAGTCCCGCACGATCGGCGGCGGCGAACAGCGGCTCGGCGCCGATCTCGCCATGCTGCGGATGCTGCCAGCGCGCGAGCGCCTCGACACCGGTGATCTGCCCGGTGGCAACCGCGACCTGGGGCTGGAACAGCACGCCGATCTCGCCGCGCTCAATTCCCCGTCGGAGGTCACCGATCAGCGATTCGATCGATGGCCCACTGCCCGGCCGCGCTACGCCCTCGCCGAGCAGCGTCTCGCTGGCGCGCCGTAACAGACTGGCGGCACCATCCCCGGCGACGCTTTCGGTAAGCACCACCTTGGCACCGAGATGGACCAGTTCGCCCGCCGCGACGAAGGGACGGGCCAGCGCCTCCTCGATCTTGCGCGCGGCGGCACGCAGCGCCGGCGTCCCCGGGTCCACCGCGGCGGCCAGGAAATCCGATCCGCCGATTCGCGCGACGACCACCTCGGATCCAAGCGTTTCGCGCGCTGCTTCGGCAACGCGGCGTGAAATGCTGCGCAACAGTTCGTCGCCGGCAGGGCGCCCATAGGCGGTATTGATCGTGTCGAAGCGAGTGAGGCCCACCAGCACCAGTCCCACTCGCTGGCCCTTCTCCATCGCGCGATCGATCCAGCGCCGCGCGCTGGGTGCATCGCGGGCGCCGGTCAGCACGTCGCGCACCGCCGCGCCCGCGTCGGGGGTCATCCCCAACGGCTCGACCAAGGCGTCTATCTGACCGGTTTCGGCGTCATATTGCAGATGCTGGACCACCCGGCCCTTGCCGGGCAGGTCGTGCGCGAAGGCAGTCGATCCCGCCTCGCGCAGTCGCCGGAGGGCCGCCCATGCAAGCCGTCGGTCCGAAAGCGCGAGCCGGCCGAACAGCGCGCGCGGGCCAGGCGCTTCGGGCAGGTCGAGCAATTGGGCGAGCGCCGGCGTCAGCTCGATCGAGCCGGCCGTCGGGTCGAATCGCCAGCCAAGCGGATTGGTATTGCTCGCCCCCTGCCCGGCCCAGCCCGAAAGCCGCTCGACATAGCGTTCGGCGAATCGGATCGCATGCGCGATCGCGGCAGACGACATCGGGCTGCCGAGGAAATGCGTCGCGCCCGCGTCGTAGAAGCGCCCCATATGGACGGTATCACTCTGCGAGACGAGGATCAGCATCGCGGCGCCATAGGCCTTCACGGTAGGCCCGAGCAGCCGGGCCGCATCCAGCCCCTCGGTCATGGCGCCGCGCGCATCGATCACCGCGACCGAGGCGCCGCTGGCCAGGAATCGGGTCTCCAGCCCTTCGCTGCGCCGCGCCGCCACCACCCGCCAGCCCCCGCCCGCGGCGGCGGCGGCCACTTCGTCACGCTGGCGGAACGAGAGGACGAACACCGGCACTTCGGGGACAGGCGCGGTGCCCTGAACGATCGTGAACCCTTCTTCCATGCCACCTTCGATAGCGGCTCGTTGCGCGCTCCGCCATCCAAGCCTTGTGCAGCGCGGGTCTACGCCTTACCTCCGCCTTCTATGGCCAGCGCACCCGCCCTCGCGACGCCGCCCACGCTGGTCGATCGCCACAACCGCGCGATCCGCTATCTGCGTATTTCCGTCACCGATCGCTGCGATCTGCGGTGCCGCTATTGCATGGCGGAGCACATGACCTTCCTGCCGCGGGAGGCGGTGCTCAGCCTGGAAGAACTGGCCGCCATTGCCGGGCGCTTCGTCGACCGCGGCGTCACCAAGATCCGGCTGACCGGCGGCGAACCGCTCGTCCGCCGCAACATGATGGCGCTGGTCGAGCAGCTTGGCGCTCGCATCGGCGACGGGCTCAGGGAACTGACCCTCACGACCAACGCGACGCGGCTGGCGCAATATGCCGGCCAGCTTTTCGCTGCGGGCGTGCGGCGCATCAATGTCAGCATGGACAGTTGCGATCCCGAAACCTTCCGCTACATCACCCGCCACGGGGACGTCGCACAGGTGCTGGACGGCATCGCCGCGGCGCAGGACGCTGGGCTGCGCGTCAAGATCAACATGGTCGCGTTGCGCGGGCTCAACGAAGACGAGATCGCGCCGATGCTTGCCTGGGTCGCGGCCAATGACATGGACCTGTCGCTGATCGAGACGATGCCGATGGGCGTGATCGACGAGGATCGTGCCGATCGTTTCCTGCCGCTGCCCGAGGTGCTGGCGCGGTTGAAGCGCGACTTCGACCTGGTCGCCGATTCGCACGATAGCGGCGGTCCTGCGCGGTACTGGCGCGTCGGCGGCAGCGACAGCCGGCTGGGGCTGATCTCCCCGCTGACCAACAATTTCTGCGCAAGCTGCAACCGCGTACGGCTCTCCACCGACGGACGGCTGCACATGTGCCTGGGGCATGAGGATTCGGTGGACCTGAAGGCGGCGATTCGCGCAGGCGGGCTCGACGCGGTCGACGAAGCGATCGATCGTGCGCTGGCTGCCAAGCCCGAGCGGCATGATTTCCGCATCGAGGCGGGCGCGGCGCCCGCGGTCTCGCGCCATATGAGCGTTACCGGCGGATGAGCGAGGGGAAGCGGCGCGCTTTGCTCGCCTCGCCCACCGCCCCGGCCCAGACCGCGGCGGAGGAACTGCGCCAGACCTATGACTGGGTGCCGATCGAGGAGGCCGAGGAAGTGGTCGCCCTCGGTGGCGATGGCTTCATGCTGCAGACGCTGCACGCGATGCTGGAGCGGCGGCGGCTGATGCCCGTGTTCGGGATGAACCTGGGCACCGTCGGCTTCCTGATGAACGACTGGGGCCTCGACGGGCTGGTCCAGCGGCTCGACCGTGCGCGGCCCTTTCGCGTCGCCCCGCTGGCGATGACCGCGACGACCGTCGAGGGCGAGACCTGCGTGCTCCCCGCGATCAACGAAGCGTCGCTGCTGCGCGAGACGCGACAGACCGCCAAGCTCGAAGTCACCATCAACGGCCGAATCGTGATTCCCGAGCTGGTGTGCGACGGCATCCTGGTCGCGACCCCCGCAGGCTCTACCGCCTACAATTTCTCGGCGCAGGGCCCGATCCTGCCGCTCGGCTCGGCACTGCTCGCGCTCACGCCGATCAGCCCCTTCCGCCCCCGCCGCTGGCGCGGGGCGATCCTGCCCGAGAAGACCCGCATCGATATCCGCGTGCTGGAAGCCGACAAGCGCCCGGTAAGCGCGGTGGCCGATCAGCGCGAGATTCGGGAAGTTTGCAGCGTCCATGTCGAGATCGACCGCGTGCGCGACCTCACCTTGCTGTTCGATCCGGAGCATGCGCTCGACGATCGAATAACGATGGAACAATTTATTGCATAAAACCTCTTGCGCCTTTCGAAAACCCGGTGCTAAAGGCGCGCCTCCCGACGCGGTGACCCACCGCTTCGGGGTTGACCAGAGTGGTCCCCGATAGCTCAGCGGTAGAGCATTCGACTGTTAATCGAATGGTCGTAGGTTCGAATCCTACTCGGGGAGCCATCTCTAGTCTGCCGGTTCGAAGGCGAAGTGATCCCGGATCTGCCGGTCGAAATTACTTCCCTTCGACGCCGCCGTGGCAAGGCCTGCCACCACCATTTCCGGTATCTTCGAAGTAGCGGTAGCGCAGCCCACTCGTGAACGTCACGTCGTGCCAGCGGGTATCACCCGTATAGCGCCACGTTCCAATGCATGTGCGTCAAACGCAATCGACCCCGCCTGTGTTGCGCTTGCGACTCGCCGGTGCCGCTGCGATGCTGGGACGATGGAAAATTTGGACGCTTTCATCGCCGGCCTGCCCAAGGCCGAACTACATCTCCACATCGAAGGCAGCCTCGAGCCCGATCAGATGTTCGAATTCGCCCGGCGCAACGGCGTGGCGATCCCCTACGACAGCGTCGAGGCGGTGCGCGCGGCCTATCAGTTCTCGAACCTGCAGGATTTTCTCGACATCTATTATGCCGGGGCCGACGTGCTGCGCACCGAAGCCGATTTCCGCGACCTCGCGCTCGCCTATTTCGAGCGCTCCGCCGCGGACGGCGTCCGCCATGCCGAGATTTTCTTCGATCCCCAGACCCACACTCATCGCGGCATCGCGATGGGCACCGTCGTCGAAGGCCTGCTCGCGGGCATGGCCGAGGCTGAGGCGCGCTTTGGCATCACCTCGCAGCTGATCCTTTGCTTCCTCCGCCACTTGGACGAGGAAGACGCGTTCAAGACGCTGGCAGCGGCCGAGCCCTGGCTCGACCGCATCGCCGGCGTCGGCCTCGATTCGTCCGAACTCGGCCACCCGCCGTCTAAGTTCGCGCGCGTCTTCGCCGCCGCCGCCGAGAAGGGCCTGAAGCGCGTCGCCCATGCCGGCGAGGAAGGCCCCGCCGCCTATGTCCATGAGGCGCTGGACCTGCTGCAGGTCGACCGGCTCGACCATGGCAATCGCAGCCTCGACGATCCCGCTCTCGTTGCCCGACTGGCGCGGTCGAGCATGACGCTCACCGTCTGCCCGCTCTCCAACGTCAAGCTGTGCAACGTCGAGACGATCGACGCGCACCCGATCGATCGGATGCTCGAACTCGGCCTGCGCGCGACGGTGAACTCGGACGATCCCGCCTATTTCGGCGGCTATGTCGGCGAGAATTACCGTGCCGTCGCTTATGGCCGGAGCCTGACCCGGCAGCAGCTCGCCACCCTCGCCCGCAACAGCTTCCTCGGTTCCTTCCTGCCCGACCAGGCGGTGGCGACGCATCTTGCGACGATTGACGCCTGGGTGGCGGAAGCGGCGTGATGGGCGAGATCGTCTTCACCCACTTCACCCATGACCAACTCGTCGCTGGTGTCCATGCGATTGCAGGCGCGGTGGCGGACTGGTCCCCCACCCTGCTGGTCGGCGTCGGCCGCGGCGGGCTTACCCCGGCGGTGTATCTCTCGCACCGGATCGGGCTGCCGCTCGTCTCGATCGACTATTCGACCCGCATCGCCCAGTTCGCCGAGGAACTGGTCGCGGTACTCGCCAAGCGTACCCGCGACGGCGAGCGGCTGCTGTTCGTCGAGGACATCAACGACAGCGGCAAGACCATCGGCGAACTGCGCGTCGCGCTCGCCGCCGAGGGTGCGGTGGCTGGGCAGGTGCGCTTCGCCGTGCTGCTCGACAATGTCCGTTCGTCGCAGCGCGTGGAATATGGTGCCGAGACCATCGATCGTGCCGTGCAGAAGGACTGGTTTGTCTTCCCTTGGGAGGCGATGGCGCCGCAGACCAGCCTTAATGCCGATGCGCATGCGGTGCCCGACCGCATCGCTTAACAGCTACCGTTCAGCAACCGTCAATCGCGCCTGTGCCACGCCTCGCCGCGTGAACGCACGGAGAGTTTCGCCGGCTCGCGCGTTCGAGGGGCATTCGGCGACGTTACTGTTTGGAAGGGTCGAAGGAACAATGCCAATTTCATCTCAGAAGGGCCGGCGGCTGGCAGCACTCGGCCTGATGGTCGCGGGCAGCCTCTCGCTCGCATCGTGCATGACCGCGACGCCGTACCAGCCCGCCTCGGCGAACGGATCGGTACGCAACGGCTATTCGGACGAGCAGATCGAAGACAATCGCTTCCGGGTGAGCTTCTCGGGCAACAGCCTGACCTCGCGCGAGACGGTGGAGCGCTATCTGCTGTATCGGTCGGCCGAGCTGACGCTGCAGAGCGGCTATGACTATTTCCTGCTCTCCAATCGCGATACCGAGAAGAAGACGCAGACCTATGCAACGCCGGGCATCGGTGGTGGGGGCTTTGGCGGCCCCTGGGGCTATTGGAACCCCTATTGGCGCTATTACAGCCCGCGTTTCGGCTGGCGCAGCTGGGATCCGTTCTGGGGCGATCCTTTCTTCGACCGCAATGTCGATATCCGCACCGTCGACCGCTACGAGGCGATGGCGGAGATCGTGATGGGCAAAGGTCCCAAGCCCGCCGACAACATCCGCGCCTTCGATGCGCGCGAGGTGAAGGAACGGCTGGGTCCCAAGATCCAGATGCCGCAGACCCGCTGATCGCGGGCAGCGGAGAAGCAGAAAGGGCGGCGCCGGGACCACCGGCGCCGCCCTTTTCTTATCTCCCCTCCCGCTTGCGGGAGGCATCGGGAGGGATCGACGTGCAAGAAGCGCAATGCCGCTTCATCCCCTTCCCTAGCCCCTCCCGCAAGCGGGAGGGGCCGTACATGGTTACGCCACCTGGCCGTGGCAGTGCTTGTACTTCAGCCCCGAGCCGCACGGGCACGGCGCGTTGCGGCTGACCACGCCCTCCCACTGCGACGGATCGGTGCCGTAATCGTCGCCCGCCGGCTGCGGGATGCCGAGCGGTGGCAGGCGGGTGGTGACCAGGCCGGCCGAGCCGCCGTCCCAGTCATTGGTGTTGTCCATCCCCGTCAGCGGATCGATGTGGGTGGTCAGGAACGCCGGCAGCTCGGGCAGCTCGGGCGGCGGCGCCATGCGGAACTGGGCGAAGGCCATGGTGCGCGTCACGTCCTCGCGGATCGTGTCGAGCATCCGCTGGAACATCGAAAACGCCTCATGCTTGTATTCGTTGATCGGCGTCTTCTGCGCATAGGCACGCAGGTGGACGACTTGGCGCAGCGCGTCGAGCATCGCGAGATGCTCCTTCCAGTGATGGTCCAGGTTCTGGAGCAGGATCGACTTCTCGATCGAGGTCCAGGTTTCCGGCTCGAGGTCCGCGGCCTTCTCGGCGATCGCAGCATCGGCAGCCGCGCGGATGCGCTCTTCCAGAATCTCCGGGTCGATCGCTTCCTCGTTCTTCACCCATTCGTCGACCGGCAGGTCGAGATCCAGCGTATCGGCCAGCCGCTCCTTGAGCGCGGCGATGTTCCACTGTTCGGGATAGCTGTTCGGCGGACAGGCCTCGCCGACGATCGCATTGACCGTCTCGTGGCGCATGTCCTCCACCACATGACCCACCGTATCGGCGTCCATGATGTCGGCACGCTGCTCATAGACCACCTTGCGCTGGTCATTCATCACGTCGTCATACTCGACGACCTGCTTGCGCACGTCATAGTTGCGCGCCTCGACCTTGCGCTGCGCGGTCTCGATCGCCTTGCTCAGCCAGCGCGACGGCGGCATCGCCTCGCCATCCTCTAGGCTGGAGCGCATCATCCGCGAGAACAGCGTGTTCGAGCCGAAGATGCGCAGCAGGTCATCGTCGAGGCTCAGGTAGAAACGGCTAAGGCCCGGATCGCCCTGGCGACCCGAGCGGCCGCGGAGCTGGTTGTCGATGCGGCGGCTTTCGTGGCGCTCGGTGCCGAGCACGAACAGCCCGCCCGCGGCCTTGACCTGCTCCTTCTCGGCGGCGACCTCGGCCTTGATCCGCTCGATCGCGGCGTCGCGCTCGGGGCCGTCGGGCATATCGCGCAGCTCGTCGGCGACGCGGAACTCGACATTACCGCCGAGCTGGATGTCGGTGCCGCGGCCCGCCATGTTGGTCGACACGGTGACCATGCCGAGGCGGCCCGCCTGCGCGACGATATGCGCCTCGCTCTCGTGGAAGCGCGCGTTGAGCACCTCGTGCTTCACGCCCTCGCGATGGAGGAATTCGGACAGCAGTTCGGACTTCTCGATCGAGACGGTGCCGACCAGCACCGGCTGGCCGCGCTCGGCATGCGCCTTGATCGTCTTGGCGATGCCGGCGAACTTGTCCTCGGTCGACTTGTAGAAGGTGTCTTCCTCGTCGACGCGCTGCACCGGCAGGTTGGTCGGGATGGTGACGACGTTCATCTTGTAGATGTCGTAGAACTCGGCAGCTTCGGTGGACGCGGTGCCGGTCATGCCGCCGAGCTTGGGGTACATGCGGAAATAGTTCTGGAAGGTGATCGAGGCCAGTGTCTGGTTCTCGGGCTCGATGTTCACGCCTTCCTTGGCTTCCACCGCCTGGTGCAGGCCGTCCGACCAGCGGCGGCCGTCCATCATGCGGCCGGTGAACTCGTCGATGATGACGACCTTGCCGTCCTTGACGATGTAATCGGTGTCGCGCTTGAACATCACGTTCGCACGGAGCGCCTGATTCAGGTGATGCACCACCTGGGTGTTCTCGAAGTCGTAGAGGTTCGCGCCGACCAGCACGCCGGCTTCTTCGAGCAGCCGCTCGACCGTCTCGGTGCCCTCTTCGGTCAGCACGATGGTGCGCTGCTTCTCGTCCTTCTCATAGGTCGAGGCATCGAGCTGCTTCACCACCGCGTCGACGCTCATGTAGAGCTCCGAACGGTCGTCGGTGGGGCCGGAGATAATCAGCGGGGTGCGCGCCTCGTCGATCAGGATCGAGTCGACCTCGTCGACGATCGCGTAGTTGAAAGGACGCTGCACCATGCTCGCGCGGTCGTACTTCATGTTGTCGCGCAGATAGTCGAAGCCGAACTCGTTGTTCGTGCCGTAGGTGATGTCCGAGGCATAGGCGTCGCGGCGCTGCTGGTCGGACAAATTGGGCACGATCACGCCGGTGGTGAGGCCCAGGAAGCCATAGACCTGCGCCATCCATTCGGCGTCGCGGCGAGCGAGATAGTCGTTGACGGTGATGACGTGTACGCCGTCGCCGGGGAGCGCGTTGAGATAGGTGGCCAGCGTCGCCACCAGCGTCTTGCCCTCGCCGGTGCGCATCTCGGAGATCTCGCCGCGATGGAGCACGATGCCGCCGATCATCTGCACGTCATAGTGGCGCTGGCCGATCACCCGGCGGGCCGCCTCGCGCACCGTGGCGAAGGCCTCGGGCAGCAGGTCGTCAAGCTTGGCGCCATTGGCCAGCTGCTCGCGGAACTTGATCGTCTGCTGCGCCAGCGTGTCGTCGCTCATCGCCTGAAGCGTCGGCTCGAAGCTGGCGATCTTCTGGACGATCGGATTGAGCGACTTGACGTAGCGATCGTTGGACGAACCGAAAAGCGACTTGGCAATACCGCCGAACATGCGAATTCCTGACCTGTTTGGATGGGATGCGCGACGGCTGCCGGACGAAGCGGAGCCATCACGGGCGCACCGCGCACGCGCGCGGCGACGAAAGGAAGAAGGGCCCGAACGCCCGGGCCGGAAAGGCTATTCGCGCCGCTGCTCGAAGGCGAGGCGAAGCGCAGGCCGCGGCGCGGCGGCGACGTGGAATACCGGAATCGTCCCGACCCGCACCAGCGCGGGGAGCGCCGCCGCAGCGGCGACGATATGGCGCGAGGGTTGCACGGTTGCCTGCGCGGCCTCCGCCACGCGCACCACCGCCACGCCCTGCATCGAACGCACATCGCCCCGGCCCGACACACCGGTCAGGCTCGCGAAAAGCGCAGTAAGGAGTAGCAGCAGTTCCAAGCGAAACCCTGTGGTACACGGTGATAATGTCGCAACCGACGGGCGGCAACGCACGACACATAGGGATCGACGCACGGTTCGTCTAATCAAAAGCTAGGGAGTGGCCGGCGTATCGGTGCGGAATGAGACGATGTAAGTCCGGGTACTCGCCATTTTTCTCGCCGCTTTTGCCGCTGGATCGGCAGCGATTGCCTCAAGCTGCCGACAGGCGGCGCGATCGGCTGCCCCGCTCCCACTCGATTCTAGGATGCGGCAATTCGTCGTGATCGCACCCTCTCCGACAGTGATTTCGGCTCGGACAGGCCCACGATAGTCGGCCGGCAATGCTGCGACCGTGAGATCGAGAGTGTCTGGGCTAGACGGTTGCACATTAGCTGAGCCGTCAGTGCCCGAATTCCACGATATAACCCCCGTAAAATCCGCCGTTATCGGTTTACCATCCGTATCCCGCACCGGTGCAAATCGGGCCCTCTGCAAGAGAAGGACACAGGCCTCTCGGTCGAGTTCTTCATGGGTGGAAGATCGTAAAATGCTACATTTCACGGGAAACCCCTTTGGATCCACCTCCAAACGGTAGCGAAGAAGACCCGCTCGCCGCTCCTCAGCTGCGGTCTTTGGATAATCGTCATCATTTATCCAAGTATGAGGCGGACTCAGGGGCTTAGGCCTGGGCCTTACGCTTTCCCCCTGAGCGACCTGCGCCGCCAGCAGCGCCATCACCAAAAACATTGATCTTTGCCCCCCCATGCCCGAAGCACGCGCCGCATCCTAACCACAGGCGGTTCCATGTCCACCAGCACCTCCCCGCTCGCGCTGCCCTTCCCCGCCCTCCCCGCGATCCCCGGCGTGACGCTGCGCGTTGCGCGGGCGCGGTACAAGAACTGGGATCGCTGCGATCTCACCTTCGTCACGCTCGACGAGGGGACCAGCGTCGCGGGCGTGCTGACCAGCAGCAAATGCCCGTCGCCCGAGGTGGAATGGTGCCGCAAGGCACTCGTCCTGGGCAAGGCGCGTGCGCTGGTGGTGAACGCCGGCAACTCCAACGCCTTCACCGGCAATCGCGGCCGCGCGGCGGTGGAAGCGATCGCCGCCCGCACCGCCCAGCATCTCGACTGCGATCCCTCGGACGTGTTCGTCGCCTCCACTGGGGTGATCGGCGTGCCGCTGCCGATCGACAAGGCCGAAGCGGGGCTCGACGCAGCGTACACGGCCGAAGTCTGCAGCTGGGAAGACGCCGCCGCGACGATCATGACGACGGACACCTTCACCAAGGGCGCGGTGACCACCGCCGTGGTCGACGGCCGGACGGTGACGCTCACTGGCATCATCAAGGGATCGGGCATGATCGCGCCGGACATGGCGACGATGCTCGGCTTCATCTTCACCGATGCGGCGGTGGACCCGGTATTCCTGCAGCACGCCTTGCGCGATGCCAATGGTGCCAGCTTCTCCTGCATCACGGTCGACGGCGACACCTCGACCAGCGACACCGTCCTCGCCTTCGCGACCGGCAAGGCCGGCAACGCGCCGCTGGCAAGCGATGAGGACGATGGTGCTGAAGCCTTTCGCGCGGCGCTTGCCGATCTCTGCCGCCAGCTCGCCCTGCTCGTCGTCCGCGACGGCGAAGGCGCGCAGAAGCTGATCGAAATCACCGTCGAGGGCGCCGAAAGCGACCGCAGCGCGCACCGCATCGCCATGTCGATCGCCAACTCGCCGCTCGTGAAGACCGCGATCGCCGGTGAGGACGCCAATTGGGGCCGCGTGGTGATGGCCGTCGGCAAGGCGGGCGAGCCTGCCGAGCGCGACCAGCTCGCCATCCGCTTCGGCGCCACCCAGGTCGCCCGCGACGGCCTCGCGGTGGAAGGCTATGACGAGGCCCCGGTCGCGGCGCATCTGAAGGGCCAGGAAATCGAGATCGGCGTGGATCTCGGCCTCGGTGAGGGCCGCGCGAAGGTTTGGACCTGCGACCTTACCCACGGCTATATCTCGATCAACGCTGACTATCGGAGCTGACGCGCATGCATCGCCACCACGCCGCCGTCTCCGCGCTGATGCGCACCGTGGCCGAGGCGGTGGTGATGCCGCGATTCCGCAATCTCGCCGCTGAAGACGTGCTGGAAAAGATGCCCGGCGAGCTGGTCACCATCGCCGACCGCGAGGCCGAGGAACGATTGACCGAGGGGCTGTCGGCGATAGACGGCGACGCGGTGCTCGTCGGCGAGGAAGCCTGCGCGACCGATCCGGCGCTGATGGACCAGGCAACCGCCGCGCGCGCCTGGATCATCGATCCGATCGACGGCACCGCCAACTTCGCCGCCGGTCAGCCTCCGTTTGGGATCATGATCGCGCTGGTCGAGAACGGCGTGACGCAGGCGGGCTGGCTTTATGATCCGGTGGCCGATCGCATGTGCCATGCCGCGCTGGGTCGCGGCGCGTTCATCGGCGACGCACCGGTCCGCGCCCGCGCAAGCGGGGCAGCCAGGCCGCTGGCGGCGGTTTCGAAAGTTGGGCAGTCCGAGGAAGAACATGCCGCACGCGCCGCGCGTTTCGGATCGGCATTCGAGCTGGTGCCGCTGCCGCGATGCGCCGCCGAGAATTATCCGCGGCTGGTGCTGGGCCAGAACGACATCGCCGTCTTCCGGCGGACGCTGGTGTGGGATCACGCACCGGGCGCGCTGTTCCTCACCGAGGCAGGCGGCTATGTCAGCCGTTGGGACGGCAGCCCCTATCGGATCGGCGACGATGGCGTCGGGATCGTCGCGGCATCGACGCCCGAGCTCGGGAAGCGCGCCACCGAATTGCTGTTCGACTGAAACCAGCACTCCCCGCCCGCGATCGGGCGGGGAGCCTGGCGAAACGCGATCAGATCTCGCGTTCGATCCACTGCTTGATGCCGCTCTTGGGCAGCGCGCCGACCTGGGTGGCGGCCTGCTGCCCATTCTTGAACAGGATCATCGTCGGAATGCCGCGCACACCGTACTTGGTCGGCGCATCGGGATTGTCGTCGATGTTGATCTTCACGATCTGCACCTTGTCTGCCAGCTCCTCGGCGAGCTCTTCGAGCGCCGGGGCGATCATGCGGCACGGGCCGCACCATTCTGCCCAGAAATCGACGAGGACGGGCTTGTCCGCCTGCAGCACGTCGGTTTCGAAATTGGCGTCGGTAGTCGCCACAGTGGCCATGTCGGTATCTCCTGAACTTCGTGTTGGTCGGCTATCTATGATCGCCGGGGGCGTTGCTCAAGCGCAGGAGCCCAAGCTTTGCTCCTACCCCACGTAGCGAGGCTTGTGCTCGGCGAGAAGGTCCTCTGGCAATGCGTAGAGCACCGGACCCGCGGAATATAGGAGGGCGGCCTCCACGTCCCGGTCGGGGAAGATGACCCGTAGGGCGGCGACATAGGCGGCCATCTGGCGGAGATGATAGGGAGGCACGTCCGCCAGGGAGGCCGGCGCGCGGCGGCCGGTCTTGAAGTCGACCACCCGTACCCGCTCGGGCGTAACCATCAGCCGGTCGACGATGCCGGAAACGACGACCCCGTCCGCCACCACCGCCGCAATCGGCGCCTCGCCCAGCGCGTCGGGCCCGAACAACTCGGCGAAGCGCGGGTCTTCGGTGACGGCGAGCGCCGCATCGATCAGCGCGGTGCGGTCGGCCTCATCGGTGAGCCCCCCTGCTCCCGCCAGCCAGCGATCGGCGGCAGACCGCCGCGCGTCCGGAGCAACGCCGGGCAGGCGCTCGAACAAGGCGTGGAGCAATCGCCCACGCTCGGCCGCGGCCCGCAGCGCAGGACCCGGCGGCGGATCCGACACACGGTCGTCGCCCAGCGACGAGGGCGCCAGCGGCCGCGGCGGGCGGGCTTCCTCCGGCGCGCGCGTGTGGAGCCAGTCGGGCAGCACCGGCGCGGGCGCGGCTTCCCCGACCACCAGTGGAGGGACAGGCTGCACCGGCGCCTGCGGGACCACGCCGTGGAACTCCCGCACGCCAGCCTCGTCCAGCGGCACACCCAGCGCATCGAGCGCGGCGGCGCTGGCGGCATACCAGCTCGCCTTGGGCGGCTCGCCCTTGGCCTGAGGGCCCAGCGCCCCGGCGATCACCAGCTGCTCCTCCGCGCGGGTGGCGGCGACGTAGAACAGCCGCCAATGTTCCTGCAGCTCGCGCGCGTCCGCCTCGGCGAGCGCCTCGGCCAGCGCCCCGTCGCGCTCGCCGCTGCGGGGGCGGAAGATCGGGAACTTCTCCTGATCCTGGTCGGGCGTCCATTTGAGCGTGCTGCGCGGGCTGCGCGTCGGGTCCACCGTCGCGTCGGCCAGGATTACCAGCGGGGCCTGCAGGCCCTTGGAGCCATGCGCCGTCATCACCCGCACCGCCGGCTGCGGCTGGGCGGCATCGCGAACGATCTCAACATCGCCGCGATCGAACCAGTCGAGGAAGCGCTGGAGCGACGGCGTCGCCCGCGTCTCGAAGGTGAGCGCCGCGTTGAGCAGTTCCTCGATGGGATCGCGCGCCTCCTCACCCAGCCGCAACAGCAGCTTGCGCCGCCCCTGCAGCGGACCGGACAGGATCTCCTCAAGGAAGCGATAGGGCGTGGCGAGGTCGGCGCGGCGCAGCAGATCGTAGAGCGGCGCCAGCTTCTCCGCCGGCTGGCGTTCGCGCAGGTGCCGCCAGAGCCCGCCGCGCTCGCGCACCGCCGCCGCCATCAGCTCCTCCTGGCTCCAGCCGATCAGCGGCGAGACCAGCAGCGCCGCCAGCGACAGATCATCCTCGGGCTGGAGCGCGAAGCGGATCGCGGCGAGCAGGTCCTGCACCGCCAGCGGCGCGTTGAGCCGCAGCCGGTCTACGCCCGCCACCGGCACGCCCTCGGCATAGAGCCGCGCGACGATCAGCGAGGCAAGCTCGCCGCGCCGCTTGACCAGCACCATAACGTCGCCGGGGGCGAGCATGCGGCCCTTGGCAGCGAGCGGGAGATTGCCCACCCAAGCTTTGATCTGCCGTGCGATACGGATGGCCAGTCCACGCGTAGCCTCGCCCAGCCATTCCTCTTCGTCAGCCTCGCTCCCGCCATCGAGTACCGGCGGCCACAAGGTCACCGTGCCGGGACCCGGTACTTCGCTGGCGTGCGGCTCGCTGTCGCTCATCGGACCCATGCCGGGGTCGGGGAGCAGGCCCAGCGCGGTATCGACGAACTCCAGCACCGGGCGGGTCGAGCGGAAGCTGTGGGTGAGCGAGAGCGATTCCAGCTCGCGCACCTCGACCTCATAGTCCGCGCGGAAGTTCGCCAGCTGCTTGAACCGTTCGAACGCCGCCTGGAAGAAGATCGGGTCGGTGCCCTGGAAGCCGAAGATCGCCTGCTTGTAGTCGCCCACGGTGAACAGCGTGCGCAGCCGGTCGCCGCGCGCGCCTTCGCCCGCGAAGAACTCGTCGGCCATGGCCGAGACGATCGCCCATTGCCGGGGATTGGTGTCCTGCGCCTCGTCGATCAGCACATGCTCGGTCACCTGGTCGAGCTTGTAGCGCACCCATTCGCCCATGCCTTCCTGGCGGAGCAGCGCGATGGTGCGGCCGATCAGGTCGTCGAAGTCCACCGCGCCGAGCCGGCGCTTGGCGGCGGTATAGGCGCGGGCGTATTCGCGCCCCGCCTCCAGCCCGCGCGCGAGCAGGTCGACATAGGCGGCGCGCACCCGCATCGCGAGCAGCTCGCCACAGCGGCCATGCAGCCGCATCGCCGCTGTGACATAGTCGGGATCCTGCGGCGCCTGCCCCTTGGCGAAGCTGCGCGGATCGCCCTTGGCGGTGGCCCAGACGAGGTGGAGCTGATCCAGCGTTTCGGCGCGTTCTTCCGGCGAACGCGCCAGCCACGCGGCGATCACGTCCGCCCGCTCCAGCCCGCGGGCGGTGCCCCAGGCAGCGTTAGCCGATGCGATATTGCGTAGCGTTTGCAGGTCAAAGCTGCCGTCACTGCAGCTTGTTGCGAGCGATTCCGCGATGTCGCCCGCGGGAAGGTCGAACGAACGACGCAGCCAGGGCTGGATGCCGCTGGGGAGCCCCTCCAGCGCCTCGCCGGCGCGCGCACACTCTTGGAGGAAGCCTTCCGCCCCGCCCTCGCCGAGCCGCAGGCTGAGCGCGCCGATTGCGTCGATCACGCCCTCGCGGCCTTCGCGCCGGGCCTCGACCAGCATCTCAGCGAGCGTCTCGCGCGCCAGCACCGCCTCCTCGCGCGCCTCGAGCGGACGAAAGCCGGGCACCAGCCCCGCCTCGATCGGGAAGGCGGAAAGCAGCGACTGGCAGAAGCTGTGAATCGTCTGGATGCGGATGCCGCCCCCGGGCGCATCCAGCACCTTGGCGAACAGCGTGCGCGCAGCAGCCCGACTCTCCGGCCCGATGCTCTCGCCCAGCGCCGCAAGATCGGCGGCCAGTTCCTCGTCCTTGGCACGCACCCAGTAAGCCAGCCGACCGGTGATTCGCTCGGACATCTCGGCCGCGCCGGCCTTGGTGAAGGTCAGGCAGAGGATCGCCGAGGGATCGGTGCCCGCGAGCAGCAGCCGCCACACCCGTGCGGCGAGCACCTGCGTCTTGCCGGTCCCTGCCGAGGCCGACAGCCAGATATGCCGCGTCGGATCGCTGGCGCGCTTCTGGTTGCCCTTGAGCGGGTGGAGCTTGGCGGGGCTGCGGCTCATGGGCGCGTCCCTCCTGGCCGTGCCCCTGCGAAAGCAGGGGCCCAGGGGTTGCGAGAGAGTCCCGTGTGGCCCTGGGCTCCTGCCTTCGCAGGAGCACGATGCTTACTCACGCCCATACCATTCATCCCGGCGCATCAGCTGGTCATATTCCGCATAGGGGGCATATTCCGGCACCAGCTTGGCGGTGAACGGACGCTCGCCCGTCAGCCACTCGCCCGCCGCCGCGGCGAAATGCTCGGCGGCGATACTGACAAAATCCTCCGCGGGCACCGGCTCGCGCTTCTTCGGATCGACCGGCGAGTCGACATAGCCGAACCCGCCGCTCCGCGGATTGCGCGCCAGCGACCAATATTCGAACGCCCGCGCGGCCCCCTCGATGCCCTCGAACCCGCCCCGCTCGGCGATCAGCCCCAGCAGCCCGAGCTGGAGGCTGAACCCCGCCTTCACCGCGCGCGTGCTCGGCGGCTGGCCGGTCTTGTAGTCGACGATCGCCAGCGCGCCGCCCTCCAGCCGGTCGACCCGGTCGAACTTGCCGCGCAGCGTCACGCCGGCGAAGTCGATCGACCCGTCCCGCTCGACCGCCAGCACCGTGCGCCCCTTCAGCCCCTGCTCAACCAGTTCCCCGGCGATCCAGTCGATCGCCTCGATCAGACGCGGCTGCCACAGCGCGCGGATCAGCGGGTGCGTACGCGTGTCCGCCAGCATCGCCTCAGCACGGGCGCGGAGCAGGTCCGGTCGGCAGTCATCCTCCTCGAACCAGCGCTGCAGCACGTCGTGCACCGCCGTACCCCGCCACGCAGCGCTAGGATCGGCATCGACCGGATCGAGCGGCATCAGCCGCAGCATCCGCCGGGCGTAAAAGGCATAGGGATCGGCCTTGAGCCGATCCACTTCGGTGACCGAGATGACCTTGGGCCGGTCCTTGGATGGCGGCGAAGGCTCCGGCCGTGCGACCGGCGCGAAGGCGCCCGGCGCGTCGATCGCCGCCATCCACGCGGCGAGGTCGCCTGCCCGCACCAGACCACCCGACAGCGCCTCCAGCCGCAGCCAGAAGCGCGAGGCGATGGTCGGCGCGCTCGCGTCCCGGCGGGCGCGGGTGAGCAGGACTTGCCGTGCGCCGAGCCCGATTGCGAGATCGTGCGCAGATACGCCGATCCGCCGCTCCAGCCCCGGCAGCCCGAGTTCGGCACGGATGCGCGGCGCGAGCCAGGGGTCGGGCGCGGGTAGCCCCGGCCAGACGCCTTCGTTGAGCCCGCCGAGGATCATCAGGTCGGCACTGTGCAGCCGCGCCTCGATCAGGCCGAGAATGGCGAGCCGCGGATGCCCGCCCTGCGGCGGCCGCACCGCGACTTCGTCCATCAGCGTGCGGAGCATCGGCGCGAGGCTGTCGGGCTCGGCCAACGCGGGGCCGTGCGCGGCCTCGCGCTCCAGATCGTCGAGCAGCAGCGCGGCGGCGCGGCCGTCCTCGCGGCTCCACAGCATGTCACCGCCCAGCGCCTGCGCCGCCTCGCGCAGCGCAGCGACCAGCCCGGCAAGCGGCTGCGCTCGGCCGGCGAACACCGCCTCAAGCGAAGCAAGCAGCGGCCGCGCCGTTTCCCACCAGCGCGCGGCGGTGCGGCGGAGCGCCCCTTCCCGCCCGCCCTGCTCGGCCAGATGCGCGTCGATACCCGCCAGGCCGGGTGCCGGACGCGGGCCGCGCAACGCGAGATCGAGCGCCCGCGCACCGTCCAGCCAGGCGGCACGATCGTTCGGCTGCACCAGCGGATGCTTGAGCAAGGTCAGCAGCGGCATCGGCGCAAAGGCCTGCGCCGCCGCATCGGCCAGCGCGAGCAGTAAGGTGCCCGGCGGGGTAAGCGACAGCGGTTGCCCGGCGGAATCGTCCACCGCAATGCCCCAGCGGCCGCAATGTGCCGCCACGCGGCGGGCCAGCGCGCGATCGGGCGTGACCAGCGCAGCCGTACGCGCGGGCGTCTCCAGCGCCTCGCGCAGGGCCAGCGCGATTGCCTGGGCCTCCTCGGCCGGGGTCGCAAGGTCGAGCGCGCGGACCCCGTCCAGCCGCCGATCGCCGGCGGGCAGGTCGGTCCAGCGATGGGTGAGCTCGGGCGGCTGCATCGCCGAGGCGATCGCCTTGCTGCGCGCGGGCGGCGCATCGAGCTCGCTGGCGACGCGCCATTGCTGGAACTCGCCGCGCGCCACGCCCATCCGGTCGAGCAGCAGCTTGAGGTGGAATTGCGGATGCGTCTCCAGCGCGCGCCGGCGGCGCCCGGTGGTCGGATCCGGCTTGTGCGGCCCGAGCGACTCCCATTCGTCGTCGCCCATCGCGGTGGCGAGCGCGGGCAGCACCACCATCCCCTCGGGCAGCTCGGCGACCACCCGCAACAGCCGCGCGATCGCAGGCGCCGCCGTGGTGACGCCGGCGGCGCAGACGAAGCCCGCCGGCGCCGCCGCCTTCCATCGCGCCGAGACGCGATCGAGCAGGCGTCGCCGCCGCTCGGGCAAATCCACGCGACCCAGCGCGGCCAGCTCCTTGGGCCAGCGGGTCAACACGATCTCGAACAGCGCGAGCGATCGCTCCCAATGCGCCGACAGCTCGGGGCCAAGCTCCAGGTCGCGCAGCCGCCGGGGCGAAACCTCCTCGACGAGCAGCTGGTCGAGCGTGGTGCCGAGATCGCCCGCCAGCCGCACCGCCTCTGCCGCGTCCAGGCGCGCGTCATGTCCCTGGAGCAGCCGGGCGAGGATCATCCGCCGCTGGAGCGGATCGACCGCGGGCGGCACCGGCTCGGCATCGTCGACCGTCTCGAACACCGCTTCGTCGAGTTCGGGGTCACCGATCGCTACCAGCCGGGGCAGCAGCAGCCCGCCGCCGCTCTCGCGCACGAAGGCGTCCTGCATCGCCCGCTTGGCGCGGTTGTTGGGGAGCAGCACCACGCCGCGCGCCAGCCGCAGCGGGTCCGCGCCGAAGCGGCGGATCAGCCCGATCGCCAGCGCATCGGCAAAGGCCCGGTGCGGCGGGATCGTGTAGAGGTGCAGGGCGTGCGACATGCGGCTCGGCAAAAGGGGAACGGAGCGCGAACCTTAGCGCCGTGGGACTTCAACGCAACCGCTGTCCGCGGCTGGACGATCAAAGCTCCGCGAGCGCCGTTTCCGTCGCGCGGATCGCCTTGGGGGAGCCGACGTCGAACCACAGCCCCTGGTGCACCGCGCCCCAAAGCCGCCCGGCCTCCATCGCGCGGTTCCAGAACAAATTGGTCGAGAACGGCCCCTCGGGCCAATCGCGGATCACGCGGGGCGACAGGATCTGGATGCCGGTGAACACGAAGGGCGCCAGCCGGCCGGGCTTGCGCCGCTCGGTGATCCGCCCGAACGCGTCGAGGCGGAAATCGCCCTGCCCGCCATGGCAGGTCGCGCGCGCCAGCGGCACCAGCAGCAGCAGCGCGTCCATCTTGGCATCGTCCCACTGCGCCGCGAGCAGCCGGATCGCGTCGCTGGGGCCGTCGACCCACAGATTGTCGCTGTTGACGCACAGGAAGGGCTGGTCACCAAGCATCCCGCGCGCCTGGACGAGGCCCCCGCCGGTCTCCAGCAACTGGCTGCGCTCGTCCGAAACCAGCAGCTCCACGCCCTTCACCCGCGCCCGGAGATGCGCCTCGAGCTGGTCTGCGAGATAATGGACGTTGACCACCGCGCGTTCGATCCCGGCAGCAGCCAGACGATCGAAGACATGGTCGATCAGCGGCTTGCCGGAGACCTCGATCAGAGGCTTGGGCCGACTCATGGTCAGCGGACGCATCCGCTTGCCGAGGCCCGCGGCCATCACCATCGCGGTCTTGGGCACAGGCGCCGCAGGTTGCGGGCGAAGCGAATAGATCGTCATGCCGCCACCTGCATGGGATCGCCGCGCTTTTCGACCGGCACATTGGCAGCGAACCAGTCGGCCACCGGCTGCAGCGCCGGGTGCGCGAGGTCGCGCTCCAGATAGGTCCAGACGCGCGGACACAGCGACGGATAGCGTGGCTTGCCGTCGCGCTTCCACAGCCGGGTAAAGATGCCGAGGATCTTGGCGTTCCGCTGCGCGCCGAGCACATGATAGGCGCTGTCGAACGCCTCGCCGGCACCCGTCGCGTTACGATAGCGGGCCAGCATCGCCGCCTCGGTCTCTTGCGGCACGTCGCGGCGCGCATCCTGGAGGAGCGAGACGAGGTCGTAGGCGGGGTGCCCGGCAAGCGCATCCTGGAAGTCGAGCAGCCCCAAACCTTCCCCGCCTTCGATCAGCATCAGGTTCTCGGCATGATAGTCGCGCAGCACCGTGACGGGGCGATGACCAGCGAGCAGCGGCGCCAGCACCGCATCCCAGGCGTCACGATAGCCGGCAGCATCCACCTCCAGCCCGACGGCGGGGCAATACCATTCGACGAAGAGCCCCGCCTCGCGCTGGTAGACGGCGAGGTCATAGGGCGCCTCTACGCCGGCCGGCGTATCGTGGAGCCGCACCAGCAGGTCCACCGCGGCGCCGTAGAGCTCAAGCTCACGCGCGGGCTCGGCATCCACCGTCTCGCGCAGGCGGACATCGCCGAAATCCTCGATCAGCACCAGGCCCTGCGCGAGATCCTCGTGCAGGATCGCCGGCGCGGCGAACCCCTGCCCGGTCAGCCAGCGCGCCACCGCAAGAAACGGGCGCGGATCCTCGTGGGGCGGCGGCGCGTCCATCAGGATCGCGCTGCGGTCGCCCTCGACCACGCGGAAATAGCGGCGGAACGAGGCATCGCCGGCGACGGGGAGGATATCCGCCCCCGCCCAACCGGCGGAAGCGAGGAAAGCGGGCGCCGAGCCCGGCGGAGTCATGTCAACGGCCATCGGCCTTCCCATGCCGCCGGCGCGCGCGCTGTCAAGGCACGGGTGCCGTCCGCCGCGACCGCCAGCGTCAGCCATAAGGCGTCGTGCCATGCCGAGGCATGCAGGCGCTCGGGCCATTCGACGAGCAGCAGCGAATCGTCGCGCGCGTCGTCCAGCCCCAGTTCCTCGGCCTCGTCTGGATCCTCGATCCGGTAGAGGTCGACGTGCAGCACCGGCAGCCGCACCTCGGGTACGTCATAGGGCTGGACGATCGCGAAGCTCGGGGACGGCGCCTCGCCCTCCAGTCCCAGTGCCGCGAGCAACCCGCGGGCGATGCTGGTCTTGCCCGCGCCCAGGGGGCCGGACAGCGCGATGACGTCACCGGGGCCCGCCACCGCCGCGAGCCTGGCGCCCAGCGTCAGCGCCTCGTCCAGCGAGGCGAGCACGATCGTGTCCTCGGTCATCCGCGCGGCAACTCCACCGTGACGAGCGTCCCCTGCCCCGGCTCGGAGATCAGCTCGATCCGCCCGCCATGCGCCTCGACGAACTGCTTGGCGAGCGGCAGGCCCAGCCCCAGCGCGCGGTCGCCACCGCGCGAGGTGCCGACTTGCGCGAACCGGTCGAACGCCCGCGCTACCGCCTCGGGGGCCATGCCCGGGCCGTCGTCGCTGACGATCACCCGCGCGACGCGCGCATTGCCGTCGAGGTGCAGCAGCACGCGACCGCCCTCGGGCGTGTGCGACACCGCATGGCGGAGCAGATGCTCCACCGTCTGGCGGAGACGGCGGGCATCGCCGAGCACCACCCCGGCGGTACCGGCGTCCTCGATCACCAGATCGATCGCCTTGCCCTTGGCCAGTGGCGCGATCACGTCGGCGGCGCTGGTGGCGGCGAGCTCGATATCCACCGTCTCGCGTTCGATCGGCTGGCCTTCGCTCTGGGTCAGATCGAGGACGTCGTCGATCAGTCCGCCCAGTCGGTCGACCGACATCAGGATCGCCTCGACATATTCCTTGCCGTCCGCGCTCAGCTTGCCGGCGAACCCGCCCTGCAGCATCTCGCCAAAGCCCTTGATCGAGGTCAGCGGCGTGCGCAGCTCATAGCTCATATTGGCGACAAAGGCGGTGCGGACGCGGTCGGCCGCCTCCAGCGCCTCGTTGCGATCACGAAGCGCGCGTTCCACCCGCTGGCGATCGGTCGTGTCGAGCATCGTCACCAGCGCGTTGCCGTCGGGCAGCGGCACCGCGGCAATGTCGAAATGCCTGCCATTGGCGAAGGTGATGCTGGAGCCCCGCTGCTGGCGATCCTTGGCGGCCAGCCGGATCAGGTCGCCGATGATCTCGGCGCGTGCTGCATTGACCAGCTTGCCGCCCGCCGCCTTGACGATCGTGGCGATCTGCGGATGACCGTCGAGGAAGCCGTCCTCGAACCCCCAGACCTGGCGGAACTTGCGGTTCCACAGCTGCAGCCGCCCCTTGCCGAACACCGCGACGGCCTCCGCCAGGCTGTCCAGCGTCGCAGTGCGGACCTGCTGCATCTCGCCATGCTCGCGCTGCAGCTCCAGCTGCTGGGTCTGGTCCTCGAAGATCAGCAGCAACCCGCCTTCGGGCAGCGGCTGGGCGACGACGCGGAGATGGGTGGTACCGATGCTCCAGCTTTCCTCCACCGCCTCGGGCGCGGTGAACCATTCGCGGCGTTCGGCCTTCCAGTGCGGGAAATCGCGGACGTCGGGCAGCTTGCGCGCCTCGCGCATCCGCTCGAGCACGCGGTCAAATTCGGGGCGATCGGCAAGCCACTCGTTCTTCATCGCGAACAGGCGGCGGAAGGGCTGGTTGCAGAACACCAGGCTGCGGTCGGAGCCGAACTGCGCGACGCCGGCCGACATGCGATCGAGCATCGCGCGCTGCGCCTCGGCGAAGCGCTTGAGGCCGCCGCGGGCGCGCTCCAGTTCCTCGATATCGACCGCGAAGCCGGCGATGCCGCCGGTGGGCAGCGGCACGTCGTGGAGGCGGAGCATCCGCCGGGCGCCGGCGATCGTCGCGGGCATCGCCGCCGATTGCGGCTCCTGCGTGTCGCGCGCGATGGCGGCGTTGGCAAGCGGGCCGCCCAGCCCGGCGCCGTCGACCAGTTCCACCCCGCGCGACACCACGTCCTCGGCATCGCGCCCCTCGACAGCATGGACATAGGCGGTGTTGACCATGAGCAGCCGCAGATCGGGCCCGCGATACCACATCGGCATCGGCGCCGCCTCGATCAGCGCCGTCAGCGCATCGAAGGCGGCGCGCAGCCGATCCGCCTCGCGCTCCAGCGCACCAACCTCGGCCTGGCTGTCGGTCGCATCGAGTACCCACAGCAGCACGCTGCCCGGCGTCTCCACCGCCTCAGACGCGCGCTCGCCCAGCACGAGCAGCATCCGCTCCGAGCCGCGCACCGGCAGTGAGAGGCGGAAGGATTGTCCGGCGCGCTGAGCCGCCTCCACCTGCTCGCCGAGCAGTGCGACATCCTCGGGATCGAGCCCCGAGTCTTTCTGCGTGAGGCGGGCGAGTGATTCGACGGGGCCTTCCAGGCCCAGCCACGCGGCGAGGCGCGGTGACATCTCGATGCGGCCATCGGCGCGGACGAGCATGGGCAGCGCGGGCGAGGTGCGGGAAAAGCGCAGCAATCGGCGGTTTTGCTCATAGGCGGTGCGTGCGGCGGCGCGCGCGGCCAGCCCGGCGTAGAGTGCCCAGACCGCCGCGATCAAGACGAACGCCAGCACCGCGCCGACAATGGCTGCGCCACTCTGCGAAACTACGATCACCGAGGATTCCCAAGGCCTGCCACAGTCCGTCCTTAGGACAATGCGCCCCCAAACGAAAAGGGGCCCGGCGATCGCCGAGCCCCTTCCCATTCGATTCACCGGCAAAGATCAGAATTTGACCGTCGCGCCGATGTACATGAAGCGACCGATGTTATCGAAGATGCCACCGTCCCCCGTGCCCAGCAGGCCGTAGGGCGGACGCTTGTCGGCGATATTGTCGACGCCGCCGTACAGCGTGAACTGGCGGTTCACGTCCAGCGTACCGCGGATCGCGTGGTAGAACACATGCGGGTAGTAGACGACATCCGCATAGTTCGGATCGAGCGCCGGCACCCCATTCGTGTCGTGCTGGGTCTCCCAATCGGTGATCGACTGACGGCCGATATAGCGGACCTGATAGCCCAGGGTCAGCGGACCATGGGTGTAATCAACCGAGACGTTCGCACGCCAGATCGGATCGTTCAGTTCCCCCCGCACGCGCTCGGGACGATCCGGGGTGTCCAGATACGGGTAATCGGTGCGGTTCTGGACGTAGTTGGCCAGACCGCGAATCGTGATCCGGTCGTTCGTGAACACCTTGCGGGTGTAGCTCAGATCCAGATCGATCCCCTTGGCGCGCAGCGCTGCGAAGTTGACGCTGCTCTGGAGCAGCGCCGGCGCGGCGAAATAGCCGTTCGACTGGCGGGGGTTGATCAGCGCACAGAACTGATTGCTCAGATTGGGCGCATCATAGCAGGCATCGACGATCGTCTGAGCTTCCACCGGGCTGATCACGTTGCTGATCTTGATGTCGTAATAATCGGCGGTGAACGACAGGCCGGGCACGAAGCTCGGCTGCACGACGACGCCATAGGTCCAGCTGCGCGAGGTCTCCGCCGTCAGATTGGCGTTGCCGCCCGACAGGATTTCCAGCGTGCCTGCACGCGTGCGATCGTTGACAAAGCCCGCCGGGACACCGGCCGCCGCGCAATTTGCCGCACGGGTCGAGCGACCCTTGTTGATGAAGTTGACGTCGCAAGGATCGTCGACGCTTGCGAAGTTCTGCGACGGCGAGGAGTAGAGATCGCCCAGGGTCGGGGCGCGGACCGACTTTGAATAGTTCACGCGGAACTTGATGTCGCGAACCGGCGCATAGATGCCGCCCGCGTTCCAGGCCCAGACCGTACCCGTCGCACCCTTATAGTCCGCAACGCGCACGGCACCGTTGACCGTCAGCTCCTGCGCGAACGGCAGGTTGCGCAGCACCGGCAGCTGCAGCTCGCCATAGGCTTCCTTCACCTCGAACGAGGTCGGGTTGAAGTCCGGGATGGCATTGAGGAAGGTCGCACCGCTCTTCACCAGCGCGTCATACTGGTAGCGCGCGGTCTCGCGGCGATATTCGCCGCCGATCGCGAAGCGGACCGGGCCGCCCGGCAGTTCGAACCACTTGCCCGAATCGCCGATGAGGTTGGCGTTGATGTCGAGCTCGGTTGCCTTGCCGATACGGGTCGAGGTGGTGTTGACGTAGTTGCGCGCAGCCTGGCTGACCGAACCATCGCCCAGCAAATTGATGGGCACGCAGTTCGGATCGGTCACCGTGGTCTGGTTGATGCGGCACACGATCTGGCCGGCCGCATTGCGCGTGGCGTCTACGGCGTTGTAGAAATTCTCTTCGACGCGGTTGTTGTAGAAGCGCGAGGTCGAGTGGAACTCGCCATAGTTCACCGAGAAGTCATACTTCCAGGTAGTGTTGAACGTGCCTTCCACGCCGCCGACAAAGCGATAGGTGTCGCGACGATCGAACTCGTCACGGGTGCCGATGTCGTTGTTTTCGCGGTTGAGGCGGAAGAACTGCGAACCGGCCGGGAGCAGCGAAGCGATCGTCGCGGCGGCTGCAGGCTGAAGGTAGGGGTTGTCGAGGCGGATCGGGATGCCCACGCTGGTTCCGTAGGTCAGCGCAGCCGGATCGCCGTTCACGAGGCCCTGGCCGCCGCCCTGCGCGAAGGTCGGCGTGCCCTGGTTGAAGCTCTCGACGCGCACGAACTTGGCTTCGAAGAACGGACGGAATGCATCCGACACATCATAATGCGCGATGACGTTCGCGACATAGCGATCGAGCTGCGGGACCAGCGTGCCACGGTCGTTGAGCACCGCGCCGTCGCCACCCTGGTTGTTGCCCGAACCCGCCGGGCGGAAATCGGTGCCGTAATTGTATTCGTTCAGCGAACCGTCCGGACGGAAGCCGAAGATGCGCGGGAAGCCGTTGGCGACACAGGCGTTGGCAATCGCGCACGACCGCGTGCTCGTGCCGTTATAGGCGATGAAATTGCCGCCATTGTCATAGCCATAGCTGTGCACGCGGTTCAGGACGGTACGATCGGGACGGTTGTTGTCGATCGTCGGATCTTCGACCAGCTGGAGCTGGGTTCGGCCGTCAACGGCGCCGGTCAGTTCGGGGCGATCGGCATAGGTAACCAAGTCCGCGCGGTTATATTCGAGCGCGACCGCGATATTGCCGCGACCTTCCGAGAAATTCTTACCGACGGTGCCCGAGAGGCGATAGGTACCGCGATCGGCCTTGTCGCTGATGCCGGCCTGGGCGTTGAGACGGACGCCCTCGAAATTGCGCTTCAGCACGAAGTTCACGACGCCGGCCATCGCGTCCGAGCCGTAGACCGCGGAGCTGCCGCCGGTGACGACGTCGACGCGTTCGAGCAGGTCGGTCGGGATCGTGTTGACGTCGACCTGGAACTCACCTTCCAGCGCTGTGATATGGCGACGGCCGTTGACCAGCACCAGCGTACGCGCCGTGCCCAGACCGCGCAGATCCAGCAAGTTTAGGCCCGAGGTTCCGATGAACTGGGTCGAGCTCGCCTGGCTGTAGGTCGGCCGCAGTGACGGCAGCGTGTTCATCGCGTCGCCGATGGCGACGCCGCCTGAACGCGTAAGGTCGGCTACGGTCACCGACGTCACGGGAATCGGCGAGTTCACGCCCGGCTGCGCGATGCGCGAACCGGTGACGACGATTTCTGCTGGCTCCTGGGCCTGCGCAGCACCGCTGTCCACGGTCTGTGCCTGCGCGAACGCCGGCATGCCGACCTGCGTGGCAATGAGCGCCGCGATTGACGCGGTTAGCTTCAGACCACCATGGCGGCCTGCTCGAACTGAACGCATTACGAACCCCTCTTTGATACTATCTATGCCGCAGCGATGGACGCGAACTGCGCTTCACCAATGTTGCCGATGTTTCGGAAATGCTTCCGCGGGGGATCGGGGGCCACGACTGAACCCGTGTGCGGAAATGTTACAGCAGTTTCAGAGGGAGTGTTGCAAAACAGCAACATTTTGTTGCGAAGGCGACGGATCAAACGAAAACGGCCGCCCCCAAGGGGACGGCCGCCGTCGCGTGACGATCGCGTGCGCGATCAGTAGCGATAATGGTCCGGCTTGAACGGGCCTTCGACCGGCACGCCGATATACGAAGCCTGCTTTGCGCTGAGCTGCGACAGCTGGACACCCAGCTTCTCGAGGTGCAGCGCGGCGACCTTCTCGTCGAGGTGCTTCGGCAGCACGTAGACTTCGTTCTTGTAGTTCTCGCCCTTGGTCCAGAGCTCGATCTGCGCCAGCGTCTGGTTGGTGAAGCTAGCCGACATCACGAAGCTCGGGTGGCCGGTGGCGCAGCCCAGGTTCACCAGGCGGCCCTTAGCGAGGATGAGGATCTGCTTGCCGTCCGGGAACTCGACCAGGTCGGTGCCCGGCTTCACTTCGGTCCACTTGTAGTTCGACAGCGCGGCGATCTGAATCTCGCTATCGAAGTGGCCGATGTTGCAGACGATCGACATCGGCTTCATCGCCTTCATGTGATCGGCGGTGATCACGTCGGCATTGCCGGTCGCGGTCACGAAGATGTCGGCGCGCTTGACGGCCTCGTCCATGGTGACGACCTCGAAGCCCTCCATCGCCGCCTGCAGCGCGCAGATCGGATCGATTTCGGTGACCATCACGCGCGCGCCGCCGTTGCGGAGCGACTGGGCCGAGCCCTTGCCCACGTCACCGAAGCCGGCAACCACGGCAACCTTGCCGGCGAGCATCACGTCGGTAGCACGACGGATCGCGTCGACCAGCGATTCCTTGCAGCCATAAAGGTTGTCGAACTTCGACTTGGTGACGCTGTCATTGACATTGATCGCCGGGAACGGCAGCTCGCCCTTCTTGGCGATCTCGTACAGGCGGTGGACGCCGGTGGTGGTCTCTTCCGAGACGCCCTTCAGATTCTGGACGGTCTTGGTCAGGTAGCCCGGATACTTGGCGATGAACGCCTTGAGCGCGCGCTGGAACTCGACTTCCTCGTCGTTCTCGGGCTCGCCCAGCGTCGCGCCGGCTTCGAGCTTGGCGCCCCACAGCGCGAACATGGTCGCGTCGCCGCCGTCGTCTAGGATGATGTTGGCGGTGGTGCCGTCACCATCGGCGCCCCAGTTGAAGATGTCGCCGACATAATCCCAATAGTCGGCCAGGCTCTCGCCCTTCACCGCGAACACCGGCACGCCCGTCGCGGCGATCGCGGCGGCGGCATGGTCCTGCGTCGAGAAGATGTTGCAGGTCGCCCAGCGGACCTGCGCGCCGAGCGCGGTCAGCGTCTCGATCAGCACTGCGGTCTGGATCGTCATGTGCAGCGAACCGGTGATGCGCGCGCCCTTGAGCGGCTGCGATTCACCGAATTCCTTACGGAGCGCCATCAGGCCCGGCATCTCGGTCTCGGCGATGTTGATTTCGGCGCGGCCGAAATCCGCGAGGGCGATGTCCTTGATGACATAGTCGTTGGTAGCCACGGGCTGCTTCTCCAGTTGCAGGCAAAATGCAGGCGCACCGGGAATCCACCCGGTCGCATGGGTGCGCCCCTAGCCGCTTCGGATCAGGCGCGCAATGTTAATATAAAGATATCTTTATATGACTACAGAGGGGGCGTCAGGCAGTACCGGTACTGTTCGCCAGCAGCCGCGGATCGATCCCTGCGCCGACGAACCCTTCGGCCCAGCGCTCATACACATCGGTATCGTAGAGCAGCGCCAGATCGGCGGGCGTGTTGAACCAGCCATGGCGGGTCAGCTCGGTTTCCAGCTGCCCCTCGCCCCAGCCAGCATAGCCGAGCGCGACCAGCCAGCGGCTTGGCCCCTTGCCCTCCGCGATCGCGCGCAGCACGTCGATCGTGCCGGAGAGCTGCCAGCGACCGGCGACGTCGATCGTGTCCTGTCCGCTCCAATCGGCGGTATGGAGGACGAACCCGCGGCGCGGTTCGACGGGGCCGCCGAAATGCACCGGCACGTCGGGCACCTCGCCCGGATCGATCTCGAACTGTTCGAGCAGGTCGTGCAGGCCCAGCCCCTCGATCGTCGCGCCGATACCGATGCCCAGCGCGCCTTCGACGTCATGGGCGCACATCGCGATCACCGCGCGCTCGAAGCGCGGATCGCCGATGCCAGGCATCGCCAGCAGGAACTGGCCGGTGAGGGAAGGCGTCGAATCCATGCGGTCCACCATATCGTTCGCCCTCCCTACGGGCCACGCTTGAATTTGTTGCGCGGGATGCGATGGAAGCGCAGCGGCCGCGCGGCCGCAGGATTCGTACAAGGAGAGAGCAGCATGACGATCCAGACCGGCGATCGCATCCCCGACGCCACGCTCGTCAAGGTCACCGCCGACGGGCCGGACCAGGTCCAGGCCCCCGCCTATTTCGCCGGCCGCAAGGTCGCGCTGTTCTCGGTGCCCGGTGCCTTCACCCCCACCTGCTCGGCCAAGCACCTGCCGGGGTTCGTGGAGAAGGCCGAGGAGATCAAGGCCAAGGGCGTCGACGAGATCGCCTGCACCGCGGTCAACGACTTCTTCGTGATGAAGGCCTGGGGCGAGGCAAACGGCGTGGCCGACAAGGTGACGATGCTCGCAGACGGCAACGGCGGCTTTGCCGAGGCGCTGGGCCTCACCATGGATGGTTCGGCCTTCGGTCTGGGCACGCGTGGCCAGCGCTTCGCGATGATCGTCAAGGACGGCGTCGTCGAGCAGCTGTTCGTCGAGGCGCCCGGCGCCTTCGAGGTCAGCTCGGCCGACTATGTGCTGAGCAAGCTCTGATCGCCCTATCCTCCTCTCCGCTGCTGCGGGGAGGAGGAAACGCTCGCGCGGCGGTCCGCTTGACGGCGACCGCCCCGCCCCGCACTACCCGCCCCCATGTCCATTCTATCCGACCGCTGGATTCGCGAGCAGGCGCTCGAACACGGCATGATCGAGCCCTTCGTGGAGAGCCAGCGCCGCGAAGGCTGCATCAGCTACGGCCTCTCCTCCTACGGCTATGACGCGCGCGTCGCCGACGAGTTCAAGATTTTCACCAATGTCGACAGCGCGGTGGTCGACCCCAAGAACTTCGACGCGAACAGCTTCGTCGACCGCAAGACCAATGTCTGCGTGATCCCGCCGAACAGTTTCGCGCTGGCGCGGACGGTGGAGTATTTCCGGGTACCGCGCGACACGCTGGTGATCTGCCTCGGCAAGTCGACCTATGCGCGCTGCGGGATCATCGTCAACGTCACGCCGCTGGAGCCCGAATGGGAGGGCCATGTGACGCTGGAGTTCTCCAACACCACGCCGTTGCCCGCCAAGATTTACGCCAATGAAGGCGCCTGCCAGTTCTTGTTCCTCAAGGGCGAGCAGCCCTGCGAGACCAGCTATGCCGACCGTGCGGGCAAGTACATGGGCCAGCGCGGCGTGACCCTGCCGCGGCTTTGAGTTCCGCGCCTCAACATTGAGTGTTTCCTCCCCCGCGCAAGCGGGGGAGGAAACACTAATTATTACGCCTTCTGCAGGTGCCGCCGCCCCAGCAGTTCCGCGATCTGCACCGCGTTGAGCGCCGCGCCCTTGCGGAGGTTGTCCGACACGCACCACAGCGACAGGCCGTTCTCCACGGTCGAATCCTCGCGCACGCGGCTGACATAGGTCGCATATTCGCCGACGCTCTCGATCGGCGTGACATAGCCGCCATTCTCGCGCTTATCGACCAGCATGATCCCCGGTGCCTCGCGCAGGATCTTCTGCGCGTCCTCGGCCGAAATCTCGTCCTCGAACTCGATGTTGATCGCCTCGGAATGGCCGACGAAAACCGGCACGCGCACGCAGGTGGCGGTCACCTTGATCTTGGGATCAAGGATCTTCTTGGTCTCGACCACCATCTTCCACTCTTCCTTGGTCGAGCCGTCGTCGAGGAAGCTGTCGATGTGCGGGATCACGTTGAAGGCGATCTGCTTGGTGAACTTGGCCGGCTCCACCTGGTCGCCGACGAAGATCGCGCGGCTCTGGTTGAACAGCTCGTCCATCCCCGCCTTGCCCGCGCCGGAGACCGACTGGTAAGTCGCGACCACCACGCGCTTGATCTTGGCGGCATCGTGCAGCGGCTTGAGCGCCACCACCATCTGCGCGGTCGAGCAGTTCGGGTTGGCGATGATGTTGCGGACCTTGTAGCCGTCGATCGCCTCGGGGTTCACCTCGGGCACGATCAGCGGCACGTCCGGGTCCATGCGGTAGAGCGAGGCATTGTCGATCACCGTGCAGCCCGCCGCGGCGAACTTCGGCGCATACTTGGCGCTGCCTTCCGAGCCGATCGCGAACAGCGCCATGTCCCAGCCCGTCGGATCGAAATGCTCGATGTTCTGGACCTTGTACTGTTTGCCGGTCTCGCCATAGTCGACCATGTCGCCGGTCGAGCGCGACGAGGCCAGCACGGCGAGCTCGTCGATCGGGAATTCCCGCTCGGCCAGGATGTTGAGCATTTCGCGACCGACATTGCCGGTGGCGCCTGCGACGACGACACGGTAACCCATTTGTACCTCTTTCTTGCCCGCGCCGACACCTGCGGCGTGGAGGCTCTTTAGTGGGGATGGAGGGTGGAATGCACCAGCATTCCGCTGCTTCGCTGCATAAAGCGCAGCTATCGCGCCCGGGTTACGGGCGCGGTGTAATTCGCGTGGATTTGGCGCGTTTTCGAAGCATCGCGGTTGCCGCTAGCAGAAACAAAGCTGCGTTACGAGCCCCTTTCTGCGCAACTTCATGCTGCTGCTCGTGCCCTCCCAAAGCAACGGCCCGCCTCCGTCGCGGGACGGAGACGGGCCATCATGGCCTGTCACGTGGGATGTCGAACGTGTCGGCGCCTAGAAGCTCGCCCATTCCTCCACTTCGGCGCCGGTCGATCGCACGGTGGTGACACTCGTGGCATGTGCGGTGTTCGATGCGACCGGCAGCGCATGGACCTTGGAGCGGACCGGCTTGCGATGGCTGCGGTCGCCGGCGTTGAAGCGCGAGGCCTGCTCGGTCAGCGCGTTGACTTCCGAGCTGAGGTTGCGTGCCGCCGCCGAGGTTTCCTCCACCATCGCCGCGTTCTGCTGCGTGGTCTGGTCGATGCTGTTGACCGCCGTCGCCACCTGGGTGACCGCGGTGGCCTGGACCTGGTTGTCCTGGGCCATGGTCTCGAGCAGTGCGTGGACCTCGTTGACGTCACCGACGATCGCGCCGAGCGCGCTGTCGACGCGGCGGACCATGTCGACCGCGGCATTGATGTCGGTCTGGGTCGCGGTCAGCTGGTCGCGGGCACGGCCGGCTTCCTCTTCCGCACGCATCGCCAGGGCCGAGACGAGATCGGCGACAACCGCGAAGCCGCGGCCCGCTTCCCCTGCCCGGCCGGCCTCCACCGCTGCGTTCATCGCGAGAACGCGGGTCTGGAAGGCGATCTTGTCGAGACCCTCGATGACGTTGTCGATGCCCTTGGCGCTTTCCGAAACGCGAGTCATCGCCTGCATCGCCTCGTCCGCCACGGTACGGCCGGAATCGACCACGCCGATGGCGCCGGTGGCGCGCTCGACGGTCTTGGTGGCAGCGGTGGCGGTCGCCTTGATACGCTGGTCCATCTGCGTGACGGCGGCCGAGGTTTCCTCAAGGCTGGCAGCCGCGCCTTCGGTGCGACGCGCCAGATCCTCGCTGGCCTGGGCGATTTCGGCCGAGCCGGTCGAAATCGTCTCGGCGCTTTCGATCACCGCGGTGATTAGCTCGCGCAGTGCCGAAACAGCGGCGTTGAAGTTCTGCTTCAGCCCTTCATATTCGGTGTCGAAGCGCACGTCGATGCCGGCGGTCAGGTCGCCGCCCGCCAGCTTGGCCAGCCGATCTTCGAGCGTCTCTACGACTAGTGCCTGCGCGGCATCCGCACGCTTCTTGTCTTCTGCGAGCTCTTCCTGGCGCAGCGCCGCTTCCTTGAAGACGAGCACCGACTTGGCCATGCCACCGACTTCATCCGAACGCGCGGCACCGGGCACGTCGACATGGTTGTTGCCGCCTGCGAGCGCTCGCATCGAATCCTGCAGGCGGGTGAGCGGACCGGAGATCTGCGAGCGGGTGACGAAGATGGCGAGGCCCATGCTGCCCGCCACGGCTGCCAGCGCAACACCCAGCAGTACGAAGGCCGCGCTGGTGACGCTCGCGCTCATGCCGTCGGACGCCTGTTTGGCATCGGCGATACGGCGATCATTGTAGTTTTTCAGCTTCTTGGAGAGCTCGTCCGCCAAGACGTCAGCCTTGGCCAGTGCCGCCTTGGCATCGTCATTCCGGTTGGCAAGCCCCGCGGAGACGGCCGGCCCCACGACACCCTGCAACTCTTCGAGGCTCGCGCTGATCGAGGCGATGTCTGCAGCGCTTTCCTTTTCCGCCGCCGCCACTTCGCCAGCATATTGCTGGGCCTGCTTGTACGATTCAGCTTCGTCTGCAGCCGCCTTCTTGGCTTCCATCGATGCGCCATCATAGTTGAGCACCTTGTACGCGGTGTACATCATCGCGTTGCTCAGTCGGTTTGCGCGGATCAGCTTGGCAGAGTTGGGCATCTTTACGTCGGTCAGCACGGAATATCGCGCGTCAATGTCGCGCATCACGCTGCCGCCATACCAGGCAACGCCCAAGGTCACGATGCCGAGGAGGCCCAGCATCATCATGATCTTGAACTGGATTTTGAGATTGGCCAGGAATTGCACGCTCAGTTCCTCCTAGGCGCAGCCCGGAGGCGCGCAGATCTCCCACCTGCGCATTATAGAAGACGGGGCATGCCGCATTGTTGCGACACGCCCCCGGTCTTTTACGTATTGGGTTCTATCCTAGATCCTTACTTGTGCAACGAGCGATCCAGGAAATTTAGGATAGTATTCCAAAGATGCTCGCTGATCCCCGGCCCACCGACGCGGTGGGTCTGGCCAGGATACAGCATCATCTCGAAAGGCACCTTTTGTTGCTGGAGCGCGGCGTACATTGCGGAACCGTTCTCCAATACGACATTGTCGTCCGACATGCCGTGGATCATCAGCAGCGGATCGGCGATCTTCGCTGCGTCGCCGAGCGTGCTGGACGCCGCATAGGCCTGCGGCACCTGCCGTGGGTCGCCCATATAACGCTCGGTATAATGGGTGTCGTACAGTTCCCATTTAGTCACCGGCGCACCCGCGATGCCCGCCGCGAAGGTGCCCGGCGCTGCCTCCAGCATCTTCAGCGTCATATAGCCGCCATAGGACCAGCCATAGGTGGCGATGCGCTTCGGATCGACGAACGGCAGTGTCTTGAGATAGGCCGCGCCGGCCAGCTGGTCCTGCACTTCCACGCTGCCCATCGCCTGCGAGATCGCGCTTTCGAACGCGACCCCGCGATTGGCCGAGCCGCGATTGTCGATCTGGAACCAGACATAGCCGTGCTGCACCAGATATTGCTGCAGCGCGCCGCCCCAGGCGCGGCTGACCGTTTGCGAATGCGGGCCGCCATAATGCTGGAAGAATACCGGATAGCGCTTGCCGGGCTCCAGCTTGGGGGTAATCATTTCCCAGTGCAGCTCGGTGCCGTCGGGCCCCTTGATCGTGCCGAAGGTCCGCTCCCGGTGCGCCGCGAGATACGGATGATAGGGATGGCCGGCGTCACCGACCGCGTTTTCCTGCACCCAGGCGATCCGCTTGCCGTCGGCATCGGCGAGATAGACCTGTCGGGGCTGGTTGGGGCTCGAACGGCTGACGATCGCACGGGTGCCGCTGGCGTCCATGCTCGCGCCGTTCCACCAGCCGCGCTCGGTCAGCCGAGTAATCGCGGCGGCCTTGCGATAGTCGATCCAGTAGAGATGCCGCTCGAGCGCATCGTCCTTGTTGCCCTGGAAATAGAGGCGGCCGCGCTTCTGATCGACGCTGATGCCATCGGGCGCGACTTCCCATGCGCCCTTGGTCAGCTGGGTGAATTTGCCCGCCTGCCAGCGATAGAGATGGCCGTGCCCATCCCGCTCGGACCACCAGATCAGGCTGCCGTCGTCGAGCGGCTTGAGGCCGTAGCTGAGGTTGATCCAGCTCTTCGGCGCCGCCTTTTCGCTGAACAGTACGCGCGCCGCGCCGGTGGCGGGGTCGACGGCGAGCAGGTCGAGCCGGGTCTGCGCGCGATTTTCGCGTTGCACGTAGAGCGTCTTGCCGTCCGTCGCCCAGTCGACGCGCGCCAGATAGATATCGGGATCGGGGCCCAGATCGACCTTCACGCGCTTCTGCCCCGTGGGATCAAGGACATAGAGCTCGACCAGCGCATTGGCGGTTCCCGCCTTGGGGTAGCGCTGCTGGACGATGCTGGTGCCCTCGGCACCGATGGCGGCGCGTGTGACGATGCCGACCGGCGCTTCGTCGAACCGCTCGACCGCGACATAGGTGTCGTTCGGCGACCACCAATAGCCGTCGCTGCGCGCCATTTCCTCCTGCGCGACGAACTCGGCCTCGCCCCAATGCACCGTCCCGGCGCCGTCCTGCGTGACGCGGATCGCCTTGCCGCTGGTCAAGTCCATGATGACCAGATTCTGATCCTGCACATAGCTGGCGAACCTGCCCGCCGGGCTCAGCGCCGCGTTGAGCTTGGGGCCGGCCGCGGCGGGCAGCTTGTCGACCTCGCCGTTCAGCCGCGCGCGGAACAGTTCGCCTTCCAGCGGAACCAGGATGGAGTTGCCGTCGGGCGCCCAGTCGTAGGAGACGATGCCCTTGGTGCCACCGATGCGGGCGCGTTCGCGCTGCATCTTCTCAGCCTCGGAAAGCGCGGCACCCGAGCCGAGTTTCTTGGAATCGACCAGCATGCGCCACTGGCCATTGCTGGTATCCAGCGCCCAGAGATCATAGCGCTCGCGATCGTCGTCGCGATTGCGCAGCAGCGTGAGATAGTGGCCGTCCGGCGACAGCTGCACCGCGCGCGGCGCGGGGCCGTCCAACGCGGGGCTTCCGAAGATCCGCTGCAGCGTCAGCGGTTGCCCGGTCTGCGCCTGTGCCGAGGCATCAGCCATGCTCACCCCCATCGCGATCGCCGCTCCGGCAACGCCCAGCATCCATTTGCGCATCCAACACTCCGCCATCCCGGCACCCAACGGCCGGTGACGGCTGGTTTATCGACCCAGGCCGACGCGTAAAGAGGCAGTGCAAAGGCCGTCGGCGTCGTCGCCCTCGCCACGCCAACGTCCGCGCATTTGCGCAAAATCTAGAACAAGTTGCTTATAAGGCTAACGAAAGGCTTGGTTAAGCAAACATATTCCATTTTCGGAATGAATATACTCGACCTGATAGCAAATTATGGTAAAGTCCTGCGTACACAAGTTGTCGGAAACACGGCAGCCGCGGTGGAGCCGCGAAGCGGGGCGCGCTCAATCGATCAGGAGTAGTGCCGCATGTCGGTGGACCGTCTTGGCAGGATAGGTTCAGGTATTCCAGTGGAATGCGCGACGCGTTTGCTGGAGCAGAACTGGCCGCGTTCGACGCTTCTTACGCCCGCCGATATCGGATTGGGCGGACGGGAGACCGCGGCCGCCGAATTTCTCGGCATGGTCGAATCGCTCAGCGACGCAGGGTTTCTCGCCTATGAGGCGCTGGTGTTCAACAGCGACGGACCAATGCTCGTCGATGCCACCCTCACTGCGCGTGGGCGTGCCATGTTGGCGCGCGAAGCCAACCGCGCGAACTGAACGCCCCCATCCTCCTCGCTCGGTCAATGAAAACGATGGCGCGCGCGGTCCATGCGACCGGCAAGCGCCTGCAACAGCGCGATGTCCGCGTCGCCGAACTGGCGCTGGTCGCGGCCGAGCACGGCCAGCGCGCCGACGCGACAACCGTCACGCCACAAGGGCACCGACAACTGGCTTTGATAGCCGAGCGCCATGGCTTCCAGAGGGTCGGACAGTCGCCGCGCGGAATCAACGGCCCCGACGCCATCGGCGGCTGCCAGTACCGCCCGCGATCCGGTATGAAGGACCGCGACGTCGCCGCGCAGCAGCACCACCGCAGCGCGCACGATCCGGCTCTCCTCGGGCATCATTTCCTCCACCACACACTGCCCGAGCCGATCCTTCAATCCCAACGCTGCAACGCCCCAATTCGCCATGATCATATCCTGAGGAAATCGGTTGCACTCTAAGCGACGCCCCCAGTTCCGGGCAGTACGGAGTTCTACCATCGGCAGAACTACATCCCGCCTGACCGGGCGGTGATCCAGAACGAGGCGCGCGTAAAAGTTATCAACCGGTAAATTCATTTCGGACGCAAACCCCGTCTAGGCAGAATTTGCCTAGTCGCGTAAATGCTGCGTCACAGCACGACTCCGGGATCGGAAAAACCGATTCGGCGTATGTGCGCATAGGAATGTTGCGGAACCGGCCCTGGGTCGACGGCGTGGTTCTGACACATGCAGTTTTGCGCAACGCTTTCGAAGAGCCCTTTGGCGCTTCGGGTTGCGCAATGGCATGCGAACCATGGTGCGGAGGAAGACCTGATGTCGATGAGCGGGGAAAATCGTGAGGCGCTGGGCGCCCTCGATCCACGCTGCATTGTCGCGATCGCCGATGCGCTCCAGCGCAGTTGGCCGGGCAGCGCAACGCTGACGCCCACCACGCTCAATCTCGGCGCATCGCTGGATCGCCATCATGCCTTCGTCGCCGCCGTACAGGGGCTCTGCGATCGTGGCCTACTTGCCTATGAGGCGCTGCTGATCGGTATCGGCGGGCCGGAAGTACGCGACGCTGCGCTCACCGCCCGCGGTCGGGCGCTTCTCCAGACCGATGGTTTCCGCGCTGCCGCCTGACCCCCTCCCGTTCCTTGCCGGTATCGGATGCGCCGCGACGGATCGCCGTCCGCGGCGCTTTTTCGTACCGCCATGCGCGACCTCGCAACGCGTGGTGACCCGCGCGACAACGAAAAAAGGCGTGCGGACCGCAGGGTCCACACGCCTTTCTCGTTCTGAGGAGACCAGCCTTATTCGGCAGCCTGCGCCTCGGTGCGGGTATCGCGGCGCTCGGCGATACGCGCCGACTTACCGGTACGACCACGCAGATAGTAGAGCTTCGCACGACGCACGACACCGCGGCGTACGACGTCGATCGAATCGATGTTCGGCGAATAGAGCGGGAATACGCGCTCCACGCCTTCACCGAACGAGATCTTGCGGACGGTGAAGTTCGAACCCATGCCCTTGTTCGAGCGGGCGATGCACACGCCTTCGAAATTCTGCACGCGGGTACGCTCGCCTTCGACGACCTTCACACCGATGCGGACGGTGTCGCCCGGACGGAATTCAGGAATCTTCTTGGCTTCGGTGAACTTGGCAATCTGCTCTGCTTCGAGCGTCTGGATGATGTTCATCTCAGTCAGTCCCATGTTTTCGCCGCGCGCCAGAGGGAGACTGGACCCGAACGCCCTCATGGCGTTCCCAAAGGTCTGGCCTCCTTAGCCGTGTATCGGTCTCCGCCATGGCGCGACGCCAGGCCTCGATCCTCGCATGATCCCCCGATCGCAGCACTTCGGGGATCGTGCGCCCTTCCCATTCGACAGGTCGGGTATATTGCGGATATTCGAGCAGCCCCGTTTCGAAGCTCTCGTCCATGCCGCTGGAAGCCGCGCCCATTACGCCGGGAACGAGCCGAATGCAAGCATCGAGCAGCGTCAACGCCGCCATTTCCCCGCCGGAAAGGATATAGTCGCCGATCGATACTTCTTCGATGTCACGCGCGTCGAAAATGCGCTCGTCAAATCCCTCGAATCGGCCGCACAGCACGATCGCACCGGGACCCGCCGCAAGCTCGCGCACGCGGTCCTGCGTCAGGGTGCGGCCGCGCGGAGTCATGGCAAGGAGCGGGCGCCCGTCATGGGGAACGCTGTCGATTGCCGCCGCCAGCACGTCGGCGCGCAGCACCATCCCCGCCCCGCCGCCGGCCGGCGTGTCATCGACCGAGCGATGCTTGTCGGTCGCGAAGTCGCGGATCTGCACCGTCTCCAGCGACCACAGCCCCTGCCGCAGACCGCGCCCGGCAAGTGAAATGCCCAAGGGTCCGGGAAACATCTCGGGGTACAATGTCAGCACGGTGGCAGCGAAGGTCACAGCGTCCAGTTCTCGAGCTCGAGGTCGGGGATGTCGGCGAAATCCCGTTCATTGTTGGTGATCAGCGTCAGTCCGCCCGCGAGTGCCTGCGCCCCGACCAGTCGATCCAGCCGCGCGCGCCGGAACGGCAACCGGGCATAGGTTTCGGCAGCGGCGGCGTCGAACGGCAAGAGCTGCACATCGCGTAGAAAGCCCTGCAGCGCCCTTTCCGCTTCTGGCACCCGAATGCCCAGCCGCACCTCGGCATAGCTGATCGCCGATACGGCAAGGCTTCCACGAGGCTGGGCGCGAACCCGCGCATTGAGCGTCGCGACGCCCCCCTGAAGCAGGTAGATGCAGATATTGCTGTCCAGCAGGAAGAGAGGATCAGCCATCACGCCGAAGCTTGCGCAGTCCCCAGTCGAGTTCCCGCTCCTCGATCGCACGATCTTCCTCGGGAATGGGCTTCAGGTACGGCAGGGCGCCGATCCACTCCCCGCCAATCTTCTCCTCGCCGTCCACCGGTTCGACCGAGAAGCCGCGGCGCTCTTCGCGCAGCACTACTTCCGCCCCCTCCTTCAGCCCCAGCGCCTTGGGTAGGCGCAGCGCGAGCGAATTGCCCGACTTGAAGATCCTGGCGCGATATTCCTCACCCATGCATGGCCTCCGTATATACGCGATGTATATACATTCGGCGCGAAAGCGCAACGCGCTCAGAACCAGTCCTCGATCCGCAAGCCCGGCACCGCACGAAAATCGCGGCCATTATGCGTCACCAGCGTCGCACCCAGCGTCAGCGCATGCGCCGCGATCAGCCGGTCATGGCGACCACGCGCGGCGCGCGCCGCAGGAAACGCGCGTGCGGCCAGCGCATCGAAGCCCAGCACCGGCACCCGTTCGAGCAGCGCATCCAGCGCAGCGCTGCCCGGCCCCGCTCCCTGCATCAGTTCTGCAAGGCTGATCGCCGAGATCGCGATGGCGCCCGGATCGGCCGTCGCGATCCGCCGTGCAACCGGCGCGCCGCCGCCCCGCAACAGGCGGATGCAGACACAGGTATCGAGCAGATAGTCGGGCATTGCCATGCCCCCTCCCCTACAATGGGCGGCGGAACCTGTCGCGCGCTGACGCGCTAGCGCGCAATGGACGATTGCATCATCATCGGCGGCGGCCCAGCAGGCCTCACCGCGGCCATTTATCTCAGCCGCTATCATCTGAAGATTCGCCTGTTCGACTGCGGGTCGAGCCGCGCCGCGCTGATCCCCTGCACGCACAACCATGCCGGCTACCCGGAGGGCATTTCGGGCCTCGACCTGCTCGCCGCGATGCGCGCGCAGGCGGAACGCTATGGCACGGTGCGCGAGGTGGCGAAGGTGACCGGGCTTGCCGCTGCCGAGGGCGGGTTCATCGCGACGATCGGCGATCGCACGGTACGCGCGCGATCGGTGCTGCTCGCCACGGGCGTCGTCAATCACCGCCCGGCCATGCCCGACACGCTGCACGATCAGGCGCTGGCGCAGGGGCAGATTCGCTACTGCCCGGTATGCGATGGCTATGAGGTCACCGACAAGCGCGTCGCCATCTATGGCACCGGCGAGCATGGCGCGCGCGAGGCACTGTTCGTCCGAAGCTTTACCAAGGATGTCACGCTGATAGCATCCGAACGCCACGACCTGCCGCCCGAGCAGTTGGTGCAGCTCGAGAACGCCGGGGTAGCGCGCGTGGAAGGCCCGATTTCGGACTGGGCGCTGGCTGATGCCCAGCTGGTCGTGACCCTGCCGTCGGGACGCCTCGCCTTTGACAGCCTCTACCCTGCACTCGGCTCGCATATTCGCTCCGAACTCGCAGTCGCCGCGGGGGCGCGCGCCGACGACAGCGGCTGCCTGGAAGTCGATGACCACCAGCGCACATCGCTGCCTGGCCTGTTCGCCGCTGGCGATGTCGCCAAGGGGCTCGACCAGATCAGCCATGCGATGGGCGAGGCGGGCGTCGCCGCGACGACGATCCGCAACATGCTCAACGCCGATACGCCGCTCTGGCGCTAGGGCATCCGCCCGCCCAAGCGTTCCTCCGCGATGAACCAGACGGGCAGCACCGCAAGCATCGCCGCCCCCGCCATCATCACCGCGACGGCAAGCAGAATTGCCGCCCAGGGATCCCCTGCCATGGCCGGACCACCGGAATAGAGCCAGAAGGCGATGCCCGCGAGGAGGGATGGCGTGGTTAGTGCGGCGATGAGGCGGCCGGTATGGCGGCAGCCGAACAGCTCCCCCGCGCCCATCCAGCTAAGGAACGCGAGGAGCGACAGGACCAGTCATCCGCCGAGCAGGATCATGCCGACAGCATGACAGGAAACCGGTCAGATTTCGAGAAAAGCGTCCGCGACGACGAGTCTGTCCGCATCCCAGGCAGGCACCGCCTCGGGCCGCATCGGCACCATGAAGCGCTTGCCGTCGGGGCGTTCGATCTCGATCACGTCGCCCGCGCCATAATCGTCGATCGCGACGACACGGCCGATCGGCTCCCCGTCCTCGCCCGTCACGGGCAGGTCGAGCAGGTCGATATGGTAATATTCGCCCTCGCCCAGCGGCGGGAGGGCGGAACGCGGCACCGTCAGTTCGGTGCCGCGCAGTGCCTCGGCGGCGTTGCGGTCCGGTACTTCGGCGAAGCGGGCGATCACGCCATTGGATCCCCCGCGCACCGACTTGAGGGTGAGCTTGCCGCCGTTGAAGCTTGTGTGCGCCGCCAGATCCTCGGCGAACACCTTCAGCCGCACCTCGCCGGCAACGGCATGCGCGCCGATCACGACGGCAAGCGTCACCGGGCGATCGCCGCGGGTAGAAGGAGCGGAAGCTTCTGTCATGAGGGACCTCTGCGACGCAAAAGGCATCCCTCCCGCCGATGACGGGAGGGACGTTCAGCCTCAGGCCTCGGCGGTCTCTTCGGCCGGCGCGGCAGCGGCTTCGGCGGCTGCCTTGGCCTTCTCGGCACGCTCCTCGGCGCGCTCCTTGGCCTTCTCGCCCGGAACCGCCTTGTTCGGGTTGTTGCGAGCCGCACGCTCCTTGACGCCCATCGCGTCGAGGAAACGGGCAACGCGGTCGGTCGGCTGCGCACCGACGCTCAGCCAGTACTTGGCGCGCTCGTCGTCCAGCTTCACGCGCTCGGGCGAATCCTTGGCGAGCAGCGGGTTGTAGGTACCGATCTTCTCGATGAACTTGCCGTCGCGGGGCGCACGACCGTCGGCAACGACGATCCGGTAATAGGGGCGCTTCTTGGAGCCGCCGCGCGACAGACGCATGGAGAGAGCCATTCTACTTCACTTCCTTCTAGAGATACGATTGAAACAGGTTTGGTTAAGTTACTTTTTCTTCAGCAAATTCTCGAAGCCCGGCGGCAGCTTGGCGCCACCCGGCAGACCGGGCAGGCCAGCGCCCACCTTGTCCATCATCTCGCCCATATCGGCGCCGCCCAGCGCGGCACCGATGCCGCCCATGCCGCCGCCCGGGCCGCCCTTGGCGAGCATGCCCATCATGCCCTTCAGGCCGCCCATCTTCTTCAGGCGCTTCATCGCGGTCTGCATCTCCTGATGCATCTTGATGAGCTTGTTGACGTCCTGCACGGTCAGACCGCTGCCCTTGGCGATGCGGATCTTGCGCTTGGCGTTGAGCAGTTCGGGCTTGGCGCGCTCCTTGGGCGTCATCGAACCGATGATCGCGTCCATGCGGATCAGCACCTTGTCGCCGCCGACCTGATCGACCGCAGCCTGCGCCTTCTTCATGCCGGGAATCATACCCGCCAGCGCTCCGATGCCGCCCATCTTGCGCATCTGCGCCAGCTGGGAACGCAGGTCGTTCATGTCGAACTGGCCCTTGGCGAGCCGGTTCGCCATGCGCTCGGCGTCTTCCTGGTCGATTGCGGCCGCGGCCTTTTCGACGAGACTGACGACGTCGCCCATGCCGAGAATACGGCCGGCGACGCGCTTCGGATGGAACGGCTCGATCTGATCGAGCTTCTCGCCCATGCCGGCGAACTTGATCGGCTTGCCGGTGACCGCACGCATCGACAGCGCCGCACCACCGCGCGCATCGCCGTCCATCCGGGTGAGGATCACGCCGGTCAGCGGCACCTGCGCCGAGAAGTTGCTGGCGACGTTCACCGCGTCCTGGCCGGTGAGCGAGTCGACGACCAGCAGGATTTCCTGGGGCTTCGAGATGTCGGCGACTGCCTTCATCTCGTCCATCAGCGCCTGGTCGACGTGGAGACGCCCGGCGGTGTCGAGCATCACCACGTCGAAGCCCTGGAGCTTCGCCGACTGGAGCGCACGGCGAGCGATATCGACCGGTTGCTGGCCGGTGACGATCGGCAACGTCGCCACTTCGGTCTGGGTGCCGAGAACCGCCAGCTGTTCCTGCGCGGCCGGACGATTGACGTCCAGCGACGCCATCATCACCTTCTTGCCCTGCTTTTTCAGCAGCTTGGCAAGCTTCGCGGTGGTCGTGGTCTTGCCCGAGCCCTGAAGGCCGACGAGCATGACGACGGCCGGGGGCGTGACGTCGATCTCCAGTTCGGCGGTATCGGCGCCGAGCATGTCCACCAGCGCGTCATGGACGATCTTGACGACCTGCTGCCCCGGCGTGACCGACCGCAGCACCTGCTGGCCGACGGCCTGCTCGGTTACCTTGTCGACGAACTCGCGGGCGACAGGCAGCGCAACGTCCGCCTCCAGCAGCGCCACGCGCACTTCGCGCATCGCGGTCCGGACATCGGCCTCGCTGAGCGCGCCACGCCCGCGCAGGCGCTCGAAGACGCCGCCCAGCCGATCGCTCAAACTCTCGAACATGATGCCCAGGTCACTCCAAATTCAGCCTCTGTCCCGCCAAACGCAAAACACGCCGGCGGACGAAACCTCGTCGGCCGGCGTCACCCCTTGGGGTGGCAAATGTCTCGCGTCCACGGAGGAACGGTGGGTTCCCTTAGCCACCATGCGGGCAGAAAGCAACCTCTAGGGATTTAACCTGATCTACACGCCTTGCGTGAGAAAACACGGCTTCGTTAGTACGAGGGGCGTAGTGCGTCGATGACGCGGCAGCATCAGGACCGGGAGGGCGTGCGGCAGGATCGCACCACGGCGATCTTCAATGCGCTGTGCGCCGTTTCTGCGCTGCTCGCACTCGCAGTCGCGGCGGCGCTCGCCTTCGATCAAGTCGAGCAGCGGATACCGGAGGGCTGGTTGCTCGGCACGCAGGCGCTGAACGTCGTTCTGATCCTCCTGTGCGGACGCCGCCTCGCGTTGAACGCGACCCGACGCATCGTAGGCGACCGCACCCAGAGTGTCGCCAGTCGTGATCCGCTGACCGGATTTCTCCATCGCAACAGCCTTACCGAGGAAGGCGCCGCGATGTTCGCCCGCGCGCATCGCCGTAACCAAGCCGTCGCGATGCTGGTGCTGGACCTCGATCGGTTCAAGGCAATCAACGATCTTCACGGCCATGCCGTGGGTGACGCGCTGATCCGCACCGTCGCGCAGGAAGTCGCGCGGGCGTTACCCCAAATGGCGCTGGCGGGTCGGCTGGGTGTCGACGAATTTGCCTGCGCCTTTGCATTCGATCCGCGCGAACCGGCCACGGTCGAGCGGGTTGCCGAGCGAATCGTCACCCGCCTTGCACAGTCTTTCGACATAGAGGGGCTGGCTCTGCACATCGGCTGCTCGCTGGGTATCGCACGCTCCGACTTCGACTGCCCGAGCATCGACGCATTGCTGCGCACGGCGGACATCGCGATGCATCAGGCGCAAAAAACGGGAGAGAGCCGCTTTGCCTGGTTCGATCCGGCAATGGAACGCGCGCTGCAGGTGCGCAGTGCGATCGAAACCGGGCTGCGCGTTGCGATCCCGCGCGAGGAAATCAGCCCCTATTTCGAACAGCAGGTCGATCTGGCCAGCGGACGGCTGCATGGATTCGAAGTGCTGGCGCGCTGGGAACACCCTACCCATGGCATGATCCCGCCCGACCGCTTCATCCCGGTGGCGGAGGAAACCGGGTTGATCGCTGATCTGTCGCTTTCCATCATGCGGCAGGCCTTCCACGCGGCACGCGACTGGGATCCGGGGCTAAGCCTGTCGGTCAATATCTCGCCGGTACAGCTGCGCGATGCATGGCTGGCACAGAAGATCATCAAGGTGCTCACCGAAACCGGCTTTCCGGCCAGCAGGCTGGAAGTGGAGATCACCGAAAGCGCGCTGTTCGACAATCTGGCACTCGCTCAGTCGATCGTCGGCAGCCTGAAAAACCAGGGCGTGCGGCTGGCGCTCGACGATTTCGGAACAGGCTATTCGTCGCTCGCGCACCTCCGCGCGCTGCCCTTCGACCGCATCAAGATCGACAAGAGCTTCATCCTCTCGCTCAACCAGAGCGCGGACTCTGCCGCGATCGTCAACACCATCCTCCGGCTGGGCGAGAGCCTCAACCTGCCGATCACGGCCGAAGGCGTGGAAGATGCCGCCATCGCGGAGCGGCTACGCGCGATCGGCTGCGCCAAGGCGCAGGGCTGGCTCTACGGCAAGCCGCTGTCGATCGCGGGTGCGCGCCGCCTGCTCGCCGAGCGGCGGCTGATCCTCCAGCCCGGCCCGCGGCTGGAGGGCGGCGATGCTACCAGCCAGCTCCAGGCTGGCTGAGATAGTCGAGCTCGTCCGACGTGGAGATGCGCCCCAGCGCTTCGTTGCGTGCGGGGAAACGGCCGAAGCGGTGGAAGACCTCGGCATGATCACGGGCATAGGCGAGCAATTCGTCGTCTTCGAGGGCCGCGAAGCAGCGGAGGCTCAGCGCCTGGAGCTCGGCATCCTCGGCATGCTCGAACGGCAAATAGAGGAACTGGCGCTGTTCCTTGGACATCCGCCGGTCCCAGCTTCGCTTCACGGCAAACCTGGCGAGATGCTGGGCCAGCGGGTCGCCGGCAAACGCCTCGGCCTCCCCTCGGTAGATGTTGCGCGAGAACTGATCGAGCAGGATCACGGCCGCGAGCAGCGTCTCGGGCGTCTCCTCCCAGCCTGCAGCGTCGATCGCCAGCACGCGGCTGCGCAGGTCGCCGAACAGGTCCGCGATCTCGCGATCGAGCCCTTCGGACTTCCGGAACCATTGTTCGGGCAGCAGCGCGTCGAACCAGAAGGCCAGCACCTGGCCCGCCCGGTGTTGGACTTCTGCGGTCGGCGTCCTTAGATCGCTGGCCAATGTCCCTCTCCTCGCCTCTCATCCTTAACATGGGTTGCCGGCTGAACCTAGCCGAAGGCGAGTCGATCCGTGCGCTGCTGGGCGAGCGCGACGCGATCGTCGTCAACAGCTGCGCGGTGACAAACGAAGCGGTGAAGCAGACCCGCCAGGCGATCCGCCGCGCCCGCCGCGAACGGCCCGAGGCGGAACTGGTCGTCACCGGCTGCGCGGCGCAGATCGATCCGCAGGCCTTCGCTGCGATGCCCGAGGTGGACCGGGTGATCGGCAATGCCGAGAAGCTGCTTCCGCAAGCCTGGGCGTCCGAGGCCAGGGTACAGGTGCAGGACATCCTCGCCGTGCGCGAGACCGCGCCGCACCTCGCCGCCAGCTTCTCCACCCATGCGCGCGCCTTCGTGGAGGTGCAGAATGGCTGCGACCATCGCTGCACCTTCTGCGCGATTCCCTTCGGCCGGGGGAACAGCCGCTCGGTACCCGCAGGCGCGGTGATTGACCGAATCGCGATGCTGGCAGATGCGCATGGCGAAGTGGTGCTGACCGGCGTCGACCTCACCAGCTATGGCCATGACCTGCCGGGCGCGCCCCCGCTGGGCTCCCTGATAGAGCGCATCCTCCGCCACGTCCCGAACCTGAAGCGGCTACGGCTGTCCTCGCTCGACGGGATCGAAGTCGACGACCGGCTGTTCGCGTTGCTCACCCAGGAGCCGCGCGTGATGCCGCACGTCCATCTGTCGCTCCAGGCGGGCGACGACATGATCCTCAAGCGGATGAAGCGCCGCCATGCCCGTGCGCAATCGGTGGCGCTCGCCGAACGCCTGCGCGTCGCACGGCCCGAAATCGCGATCGGCGCGGACCTGATCGCCGGCTTTCCGACCGAAGACGAGACAATGTTCGAAAACACGCTCGCGCTCATCGCCGATTGCGGCGTGGTGCATGGGCATATCTTCCCCTATAGCCCGCGCGCCGGCACGCCCGCCGCGCGCATGCCGCAGGTGGCGCCCGCCACGATCCGCGATCGCGCCGCCCGGCTGCGCGCGGCGGCGGCCGAGCAGCGGGCACGCTGGCTGGAGACCCTGGTCGGCAGCCACCAGCAGGTGCTGGTCGAGCGCCCGGGCGACCGCGGCCATGCAGAGAATTTCGCCGAGGTGCGGCTGACCGCCCCCCGGCAGACTGGAGAAACGGTGAACGTGACGATTGCACGCGTCGAAGACGGAAAGCTGGTCGCATGAGCGGGCCGGGCTGGCATGAAAAGCTGCTCGGCGGCTTTCGCAAGACGTCGGACCGACTGCTCGGCAACCTCGCCGGCCTGTCGCTCGCCCGGCTCGACGAGGCGACGCTGGACGAGATCGAGGAGGCGCTGATCGCCTCGGACCTCGGCCCCGCCACCGCCGCCAAGGTCCGCGCGCGGCTTGCCGAGGGGCAGTTCGAGCGCAACCTGGAGGAACTCGGCATCCGCGTGATCGTCGCCGAGGAAGTCGCCAAGGTGCTCGAACCGGTGGCCAAGCCGCTCGAAATCGAGGCATTTCCGCGCCCGCAGGTGATCCTCGTCATCGGCGTCAATGGATCGGGCAAGACGACGACGATCGCCAAGCTCGCCAACCAGCTGCTCGAGCAGGATTACAGCGTGATGGTCGCCGCCGGCGACACCTTCCGCGCCGCCGCGATCGGCCAGCTCAAGACCTGGGCCGATCGGATCGGCGTCCCGATCGTATCGGGCGCCGAGGGCGGCGACGCGGCCGGTATCGTGTTCGAAGCGGTGAAGCGCGCGACCGAGATCGGCACCGACGTGCTGATCGTCGACACCGCCGGCCGCCTGCAGAACAAGCGCGAGCTGATGGACGAGCTGGCCAAGGTCCGCCGCGTGCTCGGCCGCCTCAATCCGGCCGCCCCGCACGACGTGGTGCTGGTGCTCGACGCCACCACCGGCCAGAACGCGCTCAACCAGATCGAGGTGTTCAAGGAAGTGGCGGGCGTCACCGGCCTCGTCATGACCAAGCTCGACGGCACCGCGCGCGGCGGCGTCCTCGTAGCCGCTGCCGAGAAATACGGCCTGCCGATTCACGCAATCGGGGTCGGCGAGAAGGTCGACGATCTGCGCGGCTTCAATCCGGTCGAGGTCGCCCGCATCATCGCCGGCGTGGAGGAGCTGACCCATGGCTGATGCAGCCGCCCGCCCCAAGGCCTCGGCCGGCCTGCGCATGGCGCTCGACTATGGCCCGCTGATCGTGTTCTTCGCGGTCAACAGCCTCGCCCCCGGCGTCCAGCTCCAGCGCATCTTTACCGCCACCCTCGCCTTCATGATCGCGATGGCGGTGGCGATCGCGGTCTCGTGGTGGAAGACCCGCCATGTCTCGCCGATGCTGTGGATCACCGGCGTGCTGGTGCTCGTGTTCGGTGGACTGACGCTCTATTATCATGACCAGACCTTCATCCAGGTCAAGCCGACCATCGTCTATGCGATGTTCGCGGTGATCCTCGGCTATGGCCTGATCGCCAACAAGCCGCTGCTCCAGACGATGCTCGAATCCGCCTATCCCGGGCTCAGCGCCAAGGGCTGGCGGCTGCTGACGATCAACTGGACCGTCTTTTTCGTAGCGATGGCCATCCTCAACGAGGTCATGCGCCACATGCTCGACTGGGACCGCTGGGTGACCTTCAAGACCTGGGTGGTGATCCCACTGACGTTGGTGTTCGCCATCGCCAACGTGCCCATGCTGCTGCGCCACGGTCTGCAGCTTGAAAAGCCCGAGGACACGCCCGTCCCGCCGGAGGGCTGATCCCGCCATGGGCCTGCCGCGCCATCCGGCTGCTCTTCACGCGGTGCGCGCGGCGAACGGACTGCGCCGGCAGATCCGCTCGAACACGCTGCTGTTCCTGCTGCTGGCGATCGGCGTCGGGGCAGCGGCGAGCCTTGCCGCCATCGCGATCGGCCAGAGCGCGCGGGGCATGCAGAGGGTGTTGTTCGGGCTGGCGATCGGCGAGCATCTGAGCGCGGCGAGCCATATCGCGCCGTTGCGGTTGTTGGCCTTGCCGGTCGGCGGCGCGCTGCTCGGCCTCACGCTATGGCTGCTCCGCCGCCGCAAGACGATCGACGTGGTCGAGGCCAACGCGCTGCACGGCGGCCGCATCCCGGCGCGCGACACGGCGACGGTGGTCGGCCAGACCCTGCTCTCCAACGGCTTCGGCGCCTCGGTTGGGCTGGAGGCTGCCTATGCGCAGGCCGGCGGCGGGCTCGCCTCGCTGCTCGGCCAGCGGCTCAAGCTGCGGCGGGCGGACCTGCGGACGCTGATGGCGGCCGGCGCGGGCGCGGGCCTGGGCGCAGCGTTCGGGGCGCCGCTCACCGGCGCCTTCTATGCGTTCGAAATCGTGCTCGGCGCCTACACGCCCGCGATCGTCGCTCCGGTGGTGCTCGCCTCGCTCACCGCGGCGACCATCGCCCGCACGCTCGGCATCCATCCCTATGTGATCAGCGCGGGAGGGACGCATGCGATCGGCACTGCGGATTACCTCCTCTATGCGCTGCTTGGCATATTCTGCGCCGGCTTCGGCATCGCGCTGATGCGGCTGGTGGCGCTGGTCGAGGCCGGCGTCCGCCGCAGCCCGATCGGGCCCGCCTGGGCGCCGCTGATTGGCGGCGTGCTGATGATCCCGCTCGCGCTGCTCTCCCCACAGGTGCTGTCGAGCGGGCATGGCGCGCTGGACATCAACCTCGCCGCCTCGGCGACGATCGCGTCGCTCGGGGTGGTAATCCTGCTCAAGCTGCTGGGCTCCGCGGTGTCGCTCGGCTTCGGCTTTCGCGGCGGCCTGTTCTTCGCCTCGCTGTTCCTCGGCGCGCTGATCGGGCGCTTCTATCAGCTGGCGCTGGCCGAGGTCCCGGGCCTCCACCATCTCGCGCCCGACGACGCCGCGGTGGTCGGCATGGCGGCGCTCGCTGTGGCGGTGGTCGGCGGGCCGATGACGATGTCGCTGCTGGTGCTGGAGGTGACGCACGACTTCAGCATCACCGGCGTCACCATCGCGGCAACGCTGATTGCCAGCACGATCGTGCGCGAGATGTTCGGCTACAGCTTCTCGACCTGGCGGCTGCACCTGAGGGGAGAAACGCTGCGCAGCGGCCGGGACGTGGGTTGGGTCCGCGGCCTCACCGCAGCCCGTATGATGCGGCGCGATGTGGCGACGATCGCGGCGGATACGGACGTTGCGACGTTCCGCGCGCGCTTTCCGCTGGGCTCGACCAAGCGCGTCGTGCTGCTCGATGCCAAGGGGCACTATGCCGGGATCGCCGAGACCGCGGCAGTGTGGAGCCCGTCCGCCGATCAGGCAGAACGCGTCGGCACCATGGCGAAGTTCGTGGACAGCGCGCTGTCGCCGGACATGACGATCGCGGAAGTGCTTGAAGCCTTCGATGCGAGCGTGGCGGACGATCTGGCGGTGCTGTCAAGCGACGGGCAGGTGGTGGGGCTCATCACCGAGAGCCATGCGCGCCGCCGCTATGCTGAGGAGCTGGAGAAGGCCCAGCGGGACTTGTACGGGGAAAGTTGATCCCTCCGCCCGAATATCGGGCGGAGGGATCGGAAGGCCTCAGCCCTGCTGGTCGGCGCGGCTCGCGCCTTCGCCGTCGAGGTTCTGGCCGACGAAGTCCCAGTTCACCAGCTTGGTCAGGATGGTGTCGACGAACGACGGTCGCGCATTGCGATAGTCGATGTAATAGGCGTGTTCCCACACGTCGATCGTGAACAGCGGCTTCACGCCGTGCGCGACGGGCGAGTCGCCATCATGGAACGAGGTGACCTTGAGCGTGTCACCGTCGAGCACCAGCCAGCCCCAGCCGCTCGCGAAGTGGCCGACGGACTCTGCCTTCAGCTTCTCAAGCAGCGCCTCGTGGCTGCCGAAGTCGCGGGTAATCATCTCGGCCAGGTTGCCCGTTGGCGCCGCATAGTTCGGCGTCAGGCACTGCCAGAAGAAGCTGTGGTTCCAGATCTGCGAGCTGTTGTTGAACAGGCCCTTGTTGCCCCTGTCCTTGGCATAGGCGATCACCTCGGTGAGCTTCTTGCCCTGGAGTTCGGGAATGTCGGCGACCAGCTTGTTGCAATTGTCGACATAGGCCTTGTGGTGCTTGCCATGGTGGAAGTCGAAGGTCTCCGCCGACATATGCGGGGCGAGCGCGTCCTTGGCGTACGGCAGTTCGGGAAGTTCGAAGGCCATGTCATGCTCCTCTTGGAATTGGAAAGCTTCTCCGCCCGCCTAACGCATGGGAGCGCGGGGCGCCGCAACATTTTTTGTTTCGCCCCTGATCGATGCTGCCGATCAGAAGAGCTGCCACTCCCACACGCCGGCCTCGGCGGGTACGCGCAAGCGGAGGTAGCGGGCGGAGACGTTCAGCGGCAGCACGATGGGCGAGCCATTCGCGCCCGCCTTGGCAGCCACCTGCCGCCACTGCGTGCCGTCGGCTGAGGCCTCGATGGCGATGTCGTAGGGGCGGTTGGCATATTCCATTCGCAACTGGGTCGTGCGGATCGTCTGCACCTTGCCGAGATCGGCGACGAGCAGCGGCGCAGTGCCGGGCGCGGGGCGCCACAGCGTCGCGTAATTGTCGTCCCCTGCCCGCTCGGCCGCATGCCCTACATCCACTGCCGCGCCCTTCAGCGTGACCGGCAAACCCCGCGTACGGCGGGAGGCGAAGCCCGTGACCGCGGTGCCATGGCTCGCCACTACCTTCGCAATGCTGCCGTCGTCGTGGATCGTCATCGGATCGACGGCCATCTGGCGGAGCGTCGCATCGTCGCCCGGCCGCGGCCACGGCAACGACTGGCGGTGGTAGAGGATGTAGGGCTGCTTGCCGACGCGGAAGATCGCGTGGTGTCCCGGGCTGATAACGTCGCGGGTCTTGTCGGTCGAGAGGATCGGGCTGTCCGGGCCTTCGCGGAACGGCCCGAAGGGGGTGTCGCCGATCGCGTAGCGCACCTTGTAGGTGTCCTCGGTCGTCTTGCCGTCGCTATAGGTGAGGACATAGTGCCGCCCGGCCTTCACTAGGAACGGCCCCTCGAAGTAATTGGCGGGGGTGACGTCCTTGGGCTCGCCGTCGAAGCTGACCATGTCCGGCTTGAGCTTTACGACGAAGCAGTGGCCGTTGGTCCAGTTGAGCCCCGAGCCCCAGTAGAGATAGGCGGTGCCGTCGTCGTCGACGAACGCCTCGGCGTCGATCATGTGATAGGCGGGGGCGAAGTCCTTGGCGATGAGCGGCTTGCCGCCATGCGCATCGGCCCAAGGACCGGCGGGCGACGGCGCGCTGCCCACCCAGACCTCGGAGCCCACCGACACATACATGTACCAGCGCCCGTTCCTGGCCTTCACGACCGAGGGGGCCCAGACGTTGGAGTCCCCCGAGGTGGGGCTGGTCGCTGCGGCCTTGGTCGGCCAGGCGGGCGTCGAGAAGGTCCAGTCGCGTCCGTTGGCGGACGTCCACATTCCCAGCGTGTCCGCCCCCCAGGGATCGATGGTGGCGTAGATATACCATTTGCCGCCGTCATGGACGATCGACGGATCGGCGAAATAGCCGGGGAGCAGCGGATTGCCGTCCCCCGGGCTATCCCAGCGCGGCGCGGGCGCATCGGCGGCGGCGAGCAAGCCCGCCGCCACCATCAGAAGAACCGCCTTGCTCACTTGATGTCGAGCATCACGATCGCCTTGGCCGGCACCTGCACCGTCAGGGTGCCGCCCGAGAGCGTCGCGCCGGTGAACGCGGCCGGCTTGATCGCATCGGGTGCCTTGAAGTCGTTATGCGCGTCCATCGTGGCGCCGGTGAGGACCTTGCCGGTCACGGCCGCGCCGCTCACGCCGTCCAGCTTGACGCTCACGCTCGCCGGCTGGTTGGGATCGACATTGACCAGGCCGACATGGACCACGCCGTCGGTGCCCCGCACCGCGCTGGCGCTGACCGCACGCATCGTCCACTGGTCCTTGTTGTACCAGCGCGACGTCACGTCGACCGGCAGCACCGTGCCGTCCATATAGTCCTTGTACAGGTCGAACGCCCAATAGGTCGGGGTCTTCACCATCTTGGCGCCGTCGGTCAGCAGCATCGCCTGCAGCACGTTGACCATCTGGGCGATGTTGGCGCCGCGCACGCGGTCCGCATGGGCCGCGAAGATGTTGAAGTTGAGCGCCGCGACCATCGCGTCGCGCAGGCTGTTCTGCTGGTAGAGGAAGCCAGGATTCGTGCCCGGCTCGACATCGTACCAGGTGCCCCATTCATCGACGAGCAGCGCCACTCGCTTCTTGGGGTCGTACTTGTCCATGATCTTGCCGTGCTCGGTCAGCAGCTCTTCCATCTTGAGCGTCTTGGAGAGCGTGCGCGCCCAGCTCTCCTCGTCGAAGCCGGTCGCCGCGCCCTTCTTCTCCCAGGGCCCGGGCACCGTGTAATAATGCACGCCGATGCCGTCGATCTTGTCGCCGGCCTTGCGCATCATCACGTCGGTCCAGTTGTAATCTGCCGAGTTGGCGCCGCTGGCGATCTTCATCAGCCGCTGCCCCTCGGGCACCTTGAGGAAGGTGGCGTAGCGGCGGGTCTCGTCGGCGGCATATTCGGGGTGCATGTCGCCGCCGCAGCCCCACAGCTCGTTGCCAATGCCGAACATCGTCAGCTTCCACGGCTTGTCACGGCCATTGGCGCGGCGCTGGTTGGCGATGGTCGATTTGGTCGGCGAGGTCATATACTCGACCCACTCGGCCATCTCGCTCGGGGCCGCCGTGCCGACATTGCCCGAGACATAGGGCTCGGCGCCCACCACTTCGGTAAAGTCCATGAACTCGTTGGTGCCGACGGCATTGTCCTCGGTCACGCCACCCCAGTTGGTGTTGACCTTGACCGGGCGCTTGGCGCGCGGGCCGATGCCTTCCCGCCAGTGATATTCGTCGGCGAAGCAGCCGCCCGGCCAGCGGATGACGGGCACCTTGATCGCCTTCAGCGCGTCGATCACGTCGCGGCGGAAGCCCTTCACATTGGGGATCTTGCTGTCCGCGCCGACGTAGAGCCCGCCATAGATGCCGCTGCCGAGATGTTCGGCGAACTGGCCGAACAGGCGCTTGTCATATTTCGCGCCGGGCTGGTCGCCATGGACCGTCACGGCATCCCCGCCGGTCTGGGCCAGCGCTGGCATGGCGGCGATGAGCGCAATCGCGCTGATGAGGCTTCGCATCATTCTTTCTCCGTCGCGCGCGCCGGGCGCGCCTTGGCTGGGGTAGTGCCCTCGCCCGCGAACGGGGTGAGGCGGAAATGGATCGAGGTGGGCACCAGCTGGGTGCGGTATTTGGGGAGCGGCTTGCCGAACTCGCTCCACTGGGTGTCGCCGCCGACGCCCCATTGTGCGGCATCGATCAGCAACGTGCCCTGCGCCTTCAGAACTACATCGGTGCTCTTCCAGGTGCCGGGTTCGTGCCGGTCGAGATCGGCATAGGGGAAGGCGAGCGCGTTCATCATCAGCGGCGTGTCGCCCTGGACCCGCAGGCCCGAGCCGCTACCGATCAGCTCCATCCAGCGGACATCGACCTTGTTGCCGGTCTCCTGCGGGCGGATGTAATCATGGTTCTGCTCGGCGACCGCACCGCGCCACAGTCCGATCGGAGCCGAGGTCTTGCGATCGACATAGCTTTCGTGCGGACCCCGGCCATACCATTCGACCGTCTTGAGGCTGCCTGGCGTGGTGAAGGCCAGGCCGATGCGGAACGGCGGCGGCAGCTGGCCCGAAACCGGCTCGAACTTGCCGTCGACCGCGACCGAGCCGTCGCCCGCCATCCGGTAGACGCTGGTGAAGCGCACCGCGCCCGCGCCCATGGTGTAGGCGACCCGAACCTCGGCGCCGTCCTCACCCAGATCCTGCACCTGCACCGCGGAGACGGTGCGGGTCTCGCTCATGCCCTTCCAGGCGGCGAGCTGCTTGTCGGTACCGATGCCGATGTCGTTGTCAGTCACCGCACGCCAGAAATGGGGGGCGCCGCCGCTGAGCAGCGTCTTGCCCTTGGCGGCATAACGATCGACCAGGCCGGTCGCGCGGTTCACCACCAGCGTGGCGCCGCCAGCCGAAAGGGTGATCGCCCCCTGCCCGTCCTGCATCGTCACCTTGCCCTTGAGCGCCTTACCCTCGGCCGAACGATAGGCCGGGTCGAGCGCGAACTGCTCCCAGCCGATCACCGTGCCGCCCGGCACCAGCGGCACTGCATCGGCCTTGGCGCGCGCGCGGATCGTGACGAAATACTCGGCGCCCGACTTGCGGGTGAGACCGGCCAGCGGCAGCGCGATCGTGCCAGCGCCGTGCGCCGCCACGTCCGGCGTCGCCAGCGTGCCGTTCGCCACCGCGACGCCATTCTCCTGCACTTCCCAGTCGAAGGTGAAGCCGGACAAGTCGCGGAAGTCATGCCGGTTGCGCACCGTCACCGTGCCGCCTGCAGCATCAAAGCCGTCGAATTGGATCGGCGCATAGACCTTGCGGAGCTCGTAGAGCTGCGGGTTGGGCGTGCGATCCGACTGGAGCAGCCCGTCGCCGAACTCGATGTCGCCGCCCGGGTTCGGGCCGTACTCGCCGCCGTCGCCCCAATAGCGCCGCCCGTCCTTGGTATAGCGGTACATCGACTGGTCGACCCAGTCCCAGGCAAAGCCGCCCTGCAGCTTGTTCGGGTGGGCGTAGATGGTGTCCCAATATTCCTTCAAGTTGCCGCCCGAATTGCCCATCATATGGGCATATTCGCACTGGATCACCGGCTGCTTGGAGTTCCAGTTGGTGGCGTAATCCTCCAGCTTCACCGCCGGATCGTACATCGGCGCGTAGATGTCGGCATAGTAATTAGGCCGGTGATCCTGGATCCCGTCCCAGGTGCCCCAGCCGAGATAGGAGACCAGCCGGCCCGGGTCGATCGCCTTGGCCGCCGCGGCCGCCGCCTCGAAGTTCGGGCCGATGCCCGCCTCGTTGCCCAGCGACCAGAAGATCACCGAGGGGTGGTTCTTGTCGCGCTGAACCGTGTTGACCACGCGGGAGACATGCGCGTCCTTCCACGCCGGATCGAAGCCGACCTGCAGCTGCGAGCGGAGTTCGCCATGCTTGTTGGCGTAATCCATATAGGCATGGCTCTCGATATTCGCCTCGTCCATCACATAGAGGCCGTAGCGATCGGCGAGCTCGTACAGATACGGGTCGTTCGGGTAGTGCGACGTGCGGATCGCGTTGATGTTCGCCCGCTTCATCAGCTGAATGTCGTGTTCCATCGACGCGTGGCTCACGACGTGGAAGGTCTCCGGATCATGCTCGTGGCGGTTGACGCCGCGGATGGTGATCGGCTTGCCGTTGACGCTGACCAGCCCGTTCTTGATCTCGACGGTGCGGAAGCCGATCCGCTGCGGCGTGGCCTGCACCACCTTGCCCTCCGCATCGACCAGCTCGACGAGCAGGGTATAGAGATTGGGCGTCTCGGCGGTCCAGGGGCGGACGCCCGGCACGTCGGCCGCGAGCGTCACCTTATGCGCCGCGCCCGCGGGGAGCTGCGTCTCCCGCACCAGTACCTGCGCGTCGCCGTCGAGCAGCGTCATCCGCGCGGTGAGCGGCGCGGTGCGATCGGTGAGCGTCAGCTCGGTCGAGAGCTTGCCGTCCTTGTACGCGGCATCGAGACCGGCATGGACGAACAGGTCGGCCACGCGCGCCTTGGGTGCCGCCGCCAGATAGACCGAGCGCTCGATGCCCGAGACCCGCCAGAAATCCTGGTCTTCCAGATAGCTGCCGTCGGACCAGCGATGGATCTGGATCGCGATGGTGTTGCGCCCGGCATGGACCAGCTTGGTCACGTCGAACTCGGAAGGCAGCTTGGAGTCCTGCGAGTAGCCCGCCTCGACGCCGTTCACCCACACCTGATAGGCCGAACCCGCCGCGCCGATGTGCAGGATCACGTCCTGCCCGGACCAGTTCGCCGGCAGCTGCACGTCGCGCCGGTACGAGCCGACCGGATTGGTCGCGTGCGGGATCAGCGGGCGATTGGCCGGGAACGGATAGGTGATGTTGTTGTAGCGCGCCTGGTCATAGCCTTCGGTCTGCCAGTCGGCGGGGACCTTGATGCGCTTCCACTTGGCGACGTCGTATTCGGGCTTCTCGAAGCCGTTCGGCACCACGTCCGACGAGGGCGAGAAGTGGAACGACCATTGGCCGTCGAGCAGCAGGTAACGGCTCGACTTGGCGGGATCGCCCGCGAGTGCGGCGGCGCGGCTCTCGTACGGAAAGTGCGTGGCGTTGGCCGGCATCTTGCCGCGCGCGAACACCGCCGGGTTCTCCCAATCGGGGCGGCGCGGATCGACCTGCACCGGCTGGACCTGCGGCGCGTCGCCGATCTTCGGCCCGTCCTGCGCCATCCCCATGCCGGAGGCGAGCGCGACACTGCCCACCGCCGCCAGCAACCCGTACTTGTTCACGCTGATTCCTCCCGCCCCATGAGGGCATACTGCAAAGGCTGATTGTTTCGGTCAAATTTCTCGGAGTAATTTCCGTGTAATTTATCGTTGCAGGGCCCCGCTCTCGTGCAGGAACGCCTCGTGCGTGGTCATGCGCGAGGCCGCCAACGCGGTGACCTCGGCGATCCGGGCGAGCCGCGCCGCCGCCTCGTCGCGCGGCATGCCGTCGGCGATCGGGTCGTGGCCGCTGGGGTCGATCCCCTGCCCGTGCAGCACCGCCAGCCAGCTGGTCTTGGAGAAAAGCTCGTCCGCCTCGCGGTAGAGCCGGCCGCTGGCCCGATAGATGGCGATGCGATCCGCCAGCGTGTCGGGCAGGTCCATGGTCCGCAGATGCCGCCAATAGTCGGTGTCGTCGCGCGCGGTGGCGTGGAAGTGCAGGATCAGGAAGTCGCGGATGGTCTCGAATTCCGTCGCCATCAGCCGGTTGTAGCGGCGGATGTCGGCAGGCGTGCCGCCGCCCACCGGCAGCATCTCCAGCAGCCGCGCGATGCCCGCCTGAACGAGATGGATGCTCGTCGACTCCAGCGGCTCGAGAAAGCCGCTGGCTAGCCCCAGCGCGACGCAATTCTTCTCCCAGAAGCGCGCGCGGCGCCCCGCCTGGAAGCGCAGCAACCGCGGTTCGGCGAGCGGCGTGCCTTCCAGGCTGCCGAGCAGCTGCACCTCGGCCTCCGCATCCGAACAATGGGCGCTCGCATAGACCATCCCGTTGCCGACGCGGTGCTGCAGCGGGATCCGCCACTGCCACCCTGCACCCCGCGCGGTAGAGCGCGTGAACGGCGAGCGTCCCTCCGGACCCAGCGTGCAGGGCACCGCGACAGCGCGGTCGTTGGGCAGCCACTGCGCCCAATCCTCGAACGGCACGCCCAGCGTCTCGCCGAGCAACAGCGACCGGAAGCCCGAACAGTCGATGTAGAAGTCCGCGGCGATGCGCGTGCCATCCTCCAGCACCACGCCCGTGATGGCGCCATCCTCGCTGCGCTCGACGGTGACGATCCGGCCTTCCTGCCGCCGAACGCCACATTGCTCGGCCTTTTCGCGGAGGAAGCCGGCATAGAGCGCCGCATCGAAATGATAGGCATAGCCGAGATGGGTCAGCGGGTTGTTGCCGCTGCTCACCGGGCGCTGGAAGCGGCCCAGCCGCGCCGCCTCGGCGCAGATCGAATAGGCCTCGAGCGGCGCCGCCTCGCCGCCCAGCCGCGCGCGCTGCCACAGCGCCTCGAACGGGATCGCGCCGAAATCGATGCCGTGGATGCCGAACGGATGGAAATAGCGCGTGCCCTTCGCGCGCCAGTCGACGAACTCTATACCGAGCTTGGCCGTGCCCTTGGTCGCGCGCAGGAACTCGGCCTCTTCGATGCCGAGCAGCGCGTTGAATGCCTGGATCGGCGGGATCGTCGCCTCGCCCACGCCGACCGTGCCGATCGCCTCGGACTCGACCAGGGTGATGGCGATGGCGCGCGTATCCAGTACGCGGCCGAGCGCCGCCGCCGCCATCCAGCCCGCCGTGCCGCCGCCGATGATCGCAATATGCGAAAGCGGCGCGCTCATGCCGCGCGCCGCCCTTTGAACGTCCAAAGGTGGAAAGCCGTCACCCTGCGCCATGCTCCGATAGAAGAGGGCCGGAGCAGTCGCTCGCCCCGGCCCACGCGGTCAATAGGTCGCGCGCAGCGATAGGCCGAAGCGCCGGTCGTTGAGCTCGTAGCGCAGCGGCGCGGCGGGCGTGCCGATGTAGATCCGGTTCATCCGGTTGTTGAGGTTCACCACATCCGCGGAGACCGCGACCTGCTTGGTCACATTCACGCTGATCGAGGCATCGAGCGAGGCATAGGGCGCGGCATATTGCGGGATGCCGTTGGCGCCGCTGCCCTGGGTCTGGTCGAGATAGCTCGACCGCCAGCTCCACGCCACGCGCGCGGTGACCGGGCCCTTCTCGTACAGGCCGACGATATTGTAGCTGTGCTTCGACAGCTTCTCGAGCGGCAGCTGCGCCGGCGTGTTGGTCCCCGCCACGGCGAAGGGGTTGGACACGCTGGAGTCGACATAGGTGTAGTTGGCCTGCAGGCCGAGACCGCTCAGCGGTCCGGGCAGGAAGTCGAAGAACTGGTTGTAGCCGATCTCCGCGCCCTTCACCGTGCCGTTGCCGGAATTGACCTGGGTGCTGATGTCGTAGGTCACCCCGTTATACACGCCGGGAACGATGCCGCCGGCCAGGAAGCCGTTGACCTTCTTGTAGAACAGGCCGCCGGTCAGCGATCCGCTGGGCGCGAAGTACCATTCCGCCGTGACGTCAAAATTGTCCGAGCGGATCGGGTTGAGCAGCGGGTTGCCCGAGCTGGCGCTGGGGTGGCCCGTAACCGGGTTGATCTGGTTCGGATTGTTGAGCGTGAGGTTGGTCGAAAGCTGGTCGAAGTTCGGGCGCGCCAGGCCCTTCGAATAGGCGAAGCGCATCTGGAACTTCTCAGTCAACTTGGCGCGGAGGTTAAAGCTCGGCAGCGCCTTGGTATATTCCTTGCTCACGCTGATCGGCGCCGAGCTGCCGTCATTGTTGAACTGGGTGCCGATCGAGGTCGCCTTGGTCTTCACCACCCGCACGCCGACGCCGCCGTCGAACGCGATGCCGCCCAGCTTGAAGCCGTAATCGGCGATGGCCCAGCCGGTATAGGTCTTCTCGGTCTGGCTGTTGAGGTCGCCGGGCTTGAAGCTGTCCTGCGTCTGTGCACCGAGCAGCGCGTAGAGCGCCTTGGTCTGCGCCCATACGCCGTCGCCCGCCGGGAAGGCCGGGTAGAGGATCCCGCCCTTCACGCTGTTGCCGTCGAACCAGTTCTTGGACGGCCCGGACATCGCAAGCTGCGGGTTCCTGCTGAGCGGCACCAGCGGAGTGCCCGCCGGCGCGCCGCAGTTGGGATCGGCGCCGAGCGCGGTGATGCAGGCGGCGTGCCAGGTGCCGCGCAGATCGATGCTGTTGTCGGCATAGCGCGCGCCCGCCCGCAGCTTTTTTAGCAGGCCGCCATCGACGTCATATTCGATGTCGCCGGCGAAGGCCCAGGTGTCAGCGTCGTTCCGCTGGAGTGAGTCCGCGATATAGGGCGTGGTGTAATTGGCCGGGTTGTTGAGGACCCCCTGCTCCTTCACGTCCCAGCGCGGATATTTGCCGCGCAGGTCGAAATCGACCGTCAGCGGGTGCGGCGTGGTCAGCGAGGTCTGGCCGGCCTGAGTGTAGAGCGACAGCACATGGCCGTTGCGATCGGCGTTGTAGTAGGACGTCAGATACTGCGCATCCAGATTGACCTTAAGCCGATCGGTTGGCTTCCACGCAGCGTTGAGCGTGAAGTTTCTGCTCGCGCTCCACAGCTGCTGGTCGTAGCGGCCGGTCTCGAACGCGATCGGCGACAGCGTGCCGCTGGTCGCATAGCCCTCGTTGTTAAAGGTAAAGGCAGCCCCCGGCGCCGGCGCGGTGCCATAGCTGGTGACGTTGCCGTTGCTGTCGCGGACGTTCGAGCGGTTGCTCAGGTCGTAATAATAGGCGCCCGTGCGGTTGAACCAATATTTGGTCACCTGCGCCTGTGCGGTGATCAGCAGCGCATCGCTCGGCTTCCACTGGATCGCGCCGGCGACACCCAGCCGCTTGCGATCGCCGCTATCGTCGTAGATTTCGGGGCCATAGGGGATTTGCGCATTGGCCGGCGCGCCCGCGATCGAGCCCGGCGCGACGGTGTCGAACGGGCCGATCAGCAGTCCGTCCTGGCGGTAGCGGCTCTTCGAATAGACCGCGTTGATCAGCACGCCGATCTCGCCCTCGCCCGCCTGGAAGCGGTTGCTGTACAGGCCCGACACGGCATAGCCCGGCTTGTCGATACGGTCATAGTAATTGCCGCGGATCGTGGCGCTGATCACCTGACCGGGGGAATCGAACGGCTTGCGGGTGCGCAGGTTGACCGCGCCGCCGACGCCGCCCTCAATTATATTGGCCGGCGCGTTCTTGTAGACGTCGATACCCGAGAGCAGTTCGGGCGGCACGCCTTCGAGGTCGAACGCGCGCCCGCCCGAGGCCGAATAGACCGCGCGGCCGTCGAGGAAATTTTGCACCTGGGTGAGGCCGCGCACGGTGATCGCCGGCTGCGTGCGATGGTCGAAATCGGTGGCGCCTTCGCCATAACGGCGCTGGATCTGCACGCCGGTGATGCGCTGCAGCGCCTCGGTGGTGTTAGCATCGGGCAGCTTGCCGATATCCTGCGCCTGGACCGAGTCGACGATCTGATCGGCATTGCGCTTCAGCGCCGCAGCCGAGCGCAGGCTCTCGCGCACGCCGGTGACGACGATATCGTCTCCGCTGCCGCCCACCGGCGCGCCGTCCTGCTGGGCAAAGGCTGGCGCGACCCCGCCAGCAATCGCCAGCGCGAGCGCCGAGACGCCGAGCAACGAAGTACGATGGTGCATTTTCATGACAAACCTCCCCAAATCCGCTGGCCCAAGATGCCGCATCTCCGCGCGGTGCCGACCAGTTGTCCGACAACATATCCTGTCGTATTTGTAAGACAAGTGCTTTTCGCGCAGCGTGATTGGGGCTGGCGCAGCGCCTGAACTGGCTCCAAAATCGCCTCACCACACGGGGGCAAACCATTGACGGAACAGCGAAAGCGCAACCCAGCGCACCAATCGATTGCACGCGAGATCGGGGTCGCGATTGCGACGGGCCGGTATCTGCCGGGCACAATTCTTCCGGGCGAACTCGATCTCGCCGAATCGCGCGGCGTGTCGCGCAGCGTGGTCCGCGAGGCGCTGCGGATGCTTGCCGCCAAGGGGCTCATCGAAAGCCGCCCCAAGGCCGGCACGCGCGTACGGGCGCGGGCGGACTGGAACCTGCTCGACCCGGACCTGCTCGCCTGGATGTTCGAAGGTGAACCACCGATGGCGTTTGTCGAGAGTCTGTTTCAACTCCGTATGATCGTGGAGCCCGCTGCAGCCGAGCTGGCGGCGCGGCTGCGCTCGAGCCGACATGTCGGCCGCATGGGCCATGCGCTGGAAGTGATGGAGGAGGCCGGATTGTCGAGCCCGGAGGGCCAGGCGGCGGACCAGCAGTTCCACAACGTCATCCTGGAGGCGACCGCCAACGATCTGCTGATCAGCCTGTCGGGCAGCATCGGCGCGGCAGTGCGCGCGACCACGCTGTTCAAGCATCGCAAGGCGAAGCAACTTCGCGACTCGATCCCGCTGCATCGCGACCTGTTCGCGGCGATCACGGACGGCAATCCGGCGGCCGCGCGCGCCGCCACGATCACGCTGATTCTTCAGGCGCAGGAAGACACGGAATCGTCGCTCAAGGCATGAGCGCCCGACGTTGACGTCATCTTCAGGTCAGATATAGTCAGACAAAACAACAGGGAGACGTCGATGCCTGACACGATCGAAAGCAAGGGAGAGATCGGCCGGCGCGGCGTGCTGAAGGGGGCGGCGCTTGTCGGCAGCCTTGCAGCAGCCCCTCGCGCCGCCGCGGGAACCAAGGCGCCCCTGCTCGCCCCTACCCCGCCGATGGGGTGGAACAGCTGGAACAGTTTCGCCACGACCATCACCGAAGCGCAGGCGCTGGAAACCGCCGCGATCCAGGCGCGCGAGCTGCTGCCCTTCGGCTATGACGTCTTCACCATCGACATCCAATGGTACGAGCCCGAGGCGAGCAGCTACACCTACAACGCCAAGCCGGTACCGACGCTGGACGCGCATGGCCGCCTGCTCCCCGCGCCCAACCGCTTCCCTTCGGCCGCGAACGGCAAGGGCTTCGCACCCATTGCCGCCAAGGTCCACGCGCTCGGCATGAAGTTCGGCGTGCACCTGATGCGCGGCATTCCGCGGCTGGCGGTGGAGCGTAACGTGGCCGTACTCGGCACCAACGGCATCCGCGCCGCCGACATCGCCGACAAGGGCAGCATCTGCCCGTGGAACCCGGACATGTACGGCGTCGACATGCGCAAGCCCGGCGCCCAGGCCTATTATGACAGCGTCTTCGCGCTGCTCGCATCCTGGGGGGTCGACTTCGTCAAGATGGACGACATGAGCCGCCCCTATGACGCCCACGCGCCCGAGATCGAGGCCGCGGCCAAGGCGATCAAGGCGAGCGGCCGCCCGATCCTGCTCAGCCTTTCGCCCGGCGAAACCCCCGTGCCCCGCGCCGCTCATGTTGCCCAGCACGCGCAGATGTGGCGCATCTCCGACGATTTCTGGGACGACTGGAAGATGCTGGAGGCGCAGTTCACCCGGCTGGAGAATTGGAGCCCGCATACCCGCCCCGGCGCCTGGCCCGATGCGGACATGCTGCCGCTCGGCCGCCTCGCGCTCGGACAGCGCGACACCAAGTTCACCCCCGACGAGCAGCGCACGCTGATGACGCTCTGGTCGATCGCCCGCTCGCCGCTGATCATGGGGGGCGACCTGCGCCACCTCGATGCGCCCACCCGCGCGCTGCTCACCAACCGCGAAGTGATCGCGGTCAACCAGGCGAGCAGCGACAACCGCCCCTGGTTTGTCGCCGACGATCGCCGCGTCTGGACCGCCCGCGCGGCCACGGGTGGCCATTATGTCGCGCTGTTCAATACCGGCGACAAACCCGGCGAGGCGGCATTCGACCTGCGGCTGCTCGGCCTGACGGGCAAGGTGCAGGTCCGCAACCTGTGGGAGGGCAAGGACGAAGGAGCTAGCCCGCTCCGCCTCGCCCGCACGCTGTCGCCCCATGGTGCCGCCCTCTACCGAGTACGCCCCGCATGATCCGCACGCTTGCCCTTTCGCTGCTGTTTGCAGCCTCCCCCGCCGCGCTCGCCCAGACCAGCGCCCCGCCCTCCGCCGCCGAGCCGGTGGTGACGCTGACGCTGCGGCCCGATCTCCAGCGGCCGGGCCAGCCCTTCGAGGGCTGGGGCACGGCACTCGCCTGGTTCGCGCACGTCACCGGAGGCTATCCCGATCCGGTGCGCGAGAAGCTCGCCGACCTGTTCTATGGCCCCGGGGGCCTAGGCTGGACGATCGCGCGCTACAATATCGGCGGCGGCGACGCGCCCGAAACGGCGCTCTATCTCCGTCCCGGCGCCGATGTCCCCGGCTTCTGGCGCCGCCCGGCGGGCGCCACCGGCACCGATTGGTGGAACCCCGCCGATCCGGCGATGTGGGACTGGTCGGCCGACGCCAACCAGCGCTGGTGGCTCGATGCGATCAAGCGCCGGGTGAAGGCGCCGATCTTCGAGGCATTCTCCAACTCGCCGCCCTGGTTCATGACCGTCAGCGGCAAGGTCTCGGGCGCCGAGAAGGGCACCGACGACAATCTCCGCCCCGGCCAGGAGGCGCGCTTCGCCGAATATCTGGCGATCGTCGTCGACAGGCTGCAACAGTCGCACGGCATCACCTTCCGCACGCTGTCGCCGGTCAACGAGCCGAATACCGATTATTGGTTCGCCAAGAATACCCAGGAGGGTGCGCACTGGAGCCCCGCGCGCCAGGCTACGATGATCGACGCCTCGGATCGCGCGCTCAAGACGCATGGCCTCAAGACGGTCATCGCCGCGCCCGACGAGACCAACTCGCACCTCTTCGTGCGCGACTGGGAAGGCTATCCGGCGGGGACGCGCGCGCGGATCGGCCAGCTCAACGTCCATAGCTATGGCACCGTCCACCAGACCGCGGTGCGCGACGTCGCCCGCGCCCATGGCATCCGGCTGTGGATGAGCGAGAACGACACGCCGCTCGACAAGGATCCCGAGAGCTTCGACGGCATGGCGAGCCCGCTCGCCTTTGCCGAGCATGTCGTCCACGACCTCAAGCGGCTCGAACCGGTCGCCTGGGTGTTCTGGCAGGCGGTGGAGCGGCAGAGCAGCGACAAGGGCGACGGCAGCGCCGGCGGCAGCAACTGGGGCATCGTCAAGATGGCCTACACGCCGGCGAGCGCCGAGCATCCGATCCACGTAACGCGCAAATATTGGGCGATGGCACAGTTCAGCCGCTATATCCGGCCGGGCTATCGGCTGGTGCCGGTGGACGATGAAGACACGGTCGGCGCGGTGTCGCCGGATGGCAAGCAGCTGGTGCTGGTGCACGTCAATGGCGGCGTGGTGCCGCGGCGCCTGACGATCGGCGTGCCCGGGGCGCGGGTGGTGGAGCGGATCGTTACCGATGCCACGCGTGATGCCGCGGGCGTGTTGGCGGAGGCGCTGGCGGAACCCAAGGCGGTCACGACGCTGATCGTCGTGCTGCGCTGAGGCTTACTCCTGCGGCGAAAGCCTGCTCCCCCCTCCCGCCTGCCGGAGGGGACGGGGGAGGGTGAGAGCGGGAGGCAAGAGCCGCCGGTGAACAAGTGCGGCTGAACGTCATCCGCACGCCGCGAGCATCTCGCCCGCTACCCTCACACACCCTCCCCTAGCCCCTCCCGCAAGCGGGAGGGGGATTAGAAAGAAAAAGGGCCGGAACTTTCGCTCCGGCCCCTTTCAAATCACTCAGCGTCGGCCTTCTTCTTGGCCGCTGCCTTTTTCGGCTTCGGCGCGGCGTCTTCGCCCTCGCCTTCGACCCCCTTCGGGGCCTTCTTGGTCGCCGCCTTCTTCACCGGCTCGGCCTCGACGAGCGCATCGCCCTCGGCGGCCGGAGCTTCCTCGGCCTTGGCTTTCTTGGCCGCCGGCTTCTTGGCGGGCTTGTCTTCACCAGCCTCGTCCGAGGCCTCGGCCTTCTTGGCGGCCTTCTTCGGCTTGTGGTTGTCGTGATCGTGCACATGGGTGCCCGACGAGAAGCCGTCTTCGCTTTCGATCGCGGCTTCCAGTTCTTCCTTGGTCACTTCGCGATCGATGATCTCGGCCTTGTCGAACAGGAAGTCGACGACCTTGTCCTCGAACAGCGGCGCGCGCAGCTGGGCAGCCGCCATCGGCTCCTGCTGGACATACTGGATGAAGCGCTGGCGATCTTCCGGGCCGTACTGCTGCGCGGCCTGCGCGATCAGGCGGTTCATTTCCTGCGCGCTGACTTCGACGCCGTTGGCCGTACCGATTTCGCTGAGCAGCAGGCCCAGGCGCACGCGGCGCTCGGCGATCGCGCGATACTCGTCACGCTCGTTCTCAAGCTCGGCGAGCGCCGCGGCCGGATCTTCCTCATGCTCGGTCTCGTGGACGAGCTGGTGCCAGATCTGGTCGAACTCGGCTTCCACCATCGACGGCGGGACCGGGAAGTCGTGGCCGGCGGCGAGCTGGTCGAGCAGCTTGCGCTTCATGTGGGTGCGGGTCAGCCCGTTGAGCTGCTGCTCGATCTGGCCCTTCAGCAGGCCGGTCAGCTGCTCCAGGTCCTGGAGGCCGAACGCCTTCGCCATGTCGTCGTCGATCACGGTCTCACCGGCGGTCTGCACCGCGGTGATCTTGACGTCGAAGGTCGCGGCCTTGCCGGCCAGATCCTTGGCGCCGTAATCTTCCGGGAAGGTGACGTTGAGCTGCTTCTCGTCGCCGACCTTCACGCCTTCCAGCTGCTCCTCGAAGCCCGGGATCAGGCGGCCCGAGCCGAGCTCGACGGCCATGCCCTCGCCGGTGCCGCCCTCGAAGGCGACGCCGTCGACCTTGCCGGCGAAGTCCATGACGACCTGGTCACCCGTGGTCGCGGCATGGCCCTCGGCGGCATCGTCCCAGCGCTTCTGCTGGTCGGCGAGCTGCTTCAGCTGCTCCTGCACTTCCGAATCCTGCACCGGCACCGTCAGGCGCTCCAGCTTCAGGCCTTCGATCGAGGGGGTCGGAACGTCGGGGAGCACTTCCAGCTCGACCTTCACTTCCGCATCGCCGCCCGGAGCATAATCGCCCTCGAGGCTGACCGACGGCTGCATCGCCGGGCGCAGCTTGTGATCGGCGATCAGCTGCTGGATGCCTTCCTGGATCGAGCTGTTGAGCGCGTCCTGGGTCAGCGCCTCGCCGTGCATCTTGCGCACCAGGTTGATCGGCACCTTGCCGGGGCGGAAGCCGGGCATGCGAATCTGCGGAGCGACCCGCTTGACCTCTGCATCGACCTTCGAGTCGATGTCCTGGGCGGTGATCTTCAGCGTGAAGGCGCGCTTCAGGCCCTCGTTCAACGTCTCGACAGTCTGCATTCTCACGCTTTCTAAAAGAATTCGGAATTGCGGTGTACCACACATCAGCCGCGAGGACTGGTGCGGGCGAAGGGAGTCGAACCCCCACATCTTTCGATACTGGAACCTAAATCCAGCGCGTCTACCAGTTCCGCCACGCCCGCAGGGGACACCGCCGGTCGGCGGGCTCTATAGCAGTCATGGGGTTCGGGGCAAGCACGAAGCAACGATTGGGCGTCGCGGGGCGTTGGGGCTGAAACGAACAGGAGATGTCCCATGCCGGTAGAGCCCCCCATCCAGCCTACCACGCCGCCGCCCGAAGCCCCGGCGCCCAACCCCGGCCAGCCCGGTGGTCCGCCGCCCGAAGTCACGCCGCCCGGCCCCGACATCGACGTGCCGGCACCCGAGACCACGCCGAGCATCGATCCCGGCATCGCCCCCGGCCAGCCGGTCGCCTGAAGGAGAAGCTCCCATGCCGAACATCACCAACGATAACGACGATCCGCGTTCCGACATCCAGCAGGCGGTGGAGGCACGCTCGGACGCCGCCGATGCCGCAGCCAAGAAAGGCATACCGCTCACCGACGCGGTGCCGCTGGGCGCCGGCGGCGAGAATGGCGCCGATGGGGTCGTGAAGAACCAGGACCTCAACGAGCAATAATCCCTTCCACCCCTGCCATGGCGGCGGCGCAGCCCAACGGCGGCGGCGCTGCCGCATGATGGAGACGCGCCTGCGATGATCGAATGCCACCTACGCAAACTTCGGCTACGCGATGAGATCAGCGCTGCGGAAGAAGCGGCGCTGCGCGGAACGATTATCGACACCGTCACGCATCCGGCGGGCCGCACCATCGTGCGCTCCGGCGAGGAGCTTAATTACTCGACGCTGGTGCTGGACGGGTTCATCGGCCGCTACAAGGATCTCAAAAACGGCTCGCGGCAGATAACCCATGTGCACGTTCCCGGCGATTTCGCCGACCTGCACGGCTTCACGCTCAAGCGGCTCGACCATTCTCTGCTCGCGCTCACGCCCTGCACGATCGCTCGCGCGGCCCATCCGCGGCTGCGCGAGATCACCGAGACGCAGGCGCACCTCACCCGGGTGATGTGGTTCTCCACCAATGTCGACGCGGCGATCCACCGCGAGTGGGAAGTCTCGCTGGGCCGCCGCTCGGCGATCCAGCGCGCCGCACATCTGTTCTGCGAGCTGCACGTCCGGCTGGGCGTGGTCGGCCATGCCGAGCCGGAGCGCTACCGCTTCCCGATCAGCCAGGCCGAGCTCGCTGAATGCCTGGGGCTCACCCCGGTGCATGTGAACCGCGTGCTGCGCGAATTGCGCGAGCGCGGGCTGGTGGAGTTCCGCAACGGCGTGGTGGCGTTCCAGGACCTGCCCGGCCTGAAGCGACTCGCCGAGTTCGATCCGGGCTATCTCTACCTGGACCCGCACCCGCTCTGAGCCGGCTCAGCCGGCGATACGGCGGGCCGAGACGATCTTCACCGGCACTTCGGGCACTTCGCCCTTGAAGCTGCTGCCCAGCGTCTTGGTCGGTGAGGTCGGCGCATCGAGGATCTTGAGCAGCACGTCCTTGCCCTCGGTCACCCGGCCGAACGCCGCATAGCCGAGATTGTCGCCGGGCTTGCTTGGGTCGGCATCGAAGGAGGGCTGGTCGCCGACCATGATGGTGAACTCGCCGCGCGCGGTGCCAGGCGCGAGGCGCGGCAGCGAGAGCGTGCCGTCGAGATGCTTGATGCCCGTCTCGGTGGTCGGCTCGTGCTTGATCGGCGGGAACATCTTGGCCGGCGCGTTCTGGATGCCGAACTGGACGAAGCCGAACTTCTCCGCCGGTTTGACGGTGCGGTAGAACACCACGCCGTCGAGGCGCTTGGCGTCGACATAGCGCAGGAAGTTGCGGGCAGAGACCGGCGCCTTGTCGAGATAGACCTCGACGACCATCGGCCCGGCGCTGGTCTCGATCGCGACCTTGGGATTGGCGGGCGGAGATGCCGGCGCCGGCGCGGTCTGCGCCGAAGCTGCCAGCGGAACCAAGCACAGGGCAAAGACGACCAGTCGACGCAACATCCCCTCGCCTCCCTTAGCTCAGCGCCTTCTTGAGCAGCTCGTTGACCACCGCCGGGTTAGCCTTGCCGGCCATCGCCTTCATCGTCTGCCCGACGAAGAAACCGAACAGCGCTTCCTTGCCGGCGCGATACTGCTCCAGCTGATTGGGGTTCTTGGCCAGGATCTCGGCGATCACCGCCTCGATCGCGCCGGTGTCGCTGGTCTGCTTCATGCCGCGCTCTTCGACGATCTTGCCCGGTGCCTCGCCGGTCTCGAGCATGATCTCGAACACCTGCTTGCCCAGCGTGTTGGAGATCGTTCCGTCGGCGATCAGCGAGAGCAGTTCGGCGCCCGCCTCGGGGCTGACCGGGCTTTCCTCGATGCCCCTGCCGAGCCGGTTGAGCGCCCCGTAGAGGTCCGAGAGCAGCCAGTTCGCCGCGGAACGCGCGACTTCCTGTTCGCCCTTCTTCTGGATCCGCGCGCTCTCGGCGAGCAGCGCCTCGAACCAGCGCGCCGTCTCTGCCTCCGCGGTGAGCACTGCGGCGTTATAGGGGCTCAGCCCCAGCGATTCCTCGTAGCGGCGGCGCTTGGCATCGGGCAGTTCGGGCAGGCTCTGTCGGCAATCCTCGAGGAAGCTGTCGTCGAGTTCGAGCGGCAAAAGATCGGGATCGGGGAAGTAGCGATAGTCGTGCGCGTCTTCCTTCGAGCGCATCGAGCGGGTCTCGGCCCGGTCCGGATCGAACAAGCGGGTTTCCTGGACGATGCGACCGCCGCTCTCCAACACCTCGACCTGGCGACGTGCCTCGACCTCGACCGTCTGCATCACGAAGCGGACCGAGTTGACGTTCTTGGTCTCGGTCCGCGTGCCGAACGGCTCGCCGGGCTTGCGCACCGAGACGTTGACGTCGGCGCGCATCGAGCCCTGGTCCATGTTGCCGTCGCAGCTGCCGACATAGCGCAAAATGGCGCGCAGCTTGGACAGATACGCGCCCGCCTCGGCCGGCGAGCGCATGTCCGGCTTGGAGACGATCTCCATCAAAGCCACGCCGGCGCGGTTGAGATCGACATAGGAGCGGTTCGGATGCTGATCGTGGATCAGCTTGCCGGCATCCTGCTCGACATGGATGCGCTCGACACCGATCGTCTTCAGCTCGGCCTCGGGATCCTTGTCGTCGAGGCTGATCGTGATCTCGCCTTCGCCCACCAGCGGATGGAACAGCTGGCTGATCTGATAGCCCTGCGGCAGATCGGCGTAGAAATAGTTCTTGCGGTCGAAGCGCGACCATTTGTTGATCACCGCGCCGATCGCCATGCCGGTGCGCACCGCCTGGCGGATGCACTCGCGATTGGGCGTGGGCAGCATGCCGGGCATGGCAGCGTCGATCAAACTCACCTGGCTGTTCGGATCCGCGCCGAACGCCGTCGCCGCGCCCGAGAACAGCTTCGCGTTCGACGTCACCTGCGCATGGACTTCGAGGCCGATCACGACCTCCCATTCGCCGGTCTCGCCCTGGATTCGGTAGCTCGATGCAGTCTTGGTCGCCATGTGCTCTTCACAAGGTAATGGGAATATGCGTGCCTGTGCCTATCGCGCGTCGCGGCGTCCAGGTCCAGCGGGCAATTGGAACCGCAGTGCGGCAACGACGTTTGGCGGCGGTATCGCCGCCAGCTTTTCGGCAGTTCTGTGGTGGGACGAACAGTGCCGGGAAGCAGTTTGTTCGGCATTGCACAACGAGGCTCGATCCACTACCCAACCCGACAATATCTGGATTCTGGCATGCTAAATATCGGGGGTAGCTTCATGTCGCCGCAAGACACCACGGGTGCCGGACGTTTCGCCGGGCTGAAGATTGCCGTGTTGCTTCCTTGTTATAATGAAGAAGTCGCAATCGGCAGGACTGTCGCAGCCTTCAAGGCGGCGCTTCCGGAAGCGACCGTCTATGTTTATGACAACAATAGCCGCGACCGGACGTGCGAAGTTGCCGCCGAGGCCGGCGCGATCGTCCGACAGGAACGCATGCAGGGCAAGGGCAACGTCGTCCGCCGCATGTTCGCCGACGTTGAGGCGGACGTCTACGTCCTCTCCGACGGCGACCTTACCTATGATGCGGACGCCGCACCCGAGCTGGTCGACCGCCTGATCGACGAGCAGCTCGACATGGTCGTCGGTGCGCGCAAGTCGGAAATCGAGCTGGCCTATCGTCGGGGTCACCGCTTTGGCAACGCCATGCTGACCGGCATGCTCGCGCAGCTGTTTGGGCGCAGCTTCACCGACATTCTGTCGGGTTACCGCGTCTTCTCGCGCCGCTTCGTCAAGAGCTTCCCGGTGCTGTCGGCGGGGTTCGAGATCGAGACCGAGATAAGCATCCATGCGCTCGAGCTGCGGATGCCGGTTTCGGAGATCGTCACCAACTATGCCGCGCGGCCAGAAGGCTCCACGTCCAAGCTCTCGACCTATCGCGACGGCTGGAGAATCCTGCGGACGATCGTGAACCTGTTTCGCATCGAGCGCCCGGTGCTGTTCTTCGGCATTCTCGGGGGAATCGCGCTGCTTCTCGCCATCATCCTGGCGATCCCGCTGGCGATCACCTACGCGCAGACCGGCCTGGTGCCGCGTTTCCCGACGGCCGTGCTCGTCACCGGCCTTTCGATCGTCGGCCTGCTGAACGTGTTCACCGGCCTGATCCTCGACACCGTCGTACGCGGCCGCCGCGAAATCCGTCGCCTCGCCTATCTAGGCGTGCCGGCGCCGCGCGCCTGAATCACTCCCGTTCCGGGTGGGTGGACGCCCACCCGGAACGTAAACATGGATGCAACGCCGGTGCATCGCGGCAATACCGGCCTGATCGGCAAGGAACGCAGCCGAGGCGAATGAGGGAACAGGGTACGCCATGACGGTTGCACGATCGAAGCGAACGGACGTCCTTTTCGCCTTGATCGCGCTGCTGTTGTTCCTGGTGCCCGCGGCGATCAACCGCAGCCCGATCCTCTACCCCGATTCGGTAGGTTATTTTCAGGCCGGCAAGGCGGCGACCAGCGCCGCCCACATACCGCTCTCTGCCCATCCGACCACGGTGCCCGGACAAAGCGGGCCGTCGGCTAAGATGGGGATCGACACCGAGGATGGCGTGTCGGATGCCCGTTCGGTCTATTATGGCGCGGCGTTCGCGCTGAGCTGGGCGGTCGCGGGGGTATGGGCGCTGCCAGTGCTGCAGGCGCTGCTTTGTGTCCTCGCGATCTATGCCGCGTTGGGACGAATGGCGCCCGATGCTCCCCGCACGTTGCGATGGGCGGTGGTCGCCGGGATCGGCTTGATCGGCGGCGCCGGCATCTTCGCGACGACGGTCATGCCCGATGTATTCGCCGGACTGATGATCCTCGCGGTTGCGATGATCGCGATCTACCGCGCCACCCTTACTCGCACCGAGTTGCTCGCCTGGCTCGCGCTGGGTGTGGCCGCCATTCTGTTTCACAAGTCGCACTTGCTGCTCGCGCTCGGCATGCTCGCCGCGCTGTTCCTGCTCGGTCTGGTTACCCATCGGCAGCGCTGGGCCAGCCTCGGGCTCATCGCGCTGCTGATCGTCGCCGGGGGCCTGGGCCAGCTCGCCTTCGGGCTCGCTGCGCGCCATGCCGGGCTGACTGTCTATTCGCCGCCCTTCGTGATGGCGCGATTGATCGGTGACCGCACCGCGGAAAAATATCTGCGCGAGACCTGCCCGCAGACCCACTACGCGACCTGCCGCTTCCTGCCGCGGATGCCGATGACCGAGAACGAGTTCCTGTGGAGCGGCGACGGCAGCGCGGTCAGCTTTGCGACGCTCTCTGCCGCAGAGAAGGCCCGGATTTGCGACGAGCAATGGCCGATCGTGCTGGGCACGCTGCGCAGCCACGGGCTCGAGCAACTCGGCAAGAGCCTTACCGGCGTGTTCCGGCAAATCGCGACCGTGGGCGTTACCGAATATGGTCTGATGCCGCGGGATGCGCTGACGACGCTGCTGCATCCGGACATTCAGGCCTATCATCGGAGTGGCATCGGGCATCATACCATGCCGCTTAGGTTGATCAGCGGCCTGATGCTCGCCTGCTATGCGCTGGGCGGGGTTGCGCTGGTGATCCTCGCCGCGCGGGTTCGCGGTCAACCCGGCGGCTTCCAAACCCTTTCCGCGGCGCATACCCGCCTTTTCGAAGCGACGCTGCTCGTCGTGTTCGCCGTGTTGCTTAACGGTGCGGTGTGCGGCGCCATTTCCGGCGTGTTCGATCGCTATCAGGGCCGGGTCGCGTGGCTGATTCCGCTCTTTGCGCTGGCAATCCTGATGGAAGTGGCCAGCAGCCGGCGCGGCGCCGCCGCATGACCGGCGAGGCGCGAGCGGACGCCGGTGCCGGACGGGGCGGCCGGACCGGAGCGGCAATTTCGAGGAGAGACCCCATGTTCCGACGCCGCTTGGCCGCCCTGTTCCTGGCAGGAGCCTTTCTGCTCCGGATGGCGTGGACGGTGCTCACGCACAATCTCGCGCCGCTCGTAACCGAAAATCAGCGTGTCGCAGCGAGTCTTGCCGAACATGGCACCTTTGCGGATGCCTTCGGCCCTGGGCTCGGCCCGACCGCGCATGTCGGAATCTTCACGCCGCAGATGGCGGCATTGGTCTATGCGTTGTTCGGCGTCGGCAGCATTCCTGCGGAGCTGATCCTCACGGCAATCTCGTGCGGCTTCGTCGTGCTCAGCTTCTGGCTGGCCTGGCGCTGCTTCGAAGCATTGGCCGCCGACGGCAAAGGCCTGCTGGTCGCGCTCGCCATCGTCTGCTTCTTCCCGCTGCAGTTCAGCCTCGAGGTGCGCGAACTGCGTATCGGCGAGCAGGTGATCGGCGCCTGCTTCCTGCTGGGGCTGCTGCTGGTCGTGCTAAAAATGGATGCAGCAAAGGCGCCGGCGCCGACGCGGAAGCTCGTTCTGCTGGGACTCGCCATCGCGCTGGCCTTCTTCTTCAGCCCGTCGGTCGGCCTGGCGGCCGCCGGCATGTTCGGCCTATTGTTCCTGCAGCGTCGCGCATGGCAGTCGTTGCTGATCCTCGGCGGCACCGCCGCGGCAGCCACGGCATTCGTCGGTGCCGGATGGGCAATTCGCAACGAGCGGGCGCTCGGCGCCCCGGTATGGCTCCGCAGCAATGTCGGGCTGGAAATGGCCCTCGCCAACCATGACGGCGCCGTCGCGCCAGCGGATCCCAAGAAGGATTATCTCGACCGGCTCCTCGCCATTCATCCGCACGCAAGCGCGGTGGGCATGGCCAAGCTGAAAGCCGCCGGGGGCGAGATCGCATATAATCGCATGCTGCTCGACGAAACCAAGGCATGGATTCGAACCCATCCGGGCGACTTCCGGACGCTGCTGCTACACCATGCGGTGGAATTCTACGTTCCGCCCCGGTGGTTCTGGGGCACGTTCGGCTCCGCGGGGTCGGGAGTCGCGCTTCGGCAGGCGGTATTGGTCGGAACGGCGCTGCTGGGCCTGTTCGGGCTGCCGTTTCTGATCTGGGTCAACCGCCGCTATGCCTATGTCGCGATCGCACTGCTGCTACCGGTGCTGCCGTATCTGATCACCCAGCCGATCCTGCGCTATCGCTATCTGATATCGACCCTGCTCATCTTCCTCGCGCTCGACGCCGCAACTCGACTGATCCGCTACGCGATCGATAAGGCGGTTCACAGGAAAGCAGTTCGCCCGGCATAGCGCAAAGGCTGCGCAAAGCGGCGGGAAGAACGGGAGGCGACGACGTGGTGTCGTCGCCCCCCTCTCGTGTCACCACCAAGCCCGGGGTCGTGTCGCAAAGCCCGCGCGCTGCTCCAGCGCCAAACCGGCGTTGAGCACGCCCTGCTCGTCGAACGGCTTGCCGATGATCTGCAGGCCGAGCGGCAGGCCCGTCGCATCCAGCCCGCCCGGCACGCTCATCGCGGGGACGCCTGCCAGGCTCGCCGGCACGGTGAACACGTCGTTGAGGTACATCGCCAGCGGATCGACCTTCTCACCCAGCCCGAACGCCGCGCTCGGCGCGGTCGGAGTGAGCAGCAGGTCGCACTGGCTCCAGGCATTGTCGAAGTCGCGGGCGATCAGCGTGCGGACCTTCTGCGCCTGGGTGTAATAGGCGTCGTAGAAGCCGGCCGAGAGCACATAGGTGCCGATCAAGATGCGGCGCTTCACCTCGTCGCCAAAGCCGGCGGCGCGGGTGGCGGCGTACATTTCCTGCAGGTTCTGGCCCTCGGCCAGCTCGCGCAGGCCGTAGCGCACGCCGTCATAGCGGGCGAGGTTCGAGGAGGCCTCGGCCGGCGCGATGATGTAATAGGCCGGCAGCGCGTACTTGGTGTGCGGCAGGCTGACCTCGACGATCTCGGCGCCCGCGTCCTTCAGCCAGGCGATGCCCTGCTGCCAGAGCGCCTCGATCTCGGCCGGCGTGCCGTCCATCCGGTACTCGGCCGGGATGCCGACGCGCTTGCCGCGCAGATCGGCGGACAGGCCCGCTTCCCAGGCAGGCACGGGCATGTCGAGCGAGGTCGAGTCCTTCACGTCGAACCCGGCCATCGCCTCGAGCATGATCGCGCAGTCGCGCACGTCGCGCGCCATCGGGCCCGCCTGGTCGAGCGAGGAGGCGAACGCCACCACGCCCCAGCGCGAGCAGCGGCCATAGGTGGGCTTGATGCCCGAGATGCCGGTGAAGGCGGCGGGCTGGCGGATCGAGCCGCCGGTGTCGGTGCCGGTCGCCGCCGGGCAGAGCCGTGCCGCGATCGCCGCCGAGCTGCCGCCTGACGAGCCGCCGGGCGCGAGCGGCGTATTGTCGCCCTCGCTGCGTCGCCACGGCGAGATCACGTTGCCGAAATAGCTGGTCTCGTTCGACGAGCCCATCGCGAACTGGTCGAGGTTGAGCTTGCCGAGCATGCCGGCGCCCGCTTCCCACAATTTGTGCGAGACGGTTGATTCATACTCGGGCTTGAAGCCTTCGAGGATGTGGCTGGCGGCGGTGGTCTGCACGCCCTTGGTGGCGAACAGGTCCTTCATGCCGATCGGCACGCCGGCCAGCGGCTTGAGCGTCTCGCCCGCGGCGCGCGCCGTGTCGGCCGCATCGGCGGCGGCGAGCGCATGCTCGGGGGTCTTGACGATGAACGCGTTGAGCGCGTCTGCACCGGCCACGGCGGTGTTGAACGCCTCCGCAACTTCGCGCGCGGAAAATTCGCCGTCGCGCACGCCGTTGCGGATGGCGGCGACGCCAAGATCGGTCAGCGTGCTCATTCCACCACCTTCGGAACCGTGAAGAAGCCAAATTCGCCCTGCGGCGCGTTCGCCAGCACCGCCTCGCGCTGGTTGCCGTCGGTGATCACGTCGGCGCGCAGGCGCAGCGTGTTCGGGATCACGGCGGTCATCGGCGCGACGTCCTTGGTGTCGACCTCGCCGAGCTGCTCGATCCAGCCGAGGATGTTGTTGAGTTCGGGCGCCAGGCGCTCGGCGTCGGCGTCGCTGATCGCGATACGCGCCAGGCTCGCCACTTTCTTCACGGTTGCGGTGTCTACGGACATGCGCCTGCGCCTAACAGCCGAGCCGCGCCCCTTCAAGCGTCCGTAGCGCAGGATCGGTACTTGCGGTTGCATCCTTCGCACGCAACACTGGCCGGAACGCGATTGCGTCGCCGCCCGTTTATGCTGCATTGCACAATGGAGAGGCCGATTGGCCCGAAAGTTTCTTTATGCGGTTGCGATCCTGATCATGCTCGGCGTTGCATCCATGTTCGCCTATCGGCTCTACGGCATCCAGCTGATGCGCCAGTTCATGGTGCCGGCGGGGAATGCCGCGGATCTGCCACCGGTAACGCCGCGCGACTATGCCAGGGCGGAGATGTGGATCGCGCGGCCGGACAAGCCGGGCAACCCGGCGATGTGGACCCCGGCCGGGCACACGCCTGCGGCCAATCCCCGCGCGGCGCTGTTCTTCATCCACCCCACCTCGTTCCTCGACACCAAGCAATGGAACGCCCCGCTCGACAATCCGGACGCCAATGCCCGCGCCGAGCTGTTCCTGCGGGGGCAGGCGAGCGCGTTCAACGGCAGCGCCGCGATCTGGGCACCGCGCTATCGCCAGGCGACCTTCGGCGCGTTTCTCACCAGCAAGGCGCAGGCGCAGAAGGCACTTGATCTCGCCTATCGCGACGTCGCGGCGGCGTTCGAGGAGTTCCTGCAGGAGGCCGGCGACCGGCCGATCATCCTCGCGGGGCACAGCCAGGGTGCGCTGCACCTCTCGCGCCTGCTCGCCGAGCGAGTCGCGGGTACGCCGATCGCGAAGCGCGTCGTTGCCGCCTATGTGGTGGGATGGCCGGTATCGCTCACTGCCGACCTGCCGAAGATGGGCCTGCCCGCCTGCACTGGGCCGGACCAGGCCGGCTGCATCCTGTCCTGGCAGAGCTTCGCCGAGCCCGCCGACCCGGCGCTGATCATCGACACCTTCGACGCGACCAACGGCTTCACCGGCCAGCCGCGCGCGGGCACCAAGATGCTCTGCACCAACCCGATCACCGGCAAGCCGGGCGACTCGGCGCCGGCGAGTGCCAATCTCGGATCGCTTATCCCGGACCTGAACCTGCAATCCGCGCATCTCGAGCCCGGCCGGGTGCCGGCGCGCTGCGACGGTCGCGGCATCCTCACCATCGGCGCGACCCCGCCCGACTTCGGGCAATATGTGCTGCCGGGCAACAACTACCACGTGTTCGACTACAGCCTGTTCTGGGCCAATGTCCGCGCCGATGCCGCGCGCCGGCTGGCCGCCTACAAGCCCTGAGCGCGACTGCGGTGAGGCCTTTGCACCCCCGCCCCGCCTCCCCTATAGCCGCGCGGTGATCACCACCGTTCCCAGCGATTTCCGTGCCGTCCTGCCGGAAGGCGGCCGCCTGATCGGCCTCGACGTCGGCACCAAAACGATCGGCACTGCCCTCTGCGACGCCGGCTGGAGCTTCGCGAGCCCGGCCCAGCTGATCCGCCGCACCAAGTTCACCAAGGACAAGGCGGCGCTGGTCGAGCTGATCACCGCCCAGCAGGTCCGCGGGATGGTGATCGGCCTGCCGCTCAACCTCGACGGCACCGACAGTCCCCGCACCCAGTCGACCCGCGCCTTCGCCCGCAATCTCGAGGACCTCGGCTTCCCGATCCTGATGTGGGACGAGCGCTGGTCCACCATTGCGGTCGAGCGAACGCTGATCGAACAGGACGCCAGCCGCGCCAAGCGTGCCGAGCTGATCGACAAGATGGCCGCCGCCTATATCCTTCAGGGCGCGATCGACGGGCTGGTGAACGCCTGACCGGGTTGCGCAGCGGCGCGCCGAACGTTAGGCGGCGGCTTTAATGCACACCTCCGATCATCGCCCCGGTGCCCAGATACAGGGCAGCGCCGTTTTCCCGCACCGGCACCTCACCGGCATTTCGGGACTCCAGCCCCACGAGATCATGTTCCTGCTCGACGAAGCGGAGCAATGGGTGGAGGCCAATCGCAGCCGCGCGAAGAGCGACAAGCGCCTGGAAGGCCTCACCCAGATCAACGCGTTCTTCGAGAATTCGACGCGCACGCTGCTGTCGTTCGAGATCGCGGGCAAGCGCCTCGGCGCCGACGTCGTCAACATGCACGCCGCGCAGAGCAGCGTGAAGAAGGGCGAGACGCTGATCGACACCGCGGTGACGCTCAACGCGATGCGCGCCGACGTGATCGTGATCCGCCATGCCAGCTCGGGCGCGGTGCGGCTGATCGCCGACAAGGTCGATTGCCCGGTGCTCAACGCCGGCGATGGCTGGCACGAACACCCGACCCAGGCGCTGCTCGACGCGCTCACCATCCGCCGCCGCCGCGGATCGGTGGCAGGTCAGCGGGTGGTGATCTGCGGCGACATTCTCCACAGCCGCGTCGCCCGCTCGAACATCCTCGCGCTCACCGCGCTGGCCGCCGAGGTGCGCGTGGTGGCGCCCTCGACGCTGATGCCGCCGGCGATGGACCGGATGTTCGTCACCCCCTTCACCGATTTCGATGCCGCGCTGGAAGGCGCCGACGTGGTGATGATGCTCCGCGTCCAAAACGAGCGCATGGCCGGCGGCTACATTCCTTCGACTCGCGAGTTCCACATGCGCTACGGCCTCACCCCCGAACGCCTCGCCCGGGCCAAGCCCGATGCGCTGGTGATGCACCCGGGCCCGATGAACCGCGGCGTAGAAATCGACTCGATCGTCGCCGACCATCCGGAGCGCAGCGCGATCACCGAGCAGGTGGAAATGGGCGTGGCGGTGCGCATGGCCTGCCTCGACGTCCTTACCCGACGATCGCGCGGCGTGGAGGGCTGGGCATGAACAGCATCCTCTTCCGCAACGCCAAGCTGGTCTGCCCCGCAGGCGGGATTTCCGAAGGCGACCTGCTGGTCCAGGGCGACAGCATCGCCGCGGTCGGCGCGGTCGATGCGCCCGCCGATGCCGAAGTGGTCGACGTAGCCGGTAAAATCCTGGCCCCCGCGCTGGTCGACCTCGGCGTGTTCGCGGTCGACAAGGGCGCCTGCCGCTTCGGCGGGATCGCCCGTGTCGGGCTGATGCCCGACCAGTCGCCCGTCCTCGACGATCCCGGCATCGTCCGCCGCGCCGCGGTTTCGGGCAAGCCCCAACTCTGGGTCCACCCGCTCGCCGCAGCGACGCAAGGCCTCAAGGGCGAGGATCTGGCCGAAATCGCGATCAATGCGTCCGCTGGTGCCCGCGCCATCGCCACCGGGCGGCGCTGGATTCCCAATGCAGGCACGATGCGCAAGGCATTGCTCTACGCGCGCGACCTCAACCTAACCGTCGTCGCGCATGCCGAGGATGGCGGGCTGGCCGACGGCACCGTCGCGACCGCCGGCGAGACCGCTGCGCGGCTGGGCCTGCCGAGCGCGCCGTCGATCGCCGAGCCGCTCGCGATCGCGCGCGACCTGATGCTTGCCGAGGAAACCGGCGCCAAGCTCCACTTCCGCCAGGTTACCACCGCTGCCGGTTTCGACCTGATTCGCGCCGCCAAGCGTCGCGGCGTGCAGGTCACCTGCGGCATCACGCCGGCGCATCTGCTGCTGTCGGACATCGCGATCAGCGACTTCCGCACCTTCGCCCGCCTTTCGCCCCCCTTGCGCGACGAAAGCGACCGCCAGGCTGCGCTGCTTGCGGTGGCCGACGGCACGATCGACGTGATCGCCTCCGGCCATGATCCGCGCGGTCCCGAGGCCAAGCGCCTGCCCTTCGCCGATGCCGAGCCGGGCATGGCGGGTGCGGAAACGCTGCTCGCGCTGTCGCTCACGCTGGTGCGCGACGGCAAGCTGGGGCTCGACCAGCTGTTCGGGCTACTCGCCGCCAATCCGGCGAAGATCCTCGGGCTGGACAGCGGCGCGCTCAAGCCGGGCCTGCCGGCGGACCTGATCGTGCTCGATCCGGAAACGCCCTGGATCATCGACGCGCGCAAGATGAATGCGCGCGCCGGCAACACGCCGTTCGATCGCCTGCCCACGCAAGGGCGGGTGCTGCAGCTCTACAAGGGGGGCGCGCGGGTCTGAGCGATCAGCGCGCGGCGACACCGACGCGGGCCGCGGGTTTGTACCAGTTCGCCACCGCGTCGCCCGCCGCCATGCGGACGAAGCAGTTGCCGCCGCCGGTCTTGACTGCGCGACACACGCCATCGGCATCGCTACGGGCAAACCCGCCGACGGACAGGCGATAGAGCGTCGCCGCGCCGTTCGGCACGGTGGAGCCCTGGGGTTTGAGCGGGCGCAGCGCCGCCACGCGGCCGCTCAGCTTCTGCCATGCGTCGCGCGCCACGCCGGCGTTGGCGAATGCGCCGAGCTGAACGACATAGGGGCCGCTCGCCACCGTCACCGGTGTGGGCTTGGGCGGCAACGGCCTGACCGCCTTGGGCTTGGCCATGCGGACCGGCACAGGGGTGAACAGGGGCGTCGGCACGGGCTCACGCACCGGGATGGGCTCCGGCGCAGGCTCTGGTTCCTGCGCCACGGCGGTCGTCGGTGCCGGCGTCACGGCCGCGAAATCGGGCTGCCTGGCGAGCGCGAGCGCGACCGGCTGCCCGGTGTCCTGCACGGCCTGTACGCCGAGTACTGCGGCCACCTGGTCATAGGCATTGGCGGGGCGAGCAAAGCTCGCCCATTGCAGCATCCGGGCGTTGAGCTGGTCCGGGGCGACGTCCATCGCGGCCACGGCCTTGGCCTCGCCCCAGCGCCCTGCCAGCGCCAGTGCCAGCGCGAAATTCTGGCGGGTCCGGGCAGTCGCTTCGGGCGCTCGCACCGCGGGCGAAAGTATCTCCAGCGCGGCGTTCGGGTCGCCCGCGAGCGCGGTCGCAAGGCCGAGATCGGTCGCGGAGATGCGCGCGGTATGCGTCTGGAGCAGCGTCCGCGCGCCGCCCCAGTCACCGGTGCCGATGCTGGCGAGCGCCAGATTAAGCGCCGCGCGGCCATCTTCGGGATTCAATGCCAGCGCGTCGCGCAGCGCCTGGGCCGCCGAGGTGAAGCGCCCCGCGAGCAGATAGGATTGGCCCAGCAGCGTGCGATAGTCACCACGCTGCGGATCGTTCGCTACCGCGTTTTCGGCGTGCGCGACGGCAGCCGCGGCTTTGTGCGCGGCGAGGGCCTTCTGCGCCGCGCGGGCTTCCCGCGCCGCTTTTTTGGCGTTGGCTGCGACTGCCGCCGAGGCGGCGCCGTGCACCAGCACGCCGCTCGTGGCGACACCGCCAAGTGCGAGCAGCGCGGCAGCGAGCGGGATCAGTTTGCGGGGCTTCATGCGGTTTCTTGTCCTTCGGGCGCGGCGATCCGGCGCGCGAGCGGTTCCAACTCGGCCATGTCGGCCAGCATCGTATCGATCGCGGCGGTCACCAACTGCTGCGCTGAGCGGCCGGTGAGCGCTGATGCGAGCCGCAGCCGCAACCGGCGCTCGGCATCGAGCCGCAGGGTGAACGCGGCCTTGTCCCTGGTCCCACGTGCCGCCCGGCCCGGTCGGGCCGCCAAGGCGTCGTCGTCGGTCCGTGTCAAGACCAGCTTGCGCGCCAATTCCTTACGGGCGAGCAGCCCGGCGCTCAGCGAGGCGATCGGCTTTTCCATCGCGCTCAATTCACCACGCGGCGACCGAAGCCGCCTGCCGGACGCGCGGTGGCGAACGGGGCAGCGGCGGCGGGTGCGGCAAAGACGGTGCGTCGGAAATTCTTCTCCAGCCTGTCCGAGACATAGGCCCACAAGCTCTCCACCTCTACCGCGGACTTGCTGCCGGCCTCGACCTCCATCACCGTCCGTCCGTCGATCATCGATCCGGCAAAATCGGTGCGGTGGTGAAGCATCATTGGTGCGACGGTACCATGCTGCGACAGCGCCAGCGCCGCCTCCGCGGTAATTCGCGCATTGGCCGTCGCGGCGTTGACGACGAACAACAGCGGCTTGTGCGCGCGTTCGCATAATTCGACCGTCGCGCCGACCGCGCGCAGGTCGTGCGGGCTGGGGCGAGTCGGGATGACGATGAGCTCGGCAACCTGGATGACGGTGAGGATTGCGGGGGTAATCGCCGGGGGCGTGTCGATCACCACCAACTTGAAGCCTTGTTGACGCAGCAGCTCGATATCGGCGGCGAGGCGCGCCACGCTGGTCTGGGCAAGCGCCGGCATTTCGGCCTCGCGTTCGTTCCACCAGTCGGTTAGCGAGCCCTGCGGATCGAGGTCGATCATTGCCACCGGGCCAGCACCGCTGCGCTGCGCCTGCACCGCCAGATGGCCGGACAAGGTCGTCTTGCCCGATCCACCTTTTTGCGAAGCCAGCGCCAGGACGCGCATCTACCCTCTCGACGTCGATGGAAACCCGCGCCTGCTTGCCACGGCTGCGGATAAGATCGAGTTAACGGCAGCCCTCTAAGCGGCTACGCCACGGGCGCCGCGTCCGAACGGCCGCCAAAGAGGGGATTCGCCATGCGCCTGACTGCCACCCTGTTGCTCGTCGCCAGCCTCGGGCTGACCCACCCCGCCCGGGCGCAGGACGCTGCCGTGAAGGCTGGCGTGGATGCTTATAATCGCGGCGACTATGGGCGCGCGATGCAGGCGTGGCGGCCAGCGGCGGAAAAGGGTGACGCCGATGCGCAGTACAATGTCGGCCAGATCTACAAGCTCGGTCGTGGGGTGCCGGTGGATATGGTCGAGGCGGAGAAATGGTATCGCCTCGCCGCGCTGCAGGGGCATGATCTCGGCGAGGCGAATTACGGCATGATGCTGTTCGAGAACGGCAAGCGTGAGGCGGCGGTCCCCTGGCTTGAGCGGGCCGTCGCACATGGCGAGCCGCGCGCGCAATATCTGCTTGGCGTCATGCTGTTCAACGGCGATGGTGTCGCAAAGAACTGGGTTCGGGCCTATGCGCTGATGCTGCGCGCTTCCGCCGGCGGTCTCGACGCCGCAACCCGCACCCTCGCCCAGATGGACCAGCACATTCCGGCGGCCGATCGCCAGCAAGCGCAAACCCTCGCGCAGCGCTATGCAAGCGAATCGCGCATGGCGGCGGCGCCGGTGCCGAAACCCGCGCCTGCCCGGCAACCCGCGCCGGCTGCCGTTGCACGGGTGGCGAAACCGACCGTCCCCACGGCGATCCCGCCGCATGCCATCGGCAACTGGCGGCTCCAGCTGGGCGCCTTCGCGACTCCAGGCAATGCCGAGCGGCTCTGGGGGCAGATCCGTACGCATTTCCCCGGTCGTCAGCCCTTCTATCCCAAGTCCGGGCAGCTCACGCGATTGCTGATCGGCCCGTTCGTCTCTCAGGCGGAAGCCGAAAAAGCATGTGGCGCGATCAAGCCCTGCATGGCAGTCCAGCGTTGACGGGGAGAATGACCATGCAACGCACCGCCTTGTGTACGGCTATTCTCACGGCGGTCGCGATGCCCGCTTGTGCCCAGTCCGGCGACGGCCAAGAAGCACCGCGCCGCTACCGGATCGCCCTCGGCGCGCAAGCCGTGCCCAGCTATCCGGGGGCCGACCACAATGCGGTACGCCCGATGTTCGACCTCGCCATCGCGCGCGGTGATGCGCAATTCGAATATGAGGCGGCGGACGAAAGTCCCAACATCACCTTCGTCGACCGCGACGGCCTCGAGGCCGGAGTTGCGATCGGGCTGCAGAGCGCACGCACCCGGCGACGCGTCGGCGCGGATCTCACGCGGGTGAGCTTCTCGGTCGAGCCCGGCGTGTTCGCCGGCTATTATCTCACGCCCCAGCTGCGCGCCTATGCCGAGCTGCGCAAGGGCGTGTCCGGCCATGAGGGCGTGGTCGGCTTGCTCGCACTGGACTAGGTCCGGCGCGATGGCGACCGCTGGCTGGCTGCGATCGGGCCGCGCGTGAATCTCTCGGACGCCAGATATCGCCGGGCCTATTTCGGCGTCACGTCGCGCGACGCCGCGGTGACCGGCCTTCCCGTCTATCGGGTCGGGGACAATGTCGTGCACAGCGTGGGCGTTGCGGCCAACGGTATCCGCCAGCTCAACAAGCGATGGGGCCTGTACGGCTTTCTCGCCTATGACCGGCTGACCGGCGATGCAGATCGTTCGCCAATCACGCAGCGGATCGGATCGAAAAACCAGGTCTCGGGCGGCCTCGCGCTCAGCTACACCTTCGGCCGCGGCGTTCGCTAAGTCCTTACGCGGTGACCCAGTCGGCGCGCGCGATGCCCTGGGCATAGAGCAGCGTCGTGAGGTCGCCATGATCGATCCGTGCACCGGCGGCAGCCGCGACGATCGGCTTGGCATGATAGGCGACGCCCAGCCCGGCCTTGCGGATCATCGCCAGGTCGTTGGCGCCGTCGCCCACTGCCATGGTCTGTTCCGGCGCGAGGCCCAGCTCGGCCATCGCGCCGAGCAGCGTGGTCTCCTTGGTGCTGCTGTCGACGATCGGCTTGGTGACGGCGCCGGTGAGCTTGCCGTCGTCGATCTCCAGCACATTGGCGATGCGGCGGTCAAAGCCGATCCGGGTGCCGACCGGCTCGGCGAAGCGGGTGAAGCCGCCCGAGACAAGGATCGTGAGGGCACCCCGCGCCCGCATCGTCTGCACCAGCGCCCGGGCGCCGGGCATCAGCCGCACGCGCTCCTCAAGACACTGGTCGATGGCGGACTCGGGCAGGCCCTTCAGCAGCGCGACGCGGGCATCGAGCGCCTCGGCAAAGTCCAGCTCGCCGCGCATCGCCCGCTCGGTCACTTCGGCGATCTGCGGCTTGATGCCCGCATAGTCGGCGAGCTCGTCGATGCATTCGACGGTGATCATCGTCGAATCCATGTCCGCGACGAGCAGCTTCTTCTCGCGATGCGCCTCCACCTGCACGATCACGTCCGCGCCGGAGACCGCACCTTCGAGCGCGGTACGCGCCGAATCGGGCCGCGCCGTGAACGGCAGGTCCGCCGCGACACCTTCGTCAAGCCAGCGCCAGCTGCCGGGTGCGCAGCCTGAAGTCGCGAGGCGATCCTTGGCCGCCTCCAGCTGCCCTGAGGTGAGACCTTCTGCTATCAGCGTCGCAATGAACATGATTTCCCCTGGGCTGCCGCGCGTCGCGCTCATTGCAGGGCCGACGGCCAGCGGCAAGTCCGCGCTGGCGCTCGCGCTCGCCGAAAAGAATCGCGGCACCGTGATCAACGCGGATTCGATGCAGGTCTATGCCGATCTCCGTATCCTCACCGCCCGCCCCTCCGCCGAGGAAGAAGCCCGCGCGCCCCACCGGCTGTTCGGCCATATCGACGGTGCCGAAGCGTGCTCTGCCGCACGCTGGGCCGCCGAGGCGCGCGCGGCGATCGCCGAGGCGCATGCGGAGGATCGCCTGCCGATCCTGGTCGGCGGCACCGGCCTCTATCTGCGCACGCTGATCGACGGCATCGCCCCGATCCCGGAGATCGCCCCCGCCATCCGCGCCGAGGTCCGCACCCTGCCTGTCGCCGAGGCGCATGCGATGCTAGCGCTCGCCGATCCCGCCGCCGCCGCTCGGCTGCACGCGACCGACACCACCCGCGTCGCCCGTGCGCTCGAAGTGGTCCGCTCGACCGGCCGCACGCTCGCCGAGTGGCAGGATCGCCGCGAGGGCGGTATCGGCGACGAGATCCAGGTCGTCGCGATGATCCTGCTCCCCGATCGCGCATGGCTGGGCGAGCGGATCGACCGCCGCTTCGCCACCATGCTTGCCACCGCCGAGGATGAGGTGCACGCCCTGCTCGCCCGCACCGACATTCCCGCCGACGCGCCGGTGCTGCGCGCAATCGGCGTCGAGGAAATCGGCAGGGTGCTGCGTGGCGAATGGACGGTCGAGCAGGCGCAGGAAGCGGGCGCCACCGCCACGCGCCAATATGCCAAACGCCAGTACACCTGGTTCCGCCGCCAGCCTCCCGGGGGGTGGGAGGTGACGGCAGAGACGGATACGTACAAAAACCTCGAGCAAATTGAAAGTAAGTTATTTCAATAGGGGTTGACGCATCATTTTCGTGCGGGTAGCAGCGCCACTCCGACGGAATCTTTCCGTACAGTAACCTATTTTGCGAATGCGTGGAGGCAAAGGTGACCGAGAAGAGCGGCGCAGACATCCTGATCGAGGCTTTGACCGACCTCGGGGTGGAAGTCGTGTTCGGCTATCCGGGCGGTGCCGTGCTTCCGATTTACGACGCGCTGTTCAAGCAGGGCCGGATCAAGCACATCCTGGTCCGCCACGAACAGGCCGCGACGCATGCCGCCGAAGGCTATGCGCGGTCGACCGGCAAGCCGGGCGTCGTCCTGGTCACCTCGGGCCCGGGCGCCACCAACGCGATCACCGGCATCACCGATGCGCTGCTCGATTCGATCCCGATGGTCGTCATCACCGGCCAGGTGCCGACGACGCTGATCGGCACCGACGCCTTCCAGGAGGCGGACACGGTCGGCATCACCCGCCACTGCACCAAGCACAACTATCTGGTGAAGCGGCCGGAACTGCTCGGCGCGACCGTCCATGAGGCGTTCCACATTGCCACCTCGGGTCGTCCGGGCCCGGTCGTGATCGACATCCCCAAGGACGTCCAGGTCGCCACCGCGCGTTACGAGGCGCCGGGCCCGATCCAGCACAAGACCTATCGCCCGACCACCGAGCCCGAAGCGGCGAAGATCCAGGAAGCGGTCGACATGCTCGCCGCGGCCGAGCGCCCGGTCTTCTACACCGGCGGCGGCGTGATCAATTCGGGTCCCGAAGCCACGCGCCTGCTGCGCGAGCTGGTGGCGCTGACCGGCGCGCCGGTCACCTCGACGCTGATGGGCCTGGGCGCCCTGCCCGCTTCGTCGGACCAGTGGCTGGGCATGCTCGGCATGCACGGCACTTACGAAGCCAATATGGCGATGAACCAGGCGGACCTGATCATCGCGGTCGGCTCGCGATTCGATGATCGGGTCACCGGGCGTCTGGACGCGTTCGCACCGAACAGCCGCAAGGTGCATATCGACATCGATCGTTCGAGCGTGAACAAGAATGTCCGCGTCGATCTGCCGATCATCGCCGATTGCGCCCGTGCGCTCGACGCGATGGTCGAAAGCTGGAAGTCGCGCGGCCATCCCAAGCCCGATCTGGGCGAGTGGTGGAGCCGCATCCAGGGCTGGCGCGCGCGCCGCTGTCTTGACTTCCCCGAAGCGGGCGAGGCGATCATGCCGCAGCGTGCCGTCCGCGCGCTGTACGAGGCGACCAAGCATCGTGCACCGATCATCACCACCGAGGTCGGCCAGCACCAGATGTGGGCGGCCCAGCATTTCGGCTTCGAGGCGCCGAACAAGTGGCTGACCAGCGGCGGTCTCGGCACGATGGGCTATGGCCTGCCCGCCGCGATCGGCGCGCAGCTGGGCAATCCGGACGATCTCGTCATCGACATCGCCGGCGAAGCCTCGATCCAGATGAACATCCAGGAACTGGCGACAGCGACCCAGTATCGCCTGCCGGTGAAGATTTTCATCCTCAACAACGAATATATGGGCATGGTCCGCCAGTGGCAGGAGCTGACCTACCAGTCGCGCTATTCGGAGAGCTATTCGGACGCGCTGCCCGATTTCGTGAAGCTGGCCGAGGCCTATGGCTGGAAGGGCATCCGCATCGAAAAGCGTTCGGAGCTGGAAGACGGCATCCAGGCGATGCTCGATTATGACGGCCCGGTGCTGGTCGATTGCCGCGTGGCGAAGCTGGCCAACTGCTTCCCGATGATCCCGTCGGGCGCCGCGCACACCGAGATGCTGCTCCAGGCGAGCGAAGTCTCCGGCGAGATGGACGACGAGGCCAAGGCGCTAGTTTGACCGGATTTTGGATCTTCCCCATGCGGGAGGATCGAAGGGGTAGAAATGCATATCAAGGAAGAAGCCATCGAGCGCCACACGCTGGCGGTCATCGTCGATAACGAGCCCGGCATCCTCGCGCGGATCGCCGGCCTGTTCACGGCGCGGGGCTACAATATCTCGTCGCTCACCGTGTCCGAGATCAGCGACGACGATCTGATCAGCCGGATCACCATCGTCACCTTCGCCTCGGCACCGGTAATGGAGCAGATCATCGCCCAGCTCGAGCGGCTGGTGCCGGTCCACAAGGTGGTCGATCTTACCGCCAAGGGCGAGCATGTCGAGCGCGAGCTGGCACTGATCAAGGTCGCCGGCAGCGGCGATCACCGGATCGAGGCGCTGCGCCTCGCCGAAGTCTATCGCGCCAAGGTGGTCGACGCGACCATCTCCAGCTTCGTGTTCGAGATCACCGGGACGATCGACAAGATCGACCGCTTCGTCGAGTTGATGCGCGAAGTGGGGCTGGTCGAAGTCGCGCGCACCGGTATCGTCGCGATCTCGCGCGGCCGCGAAGCCGCCTGACCGTTTCCGCGCACCCGCGCACCGCAGATTTGAAAGGGAAGAATACCACCATGCGTGTCTATTATGATCGCGACGCCGATCTGAACCTGATCACCGACAAGAAGATCGCCATCCTCGGCTATGGCAGCCAGGGCCATGCCCATGCGCAGAACCTGCGCGATTCGGGCGTCAAGGAAGTCGCGATCGCGCTCCGCCCGGGTTCGGCCTCGGCCGCCAAGGCGGAAGCCGCCGGCTTCAAGGTGCTCCCGAACAAGGAAGCCGCTGCCTGGGCCGACATCCTGATGATCCTCGCGCCCGACGAGCACCAAGCCGCGATCTGGGAGGCCGATCTCAAGGGCAACATGAAGCCGGGTTCAGCGATCGCCTTCGCGCACGGCCTCAACGTGCATTTCGGCCTGATCGAGCCGCCGGCGGACATCGACGTGATCATGATCGCGCCCAAGGGCCCCGGTCACACCGTGCGCAGCGAATATGTCCGCGGCGGCGGCGTCCCCTGCCTGATCGCGATCCACCAGGACGCCTCGGGCAACGCGCATGACGTTGCGCTGGCCTATGCGTCGGGCGTCGGCGGCGGCCGCTCGGGCATTATCGAGACCAACTTCCGCGAAGAGTGCGAGACCGATCTGTTCGGCGAGCAGGCGGTGCTGTGCGGCGGCGCGACCGCGCTGGTCCAGGCCGGCTTCGAGACGCTGGTCGAGGCGGGCTATGCCCCCGAAATGGCCTATTTCGAGTGCCTGCACGAGCTCAAGCTGATCGTCGACCTGATGTATGAGGGCGGCATCGCCAACATGCGCTACTCGATCTCGAACACCGCCGAGTATGGCGACATCAAGACCGGCCCGCGCATCATCACCGAAGAGACCAAGAAGGAAATGAAGCGCGTGCTCGCCGACATCCAGTCGGGCCGCTTCGTGAAGGACTTCGTGCTCGACAATCGTGCCGGCCAGCCTGAGCTGAAGGCCAGCCGCATCGCCGCCAAGCGCCACCAGATCGAGCAGGTCGGCAGCGAACTGCGCGCGATGATGCCGTGGATCGGTGCCAACAAGCTGGTCGACCAGTCGAAGAACTGATCACGGGCGGAAACCTTGGGTTGCCGGCTGCGCACTAGCTTTGCGCGGCCGGCGGCCTCATTACGGGAGCGACGCAACCACCCGAAGGGAACATCCATGCGCGCTCTCCTTGCCCTCGCCCTCTTCGCGGCCGCCCCGGCTGCCTACGCCCAGGAACTGCCCGGCCAGGCCGACGCGTCGCGCGTCCCCGCCGGCACCTATGCGGTCGATACCGGCCACACCCAGGTCGACTTCCAGGTCAACCATTTCGGCTTCAGCCAGTTCACCGGCCAGGCGGGCGGCGCCACCGGCTCGCTGACGATCGATCCGGCCAAGCCGAACGACGCCAAGCTGGACATCACCATCCCGACGAGCGGCATCGTCACCACCGTCGCGGCGCTCGACAAGCACCTCGCCTCGCCGGACTTCTTCGATGCGGCCAAGTATCCGACGATCCACTTCGTCTCGACCAAGGTCGTCGTGAGCGGCACCAAGGCGCAGATCACCGGCGACCTGACGCTGCACGGCGTCACCAAGCCCGTCACGCTCGAGACCAGCCTGGTCGGCGCGGGCACCAATCCGATGATGAAGAAGCTGAACTTCGGCTTCGAGGCGACCACCACGATCAGCCGCAGCGCGTTCGGCATGGACAAATATGTCCCCTTCGTCTCGGACGAAGTGAAGCTGCACATCAACGCGGCGTTCTCGGCCAAGTAAACCCTTGGTTTAATTGCCCTGCCCTCCTGCCTGCGCCACTACGGCCGCGGGCAGGAGGACGGATATGCAGGACCAGGAAGGCCGCGACGGCGCCAAGCGAGTCGAGGCGTTTTCGGATGGCGTGATCGCCATCATCGTGACGATCATGGTGCTGGAACTGCACGCGCCCGAGGCGCCGGGATTGCGCGCGCTGGCCGCGCAATGGCCCGTCTTTCTCGCCTATGCGCTCAGCTACGCCTATGTGGCGATCTACTGGGTAAACCACCACAAGCTGTTCCAGTTCGCCACCCGCGCGGGCAACGCCCTGCTCTGGTCAAACATCGTGCTGCTGTTCACCCTCTCGCTGATCCCCTTCGCCACCGCCTATTTGGGCGAGCAGCATTTCAGCGGCGAGGCGACGCTGCTCTACATGCTGGTGATGCTCCTCCCCTCCTTCGCCTATAACTGGCTGCAGCGGGTGATCCGCCGCACTGGCGCACGCTCGGCGGAAGCGGAGCGCTACCACCGCCGGACGCTACGCAAGAGCGCTCTGGCCTGTGGCCTCTACCTTGTCGGCCTTGCGGTCGCGATTGCCTCGCCCGCCGCCGGCCTCGCCTGCGCCGCGCTCGTCGCGCTGCTCTGGTGCCTCGCCGACGGCCCGCTCGATCGGCTGTTCGAACGCTGACCCCGGGTTGCACCTGTAGCCACTTTGCTGTTTCTGCAGTCCGAACCCGCCACGCGCGGTGAAAGGACTCAGATATGCACGATCCTCACCATGACCCCGTAGACGGTGACATCGTCGCCCCCCCGCCCAAGATCCCCGTGCCCGAGCATGTCGCCGAGGCGATCCGCACGCTGATCCGCTGGACCGGCGACGATCCCGATCGCGAGGGCCTGCTCGACACCCCCCAGCGCGTCGCCCGCGCGTGGAAGGAATATTGCGCCGGCTATGCCGAGGACCCGTCGCACCACCTCTCGCGCGTGTTCGAGGAAGTCGGCGGCTATGACGAGATCGTGCTCTTGAAGGACATTCCCTTCCAGTCACATTGCGAGCACCACATGGCACCGATTACCGGCAAGGCATCGATCGCCTATCTGCCCAGGAACCACGTTGTCGGCATCTCCAAACTCGCCCGCGTCCTCCACGCCTTTGCTCGTCGACTGCAGGTGCAGGAACGGCTCACCGCGGAAGTGGCCGACTGCATCTGGAACCACCTGCACCCGGTGGGCGTCGCGGTGGTGATCGAGGCGCAGCATGGCTGCATGACCGGCCGCGGCGTCCGCACGCCCGGCGTCGGCATGGTCACCAGCCGAATGATGGGCGTGTTCCGCGAGGACGAGCGCAGCCGGGCCGAAGTGCTCAAGCTGATGGGCTATTGATGCCCGGGCGGGTGCTGGTCACGGGCGGCGCACGGCGGATCGGCGCGGCGATCAGCCGGGGGCTGGCCGCGCGCGGCTGGGCCGTGGCGATCCATCACCATCACGCGCCGGACGAAGCAGAAACCTTTGCTGCCGAACTGCGCGCCGGCGGGGCGACGGCGGCGATCGTCTGCGCCGAACTCGCCGATCCTGCAGCCCCCGCCACGCTGGTCGAGGCGTGCCGCACCGCCTTCGGCGCGCCCCTCGACGCGGTGGTCAACAACGCCTCGCTGTTCGCCTATGACGAGGCGCCGATCGCCGACTATGCGCTGCTCGACCGGCACATGCACGTGAACCTGGCCGCCCCCGTCGGCCTCGCCATGGCGCTGGCCGCGCAGGCGGATCTGGCGGATGGCGCCGTCGTGAACTTGCTCGACCAGAAGGTGGACAACCTCAACCCGGATTTCTTCAGCTACACCTGCTCCAAGGTTGCGCTGCGCGGCGCCACCCATATGCTCGCGCAGAAGCTGGCGCCGCGGGTGCGGGTGAACGCGGTGTCGCCCGGCCTCACCCTCCCCAGCCTCGACCAGAGCGCGGAAGAGTTCGCCCGCACCGGGACCCAGAACCTGCTCCGCCGCCCGGTCGACCCCGCCGACATCGCCGCCACCGTTGCGCATCTGCTCGAATGCCGCAGCATCACCGGGCAGAATGTCTTTGTTGATTGCGGCCAGCATTTCCTCGCGCGCGACAGCGACGTGATGTTCGAAGGACGCGAGCGCCGCCCCGATGCCTGACTATGTGATCCATCTCGAAGCGCTGGAGGTCTCGATGGGCCTCGGCATCCATCCAGAGGAGCGCGCTGCCCCGCAGCGCGTCCGCATCGACGTGGCGATGACCTGCCGTTACCCCCAGGTGCCCGAGGATCGGATCGACGCGGTGGTCGATTACGACTTCCTCCGCGAGGGCATCCATGCGCTCGTCCGCTCGCGCCATTTCGAGTTGCAGGAAGTGCTGTGCGAGCAGATCGCGGCGCTTGCGATGCGCGACCCGCGCGTTGTCGAGGTGCGCGTGCGCTCCGCCAAGCAGGACGTTTACCCGGATGCCCGCGTCGGGTGTGAGGTCGTCCGTATTCTTACGAATATGCAGCAATAACCCCGATTCGGGCCGACCGGCCACGATCCTCCCCCCTATAATTTACCAAACGGCCTTCCCCGCCGAAGGCCCGCACGGGGGGCGTGTGCGCCTGTCACCAGAGGATCGTGATGCCGATTGCAAGTTTCGTTCGCAACAGCGCACTGGCCATGATGGCGCTTCTGGTTGTCGGCGGCTCGCTGGCGGCCTGGCGGCTGGATCGCATCCGGATGGGCGGCGAAGTGCAGCTGCAACAGCAACGCAATTCCGATCTGATCGCGGACATCCTCCCACCCCCCGAATATATTATTGAACCCTTCCTGGAAGCGACGCTGATCGCACGCAATCCCGAAACGGTGCGCGCGCGCGCCGAGAAGCTGGATGGCCTCAGAAAACTGTATCTGGACCGCAACAAATATTGGCAGACGGCACCCATCGACAACGGCCTGCGCAGACAGCTGCTCCAGCAGGCGCACCCGGCCGCCGAGGCGTTCTGGGGCGAGCTAGATCAAGGCTTTCTGCCTGCTGCCCGCAGGGGCGATCGCATGGCCATCGACGCCAGCTATGCGAAGCTCGCCGACATCTACGACACCCACCGTGCCGCAGTGGACAAGCTCGTCGTGATGGCGATGGCCGAACACCAGCGGGTCGCGGCACACGGCACGTCCGAATTCTATACCGCGATGGGCATCGTGCTTGTGCTGGCGCTGATCGTTGGCGGCCAGGCCGCGCACTTCTACATTGCCATGTATCGCCGCGTGCTGGAGCCGGTCGGTACGCTGTCCGCGCTCACCGATCGCCTCGCCAAGGGCGAAGTTGCCGCCATCCCCTATCAGGACCGTACCGACGAGATGGGTCGCATTGCCTCCGGCCTCGAACATTATCGTGCCGCCGCGGCGGCGCAGAGCGAGGCGGATGCGCGCAAGCTGGAGGCGCAGCGCGAGGTGACCGAGGTACTCGGCAACGGCCTGCTGGCGCTGCGTGAGGGCGACCTGACCCGCACCATCGATCGCCGTTTCCCGGCCGAATATGAAGTGTTGCGGCAGAACATCAACGAGGCGATCGCCTCGCTGCGCGTCCGCGTGCAACTGGTCAGCGAAAGCGCCGAGAACATCCGCAACACCTCGTCCGAGGTGGCGCACGGCTCCGAGGACCTCGCCCACCGTACCGAGAAGAGCGCCGCCAACCTCGCCCAGGCGACCGAGGCGCTGGCGAAGATCGAAGAGCGGCTTCGCGCGACGATGATCGCCGCCGACAACACCGTGAAGCGCGCCGGCGAAGCCACCACGGCGCTCCGCGATGGCCGCGGCACCACCGCCCGCGCGGTGCAGGCGATGGACCGCGCGAGCGGCAGCGCCAAGAATATCGACGGCGTGATCGAAGGCCTCGACAAGATCGCTTTCCAGACTCGCGTGCTGGCAATGAATGCCGCGGTCGAGGCCGGCCGCGCCGGCGAGGCGGGTCGGGGCTTCATGGTCGTCGCCGATCTCGTTGCCGCTTTGGCACTTTGCGCCGAGGATCAGGCGAAGCAAGCCCGCGACATGCTCAGCGAGACCCAGGCGGACATCCTCCAGGCCGCCGATGCGGTGCACGATACCGATACCGCGCTCGACACAATCTCGGGCGACGTCGAGGCGGTTCACAACCTGATCGCGGCGATCGACCATGACAACCATGCCCAGTCGGCGGCGGTGAGCCAAGTCTCGACCGCGATGAAGGGCATGGACCTCGTGACGCAGCAGAACGCGGCGATGGTCGAGCAGACCTCGGCGGCGATCCGTAATCTGTCGAGCGAGGTCAACGCCCTCGCCCAGCGCGCCGGGGCATTCCGCTTCGATCGCTCTGCAAGCGTGCGGACAACCGCCAACGCCAGCGAGCTGGCGACCTTGCACTGATAGGAGAGGAAGCCCCTGTCCTTTCGGGGACAGGGGCTTTTTACGCTCAAGCCCGGTTGGCGGCGCTGAGAACCGCGCGCACCGACGCCGTCGCGATGTCCGCATCGATGCCGACGCCGAACACCGTCCGACCATCCTCGGTGCGGCATTCGACATAGGCCGCCGCTTGCGCATCGGCGCCCCCGCCGATCGCGTGCTCGCTATAGTCGACCACGTCGAAGCGGGGACCGGTAGAGCCCGCCAGCGCGTCGACCACGCCGGAGATCAGGCCGTTGCCGCGGCCCGAAATCGACTGCGCGACGCCGTCGATCGAGATGCGACCGACAAACACGCGATTGCCCGCAGCGCCGCTTTCCTCATAGTCGACCAGCGTAATCCTGTCCTTGTCACCGGGCAGGTACACCTGCTCGAAACGACTCCAGATATCGGCAGCGTTGAGCTCGCGGCTGGTCTCGTCGGCCAGCGCCTGGACATGCTTGGAGAATTCGGCCTGCATCCGCTTCGGCAGCTTGAGGCCCTTGTCCTGCTCAAGCACCCAGGCGACGCCGCCCTTGCCCGATTGCGAGTTGACGCGGATGACCGCCTCGTAATCGCGGCCGAGATCCTTGGGATCGATCGGTAGATAGGGCACGTCCCAGACCTGGTCGTTGCGCGCTCCCTGCGAGGCGAAGCCCTTCTTGATCGCGTCCTGGTGGCTGCCCGAGAAAGCGGTGAACACCAGATCGCCGGCATAGGGATGGCGCGGGTGGACGAGCAGCTGGTTGCAATACTCCACCGTCTGGATCACCTCATCGATATCCGAGAAGTCCAGGCCCGGGTTCAGCCCCTGCGTGTACATGTTCAGCGCCAGCGTCACGAGATCGACATTGCCGGTGCGCTCGCCATTGCCGAACAGGCAGCCTTCGACGCGGTCCGCGCCCGCCAGCAGGCCAAGTTCGGACGCGGCGACGCCCGTGCCCCGGTCGTTATGCGTGTGCAGGCTGATGACGACGCTCTCGCGGTCGCGGATGTTGCGGCAGAACCATTCGATCTGGTCGGCATAGATGTTCGGCGTCGCCGCCTCTACCGTCGCCGGCAGGTTGAGGATCAGCGGACGCTCCGGCGTCGGGCGCAGGATGTCCATCACCGCCTCGCAGACCTCGACCGAGAAATCGAGCTCGGCGGTGGAGAAAGTCTCCGGGCTATATTCGAAATGCCATTCGGTATCGGGCTGCTTGGCCGCCTCGTCGCGCAGCACCTTGGCGCCCTCGATGGCGATCTGGCGCACTTCGTCGCGGCTCATGCCGAACACGATGCGGCGCCAGGCCGGCGACACCGCATTGTAGAGATGGACGATCGCTTGCTTGGCGCCCTTGAGCGACTGGAAGCTGGTCTCGATCAGGTCGCGGCGAGACTGGGTGAGCACCTGCACGATCACATCGTCCGGCACCCGCCCCTCGCGGACCAGCCCGGAAATGAAATCGAACTCTGTAGCACCCGCGCTGGGAAACCCGACTTCAATTTCCTTAACACCGACCTTCAGCAGCAGATCGAAGAACCGGCTCTTCTTCTCGCCGTCCATGGGATCGATCAGCGCTTGGTTGCCGTCGCGCATATCGGTGGAGAGCCAGCGCGGCGCCTTGGTGATGGTTCGGCTGGGCCATTGGCGATCGGGCAGATCCACCTGCGGGAAGGGTCGATATTTGACGCTGGGGTCGCGCAACATGGGCCGTGTCTCTCTTCAAGGTCTGGCTGCGCCTAGCGCAGCCGTGATGCGATAGGGAAGTTCCGGTTTGCCCTTAGGGGAGACGCGCGCGTGCGAAATCGGCCCCTAAGGGCGGATAAGTCGCAGGGTAAGGCACTGGGCGTCGATCACCGCCCTCCTGTGCCGTAATTGTCCGATTTTGTCCAGCATGGACTAAACATCTGCAAAACAAGGGAGCTTTGCCCGCCTTGATTTGATATTAACCAATAAGCGCCGAAACAGCGTGCTCGCAGGAGAGGACTTCCATGCTGCAGCTCGTCTATATCAGTTCCGCAAACCCCGCCGCGCCCTGCCCCACGCGGGACATACTGACCATATCTCGCCGCAACAATGCGCGCGATCGGATCAGCGGCCTGCTCTATGCGGACAGCGGCCGTTTCCTCCAGGCCCTCGAAGGCCCTGAAGACGCGGTGGAGTTGGCCTATGCCCGCATCCAGCGCGATGCACGCCATCGCGCGATCGTGTTGCTTTCCCGCCGGATCGTCGATCGACGCGAATTCGGGCATTGGGAAATGGCGCATCGCGCCCCCGGCGTCGACGCCGTCGAGTTCCTGGCCGATGTCCAGCGGCTTACGGCGGATGCTGCACCGGCGGTGCGCGGTACCTTCGAGGGGCTTGTCCGGACCCGTGTTTCGGCCTGACGGCGCAATATTACTGCGTCTTCTGCCAAAAGTGTTGCGCGACGGCACCACCGCAGCGCCGCAAAACAGCGGTTCGCCGCGCTTCGGTGCGGTCTGCGCTGGACAGAAGCCCTTTCCCGCAGTCAAAGGCGTACAGGGGCGTGCATCACCGCACGAACCACAGTACATCGTTGGTCGCGACAAGGGGGAGGAAGCCTCTCGATCCCGAGGCGCTGACGAAGGAATAGCCCCAATAAGGGGTACGAACAGGAGTTAGACACGATGGCCGAGACCAAAGCACGCGGTGGCATTGCCAAGCCGGTTACCCCGTCGCCCGAACTGGCGAAGATTGTGGGCACCGCCGATCTGCCGCGCAGCGAGATCGTCAGCAAGGTGTGGGAATACATCAAGAAGCACAACCTGCAGAACCCTGCGAACAAGCGCGAGATCCTCGCGGACGAAACGCTGAAGCCGATCTTCGGCGGCGACAAGGCCACCATGTTCGAAATGAACAAGCACCTCGCCAAGCACGTCAAGTAAGCGAGGTCGCTGGCCCGTTTCGGGCTGTGCGAACGGCAAAAAAGGGGCAGGCAACCAGCGTTGCCTGCCCCTTTTATTGTCTGCCGCCTATCCGGATCGTCCGCGATTCGGCCCGATCAGTGCGCCAGTATCAACGGCACCGGGCATTCGGCGAGCATCCGCCGCGTCACCCCGCCGAACGCTGCTTCCAGGAAGCGGCTATGGCCAAAGCCGCCCATCACCAGATAAGCTGCCTTAAGCGCCTCCACCACCGCCAGGATCGCACCGCTTACCGTATCGGTCTTGGGTACCACCCGCACCTCGGGCCGGATGCCGTGCCGCGAAAGATATTCCGCCGCCTCTGCTGCCGAAATCCGCAGCGCGCCCTCATCGACCACAAGGATCGTCACCGTGCCGGCATGTTTGAGCAGTGCCGTCGTCGCCTGCAGCGCCGCTTCCGCCGTACGCGAACCGTCCCAGGCGACCACCGCATGGCCGTACAGGTCGAAACCCAGCGTCATTTCGGGTACCGCGACGATCGGCTTGCCGGTCTTCAGGATGGTGTCGCCGATCAGATCGCGCATGTCGGGATAGTCGATCTTGCCTAGCTCACGATTGAGCACCACCAGATCGGCGAGCGCGGTCGCATCGCGCAGGCATTCGCGGGCAAAACCAGTCGCGTCCACCCAGTCATATGCTACATCCTCGGCCTTGAGCCGCGCTTCCATTCGCAAACGGTTGGCGGCCTCACGAGTCTGCTCGTCGGCGAGCAGCGCGGCACCGCCGCCGAATTCGACATAATCGCCAACATAAGCCGGCACCATTGCGATGTCGACGCAACGCAGATGCCCCTCCAGTCCCCTCGTCAGGTCGAGCGCTGCCTGAAACCTTGCCTCCTGCCCGGCGTCGTCATGCATCAGAACGAGTATATTCTTCATGGTCGCCTCCATTTCATCCCGTCTTCTTCGTGGGTGACGTTAGGCTAGGCAGGTCGATCACGTGCCGACATGCGGTTAGTTACGGACTCTCGGCTGCCAACTCGGCAAGTGTGACGGCATCGAGAATCACCACGCTCCGCAGCGTAGGCAGTGCGATCAGGCCGTCGCGCTTCAACGCGGTGAGCTTGCGGCTGACCGTCTCGATCGTCAGACCGAGCAGCTCGGCCATTTGCTGACGGGTGAGCGGCAGGTGCACCGCCTCGCGGCGGCTGCAGGTACTGCGGGCTGCAAATTGCAGCAGCAGGCTGGCAACGCGCTCCTCGGCGGACTTGCGCCCGAGCAGCAGCATCCAGCGACGAAGCTGGTCGAGCTCGTCATAGGCGCGGCTGAGCAGCACCTGGCCGATTTCCGGATGCGTTTGGACCAGACCTGGCAGCGCATTGCGCGGGAAGACGCAAAGCTCGGTCTCGGTCAGCGCGGTAACGCAGTGGCTCGACGACCGCTCACCGATTGCGCCGACGAAATCTGCCGGAAAGGCCAGTCCCAGCATCTGTTCGCGCCCGTCCTCCAGCGAGGCAGAGAGCTTGACCAGCCCGCGGTGGAGGATACCGACCTGCTCGGCGACATCACCCTGCCAGATCAACACCTCGCCCCGCCGCAGCACGCGCCTGCGGCCGAGGCGGTGAAGCGCCGCCAGCGCACTGGCGGGAATATCACCACACAGAGACGTCACGCGCACGCTGCAGGCGGCACAACCCGCCGGCAGACACCAATCCACGGGCCCTAGATTGGGCTGGTTCCGATCCATGTACATTATCCGCCTCCGCGGACGGCATGCCGCGCCCGCGTGCGGCGTGTCGTTACGTATAGGTCCCAGGCAGGAAAGCGCATGCGCCTGCGGACATTACCTAGCGGAAACGTTGCGCCCGATCAAAACCGAGGGGGAAACGCGCGGGTACCTGGCGCCTCGTCGAACACGAGGAGAAATGAACCATGCGCACTTCGCTTTTTGTCGGTATGGCCGCGGCCGGTCTGCTGGCCTCCACCGCGAGCGCCCACGCCCAGGACCGCGCGGGGATCGCGGCCGGCGACTGGCTGGTCCGCCTGCGCGGCATCGTCGTCGCCCCGAATGAATCGTCGAGCGGCATCACCCCCGCCTTGCCCGCCGCGCGGGTCGGCGTAGGGGATTCCGTGATGCCAGAGGTCGACTTCACTTACATGGCCACCGACCATATCGGTGCCGAGCTGATCGTCTCCAGCACCCGTCACGACCTCCAGGGCCGCGACGCCATTTCGTCGCTCGGCAAGGTGGGACATACGTGGGTGCTGCCGCCGACGCTGACGCTGCAATATCACTTCCGGCCCAAGGCGCCGGTGCGCCCCTATCTGGGCGCGGGCATCAACTACACGACCTTCTACTCAGCCAAGACCAGCGACTCGCTGAACAAGGCGCTCGGCCGGACCAGCCTCTCGCTCAAGGACAGCGTCGGTTATGCCCTGCAGGCAGGCGTGGACATCGATCTGAACAAGAAATTCTTCCTGAACCTCGACGTCAAGTACATCGACATGACGACCACCGCACGACTCAACACTGGCGGCGCGATCAACCAGACCAGCGTCGACATCAATCCGCTGGTGTTCGGGTTCGGTGTCGGCACCCGCTTCTGATCGGGGCACTGGCTGGCGCACATTCATATCCACTCCAGAAGGGAATGAACCCGGGGGCTGCGTGCTTGGGCGCAGCTCCCATGCTTCAGGGCGCGGCGCGGTATCGCTACTATTCGAGGTCATCGACCGCATCGTGGCCATGCTTCTTGCCAGGTGATCGCGGCGTGACGGTCTTCTGCCATATGTCCGCGTGCACGCTACATATCCAGATGCCGCCTTGCACCGTCCAGACGTATTCGTCGGTATACGTCATGACCGACGCGTTAGTTTGCAGGAACGGCAGGTGGTGATCTTCCAGTCACGTCTGCTGGAGACGAGTGATGCGGCGAAGCCGATTTAGCGAGGATCAGATTATTGGGGTTCTGCGGGAGCATGAGGCTGGCGTGAAGACCGCCGACCTGTGCCGGAAGCACGGGATCAGCGATGCGACCTTTTACACCTGGAAGTCGAAATATGGCGGCCTGACGGTTTCAGACGCTGCCCGGTTGCGGGCGCTGGAAGACGAGAACCGCCGGCTGACGAAGCTACTGGCGGAGTCGATGCTCGACGTGTCGGCGCTGAAGGATCTGCTGGGAAAAAACTGACGCGGCCTGTGGAGCGCTACGCTGCGGTGGAGAAGCTGATGGCCGATCACGGTTTCTCCGAGCGTCGTGCCTACAGGCTGATCGGGGTCAATCGGTCGGCGTGCCAATATGAGCCGCTTCGCGGGAAGGACAATGCTATCCGCGAGCGGATGCGCGAGATCGCGAACGAGCGTCGTCGGTTCGGCTACCGACGGCTGGCGATCCTGCTACGGCGTGAAGGCAAGCGCCGGTGAAAGCCTCACGAACGGCCGGCCACCACCCCCCGCGCCCGGAGGGCGTGCGAAGCGACTTCGCTCGGGAGATGTTGAAGCCGAGGAAGCGCATCAGCCCTTCGCGCGGAGATCGCGGCGCTGGTAGGCGCCGCTGGCCTGCTGGCCCCGGCCCCGACGCTGCGGCGGGGGAGCTGCCTCGGAGGCTGCCGGCTTATCACCGGGATCCTCTTCGTCCGCCTCGGGCTTTGCCTTGCCGATCGCTCGCAGCAGTCGGACGTCTCGATCTGTCTTCGCTTCGAACGGGTCACCCGGGACCAGCTGCTTCCAGCATAGCGGAACGACTTGCTTGCGATCATTTTCGTGGAAACCTCCGCCGGAGCGCCGGGCGGGCACGCGGCCCCCCGACATCACGCGCGTGGCATATTGCCAAATGCGATCATGCCGCGGGTCATCACCCGAAGAATTCGTCCTTTTCCTCCTCTTCGCCGCCGGCGCGGTTGCGCTCATCGGGAAGGCCAAGCTCGCTCATATAGGCGCGCATTTGCCCGTGCATTGACGCGGAGAACCGCGACGGGCCACGCTTGAACTCTGCCCAGAGTTCGCAGAATGCGATCGCGGCAGGCTCGCGCGATCCGTCCAGCCAGCCTGCTGGAGCGATGTAGCGTTTGCATGCCTTGAGCGCCTCACCCTTGGGCCCGGCCGGCTGCACAAGCTTCCCGAAGCTCGTCTGAGCCTCGTCGATTTGCTCACGCGCCTTTGCGCGATTTCCGTGCCGCGTCGCATTGTGCGTGCCGTCGACAAGCCGAAGTGTTGCCGGTTCCGGCTCCGCTCCTCGCGTAGCCATTATCTTCTCCGTTACTTCGCAGTTACTGCAAAGCGCCAGAAGTAACGCAAATATTAATCGCAAGTAAAACGTTGCACATTGACCATCCGGACGATCAATCTGCAAATGCGAAAAAATGGGGACGGGAGCGGTGTACGCCAGCGAGCGGTCCCGGGTTTGGACCCTCCCCCCCACCCTCATCCTATCCGCCAGCCGTCAGCCCCTATTTCCGCCTGCTGTCGATGCGGAAACGTGCCCAGATCCTTGGCTGTCTTGATGTCGTGGCAGGACTTACAAAGGCACTGAATGTTGCCGTCTTCGGCCAGCCCGCCTTTGAATAGCGGGATGATGTGGTCGGGAGTGACAGCTGCGGTGATGATGTCCTTTGCCTTGCAATGCCGACAGAGCGGCTCTGCCGCCAAGTGTCGCGCTCGATCGCGCTGCCCATGTCTGCCTCGACGTCTTGCTACCATCACGCACACCCCACCATTCTCTTACCTCTTTTCGGGCGAGGCTGAGTCACCAAGCCCTTGCCGATTTGATCGAGGCCAAATCGGAAACGCCGCCAGCGGATATGTGCAGCGAGGCAAGGTCGCCATGTGAGGGGATTGCATGCCAGTGCGACACAACCGCAACGTTAAGTGACAAAATGATGAAATTGCAGCACCTATACGCTGAAATAAATCAGCATCCAATCTCATGAAGGTGCTTTCCGGTAGCCACCGCGTCCGCATATTGACGCAGCTACTCGATGGCGAATCATGCGTCGGACATATCTCCACTGCAATCAACATGCCCATTACAGCGGCATCGCAGCAACTCCCCGTACTTCGAGGCGCCGAGCTTCTGCTTCACCGGCAAGATGGCCAGCTGCGCTTGTATTCTCTCTCGAATTCGCCGTCGTACGCGCTTCTGCGATCAACGCTAGGAGTGCCTCACGAGGACTCCATAAACGACTTGACGAATGATCAATAGGCAGCCTTCGGACTCCCACAAAAACGTCCATCGACATTCTGTCGATTGCTGGCGATGCGCAGTGGTATGGGGACCAAGATCGTCTGTCGCCGAGGCTGCTTGAGCAGCGATGCCCCGAAGGGCTGTTCTCGTTTTGTATCAGCAGCGGGACGATTTGCCAAGCCCGATCTCGATCGTCAAAGTTCTCCAGAACGTCGGGGTTAGTCTACCAAGCGCAGCGAACGGGGAGCATATCTAGCAGCAGCAATGGCGCTATACGCCACATCGTGCACTGCGTTCGAAGTGCCTTCCAGGCGTACCGTGAGACTGCTGCGGAGCACGCGAACCACCGGTAAGGGCTCGTTTCGCCCCCTGAGGTACACGGAGACAACTGACCCGTCCCCGAGAGCCAACTCGACGTTTCTGATGATCTCCTGCCCAGCGCCCTCGTCATTCCCATTCATTGCGAAGTCCCCTGAGGTCCATAATGGACTTGGTGTCGACAAACGTCCTTTGCCGTAAATTGATGCGCTGCAGCAACTTACCTCGCGACGAATTGACGTTTAATCCTGCTAAACCGTCTAAGCTTCAGTCATTTGCACAAAGGCCTTAATCGATCTAACGACGACTGGATTATTGCAATCGTTCGCAATGCCACCTTAAGCGGATGCGAAACGAACCTGCCTATTTCGGTCGGAAGCAACGATAACCGGCAAACCGCGATGGCGCAGTCGGTCTTGCTGTGTACGGGGCCGGCACCCAAGATCGGTTTGCACCCTACTTCGCCGGAATTGGGCGGCAAATCCTGCTGCACGAGGCAAGGAGCGCTGAGGAGCGTCCTTTCGCAATCCGCAAGGAGCGTGCGGCTCGGTCGCATGGACGCCTCCCCTGTGGAGCGTCGCCAACGCTATTCAAACTTCGAGCGGGCCGCAGCGTTGGCGCAATGTGACACACCGGGGTGACCATCGCGGGCGCTACTGAACGACTCGGAATGTCGCCCAGTCTGAATGTCCGCTGCCGGCCAAGACGTGAAATTTGGCACCGATGGCTACCGACCAAAGTGCGCCATTCCGATCGGCATCAATGTCGTCCCGGCTAGCCGAAAGGCGGCGGTTAAGACGGACAGGGTCTCGTTTTGAAGCGTTCAATTTTGGGGGGATCTATTGCCCCCGCCATTTACTTGCTAACGACCCAGAACAGAACGCAATTTCGCGGTTGCAGGGTCGTAGTTGGGCTAGCCTGCAAGGCTCCCCGCATCGAACTAGGCAGGAGACCATATGCCCGTAGCCAACCCTCAAGCGATCACGGGAATCGTTGGCCTCGACGACGTGCTGAGCGGCGGCCTCGAACGGGGGCGCGTTTTCCTGCTCGAAGGCAGCCCTGGCACGGGCAAGACGACGATCGCGCTACAGTTTCTGCGTGCGGGCGCGGCATCGGACGAGCGCTGCCTTTACATCACCCTCTCCGAAACCGAAGAAGAGTTGCGGTCTACGGCCACAGCGCATGGCTGGGACCTGCAGGGCCTCGAGCTGTTCGAACTGGTACCGCCGGAAAACCTGCTCGATGAGGAGCAGCAGCAGAGCTTGCTCTACTCCTCGGACCTGGAACTCGGCGAGACCACCCGGCGCATCTTCGACGTATTCGAGCGTGTCCGCCCCGATCGCGTCATCTTGGACAGCCTTTCCGAAATCCGTCTGCTCGCGCAAAGCTCGCTGCGCTATCGCCGGCAGATCCTGGCGCTGAAGCATTATTTCGCGCGGCAGAATGCCACGGTGCTGATGCTCGACGATCTGACTACCGACGCGAACGACAAGACCGTGCACTCGATCGCGCACGGCGTCGTGCGCCTCGAGGAGCTTGCGCCCGAGTATGGGGCGGAGCGGCGGCGGCTGCGGGTGATCAAATATCGTGGCCGGCGCTTCCGTGGCGGCTTCCACGATTTCGCGATCGAAACCGGCGGCGTTCGCGTATTCCCCAGGCTGGTATCGGCCGAACACAAGCGGCCCGTCGATCGCGCGGTGCTGGGCACGGGCATGGCGGAGTTCGACGCGCTGCTAGGCGGCGGTGTCGAACGTGGTTCCAGCGTGCTGGTGCTGGGCCCGGCAGGCACCGGAAAGTCGATCATGACTCTCACCTTCGTGCGCAATGCTATCGCGCGCGGCGAGCGGGCAGCGATGTTCGTGTTCGACGAGGAGCGCGGACTGCTCATCGAACGGGCCAAGGGTCTGGGCATCGACCTGCAGGCGATGATCGACGCCGAGGCGCTGGTGCTGGAACAGGTGGATGCTGCCGAGCTCACGCCGGGCGAATTCTCCGAAAGGGTACGCGTCTGCGTCGAGACGCAAGGTGCGCGTACCGTCGTGCTGGACAGCCTAAACGGCTATCAGGCGGCGATGCCCGGGGAGACCGCACTCGTGCTCCACGTCCACGAGCTGCTCCAGTATCTGAACCGTCGCGGCGCCACCACCTTTCTCACGGTGGCGCAGCACGGCCTGGTCGGCGACATGAAGTCGCCGGTGGACGTCACCTATCTGGCCGATACCGTCATCCTGCTGCGCTACTTCGAGGCATTGGGCCGAGTGCGGCGCGCGGTTTCCGTCGTCAAGAAGCGGACTGGTCCGCACGAGGACACGATCCGCGAATATCGCATCGGCGAGCGCGGACTCACTCTCGGGCCGCCCCTGGCCAATTTCCAGGGCGTACTCCGCGGTGTGCCAGTCATGGTCGGCGAGGCGACCCTACTCGACGATCCCGAAGCGTGAAGCACAGCACGTTTTCGGAGCGGGCATTGGTGCTCGCCCCGCGCGGACGGGACGCTACGATCGCCGCCGCGATGCTGAGCGAAGGCGGTATCGAAGCGACCGCCTGCGCGTCGCTGCTCGCGCTGATCACGGAGCTGGATGCCGGAGCGGCCTTCGTGCTGGTGACCGAGGAGGCAATCACCAGCGCCGACCTCAATCCGCTCGCCGATTGGCTGTCGCACCAGGAGGAATGGTCGGACCTGCCCTTCGTGCTGCTCACCACCCGGGGCGGTGGTCTCGAGCGCAATCCGGCCGCGGTGCGGTATCTGGAGGTCCTCGGCAACGTCACCTTCCTTGAGCGCCCCTTCCATCCGACGACGCTGATCAGCCTCGCGCGGTCGGCGTTGCGGGCGCGCAAGCGGCAATATGAGGCGCGCAGCCGCCTCACCGAACTGCGCGAGGGCGAGGCGCGCTACCGCACGCTGTTCGACACGATGGACGAGGGCTTTGCCGTCATCGAGTTTCTCGACGGCCCGGAAGGCGCGCTTTCCGACTATGTCCATGTCCAGGCCAATCCCGCCTATGAGCGGCACACCGGCATCGCCAACGTCATCGGTCAGAAGGTGCGCGAGATGGTGCCCGATGAGGCAGAGGGCTGGGTTGCCCTGTATCGCCAGGTGCTCGTCTCCGGAGAACCCATCCGGTTCGAGCGCGAACTGGTCGCCACCCGCCGTCAGCTGGAGCTCTCGGCATTCCGCATCGAACCCTCCAGCCGCAAGGCCGTCGCGGTCATCTTCCAGGACGTGACGGCGCGGAAGCGCGCCGAGCAGGAATTGCGCGAGCTGAACGAGGGGTTGGAAGCGCGGGTCACCGCGACGGTCGCCGAGCGCGAGACCGTCATCGCCCAGCTGCACGAGGCGCAGAAGCTGGAGACGATCGGCCAGCTGACCGGGGGGGTTGCGCACGATATCAACAATCTGCTGACCCCGATCACGGGCGCGCTCGATCTGCTGAACCGGCGCTACAGTGCCGATGATCCCCGTTCGGCGCGCTTGCTGGACGGTGCGTTGCAATCGGCGGAGCGCGCAAAAATTCTGGTCAGCCGCCTGCTGGGCTTCGCGCGGCGGCAGGCCCTGGAGACTCGCGCGGTCGATATCGCGCAACTCTTCGAGGGGATGCGCGACCTGATCGCCAGTTCGATCGGCCCGGCAATCGAACTACGCATGCTGCCCGTGCATGATCTGCCCGCGGGGATCGCGGATCCCAACCAGCTCGAACTCGCCATCCTGAATCTCTGCGTCAACGCCCGCGACGCGATGGAGGGCGGCGGCGTGCTGACCATCGCCGCGGATCGCGTGGTGCTTGGCCCCGACAGGGCAAGCAAGCTCAACCCCGGCGCCTACATCCGCATTTCGGTGATCGATACCGGTGCCGGGATGGACGAAGTAACCCTCGCCAAGGCGGTCGAGCCCTTCTTCTCGACCAAGGATGTCGGCAAAGGGACCGGTCTCGGCTTGTCTATGGTGCACGGGCTGGCGGCGCAGCTCGGCGGCGCATTCGAGCTGCAGAGCAGCGTCGGCCAGGGCACCCGCGCGGACCTGTATCTGCCTGTGGCCACGGCAGGAACCGCCCTCGCGGCAGCGCGGCTTCCCGCCGCCAGCAAGCCGGTGCGCCCACTCCGGCTGCTCCTGGTCGACGACGAGGAACTGGTCCGCCGGGGCACGGCGGAGATGCTGCGCGAACTGGGCCATGAGGTGCACGAGGCCGCCGGCGGCGCGCAGGCGCTGGCGAAGCTGCGAACGGGCATCCAGATCGATGCCGTGGTATCCGACTATATGATGCCGCGGATGAACGGCACCGAAGTGGCGGAGCGTATCCGCGAGACCCATCCGCATATGCCAATCCTCATCGTCACGGGCTATGCGGGCGGTGACCTGGACCTGCCGCTCCCGCAACTCGCCAAGCCGTTCCGGCAAGTCGATATCGCAATGGCCATCGATCAACTGATCGCAACGCCATAAGCCGGTACATTTGGGTTTACGCATCGTCGTCGCCACGGGGCGCGTTCGTCCCCTGCGACATCTCCGCTGGCACAGCCGCGCCATTGCGAATTAGAGCCGCGCCATGTCCGCCTCTAAGAAGCCCGAGGGCACCTCCTAGTGACGGAAAGCGCGCGCTACTGCCAAGCTGTATTGCGCGAGCAAGAGGCAGGTTCTGACGAAAGCTGCTGTTAGACACCTGACGCGGAAACGGCAGAAATGTCCCACGAACGGCGGGCAGTAGTCGGCCAACTTTAGCCTTTCTCGTCAACGGCCTGGAATGACCGTTCAGGCCAAAAGCGGCCATAGAACGCTCCAATCGCCCCATCGACCGCCGCGTCGTTAAGCGGACGCACAGGATCACGCCAGTAGAGGGAAGCGCTATACACCGTTTCGCGGCGTCACGATTAGCAGCGAGATGCCTTGCCGCGGCAGACGAAAGCGGAGCGTCGAGCCCGGTAGCGGAATGGGCGCTGGGTCGATCGTCGCCAGTGCGGCGGCCTTGAGCAGCGTGGCGCGCTGGGTGTCGCTGGGCGCGATCGGTGATCCCATCGCGCGCCAAGCCGCGAAGGCATTCGAATGTGTTCCGTCGATACGATAGTGCATCAGCCGCGCCCCCTTGGCGAGCGCCTGGGGCAGGCCGCGAAGCTGCAGCGTCACCGCCGCATCGGGACCGGGCACGTCGTCGTCATGATAGTGCCAGACGAGGATCGACAGCGTGTCGCCATCGATGCTGGCCATGCTGCCGATATCGGGATCGCCGCGAACCCCATCCTGGAGCACCGTATCGAGCGGCGCCTGATGGTCCGAGGCAGCGTGGACATAGCGGCCGCGCATCTTGGCCAGCAGCTTGAACAGGTTCATCACCGGCAGGTTGATGCCGGCCGAAGTGAGCTGGCGGAACCCGGCGAAGGGCGGCTGGTCCTCGAACTCGAACGCCCAGGACAGCGCGCCCTCCAGCGTCAGCCCCCGCCGCGCGGCGAGCGCCTGGAGGCGGGGGAGCGCGGCGGCGGTGTAGCTCGAATACATAGTGCCATTGCGATAGGCGTTGGCCGGGCCTTGGCAGGCGGCGCAACCTTCGGGATCGGATTCGCCGATGACGATCGGCTTAGTCCGGCCCAGCGGATCGGCAGCGATCGCGGCGAATTCGTGATCGGCGGCGCGCAGATGGGTGCTGAGCCCCATCCGCACATGGCTATTCTGCCCGTCCGCGACGACGACCGGCTGGCCCTTGGCATGGAAGGACAGGAAGTCGGTGGGCGTGCCGGTCGCCTTTACATGGGCGAGGAAGGCGGCGAGGAAGTCGTCACCGGCACCCGCGCTGTCCGGCCCGCCGACGCGCGCCTCGGGCAGCGCCCGCCGCACGCCGCGGATCGCGCTATCGTGCAGGCGGAAGAATTCTTCGCGGGTGCCGCCCCAATAATATTGCGGCAGGTTCGCCTCGTTCCACGTCTCGAAATACCAGCTGGCGACCTCGGCGCGGCCGTAGCGTTCGATGCAGTGGCGGACCCAGTGGAAGACCAGCTCTTCCCACTTGGCGTAATCGCGCGGCGGATAGGCCCAGCCGGTGCGCAAGCTTCCGCTGCCGGGGCGCCAGTCGTGCTGATAGGGCTGCGGCCGGGTGGACATCGCCTCGGGCATGAAGCCGAGCTCGACATAGGGCTTCACCCGTCGCGCCCGATAGGTGTCGAAGATGCGGTCGACGATCGTCCAGTCGTAGATCGCGCGGCCCCGCGCGTCCTCGCGGTAGATGCCGGTCGAGCCCCATTTGAGCGCGGGCGTGCCGTCGCCCGAGGTGAACAGATTGTGGGTGCGGAAATAGACCCGATCGGGGGCCAGCGCGCCGAGCGTGGCGAGCGTCGTCCGGCCGTCCTTCATCGTCGCGTAATTGGGCTCATCGGCGCCGAAGAAGCGCCAGACCGGCCGAACAGGTCCTTCGTCCCGCGCCGCGTCAACCGCGATGGCCACGGGGATCGGATCGGGATCGGCGGCGGCGAGGCCCGGCGAAAGGGCCGATGCAGCGGCGATCGCCAGGAGCAGCGCCTTCACTTGGACTGCTCCAGCGGTACGATCTTGCCGCCCTTCATCACGAAGCGCACCGCCCGCACCGCCTGGATGTCGCGGGTGGGATCGCCGGCGACCGCGACAAGATCGGCGAACAGACCGGGCTTCACGCTGCCGAGCCGCGCGGCCTCCCCGGACCAGCGGGCGTTGCCCGAGGTCGCGGCCAGCAGCACGTCTGCCGGGCGCATGCCGGCAGCGGCGAGCAGCACCAGCTCGCGGGCATTGTCGCCGTGCGCGTAGACGCCGACATCGCCCCCCATGCAGATCGGCACCCCGGCGCGGAGCGCACGTTGGAAGCTCTCGCGATTGGCACGGACGGCAGCGGGTGCGGGCTCCGCGCCGTTCCAGCCGCGATAGCGCGAGGTCGCATCGGAGGCCGCGAGCGTCGGGCAGAGCGCGATCTTCTTCGCGGCCATTGCGGCAAAGAGTGCGGGTGTGCCGCCATAGCCATGCTCGATCGTATCGACTCCCGCCTCGATCGCGCGGCGCATGCCTTCGGCCGTGGCGGCGTGGACCGCCACCGGGCGCCCGGCGTCATGCGCGGCGGCGACAGCGGCCTTGATTTCCTCGAGGCTCAGCGTGGGGCGGCTCTCCTCGCCGGCACGCCAGCGATAATCGGCATAGAGCTTGATCCAGTCCGCGCCCGCCGCGATCTGGCGGCGCACCGCGGCGACCATCTGGTCGGGGCCGGAGACTTCCTCGGCACCCTGCGGCACCTCCACGCCGGGCTCGAACCCCTTCGGGCCATAGGCGCCGAGCGCGACGATCGCCCGCGTCGCCACCTGCAGCCGCGGCCCCTCGACGATCCCCTGGTCGATCGCCGCCTTCAGCCCGACATCGGCATAGCCGGCTCCCTCGGTGCCGAGATCGCGCAGGCTGGTGAAACCCGCGTGCAGCGTCGCGCGCGCCTGCGCCACCGCGCGCGCCGTGCGAAGCGCTAGCGGCTCGTGCAGCACCTGATCGTCCCAGCTAGCCTCGTTATAGGGGTGGAGGAAGAGATGGGCATGGCCCTCGATCATGCCGGGCATCAGCGTGTCGCCGTCGAGCGCGATCACCGTGGCACCGGACGGGACGGCAAGATCCGGGCCGACCGCCACGATGCGCTCGCCGCGCACCAGCACCTGCCAGCCGGGATGCGCCTGGTCATCGGCCGCGTCGAACACCGCCATCGGCTTGAGCAGGAAGGCAGGCGCTTCGGCCTGTTGCGCGCCCGCCGCGCCGCCCAGCGCCAAGGCTGCAAGAACCGCGAACCAGTGCTTGGCCATCCGCTCCCCCCATTCTAGTCTGCGGTCATGGATACGCTGATCCGGCGCGCACGCAATCCGTTGCTTCTATTGGCTTTGCTCGGCACCACCGCCGCTGCGCCCGATCCCGAGCGGGCGCGCTGGCAGGCGCAGGCAGAGCGGGTGACGATCACCCGCGACGACTGGGGCATCCCTCACATCCATGGGCGAAGCGACGCCGATGCGGTGTTCGGCATGAGCTATGCGCAGGCCGAGGATGATTTTGCACGGATAGAAGCGAATTATCTGACCGCGCTCGGTCGCACTGCCGAAGCCGATGGCGAGGAGGCCCTGTGGGGCGATCTGCGCCAGCGGCTGTTCGTGGATCCGGCAGCGCTGCGGCAGGACTATGCCCGCAGCCCCGCCTGGTTGCGCGCGCTGATGCAGGCCTGGGCAGATGGCCTGAATTTTTATCTCGCAACCCATGCGCAGGTGAAGCCGAAGGTGCTGACGCGGTTCGAGCCGTGGATGGCGCTGAGCTTCACCGAAGGCAGCATCGGCGGCGACATTGAGCGGATCTCGCTCAGCGACCTCAAGAGCTTCTACGGCAGCCCGACGCCCCCGACGCCCGAGGAACGGGGTGCAGCACAGCGGGAGCCTTCGGGCTCGAACGGCATCGCCATCGCGCCGAAGCTGACGGCGGACGGGCGCGCACTGCTGCTGATCAACCCGCATACCAGCTTCTATTTTCGCTCCGAAGCCCAGGTGACCAGCGACGCTGGACTGAACGCCTATGGGGCGAGCACCTGGGGGCAATTCTTCGTCTATCAGGGCTTCAATGCCCAGGCGGGCTGGATGCACACCTCCGCGACGGTCGACAATGTCGATGCGTTTGCCGAGCGGATCCTGCGCAAGGGGGTTGGCTGGACCTATCGCTATGGCGACGAGACACGGGCGGTGCAGGCGCGGGTGGCGACGCTGCACTATCGCAGGCCCGACGGATCGCTGGGAGAACGCCGCTTCACCACCTGGCGGACACATCACGGCCCGATCGTGGCGGCGAAGGACGGCCGCTGGATCGCCATGGCGCTGATGTGGCGCCCAATCCCTGCGCTCGAGCAGAGCTTCCTGCGCACCAAAGCCACCGATCTCGCAAGCTATCTCAAGGTTGCCGCGCGCAAGGCAAATTCGTCCAACGACACGCTGTTCGCCGATGCCAAGGGCGAGATCGCCTTCCTGATGCCGCAGTTCATGCCGGTGCGCGACGATCGGTTCGACTATACCAGGCCCGTTGACGGCAGCGACCCGGCCACCGACTGGAAGGGACTGCACAGCTTGGCGAGCCTGCCCAGCGTGCTGAACCCGAACACCGGCTGGGCGCACAACACCAACGACTGGCCCTGGCACGCGGCGGGGCCGGACAGCCCGAAGGCGAAGGACTATCCGCGCTACATGGACCAGGTGGGCGGCAATGCCCGCGGGGTGCACGCCGACCTGCTGCTGACGGGCACGAGCGGCTGGAGCGCCGAAAAACTGCGCGCGGCGGCCTTCGACCCCTACTTGCCCGCCTTCGCCCGGCTGGTGCCCGATCTCGTGGAGGCATGGCGGGCGCTGCCGGCGGCGGACCCGCGGCGCGGGGCGCTGGCGGCGCCGATCGCAACGCTGGCGGACTGGGACTATCGCTGGCGCGGCGATTCGGTTGCGACCAGCCTCGCCATATTCTGGGGCGACCAGCTGTGGCGCGAGTTCGGCAGCTTCGCGCAGGCGGCGCGGCGCAACGTGCCCGATTACATCGCCGCCGAGGTCGACGCGCCGACCCGGCTGGCGGCGCTGTCCGCCGCAGTCGATCGGCTGGCACGCGACTTCGGGAACTGGCGGACCCCCTGGCGCCAGATCAACCGCTTCCAGCGGCTCGACGACGCGTTACGGCCGCATTTCGACGATGCGCGGCCATCGAAGCCGGTACCCTTCACCTCTGCGCAGTGGGGCAGCCTTGCCTCGTTCGGCGCCAAAACGTGGCCGGGTACCAAGCGCTATTACGGCACCAGCGGCAACAGCTTCGTCGCGGTGGTATCGTTCGGGCGGCGGGTCGAGGCGTCGGCGGTGATGGCGGGCGGGCAGAGCGGCGACCCCTCGTCGCCTCACTTCGCCGACCAGATCGATCGATACGCGTCGGGCGCGCTGCGGAAAGTGTACTTCTATCCGGACGAACTGACTGGCCATGTCGAGCGCCGCTACCAGCCGGGTGATCCGGCCGCGCTGGGGCGTTGACGTTCTAGGCTGCACAACAAGACAGCATGGTTGGACGCAGGGCCTGAAAGTCAGGCGATAGGGCAGTCCAGCCCTTGCTGCTTATGTTTCTTTTGAGAGCTGGCCGGGCCGCCAGTCGAACCGCTCAAGGCCAGAGGATTGGTTGCCCCTCGACACACCATGCATGGCAGCACCTAACGGGCGGACGGGCGTCATGCGTTCCGATCCGCGAAACAGGGCCGAAATCGCGGCGGCAGCTTTCGACCAGGTATCGCCGTTCCTCCTTGGTGGCGCGAACGTCCGTATCTTACAGGAGCTGCCGATCGAGCGTCGTGAAGCCGCCCTAGACACGTCGTTCAGTCGATCATCATGGCTTCCCACCATCAGCCGCGCGTGGGATGCGCGATCGTCCCGTTTATCCATCTCCGATGCGGCATTTCGAGAAAAATCGGAACCAGATTTCGGAAAAAATCAGCCCGCCATCCGGATTTCGGCACGTGCCGCACCCTGCGGTTCTGCGACACGTTCCTAATCGAAAACGCAATTCGGCGGGCTAGCCCGTAGCCATCAGCCTAATGCAGGACTAAATCCGGGGTATATGCCTTCATCAAAATTCCGTGATCCTGCGTCCTTACCTCCTGGCTTGCGCTTCCTCGCTGGTGGTGGTGACGCAACCATGCTGGTACTCGATAAAGATTGGTCCGGGCATCCGTTGGGTGCGCCCGAGGCGTGGCCGGACATCCTCAAGACATCGATCAGCACTGTCCTGAACTCGCCGGAATCGATGATCCTCGCCTGGGGCACCGAGCGACTAACCTTCTTCTTCAACGAGACCTACTTCCCGCTGCTCGGACCTCGCCTTTCCTGGGCGATGGGATCGCCGTTCGAAGAGGTGTGGGCGGATGCATGGGAGCAGGCCAAGCCGATCATCGACGAGGCGTTCGCCGGTCGCAGCCAGCGCTTCGTCGACCTGCCGTGGAAGCTCGACACCGATCGCGGTCAGGCGGACACATGGTTCACCTTCTCCTATTCGCGCATTCTCGATCCCAAGGGTGAGGTGGCGGGGCTGTTCATCTTCACCAACGAGACGACAGCTCGTGTTCTCGCTGACGCCGCGCTGGAACGCAGCCAGGCCGAGTTACGCGAGGCCAACCGACTGCTGGCGCAGCGCGTCGAGGAGCGCACGGCCGAGCGTGATCGCGTTTGGCAGCTCACCAACGACCTGATGGCGACCGCCCGCCTCGATGGCCACCTCGTGCAGGTCAATCCGGCATGGGAGCGCCTGCTGGGCTGGACCGAACAGGAACTCCTGACCCGGCCCTTTGTCGAGATTATCGACCCGGCCGATCACGCGGAGGCTGCGGACGTTGTCGGCCGCCTCGCCGCGGGAGAGGTCGTCGGCGGTTTCGTCGACCATGTGCTCACCAAGGACGGCACGGCGCGCACGATCATGTGGGATGCCGTTCCCGAGGGTAATTCCGATCTTTTCTACATCATCGGACGCGACCTGACCGAACAACACAGTGCCGAGGAGGCGCTACGTCAGGCGCAGAAGATGCAGGCAGTGGGACAGCTGACGGGCGGGCTGGCGCACGACTTCAACAACTTGCTGACCGGCGTCATGGGCAATCTCGAGCTGATCCAGATGCGTCTGGCCAGCGGACGTCTGGAAGACCTTGAACGCTTCGTGCTCGCTGCACAGGGCGCCGGCCGACGGGCGGCATCCCTCACGCAGCGGCTACTGGCCTTCTCTCGACGCCAGACGCTCGATCCGCGCGCGACCGAGGTGAACCGCTTGATAGGCGGGATGGAAGATCTGCTTCGACGCACGATCGGCCCGCAGAACGAACTGGAGATTGTCGGTGCCGGCGGGCTATGGCCGGCTTACATCGATGCCGGGCAACTCGAGAATGCACTTCTCAACCTCTGCATCAATGCCCGTGATGCGATGCCCGAAGGTGGCCGGATCACCATCGAGACTGCCAACAAGTGGCTCGACTCCAGAGCTGCCCGCGAGCGCGATCTCCCCGAGGGGCAGTATCTATCGATCTGCGTGACGGACACGGGCACGGGTATGTCGGCTGACATGATCAGTCGCGCATTCGAGCCCTTCTTCACGACCAAGCCACTTGGACAGGGAACGGGGCTTGGCCTGTCGATGATCTATGGTTTTGCGCGGCAGTCGGGCGGGCAGGTCCGCATCTATTCGGAAATGGGCATGGGCACGACCATGTGCATCTACCTCCCCCGGCATACCGGCGACGCTCCATCCGAAGTCGACGAGGAAGCTGCGTTGACAGCAGCGGCGGGCGGTAGCGGGACAATCCTCGTTGTTGATGACGAGGCGGCGATCCGTCACCTAGTCGACGAGGTCCTTGATGACGTCGGCTATACGGTCATCGGCGCGGCGGATGGTGCGGCAGGGCTCAAGGTGTTGCAGTCCGGAGCGAAGATCGACCTGCTGATTACCGACGTTGGCCTCCCCGGTGGCATGAACGGCCGGCAGGTTGCAGACGCGGCGCGCCATCTTCGCCCGGGGCTCAAGGTGCTCTTCATCACCGGCTTCGCCGAAAACGCAGCGGTGGGCAACGGTCATCTAGAGCAGGGCATGGAGCTGCTGACCAAGCCGTTCTCTCTGGAGGCGCTGACGGCAAAGGTGAGTGCGATGATGGATAAGCCCTAATTGGGCCTTCCATGATGGTCACTGACGTATGTTGTCGCTAGAGCAAGGCTAATCGCTGACAGCCGGGCGGCAGCGATAACGTATCGCTAACCGCCGTCCCCTGCGAACCAACGACTTGACGGCTGGAGATCAACAAGAGGCGCCCTGGGCAGCCTGTGCGCCATTGACACGACGCCGCGACAGGGCGGGCTTGAGCCACTACAGATTGAAGCGCTGGCGCTGCCTGCCGAACAGGTCGTCGAACTGATCGAGAACCATGAGGCTATCGAGAACCGTACCCAAGCGCTGGCGCTCGATCACGCTGAGCGGCGGGCGCGGGAAGACGAGGCCCTGTTCCGTGCCTGCTACCCCGACATCGAGGTGATTGAATCGTGAGTGCCGACCTGCTCGCCCGGTTGATCGCGTCCGGCACCCCCGCCGAGCTGGTGGGTGAGGTGGCGATGGCGCTCGCCATCGCGCAATCGCAAGCTGCTGCAGCAGGGCAGCCGACCAAGGGCGCCCTGCGCATGCGGCGCTATCGGGAGCGTCACGAAGCGTCACCATGCGATCGTGCCGTGGGGCACCTCCGCCTTGTCGCCCAGCCCCAGCCCCATCCGGCGCAGATGGGCGCTCATTCTCCGGACCTGCTCGTCGGTCACAGGCTCGCATGGCTCTTCCACCGTCTCGCGCTTGCCGTTCCGCAGGATGTAGCGAGCCACGTTGATCGCGTGCTGCTCCGGGCTGACATATGCCCGCAGGCGCTCCTCGATCTGATGCACCGTCGGGAACCAGTCGAGCTCCTTGAGGCAGCGGCGGCAAGCGTAGGCGAGCGCCGCCTCGTCGCACCCGCCCAGCGCGGACACATAGGCGTTCAGCTTGAGGCGTCCGGCGATCTCGTTCGTCGCCTGCGCCAGCATGGCGGCAGAGAGCGCGCCAATGGACTGGCGGATGGTTCGCTCCTCGGCAGGCTTCCCCGGCGCCACGGCCTTCGCGATCGGCTCGAGCAGGGCAATGTCGCCCGCGCTGAACACGGCACCCGCCTCAGTGGCGCGGGCCAAAACGATCCGCACGCTCGGCGTCAATGACGGCATCGAGCAGGCCGTTGCTGCCGGAGCGAGCGCGGTGTTGGCGGTGGTTTGCTGGTCGGTGCCCATTGCTTTGGTCCTCGTATTCGGTTGGATCGACGATCGTGCCCCAGCCCTTCTCGGCTCACTTCTCGACGAGCCGGCCGGGTGGCCACTCGGCGGTAGCGAACTGGGTGAGCAGCCGCAGCTGAGCCGCGTACGCCGTCTCGGTGTCGGTGAGCTTCTTGCGGCGGCGGTTGGCGCGGAAATCTCGCCAGTGGCCTGGGTCGACGTCGGCCGGGCAAGCCCAGGCCCGGGGCGTCGCAGGCGCATCGTGCGCGGGCCCCTCGTGTGTGTGCGGGGTGGGGGTTAATTTTTGGGGGTCTGGGGGGCATTTATCGGGGGAGGGGTGAACGTCACTTTCCGTCACTCGTGCGTCACTGGCGTCACATGTGACGCTTGGTGACGCTTCGTGACGCTCCCGATAGCGCCGCATGCGCAGGGCGCCCTTGGTCGGCTGCCCTGCTGCAGCAGCTTGCGATTGCGCGATGGCGAGCGCCATCGCCACCTCACCCACCAGCTCGGCGGGGGTGCCGGACGCGATCAACCGGGCGAGCAGGTCGGCACTCACGATTCAATCACCTCGATGTCGGGGTAGCAGGCACGGAACAGCGCTTTACGGAGCGGCCAGTCGCGCACCCGCATCCCCTTGCTGCCCTCGGCGGTCAGCTGGCCGCCGCGCTGCCGGTAGACGAAGTCCGGGGTATAGACGGCGCGCCGGCCGTTATCGTGCAGCAGCGGCTGTCCGTTGACCTCGAAGAAGAACCGCCGCCCAATCTCCAGATCGCTGATCTCGCCGGCCATCTGCAGCAGGTGCAGGTCGTTGCAGCGCTGCGCCTCCTTGTGCGAGGGGTGCGCCTGCCCAGCTGGGCACCGACGTCGCCGAGGTGATCGTCCGCGCGCGCGTGCTGAACGAGGCGTTCAAGGCTTGGCGGGTGGGCGACAAGGCGGAGGTGCCCCACGGCACGATCGCATGGCTGTTCGATTGGTACCGCAAGCAGGACCGCTTCACCGAGAAGCGCCACCAGACCCGCATCGGCTACGAGCGCGCGATGCGGTACGTCGAGGAAATGTCGATGAAGACCGGCACGTTCGGCCAGCGCCAGGCAGGCAAGGTCGACGGGCCGGCGGCCGACAAGCTCTATCAGCGCGCCATGGCCAAGCACGGCGAGCGCCAGGGCTCCTACATGATGCAGGTTTGCCGCTTGATATGGAGCCTCGTCTGTCGGCCGGGCTATTCCAAGCACATCACCGTGAAGGTGAACCCCTTCAAGGGCATGGGCATAAAGATCAGCACCGGAGCAGGTAAAGGCAACCGGGCGGCCACGCGCGAGGAATACGACCTCTATCGGGAGACCGCGCGCGAGATGGGTCGCCAGTCGATGGCGACCGCCGCGGCGCTGTGCTTCGAAACCTGCTAGCGCGTCACCGACGTGTTCGGGTTCGGGGATCCGGACAAGAAAGTCGTCCGCGGCTTCTACTGGGAGGATTATCAGCCGGGCGAACAGGTTGCCGTGATCCAGTCGAGGACGGGGAAAGCGATCACGCTGCCCCTGGTCGACGGCAAAGGGGCGGATGCGGTGGAGCTATATCCAGAGCTTGAGGCCGAGCTGGCGCGCACGCCGCGGACCGAGGACGCCGAGCGAGAGATGATCGTGCGGGATGAGCGGACCGGCAAGGCATACGGCATCGACTACATGCAGAAGCTGCACAAGCGGATCCGGACCAAGGCCGGACTTCCGAAAGACCTGCGGTTCACCAGCTTTCGACACGGCGGCCTCACCGAGCTGGGCGATTCGGGCGAGGTCGATATCCGTGCGGTCTCCGGCCACACCGAGATCAAGACGACGAAGATCTACGATAAAGCGAACCGGGAGAAGGCTCTCCGGATCGCGCGCGCGAGGCGCGAACACATTGAGCGCGTCCTCAACGGTGAAAAGTTCGGAGCAGAATGACGGGAATGGCCCGGACAATTGGCGGCAGCGACGTGGCACGACTTCAAAGGGGAGCCGATTGACACGTGTCGCCTCGCCCCTCAGTAGATGAACCATGTCCTTCATTCCAAGCGCCGACCTCATGGCCGACATCTACATCGATGAGAGCAGTCAAACGCGGAATCGGTACCTGTTGCTAGGCGGCGTGATCATACCGACGATGACAGTAGACCTGACCAACGCGTGCCTAGCGGCTGCGCGATTGCCAGAGCTGCCACACGGGGAAATGAAGTGGGGCAAAGTGTCGACTGCCAAGGAGAAGGCATACAGGCGCGTCGTCGACTGTTTCTTCGACGCGACAGAGTTCCGAGGTGTTCACTTCCATAGCGTTGTGATCGACACTCATGGCCTGGATAACCACCAGCACAACGGCAGCTCGTCGGAGGTCGGTTTCAACTAGGAGTTGTATCAACTCGCGACGAAGTTTCGTCGCATTTACACGGATAAATACTTCACCTCTACCCGGACCACCGCGACACGAGCCAGCGCCCCTCAGATCTACGGAATATTCTGAATGCCGGAGCCCGGAAGAGCGGAGACAGGCGCGAATGGCCTTTTAGGCGATGCCACTTCCGAGACTCGAAGGCGACACCCTCTCTGCAGCTGGTCGACATCCTATTGGGTGCTCTCGCATTCGCAGTGAATGGGCACGATCAAGCGCCAGACAGCTCCGCCGCGAAGCGCTCTCTTTCGTCGTACGTGCTGCAGCGCGCAGGTGTGCGCCGCCCGCTCGTGAACACCGCAATGAGCGGGAAGTTCACGGTCTGGCACCGGCAACTGAAACCGCGTGGTGGGGTCCCCCGGGCCTAGACCAACGCTGCTCGTCGCCGCCGCTCGGCGGGTCCCGCCACCTTGGGTGGGGGGCTCGAACCGGGGCAGTATGCGAAATATAGGAATTCGGCGCCGGAAGTTAAAATCCATTTCCGGTTTCCGGAGCGGTGACGCCCACCGACGGCTGCACTCTGCCGCTGGAACGAACCGAGAATGTCAAAACACTTGTCAAAACACGTGTCAAAACGCCTCGGCGCTGAAGTGCGCCCGGCGTGTAAGAAGCTAGGTTTTCTGCGGCTTTGCGTGGTGACCCGGAGAGGATTCGAACCTCCGACCTCTCGATTAGGAATCGCTTGCTCTATCCTGCTGAGCTACCGGGCCACGCGATCGCTCGTACCGACCCGATCGTTCGAAATCAATTGCGCGCCTCAGGCGGCACGATCGGCACCAGCAGCGGGGCCACGGGCACCCCGTCTTCGGCCAGGGCCTTCGCCTGGGCCAGCGTCGCCTGGCCATGGATCGGAGCCTCGGGCGTGTCTCCGACATGCATCGCCCGCGCCTTCTCTGCGAAGGCCTCGCCCACCCAGGTCGAGGTCTCGAGCTGCTTGGCCTGGAACTGCGCGATGGCAGCGAGCGCGGCCTTGAACGACGCTGGGCCAAGCGGCGGCTTGTCCGATGCCTGGTTGCCCTTGGCCGCCACTGCCGGTGCCATCACCGCCTTGGTCACCACAATATCGCCGCAGAATGGGCAGGCGATCAGCCCCTGTGCGCGCTGCTCTTCATAAGCGCTGCTCGACTTGAACCACGCCTCGAACACATGATCGCCGCCGCATTTGAGATCGAAGACGATCACGCGGTCGTCACCGCCGGAATCGCACGCCTATGGCGCAGCACCGGCACGCGGCTCCGCACATCGTCGAGCCGCGCGGTATCGAGTTCGGCGAAGCCCAGCCCCGCCGCCTCGCCCATGTCGAGCAGAACCTCGCCCCAGGGATCGATAGCGAGGCTGTGGCCATAGGTCGCGCGGCCGTCTTCGTGCTCGCCGGTCTGCGCAGCGGCAATCACGAACGCCGCGGCCTCGATCGCGCGGGCGCGCAGCAGCACGTGCCAATGCGCCGCGCCGGTGGGCCGGGTGAACGCTGCCGGCACCGCCAGGATCGTCGCGCCCGCATCGCTCATCGTGCGGAACAGGTCCGGGAAGCGCAGGTCGTAGCAGATGGCGAGGCCGAGCTTGCCGAGCAGCGTGTCGACCACCACAGGCCCCGCACCCGCCGTATAGCTGTTCGATTCGCGCCAACTCTCGCCGGTCGGCAGGTCGACATCGAACAGGTGCATCTTGTCGTAGCGCGCGCGGACCGCGCCGGTTTCGTCGATCACGAAGGCGCGGTTGGCGAGCTTGCCGTCTTCGCGCAGCACCGCAAGGCTGCCAAGATGCACCCAGATGCCCTGCTTCGCGGCCGCGTCGCGGACGGCGGAAAGTACACGATCGTCGCGCTCATGCGCATAGTGGTGTTGCGCGCGCTCGCGGTTGCCGTCGACCAGGCCGGACATTTCCGGCGTGAACAGCATCGCCGCCCCGCCCGCCCTGGCCTGCGCCACCGCCGCGACCAGCGTGGCCGCGTTCGCCGCGGGATCGATCCCGCTGGTCAGCTGGAGCAGCGCAGCGCGGCTCATGCGGCGAGCAGCGGGTCCAGTCCGCCCTTGCGGTCGAGCGCGGCGAGATCGTCGGAGCCGCCGATATGCTGCCCGTCGATGAAGATCTGCGGCACCGTCGTGCGGCCGGGCGCGCGCTCCAGCATCTCGGCGCGCTTGGGCCCGCCCATGGTGATGTCATACTCCTCATAGTCCGCGCCCTTGGCGGTGAGGAGCTGCTTGGCGCGTGTGCAATAGGGGCAGAACGCCTTGGTGTAGATTTCGACCTTTGCCATAATGCCTCCTGAGGTGTGCGCGGGCCCCCGGCTTGTCAATCCATGGCGTCCTCGGCGAGGACGCGTGCCCAGCAAAGAACCACAACGCGCGAAGCCCCGCCGCGTTTGAGCAGCCGGGCGCAGGCATCGCCCGTCGCACCGCTGGTATGGACGTCGTCGACCAGCAGCACCGTCTTTTCCGCGAGCCGCGCCCGCGCATCGGGGGCCAGCGCAAACGCCCCCGCGACTACCTTCGCCCGCGCCCGTCGTCCCAGCCCCTGCAACTTGGGCGTCGCCTTCACCCGGCGCAGCAGATCGGTCTCGACCCGTAGCCCCTGCCGCTTGGCCACCGCCCGCGCGATCAGCACCGCCTGGTTGAACCCGCGCGACCAGAGCCGCCAGCGATGCAGCGGCACCGGCACCAACAGGTCCGCCCCCTCGGGCACCAGCCGCGCCATCGCCCGCGCCATCGTTTCCGCCACCGCCAGCCGCCCGCCATATTTGAGCTTGAGCGCCAGATGCCGCGCCACCTCGCCGTACGCCACCGCCGCGCGCACCCCGTCATGCGGCGGCGGACGGGCGAGGCAGTCGCCGCACTGCGCCCCCTCCCCGCGGTCGTATTCGAACGGCAGGTGGCAGGTCGCGCACCACGGCGGCCCGAGAAAATGCAGGCTGTCCCAGCAGCTTGCACAAAAGCGATGATCCGCCTCGACGATCGCGCCGCAGCCCGGGCAGCGCGGCGGCAGCGCCAGGTCGAGGATGCGGAGGAAAGGCGCGCGCGGATCCACGCCCCTCTTGTTCCAAGCCCCGCGCCGCTGCACAAGCGCGCCGTGTCCGACTCCGAAATCTTCGACCGCGCGCTGCGCCGCAAGCGCCGGGATCGCGCCGCCCGCAGCTATGAAAGCTTCCTGCGCGACCACATGCTCGACGGGCTGTACGAGCGGCTGGAGGGCGTGAAACGCGACTTCCGCAATGTGCTCGACCTCGGCAGCGCCGACGGCAGCTTCGTCTGGCCCGGCGCCACCGTCACCCGGCTGGAGGCCGGGGCGGCCTTCGCCGCCGCCAGCGGCGCGATCCGTGCCGACGAGGACATGCACCCCTTCCCCGAAGCCAGCTTCGACCTGGTGGTCTCCGCCGGCGTGCTCGACACGGTCAACGACGTGCCCGGCGCGCTCGCCCTCGCCCGCCGCGCGCTCAAGCCCGACGGGCTGTTCCTCGGCGCCTTCCTCGGCGCCGGCACCCTCGCGACGCTGCGCGCCTGCCTGCTCGCCGCCGAAGCCGACCGCCCGGTGGCCCGCTTCCACCCGCAGATCGAGGTGCGTGCGGCCGGCGACCTGTTGGCGCGTGCGGGCTTCACCCTGCCGGTGGCCGATGTCGAGACGCTGACGGTGCGCTATGGCGGCCTGGGCGGGCTGATCCGCGATCTGCGCGGCATGGCGGCGACCAATTTGCTGCCCAACACCCCGCCGCTGCGCCGCGAGACCCTGCTCGGCACCGCCGCCGCCTTTGCCGAGCGCGCCGATCCGGACGGCCGCACGCCGGAGAAATATTCGATCGTCTATCTGACCGGCTGGGCGCCCGATCCCTCGCAGCCCAAGCCCGCCCGCCCCGGCAGCGCAACGGCGTCGCTGGCCGACGCGCTCAAGCCGAAGGGCTAGACGGTGGCGGGGCGTCGGTGACGGACGACGACGCCTCCGCCGGCTGGGACGCGGTGGCCGACCGGTTCACGGCGCTGCGCTCGGATGTCGGCACCGACATCGTCCTCGGCTGGTCCCGCCAGCTGCCGCGCGGCGGCGCGGTGCTCGATATCGGCTGCGGCACCGGGGTGCCGATCGGCACCTGCTTGGCGGCGCAGGGCTTCGCGCTGTTCGGCATCGACCCCGCGCCCCGCATGATCGACGCCTTCCGCCGCAACGTGCCCGAGGCGACCGCAAGCTGCGAGCCAGCCGAAACCAGCCGCTTTTTCGGCCGCCGCTTTGACGGCGTGGTCGCGATCGGCGTGCTGTTCCTGCTGCCGGAGGCTGCCCAGGCCGCGGTGATTGCCCGCATGGGCCGCGCGCTGCGCCCCGGGGGCCGCTTCCTGTTCAGCGCCCCGCGGCAACGCTGCGATTGGAGGGACAGCCTGACCGGTCGCCGCTCGCAATCGCTGGGCGAGACGACGTACGGTGATCTGCTCGACGCCGCGGGGTTGGCACTCGCGGCACGCCATCGAGACGCCGGCGCCAACGATTATTTCGACGTCGTGGCCCGGCCCCGCTGACCCGCACTGCTGCCACGCGGCGCCCCCGGGGAAAGAACATACCCCGCGTGCTGCCACGCCGATGCCCCCATTCGAAGACGGATGCTCGAGCTCAGGCGTTCAGAAGATCGATGTTGGGCGGCATGCTGTACCGGGCGCTCTCGACCGCGCTATACGCCAGGTCCAAGCAGGCGGCGTTGTCCGTATAAATGCGAACGGAGAATTGGCCTCTGTTCACCCGCGTGACGGTGATCGGCTCACTTCTCGACCGGATATACAAGGTGACCCTTGCGCCACCATGAAGGCTTTCGTCCACGCGTTCGACGATTTCCAATCCCGCTGAGTGATCTCGCGCGCTCATCCCGAGCCTCCTTACGCCAGGTCGAATGCCGCCGGAGAAGAACGATCGCTGCGCATTCGAACAATCCAAAACAGGGTTTCGACCAATGGATGTACGCCCCCGGGCCTTGCCATATCGAATCAAGCGCAGCTTCGGTGTGAGCGTGATCCCCTAGCGGTACCGCGAGGTGTTTAACGAGTTGGCGCGTGGACCCTCCGAAAAACACCGCATCCTGGTATCCCGGCCGCGACGACTGAGGGGCAACGCGCCCCAAAATCGAATCATTTGCGCGGGACGCCGCCGCCTTAGGGCATTCGATCCGCAAGTATCGGCACCAGCATTTCGATGAACGGCAGATCCGCGGGCGGCATCGGGAGGCCCCGCAGCGTCGCCATGTCTGCCCATAGGAGCGCCGAGGCGTGGCGGGGTTCGGGCCGGCCCTCCCAGCCATGCAGCCGGTACAGCAGCAGCACCAGATGCCGGTCGGCGAGCGGCTCGCTGGCGAAGGCGAGCGGCGAAAGCGCGGAAGGATCGACGGTGATCCCCAATTCCTCGTCCAGTTCGCGGGCAAGCGCGGCTTCGGGGCTTTCGCCCGGCTCGAGCTTGCCGCCGGGAAATTCCCATAAGCCGGCCAGCGCCGTGCCGTCGGGTCGCCGCTGCACCAGCACACGCCCGTTCTCGATCATCGCCGCTGCTACCACCAGCAGCACGGGCCGGGCCTCGCTAATCACTTCGCAACCAAATCCTGCCAGAATTCCCGGCGTTTATTGACTGAGATTGGTTATCGATGCGAGCCCTGATCCACGCCCTGCGTGCGCTTTCCCGAGCCGACCGCGGCGCCACCGCCGTCGAATACGGGCTGATCCTCGCGATGATCGTGCTGGCGATCGTTGGTTCGCTCAGCCTGTTCGGCAACAAGACGACGGCGATGTGGAACAACGTGTCGCAGCAGGTGCAGAACGTCGCACACTAGGCCGCGTACATCATTCGGTAAGCGTGTGATTTAGCTGCTTCTTAACCCCTCGCCACTAGGATCGGCTGGCCGCGTCGGAATCCCGACGGGCCGGTGTTTGAAGTTTCTGGGACGATGGAGACGGCTATGCTTAAGATTCGCAAGTTCATCAAGAATTCCAAGGCCGCCACGGCTATCGAGTACGGCCTGATCGCCGCGCTGATCGCCGTTGCCGCCATCGCCGCAATGCGCGGCCTGGGGACGAGCCTCAACAGCACCTTCACCAACGTCAGCTCGAACATGAACCCGTCATAAGCACAGGGTTCGAGGTTCCGGAGACGGCGGTGCTGCCGGGCATCGCCGTCCCGACGAAGCGCAGCCTGGGAGGCCGCGAGCGGTGATACGGCGCAAGCCGGTGGCGATCCGAGAGGATGCGACCGCCATCCGGCATCGCCCGATCACGGGTGCGGCGAAAACCGCGCTGCGGCGCCCGTGGCGGTACGAACGCAACGACGTCGAGACGCGGGCGATTTTCCGAAGGTTGCCAAGAGGGGCTGCGCATCGCGTCAGCCCCTTTCGCGTGTTCAGATCCGGCCCATCGCCAGGAACTTGGCGCGGCGGGCCTGACGCAGCGACTCCGGCGACATCGCCGCGAGGTCTGCCAGCGCCTTCTCGATCGCATCGCCTAGCGCCTGCACGGCCTGGCCTGGCGCACGATGTGCCCCGCCCAGCGGCTCGGGCACGATGCCGTCGATCACCTTGAGCTCGCGCAGGTGCTGCGCGGTGACCTTCATCGCCTCGGCCGCGTCGGCGGCCTTGTCGGCGGTGCGCCACAGGATCGAGGCGCAGCCCTCCGGCGAGATCACCGAATAGACCGCATGCTCCATCATCAGCACCTGGTTGCCCGCCGCCAGCGCCACTGCGCCGCCAGAGCCGCCCTCGCCGAGGATCGAGGCGACCAGCGGCACGCCGAGCGACAGGCAGGTCTCGGTCGAGCGGGCAATCGCCTCGGCCTGGCCGCGCTCCTCGGCCTGCACGCCGGGAAAGGCGCCCGAGGTGTCGACCAGCGTGATCACCGGGATGCCGAACCGGTCGGCGAGCTTCATCAGGCGGATCGCCTTGCGATAGCCCTCGGGCTTGCCCATGCCGAAATTATGCTTGAGCCGGCTGGCGGTGTCGTCGCCCTTCTCATGGCCAAGCACCATGACCCGGCGGCCGCGGAAGCGGCCGAGCCCGCCGATGATCGCATTGTCGTCGGCAAAGGCACGGTCGCCGCCGAGCGGCATGAAGTCCTCGATCAGCCCGGCGACATAATGCTTGAAGTGCGGGCGCTCGGGATGGCGGGCGACCTGCGTCTTCTGCCACGGCGTCAGCCTGGCATAGGTGTCGAGCAGCAGCTTGTCCGACTTGGCCTGGAGCGGGGCGATCTCAGCGGCAATGTCCACGTCGCCGTCATGGGCGGCGCTGCGCAGCTCGTCGATCTTGCCCTGGAGCTCGGCGATCGGCTTCTCGAAGTCGAGGAATGTCGTCATGCGCGCCGCGCTACCGGGCGCCGCGCTTCGCGTCAACGCGCGGGCGACTCCAATTCCTCCCCGGCACGGGGAGGGGGACCGCCGCCGGCGGCGGTGGTGGAGGGGCCGCGCAAGGCGCGGAGCGTGTCGAGCGCTCCGGATACCGCCGCGTGCCGCGGCCGCCCCTCCACCATGTGCTAGCGCACATGGTCCCCCTCCCCGTTCCGGGGAGGAATTCGCTTCTCCAGCGCCTCGCCGAGCGGGTGGCGCGCGTTGACGAGTTCGACCAGCCGGCGGCTGTCGACATGGGTGTAGATTTCGGTTGTCGCGATATCGGCATGGCCGAGCATCGCCTGAAGCGCGCGCAGGTCCGCCCCGCCCTCGAGCAGGTGGGTGGCGAAGGCGTGGCGGAGGACGTGCGGGCTCGCACGCTCGGGCGGGATGCCCGCCATCGCCGCCAGCGCGCGGACGATCTGGTAGAGGCGGACGCGGGTGAGATGCTTCTTGCCGGATGGGAACAGCCATGCGCTGTCCGGCGGCACCTGCCCTCGCCACAGCGCCACGGCGGCACGCGCGCGGTCGGAGATCGGCACCAGCCGCTCGCGCCCGCCCTTGCCCTTGAGGATCAGGAAGGGGCGGTCGGGATGGATCGCATTGCGGGGAAGCGAGACCAGCTCGGTCGCGCGCAGGCCCGAGCCGTAGAGCAGCTCGATCAGCGCGGCGAGCCGCAGGTCGAGCGGATCGGGCGGCACCCGCGCCTGGCGCTCGGCGATCGCGGCGAACATCGCGTCGACATCGCCGGTGCTGAGGATCTTGGGCAGCCGCCGCGCGGCGCCGGGGCGCGGGAGGGCGGCGCCGGGATCGTCGGCGCGGTGCCCCTCCTCCGCGAGGAAGGCGAAGAAGCGGCGCAGTGCCGAGGATTTGCGCGCCACCGTTGCGCGGGCGAGCTCGGACCAGCCGCCGGCGAGCCGCTCGATCTCGGTGCGCCCCGCCTGGGACAATTCACCGCCCAGTGCCTCGGAGGCCAGGCGCAAATCCGTGCCGTACGCCGCGATCGTGTTCGCCGCCGCGCCGGTCTCCGCGCGCAGCATCTCCAGGAAGCGCTCGATCAGGTCGCGATCGGCGCTCATTCGGCGCGCGTGACCGCCTCCACGGCGATCATCCGGGCATAGTTGGCCATTCCCGCCGCGCGCATCGCTGCGACGATGTGGTAGAGCGCCTCGGGGGTCACCTGGTCCCAGCGCGGCGACTGCATGCCGACGCCAGCCAGCAAGGCGACCATGCCGGGCTGGTTGGCAGCCCCCGCGCGGTCGATCGCCTGGGTCCAGGCGTTGACGCCGCCGATGCCGACCTTGATCGCCTCCGCACCGCGCTGCGCATCGCTGGGCGACAGACGCCCGAGCCCCGCCAGCCCCGCGAGCAGCATCGCCGCCTTGCGCGGGCTCGCGGCGCCAACATAGCGCTCGAAATCGCTATAGCCGATCGGCCCGCCCGCGTCCGCGAGCGCGAGCAGCGCCCAGCCCTCGCTGCCCGGCGCGACCACGCCGCGCCATTGCAACGCCGCCGAATCATAGCCGGCGGAGAGCATCGCGGCGATCAACCGATCGGGTTCGGCCGCATTCTTGTTCGCCGGGATCCAGGCGGCCGCCTTGGCGGTGAGCACCAGCCGGGCGTAGCGCAGCCGCGGGCTTTCGGCAGCGTCCCACAGGCTCTTCATCGCCTGCACGCGCTCGGCGGCCGAGCCGGTATAGGCGGCGCGCAGGTCGCGCACCGTCTTCTGCAGCGGATCGGGAACGTCGCTCGCCTGGTCGAGCTCGGCATATAGGTCGACCAGTGCCGCGTTGGACAGCACGCCCGCCGCCGCCGCCAGCTCGGCTGCGCCCGCACGGTTCACCGGCGACACCGCCGGCGACAGCGCCTGCCAGTAGCGGAACTCCGGCCCCACGGTGGCGAACAGATTGTCGGGGATATCCACCCCCCCCGCGGTCGCCATGCCGAAGCGCCAGGCGGAAAGCGCGGGCACGCCGACCCAGTCAATCGTCACCGCACGCCGCGAATCGGCACCCATCCCCACCACCTTGGTGGCGAGCAAGGTGTCGAGGTCGTTGCGCGGCTTGCCCTTACCCGCCGCATCGAGCCGCTGATCGGCCTCGCTAGGCTTGCCGGCGAGGCCCGCGCAGATCGCCTGCGCCAGCGCCCAGCCGCGATCGGGAAGGTTGGCCGCCGCATCGTCGACGATCGGGCAGACCGCGGCCGGATCGCCGGTCGCCAGCGCGACCTGCATCGCGACACGATCCAGCGCATTGGTATAGTCGTCGATATCGACATAGCTGACGAGGCCGCGCGCCGCGGTCGCCTCGCCCATGCGGAGCAGCAGCCAGGCGCGCTCGGCGGCATAGTCGGCGCCGTCCACGCCGCGCGGCGTATCCAGCGGCGACATCAGCGCACGGCGCAGCGCGATCGACACCCAGCGCGAGGCGACCGGCGCATCGAGCCTGCGCATCAGCGTCACCTGGGTGGCGCCCGCCACGTCGCCGAACGCATCGGCCGGGAACGGCGCATTGCCTGCGGCCAGGATGCCGATGCGGTTGAGCGGCCGGCGCACGCCCCTGGGCAGGTCATATTGCGACAGGTCGATCGCCGGCGCCACCGCGGCAACTGCGCTCGCGTTGCTCTCCTCGACGTCGAACGCGTCGGGCCCGAGATCGCCCCCCGAAAGCGCCCCGTCACCACTCGGCGACGGCGCTGCCGCCGGCGCTGCGCTAGACGTGGGGCTCGGGCTCGGGCGCGGCGAAGGCTGCGGTCGCGGCGCCGGCTGGTCGAAGCCGGGCGGCAACAGCGATTCGGGGGCTTTCTGCTGCTGGCTGAACGCCGGAACCCCGATCGCGGCGAACAGGGCTGCCGCGATCGCGAGGCGCGACGCCCTAGTTGGCGAGGTTTTCAAGCGCGACTGCCTTCTCCATGCGCACCGGCTCCTTGACGGTATTGCGGCCGGCCAGCGCGAACATGCCGCCCACCAGAACCACCAAAATCACGAGCAACACGACAAGCATACGCGGCATGAAAAACAGTCCAATCCTTGAGCGATACGGGCCTTTTGCCCGAGACGGTCCCTCGCTGTATAGCCCTTCGCACGATGTTACAAACGCATGCGCAACTGAACAGCTGGACCGGCAAGCCCATCGTACTCGTGGGGCTAATGGGTGCCGGCAAAACCACGGTAGGGCGCCGCCTTGCCCAGCGCCTGCGGCTTCCCTTCGTCGACGCCGATGCGGAAATCGAATCGGCGGCGGGGATGTCGGTCACCGACATCTTCGCCAAATTCGGCGAACCGCATTTCCGCGACGGCGAACGGCGGGTGATCGCGCGGCTGGTGGACGGCACGCCCAAGGTGATCGCCACCGGCGGCGGCGCGTTCATCAACGACGAGACGCGGGCGCTGATCCTAGACCAGGCAATCTCGATCTGGCTCGACGCCGCGCCGGCGGTGCTTGCCGATCGCGTGCGGCGGCGCGACACACGCCCGCTGCTGCGCGGCAAGGATCCGCTGGCGACGCTGACCGACCTCGCCAAGGTGCGAAACCCGTTTTATGCGCTTGCGCAGATCCGCGTCTCCAGCGTAGCCGCGCCCCACGAAACCACCGTCGAAGCGATCCTGAAGGCCCTGCGCAAGTGACCACCATCCCCGTCGCCCTGGGCGCACGCAGCTATGACGTGCGCATCGAACCCGGCTTGCTCGCGCGTGCCGGCGAAGTCCTCGCCCCGCTGTCGCGCGGTCGTGCGATGCCGATCATCACCGACGCCAATCTGTCGGCACATTGCCAGACGCTGGTGGCGAGCCTTGCCGCGGCGGGCGTGACCGCGCCGGTGCTGACGCTGCCCGCGGGCGAGAGCACCAAGAGCTGGGCGCAGCTCGAAGCGGTGACGGACTGGTTGCTCGCGCAAGGCGTGGTCCGCAGCGACCACGTCATCGCGCTGGGCGGCGGCGTGATCGGCGATCTCGTCGGCTTCGCAACGAGCATCCTCAAGCGCGGCTGCAACTTCGTCCAAGTGCCCACCACGCTGCTGGCGCAGGTCGACAGCTCGGTGGGCGGCAAGACTGCGATCAATTCCAAGGCGGGCAAGAATCTGATCGGCGCGTTCCACCAACCTTCGGTGGTGCTGATCGACCCGCAGGTCCTCGACAGCCTTCCCCAGCGCGAGCTGCGCGCGGGCTATGCCGAAGTCGCGAAATACGGGTTGATCGACGATGCCGGGTTCTTTGCCTGGTGCGAAACTAACGCCGCCGCGCTGTTCGCCGGCGATCCCGACGCGCGGGCACACGCGATCGGCCATTCGGTGGCGGCCAAGGCGCGGATCGTCGCGGCGGACGAGCGCGAGACCACCGGCACGCGGGCGCTGCTCAACCTTGGTCATACCTTCGGCCATGCGCTGGAAGCGGAGACCGGCTTTTCCGACAAGCTGCTCCACGGCGAGGCAGTGGCGGCGGGGATGGCGCTGGCTTTCGCCTTCTCGGCGCAGCAGGGCCTGTGTCCGGCGGAGGATGCCGCGCGGGTGGCGGCGCATCTGCGCTCGGTGGGGCTGCCGGACGGGCTGGCCGCGGCCGGCGTGACGGCGGACGGCGCGACGCTGGTCGGCCACATGCTCCACGACAAGAAGATGGAAGGCAGCACCCTGCCCTTCCTGCTCGCACGGGGCATCGGGCAGACCTATCTCGACAAGACGGTGGACCTGGCGAAGGTCGAGGCGTTCCTGGACGGGCAACGCACGTAAACTCCTCCCCGGCACGGGGAGGACGACCCGCAGCGGCTTGGTGGAGGGGCTGCTGCGCCAGCGGCGGGGTGCCCGCGGGTGGCGCCCGTACCGCGCCTGCCGGCGCGGCCCCTCCACCACGCGGCTACCGCCGCGCGGTCCCCCTCCCCGTGCCGGGGAGGAATTTAGCTGGCCCGCTCGATCACCGCGGTCACCAGCGCGATGCGTTCCACATCCGCATAGGCTGCCGTCTCCAGCTCCTCTCCGAACACGTCGGGGTCGATCTCCTCGTAGCGCAGCCGGCAGCTCTCCGCCGCGGCGAGCTGCACCAGCCGTTCACGGAGACCATCCGCCCCACGCACGATCGCGCTGCCGGTGTAGAGCAGGAACCGCCCGCCCGCCGCGAGGCGCGGGACGGCTTCGCATGCCATGGCCAGCGCCACGCCAGCGCCGTGCAGGTCGCCGCCGTCGCGATAGGCGCGACCAGCAGGGTCGATGATATAGGGCGGGTTGGCCAGCACCAGGTCCAGCGCACCGGCGATCCCCGAGAGATCCCCACCTTCCACGAACCGCGCCTCGACGCCCGCCGCCTGCGCATTCACCCGCGCCAGCCGTAGCGCTGCCGGGTTGATGTCGGTCATCACGATGTCGACGCGCGGGCAGCCATGCGCGGCGGCGATCGCCCCCGCACCGGCACCCGTGCCGATATCGACCAGGGTCGAGCCCTCCCGCTCCGGGCAGCGGCGAAGTTCGTCCGCGATGAAGCGCGCGAAGCGATAGCTGTCCGGGCCGAAGAACACCGCATGGGTATCGTCGGTCGGATAGGCGGAATGTACCAGCAGGTCGGGCCCGAGCGTCGAGACGCGGACCTTGCTCCGCAGAAGCGCGCCTGCCGCCTCGATCAGCCCGGCCGCCTCCAGCGCTTCCAGCAGCGATGCGTCGAGCAGGTCGCGCGCGAAGGGCAGGCTCCAGCCGAAGACGTCACGCAGGTCGGTCGCGCGCTGCCGATCCGCCCGGGCGAGCACCCGTGCATGGGTGGCGGGGGTGGGCGTAATGAAGGAATAGTCCTGCCGCTTGAGAGTGGCGATCAGGTCGCGCAGCACTGCCGCCGCGCCCTCCCTCGTCACCGGCCGCTCCGCCACCAGACTTTCCATGCGTACCCCCTGAAGTTGATCCCGCATCAACGTTACGGGTCCGTAGAGGGTCCGGGCCATCTGATTGATCCATGGCAACGTCTTGCCGCGTGCGGCTGCAGCGCCTAGCTCCTGATCATGCGCATTCTAGCTCTGGCCCTCGCCGCTTCGACCATGCTCGTCTCCCCCGCCCTCGCCCAGCAGACCGCACCCGCGCCGATCCTGACGACGCCCGAGGCGAAGGACGTGTGGACCCATGCGCGGCCGGAGGTCGCCCGCGTCACCCATGTCGCGCTGGACCTGCGCGCCGATTTCGCGACCAAGACGCTGTCCGGCACGGCGACGCTCGACATTCTCGCCGCATCCGGTGCGAGCGAGATCGTGCTCGATGACGACGGGCTGGTCATCGTCAAGGTGACCGACGCCGCCGGCAAGCCGCTGCCCTTCGCGGTCGGCGCAACCAAGCCCGATCTCGGGGCCCCGCTCACCGTGCAGTTGCACGGCGCGCGCAGGATCGTGCTCCATTATGCGACCGCGCCCGGTGCCTCGGCGCTGCAATGGCTCGCCCCTTCGCTCACCGCCGGCAAGAAAAAACCGTACTTGTTCAGCCAGGGCCAGCCGATCAACAACCGCAGCTGGATCCCCACCCAGGACAGCCCCGGCATCCGCCAGACCTGGTCCGCCACGCTCACCGTCCCCGCCGATCTCGTCGCGGTGGCGAGCGGCACGCGGCTCGACGGCGCCAAGGGCGTGCCGGCGGGCAAGGGCTGGCACAAGTTCCGCTTCCGGATGGACAAGCCGGTGCCGCCCTACCTGATCGCCTTCGCGGTGGGCGATCTCGCCTTCCAGCCGGTCGGCCCGCGCGCCGGCGTGTGGACCGAGCCCAGCATGCTCGCCGCCGCCGCCAAGGAAGTCGCCGATGTCGAGAAGATGATCGACGCGGCCCAGGCGCTCTACGGACCCTATCGCTGGGGCCGCTACGACATGCTCGTCCTGCCGCCGAGCTTCCCCTATGGCGGGATGGAGAATCCCACCCTCACCTTCCTGACCCCGACGATCCTCACCGGCGACCGCTCGAATGTCGATGTGGTGGCGCACGAACTGGCGCATAGCTGGTCGGGCAACCTCGTCACCAACGCGACCTGGTCGGACTCGTGGCTCAACGAAGGGTTCACCACCTATTTCGAGAACCGCATCATGGAGGCGGTCTACGGCAAGGAGCGCGCCGCGACCGACGCCGATCTCGAATGGGACGGCCTGCAGAAGGACATCGCCGATGCCGGCGGCATGGAAGCGCCGACCACCCGGCTCCACGGCGAGCCGGGCGCGACCTTCGGCCAGCTCGATTATTTCAAGGGCTCGACCTTCCTGCGCACGATCGAGCGCACGGTCGGCCGCGCGCGCTGGGACGCCTATCTGCGCGGCTATTTCGACCGCCACGCCTTCCAGCCGCAGACCACCGCCGGCTTCCTGGCGGACCTGCGCGCAAACCTGGTGAAGGGCGATGCCGGGCTGGAGGCCAATCTCCAGCTCGACAAATGGGCCTATGCCGCCGGGCTGCCGAACAATGCGGTGCACGTCCAGTCGGCGACGCTGAAGGCGGTCGATGCTGCGCTTGCGGCTGTGAATGCCGGCGGGCCGGTCTCCGCGGTGAATCCGCAGGGCTGGGCGACGCAGCAGTGGCTGCGTTTCCTCAACGGTCTCGACCGGAAGCAGACACCGGCGCGGCTGAAGGAGCTGGACGAGACGCTGGGGCTGTCGGCGTCGAACAACGCCTATGTCCGCTCGGCTTGGGGCGAGCTGGCGATCGCCAACCGCTATGATCCGGCCGTGCCGTCGATCGAAAAGCTGGTCGGCAGCGTCGGCCGTGGGCTGCTGATCTACCCGATCTACAAGGACCTGATGGCGCAGGGCGACTGGGGCACGCCGATCGCGCGGCGCTTCTACGCGGTCTCGAAGGCGAGCTACCACCCCACCATCGCGGCGGGCGTGGCCAAGATCGTCGGCGCGGACTGATCCCATGCCGCGCGGCGTCGCCAAGCGGGACCTCCCCACCAAGACCTGCCCGGTCTGCCAGCGCCCCTTCGCCTGGCGGAAGAAATGGGAGCGGGATTGGGAGAACGTGATCTACTGCTCGGATCGCTGCCGGCGGGAGGGGAAGTGAACCTTCGCTAAAGCCCCTCCCCTTCAGGGGAGGGGTTGGGTGGGGATCGAACTGGAAGCGAGTCCTTCACTAATCAATCATGCCCCACCCCCAACCCCTCCTCTGAAGGGGAGGGGCTTAGAAGTACGCTACTGATACCGCAGCGTCTTGCCGAACCCGGTGTTGGTCTTCGCCATCTTGCTCAGCTTGCGCAGATAGGCCTTTACCTCCCGCTCGAACCGTACGTCGTTACGTACCCCCGCGCGGTAGAAGTCGTCTTTCGCCAGCAACGCCTTGAGCGCCTCGCCCAGCCGTGCCTGGTCCTCGACTGCGTCGCTGTGGCGCAGCTGCTCGCACACCCATTCCTCGGCGGCGGCCTTGTCGTAATCATCTTCGCGATCGCGGCCATAGCGGTCGGCGACGTCCTGGTCGGAGCGCGCGGCCTTGATCCGCCGTTCGAGCCAGAGGCGGACCTGCGCCGGATCCCAGGGCGCCTGCATCTCGCTCATTCGACGACCTTCGTCGCGAGCGCCCAGGCCAGCCACAGCCAGCCGGCGATCAGCGCCGCCCCGCCGATCGGCGTCACCGCCCCCAGCCAGCGCGGCAGGCCCAGCGCCATCAGGTAGAGCGTGCCCGCGAAGACGAACCCGCCGCCCACGAACAACGCCGCCGGCCCCCGCGCGCCGAGCTGCAGCGCCACCAGCGCCGCCACCGCATGCACCAGCTGATACTGCCCGCCGGTCTTGAACCACTCGACCGCCTGCCCCTGCGCGCCATGCGCTCCGAAGGCCCCGGCCGCCACCGCCATCGCGCCCGAGAGCGCCGCCAGTATCGCGATCCAGTTCATGCGCCTGCTCCCCGATCAGCCATCACCGCGATCCTGCACCGCCGCCGTGGCGGCGGAGCCCTGACTGAACAGGCCGTCGCGCCCCGCATAGATGTCGCCGGTTTCCTTCTGCGCCTTGAGCCGGGCGATGTCGGTGCGGCGATATTCGGCCTCGGTGCGGTCGATCTCGGCGCCGTCGACCCCCACCGCGTCCATCGCCCGCCGCGCCATCACGATCGCGCTTTCCAGCACCTCGCGGACCACGCCGGAGAGCGGCGCGCCGTTGAGCTTCATCACGCTGCGACGGTCATAGGCGCGCACGAAGAGGCTCGCGTTGGGGAAGGCGGCGTGCACCCCCTCCACGACCTCGGTGTCCATCGCATCGCCGTCCTGGCAGAACAAAATCAGCTCGGCCTCGGCAGCACCCGCCTGGCGGAGCAGATCGGTACGCGTGCCGTCGCCATAATATACCTTCATGCCGAAGCTGCCCGCGGTCTCGATCATCTCGACGTCGCGGTCGATGATCGTCACCGGGATGCCTTGCGCGATCAGCATCTGCGCCACGGTCTGGCCAAAGCGGCCATAGCCGACAACCACGGCATTGGCGCCCTCCTGGCGCGGACCGTCCGGCACCGCGCCGGGCTTGGGAGGTTCGGCGCGAAGGCGCCTTGTCGCCATCATCAGGAACGGCGTCGTGGCCATCGATACGGTGACGATTGCGCTGAACACGCTGGCGGCCTGCGGCTCGATCAGCAGCGCCTTCTGCGCCTGGGCGAACAGCACGAAGCCGAACTCACCACCCTGGGACAACAGCACGCCAAGCGCGAAGGCACCCCGCGGCTTCATCCCGAAGACCAGCGCGAGCCCCATGATCAGCGCCGCCTTGGCCGCGATCAGCGCCAGCGCCATGCCCGCGACGAAGAAGGGCCGCTCGGCAATCGCGTGCAGATCGAGCGTCATGCCCACCGCGACGAAGAACAGCCCGAGCAGGATCGCGCGGAACGGCTCGACATCCGCTTCGATCTCATGCCGGAAGGGCGAATCCGCCAGCATCACGCCGGCGATGAACGCGCCCAGCGCGGCGGAGAGGCCGAGCGCCTCCATCACCGCGGCGCTGGCGATTACCGTCAGGAGCCCCGCGAAGACGAACATCTCGCGCTCGTCGAGATTGCCGATCAGGCGGAACAGCGGCCGCAACAGGAAGCGCCCCGCCACCACCAGCCCGACGATCGCGCCGACGGTGTAGAGGCCCAGCAGCCAGCCCGGCGGTCCACCCTGGTCGGCCGGGTTGCGCGACAAGGCGGCGACAATGGTGATCAGCGGCACGATCGACAGATCCTGGAACAGCAGGATCGCAAAGGCGCGCTCGCCGAAGGGCGTGCGCAAGCGGCCGGCGGATTGCAGCAGCGGCAGCACCTGCGCGGTCGAGGACAGCCCCATCGGCAGCCCCAGCGCCAGCGCGGCGGCGATCGTGGAGCCGGTCACCAACCAGACGATCCCCGCGATCGCGATGCCGCACAGCGCCACCTGCAGGAAGCCGAGGCCGAAGATGTCGCGCCGCATCCGCCACAGCCGCGACGGGCTCAGCTCGAGCCCGACAAGGAACAGCAGGAGCGCGATGCCGAGCTCGGCAATGCCCATCTTGCCCTCGGCGTCGCCGACCAGTCGCAGCACGTGCGGGCCGACCAGCGCACCCGCGACGAGAAAGCCCAGCGTGGCACCGAGGCCGAGTCGTCGGAACAACAGCACGAAGAACAGCGCGAAGCCGAGCATCGGCACCGCATCGGCGAGGATCGAACCGTCCGAACCATGTTCCATCAAACCCGCGCCTCCGCCGCCTGTGCCGCCGCTTCGGCCGCGGCCTCGAAGGCGAGCCGGATCGAGGCGTGGCGGCCGCGATGCGGCAGCGCGGGGACGAACAATGCCATGCCGGGCCAGTCGGGCGGCGCATCGCGCTCGCCGGCGAGCCAGGCGGTGAGCTGGTCGCGCGCGGTGGCGATCTCGGCGGGGGTACGACCGAGCACCGCCTCCCCCATCAATGCCGCCGATGCCTGTCCCAGCGCGCACGCGCGGACCAGCATCCCGACCTCGGCAACCGTGCCGGTTTCGTCGATGGCGATGTCGACCGTCACCCGGCTGCCGCACACCGGCGAACGCTTCTCCGACGTACCGCCGGGCTGCGCCAGCCGTTCGTGATGCGGGATCGCGGCTGCGAGGCGCAGGATTTCCATATTGTAGAGCGGGGCGTTCATGCCCTTTGATCTAGGGTAGCCGTCCCGCAGTTGCGAGCGCCAATTGCCCGCCCTTCGTATGGGTTGCGCCGTTGATCCTCCCCGGTACGGCCAGGATCAGTCAGGCTTGCGGCGACGAGGGCGGTCCTCGTTCGACGTCGTTGATGCGTCCACGCTCGCATTGTCCCCACCGAACACCGGCTCACCCTTGCGGCGGCGGTCGACGAAATCGCCGATCGCCGCGCTGGTGGTGTCGAGCAGCGGATAGGTGACCGACTTGGTGATCCATTTCGGGCGGTGCGCCCGCCCGCCCTCGAAGGTGTCGAGCACCAGCATCAGCACCAGGAAGCCCATGCTGACCAGGATCAGCCCCTTGGCGACGCCGAAGCCGACGCCCAGCGCCCGGTCGATCGGCCCCAGCACCGAGTTGCGCATCTGCCCGCCCAGCGTGTTGGCGATCAGCCGCCCGCCGAAATAGCTGACCCCGGCAAGCAGCGCGAAGGCGAGCACCGCCGCCCCGCCTGCGGTACCGATCATCGGCGCGAGCAGTGCGGTGAAGCCGGCATGGAAGAACTTCACCGCCACCACCACGAGTATCCATGCGAGGAACGCCAGCACCTCGGTGGTGAAGCCGCGCAGGAAGCCGAGGATCGCCGCGCCGGCGATGATGAGAAGCGTGACGATGTCGAGCCCGGTCATGCCCGCTCCATAGCAGCGTGGAGCATCGGGAAAAGAGGCCGCGTGCGACAGCCCGCGCAGCACCACCCGTTCCCTTTTCGTTTCCATCGCGCTACAGGCTGGCCATGGCAAAACTCCAGAAGCGCTATGTGTGCCAGGCCTGCGGCTCGGCGACCTCGAAATGGGCGGGGCAATGCGCCGATTGCGCGGAATGGAACACGCTGGTCGAGGAAGCCTCGGGTCCTGCCACGCCGTTCCAGGCCAAGCATCACCTGCAAACGGGCGGGCGGATGATCCTGCTCTCGGGGCTCGACGCCGAAGTCGCGCTGCCCGAGCGGATGCCGAGCGGCATCGCCGAGTTCGATCGCGCGCTGGGCGGCGGCTTCGTCGAAGGCTCGGCGACGCTGATCGGCGGCGATCCCGGCATCGGCAAGTCGACCCTGCTGCTCCAGGCAGCCGCCAAGATCGCCAGCCGAGGATTGTCGGTGGCCTATGTCTCGGGCGAGGAAGCGGCGGACCAGGTGCGGCTGCGCGCGCGACGACTCGGCCTTGGCCAGGCGCCGGTGCAGCTCGCCGCCGCCACCTCGGTGCGCGACATCCTGACGACGCTGAGCATGACCACCCCGCCCGGCCTGCTCATCATCGATTCGATCCAGACGATGCATTCGGACCTGATCGAAGGCGCGCCGGGCACCGTGAGCCAGGTCCGCGCCAGCGCGCAGGAGCTGATCCGCTTCGCCAAGGAGCGCGGCACCGCGCTGGTGATGGTGGGCCATGTCACCAAGGACGGGTCGATCGCGGGCCCGCGCGTGCTCGAGCATATGGTCGATACGGTGCTCGCCTTCGAAGGTGAACGCAGCCACCTCTACCGCATCCTGCGCGCGGTGAAGAACCGGTTCGGCGGCACCGACGAGATCGGCGTCTTCTCGATGCAGACCGAAGGACTGGCGGAAGTCGCCAATCCCTCCTCGCTGTTCCTCACCCAGCGCGACGAGAACGTCACCGGCACCGTCGTCTTCCCCGCGCTGGAGGGGACGCGGCCGGTGCTGGTCGAGGTTCAGGCGCTTACCGTTCGACTCGCCTCGGGCGCGACGCCGCGGCGATCGGTCGTCGGCTGGGATTCGCCGCGGCTGTCGATGGTGCTGGCGGTGCTGGAGGCGCGCTGCGGGCTCAGCTTTTCGGCGTGCGAAGTCTATCTCAACATCGCCGGCGGTTATCGCATCCAGGACCCGGCCGCGGATCTTGCGGTGGCGGCAGCGCTCGTATCTGCGCTGTCGGAGCGGCCGATCCCCGCCGATGCGGTGGTTTTTGGGGAAATCGCCCTCTCTGGCGAGGTCCGCCCGGTCGCCCATGCCGGCCTGCGGATGCGCGAATCCGCCAAATTGGGCTTCGAACGCGCGCTGGCCCCAGCGGCGCCGCACGCAAAGGCTGGCGAACCGCTGCCATTGCGTGTATCCGATTACAAGAATCTCAACAGCTTAGTCGATCAGCTCTTGGGGAAATAGCTCCATATCTGCACGAATATGTAAATATGCTGGTGCGGGCGGGGCCGTTTTGATACAGTCGGGACGAGATCCGCGAAGTGCCTCGGCGTTAAGTATTGTCGCGGCCGACGGCGGGAACTATTTGTGTATAGCCAGGTTTTATTTCGTTAATACATGCGATGCTTGCGATATAGTTAAGGGGGCTTTTCGCGAGTGCGAGCAAGAGGGGGTGGGAGCAGTAACTTGAAGACAGGGAAGGACATCTTACGGTCACGCGCGGTTCGCCGCCTGAGCGCGTCTGCTGCGACCATTTCGCTTCTTTCGGCTACCTCTGCCGGAATTGCGGTGCCGACGGTTGCCGCTGCGGTGCAAGAGGCATCGAAGGCGCTGTCGGTATTGTCCGCTCGGTCGCCGGGCGTGCGCGAGGCGGGCGCCCACAGCCTTAAGGGCAAGCGCAAATATAGCGGTGTGGCGAAGCACAGTCCGCGGAATGCGTTGACGCCCGATTCGCTCGCCAACAACGGCGTCGCGTATCCGAAGGCCTTTGATCTTTCCGCCGATCAGGCGCCGATCCCTGCATCCCTGCCGCTACCGTCGGACACGCCGTTGATCGACGTTGCCGGGTTGCCCTCCAGCTTTGATTCTGTGTCGCCATTTGCGGACGTCGTCCCGGTACGGGGGCCGGGCAATTTCACCGGCAATTCGATCGTGCCGGGGGGCGGCGGAGGCGGTGGTGGCGGTGGTGCCCCGCCGATTGGCATCGGCACGCCGACGCCCACGCCCACCCCGACGGCCTCGCCGACTCCGACACCCACGCCGCCGCCTCCGCCGACGCCAACGCCAACGCCGACCCCGCCGGCGGTACCCGAGCCGGCCGAATGGCTGATGCTGGTCACTGCGTTCGGGCTGATCGGTGCCGAGATGCGGCGACGGAACCGGATCGAAGCCAAGGCCTGATGCGCGCCCGATCGCAGCTCGGCATCTGGATTTCGCTGGGTGCGGCGTCGCTGCTGCTGGTGACGCTTGCCGCGAAGGCGTTCGTTCCGCGCTACGTGCAGCAGGGTGGCGGCACGGGCCGAATGATCACGCCCGCGGATACCGATCGTATCCGGTTTTCCGACGGGGACCAGCAGCAATTGCGGATCGGCGATGGCAGCACGCGCGTGATCCGTAGCCTGTTACGGTTGCCGGATCGCATGCAGTTTGGCGAGTTCGCCTGGAACGATCACGGCGTTCCCCCGGGGAGGATCTGGCTGCGCATCGATCTGACGCGTCAGATCCTCTCGGTGTTTCGTGGCGAGGACGAAATCGCCACCAGCGTCATCCTGTACGGCCAGGACGCGACGCCTACCCCGATCGGTAATTTTCCGATCCGGGGGATGGAGAAGAACCATCGCTCGAACGCCTATGACGCGATGATGCCCTACACGCTGTGGCTGACCGGCGACGGCGTTGCGATCCATGGCAGCAATGTCCGCCAGGGATTGGCGACGCATGGCTGCATCGGCGTGCCGCAGGATTTCGCCCAGCGGCTGTTCGGCGTGGTCAAGCGCGGCGATCTGGTGACGGTGGTGCGCTGACCGCTGCGCGCGCGACTCGTGGCATCGGATGCAGCGTGCTGCACGCCTGCAGCTTCAACAGTATGGCGGGGCGCTTTAGCAGGTTAGCGAAGGGGGGACTGGGGACACGAGCATGATCCCGCTGGTGCGCACGCATCGTGGCCGGCGGGGATGCGCAGCCAGGGGCCGGACGCGAAACCGCATCCTCCTTTGCCTTCGATTCTTTTCGGCCGGGACTGAAGCGCCGCGCAAACACTATGGGCAGCGCCCGTCTCGGAACAGCCGTCGCTCTTGGCGAAGGCCGACTGCATCCTCGGTGGGTCGCCCGGCTCCAGGAACGGGCCACGTACACCGACACGCCCGCGCCGGGGTATAGCCGCGTGTGGTAGATGGGCCCGCGGCCGGTACGTGGCGCCGCGGCCCCCGCGCTACCGGTTCTCGTTCTGCGCCAGCGTGGCGTAGACCGACATGCCATTGCGGGTGCGGCTGACATCGATCACGCACATATGGCCATAGGCGCTGTGACTGCCGCAACCGACGCCGGCATAGCGCAGTTCGCGGTTGAACAGCAGCTCGCGGTGGCCACGATCGGGCACGCCATCGTCGATCACCAGTTGCCGCACCACCGCGTCGGCATTGTCATAGCCATAGGAGATATCCTCCCCCACCAGTCGGCCGCCGCCGCGGCGCTGCACGCGGTCACCGGGCGATGCGCCGTCGGGCGAGAAGTGTCCGCGGGTGCCGAGCGCACCTTGCATCACGGCGTGATCCCGGGCCGCCAGGCCGAGCAGCTCGGCCCGGCTCAGCGGCGGCAGCGGGGCCTGCTGCTGGAGAAACGCGATGGCTTCGTCGACGGCATCCGCCCCCTCCTGCGTGATCAGCCCGCGCGGCTGCCCCGGCAGATACAGCGTGTTGCCGTGGAAATGCGGCCGCAACTGTCGGAGACGGTCGGCATAGGCAGCAGGATTTTCGCGGAGGTGGTTGATACGGTCCAGCACCTGCTCCTCGAGACTGGGTCGATCGTTGGCCGCACAGAGCAGTAACGCCCCCACGGACAAGATACCACAACAGGATACGCGCACAGAAACCACACCGGACTCCGCACCAACCGGCCGTTGTCAGCCGAACAAGTGCGGTTCTTCTGGTGCACATGGTGGAAATATCCGGTTCAACACTTTGGTTATCGGGTACGGATAAGCGCTTGTTAACTAGAGGGTGCTTGCCTTTTACGGCTCATTAGGAAGATCGTTACGGGGATCGACGAATCCCCAAAACGCGTCAAAAATGCCGTCGCGCTGGTCCTCCAGCGCGTGGGCTGGCACAGGTTGCGGCATGTCGGCACCGATCCTTACCCCGCTCCAGCCCCGCCACCTCCCCCAGGCGCTGACACTGCAAGCACAGGTCTATCCCGCATTCCTCGTCGAGCCCGAGCCCGCCTTCGCCAGCCGACTCGATGTGGCTGCGCCGTTCAACCTGGCGGCCGAGCGCGACGGCACGCTCCTTGCCTATCTGCTGGCGCATGGATGGACGCGGGAGTCGCCGCCGCCGGTGGGCGCGGTGCTCGACCGGACGACGACAGGCGATACGCTGTACCTGCACGATCTGGCCGTTGCGGATGTCGCGCGCGGCACGGGCATTGGCCGCATGCTGGTCGAAGCCGCGTTCGTGGATGCCGTCGCAGCGGGAATCACACGGGCCGAACTGATCGCCGTGGAAGGCGCCGGGGACTATTGGCGGCGGCTGGGCTTCCAGCCGGGCGCCGCGTCCCCCACCCTCGCCGCGACGGTCGCGCACTATGGGCCCACCGCCCGGTGGATGTGGCGCAGTTTGTAAGTCGCCACCCGTAGATTTGGCACTGGGGCGCCGCTAGGCTGCAACGACCATCACTTCCGGGGGGACCCTTTTCTTGCGCCACCGCACCCTGATCGCCGCATCCGTCGCCGCCCTGCTCCTTGCCCCGCAGGCACAAGCGCAGGACAAGAAGGCCGACGCCGCCGCCGAAAAGAGCGACGACAAGGCCGACAAGGCCGACCTCCCGCCGCTGCCCGACGACAAGACCATCGCGCAGACTGCGATGATCGGCGGCAAGCCCATCCGCTACCAGGCGACGATCGGCAAGCTGCCGGTCCATGACGCCAAGGGGAAGAAGATCGGCGAGGTGGTCTATACCGCCTATGTCGTGCCCGGCGCCGGCGCGCAGCGGCCGGTGACCTTCGCGTTCAACGGCGGCCCCGGCGCCTCGTCGGTCTATCTCAATCTGGGTGCGGTGGGGCCCAAGCGCGTGCAGTTCGGCGACAAGGGCGATTCGCCGTCCGATGCGCCGCTGCTCATCGACAATCCCGCCAGTTGGCTCGACATGACCGACCTGGTGTTCATCGATCCCGTCGGCACGGGCTTCAGCCGCAGCCTGATCGACGAGGAGGCGACCAAGAAGGCCTTCTACGCCAACGAGCCCGACATCAAATATCTGTCGCGCATCGTCTATGACTGGCTGGTCAAGAGCGAGCGGCTGCGCTCGCCCAAGTTCGTGATGGGGGAAAGCTATGGCGGCTATCGCGCGCCGCGCATCGCCTATGAACTGCAGACCCAGCTGGGTGTGGGCGTGAACGGCATCGTGATGGTCTCGCCCTATCTGGACCCGGCCGCGACCGCCGGATCGGACGCGCTGTCACCGCTGCCCTGGATGATCACCCTGCCCTCGATGGCGGCCGGGCATCTCGAGCGTACCGGCAAGCTGACTCCGCAGGCGATGGCGAGTGTCGAGGCCTATACGCGGGGTAGCTTCGCCACCGACCTGCTCGCCGGCCGTTCGGATCCGCAGGCGACCGCGCGGCTGGGCGACAGGGTGACCGAACTGACCGGTCTTGATCCGAAGCTCGTCCGCCGCCTCGACGGGCGAATCGACGAAGGCACCTATCTACGCGAGGTCCATCGCGACGACGGCAAGATCGGCAGCGTCTATGATTCGAATGTCGATGCGTTCGACCCCTTCCCCAACGCCGCCGAGCGCAAGTCGGGCGATCCGATCCTGGAGGGCATCATCGCGCCCACGACCAGCGCGATGGTCGACTTCATCACCCGCGAGGTGGGCTGGAAGACGAGCGCGCGCTACAACGCGCTGTCCTTCTCGGTAAACTCGGCCTGGGACCGCGGCACGCCGGACGACGCCCCGGTGAGCGACCTGCGCAAGGCGGTGGCGAACGACCCCAAGATGGGGGTGCTGATCGTTCATGGCTATAACGACCTGTCCTGCCCCTATTTCGGATCGAGGCTGATCATCGATCAGATGCCGCGCTTCGGCGTGGAGCAGCGGGTGAAGCTGGGGGTCTATCCCGGCGGGCACATGTTCTACTCACGCAAGGCCAGTGCCGAGGCGTTCAAGGCCGATGCACGGGTGCTGTATACGCGGTGAGATCTGTACGTAGCGCGAGATTTCTCAAGCCCCTCCCCTTCAGGGGAGGGGTTGGGGGTGGGGCCGTGTCTAACAGAGACCGACAAACGTTCTGGAATCTGTCCCCCTCCCAGGAGGAGCGGCTAAGAAGCGGGATCACCCCGCGTCCAGCTCGCTCTCCAGCTTGAGCGCACGGCCGCCATCTTCCTGCTCGACGAAATAGGCCGGGTTGTCCTTGGTCCCGTTACGGACGATCTTCTCGCCCTTGATCGTGCGCTGTACGCGGCGATCGAAACGCTCGGCCACCTTGCCCTCGGCATGGCTGCTGCCCCAGTTCCAGCGCACCGCGGCGCCTTTCGCGAAATGCTTGCTCATGAGGGCAGAACCGGCGGGCCCCATGGCTGTTCCGTGACGTGGGCATGACGTTCGCTTGCCGGGCCGCGCGCGCACGACTATGCGCAGCGCGAACATGCAACCCTCCGATCTTCGCGTTGCCCTCTTCAGCGGCAATTACAACTATGTTCGCGATGGCGCGAACCAGGCGCTCAACAAGCTCGTCGGCTATCTGCTCGACCAGGGCGTGACGGTTCGTATCTACTCGCCGACCACCGACACGCCCGCCTTCGCGCCCACCGGCGATCTGGTAAGCGTACCGGCCTGGCCAGTGCCGGGCGGCCGCGCCGAATACAAGTTCGCCACCGGCCTGCCCGAGAGCATCCGCGCCGATCTGGAGGCCTTCGCCCCCAACATGGTGCACGTCTCCGCGCCCGAATTCCTCTGCCACGGCGCGGTTCGTTGGGCACGCAAGCACGATATCGCGACGCTTGCCTCGCTGCACACGCGGTTCGAGACCTACCCGGCCTATTATCATCTCGGCTTCGTCGCGCCGGTGATCATCAAGCTGCTGACCCGGTTCTACAATCGTGTCGACCAGGTGGTGACACCGGGGGATTCCACCGCCGAGCTGATCCGCAGCTGGGGCGTGACCACGCCGATCCGCATCTGGTCGCGCGGGGTAGACCATGCGCGATTCAATCCGGCACGTCGCGATCTCGCCTGGCGCCGATCGCTTGGCATCGGCGACCACGAGTTCGCCGTCGGGTTTCTCGGCCGGCTGGTGCTGGAGAAGGGCCTCGATATCTTCGCGCAGGTCTGCAACCGGCTGACCGAGCGCGGCGTGCCGCACAAGGTGCTGGTGATCGGCGAGGGCCCGGCGCGGCAATGGTTTGCGGAACAGGTGCCGGGCGCGGTGTTTACAGGCTTCCAGCGCGGCGATGATCTCGCGCGCGCGGTCGCGTCGATGGACGTGCTGTTCAACCCCTCGGTCACCGAGACCTTCGGCAACGTCACCTCGGAGGCGATGGCCTGCGGCGTACCGATCGTCGCCGCGCGCGCCACCGGCGCGATCGACCTGGTCGAGGAAGGCGTCAACGGCTTCCTGGTGCCGCCGCGCGACGTCGATGCCTATGCCGGCGCGATCGCCCGGCTCATCGAGAATCCCGCGCTCGCTGCCTCGGCCGGCGCGGCCGGGCACGAAAAGGCGCAGGCCTATGTCTGGGACCGGGTGAACCACGCGGTGCTGGAAAGCTATTTCGAGATACTCGCCCGCCGCAGGCGCTGAGCTACGCTACGGTCTCCCGCGCAGCGAGCACGAAGCGCAGGCGCGTGCCCCCTTCGGCCGGCGCTTGCAGGTCCAACGCGGTCTCATGTGCTTCCAGGATGCGTCGTGAGACGGTGAGGCCGATCCCCTGCCCGCCGCTGGTCGACTGGCCCTGCTCGGGAATGGCGCCGCCGGGGAAGCCTGGACCGTTGTCGGTAACCGCGATCTCCACCCCGTCCTCGACGGTGCGTGCCGATAGCAGGATGCGCGCACCTTCGGTGGCGCGCAGCGCCTCCGCCGCGTTGCGCAACAGGTTGGCGAGCACTTGGCCGATCTGCACGCGATCGGCGAGCAGCGCGCCCAGCCCCGCCTCGATCTCCACGACAATCTGCGGCGGCGGGCCGCTCCACGCGGCCTCGAACAGCTCGCGCGCTTCGTCGAACAGCGTGCCTACGGGCACGAACTCGGCATCCACTTCCCCACGCTCGACCAGCGCGCGCGTGCGCGCGACGATCTGAGACGAGCGCGTGATCTGCGCGCGGGCGCGGGCCAACTGCCGTAAGACGTCCGGCCCGCCGGTGCCGCGCAGCGCCATCTCCACCGTCGCGATGTAATTCGACGCAGCCGAGAGGGGCTGCACCATCTCGTGCGCGAGCATGGCCGCGGTGGCAGCCTCTTCCGCCGCCGCACTGCGCGAGATACTGCCGAACAATGCCCGCTGCGCCTTGTCGAGCGCGTCGCGCGCCTTCATCGCCGCCAGCATCTCCGCCTCGACCAGCAGGCGGTTCTTCGCCACCGCGACATAGCTGCAGATGGTGCGAAGGAAGCGCAACTCCACCTCGGTGAACGGCACGCCGCTGCGCCGGCCGAATCCAAGCGTACCCAGCAGCACCTCGCCGTGCAGCAGCGGCGTGCAGGCGTAGCTGTCGAGCCCTACGTCGCGGATGAAGTTCGTCATCGGGTTGTCGCTGCCCTGTACGTGCGCGACGACACGCGGTGTGCGGTCGCGCGCCACCATCCCGCAAACCGCCTGGCCAAACTGCAAGCGCGCGCCCGCGGCCTTCTGCCCCTCCGACAGCCCGCCGCTCGCCTCCAGCACCAGCAGATGATCGGGCTCGGCCCGATAGTGGAAATAGACGTCGAGCCGCAGCTCGTCACGGACCATCTCGAACAGATAGTCGATCATCGCCGTAGGGTCGGAAGCTCCCAGCATCTTGCCTGCACAATCTGCCAACAGCCCCAACAACCGCGCTTCGTCGGGCATGTTTTTATTCGCGGACCGCTTTGAAATACGTGCCTCGCTCACCGCTCTACGCTCCATCGCTCGCCGACTGCCGTGCGCATCGGCGAAGACATAACGCTTGTACGTCCGCATTTGAACCGCACCCATGAAATTTCCCCGTCATATATGCAAACGTTTCCATTGCGTTCAGTGGCGTCACGTACTTGTACCTAGCCATAGCCTTTCAATGCCTTAACTCGCCCAACCGCAGGGAGCGTGCAGAAACATTTGAGACAAATGGGGTTGCAATGAATACTCGTTTCCGGCTGGCTTTGGCGATTTCCGCAGCGGCGATTACGGTGCCCGCGCATGCGCAACAGGCGCCCTCCGCGGCCAGCACGCCCGCCGCCGATAAGGTGGAGTCGGTCGAGGCCAAGCCGCAAAAGCAGGCCTTCACTACCGGCGTCGCCAAGGGCCGCGATCTGCTCGACTCGGCGATTTCCGCGAGTTCGATCGACGAGAACGAGATTCAGAAGATCGGCACGCGCTCGATCGCCGAAGTGCTGGGCAACATGCCCGGCATCCGCGCCGAGACTGCAGGCACCGATGGCCTCACCGCAGTGACCATTCGCGGCCTGCCGATGGCGGCGGACGGCTCCAAATTCCTGCAGATCCAGGAAGACGGCCTGCCCGTTCTCGAATTCGGCGACATCCACTTCGCCTCGACCACGGCGTTCCTGCGCACCGATCTCAGCCTGTCGCAGGTTCAGGCGATCCGCGGCGGTTCGGCCTCGACCTTCGCCTCGAACTCGCCGGGCGGCCTCGTCAACTTCATTTCGAAGACCGGCGAGGAAGACGGCGGAACGCTGCAGCTCTCCTCGGGCATCGACCATGAGCTCGGCCGCGCCGACTTCAATTATGGCGGGCATCTGAGCAAGACGGTCCGCTTCAACGTCGGCGGCTTCTATCGCCAGGGCGAAGGCCCGCGCGCGACTGGCTATGACGCGTTCAAGGGCGGGCAGATCAAGCTGAACGTCACCAAGACCTTCGGCAACGGCTATATCCGCCTGTACGGCAAGTATCTGGACGATCGCGAGCCCAACTACGCGATGGTGCCGGTGCAGGTGCGCGGCACGAACGCCGATCCGTCGTACAGCACGATCCCCGGCTTCGATCCGCGCAAGGACACGCTCTATTCGCGGTACAAGGGTTCGATCCTTGCGCTCGACGGCAACAACAATGTGAAGAATGTCGATCTGCACGACGGCAACCGCAGCAAGGTCGCCTCGATCGGTCTTGAGGCGCAGTTCGACATCGCGGGTTGGACGTTCAGCGATCGCATGCGCTACGCCGCCATCTCCGGCACCTACAATGAGAGCAGCTCGCTGGCGCTGCTGCCGGCCGCAGCCCTTGCCCCCGCCATTGCGGGCCGCGGTGCCACGCTGCGCTACGCCACCGGCCCGAACGCTGGTGCCACGATCGCCAATCCGTCGACGCTCAACGGCAACGGCCTGCTGGTGTACGGCCTGGACATGCACTCGGACATCGAGAGCCTGGACAATTTCACCAACGATTTCCGCGGCAGCCGCGTGTGGAGCGTGGGCGACGGCAAGCTGACGACGACCGCGGGCTTCTATGCCTCGTCACAGGCGATGGTCCAGAATCTCCACCTGCTGACCGACGTGTTCGACGTCGCGGGCGGCGGCAACTCGGCCTATATCGACGTGCTGACCGCGGGCGGCGTGCCCGTCACGCAAGGCGGCGTGCTGAACTACGGGATCCGCGGCACCGGCGCCTATCGCCGCCGCTACGATCTCCATTATCGCGTGTTCGCGCCCTATGGCTCGGTCAACTACCAGATCGGCGCGCTCTCGGTGGGCGGCAGCCTGCGCTACGACTCGGGCAAGGTCACCGGCACGCTCTATGGGGCGGATCTCGGCGGTGGCCGCGTCGGCGTCGCCCCGGTCGACATGAACCGTGACGGTGCCATCTCGCTGCCCGAACGTACCGTGGCAGTGCTGCCGCTGTCGCAGCCGGGTCTGGCCGACTATAGCTACAACTATGCGTCCTACTCGGTGGGTGTGAACTACCGCATTGCCGAGCCGCTGTCGGTCTTCGCCCGCTACAGCCGCGGCGCGCGCGCCAGCGCCGAGCGCCTGTACTTCTCGCCGGCGGTCAATTCGGCCTCGGGCGCGCTGACCGATCCGTCAATGGCCTATGGCCCGGTCAAGCAGGCCGAAGCCGGCGTGAAGTTCCGCAAGGACGGCGTGACGCTGTTCGCCACGGGCTTCTGGGCCTCGACCACCGACAAGAACCTCCAGGTCGGTGCCGATGCGACCGGCGCGACGGTGGTGCTGCAGATCGACCGCGACTACAGCGCGAAGGGCGTCGAACTCGAAGGCCTGTTCGAGCATGGCCCGCTCAGCCTGCGGATGGGGGCGACCTACACCAAGGCCAAGATCGACGCGGACAAGGCCGACAAGACGCTGGTCGGCAACACCCCGCGCCACCAGCCGGACCTGATCTTCCAGGCGACCCCGCAGTTCGAAGTGAAGCGCTTCACCATCGGCACCAACCTGATCGGCACCACCAGCAGCTTTGCGCAGGACGGCAACCTGCTCAAGCAGCCGGGCTACACGATCGTCAGCCCGTTCGTGCAGGTCCGCCCGGTGGACGGCCTGCAGATCGGCCTCAACGTCTATAACGTGTTCGACAAGCTGGCCTTCGTCTCGGTCAACTCGGCGGCGGTCCCCGCCTCGGGCGTCGCTACTGCGCAGACGCTGACCGGCCGCACGGTCACGGCCTCGGTCCGCTTCAGCTTCTGATCCGGACGACCTACAGAAAAGGGGCGGGAACCACGTGGTTTCCGCCCCTTTTTTTTGTGGCCTATTGCCAATTGAACGTAAGCTCGCCCTCCCGGAAGGCGAAGCGATCGAGATGCCGGACAACGGCGTCCTTCAGCCCTTCGAGCTGCTCCGCCGAGGTCGCGTCGATCCGCACTTCCAGCCCGGTTTCGGCGACGTCGAAGATCGCCGCCGCATCCCCCGGATGGTTGGCGCCGCGCGCGTCCTTGGGGAAGATCACCGTGCCGTTCTCGGGGGTGAAGGTCACCTCGAGATTGTGCTGCCAGTGCTTGCAGAGCTGCTGGAGATAGCGGCTGGCATGCTCGGTCGGCACCAGCGCATGGGCGGTGAACGGGGCGATCGTCATTCTGGTCTCCTTGGCCGCGACGGGGACGAGCCCCAGACGACGGCGTAACACCTCGATCCGGGGCATCGTTGCCTACAGCCGCTCGATCTTGCGCGCGGCTTCGTCGAGGATCTCGGCGATGGCGTGCAGCCGCTCGGGGTCTACCTCCTCGTCGAAGACGCTTGCGGCGAGCACCGTCTTGAGATTGTGCATCGCGCGGCGCACCGGGCCGCCGCTGGTGCGGGCATGACGTTCGCCGAGATCCGTCAGCCGCTGGAACAGCGCGGCAACGTCGTCCGCGTTTTCCGCGAGATGCGCGGTGCCGGCCTCGGTGATCGCGAACTGCTTCTTGGCGCCTTCGCTCTTGTGCTCGGCGATCAGGTCCATGTCGTCGAGCATGGTCAGCGTCGGGTACACGACGCCGGGGCTCGGGGCATAGGCGCCGTTGGAGCGCGCCTCGATCTCGCGGATCAGGTCATAGCCGTGGCGCGGCGCTTCCTCGATCAGCTTGAGCAGGATCAGGCGAAGCTCGTCGCCGCCGAACATGCGCCGGCCGCGGCCGCCGGGCCCGCGCTCGCCCATGGCAAAGCCGCCGTCGAAGCCGCCGGGAAAGCCCCCGCCCCAGCCGCCGCGACCGCGGGGCGCGAACTGATGGCCGTGATGATGGTGATGGTGATGATGGCCGTGACGGCCGAAAGGGGAAAACATGGTGCTGTGCATCCTGTGCGAATCTTGACGCGATCAAGATATATCGTGAAAGAGATTGTGCAAGGGGAATTGGAGCAACATTCCTCCCCCAGCCTGCTGGGGGGGACCGCGCACCGCAAGGTGCGTGGTGGAGGGGCCGCGCCGCCAGGCGCGGAGGCAGTTGGGGTAAGGGCAACCGCCGCATACCGCGGCGGCCGCTGCACCGCGCTGCGCGCGGTCCCCTCCCCTGCGATGCAGGGGAGGAATGGAGGATTAATGCGTCAGCATCGCCCGCACCGTGGGCCGCACGAAGGGCAGCCCTGCCCCCAGCCGCAGCACCGCGTGGCGCATCGCACGCGCCGGCAGGCGTTCGTCGGTGAACAGCCGCACCAGCAGGTTGGTCCCCGTATAGAGCGGCTTGCACGTCGCGCGGTGGCCGTTCTCGAAGCGCCGCAGCACGGCAGGCAGCGCCGGGTCCATCCCCCGCCGCACCGCATCGCGCACCTCGGCGGCGAGCAGCGCCTGGCCACTCAGCCCCAGGTTGAAGCCGTGCGCCGTCACCGGGTGCATCCCCACCGCCGCATCGCCGATCAGCGCCGCACGGCCGGTGACCAACTGATGTGCCCAGGTGGTGACCAGCGGATAGACGTTGCGATCGCTCACCACTCCCATCCGACCCAGCCGCTGGCGGAAGCGGCGGGTGAGGTCGCGGCCGAGCGCGGCATCGTCGAACGCCGCCACGCGCCGCGCGGCCTCCTCGGGCAGGGTCAGCACCGCGCCCGCCAGGTTGCCGTTGAGCGGCAGCAGCGCGAGCGTCTGGCGATGGTCGAACCATTCGAGCGCGGTCGCGCCATGGGGCAGCTCGTGCCGCACCCGCACCACCATCATCGAGCGGCCCAGCGGGTTGATGTCGGTGTCGATCCCCAGCGCTTCGCGGGTCTTGGAGAGCCGCGAGTCGGCCACGACCAGCAGCCGTGCCCGCGCCACCTCGCCCGAGGAGAGCAGCACTTCCGCGCGCGGGCCGGTCGCGCCCGAGCGGGCATGGACAACCTCCGCCCCGGTCACCAGCCGCAGCCCGGGCTGATGCTTCACCGCATCGTACAGCGCCGCGCGAATACGGTGGTTGGGCACCAGATAGCCCAGCTGGTCGTCCGCCCCGCCCCCCGCGGTGAAGTTGAGCGCGAAGGGCGAGTCGCCGTTGAGCACCTTCGCCGCATGCATCGGCGCGATCTCGTCGGCCGGCAGCCGCTCCCAGGCGCCGAGTGCCTCGAGGATTCGCTTCGAGCCATGGGTCAGCGCGATCTCGCGCCCGTCGAAGCGCGGGCTCGCCAGCGCCTCCAGCGGCGCGCGCTCGAGCAGCACGATGCTGAGCCCGCTGTCTTCCAGCGCGCGCGCGAAGGCGAGGCCCGCCGGCCCTCCCCCGACGATGACGACGTCGCAGTCCATGCCCGATCCTCCTTGATACCGCGCGGAGGGTGCGGCGAGGCGCAAGCGGATGCCTTGCGCGGGATCAACCCGCACGAATGCCAAGGAAGGATGCAAATCGCAGCACAGCCGCCTATCTTGGCCGCAATGGCCGACCTTTTTGCGACCCACGAACAACCCGCCGCCGACTCCACCCCCGCCGGCGGCCCGCTCGCCGATCGGCTGCGCCCGCAGAAGCTCGACGAAGTAGTCGGGCAGGAGCATCTCACCGGGCCGCAGGGCGCGATCGGGCGGATGGTCGCCGCGGGCAAGCTCAGCTCGATCATCTTCTGGGGGCCGCCCGGCACCGGCAAGACCACCATGTCGCGGCTGCTCGCCGATGCGGTGGGCTTGCGCTTCGTCGCGATCTCGGCGGTGTTCTCGGGCGTCGCCGACCTCAAGAAGGTGTTCGCCGAGGCGCGCGACCATGCCCGGATCGGCAAGCGCACCTTGCTGTTCGTGGACGAGATCCACCGCTTCAACCGCGCCCAGCAGGACGGCTTCCTCCCTTATGTGGAGGACGGCACCGTAACGTTGGTCGGGGCGACCACCGAGAACCCCTCCTTCGAACTCAACGCCGCGTTGCTCAGCCGCGCGCAGGTGCTGATCCTGCACCGGCTCGACCATGAAGCGCTGTGCCAGCTGCTCGATCGTGCCGAGGCGCTGGGGGAACGCCCCCTGCCCCTCACCCCCGAGGCGCGCGACGCGCTGGTGGCGAGTGCGGACGGCGACGGGCGCTTCCTGCTCAACCAGGCCGAGACCTTGTTCTCGGTGCAGTTCGAGGCGCCGCTCGATCCCGCCGGGCTCTCCGCCTTCCTGCAGCGCCGGGTCGCCGTCTACGACAAGGACCGCGAGGGGCATTACAACCTGATCTCGGCGCTGCATAAATCGGTGCGCGGCTCCGATCCGCAGGCGGCGCTCTATTATCTCGCGCGCATGCTCACCGCCGGCGAGGAGCCGCTATACCTGCTCCGCCGCCTTGTCCGCATGGCGGTGGAGGATATCGGCATGGCCGATCCCAACGCGCTCGTGCAGTGCATGGCGGCCAAGGACACCTATGACTTTCTCGGCTCGCCCGAGGGCGAACTGGCGATCGTCCAGGCATGTCTCTACCTGGCGACAGCACCCAAATCCAACGCCGCCTACAAGGCGCAGAAGGCGGCGTGGAAGGTGGCGAAGGAAACCGGCTCGCTGATGCCGCCGCAGAACATCCTCAACGCGCCTACCAAGCTGATGAAGCAGATCGGCTATGGCACCGGCTATACCTACGACCATGATGCCGAGGGTGGCTTCTCCGGCGACAATTACTGGCCGGCAGAGATGGAACCGCAGACCTTCTACACCCCCACCGATCGCGGCCACGAGAAGCGCGTGGCCGAGCGGCTCGCCTGGTGGGCGGCGATGCGGGAAGAGCGGCGCGATGGATGATTGGGAGGATGCATGCGCCTTCGCGCTGACGCTGCCTGAAGTTGAAATCGGCAGTTGGTGGAACACGCCCTGCCCCAAGATCAATGGCAAGGGGCTGATCTCGCCCAGCCGGGAGCCCGGCACCTTCGGGCTGATGATCCGCCAGGACGAGAAGCCGTTGCTGCTCGAGACCGATCCCGAGACCTTCTGGCAGACCGATCATTATCGCAACTATCCGATGCTGCTGGTCCGCTACCGCACCCCGGCGCGCGAACGCATCCAACTCTATATTCAGCGCGCTTGGTGGGACCGGGCGAAGAAGGCCCAGCGCCTTGCCGCCGGGCTGGGAACGCGCCCCTGAGCTTCACCGATTTCATCGCGATCGACTGGTCGGGCCAGGCGGTCGAGCGGCCCAAGGGGCTTGCCGTCGCGCATGCCCGTGCAGGCGACGCTGCGCCGGTGCTGATCGACCGCCGCTGGTCGCGCGCCGATATCCTCGCGTTTCTGGAAGAGCTTGCCGATAGCGGCACGCGCGCGCTGGTCGGGCTCGATCTCTCCCCCGCCTTCCCCTTTGCAGATGCCGGGGCCTATTTCCCCGGCTGGGACGAAAGCCCCGCCGACGCCCCGGCGCTATGGGCGCTGGTCGATCGCCTGTCTGCAGCCGATCCGCACCTCTCTGCGACCAGCTTCGTCCAGCATGCAGAGGCACGGCGGCATTTCCGCCAGATGGGCGATTGTGGCGATCTCTTCCCCGGCGGGCGCGGGCGGTTCCGGGTGTGTGAGGTGGGACAGGAAGCGATGGCGCTGTCGCCCTACAGCTGCTTCAACCTGGTCGGGGCGAGCCAGGTCGGCAAATCGAGCCTGACCGGCATGCGCGTCCTCCACCGCCTGCGCGGCCGGGTCGGGCTGTGGCCGTTCGATCCCCTGCCCGAGGCCGGCCCGGTACTGGTGGAAATCTATACCTCGCTCGCCGCGCGAGTCGCGGGGATGCGCAAGGGCATCTCGAAGATCCGCGATGCGGAGACGCTCGACACGATGCTCGCCGCCTTCGGCTCCGCGCCCCATGCACCGCTGCCACGCTATGACGACCATGCCACCGACGCGATCCTCAGCGCCGCCTGGCTGCGGGTGGCTGCCGGTCAGACGGGGCTGTGGACTCCGGCTGGCCTCACACCCGATCTAGCCCGTACGGAGGGCTGGACGTTCGGCGTGCTCTGAGGAATAGGACTTTTCTAGAACCTTAGCCCCGGAGGCGAATACCTCATGCGTCGATTGCTCGAAGTCTGCGTGGAAGATGTCGCCGGGATCGATGCCGCGGTAACCGGCGGCGCCGACCGAATCGAGCTGTGCGCCGCGCTTGCGGTGGGTGGTCTTACCCCGCCCGAATCGCTGATCGCCGCGGCCGCAACGGCGCCGATCCCGGTGCACCTGCTCGCCCGCCCCCGGGACGGCAACTTCGTCTACACCGCCGCCGAAGCCGCGCTGGTCGCCGCCGACATCCGCACCGCCGCCGAGGCGGGACTGGCAGGCGTGGTGATCGGCGCCAGCCGCACCGACCGCCAGCTCGATGCGGAGATGCTTGCGGCCTGGGTATCGGTCGCCCGGAATGCCGGGCGCAGGCTGTCGCTGACGCTCCACCGCGCCTTCGATCTTTGCCCCGATCCGCTGGCCGCACTGGAGACCGCGATCACACTCGGCTTCGATCGGATCCTCACCTCGGGCTGCACGCCCAAGGCGATCGACGGGCGCGAGACGCTCGCCGCGCTGGTACAGGCGGCGGGCGACCGCATCACCATCTTGGCCGGCAGCGGCGTCGACGCGACGACCCTCCCGCCGCTCCTCGATACCGGCGTGCGCGAGGTCCATGCCTCGTGCCGCAGCCCGCAAGGCAGCGCAGACACGCGCGAAATCGCGTTCGGCTTCCAGGCCGGCCCGCGCCTCGCCACCGACCCCGCGAGAGTTTCTGCCCTGCGTAATTTGCTGGACACGCGAAGCTAGCGCTTGAACAATACCAATATGTAACTTATCCCTGGTTCCATCATAGCCAGTGGAGGCAATGGGGGACCATGATCGCTGAAATCGAAAAGCCCGCAGGTGGTCAGACGCTGATGGCGTCCGAGGCTGCCGAAGCCGGCGCCGCGGTCCGCCGCCTGCTCGACGCCAATGGCCCGGCGCTCGCCGCACTGGCCCGCGAGCTGCGCGCCGACCCTCCTGCCTTGGTCGTCACCTGCGCCCGCGGCTCGTCCGACCACTCCGCCACCTACGGCAAATATCTGATCGAGACGATGCTCGGCGTGCCGGTCGCCTCGGCCGCACCCTCGGTCGCGTCGGTGTTCGAGGCGCCTGTCTCCACCGCCCGCGCGCTGTGCATCGCCGTGTCGCAGAGCGGGCGCAGCCCGGACCTGCTCGCCACCGTCAAGGCGTACCAGCAGGCCGGCGCCCGCGTCGTCGCCTTCGTCAACGACGAGGAATCGCCGCTCGCCGAAATGGCCGATACCACGATCGGCCTCAAGGCCGGTCCGGAGCGCTCGGTCGCCGCGACCAAGTCCTACATCACCGCGCTGGCCGCCTTCGCCGCGCTGGTCGCCGAATGGGCGCAGGACGAAGCGCTCGCCACCGCGCTCACCGGCTTGCCCGAGCAGCTGGAAAAGGCGCGCGATTTCGACTGGTCACCGGTCGTGGACACGCTGCGCAACGCGACCAACCTGTTCGTGATCGGCCGTGGCTACAGCTTCGCCGTCGCACAGGAAGCCGCGCTCAAGTTCAAGGAAACCTGCAGCCTGCACGCCGAGGCGTTCAGCGCCGCCGAAGTGCGCCACGGCCCGATGGCGATCGTCGGCGAGGGCTTCCCGGTGCTCGCCTTCGCCACCTCGGACACCGCCGGTGACAGCGTCCGCGAGGCCTCGGCCGAGTTTGCCGAGCGCGGCGCCCGCCTGTGCCTGGCCGATGCCAAGGCAGGCGATGCCTCGCCGCTGCCGGTGCTCGCCGCCCACCCCGCGGTGGAGCCGATCCTGATGGTCCAGAGCTTCTATCCGATGGTCAACGCGCTCTCGCTGGCGCGCGGCAACAACCCCGATGCCCCGCTGTATCTCCGCAAGGTGACCGAGACTCGATGAGCAGTTTTCGCTTCGTCAACGGCCAGATCGTCACCGCTGCCGGCACGCTTCGGCAAGCGGTGATCCAGGTCGACCAGGGCCGCATCGTCTCGATCGCCAGCGAAGGTAGCGGCACCGACACGATCGACCTCGACGGCGGCTGGATCGTACCCGGGTTCATCGACGTCCAGGTCAATGGCGGCGGCGGTGTGCTGTTCAATGACGCCGCCACCGTGGAAGGCATTGCCGCGATCGGCGCGGCGCATGCCAAGTTCGGCACCACCGGCTTCCTGCCGACGCTGATCAGCGACGTGCCCGAGGTGATCGCGCGGGCGCTCGACGCCACCGATGCCGCGATCGAGGCGGGTGTCCCCGGCGTCGTCGGCGTGCACATCGAAGGCCCGATCCTCAACGAGGCGCGCAAGGGCATCCATGACGCGGACAAGTTCCGCGGGCTCGACGCCGGCATGGTCGAACTGCTGAGCCGCCCGCGCCGCGGCAAGGTGCTGGTGACGCTGGCGCCCGAGATGGTCGACCTCGCCGATGTCCGCCGTCTGGCCGACGCCGGGGTGCTGCTCGCGATCGGCCATAGCGACGCGACCTACGAGACCGCGGTCGCCGCTTTCGACGCGGGCATGACCGGGGTGACGCACCTCTACAACGCGATGTCGCCGCTGCGGCACCGCGCGCCCGGCGTGGTCGGTGCGGCGCTGGAAAACCAGACCGCCTATTGCGGGATCATCCCGGACGGCTTCCACGTCCATGACGCGGCGCTGCGCATCGCGCTGGCGGCCCGACCGCACGACCGCTTCCTGCTGGTCACGGATGCCATGCCCAACGTAGGATCGGACATGACCTCGTTCGATCTGCACGGCCAGCACATCCGCGTCGAAGGCGGACGGCTGCTCGGCGTCGACGGCACGCTGGCGGGCTCGGCGCTCGATATGACCGGCGCGTTCCGCCACATGGTCACCCGCGTCGGCACCTCGCCCGCGGATGCCGCGATGATGGCCGCCGCCAGCCCTGCCGCCTTCCTCGGCCTGTCGCATGAACGCGGCACGCTCGCCCCCGGGCTGCGCGCCGACTGGGTACAAATGACCCGCGACTTCCAGCCCGCCGGGTGCTGGATCGGCGCAACCCGCTTCCCCTGATCGCACGGAGACCCGCCCTGAGCACGATCGCGCCGCCCTCTTCCCATGACGACGCCTCGGCCGGGGCCCTCACCATCGGCGCGCCGATGGCCGGCTGGTTGATGCCGCTGGACGAGGTTTCCGATCCCGTCTTCGCGCAGCGGATGCTGGGCGACGGCGTGGCGATCGATCCGACCGAGGGCTGCCTCTACGCCCCCTGCGACGGCGAAGTGACGGTCCTGCAGCCGACCGGCCATGCGATCACGCTGCGCGCCGGCGACGGTGTCGAGCTGCTGATGCATATCGGCATCGACACGGTGCAGCTGGCCGGCGCTGGCTTCGATCCCCAGGTCAAGGTGGGCGATCAAGTACGCGCGGGCGACGTGCTGATCCGCTTCGATCTCGATTCGGTGGTGTGCGGCGCACCCTCGGTGGTGACGCCGGTGCTGCTGATCAGCCAGGACGGCCTGACGCTGACGGCCAAGCGCGGCAGCGGCCTCGTCGCGCCGGGCGAACCGATCTTCACCATCGCGCGTGCGGGCGCGGTTGCCGAAGCCCCTACCGAGATCGTCGGCGAGACCGCCACGCGGACCGTGGTCGTGCCGCTCGCGCACGGCATCCACGCGCGTCCGGCCGCCAAGCTCCGCGAAGTGCTGGTCCCCTTCGCCGCCAAGGTGACGATAACCAAGGGCGAGCAGAGCGCCGATGCCCGCAGCCCGGTGCGCCTGATGACGCTGGGCATCAAGCTGGGCGACACGATCCGCATCACCGCCCAAGGCGGCCGGGCCGACGAAGCCGCGGCCACGCTCGCCGCGCTGATCGAGAGCGGCATGGGCGAGAAGGCCGATCCCGCGTCGGCGCCGGCCCCGGCTCCTGCCCCTGTTGCCGCGCCGGTGTCGGACGAGCCCAACCTGCTTAGCGGCGTGACCGCCGCACCGGGTCTTGCGATCGGCACCGCCCGCTTCTTCCGCCTCCCCGAACTGACGATCGATCCGATCGGCAAGGGCGCGAGCCTGGAGCGCGCACGGCTGGAGGACGGCATCGCCAAGGTGATGCGCGCGATCGAGGCGGATCTGAGCCACGCCGCCGGGCCGATGCGGTCGATCCTCTCCGCGCATCGGTCGATGCTAGACGATCCCGAGCTGCTTGACGCCGCGCGCAACGCGATGCTCGACGGTGCCAGCGCCAGCCAGGCCTGGCGCCAGGCGATCCGCCCGCAGGCGGAGCTGTTGCGCCAAAGCGGCGACGCGCATCTTGCCGAGCGGGCCGACGACATGGTCGATCTGGAGCGTCGCGTTGTCTCAGTGATCGAGGGTGTGCAGGACGCGCCTTTGGTCTTTCCCGAAGGTACGATCCTGCTCGCCGACGACCTGCTGCCCTCGCAGGTGACCGGGATCGATCCGGCGCAGGTCTGCGGTTTCGCCACCGTGCGCGGCGGCCCGACCTCGCACGTTGCCATCCTCGCCGCGAGCCTCGGCATCCCCGCGCTGGTTGCGATGGGATCGCCGCTCCGCACCATCGAGGAAGGCGAGACGCTGATCCTCGATGCCGGCGCAGGCACGCTCCGCGTCGCGCCGAACGCGGCGCAACGCGCCGAGGCGCAGGCGCGTGTCGATGCCCGCACGGCCGCGCTCGCCGCTGCCCGCGCGGCGGCGGGGGCCGAAGCCAGGCTCGCCGACGGCACCCGCATCGAAGTGTTCGCCAATCTCGGCTCGGTGGGCGATGCCGAGCGCGCCGTCGCGGCGGGCGCCGAGGGCAGCGGGCTGCTGCGCACCGAATTCCTGTTCCTCGATCGCGAGACGCCCCCCAGCGTTGCCGAGCAGACCGCCGAGTACCAGGCGATCGCCGATGCCCTCCAAGGGCGCCCGCTGATCATCCGCCTGCTCGACATCGGCGGGGACAAGCCCGCCCCTTATCTGCCGATCGCGGCAGAGGAGAATCCGGCACTCGGCCTGCGCGGCATCCGCGTCGGTCTCGCCCACCCGCAGGTGCTGGAGGACCAGCTCCGCGCGATCCTCGGCGTCCGCCCGATCGGAATTGCCAAGATCATGCTGCCGATGATCGCCAGCGTCGGCGAGTTGCGCGCCGTCCGCGCCGTGCTCGATCGCCTGCGCGGCGAGCTCGGCATCGGCGAGACGGTCGCGCTCGGCATCATGGTCGAGACGCCCGCCGCCGCCGCGACGGCCGACCTGCTGGCCGCCGAAGCCGACTTCCTGTCGATCGGGACCAACGACCTCACGCAATACACCCTGGCCATGGACCGCGGGAATCCGGCGGTCGCCAGCGGCATCGACGGGCTCCACCCGGCGGTGCTGCGCCTGATTGCCGATACCTGCCGGGGCGCTACCGCCCAGGGCCGCTGGGTCGGCGTGTGCGGCGGCCTTGCCTCCGATGCGCTGGCTGTACCGATCCTGGTCGGCCTGGGCGTGACCGAGCTTTCCGCCACCGTGTCGGTGGTGCCGGAAGTGAAGGCGCTGCTTTCCACCCTCACGCTCGAGCGCGCCCGCGCCCATGCCGCCGCGGCGCTGGCCTGCGCCACCGCCGCCGATGTCCGCCGCCTTGCCCGGGAATTCACCGCATGAAGCAGATCCTCGAAACGCTCCAGCCGCTCGGCCGAGCGCTGATGCTGCCGATCGCGGTGCTGCCGGTGGCGGGCCTGTTGCTGCGGCTGGGCCAGCCCGACCTGCTTAACATCGCCTTCGTCAGCGCGGCGGGCGATGCGCTGTTCTCGCATCTCGGCCTGCTCTTCGCGATCGGCGTGGCGACCGGCTATGCCAGAGACGGCAACGGCGCCGCCGCGCTTGCCGGCATCGTCTGCTTCCTGGTCTCGACCGAGGCGGGCAAGAGCCTGCTCGCGGTGCCCGACACAATCGGCGCGGGCCTCGACAAGGACCAGGCGGCGCTTGCGGTGGCGGCATGGAAGGCCAAGGCGGTCGCCCGGCTCGACGTGCCGATCGGCATCGCCTCGGGGCTGATCGGCGGCGTCTTCTACAACCGCTTCTCGGCGATCAAGCTGCCCTCCTATCTCGCCTTTTTTGGCGGGCGCCGCTTCGTGCCGATCGTCAGCGGACTGGCGGGCCTGTTCATCGCTGTGATCGTCGGCGTCGGCTTTCCGCACATCAGCGCGGGTGTCGATGGGCTCAGCCATGGCATCGCGGGTGCGGGCAGCTTCGGGCTGTTCGCCTTCGGCCTGCTCAACCGCGTGCTGCTGGTGACGGGTCTGCACCACATCCTCAACAACGTGTTCTGGTTCGTTCAGGGCGACTATAACGGCGCGACGGGCGACCTGCGCCGCTTCTTCGCCGGCGATCCGAGCGCGGGCGCGTTCATGGCGGGCTTCTTCCCCGTCATGATGTTCGGCCTGCCCGCCGCCTGCCTCGCCATGTACCGCGCCGCGCTCCCCGAGCGCCGCAAGGCGGTGGGCGGCCTGCTGTTCAGCCTCGCGCTCACCTCGCTGCTCACCGGCGTGACCGAGCCGATCGAATACAGCTTCATGTTCCTCGCGCCAGCGCTCTACGTCGTCCACGCAGTACTGACCGGCGTGGCGATGGTGGTGATGGACCTGCTGGGCGTGAAGCTCGGCTTCGGCTTCTCCGCCGGCCTGTTCGATTACGTCCTGAACTTCGGCAAGGCGACCAGGCCGCTGCTGCTGGTGCCCGTGGGCCTCGTCTATTTCGCGCTCTATTACGGCATCTTCAGCTGGGCGATCCGCCGCTTCGACCTCAAGACCCCGGGCCGCGAAGCCGAGGCGCCCGTCGCTGCGGAAGCCGCTGGCGGCACCACGCCTTCCAGCCGCGGCGAGGCCTTCGCCCGTGCGCTCGGCGGCTCGGCCAATCTGGTCGAAATCGGCGCCTGCACCACCCGCCTGCGCCTGATCGTCGCCGACCAGTCCGTGGTCGACGATGCCGCACTCAAGGCGCTCGGCGCCCACGGCATCCTGCGTCCCTCGGAACGTGCGCTGCAGGTGGTGCTGGGCCCGATCGCCGATGTCGTGGCGGTCGAGATCCGCGACGCGACTGCGCGCGGCGGCGTGGCGGCCCCCGCTGCATCAGCCCCAGCCCCGGTCAGCACGCCAGCAGTGGCGCTCCAGCAAGCCGCGCTGGCGGCGCTGGGCGGCGCGGCGAACGTGCGTGCGGTGAGCGCGCACGACAACCGCCTGCGCGTCGAACTCGGCGACCCGGCAGGGGTGGATGGCGACGCGCTGCTGGCGCTCGGCCTGCGCGGGCTCGCCCGCCCCTCGGCCACGGTGCTCCACCTGCTGGGGGACGACGCTGTCCTCGCCAAGCTGCGCGGTTGAATCCAAGCGCGGCTGCTGGCGTGCGGCTGCGCTCAGCCGCAGCGGCGTGCGTGGTTCTCGCACGCCGACGGATCGAGCAGCCAGTCCAGCCCCGAATCGGCGTCGTCGAACACGCGCAGATAGGGCTGCGTCATCACCCGCAGCACCTGCATCCGCTGCAGGGCGCTCGCGGTAATGACAGCGATGCGCGAGGCCTTGGGGAAGTCGCGGAAGCTGCTCGAAAAGGAGTCGAGCGTGTCGCGCGGCTGCACCGCGCTTTCGCGCATGTCCATGCGCAGCAAATAGCCCGGCTTCAGCCCCTGGGCGAGAAACTGCTGCAGGCACTGGCGCGCATAGTCCGGCACCTGATCGGGCAGGAAGATGCGGTGCCAAGCGATGTCGAGCAGGCTGCGCTCGGGCTGGAAGCGGATTGTGTACATCGCCGCCGACCATGCAGCAGATGGTTTTGCAAAGGCTTAACCGGCGGGATGCTTCGTGGCCGAGCGTGGTGGGAAACGCAATGTCGGTACGCGCATGTCCCGCAGGGCAGCTGCAATCCTGCCCTGCGGGACGACCGTCGTCTTAGCGTCCGAGGAACGCGAGAAGATCGCTGGTAAGACGATCACTTTCGGTCACGTTGAGGCCGTGCGGCGCACCGTCATACTCGACCAGCTGCGACTGGCCGATGCCACGCGCCGCAGCGCGCCCTGCCGCGTCGATGGGCACCGTTTTGTCGGCAGTGCCGTGGATGATGAGCGTCGGCACGCGAAATGCCGGCAGGTCCGGCCGGAAGTCGGTATGGCTGAAGGCCTGCGCGCAAGCGAGCGTGGGCTTGAGCCCGGCCATCATCGCGACGCTGGTCGACCAGTCAAGCACCTCATCGCTGACCGGGCTGGTGATGTAACCCACGCCGTAAAATTGCGGGAAGAAGCTATGGCGTAGGAAGTGGGCGCGATCCTTCTTCAGCCCATCCGTGATCTGGTCAAAGGTCGACTGCGGCGTGCCATCCGGATTGTCATCCGTCTTGAGCATGAACGGCACCACCGATGACACCAGCCCGGCTGCGATCACGCCCTTGCCATCGTAGCGGCTCATATAGCGCGCCACTTCGCCGCCCCCCATGGAAAAGCCGACGATCGTCGCATCGTCCTTGGCACCGGTCTCGTTCAGAACATCGGCGAGATCGTCGGCGAGCGTATCGTACTCGTACCCGTTCCACGGCTGCCCCGAGCGACCGAAGCCGCGGCGATCGTATGCGATCGCGCGGAAGCCGGCGTCGGCCAACGCCATAGCCTGCGCGTCCCAGCTGTCGGCCGACAAGGGCCAACCATGCATCAGGACCACCGGGCGGCCGCTGCCCCAGTCCTTGACATAGAGGTCGGTGCCGTCGCGAGTTTTGATGTATGGCATGCAGGCGCTCCTTGGTTAGGAGACTAAGAACCCATAGGTTGGATTCTGTGTCCCTGTGTCCGGAGATCGCGCCGCGAGATCGAGGCCTGCCTTGAGGCCTTGGCTACGCTCGGCGTGCGGCGTGAATGGCCGGAATCGGGGCGAACGCTGACTCGACTCGGCGAACCGGCGCAGCAAGATCAGACCGGACAGTCCACCTTCCGCGCCGCCCTTGCCGCCCGCGCCGCAGCGAGCGCCTGGAGGATGCGGATCGTCTGGTGCTCGGCCTCCGCCCTGAGGTGGCGAGGGGCGGAGACCCAGAGATCGGGGTGATATTGCTTGAGGAGCGCGCGCCCCGTTGGCCTCGACTTCCGTGTGGCTCGCATCCGGCGCGACTTCGAGGACGACCCACCAGCACTCCTCCGCGACGACGGGCGGCGGCGCGGCGGCTTCCGCGCGAGGGGAAGCCCTATCGGGCACCCCCAAACCAGGGGTGAACGGCCATGGTTAACCGCGCGGTGGGATGTTTGCGGTTCCGCCCGAACGTCCCACCGCGATCCGGTCAGCGCGGCGTGAGGGTAACCTTACCGAGCAGCCCCGATGCCTGCCCCGCCGGCGCCTGCACGATCAGCTCGACGGTGCGCTGGCCGCTGCCCGCCGGGAAGGCGGCCTCGAGCGGTGCCGGCGCGGCATCGGTCTTCTCGGCGAGCTTCTTGCCGTCGACCCAAAGCTCCGCACGCCCGCCGACGCTGGCGAAGCGCAGCGTGCCGCCGCCCGCGGCGATGCGCTTCCAGGGCGTCAGGCGGTTGTTGTAGACGCGCCAGCCCGGCTGTGGCTCGGCCGGGGTCGGCATCGCGCTGCGCAGGAACGCCCAGCTGTTGTTGTCCGGCACCAGGCCCGGCTTGGGCTTGTCGGCCGTCTGCCACGAGCGGCGCCAGTCGCCCAGCACCATCAGCGGCGGCGTGACGCCCACCTGTGCGCGCGGCGCGATGTCGGCGCGATCGATCGTCAGCAGCGCGGGCTTCAGCCCCTCCGCGCTCGCCTTGACGGTGATCTTGCCGCGGCCGGTGCCCGCCTGCACCAGAATCTGGGCGAGGCCATTGAACAGCGAGCGGGCATTGCCCTTCTCCGCCTCATGGCAGTTCGGATCGCCATTGCCGACGCCGATGATCGCAGCGCCGTCGACGGTGAAGTGCGTCATCAGGTTCGCCGTCGGCACGTGCCGGCCCTGCGCATCGACCGCGTCGATGGTAATCGGCTGCACGTCCTCGTCGTCGCCCGCCATCACGGTGCGTGCGGGGGTGAGCCGCAGCGCGACCGGCTTGCCGACGGTCTCGTGCACCATGCGCGCGACGACCTTGCCGCCACGCAGCGCCTGCGCCTCGAGCCGGCCCGGCGCATAGGGCACCTGCCATTCATTGCCCTGCAGCCGATCGACCTTCTGCGTGCCTACGACCTTGCCGTTGAGCATCAGCGTCACGCTCTCGGCGTTCGATGCCACGAACACCTTGATGACTTGCCCCTCCCTGCCCGGCCAGGTCCAGTGCGGGGCGAGCCACACCACCGGCGCATCGTCGATCCAAGCGGCGCTGTGGATGCCGAACGCGGTCTTCGGGAAGCCGCACAGGTCCATGATGCCGAAGAAGCTGGCGATGGTCGGCCATTCATAGGGCGTCGGCTCGCCATGATAGTCGAAGCCGGTCCAGACGAACCCGCCGGCGATGAATTCGCGCGCGGCGATCAGCTGCCATGCCTTGCGATGGGTGTTGCCCCAGGGGGCCGCCTCGTCGTCGTACGAGGTGATGACGTGCTTGGCGGGATCGCTCGCGAAGGCGCCGCGCGTCTCATAGGCGCTGGTGTCCTCGGAGCTGGTGCTCGGGCGCGTCGGGTTCAGCGCGTGCCACTTGTCGTATTCGCCCTGGTAGTAGTTGAACCCCATCACGTCGACGACCGAAGAAACGTTCTGCGGATTGTAGAAGGAGCCGTTCATCGCCGAGGTCACCGGCCGGCTGTCGTCGAGCTTGCGCACCGCAGCTTCCATGCGGCGGACCATCTCCACGCCCGCCTCGGTGCCCTGCATCGGCTCTTCGTTGAAGACGGACCAGAGAATCACGCTCGGGTGGTTGCGGTCGCGCCGCACCATCCAGCTGAGCTGGGCCAGGTAATCGGGCGCAGGGTTGAAGTGGCGGTTCTCGTCCATGACGAGGAAGCCCATGCGGTCGCACCAGTCGAGCAGTTCGGCGGTGGGCGCATTGTGCGACATGCGGATCGCGTTGCAGCCCATCGCCTTGAGCCGCTCGAGCCGCCAGCCGAGCAGCGCATCGTACTGCGCAACGCCGGTGCCGGCATGATCCTGGTGGATGCACACGCCCTTGAGCTTCACTGGGTGATCGTTGACGAACAGCCCCTTGTCGGCATCGAAGCGCACGGTGCGGAAGCCCACCTGGGTGCGCCGCTCGTCGATCAGCTTGCCGTCGCGCAGCAGGCGGGCGTGGACGGTGTAGAGCGTCGGCGTTTCGACCGACCAGAGCTTGGGGCTGGCGAGCGACAGCGTCATCGAAAGGTCAGCACGATCGAGCACCGGCACGCTGCCCGCGGTGGTGGCGAAGGCGACGCGCTTGCCGCTGGGATCGAGTAGTTCCGCCTCGACCGCCACGGCCACCGGCGCGCGCTCGATATTGCCGGCGGTCACCGTCACCGGCACGTTCCAGCCCGTCTCGGTCTTGCGCGGATCGCAATGTACCCCGTCGGTGACGATCGAGACCGGCCCGCGGCGCACCAGCCAGGCATGGCGGTAGAGCCCCGCGCCTTCGTACCACCAGCCTTCCATCGCCTCAGCATCGACGCGTATCGCGATGACATTGTCCTCGTCGCCGAACCGCGCGAAGGGCGTCATGTCGATGAGGATGCTGGCATAGCCCGACCAGCTGTGTGCGACGACGCTGCCGTTCACCCACACCGTGGCATTGGTCGCCACGCCGTCTAGGTGGAGCTCGATCGTCTTGCCGTGATCGGCCGGATCGAGCGTCAGGCGGCGGCGATACCAGCCGATGCCGCGCTTGCGATAGCCCTGCGAGACGTTGGCGGTCTGCTCGAAGGGCTGGAACGAGGCCCAGTCGTGCGGCAAGCGCACCTCGGCCCATTCGCTGTCGTCATAGTCGCGCGCGGCGGCACCGCGGGCGTTGCCGGCTTTCACACTGCCATAGGTATCGTCATGGTCCTTGAGCGGCGCGGGCAGCACATCGCCCTCATGGAAGCGCCAGCCGCGCTCGATGCGGGTGCGGGTGGGATCGCCGTCGGGCAGGCGCGGCATCAGCGCGGTCTTGGGCGCGGGCATCGGGAAGGCATCGCCCGCCACCGCGCGCGCGGCCGCCTCGGCCTCGGGCAGCCCCAGCGAGGCAAGCGCCCCCAACCCCGCGCTGCCGAGCAGCAACTGGCGACGATCCATGCAGCAATCTCCAAAAGTCAGGCAGGCAGGCGGGCGGCTCAGACGTCGCTGAGTTCCGCCACGAAATCATAGGCATCGCCCCGGTAATAGGAGCGGGTCACTTCGGCCGGGCGGCCGTCGCGCAGGAAGGCGCGACGCTCGATCAGCAGGCCCGCATGGCCGGGATCAACGCCGAGCATCTTGGCATGTTCGCCGAGGAACGGCACCGCGCGCAGCCGCTGCAGCGCGCGAACCGGGCGATTTCCGGCGGCTTCCAGCGCCGTGTAGAGCGAGTCCCCCACCGCATCGACCGAGGGCAGGCAGTAGCCGGCGATGGTCGAGAATTCGAGTGCCATCGGCTCGCCATCGGCGAAGCGGATGCGCGAGAAGCGCAGCACCGCCGCGCCCGGCGACAGGCCCAGCGCCATCGCCTCTTCGGGGGTCACCTGCCCGGTGGAGCGCGCGATCCAGCTGCTGCTGGCGGCGCGGCCCCGCGCGGCCATGTCCTCGGTGAAGGAGGAGAGCTTGGAGAAGCTCTTCTCGACGCGCTCGGCGACGAAGGTGCCCGCGCCGCGGCGGCGGGTGAGCAGGCCGTCCTCGACCAGCCCGCCGATCGCCTTGCGCACGGTGATGCGCGACACGTCATATTCGACCGCAAGGTCGCGCTCCGGCGGGATCGCGTCGCCCTGGTTGAGGATCTTGCCGCTGATCGCTTCGCGGATCAGTTGTTGCAGCTGCAGATAGAGCGGTGACGGGTTGCCCTCGCGAAACCGGCCGATCTGGTCCGAAAACGTCATCATTCCTCCCCCTTGCCCGACACCGTTGCCAAAGCCCCGACAACCGCATCTACGGCAGGTTTCCCGCAGCGCGTACCCGCTTTCCTACGGACTTACATTGGTACGATGATACCAACAGCCTCAACGGCTGAGGTCAAGAGGCTAAATGCAAAGAACTATGTCCGTGGACGCAAGGCTGTTGCCCGATAGGATCTAAATTGGTTACACCCTTGCTCCGGCCCCGCTCGGTGGCCGCGACAAGAGGGGAGTTTCCGATGCGCGCGTTCCTGAAAACGGCAAGGCATTCCGGCTGGGCGGCACTGCTGCTGTCCTCGACCGCTTTCGCCCAGACCGTGCCGCCGCTCACCCCCCTGCCCGCCAGCGTGACGCCGGGCAAGGGCAGCTTCACCGTGGCAAACGGCACCGGCATCGCCGTGCCCGCCGGAGACACCGCCGCCGCGGCCGCTGCCAAGCTGCTCGCCGCGCACGTAAAGGTAGAGCGCGGGATCACCCTCGGCGCGACCGGTACCAGCGGCGCGATCCGCTTCGAGCGCGACGCGGCTATCCAGGGTGCCGAGGCCTATCGCATGACCGTCGATGCCAAGGGCGTGCGCATCGCCGCCTCGGGTGATCGCGGGCTGCTGTACGGCGCGATGACGCTCGCCCAGCTGCTCAGCCCCGATCACGGCTTCGGCAAGCCGGTCAAGCTGCCGGCGCTCAGCGTCGAAGACGCCCCCCGCTTCGGTTGGCGCGGGCTCATGATCGACATCACGCGCCATTTCCAGCCGATAGAGTTCGTCTATGGCGTGGTCGACCAGATGGCCTCGGTGAAGCTCAACACGCTTCACCTCCACCTCACCGACGACCAGGGATGGCGCTTCGAAGTGAAGCGCTATCCCAAGCTCACCGAAATCGGCGGCTGGCGCACCCCGCCGAGCACCGGCGGCGCGCCTGGTCCCAAGGTCGGCGGCTTCTACACGCAGGAGCAGCTCAAGGCGCTGGTCGCCTATGCCGCCGAGCGCGGGGTGACGATCGTCCCCGAGATCGATCTTCCCGGCCATGCCCAGGCGCTGGTCGCCGCCTATCCGGAACTCGGCATCTTCGGCGACCATACCGAAGTGTCGCACGACTGGGGCGTGAACCCGTACCTCTTCAACCCCGGTCCCAAGGGCATCGCCTTCGTCAAGGAAGTGCTCGACGAGCTGATGGCGGTGTTCCCCGGCACCTATATCCACCTCGGCGGCGACGAGGCGGTGAAGGACCAGTGGGAGCGCTCGCCGGAAGTGCAGGCGCAGATCAAGGCGCTGGGGCTGAAGGACGAGAACGGGCTGCAGAGCTGGATGATCGACCAGTTTGGCGCCTATCTGGAGCAGCATGGCCGCCGCCTGATCGGCTGGGACGAGATCCTCGAAGGCGGCCTGCCGCCATCGGCATCGGTCATGTCGTGGCGCGGCGAGAAGGGCGCGGTGGACGCGGCAAACCAGGGGCATGATGTGGTGCTTTCGCCAGCTCCGACGCTCTACCTCGACAGCCTGCAGAGCGACCGCAGCGACGAACCGCCGGGCCGCCTCTCGATCCAGACGCTGGCCGATGTGTACAAGTATGAGCCGATGCCGGTGGGCATCGACGCCGACAAGGCGAGCCACATCCTCGGCGCGCAGGGCAACGCGTGGAGCGAGTATCTGATCACGCCCTATCAGGTGCAGCACGTGCTGTTCCCGCGCGCGGCGGCGATCGCCGAGATCACCTGGTCAGGCAAGGACAAGCGCGACTTCGGCGGGTTCGTACAGCGCCTCCAGCCGCAGATGGCGCGCTGGCGCCGCTCGGGGATGGAAGTCGCCGACAGCGCCTTCGCGGTCGACTACAGGCTGCAGGGCAGCCGCGGCGACGCAGTGCGCGCGAACCAGGCCAAGGTGGCGCTGGCCACCCAGACCGGCTTCGGCACGATCCGCTACACGCTGGACGGCAAGCAGCCGACCGCCAAGTCGCCGGTGTACAAGGCGCCGCTAACGCTCAAGCCCGGCACGACGATCACTGCTGCCGCCTTCGATGCCGCGGGCATGACCACCGCGACGCCGCGCACCTTCGACACCAGCCGCACCGCGCTGCTCACCCGCACCAGCTCGGATATGGTCGCCTGCCCCAAGGGCGCGCTCGGGCTGCGCGTGCCGCTGAACAGCGAGGCGCAGGAAAATGCGCCGGTGTTCAACGTCAACCTGTTCGACACCTGCACCGCCTATCCGGCCGCGCCGCTCGACGTGGCGACCAGCTTCACCGTCGACGTCGCCCGTACGCCCCGCAACTACGGCCTGGCGCACGACTTCAACAAGGTGCGGGCGCATTACAATGTCAGCACGTACGGCGAACTGATCGTCCGCGCGCGCTGCATCGCCGCGGCCAAGGATCCGTCGATCAAGCCGATCGTCATCGCCACCTTCCCGCTGCCCGACCCCGCCAAGGCGCCGCAGCAGTTCCGCTTCTCCGGCACGCTGCCCAAGCTGAGCGGCGACGAGGATATCTGCTTCCAGTTCACCTCCCCGCTCAGTGACCCGTTCTACACGGTCGAACGCGTCGTGCTGACGGAGAATGCGAAGTGAAGGCTCGCGCGCTCGCCCTGCTGCCCCTTCTCGCGCTGGTCACCCCGGCCTGGGCGGACCCCCGCCAATCGGTCTCGCTCGACGGTGCCTGGGAAGTCCGCATCGACCCCAGCGACGCCGACGCCGCCAAGGCCCACCCCAAGGAAGCCGCCTGGTTCCCCGCCAAGGTGCCGGGCAGTGTCCAGCAGGACCTGATCGCGGCGAAGCGCGTGCCCGACCCCTATAAGGGCATCAACGAGGCGCCGATCCAATGGGCCGGCCTCACCCGCTGGCAGTTCCGCCGCACGCTCACCGTCACGCCCGCAATGCTGGCGCGCGACCATCTCGACCTGGTGTTCGACGGGCTCGACACCTTCGCCACGGTTACGCTCAACGGCCGCAAGCTGGTCGAGACCGACAACGCCCATCGCCGCTGGCGGGTGGATGCCAAACAGGTGCTCAAGGCGGGCGCGAACGAGCTGGTCGTCACCATCGCCTCGCCGATCAAGACGCTGCAGCCGATGGTGCTGGCGGAGAAATTCCCGCTCCCCGGCGAATATGATTCCGCCTTTGGCGACGAGCCCAAGGGCAAGCAGACCTCGCCCTATATCCGCAAGCCCAAATATGATTACAGCTGGGACTGGGCCCCGCGCATCGTCAAGATCGGCCTGTGGCGGCCGGTGCGGCTGGAAGCCTGGGACGACGCCCGCATCGACGGCTTCCGCGTCGATCAGGAAGCGCTGAACCCCGCCGAGGCGCGGCTGGTCGCGCGCTGGAAGCTGCTCGGCGACCGCGCGCGCGCCGTCACCGTCCGCACCCGCATCACCGGCCCCGACGGCCAGACCATCGAGGCGAGCCGCACGCTCACGCTCGGCGCGGGCGAGAATGCCGTCAGCGTGCCGCTCACCCTGGCGACGCCCCAGCTCTGGTGGCCCGCGGGCTATGGCGCGCAGCCGCTCTACAAGGTCGAGGCGACGCTGGAGGAAGACGGCGCGGTCAGCGACCGCGTGTCGCAGCGCATCGGCTTGCGCACCGTCGAGCTGCTGACCCAGGGCGGCGGCTTTGGCTTCCGCGTCAATGGGCTCCGGATCTTCGCCAAGGGCGCGAACCTGATCCCGTTCGACATGTTCCCGAACAACGTGACCGAGGCACGCATGCGCCGCATGCTCACCGACGCACGCGACACCAACATGAACATGATCCGCGTGTGGGGCGGCGGCTATTATCTCGACGACGCCTTCTACGCCGCAGCCGACGAGCTGGGCCTGATGGTGTGGCAGGACTTCATGTTCGGCGGCTCGATCACCCCGCCCGACGCGGCGTTCCGCGAGAATGTCCGGATCGAGGCAGAGGAGCAGGTCGCCCGGCTCCAGCCGCATCCGTCGATCGTCGGCTGGAACGGCGGCAACGAGATCCTGTCGGGTTGGGAAAACTGGTCCGATCGCAAGGCGTTCAAGAAGGCGGTCGGCGCGGACGAGCAGGAGCGGATCGGCGCGGGCATGGCCGTGCTGTTCGATCGCACGCTGCGCGACGCGGTGCAGACGGAGGCCCCCGGCACCACCTATTGGCCGGGCTCGCCCTCGAACGACTATACCGGCCCGGTCGATACCGACGCCACCGGGGACCGCCATTTCTGGGATGTCTGGTCGGGCTCCAAGCCGGTCGAGAACTACCTGAACGGCTGTGCGCGCTTCATGTCCGAATATGGCTTCCAGGCGATGCCGAACCTTTCGACGATCCGCAGCTTCGCAGGCAAGGGTCCGCTGGCGATCGACAGCCCGGTGCTTAAGGCGCACCAGCGTTTCCTCGCCGGCGAAGGCAATAGCCGCCTCCAGCTCTATCTCGACCAGCGACTGCGCAAGCCCGCCGACTTCGCCGATCTCGTCTACCTCACCCAAGTGAACCAGATGCAGGCGATCGGCATGGCCGCGCGCCACCACCGCGCCTGCGCGCCGATCACCATGGGCTCGCTATTCTGGCAGCTCAACGATGCGTGGCCCGCGATCAGCTGGGCGAGCATCGACTATGACGGCCAGTGGAAGCTGCTCCAGTACGAGGCGCGCCGCATGTTCGCGCCCCAGGCGATCGTCGCCGAGCACAAGGACGGCGCGACCCGCCTCGCCGCCGTGTCCGACGCGACGCAGCTGATCGCCGCCGAATGGCGCGTCCGCGGCTTCACCATGGACGGCAAGCCGCTGGGCGCGAAATCGGAGAAGTTCGACCTCTCTCCGGGCGCGCTCGAACTCGTCACGATCGCCGATGCCGATCTGTTCGGCACCGCCGCACCGGCCGACAGCTATGCCGTCGCCGAGCTGTGGATCGACGGCAAGCCGATCTCGCGCGCGCTCGTCGAGCGGTCGCTGCCCAAGGACATGGCCTATCCGGCGCCGCGCCTGTCGGTACGCTGGCAGGGCAAGCAGGTGACCGTCACTGCCGGCGCACTTGCCCGCGCGGTGATGCTCGATTTCGGCACCACTGTCGCGCATCCGAGCGACAATGGCTTCGACCTGCTGCCGGGTGAAAGCCGCACGCTCACCATCACGTCCGAGGTGAGCGGCACCGCGCTCGCCCGCGCCCTTACCCTTCGTACGCTGGGACCCCGTTGATGCCCTTCCTTCCCCTGCTTCTCCTCGCCGGCGATCCCGATCCGGTGGCTGCCGCCATCGCCAAGATGACGATCGAGCAGAAGGCCGCGCAGCTCCAGAGCACCGCGCCCGCCGATCCGGAGATCGGCCTGCCCGCCTATGACTGGTGGAACGAGGGCCTGCATGGCCTCGCCCGCGACGGCTATGCGACGGTGTTCCCGCAGGCGATCGGCCTCGCCGCGACTTGGGACGTGCCGCTGCTCCACAAGGTGGGCGACACCGTCGCCACCGAGGCGCGCGCCAAGTTCAACGCCAAGCCGGTCAGCGCCGATCGCAAGATCTATGAGGGGCTGACGATCTGGTCGCCCAACATCAACATCTTCCGCGATCCGCGCTGGGGTCGCGGCCAGGAAACCTATGGCGAGGATCCGTTCCTCACCGGCCATCTCGCGATCGGCTTCATCCAGGGGCTGCAGGGGCCGGACCCGGCGCATCCCAAGGTGCTCGCGACGCCGAAGCATTTCGCGGTGCATAGCGGGCCCGAGGCCGGGCGCGACGGCTTCGACGTCGATCCCAGCCCGCAGGACCTGGAATCGACCTACACGCCGGCCTTCCGCCTCGCGATCACCGAGGGCAAGGCCCAGTCGCTGATGTGCGCGTACAACTCGATCCACGGCACGCCTGCCTGTGCCTCGGGCGGGCTGCTCAACGATCGGCTGCGCAAGGACTGGGGCTTTACCGGCCTCACCGTTTCGGACTGCGACGCGGTGGCCAACATCCACCTGTTCCACCATTACAGCCTCGACGCGGCCGAAGCCGCCGCGGTCGCGATCAAGGGCGGCAACGACCTGAACTGCGGCACCACCTATGCGGCATTGCCGGAGGCGGTGAAGCGCGGGCTGGTCAGCGAGGCCGAGGTCGACGTGGCGCTGAAGCGTGCGCTCGACGCCCGCCGTGCGCTCGGCATCGCATTCGGCGGCGCCAATCCGTGGAGCAAGATCAAGCCCAGCGAACGCGGCACCCCGGCGCGGCGCGCGCTGGCGCTGGAGGCCGCACGCAAGGCGATCGTGCTGCTCAAGAATGACGGCGACAGCCTGCCGCTCTCGACCGGAGGCCGCATCGCGGTGATCGGCGCCAATGCTGACGATCTCGGCGTGCTGGAGGGCAATTACCACGGCACGGCAAAGGACCCGGTGACCCCGCTTGACGGCATCCGCCGCCAGTTCGGCGCGGACCGCGTCCTGTACGCGCAAGGATCGCAGCTGGCCGAGGGCGGCGCGGTGATCATGCCCGAAACCGCCTTTCGCGCGGACGGCAAGCCGGGCCTCAAGGCCGAATATTTCGCCACGCCGACTGTGACCGGCACCCCCGTCACCACCCGGCAGGATCGCCGTATCGACTTCAACTACACCCGCGCGGCCCCGCTGCCCGGGCTCAACCCGACCGGCTTTGCGGTGCGCTGGAGCGGCGACTTCACGCCCCCGGGCGCCGGCGACTACGAGTTGGCGATCGACATTCCCGCCTGCTGGAAGGATTGCAACACGCACGACGCGGTGCGGCTGTGGGTGGACGGCAAGCTGCTCCACGACGGCCCGCTCGGCAAGGCGCGGGTGGCGGTGAAGGTCGCCAGTGACGGCAAGCCCGTGCCCTTCCGCATGGAGATCGACCATCGCAGCGAGGATGGCGGCGTGCGTCTGATGTGGCAGCCGCCGGCCGAGCCGATGCTCGCCCAGGCGCTCGACGTCGCGAATAACGCCGATACGATCGTCGCCGTGCTCGGTCTGTCCCCCGATCTCGAGGGCGAGGCGCTCAGCGTCTCGATCCCCGGCTTCGTCGGCGGCGACCGGACCGACATTGCCCTGCCCCGCCCGCAGCTCGAGCTGCTCAAGGCGCTGCGCAAGACCGGCAAGCCGCTGGTCCTGGTCCTCACCAGCGGCAGCGCGGTGGCGGTCGATCCGAGCCTCGCCGACGCGATCCTCGAAGCCTGGTATCCGGGTGAGGAAGGCGGCACCGCCATTGCCGAGACGCTGGCCGGCAAGAACAACCCCTCGGGCCGCCTGCCGCTGACCTTCTACGCCTCGACCGACGATCTGCCCGCGTTCGTCGACTACGGCATGAAGGAGCGCACCTATCGCTTCTTCACCGGCAAGCCACTCTGGGGCTTCGGGCACGGCCTGAGCTACACCAAGTTCGCCTATGGCGACGTGGCGGCGAAGACCGCGGGCATCGGCCAGCCGGTGCAGGTCAGCGCCAAGCTCACCAATGCGGGCAACCGTAGCGGTGAGGAAGTGGCGCAGGTCTATGTCGTCACGCCAGACGCCGGCAAACCAGGTGGGTTCACCACGCCGGTGCTCCAGCGCCAGCTCGCCGGCTTCCAGCGCGCCGCGCTGGCGCCCGGCAAATCGGCCAGCCTGTCCTTCACGCTCGACCCGCGCAGCATCAGCAGCGTCGCGCGCGACGGCACCCGCCGGGTGCTGCCGGGAACCTATCGCGTGTGGATCGGCGGCGGCCAGCCGGGCGACGGCGCCGGGCAATGGGCCGAATTCACGCTGAACGGCGACGCGCAGGTGCTGCCGAAATGATCGCCAAAATGATCGATCGCCGCACTCTGCTCGGCTCGGGCCTGGCGCTCGCCGCCACGCCCGCCTTCGCCGCGGACACGCCCGCTTTCGTCAGCAAGCGCCCCGCACCTGCCGACCGCCGCTTCGTCAGCAAGGCGGTCGAGCGTGAAATCGCGCGCATTTCCAGCAGGATCGCCGATCCCAAGCTGCGCTGGATGTTCGGCAACTGCTATCCGAACACGCTCGATACCACGGTGAAGATGGGCGTGGTGGACGGCAAGCCCGACGCTTTCGTCATCACCGGCGACATCGACGCGCTGTGGCTGCGTGACAGTTCGGCGCAGGTCCGGCCCTATCTGCATCTGGCGAAGGAAGACGCGGATCTGCGCCGCCTCTACCAGGGCCTGATCACGCGCCAGGCGCGCTGCATCCTGCTCGATCCTTATGCCAACGCCTTTCTCGAGGACACCAGCGCCCGCACCGAACTAAGCTGGGCGCTGCACGACAAGACCGAGATGAAGCCGGGCGTCGCCGAACGGAAATGGGAGATCGACAGCCTCTGCTATCCCATTCGATTGGCGCATGACTATTGGAAGGCGACCGGCGACACCTCTCCGTTCGACGCGCAATGGGCGAAATCTGCCCGCACCATCCTCCGCACATTCCGCGAGCAGCAGCGGAAAGACGGTCCGGGCCCCTATCGCTTCCTGCGCAGCAGCGACCGGCCGACCGAGACGCTGATGCTCGACGGCAATGGCCCGCCCAGCCGTCCGGTGGGGCTAATCCATTGCGGTTTCCGGCCTTCGGACGACGCGTGCGTCTATCCATTCCTGATCCCGTCCAATCACTTTGCGGTGACCATCCTGCGCGAGCTTGCCGCGCTCGCGATGGCGGCGCGCCAGGATTCCGCCCTTGCGAACGATGCGACGTCTCTTGCCGGTGAAGTCGAGGCCGCGCTGCGCGAATACGGCACGATGCGGCTGCGTGACGGGCGCGAGGTGATGGCCTATGAAGTCGACGGTTTCGGCAACGCGATCTTCATGGACGACGCCAATGTCCCGTCGCTGTCGAGCCTCGCCTATCTCCGCTGCGTCGATCAGAACGACCCGCTGTGGCAGCGCACTGCCGCCGCGGCGTGGAGTGACGCCAACCCCTATTGGTCGCGCGGCAAGGTCGTCGAGGGCATTGGCGGGCCGCATGTCGGGCTAGGCCATGTCTGGCCCATGTCGTTAATCATGCGTGGTTTCAGCTATGACGGCGACGTGCGAACGCTTCGCAATATTCTGCGAATGCTTAGCAATAGCGACGCGGGCACCGGCTTTATCCATGAGGCGGTCGACCAGAACGATCCGTCCAAATTCACCCGCGACTGGTTTGCCTGGGCCAACGGCCTGTTCGGCGAGCTGCTGGTCCATCTCGCTGCGGTTCAACCCAAGCTGCTTCAGGAAACCTTGTGATCCTCTCCCGTCGCCGCCTGCTCGGCTCCAGTGCGATCGGCCTCGCCGCCGCCGCTATTCCGTGTCCCTCCTCGGCGACATCGCTCCGCCGCACCGCACCCAATCTGTTCATCGGCACCGGCGGCACCGGTCACACCTATCCGGGGGCAACACTGCCGTTCGGCATGGTGCAGCTGAGCCCCGATACCGGCGTCGAGCGCTGGGAGACCTGCTCGGGTTATTATCACAGCGACGGCTCGATCCTCGGCTTCTCGCACACCCATCTGTCGGGCACCGGCATCGGCGACATGCTCGATCTGCTCGTTGTCCCCGCCCGGGGACCGGTGGTCCTGCAGCCCGGTACCCGCGAAAAGCCCGAGACCGGCTATCGCCAGCGCTATCACGACGAGCATGCCGAGCCCGGCTATTACCGCGTGGCGCTAGATAACGGCGTCCGCGCGGAGCTGACCGTTACAGAGCGAACCGGTTGGCATCGTTACTCATTCCCGGCCGGCGCCGGGCACATCCTGCTCGATCTGTCGCATCTGGTGCTCGACAGCTCGGACAGCCCGCCGCTGATCGCCGACGCGCTGATCGAAGTGGAGGCCGACGGCACGATCACCGGTCGGCGACAAGTCTTTCGCTGGGCCAAGGGCCGCAAGATCTTCTTTGCGCTCCAGCTGTCGCGCCAGCCGGATCGCATCACCTTCTACGGCGATGACGATGCCGAGCAGCCCGCCGGCAGCAACAAGGTCACCGGACGGCGACTGAAGGCAGTCCTGCACTATACGGACGCAGGAAATGCCCCAATTCTAGTACGTTGCGGGATCTCCGGCGTCGACATCGCCGGTGCCCGTGCTAATCTGGTCACCGAGGCGAGACATTGGGATTTCGATCGCACCCGCCGCGATGCCACCGCCCGGTGGCAACCGGCCCTCGATGCGGTCAAGGTCGAGGGCGGCACCGCAGACCAGCGCACGATCCTCGCCAGCGCGCTTTACCATGCCCAGGTCGCGCCGACGCTGTTCTCGGACGTCGACGGCCGCTATCTCGGCATGGACGGGCAGATCCACAGCGTGCCCAAGGGCGGCGCGGCCTATAGCAGCTATTCGCTGTGGGATACCTATCGCGCCCTACATCCCCTGCTCACCCTGGTTGCGCCGGCGCGCACCAAGTCGCTGGTCGACGATTTGATCCGCCAGACGGCGCAGTCGCCCTATGGCCCGCTCGTCTGGCCTTTGCAGGGCAAGGAAACCGGCACGATGATCGGCTGGCACGGCGTCGTGCCGCTCGCCGAAGCGCAGGCCAAGGGGATCGAGGCCGATTATGCCGCCGCCTGGCCGGCGATCCGCCGCCGCAGCTTCGATTTCACCGCGCCCGACAAGGACAACAGCAAGGGTCGCGATCTCTACGATCGCATGGGCTATGTGCCTGCGGACAAATGGTTCGAGAGCGTCAGCCGGACGCAGGAATATGCCTATGACGACTGGGCGTCGTCGCATCTCGCCGCCGCGATCGGCGATAAGGCCGATGCCGCGCGGCTGCGCACGCGCTCGGGCAACTGGCGCAACGTGATCGACGGCAGCATCGGCTTCGCGCGCCCGCGCTTCGCCGATGGCAGTTGGTGGACGCCTTATGATCCCGTCCAGCTCGGCCACATGCCCAAGCCCTGGTGGCGCGACTATACCGAGGCGAATGGCTGGCAGGCGACCTTCCTCAACCAGCACGACGTCTATGGGCTGATCGGGCACATGGGCGGTGACGCGAAGTTCGAGGCGAAGCTCGACGCGCTGTTCAACGCCCCCTCCACCCTGCCCGACAATGCCCCGCCGGACATTTCGGGGCTGGTGGGCCAGTACGCCCATGGCAACGAGCCCGACCAGCACGCCGCCTATCTCTATGCCTATGTCGGCGCGGCCTGGAAGACGCAGGCGATGGTGCGGCGGCTATGCACCGAGATGTACAAGAACGATCCGGACGGGATCATCGGCAACGACGATTGCGGCCAGATGAGCGCCTGGTTCGTCTTCTCGGCGCTGGGCTTCTATCCGGTTGATCCGGTCGAGGCGGCCTATGTGTTCGGCTCGCCGCTGTTCGAGCGGGCCGAGGTAACGGTCGGCAAGGGCCGGAAGCTGGTGATCGAGGCACCGGGCAACCGCGCCGACACGCCGTACGTCGCGGCGGTGACCTGGAACGGCAAGCCCTGGACCAGAAGCTGGATCGCGCACGCCGATCTGGTGAAGGGCGGCACGCTGCGCTTCACCATGTCGGCGAAGCCGAACCCGTCGTTCGGGCGCGCGCCGGCGGATCGACCGCCGTCCAACGGCCGCGTGCCCGCCTGATGCTGCTCGCCGCCGCGCTCCTGTCCACGTCGTCTCCCTGCGTCTCCGCCGGAGCCGGCGGCGCGGTGGCGGCCGACCTGCTGCGTGCGCGGCTGGAGGAGCGGCACGCGCCCTGCGCGCGGGTATTGGTGGCACCGCAAGACGCGGTGGAAGCCGCCCTCCCCGCCTCGCGCCGCGCGGCGTGGCGCAAGGTGGCGCCGAAGCGCATGCCGCGCGAAGGCTTTGCCGTCCGCCGGATCGGCGAGACGCTGGTGATCACCGCGCAGGGCACGCGCGGGCTGGTCTATGGCGCGGGCTGGTATTTGCGGACCGGCGCGCGGCCACTCCGCTACGACAGCGCGCCGGCGCGGCCGGTGCGGCTCACCCAGATCGGCTACCGCGCCAAGAACAACAGCTATGATGCCTGGACACTGGCGATGTTCCGCCGTCGCATCGAGGATTTCGCGCTGTGGGGCGCGAGCGGCGTGCAGGTGATCGCGCCGGTCTCTGACGATGACGCCACCAGCCCGCTCTTCCCCGCCCCGCCACTGGAGACGCTGCAAGGGATCGGCGAGATCGCGCACCGGCTCGGCATCGACTTCGCGCTCTATTATCCGAACCTGCACGACTATGACACGCAAGAAGAGCGCGACCACGAACTCGGCCGCTTTCGCCTCCTGATTGGCGCGCTGCCGCAGGTCGACGCGCTCTATGTCCCCGGTGGCGATCCCGGACATGCCGCGCCGGACCGGCTGTTCCCGCTCGTCGCCGAAGAGGCCGCAACATTGCGCGTGCGCAACCCGGACGCCAGCGTCTGGATCTCCACCCAGGGCTTCGACGCGGCGGGGCTCGACGCCTTTTACGCCCAGCTTGCCCGCCGCCCACGCTGGCTGACTGGCATCTTCGCCGGACCTCAGACCCGCGACCCCGTCGCCACCCAGCGGCGCTACCTGCCCGCCGGCTATCAGCTGCTGCTCTACCCCGATATCGCGCACACGATGCACGCGCAGGTGCCGGTCGATCGCTGGAGCCCCGCCTTCGCGCTTACCGAGGGGCGCGAGCCGATCAACCCGCGTCCGCGCGCAATGACGGGCCTGTACCGGCATCTCGATCCGGGCAGCAGCGGCTTCGTCACCTATTCGGAAGGCGTCAATGACGATGTGAACCAGTTCCTCTGGTTCCGCCTCGGCTGGGACCCGCAGACCACGCCCGAGGCTTTTGCGCGCGACTATGCCGCCGGTTTCATTGGAGACCCGGCAGCGGCCAAGGTATTGTTCGCGCTGGAAGACAACTGGACCGGCGATCCCGCCGCGAACGCCAGCATCGACGCGACGCTGGCGCTGGTCGACGGCATGAAGCCCGCGCCCTGGGCCGACTGGCGGACGGACGCGCTCCGCTACCGCGCGGTGTACGACGCCATCGTCCGCCACCGTCTGATGGCCGCCCGCGCCCGCGAGGCCGCCGCTCTCGCCGCCCCCGATGCCGCGACGGCCCGCGCAAGGCTGGCCGAAGCCGATCCGGCGCCCGTGCCGGCGCTGCGCACCCGGCTGTTCGGGCTTGCCAAGCGGCTGTGGCAGGGCGCGCGGCTCCAGCTCAGCGTCCAGCGCTATGGCGCTTCCAATATCGAACGCGGCGCCAATCTCGACCGCGTCGATGTCGACCTCAACGACCGCGTCTGGATCGAACGCCAGCTCGCCACGCACACCCCGGCGCAGCTCGCCGACCATGCCCGCGCCAGGGAAGGCGCGCTCTACGACGATCTCGGCGATCCGTGGAACGCGCCGCATCTCGTCCGCGGCAGCAGCCCGCTCGCTGATCCGCTGCGCTTCGACGGCGCGGTGGAGGGCACCGCCGATCGCACCCCGAACGACGGCTGGCGGATGGCGTGGATCAGCTATGCCGAGAGCCTGTACGACGCGCCGCTGCGGCTCCGCTATACCGGTCTCGACCCGAAACGCCGCTACCGGCTGGTCGCCACCTATGCCGGCGAGGGCTATTGGCTGCCGATGCGGTTTGTCGCCAACGGCAGCATCGAACTCCACCCGCCGCGCGATCGCACGACCAACCCGATGACGGTGGACATCGCCATCCCCGCTGCCGCCACGCGCGGCGGCACGCTCGATCTCGCCTGGACGCGGCCTGCCGGCATGGGCGGCAGCGGCCGTGGCCATCAGGTCGCCGAAACCTGGCTGATTCCAGAACCCCTCTCCGGAGAACGCAAATGACGACCCTTTCCCGCCGCGCGCTCGTCGCCGCCGGCATCGCCACCCCGGCGCTCGCCCATGCCGCGACCGGTGCCGCCGCCAGGACGCCCGCGCCCAAGCCCTATGGGGTGACGCCGAGCGCCCGCCAGTGGAAGTGGCACCAGCGCGAACAATACGCCTTCATCCACTTCTCGATGAACACCTTCACCGACAAGGAATGGGGATATGGCGACGAGGATCCCAAGACCTTCAACCCCGGCGACTTCAACGCCGACCAGATCGTCGCGGCAGCCAAGGCGGGCGGGCTCAAGGGCCTGATCCTGGTCTGCAAGCACCATGACGGCTTCTGCCTATGGCCGACCAGGCTGACCGAGCATTGCATCCGCAACAGCCCCTACAAGAACGGCCAGGGCGACATCGTCCGCGAGATGTCGGATGCGTGCAAGCGCGCCGGTCTGCCCTTCGGCGTCTATCTCTCGCCCTGGGATCGCAACCATCCGGAATATGGCCGCCCCGGCTATATCGCCTATTACCGCGCCCAGCTGACCGAGCTCTGCACCCGCTATGGTTCGTTCTTCGAAGTGTGGTTCGACGGCGCCAATGGCGGCGACGGCTATTATGGCGGCGCGCGCGAGACGCGGAAGATCGACGCCCCGGCCTATTATAACTGGCCGTCGATCGTGGCGCTGGTGCACCAGCTCCAGCCCGATGCCTGCACCTTCGATCCGCTCGGCGCCGACATCCGCTGGGTGGGCAATGAGGACGGCGTGGCGGGCGATCCCTGCTGGCCGACCATGCCCAACCATCCGTACGTCCAGAGCGAAGGCAATGCCGGCGTGCGCGGCGGCGCGCTGTGGTGGCCGGCCGAAACCGATGTCTCGATCCGTCCGGGCTGGTTCTACCATGCCGACGAGGATTCGCGGGTGAAGAGCCCCGAGCGGCTGGTCCGGCTCTATGACGAGTCGGTCGGGCGCGGCACCAATCTCAACCTCAACCTGCCCCCGGATCGGCGCGGTCGCATCGCCGACCAGGACGTCAAGATCCTCAAGAGCTTCGGCGACGCGATCCGCGCCACCTTCGCGCAGGATCGCGCCAAGGGCGCGGTCGCCCATGCCAGCGCCACCCGCGGCCCCGCCTTTGCGGCGGCCCGCGTGCTCGACGGCAATCGCGAGACCTATTGGTCCACCCCCGACGGCACGACCACGCCGACGCTGACGCTCGACCTCAAGCCCGGCACCCGCTTCGACGTGATCCGGCTCCGCGAATATCTGCCGCTCGGCGTCCGCGTGACCCGCTTCGCGGTGGATGCCGAGATCGACGGGAAGTGGCAGCAGCTCGCCGAGAAGGAATGCATCTCGGCCCAGCGCATCCTGCGCCTGCCCCAGCCGATCGCGCCGCGCCGCGTGCGGCTTCGCATCCTCGACGCGCCCGCCTGCCCCGCGATCAGCGAGTTCGCGCTGTTCCGATCGGTCGCGCCGGTGCCGGTCGCGCCGATCGTCTCGTCCGACCCGACGGTGATCGACACGCGCAACTGGAAGATCGTGAGCGCCGCCGGTGCGGGCGCCGAGAAGCTGCTCGACCGCGATCCCGGCACGATCTGGACCGTCCCCGCCCCCAAGCCCGGCGCACCGGTGGAGGTGACGATCGATCTCGGCGCTGAAACGGCGCTGGCCGGTTTCAGCCTGACGCCCTCGCGCCACGTGATGACCGATGCCGCCCCGCCCAAGGGCTATTCAGCTGAGGTCAGCACCGACGGCAAGACCTGGCAGCCTGCCGCGACGGGTGAGTTCGGCAACATCGCTTATGCGCTCTCCACCCAGCGCATCGGCTTTGCACAGGCGCGCGCCGCTCGCTATCTGCGCCTCCGCTTTGCCGAGACTGCGCTGCCCGAGCCCAAGCTTGCCATTGCCGAGATCGGCGGGTTCACCGCCCCGCGCTGACCCGATCACCAGCCTCGAGCGGGCCAGGGCGCGCGAGCCGCGCGCCCTGGCCCGTTGCGTTTCGGCAACATCCTGCGTGAAAACGTAACGGATGAGACCATCCACTGCCATATATAAAACCAGTTTCTTTATTTGGTATTGTATACCGATGGGACCTATGACAGCATCCCTGCCAAGCGGTGACAGCAATGTGACGCCGCCTGCAACGAGGAGAGCGGCGCAACGGCACCGCAAGGGGATGCGACGATGGGACTGGATCGACGCGAAGCTTTGAAATTGGGGTTGGCGGGCGCCGCGGCGCTGCCGTCGGCATCGGCGATGGCGCAGGGCTCGGCCAAGCGCGCGCTGATTGTCTCAACCTGGGACTTTGGCGCGGCCGCGAACGCTGCCGCCTATGCCCAGTGGAAGAAGACCGGCTCGCTGATCGACGCGGTCGAGGCCGGCGGCTGGGTGCCAGAGGCTGACCCCAAGAACCACTCGGTGGGTCTGGGCGGCTATCCCGATCGCGACGGCCATGTGACGCTCGATGCGATCATCATGGACGATCGCGGCAATGTCGGCGCGGTCGCTGCCCTTGAAGATATCCTCCACCCCGTCTCGGTGGCGCGCCGCGTGATGGAGAAGACTCCGCACACGTTCCTGGTGGGTGACGGCGCGCGCCAGTTCGCGCTCGAACAGGGGTTTCCGAAGACGCGCCTGCTGACGCCCGAGGCCGAGGCGGCGTGGCAGGAATGGCTTAAGACTGCCAAGTACAAGCCTGTCGCCAATATAGAAAATCAGCGCGGCTCGGCGCTCGACCACGATACGATTGGTATTGTCGCCTGTGATGCCAATGGCCGCCTCGCTGGCGCCTGCACCACCTCGGGCATGGCGTTCAAGCTGCGCGGCCGGGTCGGCGACTCCCCGCAGGCCGGATGCGGCCTGATGGTCGAGCCCGACGTGGGTGCGGCGACTTCCACGGGCGTGGGCGAGGAAGTGACGCGGATCGCGGGTTCGGCGCGCGTCGTCTCGTCGATGCGCGCGGGGATGGATCCGATGGCCGCTTGCCGCGAGGCCGTGCTGCACATTGCCAAGTTGCGCGGCGATGCCGTGAAGGACGCGCAGGTCGCGTTCCTCGCCATCGACCGCCACGGCCGGGTCGGCGCCTATGCGCTCCAGCCGGGCTTTACCTATGCGGTTACCGATCTCGCCGGCAAGACCCTAGTCCTACCGGCACAAAGCCTGCGGCCTGCCGCGGGCAACCATCAATGAAATATCGAAAAGGGATGCTCAGCACCATGCGTACCATGTCGTTCCCGTTGAAGACTTCCTGCTGCGCGGCGGCGCTGCTCGCGGCAGCGTCTGCGACCCCCGCATTCGCCCAGGACGCCGCGCCGCAGCCGGCGCAGAGCGACGCAGAGAGCGCGAGCACCGGCGATGACATTGTCGTCACCGGCATCCGCGGCAGCCTGCGTCGCGCCATCGAAGTCAAGCGTAACGCCAACGCCGTCGTCGACGTGATCTCGTCCGAAGACATCGGCAAGTTCCCGGACCGCAACGTTGCGGAATCGCTGTCGCACATCCCGGGCGTCAGCATCGATCGCCGCTTCGGCGAGGGTGAGAAGGTCGCGATTCACGGCACCGATCCGGCGCTCAACCGGATGCTGCTCGACGGCCACGGCGTCGCCTCGGCTGATTGGGGCGGCAACGACAACGACCCCAGCAGCCGTACCTTCAACTATTCGCTGCTCGCACCCGAGCTGGTCGAACGGCTCGAAGTCTACAAGTCGCCCGAAGCCCGCCTCGAGGAGGGCAGCATCGGCGGCAGCGTCGTGGTCCGCACGCGTCGCCCGCTCGATCTGAAGGCCAACACGCTGTTTGGTTCGGCAGGCTATTCGTACAATGATCGCGCCGAGAAAGGCAGCATCCGCGGCTCGGGCCTGTACAGCTGGAAGAACGATTCCGAGACCTTCGGCGTCCTGGTCGCCGGCACCTACGACAAGCAGAATCTCGTCCGTGGCGGCGTGGAATTCTTCGGCTATTCGCCGGGCAAGGACTTCTTCGTCACCGACAACAACGGTGCCCTGGTGCCTGGCGCCAATGGCCAGCCACAGCTCAAGAACCCGAACCTGACGATCAATGGCGGCACGGCGCAGGACCTGCTGAACGCGCGCTATCCGTTCGGTATCAACCAGGCCTTCTTCCAGCAGGAGCGCGAGCGCACCAGCCTGTTCGGCGCGGTCGAGTACAAGCCGAGCCCGAGCACCCGCATCACGATCAACGGCTTGCACATCGACGGCAATTACAACAATTACAGCCAGTCGCTATACGTGATCCCGGGGGCTTGGTCGGGTGCGCTGGCGCAGTCGCTGACGATCGATCGCGGCCTGGTCACCGGTGGCACCTTCGGTGCGGCCGACCGCAACGTCACCCAGAATGCCCAGCTCGACACGCTGGTCCGCAGCACCAAGCTGAAGACCGACAATTACAACGGCGTGTTCGAATGGACCGCGCCCGACGGCGGCAAGATCACCATCGGCGGCGGCTGGAGCAAGGCGACCGGCGGCAAGACGCCCGAATATCTGTTCGATACCCAGATCGGGCTGCCCTACAGCTATGCCTTTACCGGCAACAGCGCCAAGCTCGACTTCACCGGCGACCTTAAGAACCCGGCCAATTACTTCAACAGCAACGGCGTCGAAGCCCAGACGATCGACGGCGTGCCGATCGTTGTCAACGGCCAGCAGCTGGTGGCGGCGCGCAGCGGCGGCATCGACATCAGCAAGACCACCGATGAAGACATGTACGGCAATATCGACATGGAATTCCCGGTCGATATCGCCTTCTTCTCCAAGGTCCGCGGTGGCCTGAAGTATATCCATCACATCAACCGCCAGGATGCCGGCGGCAGCAACACCTATCGCGCGAACCCGTACACGGTTGCCGATCTCGGCGTGCCGACCACGGTCACCCCTGGCAACGTGTTCAACGGCTTGAACCTGACGGGCAACGGCAATGTGTTCCTGAACATCCCGCGCCAGTCGGTGATCGACATCCTCAACAACTCGATCAACATCCCTGTCGCGAAGCCGACCTCGTCCTATTACGTTTCGGAGAGCACGGCGGCAGGCTATCTGCAGCTCGATTTCGAGCAGGGCGGCGTGCGCGGCAACCTCGGCGGCCGGCTGGTCTACACCCAGCAGATCTCCAATTCGACGAGCCAGGTGAACCAGGGCGGCACCCCGATCTTCGTGCCCAACTCGGTATCGCACGATTATGTGAAGTTCCTGCCGGCGTTCAACATTGCCTATTCGGTGCGTCCGGACGTGCTGGTGCGCGGCGCGGTCGCCAAGGTCATCGCGCGGCCGCGGTTCAGCGACCTCGCCGGGTCGTTCAGCCAGAACGACGTCACGCTCGACGCAGGTGGCGGTAACCCGGACCTGAAGCCGTACGAGTCGACCAACTACGAGCTTTCGGCCGAATATTATCCGCGTCCCGGCGCCGTGCTCTCGCTCGAACTGTTCCGCCGCGAGATCGGGTCGTACATCATCAACACCCGCCAGGAAGGCGTGCAGCTGTTCAACAGCCTCACCCAGCGCTTCACCGCCTATGGCGTGTCGCGTCCGATCAACGGCGGCGACGCCAAGGTCAACGGCGTCCTTGTCGCGGGCCAGGCGGAGATTTGGGGCGGGTTCGGCCTGCAGGCGAACTACAGCTATGCTGATGCCTCGACCGACAACGGGCTCAACCTGCCTTATCTGTCGCGGCACACGGTCAACGTGATCCCCTATTACGAAAAGGGGCCGATCCAGGCACGGTTGAGCTACAATTATCGCTCGTCCTACTTCCGGACGATCGGCCGCCTGAACTCGATCGACATGGTCGCGCCGTACAGCCAGCTCGATTTCTCGGCCAGCTATCAGCTCACGCCGCAGATCTCGATCAGCGTCAATGCCCAGAACTTGCTCGACGAGACCTATTATCAGTATAGCGGCGATCGCCGCGCACCGACTGCGTTTTACAAGAACGGCCGTACCTTCGCAGGCAGCGTCAGCTTCCGCCTGTAAAGGATGCGCCGCGCACCCGGGTTCGCGCCCGGGAGCAGGCGACCAAGCGTTGCAAAAATGCCGCCCGCCAGCACCTGCCGGCGGGCGGCATTTTGTATACACGGCCGGGCGGCCCGTTCCCGCTTGACCCGCTGCAGCAAACCGCGCAGATGCGGGCACAGCCTCGCTTCACTGCAAGCCAGGGCCGGTTTAGCTCAGCTGGTAGAGCAGCGGTTTTGTAAACCGAAGGTCGCGGGTTCGATTCCTGCAACCGGCACCATCCGCCTTTCCATACACATTTAAGGGCATCCCAAATTGGCGGATTTCCGTGGGTTTTGGCGGTATCTGATCCACCCAAATCCGGGTCGATCCATTGGAACCCGCAACCCTTGGCGGTATATTTGACGGTATCAACACTGCGCCAGCGGAGGAGATACCGTCATGCTCACCGATGCAGCCGTCCGTCGAATCAAACCGCGGGACAAAGCGTTCAAGACTCAGGACATGCACGGCATGTACCTCCTCGTTCAGCCTGGCGGTGGTCGGTACTGGCGATGGGATTATCGTCACGACGGCAAGCGCGGTACGGTGGCGCTGGGCGTATATCCTAACGTCTCCCTCAAGGAAGCGCGTGAGCGCCGAGAGAACGCTCGGAAACTGCTCGAGAAGGGCATTAACCCTTCCTCCTACGGCAAACTGACGCGCGGCGTAGGCAGCATTTCGGCCGGAGATACGTTCGCCACCGTCGCCGACGAATGGCTGAAGAAGATCGAGGCGGAAGGGCGAGCGGCGAAGACACTCGAAAAGCTCCGCTGGCTGATCGCGTTCGCCAACCCGCTGATCGGCAGTCGTCCGATCGGCGACATCACCGCTCCTGAACTGCTCACCGTGTTGAGGACTGTAGAGGTCCGAGGCCGCTATGAGACGGCCCGACGCCTGCGTAGCACTTGCAGCAGCGTCATTCGCTACGCGATCGCCACCGGACGAGCCCAGCGAGACGTGACCGCCGATCTCCAGGGCGCCCTGATCACGCCCAAGGTCAAGCATCATGCCGCGATCATCGAACCCGACAAGGTGGGCGCACTCTTGCGCGCCATAGACGGGTACGAAGGTCAGCCATCGGTTGCCCTGGCGCTTCGGATCGCACCGCACGTCTTTGTGCGTCCGGGCGAACTGCGCGCCGCTGAATGGGCAGAGTTCGACCTTTCAGTAAAGGTCTAAACCATTCCCGGCGAGAAAATGAAGATGGGCCGCCCGCATCGGGTCCCCCTCTCCAAGCAGGTGCTTACGCTTCTGGCGGAACTTCGGGAGATGAGCGGCAGGTCGAAACTCCTGTTCCCGAGTGTCCGCTCAGACACTCGCCCCATCTCCGACAACACCATCAATGTCGCCCTACGCCGGCTGGGGTACGACAAGACGCAGATGACGGGCCACGGCTTCCGCGCGATGGCAAGCAGCCTCCTCAACGAAAGCAGGAAGTGGCACCCCGATGCGATCGAACGGCAGCTCGCGCATGTAGAGAGAAATGACGTCCGCCGAGCCTATCTCCGCGGCGAGCATTGGGACGAGCGCGTTCGGATGATGCAATACTGGTCAGATTATCTCGAGCGCTTGAAGGCAATCTAGGACGCTAAAAAGGTCGAAGCTCACATCACTTGTTGCTGACGATTAAACAGCCATATCGCTCCGAAGGCAGAGGCCACAGGTTCGAATCCTGTCGAGTGCCCATTTTTCAGTGACTTAGCTGGCTCAGCGGCAAACTTGTCAAATATACTTCAAATATGCGTGCCCGGACTCCCGCGGCCGTGGGCGGACGCCTCCGCCCGAGTCTGAGCGGTTGCGGCTTTGAGCGCGGTCATCGCCGTCGTGCGGGCGCTTACCCCAAATGCCGAGCGATCCGGTTCGCGCTGCGCTGCCTGATCGCGCATTGCCCGGAGCGCTGGCCGCTCGACATGTTCTGGAACTCCGCCGGAACCGATCACGACATTGGACGCGCCCAGGGCTGCACGGCAGCGCTGAATGGTATCATCCGGCAACTGGAGGCCGATCCAAGATAGCCTTGCTGTCGCCAGGCGGGACTTCACCGCAAGGCGAAAAGATTCATGTTCGCATCACCCCAGTCCTTCAAGGCCGCGATGATCGGCGACAGGGATCGGCCGCGATCGGACAGACTGTATTCTACCCGCGGCGGCACCTGGGCAAAGACCTCGCGCTCGATCAGGCCATCAGCCTCCAGCTCGCGCAACTGGTTGGTCAGCATGCGCGGCGTCACGTCACCGACACGGCGGCGCAGCTCGATGAAGCGCGTGCGTCCGTCCTGCAAATGATAGAGGATCACCGCCTTCCACTTCCCATCGATCAGGCTCACCGCCGCCTCGACGGCGCAGCCTGGGGTACAATCGAGGCGGGAGTGACGGGCTTTCGCCATCGGAGCGGTATCCTTTTCGACACTATGAGCGTTTTTTGTACCTACGACAAAAGCTGACACCGTCTCTATCTCGCGTGCGTCAGCAGAAGGAGCAAGACCCATGCGCGCCATAGCCTATCGCCAGCCGGGGCCAATCGATCGAGCCGATGCCCTGATCGACGTAGAACTGCCACGGCCCGTTCCGACCGGGCGCGATATCCTGGCCGCGGTTCGGGCCATCTCGGTGAACCCGGTCGACGCGAAGGTTCGCGCCGGCGCCGCACCGTTCGACGGACGTGACGAACGCGTCCTTGGTTGGGATGCGGCGGGCGTGGTCGAGGCGGTCGGTCCGGAAGCCACCCGCTTCAAGGTGGGTGACGAGGTCTTCTATGCGGGCGACCTGATGCGCGACGGCAGCAATGCAGAATATCAGCTGGTCGACGAGCGGATCGTGGGCCATCGCCCCCGCAGCATCGGCTTCGCGGAGGCGGCGGCGTTGCCGCTGACGGCGATCACGGCCTGGGAAACCCTGTTCGACCGGTTGAAGGTCGACGACCAGCCGGCCGGCGGCGCCCGCGCCGTCCTGATCATCGGCGGCGCGGGCGGCGTCGGTTCTGCGGCGATCCAGATCGCGCGGGCCCGCACCGACCTGACCGTGATCGCCACCGCCTCGCGCGCCGAGACGCAGGGCTGGGTGCGCGACCTCGGGGCACATCATGTCATCGATCATTCCCAGCCAATGGCACCGCAGATCGCGGCACTGGAGATCGGTGCGCCCGCCTTCGTCTTCTCGACCACCCATACCGATCGCCATCTGACCGATATCGCCGAACTGATCGCGCCGCAGGGGCGCTTCGCGCTGATTGACGATCCCGCCAGCCTCGACATCGTCGCCTTCAAGCGCAAGGCGGTGTCGGTTCATTGGGAATTGATGTTCACCCGGTCGCTGTTTGCCACACCGGACGTCGGCGAGCAGGGTCGACTGTTGGACGCGGTGGCCGAACTGGTGGACGAAGGGCGCATTCGGACCACGGCAACCGACACGCTCTCGCCGATCAATGCCGCCAACCTGATCGAAGCGCACCGTCGGATCGAGAGCGCCACCACGCGCGGCAAGATCGTTATGGAAGGATGGGAGGCCCAGCATGACTGATCCGATCGTTCACGTCGTCGCCCGCCTCGTGCCGCGGCCTGGCAAGGCCGAGGCGCTGGCCACCACGTTACTCGAGATGCTTGACGAGGTACGTGCGGAACCGGGCTGCCTGCTCTACGATGCGCACGAGAGCCGCGACGCGCCCGGCGTGATCGTGATGGTGGAGAGCTGGGCCGATCAGGCCGCCCTCGACGCCCATGGCCGCGCTCCTGCCCTCACCCGGCTTGCCGCCCGCTTCGACGCGTTGCTTGCTGAGCCGCCGGCGATCGAGCGACTCCGGCGGATCGGCTGATCTTCCCATCGCTTGCGACGCAGGAGCCTCCCGTTCGTTGCAGCAGCAAACCGCATAAGCGAGACCATCCATGGACTATATCAAACTCGGCAGCACCGGCCTCGACGTCTCGCGTCTCTGCCTCGGCTGCATGACCTATGGCATCCCGGATCGCGGCAACCATGCCTGGACGCTCGACGAAGAGACGAGCCGACCACTGCTGCGCCAGGCGGTAGAGGCCGGGATCAACTTCTTCGATACCGCCAACGTCTATTCGGACGGCACATCGGAGGAGATCGTCGGCCGCGCGCTGAAGGATTTCACCCGCCGCGACGAGGTGGTGATCGCCACCAAGGTCCATGGCCGGATGCGCCCCGGCCCGAACGGCGCGGGGCTCAGCCGCAAGGCGATCATGACCGAGATCGACGCTAGCCTCACCCGGCTCGGCACCGACTATGTCGACCTCTACCAGATCCACCGCTTCGACCATCAGGTGCCAATCGAGGAGACGCTGGAGGCGCTTCACGACGTCGTGAAGGCGGGCAAGGCGCGCTACATCGGCGCATCGTCGATGTTCGCCTGGCAGTTCGCGACGATGCTCCATGTCGCCGAGGCGAATGGCTGGACGCGCTTCTCGACCATGCAGGATTACGTCAACCTGCTCTACCGTGAGGAGGAGCGCGAGATGCTGCCGCTGTGCGCGGCGGAGGGGATCGGCGTGATCCCATGGAGCCCGCTGGCGCGCGGACGGCTGACGCGCGACTGGGACGAAGCCACCACTCGATCTGATACCGACGAATTCGGCCGGACGCTCTACGCCGACACTGCGGAGGCGGATCGCAAGGTGGTCGAGGCGGTGTCCGCCATCGCGAACGAGCGCGGCGTGCCCCGTGCGCAGGTCGCGCTCGCCTGGGTGCTGGCCAAGCACGAGGTGTCCGCACCGATCGTCGGCGCGTCCAAGCCGGGGCACCTCGACGACGCCATCGCGGCGCTCGACCTGACCCTGTCGGACGACGAGATCACCCAGCTGGAGGCGCCGTACGTGCCACATGCGGTGGTCGGCTTCTCGTAACTGCCCCCACGGGCGGATCGACCAAGCCGGCTGCGGGGCTTATCCCCCTGCCGGCCCCGTGGTTCGCTTCGCGAGCAACTGTGCCAGCGTCACCGGCCGGAAATCGCGGACGTCGACACCGACGTCGAACTGGCGCGGCATGGGTGTCAGCCGTCCGTGGCTGTGCCCATGCAGGTTGAGCGCGCCCTTGTGCTGGCGGTTCCAGCTGCGGAAGGCATAATGCCCCAATATGAGCGGACGGCCATCGACCTCGATCTCGGCATAGTCGTCGACGCTCGCCCAGCCCGATGCGGCGCCGGTGGCGTCGGGATCGTTGTTGCCGCGCAGCAGGTGCTTGGTTCCGTTGAGCGTCGCGAGCAGTGCCGCAACTTCACCGGGCCGCCGGGCGACGTCGCCTAGGTGCCAGACGACATCCTCCGCCCCCACGACGGCGTTCCACCGTTCGATCAGCTCTGCATCCATCTCGGCCACGCTAGCGAAGGGCCGCTTGTGGATATTGATCGTGCGATGATCGCCGAAATGCGTGTCGGCGGTGAAGAAGATGGTCATGTCCAATACAGGACGCGCGCCATCGGCAGCAGCGCCGCGATCCTCGCCTCGAAGAACGTCCGCAGCGAGCGCATCGTCGGCGCGTCGTAGACCTGCTTCTCGGTCCCGAACTTGGTCCGCTTCGTCGTCCGATTGTCTAAGCCCATGTCGAGCGCGGAGCCAGGGTACCAGTTCTCCAGCACGGCCTTCGATCCGGGCGTGAAGCGATGCGTGATCAGTTCGATCGTCAAGTCGACACCGGCGATCCCCGCCAGGGCCGCCGCCGCCTCAGCGAGCAGGGCGTCATAGGCTTCGCGCCAGCCTTCGGCGGCGATGATCGGCGCGATCGTCAGGCCGATCGGATATCCCGCGCACGCCATGTCGGCCAAGGCCGCGAGCCGGGCCGCGACCGGCGCGGTGCCGCCCTCGAACCGGGCGAACATCGCCGGATTGATCGACGCACGCATCCGCGTACGCTTCTGGTGGTCGAGGCCGAGCAGCGGCCCGACGTCGGCGAACTTCGTGGTGAAGCGCAGCTGCGCCGCCGCATCCCAGCGACCGAACCAGGTGATCGCCGCCGACAGCGATCCGGTGATCGCTTCCAGCCCCAGCGGATCGGTGTAGCAGGATGCCTCGAACGTCGTGCCTTCGTGGGCGCGATCCTGGCTGCGCGAAGTGATGCTGCCCTGCCCCAGATAGGCTGGCAGCCCGTCCAGTATCTCGTCGAGATTGGCGTAGACGCGGGTGATCGGTGGCCCCTTCAACGATCCTGCCAGATAGCAATAGCTGCAATGCGCCGGACACCCTTCGGCAAGGTCGACCCGCCAGTCGGCGCTGGGCGCGATCGGCTGCAACCGCCGTTTCGACGGCGGCGCGACGACCACCGCAAGCGTCGACTTCGCCGCCGCATAGGCACGCCTCGGATCGTCGGGTAGGCCCAGCGCGAGGCGATCGCCAGGAAGTGTCACGACCTCGACACCATGCGCCTCGGCGCGCGCGACGATGGCTCGGCCGTGCGCGAAGCCCAGCGCCGAGCGTGTCACCAGCAACCGGCGCGGGCGCCATCCTGCGGCCGGTCTGGCCGTCGTCGGTGCTGTCGATATCGTCGCCATGGTCGGGCCAACGAACGACATGCGGGGACGGTCCGACCGATCGACAGGCACCGCCACATCGTCTTAGGATCGGCGCTCCACCACGACAGGGGGCCGACCTGCACTTCCTCGACACACGCCGTACGCTGCTCCGCTCCGCGATACTCGCACCGATGGGGCTCTGGACCGCAGCACGCACGCGCGCCGCCGGGCTGTCGGCGGAGGGCACCGTCGGACGCGGCATTTCGCTCGACCTCGCAAGGGCGCGCGCGGCGCAGATATCCGGCGTCCGCTACGACCTGTCGTTCGACCTGACCGCGAAGGACACCGCCGCGGGCGCGGTCGTCATCCGCTTCGATCGCGCGGGCGACAGCGGCGATCTGGTCCTCGACTTTCGCGGCCCCACGCTCGCCGATCTGATGGTCAACGGCCGTCCGCTATCGGCCGAGGGACGAGTCGACGGGCATCTCGCCCTCCCCGCATCACTCCTGAAGACCGGCCCCAACATCGTCTCGGCAAGGTTTGCCACGCCGATCGCGGCGTCGGGAGCGGCCATCATCCGCTATCATGACGACAAGGATGGCCAGACCTATCTCTATACGTTGCTCGTCCCCTCCGACGCCAATCTGCTGTTCCCCTGTTTCGACCAGCCGGACCTGAAGGCGTATTTCCGCTGGACGATCACCGCGCCGAGCGGCTGGACGGTGATCGCCAACGGTCCGCTGGACGGGCAACAGCCTGAGACCGGCGGCACGCGCTGGCGCTTTGCCGAAACCGAGCCGATCTCCACCTATCTCGCCGCCTTCGCCGCCGGTCCCTGGACGCGCTGGACGTCGGCGCCCGCGGGGGAGCGCCCGATCAGCCTTTACGCGCGCGCCTCGCGCCGCGCCGAGGTCGATGCCGAGGCGCAGATCGCGACCAACCGGGCTGCGGTGCGCTGGCTCAGCGACTGGTTCGGCATCCCCTTCCCCTTCGCCAAACTCGACCTGCTGCTCGCGCCCGCCTTCCCGTTCGGCGGCATGGAGCATGTCGGCGCGGTCTTCTACAACGAGGACCGCTTCATCTTCCGCGAGCCGCCGACGCTGCCGCAACGCGTCGGCCGCGACGCCACAATCTATCACGAGATAAGCCATCAATGGTTCGGCGACGACGTCACCATGCGCTGGTTCGACGATCTGTGGCTGAAGGAAGGCTTCTCGACCTATATGGCCGCGCGCATCCAGGCGGAGCTTCTGCCCGAGAGCAACGCCTGGACCACCTTCCTGCTATCCACCAAGACGCCCGCCTATCGCGCCGATGCGACCAGCGGCACGCAGGCGCTGTGGCAGCCGCTCGCCAATCTCGAGGCCGCCAAGAGCAATTACGGCCCGATCGTCTACAACAAGGCGCCCGCGGTCATCAAACAGCTCGCCTTCCTGGTCGGCGAGGCGGGGTTCCGCCGCGGCCTGCACCGTTTCCTGACCGACCATGCCTATGGCAACGCGACCTGGCAGGATTTGCTCGGCGCGGTCGGTGGCGCGTCGGGCATCGATCTGACGACATTCGGCAAACAATATGTCCTGCGCGCGGGCCTGCCGCGCGTGGAGACGCAGCTTAGGATCGCGGTCGGCAAGATCACTTCGCTGACGCTCGTCCAGCAGCCGGTTCGCGCGCTGCCCGGCGATGCCGGCGGCGCCTGGCCGATGAAGGTCCGGGTTCGGCTGGGCTATCACACCCGCCCCGACGTCGTGCTCGATGCCGCCTTCGACGGAAAGACGGCCACGGTCGCGGGGGCGGCGGGGCTGCCCGTGCCGGACTATGTCTGGCCGAACGACGACGACCAGGGATACGGCCTGTTCCTGCCCGACGATCGCACCCTCACCTGGATCGTCGCGCATGTCGGCACGGTCAAGGACCCGCTGCTCCGCGCCATGCTGTGGAGCGCGGTCTGGGACACGGTCCGCGACGTCCGCTTCGCTCCGGCGCGCTATATCGCGATGCTGCTCGATCACCTGCCCGCCGAGACCGACGAGCAGATTTCGCGCATCATCCTGTCACGCGGCGCCGCCGCGCTCGACGTCTATCTGCCCGACGACGCATCCGCGCCGCTGCGGACGCGATGGGAACAGGCGCTGCTCGCCCGCATCGACGACGCCACGCTCGGCTACGGCCTGCGCAAGGACGCGCTCGATCGCCTGATCGCAACCGCGCGGACGCCGCTCGCCCTCGGCCGGCTGCGCGACTTGCTGGCGGGCCGCACGACGTTTGTCGGGGCCGCGATCCGCCAGCCGACGCGCTGGGCGATCGTCCGCCGCCTGATCGCCATCGGCGCGCCCGACGCCACTGCGCTCTACGCGACCGAACAGCGTCTCGACCAATCGAGCGAGGCCGTGAAGGACGCCTTCGTCGCCCGCGCGGCGACGCCCGACCGCGCCGTCAAGGCGGCCTATTTCAGCCGCTATTTCGACGATGCCACGCTCAACGAAGCTTGGGCGAGCGAAAGCCTCGGCGCCTTCAACACCATCGAGCAGGCCGAACTTACTTTGCCCTTCCTTCGTCCGGCGCTCGACCGACTCGAATGGATTCGCCAGAACCGGCGCATCTTCTTCCTGCCCGCCTGGATCGACGCTTTCATCGGCGGCCAGCGCGATGCGGCGGCGCTCGACGTCGTCGATCGGTTCCTAGAGGCGCAACCCACACTTCCCCTCGATGTACGTCGCAAGGTTTTGACCGCACGCGACGAACTGGCTTTGACCGTGCGTATCAGGACCGCAGCATTTACAGTGTCCGCCGCCGATATTTAATGAAGAAGACCCAATTCCGGCCATTCGCGACATATTTATCGCTTCCCAGCTGCGGTCATTCGTTCATCTCAATCTCTACTGCTCGTCCGAATTTGAGGACGAACCAATGGCGATGCGGACTGTTTGAGCAGCCACTGAGGTCGCCCTAGGCGCCGTCTACACATCTGTAGGATCAGAGGCCGAGTAGGCGCCGATACTCCGCCTCGGCGAACCCGTACGTGTCGCCAGCGAGCAGCAGCAGCCGCTCCCTGTCGCGCACGATCACGCGCCCGCGTACGGAGCGGACAGCCTCATCCTCTTCAAGCTTGTGCAGGGCGTCGGTGACGCTGCTGCGACGGACGCCGAGCATGAGCCTGAACTCCTCGTGCGTCATGCAGATGTCGTCCTCCCGCACACGATCGTGGTAGAGCAGGATCCAGCGTGCCATCCGCCGCTCGATCGAGTGCGCGAGGGACGAGACGATAGTCCTCGACATCTGGGTCATGACCACGTCGACGAAGCGGAGCAGGACGGTTCGGATCGCCGGACGTTCGGCCAGTATCTCGTTCAACGCCGCAGCCGACAGCCGCATCGCCGTGCCGTGTTCGGCCCTCATCACCACGTCATGCGACCAGCGCCCGTTGCCAAGCAACAACTGCCAACCGATGAACCCTTCGCTTCCGACCAGCGCGACCGCGTAGCGGCGGTCGCCCTCGAGCGAGTCGAGTATCGCAGCGATACCGGTCAACGGGAAGCAGATGCTGTCTGCCGCATCGCCGGCGCGTGCGATCATGTCGCCATTGCGAAACGGTACCGGTTCCAGATGCGGCGCAAGGGCGGTGCGGTCAGCGTCATTCAAAAGACGCAGCAGCGCATTCGCCTCACAGGGCAGCGCGTTGGACCTGCGCGACCCATCCACCATCGAAGCCATATCATCCATGCCGCCGCCCATACTCTCGAACCTCGCTGCCCAAACGCTTGGGTCTACTTTCGTACCGAAACGCTGGAGGTCGCCCGATGGTTTGGAAATGGATAGTTACAGGAGGAATATTTGCGCAGAACCATTTCCATGCTGATCGCCGCGTCGACCGCGATCGCAGGCGTTCCGGCTCTGGCCCAGTCGGCCCGCTCGATCACTGCACCTCCTCCGCCACCGCCTCCTGCGACATCAGTGCAGCCCCCGAAGGCCGCACCTGACATGCAGTCGGTCCTAGACGCGCTCGCGTCGCTCGGCGGCAAGCCGATCGAGACGCTCACGCCTGCGGAAGCCCGTATGCAGCCCTCGGCTGCGGACGGAGCCAACGCGGCGATGCAAAAGAAAGGTATGTCGAGCGCGCCTGATCCGTCGGTCACGACGCGGGACCTGCCGTACGGCAGCGACCCCAAGCAGTTCGCACGCATCTACAAGCCGGCCAGCGCGCCCGCCGGTGGTAAGCCGATGCCGGTCATCGTCTACTATCACGGCGGCGGCTGGGTCATCGCCGACGTCGATACCTACGATGCCGCGCCGCGGGCCATGTCAAAGGCGCTGAACGCGATCGTCGTCTCGGTGGAATACCGCCATGCGCCCGAATTCAAGTTTCCGGCGCAGCATGACGATGCGGCCGCCGCCTATCGCTGGACGCTGCAGAATGCGGCGAGCTGGGGCGGCGATCCTGCGCGGATCGCAACGGTCGGCGAGAGCGCCGGCGGCAACCTCGCGGTCGCGACCGCGATCTACGCGCGCGACAACGGCCTGACAGTGCCGCGACATATCGTGTCGGTCTATCCGATCGCGAACAGCAGCATGACGCTGCCCTCGCGGCGGGACTCGGCGAACGCCAAGCCGCTGAATGCTGCGATGCTGCCGTGGTTCGGCTACTATTACCAGACGAGCAAGGCGGATGCACAGGATCCGCGCCTGAACCTGGTCGCGGCCAACCTGCGTGGTCTGCCGCCGACGACGATTATCAACGCGCAGATCGATCCGCTGCGCTCGGATGGCGAGACGTTGGCGGCCGCGATGCGGGCGGCCGGTGACAAGGTCGAGCAGAAGACCTTCCCGGGTGTGACCCATGAGTTCTTCGGCATGGCCAAGGTCGTGAATGGCGCCAAGCAGGCGAACGATCTCGCAGTCGCACGGCTGAAGACCGCGTTCGACGCGCCTGCAGCCCGCCGCTGAGCGCTACGGCGGCGGCGTCGAGCCGCCGCCTCCTTGCCGGAGAGGACCAACGACCATGACCCAGACCCCCGTCCTGTATTCTCCCGACATGGAGGACGTGCAACCCGACGAAGCCGAGACGATCACGAAGCTCAACCAGACGTTCGACAAGATCCTCGAGACGACAGCGGAGGATTACGGTCACGCGGTCCGTTCGGTCCACGCCAAGGCGCACGGCTTCCTGGAGGGGGTATTGACCGTCCATGACGGCCTTCCCCCCGAACTGGCCCAGGGCCTGTTCGCCACCCCCGGCGAGCACACGGTCGTCATGCGCTTCTCGACCAACGCGGGCGACATCCTGCCGGATACCATCAGCCTGCCGCGCGGCCTGGCGCTGAAGGTCATGGACGTCGAAGGCGAACGCCTGCCCGATGCCGACGGACGGACGCAGGATTTCGTCATGGTCAACGGCCCGGTCTTCCAGAACAAGACCGCAGACCAGTTCCTGGGCAACCTGAAGCTCCTGGCAGGCACCACCGACAAGCTCGAGGGTACCAAGGAGGCGATGTCAACGGTGCTGCGCGGCGTGAACACCGTGCTGAGCGCGGTCGGTATCGAGAGCCCGAAGGTGCAGACGCTCGGCGGCGCACCCAACTCCGATCCGCTTGGCGAGACCTACTTCAGCGTCACGCCGTTCCGTTATGGCGACTACATCGCCAAATTCGCCGTCTTCCCGGTATCGAAGGATCTCACCGATCAGACCGGCAGCACGATCGATGCCAGCACCCGCCCCGATGCGCTGCGCGTCGTCATCCGATCGGAGGCCCAGGTGCTTGAGATGGAATGGGAGGTCCGGGTCCAACTCTGCCGGGATCTCGAGGAGCAACCGGTCGAAGATCCGACCGTCGAGTGGAAGCAGGGCGATGCGCCCTTCCAGACCGTGGCGACCATCCGAGCGGCCAAACAGGACAGCCTGAGCGAGGACAAGGTCCAGCGGATCAACGAGGAGATGCGCTTCTCGATCTGGACCGGGCTTGCCGCACACCGACCGCTCGGGAACATAAACCGGGCACGCAACGAGACCTACCGACACTCCGCCGACTTTCGCGCCCGCGTGAACGGCTGCCCCTACCACGAGCCTTCTGGCGGTCGTGCCTAACCAGCGAAGGTGGCGTGCGACCCGTGGACGCTCGACGTTGGCAGGTCGGCGTGGAGATTAACGGGGCGCTGGCCGTTCTGAGCGTGATCCTGTCGGCGCATCCAAAGCATTGATGGAGCGGCAGAGTCCACCACGCCACGCAAAAGGTTGCACCGCCAGGAGGCTGACGAATGCCGATGATTACCACTGGCAACCTGAACATGGAGGTGTCGGTTTACGGCGCGGAGCAGGGGCAGCCGTTGCTCCTCATCCACGGCTGGCCGGATGACGCGTCGACATGGGATCAGGTGGCACCCGCGCTGGCCGCGGAAGGGTTCCGCGTCATCGTCCCGACGTTGCGTGGGTTCGGTGCCACGCGCTTCCACAACGACGACGCCCTGCGAACCGGCAACAGTGCGATACTCGCGATCGACATGATCGCGCTGCTCGACGCACTCGGCATCGACCGCTTCATGGTCGCCGGACACGACTGGGGATCAAACACCGCCGAGGCCTTGGCCGTCGGGTGGCCCGATCGAGTAGAGCGGATGGCGATGCTGTCGACCTCGCCCCGGCTTGGCGGCATGCCGACGCCGCCATTCGAGCAGACCCAGCAGCAATGGTATCACTGGTTCATGGCGACCGCGCGCGGGGCGGAGGCGGTACGTGCAGACCGGCGTGGGTTCACCCATCTCCATTGGGTCAACTGGTCGCCGCCGGGATGGTTCGACGAGGCGACGTTCGACCGTGTCGCTCGGTCGTTCGACAATGCCGACTGGGCCGACGTGACACTCCACAGCTATCGCGCGCGCTGGGACGAAGCGGAATCTGATCCACGAAGTGCCTGGTTGGAGGACAAGGTCAAGGCGACCAATACGTTGTCTCTGCCAACGCTCTACATCCACGGCGATGCCGACGGCGTGAACCCGCCCTCGACCGCGAAGGACGTGCAAGCGAAATTCGCCGGGCCGTTCGCGCGCATCACCATGACCAGGGTCGGCCATTTTCCGCAGCGGGAGAACCCGCAAGCGGTGGTGCGCCACCTCCTTACCCTCTTCGCCGGCGACCCTGCCGCGCTCACCGATACAATCGACAGGAGCCTGACCATGAAGAAAGCCGCCCCCTATGCCGCCGGGATCGCCGCCATCGGCCTGATTGCCGCTGCTGCAGCCGGCGTTGCCCACGCGCAAGGGCGCAGCTCGCAGCTGACCCAAGTGGCGCAGTTTGATCATCAGGTTACCGGCATCGCCGTAACTGAGGATGGCCGGCGCTTCGTCAATTTCCCCCGCTGGACCGACGACGCGCCCATCTCGGTTGCCGAGGTGATGAAGGACGGCAGCTTGCGCCCCTATCCCGACGCCAAGTGGAACAGCTGGCGCAACGCCCGCGCCAACGAACTGCCGGTCGGCGACTATTTCGTCTGCGTGCAGTCGATCGTGCCCGATGGCCACGGCAACCTCTGGGTGCTCGATCCCGGTGCCCCCGGAAACGAGAAAATCCTCGAAGGCGCACCCAAGCTCGTCCGCATCGATCTGGCATCGAATACGGTGACGAAGACGATCCTGGTTCCCGGCGACGTGGCGTTGCAGGGCACCTACCTCAACGACATCCGCTTCTCGCCCGACGGCAAGACCGGCTACATCACCGACAGCGGCACGCGCGGCGCGATCATCGTCGTCGACCTGGAAAGCGGCAAGAGCCACCGCGCGCTCGACGGGCACGCCTCGACGCAGATCGACAAGACGGTGAAGGTCACGCTCGACGGCAAGCCGCTCGTCCGCCCCGATGGACGCCAGCCTGCCTTCGCCGCCGATGGCATCGCCATCTCCAAGGACGGCAAGACGCTCTACTACCAGGCGCTGACCGGCAAGACGCTCTATTCGATCGATACTGCCAAGCTGCGGTCAGACGTCAGCGAGGCCGACAGGGCGGCAGCGGTGAAGACGGTCGCGCAGACCCATGTCGCTGACGGCCTGTGGATGAGCAAGGCAGGCGTGCTCTACCTGACGTCGCCGACCGACTATGCGATCAAGCGGCTGAACGGCGAGACCGTCGAGACGGTGCTGACCGACCGCCGCCTGCGCTGGCCCGACACCTTCTCTGAAGGGCGGGACGGGACGATGTACGTCACCGCCAGCCATATCCAGGACACCAACTGGTTCACACCCGGCGCCCCGCCGTCGATCAGGACGCAGTTGTTCTCCTTCGCGCCCGCCAAGTGATCGGACATCCCATGACCTATCTACGCTATTCTCCCGACATCGAAACACGAGAGCCCGACGAACAAGGTCATATCGGGAAAGTGGAAGCCGCTGATCCTAGACTTTTTGCTACGCGGGCCCACCCGCTATGGGGAATTAAAGCGCGCCATCCGCAACGTCAGTGACAAGGTGCTGATCCAGCAACTCAAGGAACTTGAGGCGGACGGCGTCCTGCGCAGGAACGACTACAAGGAAGTGCCTCCGCGGGTCGACTACACGCTGACGGAACTCGGCCAGAGTCTCGCCCGCGCGCTCGAGCCGTTATGCCAGTGGGGCACCGACAATATGGTCGTAATGCAGAAGCTATTCGCTGCGCGTGACGGCTGGGGGCGTGAGCGGATTGAACGGCAGGCCATTGGGCCTGACTCGACAAGCATCGCACCCATCGCTTCTGGATCAGCCTGGCCCGAAGTCGGCCGTTCGCGTCCCTCTTTCCGCTTCCAGGAGCTGGCCAATCGTTCGTCTCTGTGTACCGAGCGCTCCGGGATCAGTCAGCTAGACCGCTCACGCCCTCAATGCTCCGATCAGCGCATCGCGCGCCAAGGCAACGCGGGGGTGGCGCAAGGAAGATTTGGCCCAGACAAGATAGTATGCGTTGGTCGGCACGCCGATAGGCGCTGCAATTTCGACAAGGGTGCAGGCCGTACGTTCGGCCCTGGTGAGATAGCCGGGTAGAACCGTCCAGCCCAATCCCGCGCATAGGCCAGAGCGCAGGACGCGCAAATCCGGCGCGGTCAGGGCCGGAAGCCGCGCTACCTCGATCTGGTTCGCCTCCAGCCAGTTGCGTACCAATGGCCGGTCGAGGTCATAGGCAAGATAAGGCACCGTATTGAGCGCTTCGCTCAACGGCATGTGCGCAATCCGCTCGGCTATGGCGGGTGCGGCCACGGCGCGCAGATCTTCCCTGCCGATCTCCTGATAGGCAAGCTGCGCGTCTTCGGGCTGGGATGCGGTGATGCCAAGGTGCACTTTGTCTTCGAGCAGCATGGCATAAAGCGCATCGCGCCCACCGATATGCAGGCGCAGATCGAGCCCGGAGTCGAGCAGCGGCCCGAGCCTTGGCGTGATCATTTCGCCGAGCAGGTCGGAGGGCGCGGCGATGTGGACCGTCCCCGAAATGCGAACCGACCGCGCCCGTGCCATTGCCAATGCGGCTTCGGCCCGGTCGAGGCTGCCGCCAATCGAGGCGGCGAAATCATCCGCGATCGCCGTGGGACGGACGCCGCGCGAATGGCGGTCGAAGAGCGGATGGCCGAGTTGCGCCTCAAGCGAGGCGATGTGCTGCGACGCCGCCGGCTGCGTGATGCCGAGTGCACGCGCCGCATCGCTCAGCGACCGACGGCGATAGACTTCGATGAACGTACGCATCTGTGGAAGGGACATTGCGGTTCCATAAATCGATTTATGGATGGGGGCCATTCCCCTTGGGTTTGATGATGAGCGATCAGGCCTATCTGATTGAGCATCGACGCGACAGACGGATAATCGAGGCTGCATTCTAACAGGCGCTGGTGCGAGCCATCGCTGCAACGGCATCGTCACTCGTCCCCGATCCGGCACGCAAAGGAGCCAAGCCGATGACACGCATTCTCATGATCGCCACGTCAGCCGACCGCATGACGCCCGGCACCGAGCCGACCGGCGTCTGGCTCGAAGAACTGACCACACCCTACTACGCCTTCCGCGATGCGGGCGCCGACGTGACCTTGGCCTCGATCAAGGGCGGCGCGATCCCGGTCGACCAGCGCAGCGTCAACGCCGATGGCGAGAATGATGCATCGGTCGAGCGCTATCTGAAGGATGAGGCGCTGAAGGCGGAGGTCGCCGACACGCCCGTTTTCACCAGCATCGACATTTCGGGTTACGACGCGGTGTTCCTGCCCGGCGGGCACGGCACGATGTTCGACTATCACGGCAACGAAGACCTTGCGCGGCTGGTCGAGCGGTTCGACCGCGAAGGCAAGATTGTTGCCGCCGTCTGCCACGGTCCCGCCGGACTTGTTTCCGCGAAGAAGCCCGATGGCACGCCGTTCATGGCGGGACGACGGGTTTCCGCCTTCACCGACAGCGAGGAACGCGCCGTGGGCCTCGATCAGGCCGTGCCGTTCCTGCTCGAAACCCGCATGAAGGAGCTGGGCGCGCATCATGAGGGCGGCCCCAATTTCCAGCCCTTCGCTCTGCGCGACGGCAATCTGGTGACCGGACAGAACCCCGCTTCGGCTACGCGCACCGCGGAGCTGGTCATGGAAGCCCTCACGGCAAAGCGGGCCTGATCATGCGCTATCTCCACACCATGCTGCGGGTTGCCGACCCGCAGGCGACGATTCGCTTCTTCGAACTGCTGGGCCTCAAGGAGACCCGGCGGATCGAAAACCAGCAGGGGCGCTTCACCCTTATCTTCCTCGCGGCTGACGAGGATCAGCGCGGCGAGGGCAAACGCGGTCAAGCCGAGGTCGAACTGACCTATAACTGGCCGCCCGAGGATGGCAGCCCGGCCGAGACCTACATCGGTGGCCGCAACTTCGGCCACCTCGCCTACCGTGTCGCGGACATCTACGAGACCTGCGCAAGGCTGCAGGCCGGCGGCGTGACGATCAATCGCCCGCCGCGTGACGGACATATGGCGTTCGTCCGCTCGCCCGACGGTATCTCGATCGAACTACTCCAGCAGGGCGAACACAAGGCCCCTGCCGAACCATGGGCTTCGATGCCCAACGTAGGAGAATGGTAATGGCCAAGCTTTTCGAACCCCTGGACGTGGGTGGGCTGTCGCTCGGCAACCGGATCGTGATCGCGCCCATGTGCCAGTATTCGGCCGAAGACGGTGCGATGACCGACTGGCATCTGATCCATCTTGGCCAGCTGGCCATGTCGGGGTCGGCCGCCCTCACAATCGAGGCGACGGCGGTCACGCCCGAGGGGCGTATCACCTATGGTGATGTCGGATTGTGGGATGATGCCACCGAAGCGGCGATGCAGCGCGTCGTCGATGGCGTGCGCCGTTGGTCCGACATGCCGTTGATGATCCAGCTCGCCCATGCCGGACGCAAGGCGAGTACGGCAAAGCCCTGGCATGGAGGCGCTCAGATCGCGCCCGATGCCGAACTTGGCTGGCAAACGCTAGGCCCCAGCGCGCTGCCGTTCGAACCCGGCGAGCATCCACCGCTGGCGCTCGATCACGATGGCCTCGCCCGTATACGCGACGCCTTTGCCGATGCGGCACGGCGCGCCGCCCGGATCGGTCTGGACTCGATCCAGATCCACGCCGCGCACGGCTATCTCCTGCACGAATTCCTCTCGCCCCTCTCCAACACGCGCGAGGATGAATATGGCGGCGATCTGGCCAACCGGATGCGCTTCCCGCTCGAAGTGTTCGACGCCGTGCGCGCCGCCTCCCCGGCCGACAAGCCGGTGACGGTTCGCGTCTCGGGCACGGACTGGGTCGAAGGTGGCTGGACGGTGGACGAGACCGCGATCTTTGCGGCAGAACTCGAAGCCCGTGGATGTGCCGCGATCCATGTGTCCAGCGGGGGACTTGACCCTCGCCAGAAAATCCCGGTCGGTCCATCCTACCAGGTGCCGCTCGCGAAGGTGGTGAAGCAGGCCGTGTCGATGCCGGTCATAGCGGTCGGTCTCATCACCGACCCGCATCAGGCTGAGGCTATCCTTCAGGATGGCGATGCTGACGCGATCGCGATTGCGCGCGGCGTGCTGTGGGACCCGCGCTGGCCTTGGCATGCGGCTGCTGCTCTCGGCGCATCGGTGGATGCACCACCACAATATCTGCGGTCCGAGCCGCATGAGGCCGGGCGTATTCTCAAGGAAATGGATCTGGCCAAGTCTACGCCGCGCTGCTGATCGCTCACCACCAGGGCTCTCTCGCTCCGCTTGAATTCATCGCGTGGACGGATGCGGAGTGAGGGAGCGCGCCGTAACTTTGCGGGGCGGTCAACACTATATCGAACGACCGCTAGGTGCCAGGGATCACCTCTTCCGGTCGAAGTGGGGTATCGTCCGTGCGGATGCTCACCAGCAGGCCGCTGAGGTGGCCGAGACCCAACGTCGGCCATTCAACGGCGTGCGGCTCCCTCCTGAAAGCGGACGCACGTTAATTGCAGCCTGGCCGCTGTTTGCTCAGCTAGCGTCACATCATCGATCCGCATTTGTCAGCTCTTCGATGACGATCGGCGGCCCGTCCGAAGACCAGGGCGAAACCTTGTGCATGATCCCTCCGAAGAGATTGGAAGCGAGATGATCGGCGAGCCATGGCTTCAGCCGTGGCAAAAACAAGTCGTCGAACCACGCTCGATCGACCCCGGCGAACTGCCTCACGAAAGGCATGATGGCGGCATCCGTCAGACCCGCCTTTGTGCCGCCGAGTTGACCGCCAACCCCGATCCGCATCTCCAGATCTTGTAGAAACTCGAAGCCGAGATCACGATGCCGGGTTGGGTCCGAGCCATAGCGATCAGAATATTTGTATCGGTCGAGGTGGTGCTTGAACACTTCGTCATTGGCTGCGATCAGCGCGGGATCGTCACGAGCGAGCCAATCTTCCGGGTCCCGAATACGCAGCGCCCAACGCATGATCGCGAGGCTCTCGTCGAGCACGACACCTTCTGCCGTCACAAGCACCGGCACTGTGCCCTTGGGCGACGCGGCGAGCAGTTCCGCAGGCTTGTCGGAAAGCCTGACCTCCCGAAGCTCATGGCGCACACCACCGATGCCCAGTGCCAATCGCGCCCTCATCGCGAACGGACAACGACGAAAGCTGTACAGGATATGGGCGGCCATTATCCTAGCATACTGCCTATTCCTTGCCACAGAAATTCCCTCGACAGGGGAACGCTGAACGGCGCGCTCCAGATAAGTGGATTGTCGTAGCCGGGGGGTAATGGAATGATGCGACGATGCGGATATCAAAGTTAGTCGTCCTCGCCCTGCTCCTGGCAGGTCCCGCGAACGCCCAGATCGTCGCCCAGCCTTCGGCCGGCACCTACCCACGCGCGGTGGCGGCCGGCTATAAGGCCGCACTCTATTGCTCGGGCGTCTTCAACGCCGGTCGGACCCCGGCGCAGATCGATGCCGACGAACTGACCGGCATCTATCCCGAATATGACAAGATCGTGCCGACGCTCACCGCGCAGATCGACCGCGCGCATGGGTCCGTTGCCGTCGCCTTCGACCCCGCGCTGCCACCGCGATACGCGATCTGGCGCGATGGCCGTGGCTGCGTGACGCTGCCGATCGGCAGCAAGGCGCCGGCGGGCAAGGCGTCGGCAGCGCCGCCACCGATCGCGAAGGCGGATCCCCGCCCATGGCCGCAGGGCGATGCCGGCATCGCGGCGCGCCCTTCCGCGCTGCTGACCGGAGCCGTCGGCAAAGCGTTCGCCGGTGGTTATGGCGCTGGCACGAAGACGGTCGGCGTGATCGTCGTGAAGGACGGCAAAATCGTTGCAGAACGCTATGGCAGCGGCTTTGGGCCGTACGTTTCGAACAGGACCTGGTCGGTCGGCAAGTCGATCGCCGGAACGCTGATAGGCCTCGTCGATGCCGGGGCGCTCCAAGGGCCAGCCGTTGTGCCGCAGTGGAGCGCCGGTGACCCGCGACAATCGATCACGCTCGACAACCTTCTGCGTATGGCGTCAGGCCTTCATAGCGACACCGCCGGCAACCGCACCGACGCGATCTATTTCGGCGGCACGGCCGTAGATGAGCAAGCGGTGTCCTGGCCCCTGGAGGCCCAGCCCGGCACACGCTTTCGCTATGCGAACAACGACATCCTTCTCGCAGTCTATGCCACACGGCAGCGGATTGGCGAGGACCGGTATCGCACGTGGCCGAACAAGTTGTTCGGCGAGCTCGGCATGGCGCATACGGTCGCGGAGACGGATTGGCACGGCAATTATGTCCTCTCCAGCCAAGTGTGGTCGACCGCCCGCGACCTCGCGCGGCTTGGATTATTCTGGTCCCAGGACGGCGTCTGGGCGGGCCAGCGCCTGCTGCCGGCGGGCTGGTTAGGCACCATGACGACGCCGAGCGGCCCCCAGCCGCCGAGCGGCCCCGGTTATGGCGTGACGATGTGGCTGTTCGGCCCCCGACAGGGGCTGCCGGTGGGCACTTTTGCCGCACAGGGTAATCGCGGGCAATATGTGATGGTTATCCCTGCGCAACGTCTGGTGATCGTGAGACGCGGCGAGGATCCTGGCGGAGCCCGTTTCGACATCGCGCGCTTTGCCGCCGATGTCGCCGCAGCGCTGCCCTAGCGCCACGCGCCCCTCGCCTGGCGTGCTACCGCTTCGTGAACACCACTTGCGCAGCGTCTCCTCAATAGGCCAGCGCACAGCCGTCGGCGCGCATTTCGCTCGCCGCGGCATAGACGCGGGTCGCGCCGTCCATGCGATGCTCCACGCATTCGTAGCGGCCGAAGCCGCCATCGGGCTCGCCGATCGTCCAGCCGATGTCGACAAGCCGCTGCCGCGTCGCCATCGGCACGCCAGTCTCCAGCCGCAGCAGGCCACGTGGGTCCAGTCCGGCCGCGTCCTCTCCCATCGATTGCGACGAGCCCTCATGGTGCCAGCGCGGCGCATCGCCCGCAGACTGGATTTCAAGACCATAGTCGACACGGTTGACGATGATCTGCGTCTGCCCCTGCGGTTGCATATCCCCGCCCATCACGCCGAAGCTCATCCACGGATCGCCCCCGCGTGTGGCGAAGCCGGGAATGATCGTCTGGAACGGTCGCTTGCCGGGCGCATAGATATTGGGATGGCCATCCTTCAAGCTGAACAGTTGCCCACGATCCTGGAACATGAAGCCCAATCCGTCGGCAACCAGTCCAGACCCCATGCCGCGGAAGTTCGACTGGATCATCGACACCATCATGCCGTCCTTGTCGGCACAGCTGAAATAGGTCGTGTCGCCGTGGCAAGGTGCCTGCCCCGGATAGACGGGATCGAGGATACGCCCGGGCCGGATCAGTTTCGCCCGTGCCTGCGCATATTCCTTCGAGATCAGCCATTCGACCGGCACCTTGCTGAAATGCGGGTCGGCGTAGAAGCGCGCGCGGTCTTCGTAAGCGAGCCGCTTCGCCTCCGCCTGCAGATGAATCGAAAATGGCGACTGGAAGCCGGCATCGCCCAGATCGAAGGTCTCAAGGATGTTAAGCATTTGCAGCGTAGCGATGCCCTGCGTGTTCGCGCCAAGCGCGTGCACATCCACGCCGCGATAGCCCGTTCGGTGCGGTTCGACCCATTCGGAGCGATGCGCGGCAAGATCCTCGTACCGAAGCCAGCCTCCGATACGCTTGAAGTAACGATCGATGACGCGCGCGATGTCGCCAGCGTAGAACGCGTCTTGGCCGCCTTTTGCAATAGCACGATAGGTGCGTGCGAGGTCGGGATTGCGGAACACCTGGCCCGTCGCCGGTCCCTTACCGTCGGCGAGTCCATAAGTTCGCAGCGCGTTCGCCGTCTCCTCGATGCCGTTGCCGGGTCGGCGGAACGCGGCCATGCTGCGCCGAATGTAATAAGCGATGATGTCGGGCACCGGCGCTCCCGCCTCGGCATGGGCGATCGCCGGTTCGAACAACTGCGCCCAAGGCAGCCGGCCATAGCGTTGGTGCATCGTCCACCACGCATCGACCGCCCCCGGGACCGACACGGTCACCGCGCCTAGCGGCGGCAAGGCGCCGCCCCGTGCGCGCGACCGTACCGTCTCCAGGCTAAGGCCCTGCGGCGACGCGCCCGATCCCGCCAGTCCGATGACCTTGCGCTGCTTCGGATCCCAGATCATCGCATAGGCATCGCCGCCAATGCCGCTGGAGGTCGGCTCCAGAAATCCGAGACAGGCGTTGATCGCGATGGCGGCATCGACTGCCGACCCGCCTTGCCGCAGGATGTCGATGCCAGCCTGGGTCGCCAGTGGATGGGCCGTACCCGCAGCGCCGTTGAGCCCATATGCCGCTGTGCGGGACGCGAAGCTCGCCCCGACCGGCCGATCGCCCGCGGTGGCGTCGGGGCGCAGAAAGCGATCGGCACCCGCCTCCCAACGTTTCGGGAGCGATGGCATCACCGGCTGAGGCGCGCCGCCCTGCCCCGGACCTGGCACGCCCTGCCCACCGGATACACGCGTTCTACCCTGCTGTGGTTCCGCGATAACCGAACCTGGCAAAAGCGCCGCCCCCGGCACGGCGGCAAGAAAAGTTCGACGACGCATGATGGCTACTCCGCGGTTTGATGCGCATCCTCACCAAGGTCCCGGACAAGTACAAGGCGCATCAACGCGTTTCGGGTCTGCCGTTCGTTCAGCGTACCGGCTTTGCCCCGTTTGCGCTTGCCAACTGCGGTGGCACCGCGACATAGTCGCCACCGGGGCTGTAATAGGCCTCTCCGCCGCCAATCCGGATATCCGCCCCACATGCTTCCATCAGCGCATGCGCGGCGGGAATACGGTCCGCCTCGGCAACCGGCGCGCCCTGCGCCACCGTCGCCAGCCGCTCGGGGAGCCCCTCGCATTGATCGACGTTGAACACGGTGAACCGCTTCAGAAATGCCAGCTGCCGCGCCTCGCGATCCTCGTCGCGCGCCCGCTCAGCCTCGTCTTTGGGCGTGAAACGATCCGCATAACAGATCGTCGTTCCCCGCTCCCCGCGCCGAACGCTACCCCCGGCCGCCTGCGCCTGCCGAAAGGTAAGCCAACGCTGCGAGCCATACTTCCCCTCGATCACCGCCGCCCAGAGGATCAGCACATTGATCCCCGAATAGCGCCGCCCGGTCACGGCATTGGCCGGCATCGCACAGCCACACGCTGCAGCATCCCAAGGCTGCACCCAGGGCAACCGCCCCTGCTCCAGCTCGGCAATCACCCGGCCCGTCACCTCGGCATAGAGGCTCGCCCGGTTCTCGTGTCCAACACCCATGGTCCTGCTCCTTCCAAAACACCGCAACCGGCGCCGGAAGGGCGGGGGGAGCGGCAGGAGCGAACCGGCAGTCCTGCCGTCAGAGGCAGGCCGCACCCGCAGGGCCGTAACGGAGTGGAGGAGCCGGGCACCGCCCGGCTTGCGGCATGCCGCGGCAGGACTAGAGGCGAGCGACGCTCCCCCCGCCCATCCGCGTGCCGGCGCACCAACGCCGCCGCGCATTCGCGCGGCGACCATCCTGTCAGCGCGACCGCGCTGCCGGGCGCTACCGGCGCCCGGACAAGAACCGCACCCTTGCAACCGGGCGGGCTCGCGCGGGCGGCGTGCGCGCGCCAGCCGTGCGCCAGCCGCCGCCCGTGCCTCCCGCCCGGGCAAGTGTGCCACGCGGGCACCAGCAGCATGCGCGCCCTGGTGTCGCCGCAGGCGTGCGCCAGCACGCGCACCGTACGCGCGTTCCGCTGCCGGCACGTGCCGGCCGCCGATCCGCAGAATCGGCGAGCGTCCGCGATCAAACCCGAAGGGCAGAGACGGCCAGGCCGACTCGGCGTCGCGCCAGCGGCGTGCGAGCGCAATCATGCAAGCAAGCATGAGACGCCCAGCATGGTGCACCAAGCCGCCTGTCGTCGAAAGGCGCCGCTGAACACCAATCACCCCCAACCCGTTCAGTTTCTTCGCACCAAGGCGCTAGGACCACCACAGCACTGGCGAAACGGCAGGTTGGATCGCAACGGAGCGGCACATGGTCACGCGTGAGGAACTCTACCGCCTTATCTGGGCGATGCCGATGACCAAGGTCTCGGCGCAACTGGGCATCTCCTACGGCAAGCTGGTACAGATCTGCACCGCAATGGGCATACCAAGGCCGGCGCAGGGCCACTGGACACGCCTCAAGCTCGGCAAGGCCGATCCTGTCCCGCCGCTACCCGCAGCAGCGGAAGGACAGCCGACCACATGGACAGGCGACGGCATGGCCCTCCCCAGGGCGCGACCCGCCGCCCGCGCACCTCGGAAAAAGGCGATAACCGGCAATAAGACGCCTCCGGCGATGCACACGCTCCTGCGCGGCACGAAGGCACAATTCCTGAATAGCCGCCCGACCAGGGATGATGGCTTCCTCCGACCGTACAAACGCGCCCTGCCCGACCTGCGCACCTCCTCCGAAGCCCTCGATCGTGGGCTGCTGCTGGCGAATGCTCTGTACAATGCCTTCGAGGAGGCCGGTCACCACGTGGTGCTCAGCGGGCTCAATTCTGCCGCCCGCCGCCTGCAGATCGACCCCAGAGAGACACCGATAAAGGGACGGCAGTACGACCCGTATCCGCAGCCATGGCGGCCGGATCGACCCACACTCGTCCAGACAGGCGGGGTGAGCATCGGCCTCATCGTTCTCGAAATGACCGAGCACGTAAAAATGCGTTATACGAACAACGGCTTCGTTCGAGACAGCCCCGAACTTGCTGCACGCCTGGAGCGGTCCCACGGCTCCGGCTGGACAACATTCGAGGATGTGCCGTCGGGTCGCCTCCGTATCGTCGCCTACGCAGCAGACTCGGCCGTCGACTGGTCGCAAAGCTGGCAGGAATCGGAGGCTCAGACCGCACCGCTCTCCCCCAACGCCATCGTCAAAGCCGTCCTGGCGCAAAAGCGCCAGCTTTCGGAAATGGCAGAGGAAGCCGCGCGCCGGGCCGAGATCCGACATCGCGCATGGTTGTGCGATCGTCCCGTTTCTCCATCTCCGATGCGCCATTTCGGGAAAACACAATCGGGAACAGGTTTCGGGAAAGCCAAGCCTGTCACCGGGTACGTGCGCATGCAGTCACCAGCTGCCCCGCAGAACGTTCGTTTTCGGGAACCCTGTTTAGGGCAAGCGAGGTGCCAGAAGCGTTCCCCGAGGCTTGCCCTAAAATCTCCATTTGGCTGCTCCCGAGTGAAGCCGATGCATGCCTTGCGCTACTACAAGAAAGGTGTACCATGAAGATAATACACCACCGGCTATAAGCTGGTATAATTGGATAAGGGCGCCGATGTTACATGCCATAGCCATGCTCGCATCCAGTCCGGTCGGCGTTCAGTCGCCTCCCGCGGCTTCTCCGGACGAAGAGCGGGTCAGGATGGCGGACGACGCTTTCTGGGCGGCATTCAACGCCTGCGATCGCGTGCGGATGGCGACATCGCTCACGCCTGACATCGAATTCTACCATGACAAGACCGGCGCCACGATATCGCGCGATGCGGTCGTCAAGTCGTTGATGGACGGTCCTTGCGGAACCTCGGGACTGCATGTTCGCCGCGAATTGGTGGCAGGATCGCTGTCATATGATCCGGTGCCGGGGTTTGGCGCAATCCTGACCGGGCGGCATCGCTTCTACGCGCAGCGGGCGGGCCAACCCGAACGCCTCGACGGCGAAGCGCGGTTCGCCGTCGTATGGCAGGAGGCGAAAGGCAAACTCCTGATGCGTCGTGTCTTCAGCTACGCGCATGGCGCTGCGATCGATCAAAACGCCCTGCCGCCGGTCGAGGTTTCGTCGACCACCCTGCAGCGCTATGTGGGGCACTACGCAGCCCCGATGGGCGACATCGCCGTTACCCTCCTTGAAGGACGGCTGCATCTGGTATCCGGCGGCCTTTCAGCCGATCTCATAGCGATCACCGCCACGACGTTCCAGGCGCAGGGTCGTCCGCTGAAGTTCGATTTTGTCGAGGCCGGCGGCAAGATCGAGAAGGTCGTTGTCCAGGAAAACGGCGCTATCGTTGCAGAAGGGACGCGGCAGGATGCACGTTAAGCCCTCACGGCTTCGTCGCGGCTGGATATGAACTTCCCACACGCCGCTGGCTCGCTGGTCGGCACCGCTCGCGACTTGGCACGCTGGTCCGATGCCCTTCATCATGGTCGCGTCCTCGCGCCCGCCTTTTATCGTCAGATGATCACGCCGACGAAGCTCAACGACGACGCGACCAGCACCTATGGCCTCGGCCTAGAAAACGAGATGGTCGATGGGGTTGCGGTGATCGGGCATAGCGGTGGTATCATGGGAGGCCAGACCGATAGTCTATACGTGCCGTCGCGCGATCTTTTCGTCGCTGTCCTCGCAAACACAGATGCTCCGCCGGTTGCGCCAAGCGTTACCGTTCGTCGCATCGTTACCTTGGCGATGAAGCCGTAGCGCTTGGTCGCTCGAGCGGGAACCGGAGCGATTCTCGACCATCTATCGAGACAACTTTCAAGAATGACTCGATCCCTTTCGGGACGCTCGCGAACGGCAGCTTCCAGTTGGATCCGCCGTTTGAGAAAGCCTCTGCGGATGGCGGCTCTGTCCCAATGTCAGTCATCGGCAGGTCGGAGCCTTCACGGTCCAACCGGGAGCGAAATCATAAAAGAGGCCCCCTCTCCGGACGACGAATACAAATCGATCTTCCCACGGTTGGCGTCGAGCAGCGAACGCAGGATCGGCAAGCCAAGCCCAGTACCACCATCCGAGCGGCGTGTGGTGAAGAACGGCTCGAAGATGCGGTGGCGGTCCCCCAAGGGCACCCCTGGACCATCGTCCGTTACGATCACCGTGACACCTGCGGGCGTTGATCGGGCTGCGAGCGTCACCTGCGTGGCGCCTGCCTGCTTGCTGTTTTCAATCAGCCCCACCAGCACCGCTTCCAGCACGTTGGAGGGCATCGCGACCAGCGGCACAGGGCTCTCCGAAACGTGCACAGCGAGCGAAGCGCCCTCGTGCCCGTAGACGTCGGCGATGCAGCGCATCACGTGGAGCACATCGGTCCGCGCCCCCTCCTCTGCCGTTGCCATGTCGGCACGCGCAAGATCGAGCAGCCGGCTGACGAGCAGATTGAGCCGGGCCGCATCGCCGGCGATATTGGAGAGGAAGCGCTCGCGGTCCGCGGCGGCCATATCGCCATGATCCTGCAGCAGTTCGACCGCGCCGCGGATGCCCGCCAGCGGCGTCTTGAATTCGTGGCTGACCGCATGGGCGAAGTCGCGCAGATAGCGCGAACGCCGTTCGATCGCCTCGGCCATGCTCCCGAAGTCGCGGTACAGCGCCTGGATCTCGATCGCGGCGGTGGTGGGCGCCTCCGGCACCGCCCCGCCCCCCTTGGCGACCGCCCGGGTCGCCTCGCCCAGCGCCTCCACGGGCCGCACGATGCCGCGCGACAGCAGGCCGCTCAGCACCACCAGCGTGGCGAAGATCACGACGATGCCGAACAGGATCTTGCCGCGATCCTCGTAGATGCCGACGAACAGCGCGCGCGGCGAGCGTGCGAGTAGCAGCACGCCGACCACCCGGCCATTTACGACGATCGGCCGCGCATGGTGGAGCCGCAGGTCGGAGGCGCGGCTCAGCCACTCTAGCGCGTAATGCGGCCGGTAGGCGCCATTGCGGCGCAAGGTCGTTACCGCGCGACCGGCCAGCGCTGCCTGCAGTTCCGGCATCGTGCCATAGGCGAGGCGCATATCGCCGCCTGCAAGGATGCGCCCTTGCGGGTCGAGTAACTGGATCGACGCAAGCGTCGTGTTTGCCGTCGCACGGAGCACAGGCGCCAATCGCGTTGCCCAAGCTTGTGTCTCCGGATCGGCCGAGCCTCCGCCAGCGATCGGCGCGGGGCGTTCGGGAAGGACAGACGTCAGGCGCAGATCGAGCGTGGACGCATTGGGTATGGTGCCCATGCTCGCCGGCATCCCGTGCGCACCGGGCCACTCGGCAGCGCCCGCCGCTGCCAGCGCTGCGCTCTGCGCGATCAGCGCGGCCTCGGTCTGGCGCAGCAGGCTGTTCTCATAGACCCGCAGGAACAGCGCGCCGAAGCCCGGCAATGCCGCGACGAACACGAAGGTCAGCAGCAGGATCGTGCGAAGCCGCATGCGCGGCCAATGGTGCCGCACGACCGCCTTGAACCGCTCGATCATCCCGCCCCGCAGGTGCCGAGCCGATAGCCGATCCCGGCGCGGGTCTCGATCACGTCCTCCGCACCGATCCGGGCAAACTTACCCCGCAGGTTGCGGATGTGGCTGTCGATCGTGCGATCGGTGATGGCGAAGCCCGGGCCGTGCAGCCGGTCGATGATCGCGTCGCGGCTGAACACCTTGGAGGGCATTGCCGCCAGCGTGCGCAAGATGCCGAACTCGGTGACGGTGAGCGGTACCGCCTCCCCTGCCCAGCTCGCCTGCCAGCCATCGGGATCGAGCGTCAAGCGTCCATGCTGGAGCGGTCCCGCCGACGCGGCAACGTCCGGCGGGCGGCTGCCCACCCGCCGCAGGATCGCCATCACCCGCGCCACCACCTCACGCGGCGAGAAGGGCTTCACGACATAGTCGTCCGCGCCGAGCTCGATGCCGAGGACGCGGTCGATCTCGTCGTCCCGGCTCGACAGGAACAGGATCGGCAGATCACCACCGGCGCGGAGCCGCCGGCAGACCTCGATCCCGTCCATGCGCGGCATGTTGATGTCGAGCACGATCAGGTCCGGCGCGTGGGACGCGACGGCGGCCAGCGCCGCCTCGCCATCCTCCGCCTCGATCGCATCGAGCCCGGCCTTGGCCAGCGCGAACACCAGCAGCTGTCGGATGTGCGGATCATCGTCTGCGACCAGGATCGTACGGGGCATGGGGCACTCGATCATGGCGCGCGCCTCCCCCGTCAAGATTGGACTTGCGGGGAAATGATGCTGCCGTCGCACCAGTCCCGGCTGTAATTGGCAGGCAGCGGGCGCGGCACCCCCGGTCCGACGATCGCCCGAGCCGCCGCCAGGCGGCGCGCGCCGTGCCATGTCCAGTATCGCCCATCCGCCTGCCGCGTCTCCAGATCCCTCAAAAGATCGGCGCGCACATAGCGCACGCGGTCCAGCGTCTCGGCGTCCATCGGCCGGCGTTCCAGCGCGATCAGCGGCAGCAGGGCACTGTCCCCGCCCCCGTGCAGGTAGCAGAGGTCGATCTTCGCCGGGTCGGCGGCCTGCACGTTCCAGCGGGCCGCAATCGCTTCGATGTCGACAAAGCAGCAGGCGGTCAGCACGACTCCGGCAGCCAGCGCGTTGCAGTTGATCAGCCAGCGCGCTCTGCGCCCGCATAGGATGCGCCAGCAGATCAGCACCAGGCCGAGCGCGACCGCCGCCATCCACAGCAACGCCGCGATCCGCCAGGAGGTGAGCATCGATTCCTGGATGTACTGCACCGTCCGCAGCGCGCTGGAGGCGACGAGCACCAGGTTCTGCACGACCCACAGGACTACCATCCGCCGGGCCCAGGGATTGCGCTCGCTCGCACTGCCCGGCCGCAGCATCGCGAGCGCCATTGCGCCGGCGATCAGCGCGGTGACGATCAGCGGATAGGCGCCGCGATGCACATATTCCGTCCGAGTCATGCCATCCGGCAGCGCGCCCCCGCCCCACAGAAAGGCGATGTCGAGGGCATTCTGGACCGCGAAGATCAGGTTGAAGAGCGCCAGGGCGATCAGCACCGACGGCAGCGACGTGCCGGGAAGGATCGGCTCCAGATCCGGCACGCGTCGTGCGACGCGCAGCGCGAGCGTGCCGGGACGCAGCATCGGCCAGACGCAGCAGGCGACGAAGGTCCACAGCGCGAGCTGCCACAGGCTGGGCAGCTGGATGGAGGCGAAAGCATGCTCGATCAGCGGGTTCGCCGCGGCGAAGAGGATCAGGAAGACGATGCCGCCGAGCAGCGGCAGGGCCAGCGTCGTCGCGAGCAGGCGCGGAGAAGCACCGACGCCACGTCGTTGCTTGGCAATGCGACGCAGGTCCGTGAAGGGCCGCAGAAAGCCGGTAGCGCCATGGAGGAACAGGCGGACACCCCAATGCCAGGCATCGTCGAAACGGCCGACCATGGGTGCCAGCGCGGCAAAGGCGATCGCGCACCAGAACATCGACCAGGCCAGCACCCCTGGCTCATCAAACAGCGATACGGCGAAAAGCGCCGCCAGCGCGAGCCCCGGCCAGGCGGATCGCGCCCTGCCGATGTCCGGTCGCGTGGCGATGATGGCTAGCAGCCAGGCGCCGGCGAACACACCAACTCCTGCCCCGCCGAAGCTGTCGGCAAAAAGCCTGTCGAACAGGATGATCAGGACCAAGGCGGCACCGGCCTTGCGGACGAAACTGAAGCGCACGTGTTGCTCCCTCTGACACAGGAGCAGCGTGGATATGCGATGCTGGTCCATCGCTTGCGCTGACGCCGAGGAGCTTCGGCGGAGGTCCTATGCAGGACCTGTGCAGATTGCTGCCTTCGCTACCGTCGCGGCTGGGACCGTTTAGCGCAAAGCGGTTAGATTGTTGGCCGCATATCACTGGCCGGGGCGTTAAACTATTCCTCATTATTGCTTGAATTTTGCATCGCTGCGGGCAGATTGACCATCTCTCGGGACGCAATTGGGCCAACACGAACCAGAAATCATGGGCTAGTTTGGAATCGAACCCGGCAAGACTTCCCCGGTGACGGTACTTCGCACGGTACAGAGACTGACGGCATCAGCTTAGATGCTTGAATTATCCGTCGCTTCTCGGCGCAATTCGATTCCTGCAACCGGCACCATCTTTCGATTTCCACAAATCCCAAACGGCTTTGTAAACCGCAGAAAGCTGCGGTACTTTGCAGCCTTCCGGTTCGTGATCGCTCGTCTGGTCGCATCACAGCGCAATGCCAGGTAGGGCCCGTTGTGGCGGGATTGCCCGGGAGTGTCTCGCAGAAGGCAAGCTCCCCCAGAGCGACATCGCGAGAAACTGCACAAGGAAGCGTTTGCGGACAGTACCTTCACCCGGGTCGCCAAAGAATGTTGCTCAAAGAGCCGGCGGGACGGTGATCGGGCATGGGCTCCGGTGACCGCGTCGCGTAACGAATGTCTCCTCAGCCTGCTCGTCAGCTTGATCGGAAAGCTGCCGATCCATGAGATCGAGCCGATCGCAGCGATCGGGACCCGATTGAAGTACAACCTACCCGGGGGACCTGCGGGGCGCGTTGCTGACGCCGACCGTCACACATGATGGCACGGTTACCGAAGCGAAGGATGTCGGCACGCTGCTCAGCGCCATCGACAACCCCGGCCGGGCTCGCAGCTACCTCCAAAAACCCAATAGAACCGCTATTCGCCGCGCCTGCCAAAACGGGCGTAGAGCATCGATTGTTCAAATCTTTGCACGAAGCGTCACACCATATCTGGCAGGCTGGCTGTAATTGACCGTTCGGCCAAGATACGCCGTCACCCCTGCCCCGGATGGCGCGGCCAGCAGGGCCTGCGAGATGACGTTCCGCTCGTTGGTCGCATTATTGGCAAACAGCGACACGTCGTATTTGCCGCTGTCGAGCCGCAGCCCCGCGCGCAGGTTCAGGTTCGACTGGGCCGGCACCTGAGTGTAGATCGATTGCGTCACGCCGGTGCCGTAGCCGGTGGTGTGCGAGAACTGGGCGTAGCTGTAGAATTCGGTCTTCGCGTTGATCGCAATATCCCAGGAGGGCGTGACCGAGAGCGCCCATTTGGGCGAATAGGGCGCGCGCTGCCCCTTGGCGTCGATATTGGCGATACCGTTGTAGCTCAGTTCGGCCGGTGCGGGCAGCGAGGGCGCGCGGGTGTAGACCGCATCATTATAGTTGCCGTCGAAGGTCAGCCGCAGGCCTGACCCGAAATTGGCCGCCGCGCTCCATTCGACGCCACGGGCCCGGATATCGCCGACATTGGTCGCGCCCCGCTGCGGGGTGCCGTCCGGCAGCGTGTACGAAATCGACGTCTGAAAGCCATCGAGCTTCTCCTGATAGGCCGAGAGCGCAAGTGTCAGGTGCCTGTCGAACAGCGATGCCTTGATCCCGGCTTCGATATTCTTGGTGGTCGTCGGCTGGATTGCCGGTGCCGTCGGATTGAGCGCGCGGTTGTTGAGATCCAGGCCGCCGGCCTGAAACCCCGTGGCGTAGGTCACATAGGCGGTGACGTCGGGCGTGATCCTGTACGAAAGGCTGGCCGTACCGGAGAGATTGTCGTTCGAGGTCCGCAGGTCGAGCGCATATCCGGTAGTGGCGGGCGTGGTCGGATAGCCCGGGACCGCATAAGCGACGCCGGGATTGCGCTGCACGGCATCGATCGCATTATAGAAGGCGAGCAATTGCGCATTCGTAATGCCCGCCGGAAGCGACGTCGGCAGCTGTCTGGTATCCACCGGGCTGGAGCCGTTCTTGCGGTCATAGGTGTAGCGCAGGCCGCCGGTGAGATCGAACTTGCGGGTGAGGTGCCACGTCGCCTGCCCGTATGCGGCGGCAGTGCGGTTCTGGACCGTGGTGTCCTCGATGATCTGCACGCCGGTCAGCTGCGAGCGGAACGACAGCGGGATCGGCGTGAAGCTCGTACCGGCGATCGTGTTATAGGCGTTGTACCAGGGGATGACGTCCGCGCCGAACTGGTGGACCACATAATGGTCGCGCAGCTTCGAGTAGTACAGGAAGGCGCCGGCCTGCCATTCGATCGGGCCCCGGCGATTGGACGCGAGGCGGAGTTCCTGACTGAACTGGTCGCTGCGGCTGATCGCCATGTTCTGGTAGATGTCGATCGACGTGCTGTCGCTGTCCTGGGGCGGATCGAAGGTCCATAGCCGCCAGGCGCTGATCGAAGTGAGTGTGACCGGGCCGAAATCATAATCGGCAGTCAGGGACACGCCCGCATTCTTGGTGCGCGTCTGGTTGTAGTTGTTGGTGATGTTTGCGCGCGGGTCGACGCTAGGCACCCAGTTCTGCACGCCGCCATAATTGGCGAGTTGCCCCAGCGCCTTGAGCGCGTTGCTCACCCGCGTCTGCTGCGCTGCCGTGGTGTTGATGCCCCAATTGCCCGGCCCGAACAGCTCGACGATCCCGCCCCCCGAGCTGAACCCGGACGAACTGTCACGCTCGACGTTCAGATCCCCCGCCAGGTTCACCTTGAGCGGTCCGGTGGCGAGCAGGAACTGCTGGCGCACGCCCCAGCGCCCGGTCCCCGCCGTGGTCGCTTCGTCGGTCGCGGTGGGCGCATAGATGGTCTTCTGCGCTGCCGCCGCACGAAAGGATGGACGGAAGGGCGTGGAAATCCAGCCGTCGCCGCGCGTCCCGAACGCGACCGTCCGGAAGGCGATGGTATCGCTGATCGGGCCGGTGAGGATCGCCTTGCCCTGCGCAAAATTGTAGCGGCCATAGGTCACCTCGAAGGTGCGCGCGGGGGTGAAGCTGGGCTTGTTGAAGGTGACGTTGAGCGCGCCCGCCGCAGCGTTCCGGCCGAACAAGGTACCCTGTGGGCCGCGCAGCACCTCGAAGCTCTGCACGTCAACGAGGTCCTGCAGCACCTGTCCCGGGCGGGCCTGATAGACGCCGTCGAAATAGACCCCGATCGCATTGTCGAGGCCGTCGGCGGCGGTGGGCGCATAGCCGATGCCGCGGATCGTGATCGAGAAGTTGCGCGGGTTGCCGCCGGTGGAGTTGAGGCCCGGCGTCTGGTCGATCAGGCTCTGCAGATCGATCGTGCCCTTTCGCTCAAGCGTTTCGCCGCTGATTGCCTGCACCGAAATCGGCACGTCGCGGATGTTCTCCGAACGGCGGCGCGCCGTCACGAGGATGTCCTGCCCGTCCCCTTCATCGACCACCGCAGCGAGCTGGACCTGTTGCGTTGCCTGTCCCGAGGCGGCTGCCGGCGCCGCGAAGATGGCGGCGCTCGCCAGCAACGAGCGGGTGTAACGCGGACGATTCATCGAGGACCCCCTTATGTCGTTTAATTCCTATTAACTCGATAGAGATTGCTACGGAAGTGAATCCCTATCGAATAAGTAGGATTTGATTTCAGGGTCCGAAGTTTTTCTGCGTCGCCGTTTATGCCCTGCCCCCGCACCCTGTGGGCACCAACCGGGAGAACGGATGTGGCGAGTATCGGTGGGGCGCAGGTAAGCGCCCAAGGCTTTGGCGCCATGGGATTATCCCATGTCTATGGGCAGGCGGACGAGGCGCAGTCGATCGCCACGCTGCATCGGGCGATCGAGCTCGGCATCAACTTCTTCGACACCGCCACCGCCTATGGCAGCGGGCATAACGAGGAGCTGCTGGGCCGGACGATCGCCGGACGGCGCAACGGACTCGTCCTCGCCAGCAAGTTCACGCATCAGCGCAGCGACGGCAGCCGCGTCACCGCGCGGGAAGCGGTGGAGGCGAGCCTCGGACGGCTGAAGGTGGAGCGGATCGACCTCTATTATCTGCACCGCGTCGATCCGCAGGTGCCGGTGGAGCAGTCGGTCGGCGAGCTGCGCATGCTGCAGGACGCGGGTAAGATCGGCGGAATCGGCCTTTCCGAAGTCAGCGCCGAGCAACTCCGATCCGCCCATGCCGTGACGCCGATCGCCGCGCTGCAGAGTGAATATTCGCTGTGGACCCGCGGCGTGGAGGCGGAGATCCTGCCCACGGCACGCGACCTCGGCATCGCCTTCGTCGCCTATAGCCCGCTCGGGCGCGGCTTCCTCGCCGGCGCCGGCCCGGTAGACGAAAACGACCGCCGCAACATCCATCCGCGCTTCCAGGCCGAGGCCGTGGCCGCCAACGCGCGGCGCCGGCGGGCGATCGAGGACGTTGCCGAACGGCTCCATGTCTCGCCGGCCCAGGTGAGCCTTGCCTGGGTGCTGGCGAAACAGGTCGTGCCGATCCCCGGCACGCGGCACATCCGGCATCTTGAGGACAATTGGGCGGCGGGCGCGATCCAGCTCGACGAAGGCACGATCGAGGAACTCGAAGCCGCCTTCCCGCATGGCGCAACGGTCGGCGACCGCTATCCCGCCGAGCAGATGAAGTCGGTGCCCGCCGACGCCGTGCCGGCCTGATGGCGCGCACGCCGCCTCGCTGGCCGGCCGGTTCGGGCACGCTGGCGGCGGTCGTGCTGGCATCCTCCGCGCTGTTGCTGGCCTTCGCGCCCGCCCGGCGCGCGGCGGTGGACGCCCCCAGCGGGGCGCTTGCCGCGCCGATCCCGGACCGCGTGCCGCCGGGTGTCGTCCTCCGCGTCGGCGATCCGGTGACGCGCTGGGTGTTCGAGCATAATGGCTGGGACAAGCAGCTGCCCTTCCGCATCCAATGGGCCGAGATCACCGGCGGCCCCGACGTGACCGAGGCTTTCCATGCCGGCGTGCTCGACGTCGGCTTCGGTGCGAGCGTGCCGCCGATCCACGCGGTGTGGGCCGGCATACCTGTGCGCATCATCGCATTTCGCGAATATGCCGATCGCACGCGACGCCACGCCTGGGCGTTCGGGATCGCGCCCAACGCCGGGATCGACACGCTCGCGGACCTGCGTGGCAAGCGGATCGCGTTCAGCCCGAGCCAAGTTCAGGGGCAGATCGTCATCGACACGCTGAAGGCCGCCGGCATCCCGCGCGACCAGGTGACGCTGGTCGAGCTGCCTTCGAGCATCGGCGGTGACGTTTATACCAACGCTCTCGCTTCCGGCGCGATCGACGCGGCGCCGATCCGCAATGATCTGGTCGCCCAGCGCTATGTGCGGGACTATGGTGCCAAGGGCGCGCGCATCCTGCAGCACGCCCCCTTCCGCGACGACGGCGGCAATATCTACGTGCCCGAAAAGGTGCTCGCCGACCCTGGCAAGGCCGCCGCGCTGCGCATCTTCATCCAATATTGGGGACGCGGCCAAGCGTGGATCAACACGCATACCGAAGCGCTGGCGCGCGGCTATTACGCCGGCAAGCGCGGGCTGCCGCTCGCCGATGCCCGCGTGCTCGCCAACTACACCGCCAACGTCGCCATCCCCGAAAACTGGGACGGCGCCATCGCGTACGAGCAGGCGGCGATCGACACGCTCGCCCCCGAGACCAAACGCCCGCGCCTCGACGCGGCGACGCTTTTCGACCGACGCTTCGAGGGAATTGCCGGCGCGGCGGCAGCAGCGAAGGGAGTTGCACCATGAACGCCTATGCGGAACGCTTGTACGTGCCGGCAGCGGCGCCAAGGAAACCGGCCATTGCGCCCGCGGAGCAAGCCCGCCCGGTAAGGCCCCGGCAAAGGCTGAGCCCCGGCACCCCTGCGCGCTATGGCAGCCTGCTCGGGCCGGCCTTGCTGCTCTTCTACTGGTCGCTGCTCTCCGCCACCGGCTGGCTCGATCCCCGCGTTTTGCCCGCGCCTTGGACGGCGGTGACCACCGGCATCGAGCTGGTCCGAGAAGGCCGCCTGCAGGAGCATCTCGGCATCTCCGCCTGGCGGGCAATGACCGGGCTCGGCTTCGGCGTGGTGGTCGGCACGGCGCTCGCCCTGCTCTCGGGGCTGTCGATGCTCGGCGGCTATGTCATCGACGGGCTGGTGCAGATCAAACGCGGCGTACCGATCCTGGCGCTGATCCCTTTCATGATCCTTTGGCTGGGCATCGGCGAGACGATGAAGGTCACGCTGATCGCCGTCGCCGTCTTCGTGCCGATCTACATCAACACGCACAACGCCCTGCGCGCGATCGACCTGCGCCATGTCGAGTTGGCCGAGACCGTCGGCCTCTCGCGCTGGCAGTTCCTCCGCCATGTCGTGGTGCCCGGATCGTTGCCCGGCTTCCTGACCGGCCTGCGCTTCGCGGTCACTTCTTCCTGGCTCGCGCTGGTGGTGGTCGAGCAGCTCAACGCGACCAGCGGCATCGGCTATATGGTCACGCTCGCGCGCAATTATGCGCAGACCGACGTGATGCTGGTCGGCCTCGTCGTCTACGCGCTGCTCGGCTTCGGGTCGGACGCGCTGGTCCGCCTGCTCGAACGCCGCCTGCTGCGCTGGCGCCGGACGCTCGGCCGGTGAGCGTGCACGCGGAAAGCCTCGCCGTGCAGGTCCGGGGACTGACCCGCGCCTTCACCAGCAAGGACGTGCTGAACGGCATCGACCTCGACGTGGCGCCAGGCGAGTTCGTCGCGCTGCTGGGGCGCAGCGGCTCGGGCAAGAGCACCCTGCTCCGCGCGCTCGCCCGGATCGACCATGAGGCCGAAGGGGAAGGCGAGATCCGGTTGCCCGAGCGGCTCTCGGTGATCTTCCAGGATGCCCGGCTGCTGCCTTGGATGCGCGTGCTCGACAATGTCCTGCTGGGCGTGTCGGGCGGCCGAGACCGCGGACGCGCCGCGCTCGCCGAAGTGGGGCTCGGCGGCCGCGAACGGGCCTGGCCGCACGAGCTTTCGGGCGGCGAGCAGCAACGCGTCGCGCTCGCCCGCGCGCTGGTTCGCGAGCCCAAGCTGCTGCTCGCCGACGAGCCGTTCGGCGCGCTCGACGCGCTGACCCGCGTGCAGATGCACACGCTGCTGCGGCGGCTGGTCGACGTCCACCAGCCTGCCGTGCTGCTCGTCACCCACGATATCGACGAGGCGATTCTGCTCGCTGACCGCATCGTCCTGCTCGAGGATGGCCGGCTGGCCGCCGACATCGCCGTCGCGCTGCCCGCTACCGGCGTCGCGCGACGCGCCCGCACCGCGGAGCTGCGCGCGCTGCTCCACCGACTGCTCGGCGTCGAGGAATTCCCCGATGGCGCGTCCGACGCCGCCATTCCGCTGCCCTTGCTCGGAGAACGCCATGGATGATGTGATCGAGGCCGCCGACTGGGCGGACGTCCCCGCCGCGCGCCTGTTCGAGCGCTATCGCGAACCCCGCGAGGCCCCCGTCTTCTGGAACGAGACGCTCGACGGCCTGCTCTCGCACCGCTCGGTCCGCGCCTATCTGCCCGACCCGCCCCCCGCTGGAACGGTGGAACTGCTGGTCGCCGCCGCCCAGTCGGCCGCCAGCTCCTCCAATCTCCAGCCATGGAGCGTGATCGCCGTCGAGGATCCGGCGCGCAAGGCGCGGCTCGCGGCGCTGGCGGGCAACCAGAAGCAGATCCTCAACGCCCCGCTGTTCCTGCTCTGGATCGTCGACCATCACCGGCTGACCAGCATCGGCGACGCGGTAGGAACCCCGGCCAATGCGCTCCACTTCCTCGAAAGCTTTCTGCTCGGCGCGGTCGACACCTCGCTCGCCGCGCAGAACGCCGTCGTGGCGCTGGAATCGATCGGGCTCGGCAGCTGCTATATCGGCGGCATCCGCAACAAGCCTGCCGAGGTTGCCGCCGAACTTGGGCTGCCGCCGCAAAGCTTCGCGCTGTTCGGACTGACCGTCGGCTATCCCGATCCCGCGGCGCCCGCCGCGGTCAAGCCGCGCCTGCCGCAGGACGCCGTGCTCTTCCGCGAACGCTATGGCGCGTCGGGCAGCCCGCGCGCGATCGCCGCCTATGACCGCCGCCTCCGCAGCTTCCAGCGCGAGCAGCACATGCCCGAGCGCGACTGGAGCGACCAGGCGACCCAGCGCGTCCGCGGCGCGGACTCGATCGCCGGCCGCGATGCGCTTCGCGGCGTCCTGAACCGCCTCGGCTTTCGGCTCGACTAGCCGGCGGCCGCCCTTCCCCACCCAGCGCAATGGAGTCCTTATGACGAACCCAACCGAGTTCCTCTGGTACATTCCCAATCAGGTCGAGGGTGGCCATCGCGGCGACGTCAGCGATCCCGATCCGGCGAGCCTGGAAATGCTGACCAGCCATGCGCGCGCGCTCGAAGACCATGGCTGGGACGGCGCGCTGATCGGCACCGGCTGGGGGCGGCCCGACACCTTCACCGTCGCCGCCGCGCTCGCCGCGCGCACCAAGACCTTCGAGCCGCTGATCGCGATCCGCCCCGGCTATTGGCGCCCGGCCAATTTCGCCTCGGCGGCGGCGACGCTGGATGCGCTGAGCGGCGGGCGGGTGCGCATCAACATAGTGTCCGGGCAGGACAAGCTCGCCGCCTATGGCGACAGCGAGGGCGACCAGACGCATCGCTATGCCCGCACCAAGGATTTCATGCGGCTGGTGCGGCGGCTCTGGACCGAGACCGACGTCACCTTCGAGAGCGAGCATTTCCAGGTCGCCGGATCGACGGTGGTGCCCCGCATCCCGCCCCGCGGCGATCGGCTGCACCCGCGGCTCTATTTCGGCGGCGCGTCCGAGGCGGCCGAGCGGGTCGCGGCGACCGAGGCGGACGTGCAGCTCTTCTGGGGCGAGCCGCTGGACGGCGTGGCGGAGCGGATCGCCCGACTGAAGCGTCTCAGCCGCGATCTCGATCGCGACCTGCCCCCGCTCGAATTCGGCCTCCGCATCACCACGCTGGTGCGCGATACCACCGAACAGGCCTGGGCCGATGCCGAGGCGAAGGTGGACGAGATGGCGGCGGAGCAGGCCCATGTCGACCAGCATCGCCGCAGCCCCGCGGTCGGCCAGCAGCGGCTGCTCGACCTGCACGCGCGCGGCGAAGTGCTCGACGACAATCTCTACACCGCGCCCGGCCGCTATGGCGGCGGGGGTGCCGGGACCACGTGGCTGGTGGGATCGGCCGAGGACGTGGCACGCTCGCTGCGCAAGTATCGCGATCTCGGCATTACCAACTTCGTCCTGTCCGACACGCCCTATCTTGCGGAAATCCGCCGCCAGGGCGATCAGCTGCTGCCGCTGCTGCGCGACAATCCCACGCAAGCGTCGACGGCGCCGCTCCGCGCCGATGCGGTCGCCTGAAGCGCGCGATCGAGGGTGCCGGACGGATTCGAAGGATGGGAGCAGGTGGCCGGCGGTGGCCTGCTGCATCGCCGCGCGCTGCTGCTGGGTGGCGGGTTGGCGGCCGCAGGTCTTGCGACCGCGGTGCACGCGGCGGTGGGCGCCTGGTATCCGGACGGCATGCTGCAACCGGGTGCGCCGCTGTCCGGCGGAGGGACATCGGGCGCCCCCGGGCTCGGCGGATGCCCTTTCCGCGGACTGGATCGTCGCGGACGCCGCTTGAGAAGCTGCAATGCACCCGAACGCCGAACGGCCTCCATTTCGAACGCCATCACAACGGCATCCCGGACATCGATCCGGCGAAGTACGAACTGCTCGTACACGGACTGGTCCGCCAGCCGCTGCTGGTTCGCTACGACGACCTACTGCGCTATCCCCGCTATACGCGCACCCTGTTCCTCGAATGCTCGGGGAACAGTGGGACGCTGGCTGCGCCGGAACCCGCGCAGGCGAGTGCCGAGCCACCCACAAGGGCTGGCGTGGACACAATCGAGCCTGTGCTATCCAGCTTCGGCTTCTCGCCCGCGCAACCGCCGCCGGACCGTACGAGAACACTAGGGCGACGTTCCGGCTGAACCCGCCTCTTGCAGCGCCCAATCGACCGAGCAGGCCGCTGTTACCGTCACCGAGGTACCGTTGGCCTTCAGCAACGCGGCATCCATGCCGTTTATCAGCGCAAACCGATAGCGGCCCGGCTCCAGGAACAAGACTTCCGATTTGGTCGCGCCGGGTCGCAGACCGTCGAAATCGTCCGTATCGACGGCGAACCGGTTTTGTGTGCGTGCCTTGGCCCAGGAGACTGCCTGCGAGGGGATGAGGAGGTCGCCCGCCTCCGCGGCATCCGCATCGTAGGGAGTATATATCTCCAGCAGCCCACGTTCTGGCGTAACCACCACAAGCACATGCCGGCGCGCGGACGCGTCGGCAGGAAGCGTAAGTGTGAAGGCGCGGGAAGCCGGATCGGTCTCTCGTAGCGTCGCGGGCGAACAGTCCATGCCGCCGATGCCGGCCACGCCCATCGGGAAGGGCACCTTCTTCGCCCCCACTACCGCCTTCGCCAGATCGGAGGTGTAGAGCGTGGCCGGGGTCGCGCCCTGGCTAGCCGCGGCATGGGTGTCTGCGTTGGCCTGCGCCGGCACCTGGACCTGCGTCTCGCCGGTTGCGGACGCGTTCGGTGTTCTGCTTGCCCGATCGCACCCGCCGGCGAGCAGCAGCGCGACCGGGGCAGCGGCACGCAGCAGAACGCTAGCGAAGCTAGACGTGGGGGTGGTCATCCTCGATCCCTACAGACTGAACCAAGGGATTGTCACGTATCGCGGCCACCACGGCCTGGCGGCCCGCCGCCGGCGGAAGGCGACTATCAAGCGCGTGATCCGACATGTGGCGGGCCTTGCAACAAGTCGCACCGCAAGTCCTTCTACGATGTATTTACCATCCCGAGGAACATATAAATTCCCCTCGACGTATTACCCACCTCGCAGGCGAACCGTTCACCAGTTAGTTGGTAACATCGGTGCGCCTGTTGACGGTTAAGCTATCTCGTTGGATAGCTCACGACTGCATATTCATGCCTAGAACCGGATTTGTAATGAGAAAATGGCCGACGAGGCGAAGACTCAACTCTCCGAAATTCGATAAAAACCTGATTTGCAGAAATATTTTCGCGCCTTAAATCTGTTTTGCGCTATGAATCGCGTCCCGCACCGGTGGTGGATCCGACGCCATTGGTGCCTGACCTTTACCTCCGAGGTGCTTGTCGCTCGCGCCGCCCCGTGCGGATCTGCTGAGGAGATGCCGGGGCTGCTCAGTGCTTCATCGCAAAGGAGACGGCTACCGCCGCGGGGGAGCGTGGCAATCCGAACGCCGGCAGCGTCCCCGGCTTCCGGCGCCGCCTCGATTGGTCGCTACAGCATCTCCAGCCGGGACGGCGTTGATGGTGCGGGAAAGGCGCGGTCGAGGGCTTCGAGCACCTCGTCGCCGAGGTGGAGATCCGCCGCGCCCGCATTCTCCCGCGCGTGCGCCGCCGTTCCGGCCTTCGGTATCGCAATCAGGTTCTTTCTGCGGAGGAGCCATGCCAATGCCACCTGCGCCGGGGTCGCGGAAAGCGTGTCGGCGACCTGCTTGAGGATTGGGTGTCCGACCAGCCGCCCCTGCTCTACCGGACTATATGCCATGGTGATCATCCGACGCGCGTCCAGCCAGGGAAGCAGGTCGAACTCCGGGCCGCGGCGCCCGAGATTGTAGAGGATCTGATCGCTCGCGCAGTCGTCGCCGCCCGCTGCGACAAGCTCCGCCATGTCCTCGACGTCGAGGTTGCTGACGCCCCAGTAGCGGATTTTCCCGGCATCGCGCAGTGCGTGCATCGCGTCGACCGTCTCGGCAAGGGGTACGCTGCCGCGCCAGTGCAGCAGATACAGATCGATGCGCTCCGTGCCGAGACGGCGCAGGCTGGCCTCGCACGCCTTGGGAAGACGGTCGCGGCCGGCATTGTGCGGATAGGCCTTGCTCACGAGGAATAGTTCATCCCGCCGGTCGCCGAGAGCCTCGCCGATCAGCGTCTCGGCTGCGCCCTCGCCATACATCTCGGCCGTGTCGATCAGCGTCATGCCGGCGTCCACGCCCGCGCGCAGCGCCGCGACCTCTGCTGCACGCAGATCCCGGCGTTCGCCCATCTTCCAGCTCCCCTGCCCGAGGGCAGGAACGGTTTCGCCGCCCGGAAGGGTGATCGTGGCGATCACTGGATCAGGTCCAGAATGACCTTGCCGCGGGGGTGACCCTCGCGGGCGAAACGCTGCGCCTCGCGGATGTCGTCGAGCGGGAAGCGCCTGGCGATTTCCACGCGCACTTGGCCGTCCGCAATCAAGCCGAGTGCCTGTGCGAGTTCGCCCGCATCGGGATCGGCATGCCAACGCGGTACCGTACGCACGCCAAATTCGGCAGCCTTCTGCGCGTCCGGCTCCAGCGTCGACACCAGCATGCCGCCCTTGCGAAGGGTGGGAAAGGAACGCGCCTGGGTCTCGCCACCCTGCGTGTCGAACACCAGGTCCAGATCCGTGGCGATATCCTCGAACCGCTCCGTCTCGTAATCGATTGCCGTATCCGCACCGAGCGCGCGCACGAACGCCAGATCGCGTCCGGAGGCTGTCGTGAAGACGGTGGCGCCCTTCCAACGTGCGAACTGCACGGCCAGATGGCCGACGCCGCCGGCCCCGCCATGGATCAGCACGCGCTGTCCCGCCTCAAGCCCGCCATGATCGAACAGACCCTGCCATGCGGTCATCGCCGCCAGCGCCACCGCGCCGGCGACATCGGTATCGACGCCGTCGGGTACCTTTGCCAGCTCGCTGGTCTTCACCACAACGCGCTCGCTCTGGGCACCGCGGTCGGTTCCGATAAAGGCACAGACCCGATCGCCGACTGCCCATTCGGCATTCTCGCTGCCGACCGTCTCGATCGTACCAGCGAGGTCGCGCCCAAGCACGAACGGCAGCTTGTCCGCGCCCATCGGCGGATATTTGCCCTCCGCCGTCTTCCAGTCGACCGGATTGATGCTGGCAACGGCGACCCGTACCACGACCTCGTCGTCAGTGGGCGCGGGTACGGGTATCGTCGCCACCTGGACGACCTCCGCGCCGCCAAACGTCTCAATCCATACGGCGCGCGTCGTTCCGGCTTGGGTGGGCATGCTTGTCTCCAACTGGGGTCATGCGCAGAACGCCTGCGGGCCATGGCGGCTCCGGCCAGCTTCGACTTTGTCGCGACGCGGCCGATTGGGCGGGCAGGCGCGTCGGGCGGCTTGGTGCGCCCAGCCGGCACAATACCCGGGATGGGCGCGCCGGCGCCTGCCAATGAGGTGTGAAAAAACTTCCGCGAAGCTGTCGCGCAAATCGCGGACGCCGGCGGCGAGCGTCGCCAAACGGATGCGCCGCGGTGCAGGGCGAGGGCGGAGGAAGCTCAGGCGTCGCGCAGGCAAATCCATGTCGGGGCGTGATCGCTGGACTTTTCCCAGCCGCGCACCTGCCGGTCCACGCCTGCGTCCGCCAGCCGGTCGGCCAGGACCGGGCTCAGCAGGAGATGGTCGATCCGCAGCCCCGCGTCTCGCGCGAACGCGTTCCGGAAATAGTCCCAAAACGTGTAGATGGTCGCGTCGGGGTGAAGGCTTCGCAGGGAGTCGGTCCAGCCCTGCGCGAGCAATCGGGCATGAAGCGCTCGCACCTCGGGGGCGAACAGTGCGTCGTCCAGCCAGCGTTCCGGTTTATAGACGTCTTTCTCGGTTGGCATGACGTTGAAGTCGCCCGCGAGCACCACCGGCAATCCGCTTTCCACCAGCGTCACGGCATGGGCGATCAGGCGCTCGAACCAGGCCAGCTTATAGTCGAATTTCGGCCCCGGCCGGGGATTGCCGTTGGGCAGATACAGCCCGCCGACAAGGATCCCGTTCACCGCCGCCTCGATATAGCGGCTCTGCGCCGGGTCGGGATCGTCGGGCAGCCCGCGCCGTGTTTCGTGAATCTCGCCTACCCGGCTGAGCAGCGCGACTCCGTTCCAGCTTTTCTGGCCGTGCCACAGCGCGTCATAACCGAGATCGCGGATCGGGGCTTCGGGGAATTTCTCCTGCGGCGCCTTCAGTTCCTGCAGGCAGACGATGTCGGGGGCCTCCTGCTCGAGCCATCGCAACAGCACCGGCAGCCGGCCGTTCACGCCGTTCACATTGTAGGTGGCGATTTTCATGGACGTTCCGCTCCCGCATTCGCTGCCGGCTTGCGGAACGAACGCGGCGCGGAATCGATCAAGGGAGGGGGCGGCGCTACGCCGGGTGATGGAGAAAGACGATGCTACCGGTCATCGGAACCGCCGGCTGGGCGATCCCCGCCGCAGATCGCCCCGCCTTTTCGGCGGAAGGCAGCGCGCTGCAACGCTATGCGACGCGGCTTTCCGGTGTGGAGATCAACTCCTCCTTCCATCGCCCGCACCGGCGTACAACCTGGCAGCGCTGGGCGGAGAGCGTGCCGGATGCCTTTCGCTTCGCCGCCAAGATGCCCAAGACGATCAGCCATGGGCAGCGGCTCGACGAGGTGGACGCGCTGCTCGACGCGTTTCTCGACGACGTTCACGGCCTGGGCGACAAGCTGGCGGTGCTGCTCCTACAGCTGCCGCCGAGCTTCGCGTTCGATGCAGATCTGTTTGCGGCCTTCGCCGCCACCCTCTCGGCACGAACGGCCGTGCCGGTCGCCTGCGAACCCCGCCATGCGACCTGGTTCACGCCCGCGGCCGATGCCCTTCTGGCCGACCTGCGCATCGCCCGCGTGGCCGCCGATCCGGCGCGGGTGCCCGAAGCGGCGCTGCCCGGCGGCTGGCGCGGACTGTCCTATTGGCGGTTGCACGGCTCTCCCGTGATGTACCGATCCGCCTATGGTGCAGCACGATTGCTGGAGGTCGCGATGGCAATCACCGCTGACTGCGCGCCGGACCGTTCGATATGGTGCATGTTCGACAACACCGCATCCTCCGCGGCGATCGGCGACGCGCTGCAGCTTTCGCAGCTCCTCACCCGAAGTGGCCCGGCCCCCGCCCCGCGCTGAACCGCGTGGCTGCAGCCGATCACTTGTCCATGGAGGCCGAGCCGATCGCATACGGCCAACCCGTGTCGCGTGCGCAGCCACCGTATCCGGCGCGGGCCGGTGGCCGTCGCTGGCGACCCTGATCTCTAGAAGGTGACATGCCGGGGCTCGGCCACTGCCTAGGCCGTCCTAGACAGAGCCCGGCGGCGCCCGCAGCTTACCAGGGCACTTCTTGCTGTTCGAAATAGAAACGCCCCGTCAGGGCCCCCGGCGCGCGGGTCGCCAGCCAGGCGATGCCTGCCGCGGCCTGCTCGACGGTGCGATAGCCCGAATGGCCGTTGAAGTCGGTCGCGGTATAGCCCGGGTCGGCGGCGTTGACCGCGATGCCGAACGCCGCCAGTTCCTTGGCGAATGCCAGCGTCACCGCGTTCAGCGCCGTCTTCGAGCTGTTATATCCCAGGATGTTGACAGCATGATGCGGATTGGCCGGGTCCGACAGCCAGCCGAGCGAGCCCAGCCCGCTGCTCACCATCACGACGCGAGCATCAAGGCCTTCCTTGAGCAGCGGCAGGAAGGCCTGGGTCATCCGGATCTGCGCGAAGACGTTGGTTTCGTACACCGTCCTGATATCGTCGAGCGGCTGCGCGCTCGGCAGAATGGGCTGCATCCCGGGAATACCGGCATTGTTGATCAGCAGGTCGAGCCTGCCGTCCTCGTCCTCGACGCGGGCCACGGCGGACCGAACGCTAGGGTCTCTAGTCACGTCCAGCAGCAACATGCGAACATCGACTCCCTCGGCGGCCAGACGATGCGCGGCCGCCTCGCCTCGCTCCGCGTCGCGGCACCCCAGCCAGATGCGCAGACCCTCGCGGCCCAATTGTCGCGCGGTTTCGTAGCCGATGCTTTTGTTGGCACCGGTGATCAGGACGGTTCGATCGGTCATGCTCAGCTCCTACGCAGCGGCCGGGGGCGACGTGCCCCAGGAGCCTTGCGCCTCGGCTGAGAATATCGGCGTTCGCGGTGCTTTGATAATCCGCCCAAAATCGAATAGCCTGTTCGCCATGCCGAACAATATGGAGGCCGCCCGCCTCGACAGCCTGCACATCTTCCTCGCCGTCGCCGATGCGCGCGGCTTTCGGGCGGCGTCCAAACAGTTGGGCCTGTCTCCCTCCACCGTCAGCGAGAAGATCGCCGATCTGGAGCGCCAGCTTGGCGCCCCCCTGTTGACCCGCACCACCCGCAGCGTCGTGCCGACCGAAGCGGGACGCGCCCTTGCCGCGCGCATCGCGCCGCTGCTGGCGGAGGCACGGGCCGCGCTGCAGGACGCCGCGAATTCGCAGGCCGACGTCCGCGGCCTCCTGCGGCTGAACGTGACCGGCGCGGTGATGGTGGACATTCTCCCGCCGCTGCTCGACCGCTTCCTCAACCTTCACCCCCATGTCCGGGTAGAAATTGTGGTGGAGGACCGGCTGGTCGACATCGTGGCCGCCGGCTGCGACGCCGGCATTCGCTATGGCGAGCATCTCGCGAAGGACATGATCGCGGTGCCGATCGGCCCGCGGGAACAGGCCCTCGCCTATGCCGCCGCGCCCGCCTATCTGGCGCGACGGCCGGCGCCGAACGACCCGAAGGACCTCGTCGGGCACGACGCCATCAGGCTGCGTTTCTCGAGCGGCGCGCTCGTGGAATGGGAGTTCGAGCAAGCCCAGGAGAGCTTCAGCATCAACCTGCCCGGCAAGCTGATCATCGGCGTGGATGCGGCCCCCGCGGCCATCGATGCCGCGCGCGCGGGGCACGGCATCGTCGGCACCTTCCGAAATTGGCTCGATCCCCATTTCGACGACGGTTCGCTGGTGCCCGTGCTGCCGCAATGGTGGCCGGTTTTCGAGGGCCCCAGCCTCTATTTCTCGCGTCGCTTCGTTCCCGCCCCGCTGCGCGCCTTCATCGACATGATAGCCTCGACGCGACGCCCACCCGCGGCCTGATCAAGCCGCCGACGCGTCCGAAAAGCGCATCGCGGCGAGATCCGTGAGCAGATCGGGCCCTTCCGGCCGCCATCCCAACCGTTCGCGCGTCCAGGCACTCGACGCGATCATGTCGAGTCCGGCAAACGGCGCCATCCAGCCAAAATAACGTCCGACCTCGGCCGTATCGATCGCGCGGACCGGAAGGCCCGTGCCCTTGCCGATCGCCTCTGCAATCGCGCGTGCACCCACGCCTTCTTCGACCGATGCGTGATAGCGCGCGCCAGGCTGACCCCGTTCCAGCGCCAGGACATAGAGCCTGGCGACATCGCCGATGTGCGCCGCAGCCCAGCGTGTCGTCCCCTCGCCAAGATAGGCGATCGCGCCGGTGCGTCGCGCCTCGGCGATCAGCGGCGTGATCAGCCCGGCCCGGGTGGTGTCGTGCACCTGCGGCAGGCGGATCGTCCGCACGTCGATCCGCTGCGCCGTCAGCGCCGCGCCCGCGAGTTCCGTCGCGATCCGCGGGTTTGCATGCAGGGGGTTGAGGATATCCTCGGTCGCCGGTCCGCCGTCCCGTGGAGTGCCGCTGCCGACGCCCGAGGTGATCAGGATCGGCTTGGTCGTACCGGCGAGCGCCTTGCCCATCGCGGCGATATTGCGCGCGTCCTTCCGGGTGTTTTCGATGAAGTCCGCGAAATTGTGGTCGAACGCGCAGTGGATGACCGCGTCGGCCGTTGCCGCTCCGCGGGCGAGCGTTTCGGGCGACTCAAGCTCCCCTCGATGCACCTCGGCACCTGCCGCTTCCAGCTGCTGTGCTCCCGCTTCCGACCGCGTCAGGCCGAGCACCTGATGGCCATGCGCGAGCAGTTCGGGGATGATATGGGAACCGATAAATCCGGTTGCACCGGTGAGAAACACGCGCATGGAAATTCTCCTTCCGGCCGACCTATCCCGCACCCGAGGAGCCTGTTAAAGTAGTGAGGTTATCCTAGTATAGCCTTCAACAGGATCTGCTATGGCAAGCAATGTGCCCAGCCCGCTCGGGGCCTATCTGCGGGATCGCCGCATCCGCCTCGATCCTGCGGCCTTCGGGTTCACCAGTGGCCGGCGCCGCACGCCGGGGCTGCGCCGCGAGGAAGTGGCGAGCCGCGCCAATATCAGCACGACCTGGTATACCTGGCTGGAGCAGGGTCGTGGCGGCGCGCCGTCCGCCGATGTGCTGGACCGCATTGCCAAGGGCCTGATGCTGACCGAGCCCGAGCGCGAGCATATCTACATGCTCGGCCTGGGGCATCCGCCGGAGACGCGATACCAGCTGATCGACGGCATTTCGCCGCGGCTGCAGCGCGTACTCGACGGCATGGTGCTGAGCCCCGCGATCATCAAAACCGCGACGTGGGACGTGGTCGGCTGGAATCGCGCGGCGACGGTGCTGCTGACCGATTATGCGCGGCTGCCGCGAGAGAACCGCAACATCCTGCGGTTGATCTTCGGCAGCGATCACGTTCGTGCGCGAAACGCCGATTTCGACAGCATGGCGCGCTTCGTCGTCGGTGCCTTCCGCGCAGACGTAGCGCGCGCAGGCGCCAGCGGGAGCGCCGAAGTCGCCGAGCTGGTGAGCGAGCTGTGCCGTATCAGTCCACTGTTCGAGGCGCTCTGGCAGGATAACAACGTGGTTGGGCACGGCGAAGGCGTGAAGCGGATCCATCATCCGGACGCGGGGTTGCTGGCGATGGAATTCTCCTCCTTCGCGGTCGAGGGACGGCCCGAACTCGGCATGATCATCTATAACCCGGCCTCGGCGGCGGACGCAGCGCGGCTGCGCGCACTGCTCGACGCGCACCGGGGCTGACCGATCGGGGAGAACCGCGAGCGTCTCCGCTGCGGCGCTATCGCAGGGCCAATGCCGGTTCATGGATGCGGCATCCAGGGGCCTGGCGCCTTTCGGGTAAGGTGGGCCGTACCTCCAGTCCGGCAGCCGATCCATCCACACCACGCCCGGCCCCCCGCAGCGATCAACGGCAGCAGCAGCCTTGCCCAGCCGAGATGGGTTGGCCAGGCATCGGGAGAGACGAAGATCTCGATCACCGTCGTCATCGCGAGCAGGGCCAGCGCGGCGGGGCGGGTGAACAGGCCGAACGCCAGCAACAGGGAAACAGGTGCTTCGAATAGGTCGCGAGATGCGCGGCGACAACCGGGGAGGCCAGCGGGCGCGCATCATCGGTGCGAAACAGCGCATAGGTTGATTGGTGATCGTTAACCATCCCTCAACCTTGGTCCGACCTGACAGGAAGAAGATGGCGGCAATACCGAGCCAGGCAGCGGGCAGCAGCAGCGGCGGCGGCAGCAAGCGCGCGGCCCGCTCGCCCGCCCGAGCATAAATGGATGCGAAAGCGTGCACGGGTCGCGGTTACAAACCTGCGTCGCCGAGGATCGCTATTTCTTTCGCCCGTCGCCTCTGTAACCTGCTGCCGTTCGCGCACGTACGCCTGACGAGGAGTGGGAATGCGGCACAGCGAAGCAGGGCTACGAGCGTTGATGGCGGCGGGACTGGACGGCGACGCCGCGGCGCACGCGGCGCTGCTGCGTGCGCTGGTACCGCTGCTGCGCCGCTTCTTTCGCCGACGGATGCGGGGGGATGAGGATATCGAGGATCTCGTGCAGGAAACGCTGATTGCCATTCACGCCAAGCGCGGCACCTATGATCGCGATCGCCCCTTCACCGCCTGGCTATATGCCGTTGCCCGCTATCGGCTGATCGACCATCTCCGCAAGCGCCGGATTTCGGTGCCGATCGAGGAGGTGGAGGCGATCCTGATCACCGAAGGCTTCGAAGGGCCGGTGACGGCGCGCATCGATGTCGATCGGCTGCTTTCGGGCCTGCCGGGCAAACAGGCCCGCGCCATTCGCGATACGCGCCTGGAAGGCCTGAGCGTCGCGGAAGCGGCCGAGGGTGCGCGGATCGGCCAGTCCGACGTGAAGGTCTCGGTGCATCGCGGGCTGAAGGAGCTTGCGGCCCGGCTGCGAGGGCAACGATAATGTCGCGCGAACCCGAGATTGACGGCACCGAGCAGCTTATCGCGGCGCTCGCGACAAACGTACCGCCCGTGCCGACCCGCTTTATCGGCCGTCGCATCGCGCTTGGCGTTGCGGGCGGCGGCGTGGTGAGCCTCGGACTGGTCTTCGCGCTGTTCGGCATGCGGCCGGATGTCCCGCAGGCGATGGTCGGCTTCTCCTTCTGGATGAAATGGGCCTACACGCTGTCGCTGGGGCTGATCGCCGTCGGCGCGACGATGCGACTGGCCCGCCCGACCGGCGGCTCGCTGCGCATGCTGTGGCCGCTGGCGCTGCCGATCCTGCTGATGGCAGCGCTCGCGATTGCGGAAATGTCGCGCACGCCGATGCGCGACTGGCTTTCGATGTGGCTCGGCGGCAGCTGGAGCCGTTGCCCGTGGCGGGTGCTGTTGCTCGCGCTGCCGATCTTCATCGGCCTGCTCTGGTCGTTCCGCAAATTGGCACCGACCAACCTGCGCGCCGCCGGCGCCGCCGCGGGGCTGGCGGCAGGGGCCTGGGCGGCGACCATCTATTGCCTGCACTGCGACGAAGTGGCGGCGGTGTTCGTGCTTACTTGGTACAGCCTGGGTGTCCTGCTGGCGACTGGTCTGGGCGCTCTGGTAGGGCCACGCGTCCTGCGGTGGTGAACGTGTGACCGGTCTTGGCAGCGGCCCGTAGAGGGAGGGCCGAACCGGCACCCAAGCGTCCAGGGAAACCAAGCCATGATCATGCTCCATAGCGGCGCCAGCATCGCCGCCACCGCCGCCCTCGTCGCGCTCTCTGGTACCAGCGCCGCGGCTCCCGTCGCGTCGGCGGACGGGGCCGTGCATTGCTACGGCATCAACAGCTGCAAGAGGACGTCGGATTGCAAGTCGGGCACCCATGAGAGCAAGGGCCAGAACGAATGCAAGGCCAAGGCTTCAAGACGGTTTCCGCCAAGGCCTGCAGGCGGGCGGCAGCCTCACCGAGCCGAAGTGAAGCACACGCCGGCCCGACCTGCCTGTCGGGCCGCCGCGTCTGCAAGGAGAGAGGGCATGACCCATCCCCATCGTTTCGGCCTCGGGCTGCGCAAGCCGCATTATGAGGATGTTCTGGGATCGGCGATGCCGGGTGCAAGGCTTCGCGACGGGCTGATCACCGCGATTCGTTGACCGCGCATCCCCACCGGGCGGTCACAAAACGGGCAATCTCCGCCGCCAGTTCGTCGTCCTCAGGCGTGTTCCCCTGAAACCCTCCATGCGGCATTGCTTCGAACACGTGCAACTCGGCTGCCACCCTCGCCCGGCGCAACGCGCGATGCATCCGCACCGCGTTGGACAGGAAAAGGTCGCGGGTGCCCGATTGGAGGAAGGTCGGTGGCAGGCCCGTCAAATCCCCGAATAGCGGCGAGAGATAGGGGTGCGAGAGATCGGCCCCGCCAGCATAGAGTATGTTGTTGCGCATCAGCGACCCGGGCAGCACCACATCGACCATCTGGTTGACCTGGAAGCTGTCGCCGGACTCGGTAAGATCGACCTGCGGCGAAAGCAGGATCAGGCCGCCAGGCATGGCAAGCCCTTCATCCTTGGCGCGCAGAAGCATCGCCACGGCCAGGTTGCCGCCCGCCGATCGTCCGCCCACGACGATGCGCGACGGCGCATGCCGTTCCAGCACGTAACGATACGCCGCCATCGCGTCGTCCAATGCCGCCGGGTAAGGATGCTCGGGCGGCATCCGGTAATCGACGCCGTAGCACAACGCCCCGTGCTGATCCGCCTGCATCTGTGCCTGCGCGACACAGGCTTCGCCGCCGCCGAACACAAATGCGCCGCCATGGAAATCCACATAGGCACAGTTCCGCAGCCGAATGGCTGCGGGCGTGGCGACGTGGATCGTAGCCGCGCCGCGCCGGACCGTTTCGATGGTGGCGCGCGCGCTGCCGGCGAGCCCCTTCACCGCCGCCGCGTAGTGCCCATCCGCCGCCGCCTTGAGCTGCATCCACCCCGCATGGTCCTCCGGCGCAGGCATGGTGTACAGTGCATTCCGCGGAACGCCGTCGTCGTTCACCAGCCGCTCGAGACTGGCGCGCGCCTCCTGGCTCATGGACGCTGGAAAGGGAACAAGGCGGGCTTGAACCGAGACGCCGTTTTTGTGCTTGCTCATGTCGTTACGCTACTCGCTCTGCGTGCCGGGTCGCCGCGATGCCCTGCCGACGACGCGGGCCGGTCATGCCGCCTTAGCGCTCCCGCTCCGATATCCGCAAACGATGCATGCCGGGGGCCACCCTCGCATCCGAGAAGGGCGCCCCCTGCATCGGGCTACTCAGTCCACTTGCGCGAAGTCGGTCGACCGAGTCACCGCTTCCCAGCGATCGATCTCGTCGATCACCGTGTCGAGCTTCTCGCGGGCGCGCCGCAGCGCGTCGCTTCCGAGCAGCAGGTGCAGCGGCGGATTGGGCGCGTCGACCAGCTTGAGGATCGCTGCAGCGGCCTGGTCGGGATCGCCAAGCTGGCGCCCCGCCATCGCATCGAGCCGTGCGATCCCCGTTCCGACGCTCTGCGCATATTGCGCGCCGCCCTGGCTGCGGCGAAGCGAATGCTCGCTGAGGAAGTCCGTACGGAAGGCACCCGGTGCAACCGCCGTGGCCTTGAGGCCGAACGGCGCGATTTCCTGCGCCAGGCTTTGCGTCAGCCCTTCGAGCGCCGATTTGGTCGCTGAATACAGGCCGGACGATCCGGCCGGTGCACGGCCCGCGATCGAGGTGATGTTGAGGATGTGACCACGGCCCTGCCGCCGCAGCGCGGGGAGCGCTGCGCGAATGATCGCAAACGGTGCGAAGACGTTGACCGCGAACAGCCGTTCGAATTCCGCATCGGTCGCCTCCTCCAGCGCGCCGAGCAGGCCGTAGCCGGCATTGTTGACCAGCACGTCGATCTGCGCGGCCTTGTCGAACGCTGTGTGCACCGCGGGCGCGATCGCCGCCCTGTCGGTAAGGTCTACGGGGATGACATGCAGCTTGCCGATGCCCGCCTCCAGCGCCGGCGCCCCCTCGCGCACCGTACCGATAACGGTATCGCCGCGTGCCAGCGCCGCCTGCGCAAGTGCCTTGCCGAGGCCGCGGGAAATGCCGGTGATGAACCATGTCTTCATAGCCGTTCTCCTTCGCCGCCGGATGTAGCCTCTCCACCGAACCGGATAATCGGCCGATGGCTACCCGGGCTTGTAAGTCCGGCTTCACAATGCTGAAATGCGCCGGATGATCCATTCCAGCGAATTCGGCGCCCTTCGCGCCTTTGCGGCCGTAGCGGAGCACCGGAGTTTTACCCGGGCCGCCGAGCAACTCGGGGTATCGTCCTCGGCGCTGAGCCAGCTGATCCGCGGCCTGGAGGAACGGCTGGGCATTCGGCTGCTCCACCGCACCACCCGCAGCGTCTCGCTCACCGAAGCAGGCGCAGCCCTCCTTGGCGATGTCGTGCCCGCGATCGACAGTCTGGCAGACGCACTGGAGCAGGCACGTACCGCCGCGCGGCGGCCAGTCGGCACCGTGCGCCTGCACAGCTTCCACGCCGCCGCGGACCGGTTCGTGGTGCCGATCCTGCCGAAGCTCACGCGCAACTTCCCCGACATCACGCTGGATCTCACGATCGACGACACGGTCGTCGATCTCGTCGGCAGCGGCTATGATGCCGGCATCCGTATCGGCGAGGTGATCGAGCGGGACATGGTCGCGGTCCGGCTGGGAGGCGATATTCGGCAACTCGCGGTCGCTGCCCCCGCCTATCTCGCCGAGCATGGGATGCCGCAAACGCCGAAGGACCTGTTGCAGCATCGCTGCATCCGCTGGCGCTGGCCCGGGCAACCGGGCCCCTATGCCTGGGAGTTTTTCGAGGAGGACCGCTGGTTTTCGGTGGCGGTCGAGGGCCCGTTGATCACCAGCAGCCGCACGGTGATGATGGACGCGGCACTGGCCGGCGTGGGGATCGCCTTCCTCAAGGAAGAATCCGTGATCGGCGCGTTCGCTCGGGGAGAGCTCGTACCGCTATTGGCGGACTGGTCGGTCCCCTTCCCCGGCTATTATCTGTGCTACCCCCAGCAACGACAGATGGCTCCGGCCCTGCGCGCCGTGATCGATGCGATCCGTGCGGGGGCGACCGATTAACGGACGATCGTTGACATCGCCCCCCGCGCTTGATGCGGGGCATCCCCCGCACCGCTCAGCTTCTAGCGGCGGAGCATAGGCGGCATGGTGAGCCCCTGCGCGAAGATCGAGAAAGCGACGACCCCGAAGGTGACAACGACGATTGCGCCGCGTTCGGCGACGTTTGCGGGCACCGAGAGTGCCAGCGCCGGCCCCACCGCGCCGCGCAGCCTGCCCCAGACCAGCACGTGCTGAGAGGTGGCGGGCAGCCGAAGCGCGATACCCGCCAGCACGAGTCCGGCGGTATAGGGCAGTCCGATCCGCCGCGAGATCATCGAGACGACGATCAGCAGCGCGCCGAGCTCGGTGAGATCGATGCCGGTCGACACGGGCACGCCTTGGGCAGCGACGCTAGGCCGATTTTCACCGGTACGCGAGGAGGCGCCTCAGTCCGCCGTACGGATCACTGCACGCGTGACGTCGCCCATCAGCCGCATGCGGACCGGGATGGGCTGGCGCGTGCTGGCGATCAGTACGGCGATGGCATATCGGTGTCCGTTGGGTGCGGTCAGCAGGCCGACATCGTTGTAGCCGGTCGCGAGACTGCCGAGTTCTTGGCCCGTGCCGGTCTTGTGCGCCATCTTCCAGCCTGGCTGCAGGCCAGACTTGAGCCGTAACGGGCCGGTCTTGCTCGCCAGCATGATCCTGAACAGGCGATCGGTGGCGCCATGGCTGAGCAGCTTGCCCTGCGCGAGCAGCGACAAGCCCAGCGTCACGCCATTGGCGGTGGCGCCGTCATAGGGCGCGGCGAGATAGCGATCGAGCGCCTTCCGACGCTGGTCCGCGGGCGTCGCTGCGCGCGCCTGAAGGAAGCCCGAGCCGCCCGCCCATTCCTCGCGCCACACCAGACCAGCCGTGCGCGCCTGAAGCTCGCGCTCGCCGGGGCCGAACCCCACGCCCTCGACGCCCTTCTCCTTCAGAAGCCGACGGATCGCGGCGGGGCCCCCGACCTTCCACAACAGCACGTCGTTGCACGTGTTATCGCTGCGCGTCAGCGCGCATTCGAGCAGCGCACCGACCGTGGTGCGATAACCGTTGGGTCCGATCAACGGGCGGATCGGCTGGTGGAAGACGGTGAGGTCCGCCCGGGTCACCGTAACCGGCGTGGCGAGCGACAGGCGCTGGCGGTCGATCGCATCGAACACCGCGATCGCGACCCATAGCTTGCTCACGCTCTGCTGCGGGTGCGGTCGCGCGCCATTCCACGCCACCATCCAGCCGTGATCGACATCGCGCACCGAGATCGCCACCTGGCCTTGAAATCCGGCGCCGAGCACCTGCACCGCATTGAGCAGCGCTGCTGGCGGCTCGTCGGACCGCTTGGGCCGCGGTGTCGCGGAGGTTGCGTCGATCGGCGGGGCAACCAGTGCGGGGCGCGGCGGCGGCGGCAACGGCGTCTTCGGAGCGGCAGGGGGTGCGGCAGGAACACAGGCGGCAAGCAGGACGACCGGCGCAAGGCGCGCGCCGATCCGGGCGGCGGTGGCAATAAACGGCAAACAACTCTCCCTTTGCCGATGGCTTACAGGGGAAGGCCGCGGATTGCAGGGCAATATACCACGGTTCGTCGCCCTAGAGCCGTCATTCATCGTCACCGGTCAGAGACCGGCGGGCTGCCGCCGCCGTTTCGGAAATGCGATGCGCGTCACGATCGGCAAAGACATCATCCCTGTGCAGAACGCGCCCGGTCGTATCGCTTGCGGTGTCAGGACGGCAGGATGGGGGTATCGCCGAGCCGCTCCGCACCCGAGAACAAGCCTTCGAGCCTGCGCCGGAGATGCGCTGCGAAGGCAGCATCGTGCCGGCGCGCGGGGGCGGCCTGCTCCATCAGCTCGTTGAACATCGCCTCGCGCACGCGATCGATCGCAGCCGGTTCGAGAAGCTTGGCGGCTTCGAGTTCGCGGCAAAGCTGCAACAGCCCTGCTGCCGTCGCCAGCGCGCGGAATCCCGCCAGGTTGAGCGAGTGGTGCAATTCGGTCTTTGGATCCTCTACCATGGTCTTCCCGGTTCGATGCCGTGGATTATCGCGCGCCCCGCCCCGCGTAGCGCATACGCTCCCCCAGGTGGGCAATGGATACAATACGCCTCTCAACCCTTTGAGACCATTGCACTAGAGACAATCGGACTTGCGCTTTCCGAAGGCCGGCCGGCCCGAGGATCCCCGCGTCTTCCAGACTATCTTCATCAGGCCGCGGACCAGACCGATCTTCGGCAGCGAAGGCCCATGACGACCGCAAGGCCGCCCGCCGCAGCGGTTGCCTGTCGACGAAAGACCACGCTAGATATCGGGACGATGGACCGGCGCAATTCTCGTCAACCGATCGGAGCAGCGCCCGTCCTTCGCCAACGGGGTCGGACCCCTGCCTGGCTCGCCCTCGGCTGGCGCATGGCGTTGGCGCTTGCGCTGATCGGGGTGGCGCTTGCCGGCCATTGGATGGATCGCGACGGACTGCGCGACAATACGGACGGCAAGGTCAGCTTCGTCGACGTGGTGTATTTCACGATGATCACGGTCACGACGGTGGGCTATGGCGACATCGTGCCGGTGACCGATCGCGCGCGGATGTTCGACACGTTCGTCGTCACCCCGGTGCGGCTGTTCGTCTGGCTCATCTTCCTCGGCACGGCCTATGATTTCCTGCTGCGGCGGGTTTGGGAGAAATGGCGGATGCGAAGTCTGCAGCGCGACCTCAACGGCCATGTTATCGTAGCGGGGCACGGGACGAGCGGAACCGAGGCGGTGGTGGAACTGCTCCGCCGCGGCAAGTCGCATGACGCGATCGTGGTGATCGATCCCCATGCCGATGCGGTGGCGCGTGCCGAAGCCGAAGGCGTGATGGTGGTGGAAGGCGATGCCAGCCGCAACGCCACGCTTGACGCCGTGAAGGTCGCCAGGGCGAGCGCGATGATCGTTGCGGCGGGCCGCGACGATACCTCGATCCTGATCGTGCTGACCGCGCGGCGGCTGGCGCCCACGCTTCCGATCAGCGTCGTCATCCGATCGGAGGACAATGAAGCACTGGCCGTACAGGCCGGAGCCACGACGGTGATCAACCCGGCGAGCTTCGCCGGCCTGTTGCTGGCGGGGTCGACCAGCGGCCCGCATCTGGCGGAATATATGATGGACCTGGCCGGACTGCACGGTGCGGTCTCGCTGCGCGAGCGCGACGTGACGCCCGCCGAGATCGGCACGCCGCTATCCGCCATAACGACCGGGGCAGGCCTGCGCCTCTATCGCGGCGGGCAGCGCTATGGCTTCTGGGAGGAGGCGGCACACGCGCTCGAGCCCGGCGACAAGATCATCGAGGTGGTGCCCTCGGCCGAACGCTAGGCGGCCGCGCCGTCGGATCGCGGACCGACCGGCGGATTTTATTGGGGGCTGGTGGAAAAATGCCTCGACCCAAGGCTGCTGCATGTTTTCGACCAAAAGCGCTTGCTCCTATATTAGACACTGCTACATTAAAATATCCTAATGGAGTAGCGTCATGCTGAAGCCGACGATGGATCTGGCGACATTCGAGACCATGGCCGGCCAGGTCGCTGACATGCTGAAGGCGATCGGCAATGCCCGACGGCTGATGCTGCTGTGCAAGCTGGTGGAGCATGGCGAGATGACGGTCGGCGATCTCGCCCGCCAGGTCGGGTTGTCGCAGTCGGCGTGTTCGCAGCACCTCGCCAAGATGCGCGACGAGAGCCTCGTCACCTATCGGCGTGAGAGCCAGACACTCTGGTATGCCATTGCCGATCCCCGCGTCGAGACGCTCCTCGCCACCCTCTACCAGCTTTACTGCAAGGATTGATGCGATGACACTCCTGCCCTTATCCCCTGCCGACACGTGCGCCGCGATAAAGGCCGGCGCGCAGCTCGTCGACATTCGCGGCGCCGACGAACATGCTCGCCTGCGCATTCCCGGTGCGATCCACCTGCCGCTCGACCGGATTGGCGATCTGGCGTGCGAGGGCGGCCCGGTGATCTTCCATTGCCGGTCCGGCATGCGGACCGCCGCCAATGCCGCGCAGCTTCGCGCGGCGGCGGGACCCGCCCCGGCCTATCTTTTGGCGGGCGGCATCGATGCGTGGCGGACGGCGGGGCATCCCGTTCTCGCCGATCGGTCACAGCCGCTCGACATCATGCGGCAGGTGCAGATCACTGCCGGCGCGCTGGTGTTGGCCGGCGTGCTGCTCGGCCTATTCGTTTCGCCTCACTTTTTCGGACTGTCGGCGTTCGTCGGCGCGGGGCTGATGTTCGCGGGCCTGACCGGCTGGTGCGGCATGGCGAACCTGCTGCGGCTGCTGCCGTGGAACCGGCGCGCACCCGCCTGAGGCGGAGATGGACACCGCCGGCCGCGCCGGCACGTTCATCTCCGGAAGCGTGATCGCCCTAATTCCCAGGCTTGGTCGGTCACGATCGACATGCTCGCCAGCCTTCTCGGACCTGCCCGGATCAAGCCAATCGAGTGGCGAGGCGCCCGGGTTTCGTCGCATCGGGGTGATCGGCACGATTCACCTTTCCAGCTCGTTCGGCACCGGAGAGCCCGTGCCCGAAAAGGAATGGGCGGCAAGCAGGAATATCTAGCGAAGCTCTGAAACGCCGATGATGCCACCGCCAGAGGCACCGCGGACGGCAGCCCCCGTCGCTGCTCGCGTATGCGCCAGGGGGGGCATTCGCGTCTGCGGGCTCTACGCGCAGTGCGGCGCTCCGTTCGGGACTGGTGAACCGAGAACGTCTACCCAAGTTACATGATCTCGAAATTTCATAGGTTCGCAGATAGGGTCGAGACTATACTTCGATACTTGGGCGAAACAATGAACCGTATAATCACGTAGTCCGACGTATTCACCAATTGCCCGCTATAAGACCTTGTGGGCGCAGGCTGATTTAAGTCTACACCGCAAACCTTGTTAGGGGGCAATGCAAATGTTTGTACGAGTATTCGCCTGCATGTCTGCCATGCTGCTGCCGACGGCAGTAATGGCGCAGACTTCAGCTTCTGGTACCGGCTCGCTGACAGTCATTCAGCCGCTGACGATCGCCAAGAACGCCGATCTGCAGTTCGGCAGCGTGGTGCGTCCGGTGTCGGCAGCCGGTGCGGTGGCGGTCGCGGTGACGGGCGCGCGTACGGTCACGGGCGATATCCAGGCGCTGGCGTCGGGCGATACCCCGCAGGCCGCGCGTTTCACCATTTCGGGTGAGGGCGGCCACGCCCTGTCGGTAACGATCCCGGCATCATTCACTCTAGCCAATGGTTCGCAGTCGCTGGTCGTGACGACCACCAACAATCTCTCCGGCGCGCTCAGCGCCCAGACGCTCAGTGGCACTGCTGGCGGCGCTGGAACGCTGGACGTGCGTGTCGGGGGCAGCGTTGCGCTGGCGACGACTACGCCGGCTGGCTTGTACACCGGCGCCTTTACCGTCTCGACGGCGTATAACTAAGATGCCCGGGGTTTCGGGCGTTCTGCGGCAGGGCGGCGTCGTGATCGGGACGGCGTTGCTGCTCTCGGCCGCGCCCGCGGCGGCGCAGGCGGGCAATCTGGGCCTGTCGCACCACCGCGTCGTGTTCGATGGCACGTCGCGGACCGCCACGATCTACCTGTTCAATCGCGGCAGCGTGCCCGCAGCGTTCCGGATCGACCTGATCGACATGACGATGTCCAGCGACGGCGTCATCCGCCCCGCGGCTCCCGACGCGACGGCGCCCGAGCATTCGGCGCGCGACGTGGTGGAGTTCACGCCGCGCCGGGTCCTGCTCGGACCCCAGCAAAGCCAGGCGGTGCGGATCCGGATACGCCCCCCCGAGGCATCGGGCGAATTGCGCAGCCACCTCGCCATCACGGCCTTGCCGATGAACGATGCGGCGCCGCCGATCGCGCGCCTCGACAATGCCGTGGCGAACGGCGTTGCGGTACAGATCTCGACGCTGTTCAGCGTCAGCATCCCAATCGTGGTGCGGATCAACGCCAAGGCCGCTTCCGCGCATATCGACAAGCTCGAGGTCGCGCGCGGCGGAGGCACCCCCGCCGGCGCAATGCTCAGCTTTGACCTTGTCCGCGACGGTCCGGGATCGGTCTATGGCGATGTCGAGCTGGTGGCCGGCCGCGGGCGCGATCAGCGTGTGCTCGGGAGCATGCGCGGCATCGCGCTCTATCCCGAGACGGACCACCGCAGGATACGCCTTGCGGCGCCCTCGGTGGCATCCGGCCAGGCCGTACGGCTGGTGTTCAGCAACCGTGAGGCGCCTGCTCCGGTAGAGGTCGCCACGGCGAACCTCACGATCCCGTGAAGACCGCCCGAGCGGCCGGATGCGGGCTGCTCCTCGCCACGATCAGCGTGCCCGCGATGGCGAGCGCGCAGGCGAGCGGCCCGGCAGGCGAGTTCGCCTGCCCGTCGGAGGACATGCTTCTCTGGCTCGAAGTGCGGACCGAGACCGATCTCCTCGCCGAGACGATGGATGCCTATGCGGGCGCGAGCGGCACGCTGCTGCCGCTGGGCCAGTTTGCGCGCATCCTCGACCTGGGAATCGTTGTCGCGGCCGATGGCCGGCATGCGGCCGGCTCGATCGATCCGCGGACCCGGCTCATCGTCGATCTCGACGCCGGCACCGCGCAGGTGGGCGCGACCAAGGTCGCGCTTGGCTCCGGCGCGTGCGTTCGCAAGGGCGACATCTATCTCGCCGCAGAGACCATCGAGAAGCTGCTTCCGGTACGCCTGCGCGTCGCCGCCGAGGCGCAGCTGTTGCAGGTGACCCCAACGGGCACGCTTCCACTGGTTCGCAATCGGCAGGTCGCGGAGCGGCGGGCAGCCCTTTCGCAACGCGCACCGGCGGAAAGCGGGGTATGGGCGCGCGATCCCTACCGGGCGTTCAGCGTGCCTGCGGTGGAAGTGAACGCAGGCCAGCGCTTCGGCAGCGGGGAGGTCCTGCAATCGCGGTGGCTGGGCGTGCGCGCGGCCGGCGACCTTGCCTTTGCGGGGTTTCGCGGCTTTGTCGGCCTCGATTCCGCCGGCCCGACCAACGTCCAGCTTACGTTGGAGCGCACCAGCGCGGACAATCGCGCGCTGGGCATCCTCGGCGGAACCCGGGTTGCGGTCGGCGACGTGGCGACTCCCGAAATCCAGCTCGGCGCACGCAGCGTCGCCGGGCGCGGCATCTTCTATTCCTCCGCACCGCTGCAGCCCTTCGACTTCTCGCACCCGCTCGTTCTCGAAGGCGACGTGGCCGATGGCGAGCAGATCGAAGTCTATGTCGATGGCACGCTTCGGGCCGCCCGCGCCGCGGCGAGCGGCGGCCACTACCGCTTCGACAACCTGTCGCTGGGGATCGGGGACCATCAGGTCCGCCTGCTGTTCTACGGCCCGCAGGGGCAGATACGCGAAGAGGTTCGCTCGTTCCAGCTGGGTTCCGGGCTGCTGCAGCCCGGGCAGACCGCGCTGCGGTTCAGCGTGGTCCAGCCCGAGCGGCCGCTGCTACGGATGGAAGACGGGCCCTGGCCCCGCACGGGCGATGCGCTTCGCGTCGTCGCGCTGGTCGATCGCGGCCTGAGCCGCAGGATCACGGCGCATGCCGGCGTTACGCGGTTTCGCCCCTGGTATGGGCAGGAACGCCTCGCCGGTACTGCCGGGATCAAGGCGATGCTGGCGGGTGCGGCGCTGGACGGGGTGATCGGCTTCGACAGCCGGGGAGGACGTGCTGCCAGCCTGCTGGTCGGTTCCCGGATCCGGGGGATCAGCGTACGGACGCTGCACGCCGAATATGCCGGAAGTTTCGTCGACGAAACGCGCGACCCGCTGTCGGGCGGCGTGCCGCTGCGGCGCGCGACCGAGGCCCAGATCGATCTGGCAGCGCCCTTGCCGGGTGGCCGACGCATGCCGATCGCGTTCGATATCCGGCGGATCGAGCAGCAGGATGGGGCACAGCGCATCGAAGCGAGTGCGCGCGCGGCCGGCATGGTAGGCGCCACCTATGTCAATGTGATGGTCAGCCGCCAAGGATGGGGCGGCGGCAGTGCCGATGCCCAGCACCTCGCGTCGGTAGAGACCTCGACCCCGCTTGCCCCGGCGCTTCAGCTCCGTACCGGTCTGGCGTATCGGATCACCGGGCGTCGCGGGATCGAAAGCGCCTATGTGTCGACGCAGGCAGCGATGCCACAAGGCGACATGCAGGTCATCGTGTCACGGCAGGGCGGTGTGCCATCACGGTATCGGCTGGACGCCTCGTACCGCCATCGCCTCCGGCGTTTCGATCTGACGGCGGCGGGCGGATACGACCTCCGGACGCGCAACTGGCGCGCAGCGCTGCAGGTCACCTTCGCGTCCGCGCCGACCGCGCGGCAGGGCTATGCCCTCGCCCCCTCCAGCGTGGCGATTAGCGGGCGCGCAGCGATCCGCACCTTCCTCGATGCCAATGGGGATGGCCATTGGCAGCCTGGCGAGAAACCGGTGGCGGGGGTCCAAGTCTACACCCCCGCCGGTACCGTGACCACCGACGCCCAAGGGCGGGTGCTGGCGGAGGATCTCGGCGATACCCTGCCCGCGCAGCTGCACATCGACGCATCGCAGAGCAGCGAACTGTACCTTGCCGAGACGCCGGGCGCGATCCGGCTCGTTCCCCGTCGCGGCCGCACGACGCCGCTAGACGTGCCGTTGCGCGCAGCGGGCGAAGTGGAAGCGAAACTGGAGATAGCCACCGCGGATGGCGCGCAGCCGCTCGCGGCCGTGACGATCGAGCTGGTGACCGAGCAGGGCGGCGCGTCGTTTACCGCGCGTACCGACACCTTGGGAATGGCAATGTTCGAAGGCATCCCGCCGGGGCGGTACATAGTGCGGCTGCCGGCCGCCCAAGCCGCGCAGTTGCACTTGGCGGTGCCGGCCGCAGGATTGGTCGAGGTGCCAGCACAGGGTGGGTTTCTGCGCGTTAAACCCATACTGGCGCATCGGGTGGACGACGAATGATGCGATGGTCGAAGGTGACCGGCGGCGCCCTCGCCGCATCGTTGCTCTGCCTTGCGACGGCACCCGCCGCGGCCGAGGTGACCGTGACCCTGGCCGCCCCGACGACGCCCGCGCTGGGCGAAATCGTGGCGGGGACGATGCCGACGGTGTTTCGTATCGGCGTGGACGGTTCCGTGACTCGCATCTCCGGCGACGCCGTCCGTCTCAGCAACGCCCCGGTGACACCACCAACGATGCGGCTGACGTGCGGCTTGCTCAACCTCGCCAATTTGTGCCTGATCCGGAATATCCGCATCACCATGGCGCCCCAGGCCAGCGGCACGCTTGCCTCGGTGACGATGTTCCATATCGGCGCGATATCCGGCAGCACCTTCAGCGGCGGCACGCCGCCGGACGCGAGCACGATGAACTTTCAGCTCAACCCGGTGGGGCTCGGCAACGTCGTCACCATCCAGTTCGGAATGGATATCACCGTAGCAGCGGGGCAAAGGGGTGCGGCGGCGACCCGCTATACCGTGAACACCGATTTCGTGTGAGCGGAGGCCGCTGTCCTTTCGGACAGGTACGCGCATAAACCATTTTTCCGCAGGCATTTGTAACCGACGCACGTCTAACGCGTTTCTCGTGGTCGCAGGCAGATCGACAGACCGCTGCCGTCATAATGAGAATGGTAGATGGTCCTTCGCAAATTTGGCGCGGCGCTGGCGCTGGCGCTGCTACTGCCGCATGTCGCGATGGCGCAGGAAGCCGGTACGGCGACGGGATCGCTGACGATCGTCCAGCCGCTCACGATCACCAAGGATGCCGACCTGCGGTTCGGCAGCATCGTGAAGCCGTCCGCCAGCGGGTCGGTCGCGATCTCGACGGCGGGGGCGCGGAGCGTCAGCGATGGCGTCCAGGCATTGAGTGCCGGCGATACGCCGCAGGCGGCGCGATTCACGGTCTCGGGCGCGGTCGGTCACGCGCTGTCGATCCAGATACCCGCATCGATCACTCTCAACAGCGGCACCCATGCGCTGCTGGTTACGACGACGAACAATCTCAGCGGTGGGCCGGACGGCCAAATACTCGGCGGCACGCACGACAGCTCGGGGTCGCTGGAGGTCCGTGTTGGCGGTAGTGTTGCGCTTGCCAGCAGCACCGAGCCCGGAATCTATACAGGCGTGCTGACGGTATCGGCAGCGTATAACTAGGCATTGCCGGCGATGGTCTGCGCACGATAGGGCCCATGTCGTTGACAGAGCCCTGCTACGGCGCGTCGGCGGGCAAGGAGTGCCCGCCCAATCGGCGCAGCGCTCAGCCTTCCCCCCCTGCGGCGAACGCCTTGAACCGAAAGTCGCGAAAGCGCGCACGTCCTGCGCCGGCGCAGTACAACCCTGGGCGCAGCATGAGGAAACCGCCGCGCACATTGTGGTGATAGCCAGACACTTCCATGCCGCGATCGAAGCGCTGCCAGCTCCGCCCCGCGTCGTCGCTCGTCCAGAACGAAACGATGTGTCGGCGGTTGACCACCCGCATCCGCAAGCGGCGGCCATAGCCATGCGACGGCCGCCCGCGCTCTGCGCCATATTGATGCGTCACGAAACGCGCTGCATCGAATCCAAGCCCGCAATAGAGTCGGTCGTCGTAGAATAGCAGCAAGCCCGCGGTGGTGCCCTCGTCAATCTCGATGGTACATTCGAACTGGTAGGCCTGATCCCCGGCGGTGAGCAGCAAGGGCGCGGAGTCGTGCGGAGCGGTGCCGCGGCCCGCCAGTTCCAGCACGCCGCCGCGCACCCGCACGCGCTGGGCTTCATCAGGACCCGGACGGAAGAAATTCCACTTCCGTCCCAGCTCCAGCACCTCGAACTGGTCCGAAAGCGGCTGACCATGGGGCACCGCGCTCCCGCCATAGGGCTTGGCGATCGGTGTGGAGAGGTCCCCGCCGATCATGCGGAACCAGCCATCGGCTGTCCAGCGGACGGGATCGAGCAGCGCCTGCCGCCCCAGCGTCCAGAAGCCGTTCTCATAGCCGTGATAGACCGACCACCAGGATCCGTCGGGCGCCTCGACCAGACTGGCGTGGCCGCGGCACCACCAGCGCTCGCTCTCGTTGCGCGTGCGCACGACCGGGTTGCCCGGATCATTCTCCCACGGCCCGTGAATCGATCGGGCACGGGCGACGATCACCATATGGCCGGTGGGCGGTCCCGCCGTGCCGCCCACCGCGGTGATCATGTAGAACCAGCCGCCCCGGCGCACGATCTTGGGCCCTTCGGGCGAGAAGCTCTCGACGTCCCAGTCCGCCGGGTAGCGCCCCGGATCATAGACATGCTCGACCGGTCCGGCGACCGACAGCCCGTCCGCCGCCAGCCGAACGCGATCGCCGCCGGAGAGGAACAGCCAGCGCGACCCATCCTCGCCGACCGCGTGGCAGGGATCGATATGCGCATGCAGCCCGAGATCGATCGGATCGCTCCAGGGGCCGTCGATATGGTCGGCCCAAAGCACGTAGATCGTGTTCGGCGATGCCTTCACCGGCACGTAGAGGAAATAGCGGCCGCCATGCTTCTCGAGGCTGACCGCCCATACCGAGCCGATATTCCGGGTCAGGGCCGAGCCGCGGGGCCGCCAGTTCACCAGATCACGGCTGTGCCAGATCGTCAGCCCCGGATAGCTGTCGAAGCTGGAGAAGGTCATGTAATAGTCGGCGCCGTCCTTGAGGATGGCGGGATCGGGATGATCGCCAGCCAGCAGCGGGTTGAGGAAGCGCCCGTCGCCCAGGTCCGGCTTGCGCTGATTGTCGAAGCCGCGGGCCCAGGCGACGTCGTCTGGCTTGCGGTTCGATCCGGCGCGTGCAGGCGCCCCCACCCCGGCCGCCGCGCCCGCCAGCAAATCGCGTCGGCCGATCCGCATCATGCCAGCCCCCGCGCCTCGGCCCAGCGCCGGAGCAGCTCGGGCCAGACCTGGACGGGCTTTCCGGCCGCCAGCCGCAGCCCGAAGCCGTGCCCGCCCTCCGGGAAGAGGTGCGTTTCCGCAAGCACGCCCGCGGACCGCAGCGCCGCGCGCATCTCCAGCGTGTTCTCCACCGGCACGCTCGTATCGTCCTCGGCATGCAGCAGGAAGCAGGGTGGCGTCCGTGCCGTCACGTTCCGCGCAGGCGTGTGGGCGCGTTCCAGCGCTGGGTCGGCGTTCGCGCCCAGCAGTTGCATGCGCGACCCGGGATGCGCCACCGGGAGCGTCATCGATTGGACCGCATAGAGCAGCGCCACGCCGTCCGGGCGGGCGGAGAGACGGTCCGCCGCATCCACCGCGACATAGGTAGGGGCGTCGAAGCGCGTCGCGAGGTCGCCACACAGGTGGCCGCCAGCCGAAAAGCCCATCGCGATCACCCTGTCGGGTCGGATGCCGAAGTCTCCGGCGCGCGCGCGCAGGATCCGAATCGCCCGCTGGCCATCGGAAAGCGCGACATTCGGGCCCGCGCTCCACCCCTCCCCCGGCAGCCGGTAGAACAGCACGAAGGCGGTATAGCCGCGCGCTGCCAGCCAGCGGCCCATCTCATAGCCTTCCTTGTCGACCACCACCCAGCGATAGCCGCCGCCGGGAAACAGCAGCACCGCCGTGCCGTTGGGGCGCTCCGGCCGGAACACGACGAGCCTCGGGCGGGTGATCCCATGGACCGCGCGGTCTGCGAGCCGCGGGTCCTTGCTCCGCTCGTCCACCGTCTCGACCGGCGGTGCAGCGGGCATGCCCGGCGCACCGTTTGGCCAAAGATCGATGGTCTCGCGCGGGTCGGGGGGACCCGGAACCGGCCTACCGGGCACCGCAGGCGGTGCAGTCTGCCCCGCCGCGACCCCGCCGATGCTGAGGGCAAGCGTCCCGAACAAGGCGCTTCTGCGGTCGATTCCGGACATCGCTTTCTCCCGCCCTGCGCCGCTCACATCTTGAAGCGCGCGCCGATCAGGATCGTGCGCCCGAAGTGATTATATTCATAGTTCCGGTTGGCATCGAGATCGGTGTAGCGGTCGCGATAGTCGTCTGTGAGGTTGGTGCCTTCCAGCGACACCTCGACGTTCGGCGTGATCTTGTAGCGGATCGAGGCATCGACGTTGAGCGACGAGTTATAGCCCTCGAAGATGTTGCCGGTGCCCGAGCCGCCATCGATATACGGCCCGCGATAGCTCACCGATCCGCGCGCGCTGAACTTCTGGTCCTCATAGTACAGCGTGCCGTTATAGGCGCGCTTGGACAGCCCATAGAGCGTCTCGGTGCGCGTCACCGCGACCAGCGCGCCGCCCGGTGCGATCGTCGGCCCGCTCTGTGTGTAGGCGGCATCCGAGTCGATGAAGGTCGCGTTGGCGATCATGCCGAAATTCTTGAGGAACCCCGGCAGGAAGCGGAAGGCGGTCTGGAACGACACCTCCATGCCCTTCAGCGATGCGCCGGTGCCGTTGGTGATCGAACTGATCTGCCAGAGCTGCCCCTCCGGGTTCGACGCCGCCGGCGAGCTCGGCGGGATGATCGACAGCGGCAGGCCGGTCGAGGCGTAGGTGCCCGAGGTGGTCACCGAGACCGGGAAGCTCTCCACATTTTTCTTGAACAGCGCGACCGAGAAAATCGACTGCGGCGCGAAATACCATTCGGCCGCCAGATCATAGGACGTCGCGCGGAATGGGTCGAGCTGCGGATTGCCGAAGTTGATTCGATAGTTGAAGCCGTCGACTGAACCGCCAGGGGTCAGGTTGCCCAAGGTCGGCCGGGTCATGACCTTGGAGATGGCGCCGCGAAGGATCACCTTCTCGGTCGGGAACAGTGCGACGTTGAGCGCCGGCAGCCAATCCTCATAGTCGCGCTTCACCGTCACCGGCACGCCGTTGTTGAGACCGGTGGAGGTCTGATCGGTGCGGGCATAGCGCATGCCGGCATTGGCGGCGTAGCGCAGGCCGAACAGGTCGCCCTTCACATCGAATTCGAGATAGCCGCCCTTCACCGCCTCGACGACGTTGCGGATGTTGCCCGCATCGATCGCCAGCGGGCGTTTGTAGAGGCCGGTGTAGTTGGCCGATGCGTCGATGTTGGGGATGAGGAAGCTGGTGGTCGTGCCCGAGGGCTGGCCGGCATTGCCGAGATTGAACGTCTCGCCCAGCCCCACCGCCGGGTAGCCATAGACCGCGCCAGGCGCGAAGACCTGGCTCGATCCCGAGCAGGTCACGGTGCCCAGTACCGCGTCGCGCGCGGCGGCCGCGTTGGTCGGGCACACCACGGCGTCGCGGGTATAGGCGAGGGAATCGAAGGAGAAGCGGCGATACACCCCGCCCGCCTTGACCTGGAACCCGTCGGTCACGTCCCATTCGGTCCGCAGCTGTGCGGTGCGGAACTTGTTGGTGACGTTGGAGGGGCGATCGCGGATTTCGGCGAGCTGGAAATTGGCCGGATCGGTCACGCTGGTGCCGAAGGTGAGCTTCGGCTGCCACATGTTGGTATAGTCGTAGCTGTAATTCTGCGCGCTGCGGTTGTCGAAGACGAAGGTCGTCTCCACCGGGATGTTCGCGGCCGACTTGGAGATGCCGCCGAGCAGGGTGAAGCGGAGCGTGTCGGTAAGGTCCTGATCCCAGCTGCCGCCGATCTGGTAGAATTCGGTCTGTGACTTGCGCAGATAATGCTCGGTGCGGACCCAGGCATCGTTGAGCGTGGCCGAGACCATGTTGCCCTTGTTGTCATAGGTCGGGTTGAGCAGGTCGATCGAGCGTTCGTTGGAGCGCAGCAGCACCTCGCCCCATTTCTCCTCGCGGGTTTCCTTGAAGCGCGAATAGAGGCCGTCGATCGAGATCTTGGTCCGGTCGCTCGGCGCGAACTGGACGCTGCCGGTGATGCCCAGTCGCTCGCGATCGTGCCGCACCTCGCCATAGCGCGGGATGCGCGGGTGGAAGGCGAGCGCCGCCTGGTTGCACGCCGCGCTGGGGCGATAGGTCCCGCCGATGTTGCGCACCGGCGTGGTGCCGGTGGCGCTATTGTAGAAACAGGGCGTGCCGTTCACCGAGTCGAAGCGCGCCTGCGCCCAGCGCACGGTGTTGTTGCCCAGCTCGAGATTGTTGGTCTTGCTGTACGCCGCCGACACCGAGGCGCCGAACGTGCCGGCCGCGTTCTTCCACGAGAGCAGACCCGCGAGGCGCGGCCGGACATTCTTCGAGAGGTCATTGTAGCTGGCCTGGGCCGACCCGACCGCGGTGAAGCCGGTCTTGCCGGCCAATGGATTGCCGGTGTTCAGGTCGACCACCGCGCCCAGCGAGCCCTCGTCCAGCGAAGCTTCCGCGGTCTTGTGGACGACGATCGAGGTGAACAGCTCGGAGGCGAACACGTTGAAGTCGAAGGCGCGGTCGCGGTTGGCGCTGGCGCCGTCGGTCGAGGTCGCCACCGTTTCCATGCCGTTGACCCGGACGCGGGTAAACTGCGCGCCCAGACCGCGCACGGTGATCGCCCGGCCCTCGCCCGCATCGCGCTGGATGGAGATGCCGGGGATACGCTGCAGCGACTCCGCCAGATTCTGGTCCGGGAACTTGGCGATGTCTTCCGCGACGATCGCATCGACCGCCGCCACAGAATCGCGCTTCACGTTCAGCGCCGCATCGAGCGAGCGACGAAAGCCGGTGACGATGATTTCCTGATTTTCGGCCTGCCCGGCGTCGATGCCGGTGGGCGAGTCTGCCTGCTGGCCGCCCGGTGCCACCTGTGCGGCGGCCGCCGTCGGCGCCGCCAGCGCAAGGATCAGCGCGCCCGCCGAAACGCCCCGCAAGTGCCGCATGCGTGCCTGTCCCGGCACCGAGAACCCCTCAGCCATTTCTCTCTCCCTTCGTCCCGCGGGACGGTCCGTTCTGAAAGCAGCCGCGCGCGCCTGCGCGCTACCGTCGTCCAATCCGTGGGGAGGGCCTCTGCATGCGATAGCCGCATGTCTGTTCGATCCTCCCCGGGGTCCGCGGGTCTCCGCCCGCTGTCCCCGCACCTTTTCTGCGCGCTATGGTAACCGGTGTCAACAGGCGTTTCGCGGCGCTAATCACGGACTGTTGGATCGCTTCGGGGCATCGAAGGACGAGGGCGATCGCGCCCGCTGCGGACAGGTGCCGGCAGCAGGTTTTCGTCGTTACCGGCAGTTCCGCGCCCGAACGGCGGTTAGGTGCCCGGCTGGATATAGGGCACGCGTGCGAACAGCTCGCGCTGCCAGCGACGCGGGTCGTTTTCGATCCGCGAACGCGTGTCGAACACCATCGTCGACCGGGTCGCTAGATCGTAGCGCGGCCAGCGCAACAGCCCCGCGGCATTGGGGTCCCCGGTCCGGGCGAAGGCGACGAAACGCTCCTGCATCGCTGCGCTCGCGTCCCGCGCATCGGCAGCCGTGCCGGTCTGCGATCCTTTGGCACCAAGCGTTCCGAACACGAGCGGAATGTCCATGGTGTGGAAGGCGCCGCGTCGCGGATCGGTGCGCGAGGTGAAGTCGACCTGATAGACGTACGTCGGCGCCCCGGCGGCAGCCCGCGCCTCGGCCTCGATCACTTGGCCTCGCCAGCTGCGGCCCGCCGTGGTGGCGGCATAGAAGACTTCCGTCGGCGACCAGTCCGGGAATTGCGCGCGATATTGCGCGACCACCCATTCGGGCAGGATGTCGATCTTCAGCTCGGGCGCCATGCGCGCGGCCACATTGTCCCAGTCAAGCCCGCGCACCTTCTCCGAATCCGGCGACAGGAAGGCCCTGGTCTCGTCGCGGACATTGCCCAGCATCATCGGAATCGCGTTGCCGAGCGGATTGGCGTCCGGCCAGAAGGGATGGCGGGTAAGCCATCGCATGTCGAGCACCGGCCCGAAATACAGGCCGCCGCCGAGGATCGGGTCGGTTGCGTCCAGCGCCTCGACAAGCCGTGCTGCCGGCAGGTCGAGCAGCGGGGAGAGGTCGTGCTCCGAAAGCTTCAGCGCCGCCAGATAGGCATGTGCCCGCGCAGTGGCGTTGAGCGGCCCCGAGGCGGTCACCTGCTGGCCGCTCATCGTAGCGGCGCGGTGGAACAGGCCATGCGCGGTCGGCATGCCCAACATCGTCGCGATCTTGGCCCCGCCCCCCGACTGGCCGAAGACCATCACCCGCTGCGGGTCGCCGCCGAACGCGGCGATGTTCGCGCGCACCCAGCGCAGCGCCAGGATCAGGTCCAGCTGCCCGGCATTGCCGCTGTCGGCGAAGCGCGGGTCGAACCGCGCGAGATAGAGATAGCCGAGCGCGTTGAGCCGATGGTTGACGGTGACCACCACCACATCGCCCCGCGCGGCGAGCGCTTCGCCGTCGTTGAGCGGATCGGTGACGCTGCCGTTCGAATAGGCGCCGCCATGGATGTAGAGCATCACCGGCTTGCGCGCCCGGCTGTCCGCTTCGGCGGTCCAGATGTTGAGGTAGAGGCAGTCTTCGTCCTGCGGGCCATAGGGGCCGCGCTGCGGGCAGACCGGACCGAATCGATCGGCGGCGATCGTCTGCCCCGGCACCGCATAGGCAATCGGTGCCCGAAAGCGCGGGGCGGTGCCATAGCGAATCCCGCGGAACGCACGGACCCCGGCGGATCGGGTGCCGACAAAGTCGCCCGCCGCGGTGCGGACCACCTCGTCCGGCGCTGCCCGCGCGGCCGTCGCGCCAACCAGCGCCGCCGCTGCCCCGAGCGCCCCGAGCGCCCCGCGCCGTGTCCAGCTCTGGCTCATCGGGCGAGCCATCCGCCGTCGACCGCAAGGATATGCCCCTGCACATAGGCCGCCGCATCGGAAGCGAGGAACACCGCCGCTCCGCCCAGATCGTCCGGCGCCCCCCATCGCCCGGCCGGTATGCGATCGAGGATCGCGGCGTTGCGCGTCGCATCCGCCTGCAGCGCGGCGGTGTTGTTGGTGCCGATATAGCCCGGCGCGATCGCATTGACGGTCACCCCGTGCCGCGCCCATTCATTGGCGAGCAGCTTGGTGAGGCCGCCCACTCCCGCCTTGGACGCGGTATAGCTCGGCACCCGGATGCCGCCCTGGAAGGTGAGCATCGACGCGATGTTGATGACCCGCCCCCTGCGCTGCGCGATCATGTGCCGCCCGGCCGCCTGGCTGAGGAAGAACACCGATTTGAGGTTGGTGTCGATCACCGCGTCCCAGTCCGCCTCGGTGAAGTCGACCGCGTCGGCGCGGCGGATGATGCCGGCATTGTTGACGAGGATATCCAGCCGCCCGAGACGCGCGAGCGTTTGGTCGACCACCTGCTCAACCGGCGCTATGGTGGACAGATCGGCGGAGACGATCTCCGCGCGGCGGCCCAGCGCGGTGATCTTGGCGACCGTCTCGTCGGCAGGCGTGCGACCAACACAGGCGACATCGGCACCCGCCGCCGCCAGCGCGACCGCGATCGCCTGCCCGATGCCGGTGTTCGCGCCGGTGACGATAGCGACCCGGCCGCTGAGATCGAAGGGGTTGGTCATGATGCAATCTCCAGCCCCCTCCACTCGCGCTCCCCTCCCGCTTGCGGGAGGGGAGAACAGGAGGAAGCGGTAGGGTCTCAACGATGGCTCACGCCAGCTGGCAGATATCCAGCACCTGCATGTCGGTATAATCCTGGTTCTCGCCGGCCATCGCCCAGATGAAGGCATAGGCCTTGGTGCCCGCGCCCATATGGATCGACCAGGGCGGACTGATCACCGCTTCCTCATTGGCCATGACGATATGGCGCGTGGCCTCGCCCTCACCCATGAAGTGCATCACCCGATCCCTCTCCAGATCGTCGAGCTCGAAGTAGAAATAGATCTCGCTGCGGCGCTCATGGACGTGCGGCGGCATGGTGTTCCACACGCTGCCCGGCTTGAGCACGGTCAGCCCCATTACCAGCTGCGCGCTGTCACACACGCCGGGGATGACCAGCTGGTAGATCGTCCGCTCGTTGGACTCGGCCAGGCTGCCGCGCTCCAGCGTATTGGCATCGGCGATGCCGAGCTTGCGGGTGGTGAACGCCTTATGCGCCGGACACGACGCCAGATAGAAACGCGCGCCTTCGCCGGAGAACGTCACTTCCTTCGCGCCCATGGTGACGTAGAGGCAGTCCTTGCTGCCCAGCGGGAACGCCTCGCCGTCGACCGTCACCGTGCTTTCGACCGCGCCGACATTGACGATCGCCAGCTCGCGGCGCTCAAGGAAGGGATGCCCCTCGGCTGATTTCGACTCGGCCTGTGCCGGAAGCCGGACCTCGCCGCCCGCAACCTGCACCCCGCCGATCACGAAGCGATCGGCATGGGTATAGTTGAGCACGCATTCTCCCGGACGGAACAGCCCGGAGATCAGATAGCGGTCACGCAGTTCCTCATTGCTGACGCACTCCATCATGTCCGGGTGCGTGGCGTAATAGGTGCGGTCGAACATGCGGCACTCCTTCCAAAATCATGCGGGACGGAGGGTCGATACCCCGATCATGGCAGGGCCGCGTGACACCGACAGGCACCTTGCACCACATCGTGAGACACCGATTAGGCCGATCCTCTCCATCCGCCGCGTCTAGCGGTCGACCCAATTGGTAACCGGTGTCAGCAGTGTGCGCAACCCTTCAGGTCCACATGCCGGGTTCACGCGCGCAGATCTGCTTCGACTTCCGTGTCTTGCCCGCATGCGACACCTGGGCCGGACTCACTTGATACACCTCCCGCGATTGTCGTTGGAAGGATTTTGCGTCGCTAAGGCACGCAGCAGCTTGCCATTGACACCGGTTTCCCATACCGATCGGGAAAAGGACGATCACAGGGAGGGGCGGCAGTGCAGCCGAATAGCGAGACTTCGCAGATAGCGCGCGCGTTCGTGGAAGCGCGCCGGACTGCCTCCCCGCTTGCCGCCTTCCCCGGTGCCATTCCCGCGGACCTGCCGGCAGCCTATGCCGTGCAGGACGCAGCCTTGGCGCTGGTGCCGAAAGCCGTCGCCGGCTGGAAGGTCGGGCGAATCAACCCGCCCGTGGACGGCGTCGATCGACTGGCGGGCCCCATTTTCGCTGACCAGGTCGAGAGGCAAGATGGCATCGCGATGCCGATCTTCGCTGGCGGATTTGGCGCGGCCGAAGCGGAATTCCTGTTGCGCATCGGCCGGGCACCCGACCCGGCGCAGCGCCGCTTCAGCATGGCCGAGGCGCGCGCGCTGATCGATGCGGTGCATGTCGGCATCGAGATCGCCAGCTCGCCCTTTGCCGGCATCAACGATCACGGCCCGATGGTCACCATCTCGGATTTCGGCAACAATAACGGCCTCGTCGTTGGCGCGCCCATCGACGACTGGTGCGAAACCGATCTCAACCGCTGGCCCGTCGCGCTCCACATCAATGGCGCCGAAATCGGCACCGGCATCGCCGCGGACATGCTCGATGGGCCCTTCGGCGCGGCGCGCTTTCTGTTCGAGCATCTGGCAGCGCGCGGGATCCCGATCACGCCGGGCCAATGGATTTCCACCGGTGCGGTCACCGGCGTCCACCCCGTCGCAATCGGCGACCGGGTGGAGGCGCGGTTCGACGACCGGCTTTCGCTATACTGCACGATCACGGCACAATAAGGCCCGCCAAGCGGCCACACACAGGAGAGAGGACCGATGGCTAGCAGGGAGGCGCCGGCGGTCGCGGCCGCGGCGGACAAGGTCGGGCGGTATCGCTGGGTGATCTGCGCGCTGCTGTTCGCGGCGACCGCGATCAACTATGTCGACCGACAGATGATCGGCGTGCTCAAGTCGACCATTTCGGGCGAGCTCGGCTGGTCCGAAACCACCTATGCCGACGTCATCTTCTGGTTCCAGGCCGCCTATGCGATCGGCTACCTCACCTTCGGCAAGCTGGTCGACTGGGTCGGCGCGCGGATCGGCTATTCGGTCGCCTTCGTCATCTGGACGCTGGGCCACACGCTGTGCGGCTTTGTCGGCTCCGCCTTCCAGTTCTCGGTCGCCCGCTTCATCCTCGGCATCGGCGAGAGCGGCAACTTCCCCGCCGGCCTCAAGGCGGTGACCGAGTGGTTCCCGGCCCGCGAGCGCGCGCTGGCCACCGGCATCTTCAATGCCGGCGCCAATGTCGGCGCGGTGGTCACGCCGCTGCTCGTCCCCGCGATCACCATCGCCTTTGGCTGGCGCATGGCGTTCATCGTCACCGGGGCTGCTAGCCTGGTGTGGCTGGTCGCCTGGGTGGCGCTGTATCGCCGCCCGCGCGAAAGCACCAAGCTCTCCGCGGGCGAGCTGGCCTATATCGAAAGCGACATGCCCGATCCGGTGCGCAAGATCGGCTGGCTCAAGCTGCTCGGCTATCGCGAGACCTGGGCCTATGCGCTGGGCAAGTTCCTGATCGACCCGGTCTGGTGGCTGTTCCTGTTCTGGACGCCCGACTTCCTCGCCAAGACCTATCATCTCGATCTGGTCAGCTTCGGGCCGCCGCTGATCGTGATCTACCTGATCTCGGACCTGGGCAGCGTCGCGGGCGGATGGTCGTCGTCGCGGCTGATGAAGCGGGGGTTTACCGCCAATGCCGCGCGCAAATGGACGATGCTGGCCTGCGCCATCCTGGTGACGCCGATCTTCTTCGCCCAATATGTCGACAATCTCTGGCTCGCCGTCGCCATCGTCGGGCTGGCAACCGCCGCGCACCAGGCCTTCTCGGCCAATCTCTACACCATTCCTTCGGACATGTTCCCACGCGCCGCGGTGGGGTCGGTGGTCGGGATCGGGGGCACGGTGGGGGCGATCGGGGGGATGATGATGGCCAAGTTCACCGGCTATATCCTCGAGGCGACGGGCAGCTACACCATCATCTTCGCCGTGGCGGGCAGCGTCTATCTGCTCGCGGTGGCGGTGGTCCATCTGCTGAGCCCGCGCCTCGCCCGCGTCGACAGCATCTGAGCCGGTTGCAGGAGAGGATCGCCGCCATGTCCACCCGCCCCCTCACCTCCGCGCTCGCCCTGGCGGTCGGCTGCCTTTCGCTGCCCGCACAGGCGCAGACCGATGCAGCCCCCGGCCTGCTGTTCCGCGCGTCGGCCGATACCACGCTCGATGCCGATGTCGCGCAGGGCGACCCCGCCCCCAATTTCCGTGCGCATGTCGACATCGTGCCCGACGGCGCGATCGGCGGCGCGGCACGCTGGGCGGACGACGGCTATGTCGCGTGGAAGGCACCGGGCAACATGCGCGCGGCGCGCGGCACGCTCTCCTTCTTCTGGCGCGCCCGCGACCCGCTGGGCGAAGTGCCCTTCGTGATCTTCCGCGCCGGCTTCGCCGATCACACGAGCTGGGACATGGCCTTCCTGCGGATCGACTGGAACGGCCATGGGTTCGACGCCTTCGTCACCGATGCCAATCTCTCGCGGATCCGCGTCTCGTGGCGGATTGACCAGCTCCCCGACCCTGCCGCGTGGAAGCATATCGCCTTTGCCTGGGACGAGACGCAGGGCGTCCGGCTCTTTGTCGACGGCAGCGAAGTCGCGCGCAAGGAGCAGCGCGCCGATCTCGACTCAGGGCTCGACCAGTTCGGGCTTGCCGGCCGCGTCATGGCCCCGCACCAGGTGCAGAGCCGCTACAGCTTCATGCGCGGATCGGACGTGGACGAGATCCGCGTCTATGACCGTATGCTCTCCCCCGCCAATATCGCTCGACTGGCAGCCAAGGCGGAGCCGGGGCCCCTCCCCGCCCCCGACGGGACCGCCGAGCACGCCGCCTGGCTCCATCGCTATGGCTGGGACAAGGCGCTGCCGCCGGCGCTCGATGCGCCCGTGACCCGCGTGCGCAAGGTCGAGTTCGCCGACGCCAAGGACCTCAAGCAATGGATGTGGAAGGGGGTCGACGGCATAGCCGAGACGACCTGGCCCGGCGTCTACAACCGCTCGCGCCTCCCCGGCCGCGACGATTATTTCGAGCTGCCGGATTGGAACACCTATGTCGAGGGCGGCAAGCGCTATGACCTGACGGTGCCGACGGGCGAACGCTTCAACCGGGTGGAGCTGCGCGGCGCCGCCTATGGCACGCTCAGCTGGAGCGGCGACGGCAAGGAGCAGGTGCTGGCCAAGCGCCCGCAGGGCGTGGTGCGTAGCGTCGACCAGTTCGCGCCGCGATCCGGCGGCATCCTCCACTTCACCAACGTGATGCAGGAACAGCCGATCCAGGAGCTCTGGGCCTATGACATCGGTGCGGGCGCGGAGCCCGAGGGCAGCTTCAAACTCGACTATACCATCCGCGCAGACCTGGCGCCCACGCTTGCCGCACTGGCCCCGCTCAACGCCTTCATCGCCGGACGCTACGCACCCGACGAACGCGCGACCGTCGTCGCGATGCCAACGGCGGGCGTGAAGGCGGCGGTGGGCGCCGGTGCTGCGGGCGGCGGCGGCAAGGTGGCGCGTCCGGCGGGCATGGCGCCGATCGTCCACATCCTCCTGGCCGCCAGCCTGGGCGATGCGCCGCCCGACCAGCCCGTCGCGCGCGCCTTCGATTATGGTTGGCAGAACATCCATGACGGCCTGGACGGCATCGCCATCGACCTGCCCGCACTACCCGGCAGCCAGCCGGTCGCGCTCGCCCTCCGGGTGAAGGACCCGATCTGGCCCGAGCGCGACATGATCGACCTGTCGGTCACCGTCCGCCCCGGCGAGAAGCGCACGCTCTGGGTGGACCTGCGCGATCGCATCCTCTCGCAGGACAGCCTCTACCTCTCAATCGCCGCCTCCGATCCCGCTTTCTCGGCGGCAAGCCTCGACGGCGCGCGCATCCGGCTGGTGTTCAAGCCGCGCGCGGACGCGCTGACGGAGCATGTCGCGGACCGGCTCAACCAGGTGAAGGACAATTGGGCGTTCCTGGTCGAGGAACATACCGCCTCGAAGCGGATGGCGCTCTACCGCCGGCTGTTCGCCGACATGACCGACCTGCTCCGCGTCGACCCCGACAACAAGCTGGCGCGAACCTATTGGGCGGACATCAACTATCGCCCCGAGAACATGCCCGCTTTCACCCAGCCGGTCCCCCAGTCGGGCGAGCCGCTCTGGGCGTTCCGGCAGCTGGAGGATCTGCGCTATGTACGCCGCTTCGTCGACTGGTGGATCGACAAGCGGCAGGTGCCCTATGGCGATTTCGGCGGCGGCATCTCCGACGATACCGACCTGACCCAGCAATGGCCGGGTCTCGCGCTGATGGGCATCGAGCCGGACAAAGTGAACGCCTCGCTGCGCGCGCTGTCCGACGCGGTCTATGCCAATGGCATGCGCACCGATGGGCTGGGCACCATCACCACCGACGAGCTCCATGCCTATGAGGAAGGGCTGAATTCCGATGCCGAGCGGCTCTACCTCAACTGGGGCGAGCCCAAGGCGGTCGAGCGGCTGATGGAGACGACGCGGGCGCTGCAGGGCGTGATCCTGAAGAACCCGGCGGGGCATCTGCACTTCGCCTCCAACTGGTATGGCGGGCGCAAGATGTACCGCGACGCGGCCTGGGCCTGGCAGAAGCCGTACAGCTTCACCGTGATGCACGCGCCGATCCTGATCGGGCTGTACAATGGCAATGCCGAGGCGCGCGGGCTGGTCACCGGCGTGATGGACGGATGGTTGGCGCATGGCCGGCAGGATGCGCACGGCGGCTGGAGCTTCCCCAACGAGATCAACTGGGGGACCGACGCCGAGCGCGCCGGGGACGGCGGCGGCGTCACCACACCGCTGCAGAGCGCGTGGAGCGCGTGGCGCTTCACCGGCGACGCGAAGTATCTCCGCCCGATCGAGGCGCGGATCGCCAAGGGCGGCGCCGCGTCCCTCGCCGAGTTCAACGAGAATGCCTTCACCGCGCTACCCGGCGGCGCCAAGCTGCGCGCCGACATCATCGCGGCGGCCAAGACCGATCCCTTCTCGCTCTACGCGCGTTGGGACGCGACCGGCGACACCAAGGCGCTCGAGCGGCTCCATGCCGAGGCGATCGCGGACAAGGCGCAGCACGAATATCTCTATACCGAAGGCCATTGGTGGTCGGATCGGGTCGAGCAGCCCAACGAGATCCTGCAGCGCGAGCGGTTGGGCGGCATCGCGCTTCGCCGCAACCAGACCTGGCCGGGCAACAGCGTTTCCTGGCGCTTCGCCGAGGCCGGCGCCGGCGAGCAGGTGGCGATCCTCGTGCCCGGCGCGACGCCCGACCGCTTCCGCGTCCTCGCCTATAACCGCACCGATCGTCCGCAGCGGGCGACGATGACCGCCTGGAACGTCATCGCCGGCACGTGGAAGGTGCAGCGGTCGACGAGCAGCGGTGGCGGCAACGCCCTGGTCGCCGACGGTGCGCCGACCACGCTGCCCCTCGAACGCAGCCTTGGCACCGATCTGGTCTTCGCGCCGCACACCACCACGATCTACGATTTCGCACTGGCGGCCCCTACCACGCCGGTGGAGCAGCGGCCGGATCTCGGCATCGGCATCGATGATGTGGTGCGCACCGTCAAGGGGTACGCCGTAACGGTGCACAGCCTGGGCGCGCAGCCGGTAGCGGGCGGCACCCTGACGTTGCGTGCGGCCGACGGGACCGTGGTGGCGACTGCCGCCATTCCCGCCCTCGCCGCACCCACCGACCTTCGGCCACGTACGGCGGTGGTACGGATCGCGCTGCCCAAGCAACACGCCGCGAGTGTCGAGGTCGCGCTGCCGGAGAACGCAGCCGAGGTCACCCGCCTCAACAATCGCGTCGCGCTGACACCCGCCCGATGATCGTCTCGCGGCGCCATCTGCTCGCGGGCGCCGGCGCGCTGGCACTCGCGCCCGTGAAGGCGACGGCATCCAACGACGCCGCCGTCCGCCACGCGCTCGACGAAGCGGTAGCGCTGCCGCCCGATCGCGCATTGGCCCTGCTCGAACCCCTTTCGGCGAGAAGCGGGTCGCTCGGCAGCGACCTCGACCTGCAGGCCGCCCGCGCAGGCTTGCGCATCGACCTGGCGCTGGCGCATGCACCCGCAACCGGGTCGCGGGGCTTCGACCTTCAAGTGCAACGGATCACCGGGAACGACGCCGAGCTGCCGCGGGTGGAGCGGGACCTGCATGCCGCGCATGGCGCGCTGGTGGCGCGCGCCACCGCAGCCTTCGATCGCCTCGACACCCCCGGGTCCTCGGTCGGCGCGCGCTTCGAGCGGCTCTGGCGCGACCCGCAATATCTCTTCCCGGACGATGCCGAGGGCCACGCGGTTGCCGTGGATGCGATGCGGACGACGCTCGCCGCCATCCAGCCCCGCCTCCCGCGGCTCGTGGGCGCCCTGCCGCCCGAATGCCGCGCGGTCGACGTCCGCGCGCTGACCGCCGACGAAATCGCCGCCGGCAAGGGCGGGTACCGTATCCTTCCCGGCGCGGGGGCGTCCGGCACTTATGTGGTGGACCTCAAGGACATCCGTCGCAGACCCAGCTTTTCGCTTCCGAGCGTCGTCGCGCACGAATTGCTGCCGGGCCATATGGCGCAGCTTCCCCTGGAAGCTCGCGCCCAGCCGCATCCGCTGCGCCTCCGCTATGCCGCCGCCTTTACGGAAGGCTGGGGCGGCTATGCCGAGATGCTGATGGCGGACGACGGGCTGTTCGCCGAGCCCCACGCGCTGCTGGGCCATCTCCATTGGATGCTCTTCCGCATCTGTCGCGGCCTTGCGGACATCGCCCTGCATGTCCACGGCGTGCACCCCGATCGCGCGCTGGCGCAGATGCAGGCCGCAATGGGCGAGCCCGTCTATTTCGCGCCCTTTGCCGCGGACGTGGCCCGGATCGCCAAGGAGCCCGGCCTTCGGGCCGCCGAGGCTTGGCTGCCGCTCCGTCTCCGCGCCCTGCGTCCGCCCGATCGGCGCCGATGGCAGCGCTATCATGCGGCGCTTCTCCAAGCCGGACGTCGCAGGACCGAGCAATGTCACTGACCGGCGCGCGCATCCTCCCCTGAACATGGGCGCCAGCGATGGCGCAAATTGCCCGGCGCCAAGCTGCATGCGGCCGCACGGGCGCCACGTCCGGCGCGGACCATTCGCTTGGCTGGCGGCGGGGCAGCTTGGCCCCACCGCCAGCCAGATCGCTGGGCCTTACCCGCCCCGCTTCACCACCAGCGCACCGCCGTCGTACCTAACTTCGGTGTCGAAGCCATTGTCGTCGGTGACCGGCTTGCCGGCGCGGACCCACTTCACGCGGATGCTGCGGGCTGCGGGCATCCCTGCCCAGCCCTTGCCCTCGCGCGTGCCGATGGTCAGCGTGCCCGCCTTGTCGTCATAGGCGAGCGGGATGCGGCTGAACGCACCCGTCTTGTACTGCTCGCTGCGGCCGTCATCCTCGTAGAGCGAGAACTGGCCGTCGGCGCCGGTATAGACGGTCACGGTCAGCGGCGCATCGCGCTGCTGGTCCACATATTGCGTCACAGGCCCCATCGGCACGATTGCCCCGGCCTTGACGAACAACGGCATCCGCTCGGCCGGTGCCGACACCGCGACGGCGGTGCCGCCGCGATAGGTCTTGCCCGTGCCGAACTCGTACCACGTGCCGGTGCCCGGAAAGTAGACGGTGCGACTGCGCGCCTTGTACGCCGTCACCGGCGCGACGAGAAACGCGTCGCCGAACAGATACTGGTCGTTGATCGTGCGCGCCTTGGCATCGGACGGGAAGTCCATTGCCATGCCCCGCATGATGCTGCCGTCCTTCATATAGGTGTCGGCGCCGACGGTGTAGATGTACGGCATCAGGCGGTAACGGAGCTGGTCGTACCAGACCATCGACGCGCGCATCGGCGAACCTTCGGGCGAGATCTCGTAGATCTCGCGATACGGCGCTTCGCCATGGCTGCGGAACAGCGGGCTGAACGCGCCGAACTGGAACCAGCGCAGGTTGAGCTCGCGCCACTCGGCGAGGTCCTCCGGCTTAGGGTTCTTGGTTTCGTAGCGCGGCTCGACCGCGAAGCCGCCGATATCGTGCGTCCAGTTGGGAATGCCCGACATCGACGCGTTGACCCCGGCCGAGATCTGCGCGTGCAGATCATACCAGCGCGTTGCCACGTCGCCCGACCAGATCGCCGCGCCGTAGCGCTGCAGACCGCCGAAACCGGAGCGGGTGAGCAGGAACGGCCGCACGTCGGGCTTGAAGCTGCGCCAGCCCTCGAAGAAGGCGCGCGCGTTCATCAGCGGGTAGCTGTTGAAATATTGCGACGCCGGCCCGATCGCGGTCGGACCCATCGTGTCGATCCGCTCCTCGATCGAAAGGTTCGAGTGCATGTCCGGCTCGCTGGCATCGGCCCACCAGGCATCGGTGCCGAGCACGCCCAGGCGCTGCTGAATCTGCTTCCAGAAGATGCGGCGCCCTTCGGCCGAATAGGGATCGTAGAAGGTGTTGGCATAGCCTGGGCCGACCCAATCCTTGTTCCCCTGGCGCAGATTGCCCTGATAGGCCGCCCCTGCGGCGTTCAGCTCCTTGTAGGTATCGGTGGTCGGGTAGAATTTGGGCCAGACCGAGATCATGAAGTTCGCGTGCTGATCGTGCACCTTGTCGATCATCGCCTTGGGGTCGGTGAAGCGGGTCGGATCGAACTTGTGGCTGCCCCAGTCGTCGTCGCGCCAGTAGCGCCAGTCGAGCACGATGTTGTCGAGCGGGATGTTCAGCGAACGGTATTTGTCGACCACCCCGGTCACCTCGGCGGCGGTGTCGTAGCGCTGGCGCGACTGCCAGAAGCCATAGACCCATTTCGGCATCATCTCGGCCTTGCCGGTGATCTGGCGATAGCCCGCGATCACGCCATCCAGCGTGTCCGCAGGCACGAACCAGTAATTCTTCGCCTGGCCCACCTCGCTGGTGAACCACACCGAATGCCGGTCCTGCGCGGGCAGCGGGTCATTGTGGAGAAGCGCCATGTAGCCGGCATTGGGCTCCCACTCGATGCGGATCTGGACCGGCTTGCCCTTGGTCATGGCCAAGTCGAAATTGGCGTACCAGGGGTTCCAGTTCTGGCGCCAGCGGTCGAGCACCAGCTTCCCGTCGGCATAGACCTTGTAATAGCTCGAACCATAGAGCTGGAACTTGTGGGTGCCGGTCACCTCGGGCTGGACATCGCCGGTCCACACCACGGTCTGCTTCTGCACCGCATTGCCCGCGGTGTTCTGGCCACCGGTCGCCGCAACGGTCTGCGCCTTGGCCGCCTCGGGCCAGTTCTTCTGGTCCTTGATATACTGATAGTCGACCGTCGCTTCCTGGCGGGTGACCGCCGGCTTGCCGTCGAGGAAATACTCGGCCTTCCAGCCCGGCTTGCCGCCGCTGCTGACCTTCAGCCCTTCGCCGACCAGCGCGTAGGGCTTGGGATTGCCGAAGCGGCTGATGCTCGCATTGTCCCACAGCAGCCCATAGCTGCGCGTCGAGACGACGAACGGCACCGCGATGTCCATGTTGTGCTGGGCGAGTTCGACGTCCTCGCCATTATAGTTCATCTGCGCATTCTGGTGCTGGCCCAGGCCGTACAGGCCCTCGTCGGTGCCGCGGTTGAACTGCTGGCTGACCGCGACGAAGGGCTTGCCCTCGACGGTGACCGGCTTGAACGCGGCCTGACCGGATTCGGCGAGCATCTCGCGGCCCTTGGCATCGGTGAAGCGGACGCGGCCCGTGGCGATCTCGATATCGGCGGTGGCGCGCTTGGCCTTGACCACCACATGGCCGTTGGCGCTGCTTACCTCGAACGCACCGGCGGCGGGCGGGTTGGGCGCCATCAGGCTGGGTGCGAGCGCGCCGGTGTCGACGCCCTTGGGCGTTGCGATGACGTGGAAGATGCCGTCGCCATGTACGGTGACTTCCACCTTGGCGGCGGCGCCGCCGGTCGGCGTGACGACCACGCCGCCCTGGGTGCGGCTATAGCCGATTTCCTGCGCCGCCTGCGCCGGCGCCATCGCGCTGCCGGCGAGCAGCGCCGCGATCCAAACCCTCTTCATGTCCCAGTCTCCTGCGTTGTTCTTTTCGTGCGATTGATTAGCGATAGCGGCCCATCGTGACCTTCAGGACCTGCGGCCGGTCGACCAGGTTGAGGCCATAGTCGGTCTGGTCGCCGTTCCAGACGCGCGACGTCCGCCACGTGCCATCGACAAAGGTCCCCTCCTCGGCGCGTAACAGGATGCCGTTGGGCGCGCTGCCTTCCGCCGCCGAGAAGCTGACGCGGACATGGTCGCCCACCACCAGGAACTCGTTCTCGGAAAGCTGCGCGACCGCGACCCCGCCGATTTTCTCCGCGCCCCAGGGCGCCGGATCGGACTTGAGGAAGGTCCACTCCTTCATGCCGAACTGCCACTGGCCCCAGTCCGCGCTGATCTGCCAGCCGCCCATCACCGTCGCGCGCGGCTCCCCGTCGTCGGGCTTGGCGACGCCCCAGGTCGGCCGGGTGAAGGCGATCCGCGCCCAATCCCGTGCCATGCCGTGCAACGTGCCATAGGGCAGCGCAAAGGCATCCAGCGTCGCGGGGTCGAGATCGCGCGCGCCGAGCGGGAAGTTGAAATAGCCGGTGCCGTCCATCCCGAACGGCGCGAAGCCGATCGCGCCGTGGCCCAGTGCCTCGTAGAAGAAGCGGGCGAAGTCGCGCGCGTTGCCGATCTCGGGCACCATCAGCGCATTGTCGGGCCGGGCGTATTTCTTGAGGTAGAGCGATACGTTCTCGCTGCCGCGCTCATAGAGGTCGGGTGCGGCGAAATCGAGTGCGGGTGCCGCCGCCTTCCAGATATCGAGCACGTCCTGCTGCGGCCCGCCGCTCGCAACGCCATCCGGATCGGGGACGTTGGAGGCGCCCGCAAGTGCCGCGTTGACGTACATCGGCAGCGGCTTCACTGCCTTGCCTGCAGCGGCGATCGCATCGACGTAGCGCGCGACGTACCAGCTGTTGAACGCACGATCGGCCTGCGGCCCGAACGCCTGCGCCCAGGTACCGCGCTTGCCCGTCTTCTTCGCGAGTTCGGCCGGGATCGTCTGCGCGAACAGTCGGTTGCCCTCCGCCGAATAGTCGCGCGGATTGCGATAGCTGCCGGTCTCGTTCTCCGGCTGGACCAGGATCACCGTGTTCTGCGGATCATGGTCGCGCAGATATTCCATCACCTTCACGAAGGCGCGCATGTCGGCCTTCAGTGTCTCGGCGCCGTGTGCGCTGAGCACGCCGTGGTCCTTGCCGTCGCGCGTCTTCATCCGCGGGAAGCGCTTTGCGTCCAGCTTCACCCAGTCCGGCGTGTAGCTGTAGCTGGTGTTCTTCCAGGTGCCGAACCACAGCATCACCACGCGCTTGTCGTGCGCGCGCGCTTGGTCGAGCAGCGTCTGGAGGAAGCTGAGGTCGAACTCGCCCTCGCGCGGCTCGACCTGCTGCCAGGCGATCGGCACTTCCACCGTGTTGGCGTGCATCCGGTCGAGCACCGGCCAGGCGGTGGCCAAGGGCTCGGCATAGTTGCTCGAGTTGTTGACCTGCGCGCCCAGCATCAGGAACGGCGCGCCGTCGACGATCAGCGCGTGGCGGCCGCTCTTCGTCTCCAGATGCGGCACCGGCGTCGCGGTCTGCGCGGCAGCGGTGCCGGCCAGCAGCAGCGCGAGACCCGCGCCCACAAGCAAATGCGTTTTCATTTTCTCTCCCCTGCCGGATCGCCATAGAATAGCCCCCGCCCGTCCGTGCCAAGATACACCCGGCCGGCGACGCGCGGGTCGCCCGAAATCACGCGGAACCGCAGGCCCCATTGGTGCCCGTCATCGTTGATCCGCTGCCAATGTTTCCCCAGATCGTCCGAGCGCCACACCGCACGCAGCCCGTCCATCGTACCGACCGCATAGAGGTCGGGGTTGCGCCCCTGCCCCTTGCCCAGCCCGAACAGCTCGACCTGCAGCGCCCCGCTGAGCGGTTGGAACGAGGCGCCGCCATCGGTGCTGCGCCACAGCTGCCCGCCCAGCTTCAGCCACAGCTCGCCCGCCGCGAAGGGCGATGCGACCAAGGTCGACTGCTGCTCGCGGTTGCGGATGCGCGCCGCCGACAGATCCGCCGGCAGCCCTCGGCCGGGTAGCGGCGCGAAATGCGCGCCGCCGTCGCGCGAGCCTAGTACATGGGTATCGCTGACCGCATAGAAGCGCGTGGGATCGACCTTGTCCGCCGTCGCGCGGGTGCTGCCCGGCAGACCTTCGACGCGCAGCCAGGTCTTGCCGCCGTCGCGGGTGCGCAGCGGCTCGGGCGTTGCCACCAGCATCGTGCCGCCATTGGCGGAGACGCTGATCGCCGCCTCGCCGTTCAGGTCGGCGCGGGCGAGCGGGTTGCCCATCGCCGGCACCTTCACCGCCACCCAGCTGCGCCCACCATCTTCGGAGCGGCCGAGCGACGCGTCGCGCGGGCGGTTGGCATAGAGGCTGCCGCTGCGCACGATCACGCTCGGCTTGCGGCCGGCATAGTCCAGCGTGTTCGTGTTGGAGAGATAGGGGTTGGTGAAGCTTGGCTGCGGCGAGACCGCGAACGCGTCGTGTACGAAGCCGGCAAGGTCGCCGAAGCCGGAAACGAGATGCGCCCCGCCCGTCGGCGAGATCAGCGTGATGATCGCAGTCTGCTCGATGCCGCGCACCCAGGGCGCCCAATCGACACGCGCCCCGCCTGCCCCGCCCGTCGCGTAGACGGTCGCACCGGTCGTGTAGGCGATGTGCCCTGCATCGAAGGGATCGATCGCGAGGCCGGTGATCCAGTGCCCGAAATCCGCCCCCTTGCCCTCGTGCAGCAGGAAGGGCGAGGCCGTGACGTCGCGCCGGCTGCGCGGGCCAAGATCGTCCCAATGCGCCCCGCCGTCGCGCGACAGCCACAACGTGTCGCCGAGCTTGTACCGGTCGAGCGTGGTGATCACGACGGTGCCGGGTGACGAGGCGGCGAGCGCGACGCCTAGAATGCCGCCTTCGCGGTGATCGGGCGGCGTGATTGCCTTCCCCTTGCCGTCCGGAGTGAAGCGCCACACCGCGCCGTCCAGCGCATCGCTCTGCCCGATGCCGGTCGCATAGCCGACATAGAGCGTGCCATCCGCCGCCATCGCCGCCTTGACCGCGAGCATTTCCGGCGCCGGCCCGGCGGCCGGCAACCAGGACGTGCCGCCATCCTCTGAACGATAGAGGTGCACGGCGCCCGGATCGGCAACGCCCGCCCAGATACGCCGCGAGCCGGTGCCGCGCGTGCCGCTACTCGGATCGAACAGCACGAACGCCACGCCGCCATGCGTCTGGCGCGGTGCGGGCTTGCCGAGCCCCGCCACGGGGAAGGCGGTGAGCTTTCTCCAGTGCGCACCCGCATCGTCGCTCCGCCACAGGCCATCGTGCCGCGAACCGAAGAACAGCGTGCGCGTGCGGTTGGGATCCACCGCCAGCCGCTCGCCCAGGCCACGCCCCGCCTCGTTGCCGCCCATCGCGAACGGCACCGGCGTCACCGACCAGGTCGCGCCGCGATCGGTCGAGCGCAGGATCGCCGCAGGGGCGTTCGCGCCCATGCCCGCGGCCATGGTGACCACCGCCGGATCATGCGGATCAGGCGCGATACTCTCGATCCCCATATAGCTTGAGACAACGTTGCCATCCTGCAGCGGCACCCAATGCGCGGCAGCGGCATCCCATCGATACGCACCGCCCATGTCGGTCCGAAGATATGCCAGCCCGCGCTCGGCAGGGCTGAACACAATGCCCGGCGCATAGCCGCCGGCGCCCACCGTCACATTGGCCCAGCGATAGGGGATCGGCGCCTGCGCGACGGCCGGCAACGGCACCGCCGTGATGGCCAGCACCGCGAACATGCCAAACGACATGGAGCGCTTCATTCCTCCCCCTCCCGCAGCGAACCCAGAGGCTCAATTTTTACGATTGCGCGGCACTGGGTTAGCGCTACCAGTTCCAGAAGGGAACCGCATTTCTGAAATTTACTTTTACAGATGAATGGCCGTTACGGTATCAATCGGGCCACGGAACGCGTTCTGTCGCAAGGAATATCCGGATGGTGCTGGGACGTGAGATCAGATCGCAGTTGATGAGAATGCCCGCGGCATGATGCACATCGCCGTACCGCTTGCCGCCTTGTTGCTGGCCGGCGCCGCCGATCCCCAGCAGCCGTATCGCGCAAGCCCGGAGCGACGCACCGTGGACGATCGCCGCGACTGGGGTCCCTGGCTCGGTCCGTTCCGCGCCAAGCTCGCGCCAAGCATCCTGCAGGACTTCGGCGAACGCTATCTCTACGCAGCCGCCAACGCCGCGCTGCCGCCGCCCCGAAAGGGAGAGCAGCGCGTGGTGTTCCTCGGCGACTCGATCACCGATGGCTGGGATCTGACGCGCAGCTTCCCGGGCAAGCCCTATGTCAACCGCGGAATCGGCAGCCAGGTGACCGCGCAGATGCTGGTGCGCTTCGAGCAGGACGTCGTCGCGCTGCATCCGCGCGCAGTGGTGATCCTGGGCGGCGTCAACGACGTGACCGGTTTCCTGCAGGTCGAGAGCGTCGAATCGATCGTCGCCAATATCGACGCGATGGCGGATATCGCCACTGCGCACGGCATCGCCGTCGTCCTCTGCTCGATCCTGCCTGTAAACGACTATGGAGACGCCGCGCGTGCCGTCGTGCGCGAGCGTAAGCCCGCCGAGTTGCGGCGGATCAATGCGGCGCTCCGCGCGCTCGCCGCCAAGCGTCATTTCGCCTATGCCGATTATGACGCGGTGCTCGCGGACACCCAGGGCGCAATGCGGGCCGACTATACGCGCGACGGCATTCACCCCCTGGCGCCAGGCTATGCGCGGATGACGCCGGTGGCCCAGCGGGCGATCGACCACGCCCTCACCCATCGACGCCCAAGCCTCTGATTTCTCTGGGAAGCTGTATTGTTAACGTGAACAGCTTTTACGGGTAAACCCTTGTTTCACATTATTGTTGCGATAAATCAGAGCTGATGGTAGCGCGAACATCCGGATGTCGGGACCACACCGGCACCGTCGTGCGGCCATGCGATTCTTCATGCGCCGCCACACCATCTGCGATCGGCGCCCACGGGCGCCCAGGGAGGGGACTCATGATCAACCGCGTTTCATCTTCTATCCATGCTTCTTCGTTGACCGCCGCGCTGCGCGCTGGCGCATCGCTGGCAACGCTGTCATTGCTCAGCCTTTCGGGCACCGCGTTCGCCCAGACCTCGGCAGCGGCGCCGCAGGGCAGCGAAGCAGCGACCCAGGACGCGACCGCCGTCGACGACACGCAGGCGATCGTCGTCACCGGCATTCGCGCCTCGCTGCAGAGCGCGCGCAACCGCAAGCGCGACGCCGAACAGGTGGTCGATTCGATCACCGCGCAGGACATCGGCGCCCTGCCCGACCGCTCGGTCTCCGAAGCGCTGCAGCGTGTTCCCGGCGTCACGCTCCAGCGCACCAACGAGAATCGTGACCCGGCGCGCCTGTCTTCCGAAGGCGGTGGCGTGTTCATCCGCGGCCTCTCCTGGGTCCGTTCGGAGCTCAACGGCCGCGACGTCTTTTCGGCGAACAATGGCCGCGGCCTGTCGTTCGAAGACGTCTCGTCGGACCTGCTGGTCGGCGTCGACGTCTACAAGAACCCCTCGGCCGAGCTGGTCGAAGGCGGCATCGGCGGCATCGTCAATCTCCGCACCCGCAAGCCGTTCGACTCGCCCGGCTATGTCTTCGCGCTGTCGGGCGACGCGAACTATGCCGATCTGCGCAAGAAGACCTTCTGGTCGGGCAATGCGCTGGCCAGCGGCCGCTGGAACACGCCGCTCGGCGAGATGGGCCTGCTGCTCAGCTATTCGATCAACAATATCGGCAACCGCACCGACAGCATCACCGCGGGTCGCTATGATCGCGGCACGCTGACCGCGCCGCAGGACGGTCTCGCTGCCGGCACCAATGTCTACATCCCGGCCGGCATGGGCTTCCGCCGCATCGACTGGCAGCAGAAGCGGACCGCGTTCGACGGCTCGTTCCAGTGGAAGCCGAGCGACACGCTGCAGCTGACTTTCGAGGCGCTGATCTCCAAGGCGACGCCGCACGACATCGAATATGCCGTGGGCGACTATGACACGCCGTCCTCGGACAACAGCAGCTACAAGTTCGGTCCGAACCGCGAGCTGCAGTCGGGCACCATCGCCAACCGCAACCTGAACCTCGACACCCGCGCCGGCAGCCAAGACAAGAAGACCCAGGACTTCTCGGGCAACCTGCGCTGGACGCCGAACGAGAACTGGGCGATCAGCGCCGACCTGCAGTACATCAAGTCCACCGCCACGGTGTACAGCATGACGGCGTTCACCGGCGCCAGCATCCCGACGACCATTGCCTTCGATTTCAGCGGCAACGATCCGAAGATGACGTTCACGCCGACGAACAGCGCGCAGTCGCTCACCAACAAGAACGACTATTGGTGGGCCGCGGCGATGGACCACATCGAGGATAATGAGGCGCACGAATGGGCGACCCGCGCCGATGTGGAATATACCTTCACCGCCAGCGACTTCCTGAAGTCGTTCCGCGTCGGCGGCCGCTTTACCGATCGCAACGCCACGACGCGCCAGAGCACCTATAACTGGGGTATGCTGTCTGCGCAGTATTGGTCGCTCGCCAATCCGGTGTTCCTGAACCAGACCGGCATGGCCGGCGGCCCGCAGAATGCCGGCCTGCCCAACCAGACGTCGCTGATCAACTACAACAACTTCTTCCGCGGCAAGGTGCCGCAGCCCGGCGCCGGCTTCTGGTTCCCGGCAGCGAGCCTCGTCCAGAATGGCACGGCGAACGCCTTCAGCTATCTGAAGAACACGGAGATGCTCGACGCCAGCGGAAGGCCCACCGGCTGGAACCCGCTGTCGAACGCCTATGATCAGAATGGCGGGACCAACAACCAGACCGAGAAGACCTATGCCGGCTACGCGCTGCTGCGTTTCGGCATGGACCAGAGCCCGATCGGCAAGTTCGACGGCAATATCGGCGTCCGCGTGATCCGCACCGAGAACGAGGCGAGCGGCACCCCGATCTCGATCGGCGCGCCAACCTCGTCGCCAACGCTCTGCGTCGTCGGCACGCCGATCACCACCGGCCCGCGCGCCGGCCAGACGGTGAACGCCACCGACTGCGCCAGTTATGCCGCCGCGTTCCAGTTTGCCGGCGGCACGATCACCCAGGCGACAGCCGGCAGCGGATCCTATACCGATGTCCTGCCCAGCCTGAACCTGCGCTTCTTCCTGAAGGACAATCTCCAGCTGCGCTTCGCCGCCGCCAAGGCGATCGTTCGCCCGACCTTCGCGCAGCTCAACCCCTATGTGCAGCTGGGCTACAGCTTCGATTCGGTGACGGGCATCGCCACCGGTGTCGGCAGCAACGGCCAGCTCACCGGCTTCACCGGCAGCGCGGGCAATCCGAACCTGAAGCCGACCCGCTCAAACCAGTTCGACCTCAGCCTCGAATATTATTTCGGGCGTTCGAACAGCATTACGCTGGCCGGCTTCTACAAGGACATCTCGAACTACATCTTCGCCGGCACGACCCAGCAGACCTTCACCTCGAACGGCCAGACCCTGACCTTCGACGTGACCCAGCAGACCAACGGATCGAAGGGCAAGATCAAGGGCTTCGAGCTCGGCTACACCCAGTTCTTCGACATGCTGCCGGGCGCGCTGGGCGGGCTGGGCTTCAGCGGCAACTTCACCTTCGTCGACTCGTCGGGCGGCAAGAACACCGCGGTCAACGTGTTCGACTCCACCCAGACCGGCAACGCCGGCCTGAACCTGCCGCTGGAGGGCCTGTCGAAGACGTCCTACAATGCCGCGCTGGTGTACGAGAAGTACGGCGTGTCGGCACGTGCGGCCTATAACTGGCGCTCGCACTATCTGCTGACGACGTCGGCGGCGAACCTGAACTATCCGGTCTGGTCGGAAAGCTATGGCCAGCTCGACGCCTCGGTTCTCTACTCGCTCAACAAGCACATCAAGATCGGCGTGCAGGGCTATAACCTGCTCAACTCGCGCACCTTCCTCGATGTGGGCGATCCCAGCCTGAAGCCGCGCTACAGCTGGACGGACACGGATCGGCGCTTCGCCTTCCTGTTCCGCTCGGTCTTCTAACTTCCTCTGCCTCGCCCCCGGACCCGCATGGGTTTCGGGGGCGGATTTTTCTGAACGCGGATCGCGCCTAAGCTCGACCGCGGATGCATCAGAACGAGAGGACGCAGGTTGGCTCAGCATATCCTGATCGCGGGCGGCGGCAGTGCCGGCTGGATGGCGGCAGCGCTGCTCGCGCGGCTGCGGCCGGCGCCGGAAACGCGCATCACGCTGGTCGAATCCGATGCGATCGGCACGATCGGCGTCGGCGAGGCGACCGTGCCGATCCTTCGCGACTTCAACCAGTTGCTCGGCCTGCACGAGCCAGATTTCGTGGCGGCCACCCAGGGGAGCTTCAAGCTCGGCATCGAATTCGTCGGCTGGGGCGAAGCCGGCAACCGCCACTTCCACGGCTTTGGCGATTTCGGTCCACCGATCGAGGGCATCGCCCCGCACCATCATTGGCACCGGCTTCGCCAGGCCGGACTCACCGCCGACCCGGTCGACGCCTGGTCGATGCCCGCGCGCGCCGCCGCCGAGGATCGCTTCGCACCCCCCGAGGCGCTGCGGGGCGAGGCGGCGCAATATCGCTACGCCTATCATTTCGACGCCGGCCTCTACGCGCATATGCTCCGCAGCTACGCGGAAGCGCGCGGCGTCACACGGGTTGAGGGCCGCATCCTCGATGCCGAGCGCGATCGCGAAACCGGAGACCTTACGGCGCTCCGGCTCGATGGCGACCGCAGGATTGCGGCCGACCTGTTCATCGATTGCACCGGTTTTGCCAGCCGGCTGCTGGGCGAAGCGCTCGGCACGCCCTTCATCGACTGGTCACGCTGGCTCCCAGCAGACCGTGCATTGGCACAAGGCTGCGCACGGGCCGGGCGTTTCACGCCCTTCACCCGCGCCACAGCACATGCCGTGGGCTGGCAATGGCGGATCCCGCTCCAGCACCGCACCGGCAACGGGCTGGTCTATAGCAGCGCCTATCTCTCCGACGACGCCGCCGCCGCGCAGCTTGCAACAAATCTGGACGGCGATGCGATCGGCGATCCGCGCCCCTTGCGCTTCACCACCGGACGACGCGAGCGATTCTGGACGCACAATGTCGTCGCGATCGGACTGGCCGCGGGGTTCATGGAGCCGCTCGAGTCCACCAGCCTCCAGCTAGTCCAGACCGGCCTTGGCCGCCTCGCCGAACTGCTTCCCGCCGGCGGTCCCGCCGATCCTGCGATCGTCGCCGAATATAATCGCGAGACGATCGGCGAATATGAGCGCATCCGCGACTTCCTGATCGCGCACTACTGCAGCAGCCGCCGCCCAGAGCCGTTCTGGCGCGACATGGCGGCGATGGCGTTGCCCGACAGCCTCGCCCACAAGCTGGCGCTGTGGGACGCGATGGGGCGCGTGCCGCTCTATGATCTCGAATCGCATGGCGAGGCGAGCTGGGTCGCGGTGCTGCTCGGCCAGGGCCGCGTGCCGCGCGGCCACGATCCCGCGGCGGATTGGCCGCCGCTGGACGCGCTGCAGAATGCGTTCGACGGACGTCGCGCGGCACTGGCCGCGGCGCTTCCCCGGATGCCCACCCACCATCATTTCGTCGCCCGGACCTGCCGCGCGCATGCGGCATGAGGCCGGCGACGAGCTACCGATACGACCACGGGGAGACGATCGCTTGAAGCACCTGCATCTGACGACCACCGCCGCAGGGCTATTGCTGGGGCTATCCTCACCGCTCCTTGCCCAGACCGCGCCGCGCACCGTTCGCGTCGACGTCGCCACCGCCACGGCGCCGGTCGACCGATTCTTCGATCTCTCGATCGGATCCGACTATCCCGGCACGCTGCGCCGCGACGATTCCATGGCTCAGCTGAAGTCCGCGCATGATGAGCTCGGATTCCGCTATGTCCGCTTCCACGCGCTCTTCCACGACGTGCTGGGCACCGTGAAGCGGCAGAACGGCGCGATCACCTATGACTGGACGGGCATCGATGCCCTGTACGACAAGCTGCTCGCACGCGGTGTCAAACCGTTCGTGGAACTCGGCTTCACGCCCGAGGCGCTCAAGACCTCGGACAATGCGATCTTCTACTGGAAGGGCAACACCTCGCACCCCGAACTGGGCGCGTGGCGCGATCTGCTCACCGCCTTTGTCCGCCACGCGCAGCAGCGCTATGGCCGCGACGAGGTGCGCAGCTGGTTTTTCGAAGTGTGGAACGAGCCCAATCTCGACGGCTTCTGGGAGAAGGCCGACAAGGCTGCCTATTTCGACCTCTATGACGCCAGCGCCCGCGCGATCAAGGCGGTCGACCCGACGCTGCGCGTCGGTGGCCCCTCGACGGCGGGCGCGGCCTGGGTCCCCGAATTCCTCGCCGACATGCACAAGCGCGGCACGCCCGTCGATTTCGTGACGACGCATACCTATGGCGTCGAGGGCGGCTTCCTCGACGAGCAGGGCAAGCAGGACACCAAGCTGTCGCCTTCGCCCGACGCGATCATCGGCGACGTACGCACCGTCCGCCAGCAGATCGCGGCTTCCCCCTTCCCCGGCCTGCCGCTCTACTTCACCGAATGGAGCACCAGCTACACGCCGCGCGACCTGGTCCATGATTCCTATGTAAGCGCGGCGTACATCCTCACCAAGCTCAAGGCGGTGCAGGGCATCGCACAGGGCATGAGCTACTGGACCTTCAGCGACCTGTTCGAAGAGCCCGGGCCGCCGACCGCCCCCTTCGAGGGCGGCTTCGGGCTGATGAACCCGCAGGGGATCCGCAAGCCGGCCTGGTTCGCCTACAAATATCTCGACGCGCTGCGCGGGCGCGAGATGCCGACGGGCGACCCGCACAGCATCGCCGCGGTCGATGGCGCGAAGCTGGCGGTGGTGTTGTGGGACTGGCACCAGCCCGACCAGCCGGTGAGCAACCGCTCCTTCTACAGCAAGCTCGTGCCCGCCAAGGCGGCCCCGCCCGCGACGGTGCAGCTCGCCCATTTGCGACCCGGCCGCTACACGCTGCGGCTGTTCCGCACCGGTTACCGGCACAACGACGCCTTCTCGGCCTATATCGACCTGAAGATGCCGAAAACGCTTGCCGACCCGCAGGTTGCCGCGCTTCAGAGCCTGACCCGCGACCTGCCCGAGCGTGACGAGACTGTCACGGTGTCGCGCGCCGGTACGCTGAGCGTGCCGGTCGCGCTGCAGACCAACGACGTGCTGTTGCTGCGGCTGGAGCCGCTGACGCACTGATGCCCCTCGACACGGTGGATGGCATGGGCAGACAACGGCTTGCTCAGGCCATCCGCGGCGCTACGCTTGATACCCCGTACTGACGAAGGATGCCCATGATGCTCCGTGCGCTCGCTCTCCTGCTGTCGCTGCCCATGGCTGCCGCTGGCCAAGACTCCAAGGACCTTGCCCGCGCGCTTGCCGGCGAGACCAGCGCAGCGCCGCAGCGGCTCACGCTGGTGGATATCCCCAAGCCGGCGGGTCCGGTCGTTCGGCTCTTCGACGGCAAGTCGCTCGATGGCTGGCAGCCTTGGCTGGGCTATGCGGATCCCGGCATCACCTACAAGGGCGACCCCGCCGCGACACCGATCGGCACCTCGCGCGACACCCGCGGCGACTTTGCAGTGCGCACCATCGACGGTGTACCGGCGATCTGGGTGAAGGGCGAGACCTGGGGCAGCCTGGTGCATCGTGCCGATCTGCGGGACTATCACCTCCGGCTCGAGTTCAAATGGGGGGCCAAGCGCTGGGCGCCACGTGCGTCGCTGCCGCCGAACAACGGCCTGCTCTACCACACCCATGGGCGGCCGGGCGAGGTGTTCGGCACCTGGCAACCGTCGGTGGAGTTCGAGATCATGAAGGGATCCACCGGGATGCTGGTGATGGTCGGCAAGCAGCTTCGTGCCCATACCACCGTCGGCTTTGACGATGGGCTGATCGCACCGCACCTGCGGTTCCGCACCGACGGGCGCGTGATCGACATGGTCAACGGCACGCCCAGCTGGAACGTCGAGGCCGCGGTCGACGCCGAGAAGCCCGAAGGCGCGTGGAACGTGCTCGACCTGTACGTGCTGGGCGATCATGCGGTGCATGTCGTCAATGGCATGCCGGTCGCCGAGGCGCGCGACCTCGCCGTTATCGGGCCCGACGGCAAGCGCATGGCACTGACCCATGGGCAAATCCAGCTCCAGTCGGAAGGCGCAGAGACCTGGTTCCGCCACATCACCGTCGAACCCATTCGCAGCCTGCCGAGAATCGTCGCAGCGAAAGGCTGAGCCGGATACCGTTATCCTGTGCGTCGTCCCCGGCGCACCGCGGCGAGCGCCGGTTTGTGACCACGCCGATACAGTAGCAGGCTTCGGCACCGGCCTCACGCGCGCGCCGATCGATCGGGGACGCACGGGCGGCCTCGGCACGCGCAGGCTCTTCCGAATACGTACGCGCTCGTCGGTAATTCGAGCCATCCTCGGGGAATCCCCGGGCCGACGCCGGGATGGAATGCGATCGATGGCAGGGCAGCGCGCCAGGACATCGCAATGCCCCGGCGGCAACGTCCCGGTACGTTCTGAAATTTGCGGCTGTTACGCCTGCCCCGGGAGCTCGCTGCCGCCGCAGTCGATCTCGCGGAGACAGCGGCGGCGGGCGGTCATTCCCGCGAGAGCGCCGCCACGCGCAGCATCGCGCACGCCGCCAGCACCAGCGTCCCGCTCGCGAACGCCATGGTCCAGATCGGCTCGCCGGGGAAGAAATGGTTCATGATCGACCCCATCACCGTCGCCACGAGCAATTGCGGCACCACCACGAAGACGTTGAACAGGCCCATATAGATGCCGAGCTTGGCTTGCGGCAGGCTGGAGGCGAGGATCGCATAGGGCATGGCGAGGATCGACGCCCAGGCGATGCCGATGCCGATTTCGCTGGCGATCAGCCAGACGGGATCGCGCACGAGGAAGAAGCTGGCATAGCCCGCCGCGCCGCAGAGCAGCCCGAAGATGTGGGTGCGCGCCTTGCCGAACCGCGCCGAGAGCAGGGGCAGCAGAGTCAGCGCCGCCACCGCCGCCACACCGTTATAGGTGGCGAACAGCACATCGACCCAGTTGGCGCCTTCCTGATAGCCCGCGCTCTTGGGATCGGGCGCGCCATAGAAAGCGCCCGCGACGATCGGCGTGGTGTTGATCCACATGATGAACAGCGCCGACCAGCTGAAGAACTGCGCCAGCGCCAGCCGCTTCATCAGCGGCGGCATCCCCGCAAAGTCGCCGACGATATGCCCCAACATGCTCGGGCGCCCTGCCCGTGCCCGCAGGATGGCGACGACCTGCGCCACGCCATAGGCAGCCAGCAGCCCGCCGAGCAGATAGACTTCCTTCTCCAGCCGGAGCTGCGCGACCGCCAGAACGACGACCGCGCCAGCGATGATCCAGGGCAGCCCGGCCGCCGGTCGCCGCGCCGCGAGCAGACGCACCGCCGCGCCGTGGTCTTCGCCGGCCGGACCATCAAAGGCAGCCATTTCCGCCGGGCTGTATTCGCGGGTCGTCAGCACGGTCCACAGCACCGAGCAGAACAGCGCCGCGCCGCCGAACCAGAAGGCGTAGCGCACCGTATCCGGCACCCCATGCGCCACCGCCGCGTTGGACACGCCGAGATGCTCGAGCGCCCAAGGAAAGATCGAACCCAGCACCGCGCCCATGCCGATGAACGCGGTCTGCACCGCATAGCCGGCGCTGTGCTGGTCCTTGCGCAGCATGTCGCCGACGAACGCGCGAAACGGCTCCATCGAGATGTTGAGCGAGGCGTCGAGCACCCACAGCAGCCCGGCCGCGAACCACAGCGCCGGGCTTTCCGGCATCAGCAGCAGCGCCAGCGCCGCGAGGATCGCCCCGCCGAGGAAATAGGGCCGCCGCCGGCCGAGCCGCCCGAGCCAGGTTTTGTCGCTCAGATGCCCGATGATCGGCTGGACCAGCAGCCCGGTGAGCGGCGCCGCCACCCATAACGCGGGGAGATCGTCGAGCCGGGTGCCGAGCGACTGGAAGATGCGGCTCATATTGGCGTTCTGCAGCGCAAAGCCGATCTGGATGCCGAAAAAGCCGAAGCTGATGTTCCACAGGCCCGCAAAGGACTGGCGCGGCTTTTCCACCGTCATGCCCCGCACGACTTGCGGACGATCAGCTTGGTGGGAAGCAAGGCGGGTCCCACCGGTCGCTCGCGGATCCGTCCGATCAGCGTTTCGACCAGCGTGCGGCCGGCGAGGCGTGCATCCTGCATCACGGTGGTCAGCGGTGGGCTGGCCGAGCTGGCCGCGGGAATATCATCGAAACCGATCACCGAAACATCCTCTGGAATGCGCTTGCCCGCCGCCTGGAGCACCCGCATCGCGCCGATCGCAATGAGGTCGCTCGCCGCGAGGATCGCGTCGAAATCTGCGCCGCCGTCGAGCAGCGCCTGTGCCGCGGCCGCCCCGGAATCCTCCGTGGTGATCGCGTCGATCTGCAGCGCCGGGTCGGCAATCAGCCCTGCCCCGGCCAGCGCTTCGGCATGGCCCCGATAGCGCTCGTGAAACTCGGGATAATGGCTCGACGCCGCACCCAAAAATGCAATGCGCCTCCGGCCGAGCCCGAGCAGGTGCCGCGTGGCCTCGGCCCCGCCGCCGCGATTGTCGCAGCCGATGGTCATCCCGGCGCCTTCCGCCAGCACCGAACCCCAGCGGACGAAATGCGTGCCGGCATCCTGCAGCGCCTTGAGCCGCGCGCGATAGAGCTCGAAGTCGCCATAGCCGAGCAGGATCAGCCCATCGGCCTTGCGGGCATCCTCGTAATCGGTGTGCCAGTCACTGGAGAGCTGCTGGAAGCTGATCAGCAAGTCATGATTATACTCGGCGCAGGTACGGATGATCGAACCCAGCATTGAGTGAAAGAAGGGGTTGATCAGCGAGTCGTCCGAGGTCGGATCCTCGAAGAACAACAGCGCCAGCGTCTGCGAATGTCGGGTACGGAGATTGGAGGCAGCCTTGTCGACGCGGTAGTTCAACTGCTTGGCGATCGACTCGATACGTAGCCGCGTCGCGGGGTTGACACCCGCCTCCCCGCGTAGTGCGCGCGAAACCGTCGGTTGCGAGACGCCCGCCAGCTGCGCGATGTCGAACGATGTAGGCTTGCGCTGCATGCCCATCCTGCTTCCTCCCGGCGTACGGCCGTGGTCGCCGCTTCGCATATTATGCATGGGCGCGATCCGCCCCCGGCGTCAATCGGCCGAGGGGTACGTAAAAGCCACAGAGCGTCCCAAACGGGTCTGAATACGTATGTGAGCGGCTGGCCTCCATACCCCCTTTTGCAAGATTGAATGCAGCACTGCGCAGATCCAGCGCAGCCCGCATGGGGCGGGCATTCATCCGGCCACCCAAGAGCCGGGGTAGAGACAGATTGGGGAGAGACATGTTGCTCAGCACGTTCCGCGGCCGTCGCGCCGCCCGCATCGCCCTTGGCGCCAGCGCCGCCGCGATCGCCTTCAGCTTCACCACCGCCGCCTTTGCGCAGGACAGCGGCACGCCCGCCGCCGATGCGCAGGACAACGGTCCCGGCGAGATCGTCGTCACCGGCTTCCGCGCCGCGCTCGCCAGCTCGGCGAACATCAAGCGCAACAACACGATGATCGTGGACTCGGTCTCGTCCGAAGACATCGGCAAGCTGCCCGACGTGTCGATCGCGGATTCGCTGGCGCGCATCCCGGGCGTGACCGCGCAGCGCCTCGAAGGCCGCGACCAGCGCCTCTCGATCCGCGGCCTCGGCCCCGACTTCTCGACCACGCTGCTCAACGGCCGCGAACAGGTGACGGTCGGCGATAATCGCGGCGTCGAGTTCGACCAGTATCCGTCGGAATTCTTCAAGAACGTCAACGTCTACAAGTCGGCAGACGCCTCGCTGATCGCTGCCGGCATCGCCGGTACGGTCGACCTGCGCATGCTGCGCCCGCTCGCCCAGTCGCAGCGCACCTTCGTCGTCGCCGCGCGCGGCCAGATGAACGAGCAGAAGAAGCTCAACCCCGACGGCACCCGCTACGGCTATCGCGCTTCGGCGACCTATGTCGACAAGTTCGCCAACGACACTTTGGGCATCGCGATCGGCCTCTCCGCGCAGAACACGCCGACCCAGATCGAGCGCTACGCCGCCTGGGGCTTCCCGGCGGAGTCCAACGCCGGCAACAATCTCTTCCTCGGCGGCGCCAAGCCCTATGTGCAGTCCAACCTGCTCAAGCGCTATGGCGGCGTCGCGACGGTGGAATGGCAGCCGAGCGAGAATTTCCACTCCACCTTCGACGGCCTCTATTCGCACTTCGAGGAAACCCAGCGGCTGCGCGGCATCGAGTTCCCGATCGCGCCGGCCTATGGCTCCAACGCGACGATCCAGCCGGGCTACACCGTCCAGAACGGCCTGGTAACCGCTGCGACGATCTCCGATGTCGTCGCCGTGCAGCGCAACGACTATAACCAGCGCAAGGCCGAGAACATCTCGCTGGGCTGGAACAACGACTTCAAGCTGAGCGACAGCATCCACTTCGTCGTCGACGCCAGCTGGAGCCACGCCACCCGCACCGACTTCCTACTCGAGACCTATTCGGGCACCGGCTATAACCAGACCGGCGCGAAGGACACGATCAAGATCAACCAGAATGCGAACGGCACCTACAGCATCGTGCCGACGCTGGATTACACCAACACCAACGTCATCCGGCTGACCGATCCGCGCGGCTGGGGCTATAACGGCACCCAGTCGGTGGTGCAGGCCGGCTTCCTCAACCGCCCGGACTTCGAGGACGACCTCAAGTCGCTGCGCGCCAGCTTCAACGGCGAGTTCAGCGGCAGCGTCGTCAAGGGCTGGGAAATCGGCGGCAATTTCAGCCGTCGCGAGAAGCAGAGCCGCTACACCTCCTACTTCCTGTGCCCGCCCGGCGCCGGCACCAACTGCACGATCGCCAGCGGCACGCCGACCAGCTTCGCGGTGCCGTCGGATGCGGTGCTCGGCGAGCAGGTCGCGCTCGCCTATCTCGGTGTGCCGAAGATGCTGACCTATGATCCGCTCAAGGTATACAGCCAGCTGCGTTCGGTGTTCGACAATCGCCCCGGCTCGCTGGTGCGCGACAACACCGTCACCGAGAAGGTCTATACCGGCTATGCCAAGCTGACGATCGACGGCACGGTGGGCGGCAAGGCGCTCAAGGGCACGCTCGGCCTGCAGGTGGTGCACACCGATCAGGGCTCGTCGGGCGCGATCGCCGCGCTGAACGGCGGCGTAGTGACCGTGGCGCCGGTTGCGGACAACACCAAGTACACCAACTTCCTGCCCTCGGCGACGTTCAGCCTCGAACTGGTGCCGACCTTCTACGTCAAGATGGGCGCGGCGCAGACCATGGTCCGCCCGCGTCTGGACCAGGAGCGCATCACCCAGGCGGTCAATGTCGATCTGTCGAAGCTCGGCCTCGGCAGCCTGCCGCAGAACAGCCCATTCAGCTCGGACGGCGGCAATTTCCGCCTGCGTCCGTACCAGTCGACCAACATCGACATCTCGCTGGAGAAATATCTGCGCGGCGGCGGCTATCTCTCGGTCGCGGGCTTCTACAAGCACCTCACCGACTTCGTCGATCCGAACAACAGCACGCTCTACGACTTCTCGGCACTGCTCTCCTCGCTGCCGCCCGCGGCACAGGCGATCGTGCGGGCGCAGAACGCGCAGTTCGGCCTGGTCAAGACGCCGGACAATACCGGCCGCGGCGACATTCTCGGCGTGGAGGCAACCGCCTCGCTGCCATTCAGCATGTTCGCGCAGGCACTCGACGGCTTCGGCGTGTTCGCCAGCGGCTCCTATGTCGACAGCCGCGTCGTCTATGGCAGCAACCCGAACACCCCGGTCACGCTGCCCGGCCAGTCCAGGTGGATCGGCACCGGTACCGCCTATTTCGAGAAGAACGGCTTCCAGGCACGCGCCACCTATCGCTGGCGTGACAGCTTCCTGGCGGAGCTGGCGGGTCTCTCGGCCAATCCGGAGTTCCGCACCGGCAAGTCCGAAGGCGTGCTCGATGCCCAGATCGGCTATGAGTTCCAGACCGGTGCGCTCAAGGGTCTCGCGATCCTGGCCCAGGCGAAGAACCTCACCGACGCGCCGTTCATCACCACCGAGGCGGGCGATCCCCGTCTGGTGCGCGAATATCAGCGCTACGGCCGCGATTATTATCTCGGCATCACGTACAAGTTCTGACGTTCGGAGGCCCGGTTTCCATCACGGAAGCCGGGCCCTACCATCGGCACCGGAGGGGGTGAGCCATGGCAACCGCAGCACCATATCGCATCGTCGTCGCGGGCGGCGGCACTGCCGGTTGGATGGCCGCGGCAGCGCTGGCCCGCTTCCTCGGCCCCGGCTTCACCATCACGCTCGTCGAGTCCGACGCGATCGGCACCGTGGGCGTCGGCGAGGCCACCATCCCGCAGATTAGGCTTTTCAACGCCAGCCTCGGCATCGACGAGGATGCGTTCGTCGCCGCCACCCAGGCGAGCTACAAGCTGGCGATCGAGTTCGTCTGGTGGACCAAGGGTGGCCGCTACATGCACGCCTTTGGCGATGTCGGCCGCAACAACGGCCTGCTCGCCTTTCGCCACACCTGGCTGCGCGGGATGGCCGAAGGCGTGGCCGAGCCGCTCGCCGCCTATGCACTCAACAACGTCGCAGCGCTTGGCAATCGCATGCAGCGCGGCCCTGCCCGTACCGCCCGCGTCCTACCGGAAATGCCCTACGCCTTCCATTTCGATGCCGGCCTCTATGCGCGCTTCCTGCGCGCTTATGCCGAGGCCCGCGGCGTGGTGCGGCATGAGGGGCGGATCGAAGCCGTCACCCGCCATGGCGAGGATGGCGACGTGACAGCGCTTCATCTCGATGGTGACCGCCGCATCGAGGGCGACCTGTTCCTCGACTGCACCGGCTTTCACGCCCGCCTGATCGGTGAGGCGATGGGGGTCGGCTATCAGGACTGGTCGCACTGGCTGCCCTGCGACCGTGCGCTTGCGGTGCCCAGCGCGCGCGCCCGCGACTTTACCCCCTATACCCGCGCCACCGCCCACGACGCCGGCTGGCAATGGCGCATCCCGCTGCAGCATCGCACCGGCAACGGCATCGTCTATTCGAGCCGGCACCTTTCCGACGACGAGGCCGCCGCGCGGCTGCTCGCCGGGCTGGACGAGCCGGCGATCGGCGACCCCCGCCCGCTGCGCTTCCACACCGGGCGGCGCGAGGTCGCCTGGGCCGGCAATGTGATCGCGCTGGGTCTCGCCAGCGGCTTTCTCGAGCCGCTGGAATCCACCAGCATCCACATGATCCAGTCCGCCGTGGAGCGGGTGCTCAAGCTCCTGCCCGGCCGCCGCCCGATCGCGGCGCTCCGCGACAGCTACAATGGGCAGGCCGCGCACGAGAGCGAGCGCATCCGCGACTTCCTGATCCTGCATTATTGGGCGAACGACCGCGACGCGCCCTTCTGGCGCGAGCGGCGCGAGACTCCGCTGCCCGACGGCCTTGCCGAGAAGATTGCGCTGTGGCGCGAAACCGGCGAGATCGTCCGTGAAGAGGGCGACCTGTTCAGCGATGTCGCCTGGCTGCAAGTGCTGGTCGGCCAAGGCATCACCGCCCAGGGACACCATCCCCTCGCCGATCAGCCGCCGCGCGCGCAGATTGCCGAATATCTCGACCTTCTCGCCAAGTTGAATGCGCGCGAAGTCGCGCAGATGCTTCCCCATAGCGACTTCGTCCGCGCGCATGGCGCCGCGGACGCGGAGATTGCCGCATGATCCGTTCGACCGCCCTCGCCTTGCTCGCCGCCGCGCTCGCCGCGACGCCGGCCATGGCGCAAAGCTATCGCGACCGATTGCCCGAGGACGAGGTGCTCTACTTCCTCCTCCCCGACCGCTTCGAGAACGGCGATAGCGCCAATGATCGCGGCGGCCTCAGCGGCGACCGCCTGATCACCGGCTTCGATCCCGCCTCAAAGGGGTTCTATCATGGCGGCGACCTGAAGGGCGTGGCGGCGCGGCTCGACTATATCCAGGCACTGGGCGCCACCGCGATCTGGGTCGGGCCGATCTTCAAGAACAAGCCCGTGCAGGGGCCGAAGGGCCAGGAGTCGGGCGGCTATCACGGCTATTGGATCACCGATTTCACGCAGGTCGATCCGCATTTCGGCACCAATGCCGAGTTCAAGGCGCTGGTAGACGCGGCGCACAAGCGCGGCATCAAGGTGTATATGGATATCGTCGTGAACCACACGGCCGATGTCATCCAGTTCCGGGAGTGCGGCGACTGCAGCTATCGCAGCCGCGCCGACTATCCGTACAGCCGTAAAGGGGGCGTCGCCGGCGAAGCCATCAACCCCGGCTTCACCGGCGACGACGATCACAGCGCCGCCAACTTCGCCAAGCTGACCCGGCCGGATTATGCCTATACGCCGGTCGTTCCGGAGGCCGAGAAGGCGGTGAAGGTGCCCGCCTGGCTCAACGATCCGATCTATTACCACAATCGCGGCAACTCGACCTTTGCCGGCGAGAGCTCGACCATGGGCGATTTTGTCGGCCTCGACGACCTGATGACCGAGCATCCGCGCGTGGTCGCGGGCATGATCGACATCTTCGGCGGCTGGATCGACCGCTTCGGCATCGACGGCTTCCGCATCGACACCGCGCGCCACGTCAATCCGGAGTTCTGGCAGGCCTTCGTGCCCGCGATGCTCGCCCGCGCCAAGGCGAAGGGCATTCCGAACTTCCACATCTTCGGCGAAGTCGCCGACCCCGAGGTAGCGGCGCTGGCGCAGCACACCCGCGTGGACAAGTTCCCGGCGGTGCTGGACTTCGCGTTCAACCAGGCAGTGATCGATGTCGCCGGCGGCAAAGGCACCGATCGCCTCGCCAAGGTCTTCGCCGCGGACGTGCTCTACGAAGGCGGCGAGACCACCGCGCACCGCCTGCCCACCTTCGTCAGCAACCATGATGCCGGCCGCGCCGCGACCTTCATCAAGCAGGCCAATCCGAAGATCAGCCAGGCCGAGCTGCTCCAGCGGGTCCAACTCGCCCAGGCGATGCTGCTGCTGCTGCGCGGCGTGCCAACCATCTATTCGGGCGACGAGCAGGGCTTCGTCAGCGACGGCAACGACCAGGATTCCCGCGAGGACATGTTCGGAAGCAAGGTCGCCAGCTACAACGACAACATGCTGCTCGGCACCGAGGCGACCACCGCCACGCCGAGCTTCAACCCCGGCCACCCGCTGTTCCGCGAGATCGCCACGCTTGCCCGACTGCGCACCAGCCACCCCGCCCTCACCCGCGGCCGGCAGTTCACCCGCTTCGCAAGCGACAAGCCCGGCCTGTTCGCCGTCTCGCGCTTCGATCCGAAGACCGGCGCCGAGACCGTGATCGCCTTCAACACCAGCCCCGAGCCCTGGACCGGCAACGTCCAGGTCGAGACCGGCTCCACCGCCTTCCGCACCCTGGCGGGTACCTGCCCCGCCAACGCCGCTGCCCCCGGCAGCCTTGCCCTTTCCCTTCCCGCATTCGGCTATGCCGTCTGCGCGGCCGGAGCGTCCAAGTGAACCTGATGACGATGCGCGCGCTTTCCACCGAAACCCGGCCCTGGTGGCGCGGCGCGGTGATCTACCAGATCTACCCGCGCAGCTTCGCGGACTCGAACGGCGATGGCATCGGCGACCTGCCCGGTATCACTGCGCGGCTCGATCATGTTGCGGCGCTCGGCGTGGACGCGGTGTGGATCTCGCCCTTCTTCACGTCACCGATGCGGGACTTCGGCTATGACATCGCCGATTTCTGCGGCGTCGATCCCGTGTTCGGCACGCTGGCCGACTTTGACGCGCTCGTCGCCCGGGCGCATACGCTCGGCCTCAAGGTGCTGATCGACCAGGTCTATTCACACAGCTCGGACCAGCATCCGTGGTTCCAGGAGAGCCGCACCAGCCGCACCAACCCGAAGGCCGACTGGTATGTCTGGGCCGATGCCAAGCCCGACGGCAGCCCGCCCAACAACTGGCAATCGGTGTTCGGCGGCCCGGCCTGGACCTGGGACGCGCGGCGCGGCCAATACTATCTCCACAATTTCCTGCGTGAGCAGCCGGACCTGAACTTTCACAATCCGGAAGTGCAGGCCGCCACCCTCGCCACCGCCAAATTCTGGCTCGATCGCGGGGTCGATGGCTTCCGGCTCGATGCGATCAACTTCACGATGCACGATCTCGAACTGCGCGATAACCCGCCCGCGGCCGACACGGGTCTCCCGCGCACCCGCCCGTTCGATTTCCAGCAGCACATCTACAACCAGAGCCATGCGGACATTCCGCTGCTCCTCGAGAAGCTGCGTGCGCTGGCCGATCTTTATCCCGGCCGCTTCACCGTCGCCGAAGTCGGCGGGCCCTCTCCGGAAGCGGAGATGCACCTGTTCACCGCCGGAGAGACCCGTCTCAACAGTGCCTATGGCTTCAACTTCCTCTACGCCGACCGCCTGACGCCCGCGCTCGTCCGCGACGCCGTCGCCGAATGGCCCGATGCGCCGGGCGTAGGCTGGCCGAGCTGGGCGTTCGAGAACCATGACGCCCCGCGCGCCATCTCGCGCTGGGTGGCGCCCGAGCATCTTGCCGCCTTCGCCGCGCTCAAGATGCTGCTGCTGCTCTCGTTGCGCGGCAATGCGATCCTCTATTATGGCGAGGAGCTGGGGCTCACCCAGGTCGAGATCGGGTTCGAGGACCTGCAGGATCCCGAGGCGATCGCCAACTGGCCGCTCACCCTCAGCCGCGACGGCGCGCGGACACCGATGCCCTGGGTAGCGGATGCGCCGAACGCCGGCTTCTCGATCGCCCGCCCCTGGCTGCCGCTCGGCCCCGATCATCTGGAACGCGCGGTCGACCGGCAGGAGGCAGATCCGGGCTCGTTGTTCCGCCTCACCCAGCGCCTGATCGCGCTGCGCGATCGGCACCCTGCGCTGATCGAAGGCGCGATGGAGGTGCTCCACGCCGACGACGCGCTGCTTGTCTTCGCGCGCACCGCGGGCGACGAGCGGCTCGTCTGCGCCTTCAACCTTTCGACCAACGCGGTCGACGTGCCGCCTGCCCTGCTCGACGGGCTGGCGGTGGTGGAAGCGCTGAACGGCGCGACCCTTCACCACCTGCCGGCTTATGCGGGACTGATCGCCGGCTGATCCGATCCCGCGGGCATGCCGCGGGCGAGCTCGATCATCCGGTTGGCGGTCTCGCGCTCGCCCATCACCACCTCGTCGGCACCCAGGCCTTCGAGGTGCGCGACCTCGTCGGTCGAATGGGCCCGCACCACCACCGGCACGCCGGGCGCGAGCTGGCGGGCATGCTGGAGGATCGCTCCGCCCTCGAACCCGGCAGGGATCGCGATCAGCAGCTTGCTCGCTTGCCCGATCTGCGCCGCGACCAGCGTGCGCACGTCCACCGCGTTGCCCGCCACGACGGTGATGCCCGCCTTGCGCGCTTGCTCGGCCATGTCGTTCTGGTCCTCGATCAGCGCGAAGGCCTTGCCGTGCTGCTGGAGATCCTCGGCGATCATCTTGCCCACCCGGCCATAGCCGATCAGGATCACATGGCCCTTGGGCAAGTCGATCGGGGCCACGGCCTCGCGGCCCGCTTCCGCCGCCTCGTACCGCTTGGCGACCCAGGCGAAGAGGAACGGGTTAAGGAAGATCGAGAACATCGCCGCCGCCAGGATCACGTCGCGCGCCGCGGCCGGCATTAGGCCCAGATCGGTGCCTAGGCCCGCCAGGATGAACGAGAATTCGCCGATCTGGGCAAGGCTCACCGCCACAGTAAGCCCGGTGTGGTTCGAATAGCCGAACACGCGGACGATCCCATAGGCCGCCAGCGACTTGCCGACGAGGATGATCGCCACGGCCGCCAGCAGCACCAGGGGCTGCTCGACCAGCACCGACGGATTGAACAGCATCCCAACCGAGACGAAGAACAGCACCGCGAAGGCGTCGCGCAGCGGCAGCGTCTCCTCGGTCGCGCGGCGGCTGAGCGAGGTCTCGCCCAGGATCATGCCGGCGAAGAAGGCGCCGAGCGCGAACGATACGTCAAACGCCAGCGCAGCACCGAACGCCACGCCCAGCGCGATCGCCAGCACCGCCAGCCGGAACAGTTCCTGCGATCCGGTGCCGACCACCCATTGCAGCGTCCAGGGGATCACCCGGCGGCCGACGACCAGCATCACCGCGACGAAGCCGGCAACCTTGAGGAAGGTGGAGAGCAAGGGCCGGAGCAGCGATCCGCCGCCTTCACCGCTCATCACTTCGCCCAGCACCGGCAGCAGCACCAGCGCCACGACCATTGCCAGATCCTCGACGATCAGCCAGCCGACCGCGATCCGCCCGCGCTCGGTCTGGACGATGTCATGCCCCTGCAGCGCGCGGAGCAGCACCACCGTACTCGCGACCGACAGCGCCAGGCCGAACACGATGCCCGCCTGCAGTCCCCAGCCGGCGACATAGGCCAGGCCAATCCCCATCGCGGTTGCCGCGGCGATCTGCACCACGGCGCCCGGCACTGCGATGCGACGCACCGACATCAGGTCGCGGAGCGAAAAATGCAGGCCGACGCCGAACATCAGCAGGATCACGCCGATCTCGGCAAGCTCGTTGGCGAGGCCCGAATTGGCGACGAAGCCGGGGGTGAACGGCCCTACCGCGACACCGGCGAGCAGATAGCCGGCGATGGGCGAGACTTTGATCCGGTGCGCGATCGCGCCGAAGATGAAGGCGACGACGAGTCCGGCGACGATGGTGGCGATCAGGGGCGCATGATGCGGCATCGATCCTCCTTGAAATGAAAAACTGGTTCGACACCGGTCGCGCCTGAAGGCGACCGGTGTCGATGCAGGTCAGGACTGGGCCACGCCGATCGCGGCTGCCAATACTGCCGCGGCGCCGGCAATGCCGGACCAGACGGCGATGGCGAACCATTTCGGGGGCCGCTTGCCTCTTCTTGTACGCATAAGGTCCTCCTCCAGCGCCGCAGCGGCGGCGAAGACGAAGTTCAGGCGTTCGAGCGCGGGTGGCGCCTCAGCAGCGGGGTGCCGGCGGCGACCGGGCACCGCGCGCACCGCAGCGGACGGGGCGAAGCGCTCTGATCGGCGTGCACGCATGGAGCAGAACGAGGAGAAGGAGGATCGATGCAAGCGCCGGCGCAATGGCGAGCACCGCGCCGCTGCCCGAGGCACCATCGTGCCGCTCGCCGCGGACGCTCTGCCACAGGCCCACACCCGGATCGCCGCGCTTGGCGGCGATCGCCACGCTCGTCGTCGCGGGGTTGAAGGCCGGACCATGCAGCAACGTGTCGGGCGGACCGAGCGGCGCCACGGCACCGAACAGCAGCGCCAGCACGAAGGTCCACACCGCCACCGGCAGCGCGATGCGCCGAGAGATGCCGCAATCGGGCATGGGGGTGGAGGATGGCACCATCCCACGACCAACGCATCGATCGCGCGATGGTGCCGTAACGAAATGTTACTTGGGCATGCCCGTCAGCCCGCTCGCCTTGCGTAGCGCATCGCCGTCGAGGCGATAGCCGTCGAGGAACACAGTCTGGACGTGGCGCAGGTTGCCGATGTCTTTGGAGACATCGCCTTGGACGAGGATGATGTCTGCCGTCTTGCCCGGCGCAATCGCACCCACCCGGTCGTCCATGCCTACCATCCGCGCCGGGACGATCGTCGCGGTCTGCAGCGCCTCGACATTGGTCAGGCCGGCCTGCTGGTAGAGCTCCAGCTCGCGGACCAGTTCCAGGCCATAGCCGTCGGTGCCCGCGACAATCGGCACCCCCGCCTGGTGCAGACGTCCGACCACTTCGACCATCTTGCCGAAGCTCTTGCGGAAATCGGCGCGGGTCAGCCCGGCGAACAGCGGATAGCCGCCGATCTTCCAGCCGCGCGCGACCGCGGGCGGTGCGACATTGACAAAGGCCGCATATTCGGGGGGCACCGTGCTGCCGTCCGAGGTCAGCAGCGGCTCCCACACGGTCAGCGTCGGGTCGATGATCGTCTTGCGCTTGGCGAGTTCGGCATAAAAGGCGCGCAGTTCGGGGGAGTCGAGGTTCAGGTCCTTGCCATACTGCGCCGGCCCCTCCAGCCGCGCAGCGGTGTTGGCCTTGTCGACCACGTCCTGCGGCATCGCCTGCATCAGGATGAAGTTGATATGGGTGACCTCGTCATAGCCCGCGCGCACCGCATCGAGCGGGCGCATATGCGCAGGCACATGGCCATGGACGTGCAGCCCCAGCTTGTGCGCCTCGGCCGCCGCGGGGGCGATCCAGGCCGGGTCCATCGAGGTGTAGAATTTCACCCCCCACATGCCGGCCGCCTTGATCTTGTCGACCGCCGCGACCGCTTCCGCTGCCGAGGAGACGGTCAGCGCGCCCTGCGCCGCCAGCGGATCCTTCTTGTCGATGATCACTGAGACCTTGCCGTCGGGGGCGAGCAGGTCGCCCGCCGCGCGGCGCTTGAAGATGCTCTGCGCATCCTCGATCGACGAGCCGGGGCTGCGATAATTGGTCATGCCGGTGGCGACATTCTGGAGCAGGTTCCAGTCGTCGCCGACATGCTGGTGCGAGTCCCACAGGCCGGGCAGCAGCGTGCGGCCCTTGCCGTCGAGCACCGTTGCGCCCGCCGGCGCCGCGATGCTGCCTGCCGGGCCGACCTTGGCGACCTTGCCGTCGGCGATCAGCACGGCCTGGTCGGGCACGTATTTGCCGGCAACCGAGTCGAACAGCAGCACATGGTCGACGAGCGTCGGCGTGCGGTTCGCGGGCACGAGGAAGCGGTGCGCCACCCCGCGCACCATTTCCGCCGCGGCCTTGTCCTGCACTTCCTTGAGCTTCGGCCCTGCCTCGGCATAGCCCTCGGGCAGCAGCGACATGCCGCCCGCCATGCCGAAGAAACGGTTCTGCGCATCGAGCCACACCGGCGACGGCGAAAAGCCGGTGCCGGTGACATAGGCAAGCTTCACCGTTTTCTTGCCGCTCGGCCCGTCGATCTCCACCGCCTTGCCGATGCTGATACTGGCATGGCCGCTGGGCAGCAGGTCGATCCCCGCCGAACCGGCCGCGACCAGTGCGTTGACGTCGTTCTCGAAGGCCAGCCAGGGGCCGCCATAGCTGCTGTAGCGCGCTTTTCCGAACGGCTTCTCGCCCGAATCGACCGCGGTCTTCCAGTGCGCGACGCCGGCGGCATCGACGGAAAAGATCTCGGTTGCGTCGCCACTGTCGGTGAAGCCGCGTACGGCAAGGTCGATCGGCCGCTGGTCGGGGCCGAGCTTCACCACCTCGTCGGTTTCGGTGATCCAGCCACGCAGCGACATCGACATGCGATAGGCGATCCGCCCGTCGGGCATGGTCCACGACCAGATATCGCCGTGCTTGCCCGCGGTCGAGGTGATGGTGAAATGCCGCGCGCCTGTGGGCGGCGTCATCAGGTCCGCCTTCTGCGTCTGCGCGGCGGCAGGCAGAATGGCGGCGGTGGCGAGCAGAAGCCCGAGGCGAAGTGCGTGCATGTTATCGTCCCTCTCAAGCGTAGCAATGGTCTGGCACGCCATCGCACACGACACAATTCTCCTGCGGCATGAGAGGTGTTGCTGCAAATCCTCGCATGGCGTCAAACCGCATGGCCTGACCAGCGGAGCATTGACGGCCAGACCAAAGCGTGGAAGATAACGCTAACATGACGTTGGCAGCTTAAGCCGACGCGGCCCGGGAAGAGGATGGATGAGCCGATCAACGCATTTGATGCCAGGCGAATGGATCGCAAGCGCGTGCGTTGCAGGCAGCGCCAATCCACCCTGACCCGGCACCTCTGAATTACAGCGCGAACGAACTTCCCCCGCGGCCATGCGTGCGTCCGCGATCGGAGCAGCTCGTCCGCAAACGATCGACACGTTGAAGGAAAGGTCCGGCCGCGCGCCGGACCGCTTCGAGGGGACCTGAACATGACCACTATTTCCCGCAGCTTCCGCCCTGCTCGCGCCGCGCTGCTGTGCGCAACGATCCTCAGCGCCGCCTGCTCCTCCACCGCCTGGGCACAGAGCACGCCTCCCGCGGGTGAGACCGCGTCCGACGCTCCATCCGTCTCACCGCAATCGGGCGAAGCGCCGATCCCGCAGGGCAATGAGCAGGAAATCGTCGTCACCGGCTATCGCTCGTCGCTCGCGAAGGCCGTCAACGCCAAGCGCGACGCCACCGGCTTCACCGACTCGATCTTTGCCGAGGACATCGGCAAGTTCCCGGACACCAACATCGCGGAATCATTTAACCGCATTCCCGGCATCACCATTACCCGCGACGTTACCGGCGAAGGCGTCAACGTCGCGATCCGTGGCCTCGGCTCGAACTTCACCAACGTCACCCTGAACGGCGCACCGATCGCGGTCGCTTCCTCGGGCGGCACCGACGCGCAGGGCACCGATCGATCGGTCGACCTCAGCTTCTTCCCGACCGACCTGTTCACCAAGCTGACCGTGAACAAGAGCTACACCGCCGACCTGCTGGAAGGCGGCGCGGCGGGCAATGTCGATCTGCGCTCGGCCCGTCCGTTCGACCGCGCGGACTCGTTCCTCGCTTACAACATCCAGGGCTCGAACCAGGAGCCGGCCAAGCAGATCGGCGGCCGCGGCTCGCTGATCGGCAGCTGGCACAACGACACGATAGGCATTCTCGCCGGCGTCTCGGCGCAGCGATTGTTCACCCGGACCAAGGGCTTCGAAACGATCGGCTATACCAACCCGGCGCTCACCGCCGCGCAGTGCGGCGCGACCTCGGGCTGCAATACCACGGGCGGCGGCAACTGGACGATCCCGGCGGTCGTGCCGGCGGGCGCCGGTGCGGGCCTGGTCGCGGGTACCGTGATCGACAAGAACTTCCTGCTCGCCAACAACCCCGGCGCCACGATCCAGCAGATCGACAATGGCCTGATCCCGCGCCTCGGCCGTATCTCCGACATTCGCGGCCCGCGCGATCGCATCAACGCGATCCTCAGCGCCGAATATCGGCCGTCGGACACGCTGCATTTCTACATCGACGGCCTGTACGGCTATAAGCACAACGAACTGATCCGCGAAGACATGGCCTGGGTGGGCCGCAACGGCGCCTCCATCCCGACCAATCTCAAGTTCGACAAATCGGACTGCAGCGCGGGCTGCACCGTCACCAGCGGCACCTTCGCCAACACCCAGTTCTTCGACGAATTCCGTCCATATTACGAGACCACCGAGCTGTGGAGCGTCAATCCGGGCGCCGAATGGGAAATCAACGACAAGCTGAAGGCCACGCTGCAGGGCAATTATGCCCGCTCGACCTTCCATCGCGAGAGCCCCACCGTCGGCGGTATGACGCCGCTAGGCCAAGGCGGCACCGTCACCTACACCAACAATGGTGGCATCCCGGACATCAAGAGCAGCATCGACCTCAACAACCCGGCCAATTTCGGCTGGTACACCGGCGCGCGCGTCAACATGCAGGACGAGCGCCGGCTCAACAAGAACAAGGGCGTCCGCGGCGACCTGACCTGGGGCGATCGCGCGCTGAGCCTGAAGGTCGGCGGCGCCTATGACGACACGTCGCGGCGGATCCGCGGCTATGACAACAGCCAAGCCTGGCAGAACGCGGTGTGCGGCAACAACCCCAGCGTCAACCTGCCGAGCCCGAACGGCCAGCCGCCGTGCGAGGGCCTAAACGCACCGGGCGCGGCGCCGGCCGGCTACCCGACCTACCCGGGCTATGGCACCGGCTATACCGCCGGCCAGAGCGGTCCGGTTACCTATGCCGGCTCGCTGATTCCGAACGCCGCCTTCCCGACCTATCTCAAGCCCGGCCCCGCCGGCTTCGTGACGGTCGACTGGGATGCCTTCCGCAAGGCCAGCAACTATGAATATTTCCACGACAATACGCCCGAAAGCGGCGGTTCGAACACCGGTGCCAGCGGCGGCCTGATCCGCGAAGTCGTCAAGTCGGCCTTCGCCACGCTGAATGGCGAGCAGGAAGTCGGCGGCAACATGCTGCGCTTCAATCTCGGCGTACGCTACGTCAACACGATCCAGACGATCCAAGGCCGCGTTTCGGTCGCTGATCCGCGCAACAGCACGGCGGCGGGCACCCAGATCGCGGACGGCAGCCGCTATCCGAACCTCGTCACCATCGTCTCGACCCGCAACAACTACACCAAGTGGCTGCCGGCGGCGACGGTCGCCTATGACGTAAGCTCGCACGCCGTCGTGCGCCTAGCCGCCTCGAAGACGATGACCCGTCCCGATCCCTCGGCCCAGCTGCCGGGCGTGAGCTTCGGCGCGCCCTCGGCCGACCAGGCGACGATCGGCAACCCGGCGCTGCAGCCCTATCTCTCCACCAACATCGATCTGGGCTTCGAATATTATACTGGTCGCGATGGCGTGGTCAGCTTCAACGCGTTTCGCAAGTCCATCCAGGGCTTCACCAACAACGCGAACACGACGGTGCCGTTCTCCGCACTGGCGCAATATGGCATCACCTACGACACGCTGAACCCGACCCAGCAGATCGCGCTCAACTCGCGCGGCGGGCCCACCCAGGCGACGGTGCTGGTCACCAGCCAGGTCAACGTGCCGAACAAGCTGAAGATCAACGGCCTGGAATTCCAGTGGGTCCAGCCGCTCGACTTCCTCACCGAGAAGCTCGGCTTCCGCGGCTTCGGCTTCAACGCCAACGCCACGATCGTCGACCAGACCAGCGACGGCCCCGCCCAGGCATTCGGCGTGGCACCGTTCACCTACAACATCACCGGCTATTATGAGCGGAACGGTGTGATGCTGCGGGTCTCGACCACCTCGCGCGAGGGGTCGCAGAGCAGCGGCAATACGCAGAACGGCATCCCGGCGGCAGCGCTGTTCAACGCGGACTACACCACCTGGGATTTTTCCTCGGCCTTCGATCTCGACAAGATCTTCGGCGTGAAGAAGGCACCCCAGCTGACGATCAACGTGTCCAACTTCACCAACGCGACGCTGCGTTCCTACTTCCAGTTCCCGAACGCGACGTTCACCCAGTACAAGCCCGGACGTCAGTTCCTGGTCGGCCTGCGCGGCAGCTTCTGACGCGGACCATGAGGGCGGCCGTGACTTCGGCCGCCCTTCGTTCTTCCGTTAGCCGAGGACCTGAACCGTCGGGTCCCAGAAATAATAGCCCAGCGTCGAGAGACTGCCGTTGGTCCCCATCTGGACGACCTGGAACCAGACCTGATATCCTTCCGTGCCTGGTGCCAGCACGTTGGATGTCATGAAATACTGATATTGCTGCGTCGGCGTCCATGTCGGGTTGGTCGTGCTCTGCTGCGGCGGCGGCACCGGCTCCGTCGGTTGCGCGGTAAGGCCGACCGGCGTCGTCATCACGGTGTTGCCGGAAAACTGCACGATATTGTAGGGGATGCAGTAGGTCGGCTGGTCCCCGGAGAGGGTGACAGCGTACCAGTTCACCGTATCGCCCACCGTCGCGTTGATGATGAGGTTGGGCGTTGCGTTACCTGCGTTCTGGACCGGAGGCGCAAGATACTGCTGCTCCGTGATCATATAGGCAAAATATGGCGGCGAAGGTGGATGCGCCAAGCCGGTTGGTTGGGTTGGGCTGCTGCTAGGCGAGCCAGCGCTCAGAATTGCTTGCGCATCGAACACCATCACGATGTTGATCTGTGCCATCCTTCTCTCTCCCTTGTTGTGCACCTCAGTCATGTCGCGCACCCATTGTTTTGTTTCGCGATTGATATGCTGACGCGCCCGTGCCGGGCAAATCTATCTTCCTTCAATATGAATGATTGCAGATCAATATTCGACGTTTCTACAGTCGTTGATTGCCACACATGTCCACATTGACTTTGCTCTTCGGCCATTCCCATACCTTGGGAAACGACGTCATTCGGGCGCTTCTCGGCGATTTCGAGATCGGTAGCGTCGCGCTGGGCACGCAGAAAGGCGCGACCATACGCCATGTCGCGACTCGCGGACGGACCCCGGGATATCCATCGAGGCGCCAAGCTTTTCGCTTCATTGTGGTGCTATTTGTTCGATAGCGGGAGCCGCCATCAAAGCGCCCCCCCCCGGGCCGCTGTCCGGAACAATGCTGACAGCGCGAGACGTGCTGCGCCCTGCCTTGCCGGCACGGACGGCTGGCTTCAGTGCATGCGAAAACGTGCGCTTCGGCTATTCGCTGCCGCACCGCGGCGGCGCCACCGACGCGCGATGGATTAGCGTCGAGGGGAAGAGCGACGGCTCCTCCACCCCATGCTCGTCGCCAAAAAAGTCCGCCAGCAGTTTCAGCGCAGCCGATCGCCCCATCGAAACGATCGGCCAGTGCACCGTGGTCAGCGGCGGCCACATATGTGCGGCGATCGCGGTGTCGTCGAAGCCGATGATCGACAGATCTTCCGGAACGCTCATCCCTCGCCGCCGCGCGGCATGGAGCGTCGCTGCGGCCATCTCGTCGTTGCACGAAAAGATTGCAGTGGGTCGCGGGGAAAGATCAAGCAGACGGTCGGCGGCGGCCAGCCCGCTCTCGAACGTGTAGGTCCCCTCGGCGATCAGGCTGCGCGGCAGCTTGATGCCCGCGTCGTTCAGCGCCTGCTCGAAGCCCTTGCGCCGTTCACGCGCCGAGCGGAACCCATGCGGCCCCGCGATCAGCCCGATCCGCCGGTGACCGAGCGTGACCAGATGCTGCACCGCCTCGATCACGACCTCGCAATCGTTCGAGGCCACCATGTGCTCGGACGTGTCTAGCGTCGTCGATCCCATGCGGACATAGCGGGTGCCGAGGCTCTGGCAGAGCTCGGCCAGCATGTCGTTCTCAGAAACCGGGGGCAGGATCAGCACGCCGTACAGCCGCTGCCGCTCGAGAAAGGCGCGCACGTCCGCCAGCATGGTCGACGAACCGCGGTCGATCGGGCGGACGATCAGCTCGAACTCGGTGTCACGGATGGCCTCCAGGATACCCGCCTGGACGTTCATCACCATCTGCGCGTTCGGATTGTCGTGGATCAGGCCGAGCAGGAAATTGTGCCGCAACGCCAGTGCGCGCGCCTGGACATTGGGGATATAGCCGAGATCGGCGATCACCGCCTCCACCTTGGCCCGGGTGTCCTGGTTCAATAACGGCGAGCGATTGATGACCCGGCTGACGGTTTTCTTCGAAACGCCGGCGATACGGGCGACGTCGTTGATGGTGGGCTTGCCCGTCTTCTCCATGGCCCCATGCTATACGGCGGCGGCAACGATTGCGATAGAAGAACGGCACCCGGCACGCCGGTGGACAGGCACCGCCACCTGCCCGGATCGACGCAGGAAGCGGGCGCTGCGCGCTGCGTCGTGCAGGCGCGAAACCACCCGCAGACGTCGCGCGCCGTCCGTTTATCGCCGAACGTCCAGTCCGCCCTCGGCAAAGGCGGCAAGGTCGGAGCGGGTGAATAGGCTCGCGTCGCCCGGTAGCGAGTGCTTGAGCGCGGTCAGTGCAAGTCCCGTCTCGGCCATGGCGCGGGCGTCGCCGCCCTCCAGCAGTCCGTGGAGCACGCCGGCCGCGAAGGCGTCGCCGCCGCCGATCCGGTCGACGATGCCGCTGACGCGCAGTTCGTCGGTCTGGTGCCCGCCGTCACGCGTATCGACGCGCGCGGCGATACGGTGGCAGTCGACGTCATCGACGTGCCGTGCGGTCGAGGCGATCAGTCGTAGCTTGGGGAACGTCGCGAACGCCGCCTCCGCCGCCTCGCGGCGGCGATCGGCGCCGTCGCCCGGGAAATGCTCGCCGAGCAGCAGCGAGATGTCGCGGTGGTTGCCGAACAGCACGTCCGAGTGACGGATCAGCTGGGTGAGAACGCCGCGGGGATCGCTGTCCCAGGCCTCCCACAGCTTGGCGCGGTAATTGCCGTCGAACGACACGGCGATGCCGCGCGCGCTAGCCGCCTCGGCTGCGGCGATGGCGGCTTCGGCGGTGTTTGGCCCCAGCGCGGGTGTTATCCCGGAGAGGTGCAACCGGGTGACGCCGTCGAGCAGCGCGTCCCAGTCCCAGCTGTCGGCAGCGCGCTTGGCGAACACCGAGTTGGCCCGGTCATAGACGATTTCCGACGCCCGCAGTCCCGCGCCGGGGGTAAGGAAATACAGCCCCATCCGCCCGGTCTCGGCGACGACATGGCGGGCATCCACCCCCCGCCGCCGCAATTCACCGACTGCCGCAGCGCCCAGCGGATTGTCCGCCACCGCGCTGATCATCCGCACGGCATGGCCCAGGCAGGCCAGGCCGGTCGCGACATTCGCCTCCGCCCCCGCGATGGCAACGTCGAGCTTGGGCGTCTGCAACAGCAGTTCGCGGCCCGGCGGCGAGAGCCGCAGCATCATTTCCCCGAAAAATGCGAACGTCATCGTGCCAGCCAGCCTCCGTCAACGGCGAGAACATGCCCTTGCACATAGTCCGAGGCACGCGATGCAAGGAAGACCGCAGCGCCGCCCAGATCTTCCGGATCGCCCCAGCGCCCCGCCGGGATGCGCTCGAGGATCTGGCGGTTGCGGGTCTCGTCGGCCTGCAGCGACGAGGTGTTGTTGGTGGCGATATAGCCCGGCGCGATCGCGTTGACGTTCACGCCCTTCCCCGCCCACTCGTTCGCCAGCAACTTTGTGAGCCCCGCGATGCCCGATTTGGATGCGGTGTAGCTCGGCACGCGGATTCCGCCCTGGAAGCTGAGCATCGAGGCAATGTTGATGATCCGTCCGCGCTCCCCCGTCTCGCCGAAGCGGCGGACCATGAACCGGCCGGCAGCCTGACAGAGAAAGAAAACCGACTTCAGGTTGGTATCGACCACCGCGTCCCAATCTTCTTCCGTGAAATCAAGGCTGTCGGCGCGGCGGATGATCCCGGCATTGTTCACCAAAATGTCGATTTTCCCCAGCTTACCCACAGCTTCGTCCACAACCCTGCCCACAGGCTCGATCGTGGACAGGTCGGCGGCGATGATCTCGGCGCGGCGACCGAGGGCGCGGGCCTTGCGCACGGTTTCCTCGGCGGGCGTGCGGCCGACCGCGGCGATGTCCGCACCCGCAGCCGCGAGCGCCAGCGCGATGCCCTGGCCGATGCCGGTGTTCGCGCCGGTGATGACGGCCACCTGGCCGGTGAGATCGAACGGATTGGTCATGCTGGAGTCCCCTTTCCCTTCCCCTCGTCCCCCCTCGCTTGCGGGAGGAGTCTAGAAAGGGCCTCAACCTGTGTAGCCGCACTTCGTCCCCCCACCCCAGCACCTCGGCAAGCGACGGAGGAGGCGAGGGATATCGGCGGTTACGAGAGGCTGCGCAGATAGTCGCTGATCGCCGCGTCCTGCGCATTTGCGTAGAAATAGTCGGCGAACCTTTCGCCGGCGATCGCCGCGCGCAAAAGGTCCTGATCGACATTTTTCAGCACCGTGAGCATGTCGTTGCAGGTCACGCGCTTGAGATCCGACAGGATGCCGCGGTTTTTGCGCATGATCTCGGCCCGCTCCTTGGGGTAGCCGAGCCCCCGCTCGCCCTCGAACAGCTTGCGATATACATCCTCCAGATTGAGTTCCGCCGCCCAGCCAAAGCCCTTGGCATAGGGCATCGAGATGGCGTTGCCATCGTTGATCTGGCCAAACAGAAAGGCATCGGTCGGATCCATCACCAGCCCGCAGAACACGCCCGGCATCGCATTGCAGGCAAGCATCGAACCCATGCCGGTACCGCAGCCGGTCACGACGAAATCGACCGCCCCGGCATTGAGCAGGATGCCCGCGAGCAGGCCGTTCATCACATAGGTGAGCGCGGCGGTGTCTTCGGCCGCGTACATGCCATAATTGAACACCTGATGGCCCAGCGGCTCGGCGACGTTGGTGAGCGCCTGGTGAATGATGCCGTTCTTGGCAGCCTGGCTGTTCTCGGTGATCAGCGCGATCTTCATCGTTCTCGTCCCTTATGTCGTCGATTGACACCGGTTACCACGCCCGTCCTGGCGGTGCCCGCGTTTTTTTTCGCGCCGATCGCGCTTCCGGTCGACGCGTGTCAGATCAGTTGCTTATGCGGACGTATCCAGCCTGTACGCCTTGCGCACCAAGCCGTTGGTCAGCTCGAACGCGAGTTCCGCCGCCTCCCAGTCGAGCAGCCGCCCCTCGGCGACCAGCTGCGCCAGGAAGCCGCAGTCGATCCGCCGCGCGACGTCGTGGCGCGCCGGGATCGAAAGGAAGGCGCGGGTATCGTCGTTGAAGCCGACGGTGTTGTAGAAGCCCGCCGTCTCGGTCACCTGCTCGCGGAAGCGGCGCATGCCTTCGGGGCTGTCATGGAACCACCAGGCCGGGCCCAGCTTGAGGCACGGATAATGGCCGGCCAGCGGCGCCAGCTCGCGCGAATAGACCGTCTCGTCGAGCGTGAAGAGGATGATCGACAGATCGGTCGAGGTGCCGAAGCGATCGAGCAGCGGCTTTAGCCCATGGACATAGTCGGTCGCCATCGGGATGTCAGCGCCCTTATCGCGCCCATGGCTGGCGAACAGGCCGCGATTATGATTGCGGAAGCTGCCCGGGTGGATCTGCATCACCATCCCGTCCTCGACGCTCATCGCCGCCATTTCGGTGAGCATCTGCGCGCGGAACAGCTCGGCATCGGCCGGTGTCCAGTCGCTGCCGAGGATCTTGGCGAACAGCGCAGCGGCCTCGGTCTTGCTGAGGTTCACGGTGCGCGCCGTCGGGTGGCCATGGTCGGTCGCGGTGGCGCCGGCGGCGCGGAAGTCGGCGCGGCGTTTGCGGTGCGCGGCGAGATAGCCGTCCCAGTTGTACACGTCCTCGCCGGTCTTCTCGGCAAACACCTTGAGCGCGCCGTGGAACTGCTCATGCTCGACGTCGATCACCGCGTCGGGGCGATAGGTGGTGACGACGCGGCCCGGCCAGCCCGACGCCTGCACGGCGTGGTGCGTCGACAAATCGTCCTGCGGGCCCTCGGTGGTGGCGAGGAACTCGATGTTGAAGCGATCGAACAGCGCGCGCGGCCGGAAATCGTCGCTCGCCAACTTGGCGTTGATCGTGTCGTAGTAGAAATCGGCCGTCTCGCCATCGAGCGCGACATCGAAGCCGAACACCTCGCCGAACACATGGCCCAGCCACATGGCGGACGGCGTGCCGCGGAACAGGTAGAGATGCTCGGCAAAGGTGCGCCATGCCGCACGGGGATCGGTGCCGGGCATGCCCGCCTTGCTCGGCACGCACAGCGCGTCGAGCGACACGCCCTGCGAATAGAGCATGCGGTAGATGTAGTGGTCGGGCGAGAGCAGCAACTCGGTCGCGTTCGACCAGTTGGCGTTGGTCGAGAACCAGCCCGCATCGGTATGGCCGTGCGGGCTGATGATCGGCAGCTCGGCCACTTCGCGGTAGAGTTCGCGCGCGATTTCACGGGTGCGCCCCTCGGCCGGCAACAGCCGGTCGGGATCGAGCTTGAGCGGCTTGGCCATCGGAGACTCCGGACAGGTCAGAGGAAAATCAGGCGTCCATGTCGACACGGGCGAGGCGCGGCGACAGGAAATGCACGCAGGCGAGCGCGACGAAATAGGCGCTGCCGGCCACCGCGAAGAGCGGCCAGTAGCTGCCGATCCGCGCCAGCACTTCGCCGGCATAGAAGGACATGAGGATGCCGCCCACGGCGCCGACGGTGCCGCCGATGCCGATCACCGAACCCACTGCACCGCGCGGGAACATGTCCGCCGGCAGCGCATAGAGGTTGGCCGAGAAGGCCTGGTGCGCTGCGGTGGCGATGCCGATCACGGCGACCGCCATCCACACGCTGCTCAGCGATTCCGCGAACAGCACCGGCAGCACCGCGAAGGCGCAGACCAGCATCGTCAGCTTGCGCGCGACATTGGCGGTGTAGCCTGCGCGCATCAGCCGCGAGGACAGCCAGCCGCCGGCGACGCTGCCCATGTCCGACACGAGATAGATCGCGGCGAGCGGCAGGCCGAAGGTCTTGAGGTCGAGCTGGTAGCGCTCGAACAGATAGCCCGGCAGCCAGAACAGGAAGAACCACCAGACCGGATCGATGAAGAACTTGCCGAGCGCGTACGCCCAGGTCTCGCGCTTGGCGAGGACCGATCCATAGCCGAGCTTCTGCACCTTGTCGGCGGGGTCCTGCTCGATCCAGGCGAGTTCCCCCTCGGTGACCTTGGGGTGCTCGCGCGGGCTGCGGTACAGCGTCCACCAGGCGATCAGCCAGACGAAGCTGACCACGCCGGTGATGACGAAGGCCGAGCGCCAGCCCCAGGCGATCACCATGTACGGGATGACCAGCGGGGTGAGCACCGCGCCGATGTTCGCGCCGGCATTGAACACGCCGATCGCGAAGGCACGCTCCTTGGCCGGGAACCACTCGGTCACCGCCTTGATGCCCGCGGGGAAGTTGCCGGATTCGCCGATGCCCAGCGCGAAGCGGGCGATGGCGAACTGGGTGATGTTGTGGGCCGCGCCGTGGAAGATGTGCGCCACCTGCCAGACGATGAAGGCAATGGTGTAGCCGACGCGCGCGCCGACCTGGTCGACGATCTTGCCGAACAGGATGTAGCCGACGGCATAGGCGAACTGGAACCAGATGATGACGCCGGCAAAGTCCTGCTCGGTCCAGTGCAGGTCGGCCATCAGCGTGGGCTTGAGCACGCCGATCATCTGGCGATCGATGTAATTGATGATGGTGGCCGCGAACAGCAGCCCGCAAATCACCCAGCGATACCGCCCCACCCGTTCCACGGCGCCGCTTACCGCGGCTTCGCCCTTGCTCGCCATCAACTCTCCAATCCCACTCCGCCGTCCCGGGATCAGGCGATCCCGATCGGGCATTCTATGCGCTGCGCCGTATCGAACCGTGCCTCGACCTTCGCGCCCGACCAAGCCGGATGGACGCCCGTGAGGGCGCCGGTCGGTAGCCATTGGCCTGCCGCCAAGGGCGGCCCCCGGGCCGTGCATTCGAACAGAGAGCCCACCGCCCCGATCGGTCCGTCGAGCAGCGCGCTCGCAGTGCCGGTTCCAGCGACCTCCCCGTCAATCGTTAGCGGCACTGGGGCAGGAAGCAAATCCTTCCTAGAATATATACGGTATTCGATCTGAAGACCAAGTCCATGCCAATGCCGCGCGGCCCGCGCCGAGCGCGTATAGTGGTACCCCGGATCGGATTGACAGTGCTGGCGTATGCGGCACGACGCCAGCGACGGTCAGTCTCAGGCGGCGGTCCGCAGATCACGTTCCAGCGCGGCGTAGCGCTCGGCCTCGTCCATGATGCCCAGCTGCTCGTAGAACATCGCCAGATTGCCGGCCGCGAGATAGCTGCCGCAGCCGATTACCGAACCGTCGAGCAACGGCTGCTCGCCGATTTCCAGGCAGCGCAGCCACGCCCCCTCCACCACCGGGAGCAACTCGTCCAGAGCAAGCTCCGGCGCTTGGCTGGCCCAGGCGAGATACAGATCGGCAACCGCGAAATAGAAGTCCGGCGACGACGGCCAGGCGGACTGCTCGGCATCGACCAGTGCCAGCGCCTCGTGCAACTGCCCCGCTTCCTTCAGCGCGCGTACCGTGGAAAGCACCACCGCGTGGCGGTAGCCCGCCTCGGGCGGTGTGAGACGATAGGCGGTCTGCAGCGGCGCCACCGCCGCCTCGGCCGCACCGCGAACCAGATGCTCGCGCCCGAGCTGGAACCAGAGATACGAATCATCGGGCGCCTCGGCCAGCGCCGTCTCCAGCAACGCGAGGTTACGCCCGTGTTTCGCAGCAAGCTGTGCCTCGGCATAGCCGTCATGCCCCATGCGGAGCGCACACGGCACCGCAGGCAGCAATGCGACCGGCTGCTCGTGGATGCGTCCCGCATAGCGCACCCCGCGCGGCAGGATACGCGGCAGAAAGCGCCGCGCCACGGTGCCGACCACGCCCTCGTTGCGCAGTTCCACGCAGCCGATGAACGTCGCCGGTTTCTGCCGCGCGGGTGGCAGTGCTGCGGAGGCGAGCGCCTCATATCCGCTCTCAAGCCATTCATCGGCGTCGAGCATCAAGTTCCAGTCGGCATCGGAATGCTCGAGCGCGGCGTTGCGGGCGGCAGCAAAATCGTCGCACCACGCAAAATGATGCACGGTCGCGCCGCAGCGCTCGGCAATCGCCACCGTCTCGTCGGTCGAGCCGGTGTCGAGCACGATCATCCGGTCGACATGCGCACGCGCGCTGTCGAGCGCCCGCGCGATCGCGCGCGCCTCGTTCCGGGCGATCATCACCAAAGCAAGTCGTACCACGCGTGCACCTTCCCCGGCGCCGCCACGGCGCCCCGCCCAGCATTATAGGCGATGCGACACGGGACAGAGGCGATGCCGCGCGATCGGCCTCCCGTCATGGCGCGCGCCCGCCGCGGCGCCGGCAGGATATCGCACGTATTTATGGCACCGGTGCACCACGGTAGCGCGCGCCGTTTCTATAATGATGGTCTTGCCACCGGTGCATCCAACGCCGGTGCATTGGGGATTCAAGGGATGAAACAGTTACTCGCGCGCGTGCGCGTGCCCGTCAAAATCCTGGCGGTGATCGCCATGATCAGCGTCGTGACGCTGATCGTCAGCGCGATCAGCGCCAGCAGCCTCAATCGCGCCAATCGCGATTATTCCGAACTCACGCTGGGCAAGCTGCCCGCCACCACCCACACCGCACGTCTGAACCGCCTGATCGAGGCGATGGCCTATGCCGGCTATCGCGCGGTCGCTTATGACGGCAACAGCCCCATGGCGCGCGAGACCGAGGGCGAGGAAAAGGACAGTTACACGCAGGCCAAGGCGCTGCTCGAGCAGATCCAGCAGGAAGATCCGTCCGCCAAGCCGGCGCTCGACGAGGTTCGGGCAAAGCTCGACGGCATGCAGGACAAGACACAGGCCGCCATCCAGCATGGCTTGCGCAACGAAGACGCTGCGGCACTGGCGTTGCTGCGCGCGGTGGATCCGGACGTGCAGGCGATTTCGCACCGCCTGATCAGCTTCAACAACGAACGGATGAAGGCCGCGGCGGAAACGTCGCATACGCTGCAGGACGCCGGTCAGTCGACGGTCTGGACGCTGGTAGTGATCAACGTCATCTCGCTCGTGGTGGCGATGGTCACCGGCTATCTGGTCTCGCGTGTCGGCATCACCGATCCGCTCAACGCGCTGCAGACCACAATGCAGGCGGTTGCCGGCGGGGACCTGCGCCGGGCGGTACCGGGCACCGATCGCGGTGACGAACTGGGTACGATGGCGCGCACCGTGGAGGTTTTCCGCGAGAACGCGATCGGTCTGCAATCCACCCAGCAGGCCAAGGCCGCTGCCGATGCCGAGCAGGCCCGCCTGCTCGAGGCGCTTGACAGTCGGCTCGATGCGCTGTCGCATGGCAACCTCACCGCTACGATCGACGTTGCGGTGGCCCCGGAATTCGAGCCGGTAAAGACCAACTTCAACCGCGCCGTCGCCAATCTCCGCGCGCTGATCGCGCAGGTGCTCGAAAGCGCGACGACGATCCGCACCGGATCGAGCGAGATCGCGACCGCCTCGGAAGATCTGGCAAAGCGCACCGAAGCCAATGCGGCCAGCCTGGAGCAGACCGCCGCGGCGGTCACCCAGATGGACCAGCGGCTCAAGGCCACCGCCCGTGCCGCCGACAGCACCGTGCAGCGCACCAACGGCGCGATCCAGACCGTCAATGACGGCCGCGCGATCACCGACACCGCGGTGCAGGCGATGACCCGTGTCTCCGAAGGCGCCAAGGGCATCGACAGCGTGATCGAGGGTCTGGACAAGATCGCGTTCCAGACCCGCGTTCTCGCGATGAACGCCGCCGTGGAAGCCGGCCGTGCCGGAGAAGCCGGCCGCGGCTTCGCGGTCGTCGCGGATCTCGTCTCGCAGCTGGCGATGCGCTCGGAAGAGGAAGCCAGCCGCGCCCGCGATCAGCTGAGCGCGACACAGAAGGACATCGTCGAGGCGGTGCAAACCGTTCAGCAGGTCGAAGGTGCGCTCGACACCATCTCGAGCGCGACCGCCGAGGTCCATCAGCTGGTCAGCGCGATGGCAAGCGACAACCAGGCCCAGGCCACCGCCATCTCGCAGATCGCCTCGGCGGTGCAGACGATGGACCAGAGCACGCAGCAGAATGCGGCGATGGTCGAGCAGACCTCCGCCGCTGCGCGCAACCTGAACGCCGAGGTCACCAGCCTCAGCGATTCCGCGCATCAGTTCGAAGTAGGCGGCCGGCAGGCTGCACCGGTGCGGACGCCGCCGCCGCCCAGGCAGCATGCATCTCGCAGCAACGCCGGTGGCTATGTCTCGCCGGTGAAGCCCCTCCCCGTCGCCGCGATGGCCACGGCCGACGGAGACGACTGGGCGAGCTTCTGAGCCGCGCAGACCAGCCGAAAGAAAGCGGCCGGGAGAGCGATCTCCCGGCCGTTTCCTTGTGCGCTGTTACGCTCAGGCGGCGGCAAGGCGCGCCGTGTTGCGGGCACGGCGGCGCAGCGACGCGCCGACAAAGCCCACGCCGGCGATCATCAGGCCCCAGCTGGCCGGCTCCGGCACACCGCTCGGGCCGAAGACGGCAACCGGAGTCGCGGTGCCGATGGTCGCGCCAGCGAGGCCGGGGGTGCCCAGCGTCGTCTGGAACGCCGCGGCAGCTTCATTGGTCAGCGTCAGCACCGACCCGGCGCCGAGGTTGAACAGCGAGAGGTTGTCGCCGAGCGTGAAACCATTGGCCGAGGCACTGCCGCGGACCAGGCCGGCGGCGGTGTCGATCTCGAAGTTGCCGATGCTGAGCGTATTGCCGCCCAGCGAGAACTTCAGACCCGAACCGTCATGGTTGATGATCGTCGCGCCGGTCGTGTCATTGCGCGAACCGCCGGTGATAAGGAACGCGGCAACGAGGTCATTGCCGATCTTGAAGGCGCTGGCGGTACCATAAGTGGCGACCTTATAGCCGAGCGAATTAAACGTGCTGGTCGCGGTGATATCGATGGCGGTCGCGCCGCCGATAACGGTCGCAGCCAAGGCCGCGGTAGGGGTAAGCGACAAGCCCGCAACGAGGGCTGCCGCGCTCAAAGCGCCTTTGAACATCCGGAAATCTCCTGAACAAATACGACTCGCCAGGGAACGGCCGCATGGATCATGCCCGCAACATGGCAGCCCCCGAACCGTGCGCGCGCGTGCCGGTTCCGACATCTTGTCGCGGCAAGCCATCAGCTCGGCGGAGAAATTAACCATTTGACGACAAGGCGGCGGATTCCGTCGACAACCTGCGCGGATGCGCATGAATGTCAGCGATTGAGGCGGTGCAGCAACTGCGCGCGCAGCCGCCGGGCGGCCATGGCATCGATCGGTGCCAGCGGCCCGCGCGCCGCTTCGGGGAGGTGCGCAGGGGGTCGCTTCGGATCGCCGAACACATAATAGTCGAACAATGCCTTCCAGGCCTGTTTCTCGGGCTCAGGGCGATCGCGCAGGCTGAGCAGGCCGTGAAGCAGGGTAAGCTGGGGCGTGTCGAGCCACGCCGGGCTGGCGTTCCACCAATAGTTAATCAGCACGTTGAACGGTGCCAGTGCCTCGACATGGTGCCACCACATCGCCGGATAGAAAAGCAGGTCGCCCGCGTCCATTTCCGCCACCTGCGCGGTCGCCATCGCGGCCCGAAAGCCCGGATGCCGCTCAAAATCGGGGGCGGCGAAATCAACCATGCTGACCACTTGCCCACCCGGCGTCGGCTCGAGCGGGCCCGGATAGAGATTGGCAATTTGATCAGGCGGAAACAGCGTGAACCGCCGCCGGCCGACCGCGCATACCGCCAAATTATGCGACATGTCGTAATGGCAGGTCGCGGTGGTGCGGTTGCCGATCCAGATGCTCGCCAGATGCTGGGCGAACATCGGATGATCGAGCACCAGGTCGTTCTCGCCCCGGAAGCCTGGCAGATATTCGTCGAGATCGGTGGAGCCGACATAGACGCTCGGTGCATCCGGATCACCGTTGGTCGAACGCATCGCGTCGAGCAACGGCGTCAACGGCTCACGGCGACCGGTGAAGTTGAGGCCGGTGACGGTCTCGTCATAGAAAAACCGCCCATGGATCTCCGGCGCGCCGGTAAAGGTCACCACCGGGCGACCGGAGTCGAAGCGCTGCAGCAGATCGATTGCGGCACCGGCGGAGGCCCGGCCGGCGCGGACCAACGGCCAGTCGGCGGCAATCCCCTTGAGGATCACCGGCGCCTGCTCCGCCATGAACTGGTCGAACGGGATCGCATCGGGGGCGATGCCCTCCACGACCCGCACCGCGGGCGCCGTTCCCGCCAGAACGTTCACCGCAGCGTACCCGCATTCTTGCGCTCGATCAGCGCACTGATGTTCCCCAGCGAGGCCGCGACAAGATAGGCGAGACCCAATACATTGGCGCGGTGCAGCCGTTCGATCGCATCCGGCGCCAACGCCGCAAGCCGATCGTGCGACAGCATCTGGAAGCCGTCGATCCGGTAGCGCTGCTCGTCATGCAGCGTGACTTCGATGACGTTGGTCTCGAGCAGGCCGGCCTCTTGGAACAGCGCATAAACCGGCGCAGCGGCGCCGATCCCGCCATGGATACGCCCCAGCACGCGCGAGACATGCTCCAGATGGCGGCTGGCGCCGCCCTGCGGCAGGAACAGCAGTTCGCCTTCTGAAGTGCCGACGCGGGCATCATCGAGATCGACATGCACCGTCGGTCCCTCGTCGGGATCAAGGCCATCGCCTGGGATGCCGATCGAAAAGGGACCGCGCTGTTGCAGCGCGGGGACGTAGCGGCTGGTCCAGCGTTCGCCGTCGAAGAACAGATTCCCGTCCGCGTCCAAGCCGGTGAGCGCCACCGCCTGCAGCCCCTCGCCTTCCGTCTCGCGGAACAGGATCGGAAATTCGCGCTGCACGGCCTCGAACTCGGTGGGGAAGATGAGGATCTGGTTGGCGGCATCACCAAATTCCGCGCCGTGGCGGAAGGCGACGCGCAGGTCATGGTGGAGGACATTGTCCAGCGCGACCGGGTTCGTCATTCGAAACACATCCATGTTGCCGGGCATCGCGCCCGGTTCGGCGGAACCATGGCGCAAAGCCGCGGCCCCCTCAACCTCCCGCATTCGCCCGTGAAAGCGGAAAGGGCCGCTGCCCCCGGCAGCGACCCTCCCCTCTCCACACGCGCGGTTGCGCGGTAGCTCAGAACTTGAAGCGCACGCCTGCAAGGAAGCGGCGATCGAGTTCCTGCGCAAACCACAGCTCGCTGATGTCGCGAGCATAGGTCCGCACGCTCGCCTTGGTCAGGTTGATGCCTTCCAGCGACAACGCGACCTGCGGCGTGATCTCGTAGCTCACGTTCATGTCGAGCTGACCGAAGGGCGCGGTGAACTCGGGGTTGCGCGAGCCCTGGCGGTTGATGCCCGACAGATATTTGTCGCGCCAGTTATAGGCGAGACGCGCCGAGATGCCGTTCTTGTCGTAGATCAGCGTGGTGCTGAACGTGTCGCTCAGACCGAGCAGCGCGAACTGGTCCTGGCCCGGATCGGCGCCCAGGTTGAAGCCCACGTCGCCGCGCACCAGCGTATACGCCGCAGCGACACCGAAGCCGGTATTGCCGAGGAAATACTGGCCGGCCAACTCTACGCCGTAGATCTCGGCGTCCTTGTTGTTGATCGGCTGTGTCACCTGGAACTGGTACAGCGGGTCGGCGGCGTTGCCGCGCAGATCGTACTGGTTGTTGATCGCCTTGACGTAATTATCGTCGAGCGCGCGGGTCGAGTTGTTGTAGTTCGCCTGGAACTCGGTGGTTGCCGCCGCGACCGAACCGCGGTTGGCGATCAGCGAGGACATCACGAACAGGTTTACGTCGCTGATATCCGCACCCAGCCCGTTGAGCGCTGCCTTCGCCTGGCCCGACCGGCTGCCCGCCGCACCCGAGCTCGGATCGCGCAGGCCGAACAGCGGAGAGGTGAACTGGCCGTTGCCGACGAAGTTGTGCACCCGCTTGTCGAAGAAGGCGACCGAGACATAGCTGTCCGGCTTGAAATACCATTCCAGCGAGGCGTCGAAATTGTCCGAGATCAGCGGCGACAGCGCAGCGTTGCCCACAGACGCGCTGGGGATGCCGCCATTGTTGGTCGGACGCGGCGGACCACCCACCGTCGTTGCGGTAAACAGGTTGTTGTAGTTCGGTCGCGAAATCGTCTTGCTGTACGACAGGCGGGCGAGCAGGTTCCGCTGCAGTTCGACCTGGAAGTCGACCTGCGGCAGGATGTTGTCATAGGAGTGAGATTCGTCGAACTGGCTGGTGTTGGCGAGCGAGACCACCACCGTGAAGTCGTTATCAGATACCCAGTCCACTGCCGACGGGATAGCCACCTGCGAGATCGAGCGCGACTTGGTGTGCTCGTAGCGGATGCCGGCGACCAGGCGCGCCGGCGCGCTGCCGACCTCGCCCTTCCAGGTCAGCTGGCCATAGGCGGCCCAGATGTCTTCCTTGACCCGGTTGTTGTTGTTGCCGGTGATGCCGATCGAATTGCCACGGCCGGCATAATAGGAGGACAGGATCGGATAGAGCTTTGCAGCATCGCCGCGGAAAGCCACCTTCGAATCCGCATCCGAGCCCGGATCATATTTGTCGAACTTGCACTCGAGGCAGAACGACTGGACCAGGCCGGGCGCCAGCCGCTGGACGTCGCCCGGATTGGCGATGCCCCAGTCGCCCAGCGTCTGCTGGGTGCTGACGAAGGTCTGGCGCATGTCGGTCTTGCGATAGTTCGCACCGAATTCGAACTTGCTGTCGCCGCCGAGATCCCAGCCGAAATCGGCACGCGCCTCGCGGACCAGCTGCTCCTGGGTCGACTTGTTGGTGCGGCCGATCTGGCTGCCGAACGAGTTGAGATCGAGCGGCACCGACCCCAGCGTGATGTCCTGCTTCGGAATACCCGCGCCGCTATAGTCGACCGAGTGGGCGGCAACCACGTTGGCGCCCATGCCGACCAGCGTGGAGCTGACGCCGTTGGGATTGTCCGGCAGGCTCGACGACTTGGAGATGTGCCCGTCGAGGCGCAGATTCAGGTTGCTGGCAAGCTGCCAGTCGGCGTTGAGACCGAAGTCGGTGAGACGATTCTTCTGCGCGCGCGACTGCGCTTCGAAGCCCTCGTCCTTGAAGCCGTTGATCGTCTCGTGGAGATAGTTGGCGGTGGCGACCGTGGTGTTGCCGTCGAAATGCACTTCGTCGAAGGGACGGCTGAACCAGTTGGACAGGTCCGAGCGGGTCTCGCGCTGGCGGTTCTGCGCATAGAGTGCGTCGGCGGTCAGCGTCAGCGCGTCGGTCGGCTTGAACTGCACCACGGCCTGGCCGTTGATGCGCTCGCGGCTGCCCTCGGCATAGTGATAGCGGCTGTCGTTGGGGATCGCGACCAGCTGGTTGGCATTGCTGGGTACGCCCTTGACGATCGTGCAGTTCGCGCTGAGCGTCGTCTGGCTGGCCGGGCACACCGTGTTGTTGCGGGTGAAGCCACCGGTGACGAAGCTGCTGTACGGAACGATGTTCCAGTCGTTCGAGGTCGCCGCGATCGAGGTGAAGTTACGCTTCTGATAGCTGCCGAACAGCTCGACGCCGAAGCGCTGGTCCGCGTCGCTCCAGCCGACCACACCCGAAAATTCCGGGGTAACCTTGGCGCCGCAATCGAGGCAGCCATCGACGCTGGTGTCGTACACCGCCTTGGCGCCGACGCTGCCGTTGAAGCCGGGCTTGCTGCCGCTGTCGAGCGGGCGGCGGGTGACGACGTTGATCGTCGCGCCGATGCCACCCGACGGCACCGCAGCGCGGCCGGTCTTGTACACTTCGAGCGTGCGGACGCCTTCCGTCGCGAGGTTCGAGAAGTCGAACGAGCGGGTGGTGCCCTGCGCGCCATCGGCGTTCTGGTCGCCGCCGACCACCGAGATCGCGGCGGAGGCGAGCTGGCGGCCGTTCAGCGTGACGAGGTTGTACTGCGGACCGAAGCCGCGGACTGTGACCTGCGAGCCTTCACCGTTCGTACGGTTGATCGACACGCCCGGAATACGCTGCAGCGATTCCGCAAGGTTGGTATCCGGGAACTTGCCGATGTCTTCCGCCGAGATCGCGTCGACGATACCCGGTGCTTCCCGCTTGATCGCGATCGACCGCTCCAGCGAGGCGCGAATACCGGTGACGACGATTTCTTCGCCCTGCCCGCCTTCTTGTGGCGCTGCAGCGTTGGCAACGTTGTCGGCCTGCGCATGTGCAATCGTTGGCAATACCATGCAAGCAGCCACTGCCACCATGGAAGCCGAGCGCGACCACATAGTCGAACGCGATACGCTTTTCATGTCCCCTCCTCTGCCGACGTTGATCGTCGGAAACCGTTTTTGTTGCGAACGCCCCGATGCTTTCGCAACGACGGTATCGCTACCATCGGTCACAACATTGTCAACGTTGGAAACACAAAGTTGTCGGACAGGTTTGATTTTGTGCGGTGGTGTGTTTTCGAGGTTACAGGATGTAATTAGCTTTCATTAGTGCAACACGTTTGCAAAGGCTATTGCACCGCACCAATCTGTTGGACTGAAACGGGTTACATCGGCGTTGGTACGAGGGGCAGGTTATTCCGCGCGCGCTAACAAGCGTCGTGCCTGTTCGAGATGGGGGCGGTCGATCATCCGTCCGTTCAGCCGCATCGCCCCGGCGTCGGGATGGGCGAGGAACGCCTGGACGATTTCCTCGGCCGCGGCGATCTCCGCCGCACTGGGGGTGAAACCGGCATGGATGGCTTCGATCTGCGCCGGGTGGATCGCCATCATGCCGGTAAACCCGTCGCGACGCCCCCGCGCGACATAGGCCGATAGCCCGTCGATATCGGCAATGTCGGGATAGACGGTCTCGATCGCCGCGACGCCCGCGGCATGGGCAGCGAACAGCGCCAGCGATCGTACCATCGCGAAGGGCGCGGTGTAGCCGCCGTCTTCCTCCCGCGCGCTGGCCGCGCCGATCGCCGCCGGCAGGTCCTCCGCCCCCCAAGTGAGCCCGGCAAGATGCGCCGCGACCTCGCCATAGCTTCCGAGGTGGAATAGCGCGGCAGGCGTTTCGGTGGCGATGGGGAGGATCGGCGGGCATGCGGCCCCGGCCTGGGCGACCAGCGCCACCAGGGTACGGATCGCGGCGGCGCCATCGGCCTTGGGGAGCACCAGCCCCGCGGGACGGCATGTCGCGACGGCGGCGAGATCGTCTGCGATCGCGGGGGTGCCGAGCGGATTGACGCGAACGAAGCAGCGTGTGTCGGGCATGTCGCCCAGCCATTCGGCGATGGCGTCGCGGGCGAAGTCCTTGCGCTCGGCCAGTACCGAATCCTCGAGATCGAGGATCAGCGCATCGGCCCCGCTCACCGCCGCCTTGGCAAAGCGCTCCGGCCGATCGCCGGGCACGAACAATAGCGACCTAAGACGCATGGCATCCCTCTCCCGATTTGAGCGGGATGCCATGGCATCATCGGGGCCGGGCTGGCAACTGCCCGGCCTACTTCCTCATTCGCCGCTGCCGGGCTCGGCGATCTTGCGATGCTGCTCGGCAGTCACCGATTGCGGCAGCACGCCGGCACCCGCGACCTGCAGCTTGTTGGACAGGCCGGAGACGATATTGTCCGTCCCCTTCATGAGAGCGGTCCAACCATCTTTGGCGACATCGGCGGGATCGGACTTGCTCTCGCTCTGGCCGACCTTGGTGTCCATCATGCCGGCGCGCTCGAAGAACTCGGTCTCGACCGGCCCCGGCAGCAAGGTGGTGATGGTGATGCCCTTCACCTCCTTGAGCTCGTTGCGGATCGCCGCCGCGAAATTGTCCACGAACGCCTTGGAGCCGTTATACACCGCCTGGAAGCTGCCCGGGATCCAGCCCGCGATCGAGCCTGTAATCAGCACCTTGCCCTCGCCCGCATCGCGCATCTGGCGGAGCACTTTCTGCAGCAGATAGGCGGTGCCGGTAATGTTGGTGTCGATCACATGTCGCCACTCGGCGACGTCCTGATCGAGGAAGCCGCCGCCCAGGCCGTGGCCGGCATTGGCGCAGAGCAGGTCGACCCGCCGGCCGCCGGCCGCCGACAGCAGCCGGTCGACGCCTTCGATGGTCGACAGGTCGGTCTCGACCGACTGCACGTCGACGCCCTCGCCCTTCAGCGCGGCCGCAGCATCGACCAGCGGGGTGTCCGCCACCACCAGCAAGTCATAGCCGTCGCGCGCCGCGAGCCGCGCCAGTTCCAGGCCGATGCCGCTCGAGGCACCGGTCACGATTGCAAATTTGTCTGCCATTTTCCGTGCCTCCTTATTCGGCTGCCAGCGCCATGCCGGGCTTTAGCACGACCTTGGTCACTTCGTTCTGGTTGTCGTGGAACATCTTGTAGCCCTGCGGCGCCTGCTCCAGCGGCAGCGTGTGGCTGATCAGGAAGGTCGTATCGATCTTCTCTTCCATGATCGCGTTGAGCAGCGCGGGCATATAGTGCTGGACATGGGTCTGGCCCGTCTTGAGCGTCAGCCCCTTCTCCATCAGCGCGCCGAGCGGGAACTTGTCGACGAAGCCGCCATAGACCGCCGGCATAGAGACGCGCCCGCCCTTGCGGCAGGCAAGGATCGCCTGACGGATCGAGTGGATGCGATCGGTGCCGAGGAAGGTCGACTTCTTGATCTGGTCGAGCACATTGTCGACGAAGAAGCCGTGCGCCTCCAAGCCGACGCTGTCGATCACCGCATCCGGGCCGATGCCGCCGGTCATCTCGAACAAGGCCGCAGCCGTGTCGGTTTCCTCGAAGTTGATCGTCTCAGCGCCGAAACGGCGAGCGAGTTCGAGGCGCCGCGGGAAATGGTCGATCGCGATGACGCGCTCGGCGCCCATCAGGAACGCCGACTGCACCGCGAACAGCCCAACCGGCCCGCAGCCCCACACCGCGACAGTATCGCCCGGCTCGATCTCGGCATTCTCCGCCGCCATCCAGCCGGTGGGCAGGATGTCGGAGAGGAACAGCACCTTGTCGTCCTCAATCCCGTCCGGGATCACGATCGGGCCGACGTCGCTGAACGGCACGCGGACATATTCGGCCTGGCCGCCGGCATGGCCGCCGGTGAGATGGCTGTAGCCAAACAGCGCGCCCATCGGCTGGCCGTACATTTCCTGACCGAGGTCCTGATTGTCGGCAGGCAGCCCGTTCTCGCAGGCGGAATATTGGTGCTTGCCGCAATGGTAGCACGAGCCGCAGGAGATGGTGAACGGCACCACCACGCGCTGGCCCTTTTTGAGCGTCGATTTGGGACCGGTCTCCACCACTTCGCCCATGAATTCATGGCCGAGGATATCTCCGGCCATCATCGTCGGGATGAAGCCGTCATAGAGGTGGAGGTCGGAACCGCAGATCGCGGTCGAGGTGATCTTGATGATCGCGTCGCGCGGGTTGAGGATCTCGGGATCGGGCACCGAGTCCACGCGGACGTCGTGCTTGCCGTGCCATGTGAGTGCGCGCATCAGTTCCGCTCCTCCTCGAGCTGTTGCTTGGTGCGGGACGAGGTTGCGATCTCGCCGGTTTCCATGAGTTGCTTGAAGCGGCGCAGGTCGCGCTGCGCCTGCATCTTCGGTTCGCGCTGGAAGATGCGGGAGAGTACGCGGCCCAAGGTGCCGAAGGGCTGCTCGTAGTTGATCGTCGCGACGACCACGGTGCCGCGGGCCCCGGCGTCGCGAAACTCGATGCGGCCGCTGTTCGGGATGTCGGCACCTTCCTCGGACGCCCAGGCGATCAGCTCGCCCTCGCGATCCTCGGTGATCCGCGAATCCCACTCGACCGTGCCGCCGCCGGGGGATTTCACCACCCAGTGGCTACGCTCGCTGTCGAGCACGTCGATCCGCACGACATTATCGAGGATCGGCGGCAGATTGCTGAAATCGCGCCAGAAGGCGTAGAGCTCGGCGCGCGGGCGATTGATCGTCACCGCACGCGCGACGAGCTTGTCGCCGCGCTGGACGATCAGCCTGTCGGTTGCCTGGTCGATCGCCTGGCGTTCGTTGTTGGCAGTACTCAGCGGCGCGTCGTCCTGCGACGCGCGGTTCATTGTGTCGGCCATAATGCCTCCGTTGGCGGTTCAGCCCTGCGGCGAACCGGGCAGCTTCGGGGGAAGATCGTCGTCGCCCTCGGCGGGTGCCGGGGTCGACGTGGCGGCGGGGTTGGTCTCGGTCGAACCGGGGTCGCGTTGTTCGTCGCGCACCTCGGGATCGTTCGGCGGGGTGGCCATGATCCAGTCTCCTGCACTTGGGGGAGGTGCAGAACGTAACCACCGGGGCGAGCGCGGGTTGCAATTTTTCTCGGCCCTGACGTGGGTTAGGCCAGTTTGGTCGAAACCGCAGGGCGCGGCGGCGGTCGGTTCCTTCGCGGCACGGGCTCGGTGTACCCCAATTGCGTCTTATTGCGCCGCGAACCGAAATCGGTGGTTGAGGGTGCCGGGTAGCTTCCCTGGCGTCGCCACAACGCATCCAACCCTGTTATCTGCTAATGACTAGCAGTAGGCATGAAGGTTAGCCGCGGCGCATTCGCGACCTGCGCAGTCGCGAGCTGAAAGGTGCGGGGGGTAGACGTTCCCTATTGCGCACCATTCTTAAAAAGCGAACTCCTTGACGCACGCAACCGTGACCACCCCCTACCGGGCACTTGGGTGTCTCTTCCGCAGTATCCACGCTGTCGGAAACGATCGTGCCCCATAACAGCCAATACTGTCAGGCCCCCGAATCCAGACAGATCAAGATGCCTAGCAAGAAGCGCTTTCCGGGGTCGACGCCTGTGCGGTCCAGCCGTTAAAGGCACCTATCATGACCGCCGCTGCCCTGCCCCGCCCCATCCGCTGCGAACGCGCGTGGGTCGACGATGCCGTCCGCACCATCGACGCCGAGTTCAATCGCTCCGCCGACACCCATCTGGTTCGCGTCGAGCTTCCCGGCGCACCGGGCATCACGCTGTATCTGAAGGATGAGTCAAGCCACCCCACCGGCAGCCTCAAGCACCGGCTGGGCCGCTCGCTGTTCCTCTACGCGCTGTGCAACGGCTGGATCGGCCCCAAGACGACGATCGTCGAGGCGTCGAGCGGTTCGACCGCCGTCTCCGAAGCCTATTTCGCCAGGATGATCGGGCTGCCCTTCGTCGCAGTGCTACCGCGCGGCACCTCGCCCGAAAAGATCGAGGCGATCGAGTTCCATGGCGGCCGCTGCCATGAAGTTGTCGACCCCCGCTCGGTCCGCAGCGAGGCGCAGCGGCTCGCCACCGAATTGGGCGGCCATTTCATGGATCAGTTCACCTATGCCGAGCGCGCGACCGACTGGCGCGGCAACAACAATATCGCGCAATCGATCTTCGAGCAGATGGCGCAGGAAGACCATCCCGTCCCCACCCACATCGTCTGCGGTGCCGGGACCGGCGGCACTTCGGCGACGATCGGCCGCTATCTGCGCTATCGCCGGCTGGAGACGCGGCTGTGCGTCGCCGATCCCGAGGCATCAGTGTTCCACCGCCATTATGTCGACCGCAACGTCACCACCGTCGACGGCGCGCCGTCCTGCGTCGAGGGAATCGGGCGGCTGCAGCTTGAGCCGTCCTTCCTGCCGGACGTGATCGATCGCATGATCACCGTGCCCGACGCGGCGAGCCTCGCGGGGGCCCTGCGGATCAGCCGGGTGCTCGGCCGCCCCTGCGGCGTCTCGACCGGCACCAATATCTGGTCCTGCGCGACGTTGATCCGCGAGATGCGCGCCGCCGGTGAAACGGGCTCGATCGTCACACTGTTGTGCGACGACGGCCGCCGCTATGGCTCAACCTGCTTCGACGCCGGCTGGCGCGCGGCGCATGGCTACGAGACCGACACGCACGATCGGGCACTGGACGATCTTTTCCTGCCAACCGCCTAACAACCGTCATCAATTCGTCATCCGGCTGCTGCACCCGCCCGGAGACAGGGTTGGGTGACGTGGGAGTTGCGGACACGATGACGGATGGGGGCACGACACGGCGGCGGTTCCTGTCGTACGGCGCGCAGGCGGCAGTGGCATCGGCGCTTCCCGCTTCGATCGCGAGGGCTGCGGCGATCCCGGCGGATGTCCGCAGCGGCACCATCGCCGATGTCGCGCATGTCGTGATCCTGATGCAGGAGAACCGCAGCTTCGACCATTACTTCGGCACGATGAAGGGCGTCCGCGGCTTCGGCGACCCGCTCACCGTGCCGCTGCCGGGCGGTCGCAGCGTGTTCGCGCAGGAAGCCGCCGACGGCCGGCTGGTCGCGCCCTTCCACCTCTCGACCAGGGAGCATTTCGAGCTGATGCGGGTGGCGAGCACGCCGCACAGCTGGCCCGATGCGCAGGCCGCCTGGAATCAGGGCCGGATGCAGCGCTGGGCGGCCGCCAAAACCGATCGCGCGATGGGCTATTTCACCCGCGAAGACCTGGAGTTCCAGTTCGCGCTCGCCGAGAGCTTCACGCTCTGCGACGCCTATCACTGCGCGGTGCATACCGGCACCAACACCAACCGCCTGTTCCTGTGGACCGGTACCAACGATCCCAGCGGGATGCTGGGGGGCCCGTCGATCGGCAATTCGCACGATGAGCTGGCGACCAATGGCGGCCATCCCGACTCCTATCGTTGGACGACCTATCCCGAGCGGCTCCAGGCAGCCGGCATCGACTGGCGCGTCTACCAGGACATGGCGGACAATTTCACCGACAACCCCCTGGTCGGCTTCGCCGCCTATCGCGAGGCGCAGCCGGGCTCGCCGCTGTACGACCGTGCACTGATCACCCATGGGCTGGATCAGCTGCGCGCAGACGTGCTCGCGAACAAGCTGCCCCAGGTCTCGTGGATCATCGCCGACGCCAAGGGGAGCGAGCACCCTGCCCCCTCCAGCCCGGCCCAGGGCGCGGCCTATACCGCGGCGGTGATCGACGCGCTCACTGCCAATCCGGAGGTCTGGGCACGCACCGTGCTGATCGTCAATTTCGACGAGAATGACGGCTTTTTCGACCACGCGCCACCGCCCTGCCCGCCGTCGCGCGATCCGGCGATGGTCGGCGGCTTCCTGGGCGCCTCGCAAGTCGACGCGTCGAACGACTATCATCAGATCCCCAGCGTGGCCGACGACAAGGCCGAGCGGCCCGAACTGATCGGCCGCCCCTATGGCCTCGGGCCGCGCGTGCCCTGCTATGTCGTCTCGCCCTGGAGCCGCGGCGGCTGGGTGAACTCGCAAGTCTTTGATCACACCTCGGTCATCCGCTTCCTGGAGGCGCGGTTCGGAGTGCAGGAGCCGAATATCTCCGCATGGCGACGTGCGGTGTGCGGCGATCTGACCAGCGCCTTCGACTTCCGCAGCCCCAACCGCAAGGTGGCACCGTCGCTGCCCGATCCGCGCGATCTCGCCACCCGCGCAGCCGCGCTGCCCAGCCAGCCCGAGCCCAGCGCGCCCGTCGCTGCCGGCGAGGCGCCGGCGCAGGAGCCGGGCATCCGCCGCGCCCGCGCGCTCCCCTATGCGCTGGAGGTCAGCGAAGCTGCGCTCGATTCGAGCCGGATCGCGCTGCGCTTCGAATGCGCCGGCGCCCCCGCGGTGGTGCATGTCTATGATCAGTTGGATCTCGACGCGGTACCGCGCCGCTACACGCTGAAGCGGGGCGGCACGATCGACGCCGAATGGCCACTCGATTCGGCCGGGCGCTACGATCTTTGGCTGCTCGGCCCCAACGGCTTTCACCGCCATTTTGCCGGCCGGGGCGGTCTCCATGCCGGCGCAGTGCGCTGGCAGCAGCGGCGGGGGCCCGCCCCGTCGCTGACCATTACCGCGCCGCAAGGGCTCAGGTCGGACTGGCCGCGGCACGCCAGCCTGCGCCCCGTCCGCGCGGGAGAAACCAAGGTAGCGCTAACGGTTACCGGTGGCTGGTACGACCTCGTCTTCACCGATCCCGCGGTGCCCGGTTACCGCCGGCGTCTTGCCGGACGGATCGAAAATGGCAGCGATGGTTGGTCCGAACCACCATTTACCAATGTTAAGGTTTCCCAAAACGATTAGGACGCGATACTGTCAGCGCTGACAGAATAACACGTTGGGGGGCGGGACAGTTGAAGTCAGTGGGCTTGGTCGAACTGGCGAAGATAGCAGGCGTGTCGGTTTCGACTGCCTCCAGGGCGCTTTCCAACCATCCGCGCGTGGCCCGGGGGACCCGCGAACGCATTGTTGCCCTCGCACAGGAACATGGTTTCCGCCTCAACCAAACGGCCAGCGCCTTGCGCAAGCAGCGTACCGGGGCGATCGGGGTGGTGGTGCCGCTGGGCCATGAAGTCGATCAATCGCTGTCCGATCCCTTTTTCATGGGGCTGCTGGGCGGCCTCGCCGATGCGTTGAGCAAACGCGGCTATGATCTGTTTCTGTCGCGGGTGGTGCCGCAGGGCCCGCGATGGCTGGACGACATCATCGCCTCGGGTCGCGTCGACGGTATCATCCTGATCGGCCAGTCGGACCAGCTGGAGGCGATCGAGCGGGTGGCGGGGAGTTATGATCGCATGGTGGTGTGGGGCGCCGCACGGCTGGGCTCGGACCAGATCACCGTCGGTACCGACAACGTCACCGGGGGTGAACTTGCCGCGCGCCATCTGATCGCACGCGGTTGCAAGCGGCTGGCCTTTCTCGGCAATCCGGAGGCACCTGAATTCTCCGATCGCTACAAGGGCTTTCAAAGCGCCATCACCGAGGCAAAGGGGGTCACCGATACGGTGGTGCCGATCCATCTGACCATGGAAGATGCCTATCGTGAGATGACCGCGTATCTCGGCGCCCACCCTGCGCCGGACGGCATTCTCGCCGCGTCCGACGTTATTGCGATGAGCGCGATGCGCGCGCTCGCCGAGCGGGGCCTGCGCGTGCCGGAAGACGTGGCCGTGATCGGCTATGACGACATCCTGCTCGCCGGCTATACTACCCCGGCGCTCACCACGATCCGCCAGGACGTCGTTTACGGCGCAAACCTGCTGGTGGAGTTGCTGCTGGCGCGGATCGCCGGACAAAATGTCGGCTCGGTGGCCATGCTACCCGAGCTGATCGTCCGCGATTCGGCTTAGCCCGGGTCGGTCAGTGCGGCGCGCACCAGCAACTGGTGGAGCGCCGCAGCGATCGTCCGGGCATCGAACGGCTTCTCGATCACCGTCACCGCATCGAGCCCTATCGGAAGATGATCCCGGCCATAGCCGCTGACGAACAGGAACGGGATATCGCGATCGATAAGCGACGCCGCCACATCGTCGACCAGCGCGCCCTGCAGATTGCCGTCCAGAAGCACCGCATCCATCGGCATTTTGTCGATTGCTGCCATCGCATCCCCCGCCGTGGCGACGACGCCCGCCACGACCATACCGGCATCTCCTAGGATCGTGGCGAGTTCGAGTGCGACCAGCGGCTCGTCTTCGACGATCAGCATCCGCTTGCCGACCAGCGCCGCGCCGCCGCCCGCCGGCAGCACCGGGATCATCCGACGTGCAGCGCGCGGCTCCTCGCGCAGTCGCACCGCGCTGGCATAGGGGATCGACAGCTTCCAGGCGACGCCACCCTCGCCGTAGCGGGGTACCGCGCTGCCGCCCTCGGCTTTCAGGCTGCGTTCGATCAGAGCGGTGCCGAAGCCACGCCGCGTCGGCGGTGCCGCAGTGGGGCCACCGCTCTCCTCCCAATCGAGTTCGAGCATCCCATTTCGAACGCCCCAGTGCAGCCCCACCCGCCCTTCGGGGACCGACAGCGCGCCATATTTGTGCGCATTGGTCGCCAGTTCGTGGAGGACCAGTGCCAAGTGCAGCGCCGGCTCGGGTGCCAGCTCTACCATCGGCCCACCGGTATCAAACCGTTCCGGATCGATCGTGCCGGTCTGCAGCTGGCCCTCGACCAGCTCCTGCAGGCTGGCGCCCTGCCAGGTTGTGCTGCTGAGCAGCGAGTGGGCGCGCGCCAGGGCATGGATGCGGCCGATAAAGGTCGGCGCGAAGTCCGAGGGACCGGCGGAATGGCGCAGCGTCTGGGTCGCAATCGCCTGCACCGAAGCCAGCGTATTCTTCACGCGGTGGTTCAGTTCGCCGATCAGCAGCCGCTGGGTCTCCTCGGCGCGTACCCGATCGGTGACGTCGAGGATCTGGGTGTTGACCGAGAGCAGGGATCCATCGGTCCCGAGCAGCGCCGAGCCATAGACTTCGCAGTCGAGCGTCACGCCCACCGACGTGCGCATCCGCAGCGGCCGCATGTCGCGGATATGCTCGCCGGCGATCATGCCGCCGATCATCGTGTCGAACCGCGCGGCATGCTCCGCATCCAACCATTCGAGATCGGACGGACGCAGGCCGGAGACTTCCACCGCCCGCCAGCCGAACATCCGCTCGGCCCCGGCGGACCAGGCGATGATCCGCTGCTCGGCATCGAACTCAACGATCGCGAGCGGCGAATTGTCGCGATGCGCTTTCAACCGCGCGAGCGCTGCGGCATGGCGGTCGCGCTGGCGGGCAATCTCCTGCCGCTGCGCCGCCAGCTCGACGAAAATCTCCACCTTGTTGCGCACGATCTGCGGATCGACCGGCTTCAGCAGATAATCCACCGCACCAGTCTCGTAGCCGCGGAAGCGGCGGCGTTCGTCGGTGGCGACCGCGGTGAGGAAGATGATCGGTACCCGGCGGGTTCGTTCGGTGCCGCGCATCAGCTCGGCGAGCTCGAACCCGTCCATCCCCGGCATCTGCACGTCGAGCAGCGCCAGCGCGACGTCGTGCACCAGCAGCAGCTCCAGCGCTTCCATGCCCGAGGCCGCGGTGAGCAGCTCCAGCCCGTCCTGCTCCGCGAGCAGGGCCTCCAGCGCGACCAGGTTTTCGGGCACGTCATCGACGGCGAGGACCTTCACCGGATCACGCATCGGCCATTGTCCGCAGCCCGACATTGGTCCGCCGATAGAGGCGCTCGCCCGTATCGAAATCGACAAAGGCATCGGCATGGCGCGAGAAGCGCAGCGTCTCGCGCGCGCCGAGGCCGAGGAACCCGCCGCGCACCAGCGTGTCCCCGAACAGCCCGAGCGCGCGATCCTGCAACTCGCGATCGAAATAGATCAGCACGTTGCGGCTCGACACCAGATGCGCCTCCGCAAACACCTGATCGGTGGCAAGGCTATGTTCCGCGAAGACGGCACGGGCACGGAGACTCTTATCGAACACCGCGCCACCATAGGCCGCCGTGTAGTAATCGGAAAGCGAACTATGTCCGCCGGATAGGCGGTGATTCTCGGTAAATTGCGGAATCCGTCCCAGATCGAAAATTCCCGCCTGGGCCTTGGCCAGTGCCGCCGGGCTGATATCGGTGCAATAGAAGATGGTCCGGTCCTCCAGCCCCTCCTCGCGGAAGAGGATGGCGAGCGAGTAGAATTCCTCGCCATTGGCGCAGCCCGCAATCCAAACCTTGAGCGAGGGCCAGGTGCGCAGGTGCGGCACCACCTTCTCGCGCAACGCACGGAAATAGGCGGGATCGCGGAACATCTCGCTCACCTGGATGGTCAGGAAACCCATCAGCTCCGCGAACACCGCCGGCTCGCGCAGCAGCCGGTGCTGGAGCTGCGAAAACCCCTCGCAGCCGAAGCGCTGGCAGGCCCGCTCCATCCGCTTGTGCAGCGAGCTGCGCGAATACCCGCGAAAGTCGTACTGATAGTGCCGCCAGATCGCCTCGAGCAGCAGGTCCAGCTCGATCTCCGCATGCGGCGGAACCACGTCGTCGATCACCGCGGCATCCACACCCGCACCAGGCTGAGCAGCTTGTCGATATCGAGCGGCTTGGCGAGATAGTCGTTGGCGCCGGCGTCGAGGCATTCCTGCTGGTCGCGCGCCATCGCCTTGGCGGTGAGCATCAGGATCGGCAGCGTCTTGCCCCAGGGCTGCTTGCGGATTTCGCGCGTGGCGGTGAGGCCGTCCATCTCGGGCATCATCACGTCCATCAGCACAAGATCGACCGGATCGGTGAGATGGCGCGCGCATTCGTCGAGCGCATGCAGCGCCTCGCGGCCGTTGCGGGCGATGCGAACCTTAACTCCATGGGGTTCGAAAATGCTCGTCAGCGCATAAACGTTCCGGATGTCGTCCTCGACCACGAGGATCGAGCGCCCCTCGAGCGCCGCGTCCCGGCCCAGCGCCTTGGCGATCAGCGCCTGTTGCGGCTCGGGCAGCTCGGAGACGACTTGGTGGAGGAACAGTGTCACCTCGTCGAGCAGCCGCTCGGGCGACTTGGCGCCCTTGACGATGATCGACTTGGAATATTTGCGGAGCCGCAGCTCCTCGTCCTGGCTGAGGTCGCGGCCGGTATAGACGATCACCGGCGGGAAGCCCACGCTGTCGTCCTCGCTCAGCCGATCGAGCAGGTCGAGGCCCGAAGCGTCGGGCAGGTTCAGGTCGAGCACCATGCAATCGAACGTCTCCTGGCCGAGCCGCTCGAAGGTCTGCGCGGCCGAATGGGCCTGCACCGTCTCCACCTCGCGCGAGGCGAGCAGCGCCTTGACGCTCTCCGCCTGCTGGGCATCGTCCTCCACCACCAGCACGCGGCGCATGCGCTGCGACATCTTGGCCTCAAGGCCTTCGAGCATGTCGACCAGCTGCTCGCGCTTCACCGGCTTGAACAGATAGCCCACCGCGCCGCTCGACAGCGCCGCTTGGCTATCGTCGTCGACCGAGACGACATGCACCGGGATGTGCCGCGTGCGCACGTCGCGCTTGATCCGGTCGAGCACCGACAGACCGGTATGGTCCGGCAGGTTCATGTCGAGGATCACCGCGTTGGGCACATATTGCCGTGCCAGCAACGCGCCCTCGTCGGCGGTGCCGGCGATCAGGCACTGGAAACCGAGATCATGCGCGATGTCGCACAGGATGCGCGCAAAGACGGGATCGTCCTCGACGATCAGGATCACGCGGGAATCGCCTGACAACTTCTCGCGATCGTCCTCGGTCGGCTCGGCGCTGCGGCGACGGCCGGGCTTGGGATTGGAGGGCTGCGGCTTCACCGGCACCGGGCTGGGGCTCGGCAGCGGCGCGGCCGCCTGGACCAGCGCGGGATCATAGGCCTCGGGCAGGATTACCGTGAAAGCGCTGCCCGCGCCGGGCTCGCTTTCCACCGCGACTTCGCCGCCGAGCAGCCGCGCCAGCTCGCGCGAGATCGACAGGCCGAGGCCGGTGCCGCCGTATTTACGACTCACGGTACCGTCCGCCTGGCGGAAGGCCTCGAAGATCACCTGCTGCTGCTCGGACGGAATGCCGACACCGGTGTCGCGCACCGTGAACGCGATCCGCCCGTCGGGGCGGCGCGATACGCCGAGCGATACTTCGCCCTTCGCCGTGAACTTGATCGCGTTCGACAGGAAGTTCTTGAGCACCTGCTCCAGCCGCTGCGGATCGGTCTCGATCTCGCCCGGTGCGCCCGCCGCCTGCTCGATGCGGAAATCAAGCCCCTTGGCGGACGCCGAGGCGCCGAACACTGCCTTGAGCTTGTCGAGCACCGGCGCGATGCGAAGGCGGCGCGGCTGGAGCTCCAGCTTCCCTGCCTCGATCTTCGAAATATCCAGAATATCGTTGATCAGCGTGAGCAGATCGTTGCCCGAGGTCTCGATCGTCTCGGCATGGCGGACCTGGTCGGGGCTGAGATTGCCCGCGCGGTTCTCCGCCAGCAGCCGCGCCATGATCAGCAGCGAGTTGAGCGGCGTGCGCAGCTCGTGGCTCATATTGGCGAGGAATTCGGACTTGTAGCGGCTGGCCTGCTCCAGATCGGCGGCCTGCTGCTCCAGCGAGCCCTGGGCGCGGGCGAGTTCGTCGCGCTGCAGCTCCAGTGCGCGGGTCTGCGCCTCCAGCTCGGCATTGCTCTGCTCAAGCGCGGACTGCTGCGCCTCCAGCCGGGCGGCAGTGTCCTGCAGCTGGCGGCTCTGGGTCTCCAGCTCGTCATTGTTGGTGCGCAGCTCCTCGCTCTGGACCTGCAGCTCCTCGGCCTGCTTCTGCGTTTCCTCGAGCAGCGCGCGCAGACGGGCGCGGTATTTGCCCGAGCGGATCGAAACACCGAGCTGCCCGCCGATCCGCTCCAGCAGCGCCTGCACCTGCGGATCGACCGCGCCGGGGAAGCCGAGTTCGAGCACACCGTTGATCTCGCCGTCCGCCTCGGTGACACCGATCACCAGGGTGCGCGGCTGTGCCTGGCCAAGGCCAGAGCCGTAATAGAGATAGCCCTCCGGTACCTGCTCCAGCACGAACTGGCGGCGATCCGCGATCGCCTGGCCCAGCAGCCCCTCGCCCGGCTTCACCCATTCGGGCAGCGGCGCGTCGGCCGGCACGGCATAGGTGCCGCGGCGGCGAAAGCCGCCGCCGCTGGGATCGCGCACGAAGATTGCGCCCGCCTGTGCGCCCGTATAGTCGGCGAGGAAGCGCAGTGCCGCGGTGGCGAGATCTTCCAGCGGCAGCTCGCCGGCGACCGCCTTGGCGAGGCCGACCTGCCCCGATTGCAGCCATTCCTCGCGCCGGATCGCCAGCCGGTTGCGGATGAAGGCGAAGCCGATGCCCGCGAGGATCCAGATGATCGCGGTGCCCAAGACGCGGTTGACCAGCACCACCTGTGGATCCACGCCTGGCGGGGCCAAGGTGAACCCGGCGAAGTTGAGGAGCGTCGCCAGCGCCGCGACGACAAGCGGCACCACCGGCCGCCCGGCGGTGTAGGCGATCACCGTCGGCAGGATATAGCCCGCCCAGGTCGCCGTGCCGAGCGGCAGCACGGTGTCGGCGCCGAACGGCAGCACCAGCAGGGCGGTGAGCCCCGCGTAAAGGGGAAGCGTGGGCTTACGGCTGCGCTGGCTGGGCGACATTTGAAATCTCAAAGGGATAGATGGGCCAAGGGGTACCCGCCTTTGCCCCACCCCTGCAACCCTGACGGCGGGACCATCCCGATCCTCCCCTGAAAGGGGAGGTAGCGCGCGCAGCGCGACGGAGGGGTGTCGACGCGGGTACAGTGTGTATCGCTGCAGCGGGCACACCCCTCCACCACCGCCTGCGGCGGCGGTCCCCCTCCCCCTCCAGGGGAGGATCGAAAGTCCTCTGAACCAACCCCCTTCCCGTCGGTTACCCCAACGACTTCTGGAGACGGCAGATGGCGAAGCAGACGAGCGACTTTTTCGTGGAGCGGCTCAAGGCCTGGGGCGTGACGCGGATCTATGGCTATTCGGGCGACGGCATCAACGGCGTGCTCGGGGCGCTGCAGCGCGCCGAGGCCCAAGGCGACGGCATCGAGTTCATCCAGGTCCGCCACGAGGAGATGGCTGCGTTCATGGCGTCGGCGCACGCCAAGTTCACCGGCGAACTCGGCGTCTGCCTTTCCACCGGCGGCCCGGGTGCGACGCACCTGATCACCGGCATGTACGACGCCAAGCTCGATCATGTCCCGCTGCTCGCCATCGCCGGCCAAGCCGAGAGCACCGTGCGCGGCGCCAATTACCAGCAGGAACTCAATCTCGACCGGCTCTTCGCGGACGTGTGCGGCTATGTGCAGGAGGTCTCCGCCCCCGCGCAGCTGCGCCATGTCACCGATCGCGCGATCCGCATCGCCATCGCCAATCGCGACGTGACCGCAATCGTTCTGCCCAAGGACGTGCAGGACGAGCCATACCAGGATCCACCGCTCCAGCACGGCTTCACCCGCTCCGGCCCCGGCTATGTCCGCCCGCAGGTGGTGCCGCCCGCCAGCGCGTTTGCCCAGGCGGCCGAGATTCTCGATTCCGGGCAGAAGGTCGCGATCCTGATCGGCGCCGGTGCGCGCGGCGCCGAGGCGCAGGTGATCGAGATCGCCGATCGGCTCGGCGCAGGCGTCGCGAAGGCGCTGCTCGGCAAGGACGTGCTGGCCGACGACCTGCCCTTCGTCACCGGCGCGATCGGGCTGCTCGGCACCAAGCCCTCCTCGGACATGATGGCGGGCTGCGACACGCTGCTGATGATCGGCACTGGCTTCCCCTGGGCCGAGTTCCTGCCCAAGGAAGGCCAGGCCCGCGCGGTGCAGATCGACATCGACCCGGCGATGCTCGGCCTGCGCTACCCGGTAGAGTGCAATTTGCACGGCGGCGCGGCGGAGACGCTCGACGCGCTGCTGCCTCTCCTCCAGCGCAAGGCGGATCGCAGCTGGCAGGAGGGCATCGCGCACGAAGTCACCAAATGGTGGAAGACGATCGAGGAGCGCGCCATGGCCGAGGCGAACCCGGTGAATCCGCAGCGCGTGGTGTGGGAGATGTCGCCGCGCCTGCCTGCGAACGCCATCGTCACCTCGGACTCCGGCTCCTGCGCCAACTGGTACGCGCGCGACTATCGCGTGAAGGCGGGGCAGCGTGCGTCGCTGTCAGGCGGGCTCGCCTCGATGGGCGCGGCGGTGCCCTATGCGATCGGCGCCAAGTTCGCCCATCCTGATCGTCCGGTCGTCGCACTGGTTGGCGACGGCGCGATGCAGATGAACAACATGGCCGAGCTGATCACCGTCGCCAAATATTGGCAGCGCTGGGCCGATCCGCGCTTCATCGTCTGCGTGTTCAACAACCAGGACCTCAACGAAGTCACCTGGGAGCAGCGAGTGATGGAGGGCAATCCGCGCTTCCCGACGACACAGGACATCCCCGACGTGCCCTATGCCCGCTTCGCCGAGCTGATCGGGCTGCAGGGCATCCATGTCGACACGCCCGACGCGCTGGGCGATGCCTGGGACGCGGCGCTGCGTGCCGATCGCCCGGTGGTGTTGGAGGTCAAGACCGATCCGGACGTCGCCCCCTTCCCGCCGCACCTCACCCTGGCACAGGCCAAGGGCTTCCTGTCGTCGATGCTCAAGGGCGATGCCGGGCGCGGCGGGGTGATCAAGGAAACGGTGCGGCAGATCGCCAAGGAGATCACGGGATAGTCAAAGTCCCAGCACGGCCCGGTCCGCCGTAGCCGCGGCCAGATCGGCGCGTGCCACCAGCGCCTGGAAGCGCGCGTCGAGTGCACGCAGCCGGGCATCGGTCGCGCTTTCCTCGCGCTGGTTAATCAGGAAGAAGTCGCTGGCGCCCATGTCGAAGCGGCGCTGCTCGGCGGCGGCCATCTTGCCTGCCAGCTCGGCTTCCTGCCCCGCGAGATCCGCGACCTTGTCGGCGCCTTCGATGCCGATCGCGATGCCCTTCACCTCGATGGCGATCTGCTCTTCGAGCATGCGGTGGCGTGTGCGCAGGCCCTCGATCTCCGCCTTCGCCTCGGCGATACGCCCGCGCGCGCTGCGCCGTTCAAGCGGCACCGAGAATTTCACGCCGACGATCGCCTCGGCCGGCGTGCGCGATGGGCCGCCGAGCCCGATCGCGCCGACGTCCTTGCCCAACTCCGCGCGGGCATCGAGCCGCGGCTTGAGGTCATTCTCGGCGAGATCGAGTCGTGCCAGCGACTGGTCCATCCGCACCAGCACCGTCTTCAGGTCGGGCCGGAGGATTGGCCCCGCCTTGCGCGGCGCAATCGCCAGTTCGGGCAGGCCATCTGGAAGCTGCTCGGCTGCGGGCACCAACGGCACGCCATTCGCGTCGCGCCAGAAAAAGGACAACGCGTTGGCCGTCTCCGCCAGCTTCTGCTCGGCCTGTGCCAGCAGCGAGCGTCTGCGGGCGAGATTCTGGTCGTTCTCGGTGATCAGGATTTGCGGCCGCGCGCCAAGCTGCACCTGCCGCGCAAGCTGTGACCGCCGCTTCTCGGACAGTGTCAGCAGGTCGCGATACGCCTTGAGGCGAAGTCCTGCGATCGCCCAGGCCTGATACGCGCCCATCGCGCGGCGCTGCACGCCGATCGCCACCATCTCGCGCTCGAGCCTGGCGACATCGACATCCTGGCCGGCGAGGCGCAGCTTGGTACGCCGCTCGTCGGTCACCCGGTCGCGGAGCAGCGAGAACACCGCGCCGACTTTGAACTCGCCGAGCTGGTTGGTGTAGGCCTTGTCCTCGTAGACCGGGAACTTGCCCCGCGAGACGCGGTAACCCGCGTGGAGCCCGCCGCCATTATTGTCCAAGGCGCGGCTGGCCTTCGCCTCGACGACCGAGCCGTCATAATAGCCGAAGGGCCGCGCTTGGGCGTCGACGTCGAACACCACGTCGAACGCGCCCTCGGCGCTCAGCGCCTTGCCCTCGGCCTGGCGCTGTTTGGCCAGCGCCTCGATGATCTGCGGCGCGTTCTGTGCGGAGGAGCGCAGCACCTGATCGAGGGTGAGCGGTCCCTGCGCGGCGGCGGGCACCGCACAGGCGAGCGCGCAAAGGGCGAGCAGCAGCCGGATCATTTCTTTTTCTTCTTGTAGACGTCCATGCTCTTCTCCTCGTCCTTGCCCGACGCGGTGCCGAATTCGAGCGGGAAGTCGTTGAGCTGGCGCCAGAGTTCGTAGCCGACCGGCACCGTCTCGCCCTGCACCCAGCCGCGCACCTTGGCGCCGAGGCGGACGAAGCGGTCCCCCGGCCAGGCGAGCGTCCCCGGCATCGGCTCGATCAGTACGCGAAACAGGCCGTCGGGCATCGCCGAGGGGTCGACCGAGCGCACCCGGCCATCGAACAGCCCCCAGGCCATGGACGGCCAGCCACTCAGCTGGATCGCCGGCCAGCCCTCGAACTCCAGCCGCACGCGGCGGCCGGGGCGGACCAGCGCGATGTCGCGCCCGTCGACCATCAGCTCGACGACGCGCTCGGTGCTGCCTTCGGGTGCCAGCGTGGCGAGCTCGGCGCCGGCGCTGACCAGCGTCGCGGCCGCGGCGGCGTTGAGCGTCTGGATGCGGCCGTCGCGCGGGGCCCGGGCGATCTGCACCGCCTGGCGGTTGAGCGACACTTCGATCCGGTTGAGCTTGGCCCGCGATTCCGCGAGCTTGGCGCCCTGATCGGCGACGCGGATCTGCGCCTGTTCATAGTCACGGCGCGCCGCCAGCCCCTCGTTGAACAGCGTCCGCGCGCGGTTGACGTCGATCGAGGCGACCGCGCGGGCGCTTTCGAGCGAGGCGATTTCGGCATGGACCTGGTCGCGCTCGGCGGCGAGGCGATCGAGCAGAGCGGGATCGTTGTCCGAGATCTTGGCGATCGGATCGCCCTTCTTTACCGCCTGGCCGTCGGTGACGAACCAGCGCTCGACCCGGCCCGGCACCAGCGCGGTGACCGACTGGACGCGATCGTGCGGGTCGAGTGCGACCACCTGCCCCCGCCCGGGCGCGGTCTGCACCCAGGGGACATAGACCATGGTGACGCCGATCAGCGTCACGGCGATCACGATCATCCAGGCGATCGCGCGGGCGATGCGCGGCGGGCGCATGGCGGCCAATGTCGGGAAATGGCCGATATGGTCAGGCCGGAAGGGCATTGCCTGCCTCCTGCGCGGTGAGGGTGGCACGGAGCTGGTCGAGCATCTCGAAGCGGGCCTGGGCGGTCCTGCCCAGCCAGAGATAGCCGTCGCGGCGGATCGCCTCGGGCCGCCCGGTGAAGAGGAGCACGGTGGTACCTGCCTCGCGCAGCGCATCGAGCGCGGCGGTCAATCGTGTTGGCGGGATCAGATCGTAGAGCGGCCCGAGCAGCAGCACCTTCGGCCGTGCGAGCAGCGCATTGGCCAGTTTGAGCGCCATCAGTTCGCCGATCGACAGCGGATAGCCCGAGGCGGCAAGGGGCGTCTCCATGCCCTCGGGCAGCTGGCCGATACGTGCGTCGAGCCCGACCAGCGCGAGCGCGTCGAGCACCCTGCCCGCCGGGATGCCGGCGCCGGCAAGCCCGAGATAATCGCGGATGCTGATCTCGACGATGGTCGGCCGGTCGAGCACGATCACGTCCGAGCGGAGGCGATAGACGTCGAGCGCCTCCAGATCGACGCCGCCCACCATCACCAGCCCGCGATCCGGCTGCAAGTTGCGCTTGAGCAGCATGGCCAGGCGGCTGTCCATCGTCGGCGCGCCCACCACCACCAGCTGGCTGGCCGCCGGGATGGTCAGGTCGATGCGCGCGTCGCCGGCCTCCACCTCGCGCAGCCGCACCTCGCCATTGCCCGGCGCCTCGCTGCTGCGCGTGTGGGTCTCGTGCGGGATGGCGTAGAGCAGCGACACTTCCTCGGCCGCCGCGACCATGTCGTAAAAGGCATCGAGATAGGTGCCGAGTTGGCCGAGCCCGTAGAACACACCCGACAGGATCAGCTCGGCGGCGACCAGTTGGCCGATCGACAGCTGCCCCTGCAGGATCAGCCAGCCGCCCATCGCCAGCAATGCCGCGCTCGCGGTGGCGTAGAGGAGCAGATAGGCGCAGGTCTGGGTGAAGCTGAAGCGGAAGTGGCGGCGGTGCGCGGCGACATAGGCGGCGGTCATCGTCTCGGAGCCATCCATCGCGAAGTCGAGATGGCGGCTCGACTTGTAAAAGCCGTTCGAGGTGCCCAGCCCCTCCAGCCAGCGCGCCGCATCATGTTTGGCATGGCTGAGTGCGACCGCCGAGCGGATCGCACCCGGCGACCAGAGCTGCCAGATCAGCCACACCAGCGCGATCAGGATCACGTTGAAGCCGAGGAAGAACGGGTGGTAGAAGCTCGTCACCACCAGCCCCACCACCGATTGCAGCAGGATGGTGAAGCCGCCGATGACGAGGCTCGGCACGCTCTTCTGCACCGTCATCAGGTCGAAATAGCGGTTGAACAGGTCGATCCGGCGGGCATCAGCGAAGAAAGGGTTGCGGGCGTGGACCGCGCGGATGGTGATCTCCGCCATGGTCCGCGCGAACAGCCGCCGCTCGAACAGCGCCATGATGTGGACGCGCAGCGCGGCGAGGATCACCACGATCAGCAATAGCGTGAACAGCAAGAGCGAGAGCGTGATCAACGGCGCCGGCAGCGCGATCTTGGCGACGCTGTTGATCAACAGCTGCACCGAGATCGGCGTCGCCAGAGAGAGCAGGCTGATCGCGATGCCATAGACCATCGCGAGCCGCAGATAGCCGCCATCGGGGCCGATCACCTCGCCGAGCCAGGCGCGTACCTGTCCCCAGCCGATCTTCTGCTTCGCCATCGCTCCACCTTCTCCCTTTCGGATCGATGAAGTGCGGGCAGGGCCTCATAAGAACAATGGCAGCCCGGCTATATCATCGATAGGAAATACCTATGTCTTCGACGCAGGCGACCAGCTCCTGCGCCAGTCTCTTATAGGCGGCGGCGCGCGCCACACCGCTGCGCCACAGCAGCCCCATCTCGCGATAATGCCGCCCGCCACGGAACGGGCGCGCGACAACGTCGTCGCCGGGGCGAATTTCCTGCCGCACATAGAGTTCGGGCAGCACCGCCAGCCCCATGCCCATGCCCGCCATCTGGCGGATCGCATCGAGGCTGGTGCCTTCATATTCCTCGCGTACCCGGGCACCCGCCTCCTCGGCGATCGCGATGGTCTGTTCGGCGAGGCGGTAGCCGCGCTGCAGGGTGAGCAGGTCCTGTCCCGCCAGATCCTCGTTGCCGATCGTATCGCGCGCGGCGAGCGGATGATCCGCGGCCATGGCGAGGTGGAGCGGCTCGCGGAACAGTCGTTCGACCCGGGCGCCGGGCGCGGCGAGCGGCAACTGGGCGAGGATGAGGTCGTGCGTGCCGGCGGCGAGCCCCTCGACCAGCGCGGCCGGCGGGTTCTCGCGGACATGCACGCGCAACTCGTGGAACTGCTGGTGCAGCCGGGCGACCAGGCGCGGCAGCAGATAGGCACCGATGGTTGGCGTCACGCCCAGCCGGATCGTGCCGAGCAGCGCCGCGTCCCCCGCGCCGGTGAGTTCCCCGAGATCGCGGACCTCCAGCAGGATCCGCTGCGCCCGCATCGCGACCTCGCGGCCAAGCGGCGTCAAAAACGCACGCGTGCCACGCTCGACCAACGGGGCGCCCAGCGCGTCTTCCAGCTGGCGGACCGCCTGGGAGAGCGAGGGCTGGCTGACGCCGCACCGCGCGGCCGCGCGCGTGAAGCTGCCCTCCGCGCCCAGGGTGACCAAATAGCGCAGCTGCCGCAGCGAGACCTGCTTCTCAAAGTCCGGGAGCGGGGGAGAGTCGATCATCGACCCGCTTGATGGCGAAGATCATCGATGGCTGTCACTATGCTGTTTACCGGAATTGCTCCAACCCTGCGCAGTCACGCAATAACGCATTGAGAAATCAACTATGTATTTCGACGCGTGTTCGGTTTGTGTTAGCGATATCCGGATATGGACGGGCCCATGGAAATGCGAAAGATCTGCCAGGGGTGCCGCGACGGTACCGATTTCGACATCCCGTTCGCGATGGCGTTCCAGCCGATCGTCGACACCACCACCGGCGCGCCCTTCGCTTATGAGGCGCTCGTCCGGGGCCTCGACGGATCGGGCGCCTACGGCGTGCTGTCCCAGGTCACCGACGAAAACCGCTACGCCTTCGATCAGGCCTGCCGGGTCAAGGCGATCGAGACGGCGATGGCGGCGGGCCTGATGGATACCGGCGCCTGCCTGTCGATCAACTTTCTGCCCAACGCGGTCTATTCGCCCGTCGCCTGCATCCAGCTGACGCTGCAGACCGCCCGTGCCGTGGCGATGCCGCTCGACCGGCTGATCTTCGAGTTCACCGAAAACCAGCTGATCGCCGATCCGGACCATGTCGCGACCATCATCGATTCCTACAAGCAGATCGGCTTCAAGGTCGCGGTCGACGATTTCGGCGCCGGCCATTCGGGGCTCGACCTGTTCGCCCGTTTCGCGCCGGACGAAGTGAAGCTCGACATGGCGCTGGTCCGCGGCATCGACAGCGAGCCCCGCCGCCAGGCGATCGTACGTGCGATGGTGGGCATGTGCGCGGAGCTCGACACGCTGCTGATCGCCGAAGGGATCGAGACCGCAGAGGAGGCCGAGGTGCTGCGCGACCTCGGTGTGCGCTACCATCAGGGCTATTGGTACGCCCGGCCCGCACTCGGCGTGCTGCCTGCGATCACCCCGGGGGCCTAGTCCTGCCGCGACTTGGCCTATAGAGACACGGTGAAGCCCGCACCGGGCCCATTTTCTGCAGGCAGGATCCATGACCGTCCTCATCAAGGAAGCCGATCTGATCGAGAGCGTCGCCGACGCGCTCCAGTACATCTCCTACTACCACCCGATGGATTATATCCGCGCGCTGGGCGACGCCTATGAGGCCGAGCAGGGCCCCGCCGCCAAGGACGCCATCGCGCAGATCCTCACCAACAGCCGGATGTGCGCCGAAGGCCACCGCCCGATCTGCCAGGACACCGGGATCGTGACGGTCTTCATCCAGTGGGGCCAGAAGTGCGTGCTGGACAGCGAGCGCTCGCTGCAGGACGTGGTCGATGAAGGCGTCCGCCGCGCGTACCTGCACCCCGAGAACCGCCTGCGCGCCTCGATCCTGCGCGATCCGGCGTTCAGCCGCGTCAACACCAAGGACAACACGCCCTGCGTGCTCAACGTTGAGATGGTCCCTGGCGACCATGTCCATGTCGAGCTGGCGGCCAAGGGCGGCGGCTCGGAGAACAAGTCGAAGTTCGCGATGCTCAACCCGAGCGACTCGATCGTCGACTGGGTGCTCGAGATGATCCCGAAGATGGGCGCCGGCTGGTGTCCGCCGGGCATGCTCGGCATCGGCATAGGCGGCACCGCGGAGAAGGCAGTGACGCTCGCTAAGAAGTCGCTGATGGGCGACATCGACATGGCCCAGATCAAGCAGCGCGGGCCGCAGAACGATATCGAGAAGCTCCGCATCGAGATCTTCGACAAGGTCAACGCGCTTGGCATCGGCGCGCAGGGCCTGGGCGGCCTCGCGACGATCCTCGACGTGAAGATTCTCGACTATCCGACGCACGCTGCGTCCAAGCCGATCGCGATGATCCCCAACTGCGCCGCCACCCGCCACGCGCATTTCAGCCTCGACGGCAGCGGCCCGGTCTATCTCGACCCGCCGAGCCTCGACGAATGGCCGAAGGTGGAATGGACGCCCTCGAAGGAATCGATCCGCGTCGATCTCGACACGCTGACCCCAAAAGTGGTGGCGAGCTGGAAGCCGGGCGACCGGCTGCTGCTCAACGGCAAGATGCTCACCGGCCGCGATGCCGCGCATAAGCGCATCCAGGACATGCTGGCCAAAGGCGAAGAGCTGCCCGTCGATTTCAAGGGCCGGGTGATCTATTATGTCGGCCCGGTCGATCCGGTGCGCGACGAGGTGGTCGGCCCCGCCGGCCCCACCACCGCGACCCGTATGGACAAGTTCACCGAGATGATGCTGGCACAGACCGGCCTGATCGCGATGGTCGGCAAGGCCGAGCGCGGGCCGGTCGCGATCGAGGCCATCCGCAACCACAAGGCTGCCTATCTGATGGCGGTGGGTGGTGCGGCCTATCTCGTCGCCCGCGCGATCAAGGGCGCGCGCGTGGTCGGCTTCGAGGATCTCGGCATGGAAGCGATCTACGAGTTCGACGTGAAGGACATGCCCGTCACCGTCGCAGTGGATGCGACCGGCGAGAGCGTCCACCACACCGGTCCACTGGTGTGGCGCGAGAAGATCGCCAGGGAGCGGCTGCTCCAGAAGGCGTAAGGGCATGGGCACGCCGGACGAGACACGATGGCGCCAAAGGGCGCGCATCACACTGGCGTGCCTCTATCTGCTGGCGGGCGTGCTGCACCTGATGGTGCCGCGCCCGTTCCTGCACATCACGCCGGCCTGGGTACCCTACCCCGCGCTGGTCATCGCGGGCACCGGGATCTGCGAGATCGCCGGGGCCCTCGCACTGCTGAGTGTACGGCTCCGCAAGCTCGCCGGCGTGATGCTGGCGCTCTATGCGCTGTGCGTCTTTCCCGCGAACCTCCAGCATGCGGTCCAGGACCTTTCGACGGGCACCGGGCTGGGCTGGGCCTATCATGCCCCGCGGCTGTTCGTGCAGCCCTTGCTGTGCTGGTGGGCCTTGTGTGCAGGCGGGATTCGACGCTAGCCGCCCAGCGCGTCCGACAAATGGCAGTTTTTGCCGGGCGTCAGCGCCTCGACGCGGTCGACCTGCAGGATCGACCCGCCGTCCTTCCCCTCGACATAGCGACCGATGACCTCGCCATAGGCGGGCAGCCTCGCCTTGCGCAGCGCGTCTAACACATGCCCGCCCGGCGCATCGACCAGCGCATAGCGGTTCTCGGCCAGGTCGCAGCGTCGCAGGACGAGGGCGGTGCCGTCCAGCTCTATTGTGCCGATGAACACGTCCGCGCCCTCCTGCACCGGTGTCGCCGCGGCGGCGAGCGCGATCAGCATCCCGATCATAGCGGATTGCCGTCCTTGTCGAGCAGCTCGATCTTGTACGAGCAGCCGTACAGCGTCTTGCCGGGATGCGACGCAACGTTGGAAACGTTGAGGGCGATGCGGGTGTGCGCGCGGAAATGATCGCCGTCGGCGGGATCGGTTTCATCGCGGATCACCCGTTCCCCGATGAACTTGCGGAACTTGATCTGGGCTTCGGCCTGCGCCCTGGTCACCTTGCCCGAGGCGACGAGGGCGTCGACCAATCCGTCGGATGGCATCGCGTTCTCGATCTTCTCCTCCCGCGCGATCACCGCAGGATCGGGCTGATCGAGGATCGCCAGCACCCCTGTCGAGGTGAAGGCGATGCGACGGGTGCTGTACGCCCCGGCCACCGTGATCGGCGACGGCAGATCATATTCCTTGAGCAGGAAGTTGTTCGACTTGACCAGCTTCCACCCGAGCTTCGCGGCCAGCTTGTCGTCGCCCGCCACTGCCATGGCGAAGCCGTTATAGGTCGGCGCATCGAGGCGGCATTCAATCGCGTCGCGTACGTCGATCTTGGTGGGATCCACCTCGTCGTCCTGCTCGGAAGCGGCGAGGGCGGAGATCGGCAGCAGCGCGGCGAGCAAGGCGATGCGGAGCGAGGGAAGCTTCATGCGCACCGGTTATTACGCTGCCGACCAGGCGACAATCGTTTCGCGCCGAAGTGATGCGCCGGCAAGATCATCCTATTCCGGCAGGATCCGCACCCGGCGCTTGCCCCAATAGCTGAGATCGATCGAGAAATGCACCGGCGCGCCCTTCTTGGTGAGGATCATCTGGTCGCCCCGCCCACCTTCGCCGGTATAGCTGAACGCCCAGCCCTTCTTCTTGAGAGCCTCGCCGACCTTCATCACCGCCGATTGGTCGCGATCGTGCCACAGGGTGATCTGGCGGAAGCCGCTTTCGCCGTCGCCGCCGATAAGATCGAGCGCGGCTTCATAGGGACCCTCGCCCAGCAGCATCACGCCCGAGCGACGGCAGCGTAAGTGGCCGCCATCCATCTGCAGGCACTGGTCGAACCCGGCACGCTTGGCATCGGCAAGGCTGCCGCTCACCGGAAGGCCCGCATAGGCAAGCGAGGGCGGCGGCGGCGCGGGCGGCTCGCTGCTGCATCCGGCGATCAGCAACGCCGTGCAGGCTAGTACAGCGCGCACCACGCTGCGGTACTGTCGTTCCGGCGTCCGCATGTCCCTCTCCCCTCGCGGGAAGCCTAGGCGGCAGCGGGCTCGGGCGCAAATGCCCGGAGGAAGAGATCAACGATATAATCGGTCTCCTCCTCGATCTCGGCATCACTGAACTGGTGGCCCAGCATCGCGCGCTGTTGCGAACCCATGCAAAGGCTGGTCAGCGCGAATGCGGCTTTGAGCGGATCAGCAGTGCGGAGCTGCCCCTTGTGCATCGCGTCCTGCAGGTGCGCCGCAACCAGCTCCCGGGTGCGCTGGGGGCCGCGGCGGAAGAAGATCTCCCCCATTTCCGGCGAACGCTCGACCTCGGCATGGATCACCCGGTGCAGCCGGATCGCATCCATCGAGGTTACCTTGCGCAGCAAGCTTCGAATGAACGCGCACAGCGTCGCCTTCAGATTGTCCGAAGGCACCAGCAGTTGCATCACCTGCTCGCGATACTCACGCGTCACTTCGTCCACGCAGGCGTCGAACAGCTCCTCCTTGGAGGCGAAATAGCTCCACAAAGTGCCCTTGGAGCCGCCCAGTTCCGCCGCGATCGCCGACATGGAAACGCCGGCATAGCCCTGCTCCATGAAGTAGCGCTTCGCGATGGCGAGGATGGCGGCACGCCGATCCTGCTTTCGCGCCTCGCGCTTGCCGAGACATTTGGGAGTTACGATTTCCATAACCGTACTATAGGGTACGATTTTCTATTGACAAGGCCAGAAGCGCTCTCCATCTGGAACTCGTACCCAATAGTACGGTTTTTCCAGACCATGATGAGTCGTTTCCCAACAAGGCCCTTGTTGCTGTCCGCTGCTGCCGCCTCGGCGCTGGCGGCGTGCGCACCGGTGCCGAACCTCGGCGCGCGGCCGGAAGTACGCGCGGCGGACAGCTATGCCGCCAGCCAGTCCTTTGCCGGCACCGCGCAGACGCAGGCGCAGTGGCCCGTCACCAACTGGTGGGCTGCCTATAACGATCCGCAGCTCAGCGCATTGATGGACGAAGCTTTTCGCGGCGCGCCCAATCTGGCGGCCGCCGCTGCGCGGCTGCGTTCGGCGCAGGCCTATGCCGTGCAGGTCGGCGCCGCCCGGCTACCGCGTGTCGACGCCAGCGGTTCGGCCGCGGCCAACCAGATCAATGTCGGCGACAGCCTGCCGATCGATATCGGGTCCAACGTCCAGACGATCGGCTACGGCACTCTCAACCTCGCCTTCGATCTCGATCTCTGGGGTAAGAATCGCGCCCAGCTCGCTGCCGCGACCTCCGAGGCGGAGGCCGCACGGCTGGAGCTGGAACAGGCACGGCTGGCACTTTCGACCAATATCGCTGCCGCCTATGCCGATCTTGCCCGCCTCGCCGCCGATCGCCGGGTGCAGGAGCGCGCGCTGGAGGTTCGCCTCGCGACGCAGAAGCTGGTCACCGACCGCGTGACCAATGGCCTTGAGACGCGTGCCGAAGAAAAGCAGGCGGCCTCCGCCGTCCCCGCCGCCCGCGCGCAGCTCGCCGCGATCGACGAGGATATCGGGCTCACCCGCAACCGCATCGCCGCGTTGCTCGGCCAGGGCCCGGATCGCGGCCTGAGCATCGCCTTGCCCGCCGCGCCGACCGAGGCGCGCGGCATTCCTTCGGACGTAACGACCAACCTGATCGGCCGCCGCCCGGACGTCGCCGCCGCCCGTGCCCGCGTCGAAGCCGCCGCAAGCCGGATCAAGGCGGCGCGCGCGGATTTCTACCCGTCGATCCGACTGAGCGCGCTTGCCGGCTATGGCGCGCTCGGCCTTGACAACCTTGTCAAGGGCAATGGCGCGTCGGTGTTCCAGGCCGGCCCCGCGATCAGCCTGCCAATCTTCCACGGTGGCGAGCTGCGCGGCCAATATGCCCGCGCCCGCGCCACCTATGACGAAGCGGTCGCCAATTACGACAACAGCGTCACCACGGCGTTTCACGATGTCGCCGATGCGGTGACCAGTCAGAAGGCGCTTGCCACGCGCCTCGCCCAGAGCCGCCAGGCGCTGGACGATTCCGAACAGGCCTATTCGATCGCCCAGCAACGCTATCAAGGCGGGCTGTCGCGGTTTCTCGATGTTCTGACCGCCGAGGAGAGGGTGTTGCAGAACCGCCAGATCGTAGCCGGGTTGGAGGCGCGCGCGTTTGCGCTCGACGTCCAGCTCGTCCGCGCGCTCGGCGGAGGCTTTTCCACCAACAACGCGGCCGCTGCCGCCGCTTCCGAGGTCAAGACCCATGGCTGATGCAGAACCCGCCATCCATTCCGCGCGTGGCGACGCCGCCGATCGCAACGAGCCGTCCCAGGCCCCTGCCCATACCGACATGAGCGCGAGCAAGCGGAAGAACCTGCGCAAGCGGCTGATGCTCGGGATCGGCGGGCTCGTGCTCGTGGGCGGCCTTGCCTATGGCGGCTATTATATGGCCGTGGGCAGCCATTTCGTGACCACGGACAACGCCTATGTCGGCGCCGACAGCGCCAGCATCACGCCGATGACCGGCGGCCAGGTGCTGCGCGTTGCGGTGTCCGACACCCAGTCGGTCAAGAAGGGCGATATCCTCGTCCAGATCGACGACAGCGACGCCAAGATCGCGCTGGCCCAGGCGGAGGCCGATCTCGGCCGCGCCACCCGCCAGTTCGGCCAGACCTCCGCCACCAGCGAGGCGTTGGCCGCGCAGGTCCAGGCGCGCCAGGCAGACATCGCTCGCGCCCGGGCGCAGGTCACCGCGGCCCAGGCCGATTTCGAAAAGGCGCGGATCGACCTCGCCCGTCGCCAGAAGCTTGCGCCCAACGGCGCGGTCTCGGGCGAGGAGCTGACCTCGGCGACCAACGCCTTCCAGGCGGCGCGCGCCAATCTCGAACTCGCCAAGGCCGGTCTCGCCCAGGCGACCTCCACCCGCGTGGCGGCCAGCGGGCAGCTTGCCGCGAACCAGGCGCTGGTCAGCGGCACCAATGCCAACACCGCGCCCGAAGTGCTCGCCGCGCGCGCAAAGGTCGACCAGGCCAAGCTCGATCTCGCGCGGACCACGATCCGTGCGCCGTTCGACGGCGTCGTCACTCGCCGCGCGGTGCAGGTCGGCCAGCGCGTTGCCCCCGGCGCGCAGCTGATGCTCGTCGTGCCGCTCAACCAGCTCTATGTCGACGCCAACTTCAAGGAAGGCCAGCTGACCCGCGTCAAGGTCGGCCAGCCGGTCGAGCTGAAGTCCGACCTCTATGGCGGCGACGTGAAGTACCATGGCCGCGTGATCGGCTTCTCGGGCGGCACCGGCTCGTCCTTCGCGCTGATCCCGGCGCAGAACGCGACCGGCAACTGGATCAAGGTGGTCCAGCGCCTGCCGGTGCGTGTCGCGCTGGATCCGAAGGAACTGCAGGCGCACCCGCTGCGCGTCGGCCTGTCGATGGACGCCGAGATCGATACCTCGGCCAAGTAAGGAACGCCTGCCATGAGCGGCCAGATGCAGCGCGGGGGCTTCCTGGAGGGGCCCTCGCTGATCCTCGCCGGCGTGGTGCTGGCGTTGACCAATTTCATGGTGGTGCTCGACACCACCATCGCCAATGTCTCGGTGCCGCACATCGCCGGCAGCCTGGGCATCTCGTCGAGCCAGGGTACCTGGATCATTACCTCCTACGCCGTCGCCGAGGCGATCTGCGTGCCGCTCACCGGCTGGCTCGCCGGCCGGTTCGGGGTGGTGCGGGTGTTCATCCTCGGGGTGATCGGCTTCGGCATCTTCTCGGTGCTGTGCGGCATGTCGACCACGCTCGGCATGCTAGTCGCCTGCCGTATCGGCCAGGGACTGTGCGGCGGCCCGCTGATGCCGTTGACGCAGACGCTGCTGCTGCGAATCTTCAAGCCCGAACAGCACGCCCAGGCGATGGGGCTCTGGGCGATGACCACCGTCGTCGCTCCGATCCTCGGGCCGATCGCGGGCGGCACGATCAGCGACAACTGGTCATGGCACTGGATCTTCTTCATCAACATCCCGGTCGCCGCAATTTGTGCGTTCGGCGCGATGCGACTGCTCACCAAAGCCGAGACGCCGACTCAGAAGCTCAGCGTCGACAAGGGCGGGCTGGCGCTGCTGGTGCTGTGGATCGGCGCGCTGCAGATCATGCTCGATCTCGGCCGCGAGCATGACTGGTTCAACGATGCCACGATCGTGTGGCTGGGCGTGGTCGCCGCGATCGGTTTCCTTGTCTTCCTTGCCTGGGAGATTACCGCAAAGGACCCGATTGTCGACCTGCGGGTGTTCCGGCACCGCGGCTTCACGGTCTCGGTGCTATCGCTGAGCTTCGCCTTCGCCACCTTCTTCGCCTCGGCGGTGATCATCCCGCAATGGCTCCAGTCGAGCCAGGGCTACACCGCCACCTATGCCGGCTACGCCACCGCCTTTTCCGGCGTGGCGGCGGTGTTCATGTCGCCGGTGGTCGCCAAGCTGTCGAACAAGGTGGATCCGCGGCTGCTGGTGTCGTTCGGCATCCTCTGGCTCGGCGTGTCGGCGCTGCTCCGCGTCTATTGGAACAGCCAGGCCGGGTTCTGGACCTTCGCCTTCCCGCAGTTCCTCCAGGGCTTCGGCATGCCCTTCTTCTTCATCCCGCTGACCACGCTCGCGCTGGGATCGGTGCTGCCGGAGGAGACCGCCTCCGCGGCGGGCGTGATGAGCTTCCTGCGGACGATGGCGGGCGCGATCGGCACCTCGATCTCGACCAGCATCTGGGACGACAGCTCGCGCATCGCACGCAGCGAGATCGTCTCGCGAATGAACACCGACCCCACGATGAACGCGCTGATGGCGCAGGGCTTTTCGATCGGTCAGGTACGATCGGCGGTGGAACGCATCGTCAACCAAGAGAGCCTGACGCTGGCGACCACCCATGTGTTCCTGCTCTCCGCGATCATCTTTGTGTTCGCGGCCGGAATCATCTGGCTGACCCCGCGCCCGCGCGGCAAGGTGGATACCAGCGCCGCACACTAGACTTTTGCCTGACGGCAGAGACGGATAGCCCGTTCCAGCGATGGAGCGGGCTATGTGTCGTATATGCGTCAGAAAGGTTACGACATACGTCATTCGCGCATTGACACCGTGCGTCCCGGGGATAGCATCCTGAGTGCAAGAAAGAAAAACCTCAGGGGTCGGATGTCCGAATCGGTGCTTTGATCAGGAACAGGGTGATCAAATGACCGACTATCTATTTCCAGGCGACGCTTCGGCGCCGCCCGTGCAGATGACATCGCGGGTACGGTCATGGCTTCCTGACCTGGATAACTTGCCTCCTATCGAATAATTCGGAAAGCGCGCCGCCAGGATCCTTGTCGATCTGGGATATGGGTGGTGCGCTGGAGTAGCGCACACAGCTCGACGGGAGCGAAATTTGCCTCTGTCCTGCCGATATTGGTCCGGCGGTTTGCGCGGGCCCGGTTCAAACCTGTTCCAATATATGGTCGCCGCGCTGCCGCGAGGGAGCACGGCATGAGAACGTGCGGCCGCGCCTGAGGGCGCTGCTCACCTGCGTACCCAATGTCGGCACGACCAGCCCGTTCGCGAAACCGCGCTTTCGGGAAGGGGCAGCCATGTCCCGGGCGGACCGACACTAAGCCAAAGAGAAAGCAGAACAGACCGCAACGAGGAACGAACGACAACCATCAGCCTTCGGGGGGCACGATCGAATGCAATTACGCGAAACGGCATCGTTCACGGTTCTGGCCATCACCCTGGCGCTCGCCGCCACACCCGCCTTCGCGCAGGACAGCGAAGCCGAGGCTCCGCAAGGGGACGACATCATCGTCACCGGTACCCGCGTCACCGGCCTGCGCGCGGCGGACAGCCCCGCCCCGATCCAGCTGCTGAGCGCGGCCGACCTCTCCCGCACCGGCCAGCCGGACCTGATCCAGGCGCTGGCCCAGAACCTGCCGAGCGTGCAGGCACAGGCGTTCGGCAGCGACCTTCAGGCGCACAATTTGCAGATGAAGCTGCGCGGCCTGAGCCCCAACCACACGCTGATCCTGCTCAACGGCAAGCGCCGCCACGGCACCGCCAACGTCTCAGTCGCCGGCGGCCCCTATGGCGGCAGCGCCGCACCCGACATCAGCTTCATCCTGCCGGACTCGATCGACCATATTGAAGTGCTGCAGGACGGTGCCGCCGCGCAATATGGCACCGACGCGATCGCGGGCGTGATCAACATCATTCAGAAAAAGGCCGATCACGGCGGCGTGATCGACGTCACCGGCGGCCGCTATTACGATCAGGGCGGCAAGACCTACGCCTTCTCGGGCAATATCGGGTTCGCGCCGATCGAGAATGCCTATGTGAACATCACAGCCGAGAAGAAGCACAAGGGCTTCAGCTTCCGCGGCGACGTCAACCCGCAGGTCTATGGCAACAACGCCAACGCCACCAAATATCTGACGCTGTATCCGGGCATCAAGAACCTGCCCTACTACCCCTACACCAACCGCATTCTCGGCGACCCGGAGGTCGACCAGACCTCGGTGATGGTCAATGCCGGCTATGATTTCGGCGGCTTCGAATTCTACAGCTTCGGCAGCTACGGCCACAAGAATGCCCGAGCCTATGAGAATGTCCGCACGCCCGACGTGGTGGTCAGCAAGGCGGGCACGCCGCTCTACCCGAACGGCTTCCAGCCGCTCGAGGCGATCTCCGAAACCGACTATGCCGTCACCGGCGGCTTCCGCGGGACCATCGCCGACACCACCTTCGATGTCGCCACCACCTATGGCGACGATTTCGTCGGCGTATACGTCCAGAACTCGGCCAACGCCGCGCTCTACAAGGATACCGGCTTCACGCCGACCGAGTTCCACAATGGCGACTTCAAGGCCAGCCAGTGGACGAGCACGCTAGACCTGACCCACGCCTTCGATATCGGCTTGGCCGAGCCGCTCAACGTCGCCGGCGGCCTCGAATATCGCCGCGAGACCTATGGCATCGTCTCGGGCGATCCGGCCTCCTATTACGGCTCCGGCGCCCAGTCCTTCTTCGGCTACAGCCCGAACGACGCCGGCAACCACAGCCGCACCAACTTCTCGCAATATCTGGACATCAGCGTGAAGCCGGTCGACGCCTGGCTGGTCGACGGCGCGGTCCGCCACGAGCATTACAGCGACTTCGGCGACACCACCGTCTTCAAGCTGACCAGCCGCTACGACATCACCAAGGCAATCGCGATCCGCGGCACCGTCTCCACCGGCTTCCGCGCGCCGACGCTGGCCGAGGGCTTCTATTCGGGCATCAATGTCGGCCCGAACAGCGTCTCGGGCGTGCTGCCGGCCAACTCGCCCGGCGCCAAGGCGCTCGGCTTCGGCGGCCTCAAGCCGGAAAAGTCGACCAACTTCAGCGCCGGCTTCGTCTTCACGCCCAGCCCCCATGTGAACGTCACGCTCGACGCCTACTGGATCGAGATCCGCGACCGCATCCTGATCTCGAGCACCTTCTACGGCTTCAACGGCAAATACTGCCCGCAGGGCTATGCCGGCTCGAACAAGGCCAACTGCGTCGTGTACAATGCCGACGCCTACAGCACCTACAACCAGCAATCGGTCTACAACGCCGTCGCCACCGCGCTGGGCGGCACCATCCCCAGCTATGTGCTCACCGACGTCAACGGCGAGCGCAACATCGACGGCACCGTCTCGGTCCAGACCTTCGTCAACGGCGCCAAGATGCGCACGCGCGGCATCGACTTCGTCGCCAGCTACGACATGGACAGCCCGATCGGGAAGGTGAACTGGACGCTGTCGGCCAATTACAACGACAACAAGGTCAAGAACATCGCCGCCTTGCCCGCGGCGCTGTACGTCAACAAGGCCAACCCGGCGCTGTCGGCGCTGATCAACAATTATTCGATCATCGAGCTGGAGAACAGCACGCCCAAGTTCCGCGCAACGCTGGGCGCCTTCTGGGAATCGGGGCGGTTCAGCCTGAACTTCCGCGAAAGCTATTACTCCAAGGTCTATGCCCTGGAATCGACGCCGGGCAACAGCCCGCTCAAGGGCGCGGACCTTGAGGTGCCGGTCAACGCCGCCTTCATCACCGATCTCGAAGGCAGCGTGAAGATCACCGGCGGGCTCAAACTCTCGGTCGGCGCGAACAACCTGTTCAACCATTATCCGACCGAACGCTCGTTCGAGAATATCCGCTCGGCGCAGCTGGCCGCCGGCTCGCGCGGCTATTCGTCCAACCTCTACCCGACTATTTCGCCCTACGGGATCAACGGCGGTTATTATTACGGCCGGATCAGCCTGAAATTCTGAAGCCTTGCCGCCCGGGGGCACCTGCCCCCGGGCGGTCGTGTCGCGTGCGAGAACATAACTCGGGAGTGATGTCCTTTGCTTACCTCATCCATGGACTGGCTGATCCCCCTTCTGGGCCTGCTGGTCGCCGGGCTCGCTGCCGGTTTCGCCGGCGGCGTGTTCGGCATTGGCGGCGGCTTCGTCGTCGTCCCCGCCCTGCTGCTGATGCTGCCCCTGCTCGGCGGCGAGCATAGCCAATACGCCCATGTCGCCATTGGCACATCCGCCGCGACGATCATCATCACCTCGATCCGATCGGTGCTGAGCCACCACAAGCGTGGCTCGGTCGATTTCGAGATCCTCAAGACCTGGGCGCCCTGGGTGGTACTCGGCGACGGCATAGGCGTGCTGCTCGCCAGCCATGTCGACGGCCGGGTGCTGACCATGGTGTTCGCCACCGGCGTGCTGCTGATGTCGGTCAACTTCCTGGTGCCCAAGCTCGGCAACCGGGTGATCAGCGACCAGATGCCGGGGGGCGTCACTCGCGTCGCCATTGCCGGGGGGCTGGGCACCTTCTCGTCGCTGCTCGGCATCGGCGGCGGCACGATCGCGATCATGGTGATGACCTTGTGCGGCCGCTCGATCCACCGCGCGGTGGGCACCGCGAGCGGCATCGGCACGCTTATCGCGATCCCCAGCGCGATCGGCTTCGCGCTGATCGGCATGCACGAGCCCGGGTTGCCCTGGGGCTCGCTCGGCTTCGTCAACTTGCCGGCGACGCTCGCCATCGCATCGATGTCGATGCTCACCGCCCCGCTGGGAGTCGCGGCGGCCCACGCCTTACAACCAGCCATGCTGAAACGGGTATTCGGCATTTACCTCATCGTCATCGCGCTGGTGATGTTCCACAACGCGCTGAAGTTCTGACGCGCGTCTCGATCGAAACAGGGAGACCCTCGACATGACCATTCTCGAAACGCTCAAGAAGCCCGAAATCACCGAGGACCTGCGCGGCCGCGGCTATTCGCGCCGCGACATGGGCCGCATTGCCGCCCTGCTCGGCGGCACCGTGGCACTGGGCCGCGCCGCGCCTGCCTTTGCCCAGCAATCGGCCAAGGCAGTGATCGGCGCCGTCCGCATCGGTTCCAACGAATGCTGGACCGGCCCGCTGCCCGCCGGCGCGGCGGCGGCGATGAAGATCGTCACCGAAGGCAATCGCTACGAACCCAATGGCGAGCATGACCAGCTGTTTGCCGCAGTCTCCGCCGTGGAGGGCTTGCCCGCCAGCCACATCCGCGCCTGGCCGGGCTCGAGCGACCCGCTCAACCGCGCTGCGGTCACCTTCGCCTCGCCGACGCGCGGCATCGTCACTGCCGATCCCACCTATGAGCAGATCTGGCGCACCGCCGCCTGGATCGGCGCCAAGGTCACCAAGGCGCCGCTTGGGCCGCAATACCAGCACGACGTCAAGGCGATGTTGGCAGCCGACCCGAACGCCGGGCTCTATTATGTCTGCTCGCCCAACAACCCGACCGGCACGCTCACCCCGATCGCGGACATCGTTTGGCTGGCCGAGAACAAGCCCAAGGACGCGGTGCTGATCGTCGACGAGGCCTATATCCACTTCGCCGACGCGCCCAACGCCGCCAAGCTGGTCGCCAACCGCGACGACGTGCTGGTCATGCGCACCTTCTCCAAGCTGTTCGGCATGGCCGGCATGCGGCTGGGCCTCACCTTCGCGTCGCCGGCGCTGCACGACAAGATGATGCGCTATGACGGCTTCCAAGTGACCAACATGCTGCCGATGACCGCGGTGGCGTGCGGGACCGCCTCGATCCCGCTCGCCAGCGAGATCAAGGCGCGGCGCGACGAGATGATCGCCGTGCGCGAGAAGACGATCGCGCACCTCCAGAGTCGAGGGCTGAAGGTGCTGCCGGGCAGCCATGCCAACATGTTCATGGCCGAGTGGAAGGGCCGCGCGCCCAAGGACATGATGGCGGCGCTGCTTGCCCAGAACGTGCAGATCGGGCGATCCTGGACTGCCTATCCGACGATGTCGCGCGTCACCGTCGGCTCGGCGGCGGACATGGAGAAGTTCCGGATTGCCGTCGACAAGGTGCTGATGGCCTGATCGCCTGCCCTTATGCGCTCGCTCTTTCGCGAACGCCCAACAGACTCCGAACGCTCGGGTCCGCGCCACGTCGTGCGCGGACCCGATGTCCCGGCCAATTGATCGCGCGTGGCCCTGCGCCGGCAGGGATCCGCCCGGCGGCGGCCACATGCCGCGCCGGGCGCCGCTCCGGGGAACGTGTGCGACTAGTCCGCATCGTCGTCGGCAAGCGCCTCCTCGAGGCCGAAATCCTTGGGAATGGCGCGAATCAGATCCTGCGTTTCTTCCTCCAGATATTCAGCGGCAATGATGGGAAACGCGTCCACCACCTGACGCAAAAATGCGGGCTCAAGCGCCTGGACATCCCCGGCCAGTTGCTCCTGCAACTCGACTGCCGCGTCCGGGTTCAAATCATCCTCCTCCAGGCTCTCCGTAAAGACGACGACGCGCGCGACAATGCGGGCAACTTGTGCAGCAATCATGGTTTTTCCACCCATATATTGATGTTGGTGACGTTCATTTTCTTCAGAAACTTCACAGCCTTCAACCGCTGCTTTTCCGTGGGGACTTCCCAGATGCCGATCAGCCGATGCTCGGCAAGAACCTGGGACTGCCGCAGCACTTGTTGACCGGTACGGGGTGCCGTGACGATCCGCCATTTGCGATCGATCACATAATCCCCGCGTATCCCGTCAAACTTCGCCGCGCGCTTTGAGCCATCCGGCAGGGTTCGCATCAGGGTAGGCGCAAAGCCTGGCCGAGCGCCGGACGCAGCATCGTTATAGGCTGCCCAGACGGTATTTCTTTTCAGCGTCTCCTTGGCCCAGCCGATCTCCGGCGGCCTGAAATCCGGGCGCGGGCGCGCCATGCGTAGCCGGCGCAGGGTCGATACTTTCGCAAGCCCCGCCCCCGGCGCAACCGACAGCGCGACATTGCCCGCAACCGATCCGGTGACGCGGCCGATGTCGCGCGGCGAGGCAGTCGCAATCGCTTGCGCTGCGCGGGACAACGGGATGCGCGCCGGCACGTCTTCCGCCACGAGCGCAGTATCGATCGCTTGCGCGATCGAGCGACCGGCCCGGCGGACGGTAGTTACCGGGTTGGTCGTCAGCACATCCCGAGCGCCGGACACGGTGTCTGCCGCGACACCATACAGCCCCTCCCCCACGCCGGCGGCAAATTCGGTGACCGGATTGCGCGGTGCATGAGACGAAGTGCGCCGCGACTGCGGGGCAGCAGGTCGATTCGTCGCACCCCGGGGCGGACCGGCGCCGGCGCCACCATGGACCCGTCCGGCCCCGGCAAAGATGAATCTGCCATCCGCCGGATCATGCCAAGGATTGAATTTGACTTCGATTTCATCCGGCTGCGCAGCCTCCAGCGGCCATTTTCCCGATCGCAACCAAATGGAAAATGCGCTTACACCTCGTTCCGCTCTCGCAGCATTTCGTTCCACGACCGAAACAACGCCGGGATTATATGGAACATTTAGGGAACGATGTCGAGATCCATCAAGTGCGCATCGCGCGATCGGATAGATGAGCGATGGACATGTCGAATGCTCTGCTCAATGCACAGGGCTCTCCTCGTGCGGGCCATGCAGAAACGTCCCGTATCGCCCTCGACGCAACCCCGATCGGCTGACTATTTCCCAGCGCCGCCCCGGCGGCAGGGCAGCCTCACCCGCGGGTGACGATCGGCAACATCGCCTCGAACCACGCGCCTTCCGCGCCTTCCGCGCTTTCTGCCAGCACCAGATCGCCGCCATGCGCGCGGAGAATCTGTCGGGCAAGCGCAAGCCCCACGCCCGTCCCCTGCAGCTTGGTCGTGAAGAACGGACGGAAGATCGCCGCTCGATCGGCTGCCGCGACGCCGGGGCCGTTGTCCCACACCTGCCAGCCGGCGGTCTCGGTATCGTGCCGTAGCGTCAGCCCCACCCGCCCCTCGGCTTGCCCCAAGGCCGCCTCCGCGGCATTCTGCAGCAGCGCCCACAGCGCTGCGCTCAGCTGATCCGCATCCCCGTCAAGCCGCACCGGCGGACCGTCCGCAAACACCAGCGGCAGGTTCGGCCAGCGGGTGGCAAAGAGGCGGGCGAGATCGGTCGCGATCTCGCGCAAATCGGTCGCGGCGAAGGCCGGCGCCGGCAGCCGAGCAAGCGAGCGATAGGCCTCGCCGAAGCGCTGGAGCCCCGCGGCACGCCGCGCCACCGTGCCCACCGCGTCGCGCAGCGCCGGCAATGCAGGGGCGTCCTCCTCCAGCATGTCCGCCGCCGTGCGGCTGAGCGAGGCGATCGGTGTCAACGCATTGACGATCTCGTGGCTCAGCACCTGCACCAGGTCGCGCAAAGTCGCTGCCTCTGCCGCCTTCAGCTCGGCATCGATGTCGATCAGCGCTGCCAGGCGGCTCTGTGTGCCGCCCAGCGCGAAGTCGCTGGTGGTGAGCGCAAAGCTGCGACCGCCGATCGCCACGGTGGACGACATGCCGCCCGGGCTGCCGATCGCCTCGACCAGCAGCGCGGGCGCATCGGGGATCAGATCGGCGGCGCCGAACAGCCGGCGCGCGGCGCGGTTGATCGCGTGGAGCCGGCCTTCATCGTCCAGCGTGACGATTGGCGCGGGCGACAGGTCGAGCAGCGCGGTCAGCCGCCGCTCGCGATGGGCGGGGTCGGGTGCCGGCATCGGCGCGGCTACCGGTACCAGCTTGGGCCGCTGCGCCTCGGCGATCCCGGTCACCAGCGCCCACAAGCCCGCCAGCGCCGACACCAGCGCGCTGGCATAGAGCCCCGCGCTCCACGCCGCCGCAAACGCGCCACCGGCCAGCAGCAGCAACATGCCGCGCAGCAGCGCCGCCCAGCCCCTAGAGCCCATATTTCGCCATCCGCCGATAAAGCGCCGCGCGCGTCAGGCCCAGCTCCGCCGCCGCGCGGCTGACGTTGAACGCGTGCCGCTTGAGCGCCGCCGCCACCAGCGCCGCCTCGCTGCGCCCAAGGTTGAGGTCCGCCTTGATCGCGCGCGGCTCCAGCGTGTCCTCGGGCAGGCTAAGTCCCAGCGCGGCGACATCGATCGCCGCGCCGCCGCCCAGCAGCACCGCGCGCTCGATCGCCTGGCGCAGTCCGTGAACGCCATCGGGCCAGGTATCGGCAGCGACCGCCCGCGCCGCCTCGTCGGTCAGCGGGCGTGGAGGCTGGGCATAGCGCCCGGCATACAGGGCGCAGAAATGCCGCGCGAGCAGCAGCGCATCCCCGCCCCGCTCGGCCAGCGGCGGCAGGTCGATCTCCACCGTATTGAGCCGGAACCGCAGGTCGTCGCCGAGCGCCGCTCGGGTGCCGGCGCGATCGCGTCGGCTGGTGGACAGCACACGCAGTCCGCCCAGCCGCCGCGCCAGCTCGGGCTGCAATGTAGGCGCGAGCAGGTCCACCGCCTCGATCAGCAGCGTTCCGCCCTCGGCCGCCATCACCCGCGCCTCGATCGTCGCCAGATCCGCCACCGCTGCATCCAGCGTCACCAGCGGTCGCTCGGCACGCGCCGAGGCGCGGTGGAGCAGGTGCGCCGCCAGCGTCTTCCCGCTTCCCGCCGGGCCGGTGAGCAGCACCGCGGCGTCGGTCGGCCCCACCCGCGCGATCAGCCCGCGGGCCGCCTCGATCGCGGGCGCCTCGCCGAGCAGCAGCAGCGCCTCCTCGCCGCTCGGCGCCGGGGCGGCGGCCAGCTTCGCCCGGCGCAGCGCCACCGCGCGCTCGACGGTAGCGACCAGCCGCTCGTTGCTCCATGGCTTGATCACGAAGTCGCTCGCCCCGCCGCGCATCGCCTGCACCGCCACCGCGATGCCGCTATGGCCGGTGACCACGACCACCACGGCATTGCGATCGGCCGCGATCAGCCGGTCGAGCATGCGGAAGCCCTCCTCCCCGGAAGTGCGCCCGCGGGCGAAATTCAGATCGAGCAAGATCGCGTCGACCGGCCCCTCGGCCAGCCGCACCCACGCGGCGTCGGGATCGGGCGCGCCGAGCACGCGCATGCCGTTCCGTTCGAGCAGCAGCGTCGCGGCGCGGACGATGTCGGGATCGTCGTCGATCACCAGGATGCTCGGCGATTCGGTGGGCACTGGCTTGACCGCTCCGGTTGAGTGTTCGGAATCGGACACTAGCTTGGACACTGTACGCTCCGGGCGCCAGCCCCTTCTACATTGCTTAGTAATGTCAGCGCTTTAGGCCCGAACGTTGGTGTGCCGTACACTGTCCGGCATGGACGTTACGCCTCTTCATACCAATGGCGCCGCGATGGACCGGCGGATCGAGCGCCCGCATGCGCGCCGCCGCAAGCTCGCCATACGCATCGCCCTCGGCATCGCCGTGGTTGCCGCCGCGGCCGCGCTGTGGTGGTTCCTGCCCAGCTCGGGCAGCCTTGCCGTCGACGCCGCGACGATCCGCATCGCCCCGGTTACCCGCGCCGCTTTCGCCGATTACGTACCGCTGCGCGCGCAAGTCGCCCCGCTCCAGACCGTGTACGTCACCGCGATCAGCGGCGGCCAGGTCGAGGCGCTGATCGCCAGCGACGGCCAGTCGGTCGCCGCGGGTGCCCCGCTCGCCCGGCTCGCCAACACCACGCTGGCGCTCGACGTTGCCAGCCGCTCGGCCAACATCGCCGGACAGCTGAGCTCGATCAGCGGCCAGCGCCTGTCGATCCAGCAGAGCCGCGAGCAGACCGAGCGCGACATCGCCTCCGCCCGCAACGAACTCGCCAAGGCCGAGGCGCTGCTCCGGCAGAAGCAGATCCTGTACGACAAGCAGATCGTCACCGCCGCCGCCGTCACCCCGCTGCGCGAGGAAGTGGCGTACCAGCGCGCCCGCCTGACCGCCCTCACCCGCAGCGCAGCCGAAGCGGGCAAGATGCTCGCCGACCAGTCGACGGGCGTCGACGCCACCGCTGGCGAACTGCGCGAGAGCCTGGCGATGACCCGCGCAGGCCTTGCCGCGCTGGTGGTGCGCGCGCCGGTCGCCGGACGGTTGACCGCCTTCACCCTCCAGCCCGGCCAGATGATCAAGCCCGGCGACGCGGTCGGCCAGGTCGATTCCGAACGCGCCTGGAAGCTCACCGCCGATGTCGACCAATTCTATCTCGGTCGCGTCCATACGGGGCTCAGCGCAGTCGCCGATGTCGACGGGCGCAGCCTGCCGCTCACCGTAATCAAGGTCCTGCCGCAAGTCACCGAAGGGCGATTTCGTGTCGAGCTCGGCTTCAAGGGCGCCGCGCTCGCCGTGCTGAACCGCGGCCAGACTCTCGACGTGCGCCTCACCCTCGGCGCCGATCGCCCCGCGGTGGTCGCGCCCTCGGGTGGCTGGCTCGACGCGGGCGGCACAACCGCCTTCGTGCTGACCAACGACAGCCGCGCCGAGCGCCGGGCGATCACCACCGGTCGCCGCAACCCCGACCAGGTCGAAGTGACCAGCGGCCTCGCGCCCGGCGACCGCATCGTCACCACGCCGCTCGGCACCTACGCCGCCTACCAGACCCTGCTCATCCACTAGGAGCCCGCCATGATCCAGCTCAACGCCATCCACCGCGCCTATCGCTCCGACGAAGTCGAGACGACGGCGCTCGCCGAGATCGACCTGACCGTGCAGGCGGGCGAGTTCCTCGCGATCATGGGCCCTTCGGGCTGCGGCAAGTCGACGCTGCTCAACATCCTCGGCACGATCGACCGGCCGACCAGCGGCGCCTATCTGTTCGAGGGCGAGGACATCGCCAAGGTGCCCGAGGCCCAGTTGGCCCGGCTCCGCCGCGACCGGCTGGGCTTCGTGTTCCAGAGCTTCAACCTGATCGACGAGCTGACCATCGCCGAGAATGTCGCGCTGGCGCTCGCCTATCGCTCGATGCCGGCGCGCGAGAAGCGCGAGCGGGTCGATGCCGCGATGGACCGGGTCGGCATCGCGCATCGCCGCAACCACCATCCGCACCAGCTCTCGGGCGGCCAGCAGCAGCGCGCCGCGATCGCCCGTGCGATCGTCAGCGAGCCCAGGCTGATCCTCGCCGACGAGCCGACCGGCAATCTCGATACCGAGAACGGCGCGCAGGTGATGGACATTCTCACCCGGCTGAACGCGGATGGCGCGACGATCGTGATGGTCACCCACTCGCCGGCCCATGCCGATATCGCCGAGCGGACGGTGCACATGCTCGACGGGCGGATCCTTTCCGCGGTGCGGCGGGCGGCGTGAAGCTCGACCGCGCGCTGACGGTGCTAGTGCTGATGCTCCTAGCCGTCGCCCTGCTCCGCCACCTCTCCGCCACCCGCGAACCGGGAGTGACGCCATGACCTCCGCGCTGACCAGCTTCTACCGCTCGCTGACCCGGCACAAATTGTTCGCCGCGCTCAACATCGGCGGGCTCGCGCTTGGTATCGCGGTGTTTCTGGTGCTGAGCCTTTTCGTGCGGTTCGAGACCGGCTTCGATCGATGGATCCCCGGCGCGGACCAGCTGTATATCATCCAGGAACATTACCACATGCCGGGGTATCCGGAGACGCCGAACCCCAACACCATGGGCAATGAGCTGCTCCAGTTGCGCGCGGATTATCCGCAGCTGCAGGGGACGCGGATCGCGGCGATGGATGCAACGGTGCGGCAAGGCGCGGTGAACACGCGCGAAGCGCTGGCCGCGGTCGACCCCAATTTCTTCCAGCTGCTGCACCTGCCCGTCGTGGCGGGGGACCCGACCCGCACCCTGGCCGACCCCGACGGCATCGTGATTACCCAGCGCGCGGCAACCAGCTATTTCGGGCAGCAATCGCCGATCGGCCGAACTCTCACCGTCGTCGCCAACGGCACGCCCTATACCTACCGCGTGGGCGCGGTGATCGCCGACATGCGCAAGGACATGAGCTACACGTCCGAGCTATTCGTACCGCTGGTGCCGGCGCGCTTCGCCACGGAATGGTTCGACCATTGGGGCAGCACTTCGCTGGTGACGCTGCTGCGCTTCCCCGATCGTGCCGCCGCCCATCAGTTCGAGGGCGAGCTGGCGCGCTTCGCGGAGCGCCGCGTGTTCGGCGACAACCTCAAAAAGGGCCAATGGGAGCAGAGCCTGCGCCCGTTGGTCGACAACCATCTCTACGCGTCATCCGATCGCGCCGTCGTCACCACGTTGGGCGCGGTGGGGGTGCTGACCCTGCTGATCGCGATCGTGAACTATATCAACCTCGCCACCGCACGCGCCGGCCTCCGCGCGCGGGAGGTGGCGGTGCGCAAGGTGCTCGGCGGCACCCGCCACGCCCTGACCCGCCAGTTCCTGACCGAGGCGATGCTGACCGTCCTCCTGTCCGCGCTGATCGGACTCGCTCTGGCCGAGATCGCGCTGCCGATGATCAACACGCTGGGCGGCATGGCGCTGCGGATCGACTATCTGGGGGCCAACAGCGTGCTGCTGCTGCTTGTGCCGCTGGTGCTGGTGGTCGGCGCGGTGGCGGGCCTGTACCCGGCGGCGGTGCTGGCGGGCTTTCGCCCCGCGGCGGTGCTCGCCGCCGCGCGTGCGCCCGGGGGCGGCCGTGCCGGCGCACGGGTCCGCGCCGGGCTGGTCGTCATCCAGTTCTCGATCGCGATCGCCTTTGCGATCGGCACCACGGTGATGCTCGCCCAGGCTGCGCATGTCCGCGACGCCGATCTCGGCTTCCGCCGCGACGGTCTTTACGTCGTGCGCTCGCTCAACAGCGGATCGGTGCTGCCCGAGCAGAAAACCGCGCTGCTGCGCGCCTTTGCGGCACTGCCGGGCGTGAGCAACGTCACCATGGCGCAGAATGCACCGGGTGATCAGGACGTCACCAATTTCTCGACCATGTACCAGCCGGGCATGCAGGGCATCCGCGCGCCCTCGCTGATGGACGTGCGCATCGGCGACCATTATTTCGACACGTTCGGTGCGCGGCTGGTCGCGGGACGCCTGTTCGACCGCGCACGCCCGGCTGATGATCGCGCGCTGCGCGCCAACGGCAGCACCACACCCTTCAACGTGGTGATCAATCGCCGGGCGGCCAGCCTGCTCGGCTTCGCCAGTCCACAGGCGGCAATCGGCAGACCGCTCGAGGGCGACGCCTCGATGACGATCATCGGCGTGGTCGACGATCTGCGCTTCCGCGGACCGCGGCAAACGATCAGCGGCACCTTCTACCGCCTGGACACCCGCCCGCTGAACGACGCCTTTATTACAATTCGCTACAGCGCCGATCCACAAAAGATGGCCGACGCCGTCGAAGCGATATGGAAGCGCATCGTGCCCACAGAGCCCTTCCGCGGCCGCACGATCGAGGAAAATCTCTACAAGGCCTATTATGAGGAGGACACGCGCCGCGGCCGCCTGTTCACCATGGGCGCGGTACTGGCGATCGCGATCGGTTGTATCGGCCTCTATGGCCTGGCGGCGTTCGACACGACACGGCGGATCAAGGAGATCGGCATCCGCAAGGCGCTGGGTGCATCCACCCGCGACGTGCTCCAGCTGCTAGTAACGAAGTTCCTGCGGCCGGTGCTGCTCGCCAACCTGATCGCCTGGCCGCTGGCCTGGGTGGCAATGCAGCGATGGCTCTCGACCTTCGACGACCGGATCGGGCTTTCGCCGCTCTACTTCCTGCTTGCCTCCGCCATCGCCGTGCTGATCGCGGTGGCCACCGTCATCGGCCAGTCGTGGCGCGTCGCCCGCGCCGAGCCCGCCCGCGCGCTGCGCTACGAATAGGATCCGCACCATGCACCGCCTTGCCTGGCTGGCCCTTTACCGCTCTTTCACCCGACACAAGCTGTTCGCGCTCGTCAATATTGGCGGGCTCGCGCTTGGAATCGCAGTGTTCCTGATCCTGTATCTGTTCGTCCGCTACGAGACGAGCTTCGATCACGACGTCCCCGGGTGGGACCGAACTTGGATCGTAGAGCGGACGCTGCAATTCCCCGGCGCGAACCAAGTGAACATCCCCTCTCGGCGGGAAATGCTGGCGCAGTTGCAAGCCGAGCGCGCAGGGATCGTCGGAACGAGACTGCTGCCGGGGGAGGCCGCGCTTCAATTGGGCACTGGAAGTACCCAAATAACTGTCGGTCAGGTCGACGGCAATTTCTTCCAGCTTTTCCCCTTCCCCGTCGTCGCCGGCAATCCGACGGTCGCACTCGCGACGCCCGACGTCGCGGTCATCACCGAGCGGCTGGCGCGCACCTATTTACCGGGTAGCGCGGCGGTCGGCCGGGTCCTCAAACTTACGCTCGGCGGCAAATTGCGGCTGGTGCGCATCGGCGCCGTGGTCCGGCTCAGCAAGGCGATGACCCAACCCGGTGACATCTTCCTCCGCCTGCCCGCCGATGCCGAACTGTTCGGCAACGGGAGCCAAGGCCTTCAGACCCTCCTGCGGATCGATCCGACCGAAACGCCCGCTGTGCGGCAGCTGGTCGCCGGGTTCGACCGGCGCCACCCCGACCCCAGCTTGGCCGGCGCGCCCAACGGCATCCGCGTCGCGACCAGCTTGATCCCGCTCGGTGCGCTGCATCTCCGTGCACCCCGTGACCGGATCGTCGTTGCGACGCTGGGCCTGGTCGGGCTGCTCGCGCTGCTGGTCGCGATCGGCAATTATGTGAACCTGGCGACCGCGCGCGCGGGCTTGCGCGCCCGCGAAGTAGCGATGCGCAAGACGCTCGGCGCCACCCGGCACGCGCTGATCGGCCAGTTTCTGGCGGAATCGATCGCCACCACCGCACTCGCCGCCCTGCTGGGACTGGCGCTGGTCGAGCTCGCGCTGCCGATGGTCAACGCGATCGGCGGTACCGATCTCCATCTCCGATACTGGGGCAGCGGGACAATCCTGCCAGCGCTGGCAGCGCTGATCGTCGGTGTCGGGCTGATCGCCGGCGCACATCCCGCCTTCCTCCTGTCGCGCTTCCGCCCCGCCGCGGTGCTCGCAAGCGCGGGCGCCACCGGCGGCGGGCGCAGCGGCCGGATATTGCGTGCCACGCTGGTGGTGCTGCAATTCGCCATCGCCATCGCCCTGATGATCGGCACCGGCGTGCTGCTCGCCCAGGTGCGCCACACCCAGAACGCCGACCTGGGTTTCGAGCGGCACGGCCTCGCGATGGTTTCATCCTTCGGCGATCCCGGGCTCGATGCGGCCCAACGCCATGACATCGCAGCCGCGATCGGTGCGCTGCCCGGCGTCACGGGGGTCGCGCAGTCCGCCATCGCGCCCGGCGGGGGGAGTTTCGGCATCATGGAGATGCAGCGCGAGAGTGGCGGCGGCAACAAGGTATCGATAATCCAGGCGGCCATCGGTCCGGGCTTTTTTCAGCTCTACGGCGCACGGCTGCTCGCCGGGCGCTGGTTCGACCCCAGCCGCTTCGCGAGCGACGATGCCGCCGGCGGCAGGGTCCATGCCGTCCTGATCAACCGGACCGCGGCGGCACGGCTCGGCTTCGCGAGCCCTGCCGCTGCCATCGGCAAGGCCGTGGTCGGCGGGAAGGAACGGCAGACGATCATCGGCGTGATTGACGACCTGCGCCTGATGGGACCGATTCAGCCGGTGGAAGCGCAGGCCTATGCACTGCAGACCAGCGGCCTTCCGGGGCCCGTGCTAAGCCTGCGCTATTCCGGCGCCGATGCCCGCGCGCTGCTCGATCGGATCGAAACGGCATGGCGCAGCCACGCCCCTGCCGTGCCGCTCAAGGTGCAGACCGTCGACCAGCAGCTCTACGAAACGTACATCCGCGCGGATCTCGAGCGCGCCCGACTGTTCACCGCGGGCGCGGCGCTAGCGGTGCTGATCGGCTGTATCGGCCTGTACGGCCTCGCTGCGTTCGATACCGAGCGGCGGATCAGGGAGATCGGCATCCGCAAGGCGCTCGGCGCCTCGACGCGCGACGTGCTGCAATTGCTGCTCGCCAAATTCTTGCGGCCGGTGCTGCTCGCCAATCTGATCGCCTGGCCGCTGGCGTGGCTGGCGATGCAGCGCTGGCTCGCCGGCTTCGACGACCGGATCACGCTGACACCCTGGTATTTCCTGGCGGCATCGGCGCTCGCGGTGATGATCGCGGTGGTGACCGTCCTTGGCCAGTCGTGGCGCGTCGCCCGCGCCGAGCCCGCGCGCGCCTTGCGCTACGAATGAAGGAGCCGCTCGATGCATCGCCTCGCCTTGCTCACCCTGTACCGGTCCTTCACGCGGCATAAGCGCTATACCGCACTGACTGTCGGCGGGCTGGCGGTGGGTATCGCCGCCTTCCTGATGCTTGCGCTATATGTTCGCTTCGAGACCGGTTTCGAACGCTGGGTGCCGCGGTACGACCGTATCTACCGCGTGGATACTGCCGTCCAATTCCCCGGAAGCCCGTTCAACGGTGCCTATCCCGCGACGATGGCGGGACTGTTCGAGCAGATGCGGGACGACTTTCCCGGCCTGATCGGCACGCGTATCCGCGGCGGCGAGCGCGGTACCGGACAGCGCGGCGGCGCGGTGCTGCGCGGCGGCGTGGCTACCATGGAGGACGTCGCGCAGGTTGACCCCAGCTTCTTCGCGGTGTTCGCCCTGCCGATGGTACAGGGCGACGGCGCGCGCGCCCTCGCCGATCCAAGTGCTGCGCTGCTCAGCCGATCGGCGGCACGGCGCTATTTCGGCAGTGCCGATCCGATGGGGCAGACGATCACCGTCAGCGTCGACGCGCCTGCCAATTATCGCATCGCCGGCGTGTTCGAGGATCTGCCGGCGAACAGCGACCTGCACCTCGCCATCCTTGTACCGATACCCAAGACGCCGCCGCCGTCCGAATGGATGTGGTATAAATGGGGAACTGCCTCTCTCACCACCTGGCTTCGCTTCGAAACGCCCGAAAGCGCGCGCGCCTTCACCGCGAAGCTGCCGCCGTTCATCGACCGCCGGGCTCGACAGGATTTTGGTCCAGGCGCGTCGAAATGGCTCAGCCTGCCTCTCGTCCCGATCGCCGACGCGCACCTGAAGCCAACGGGGTCAGAACGCGCCAGCCGGGCCTTGATGGTGGCCACCCTCGGCACGATCGGGCTGCTGACGCTGATGATCGGCATCGCCAACTATGTGAATCTCGCCACTGCCCGTGCGGGTCTGCGCGCCCGCGAGGTTGCGATGCGCAAGGTCCTTGGCGCCAGTCGCGCCGCGTTGATCGGCCAATTGTTGGGCGAAGCTATCGTCACCGTCGCGATTGCCGCGTTGCTGGCGCTGATGCTCGCCGAGATCGGGTTGCCGCTGGTCAACGCGGCCGGTGGCACTGCGCTGTCCCTCGACTATCGATGGGCGCTGCCGCTGCTGGCGATGGTAACGCTCGTCGTCGGATTGGCGTCGGGCTTCTACCCTGCCCTTGTCTTGTCGCGCTTCCAGCCGGCAGCGGTGCTGGCCTCGGCTCGGGGTCCGGGCGGCGGGACGGTCGGCGGGCGGCTGCGGGAGGCGTTGGTGGTGCTGCAGTTCGGGCTCGCCACCGCGTTCCTGATCGGCACGGTGGTGATGGGGGCGCAGATGGCCCACCTGCGCGAAGTCGATCTGGGATTTCGCCGCGACGGGCTGATCACCATCGCCTCGCTCGCCGATCCGAAGATCGGGCAGGACCAAGCGCGCGCTTTTCTGACCGCCATCCGCGGACTGCCGGGGGTGGAAGGCGTTGGTACCGCGACGGCCGCCCCGGGCGAAGACGGCGCGAGTACTATCGATGTCGTAGAGCAACCCGGCCGATCGGGCCAGCCAGGCGGCGGTCCGATGCTGCGCCTGATCAGCGTCGGCCAGGGTTTTTTCCGCACCTATCAGCCACGGCTGCTCGCCGGGCGCCTGCTCGACGACGCGCACGCCGCCGACGATGCCAGCGATTGGAAGCGCTGGGACCTGGGCCGCAACATCGTGCTCAATCGCCGCGCGGTGGCAGCGCTCGGCTTCAGCAGCCCGCAAGCGGCGATCGGCAAGACGGTCGGCAATCCGCGTCCCCGCACCGTCGTTGGCGTGATCGATGAGCTTCGCTTCTTCTCGCCGCGGACACCCGATATCGCGACCTATTATATCTACACGCCAGCCGTCGTGTACGGGCATGTCGGCACCCTGCGCGTGGCTGGTGAGCCGCGCGCGATGCTCGACAAGGTGCGGGACAGCTGGCGGCGGATGATCCCGCAGGTGCCGTTCCGCGGGGACACCGCCGACCAACGCCTCGCCGCCCTTACCGTCGACGACGCGCGGGGCATGCGGCTCGTCGGGATCGGCACCAGTCTCGCCGTCGTGATCGGCTGTATCGGCCTCTATGGCCTCGCCGCCTTCGATACCGAGCGGCGGATCAAGGAGATCGGCATCCGCAAGGCACTCGGCGCCGCGTCGCGCGACGTGCTGTACTTGCTGGTCGCCAAGTTCCTGCGGCCGGTGCTGCTCGCCAATCTGATCGCCTGGCCGCTGGCCTGGCTAGCGTTACAGCGCTGGCTCGCCGGCTTCGACGACCGGATCATACTAACGCCCTGGTATTTCCTGGCGGCATCGACGCTGGCGATGACGATCGCGGTGCTGACCGTACTCGGCCAGTCGTGGCGCGTCGCCCAGGCGGAGCCCGCGCGCGCGTTGCGCTACGAATAGGAATCCGGCGCAGCACCGCAGCGATCGCCGACCCGTCCCCGCCGCGCGACGTTCCAACGACGAGGGGACCGGGGTGCCCGCGGCGCACCCCCTATCTCGCACTTCTCCCCAAGCGGCGACAATGTCGCGCCGGACCCAGCCGCGCACGAGGGCTATCCGTGGGTGCAGCATCCCGTCGGCCGTGACGGAAAGCGCGGAAGCCGAAACTGCGAGATACCCGCGACGACTGCCGGGGGTATGACACCGATGCGCGCCCGCATCGGTGTCATACCCCCAAGCGTGCCCTTAGACTTGCGTCATCGCGGGCCTGCCGAACCGGCGTTCTGGCGGCACTTTGGAAAGCGGCAGCCGCACGCGACGCAGCGGTTTAGAACTCCTTCCCGACCGAGATGCGGAGCGTTCCCGCCATTTCCTGACCGCCGCCGCGATAGCCGCCCTCGAAATCGAGCGTCCAATTGCGCGGCAGCAGCATCCGCGTGCCCAGGGTGAGCTGGTACTGGTTGCGCGTCCACCCCAAGGTGCTGATGCTGTAGAGCGACTGGCCCGGGATATCGGCATAGTCGAGCCGCTGCGCATCGGCATTCTGGAGTTCGTGGTTCCACTCGAACCGGACCCGCGGCAGCATCGTCAGCGCACCGTAACGCTGCTCCATTTCAAGCCGGGCACCCAGCGTGCCCGTCAGCGAATGGACGTCACGGCTGTCGAACCGCAGGTCCATGCGTCCGGCACCGCTTTCGACATAGCCGCCGAGATCCGCCTTGAGGAACTCGCCCCGGGCGTAGAGCGACCAGCGCAGCGGCCCGCCCGCCCGATCGATCCCGAGCGCCAGCGCGCCGAGGGTAAAGTTGCCGTCCCGGCTTCCGAGCGCGATGGCGTTCGTCGATCCGACCTGCCGGCGCGTGGTGAAGCTCAGATCGCCGAAGCCCACCATGCCGTCGATGAAGGCACCGTCGACGGGTGTCACGCTGGCATAGGCCGCGACCAACCGGCTCTCGCTGCGGACGCGCGCTGCGCTGCCGCCGATACGGCTGACGTCGTTGCTATAGCCCCCGCCGATGCCGAGAAGCACGCCCTCGGCCAGCTTGATATCGGCACCCGTGCTGAGGCCCGACGTGGTGGCCGTGATCTTGGACCGATCGCTCGTCGCATCCTGCGTGCCGATGTCGATCGCACCCCCGCTCCAGATCGCCACGGACCCCTTGCGACGCTGGCCATCGCCATGATCGCCATCGTCAGCGGCCAGGACGGGGGCGCCGTTCGCTGCACCCGCACCGATCGGAGTACCTGCCTTCACCGGCCGTGCCGCGCCGGCCGGCAACGTGTTGGGTACGCCGCCGCCGCTGAAGGGTGCGCCCCCGCGGCGGGCGATCGGCCCCAGCGCGGGATCCTCGCCCGACATGCGCATCCGCTCGGTGATCGTCGTGGCATATGCATCGAAGGCAGGGTCCACGCGCGCGATCTGGCGCTGGTCGCGCGAGGCCAGGCTCACGCCCATCTGCGGCTTGCTCGATCCGCCGCCATTATGCAGCTGCTCGGTGCGGCGCATGAAGTTCGCCACCTGTGCACGCCCGAAGCGTCGCGCAGCTTCCGCCTGTGCGTCGCTGACCGCCCGAACATTGGGATCGAGCGTCGGATCGGGACGCGCCGCCACCGTTACCGTGACCGTCGCCGGCGCGGAGGTGCCCACGGCGTTGCTCAAGGTATATTGGATGACGATCTTGCCGCCGAAGCGCGCCGCCGGGACGATGTCGAGGCGATAGGCCTGGCTTGCGCCCGAGCCGCTGGCGACCACCTGGGTCACCGCCGCGTCCGCCGGCGTCATGCCGACCACTGCCGCGGCGGTGAACGGTCCGTTGAGCGCACCGGCGGTCAGGTCGACCGACACGCGCTGGCCATCGCCGGTCTCCGCCGTCTTCGGCATCGCCTGTGGCGCGGCGCCGACAACCTGGATGGTCACCGCAGCGGGCGCCGACCGGCCACCCGGCCCGACTGCGACGAAGCTGAAGCTGTCCGCGCCGACATAGTTCAGGTTCGGCGTGTAGACCGCCGTCACCGCGGTCACCGCGAGGGGGCGGACCCCGCCGGTCGGCGACGCGCTGATCGTCCGCAGCGTCAGCGTGCCGTGCGACGGCGGTGTCTGGATCTCGATCGAGGTGAAGTTGCCGTTGACGAGCTCGGACAGGTTGATCTCGGCGTTGCTGCCGGGTTGCACCGCCGTGGCTGCGGGAACGGTGCTGCTGGCCGGCTCCGCTGCAGGCGGGGGCGGCGTCGCCACCGTCAGGCTCACGGTCGCGGGCGTCGAGGTGCCCCCCGGCCCGGTGGCGGTATAGGTGAAGCTGTCGGCACCGAAGGAGTCACGCGCCGGGGTGTAGGTGATCACGTTGCCCGACACGCTGGTGCTGCCGTGCGCTGGCGCGCTGGCGACCGCGATGCTGGAATAGACACCGGATACCGACGTCGTGAGATCGATCGGCGTGCCGGTGCTGTTATACTCCACCGCCACGCCACCGCGATTGGCCGCGGTCGGCGGTGCCGGCGCTGCCACAGTGACGCTTACCGTTGCCGGTGCCGAGGTGCCGCCCGGACCGGTCGCGGTGTAGGTAAAGCTGTCCGCGCCGTAATAGCCGGCGGCCGGCACATAGGTGACGACATTGCCCGCCACGGTCGCCGTGCCGTGCGAAGGCGCGGTACCGATGGCGATGCTGGTGTGCACGCCCGCGATCGCACTGCTGAGATCGATGGCAGTGCCGGCGCTTGCGTTCGGCACCTCGACGCCGCTCCGATCGACGACCGTGGGGGCTGCCGGCGTTGCAATCACGAGGCCCACCGTGGCGGGGGCGGAGGTGCCGCCCGGGCCCGTCGCGGTATAGGTGAAGCTGTCGGCCCCATAATAGCCGGTAGCCGGCGTATAGGTGACGACGTTTCCGCTCACGCTGGTCGTCCCATGCGCAGGTGCCGTCGCGACCGCGATGCTACCATGCGCGCCGGTGATGGCGCTGCTGAGGTCGATCGCAGTCCCGGCACTCCCGTACGGAACTGCAACACCGCTACGATCGGCGGCAACAGGTGCGGGCGGGGCTGCGACGGTTAGCGTTACGGTAGCCGGTGCGGACGTGCCGCCCGGACCGGTGGCCGTGTAGGTGAAGCTGTCGGCGCCGTAATAGCCCGCTGCCGGCGTATAGGTGACCACATCTCCCGCGACGCTCGTCGTTCCGTGCGCAGGCGCAGTCGCCACGGCGATGCTGCTGTGCACGCCGGTGATCGAACTGCTGAGATCGATCGCCGTCCCGGTGCTGCCGTTTGCGACCGCGACGCCGCTGCGACCCGTGACCGTCGGTGCCGCCGGGGCGGCAACGGTCAGCGTCACCGTTGCAGGTGCGGACGTGCCGCCGGGACCGGTGGCGGTGTACGTGAAGCTGTCCGCGCCGTAATAGCCCGCAGCCGGCGTATAGGTGACCACGTCACCCGCGACGCTGGTCGTTCCGTGCGCAGGCGCAGTCGCCACGGCGATGCTGCTGTGCACGCCGCTGATCGAACTGCTGAGATCGATCGCCGTCCCGGTGCTGCCGTTTGCCACCGCGACGCCGCTGCGACCCGTGACCGTCGGTGCCGCCGGGGCGGCAACGGTCAGCGTCACCGTTGCAGGTGCGGACGTGCCGCCGGGACCGGTGGCGGTGTACGTGAAGCTGTCCGCGCCGTAATAGCCCGCAGCCGGCGTATACGTGACCACATCGCCCGCGACGCTCGTCGTGCCATGGGCAGGTGCGGTCGCCACGGCAATGCTGCTGTGGACGCCCGTGATCGAACTGCTGAGATCGACAGCCGTGCCACCGCTACCATACGGAACCGCGACGCCGCTGCGACCGGCAACCGTCGGCGCGGACGGGTTCGCGACGGAGAGTGTCACGGTTGCGGGGGCCGAGGTCCCACCAGGCCCGGTGGCGGTGTAGGTGAAGCTGTCCGCGCCGTAATAGCCGGCAGCAGGCGTATAGGTGACCACGTCGCCCGCGACGCTCGTGGTGCCGTGGGCCGGTGCGGTCGCCACGGCAACGCTGCTGTGCGTTCCCGTGATCGAGCTGCTGAGATCGATGGCGGTGCCGGCGCTGTCATAGGCGATCGTCACGCCGCTCCGATTGGCGGCGACGGGCGCAGCGGGCGTGGCGACGGTGATGCTCACCGTCGCGGGCGCCGAGGTGCCCCCCGCATTGGTCGCGGTATAGGTGAAGCTGTCGGCACCATAATAGCCGGCTGTCGGCGTATAGTCGATCGTCAGGCCGTTTACCGTCGCCGTGCCATGCGCGGGCGGCGATGCCACCGCCACGCTCGTGGCGGATGCACCCGAGAGCGCAAGCGTGATCGACGTCGCCGATGCGTTATAGGCAACGGTGGCATTGACTGCCCCGGCCGTCGGCGCGGCCGGAGGGCTGACCGTGAAGCTATAGCCGCTGCCGACCGCGAACGGTGAACCGGGACCGGTGGTGCTATCCCGCGCAATGACGGTGAAGGTGAACGTTCCCGCAGCGGTGGGCGTGCCCGAAAGGGTGCCGTTGGCCGCAAGGGTCAGCCCTGGCGGGATCGTCCCCGCCGAACTGTAATAGGTATAGGGAGCAGTGCCACCGCCAGCGACGAAGTTGCCGGTATAGGCCACACCGTACGCCCCCGCCAAGGTAGGCGCAGTGAGCGTGAAGGACGGGCTGGAAACCGTCGCCGTATAGGAGCGGCTGCCGCTGTAAGGAGCGCCGGCCCCAGTCGACTGGTCGGTAGCAGTGATGGTGAAGTTGAACACATTGGATTCGGTGGCAGTGCCCGCCAGAACGCCGCTCGACGACAAGGTCCATCCCGGCGGCAGTGCGCCGGCGGTGACGGCGAACGTATAGGGGCCGGTACCGCCCGAGGCGATCAGCGTCTGGCTGTACGCCTGCCCTGCCCTTCCAGCCGGAAGCGTAGTCGGTGCAAGCGTGATCGTCGGTGCTGCGATCGTCAACGAATAGGCACGATTGCCCGTGAACGGCGCACCCGTCCCGGTTGCGCTATCCGTCGCCGCGATCGTGAAGTTGAAGGAGCCACCCGCGCTTGGCGTGCCGGAAAGCGTGCCGTTGCTGGCAAGCGTCAACCCGGCGGGAAGCGCGCCCGCGGTCACCGCATAGGTGTAGGGCGCGACGCCGCCGCTCGCCGTGATCGACTGGCTGTACGCGACACCGGCAGTGCCGTTCGCGAGGCTGGCCGGGCCAACCACGACGGTCGGCGCGACCACCGTGATCGAATAGCTTTTCGACACCGAATAGGGGCCGCCGCTGCCCGCGGTGGCGCTGTCCGTCGCGGTCACGGCGAAATTGAAAGTGCCGGTCTGGGTCGGTACGCCCGAAAGCGTGCTGCCCGACAGCGTCAGGCCCGACGGGAGCGCGCCCGCCGTGACGGCGTAGGTGTAGGGCGCCGTGCCGCTGCCCGCGCTAAAGCTTTGCGAGTAGCTCGTGCCGGCAGTCGCATTCGGCAGCGCGCCGGCTGACGGCGACAGGGTCACGCCCGGCGCGGCAATGACGAGCGTCAGCGTTCCCGTGGTCTGCGTGAATCCCGCGGGCATCGAGCTGTCCGTGACATTTGCAGTGAAGCCGAACGCGCCGCTCGCGGCGGGCGTACCGGCGACCGTGCAGTTGCTGTTAAGCTGGGTGCCGGCGGGAAGCGCGCCCGAAGCGAGCGTGGTGCTGCAGACATAGGGCCCGGTGCCGCCGGTGGTTGTGATCTGCACGCCGCTCAGCGCGATGCCGCGCGTACCGCTGCCCGTCAGGCTGGACGACAGCGTCGGGTTGCCCACCGGCACCGTCACCGTGGCGGGCGACGAGGTGCCGCCGCCGTTGCTGGCCGTGTAGGTGAAGCTGTCGTTGCCGCGATATCCGGGCGGTGCCGAATAGGTGACCAGCCCCGCATTGTTGATCGAGACGCTACCGCCATTGGCGGTGGTCGACGATCCGACCGCGAAGCTGGTAGGGCTGTTCGTAACCTGGCTGGCGAGGCTGAAGGTCACGCCGGTTGCGCCATAGGCGACGCCCGGAGCGGTGTAGGCCGACGCGGTCGGTGCCGCCACATAGGTAAACTGGTCAGCCGCGCTGGTCGCGCTGGTGCCGCCGGCGGTGGTTACGCGCACGTCGACCGTACCGGTGCCGGCCGGGGCCGTCGCGGTGACCTGCGTGCCGCTGTTGATGGCGAAGCCGGATGCCGCCGTTCCCCCGAACACCACCGAGGTGGTGCCGCTCAGGCCCGTACCGGTGATAGTGACGCTGGTCCCGCCCGAGCTGGGCCCGGACGTGGGGGAGATCGCGGTTATCCTGGGCGTGGCGATGACCGTGGTGGAATCGGACGCCGTGGCGGTGTTCGATGCGCCGCCGCCCGACAACTGCGTCGATGGTGCGAGCGGGCTCGACGCGTTGCTGGCGAAACTGGTGTTCAGCGTGATCGGCGGGCCGGAGCCTGCCGCAAAGCTGGTGTTGCGCGTGCACGAGCCCGACTGGCCCGACCCGCTGCAGATCCAGCCCGAGCCGGAAGCGCTGACATAGGTCATCCCGCTGGGCAGCGTGAAGGCGGCGGTGAGCGTCGCGGTGCTGGTCGCGCCGCCGGCGATGGTCGGCGTGATCGTGTAGGCGAGCGATCCGCCCTGCACGCCGTTGCCGCTATGCGCCATCGTCACGCCAAGCGTGGTGCTCGCCGAACAGCTGACCGTGATCTGGACGCTGCTGCCATTGGCCGACGGGTTGGGGATGGGATTGGAATCATAGGGCGGGTAGTTCGACAGGCCCATCTGCAGATAATCGCCGGACATGGTGCCGGTGAAGGTGAACGAGCCGCTTCCGCTCACCGCCGTCGATTGCGGAAGCGTGTTCGGCGCGACGGTGGTGCCGCCGTTCTGCGTATAGATGACGTAGACGTACGCACCCTTGGTGTTGCCAGACCAGGAATAGTTAACCGTCTCGCCGTTCGCGAGTACCTGCGTGCCCGGATCCGTGAACTTGTCGGTGCCGTTCCCGCTCGAATCAACCGTGAACGTGCCGCTGAAACTATTGATGGCAGTGCAGCCCGCTGATGCCGCCATTGCCTGGGCAGGCGCGAAGACAAACAGCCCTCCGGCCAGCGCCACGCGCAGTTGCCATCGAGTCGATCGGAGAGCCTGTGCGCCGATGCGCCGTTGCTGAACGGCGCCGTCCGCGCCTGTTCTACCGATGACGCCAGTTGCAACCCGAGCACACGCGGACCGCACCTTCCCCAAGCCCCAAACCATGTAAAAAACCCCCAAGCGCCTCCCCAGGCGGCGCACTGTGTCACATAAAATCTAGTAATCGGCAACTGCATACGGCAAAAAGGTAAACTCCCCGTTATGACGGAAAGCATTTCGTTCTCTGACATTTGTCGGGCGCGAGCAGATGGCGCACTGCAGCAGATAAAGGGCCCATATCATCACGCAACATATGCGGCTATCACACGCGGTAACGATGCTTTAACGCTGTCACCGGCGCCTCTAAAATGCGCTTGCGAATCGTTAAGATCGCGTATCTAAATTGTTAACGGCGATGCGATCACAATTTGATGTGCAACCGTTATCACAATAGGTGGGAGTGAGGCCTTGTCTGATCCATTTGTTGGTCAAATCATGCAGGTTGGCTTTAATTTTGCGCCGCGAGGCTGGTCGTCCTGCAACGGCCAGATCGTCGCGATCAGCCAAAATCAGGCACTGTTCGCGTTGATTGGCACCACCTTTGGCGGCAACGGCCAGACGACATTCGCCTTGCCCAACGCCGCGGGCCGGTCGCTTCTCGGGCTGGGGCAGAGCACGGCGAGCGGCCAGACCTATGTGTGGGGCCAGATCGCGGGCACCGAAACGGAGACCCTGACGATCGCCAACATGCCCGCGCACAATCACACCGCCGTCTTCAACGGCATCGCCGGGCCGACTACCGCGACGGGGTCGCTGCAGGCGCTCTCCGGCCAAACCAACCAGACCAACGCTCCGGCCGAGGGCTCCCTACTTGCGAATTGCGCCAACGCCGGCCCGAGCCAGGTCAAAATCTACGTTCCGGCAGGCACCTCCGGTACCCCGGTAAACCTTGGCGGCGTCAATATCACCGGGGGCAACTTCACACCGCAGGGGTCGGTCCAGGTAGGGATCGCCGGGAACAACATCCCCTTCTCGATCATGAATCCCTATCTTGCCGTGCAGACCAACATAGCGCTGACGGGGATCTTTCCGGCACGCAATTGATCCCCACGTTAACGCTCGTCGCGCAGCAGCCGAGGGGAAACCACCCCCGGCCGCTGCCGTCAGGCGAACACCGCTTCGTACACGCGACGATCGGAAGGCAGCAACTGCGTCAGCAGGATCGAGTGCGGCCCACCCTTCCCGCAGTCAAGATCATAGGTGCCGTCGATCAGATAGACATCGAGCGGCGATTCGAAGAACAGCGAGAAGGGTTCACGAACATCGAAGCCGCGCATCGGACTGCGCCGGTCGATCCGTTCCAACGTGATCTCCACTGCCTCGGGAAGCGTCGCCACTCGCACCTTGCGGCCTACCCATGGTTCGAAGTCTTGCGGTGTAAGCATATGCATTTCCCCCTCTTCCGCTCTTTGGCTAGAGCAGCGCCATCTTGCCCTGAACGATGGGCGGTGTGAAGCATAGGGTCCGAAATCCCGCATCGAAGGTCTGCCTTGAACACCCGTCCACCACGTTACCGGCCTTTTCCTCGCGGCCGCAGGCCTGCGATCGATATCAGCGGCTTGCGAAGCTGCGAGATCGCGCTGCGCGCCGCCTCGTCGGAAGATCTTCCTGTGCTGGCCGGTCTGTACGCCCAGCTCCGCATGCCCGAGCTGTTGTTTACCCCTTGGCCGCAGGCAGAGAAGCGAGCGTTTTTCGACGCGCAGTTTCGTCTCCAACACGATCATTTCGTCCGGCAATATCCGCGCGCCGACTTCTGGGTCGCGCTGCGGGATGAGGTGCCGGTCGGCCGCCTGTATCTTGATCGCAGCACCCTCGACTGGCGCATCATCGACATTCTGCTTGCACCTGCTTGGCGAGAGCGCGGGATTGGTTCGCGGCTGATCGCCTGGGTCCAGCAACGCGCAATCGCTGCCGGCGCACGCGGCATCGGGCTGGCGGTCGCCGTCGACAATCGTCGTGCCCACGCCCTCTATGCACGCCTCGGCTTCAGCGAGTCCGACGCAGGCGATGGGCTCCACCAGCCAATGTGGTGGCAGGCGCCCTCAGCCTTATCCGCCTAGTTGCGCTGCCAGCCAGGGGCTCATTTCCGCGTCGATCACCAGATGGATGCGCGCGTCGGCGCCGGCATTGTCGACGCGGTGCGGATCGCTCAGGCGGAGATACCAGACCTCCCCCGGCGCCATTACCACGGGACGACGATTGACCTCGAACCGCACCCGGGAATTGGTGACGATGGGCACATGCAACCGCACCAGCCCCGCCTCCGCACAGAGCCCCAGATCGCGGTGCTCGCGGATCGTCGATCCGGGCCCGAGCCGCATCAGGCGAACGGACCGCAGCACGCAATCGAACTTCGCGAGCACCGCGCGCAGATAGGGTGCGCGACGCAAGGGTGGCGCATCGACGAAGTCCCGCGCGTCGGGCTGCGCCGCGATCATCAGAATGGGATGTTCGGCGCCGACGGGCGCGCGGAGCGGCAACACACCCCAGTCGCCACGATAATTTTGCGGCACGAAATGGGGCGTCCAGGCTTCGGCTTCGAGTATCGCGAGATCGGCGCGGAGCCGCGCGGCATCGACGGTCAGCGGCAAGCGGACCCGATCGGGATAGATGTAGCGCACGCCCTCTTCCACGCGACGATCCCCTCCCCGATCCCGCGCTGGTTGCTTGCAAAAGCGCGGGCGGGTGAGATCATGCGGCGGGGGAGAAAAATGCGCAACGCGTTGCACGATTTTCAGATGGCAGTGATGGCGGACCCGGGGTTGCAACGGCATCTCGGGACCTGCGACCGCCCCGACGTGTTCGCGGCACGCGCTCGCGCGGCGGCAGATCATTTGGGGCTGCACCTCGAACGAGATGGGCTGGTGCCCCCTGCCCGCGCCGCGCCGATCGCGCAGAGTGCCGCCTGGCCGCCCCTCGCGTGGCTGCCGGTGCGGATTCTCGATACCGACGACGGACCTCTGGTCGATTGGGCTTATTTCGGCGACGACCCGCTGCAGGACAGCTTTTTCGACGACGCGGTCCGCCGCGCGCTGACGCGGCCGTTCAATCGCGTCTTCCGCCATGTCACGACACTCGATGCCTTTATCGACAACGCGCCATCCGACGGAGCCGCCCCCGTGCGCGGGCTCGTCTATCACATGTCGCGCTGCGGCTCGACGTTGGTCGCACAAATGCTGGGCGCGCTGCCCGCGACGGTATCCTTGTCCGAACCCGGCCCGTTGGATGCTGCGCTCCGACTTGCCATGTGTCGGGCGGACTTCGCCGGCGAACGCGGCGGCGCGCTGCTGCGGGCGATGGTAGCGGCGCTGGGCCGCGCGCGAAACGGCGAGCGGCAATGCTTCATCAAACTGGACAGCTGGCACATCCTGGCGTTCCCGCTGATCCATGCGGCGCTGCCGCACGTGCCATGGGTGTATCTGTTTCGAGAACCCGTCGAAGTGCTCGTCTCGCAAATGCGGATGCGCGGGTACCAGACGGTGCCGGCACTGGTCCCGAGCGGGCTGTACGATATCGGCGACGATCAGCCTGGGCCCGAGGAACTGTGCGCCCGCATTCTTGCAAACCATCATTCGGCCGCGCTCCGCGCACTTGCTGCGCCGCACGGCCTCGCGATCGACTATGCCAGCCTGCCAGGCGCCCTGATCGCCGCGATTGCCCCGCATTTCGATATGTCGCTAGGCAGCGCGGACCGGGCCGCGCTCGGACTTGCCAGTCGCGGGGACGCCAAAGCCCCCCTGGATGTCTTCGTTCCCGATCACATCCGCAAACGGGAGGAGGCAAGCCCGGCGGTACGGGATGCGGCCCGCCGCAACCTGCAGGCGCTCCATGCCGAGCTCGCCGTCGCCGCGGGACGTGTCGGCAAAGGGGCTTGTACTGCAATGTCGAGCACGTCGGCGGTGTGAGCCCTCGTCTTCGCCACCGCGCAGATCGACCCCGCCGCCGCCGGCGCCTTCCCGGTTATACCTGCCGCATGCCGCCATCGACACAAAGCTCGGCGCCGGTCGTGAAGCTGGCGGCATCGCTGAGCAGGAATATCGCTGCCGCCGCGACTTCGTCCACACGGGCCATGCGGCCGAGCGGGATCGGGGCAATCAGCGCCTGCCGCATCTCCTCGGATACCGCCGCCATCATGTCCGTGTCGGTAGGCCCTGGCGCGACGACATTGACCCGGATGGCGCGCGGCGCCAGTTCGGCCGCCCAGCTGCGCGCATAGGAGCGTAGCGCGGCCTTGGTGGCGGCATAGGTGCTGAACGGCGTTACCCCCATCACGTCGGCGATCGACCCGATCACTACGACGGAGGCCCCGTCGCGCAGTACCGGCAACGCCGCCTGGATGCCGAACAGCGCGCCACGCACGTTCACCGCAAAATGCCGGTCGAAGTGCTCGGCAGTTTCCTCGGCGATCGTTGCCGGCTCGGACAAGCCGGCGTTGAGCACGAGCGCGTCGATAGGGCCATGATGGCGAAACGACTCGGAGACCGCGCGCTCCAGATCGGCTTGGGACGCAGCATCCGCCACGATGCCGTGCGCGGACGGACCGATCGCTTCCGCAGCCGCCAGAACTTCGTCCCGCTTCCGCCCGGTAAGAATCACCGAAGCGCCGTGCGCGGCGAGGGCCTTCGCAATCGCGAGGCCGATTCCCTTCGCGCCGCCGACCACCAGCGCGACCTTGTTTTCCATGCTTGCCATCTTCCGTCCTTCCGTTGGAGAAGGGCATTCAGATATACCAGGCATATCTGCTATCAAGAACGCACCTGAAGGAGCCTAGATATGGCGCGCAATACCGAGTTGGAGGCACTTTCGTGCAAGGCGATGATGGACGTACCCCGCATCCGCCCCGTGCTCGACAAGATAGCGGACAAATGGACGATCATGATCCTGACGGTGCTGTGCCCGCAGCCGGCGCGCTTCAACGCGATCAAGCGCCGCCTGGACGGCATCACGCACAAGTCGCTCGCCGACGCGTTGAAACGCCTTGAGCGGCACGGACTCGTCACGCGTACCGTGCTGCCGACCAGCCCGATCGGCGTCGAATACACGATCACGCCCCTAGGACACTCGCTTCGCGAGCCGTTCGAGGCGCTCTGTACCTGGGCCTTGGCGCATGAGCAGGCGCTGGCAGCCGCGACGGAAACCTATGACCAGGCACGGGAGGACTAACAGCGAGGCGTCGAGAGCAGAACCCGATCTCAAGCCGACATCGCGCTGTCGAGCGCAGCGGCTGGGCTGGCGAAAGCGCGGAGCATATTGGGCACTGCCGGGCTTCCGTCTCGACACTCGCCAAAATGCCAAGCCAGTTGGGCTCTGCACAAATCTCCGCTTCCCTAGGATCTTCGGCCTGTCCCGACATCGTTGTCACCAACACGCCGCAGGATGGAGGGGGCCTGGCGAAGGTTGCAGCCCCTTCGCATCTAGGAGCGCGCCATCTCCAATTCTTCCGGAACACGGCACGGACCTAGACGCCGTAGCAGTGGCTCACCCCAGCGGCCCGCAACGGAATCATTCCTGCACTGGGATCGCCGTCGGCCTACCCGCTGATGGTAGCGGTCACAATTAAACCGGTTACATTCGAAGCTTGATATCTTAAATTGCTTTTCTCATAGTCTGAAAAATCATAATAATCGCCGCCAACGAGCGGCGCCGACTTCAATGGGAGAGAAACGCGTCATGTCCACGTCGCTCAAACTTTGTCTGCTGCTCGGCAGCGTGTTGGCGGGTGCGCCCGCGGTCGCGCAAACCGGAGCGGCGCCGGATCTCGGCACGTCTGCGCCGCAGAACCAGACGCCCCCGGGGGCTGCGGTAGGACAGGACAGCGCCGCCCCCGCGCAGGCGGACAGCGCGGCCGTTCGCGACGAGATCGTCGTCACCGGCATTCGCGCCAGCCTCAGTTCGTCGGCACAGGTCAAGCGCGAGGCCAATCAGATCGTCGATTCGATCAGCGCGGTGGATGTCGGCAAATTCCCCGACGCCAACATTGCCGAATCGCTGCAGCGCATCACCGGCGTCGCGATCGATCGCTCGGGTGGCGAAGGCCAGTTCATCACGGTCCGCGGGCTTGGTCCCGAATTCAACACCGTCCTGGTCAATGGCCGCGTCATGGCGACCGATAACGCCGGCCGCGAATTCTCGTTCGACGTCCTGTCGTCGAACATGATCCAGCGCACCGACGTATTCAAGTCGAGCGTCCCCGAGCTGCAGGAGGGCGGTATCGGCGCCACGGTCAACATTGTGACCGCCCGCCCGCTCAAGGGGCCCGGCGGTCTGCAGGCCGCCGCGCAGATCGGCGGCATCTATGATCGCTCGCGCAAGAACGTGTCGCCCGATCTCGCCGCGACCGTGTCCTACGCCAATCCGGACAAGACCTTCGGCGTGTTGCTCGCGGGCTCCTACACCAAGCGCCAAAGCCAGACCGACACGATCGCCATCGACGGCTGGATCAACGGCCGCCCGAACATCGTCCAGTTGATCGGCGGCGTGCCGACGCTGATCACCGGCAGCGACCCGCGCTACCCGGTTACCGGCAACGCCAACCTGCCGCAGAGCCTCTATTATCAGCGCGCGCAGGAGGAACGCGAGCGGATCAACGTCTCGGGCGCTATCCAAGTGAAGCCCAGCGACAATCTGGAGATCACCCTCGACGGCATCTATTCGCGCTTCAACATCTCCGGCGTGACGCGCCGCCTCGACAACTTCATGGCTGCCCCGTATTTCCAGCCGACCTTCGACGGCACCAACACCGCCACCAGCCTGACCATGCTGGGGCGGGACTTCATCGCGCAAAATCCGCAGTTCCTGGCAGCCAACCCCGACCTGACCAACAACGGCGTCAATGCCAAGGTCGACCATGTCTACAACACGACCAACCGCAAGTCCGACAGCTATCAGTTCGGCGCCAATCTCAAGTGGAACCCGATAGAAAACATCGAGCTCCGCTTCGATGCCTCCAAGACCGGCGCCAATCGGCGCTCGCCCAACGCCTATCTCGTCTATGGCGCGCTGCTGCCCTACAACTACCAGTTCAAGCTGGACGGCGGGAGCGGCATCCCCTCGATCTCGTACGACAACAACATCATCAACAATGCCGACCTGATGCGACTGCACTATATGGGGATCGATGCCAACCGCTCGCGCGATCGCGGTTCGGAATATCACTTCGATACCAAATGGGACGTCGATGGCTCGATCCTGCGCAACGTCATGGTCGGTCTGTCCTATACCGAGCGGCGCAAGATCAACCGCTCGTTCAACAACAGCGACACGAGCTGCACCTACTGCGGCTATCAGGTACCGATCGCGCAGGGACTGCTGAAGCCCTATCAATGGAGCGACCTGCTCGGCGGCGGGCAGAATATTCCGCCCTCGATGTTCGAGGTCGATCCACAGGCCTTCCTCGCCTATCTCAACAACCCTGCGACGCTCGCCATCCCCTCGAACGGGCGCACCCCGCAGCAGCAGGCGGCATTTGCGGCGCAGGTGCAAGCGCTGGACGGCGGGCCCTTCGGCGTACGCGAACAGCTGCGCGGCACAGTCAACGTGCGCGAACGGCTCACCGCGGGCTATATCAGCATGCAGTTCGGCAACGACCGCTGGACCGGCAACGCCGGCGTGCGCGTGATCCGCACCGCCGTGCTGTCCTCCGGTTTCGACACGCCGGTGACGAGCATCAACAACACCCCCGGCGACGACACGCTGCAATATACCTATGGCCCCGCGACGGCGATCGCGGTGCGTAGCAGCTACGTCAACGCGCTCCCCTCGGCCAACATCAAATACAGCCTGACGGACAAGCTGATCGCGCGTGCCGCCTTCTCGCAGACGATCACGCGGCCGACGCTGACCGATCTAGGCGTCAACAACGACTATGGCGGCCGCATCGCCGTGCCGCTGTCGTCGGGCGGCAATCCCAGCCTGTTGCCGTTCCGCTCGACCAACTACGACGTGTCGCTCGAATGGTATCTGTCGCGGGTCAGCTACATCAGCGTCGGCGGCTTCTACAAGGATCTGTCGGACTTCCTGGAGCTGCAGACGCTACCGGTCGACCGCTTCGGCCGGACCTATCAGGATACGCGTACCCGCAACGGCCAGACCGGCACGATCAAGGGTATCGAAGTCGGCGCGCAATATTCGCTCGACGCGCTGGGCGGCTTCGTCGGCGGCTTCGGGGTGACCGGCAACTACACCTATGTCGCCAGCAACGCCAAGCGCGACCAGACGCTGAGCGACTTCGCCTGCGGCTATAACGGGCTGTCGCCGCACTCCGCGAACGGCAGCGTATTCTACGAGAAATACGGGATCTCGGCGCGGGTATCGTACAACTGGCGCTCGGATTATCTGCGCAACTGCCGTGACAGTCAGTCGCGTCCCCGCAACCGCTCCGCCTACGGACAGCTCGATTTCAACCTGTCCTACGATCTCACGCCCAACTTCCAGGTCTACCTCCAGGGTGTGAACGTGACGAACCAATATATCGATGAATGGTCGGCCATCGAGGAGCGCTACCTGCTGCAGCAGGAAACGGGTGCGCGCTATAATTTCGGCGTCCGCATCAAGCTTTGAGGTGCAGCGGCGGCGGCATCCCCTACCGTCGCCGCCACCATGGCGGCTTCGCCCCCTGCGTGGGTAATTTTCCGCCCCTAGCGGAATGCGGCGCCCGCGAGCATGTGTCGCGCATCATCTAGCCGTCCCAAAATTGCATGCTACCAATCGCTTTCGAAGGCGTTCAGCCATGCAATCATGCTGAAAAGTGCAATCAACCCTCGCGTATTCTGGGGCGCCTCGGCGCTCATCCTCGCCCTGCTCGGCGTCACCATCGCGATGCCCGGCAGCGCCGACCTCGCCTTCAAGGCGGCGCAGGCCTGGACCATCGACACGTTCGGCTGGTTCTACGTCGCCTCGGTCGCGCTGTTCCTTGTCGTCGTCCTCGCGCTCGGTTTCGGGCCGGCGGGCAAGCTCAAGCTTGGGCCGGACGATGCCGAGCCCGACTTTCCCTATCTGTCCTGGCTGGCGATGCTGTTCGCCGCTGGGATGGGCATCGGGCTGATGTACTTCGCCGTCGCCGAGCCGATCCAGCACTATATCTCGCCTCCCGAGGCCAAGAGCGGCACGATCGACGCGGCGCGCGAGGCGATGGCGATCACCTTCCACCATTATGGTGTCCATGCCTGGGCGATCTACGCGCTGGTAGGACTGAGCCTCGCTTATTTCACCTATCGCAAGGACCTGCCGCTTACCTTGCGATCGGGCCTCGCGCCTATACTTGGCAAGCGCATCAACGGGCCGCTCGGCGACGCGATCGACATCTTCGCGGTGTGCGGCACGGTGTTCGGCGTCGCGACATCGCTGGGCTTCGGCGTCTCGCAGATGACCGCGGGCCTGAACTATATCTACGCGATCCCGGATACGCTGACGGTCAAGATCCTCGTCATCATATGCGTCATGGGCGCCGCGACGCTGTCCGTGCTGAGCGGTGCCGACCGGGGTGTCCGGCGCCTGTCCGAGCTGAACCTCGTCATGGCCGTACTGCTGATGCTGTTCGTGCTCGCACTGGGCCCAACGCTGTTCCTGCTGCGCGCGCTGGTGCAGAATTTCGGCCTGTATCTCGATCACTTCGTGCGGCGCACCTTCACGCTCTACGCCTATGAGCCCCGCGCCTGGATGGCGGACTGGACGCTGTTCTACTGGGCGTGGTGGATCGCCTGGTCGCCCTTTGTCGGCATGTTCATCGCCCGCATCTCGCGCGGGCGTACGATCCGTGAGTTCGTCATCGGCGTGCTGTTCGTGCCGACGGCGTTCACCTTCCTGTGGATGACGGTGTTCGGCAATACCGCCATTTGGCTGGACCTTGGCCAGGCTTCCGGCGGCATCGCACAGGCGGTGCAGGCCAATCTCTCCACCGCACTGTTCAAGTTCCTGGAATATCTGCCGGCCGCGAGCGTCACCTCCACCCTGGCGATCCTCCTGGTGGCGGTGTTCTTTGTCACCTCGGCGGATTCGGGCGCGCTGGTGATCGATACGCTGGCATCCGGCGGCAGGGAGGACACGCCGCGCTGGCAGCGCATGTACTGGTGCGTGCTGCTCGGCGTGACGGCCACGCTGCTGCTGGTCGCGGGCGGGCTCGGCGCGCTGCAGGCGGCGACGCTGCTGGCGGCGCTCCCCTTCTGCTTCATCATGCTCCTGCTCGCCTTCGGACTGGTGCGGCAGACCAACGCCGACCTCGCCGGCGTCGCGCTTTCCGACGAAGCCCCCGCAATCAGCGAGCGGCTGAAGCGTCTGGTCGTCCCGGCACGCCGTGCGGAGATCCTGCGCCAGATGACTCGCAATGGCGAGCCGGCATTGCGCGCCGTCTTCGACGCCATGCAGGGAGAAGGCTGGACCGACCTGCGTCTGGAGGTCGAAGAAGCGCAGCTGACGTTAACCGTAGGCCAGCAAAGCAATCGCCCGTTCACCTATCGCATGCTTCCCCGCTCGCGTCCGCTTGCCGCCTATACCGCGCTGGAAGCCTCCGAAGCGCGGCGCAGCGTCGCCTGGACGCTCGCCGTGCAGACCAGCCAGGGGACCCGCCTCCGCGACATCACGGGCTTCTCGACCGAGCAGATTACCGGCGACCTGCTGAACGAACTGGAGCGCTGGCGGACGAGCTGATCATGCCGCAGCGATGGAGCGATCGGCAGGTCGGAGGCGTTGGCAACGCCATGCACTTCAAGACGCCTGGTTACCGCCGCCTGCTAGCGGCCTGCACTATCCTGTCGCTTGCCTCCCCCGCCATCGCCATGCAAGCCACCGAGACGGGCGCCCCGCCCGCAACGCCGGATACCTCGCTCCAAGCGCTGGCGACCGCGCCGGACCTACGGCGCTTCTATGCGCGCATCGGCTGGCGCCGCGTCTGGACGGATGAAGCCGTACAGGTTCTGGGAGCCGCAGTCGCGCGCCGCGCCGATCACGGGCTGGACCGTCTGCGGTTCCTGCCCGAACCGCTCCCGGCCGAAACGCCGGATGCGCGCGATGTCGCGCTCACGCGCGCCGCGCTGCGCTACGCCGGCGCGCTGGCCAAAGGGGTGGCGGACCCCAAGTCCCTGCAGGCCGCCTACACGCTGCCCCGCCCCGACATCGATCTCGTCGCGGGACTGGCGAAGGCACTCCAACGCGGTGAGCTGCAACGCTGGCTGGCCGGACTGGCGCCAGGCGATGCGGACTATGCCCGGCTGTCGGAAGCCTATCGCGCCGCGATTGCCGAACAGCGCCAGGGCGCCGGCCCCGCGCCGCAGATTGCCGCGACGGGGCTGATCCGCCCCGGCGACCGCGATGACCGCATACCGGCTATCGCCAGGCAGCTCGCGGCGGAGGGCTATCTCCTCGAGCCGGGCACGACCGCGCCGGCCCCCTCGAAACTATATACGGACACCATCGCCGATGCGGTGCGGGCGCTGCAGCGGGACTATGGCCTTGCCGAAGACGGCGTGATCGGACCGCGCACCATCGATGTGCTGACCCTCACCCCTGCCGATCGGGCACGGACGATCGCTGTCGCGCTGGAGCGACGTCGCTGGCTGGACCGCGACCCGCCGGCAACCCGCATCGACGTCAACATCGCCGCCGCGCGCCTCACATACTATCGCGACGGCGTGGTCGCCGACACCCGCAAGGTCATTGTCGGAAAGCCGGGCCGCGAGACGCCGCTGCTGTCCTCGCCGATCTATCGGCTGGTCGCCAACCCGACCTGGACGGTTCCGAAATCGATCGAGAATACCGAGCTCGCGCAGGTCGGCCCCGACTATCTCGCCGCCCACAACATGGTGCGGCGGGGCGGCTATATCGTCCAGCAACCAGGGCCGGACAATGCCCTGGGTCTCGTCAAGTTCGACATGGCGAACGATCAGGCGATCTACCTGCACGACACCAGCGCGCCAGGCCTGTTCGAACGCAGCCAGCGCCACTTGAGCCATGGCTGCGTGCGCGTCGAAGACGCGTTGGGTTTCGCGCAGCGCATCGCCGAGGACGAGGGTATCGGCGACCGGTGGCAGGCCGCGAGCATCAGTGGCGAGCAGGCCTTTGTGCCGTTGCCCAACCGCATCCCGGTCCGGCTGCTCTACCAGAACGCCTTTGTCGACGAGACGGGTCGCGTCGCGGTGCGAACCGATCCCTATGACTGGAATGGCCCGGTCGCGCGGGCGCTCGGCTTCGACGATGGCGCACATACGACGTCACGGACCGAGGCGATCGATATCGGCCCATGACTTGGGGCTCGGCGGTATCGCCGTGCCTCTGCTCGAACTTGCCAAGCTGGATCCGCTCCCCAGGCGGTCGCCGAGGGCGTTGCCCGGTTGCACGGCCCCCGCGGCGCTGTCGTCCGTACCCGGCAGGACTCTGCCTCTCGCGCACCGATCGACCCCGACCGCCCCTAGTCTGCCCGGGCGCGGGCCCCGCTGCCGCCCGCGATCCGTCGCGGCGCCAAGAGGGCGCCCAGGGTGTCGGGCTGGTCGGCGATCCGCTCCAGTCGCGGATAGCGCAACGGCCCGGCATAGGGGATCGGCCGATCCGACCTGCCGCCATCCTGTTCGACCGTGAGCGCCAGCGGATGCCTCGCCGAAGCGCGCACCGCGGCGAGGATCGTCTCGGACCCGAATGCCGCCCCATTGATCGCCAGGATACGGACACCCGGACGCAACCCCGCGCGAAAAGCCGGAGCGCCCCAGACAACCGCGCGGACCAAGCCGTTCGCCCGGACGGTCAGCCCGATCGAATAACTCAGATCGGTGACCTCGCTCTCCTCCTCGGCCGCGCGGAACGCCGCCGTCGGCATGTCGGTAAAGATCAGGCGCCAGCCGTGACTGCGCAGCCCGGCGGTCGTGTCGAGGTCACCCTGCCCGTCGATCCAGCGGTGCAGCCACGCCGCCCAGCCGGTGGGCGCGATCGCGTTCAGCGTGGCGCAGATATCCTCGAACGCATAGGTTCGCGTGGGCGCCTCGGGCGTTGCCCGGGCGAAGAAAGCGCGGGCAAAATCGTCGATCCCGCGCGCCCCGCCGGTGCGTGCGCGCAGTTCGCCGTCGACCGCCAGCCAGAGCAGCACGCCCTCCGAATAATAGTCACGCCGCCGCTGCCAGTCGCGCCAGGGCACCTGCTGGCGCAGCATGAAGGCGGGATAATTGACGTCGTCCGACAACGGGCGCCAGGCGCGACCTGGCCGGGCGGCAATCTCCGCAGCCTCGAGCGCGAGCCGGTCGCGCAGTTCGGCCGGGGCGAACTGGCCGGCCCGGGTCGCCAGCACCCGCCCCCAGAATTCCGTCTGCCCTTCATAGACCCATAGCAGGCTGCCCGAGACGGGGACATTGGGCGTGGGCGCCCACAGGTCGGCTGGGGTACGGTAGAAGCCGTTCCAAGCGTGGACGATCTCGTGCGCAATGAGGTCGCGGGAAAGGATCTGCGCCTGCCAATCGCGGAAGAGCGACGCGGGCAAGCCATTCTCGCTCGACGCCCGATGCTCCGTGCCACCCGAGGCGCCATCGTCGCCGAGCCAGGCGAGAATATCATACCGCCCGAAGGGAGTGGCGCCAAAGACCGCCGTCGTCTGGGCGATCAGCGCGCGCAGCTCCGCCACGCGTTCGGGCGGCACGGCCAGATCCTTTGGCTGAATCGCGACGAGGTCCAGCGACACGCTACCGGTGCCGGGTTCGGTCAGCGGCACCTGCTTGGTGTAGCGGCCGGCGAGAATGGGTGCGTCGAGCAAGGTTTCGAGCGAGGTCTCCGCGAAATGCAGTTCCGCGCCTCCGCCGGGCTCGGCCAGCAATGAGGTAAAGGCGCGCAGCCCCGCCGGCAGCGTGACCGACGCGGCGATGCGCAAGTTCCGGGCATACCAGCCGGCCGGATACAGGGCGAGCCGTTGCCAAGGCACGCGCACGATATCCGGCGTCAGCAACTCCCCGCCCGCCACCATCTGGAATTGGACGTCGATCGCCGTCGCGCCCGCGGGTATGTCGACGTGAAAGGCATGCGGCTCGTACGGATCGCGGCGCCAGCGGAGGGGGCGGCCTCCGCCTTCGATCACCAGCCCTGCCAGATCGACGACGCTCAGGCTCGGCCCATGGCTGGCCGCCTCCCAGCGTGGATACAGCAACGTTATCCGGGTGCCGCCCGCCACCGGGATATGTTCGCGCACGGTAAAGATGCGGTGCGCGATATCGGTCGCGTCGACGTGAAGGCCGATCACGCCGTCGAATGGATGATCGACCGGCGCGGGGATGCTCGCTCCGGGCACGCGATACATCGGCCCCTGCCCGGGCTGCGCTGCGGCGCACCCGACTGCGCAGGACAGCGCCCAAGCCATCACGAATATATTGCCGAACCCAACTCTCATCCACCACACTCCAGTCGGGATGGCCCCCGCCTGGCCTAGCGCGACGCCGAAGCGGCTGATAGCGCGCGCGAAGGACGTCGTGGCGTATCCGCCCAGCCGGTTCCTGAAACGCCACACCCTGATGCAGCCCAGCGACACAGCCGCGGCGGCCCGTGATCAGATGCGCGGCCGCCACCCCGGTCAATGTAGTGGGTAATATCCGATCGACCCACGACATAATATTCACCAATAAAATTGTCGCCACGATCGCTGCTTCGGGTGGCTCATCTAAATAGCAAGCTACACCTTCGCCAAATTTATGTGGTCGGGATAAATCCTTTAGGGTTGACGGTGCCGACGGATTTGCCATCTTGATGTGACACCTCGGCTGATCTGCGCCATCACGTTAGAAGGTGTCTTCGATGACCAGAATGCCGGAAACCGCGAAAATCTTGCCTTTTCCTCCAAATGGTGCCGTGCGCGGCGTATCCGCGCATGCCCGCCCGATCGCGCCCCCGGATGATCTCGCGGCGGCGGCCCTCCGGGCGGCGGTGTACGCCCATATCGAGGCCGGCGGCGGCGGCGAGGGGCTGTTTCCCCTGCCGATGGCGGAGGTGCACGTCATCCGTGCGATGCGGCATGTCCCGGCGAACCGGCAAATCTATCGGCCCTCGCTGTGCGTGGTGGTGGAAGGGCTGAAGCAGATCGAGTTTGGTGCGGACTTGCTCGAATATGGCGCGATGGAATGTCTGGTCGTGAACATGGAGATGCCGGCCTCGGGTCGCATCGTCGGCGCCTCTCCCGGGGAACCGTTCGTGGGCATGACGATCGACTTCAACCTGGACCTGTTGCGCGACGTACTGGGACAGCTCGAACATCCGCCCAGACCCGGCAAGCATGACGGACCGAGCATCTTCGTGACGCGGGTGACCGATTCGCTCGCCGATTGCCTCGTCCGCATGCTGCGGCTGACCAAGACCCCCGAGGCGGTGCCGATCCTCTTTCCCGCGCTGATGCGCGAAATGTCTTACTGGCTGCTGACTGGCCCGCTGGGCGGCGAAATCTGCAAACAGCTGATCGCGGACACGCATCTCGAGCGGATCACCCGTGCGATCCGCCTGCTGCGCGAACGCTTTGCCGAGAAGCTCCGGATCGAGGATCTTGCAGAGGTCGCGGGGATGAGCCCCTCTTCGTTCCACCAGCACTTCAAGACGCTGACGTTGATGACGCCGATCCAGTTCCAGAAGCAGTTGCGCCTGATGGAGGCGCGCAGGCTGATGCTGGACGACGCGGCGAACGTCACCGCGGCGGCCTACCAGGTAGGCTATGAAAGCACGTCGCAGTTCACCCGCGACTATAGCCGCACCTTCGGCATCCCGCCGAAACGCGATGTGCTCGAGCGCAGGGCGCTGATCGCAGCGGTCACCGGCGGGTAAGGCGGGTCGGGCAAATCGCGAGGATCGAACAGATTTTTCGTGGCTTCGGGCATGCGGGGCACCGCAGCGCCCCGCTAAGGTGGCGGCAGTTGCACTCGATCCGGGGAAAGACATGCACCGCTGGACCGCTACCGACATACCTTCGCAGCATGGCCGTTCGGCCGTCATCACCGGCACCGGAGGCCTCGCCCTTGAAGACGCCCGAGCCCTGGCCGCCGCCGGCTCCGCGGTGATACTCGCCGGCCGCAACTCCGCAAAGGGCGCGCAGGCCGTCGCCGAGGTTCGCGCGGCGGTGCCGGGCGCGACGATACGGTTCGAGGCGCTGGACCTTGCCAATTTGAGCTCGGTGGCGCGGTTCGCCGAGCGGCTGAACGACCAGCAGGAGGGGCTGGAACTCCTTATCAACAACGCCGCGGTGATGGCGCCACCGTCACGCCTGGAAACCAGCGACGGCTTGGAACTGCAGTTCGGCACCAACTATCTCGGCCATTTCGCGCTCACTGCGCGGCTTCTTCCCCTGCTCAAGCGCGGACGGAAGCCGCGGGTGGTGACGCTCAGCAGCGTCGCCGCGCGTGGCAGCGTGATCGACTTCGACGATCTGCAGGCCGCGCGTCGCTACCGGCCGATGCCGATCTACGGCCAGTCCAAGCTGGCCTGCCTGCTGTTCGCGCTGGAGTTGAGCCGGCAAAGCCGGTGGCATGGCTGGGGCATCGCGAGCATCGCGGCGCATCCCGGCATCGCGCGAACGGACCTCATCGCGAACGGGGCAGGCCCGAGGAGCACGCCGGGCCGGCTCCGGCGCATCCTGCCCTTCCTGTTCCAGCCTGCGTGGCAGGGTGCGCTGCCGACGCTGTTTGCCGCCACCGACCCCTCCGCACAGGACGGGTGCTATTACGGCCCCCACGCGCTGGGCGGCACGCGCGGCTATCCGGCGCTCGAAAAGCCCCCCGCCCCCGCCCGTGACGGCGGCTCGGCGGTCCGCCTGTGGGAGGAATCGTGCAGGCTCGCCGACGTCCGCTTCGCGTGAGCGGCGCCGAGGCGACCGGCTGAGGTCCATCCCGTCGGCATTGGAGACGATACCTGACCGGCATCCGCGCAGCGGCATGCGATCGCAGCTGAACGCGATCGACTGGACGATCGTTGGTCGACACGCCAAGGACATGGCCGTCGATGACCGCGACCGGCGCATCGTCGGCGGTGCGCGGACTGCCGTGCGGCAGCGGACAGAGGAAGGTGCCCGGAACGGTATGCGGTGGCGACGGCGTAACTTGGCTTCGATGAGCGCGGATGTGGGCGACGGTCTGGCGCCCGCCATCGAGGCGGTGACCACCCCCACCAAGCCGCCCGCCGGCGGCGGCCGAGGCTATCGCGCCATCGCGTTGGTCGTCGCCGCGGCGCTTTTCATGCAACAGCTGGACGGCACGGTCCTCACCGTCGCGCTGCCGACGATGGCGCGCGACCTCGGCGCCTCCGCGACCAGCCTGAGCCTGGCGCTGACCAGCTACCTCCTCGCCCTCGCCCTGTTCATCCCCGCGAGCGGCACGCTGGCCGACCGCTTCGGCTCGCGGACGATCTTCTGCGCGGCGATCGGCATCTTCCTGCTCGGGTCGATCGCGTGCGCGCAGGCGAGCACGCTGCCGCTGCTCGTCGCTGCACGCTTCCTGCAGGGGATCGGCGGCGCGATGATGGTGCCGGTCGGCCGGCTGGTGCTGCTGCGCAGCGTCGCCAAGGAAGACATGGTCCAGGCACTGTCCTGGCTGGTGATGCCCGCGCTGATCGGGCCGATCCTGGGGCCGCCGCTGGGCGGGTTCATCGTCACCTGGCTCGACTGGCGCTGGATCTTCTATCTCAACCTGCCGATCGGCATTGCCGGGATCCTCGGCGCGCTGCTTCTCGTGCCCGAGATACGCGGCGACGCCCGCCCGCGATTCGATACGCCCGGCTTCGTCCTCTCGGGCGTGGCGCTGGGCTGCCTGTTGTTCGGCTTCGAGCTGTCCAGCCGACCCGGCGCGGGCGGGGTGGCCCTCGGGCTGCTCGGCATCGGCCTCGTCTTCGGTCTCGGCTATGTCCGGCATGCGCGCCGCACGCCCGATCCGATCCTCGATCCGCGGCTGATGCGCATCGACACCTTTCGGCTATCGGTGATCGCGGGCTCGCTTACCCGCATCACGCAGGGCGCCCAGCCCTTCCTGCTGCCGCTGATGTTCCAGCTCGGCTTCGGATTCTCGGCCGCGACCACCGGCGCGATCACCATGGTCGGTGCGATCGGCGCGCTGGCGATGAAGGCCCTGGCGCCGCGCGTGCTGCGTCGCTGGGGGTTCCGCGACAGCCTGATCGTCTCGGGAATCATCAGCAGCCTCGGCTATGCCAGCTGCGCGCTGTTCCGCCCGGACTGGCCGGTCGCCGCGATGGTCGCCGTCCTGGCGCTATCGGGCTTCTTCACCTCGTTCCAGTTCACCGGCTACAACGCCATCGCCTATGCCGATGTCGAGAAGCAGGAGATGAGCGCGGCGACCAGCCTCTACGCCACCTTCCAGCAGCTGACGCTGTCGCTCGGCATCTGCACCGCCGCCACTGCGCTCGAACTGGGGCCGCGGCTGGCGCATCGCGCGCAACTCCATCTCGCCGATTTCTCGCTGGCCTTCGTGATCGTCGCCGGAATCTCGGCCTCGGCGCTGGTCTGGAACCGCCGCTTCGCGCCCGATGCCGGCGCGGCGATGAGCGGGCACCGCGGAAACCCCACCGGGGCACGATGACGACGCGGCGGCTTTGACGCCGCCGCCCGACCGGGCGATCGCGCAGATTTTACGATGGCCTCGCCATCTCGTGGTGCCCCTGGCCGGACTCGAACCAGCATGCCTTTCGGCGTTCGATTTTGAGTCGAATGCGTCTACCAATTTCGCCACAGGGGCAGCGACGGATGCGCACGGCTAGACGAAGCTTTGCCGCGCCGCAACCCGCTTCACGTCTCTTCCCGCACCTGGGCGTGCGCCAGCAGCGCGAACAGCACCGATCCGCCGAGGATGTTGCCGAGCAGCGCCGGCGCAAGGAAGCCGCCGAGCACCCAGCCGAGGCTCGCCTCGCCCGCCAGCCACAGCATCCACGCCTCCACTGCGCCCGCCACGACATGGGCAAACTCGCCGAGCGAGATGAAATAGGTGCAGAACACCAGCACGAAAAATTCCTGCCGCCGCGCCCCCGGCAGCGACCAGGCGATGCCGGCCATCAGGAAGCCCGCAGGCACCGCCGCGCGCACGGCGTCCCAGCCGGAAAGTTCGAGCAGGCTCCGCGAGGTGTCGAGCATTGCCTTGGTGCTCGCTTGCGTCCCCACCCAGCCCTCGGTCGCTAGCCAGGCGATCAGCAATGTGCCGACGAGGTTTGCCGCCAGCACAAGTCCCCAGAGCCGCCCCAGCCGCACAAAGTTGCGGACGCTGGGGCTCGCGGCGACGGGGATCACCGCGGAGAGCGTGCTCTCGGTAAACAGCTGCAGCCGCCCGAGCACGACGATCACGAAGCCCAGGCAATAGCCGATGCTCGCCACCGGCAGCCGCCATTCGGTATCGGGCAGATGGCTCTCGATCAGCCCGCGCCCGAGCACCGAGGCCGCCATCGCCACGCCCGCGACCACGCCGGAGAAGAACAGCGAACTCGCCGGCCGGTCCAGCTCCTCGTCGCCCTGGCGGCGGATGACTTCGTGGATGACGCGCGAGGACGCGGCCTCGCGTTCCTGGACTTCCTCCTCCTCGTCGGGAGGGAGATCGGGCTCTTCGCCATCGGGCGTTTCGTTTCGGGGCTGTTGCACCGGGGCTGAACGCGGCGGCGGGCGGGAGGTTGCTGCCGATCGTGCCGGAAGCAGCACTGGCTGAACGCGGGCGACGAGGCGCCGCGCCGAATGGGGGTCGCCGACCGAAGTTTAGGAAGTTTAGGCGCATGCGGTTTTGCGCGGGTGCATCGACCGCTCTTGTGGGAGTGTGAAGTTTACGAAGTTTAGGCTCGTGAAAACCTCGCGCGTCCTGCACCCGCAACACAGGATGAACACGCGCGGCGCGCAGCGGAAGGTTCAAACACGATCAAAGAGCGGCCGCCCCCAGGCGACGATCATGAAACATATAGGGAACACCCGTTGGAGTGCAAGAAGGGCGGGACGAGCCGCGAACGACGGAAGTTGGGTGGTTAGCGGACATGCCTACTCATAACAGTGAGGCGCGCGATCCGCGTGTCGGCCGCATTGGAGAGACAGGTAAGTTCCACCCGCGCCTGTTCCGAAACGGGTGCATCAACGGCTTCATGGGCACACGTTTGATGGCGCTGGCGGTCCCAATGCCGTTGGTTGCTTCGGAGTTGCGATGCGGCCTGTGCGCCCTTGCTGGCGCGTAGGCCCCGCACCGCATGTCTCAGCTGGTGCTGCAGCTTACGCTCTGTCTCGTTGTTGAAGGTTTCAGCTAGACACAAGCTATATGGGCGCATGTCGTCGGGGCTTGGCTGAGTACATTCCCGGGGGCCGATCTCGACTTGGAACGCCAGCATAGCCACCCAGATCTCGATCACGAGCGAGTCCCCCAGTCCACGAGTTTCAGACTGCCTGAGAAGATCAATGTCCGCAATTGGGCGCAAGCTGCCACGCTATGCGAAGCACGCAATCAGCACACAGGCGATACCGCCCGCTGCGACAATCCCAAGCCACAGCTTCCCTGTCCCGCGATCCGGCCCGCCGATGGCGCCGAGATATTCCAGGATGGCCTCGATCAGCATGGCACGCTCAATTCCTCGGCGTTTGGCGGCGGTAACTTAGCGCTTCCGCGACGTGGATGCGCGCTACCCCCTCCGCCCCCGCCAGATCGGCGATCGTTCGCGCCACGCGCAGCACCCTTGTATAGCCTCGTGCCGAGAGCCGCATCGCCTCGGCCGCCTGCGCCAGGAGCTTGCGCCCGGCATCGTCGGGGGTAGCGACCGCCATCAGCGGTTCGCCGTCCGCCTCGGCATTGGTCCGCGTGGCCGTGCCGACGTAGCGCACCGTTTGGAGCGCCCGCGCCGCCGCCACCCGCGCGGCCACCTCGGCCGACCCTTCGGCGGGGGGCGGCAGGACGAGATCGGCGGCGGTGACCGGTTGCACCTCCACATGCAGGTCGATGCGGTCGAGCAAAGGCCCGGAGACCTTGGCCTGATAGTCCGCCGCGCAGCGCGGCGCACGGGCGCAGGCGAGCGCCGGGTCGCCGAGATGCCCGCAGCGGCACGGGTTCATCGCCGCGATCAGCTGCACCCGCGCCGGGAAGGTGACATGCGCATTCGCTCGCGCGACGCTCACCACCCCCGCCTCGAGCGGCTGGCGGAGCGAACCGAGCACCGCGCGCTGGAACTCGGGCAGTTCGTCGAGGAACAGCACGCCGAGATGCGCGAGGCTCACTTCGCCGGGCTTCACCTTGAGGCCCCCGCCGGTCAGCGCCGCCATCGACGCGCTGTGATGCGGCGCGCGGAACGGCCGGGTGCGGGTCAGCCGCCCGCCCTGCAGCGTGCCCGCGACCGAGGCGACCATCGACACTTCCAGCGCCTCGGCCGCCTCCAGCGGCGGCAAGATGCCCGGCAGGCATGCGGCCATCAGCGACTTGCCCGCGCCTGGGGGACCTACGAACAGCAGATTGTGCCCGCCCGCCGCGGCAATCTCCAGTGCGCGCTTGGCGTTCTCCTGCCCCTTCACCTGGGCGAGGTCCGGCCCCTGCCCCGGCGGGTCGACTTCGCCCGGCACGGGGCCGGGGAGCAGCTGGTTACCCTTGAAGTGGTTGAGCAGGCTGATCAGGTCGGGTGCGGCGAGCACTTCCACCTGCCCCGCCCAGCTCGCCTCGGGGCCCTGCGCGGCGGGACAGACCAGCCCCTTGCCCGCCTCGGCCGCATGCATCGCGGCGAGCAGCACGCCCGGCGAGGGCGCGATCCGCCCGTCGAGCGCCAGCTCGCCGACCACGACATAGCCCGCGATCGTCTCGGCATCGACCACGCCCATCGCCGCGAGCAGCGCCAGCGCGATGGGGAGATCGAAATGCGATCCTTCCTTGGGCAGGTCGGCGGGCGAGAGGTTGAGCACGATATGCTTGGGGGGCAGCGCCAGCCCGATGGCGGCCATCGCGGCGCGCACCCGTTCGCGGCTTTCCGCCACCGCCTTGTCGGGCAGCCCGACGACGACGAACTTGGGCAGCCCGGCGACGAGGTTGCATTGCACCTCCACCGCGCGCGCTTCCAACCCCAGATAGGCAACCGTCGAGACACTGGCGACCAAGAAAGCCCCCTCCCCGACATAGGAGCATAGCCGCTTCTGCACGATACGGAAGGGATATGATTGCTCGCCTGAACTTCAGCGGCCGCTGCCATCGGGTGCGGCTATCAAAGCTCGTCCCTTGAGCCGTGTCGCTCTTTACCCATAACGTACGCCACGTTGATCGAAAGGGATGTCGTGCGCCCACCTATTAACAAAGCCGTTCTGATCACGGGCCGACTTCTTCACACGGCAGTCGTCATCATACTTGGCGTCGCGATCGGCAAATTTTGCCAGTACACTGCAGTAGGATATCTCGGCACGAGGATAGGGTTCGATCTGGCCTCGTTCCTAGGATTTGTGCCCTTCGTCGTGATGCTTCTCGTGCTCAGCAAACGCTATCCTCGCCTCTTGGCGCCGAGACGCACAATGCCCTGACCGCGATTGCCGACCGAGATGCATGTCGAGCCGCCACCACGCGTCTTGCACAACCAACACACTCCACCCATTTCTCCGCTCATGCGCCAGGCACTGCCCCAATCTCCGCATCCCGCGTTGACTCTGGCGCCACTTGCCCGTAATGGCGCTCGACACGCGGCCGCCCCTGTGGCGGCCCTTTTACGTTCTAGATACTCGAGGATGAGCGATGAAGCGGACCTTTCAGCCGAGCAACCTGGTGCGTGCGCGCCGGCACGGCTTCCGTGCACGGATGGCGACCCCGGGCGGTCGCAATGTGATCCGCGCCCGCCGCGCCCGCGGCCGCAAGAAGCTGTCGGCGTAAGCACCGACACGCCCTTGCTGAGCCTCGACCGGCTCACGCAGCGCAAGGACTATCTCGCCGCCAACGGGGGAAAGCGGGCACCGATGCCCGGTTTCGTCCTGCTGGTGCGCGAACGGAACGATGCCGATCCGTCGATGCGGATCGGCATTACCGTATCCAAGAAAGTTGGCAACGCCGTTATCCGGAATCGGATGAAGCGGCGCTTTCGTATGCTCGCGCGCGAAATCCTGCCGGAGGCCGGAATCGCCGGCGCGGACCATGTGCTGATCGGCCGGATGGGCGGAATCGAACGTCCCTATGCCGATCTGAAGGCGGAGCTCGCCAAGGCGCTTCGGCGCGTGCGCCCCAAGGGCGACCCCAAGGTCGAATCATGATCGCGCGCTTGCTGATGCTGCTCGCGCGCGCCTGGCAGCTGGGGCCGTCGCTGATCCTGCCGCCCACCTGCCGCTACCAGCCATCCTGTTCGGCCTATGCAATCGAGGCGCTTCGCCGCTATGGGGCGGTGAAAGGCGGCTGGCTTGCGCTACGGCGCATCGCGCGCTGCCATCCATGGGGCGGGCACGGCCCAGATCCCGTTCCTTGAGTTTCCTTCCGGGGATTATCGGTGAAAGAAGAACAGAAGAACTTCATCCTCTTCGCGGCGTTCGCGGCGCTCGTGCTGCTCGGCTGGCCGATGATCAGCCACTGGTTTTTCCCGCAGCAGCCGGCCGCCCCCGCGAAGATGGTCGACGGCAAGCTGCAGCCGGTGCCCAATTCGGGCGTCGACCCGGCGACCAACGCGCCCAAGACGATTCGCGGGCGCGACGCGGTGCTCGCCGACAGCCCCCGCGTGCAGATCGACACGCCCGCGCTGAAGGGCTCGATCAACCTCAAGGGCCTGCGCATCGACGATCTCGTCCTGCGCCAGTATGACCAGACCGTCGCGAAGAACTCGCCGCCGATCCGCCTGCTCTCGCCGAGCGGCGCGGAAGGCGCCTATTTCGCGCAGTTCGGCTGGCAGGGCGCCGGCGCGCCTGACGGCAACACCGTGTGGAAGGCCGATGGTGCGTCGCTGACGCCGGGGACTCCGGTGAAGCTCACCAGCACCAACAGCGCGGGCCAGACCTTCACGGTCGAGCTCGGCGTCGATTCAAATTACATGTTCACCGTCCGTCAGACCGTTGCCAATCGCGGCGGCGCGCCGGTGGCCGTAACCCCCTATACGCTGATCTCGCGCGGCCAGCGCTCGACCGATACCAGCCAGTGGGCCGCGCATGTCGGCCCGGTCGCCGCGACCGCAGACGGCGCGCACTATATCAACTGGAAGGACATCGAGAGCACGCCGCAGCAGTTCGCCTCGAACGGCGGCTGGGTCGGCTTCAGCGACCATTACTGGCTGACCGCGGCGATCCCGGACCAGCGCGGCGGGGTGAACATCCAGCAGCGCGGCACCGCCGCGCAGCAGTACCAGGCCGATGTCGCGCTCGCTCAGCCGATTGCGGTGCGCCCGGGCAAGGAAGCGACCTATACCAGCCACTTCTTCGCCGGCGCGAAGGAAGTGAAGCTGCTCGACGCCTATCAGAAGCAGTACAACATCGCCCGCTTCGAGCGCGCGATCGACTGGGGCTGGTTCGAGATCATCGAGCGCCCGATCTTCACCTACCTCAGCTGGCTGTTCAAGCTGGTCGGCAATTTCGGCGTGGCGATCATCCTGCTGACGATCACCATCCGCGGCCTGCTCTTCCCGATCGCGCAGAAGCAGTTCGCCTCGATGGCGAAGATGCGCCAGGTGCAGCCGAAGATGAAGGCGATCCAGGAGCGCTACAAGGACGACAAGGCGCGCCAGCAGCAGGAGATCATGCAGCTGTACAAGGCGGAGAAGGTCAATCCGCTCGCCGGCTGCGCGCCGATGCTGCTGCAGATTCCGATCATGTTCGCGCTGTACAAGGTGCTGCTGCTGACGATCGAGATGCGCCACCAGCCGTTCGTGCTGTGGATCAAGGACCTCTCGGCTCCGGATCCGGCGACGATCCTCAACCTGTTCGGCTATCTGCACTTCACCCTGCCCAGCTTCCTCGCCATCGGCGTGGTGCCGGTGCTGCTCGGCGTGTCGATGTTCTTCCAGATGCGGATGAACCCGGCGCCGATGGACGAGATGCAGAAGCAGATGTTCGCGATCATGCCGTGGATGCTGATGTTCCTGATGGCGCCGTTCGCCGTCGGCCTGCAGCTCTACTGGATCACCTCGAACGTGCTGACCGTGCTCCAGCAGCAATGGCTCTATGCGCGGCATCCGGAGATGAAGGTGCCTGTTGCCAAGCCGAGCGCGGCCAAGGCGAAGTGACCACGGCGCGCCCCTCTAACTCCTCCCCGGTACGGGGAGGGGGACCGCGCGCCGAAGGCGCGTGGTGGAGGGGCCGCGCCGCAAGGCGCGGAACGGCGCAGCACACCAGGAGCACCGCCGCTGACGCGGCGGCCCCTCCACCATTCGCTGTCGCGAATGGTCCCCCTCCCCGTTCCGGGGAGGAATTTGAGACCGCAGCAAGGCGTGTGAACTGAAATGTCCTTCGACCCCGACCACATCGAATCCGCGCGCAAGCTGTTCGCCGGCCCCATCGCCTTCCTCAAGTCGGCGCCCGCGCTCGAGCATCTGCCCGCGCCGACGGTGCCGGAGGTCGCGTTCGCCGGGCGTTCGAACGTCGGCAAGTCGTCGCTGATCAACGCGCTGACCAACCGCAACAGCCTCGCCCGCACCTCGGTCACCCCCGGCCGTACGCAGGAGCTCAACTTCTTCGACGTCGGCGAGCCGCTGCGCTTCCGCCTGGTCGACATGCCCGGCTATGGCTTCGCCAAGGCGCCCAAGGACATGGTGCGCAAGTGGCGCTACCTGGTGAACGACTATCTGCGCGGGCGACAGGAGCTCAAGCGCGCGCTGGTGCTGATCGACTCGCGCCACGGCATCAAGGATGTCGACCGCGAGATCCTCGAGATGCTCGACGACGCAGCGGTCAGCTACCGCATCGTCCTCACCAAGACCGACAAGATCAAGGCGAGCGAACTGGCCGAGGTCACCGCACGCACGGTGGACGAGGCCCGCAAGCGCGCCGCCGCCCACCCCGAGATCCTGGCGACGTCCAGCGACAAGGGCATGGGCCTGCCCGAACTGCGCGCCGCGGTGCTCGAAGCGATCGGCTGAGCGCGGAAATGGAGCCGCTCTTCTCCTACGGCACGCTCCAGCTCGACCAGGTACAGCTTCGCCAGTTCGGCCGGCTGCTCGACGGCACCGACGACGTGCTCCACGGCTATGTGATCACCGAGATCCAGATCCGCGACCCCGCAGTGCTCGACGCCAGCGGCATCGAGACGCACCTCGCGCTGATCCCAGGCGACGGCCCGCCGATCCCGGGCAAGGTCTTCCAGCTGTCCCCGCAGGAGCTGGAAGCCGCCGATGTCTACGAGAGCGAGAACTATGTCCGCGTGCGGGCACCCCTCGCCTCGGGCCTGCGCGCCTGGGTGTATGTGAAGGCGTGATCCGGTTGCCGGGCAGGTCCGGCCCCGCTATCCCCGTCGCCATGAAGCTCATCATCGGCAACAAGGCCTATTCGTCCTGGTCGCTCCGCGGCTGGCTCGCCTGCAAGCTCTCGGGACTGTCGTTCGAGGAAACGGTCGTGCCGATGTACGACCAGGATTGGGACAAGCGTCGCCAGGGCGCCGAGTTCGCCCCCTCCTCGGGCAAGGTCCCGATCCTGTGGGACGGTGATGCGGTGGTGTGGGACAGCCTGGCGATCGTCGAATATCTCAACGACAAGACCGGCAACACGCTGTTCTGGCCGGACGACCCCGCCGCGCGCGCGATGGCGCGGTCGATGGCGGCGGAGATGCATTCGAGCTTCACCGCGCTGCGCAGCAAGCACAGCATGAACATACGCCAGGTTCATCCCGCCGCGCCGGTTGACGCCGATGTGCAGGCCGATCTCGCGCGGATCATGGAGCTCTGGGCCCAGGCCCGCGCCCGCTACGGCACAGAAGAGCCGTTCCTGTTCGGCGCGTTCGGCGCCGCCGACATCATGTTCGCGCCGGTGGTGACGCGGATCGTCACCTATTCGCTGCCCGTCCCGCGGTTCGCCCAGAGCTACATGCTCGCGGTGCTCCAGCATCCGTTTATGCAGGACTGGATTGCCGGGGCGCAGGAAGAGGAATGGGTTATCGAGAAGTACGAACTGCCGGTGGTTTAACTGACTTTTCTTAGCCCCTCCTCCTTGGAGGAGGGGTCGGGGGTGGAGGGATTCCAGAACGCCGCTTGGTCTCTGTGAGACACTGCCCCACCCCAACCCCTCCCCCGAAAGGGAGGGGCTAGAAGTCTTCACCGCAACCGCTCGGTCTCGTACCGCGTCCCGTCCTTGCGGAAATAGCCCTCGGGCGTGAACACCATGTCGATATCGGGATATTCCCCGCTCCCGCGCGGCCCCGCCCCGATCGCGAGGAACACGGCATCCCCCTCGGACCGGTTCTGCAGATGATGCCCGTCCGCCACCCCGGCCGGGAACGCCGCGCAGTCGCCGGCGCGCAGCAGCGTCTCGCCGCCCTCCTCCACCAGCACCGCCTCGCCCGCCAGCATCACGACGAACTCGTCCTCCTGGTCGTGCCAGTGGCGCTGCGACGACCAAGCGCCGGGCTTGAGCACGACATGGCTCACCCCCATCGCCGTCAGCCCGCTCGGCGGCGCCAGCCGGCGGTACCAGCGCCCCGCTACCGGTGCGTCGAACGGTGGCGGATAGCCGGTGGCGTTGGTCTGCGGGATTGTATCCAGGTCCAGCTTGGGCAATGTCGCCTCCCTTGTGTTTGGGAGGTAGTGTGCCGGACGTCGTCGAACTCACCAAGGCCCTGATCGGCGCCGAAAGCATCACCCCGGCGCGCGGCAGCGTGTTCGACGTGCTGGAGCAGGTGCTGCTGCCCCTCGGCTTCCGCGTCGAGCGCTTCGTCGAGGGCGAGGCCCCCGACGGCCCGGTCGAGAATCTGCTCGCGGTGCGCGGATCCGGCGGCCCGCACTTCGCCTTTGCCGGCCATCTCGACGTCGTGCCGCCCGGCGAGGGCTGGACCAGCGGCGCCTTCGCCCCCGAGATCCGCGGCGATCTGCTCTATGGCCGCGGCGCGGTCGACATGAAGGGCGCGATCGCCGCCTTCGTCGCGGCGGCGGCGGAGGTGCCGGAACGCGGCACCACCAGCCTGATCATCACCGGCGACGAGGAAGGCCCGGCCACCTTCGGCACGCCGAAGCTGATCGAACGCATCGCCGAACGCGGTCTCGTCCCCGATTGCTGCGTGGTCGGCGAGCCGACCTCGGCGCACCGGCTGGGCGATACGATCAAGATCGGGCGGCGCGGCTCGACGGTGATCGACATCGCGGTGATCGGCCGCCAAGGCCATGTCGCCTACCCGCACCTCGCCGACAATCCGGTCCCCCGCCTCGTCCGCGCACTGGCCGAGATCGACGCGATCGTGCTCGACGAGGGCAATGCCTGGTTCCAGCCCTCCAACATCGAGGTGATCGACCTCGCGGTGGGCAACAAGGCGACGAACGTCATCCCGGGCCGCGCCGCTGCGCGCATCAGCATCCGCTTCAACGACCAGCAGCGCGGTCCCGAGCTGATCGAGCGCATCCGCGCGGTGGTCGCGCGCCACGCCCCCCATGCCGAGGTGCACGGCCGCGTCTATGGCGAGGCGTTCCTCACCGAGCCGGGCCCGCTGTCGGAACTGGTCAGCGGCGCGATCCGCGACGTGCTGGGGGTGGATGCGGAATTGTCGACCACCGGCGGCACTTCGGACGCGCGCTTCCTGTCGCGCATCTGCCCGGTGGTGGAATTCGGCCTGCTCAACGCGACGATGCACAAGCTCGACGAGGCGGTGGCGCTCGCCGACCTGCGCGCGCTGACGGATGTCTATGCGGAGATCCTGCGCCGGGTGTGAGCCTCAGGCGGTAGCGCGGCGCGGCGCCATGTCCTGCACCCAGGCGAGGAAGTCCGCCTCGCCCATCGGCGCGCCGATCGCATAGCCCTGCAGCACGTCGCAGCCGATCACCCGCAGGACCGCGGCCTGGGCCTCGCTCTCGATGCCCTCGGCGACCGCTTCGCAGCCGATGCCGTGGACGAGCCCGATCACCGCCTGCGCTACCGCGCGCGCTTCCGGGTTGACCGCGACATGCTCGACCACGCAGCGATCGAGCTTCACCCGGTCGATCGGCAGCCGCCGCAGCCGCGCCAGATTCGAATAGCCCGTGCCGAAATCGTCGACCGCCACCGTCGCCCCGGCCGAGCGCAGCGTCGCGATCGCGCGCAGCACGTCTTCCGAGCAGTGCATCGCCAGTGTCTCGCTGATCTCCAGCTCGAGCAGCCGTGCTGGCGCCTGCGCCGCGAGCATCGCCGCCCGCAGATGGCGGAAGAAGCTGGCATGGTCGATCTGGCGCTGGCTGACGTTCACCGCCAGCCGCTGCTCGATGCCCAGCCGGGCCCAGCGCGCGATGGTGTTCGCCACCGTCGCCACCACCCAGTCGCCGATCTCGACGATCAGCCCGGTCTCCTCGGCGCGCTGCAGGAACGAGCCCGGCAGCTTGGTGCCGTCGGGATGCTGCCAACGCAGCAGCGCCTCGGCGCCGACAATCGCACCGGTGTTCGCGGAGACCTGCGGCTGGAACACCAGCGCGAACTCGTCATGCTCGATCGCGGCGCGAAGCTCGGTCTCCAGCCGGGCGCGCGCGATCATCTGCGCGGCGAGTCCGTCGCTGAACGTCTCGACGCGGCCGCGACCTTGGGTCTTGGCCTGGTACATCGCGGCGTCCGCCGCCCCCATCAGCTCGTGCAGCGTTACCCCGTGATCGGGATAGAGCGCCAGCCCGACCGATGCCCCGATGCAGACCTGCTGGCCAGCAAGGTCGAACGGCGCGCACAGCGCTTCCAGCACCTTTTCGCCCACCCGCGCACGCGCGTGCGGATCGGGCAGATCGGCGAAGAACAGCGTGAACTCATCGCCGGCAAGGCGGCCGATGAGCGGCGTCTCGCCATGGTTGAACGCGGCGCACTGGTCGCCCACGGCACGCAGGCGGTTGGCGACCATGCCGAGCAGCATGTCACCCACCGCATGGCCCAGCGTATCGTTGACCGTCTTGAAACGATCGAGATCGATGAAGAACAGCACCGCGCGGGCTTCCTCGTGCGCGTCTTCGAGCATCCGCTCGGCGCTGCGGCGGAAATGCGGGCGGTTGGCGAGGCCGGTCACCGTGTCGAACATGGCGAGCCGGTGCACGCTCTCCAGATTGCCGCGCAGCTTGAGGAACAGCTCGTCGATCGATTCGGCGAGGCGCGGGGCGCCTTGCGCCAGCGCCGTCGGCAGCGGACTTTCCAGGTCGCCCAGCGCAGCGGCATGCAGCCGATCGACCGCGGCGGTCAGTACGGCGTTGCGGCGCGGCTGGAGCAGCACCAGTACGGCGAGAACGATAAGAACGACCAGCGGCACGGCCAGCGCGACCGCGATGCCCAGCACGTTCAGCGTCGCGCCGGCCGCCCATGCCGCACCGACGAGCAGGCAGGCTGCAAGCGCAGCGGCGCTTGCCACTCCCCTCCCCATGCCTCGCTCCCCCCAGCGCATTGCCGATCGACGCTCCAAATATCCCCAGCGGCGCCGACACTAGATGGCGCCGCCGTAGACTTCGCATGCATTAGTTAAGAAACTCCGGTGTTCTACGAAGTCCGGGGCCGCCGCAGGACAATGTACAGCGCGCCTGCGCCGCCATGGCGCGGATGCGCCTGACGTACTGCGGCAATTTTGTCCGAATGCCGCGATGCCGCCAACCAGTCCCCCACGGCAGCGCGAATTGCACCGCGGGCGTGCGGCCGCTCCGACTCGGGGCGCGGCGGCTTTCCGGTGACCAGCAACAACACGCGGTCCCCTTGCGCGATTGCCTGGGCGAGTCCCGCATCGAGCCGGTCATAGGCAGCATGGAGATTGTGCCCGTGCAGATCGATCGAACTTTCCGGCGCCACCAGCCCGCGCGACAGACGGCGGTCCCAGCTCGCGTCTAGGGTGCGGCGCTCGTGGGTGTCGGGCATCGGCGTGGAGAGCGTGATCGCCGGTCGGGCGGGCCTTGTCGGCGTGAGCTTGCCGATCGGTATGGCGAGCGGCGCGCGGGCCGGGCGCGCAAGGGGTTGCGGCACCGGCGCCGGTGCAGGCTCGGGCGGCAGCCGCTTGGGCGCGGCGCGGATGTGAAGCGGCGTGACGCTCGCGATCACCTTTTGCCACAGCGCCGCTTCCTCGGGCGCCAGATCGCGGCGCCCGCGCCCGCTCATGGCTGGGGAGTCGCGGGCTGAGGCGTCATCGGCTGCTGCACGGGCGGCTGGGCTGCAGTCAGCCGAGCGAGCGTGCCCTTGGGAAGCAGCAGCCAGGCGGTGCCGCGCGCGGCCATGCCGCCGGCGATCGCGCGGGCGTCGTCACCCGCGCCCCAGAAGGTGTCGATCCGATTCGCGCCCTTGATCGCGCCACCGGTATCCTGCGCCACCCAGAGGCCGCTCGCATCGGTGCGATCCATCGAGAGGAACAGCGGCGCGCCGAGCGGAATGAACTTGGGATCCGCCGCCACGCTGGTCCAGCCGGCGACGGGATAGCCCATCGCGCCCAGCGGGCCTGCGCCATCCAGTTCCTTGAAGAAGACGAAGCTCTTGTTCTCGCGCATGATCGCGCGGCCCTGCTCGGGGTTCGCGCGCAGCCAGGCGACGATGCCCTGCATCGAGGTCTGCCCCGGGCCGAGCAGCCCGCGATCCTTCATCAGCTTGCCGATGCCTGTATAGTCGCGGCCGTTCTGCCCGGCATAGCCGATGCGCAGCACCTGCCCGTCGGGCCCCTTGAGCCGACCCGAGCCCTGCACCTGCAGGAAGAACATCTCGATCGAATCGGCCGCCCAGGCGACCACGGGGGCGTGGCCTTCGAGCGCGCCCTGCTCGATCTGGGTACGGTCGTAATAGGGGACGAACTGGCGACCATCGACGCGGCCGCGGATCTTCTTGCCCTTCAAGGGATCGGAGAACAGCCCGAGATCGACCTCGATCAGATTGTCGGGGACGCCGTACACCGGCACGTCATAGCCCGAACGCCGCGCCCGCACGCCGGCGATCTCGGGCTCGTAATAACCGGTGGCGAAGGCGGCGCCGTTGCCGACCTGCACCGTCTCGAACCATTGGGTGAAGAAGGACGCGGCATCGCCCGACCAGCTCGCGGCGGCGGCGCAGGCATTGGTCCAGTCGGTGCCGATGGTGAGGCCCGAGGAATCGGTGCGGCGCAGCAATCCGGGGCAGCTCAGCTTGAACGCCGCGAGCGCGCGCCTGGCATTGTCGGACGTGATCGGCAGCGTTCCGATCGCGGGCCCGGCGACCAGCCCTGCCATCGCCGCACTAGTCGCGCCGGTGGCGACGGGCGCGGCCGGCATTGCGGGCAGCGGCGTGGCGGCGGTCGGCTGACGCGCGGGGAGATTCGAGGGCGTCTCGGGAAGCGCCGTGCCGGGGCGCGGGCGCTCCGGCGCGGGTTCCGGTCGTGTGGGTGCCGGGCGCGCCGGCGCGGGCCGCGTGCCCGCCTCAGGGGGAACGATGCTGCTCGAACATGCGCCGAGCAAGCCCGCGAGCGCCAATCCCCCGATAATACGCATGCTGCCCCTCAGGCTTCGTCGGTCTCGACCAGCTTCCAGTTCGGATCGTCGCTGCGCAGCTTGCGCGCGAAGGTCCAGACGTCGTGCGTGGTCACCGCATCGCTCAGCGAGCCGGCGATCACATTGCCCTCGGCATCGCGGGTCAGCGCGACGATATCGGCATCGAAGCGCACGGTGACGCGCGCCACCTTGTTCTCGACGCCCGCTTCGGAAATGGTCGCGCGCTCGATCGCAACGAGACGGTTGTCGAGAACTTCGCCGGTCACCTTGCGCTGGGCGATCGCCTGCTCGAACGCAGCGCGCACCTCGTCGTCGACCAGGAAGCGAAGCGTTTCCTCGTCGCCCTTCCAAAAGGCTTCGAGCACCATGCGATAGGCAGACTTCGCGCCTTCCAGGAACTTGGCGACGTCGAAGCTCGAATCGGCCGAAACGACAGCGCGAAGACCGGTTTCTGCGCTGGAGTCGATCGCACGATTCGCCGAGTCGCGGAGCTCGGGAAGCGCCTCGATCGTCCGCGTCACGGGCGGCGCAGCGACGCGCTCTTCGGCAGGCTTGGGAAGCGGCTGCTCATGCCCGGTACGCTTGCCGAGTACCGCATACAGCCGAAGTGCCAAAAAGCCGGCCACCATCGCGAACAGAATGACGTAGAACACTGGCCCTCCAAAGCCTCCGTCTGTAACACATAGGCCTTCGTGCCCCGGGATTCAAACCGTACGATGGGCCGTGCGATTGCACCACCGGCACACGCCTGCTAGTCGCTTGCCCCGTAACGCGCCGAGGGCGCGAAATTCTCCTGCATAAAGAGGAAAGTTGGATGGCCGAGAACGACACCTACGCCGGCATGGGCGTTGAAGGCGGCGCGGACGATGCGCCCCAGGCGGGCGTGCTCTCGCAATATGTGAAGGACCTGTCGTTCGAGAATCCGAACGCACCGGCGATCTACCAGCAGCAGACGCCGCCGGCGATCGACGTGCAGTTCAACATCGGCTCGAACAAGGTCGGTGACGACGTGTACGAAGTCGCGCTGAAGATCGAAGTCCGCGCCCAGGCCGGCGAGCAGGTCGCGTTCATCGTCGACCTCACCTATGCGGGCCTGTTCGCGCTCCGCAACATCCCGCAGGAAGCGCTCGATCCGTTCCTGCTCGGCGAAGCGCCGCGCATCCTGTTCCCGTTCGCGCGCCGCGTGCTGGCCGACCAGGTCCGCGACGGCGGCTTCCCGCCGCTGATGCTGGAGCCGATCGACTTCGCCGGCATCTACATGCAGCAGCGCGCCCAGCAGGAAGGCGCGATCGGCTTCGAAGAAGCCGGCCACGCCTGAACCGGGCTGCAGCATGAATTCGGGGGCGCGCCGCACGTCGGTGGCGCCCCCTTTTCTTTGATAGGACGGCGAAATCTCGATGAAGCTTGTGCGCAGCCTGGGTTCGGTGGGCGGTCTCACGCTCGCCAGTCGCGTCCTCGCGCTGGTCCGCGATTCGCTCCAGGCGCGCTATGTCGGCGCCAATTTCGCGTCGGACGCCTTTCTCGTCGCGTTCCGCCTGCCCAACATGTTCCGCGCCTTCTTCGCCGAGGGCGCCTTCGCATCGGCGTTCATCCCGATGTTCAACCGCAAGCTGGGCGTCAACGGCGAGCGCGGCGCGGCCTACGACTTCGCCGAGCGCACCCTCTCCGTGCTGTTCGTCATCCTACTGGTGCTGACGCTAGTGGCGCTCGCCGCCGCCTGGCCGCTCACCACCATGTTGTCCGGCGGATTCGAGAAGCAGCATCCCACGCCCGACCAGTTCGCCTTCGCGGTGCAGCTGTCGCGGATCACCATTCCCTATCTGATGCTGATCTGCCTCGCCTCGCTGCTGGGCGGCATCCTCAACTCGCTCGACAAATTCTGGGTCAACGCCGCGGCACCGATCCTGCTCAACATCGCGATGGTGACCGGGCTGTTCTTCTTCCACGGCACGCCGGAGGAGACCGCACGGGTCCAGGCGATCGCGGTGCCGCTGGGCGGGCTGCTCCAGCTCGGCTGGCTCGCGCTCGCCTGCCGCGCGTCGGGCGTCTCGCTGCGCCCCCGCCTGCCGCGGATCGACGACGACGTGCGCCGCCTGATGAAGCTGATCCTGCCCGCGGCGATCGGCGCGGGGGCGGTGCAGCTGAACCTCGTCATCTCGACGGCGCTGTCCGGCTATCTGCTCAACGAGGGCTCGATCTCGTACATCTACTATGCCGATCGGCTGAACCAGCTGCCGCTGGGGATGATCGGCATCGGCCTTGGCACCATCCTCCTCCCCACCATCTCGCGGCTGCTGGGCGCGGGCAAGGAGGCCGAGGCAATGGAGACGCAGAACCGCGGCATGGAGCTGGCGCTGTTCCTCACCCTCCCCGCGATGGTCGCGCTGATCGTCTCGGCAGAGCCGATCGTGCGCGGGCTGTTCCAATATGGCCACTTCACGCCGGAGGACACGGTGAAATGCGCCTGGGCGCTGGCCGGCTTCTCGATCGGCCTGCCCTCTTACATCCTGGTCAAGGTACTGACCCCCGGCTTCTACGCCCGGCAGGACACGAAAACGCCAGTGCGGCTGGCGATGATTTCGGTCGCGGTGAACATCGCCGCCAATCTCGCGCTGATCCCGCTGATCGCGCATCTGGGTCCGCCGCTCGCGACGGCGCTGTCCTCCACCGTCAACGTGACGATGCTGTACCTCACGCTGCGCAAGCGGGGGCATTTCACCGTGGACGCGCAGCTTGCACGGCGGGTGCCGCGGCTCGCGCTCGCCGCGATCCTGATGGGCGTCGCGCTCTGGGCGGGGGCCGGACTACTCGACCCCTGGCTCAACGGCCGGATCTGGGAGCGCTACACGGGTCTCGTGATCCTCGTCGGCGCCGGCTGCGCGATCTATGTCGCCGCCTGCTTCGCCACCCGCGCCTTCCTGCTCTCGGACATCAAGGCGCTGGTCCGCCGCCGCGCCGCGCGCTAGAGCGCCCGCGTCCTGGCAGATCGCGCGGCCGTGCACCCCCGCCGCCATGGACCCGCGGCCGGTCCAACGGCCGAACGGTCAACCGGGTGCGGAGTGACATTTCCATGCGCGTCGTCTCGGGCATCCAGACCACCGGCAATCTTCACCTCGGCAATTATCTGGGCGCCATCAAGCAGTGGGTCGCGATGCAAGATCAGGGGGAGTGCCTGTTCTTCCTCGCCGATCTCCACGCCCTTACCGGCACGGTGACCCCGCAGGAGCTCGCCGCCTCGACGATCGAGATGGCCGCCACGCTGTTCGCCGCCGGGATCGACGACCGCTCCATCCTGTTCAACCAGGCGCGCGTCCCCGCCCATGCCGAGCTCTGCTGGATCCTCCAGGGCACCGCCCGGATGGGCTGGCTCAACCGCATGACCCAGTGGAAGGACAAGGCCGGCAAGAACCGCGACGGCGCCAGCGTCGGGCTGTTCACCTATCCGGTGCTCCAGGCCGCCGACATCCTGGTCTATCAGGCGACGCACGTCCCCGTCGGCGAGGACCAGAAGCAGCATCTCGAGCTGACCCGTGACATCGCCACCAAGTTCAACCAGGATTTCGGGGTCGAGCTGTTCCCGCTGCCCGAGCCGCTGATCAGCAAGGCAGCGCCGCGGATCATGTCCCTGCGCGACGGCAATGCGAAGATGTCCAAATCCGATCCTTCGGACCTCAGCCGCATCAACCTGATCGACGACAACGAGACGATCGCTGCCAAGTGCCGGAAGGCCAAGACCGATGCCGAGCCGCTGCCGGATTCGTTCGATGCGCTCGCCGAACGCCCCGAGGCGCGCAATTTGGTGACGATCTTCGCCGCGCTGGCGGACCGCGATCCGCAATCGGTGGTGGCGGAATATGCCGGCCAGGGCTTCGGCGCGTTCAAGCCGGCGCTGGCGGAGCTGACGATCTCGGTGCTCGGGCCGATCCGCGAGCGGCTCACCGCGTTGCTGGACGATCGTGCCGAGGTGGGCGCCAAGCTTGCCAGCGGCGCGGCACGGGCGAGTGCGCTGGCGGCGCCGACGCTGAAGGCGGCGCAGCAGGCGGTAGGGCTGCAGGTCTAAGCCCCCTCCCTTGTTTCTAAGTCCCCCTCCCGCTTGCGGGAGGGGTTAGGGGAGGGTGTGTTAGGGTCGCGGACGATCCTTAGAAATGAAGTGCGTCCGGGTCGGCGCGCTTTTTGAAACGCTTGCTCGGCTTCCCGCACGCACCCCCCCCTCCCCCTCCCCCTCCCGCAAGCGGGAGGGGTGAAATAGGCTCAATGCGCGAAGCTCTTCACCAGCGAGCCGGCGACGAGCGCCCAGCCATCGACCAGCACGAAGAAGATGATCTTCATCGGCAGCGCGATTGTCGGCGGCGGCAGCATCATCATGCCCATCGCCATCAGCACCGCGGAGACTGCCAGGTCGATCACCAGGAACGGCAGCAGCAGCAGGAAGCCGATCTCGAAGGAGCGGCGGAGTTCGGAGATCATGAAGGCCGGCGCCAGCGTGGTCAGCGGCGTTTCGGCGCGGGTCGCGATCTTCTTGTTGGCGAGGTCGGCGAACAGCTTGAGATCGCTGTCGCGCACCTGGCCCAGCATGAACTGGCGGAACGGCTCGGTGGTCTTCTCGAACGCCGCCACCTCGGTCAGCTTGCCCTTGGTATAGGGGTCGACGCCTTCGTTCCACGCCTTCTCGAAGGTCGGCGCCATCACGAAGAAGCTGAGGAACAGCGCGAGACTGATGATCACCGGGTTCGGCGGTACGCCCGGCGAACCGATGCCGGTGCGCAACAGCGACAGCGCCACCACCATGCGGGTGAAGCTGGTCACCGTCATCAGCAGGCCGGGGGCCAGGCTGAGCACGGTCAGCATCAGCACCAGCTGGATGGCCTTGGCCGAAAGCGGGCCCTCGCCGCCAATGCTGATGGTCGCGCCCTGCGCTGCCGCCTGGGCGGCGGGCGCAACGGCTTGCGCGTGCACCGCGACCGGCAGCACGATCAGCAGTGCGGCCGCGGCAAGCAGTTTACGCATTCAACGCCTCGCGCACGGCGCGCTTGTTCCAGCGCGTGGTGTCGCGCGGGATGCGGGTGCGGGTGGGCGCATTCTGTGCTTTGCGCGCACGGGTGCGCGGTGCGGGCTCGGCAACCACCTCCTGCGCTTCGGGCGCAGGCTCGGCGTCATTTGCTGCAACCGGCAAGCCAGCCGCGGGCGCGTTATCGGCAACGACAGCTGCTTCCACCGGCGCTTCTTCCACCGGCGCTTCGGGAGCCACCTCGACGGTCGGCGTTTCGGCTACCGGCGTTTCGTCCGGACGCATCCGATCCACCATGGCCTTGAAGTCGAGCTTGCCGGCAAGCTTGGCGACCCCGGCCTTGAGGACCGCGAGATCGTCTTCAATCTTGGCAACGTTTTCGGCGGGCGCGGCGGCTTCCACTACCGGCTGCACGGGCGCAACGATGCCGGTTTCGATCGTGGCATGGCCCTCGGGGCCGATGAAGATCAGGTGCTCGCAGCCGTCGCGGCGGATCAGCGCGACCGAACGCTTGGCGTCCACCGCCAGCCGCTCGACCAGTTCCACCCGCTTGCGTCCCCCGCCAGCCACACGACCCGGCAGTTTCAGGTCATAGCGGCGAACGACCCACAAGGCTGTCGCCAACATTCCCAGTACCAGGCCCAGCGCGCCCATGGTGCGCAGCATCGACAGAATATCCATCAGTTACGCGACTTCTTTACGAGTTCGGAGATTTCGAGCGACATCACCTCGCCATCGACAAGGATGCGCCCCAGGGCGACCAGCTCACCGTTGACATAGACCATGCTCGGATCGTCCTGGCCGCAGTCCAGCGGGATCATCGCTCCGCGGCTCATCTGCAGGATCTGCCGGACCGGTACTTCGGTCGAACCGAGCACCACCGACATTTCGATCATGATTCCATCGAGTACGGACATGCGTCTCCCTTTCCCCCAGACTTATAGGAACCTTTTTTCCGCCCTCGGCGCCCAGCCCGGCAAATTTTGCCTACAATGATGGCGTGGGCCGCTTTCAGGCTCGTGGAGGATCAACAATGGATTTGGATGCTTCGCTGGGCGTTTCCGCCTCGGGTCTTCGCGCGCAATCGCTGCGGATGCGCACCATCGCGGAAAATCTCGCGAACCAGGATTCGGTTGCCGATACCCCGGGCGGCAATCCCTATCGCCGCAAGGTCGTGAGCTTCCAGGCGGCGATGGATCGCGCCACCGGCGGCACCGGCGTGAAGGTGAAGGCCATCCAGAACGACCAGTCGGACTTCGTGAAGGTCTATCAGCCGGGTCACCCGGCGGCGGACGCGCAGGGCTATGTGCTGCGCCCCAACGTCAACGGCCTGATCGAGACCGCCGACATGAAGGCGGCGCAGCGCAGCTACGAAGCCAATCTCAACGCCATCGAAGCGGCCAAGAGCCTGACGATGCGCACCATCGACCTGCTCAAGTAAGGAATTCGCATCATGTCCATCGGAGCATTGGACGCCAGCAAGGCCTATGGCCGGATCGCGTCGATCGGGAACACGCTCAGCAAGGCGGCGGGCGGCAATGACATCGGCGGCGATCAGCAATCGGGCTTCGGCGCGATGGTCGAGAACCTGGTCGGCGGTACCGCAGACAAGCTGCGCTCGGCAGAAGCCGCCTCTGCCAAGCAGGTTGCCGGCAAGGGCGACCTGATCGACGTCGTCACCGCGATCGGCGCCGCCGAGACCGCGCTCGACACCATGGTGGCGGTGCGCGACCGCGTCGTCGGTGCCTATACCGACATCATGCGCATGCAGATCTGACCAAGGCAAACCGCAACATGTCGCCTGCGCAGCTGATCAGCCTTACCGAATCCGCATTGATGCTGATTCTCACCGTCGTCGGTCCGCTGCTGCTGACGTCGCTGATCGTCGGCGTGTTCGTCGGCCTGCTCCAGGCGCTCACCCAGATCCAGGAAACCACCCTCACCTTCGTGCCCAAGCTGGTGTCGATGGGGCTGGTGTTCCTGCTGATGCTGCCCACCATCGGGCAGGCGCTTGGTCAGTTCATGGCCAAGATCAGCGACATGATCATCCACGGATGATCGTCCCCCCCGATCTCGCGCTGCAGGCCTCGGCCTTCTTCATCGTCTTCGCGCGGGTCGGGGCGGTGCTGATGCTGCTTCCCGTGTTCGGCGAGGATGCGATTCCCGGCCGCATCCGCATGTTCATCGCCTTCGCCATGTCGTTCGCGCTCTACGGCCTGATCGGCGCGCCGGCGCGGGCCGCGGTGCAGGCCGGCGCGGTGCTCCCGGCAATCCTGGTGACCGAGCTGATCACCGGGCTCGCGATGGGGATGATCGTCAAGATCCTGTTCTTCTCGATCCAGATGGCAGGCTCGCTGATGAGCCTCCAGATCGGCCTGTCCTCCGCGGTGATCTTCGATCCCTCGCAGTCCGGCCAGGCGCCGATCCTGTCGAAGATGGTCGGCATCATCGCTGCGCTGATGTGCATGAGCATGCAGGTCCATCACCTGTGGATCGGCGCGATCGTCCACAGCTACCAGACCTTCCCGATCGGCGGCATGCCGCCGATGCACGATTTCGCCGAGCTGGCGGTGGAGGCGATCGGTCGTTCGATGACGCTGGGCATCAGCCTCGCCGCCCCCTTCCTCGTCTACGGCATCGTCTTCAACGTGGCGCTCGGCCTTGCCGCGCGCGTCGCGCCGGCGATCCAGGTCTTCTTCATCGCCCAGCCGCTCAACCTGCTGCTAGGCTTCGCGCTGATGATCACCACCATCGGTACCATGCTCACCTTCTTCACCCAGACCATGGGTGACGTGCTGCAAAAGGGCTGGTGATGGCGGGCGGCGGCGACGATTCGGACGACAAGACCCAGGAACCTACCGACAAGAAACTCGAGGACGCGCGAAAACGCGGCGACGTGCCGATGGCGCCCGAAATGCGCCACGCCGCGATGTTCGTCGCGGCGCTGGTGGTGATGGGCGGTCTCGGCACCTACACGATCCAGCAGTTCGGCAACCTGTTCGTCCGCCTGTGGGGCGGTGCCGACGACTTTCGCTTCGAGCCGACCGGCGCGCAGAGCTTCGCCACCGGCCTGTTCGGTGCGATCGGCACGGCGCTGGCGCCGATCCTCGCCGCGCTGTTCGGCTTCGCGATCCTGGGCGGGGTGCTTCAGGGCCGACCGATGATCAGCTGGTCGCGGATCAAGCCGAAGTGGAACAAGCTCAATCCCGTCAACGGCGCCAAGCGCATGTTCGGCAAGCAGGCGATGGTGGAGTTCTTCAAGACCTTCGCCAAGCTCTGCCTCGTCGGCGGCATCGCCGCGGCGGTCGCCTGGCCGCATGCGGCGACGATCGATCGGCTGGTCGGTGCCGACCTGGTCGATACCGGCGCGGCGGCGAGCGACATCGTCCATTCGATGCTCCGCCCCATCGCGACTCTGGTGGGCGCGCTCGCGCTGTTCGACTTCGTCTGGCAGCGCCGCGCGTTCATGAAGCGCATGCGGATGAGCCTTCAGGAAGTGAAGGACGAATACAAGCAGAGCGAGGGCGATCCCAAGATCAAGGCCAAGATCCGCAGCATGCAGATGCAGCGCTCGCGCAGCCGGATGATGTCCAACGTGCCCAAGGCCAGCGTGGTCATCACCAACCCGACGCACTACGCCATCGCGCTCCAGTACGATCATGGCAGCATGGGCGCGCCGGTGGTGGTGGCCAAGGGCGTCGACACGATCGCGCTCAAGATCCGCGAGATCGCCACCGAGCACAACATCCCGCTGGTCGAAAACCGCCCGCTTGCCCGTGCGCTTTACGCCAGCGCCGAGCTCGACCAGCCGATCCCGGTCGAGCACTATGCCGCGGTGGCCGAGGTGATCAGCTATGTGATGCGGATCGCGCGCGGCCTGCGCTGAGGCAAATTTCGCACGCTAATTTGATAATGCGATTGACTCGCAATACACGGCACCCCTAAAGGCTCGCGCAGAAAACGAGACCCAAAGGGAAAAGCTGGATCATGCATTTGTCGCTGCGCACCGCCTTGCTCACCACCGCGCTGCTCGCCCTGCCGGGCGTCGCCATCGCGGGCACGGACGGCAACGCCGACGGCGAGGACCAGCAGAACCAGATCGTCGTCACCGGCGCGGCGGTGCAGCCCTCGCGCAGCGCCACCGGGCTGACGCTCACCCCGCGCGAGACCCCGCAGTCGATCACGGTCATCGATCAGGCGCGGATCCGGGATTTCCAGCTCACCAACATCAACGACCTGCTCGACCAGACCGTCGGCATCAATGTCGAGCGCGTCGAAAGCGACCGGACCTATTACAATTCCCGCGGCTTCGACATCACCAACTTCCAGGTCGACGGCATCGGCCTGCCCCTGCCCTATGGCATCCAGTACGGCGATCTCGACACCGCGCTGTTCGATCGGGTGGAAGCGATCCGCGGCGCCAATGCGCTGATGACCGGCGTCGGCAACCCGTCCGCGACGATCAACTATGTCCGCAAGCGCCCGACCGACACGCTGCAGGCGACCGCCACCGCGCAGGCCGGCTCGTGGAACCGCTGGCGCGGCGAGGCCGATGTCTCGGTGCCGCTCACCGACACGGTCGCGGTGCGGGGCATCTACGCGCACGAGCAGCGCGACAGCTATCTCGACTACAACCACGTCAATCGCAACGTGTACGGCCTGATCGCCGACTGGAAGGTGACGCCGCAGCTCACCGCGACGGTCGGGTATAGCCGCCAGGAGAACAACGCGGACGGCGTGCTGTGGGGCGCGCTGCCGCTCACCTACAAGGACGGCAGCCGCATCCCCTATGCGCGCTCGGCGACCACCTCGGCGCCCTGGACCTATTGGGACACCACCGACCAGCGCGCCTTTGGCGAGCTCGCCTATGACCTGGGCAAGGGCTGGCAGGCCAAGGGCGTGTTCACTTACAGCAACAACAAGCAGCAGGCCCGCCTGCTCTACGCCTTCGGTGCGCCGGACAAGGCGACCGGGCTCGGCATCCAGGGCCAGGTCGGCGCCTATCCGTCCGAGACCGACCAGTATCTCGGCGACCTCACCGCCTCGGGTCCGCTCCATTTGTTCGGCCGCGAGCACCAGCTGGCGTTCGGCGTCTCGACCGGCCGGCTCGACAACCGCCAATGGGAAGGCACGGGCAACAGCTACGTCGCCTACCCGGCCGTGCCGAACCTTTCGAGCGCGGTGATCGCCGATCCGGGCACCGGCCCGATCACGCTCAAGGCAGACAGCCGCACCGAGGTGACCCGCGCCTATGGCGCCGCGCACCTCAACGTCACCGATCGGCTGAAGGCCGTGGTCGGCGGCAGCGCGACCTGGCTCAAGTCGAGCGGATACTCCTACGGCGCGGACCAGTATCGCAAGAACAGCCGGGTAAGCCCCTATGCCGGGCTGACCTACGACCTGACCAAGAACGTCTCGGTCTATGCAAGCTATACCGACATCTTCAATCCGCAGATCGAGGTGGACGCCCGTGGCCGCCGGCTCGCCCCGGTGACCGGCACCAGCATCGAGGGCGGGTTCAAGACCGAGTGGTTCGGCGGCCGGCTCTACGCCACCGCCTCGCTGTTCCGCGCCAAGCAGAAGAACCTCGCGACCTTCGCGGGCACCTTCGAGCCGGGCGATCCCGGCCAACCGGGCAGCAGCTACTATAGCGGGCTCGACACCACCTCCCGCGGCTTCGAGATCGAACTCGCCGGCAAGCTGACCGACAACTGGACGATCAGCGGCGGCTATACCGGGCTCGAGATCGAGGATGACGCAGGCAAGGCCGCGCGCGTGTTCATCCCGACCAAAAGCCTGAAGCTCGCCACCACCTACACCGTGCCCGAGCTGCGCGACCTGAAGATGGGGGCCCAGCTGCGCTGGCAGAACAAGATTCGCAGCCCGGACTTCACCGTCACCCAGAACGACTATGCCGTGCTCGACCTGATGGCGAGCATCCGCCTGGTCGATCACGTTCGCGCCGCGATCAACGTCCGCAACGTAACCGACAGCAAATATCTGGGCAGCGTGATGTGGGGCCAGGCCTTCTACGCCGCGCCGCGCAACGTGCTCGGCAGCATCACCTTTAGTTACTGAGTCAGGGCATGGGGGCGCATCTCCGCAGCGGCTGGGGCTACCGGGCGAACATCGCGACGCGCGCGGTGGCCGGCAGCCTCGGCGCCTATCTGGTCGCGGCCTGCTTCGCGGCGGCAGCGGCGCGCACCCTGCCGCTGCCCCGGCTCGACGCGATCGTGCCGGCGACGATGCTCGCCTTTCTCGTCGCCCCCGTGGCAACGATCTGGGCCTTTCTCGCCCCCGGCCCGTTGCGCGCGCTGGGCGGCATTCTCGCTGCAGCCGCGCTGCTGGCAGGGATCGCCTGGGCGGCCGGGATGCCCGCGGCATGAGCGCGGTGCGCGACGGCGCCCGCCAGGCGATGGCGTGGCTGCATGGCTGGACCGGGCTGCTGCTCGGCTGGGTGCTGTTCGTGATGTGCCTCGGCGGCACGCTCAGCGTGTTCAAGCCCGAGATCGGCCGCTGGATGCGCCCCGAGACCATCGCCACCGCCGATCGCGCCACGGCACTGACCGCCGCGACCGGCTGGCTGGCCAAGAACGCGCCCAATTCGTTCGGCTGGTACCTGACGCTGGCCAACGATCGGATGAACACGGTCGAGGCGACCTATGATCCGGGCACCGGCTTCGTCTATCGCGCGCTCGATCCGGTCTCCGGCGCCCCTGCCCCGCGCGAGACGCTGGGCGGCGAATTCTTCTACCGGCTCCATTTCGAGCTCGAGCTGCCCTTCCCCTGGGGCCGGCTGCTTGCCTCGCTCGCGGCGATGGTGCTGCTGCTCGGGCTGATCACCGGCATCGTCGCGCATCGGCGGATCTTCAAGGACTTCTTCACCTTCCGGCCCGCCAAGGGCCAGCGCTCCTGGCTTGACGGGCACAATGCGGTCGGTGTGCTGGCGCTGCCCTTCCACCTCATGATCAGCTTCACCGGCCTGGTGACGCTGGCCACGCTCAACATGCCCTGGGCGATCAGCGCCAATTACGGGAAGGACACGGCGGCGATGTTCCAGGCGTTCCAGCCCGGACAAATCGACCGTCCTGCCGCCGGCAAGCCCGCGCCGCTCGCGCCCCTCGCGCCGATGCTGGCGGAGGCCGAGCGGCGGCTGGGCAAGCCGGTGGGCCGCGTGACGATCGCGCATCCCGGTGATGCGGCAGCGGTGATCACCATGTTCCGCGACGACGCCCGCCAGATCGCCTATGCCGCCGGCGCGGTGAGCTTCGACGGCACCAGCGGCCGGGTCCTCGCCGACTTCACCGAGAACCGCCCCGCGCTGCAGACCTATGGCGTGGCGTACGGCCTCCACCTCGCCCGCTTTGCCCCGCTGGCGACGCGTTGGCTCTATTTCCTCTGCGGGGCGATGCTGACGCTGGCGGTAGCGAGCGGGATGGTGCTGTGGGTGGTCAAGCGCCGCGAGCGCGCACCGCTCAGCCTCGGCAACCGGATCGTCGAGCGGCTGAATGCCGGCGTGCTGGCGGGCGTACCCATCGGCTGCGTCGCCTTCCTGCTCGCGAACCGGCTGCTGCCGCTGGGGCTGGCCAATCGCGCTGGTGCCGAAGTGTCGATCGCGCTGTGGAGCGCGACTGCGGCGCTTGCGGTCGGCGCCCTGCTCGCACCGAAGCGGAGCTGGCCGTTGCTGCTGACGCTGCTCGCGCTTGGCTGTGCCGCCGCCGCACTCCCCGGCGGTGCCTTTGCGGACAGCGTACAGGCGAGCGTGAGCCTCACCCTGCTGGCCGCCGCCCTCGCCTTTGGCTGGCTGGGCTTTCGCCAATGGCGCCCCCGGCCAGCGCCCACGCGCCGCCGCAGCCGCGAGCAGCTTGCATGATCGCCGCGGGCCTAACGCTGCTCGGCATGTTCGCGCTCGCCGCGGCCATGCCCCGCCACGCGCCTGCGCTGCTGGGGGCATGGGAACGCCGCGTGCCGGCAGCGCGGTTGCGCATCACCGGATGGGCGCTGCTGCTGGCGGCGCTCGCCGTCACCCTCGCCGCATCGGATTGGCCGCTCGCGCTGGTGACCTGGGGCGGCGTGCTGCCGTTCAGCGCCGCGCTCGTTCTACTGGGCCTGACCTATGACGTTCGCCTCGCGCGCGCCGCGGCCGTGCTGGGCGCCGCCGCCATCCTCGCGGGGCTGCTCCGCTAGCGCTTAGAGATTGGCCTGTTCCTCCACGGGCAGCTCGGCATCCGGGGGATAATAGAGCGTCGCGCATTCGGCGGCGAGGCAGCCGCCCTCGATCACGATGTCGTCACGATAGGCATCGCCGATGAAGCTCAGCGTATCGACATGCTTCGCCTCGAAATACATCGCGTGGACGTCGTCGCGCCCGGCGCCATAGACCACCCGGCCCACCTTCGACCAGATCGACGCCATGGTGCACATCCCGCAGGGCTGCAGCGTCGAGTAGAGCGTCGCCCCGCGCAGTTCGAGCCCGCCGGTGCTCTCGCACGCGCGGCGGATCGCCATCATCTCGGCATGCGCGGTGGCGTCGGGCAGTTCGTGCGTCTGGTTGCGCTCGGCGGCGAGCACCTTGCCGTCGAGCACGATCACGCAGCCCAGCGGCGAGCTGGACGGATCGGAGCCCTTCGACCGCGCGACCTCGATCGCCTTTCGCATCCAGTGTTCGTCGGTATCCGTCGCCATGCACATTCTCCCAAGCGCAGGCACAACGCTTCGCATGTGCATTGGTCGCGCGGTACCAAGGGACAGGGGGCCGGCCCGCCGCGGCTGCGGTGCTGCGACAATTTGCGACAATGTTGTGCGCGGCGCGAGGCAACCCGACCGGCGCTCTCGGGTTCCTTCCTCCTCTATCCAAGTGAGGAGTCCGACATGAAGATCAAGGCAATCGGTTCGATCTGTGCCGCGCTCGCCGCTGCTGCCATCGTCGCCACCCCGGCCGCCGCCGCGCCGCGGCACATGGTGAAGAAGCGGGTCTGCAAGGTCGAGCATCGCGGCCATGGCAAGTAACAGAAGCGCGTCCGGCACTGCCGCACCGTCTGGGTTCGCCGCTGAGGCACGCCTCCGGCATCGCACCCGCATGCCGCAGCATTTTTGAGGAGATACCGCATGAAGACGCTTTTCACATCGACCATGGCAGCCGTCGCCTGCATGGGCATGGTCGCGGTCAGCGCGCCTGCCACCGCCGCGCAGCAGCGCGATCACCGCTGGCACGACAATGACCGCAACTGGGATCCCGGCCAGTCCTATCGCCAGACCAACAAGGCCCCGCGCCGCCTCGGCCGGAACGACCGGATCTATCGCGGTCGCGACGGGCGGACCTATTGCCGCCGCTCCGACGGTACGACCGGCCTGGTGATCGGCGGCGTCGCCGGCGGTGTGCTGGGCAATGTGGTCGGCGGCGGGACGCTGGGGACGCTGCTCGGCGCGGGCGGCGGCGCGCTGCTCGGCCGTCAGGTCGATCGCGGCAACGTGAAGTGTAAGTAACGCATTGCGGGCACGGCGGCCGACGCCGTGCCCGTTCGCGTGTGCCTCCCGCGCCGTCAGAGCCTGCGGTAGAGAATCAATGCGTCCACCAGCCCGTGCGCTGGGTGGTCGAACGCCTCGGGCACGCGACCGATGGTCTCGAACCCGAGCGCCTGCCAAAGCCGCACCGCGGTTGCGTTGGTGCTTACCACGAAGTTGAACTGCATCGCGCGGAAGCCGCGCGCGCACGCCTCGCCGAAACTGTGCTCGGCCATCGCGCGGGCGATGCCGCGTCCACGCGCTTCCGGATGGGTCGCATAGCCGCAATTCGCGACATGCGCGCCGCCACCCGCCTGGTTGGCGCGGAGATAATAGGTGCCGAGCACCCGCCCCTCCGCCTCGGCGACGAAGGTCGCGCGATCGGCGCCCAACCAAGTTACCAGGGCGCTGTCGCGCGACAGGTCGCGGTCCAGCGCATAGGTGTCGCCGGCGCGGATCACCGGCTCCAGGATCGCCCAGATCGCCGCGCCGTCTTCGGGCACAGCGGGGCGAATCACTGGGCTCACCCCTCCAGGGTGCGCATCAGCGCGCGAACCGCGCCGTCGATCTCGACGTCCTTGCTGCGCAGATCCTCGATTCGCTTGACCGCATGGATCACCGTCGAGTGATCCCGGTTGCCGAACTTGCGGCCGATCTCGGGCAGCGAGCGCGTGGTCAGCCGCTTGGCGAGATACATCGCGATCTGGCGCGGGCGGGCGATCGCCACCGCGCGGCGCGCCGAGATCAGGTCGAGCTGCTTTACTTCGAAATGCGTCGAGACCGCGCGCTGGATCTCGTCGATCGTGATGCGCCGCTGGCTGGTGCGCAGCACTTCGCCGAGCACGCTGGTCGCGAAGTCGATGGTGATCGATTCGTTCGACAGGCTGGCATAGGCGACGAGGCGGTTCAGCGCGCCTTCGAGCTCGCGAACGTTGCTGGTGATCCGTGCGGCAAGCAGGTCGGCAACCTCGGCGGGCATGTCGACCGCCGGCATGTCCTTCAGCTTGCGCTCGACGATCGCGCGGCGAAGGTCCAGCTCGGCAGGCTTGATGTCCGCCACCAGCCCGGCGCCGAGACGGCCGACCAGGCGCGGCTCGAAGCCTTCCAGCGCCTGGGGCGCGCGGTCGGCGGCGATCACCAGTCGCTTGCCGGCGCTCATGAACTCGTTGACCGTGTGGAAGAATTCTTCCTGGGTCGCGTCCTTGCCGCCGATGAACTGAAGATCGTCGATCATCAGCAGATCGACCGAGCGCAGCCGGGTCTTGAACGCCAGCGTGTCCTTGTTGCGCAGCGCCTGCACGAACTCGAACATGAAGCGCTCGCCGGTGGAGTAGATCGCGGTCGCGCCGGGATTCGCCTCGAGAAAGGCGTGGCCGATCGCGTGCATCAGGTGCGTCTTGCCCTGGCCGGTGCCCGCATGAAGATAGAGCGGGCTGAACATCGGCACGCCCGGCTGCGCGACGGTGCGCGCGGCGTTGAAGGCAACGCGGTTGGTGGTGCTCACCACGAATCGATTGAAGGTGAAGCGCGCATCGAAGGTGGGACGCTCAGCCGGCTCGACCAGGGTTTCCTTGCGCGGCGCGGGCGTCGGCGCGGCGCTGAGCACGCGCTGCTCGGCGTCCTGCAGCGTCTCCAGCGTGACGCTGCGCACGTTCGGCAGCACCGCGCGAAACTCGAGCAGCAGCCGCTCGCCATAGTGATTCTTCACCCACTGGGTGAGGAACGGCGAGGGCAGGCCCAGACGCACGGCGTGCGAATCGCTACCCTCGATCAGGACCACGGGCTTCAGCCACTGGTCGAACAGCCGCTGGCCGGCCGAACGGCGCAGGTTGGTGCGCACATGCGCCCAAGCCTTGGCGACGTCGCGGCCTTCCTCACGTTCCAGCGGTTGAACCTGAGTCACTTTGACGCACCCTTCCTTCGCGGGAATCACGATTCCCGCGTTCAAAAACCATTGTCGATCATGAGGCCCATCGCAGCCGGTCATGCCCCCGGAGACGCGCGATGAACTCGTTGTCCCCCCAACCAGCAGCGTGGCCGGGACGCTTGTTGTAGGAAGCTCGAACTGAGTCGAGCAAGGGCCTGCCATGTAAACTTTCTGAAATAGTTTTGTTGACAGCCCGAACCCCTAGGAAAACCGTGGGGGCGCAAGAATTATCGAACTATTCCCGATGCTTAGCTTGGTAAAGCGAGAGTCTAAACGGATCGAATCGACACGACTCGTGGATTCCCGCGATTCGCTCGGATTGCCCAAAATTTAACCATTTTCTTGGGCTGCAAACGCGAAAAACCCCGCCGGACGGAGTCCGGCAGGGCTTTTCATTACCGAATAATTACGGTTAGGCGAGCGCCTGAAGACGCTTGTTGAGGCGCGAGAACTTCCGCGCAGCCGTGTTCTTGTGGAGCACGCCCTTGGCGACGCCCCGTGCGATTTCCGGCTGCGCAGCGGCGAGCGCTTCGGTGGCAGCGGCCTTGTCGCCGGCGGTCAGCGCAGCTTCGACCTTCTTGACGAAGGTACGGATGCGGCCGACGCGTGCACCGTTGATCTCGGCGCGGCGGTCGTTGCGACGGATGCGCTTCTTCGCTTGCGGCGTATTCGCCATTCGGTCTTGTTCCTGCTCGAAATGGGTGAGGCGCGGAAGCGAGCCCACGCCGGAAAGACGGGCCCTTTACCGGCTACGGCGATTCGGGTCAACCATTCAGCGCTGGCATTTTGCACAATGGAAGGTGGAGCGCCCCGAATCCACGCGACGCTGCACGAGACGGCCGCAACTGCAGGGCTCCCCTTCCCGCCCATAGACGCGCCACTCCTTGGCGAAATAGCCGAGTTCGCCGTCGGGTCGGGCATAATCACGCAAGGTGGAGCCGCCGGCACGAATCGCCGCCTGCAGCACCTCGGGCACCGCCTCGACCAGTTTCTCCAGCTTGGCTCGCCCGATCGCCCCCGCCGGCTTGGTGGGCGCTATGCCGGCGAGGAACAGCGCCTCGCACACATAGATATTGCCGAGGCCCGCGACGATTCGCTGATCGAGCAGCAGCGCCTTTACGGGGGCGATTCGGTCCGCGAAGGCTGCCACGAGGTGCGCGGCGGTGAAGTCCGGCCCCAGCGGCTCCGGCCCCAGTGCCTTGAACGCAGGCCACGCTTCCAGCTCGGCGGTCGGCACCAGGTCCATGGAGCCGAATCGCCGGGGGTCGTTGAGCGCCAGCCGGTGCCGCGCGGTCTCGATCACGACATGGTCGTGCTTGCCCAGATCCGCCGGATCGATCCGCCAGCGGCCGGACATGCCAAGGTGGAACACCAGCGTGTCCGCGCGGTCGGTATATATAAGGCCATATTTCGCCCGGCGGGCGAGGCCGGTGACGGTCGCCCCGGTCAGCCGCTGGCCGAGATCGACCGGGAATGGCCGGCGCAGGTCCGCACGGTTCAGCAGCACGCGCTCGATCCGCTGCCCCTCCAGCACGGGGGCCAGGCCGCGAACGGTGGTTTCTACTTCGGGAAGCTCAGGCATCTGGCGCTACAGCTAGGAAGTGGCAGGCGGAATGTCACCACCCCAAGATCTCCCCGTGCCGGGGAGGATCTACAATGCCCCCTCAGCCCTCTTGGTTTGGCCGTCGCCTGCGGCTAAGGCACCCCCATGCCCGATACCGTCTCCTTCGGTTACGAAGACGTCGCCCCTGAGGACAAGACCCGCCGCGTCGGCGAGGTGTTCTCGAATGTCGCCCGCAACTATGACCTGATGAACGACGCCATGTCGGGCGGCATGCACCGGCTGTGGAAGGACCGCTTCGTCCGCCGGGTGAAGCCGCGCGCGGGCGAGCACATCCTCGACATGGCCGGCGGCACCGGCGACATCGCCTTCCGCATGGCCGAGACCGGCGCCGCGATCACGGTCGCCGACATCAACCCGGAAATGCTCGCCGTCGGCGTCGAGCGCGCCGCCCAGCGCGGCATTGACGGGCTGGTGTGGACCGAGGCCAATGCCGAGACGCTGCAATTCCCCGATCGCTTCTTCGATGCCTATACGATCGCGTTCGGCATCCGCAATGTGACCGACATCCCCAAGGCGCTCCGCGAGGCGCACCGCGTGCTCAAGCGCGGCGGCCGCTTCTTCGTGCTCGAATTCTCGACCACCCAGTGGCCGGGCTTCGCCGAGATCTACGACGCCTATTCGCACAAGTTGGTGCCGAAGCTCGGCAAGCTGCTCGCGCAGGACGAGGACAGCTATCGCTACCTGATCGAATCGATCCGTCGCTTTCCCGACATGCCCAGCTTCGAGCGGATGATCGCCGAAGCGGGCTTCCGGCAGACCAAGGTGGAGCCGCTGCTCGGCGGACTTGTCGCGATCCACAGCGGCTGGAAGATTTGATGGCCGACCCCGTTCGATCCTCCCCGGCACGGGGAGGGGGACCGCGCGCGCCAGCGCGTGGTGGAGGGGGATCGCCCCACCGGACTCGCACGTGGATAATCCCCTCCACCAAGCCGCAATGCGGCTTGGTCCCCCTCCCCGTCCCGGGGAGGATCTGGGCATGACCGCCCCCGCCGTCCATCTCTGGCGCCTGCTCAAATGGGGCCGCATCCTCGCGCGCCACGGCGCGCTGCGCGGCATCGAGCGCGACGCCAACACCCCGCGCCCGGTACGCCGCGTCGCCCGCCTCGCCCGGCTGGGCGCGCGCGTGCCGGAGGTCCCCGCCTATGCGGATGCCTTCCAGGCGATCGGGCCCGCCGCGATCAAGCTTGGCCAGACGCTCGCGACCCGCCCCGATCTCGTGGGCGAGGCCGCCGCGCACGACCTGCTGCGCCTGCAGGACGCGCTGCCCCCCGTGCCCTTCAACATCATCCGCGAGCGGATCGAGACCAGCTATGGCCGCCCGCTCTCCGCGATGTTCGCAGAAGTGGAGGAAGCGCCGATCGGCGCAGCCTCGATCGCGCAGGTCCACCGCGCGGTGACCACCGATGGCCGCCGCGTGGCGGTGAAGGTGCTGCGCCCGGGCATCGAGAGCGACTTCGCGCGCGCGATCGACACCTATGAATGGGCCGCCGCCCAGCTCGAAGCCTATGGCGGCGAGGCACGCCGCCTGCGCCCGCGCCTGGTGATCGAGAGCTTCAAGCGCTGGACCGCGCGCGAGCTCGACTTCCGCCGCGAGGCCGCCTCGGCGTCCGAGCTTGCCGAGGGCATGACCGCCGAGCCGGACTTCATGGTTCCCCAGATCGACTGGCAGCGCACCACCGGCAAGGTGCTGACGCTGGAGTGGATCGACGGCATCAAGCTGAGCGACCGCGACGCACTGGTCCGCGCCGGGCACGACATGCCGGGCCTCGCCGGCAAGCTGATCAAGGCATTCCTGCGCCAGGCGATCGCCGAAGGCTTTTTCCACGCGGACATGCACCAGGGCAATCTGTTCGCCCTGCCCGATGGCCGCATCGCCGCGATCGACTTCGGCATCATGGGCCGGATCGACCGCCGCGCGCGCGTGTGGCTCGCCGAGATCCTCTACGGGCTGCTCACCGGCGACTATAAGCGCGTCGCCGAAATCCATTTCGAGGCGGGCTATGTCCCCGCGCACCACAATGTCGCCGAGTTCGCCACCGCCCTGCGCGCGGTGGGCGAGCCGATGCGCGGGCTGCCGGTGAAGGAAATGTCGATCGGCGGCATGCTCGACGGCCTGTTCTCGATTACCCGCGACTTCGACATGATGACGCAGCCGCATCTGCTGCTGCTGCAGAAGACGATGGTGATGGTGGAAGGCGTCGCGCGCGGGCTCGATCCCGACATCAACCTGTGGGAAGTCTCCGCGCCGTTCGTGCGCGAATGGATCCGCACCGAGCTGGGGCCGGAGGCGAAGGTCGCCGATCGCCTGATCGAGGATCTGCGCACCCTCGCCCGCCTGCCGGAGCTGGTCCGCAACATCGAACTGCGCTTCCCCGCCCCCGGCGGTGCGCCGCCCGAGCCGCCCCTGCGCGAGATCCAGGTCGTGCGCGTCGGCGGCGGCTGGCGCTATGCCCTGGTGAGTCTGGTCGCCGCGCTGGCGGGCGTGGCCGGAACGCTGCTGCTGAAATGACCGGGCGCGCGCGCCGCCTCTGGACCCTGCAGCCGAGCCGCTTTGCGGCCCTGTCCCGGGGCCGCGCGCGGCTGGCCTGGCTTGCGCTGCTGCTGCTGGTGCTCGCGTCGCTGACCGCGCTGGCGGTGCCGTCGCTCACCGGCGATGGCGAGACCACCCAGGCGACCGCCGATCGGATGACCGATGTCGGGCTGTACGAGCGCGTGGTCGCCGCGATGAAGGGTGGCGACACCTATTATGTTGCGGCCAGCGATGCGATGCGCGCCGGCGCCTACCCGCTACGCCCCTTCTTCACCATGCGCCTGCCCGCGCTCGCGGCGCTCGAGGCGCTGATCCCCGGATGGGCGAGCATCGCCTTGCTGCTCGCACTCGCTGCGCTGACCGCGTTCGCCTGGGCGTCGCGCGTCGGCGTCGCGCTTACCGGCTTGTTCCCGCGCGCGGTGATGATGCTGCTGCTTGCGGTCTCGATGCTGGCCTTTTTCCAGCCGGGGCTGGTGCTGTTCCATGAAATCTGGGCGGGCCTGCTCGTCGCACTGTCGCTGGCGCTGCGCCGCCCCGGCCGCGCGCTGGAAGCGATCGCGCTCGGCCTTGCCGCGATGCTGATCCGCGAGACGGCAGCCCTGTACGCGATCGTCATGCTGGTCTTCGCCTGGGGCGAGGGCCGGCGGCGCGAGGCGCTGGGCTGGGGCACGGCACTGCTGCTGTTCGCCGGGGTACTCGCGTTGCATGCGCATGCCGTGGCGGGCGTGACCGGGCCGCTCGATGCCACCTCGCCAGGCTGGTCCGCGTTCAACGGGCCAGGCTTCTTCCTCCGCGCGCTGGCCACCTCCACGGCGCTCCAGACCCTGCCGGTTGTGGTCGGCGCGGTACTGATCGTGCTGGCGCTGCTCGGCTGGGCGAGCTGGGACGAGCCGCTGGGTTTGCGGATGTTCGCGCTGCTGATCGCCTATGGCGTGGTGATCTCGATCTTCGCGCGGCTCGACAATTTCTATTGGGCGCTGATGATCGCCCCCGCTGCGCTGGTCGGCTTGGTGTTCGTCCCCGATGCGCTCGCGGATCTGTGGCGGCGCGCGCTCGACCGGCGGCGGATCACGGTTACAACGGTGACGCCATGAAGCGTATCCTGCTCATCGTCGGCGGGGGCATCGCCGCCTACAAAGCGTGCGAACTCGTCCGCCTTTGCCGCAAGGCCGGGATCGGCGTCACCTGCGTGCTCACCGAAGGCGGCCAGCATTTCGTCACGCCGATGACGCTGGCGGCGCTGTCCGAGAACCAGGTCTACACCACGCTGTGGGACCTGAAGGACGAAGCGGAGATGGGCCATATCCAGCTCAGCCGCCAGGCCGATCTGGTCGTCGTCGCGCCCGCCACCGCCGATCTGCTCGCCCGCATGGCAGGCGGTATCGCCAGCGACCTGGCGACGACGCTGCTGCTCGCCACCGACAAGCCGGTGCTCGCGGCCCCGGCGATGAACGTGCGGATGTGGGGCCACGCCGCCACCCGCCGCAACGTCGCCCAGCTCCGCGCCGACGGCGTGACCGTGCTGGAACCGGACGAGGGTCCCATGGCCTGCGGCGAATATGGCCCCGGCCGCCTGCCCGAGCCCGAGGCGATCCTTGCCGCGATCCAGCAGGCGCTCTCGCCGGTGGCGCAGCGGCTGGACGGCAAGCATGTCCTCGTCACCGCGGGCCCGACGCACGAGCCTATCGATCCGGTGCGCTACATCGCCAACCGCTCCTCGGGGAAGCAGGGCTTCGCCATCGCCGGTGCGCTGGCGGCACTGGGTGCGCGCGTCACGCTGGTCGCCGGGCCGGTGACGCTGCCCACACCGGCGGGCGTCATCCGCATCGACGTGGAGACTGCGCGCGAGATGGCTGCGGCGGTCGAGGCCGCCCTCCCCGCCGACGCCGCGGTGATGGTGGCGGCGGTGGCCGATTGGCATGTCGAGACGGCGTCCCAGAAACTGAAGAAGGGGGATGCCGCGCCGCTGCTGCACCTCGCGCAAAATCCTGATATTCTCGCCGGACTGGCGCAGGGACCGCGCCGGCCGCAGCTCGTGGTGGGCTTCGCGGCGGAGACCGAGCGAGTTATCGAACATGCCGTCGCGAAACGCACGCGCAAGAACGCGGACTGGATTGTCGCCAACGATGTTTCGGGCGATGTGATGGGGGGTGAAGCCAATGCCGTCCATCTCGTCACCGCCGAGGGCGTCGAAAGCTGGGAGCGCGCGTCCAAGACCGACGTCGCCCGCCGCCTCGCCGAACGGATCGCCGATGCGCTGTGAGACCGCGCACAATCCTCCCCTGCAAGGGGAGGTGGCAGGCCGCAGGCCTGACGGAGGGGTGTCCCCGCTTGGGGCGCTGCCCTTCCGCGCGCACCGCGACACCCCTCCACCGCCCTTCGGGCGGTCCCCCTCCCCCTCCGGGGGAGGATCAAGGACGCGCGCTGCCCTTTCACTCCTGGCACCCCTTACCCTGCTCGCCGGCTGCACCGCGCCCGTCGCCACCAGGATGCACACCGTCGCCAAGGTGGAGCCCGCGCTCAACCTGCACGCGCGCAACTTCGGCGCCACCGCGCCGGACACGGTCCGCACGCTGATCGTCGTCCTCCACGGCGATGGCGGCCCGGAATCGCGCAGCGACCATTATCGCTTCGCCGAGGCCGCCACCCAGAGCATTCCCAACAGCGCCGCCGTCGCGCTGCTGCGGCCGGGTTATGGCGATGCCGCCGGTAACCGCTCGCCGGGCCAGGCCGGGCTCGGCTTCGGCGACGACTATACCCAGGAGCGGATCGACGCGATCGCGGAGTCGCTCGGCGTTCTGCGTCGCCGCTTCGCCGCCGCGCGGCTGATCCTGGTCGGCGATTCGGGGGGGGCGGCGATCGCCGCCGACATTGCGGGAATCCGCCCCGATCTGGTCGATGCGATGGTGCTGGTCGGCTGCCCCTGCGCGCTGCCCGAATGGCGCAAGGGCATGCAGAAGCAACCCCATGGTGCCGCCTGGGCGACACCGGTCGCCAGCCTCGACCCGCTCAAGACCGCGGGCGGCGTGATGCCGGGCATGCGCGCCGCAGTGCTGGTCGGCCTCGACGACAAGATCACGCCCCCGGCGCTCTCGCGTGCCTATGCCGAGGCTCTTGCACTTCGCGGCATCGCTACCGATCTTCGGATCGTCCCCGGACGGGGACATGATCTGCTCAACGATCCCGAAGTGCTGGCGGCAACCACCCGGCTGGCGACCACGCTTCCCACGAAAGGCTGACCTTGCTGCCGCCGATCCGTATCGCGATCCAGCGCCTGCCCCATGGCGAGACCCTGCCCCTCCCCCGCTACGCCACCGACGGCGCCGCGGGTATGGACGTGGTCGCCGCCGAAGCGGTGACGATCGCACCCGGCGCGCGCCACGCCGTCGCTACCGGCTTCGCCATGGCGATTCCCGCGGGCTATGAGGTGCAGGTCCGCCCCCGCTCGGGGCTGGCACTCAAGCACGGCATCACCTGCCTGAACACGCCGGGCACGATCGACAGCGATTATCGCGGCGAAATCAAGGTTATCCTGGCCAATCTTGGCACCGATGACTTCGCGATCGCCCGCGGCGACCGCATCGCCCAGCTGGTTCCCGCCCCCGTCCAGCGCGCTGACCTGGACGAAGTGACGGGCCTCGACGAAACCACGCGCGGGGCCGGCGGTTTCGGCTCAACTGGGCGATGATCGGTAGTTTTGCCCTCGCGCTCGCGCTGCAGGCGACGCCCCCGCGAATCGACTGGCCGTCGCTCGCGCCGCTGCCCTACCGCGCCGAACCGCAGATTTCGCCGGACATGCTCGCCTTCGTCGCCAGCGAAGTGACGACGCGCAAATGCCCGGTCGTCATCGGGCCGGGGCTGACGCTGAGCGTCGACGTCGCCGTGCTGGTCGACGCGCAGGACAATATCCGCACGACGGTGCCGCGCGCGATCCAGTGCCCGACGGTGGAGCAATATGCCGCCGCGATGGTCGCGGGGGCGGCGCGCGGCAACCTGCTGCCGCGCCGGGCCAGCGCCGATCAATGGTACCGCACGATGGTAACCTTCACCTGGCCGAAATGATGCTTTCCGACGAGGAGCTGGAACGGTACGCCCGGCACATCATCCTGCGCGAGGTGGGCGGTGCGGGCCAGGCGAAACTCAAGGCCGGACGGGTGCTGGTGATCGGTGCCGGCGGCATCGGCGCGCCGGCGATCCAGTATCTCGCCGCTGCGGGTGTGGGTGCGCTGACCATCGTCGACAACGACATAGTCGATCGCTCCAATCTCCAGCGGCAGGTGCTGTTCGGCACCGCCGATATCGGTACCGGCAAGGCCGAAGCCGCCGCCGCCCGCGTCGCCGCGATCAATCCCAATGTCGCGGTCCGCGTCGATGCGCGCCGCCTCTCCGCCGACGAAGCCCCCGCACTGATTGCCGGGCACGACGTCGTGCTTGACGGCACCGACAATTTCGCCACGCGCCTTGCCGTTGCGGATGCGGCGCTCGCCGCTCGCGTGCCGCTGGTCTCCGCCGCCGTCGCAGAGTTCGAGGGCCAGCTCGGCACCTTTCGCGGCTGGGAGGCGGAAAAGCCGTGTTACCGCTGCTTCGTCGGCCACGATCCCGAGCGCGAGGGCGTCAGCTGCTCCGAACAGGGCGTGCTGGGGGCGCTGACCGGCATCCTCGGCAGCCTCGCCGCGCTGGAGGTGATCCGCGCGATCACGCCGTTCGGCGACGATACCGCCGGCAAGCTGCTGCTGGTCGACGCGCTGGCCCTGCGCTTCCGTACGCTCCAACTGCCCAAGGATCCGGGCTGCCCGGCTTGCGGCACGGGAACGCTCCGGTAAGGAGAAGCGGCCTAGGAGCGGCATCGACACGCAGTATAGGAGCCATGATGACCGAACCGACCACCAAGCCGCCGCGCGTGCTCGTCACCGGATCGGCAGGGTTCATCGGCTTCCACACCGCCAGCCGCCTGCTCCAAGCCGGCGCGACGGTGCTCGGCATCGACAATTTCTCGGATTACTATGACGTCGCGCTCAAGGAAGCGCGCAACGACATGCTGTCCAACCATCCGAGCTTCCGGGTGGCGCGCCTTTCGATCGAGGATCAGACCGCGCTCGCCGCCGCCTGGGCCGAATTCCAGCCCGACGTGGTGATCCACCTCGCAGCCCAGGCCGGCGTCCGCTTCAGCATCGAGCAGCCCGCCAGCTATATCGGTGCGAACATCGTCGGCACGTTCAACCTGCTAGAACTCGCGCGCCACCATCCGGTACGCCACTTCCTCGCCGCATCGACCAGTTCGGTCTACGGTGCCAACACCGACATGCCGTTCGGCGAAACCCAGCGCACCGCCACCCCGATGAGCCTCTACGCCGCCACCAAGGGCGCGACCGAACTGATGGGCCACAGCTACGCCCACCTGTTCCGCACGCCCATGACCTTCTTCCGCTTCTTTACCGTCTACGGCCCCTGGGGTCGGCCGGACATGGCGCTGTTCAAGTTTACCCGCGCCATTCTCGCCGGCGAGCCGATCGACGTGTACAACAATGGCGCGATGGTGCGGGACTTCACCTTCATCGACGATCTCGCCGAATCGATCGTGCGGCTGATCGATGCCGTGCCCGGCGATACGCCGGTGGAAGGCGACAGCCTCTCGCCCGTCGCGCCGTTCCGCATCGTCAATATCGGTGCGGGCCGCCCAACCCCGCTGATGGACTATATCGGCGCCGCCGAAAAAGCGCTGGGGCGTGCCGCCATCAAGAATTTCCTGCCGATGCAGGCCGGCGACGTCCCAGCGACAGAGGCGGCCTCCGACCTGCTCCGCCGCCTCACCGGCTATGCTCCGGCCACCACGCCGGAAGACGGCGTGGCCGCGTTCGTCCACTGGTATCGCGCGCATTATCAAAGCTGAAACTGGCGCTGGTGCATGAGGGCCGCTCCCGATTGGAGCGGACAAGATGACCTTCGAGTGGCCGGCGCACGGATTGAAGCTGCAGACCCGGATCGAGACACGCGCGGCGACGATCGGCGTGATTGGCATGGGCTATGTCGGCCTGCCGCTGGCAGTGGCGTTCGGTGAGGCGGGCTGCTCCGTTCTCGGCTTCGACCTCGATCCCGAGAAGGTCGTCGCGCTCAACCGGGGCGAGAGCTACATCAAGCACATCCCCGGTGATCGCATCGCCCCGCTGGTCGGCGACAAGCGCCTTGCCGCCACGGCTGATCTCGACCGGCTGGGCGAAGTCGACGTGCTGCTGATCTGCGTGCCGACCCCGCTCACCCGGCACCTCGAACCCGATCTCGCCTATGTCGAGCATACCACGCGGGCGATCGCGCACACGCTGCGCAAGGGCCAGTTGGTGATCCTCGAATCTACTACCTATCCCGGTACCACCCGCGAAGTGATGCAGCCGATCCTGGAGGAAGGCGGCATGGCTGCCGGCAAGGACTTCTTCCTCGCCTATTCGCCCGAGCGCGAGGATCCCGGCAACCCGACCTTTTCCACCACCAAGATTCCCAAGGTGGTCGGCGCCGACGATCCCGCTTCGGCCGGGCTTGCCATGGCGCTCTACCGCCACATCGTGCCGCAGGCGATCCAGGTTTCCTCCGCGGCGACCGCAGAGGCCGTAAAGATCACCGAGAATGTGTTCCGCGCGGTCAACATCGCGCTGGTCAACGAGCTTAAGCTGATCTTCACCGCGATGGACATCGATGTGTGGGAAGTGATCGAGGCGGCCAAGTCCAAGCCGTTCGGCTTCATGCCCTTCTATCCCGGCCCAGGCTTGGGCGGCCACTGCATCCCGATCGACCCCTTCTACCTCACCTGGAAGGCGCGCGAGTATAACCAGCACACCCGCTTCATCGAGCTTGCCGGCCAGATCAATGCGGACATGCCGCAGCACGTCATCCGGGTGCTTGCGGACACGCTCGACGCCCGCTTCGGTCGCGGCCTGCGCGGGGCACGCATCCTGGTGCTGGGGGTGGCCTACAAGAAGAATGTCGACGACATCCGCGAGAGCCCGTCGCTCCGCCTGATGGAACTGATCGAGGCCCGCGGCGCGACCGCCGACTTCCACGACCCGCACGTCGCCCAGATCAACGGCACGCGCGAGCACCCGACGCTCAACTATCGGCACGGGGTGGCGTGGGACGAAGCGGCGATCGCCGACTATGACGCGGTGCTGATCGCCACGGATCACGATGCGGTCGACTATGCCAGCCTCGTCGCCTCGGCGAAGCTGGTGATCGACACCCGCAATGCCTGCGGCAAGGCCGGCGTATCGGGCGAGAAAATCGCCCGCGCGTGAGGCGGCGCGCCAGACTGTCCGACACGCCGCCCGACAGGCTCAGCCCAGCGCCTTCTCCGCGAAGGCACGTACTGCCGGTTCGAGGTCCGGACGCGACAGCGCCACTGCCAGGTTCGCCTGAATGAAGCCCGCCTTGTCGCCGCAGTCATAGCGGGTGCCCTGGAAGGTCACGCCGTGGAACGCCTGGTCGCCGATCATCTTCTGCATCGCGTCGGTCAGCTGGATTTCGCCGCCCGCGCCCTTGCCCTGGTTCTCCAGGATACGCATCACTTCGGGCTGCAGGATGTAGCGGCCGATCACCGACAGGTTCGACGGTGCGGTACCCGGCGCCGGCTTCTCCACCAGGCCCTTCACCTCGGTCAACGCGCCCTCCTGTGTGCCCGGGGTGATGATGCCGTAGCGGTGGGTCTGATCGTCCGGCACTTCCTCGGCGCAGATCAGATTGCCGCCGACCTTGTTATAGGCGTCGACCATCTGCTTGAGGCAGCCCGGCTGGCCGAACATGAAGTCGTCGGGCAGCAGCACCGCAAAGGGCTCGTCGCCGACGATGTCGCGGGCGCACCATACCGCATGGCCCAGGCCCATCGGCTCCTGCTGGCGGACATAGGCGATGTTGCCGGGCTTGAGGCGCGTGCCGTCGAGCACTTCCAGCGACTTGCCGCGCGCGGCCATGGTCGCTTCCAGCTCATAGGCAATGTCGAAATGGTCTTCGAGCGCGGACTTGCCGCGACCGGTAACGAAGATCATCTGCTCGATGCCCGCTTCCACCGCCTCGTCGACGGCATATTGGATCAGCGGACGGTCGACGACCGGCAGCATCTCCTTCGGCATCGCCTTGGTGGCGGGCAGAAACCGGGTACCGAGACCCGCAACCGGGAACACGGCCTTACGCAGCGGCTTGATCGTCATAACCCCCCTCGTGGTTCATTTTGGGTGCAGTGCGGCATAACCTTATCCCGCGCCGGTGGCAAACGCGCGGAACCCGTAATGGTTCGGTTAGGCATCTACGCTAGTTGAGGGACATGGCACAGGTTCGCAAAAAGCTGTTCGTCGTCTTCGGCACACGTCCCGAGGCGATCAAGCTGTTTCCGGTAATTCGCGCGTTGCAGGCGTCATCGGCTTTCGAGGTCGTCACCTGCGTCACGGCGCAGCATCGCGGCCTGCTCGATCAGGTGCTGGCGATCGCCGGGATCACGCCGGACATCGATCTCGACCTGATGACCCCCGGCCAGTCGCTCGACGCGCTGACGGTGCGGCTGCTCACCGGAATCGGCGACGCGCTCGATTCGGTGCGCCCCGACCGAGTGATCGTGCAGGGCGACACGGCTACCGCGATGGTAGGCGCGATGGCCGCCTATTACCGCAAGATCCCGGTAAGCCATGTCGAGGCGGGGCTGCGTTCGGGCGACATCTATCAGCCCTGGCCGGAGGAGGTGAACCGCCGGATCGTCGCGCCGATCGCCGACCAGCATTTCGCCCCGACCGAGACCGCCGCCAACGCGCTGCGCGACGAGAATGTGTCCGCCGCCACCATTCACGTCACCGGCAACACCGTGATCGACGCGCTGCTCGCGACGCAGGCGCGAATCGCGGCCGAGCCGGGGCTGGCGGCCGGGCTCGGCTCGATTGCGGGGCGCTTTGCGGACAAGCGTATCGTGCTGGTCACCACCCATCGGCGCGAGAATTTCGGCGACGGCATGGCCGCGATCGCCGACGCGCTTCGCCGCATTGCAGCACGACCAGACGTCGCCATCCTGTTCCCGGTGCATCCCAATCCCAACGTTGTCGCGGTGATGGACACGGCCCTCGGCGATCAGCCCAACATCGCGCGGATCGACCCGCTCGATTACCCGCATTTCATCCGCGCGCTCGGCATGGCCGATCTGGTGCTAAGCGACTCGGGGGGTGTGCAGGAGGAAGCCCCCGCGCTCGGCAAGCCGGTGCTGGTGATGCGCGAGACCACCGAGCGGCCCGAGGGCGTCACCGCCGGCACCGCCCGACTGGTCGGCACCGATGCCGATCGCATCGTCGAAGAGGTCGGCCGCCTGCTCGACGACCGCGAGGCCCATGCAGCGATGGCCCGGGCGCACAATCCGTTCGGCGACGGTCACGCCGCGGCCCGCATCGTCAGGATCATCCGGGACGGTTTCGACCTCGACTGAACCGTCTTCCGATATTTTAACGCCTCTCTGCCATGGTGGCGGCTCCTGATTTCGCGCGGAGTTTGCGATGCTTGTCACCAGTGAGCCGACGGTCGCAGTGCTCGGCCTCGGCTATATCGGGCTTCCCACCGCGGCGGTGATCGCCCGGACCGGCGCTCAGGTGCTCGGCATCGATGTCGATGCGGGCGTGGTCGAAACGGTGAATTCGGGCCGCGTGCACATCGAAGAGATCGACCTCGACGGGCTCGTCTCCGGCGTCGTCGCGCGCGGCAACCTGCGGGCCGCACTCGCGATCGAGCCTTCTGACGTGTTCGTCATCGCCGTCCCCACCCCGTTCGGCGCCAATCATGCGCCCGATATCGGCTATGTCCTGCAGGCCGCGACCAACATCGCGACAGTGCTCAAGGCCGGCGACGTGGTGATCCTCGAATCCACCTCGCCCATAGGCACCACCGAGAAGGTCGCCGAGCTGCTGGCGCAGCTGCGCCCCGACATGAAGGTGCCCGGCCATTGCATCGGCAGCGCCGACATCGCCATCGCCTATTGCCCGGAACGAGTGCTGCCCGGCCGCATCCTGGTCGAGCTGATCGAGAACGACCGGGTGATCGGCGGCATCACCCCCCGCTGCGCGCGCAAGGCGCTGCAATTCTACCGCCGCTTCGTCCGTGGCGCGTGCGTCACCACCACCGCACGCGCGGCGGAGATGACCAAACTGACCGAAAACGCGTTCCGCGACGTCAACATAGCCTTCGCCAACGAGCTCTCGATGCTGGCCGAGGGCATGGGTGTGGACGTATGGGAGGTGATCCGCCTCGCCAATCGCCACCCCCGCGTCAACATCCTCTCGCCGGGCCCCGGCGTCGGCGGGCACTGCATCGCGGTCGACCCCTGGTTCCTGGTGCACGCCAACCCCGAGCAGAGCCCGCTGATTCGAACCGCACGCGAAGTGAACGACGGCAAGGTCGCGTATACGATCGCACATGCGGAGGCGTTGATCGGGCGGTTGCCGGGCGCGCCGATTGCATGCCTTGGCCTCGCCTTCAAGGCGAACATCGATGATTTCCGGGAGAGCCCGGCACTCAAGGTCGCGCAGGCCATTGCCGACCGGCACGGGGCCCGCGTCCGCATCGTCGAACCCTATGCCCGGGCGCTGCCCCCCGCCCTCGCCACCACGGGCGCGACGCTGACCGACATCGACAGCGCGATCGAAAGCTGCCCGATCTTCATCGTGCTGGTCGATCACGACCTGTTCAAGTCGGTCCCGCTCGACGAGCGCGCGGGCAAGCTCGTCTATGACACGCGCGGCATCTGGCCGGACCAGCCCGCGCCAAAGAGCATCGGCCCCGACCTGCGCCTCGCCGGGTGAACAGGCTTACTGCAATCTTCCGCCGGGCTGACCCGCCGGCCTATGGACTGCCGGCGGAAACGCGCGCCTATGCGATCGGCGACGTCCATGGCCGCCGCGACCTGCTCGAGCAGTTGCTGGCGCGGATCGATGCCGAGCGGTCGGCCGATCCCCGCCGCCACGAGCATCTGATCCTGCTGGGCGACCTGATCGATCGTGGCTCCGATTCGCGCGGCGTGCTCGACCTACTGCTGGAGCGGCGGGCGGCAGACCCGAGCCTGACGATCCTCGGCGGCAACCACGAATCGATGCTGGTCGCGATGCTCGACGGAAATCTGCGCGATCTCGAAAGCTGGCTGCACTTCGGCGGCGAGGAATGCGTGGTCAGCTACGGTATCGACCCGATCGCTTTACTGGCCGAGCCTGCGTCTGCGCCCGCGCTGCTGCGTGCCGCGATCCCCGAAAAGCACGCAGCGCTGCTCCGCGCGCTGCCGGACTCGCTTCGGGTCGGCGACGTGCTGTTCGTCCATGCCGGGATACGCCCTGGGGTCGAGCCGGACGCGCAAGACCCGCAGGACCTGCGCTGGATTCGTGCCCCGTTCCTGCGCAGCACCGCCGATCACGGCGTGCTCGTCGTCCATGGCCACACGGTGGTCGGCGAGCCTGAAATCCACCCGAACCGCATCGCAATCGACACGGGTGCCAGCGCCACCGGCCGCCTCACGGCGGTCTGCCTCCACGGCACCGAACGCCGCTTCCTCACCACCGGCGCCTGACCGCGCACACGAAAAAGCCCGCGAGGGTCGCTCGCGGGCTTTTCGATACGCGGCAATCGGAAGCTGCTTACTGCGCGGGCGCTTCGCCTGCGCCCTGCGGCATGCCGCCCTGCTGCTGCTGCATCATCATCTGGCGGATGACCGCGGCTGGCACCAGTTCCTGCATCGTGACATCGAAGATCAGCACCTGGTCGGACAGCTCGTTCTGCTGACCGCCTTCGGCACCATAGCCCAGCTTCGGCGGGAGCCAGAAGCGATAGCGGGCGCCCTTCTTCATCAGCTTCACGCCCTCGGTGAAGCCCGGGATCATCGGCTGGCCGATCTGGAAGCGCATCGGCGTCTTCGGCTGGAATTCCTTGCCGCTGCGCAGCACGCCGCGGATCTCGGTGACGACACCGTCCTGCTCGGCAGGGCTGGCGCCGCTACCGGCCTCGATCACCTGATACTGGAGACCCGACGGGGTGGTCTGCACACCCGGCTGGTTCTTGTGCCACGCCATGAACGCATCGGCATCGAGATGGGACGCGACCGGCGTGCGCGTGCCGCCCCAGGCAAGCGCGAAGGCAATGGCGGCCGCTGCCAGCACCCCCAACCAGATCCAGAGCTTGTAGCTGCCCTTGACGGGCTGGAGCGGAACGGCGGTAACCGACATGATCGGACTCCGGCAGGGACTTGCGCCCCTGTTATGATGGAAACAGGAAGTACGGCGCGCGCTGTATCACGCGCGCCGGGCAGGCCTTAACGGGCGCTGTCGCGCTCCATGCGCTTGCGCTCCAGCTTGCGGGCGCGACGCACGGCGGCGGCACGCTCACGAGCGCGCTTCTCGCTCGGCTTCTCGTAGTGACGGCGCAGCTTCATCTCGCGGTAGACGCCTTCACGCTGCAGCTTCTTCTTGAGCGCCCGCAGCGCCTGGTCGACGTTGTTGTCGCGAACGATGATTTGCATAAAGTCGTACAGCTCCGATAAAACTCAATAGCAAGGGGCCGCCGAAACCATAGGTGCGGCGTCGAACGGGCCTCCTATCAGCGCCCATTCGATTCTTCAAGCAAAAGCGTGCGTGGCGGCACAGCTTCCGCACAATAGAGCGCGCGTTCGGCCACAACACGGATTACAGCAGATTGCAGCGCTGCAACCCGGTCGATAGATTCGAGTCGCAATACCCACTTCATGATGCAGACAGCTCCCGCATTGGACCTCGAAACCCGCCTCCTTATCGTCGACGACGACCCCGGCATCCGCGAACTCACCGCCGCGTTCCTGGGGCAGCACGGCTATGTCGTCGACACCGCCGAAGACGCGATCACGATGCGCGCCGCGATCGCCGCCAACAGCTATGCGCTTGTGGTGCTCGACCTGATGATGCCCGGCGAGGACGGCCTCTCCATCCTGCGCACGATGGACCGTCAGGCGGGCCCGGCGGTGATTCTGCACTCGGTGCTGAGCGAGGACATCGATCGCATCGTCGGGCTGGAAATGGGCGCCGACGACTATATCGCCAAGCCCGCCAACCCCCGCGAACTGCTGGCGCGCATCCGCTCGGTTCTGCGCCGCGCGGTCGCAGCCCCCTCCTCGACCGGGACGCTCGAGCGCAACTATCTGCGCTTCGCCGGCTGGCGGCTCGATCCGGTCGGGCGGCAGCTCTATGATCCCGAAGGCGTGTTGATCAACCTGTCGGACGGCGAGTTCCGGCTGCTGCTCGCCCTTGTCGAGCGACCGCGCCGGGTGCTGACGCGCGACGCGCTGCTCGATTATTCGCGCGGCGCTCATGCCGAGCATTTCGACCGCGCGATCGATGTGCAGATGAGCCGGCTGCGCAAGAAGCTCGCCCGCTCCGACGCGGACGAATTGATCCGCACCATCCGCAACGAAGGCTATATGTTCGTCGCCGAGGTCGCCACCAAGTGATCGGACGCCCGGCATCGATCGTGGTCCCGATGATGCTGTTCGCCATCACCTCGGCGGCGGTGGTGATGCTGGTGCAGTTCGCGGTGGTGTTCCACGGCCCCCCGCCGGGTTCCGGGCCGATGCCGATCGCACGGGTGGCGGATGCGCTGCGCACCGGCCGGGCGCCGCCCACCGCGCATGGACAGACGATCAGTCTCTATCTCGCTCGAAGCGACCGCTTCGGGCGCAGCGACGAACGCGCCTCCGTGGCACGCGATCGGGCGATCGCGGTCCTCATTCCGGTGCCTGCCGACCGTATCCGCGGCTATTATGAATGGCCGACGATCGATCCCGACCAGGACATCCATGGCAGCTTCACCATCGGCCGCCGTACCGACAAGGGCTGGCTGGTCGCCTCGGTCAGCCGCGCGCCGGCACTGGGCCGCTGGCGAATCGCGATCCTGCAATGGATGCTGCTCACGCTGATCATCCTGTCGCTTCTCGCCTGGGCGGCGGCGCGGCGGATTTCGCGGCCGATCCGCCGCTTGGCGGAGGCGGCAAAACGCGCCCGGCTCGGCGCGCCGGAGGCGATCCCGCTCGACGGTCCGCGCGAGATTCGCGAACTGGGCCGTGCGATGGAGGCGATGCAGGCACGCATACTTCAGCAGGCGGAGAACCGCACGGTGATGCTGGCGGCGATGGCACATGATCTCGGTACCCCGCTGTCCCGCCTCGCCTTCTGGGTCGAGCAGCTACCCGAGGCCGCCCGGGAGCGCGCCGTTGCGGACATCGGCGAGATGCGGGCGATGCTGTCCGTTACGCTGCGATTCACGCGCGACGATCGCGCGCATGGCGAGATGGTGCGGCTCGATCTTGGCAGCCTGATCGAGAGCTTGGCAGACGATCTTTCCGCAGCAGGCAAGCCGGTGACGGTGGAAACGGGTCCTCGCATGGTGCTGGTCGGTGATAGCCAGGCACTGCGGCGCCTGTTCGGCAACCTGGTCGAGAACGCAATCCGGTATGGACACGGCGCGGCGATCTGGTGGGACGTCAAGGACGGTTGCGGCGAGATCCGCGTCGACGACGAGGGCCCCGGCTTCGATTCCGCGCTTGCCGAGAGCCTGTTCGCCCCCTTTGTGCGGGGCGAGAGCTCGCGCAATCGCGCGACCGGCGGTACCGGGCTGGGGCTCGCCATCGTTCGATCGATCGTCGAACTCCACGGTGGCGACGTGAAGCTGGAAAACAGGCCGGACCGCAAGGGCGGCCGCGTCCTCGTGCGGCTGCCAATCGCAACATGACGCAACAATGAAGCCGACATGAAATCTTGGTGAGATTCGACGGCCGCATCTGATCCTTCGACCATAGGAGGGCAGGTTGCACGACATCGACCATCAGGATCACCACGGCCTCGTACAGGATCTGCGGGCCATGCAGGCGCTCGCCTCCCGTCGCCGGGCGCTGCGCTGGTTCACCGGCGCCGGAACGGCCGCCGTGCTCGCCGCCTGTGACGGCGGCAGCAGCGGCAGCGGTACCACGTCCGTGAGCGCAACGCCCACACCCAGTCCCGCGCCGACCTCAACGCCGACGCCCACGCCGACACCCACCGCGACAGCCAGCGGCAGCTGTGTGGCAGATCCAACGGAGACCAACGGCCCCTATCCCGCCGACGGCACCAATACGGCGTCGGGACTTACCTCCAATGCGCTCACAGCCAGCAACGTCGTGCGCAGCGACATTCGCTCCAGCTTCCTCGGCAGCGCGACCACGGTCGCCGCGGGCGTGCAGGTAACGCTCACGCTGACGCTGGTCGATGTGAACACCGGCTGCGCACCGCTGGCCGGCTATGCGGTGTATATCTGGCACTGTGATCGCGACGGCAAATACTCGCTCTACGATCTGCCAAGCGAAAGCTATCTGCGCGGCGTGGGCGTCACCGATGCGAACGGCCAAGTGATCTTCAGCACCATCTTCCCTGGCTGCTATGCCGGGCGCTGGCCCCACATCCATTTCGAGGTCTTCTCCAGCCTCACCACCGCCACCAGCGGGCGCTATGCCTCGTTGATTTCGCAGCTGGCGATGCCGGCGGCGACCTGCAGCACGGTCTACGCCACCGCCAGCGGCTACACATCGAGCCTGAGCAATTTGTCGGGCGTGTCCATCGCCCGCGACAATGTCTTCGGCGACAATTCGGCCGCACAAGTCGCCCAGCAGACGCCGACGATGAGCGGTAGCGTCGAGGCGGGCTATACCGCCACCGCGGTGATCGGAATCGCGCGCTAGGCTATCCGCGCGATCTGTGCCGCCCGCCGAGGGGACGTCCTCCCCTGCACGTGCCTTCCCGGCGGGCGGCACTTTGCTATACAGGGCTGCATGGCCCCTTCTCCCGATGCGCCGCTCGACCGCGGCACGCGCCTTCGTTCGATCCTCGGCGGGTCGGCCGGCAACCTCGTCGAATGGTATGACTGGTATGCCTATGCGGCGCTGGCGAGCTACCTTGCGCCGCATTTCTTCGCGCCCGGCACCGTGCAGGATCTGAATGCGTGGATCGTCTTCGCGATCGGCTTCTTCATGCGGCCGATCGGCGGCTGGCTGATGGGCGTCTATGGCGACCGGCATGGCCGCAAGGCGGGGCTGAGCCTGTCGGTGACGCTGATGTGCGCGGGCTCGCTGCTGATCGCGGCGACGCCCAGCTACAGCGCGATCGGCTGGCCCGCAACCGCGGCGCTGGTGATCGCCCGGCTGCTGCAGGGGCTGTCGCTCGGCGGCGAATATGGCGCCAGCGCAACCTATCTGTCTGAAATGGCAGGGCGGCGGCACCGCGGATTCTTCTCGAGCTTTCAATATGTCACGCTGATCTCGGGGCAGCTTACCGCGCTGGTGGCGCTGCTCGCGCTGCAGGCCGTGCTGCCCGAAGCCGCGCTGCGCGAATGGGGCTGGCGCCTGCCCTTCGCCTTGGGTGGCGCGCTCGCATTGCTCGTCTACTGGCTCCGCCGCCGCCTCGCTGAAACGGAAAGTTTCGCCAAGCGCGACCGTACGGCAGCCTCGAGCGCCTTCGCATTGTTCCGGCAGCATCCGCGCGAGGCGGTGCTGGTGCTGCTGCTCACAGCCGGCGGCACGCTCGCTTTCTACGCCTACACCATCTACCCGATCACCTTCCTCAAGAAGACCGCCGGCTTCTCCGATGCGGCCGCCACCCAGGTCAATGCGGCGGCGCTGCTCGTGTTCATGATGGTCCAGCCGCTCGCAGGCGCGCTGTCCGATCGAATCGGCCGGAAGCCGCTGATGATCGGCTTCGGGGTACTGGGCGTCTGCTTCACCTACCCGATCTTCGTCGCGCTGGAAGGCGTGCGCGACGGCATGTCGGCCTTCTGGCTGATGACCGCGGCACTGCTGATCGTCACCGGCTACACCGCGATCAACGCGGTGGTGAAGGCGGAATTATTCCCCGCGCACATCCGCACGCTCGGCGTGGCGCTCCCCTATGCGATGGCCAACGCGATCTTCGGCGGGACGGCGCCGTCGGTGGCGCTTTGGTTCAAGCAGGAAGGCTGGGAGCGTGGCTTCTACTGGTACGTCACCGCGATGATCGGGATCTCGCTGATCACCTATGCGACGATGCGCGACACCGCCCGGTCCAGCCGGATCACGGAGGACTGAGGCTCAGGCGAGGATCGCGCCGCCGCGTTTGGCGAGCACCCGGCCGATCGCGTCGAACAGCGCGTCCATCGCCACCGGCTTGAACAACACGTCGTCGGCGCCGGTAGCAAGGCAGCGTTCGCGCAGGTCCAGTGCGGTGTCGGCAGTGACGACGATGATCGGCAGTTCGGCCTTGGCGTCATCACGCGCGCGAATCTGGCGAATCGTCTCGAAACCATCGGTGCCGGGCATTCGAAGATCCACCAGAATGATGTCGAAGGTTTCGTCGTCGATTCGGGCGAGACCTTCCTCCGCCCAGGCGGCTTCGGCCATCGTCGCGCCGGCAACGTCGAGCATGTCCTTCACGACGCGCCGATTCATCGGATCGTCTTCGATGAACAAGATGTTCATCGACGCTGGCCCTTCTGGGCAGAAACCGGCGTTCTGGCCACGTTGTGCATGTCTAGGTGTGTTATCGCCCTAAGCCGCCTGCGAAACAAGCGGGTCGTTCCCCAGTCTGTTCTTTTTCCGCGCGGACGCGGGCAGTGCCGCCGTTACCAATTCCGTCCCAGCGATTGGCTTTTCTATCACCTGTGTTAGGCCGGCGTCCAGAAATTGCGAACGTTGTGCGGTGTCCTCGCAGCTCCAAAGCAAGGTCGTACATAGATTGGGCTGTATCCTGCATAGGATAGCAATCTGCTCCACCAAATCTCGCGTTGGAGTGGCGAGCGCCGCTTCGTCAATCACCAGCGCGTCAAACTGCTCCAATTCGAGTAGCTGAACGGCCTCATCGGCATCTTTGACAAATCGTACACGATCTACGGCTGCTTCGAACAGGGTTCGCAGCATTGCCCGCATGATCGGGTTGCGCTCGAGGATCAATACGCCGCTGCCAGCTTCGGCGGCGCTGGGAAGTGCCGCCGGCGGTTCGGCACGAAGGAGGGGGAGATCGAGCGTGAAGGTCGAACCCTCGCCCGGTGTGCTCGACACCAAAATCGCACCGCCCAGCGCCTCGGCAAGGTTGCGGCAAATAGTGAGTCCGAGGCCGGTGCCGCCATATTGGCGCGTCGTGCTGGAATCCGCCTGACGGAAACTCTCGAAGATCTCCCCCAGCTTGTTGGCCGGAATGCCGATGCCCGTGTCAGAAACGGCAATCCGCAGGCGTTCGGTCGCTGCATCCTCGCCATGGACAACCTCCGCCCGCAAGCCGATCGCACCCGCAGCGGTAAATTTCAGGGCATTCGACAGCAGGTTGAACAACAATTGCCGCAGCCGGTTGGGATCGCTGACGATCCAGCCCGGCGCACCGTCCAGGTTTACGTCCAGCGCCAGCCCCTTGGCCTGCGCCGGATCGATCCACAGCCGCGCGACGTCCTCGGCGAGCATGCGGAAATCCATCGGTACCGGATCGACGCTCAGGTTACCGCTCTCAATCTTGGCGACGTCGAGAATGTCGTCGACCAGCGCACGCATCGTCAGGCCGGCACCCTGCACCACTTCCAGCCGCTCGCGCACCCCTTCGGCGATGGCATCGTCCGCCAGCATCACCTGCGTCATGCCGAGGATGCCGTTCAGCGGCGTGCGGATTTCGTGGCTGGTGGTAGCAAGGAATTCGGTCTTTGCCTGCAGCGCCTTTTCGAGCGCTGCATTGGTGGAGGCGAGCACGCGGTTCGCCGCCCGCACCTGATTGCGGCTGCGCCGGATAGTTAAAAGGCCGACGCTCAGCAGCAGGATCACCACCAGCGTCGCGAGCCCCAGCGACAGGAACAGCACGCGCTGGAAATGCGCGGCCTTGCGAAGTTGCTCGGTCTTGAGACGCTGAATAGTCAGCTCCTGGTTCGCATAATCGAACCGAGCCGCCATCAGCGCAGCGCTATTGGTGGTCGCCACCTTTGCGGATTCGTCGCTCAGCCGCTTGAGCGCCTCGAGGTGCCGCAGGGCCAATCCGTCATCGCCCAGCTTGCGATAGATCAGATAGGCGAACAGGTGGGGCGTGCGATAATCCTGCGTGGTCGTCGCCAGATCGATTCCTTCGAACGTCTGTCCGATCAAGGTCGCCGCGCGTTGCAGATTGCCCTCGTCCTTCGCCAGCTTGGCCGCGGTCGACTTCAGCAGGCGCTCCAGCCCCCCTGCATCGCCCCCCTTGGCGAGGGCAAAGGCACGATCGAGCGTCGCATGGGCACTCTGCAGATCGCGTGCCTCGATCTGGCTTCGTGCCATGTTGTCGAGGATGCGCGCCTCGAGCACCGGCTTGCCCAGCTTCCGCGCGAGGCGCACGGCCTCGGCATATTCGGCATCCGCCTCGCGGTAGCGCTCGAGAATGAGCAGCACGTTGCCGCGACTATTGTGCAGGGTGAGCGACAGGATGTCGTCTCCCCCGTACAGCAGCGACGCCTGCCGGAAATAGCGTTCCGCGCGGTGGTCATCATGCGCGATCACGTAAAGCGAACCAATCGACTGCAGCGCCAATGCCTCGCTTCGCACTTCGTGCAGTTGTTCGAAGATGCGATAGGCACGCTGAAAGGCGGACAGCGCCTCGGCGGCCTGATCGCGCATCATGTACAGGTTGCCGAGCGAGAGGAGCAGATCGCCCTTCACCCGCACCGGCGCGGCGATCGGCGCGACTGCTCTTTGCGCGGCATCCAGCGATGCGCGCGCCGCGTCCATGTCGTCCGCGCGCAGTTGCATCTCCGCGCGCAGCCACAGGGCCGTACCGCGAATAAGCGCACGCTGCCCGGGGTCCGCGCTGCGATCGGCGGCATGGTCGATCCGTTCGATCATCGGCTTCGGATCCGCCGACTGATCGACGATACGATCGCGCGCCTGCGCCACGAGTGCGGACACCTCGGAAGGCAATCGCTGCGCGAACGCCGTTCCGGGCAGGGCAAGGATCAAGAGTAGCGGAAGCGCGCGCGCGCGCAGGCGCCCGGAGCGGTTCACGCGCGGGTCCACGAACTTCCCGACCGGAGAAACACGGGCCGGCTGGCCATCGTCTCGGCCAGCTGGTCCTGCTCGCCGAGATAGGAGCAGAGCGCGGGCAACGGCACGGGACGCGAGATCAGATAGCCCTGCACCAGATCGCAGCCCATCACGCTCAGCAACGCGAGCGCGGCCGGCGTCTCGACGCCTTCGGCAGTGACCTCCATCTCGAGCGCGTGCGCGAGATCGATGGTCGATCGAACGATCAGCGGATCGCGATGGCTCGAGGTAAGCTGGGTGATGAACATCTTGTCGATCTTCAGCTCCTTGGCGGGGAGCTGCTTGAGATAGGCGAGCGAAGACAGGCCCGCGCCATAATCATCGATCGCCAGCACCACGCCGTGATCGGCAAAGCGTTGCAGATGGCGGATTGCGCTTTCCGGATCGCGGATCACCGCGGTCTCGGTGATCTCGAAGCCCAGCTTCGCCGACGCATTGGCGGTGATGATCTCGCAGACCTCGTCGATGAAGCCCGCATTGGCGAGCAGCATGCCCGAGATGTTGAGGAACAGGGGGATATCGTGCCCTAGCGACGCGAGCCGACGCTGGTCGGCGATCACCTGCCGCAGCGTCCATAGGGTGAGCGGTCCGATCAAGCCGGACTCTTCCGCCGCGGCAATGAAATCGCCGGGCATGATCAGCCCGCGCTCGGGATGCTGCCAGCGGATCAGCGCCTCGGCGCTCGACACCTGCTGCTGGCGAACGTTGATCTTGGGCTGATAGTGGAGGAACATCTCGCCGGCCGCGATCGCGCGCGGCAGATCGGCGATGAGCGTCAGGCGGTCGACCGCGCGATCGGCGAGCGAAAGGTCGATCACCTCGTATCCGCCCGCATCGCCAGCGCGCTCGAGCGCGATTTCCGCGACCTCCAGCAGCCGCAGCGTGTCGCGTTCCTCGACGGAAGCGCATGCGGCACCAATAGCGAATTCCAGCCGCACCTCGGGCAGAACATCGCGCTGTAGTGCATCGAGGGCATGGCGCAGCGCCTGCAGGCACGCCCCGGCCCCCGCACGATCCGGGCAAGCAATCTGGAATTCGATCAGGTCGCGGCCGACGCCGATGAGTTGCACGTCGGGAGCGTCTGCGACGATTCGCGTCGCCAGCGCCTCGGCAGCGAGATGCAGTCCATTTTTGCCGAGGATCCGGCGCGCTGTCTCGAAATTGGTCACGCGGCACAATGCCAACACGTTCAAGCCATGGCTCACCGAATGCCCTCCCGCCGCCTGCTCGGCCAAACCCCGATAAAGGACAGATTCGCGAAAAACTACTGGATCGTGCGCAAACCAGCCAAAAACCTTCACTTTTCCGGTTTTTAGGCCCGCCAACGGTCCAAATCTGCCCTCATAACCGCCGCCCAAACCGCGGAGGACCGAGATTACGAAAGGCGATTGAAGAAAAGGTAAACGGACATGTTCACATTTGCGCAGCTCTAGGCCTCCGCAGAATCCCCGATTGCGGGAAAGTAAATTTTTCATTAACGAAATGACTTGCGCGGAACAGCGCAGAAATGGGAGCCAAAAAAATGCACATCTTCACCCTCTTCTTCCGTGATGGCGTCGGCGGCACCGAGATCCGCCCGCTCTGAACTTAACCCTTTGGGAGCCGGCGACGTCCGCGTCGCTGGCCAACAATACAACAGGAAAAAGGCCTGCCTCCGCAGGCCTTTTTCTTTTGCAGCCAACAGCCTGACGCAATTGCTGCACTGCGGTGGGTTGCGGTGGCGGCAGGTTCGGTTAAGAGCCTTGGCTGACCGCTGGAAACAGCACTCTCGGCACAGGGGAAAATCGTGCGCATTGCGATGATCGGCACGGGCTATGTGGGCCTGGTATCTGGAGCCTGCTTCTCGGACTTCGGCCATGAAGTCATCTGCGTGGACAAGGACGCGCGGAAGATCGAGCTGCTCCACCAGAATGTGATGCCCATCTACGAGCCGGGCCTGGACGCGCTGGTTGCCAGCAACGTCAAGGCGGGCCGCCTTTCCTTCACCACCGATCTCGCCGAGGGCGTCAAGGACGCGGACGCGGTATTCATCGCCGTCGGCACGCCAAGCCGCCGCGGCGACGGCCATGCCGATCTTTCCTATGTCTTTGCTGCAGCGCGGGAAATCGCCGAAAACCTCACGAAGCCCAGCGTGATCGTCACCAAGTCGACCGTGCCGGTGGGCACCGGTGACGAGGTCGAGCGGATCATCGCCGAGGTCGCCCCGAACAGCGGCGCCAAGGTCGTCTCGAACCCCGAATTCCTGCGCGAGGGCGCGGCGATCGAGGACTTCAAGCGCCCGGACCGCGTTGTCGTCGGCACCGATGACGAATTCGCCCGCCAGGTGATGCGCGAGATCTATCGTCCGCTGTCGCTCAACCAGTCGGCGCCGGTGCTGTTCACCGGCCGCCGCACCTCCGAGCTGATCAAGTACGCCGCCAACGCCTTCCTCGCGGTGAAGATCACCTTCATCAACGAGATCGCGGACCTGTGCGAGCAGGTGGGCGCGGACGTGCAGGAAGTGTCGCGCGGCATCGGCATGGACAATCGCATCGGCGGCAAGTTCCTCCACGCCGGCCCCGGCTATGGCGGCTCGTGCTTCCCCAAGGACACGCTGGCGCTGATGAAGACCGCGGCCGACAACGAGACGCCGCTGCGCATCGTGGAAGCCACCGTGCAGGTGAACGATGCCCGCAAGCGCGCGATGGGCCGCAAGGTCATCAAGGCGATGGGCGGTGACGTGCGCGGCAAGACCGTCGGCATCCTCGGCCTGACCTTCAAGCCGAACACCGACGACATGCGCGATGCGCCTAGCCTGTCGATCATCGCCGCGCTGCAGGATGCCGGCGCGACGGTGAAGGCCTATGACCCCGAGGGCGTCGAGCAGGCCAGCAAGATGCTGAGCGACGTCGAGTTCGTCGCGAATCCCTACGCGGCGGCGGAAGGCTCCGACGCGCTGGTGATCGTAACCGAGTGGGATGCGTTCCGCGCGCTCGACCTCACCCGCATCAAGAACAGCCTCAACAGCCCGGTCCTCGTCGACCTGCGCAACATCTACCCACCGGCCGAGCTCGAGCGCGCCGGCCTGCAGTATACCGGCGTCGGTAAGCCGAGCCACGACTGAACCGCTGCCCGCCCCCGCCGCAGGATCGGCCGGGGGCGGGTATGCCGCGCTAAACATTTACTAGATCGCACTGGCCCCTAGGGCTTTTTACATGCCCTTCCATGCTGCAAACGAGCACCATGGATTCCGCCAACGCATCGCCCGCGCCGCTGACCCATCTTCAGCGGCTCGAGGCAGAGAGCATCCACATCCTGCGCGAAGTCGTCGCCGAGGCCGAGCGACCGTTGATGCTCTATTCGATCGGCAAGGACAGCGCGGTGATGCTCCACCTCGCGCGCAAGGCCTTCTATCCGGCGCCCCCGCCCTTCCCGCTGCTCCATGTCGACACGACCTGGAAGTTCAAGGCGATGTACGAACTGCGCGAGCGCTCGGCGGCGGCAGCGGGTATGGAGCTCCTGGTCCACCAGAACCCCGAGGCCATCGCTCGGGGCATCAACCCATTTGACCATGGCGGCCTTCACACCGATTTGTGGAAGACCGAGGGGCTCAAGCAGGCGCTCGACAAATATGGCTTTGACGCGGCATTCGGCGGCGCGCGGCGCGACGAGGAGAAGAGCCGCGCCAAGGAGCGCATCTTCAGTTTCCGCACCGCATCGCACCGCTGGGACCCCAAGAACCAGCGCCCCGAACTGTGGCGGCTCTACAATGCCCGCAAGGCGAAGGGCGAGAGCATCCGCGTCTTCCCGCTCTCCAACTGGACCGAGCTCGACATCTGGCAGTACATCCTGGCCGAGAATATCGAGATCGTGCCGCTCTATTTCGCCGCGCCGCGCCCGACGGTGGAGCGCGACGGCATGCTGCTGATGGTCGATGACGAACGCTTCCGGCTGAACCCCGGCGAAGTGCCGGTCGAACGCTCGATCCGTTTCCGCACGCTCGGCTGCTACCCACTCACCGGCGCAGTGGAGAGCACGGCGGACACGCTGGAAACGGTGATCCAGGAAATGCTGCTCACCACCACCAGCGAGCGCCAGGGCCGCGCGATCGACCACGACCAGGCTGCCAGCATGGAGAAGAAGAAGCAGGAGGGCTATTTCTGATGACGGCCTATCGCCCCGACGCGCTGATCGCTTCCGACATCTCCGCCTATCTCGAGCTGCACCAGCGCAAGTCGCTGCTGCGCTTTCTTACCTGCGGCTCGGTCGACGACGGCAAGTCAACGCTGATCGGCCGGTTGCTCTACGATTCGAAGCAGATCTTCGAGGACCAGCTTTCCGCACTGGAGAATGACTCCAAGCGCGTCGGCACGCAGGGCCAGGCGATCGACTTCGCGCTGCTGGTCGACGGCCTCGCCGCCGAGCGCGAGCAGGGCATCACCATCGACGTCGCCTATCGCTTCTTCGCCACCGAGAAGCGCAAGTTCATCGTCGCCGATACCCCCGGCCACGAGCAGTATACCCGCAACATGGTCACCGGCGCCTCGACCGCCGACCTTGCGGTGATCCTGATCGATGCGCGCAAGGGCGTGCTCACCCAAACCAAGCGCCACAGCTTCCTCGCCCACCTGCTCGGCATCCGGCATCTGGTAGTCGCGGTGAACAAGATGGACCTGGTCGACTATGACCAGGCGGTGTTCGACCGGATCGTCGATGCCTATGCCGAGTTCGCCCAGTCGATCGGCATCCAGGATTTCACCGCGATCCCGATCTCGGGCTTCCAGGGCGACAATGTCACCACGCGCAGCGAGGCGATGCCCTGGTTCACCGGCCCGGTTCTGCTCGATCACCTCGAAAGCGTCGAGGTCGACGCCGACATCGATCGCATCAAGCCGTTCCGCATGCCGGTGCAATGGGTCAACCGGCCGAATCTCGACTTTCGCGGCTTTGCCGGGATGATCTCCAGCGGCACGATCCGACCGGGCGACCCGGTGCGCATCCTGCCCTCGGGACGCACCAGCACCGTCGCGCGCATCGTCGCGATGGGCGGGGACAAGGAAGTGGCCGTTGCGGGGGAATCGATTACGCTAACCCTCGCCGACGAAGTCGATTGCTCGCGCGGCGACGTGATCGCCACCGCCGACGCCCCCCCGCAGGCCGCCGACCAGTTCAAGGCGACGCTCGTCTGGATGGACCCGGCCGAGCTGCTGCCCGGCCGTGCCTATTGGCTCAAGCTCGGCACCCAGACGGTCAGCGCAGTGATCCGCGCGCCGGAATATGCGATCGACGTCAACACCATGGCGCGCGCGCCCGCCAAGACGCTGGCGCTCAACGATATCGGCGTGGCCGAGGTAGTCACCGATCGCGCCATTGTGTTCGAGCCCTATGCCGAGAGCCACGATCTCGGCGGCTTCATCCTGATCGACAAGCTGACCAACGCCACGGTGGGCGCCGGCATGCTCGATTTCGCGCTGCGCCGGGCGCAGAACGTCCATTGGCAGGCGGTGGAGATCACGCGCGAGGCGCATGCCCAGCAAAAGGGCCAGCAGCCGCGCCTCCTGTGGTTCACCGGCCTGTCGGGCTCGGGCAAGTCGACCATCGCCAATCTGGTCGAGAAGAAGCTGCACGCGCTCGGCAAGCACAGCTTCCTGCTCGACGGCGACAATATCCGCCACGGTCTCAACCGCGATCTCGGCTTCCGCGACCAGGACCGGGTGGAAAATATCCGTCGCATCGGCGAAGTTGCCAAGCTGATGACCGATGCCGGCCTGATCGTGCTCACCGCCTTCATCTCGCCCTTCCGAGCGGAGCGGGCGATGGTGCGCTCGCTGCTGCCCGAGGGCGAGTTCTTCGAGATCTTCGTCGACACCCCGATCGAGGAGGCGGAGCGCCGCGACGTGAAGGGGCTCTACAAGAAGGCGCGTGCCGGCGAGATCGCTAATTTCACTGGTATCTCCAGCCCGTATGAGCCGCCGCTGGCCCCCGAGATTCGCATCGACACCAGCCGCACCACGCCCGAGGAAGCGGCCGAACAGATCGTCGAGGCGATCATGGGCGTATGGAGTCCGATGCTGTGAACGACGCCCAACTCGCCCATGCCATTGCCGAGGAAGCCGGCGCGCTGCTTCTCCGCATCCAAGGCGAATGCGCCGGCGGCGCGCGGGGGGACAAGGAGGCGAACGCGCTGATCCTCGATCGGCTGCGCGGAGCGCGGCCCGACGACGCGATTCTCTCCGAAGAATCCGCCGACGATCCCGTCCGCCTGGGCCGGAGCCGGGTGTGGATCATCGACCCACTCGACGGCACCCGCGAATTCGCCGAGCGTCGCGAGGACTGGGCGGTGCATGTCGCATTGGCGGTCGATGGCGAACCGGCCGTCGGTGCCGTCGCCCTGCCCCGGCTTGGGCTGACGCTCGCCAGCGATACGCCGCCCGCGCTCGCCACGCCGCAGCAGCCGCCGCGCATGCTGGTCAGCCGCACCCGCGCCAGCCAGCTCTGCGCCGAGGTCGGCAGTTCGATCGGCGCGCGGCATGTCGGCATGGGTTCGGCCGGCGCCAAGGCGATGGCGGTGGTCCGCGGCGAGGCGGAAATCTACCTCCATTCGGGCGGCCAGCATCAGTGGGACAATTGTGCGCCGGTCGCGGTCGCACTCGCGGCGGGGCTGCACGCCTCGCGCATCGACGGCAGCCCGATCGTCTACAACCGGGCAAGCACCAGCGTGCCCGATCTGCTGATCTGCAGGCGCGAATGGGCAGCACCCGTGCTCGCGGCGGTAGCCGACTGCAATCGTTAGTTTTGTTGAGAAAGCGTTACGGAAAAACCCGGATCGGACTCCCCCCGAATGGTCCCAGCCGGCCGGCGCGGCTATCTAGAGGGCACGCGAACGGCAGCGCTTCCCCCCGCTCCCTTCGCCAGTAACCGCGTATTGGCCAGCCCTGAACTGACGCAGGGCACGCCTGTTTGGAACAAGTCGGCGCACCCACGAACCGATCCCCCCAGTGGACGCGCCGACTTGTTTTCCGTGTACGAGAGAACTGCTTGCGCATGACAGGCCGGTCCGCTTCCCTCCCTTGGCGGACCGGCCTTTTTGTTCAGAACGCGTAGGACAGGTTGAGCATGTAGGTGCGGCCCACTTCGACATAGCCGCCCTTGCGATCCACCGACAGCAGCGCCTTGCCGACCCCTGCCGTCGCCCAATAGCTGTGCGAGTCTAGCAGGTTCTGCACCGACACGCCGGCGGTGAGACGCTGGTTCACCGTGTAGCTGAGGATCGCGTTCATCGTGGAGACCGGCTGGATATAGGTGTCCGGCTGAGACGAGCGCAGGTCGTACAGCTTGTTGCCGGTATAGGCGTAGTTCAGCGCGGCGTTGAACCCGCCATGCACCCAGAACAACTCCGTGTTGAACATCACCTGCGGTGCCTGCGGCATGCGCTGGCGACGATAGCCGTTCGAGACGTAGACGGTCGCATCGGCACGCTGCAGCGTCACGTTGCCCTGGAAGCCCAGGCCATCCAGCATTCCCGGCAGCCCCTTCAGGCTATAGCGGGCGAACAGTTCCACGCCGTAGACGCTGCCCTTGCCGCTGGTGTCGAGCGTCTCGATCTCGACACCGTCGGGCGAGAGTTGGCTGTTGGGCGAGGTCCACACGTTGAGATCGCCGGTCGCATTGGTCGAGCCGGTCGAGAACATCACATGGTTGAGGCGCTTATAGTAGAGCGACGCCGAGAACAGGTCGGTACCCGCGCCCTTGTGCTCGATCGAGGTATCGACGTTCCACGCCTCGACCGCATCGAGATTGGGGTTCGGCACAAAGATCGAGGTGATCTTCCCGCTGTCGTCGCGCGAGACGCTGGTCGGCCCGAGCAGCAGGTCGAATGCCGGGCGCGAATAGCTCTTGCGCACCGAGAAGCGGTACACGGTGTTCTCGCCCGGACGGTAGGAGGCGATCAGGCTCGGCAGCCACTCGTCATAGCTGCGGGCGCTCGTGGTGAAGCCCGAAGTCGCGCCGTTGTCCTGCCAGTAACGGCCCTGGAACCAGTTGTGCTCGTAGCGCAAGCCCGGGGTGATCGTCAGGCCGCCGAACGCGAAGTTGACGAGCGCATAGCCGCTGGCGCGATGCTCCTTGCCGTCCAGCCGGTTCTGTTCGAGCAGCACCGGATCGATGCCCGCGAGCTTCGACAGCGACAGCTTGGCGTTCTGCGCCTCGATCCAGGCATGATCGGGGATGTAGAACGGCACCTGCACGCCGTTCATGAAGCCGTTCAGCCGCTTGCCCGGCACCGACGTGAGCTTGGTGATGTTCGGATCGGTGGCGGTGAAGTCATATTCGAGCGCGCCGTCGTCGCCGAGGCTGTTCGAATAGCGCTTCGAGGCTTCGTACTTGCCGCCCGCCTGGATCGAGGAGAGCCCGCGATCGCCGAACTTCCAGGTGCCGTCGAGCCGGCCCTCGAGCTTCGATTCCCACGAATCCTCGAACTGCGCGGTGGTGTAGGCCTGGGAGAAATTGTCGAGGTTGGTGATCGTGTTGCGGGCATCGTCGGTCAGCACCACCTGCGGGTTGATGCGATCGGCCAGGCCGGTGATCAGCTTGTAGGTCGCGGGGCCGGTGGCGTTGGTGCCGATATAGGTCGGGCTGCCCCACTTGGCCTGGATGCGCAGCGGATAGCTGGTCGCGCCGCGCGAGTAGGCGCCGTCATAGTCGAGCGTCAGGTCGCCCAGCCGGCTCTCGCCGCCGATCTTGGTGCTGAACAGTCGCTGGTTGCTGTGCTCGGTGCGGAAATAGTTGGTGCCGCCCAGGCCGTATAGCGCCAGATAGCCGGCGCTGTCATAGTTGGAGCCGAGCTTGTTGCCGGCGTTGGGATTGGTCTGGCCGGCGGTGAGCCCCACGCTGCGCGCGGCGGTCTGGTCCATCCAGTTCTTCAGGCGATATTCGCCGTACGTGGTGCGGGCGTAGAGATCGGTGCCGTCACCCTTCCATTCCAGGTTCACGGTGCCACCGAAGCGCTCGATCTTGTTCTGGAAGATGTTCCACTCGACGCCGACCGGCACCGCATTGCCGAGGTTGTCGCGCACCGCACCCGGCACATTGCCGTTCTGCTTGGTGTAATCCTTGTGGATCGCAACCGACTCGCTGAAGACGTTCTTCTTGCCGTAATAGCCCGACGCATAGATGCCAAAATTGCCGAACTGCTGGGCGGTTTCGAGCGCGATCGTGCCGCCCCACGGATCCTGGTCGCGGGCGGCGGCGCGGCCGGCGATCTGGCCCTGCGCGCGGATCTGGAAATGGTGCGCGCCGAAATCGAAAGGCGAGGCCGTGCGCAGGTCGATCACGCCGGCGATCGCGTCGCCGTCCTGCGCCGCGGTCGGCGCCTTGTCGACGCGAACTTCGGAGAGCGCGAAGGGCGACAGTAGGTTCATCGAGATGGCGCGGGTGCGCGCATCGGTCTGCGCCAGGCGGACGCCGTCGAGCTCATAGGCGTTGTACGCGGTGTCGAGGCCGCGGATCGAGAGATACTGCGCCTCGCCCGTCGAGGCGGCGTTGCGCGACTGGTCGACCGAAGAGCTGACGCCCGGCAGGCGGGTGAGCAGGTCCGCCAAATTCTGCTGCGGCTGCGCGCGCAGTTCCTCGCCCGAGACGATGGTGACGAGCGAGGCGTTCTTCACCTGCTCGTCCTGCACCGTCTTGATCGCCGCGCGCTGGCCGGTCACGACGATGGTGTCGCCGTCGCGCGTCTGATCGTCGGTATCCGATGCCGATGCCGCGACGGTGTCCTCGCGCGGCGTGGCGGCCCATGCCTGGCCCTGTGCGATGAGTGCGACCATGCCCCCGCCCAGGAGCAGCGCGGTGCGCTTGTTCCAGTGTCCCATTGGTTATGTCCTTCGCTGGATATTGGCGCCAGCCTGTTCCGGCTGGTCGCCGCCGCCGCTAGCCTGAACTGAGGGCAAAACGACGTAGCGTCCGTGGCAATCTCAATGCCTTGAGATGACAGATTTGCTGCAACGCAGCACAAACTGTGGAAATCGTGTGCGTAATACCAATTATTAAATTGGTATTCTTTTTCGTCACACAGCTTTCATGCGGGCCGGGTAGCGTCGCCCGATGATCACGGTTCCTTTCGCGCGCCCGGCCGCGCTTGCCGCACTTGCCTTGCTCCCCGCCCTCGCGCAGGCGACGCCGCCCAAGCCTCCGCAGGTCGAGCGGCTGTTGCTGCTGATGCGCCACGGCGTGCGCGCGCCGCTCGACGGCGAGGTGCCGCCCGCCACGCGCACCGGCCAGCCCTGGCCGCGCTGGAATGCACCGGCCGAGCAGATGACGCCGCACGGCGCCGCGGCGCTGCGCGCGCTCGCCAAGGCCGACCGGCGCTGGTTCGTCGCCGCCGGGCTGGTCGCCATGAAGGGCTGCCCCGATCCTGCCGCGCTCCGGCTCTGGACCAACAGCGCGTCGCGCACGATCGCGAGCGGCGAGGCCTATGTGGCGGGCTTCGCGCCCGGCTGCCAGGTGGCGGTGGGCCACAAGCCCGAAGGCACCAACGACCCGATCTTCGAGCCGCTGGGCGCGCACCCCGCCGCCTTCGACGCCAACCGCGCGGCGGAATCGATTCTCCGCTACACCGGCGGCGCCGAGGCGCTGACCCGCCGCCATGCCGAAGGGCTCACGCTGCTGGAGCAGGTGCTCGCCTGCCCGGCGGCACCGTGCAGCCCTGTGGAACCGTCTTCGGTTCGCGCCAGCGAGAACGGCCGCGGGATCGACCTCAAGGGCCCGATCCGCGCCGCCTCGGGCACCGCGCAGGTGCTGATGCTGCAATATCTCGAAGGCATGCCGCTCGCGCAGGTCGGCTGGGGCCGCGCGACGCCGGCGCGGCTGGAGGCGCTTGGCGCGGTCCATGGCGCACTGTTCGACGTGTTCAGCCGCCCGCCCTATATGGCCGCTTTTCAGATGGCGCCGACGGTCGACCGCATCACGGCGGACCTCACCACCGCCGCCGCGCCCAAGCTGGACATGCTGATCGGCCACGACACCAATGTCGCGGCGCTGGCGGCGGTGCTGGGTGTGCCGGTCAAGGCACCGGGCTTCGCGACCAACGATCCCGCGCCGGGCGGCGGCATCGCCATCGCGCTCGTCCGGGCGCCGAACGGCCGGCAGGCAGTCCGCCTCTGGTACCGCAGCCAAAGCGCCACCGACATGCGCGCCGCCCGCGACCGCACCGTTTGGACCCCACTGCGGCTGCAGGGCTGTGACGAAGGCGCCGAGCATCGCTGTGCGCTGCCGGCGTTCCTGAAGCGACTGGAGGCGGCGACGGCGGCTGCGCGAAAGTGAGTGGAAGTGTCCGCTCGCGCCCAGCAGCGGGCGCTTAGCGGATGTGCTCCATTGCTCCGATGCGCAACACGACGCATGCGACAATCACGTTTGCCACATTGGCCGCAATGTCGGCCCTCGGCGCTTGTAATCGGCCCGTTTCCGATACCGAGCAACTCAGGACGATCCGGGCCGAGGCGCAGATGCTGATGAAAGCGCACGCGCCGATACCGCCGAGCAAATGGCTAGAAATCCCGAAGGGGCAATGGCCGACCGCTATCTCAAAGCTTCATCCTCAGGCTGTCACGGTTCACTCGTGGGGAGTCGATATCATGACGAAGGCATATTTCGATAGCGGCTATGGATACGAGGTACCGCGCAGCAAGGCGGAGCTCCCCATGCCCGCAGCCTGTTACTCGGAACCAAGCCAAGGTGTGTTCTGGCATGGCCCGTGCTGATGGCAGCTAGCTACCCAGGTGCCGACATTCCAACGCCGACCCTGCACCAGACGACCGTCAGGCTCCCGTGCGCAGTGCGATGGTGAACTGACCTTCTGAACCGGCCCTCACGCCGCGCGCGAGTACGCCATCGCCTGGTAGCTGGCGAACAGTTCCTCGAAATGCTGGTCCATCGTCCGCGTGCTTGGCGCGTCGGCGGTGGCGCGCATGCGGTGGAACATCGGCGTCGTGTCGACGAACTGGGTCAGCGCATCGCGCAGCAACACCGGGTCGGCCGACCGGTACAGCATCCCCTGCCCCTCGACGAACTGGTCCGCCGCGCCGCCCTCGTCGGGCACGATCAGCGGCAGACCGCTCGCCCGCGCCTCGGCCGCGACCATGCAGAAGGTTTCCGCCTCGCAGCCATGGACCAGCGCGTCGGCGCTCGCCAGCACGCGGGCGAGCTGCTGGCGGTTGCTGGTCGGCTCGAACAGCTGGGCGTGCGGGTTGCGGCCGATCGCGGTGATGACCTTGGCGCGCGCGGTGCCGGTACCGATCAGGACCAGCCCCATGGGATGCCGCCCCGCCGCCGCCTCGGCCGCCTCGATCACCATCGGCCAGCGCTTTTCCGCCGCGAGCCGGCCGACGCCGATCAGCAGCGTCGCGTCGGGTCCGAGGCCACAGCTTGCGAGCAATTCGGCGCGGAGAGACTCGTCGCGCAGCGTCGGGCTGAAATAGCCGGGCTCGACACCCATGGGGATCGTCTTCACCTTGCTCAGCCCGCCCTCGACCAGCCGGCGCGCGAGCCCCTGCCCCGCGGTCACCACCTGGTCGAACCCGTCGTCGAGCCGGCGCAGATGTTGCCAGAAGGAGGAGAAGCCCTTGTCGATCGTCTCACGGTTGGCGATCGTGCCGAACCAGCGATAGGCATAGGCGGCCAGCGGATCGGCGTGCATCACCAGCGCGCGCGCCGCCGATCCCTGCCAGCGCGCGACCATCGAGGCGCTGCGCCACGGCGAGGAGGCCTCGACGAAATCGGGCCGCCAGCGGTTCAGCGCGGCGTGCAGCGCCGGCTCGTCGTCGAAATAGCGGTAGCGGCGATCCAGCGGCAGCAACGGCGCCGGGATCGTCGCCAGGATCGCGCCGTCGCGCTCCTCGACGATCTCCTCGCGCTCGCCGGGGGCAAGGACGATGATCTCGTGGCCCAGCTTGGCGCCGAGTTCCATCTTGCGACGGACATAGGTCTTCACGCCGCCGCCATAGGGGCTGTAAAAGGCGCAGACGTCGAGGATGCGCATCAATGCGTCTCCAGCAATTCGCGATATTGGCCGAAGCGGCCGCCCTTGGTCAGCGCACCGAGCGTCTTGTCGATGCTCGTCAGCAGCGCCGGCACGGTGACATCCCCCGGATGCACGCCGAGCCGCATGGCGGGACGCCGCGGGAGCAGCGTGCGGGCAAGCGCCGCTACCGCAAGCGACGAGGCGATGCGGCTCTTGCTGCGGCTGGCCCAGGTGATCACCGGACCCTTTGCGAGCACGCGATCCGCTTGCCCTGGCGCCCAGACGCGGAAATGATCCTCGGCCAGCGCGAAATCGAGATCGCGCAACGCCTCGCGCGCGCCGTCGCCATAGAGCCACGCCGGGGCGATGAACCCCGTGACCGGGCGGCCGATGATATCCTCCACCAGTGTGCGGCCGCGCACCATCCGGTCGCGCGCGGTGGCATAATCGAGGCCGAGGAACTCGCCCTCGCCCGCGGTCATGTGCTTGGCCTTGAACCGCGCGCCGGCCGAGGCGTGTTCGGACACGTCCTTGTGGAACCAGCCGTGCAGGAACATCTCGATGCCCGACTCTGCCCAGCCGCGCAGTCGCGTTGCGAAGGGGCTGCCGGGCACGAGCGGCGCCGCGCCCCAATGATCCGGCACCACCAGCATCGCATAGCGGGGCGCGCCGATATGCTTCAGGAACAGCTCGGAAAGCTGGTCCACCGCACCCTCGGAACGGGGCCCGACATCATGGATCGATGCGAGCAGGCTGGGGCCTCGGGGCCCTTGGAGGCGGGTAGTTGCGGTCATTCAATCGTTCTTTGCTGCAGGTGCGAGCGATATAGACCGCCGGAACTGGGCGGCAAGCGGGCCGAATTTCGTCTTTTTTGAACGCTTGATATCTAAAGCGTTAGACGATGTGGCTGGCAGCGATCCGCAGCCAGCCTGCCATATTTTCTTGCCGGAAGCCAGCCTCGCCGCCACCGCGTCCCCCCGCTTGCGCGGGAGGCCATGCTGCTACTCCACCGTCACCGACTTGGCGAGGTTGCGCGGCTGGTCGACATCGGTGCCCTTGGCGACGGCGACATGATAGGCGAGCAGCTGCACCGGCACCGCATAGACCAGCGGGGCGATCAGCGGGTGGACCTTGGGCATGGTGATGGTGGCGATACAGCCGTCACCCGCTGCCTGGATGCCGTCATAGTCGGAGATCAGCACCACCTTGCCGCCGCGCGCCTGCACTTCCTGCATATTGCTGACGGTCTTGTCGAACAGCGGGCCCGAGGGCGCGATCACGATCACCGGCACGGCATCGTCGATCAGCGCGATCGGCCCGTGCTTCATCTCGCCGGCGGCATAGCCCTCAGCATGGATGTAGCTGATTTCCTTGAGCTTCAGCGCGCCTTCCAGCGCCAGCGGATAATCGGTGCCGCGACCGAGATACAGCACGTCGCGCGCGGCCGCGATCACCCCCGCCATCGCCTGGATCGATTCATCATAGGCAAGCGCGGCGTTGAGCGAGGCCGGAGCTTCCGCCAGATGGCGCACGATGCGACGCTCCTCGGCCTCGTCGAGCTTGCCCTTGGCAATCGCGAGATTGGCTGCCAGCGCGGCGAGCACGGCCAGCTGGCAGGTGAACGCCTTGGTCGAGGCGACGCCGATCTCCGGGCCCGCATGGGTCGGCAGCAGCAGGTCCGCCTCGCGCGCCATCGAGCTGGTGGGCACGTTGACCACGGCGGCGATCTTCTGCCCCTCGCTGCGGGCGTGGCGAAGCGCGGCGAGCGTGTCCGCCGTCTCGCCCGACTGGCTGATCACGATCATCAGCCCGCCGTCTTCCATCACCGGCGCGCGGTAGCGGAATTCGGAGGCAACATCGATGTCGACCGGCACGCGAGCGAACTGCTCGAACCAGTATTTCGCCACCATGCCGGCATAGAAGCTGGTGCCGCAGGCGACGATGGTGACGCGCTTGATCGCCGAGAGATCGAAGTCGGGGATCGGCAGCGTGATCTTCTCCTCCATGCGCTGGAGGTAGGAGCGCAGCGTCTGCGCCACGACGATCGGCTGCTCGTAGATCTCCTTCAGCATGTAATGCCGATGGTTGCCCTTGGAGATCAGCTCGCCGGTGACGCCCGAGATGGTGATCGGCCGCTCGACGGGGTTGTTGTCCTTGTCGAAGATCTCCGCGCCATCCTTCGTGATGACGACCCAGTCGCCCTCTTCCAGATAGGCGATACGCTGGGTGAGCGGCGCCAGCGCCAGCGCGTCGGAACCGAGATAGGTCTCGCCGTCGCCATAGCCGACAACCAGCGGCGAGCCGAGCCGCGCGCCGATCAGCAGGTCCGGATGCTGGCGGAACAGGATGGCGAGCGCGAAAGCGCCGTGGAGGCGCGGCAGCACCTCGCGCACCGCCTCCGCGGGGGCCATGCCGGCCTCGACCTTCTCGCTCACCAGATGCGCGACCACTTCGGTGTCCGTCTCGCTGGTGAAGGTGCGGCCGCGGGCGGTGAGTTCCTCCCGCAGTGCCTTGAAATTCTCGATGATGCCGTTGTGGACGAGGGCCACTTCGCGGGTGGCGTGCGGGTGGGCGTTGTTGGTCGTCGGGCCGCCATGCGTCGCCCAGCGGGTGTGCGCGATGCCGGTGGTGCCGGGCAGCGGGTTGGCGGCGAGTTCCTTGCCGAGATTGACCAGCTTGCCCGAGGCGCGGCGGCGCTCGATCTTGCCGTCTACATCCGTCGCGATGCCGGCCGAATCATAGCCGCGATATTCCAGGCGCTTGAGACCCTCGAACAGACGCTCTGCGACGTCTTCCTTGCCCACGATTCCAACGATTCCGCACATGGCATCCGTCCTCCTGCCCCTGCCCTAGCGCGGGTGGGCGGCCGCGCCTAGACGCGCTTTGGTTGCGACAAGCTGAACGGCCGTCCGGCTCCCAAACGCCGAGCGCGGCGTTTCGCGTTGTCCGAAGCACCGCGCCTGCCGCTGCAAGAAAGAGGTCGATCCATGCTCCGTCGAAACGCTGCCCTGCTCGCGTTGCTGTTGCCGCTGGCCGCCTGCGGTACCTCCGATCCCGCCGCCGCCCCGACAAACGGCACGGCGCAAGGCAGCCAGGCGCAGCCCCGCAGCGAGACGGCCGCCACCGTGATCCCGAAGCCCAGCCCGTCGGCGACGCTGGCGGCACTGGAACCGCGCAGCTGCGACGCGGAGATCGGCAAGGCAGCCGCCGCACAGCGGGTGCATGTCTGCCGCAACGTCTCCCCGGCGACGCATCCGCCCTGCAACGCCGCCAACAGCTGCGCGATGATCGAGGACGAGATCGCCCGCAGCTGCGCGCTCTTCGACGGCGACGGCCAGCCGATGCCGGGCTGCCTGGTGGATCCCACGAGCAGCCGGGCGGCGGCAGACGTGGTGCGGCGTTACTATGCCGCCATCGACGCCCGCGACTTCGGCACCGCCTGGACCCAATGGGGCGACGATGGCCGGCCCGGCCAGACCCTGGCGGCGTTCGAGAAGGGCTTCGCCCATACCCGCGCGACCAAGGTGACGATCGGTGCGCTCGGGCCGAGCGAGGGCGCGGCGGGATCGGTCTACCAGACGGTACCGGTTACCGTTGCCGCGACGCTGGACGACGGCACCGCACAACGCTTCACCGGGAGCTATGTCGTACGGCGGGTCAATGGCGTCGACGGCGCGTCGGCCTCGCAGCTGCGCTGGCACATCGAATCGGCGCAGCTGCGCCCCGCCCCCTCCAAATAGGGGCGGGCGCACCGCGTCAGTGCGGGAAGTTGGTATCGTTGAAGATTCGGGTGAACTCGGCCGGATCGGGCTCGTGCCCCTGCTCCTCGCGGAAGCGGTCGGCGCCCTTCTCCCAGACCTCGCGGATCGCACCGGCAATCCCGTCGGGGAACTGCATGCGCTGCACCACGATGCCCCGCCAGTCGCTGTCCCCGCCAAACGCTTCGCGCAGTGCGGGTTCGGCAGCCGTCAGCTGGGCATCGCTCTTCTCGTCGAGATGGCCGATCGCATCGAGCACATAGGCATCGAGCAGCTTGAGGAACGGCTTGTCGGTATAGCGGTCGGTCATTTTGCGGCCTTTCGTGCCTTCATTTTCGCACGGAAGGTCGTGGCCCAACCCTGCTTCGTCAATGTTTCCGGCCGGGTGACGGCCAGCGCATCCGCCTCGACATTGCGGGTGATCACCGATCCGGCACCGATGATCGCCCCGTCGCCGATCGCCACCGGCGCCACCAGCGCGCTGTTCGATCCGATGAACGCGCCCGCGCCGATCACCGTCTTCTGCTTCAGGAAGCCGTTGTAATTGCAGGTGATCGTGCCCGCGCCGATGTTCGCGCCGGCACCGACGCTGGCATCGCCCAGATAGGTGAGATGGTTGGCCTTGGCGCCCTTGCCGAGCACAGCGTTCTTCAGCTCGACGAAATTGCCGACATGGGAATCCGCCTCCAACACCGCGCCGGGCCGCAACCGGGCATAGGGACCGACGGTCGCGCCGCTGGCGATGGTCGCGCCCTCGATATGGCTGAACGCGCGCAGCACCACGCCGTCCGCCACCGTGACGCCTGGGCCGAACACCACGTTGGGCTCGATCGTCACGTCGCGGCCGATCTGGGTGTCATGGGCGAACCACACCGTCTCGGGGGCGATCAGCGTCGCACCCTCCACCATCGCGCGGGCGCGGCGGGCCTGCTGCCACTCGGCCTCCAGCGCCGCCAGTTCGCCGCGGCTGTTGACGCCGGTGACTTCGGTCGCGCCGGTCTCGATCACCGCGGCGACCCGGCCGTCGCCGTTCGCCAGCTCGACGATGTCGGTGAGGTAATATTCGCCGGCCGCATTCTTGTTGGTCAGCCGATCGAGCAGCGCGAACAGATCGGCGCCGCGCACCGCCATCAGCCCCGAATTGCACAGGGTGACGGCGCGCTCCTCGGCGCTCGCATCCTTGTACTCGACGATCTTCGACAGGCGATCGCCGCCCGCGACGATCAACCGGCCATAGGCGCCCGGATCGGCCGGGCGGAAGCCGAGCACCACCACGGCGGGCGCGTCGTCTCCATGCAGCCGCTCGACCATGCGCCGCATCGTCGCGGTGGTGACCAAGGGCACGTCGCCATAGAGGATCAGCACGTCGCCCTCGAAGCCTGCCAGCGCGTCCTTCGCCTGGAGCACGGCATGGCCGGTGCCGAGCTGCTCGGCCTGGTGCGCGGTCTCCGCGCCCAGCGGCGTGACTGCGGCTTCGACCTGCTCGCGCCCCGCGCCGACCACCACCACTTCGCGCGCGGCGCCCAGCGCCTTCACGCTGTCGATCAGGTGGAGCAGCATCGGCCGCCCGGCGATCGGATGGAGCACCTTGTGGGTATCGGATTTCATCCGCGTGCCCTTGCCGGCGGCGAGGATGATCGCGGCGATGGGTGCAGTCACGTGGCCAGTCTCCGGTGAAATGGGGTGCAACCCCTGCCACGCTGGACATGGCTTTTCCAGCACGATGCTGCCATGCGCACCCCATGCCCCTGCCCTTTCAGACCATCGGCTTCGATCTCGACGGCACGCTGCTCGACACCAGCGGCGATCTCGCCGCGACGCTCAACCGCGTGCTGGCAGAGGACAGCCGGCCGGCGCTGCCGCTCCACCGCATCCTGTCCATGGTCGGCCGCGGCGTGCATGCGCTGCTGGAACAGGCGGTCGCAGCAACCGGCGGCGGCGATGCGGCGGTGGTGGCGCGGCTCCACCCGCGCTTTGTCGCGACCTACGCCGCGCACAATGCCGAGCATAGCCGCCCCTATCCGGGCGTGGTCGACGCACTCGATGCGCTGGCGGCGCAGGGCATCACGCTGGCGGTGGTGACCAACAAGCCTGAAGCGCTGACCCTGCCGCTGCTTCGGGCGACGGGCCTGCTCCCCCGCTTCGCCACCGTGATCGGCGGCGACACGCTCGGCCCCGGCACCGCCAAGCCCTCGCCCGCGCCGATCCTCGAGATGGTCCGGCGCTGCGGCGGGCCGGCGGCGTTCGTCGGCGATTCGACCTATGACGTGCAGGCGGCACAGGCCGCGGGCGTGCCGGTGATCGCCTGCAGCTTCGGCTTCTCGCAGGTGCGGGTGACCACGCTCGGCGCCGAGGCGGTGATCGATTCCTATGCCGAACTCCTTCCCGCGCGTGCGGTGCTCCGCCCAATCAGCGTTTGACAGCGCGAGGCCCCACGGCGAAACACAAGCTGTCGGAAAGGGAGAGAATCCGGGAAACCGGATCGCCGAAGGAGCAACCGCCCCGGAAACTCTCAGGCAAAAGGACCTTCCGACCACCACATTCTGGAGAGTGGCGCCCCGCGCGCCCGCCGACGGGATAGCGATCTCAGGCAAACGGACAGAAGGGGCCCGCAACCGAGTGTTTCAGGAGACGGGTTCCGTGGCGACCAAAGGCGTCGGGCCAAATGCAGGGCCGATCAGCATCACCGACGTGTTCACCATCGGCATCGGGCCGTCGAGCTCGCATACTGTGGGGCCGATGCGCGCCGCGCGCGACTTCGCCGCCTGGGTGGTCGCCGACGGGCGCAGCGTCACCAAGCTGTGCTGCGAGCTGTTCGGCTCGCTGGCGCTGACCGGCAGGGGCCATGCCACCGATCGAGCGGTGGTGCTCGGTCTCGCGGGCGAGCGGCCCGAGGGCGTCGATCCCGATGCCGTCGAGCCGATGCTGACGCAGATCACCGCCGAGCGTCGCATCCTGCTGGGCGGCACCGCCCCGGTCGGATTCGATCCCGAGACCGACCTCAAGTTCCGCAAGCGCCAGTTCCTGCCCGGCCATCCCAACGGCATGAAGCTGCGCGCGACGCTGGTCGACGGCGCGGTGCTGGAACGCACATACTATTCGGTCGGCGGCGGCGCAATCCGGCGTGAGGGCGAGGACGCCGCGGCGGGTCTCTCGGCGGGCACCAACCATCCCTTCGCCAGCGCGCGCGAGATGCTGGAGCGCTGCGACGAGCTCGGGCTCGATATCGCCGGGCTGATGCTCGCCAACGAGCGCGGCTGGCGCGAGGATGCGGCGACGCTCGCCTTTGTCGACGGCATCCACGATGCGATGAACGCCTGCATGGACCGCGGCATGGCGCAGGACGGGATCCTGCCCGGCGGGCTGGAAGTCCCCCGCCGCGCGCGCAAGCTGCACCAGAAGCTGATGGCGCGCGGGCCCCGCGTCGAGCCTGCCTCGGTGCTCGAATGGGTGAGCCTTTGGGCGCTGGCGGTGAACGAGGAGAATGCCGCGGGCGGCCGCGTCGTCACCGCGCCGACCAACGGCGCGGCGGGCGTGATCCCGGCGGTGCTGCGCTATTATGAATGCTTTGTCGGCAACGCGACCCAGGCGGGCAGCCGCCGCCTGCTGCTCACCGCCGCCGCAATCGGCATCCTCTACAAACGCCAGGCCTCGATCTCGGCCGCGGAGATGGGCTGCCAGGGCGAAGTGGGCGTCGCCTGCTCGATGGCGGCTGCGGGCCTCGCCGCGGCGCTGGGCGGCAGCAACGCGCAGATCGAGAATGCTGCCGAGATCGGCATGGAGCATAATCTAGGCCTCACCTGCGATCCGATCGGTGGGCTGGTGCAGATCCCCTGCATCGAGCGCAACACGATGGGCGCGGTGAAGGCGATCAACGCGGCGATGCTCGCGCTGCACGGCGACGGCACCCACAAGGTCTCGCTCGACGCGGTGATCGAGACGATGCGCCAGACCGGCCTCGACATGCGCTCCAAGTACAAGGAGACGAGCCTCGGCGGCCTGGCGGTCAACGTCGTCGAGTGTTGAGCAGGCTCAAGGCTGGGCGGGCTTGAACTCGAAGTTCATCCCCGACACCCGGCTCGGCTGGAAGCCCTTCCAGATCGTCGCGGCCGGCGCGCCGGGGCTGAACCCGGCATAGCGGCCGCCGGGGGCGCCGACCCATTTTCCGTTGTTCGAGTTGGGCACCAGCCCGTCGATGTACGACGCCTTGGCTTCCTCGCCCTTCACATAGCGGTCGAGGAACGCGGTGATGAAGTGCGCCTGCACCGCCATCAGCCGGTCCTTGCGCCACACCGCATCCTCGAACCAGTCGAGGTCCCAAAAGCTCTCGCGCATCGCGGGCGGCGCCCCGATCAGCGCGATGCTGTGCGCCGCCTCGCGGAAGGTGAGCAGGTAGCGCGGGGCGTGGACTTCCTGCTCGAACAGCGTGCGCACGCCCGGATCATAGCCGACGACATGGTCCTGGCTGCCGACGACGAACAGCGTCGGCGCGCGGATCGCCGCGACGCCGGGCGCGGCCCAGAGCGGGGTGCCGTAGAGATTGCTGGCCGGCGAAATCGCCACCACCGCCTTGAGATCGGCGACCTTGAGGCGCTCCGCCTTCGCCGCCCCGGCCACATAGGGCGCGAGGGCACCGCGCGTCGCGCCCGCCACCGCCGGGTCGAGCGGCGCACCCGCCGCGGTGAGCACGCCGTAGCCGCCCATCGAATAGCCGATCAGCGCCGTCCGCTCGGCGTCGGCGGCGGCGAACGCCCCCTGCCCGGCCTTCGCCCGGCGCTGCGCCTCGGCGGCGACGAAGGCGATGTCGAGCGGCCGGCTGGTCAGCGGACCGGCACGCGCTGCCGGCGTTCGGATGGTGATCGGCGGATCACGGAAGGCGGGTGCGACCACGACATAGCCCTTGCTCGCCAGATTTTCGCCGAGCCAGGAGAGCACCTCGGGGGTGTTGCTATAGCCGTGCGCGAGGATCACCAGCGGGAAGCGCCCCTTGGCCGCCGCCGCTCCCGGTGTGGCGAGCCCCGGCACCTCGAAGGGCACGTCGCCCCCCTTTTCCCCCGGCAGCGCGGTGCGATAGCGGGTGCCCGCGCCCTTCGCCGCGGCGGGATACCAGAGCTTGATGGGGATGTGCCGGTCGACGATCGCGGGCTTGTCCGCGCCCTGCAGCGGATCGGCCCGGCCCGCTTCCACGAACTCAAGATCGGCGACGCCGATGCCATGGCTGCCGAGCGCGGCCAGTTCCGGCGCGTCGATGCTGGGGCGTGCCGGGGCCTGCTGCGCCTGCCCTTCGAACGCAAAAATCGCGGCTGCGCATGCTGCGGCCGCGATTCCGATTCTGCCGATCATTCGGTCCCCTCTCCTGATGGAGAGGGCGGAGGCATCGCCCCCGCCCTCCCGTGCCTGCATCAGTAATTTACACCGAAGCGCAGGCCTGCATAGCGACGGAAATCGCGCGGCAGGACCGACTGGGTAGCGATCGTTCCCGCAGGCCCGAAATTGCCGCCCGAGTTCACCAGCGCCGGGAAATACTGCTTGTCGAACAGGTTGTTGACGAACAGCGTCGCTTCCCAGCGGCGGCTATGCTCGCGCACGCCGACGCTCAGGTTGAAGATGCTGAACGCGGGCTGGAAGGTCTCCGGGTCGCGCGCTGCATAATAGACGCTTGTCTGATACTGCCAGCTGCCGACCAGCACGCCGTTCAGATTGTCGGTGAGCGCCGGGGTGTAGTCGAACGACATCGATCCCTTCCACTCCGGTGCCTGCACCGCGCGGGTGCCGGTGAGCACCTGATACTTCACCGTGCCCTGGAGCAAGCAGCCCGTCGCCGCGGTCTGCTGGGTATAGCAGGGCGCCGCCGGCCACGACGTGTACTTGGCGTCGAGATAGGTCAGGCCGCCATTGATCGTCAGGTCGCGCATCACGCGCGCTGCCGCCTCGAACTCCAGGCCCTGGGTCTTCATCTTGCCGACATTGGTCAGGCGGAAATTAGACGTGCCGTCGGCCAGCGGCTCGATCGTCTGCGCCTGCAGATCGGTGTACTCGGTGTTGAAATAGGTGACGTTGAAAGTCAGGTGCCGGTCGAAGAACTGGGTACGGAGGCCGAACTCCCAATCCTTCGAGGTTTCCGGGCGGATCGGGCCGGCAGCGGCGCGGTTCCGGTCGAACCCGCTGCTGATGTCGTAGGTCTGGCCCTTATAGCCGGTGGCATAGCTGCCGAACGCCAGGATGTCGCGCGTGGCCTGCCAGTTCAGCCCCAGCCGGTAGGTGGTGGCGTTGTCGCTGGCATGGTCGCCATAGTTGGTCGCGAGCAGCCTGTCGTTGAAGGTATATTCCACCCGCTCGTTCTGCGCGCGGCCGCCGACGGTGGCGGTCAGATGCTTGACGAACTCCCAGTCGATCTGGCCGAACGCCGCGATCTGGCGCGAGCCCGAGGTGGCGGACCAGCTGCGCACCGAAGTCGCGGGACCGCGGTAGAAGCGGCGCTCGAACGCGGCGTCGGCAAAATAGACGCCCAGCGCATAGCGGAACGCGTCCTCGCCCGGCGACAGCAGTCGAATTTCCTGGGTGAACAGACGCGACTGGAAGCGGCCATCCTGGATGTTGCGGCCGACCGCACCCGGCGCGACCGTGTCGTCCTGGTCGATATAGTCGTTCATGTGGAACTTGTCGTACGAGGTCAGGCCCAGCACCTGCATCTTGCCGACATTGATGTCGGTACGCAGGATGCCGCCGCCGCCGGCGAACTTGGTGCCCGCGCGATCGTTGTTGGCGATCTTCTGGTTCTGCGGATCGATGGTGATCCCCGGCAGCACCACATCGGTGGTCAGGCCCGGCCGGTTGAGCAGCGTCACGCCCGGAGTCATGCGGATGAAGGGGCGGCCGAAATCGGTCTTGCCGTCGACATAGTTGCCGGAGAGCGTGAAGGTCACGTCGGGCGTCGCCTTCCACTTCAGCTTGGCGCGGGTGTTCAGCGTCTCGCGGCCGTTGACGCGCTTGTTGTCAAACACGTTGAGGACGTTGCCGTCCCAGTTCGAATAGCTCGCCGAGACGACATAGCCGAGATTGTCGTTGATCGGGCCGGTGACGCTGAAATTGCCGCTATATTCGCGGTCGTCGGTCGCCAGCACATTGGCCTTCACGTGGAAGTCCTTGGTCGGCTGGGTGGTCATGATCTTGATCAGGCCGGCCGAGGCGGCCTTGCCGTACAGCGTGCTCTGCGGGCCGCGCAGCACTTCGATCATGGCGACGTCGGGAAGGTCCGAAAAAGCGCGGGCCTGGAAGGCGAGCGGCACGCCGTCGACGGTCACCGCCACCGAGGACTCGACGCCGATCGCATAGGCAAAGGTGCCGATGCCGCGCAGCGAGACATTGGCGTTGACCGGGTTTTCCGAGGGGCGGATCACCAGCGAGGGCGAGACCTTGCCGAGATCCTGGAAGTGGCGGACGCCCTGCGCCTCGAGATCGGCGGGCGTCACCACCTGCACCGCGAGGGGAACGTTCTGGATGTTCTCGAACCGCTTCTGCGCGGTGGTGGTGACGATGATCTCGCCATCGTCCTGGCCGGCGGCAGGCACAGCGGCAACCGGCGCAGTCGCGGCTGCAGGCACGTCCTCGGACGGCGCGGCAAAGGCGCTGCCGGCGAGGAACGTGGCGGCCAGCGCGCCCGCGCGTGCCGAGAGTTGGAAACCCCTCATGAAACTTGAACCCCTTGCGTAATGATATTGCTTTTCCTCTCCCAAGCGTCATGCCCGGCTCCGCACGCGTGTCGGACCTGTTTTTGTGAGAATTGTAGGATAAGTCTTTTGGCATGACCGAAAATCTCGCGAAATTCTTTGTGGTCTGGCCTGTTTCCGGATGTTGCGCGCCTGAGTCACAAACGGGAAGGGGGCGGAAGCATCGCTTCCACCCCCCCGGATGTTGCCGGCAGTGCGACGGGATCAGTAGTTCAGGCCGAAGCGGATGCCGCCATAGCGGCGGAAGTCGCGCGGCAGCACGCCCTGGGTAGCGATGGCGTTGGCCGAGTTGCCCGCGCTGCTCACGTTGAAGTTGCCCGAGGTGTTCACCAGCGACTGGAAATACTGCTTGTCGAACAGGTTGTTGACGAACAGCGTCGCTTCCCAGCGGCGCTTGTGATCGCGCACGCCGACGCTCGCATTGAAGATGCTGAACGCGGGCTGGAAGGTTTCCGGATCGCGCGCAACATAGTTCAGGCTGGAGGTATATTGCCAGCTCGCCTGGAATACGCCGTTCAGCTTCTCAGTCAGCGCAGGGGCATATTCCACGCTGGCGCTGCCCTTCCATTCCGGCGACTGGATTGCGCGGGTGCCGGTCAGGTTCTGGTACGAAGGCGAACCTGCGACGCAACCCTGCGCCGCCGTCTGCAGCGGATAGCATTGCGCCACCGGGAAGGAGGTGTAGGTCGCGTCGAGATAGGTCGCGCTGCCGTTGACCGAGAGGTCATGGGTGATCCGCGCAGCCGCCTCGAATTCGAGCCCCTTGGTGTTGAGGCCGCCCACATTGGTCAGGCGATAGTTGCTGGTACCATCGGCCAGCGTCTCGATCGACTGCGCCTGCAGGTCGGTATAGTCGGTATCGAAATAGGTGACGTTGAACGTCATGCGACGGCCGAAGAATTGCGTTCGAACACCGAACTCCTTGTCCTTCGACGTTTCCGGACGGATCGGGCCGGCGGCGGCGCGGTTGCTGTTGAAGCCGGTGGTCAGATCATAGGTCTGGCCCTTATAGCCGGTGGCATAGCTGCCGAAGAACATGATGTCGCGCGTCGCCTGATATTGCAGGCCCAGCCGATAGGTGGTGGCATCGTCGCTCGCACGGCCGGCCCAGCTGGTCGGAACGGCGAGGTTCTTGTCGAGGAAGGTGTACTTCACCCGCTCGTTCTGCGCACGGCCACCGACGGTGGCGGTCAGATTCTTGACGAATTCCCAATCGATCTGGCCGAACGCCGCGATCTGGCGCGAGCCGGAGGTCGCATACCAGTTGGCGAGCGAGAAGACCGGGCCGCGCATGAACGGCCGCTGGAAGCCGACATTGGCGTAGTAGACGCCAAGCGCATAGCGGAACGCGTCGGTGCCCGGCGACAGCAGGCGGATTTCCTGTGTGAACAGACGCGACTTGAATGCGCCGACCTGAATGTTCCGGCCATAGGCCCCCGGGGCTGCCGTATCGTCATGGTCGATATAATCGTCCATGCGGAACTTGTCGTACGAGGTCAGGCCCAGCACGTTCAGCTTGCCGATGTTGATGTCGGTGCGGAGCATCGTGCCCCAGCCCCAATATTTGGTGCCGGCGCGATCGTTGTTGGCGACCTTCTGATTGAGCGGGTCGATCGTGATGCCCGGCAGGATGACATCCGCGGTCAGGCCCGGCTGGCGGCGCAGCACCGCACCCGGCGTCATGCGGATGAACGGGCGGCCCACCGTGGTGTTGCCGTTCATATAATTCGCCGATGCGGTGAAGACGACATCCGGCGACGCCTTCCATTTCAGCTTGCCGCGGGTGCTCAGCGTCTCGCGACCGTTCACGTCCCGGCCGTCGATTACGTTGCGAACATTCCCGCCCCAGTTCGAATAGCTGGCCGAGATGACATAGCCGAGCGTGTCGTTGATCGGGCCAGTGACGCTGAAATTACCGCCATATTCGCTGTCGTCGGTAGCGAGCAGGTTCGCCTTCACGTGCAGGTCGTTGGTCGGCTGCGTGGTCATGATCTTGATCAGACCGGCCGAGGCTGCCTTGCCGTACAGCGTGCTCTGCGGGCCGCGCAGCACTTCGATCATCGCGACGTCGGGCAGATCGGTGAAGGCGCGCGCCTGGAATGCGAGCGGGACGCCGTCGACGGTCACCGCGACCGAGGATTCCACGCCGATACCGAACGCGAAGGTGCCTACGCCGCGCAGCGAGACGTTCGAGTTCACGGGGTTTTCGGCGGTGCGAACGGTCAGCGACGGCGCGACCTTGCCGAGATCCTGGAAGTGGCGGACGCCCTGCGCCTCAAGCTGTGCCGGCGTGACGACCTGCACCGCGAGCGGCACATTCTGGATGTTCTCGAAGCGCTTCTGCGCGGTAGTCGTGACGATTATCTCGCCATCATCCTTCACCGGCGCTGCAGCCTGCGCCGGCACCGGCGCCGCGGCCGGATCACGATGTTCTTCCGCCCCGTTCGCGTGCGCGGCGCTGCCGAGGAACGATGCGGCGAACGCAAGCGTGCACAACGGAAACTGATAACCCCTCATCAATCATTTCCCTTTGGAAGGTGAACCTTCCTCTCCCGCACGCCGGTATACTCTTTGGCCACCGGTCGCTCTGTCCTGACAATTGTAGGAGCAACGGGATAATTCCCAAATTTGCTTGGCGATTATCGCCAATCGCTACCAAGAAAGGTCGCAAGGTGTGCCGCACTAGTCACAGTTACGCAAACGATTGTATTTTATAATACAAAAAAGGCGGAAGCATAGCCCCCGCCCTTTCCTGCATTTCTTTTGGGATATCTGTTAATAATTGACCCCGAAGCGGATGCCACCATAGCGACGGAAGTCACGCGGCAGGATGGCCTGGGTAGCCAGCTGGTTACCCCAGTTGCCCGCGGAATTGACCAGAGACGGGTAATATTGTTTGTCGAACAGGTTGCTGACGAACAGCGATCCTTCCCACCGGCGCTTGTGGTCCCGCACGCCGACGCTGGCGTTGAAGATGCTGAATGCAGGCTGGAACTGCTCCGGATCACGCGCCGCGTAGTAGACGCTGCCCTGATATTGCCAGCTCGCCTGCACCACGCCGTTGAGCTTTTCGGTCACCGCCGGCGCGAACTCGATGTTCGCCGACGTCTTCCACTCGGGCGATTGCACCGCGCGCGTGCCGGTCAGCACCTGATAGGTGGGCGTTCCGGCGATGCAGCCCGTCGCGGCGGTCTGCCTGGGGTAGCACTGCGCCTTGGGATAGGAGGTGTAGGTCGCATCGAGATAGGTGGCGGAGCCACCGATGGTCAGGTCGCGGCCGATCCGCACCGCCGTCTCGAACTCGAGGCCTTTGGTATTGAGGCCGCCGACATTGGTGAGGCGAAAGTTCGAGGTGCCGTCGGACAGGGTTTCGATCGTCTGCGCCTGCAGGTTGGTGTAGTTGGTATCGAAATAGGTGACGTTGAAGGTCATGTGGCGATCGAAGAACTGGGTGCGGATGCCCAATTCCTTGTCCTTCGACGTCTCGGGTTTGATCGGGCCAGCATTGGCGCGATTCTGGTTGAAGCCAGTGGTCAGATCATAGGTCTGGCCCTTGTAGCCGGTCGCGTAGCTGCCGAAGAACATGATGTCGCGCGTCGCCTGATAGTTCAGGCCAAGGCGATAGGTCGTGGCATTGTCGCTGGCATGACCGGCGAAGCTGGTCTTCGGAATATTGTCGCGGAAGGTATATTCCACCCGCTCGTTCTGCGCGCGGCCGCCTACGGTGGCGGTGAGATTCTTGACGAACTCCCAGTCGATCTGGCCGAACGCCGCGATCTGGCGCGAGCCTGAGGTCGCATACCAGTCGGCGAGCGAATAGACCGGGCCGCGCACGAACGGACGCTGGAAGCGGGTGTCGGCATAATAGATGCCGAGGGCGTAGCGGAACGCATCGGTGCCCGGCGACAGCAACCGGATTTCCTGCGTGAACAGCTTCGACTTGAACGCGCCGATCTGGAGGTTCTTGATCGTCGTCGACGACGTGTCGTCATGATCGAGATAGTCGTCGAGGCGGAAGCGGTCGTAGCTGGTCAGGCCCAGCAGCTGGAGCTTGCCGATGTTGATGTCGGTGCGCAGCAGGCCGCCGGCGCCCCAATATTTGGTGCGCGAGTTATAGTCGTTGCTGACCGTCTGATTGTCGGGGCCGATCACCACGCCGGGCAGCACCACGCTCGCGCCCTGGCCAGCCGTGCCACGCAGGTTGGCGTTCGATGCCAATCGGATGAAGGGACGGCCAACGGTGGTGTTGCCGTTCAGATAATTGCCCGACAGCGTGAAGGTGACGTCGGGCGTCGCCTTCCACTTGAGCTTGCCGCGGGTGTTCAGCGTCTCGCGGCCGTTGGTCTTCTGGCCGTTGAACAGGTTGCGGACGTTGCCGTCCCAGTTCGAATAGCTCGCCGAGAAGACATAGCCCAGCTTGTCGTTCAGCGGACCGCTGACGCTGAAATTGCCGCCATATTCGTTATCGTCGGTGACGGTCGCGTTGGCCTTGACGTGGAAGTCGTTGGTCGGCTGCGTGGTCATGATCTTGATCAGACCCGCCGAAGCCGCTTTGCCGTACAGCGTGCTCTGGGGACCGCGCAGCACTTCGATCTGTGCGACATCGGGCAGATCCGTGAACGCGCGCGCCTGGAAGGCCAGCGCAGCGCCGTCCACGGTCACCGCGACGCTCGGCTCGACGCCGATGCCGAAGGCAAAGGTGCCGACACCGCGCAGCGAGACGTTCGCGTTGACCGGGTGTTCGGCCGGACGGATGGTCAGCGACGGGGCGACCTTGCCGAGATCCTGGAAGTTGCGGACGCCCTGGGCTTCGAGCTGTGCGGGCGTCACCACCTGCACCGCGAGCGGCACGTTCTGGATATTCTCAAAGCGCTTTTGCGCGGTAGTGGTCACGACGATTTCGCCATCGTCCTGTACCATCTTGCCGGCCGACTGGGCCGCGGCGGCACCAGCAGCGACGGTGGTCGCGGCGGATGTGTCGGCGCTTTGGGTCTGTGCCTGCGCAGTACCCGCCATGCATGCCGCAGCCAGCGCAACATGCGCGGCTGATACCTGGTAACCTCTCATTAATGCTCCCCTTGTCCGGCAGGGTTCTACCCGCAGTTCTTTTTTAGACAGACGGACAATAGGTTCCTCGACACTCGGAGAAATATAGCGGGAACGAGATGTGCAATCGTTTTTTACTGCGCATTACCGTCATTATGTTGCAAATACGCCACACTGACAGCGCTGCCAGCATCAATAACTAGGTGACGATGATCATTACTTGGAAGCAACAAAATGATATCGGCGTCGTGCACTTGCATGCCGTTCGCTTCCAACCGTACCACGATACGATCGTCGAGTGCCTGACCATGGACTTGCCAGCGCAGCACCTCCCCGCCATCCCTCCCGGCGGCTTCCACCGCCTTACATAGGAAGCTGCCTTCGCGCGGCGGAAATAACCAGAAACCCCGTAGCGTCGCAGCCGCGCGCCATCCGCCTTCGGCGAGATCGACCAACATTGCCGAACCAGACCGCGCGAACAGCGGCGGCGGCCCGTCGAGCGGTGCTGCAACGGTCACCCAGTTGCCGCCTGCAAAGGTTTCGCCGGTCCAGACATGCGTCCAGTCGGTACCTTCCGGCAGATACAGTCGTCGCTCTGTTGCGCCCTGCTCCACCACCGGCGCCGCGAGCACGTCGGTGCCGAGCAGATGCTCGTCGCTCTCCGCCCAGCATTGCGCGTCGTGAGGGAACACCGCCCAGGTCGGCAGGACCATCGGCATATAGTCCGAGTGATAGCGGTGCAGCAGATCGTAGAAGAATGGCAGCAATCGCTGCCGGAGCCGCAGCATCGCCTGGATCGCGGGCAGCGCCTCGGGGTACATCCAAGGCTCGTTGACCGTACGGTCGTCGTTCCAGCTGTGGATGCTGAACCGCGGCATCAGCACCCCTGCCTGCACCCAGCGGACCAGCAGTTCGGCATCGGGCGCCGGACCTGCAAAGCCGCCCACATCGTGCCCGCTGTTGGACACGCCCGACAGCGCCAGCCCGATCGCCATCCGCGCATTGTAGCGCAGCGTCTTCCACTCGGTGCGGTTGTCGCCGGTCCAGGTCTGGGCATAGCGCTGCAGCCCGGCCATGCCCGCGCGGGTGACGACATAGGGCAGTTCGTCGGGCCGCGCCTCGATCTGCGCGCGGCGCGAGGCGCGCATCATCAGCAGCGGCTGCACCGGGCGCATCACTGCGGCTGGCATCGAGGTGCCAAAGCCGGCGAAGCGCGCGCGGGCGTCCCACACTTCATATTCGTTGTTGTCGTTCCAGGTCGAGCGGATACCCTGGTCGAGCAATGCCGACGTCACCTGGGCCCGCCACCAGGCGGCGGCGTCGGGGTTGGTGAAGTCGATATAGCTGCCGACCTCGTCCCAGAACTGCGCCTCGATCGGCTGGCCCTCCGCGTCGCCGACGAAATAGCCAGCGGCGGCGACCTCGTCATAACGCGGGTGGCTTCGCAGCAGCGCCGGCTTGATGTTCGGCACCAGCTCGACGCCGGCCTCCGCATAGCTTGTCACGAACGCCTTGGGGTCGGGGAACTTGTCGCGGTTCCAGTGGAACACATAGCGCTTGTCTCCGATCGAGGTGTAGCCCGAGGAGAGGTGGAAGGAGGTGCAGCCGATGTCGTGCTCGGCCAGCTTCTCCAGGAACCCGGCCATCTGCGCCGCCGCGTCAGGCGCGTCGGTATAGGTCATGGTCGAGCCCGAATAGCCGAGCGACCAGCGCGGCATCAGCGCGGGGCGGCCGGTCAGCCAGGTGAAGCGCTTGGTCACCGCCAGCGGATCGGGCCCGGCGATCATCCACAGGTCGACATCGCCATGCTCGGCGACCATGTGGCGATAATAGCCGTGGTAATTGTCGAGCTCTCGCCCGAAATCGAACGCGACGTCCGCCACCGTGTCGTAGAAGGCACCGTGGCAGCGGCCCTCCGCGTCGGCGACCAGCACATAGGGGATCGACTTGTACTGCGGATCGCTCGTCTCCGCGTCATAGCCCATCGGGTCGAGGTTGATCAGGCGGAAGCTGCGGCCGGCACGGTTGGCATCGCCCGTGCGGTCGCCCAGGCCGTAGAAGCGCTCGCCCGGGCGGCGCGCGACATAGTGATGCGCCTTGCCGTCCCACCAGCCGAAATCATAGGCATGGGTCGGCCGATCCTGCGCCATCAGGACCCAGTCGTCGCCGTCGCGCTGCTCCCAGCGGCAGTGCAGCCCGTGCAGCCGTGCGGTGAGCCGGATGCGATCCGTCTCCAGCACCAGCTGCTCGGCATCGTGCGACAGCCGATAGGCCGGGCAGGTGAAGCCGGACACATCCATCCGGTCGCGGCCCGGCTCGGCGATATCCTCCTGCCCCGGCGCGACCGCCCAACTCGGCGGGCTGGTGACGGTGCCGTTCGCGAGCAGCAGCAGCCGCATCATGTCCTGCTCCAGCACGAACAGATGCGCGACCGCGCCGGTATCGGACTCCAGCGTGATCCGCCCCTGCCCCTCGGCGGCAACGGCAAAGCGCGGGGGATTGGAAAGCGTGGCGCGTCTCATTTCACAGGCTCCGGAAGGCGAAGATGGCGCAGGCCTGCGATCAGCACGACGGCACCGATGATGTCGAAGACGGACAGCATGCCGAACAGCGGCGCATAGCCGACGGTATCGGCCAGCTGCCCGATCAGCAGCGAGAAGAGCAGCCCGCCGACCCAGCCGGCCTGGCCGATAAAGCCGTTGGCGGCGCCGACTTCCTCGGCGGTGAACACGTCGGCGGAGAGCGTGTTGATCAGGACCGAGATCATCTGGTGGGCAAAGCCGCCGACGCAGAATAGCGCGATCGCGGTATAGGGGCTGGCAGCCAGCCCGATGCAGCCCGGCGCGATCATCAGCACCGCTGCCAGCGCAACGCCGGCGACGCGCGAGGCGATCAGCGGCAGCCGGAAGCGCGCGACCAGGAAGGGCGAGAGATAGCCGCCCAGCACCCCACCCAGATCGGCGGCAAGGAAGGGCAGCCAGGCGAACAGCGCGATTTGCTTGAGGTCCATGCCGCGCTCGGTGGCGAGGTAGAGCGGGATCCAGAAGCTGAAGGTCTGCCACGCCGGCTCGGCGAGGAAGCGCGGCACCGCGATTATCCAGAAGCGCGCGGTGCCCAGGATCTCGCGCGCCGAGGCACGCCGGGCAAGCGGCTTGGGCCGCCCCTCGGCGATCAGCGCGCGCTCCTTGTCGGTGATCTTGGGATGGCTGCCGGGGCTGCGGTAGAAGATCCACCAGGCGACCGACCAGAGCAGCCCCACCGCGCCCGTCACCACGAAGGCCATGCGCCAGTCGGTATAGATCATCACGATCGCCACCACCGGCGGCGCCAGCAGCGCGCCCAGCGACGTACCGGCGTTGAACCACCCGACCGCCACCGATCGCTCGCGCGCCGGAAACCATTCGGCGATCGCCTTGATGCCCGAAGGGATGGCCGCGGACTCGAACATGCCGAGCAGCCCGCGAAAGAACACCAGCCCCAGCCACCCCGCCGCCAGCGCGTGGAGCATGTTGGCGACCGACCAGGCCGCGCCGAACAGCGCGAAGCCGGCGCGCAGCCCGATGCGATCGACGATCATGCCCGCGATCGGCTGCATCACCGTATAGGCGAGCTGGAAGCCGCCGACGACATAGCTGTATTGCTGTGTCGTCATGTGCAGCACGGTCTTCAGCTCGGGTGCGAGTACGCCCAGCGAGTTGCGCGCGAGATAATTGGCAATGGTGCCGGCGCAGATCAGCCCGACGATCCACCAGCGAAGATGGGCAATACGCCGCATAAACCTTTCACTGCCCTCTCTGAACGGCTCTCCGGCCGTTCTGTTCTTCGGTTCGGCAATCCTGCACGGATTGGCCTGACCAATCAAGCGTCCGTCTGCGTAACCGTCACTTGCCCCGCCGCGCAGGCGGCAGCGATCCCGGGATGTAGGAGGCGATCGGTGACCAAATGATCAACGATTCCGATCTCAGCGATGCGCACCGGCGCCGGCCTGCCGAACTTGGTCTGGTCGGTCGCGAGGATCACGGTGCGCGCCTGCTCGATGATCGTCTGCGAGACGCGCACCTCATCCATGTCGAAGTCGAGCAGCGTCCCTTCCTCATCGATCGCCGAGGCGCCGATCAGCGCGTAATCGAGCTTGAAGCCGCGCAGGAAATCCATCGCGAGGGCGCCCACCACCGCACGGTCACTGGCGCGCACCCTGCCGCCGACCACCACCACTTCGATCGTCGGCACGCCGCCCAGGATGTCGGCGACGTTGAGGTTGTTGGTCACCACCAGCAGGTGGCGGTGCTGGACGAGCGCGCGGGCGATCGCCTCGGTGGTGGTGCCGATATTGATGAACAGGCTCGCGCCATCCGGCACCAGCGCCGCCGCCGCCGTGCCGATCGCCGCCTTGGCCTCGGCCGCTACCTGGCGCCGCGCCTCGCGATCGAGATTGTCGACCCCCGAGGTAATCACCGCGCCGCCATGGACACGCGACAGCATCGCCCGCTTGGCGAGCTGATTGAGGTCGCGGCGAATCGTCTGCGGCGTCACCTCCAGCGCCGTCGCCAGCGCCTCGACGCTCACGCTGCCGGCGCGGCGGGCGAGCTCGAGGATTCGCGCATGGCGCCCGGCGACCAGATCGGGCAGATCCTCGGCCATCAGGCCGATCGCGCCATCCGCCGGGGCTCGCCCGCGAGATATTCGGCGAGCCGCTCGGCAGTGCCCGGCGGTACGTGCAGCCCCAGCTTGCTGCGGCGATAGAGGATGTCCTCCGCCGTCACCGCCCATTCCTGGGCACGCAGATAGTTGACCTCACGCAGCGTCAGCCCGCCGCCCAGATCCGCGCCCAGATCGAATGGGGTCATCGCGTCCCCGAGCAGCGCATGGACCTGCGTGCCATAGGCGCGGCCGAGCCGCAGCAGCAGCTCGGCGGGCATCCCCGGCCGCGCATGCTGGAGGTTGGCCACGAAGCGATCGAAGTCCCCCTCGGGCAGATCGCCGCCGGGCAGGACCGCGCCTGCGGTCCAGGCGCCGGGTGCCTGCGGGAAGAAGCGCGACAGCTCCGCCATCGCGTGCTCGGCAAGCTTGCGATAGGTCGTGATCTTGCCGCCGAAGATGCTCAGCATCGGCGCACGATCCTCGTCGCCGTCGAGATCGAGGACATAGTCGCGCGTCACTGCCGAGGCATTGCCGGCCTTGTCGTCATAGAGCGGGCGAATGCCGGCATAGCTCCACACCACGTCCTTCTCGGACGGGGGATCGTCGAAATAGCGCGCGGCGGTATCGAGCAGGTAGCGGGTTTCCTCGGCGCTGATCCGCGCCTTGCCCGGTGCGCCTTCCCACACCTGGTCGGTCGTCCCGATCAGCGTGTACTTGCCCTCATAGGGGACGGTGAACACGATCCGGCGATCGGGGTTCTGCAGCATGAAGGCATGGTCGCCCGGATAGAGCCGGGGCACGACGAGATGGCTGCCCTTGACGAGCCGCAGCCCGCGATCGGCGACCACGTCGGGCACGCGGCCCAGCACGTCCGCCACCCAGGGACCCGCGGCATTGACCAGCGCCTTGGCCCGCACCGTGCGTTCGCCGGCATCGTCGGCGATGGTCGCGATCCATTCGCGCCCCTCACGCCGCGCGCCAAGCAGCGCGGTGCGGGTGCGGATATCCGCGCCCTTCTCCGCCGCATCCATCGCGTTGAGCACTACCAGCCGGCAGTCTTCGACCCAGCAGTCCGAATAGACGAACGCCTTGCCCTTGGCGGTCTTGAGCCCGCGCCCGAACGGCGTGCGCGCAAGGTCGATCGTGTCGGTGCCCGGCAGCTTCTTCCGCCCGCCGAGATGGTCGTAGAGGAACAGCCCCAGCCGCACCATCCAGGCCGGGCGCGGCGACTGGGTCTGCGGCAGCACGAAGCGCAGCGGCCAGATGATGTGCGGTGCCATGCCCCACAGCCGCTCGCGCTCGATCAGCGCCTCGCGCACCAGCCGGAACTCGCCATATTCGAGATAGCGCAGCCCGCCATGGATCAGCTTGGTCGAGGCCGAGGAAGTGTGGCTGGCCAGGTCTTCCTTCTCGACCAGCAGCACCGAGAGGCCCCGCCCCGCCGCATCACGCGCAATGCCGGCACCGTTGATGCCGCCGCCCACCACCAGCAGATCGAAACGCTCTTCGGAGTGTGCGGCCGCCATGCTTCGCCTCATGTTCACTATTTTTCGTTTATAGCACCAAACGAACACAAACGAAAGCGTTGACGCGCGAACGAAAATCTACGAGCGTCCGAACGAACATAGGAGGGGCTTGGTGGACCGGAATCACATTCTCGCGATCGATCAGGGCACTACCTCGACGCGCAGCGTGATCTTCGATTCGGCCGGCCGCCGTGTCGCCACCGCGCAGACCGAGTTCGAGCAGCATTATCCCGGCCAGGGCTGGGTGGAACATGATCCCGAGACGATCTGGCGCGACGCGCTTACCACCGCGCGCGAGGCGCTGCTCAAGAGCGGCGTCGGCGTGGGCAGCATCGCCGCGATCGGCATCACCAACCAGCGCGAGACGACGCTCGTCTGGGACCGCGCCACCGGCGCGCCGATCCACCGCGCGATCGTCTGGCAGGACCGCCGCACCGCCGATCGCTGCGCCGAGCTCAAGGCCGAGGGTGTCGAGGCCGAGGTGCGGGCGCGCACCGGGCTGCTGGTCGACCCCTATTTTTCGGCGACCAAGCTCGGCTGGCTTCTCGACCAGGTGCCGGGCGCGCGGGCGCGCGCCGAGCGCGGCGAACTCGCCTTCGGTACGATCGACAGCTTCCTGCTCTGGCGGCTGACCAAGGGCGCGGTGCACGCGACCGACGTCACAAATGCATCGCGCACCTCACTGTTCAACATCCACAACGACGAATGGGACGCCGAGTTGTGTCGGCTGTTCGGCATTCCGATGGCGCTGCTGCCGGCGGTGCACGACAACGCGCATGTCTATGGGCACACCGATCCCGAATGGTTCGGCCTGCCGATCCCGATCGCGGGCATGGCGGGGGACCAGCAGGCGGCGCTGTTCGGGCAATGCTGCTTCGCGCCGGGCACCGCCAAGTCGACCTATGGCACCGGCTGCTTCCTGCTGCTCAACACGGGCGACAAGGCGGTCGCCTCCGAGCACCGGATGCTCACCACCCCCGCCTACCGGATCAACGGCCGGACGTCCTATGCGCTGGAAGGCTCGATCTTCGTGGCGGGAGCGGCGATCAAGTGGCTGCGCGACGGCATCGGCGTGATCACCCATGCCCGCCAGACCAACGACATGGCGACGCGCGTGTCCGACAGCCATGGCGTGTACATGGTCCCCGCGTTCGTCGGTCTCGGCGCCCCGCACTGGGATCCCGAGGCGCGCGGCGCGATCTTCGGGCTGACGCTCAGCGCCACCCAGGCGCACCTCGCCCGCGCAGCGCTCGAGGCAGTGGCCTACCAGACCTACGACCTGGTCGCGGCGATGGTGCAGGATGGCGGCGTGCGGCCGGCGATGCTGCGCGTCGATGGCGGCATGGCGGCAAACGACTGGCTGTGCCGCTTCCTGGCGGACATTCTCGACGTTGCGGTGGAGCGGCCGGACGATCTCGAGACCACCGCGCGCGGTGCGGCCTTCCATGCCGGGCTGGCGGTGGGGCTATGGTCGGGGCTGGACGAGTTGTCGGCGATCTGGTCGCGGCAGGCGTGCTTTGAGCCGGCGATGGAGGCCGGGCACCGGACCACGCTGCTGGCCGGTTGGCACGACGCGCTGCGGCGGACGCTGGGGTGAATTGAATATAAGCCCGTCCCCTTCACGGGAGGGGTTGGGGTGGGGCCGTGTCTCACCGAGACCAAGCTGCGTTCTGGAATCCCCCACCCCCAACCCCTCCTCCAAGGATAAGGGGCTTGAGTGCTGCACGCCCTTGCCTTTTCCCACGACTCAGCTTAACACTGAACCATATGGTTCAGTATAGCAGCGCCGCGCTGGATGTGTCGTTCGCCGCGCTCTCCGATGCCACCCGCCGTGGCATCCTCGAGCGGCTCGGGCGACAGGAAAGCTCGGTCTCGGCGCTCGCCGATGCGTTCGACATGACCCTCACCGGCATGAAGAAGCATATCGGCGTGCTGGAACAGGCAGGGCTTGTCACCACCGAGAAGGTCGGGCGGGTGCGGACCTGCCGGCTGGACGGCCGGGGCCTGCGGGCCGAGGCCGCCTGGATCGAAGGCATACAGCAACTTTGGGATGCGCGGTTCGACGCGCTGGACGGAATCGTAGAGGAACTCAAACGCAAGGAGCAGTCGGATGGGCCTGAGCATGCATGACGCCGCGACGTCGCGGACCAAGGTGGAGCGGACTTCGGACGTGGACATGGTGGTCCAGCGAAGCTTCGACGCCCCCGCCCACCTTGTCTTCCGGGCCTGGAGCGACGCCGAGCTGTTCCGCCGCTGGTGGGTACCCGCCTCGGCGCCCGTGCGCTTGCGGACCTGCGAGATGGAGGTGCGCACCGGCGGCAGCTACCGGCTCGAATTCGGCGAGGACGAGGGGCCGGTGCATGCCTTTTTTGGCCGCTATGTCGAGGTTGTGCCGAACGAGAAGATCGTCTGGACCAACGAGGAAAGCGACGACGGTGCGCTGACCACGGTCACCTTCGAGGAGACCGACGGCAAGACGCTGGTGACCTATCATGACCGCCACGGCTCGAAGGAGTCGCTCGACGAAGCCTTCGAGGGGATGGAAGGCGGCATCGCCGAGCAGTTCGAGCAGCTGGCGGCGGTGCTGGCGGAATAAACTCCCTCCTCCTTGGAGGAGGAGTTGGGGGTGGAGGGATTCCAGAACGCCCGTCGGTCTCGGTAAGACACTGCCCCACCCCAACCCCTCCCCTAAAGGGGACGGGCTTAAAGAAGTGCTCACAACGTCAGCGCGAACTTCAACCCCAGCACGCCGACATCCTTGGCGTTCTTCACCCCACCCGGCTGGTGGATCCACTGGACGTTGGGCTGCACCACCAGCCATTCGGTCGGCGAGACGCTGTAGTAGAGCTCGGCCGCATATTCGGCGTCGCGCGCCGGCTTGCCCGCCAGGCGATCCGCCGTATCGATCCGCCCGTTCACATTGGTCCGCGCGACCGCGAGCCCGATCACGTCGCCCGGCAGGCTCGGCGCGAGACCCTTGTAGAATAGCCCCACCGACACCTGATTGTCGGTCAGCGACGTTGCGCGATCGGCGAAGGTGACGTTGGCGAACATGCTGAAGCCGGTCAGCGAGCGCCCGTCCTTCGAGGTTCCGGTCAACTGCTGCTGGACGCTGGCGAACACGCCATAGCGGCTCGAATGCTGGAGCGGCGCAAGCCCCGTCACCGCGCGCGGCTGGCGGTTGATGTCGAGCACCAGATCGTCGCCGTCCGCGGTCGAAACCCAGCCGCCCAGCTTGTACGAACCGACATTTCCCTTGTCGCCGCCACGCGTCCAACCGATCTCGGCGGGCACCAGCACGCCGGTCGCGCCCTTGAAATGGCCGATGAAGAAGGTGCTCTCCAGGTTGCGCGGGTTGACTTCATAGGCGCCGCCCTGAACATAGACGCCTGGTGCCACGTCGACATGGACGTTGGCGCCCCATTGGCTGACCGGCCAATTGTACCAATAGTCGCCGACGAGATTGCCCGGCTGCGCCCCGCAGAAGCTCAGATTCTGGAAATGGCAGGAGAAGACGGCGAAATCCTCGCCGGGATTGGTGCGCCCCAGCTTCACTTCCACCTTGTCGCCCAGCTTTTGCTGGAGCCAGAGCTGGGTCACGCGCACCGTCTGCCCGCGGCCATAGACTTCCTGCACCTGCTGCAGCGCGCCGAGGCCGGCGGTGGTGGTGAGATCGATGCCGCGCCGCCAGGTGACGGTGCCCTGCAGCGCCGCCCCGCTCCAGCCGACCAGCTTGTCGAGATCGAGCAGCGCGCCGACGTCGAACTGGCCTGTCTCGGCCACCAGATTGCGATCGCCGCCAGTGAAATTATAGGCGGTCTCCGACGCATAGCGCGCCGACAGGCCGATCCCGCGCTCGCCCATGCGGGTGCGGATTTCCTGCCAGTCGCCGATCAGTCCCGGCGGCGGCGAGCTCTGGGTGTCGCCGGCAAGCGACGACGGCGAGGGGTCGCGAGGATGTAGCGCATGGCTGCGCGCGCGGCGTTGGGTATCGGCGCGCGGACCGGAACCGGCATCCTCCTGCGTCGCATCGGGCTTGGGCGTGTTCAGCTCGTCTGCCGGCGGCGGCGGCGCGCCGACGTCCACTTGTTGCGCCAAGGCGGGCATTGCCGAGCCGAACGCCATGATCGCGAGCAGGGGCCCCCGCCCCGCGCGCCAACTCCCACGCTTCATTTCATATCCTTCTCGTGTCGCGGCGCACCAAAGAACCGAGCGGCCATTTGGTTGCGTGGCGTAACGAATCCTAGCATCGCGTCGCGCCGTTCGGGCCGCATAGGGCATGCACTGCGCCCGTGCATAGGCTCGACCTGCAGACCTATACCAACGTCTTAGCCGGAGCTTTTAAGGCAGGAGACATTGCGTCTCCGGCGTTCGGATCGTGGCGGAGGCGCGAGCAAATTGGCGCGTGCGACGTCGACACAGGGCCGGCCAGGCGCTCCGCGCCCGCCCTCGATTGCCGCCGCTCCAGCCGGCCCCATGTCCCGCAACGGTGTGCGGCACGCAATTTGCGCCTTGCGCGGAACCGACGTCGCGCCCCCCAACCAAGAGGCTCAGGGTTCCGGGTCTTGGGCAGTGAACGGCGAGCAGCACGGCTTGGTCGCGGCGTTGAACTCCATCAGTTCCACCCGCGTGCCATCAGGATCGTAGAAGTTTGCCTGCCACTTGCCATCCAAGCCCATTTGCGGGCCGTCATGCCGCGGGCTCAGCCGATTCTCGCGATACAGCGTGGTTACCGCTGCCTGCATGTTCACGACACCAAGTGAGAGATGGTTGAGCACGCCAAGCTGCCGCGCGTCGACCTTGTGGGGTGTAACGTCCGATCCTTCGCCCACCATCATATATTCAAGCCAGTCGCGACCATCGGGAAGCTGCTGCGACACCCAATCCACCTTGTCTGGGTGGAAGGCGCCGAACCAATAGGGGCGGAAGCCTAGCAAGGTGCGGTAAAAGCCGTCCTCCTTCGCGCGATCGTGCACCGCATGGCCGACATGGATAATCCGGCCGCTGATCGCGCCCTTCTCCGCCGCGATGGCGCTGCTGCCGGGCTGGACGAACTGGACCTGGTTGCCCTCGGGGTCGCGCCCGCCGAACCATTGGTCGCCGCCCTGCCCGCGCTGCACCGGGGTCAGGTCACGGACACCGCGCGCGGTAAGCCAGGTGCGCAGCTTGTCGGCATCGGCGGTGACGTAGCCGACATGGGCAAGCATGCTCGGGCCAGGATCCTTGGGGGCGGGCAGCACCTCGACGAACTGGCGCGGGCTGAAATAGTAGCGGACGCCCGTCGGGTCCTCCGGGTCGGCGCCCTTCCGCGCGCCGAGCACCACCCGGTAGAAATGATCGCTCGCTGCCAAGTCGGTCGCATAGACGGCGAGATGCGAGATGCCGGTGATCGGCGGCCGCCCGGCCTCCGGCGGTGCGGCGCCGATCATCGACGCGGCGATCAGCCCGAGCGCGGCAATCTTGCGGAACATCGGCATCGTGTCTCTCCCGGCAGACGATGCTTTCGATCGCCTTTCCAGCAGCATAGCACGCGCATGCGGCGTGTCACCGGGGGTTCGGCGCAGGCCCCGTGCTGGCGCGACGGATCAGCTCATGGGCGAGCGTCAGCTGCCGCTCGGGCGGCTCCGTGCCGCGCAGGATGCCGACCAGAAGCTCCACCGCGCGACGACCGATCATCCCCTTGGGCTGGGCGATGGTGGTCAGCGCCGGATGGAAGAAGCGCGCGAGCGGCAAGTCGTCGAAGCCGATCACCGAGACGTCGCCGGGGCAGGACAGCCCCGCGGCTCCCACCGCGCTGATCGCCCCCAGCGCCATCTCGTCGCTGAAACAGAATAGCGCGGTGACTCCTTCCGCGAGCAGCGCGCGGGCGGCCCGGTGCGCGGAGTCGGCGCCGTAATCGCCCTCGCGGAGCTGCATCCGGTCCTTGAGCCCATGTCGATCGGACGCGCGCAGCACGCCCGCCAAGCGGTCGCGGCTGATCGGACTGATCGGCGGCCCGGTGATGATGCCGATGTCGCGGTGGCCGAGCGCGACCAGATGCTCGATCGCATCGGCGCTGCCGGCGGCATTGTCGATATGCACGCTCGGCACGCCGATTTCCGGGCTGTACTCGCAGCCGTTGACGATCGGGGACGAGGCCCCCTCCCGCGCGACCAACGCCTCGAGGCTGGCGGGCAGCCGGTGGCCGAGAAACACCAGCCCATCGACCTCGCGGCGCGACAGCATCTCGGCATATTGGTCCTCGACCTCCGGATCGTGCCGGGTGTCGCCCAGCACCACCGCATAGCCCGCATCGCGCGCCGCTTCCTCGGCGCCGCGGATGACGCTGGCGAAGAAGGGGTTGGAAATATCCGGCACGGTCAGCAAGATTTTGGCGGCGCGCAGCGTGCGCAGCGTTCGCGCGGCGACATTGGGCCGATAGTCGAGCGCCTCGACCACCTCCAGTACCCGCACCCGCGTCGCCTCCGCCACCCGCCCCGGCTGGCTGAGCACGCGCGACACCGTGGCGGTGGAAACGCCAGCAGCCGCGGCGACGTCGATAATCGTGGCCATGCAGATATCTTTGTAGCGTGCGACGCGCCGTGTCGAGCCCCGCCAATGTAATCCTTTACATCGTATCCGGCTCTGCATAGGCTGTGATTCGAACAGCGGCCAAGCCGCATCGGGGGAGAGGAAGCGCATGGCCGCTGTCGACGGGATCACCATGAACAGCACGCAGCCGGTATCGGGCGTCCTCACGGGGCGGCTCAGTGCCTTGATGTTCATGCAGTTCTTCGTCTGGGGTGCATGGAATGTCACGCTCGGTCTGGTAATGCAGACCGTGGGCGTCGGCAGCCTGATCGCCAATGCGTTCTCGGTCGGGCCGATCGCCTCGATCGTCGGCTCCTTCCTGCTCGGTATGGCGGCGGCGCGGTTCCTCAGCCCCAAGATGCTGATGGTGGTGCTCCACCTGATCGGCGGCGTGCTGCTCTTCGTCCTGCCCAGGCTGCTCACCCCCGAGCATGGCGCCAGCTTCGTCTGGCTGCTGCTCGGCTACATGATCCTCTACATGCCGACCGTGGGCCTGGCGAACACGATCGCGCTCAAGAGCTTCGGCGAGCGCGTCGATCGCTTCCCCTTCGTCCGCGCCTTCGGCACGCTCGGCTGGATCGTCGCGGGGCTGATCATCGGCTGGGCCGGCCTCTCCGCCAGCCCGCACATCTTCGAAGTGGCGGGGGTCGTGTCGCTCGCGCTGGGCCTGTACAGCATCACTCTGCCCAATGTTCAGCCCGATGCGCCGCAGGGCAAGAGCCTGGTCGCCGAGGTGTTCTGCACCGAAGCCTTCGGGCTGATGCGCAACCGCTCCTTCCTGATCTTCATCCTCTGCGCGACGCTGATCTCCATCCCGCTGGCGATGTATTATGCCTATGCCTCGCCCTATGTCGGCGCGGCGGGGATCGAGAATGTCGGCGGCACGCTGGCGATCGGGCAGATGTCCGAACTCGTCTTCATGTTCTCGATGCCGTTCCTCTATCGCCGCTTCGGGGTGAAGCCGCTGCTGCTCGTCGGCATGGTCGCCTGGGCGCTGCGCTACGCGCTGTTCGCAATCGGCGACGGCGGCGCGGGGATCTGGGCGATCTATCTCGGTGTCGCGCTGCACGGCGTGTGCTACGACTTCTTCTTCGTCGCCGGCGCCATCTACACCGGCACTATCGCGACCCCCAAGGGCGTCAACGCCCAGGCGCAGGGCATGCTGACGCTGTTCACCTACGGCGTGGGCATGCTGCTCGGTTCGCAGATCGGCGGCCTGCTCTATGCGCAGCTGCCGGCCAACGCGACCGTGGCCGACTGGCACCATCTCTGGTGGTATCCGGCGATCGCCGCCGCGGTGATCGCGCTGCTCTTCCAGTTCACCTTCAAGAACAACCGTAACGAGGTGCAGGCATGACCGCGATGCAGGGCCCGGGCATCTTCCTCGCCCAGTTTCTCGGCGACACCGCGCCGTTCGATACGCTCGATCATATGGCGGAATGGGCCGCGGGCCTCGGCTATGCCGGCGTGCAGATCCCGTGCGATCCGCGGCTGATCGACCTCAAACGGGCCGCCGAAAGTCAGAGCTATTGCGACGATCTCCGCGCGCGGCTCGACAAGTTCGGCATCCAGCCGACCGAGCTTTCGACCCACCTGCAGGGCCAGCTCGTCGCCGTGCATCCGGCCTATGACACGCTGTTCGACGGCTTCGCGCCGGCCGAGCTGCACGGCAAGCCCGCCGAGCGTCAGGCCTGGGCGGTCGAGCAGGTCAAGCTCGCCGCCCGCGCCAGTGGCCGGCTGGGGCTGAAGGCGCATGCCACCTTCTCGGGCGCGCTCGCCTGGCCCTATGTCTATCCCTGGCCGCAGCGCCCCGCGGGCCTCGTCGAGGAGGCCTTCGCCGAACTCGCCCGGCGCTGGCTGCCGATCCTCGACGTGTTCGAGGAATCCGGCGTCGACTGCGCCTTCGAGATTCACCCCGGCGAGGACATCCATGACGGCGCCAGCTGGGAGCGCTTCCTGGAGGCGGTGAACCACCATCCCCGCGCGCGCATCCTGTTCGATCCGTCGCACTATGTGCTGCAGCAGCTCGACTATCTCGACTTCATCGATCGCTATCACGACCGGATTTCGTGCTTCCACGTGAAGGACGCCGAGTTCAACCCGACCGGGCGCAGCGGCGTCTATGGCGGCTATGAAAGCTGGGTGAACCGCGCCGGTCGCTTCCGCTCGACCGGCGACGGCCAGGTCGATTTTGTCGGCATCTTCAGCAAGCTCGCCCAGTACGGCTATCGCGGCTGGGCCGTGATCGAGTGGGAATGCGCGCTGAAGAACAGCGAGGACGGCGCCCGCGAAGGCGCGCCGTTCATCCGCGACCATATCATCCGCGTCACCGAGCGCGCGTTCGACGACTTCGCCTCGAGCGGCGTCGACAAGGCGGCGATCCGCAATCTGCTTGGTCTGGAGCGCGGCGACGCATGATCCGGCATCCGCTGAAACTCGGCATGGTCGGCGGCGGCGAAGGCGCGTTCATCGGCGCCGTGCACCGCATGGCGGCGGCGCTCGACGGCGACTGGCGGCTTACCGCCGGCGCCTTCAGCACCGATGCCGGCAAGAACGCCCGCACCGGTGACCTGCTGGGGCTCGATCCGGCGCGCGTCTACGCGACCTATGAGGCGCTGCTCGCGGGCGAAGCGGCGCTGTCGGAGAACGAGCGCATCGACGCGGTCGCGATCGTCACCCCGAACCACCTCCACGCACCCGTCGCGATCGCCGCGCTGAACGCCGGCTTCCACGTCTTCTGCGAAAAGCCGATGGCGATGAACAGCGACGAGGCCCGCGCCATCGCCGCCGCCGCGCGAGACAGCGGCAAGCAGTTCGCGCTCGCCTTCACCTATAGCGGCTATCCGCTGGTCGAGGAGGCGCGCGCCCGCGTCGCCCGCGGCGACTTCGGTGCGATCCGGCTGGTGCAGGTGGAATATATCCAGGGCTGGCTGAGCGGATCGCTCGACACCGAAGGCAACAAGCAGGCCGAGTGGCGCACCGATCCGGCGCGTGCCGGTCTCGGCGGCTGCCTCGGCGACATCGGCACCCACGCCTTCCACTTGGCCGAACTGGTCTCTGGCTTGCGCGTCGAGACGCTGTCGGCCGAACTGGCGACCCATGTCCCCGGCCGGCGCCTGGACGACGATGTCAGCGCGCTGCTCCGCTTCGAGGGCGGCGCGCGCGGCACGCTCAAGGCCACCCAGGTCGCCGCCGGTGAGGAAAACGGGCTGCGCCTGCGCATCCATGGCAAGCGCGGCGGGCTGGAATGGGCGCAGATGGAGCCGAACACGCTCACCCTGCGCTGGCTCGATCGCCCCACGGAGGTTCTCCGCGCCGGCGGACCGGGCCTGGGCGAGAGCACCACGCCCCTGCTCCGTACACCTGCCGGACATCCGGAAGGGTATATCGAAGCGTTTGCAAACCTTTATCGTGGGTTCGCACGCATTGTTCGCGGCGATTCGGCACAGGTGCCGGGCGTCGCGGACGGATTGCGGACGATGGCCTTTGTCGAGGCGATGATCGCCAATGCGAAGGCCGACACCAAATGGACCGAGATCGTAACCGGAGAGCGTACATGAAGTTCTGGATTGGCCTTGCCGCAACCGCGGCGCTGACGGCGAGCGCGCCCGCCTGGGCGCAGACCGCCCCGCCCGCCTTTGCCGCGTGCAAGGCGTGCCACACCGTCGAGAAGGGCGGCAAGAACGGCGTCGGCCCGAACCTCAACGGCGTGGTCGGTCGCCCGGCGGCTTCGGCGCCCGGCTTCAACTATTCGACCGCGCTCAAGAATTCGAAGCTGACCTGGGATCCGGCGACGCTCGACCAGTTCATTGCCGCGCCGATGAAGAAGGTGCCGGGCACCCGCATGCCGATCGGCATGGCCGATCCGGCCAAGCGCCAGCAGATCATCGCCTATCTGAAGGCGATGAGCGGCAAATGAGCGTGACGCGCCGCACCGTATTGGCCGGCGCGACGGCGATGCCCCTGGTGGCATCCTCGGCGCGCGGCCAGTCGAATGCGGCGCGGTTCTCGCTTCATTTTGCGCCGCACGAGGGCAGCTTCGCCAGCCGCGGCAACCGGCTGGAGCAGATCGCCTTCGCCGCCGACCAGGGCTTCACCGCCTGGGAGGACAATGAGGCGGCCGGCCGCACCGTCGACGAGCAGGTGGCGATGGCCAAGGCGCTGTCCAGCCGCGGCATGACGATGGGCGTGTTCGTCGCCTCGATGCCCAAATGGGGGCAGTCTCGGCCGATCCTGGGCGCGAACGACGGCGGCGAGCGCGAGGCGTTCCTGGCGGACATTCGCGCCGCGATCGACGTCGCCAAGCGGCTGAATGCCACGCGGATGACGGTGGTCACCGGCTTCCTCGATCCCAAGGTGCCGCTCGACATCCAGACCGCGCGGGTGATCGACCTGATGCGCCGCGCCGGCGACCTCGTCGCACCGCACGGGATGGCGCTGGTGATGGAGCCGCTCAACACCCGCACCAACCATCCGGGCGTCTACATGCAGAGCATCGCGCAGGGCTATGCGGTTGCGCGCGGGGCGAACAGCCCGGGGGTGAAGATCCTCGCCGACCTGTATCACGAGCAGATCCAGTCCGGGAACCTGATCCCGGTGCTCGACACCTGCTGGAGCGAGATCGGCTATATCCAGTTCGGCGACAATCCCGGACGCAACGAGCCGGGAACCGGCGAAATCAATTTCACGAACATCGTCCGCTGGCTGCGCGAGCGGAAATATGCCGGAACGATCGGCATGGAACATGGCAATTCGGTTAAAGGGCGCGCGGGCGAGGAGCGGCTGATCGCCGCTTATCGCACGATCGACGCCGTCTGAGGGGAGAGAGAAGCATGTCGAGACGCACAAGCGTGCTGCTCGCGGGTCTGGCGGCACTAGCCGCGACGCCCGCTGCGGCACAGGAAAAGCCGGGGTTCAAGGACACCCCGATCCTGCCGGGCGGCGGGAACTGGCACGTCCATGACTCGGACCGCCCCTACCCCAGCGTGGTCACCCCCGCGGCGCAGCCCGGCGGCGCGCCCTCGGATGCTATCGTGCTGTTCGACGGCCGCTCGCTCGATGCCTGGACCGCGCAGCGCAAGCTGTGGCCGGTGGCGAACGGCATCCTCACCGTACCGACGCGTGCGAGCAGCGGCGGCGAGAATGCGCTGGTCTCCAAGCAGAGCTTCGGCGACGTGCAGCTCCACCTCGAGTTCCGCTCGCCCAATCCGCCGACCAAGAGCTCGCAGGATCGCGGCAATAGCGGCATCTGGTTCATGCAGCGCTACGAGATCCAGATCCTCGACGGCTATCAGAACCCCACCTATGCCGATGGCACGGTAGGCGGCGTCTATGGCTGGAAGCCGCCGCTGGTGAACCCGTCGCGCAAGCCCGGCGAATGGCAGAGCTATGACGTGGTGTTCGAGCGCCCCCGTTTCGCCGCCGACGGCAAGCTGCTGCGCCCGGCCTATATCACCGCCTTCCTCAACGGCGTGCTGGTGCAGAACCACCAAGCCATGCTCGGCACCACCAACTGGCGCCATGTCGCCGAATATACCGCGCACGCCGATGCCCTGCCGATCCAGCTGCAGGACCATGACTCGCCGGTGTCGTTCCGCAACATCTGGGTGCGCCCGCTGCCCGAAGCGGCGATCGCGCAGGACCTTCCGGGAGACCGCAAATGAACATCGACCGTCGCGCCGCGCTCACCGGCGTGCTCGCCATGTTCGGGGCGGGTGTGTTCGCCCCCATCGCCCGCGCCGCGCAGATGACTGCGACGCAGCTGATCCCGGAGGGACCGCCCAGCGTTGCCGTGTTCAACCCCGCCCAGCGCGCGCTGATGACCGCGCTGAGCGAGCGGGTGATCCCCACCACCGACACGCCGGGCGCGATCGCCGCGGGCGTTCCCGCCTTCATCGAGAAGCTGCTCGCCGACTGGGCGATGCCGGACGACCGCATGCCGATCGTCGCCGGGCTCGATGCGATCGAGGCGCGTTCGCAGCAGGACTACAAGGTCTCGGCCGCCAAGTCGACGCCGGCGCAGCAGGACGCGCTGCTCACGCTGGCGATGAACGGCCAGATCGCAGGTGGCAAGACCTTCTTCGAGGCGTTCCGCCAGTTGGTGATCACGGGCTATTACACCTCGGAGATCGGCATCACCCAGGAACGCGAATATCTGCCGGTGCCGGGCGAATATAACGGCGCCTTCCCCTATTCTCAGGTCAACAAGGTGTACAGCGCATGATGATCACCCGTCGTACCCTGCTCGCCGGTGCGGGCGGCGTCACCGCCCTCGCACTGATGGATCGCCTGATCCCGCAGGCCTTCGCGGCGCAGATCCCCGCGGTGGGCATCCAGCTTTACACTGTGCGCGAGATCTTCCAAAAGGACCCGGTCGGCACGCTCCAGGCGATCGCGAAGATCGGCTATCGCGAGATCGAGTTCGGCGGTGGCGGCTATGACAGCATGGACCCGGCGATGCTCCGCCGGACCATGGATCAGGCCGGCCTGCGCTGCCCGTCGCTCCACATCGGCTATGACGCGCTGCTCGGCCAGTTCGACAAGTCGGTAGCGATGGCGCGCACGCTCGGCGCCAAGACGGTAATCCTGCCCTACATGACCGACGAGCATCGCACCGAGGCCGGCTGGAACGCGGCGCTGCCGAACTTCAACAAGTTCGCCCGCGACCTTAAAAAGGCAGGCTTCGACTTCGCCTATCACAATCACGACTTCGAGTTCACCAACAAGCCCGGCGGGGTCAGCCTCTACGACCGGTTCCTCAAGGCGACCGATCCCGCGATGGTGAAGGTGGAACTCGACCTCTATTGGGCCAAGCGCGCCGGCCAGGACCTGGGCGGGCTGATCGACCGGCTCAACAAGCGGCTCTATTCCTACCACGTCAAGGACATGCGCGCCGATGGCAGCATGGCCGCGGTCGGTACCGGCACGATCGACTTCGCGGCGCTGTTCAAACGCCCGTCCAGTGCGGGCGTGCACCATTTCTATGTCGAGAATGACGAGGCGCCCGCGCCCTATCTTCCGGACATCACTACCAGCTTCAAGACGCTGCAAGCGCTGCGCTTCTAACCAACAACACGCCCTGGGAGAGGGAAACGAACATGGCTGCAACCAACAGGTTCGATGCGATCGTCATCGGCTCGGGCGTTAGCGGCGGCTTTGCCGCCAAGGAACTGACGCAAAAGGGCCTCCGCGTCCTGATGCTCGACCGCGGCCGCATGGTCGAGCATGGCGAAGGCTATCCGTATGACGGCAAGCCCGCCTATGAGGTGCCCGCGCACAACATTATGCCCAAGCCGCTGCAGGAGCGCGATTATTTCATCGCCAAGCGCGGCTATGTGCAGCCCAGCAACATGGGCTTCTACAATAACGATCGCATGAACCCCTATGCGTTCGACGAGGGCAGCAAATTCTACTGGATCCGCCCCGGTGCGGTGGGTGGCAAGTCGCTGATCTGGGGCCGCTGGAGCTTCCGCTGGGCGCCCGAGGATTTCGACGCGAACAAGCGGGAGGGCGTCGATGGCGCCTGGCCGATCGGCTATGACGACATCGCGCCCTGGTACGCCAAGGTCGAGGATTATATCGGCGTCTCGGGCTCGCGCGAGAACCTGCCCTATCTGCCCGACAGCAACTTCCAGCCGCCGATGCCGATGAACGTCGCCGAGAAGTGGCTGAAGGAACGGCTGGAATCCAAGTTCCCGGGCCGCAAGCTGATCAACACCCGCCTCTCGAACATGACCGAGGACAAGCCCGACCAGGGCCGCACCAAGTGCCAGTTCCGCAACCAGTGCGGCAATGGCTGTTCGTTCGGCGCCTATTTCTCGACCCAGGCGGTCACCCTCCCCGCCGCCCGCGCGACCGGCAAGCTGACGCTCCAGTCGGACGCGGTGGTGACCAACCTCGAATATGACGCAGCGAAGAAGCGCGTCACCGGCGTGCGCTATGTCGATGCCAAGACCGGCCAGGCGCAGGTCGTGAATGCCGACCTCGTCTTCCTCTGCGCTTCGGCGATGGGATCGAACCAGATCCTGCTCAACTCGCGCGCCCAGGGCAGTGAGCGCAGCCATTTCGACAGCAGCGGCACGCTGGGCCGCTATGTCATGGACCATATCTTCCGCGTCGGCATCGACGGCGAGATTCCGGGCATGACCGACCTGATCGAATATGGCCGGCGCCCGGGCGGCGTCTACATCCCCCGCTTCCGCAACGTCGGCGGCGAGGAAGGCGTGGGCTTCAAGCGCGGCTATGGCTATCAGGGCAGCGCTTGGCGCCAGCCCGCGGGCCCGGTGGGCTTCGGTGCCGAGATGAAGCACGGCATGCGTCGCTACGGCCCCTGGCGGTTCAGCATGGGCGCGTTCGGCGAATGCCTGCCCTACAAGGACAACCATGTCTCGCTGCACCCCAGCAAGGTCGATCGTTTCGGGGTGCCGCTGATGCGCTTCGACGTGACCTTCCGCGAGAACGAACTGAAGCTGATCGCCGACGCCAAGGTGCAGGGCGAGGCGATGCTGCGCGCTGCCGGTCTGCAGAACGTGACGAGCAACGAGGGCGAGCATGTCCCCGGCGACGCCATCCACGAAATGGGCGGCGCGCGCATGGGCACCGATCCGCGTAATTCGGTGCTAAACGGCTTCAGCCAGGCGCACGATGCGCCCAACCTCTACGTCACCGACGGCGCCCAGATGGCCTCGGCCTCCTGCGTCAACCCGTCGCTGACCTTCATGGCGCTGACGATGCGCGCCGCGGACCACGCGGTGAAGCAGCTGCGGGGCTAAACCGAGGGAGCGCGCCCTTGGGGCGCGCTCACTTCGCATCAGAATTTTGAAAACCTGGCTGGGGCGGGAGGATTCGAACCTCCGAATGACGGTACCAAAAACCGTTGCCTTACCACTTGGCGACGCCCCACCGGGAAGCGGGCTTATAGAGCCTCAGAACAGACGTTCAAGCCACCCATGCGGATCCGGCGCCACCCCGCGCTGGATTCCCACCAGCTGCTCGCGCAAGCGCTCGGTGAGCAGACCCGGGCCGCCATTGCCGATCTGGAAGTCGAAGCCCGACCCGCGCACCGCGCCGATCGGCGTCACCACCGCGGCGGTGCCGCAGGCGAAGGCCTCGCGCAGGCGGCCGCTCTTGGCGTCCTGGCGCCACTGGTCGATCGTGTAGCGCTCCTCGCGCACCTCGACGCCCGCACCGCGCGCCAGCGTGATCAGCGACTCGCGCGTGATGCCCGGCAGGATCGTGCCCGAGAGCGGCGGGGTGGCGATGCTGCCGTCGTCGAAGACGAAGAACACGTTCATGCCGCCCAGCTCCTCGACATAGCGGTTCTCGACCGCATCGAGGAATACCACCTGGTCGCAGCCCTGGCGGATCGCCTCGGCCTGGGCGACCAGGCTGCCGGCATAGTTGCCGCCGCACTTGGCCGCACCGGTGCCGCCCGGCGCCGCGCGGGTGTAGTGATCGGACACCCACAGCGTGACCGACGGCGCGCCGCCCTTGAAATAGGCCCCCGCCGGCGACGCGATGACGAGGTACAGATATTCGCTTGCCGGCTTCACGCCGAGGAAGGTCTCGCTCGCGAACATGAAGGGGCGGAGATACAGCGAGGCGCCCTCGCCTTCCGGGATCCAGTCGCGATCGGCTTTCACCAGCGCGCGGATCGACGAAAGGAACAGATCCTCGGGCAGCGGCGTCATCGCCATGCGCTCGGCCGATTCGCGGAAGCGGCGGGCATTCTCGGCCGGGCGGAACAGCCCCGCCCCGCCATCGGGCAGGCGATAGGCCTTGAGGCCCTCGAATATCTCCTGCGCATAATGGAGCACCGCGCAGGCCGGATCGATCTGGAGCGGCGCATAGGGCTGGATGCGCGCATCGTGCCAGCCCTTGTCTGCCGAGTAGCGGATCACCGCCATGTGATCGGTGAATACCTTGCCGAAACCGGGGTTCGCGAGGATCGTCGCGCGCTCGTCGCCGCTGCGCGGGTTGGTGTGGGCTTCGAATTCGAAATCCAGGATCATCGCGTCTTGCATCACTCGGTCTTTCTCGTCCCCAGAGCCTCGGGTTGCGCAGGACTAGGCGCGGTGGCAGAAACGGTCAACATGGCTGCCCCAATTCCTGCCTCTCCCCTCTTCCTGCGCGAACCCGAAATCCGGCGCGGGATCGAGCTGCTTTATTTCGGCTATTCGCACCTCACCCGCTCGATCGACGACGGGCTGGCGCGCCAGGGGCTGGGCCGGGCGCACCACCGCGCGCTCTATTTCATCGCCCGCAAGCCGGACCTGACGGTGAGCGAATTGCTCTCGCTGCTGGCGATCACCAAACAGTCGCTGGGCCGCGTGCTGGGCGAGCTGGCCGAGCGCGGGCTGGTCGAGACGCGCGCGGGCACGCGCGACCGGCGGCAGCGGCTGCTGCGGCTCACCGCGGCCGGCACGAAGCTGGAATCCGAATTATTCGAGGCGTTGCGCGAAAAAATGGCCGGCGCCTATTCAAGCGCCGGCCAGGGAGCCGTCGGGGGATTCTGGGCCGTGCTCGAAGGGCTCATGCCCGAGGACGAGCGCGGCCGGGTGGCGACGCTGGGACGCTGAGCGCGCCCGCGCGCCGCCGCCTGGTTCAGGCGACCTTGAAGCCTTCCTTGTTCATCGCAAGGGTAAGTGCCTTGTTCTTTTCCTCGCTCAGCTGGGCACGGAGTTCGGGGAACAGCGTGTCCTCTTCCTCGCGAATGTGCTTTTCCAGCGCCGCGCGGAATTCCTTCACCTTCTCGAGCCACTTGGGCGAGGTGCTCGGCATGTTCTCGAGCTCGTAGAGGAACTGCTTCACATAGCCATGCTCGGCGTTGAGCTCGTCGGCCTGCTCGGTCTTGCCCGCTTCGCGGAGCGCCGGGTAGATGACATTCTCTTCCTCGATCGCATGCTTCACCAGCGCATGCTTGATGTGCGCGAGGAGCATGTTGCGGCGGATCGTCGCCTTGTCGTCGGTGGCTTCGAGCGTGTCGAACACCTTGAGCACTGCCTTGTGCTCGGCCTTGAGCGCATCGTCCCAATTGCCGGCAAGCGCGCTCGGCGCCTGCACCGCCGCCTTGCGGCCGAGCATCGCGAGCAGCCCAAGCGCCGCGCCGCCGGCCGCCGCCCCGGCGATCACGCCCAGGCTGGAACCGTTGCTGGTCTTGGCGGTGTTGTTCGCGTTGGTCTTGGTGTTACGCTTCGATTCGGTCGTCGTAGCCATGATAGCCTCCGTCGATACGTGGGATCGGGAGGTTAACCATCAGGAATAGCAGGCGTTCCGTAGCGTAGCGCGCTATTTGCGCGCCTCGGCGGCCATCTCGGCATTGCGGCGCGCGGAGGCGGCGAGCGTCTCGCGCAACAGGGTCTTCAGCGCATCGTCGCGATCGAGCACGTTCAGCCCCTCGCGGGTCGAGCCGCCGGGGCTCGCCACACGGTCGGCCAGTACGGCGGGGCTTTCGCTGGCAGCCGCGGCCATCAGGCCCGAGCCTTCGACAGTGGCGAGCGCAAGCCGCTGCGCCTGATCGCCCGGCAGGCCCAGCGCCGCCCCCGCCTCGGCCAGCGCATCGACGAAGCGGAAGACGAAGCCCGGGCCGCAACCGGCAAGCGCGGTCAGCGCATCGAGCATGGTCTCGCTCGGTACCCATTCGACAAGCCCGAGCGGCTGCATCAGCGTCTCGGCGGCAGCGCGCGCCACGGCATCGTCGCTCGGCGTGGTGAGGCCGACGACACCCTTGCCGATCGCCACCGGCAAATTGGGCATCGCGCGGACGACGGTCTGCGCGCCCAGCGCCTCCGCGAGTGTGGCGACTTCCACCCCCGCCAGGATCGAAACGAGCAGCGGCACGCCCGCCACGAATGGCGCAAGCACCGGCGCGACAGCGTGAAGCTGCTGCGGCTTCACCGCCAGCACCAGCGCGGTCGGGCGCTCGCCCTCGGGCGGCACGGTCACATGCCGCACGCCCTCCGGAACGGACGGGTTGCCCGGATCGATGACGGTGATCGCGGACGCGTCGATCCCCGCCCCTGCCCAGCGGCGGAGCATCGCCCCACCCATATTGCCGGCACCGACCAGCCAGATGCGATCGAGCAGCGCCGTCATGTCAGGCCTCGCCCTGGGTCTCGATCAGCGCCGCGGCGATCGCCTCGCTCGGCGTCTTGCCGCCCCACAGGACGAACTGAAAGACGGGGTAGAAGCGCTCGCACTCGTCGATCGCGCTTTCCACCAGCAGCTCGGCCTGGGCGAGCGTCAGCGATGCGCCCTCGTCGCCGTCGATCAGCGCGGCGTGGCGGAACAGCAGGATGCCGGTCGACGACCAGAGCTCGAAATGGCCGATCCACAGCTGCTCGTTGACCAGCCCGATCGTTTCATAGACCAGCCCGCGCCGCTCCTCGGGGACGCGCACGTCGGGGAAGCCCATGAATTGAAGCACGCCGTCGTCCTCGCGCCAGATCGCGCGGAGTTCGTACTGGGTCCAGCTGCCCTTGACCTTGGCGACGATCTCGTCGTCCTCGCGCTCATGGGTCCAGCCATGCGCGGCGAAGTAGGTTTCGAGCATGTCGATGGGCGCGGCGGCGTCGCGGTCGAATTCCGCTTCGTCTAGCATGCCCATTCAGCCCTCGGTCGTGTAGCCATGCCCGCTAGTGCCAAGCGCGCGGACGGGGCACAAGCTTGCGCCTGCGCCCCGTTGCTCAAAACTGTGGACAAGAAAGGCTCAGCCAGCGTCACGCATTCCCTTGCGTGTTCAGCTTCGCCTCGAGCGCATCGAGGCGCGCCTTCAGCGCATCGGCCTCGTCGCGCGCGGCGGCTGCCATCGCCTTTACCGCTTCGAACTCGTCGCGGCTGACGAAATCGAGCCCGCCGATCCACTCGCGGGCGCGCTCGCGGGCGCCGGATTCGGCTTCGCGGGCCACGCCGGCGAAGGTGCCGGCGGCGCCGTTCACCATCTTCACCAGATCGTCGAACAGGCGGTTGTCGGTCTGCATGTCAAAAAAACCCCACTCAAAGCGTTTCGAGCGGGATGTGGGCGTTCGGCGCCGCCGACGCAATCTTTTCCGCATCCGGATTCAGATCGCGGACCTGCGAAAACAGCACGCTCGCGAAACACACCCAGGCCAGATAGGGCAGCAGCATCAGCCCGGCGAGCGTGCGGATGCGCCAGAAGGCGACCATCGTCACCGCGACGAGCACCGCCAGCGCCACGATCACGATCAGCGCGAGATCGAGCAGGTGGAAGCGGAAGAAGATCGGCGACCAGGCGAGGTTCACCGCGAGCTGGAGGACGAACAGCACGACCGCCGCCATTCGCCCGCGCGCGCCCCGCGCACTGAGCACCAGCGCGAGCGCCAGGCCCATTAATACGTAGAGGATCGTCCAGACGACGGGGAAGGCGATGTTGGGCGGCTGGATCGCCGGCTTGGCGAGCGCGGTGAACCAGGGGTTCTGATCACCCGCGGGCGCGACCATCGCCGATCCGAAGCCGAGCAGCACCACGATCGGCACCGTCACCAGCGCGCGCCGCCAGAAGCCACGCCGCAGTTGCGCCTTCGATGCCAGTGCGTTCACGTGCCGTTTCCCCTCTGCGATCCCTCGTTCGCCCCACGCCTAAGCGATCCCAACGGCGGTGCAAAGGACCCGCCGGCCCATGCCGGCTGCATCCGCCCATATTCGGCCATTCCGGCGACCATCGCGCGGAAGGGACCCAAACCGCTCTCTTGCGTGTGCGCTAAGCGAAGTCGCCAAGCGCCCCCGCATCCTCGTCCGGAAGATCTTCCGCCGGGTTGTGGTTTCGGGTTTCCGGGCCTGGCTCGGTGGACATATCACCGGGGTCGGGCTCGTTGCCGGGAATGAGTGTCGGGTTCATGGGTTTCCTTGCCTTGCCATGTTGGAACGCATGAACGTGCAGCGATGGCGCCCGAACCCCGCCTTATTTTTTTAGCGCTCGCAGCGCTGCGATGTCCTCTATCGCCCCAATAACGGACATTCCACGGGCCGGGGTGACCGCGGTACACGCGCAGGTTATGTGAGACTGCTAATAGCGATCGGAATTCGATCAGCCTTCAGGAGAGTGTCTGTGCTTTTTCACACCATGGTCGGATCGAACGACATTGAACGCTCCAAGCGCTTCTACGATACGGTACTCGGCATCTTGGGTGCAGGGGAAGGGACGCGGAATATCGCCGACAGCGGCCATACACGTCTGATCTACAATAACGGCAACGGAACCAACTTCATCGTCAGCCAGCCCATCAACGACGAACCGGCGAGCGTTGCCAACGGAAGCACGGTCGCTTTTTCCTGCGACTCGCCCGAACAGGTAAAGCAGCTTCACGATACCGCCGTTGCCGCTGGCGGGACATCGATCGAAGCTCCGCCCGGACCGCGCGAAACGGCCTCGATGGGCACCATCGAACTGGCCTATTTTCGTGACCCCGACGGCAACAAATTGTGTGGAATTCATTTTCCTGCATGATCCATCCGACCGGGGTTCGCTTCTGATCAGAAGCGGCCCCCGATTATGCGATCCTGCGAAAGTCCGCTTTCCCCTAGAAGCGGATATGGGACCGGCGGAGATACCCTCCGCCGCGTCCACGTTTTTCTGCCACGCAGCGTACCGATAATACCCGCATGTAGCGAGCCGGTACCCACGTCCGCTTTCGCCCAGTTGCGGACATTGGCCCGGCCAGATATTTTGCGGGCGATGATCTCGGGAACTAAACTCATGTTGGCTGTTGCGGGCGGGGTGTTCATGGCCGCCTGCACCTACGCCGGTTACGCGAATGAATTTCTGAAAGGCGTTATTTCGTCTTGGAACCGCGTCACCTTGCTTTGTGGCTTTCTCTTAGGCGCCGGAGCTGTTTCGCGGTGGATCATGACTCTTGGTCTTCGACGGAATATGAAGCGAATCAAGCGTGCAAGGACCGCATGCGGGAACGGCCGCTAACCACCAATTCCGGCCGTCACGGCGATCTTCGCTAGCGCCATCGAGCGCGGCGGCCGCCATCTTGCGCCAGGATTCATGTTCCCTATATGTACCGGAAGTACCCCTTCGGGCGCCCGCTCTTTGATCCCGTCCGGTCCCCTCCTCCCGCCTCGGGAGCGACGCGCTTCGCGGGGTCGGCCTGTTGCCGGGCGCCCCGCGCGGAATTGGCACGAGCCTAAACTTCCTAAACTTCGCGCGCCCCTAAACTTCGCGTTCCCCGCAGGCCCGCCGAAAACGCGCGCGTGCCTAAACTTCCTAAACTTCGATCGGCGGCCAACGCCCGGCGCCGCGGTTCCCCCACGGCCCTAGAAAGGTCGGACGGCACGAGACCGGACCGGCGAGTTCAGCCTTATCCGCCGTCGGGCCGCACCGCCCCGATCAGGAACTCGACATTGCCTTCGGGCCCGGTGATCGGGCTGCGCGTCACGCCCAGCACCTGCCAGCCCTTGCCTTTCAGCCAGGCCGCCACCTCGGCGCAGACCCGCTCGTGCACCGCAGGATCGCGGACCACCCCGCCCTTGCCGACTTCCTCGCGCCCCGCTTCGAACTGCGGCTTGATCAGCGCCGCCAGCCGCGCGCCGGGGCGGGTGAAGCCCAGCGGCACGTCCAGCACCTTGGCCAGTCCGATGAAGCTCGCGTCGCACACCACCAGGTCGATCGGCTCGGGGATGTGCGCGGGCGTCAGGATGCGCGCGCTGGTCTGCTCGTGGACCACAACGCGCGCGTCCTGGCGCAGCTTCCAGGCGAGCTGGTTGGTGCCGCTGTCCACTGCATAGACGCGCGCCGCGCCGTTGGTCAGCAGCACGTCGGTGAATCCGCCGGTCGAGGAGCCGACGTCGATTGCCACCGCGCCGGTCACGTCCCAGCCGAAATGCTCCAGCGCATGGGCCAGCTTGATGCCGCCGCGCGACACCCAGGGGTGGTCGCGGCCGCGCACTTCCAGCGCCGCGTCCTCGGCGAGCATCTGGCCCGCCTTCTCGATCTTGCGCTCGCCGGTGAAGGCGAGCCCCGCCATGATGAGCGCCTGCGCCCGCGTGCGGCTCTCGGCGAGCCCGCGGTCGACGAGCAGTTGATCGGCGCGAAGCTTTGCCATGCCGCCCTTTAGGCGCGGCCAACGCCCCGGCGCAACCGCTCCTCCATTCGGCGCACAGCTTATTGCCCACTAATCCAGTGGGGATTATAGAAGAAGTCCGGCCAGTGCCTCCCAGGACACAAGGAGAGGAACGCAATGACGATCTTTTCGCCGATCGATGATCGCTCGCCGATCATCCTCACCGTCCCCGGCCTCGGCGGCTCCGGGCCGTCGCACTGGCAGACGCTGTGGGAGCAATCCCGCCCCGACACTCACCGAGTCGAGCTCGGCATGTGGGATACGCCGCATCGCAATGCCTGGGTGACCAAGCTCGACCAGGCGATCCGGCAGGCGCAGGCACCGGTGGTGCTCGCCGCGCACAGCCTGGGCTGTCTGGCGGTCGCCTGGTGGGCGACGCTCGCCGGGCAGACCTTCGGCACGCCGGTCGCCGGCGCGCTGCTGGTGGCGCCCGCGGATGTCGACCGCGACTCGGCACCGACGGAACTCCATGCCTTCCGCCCGACGCCGGCAACCCTGCTCCCCTTTCCCAGTGTGGTAGTGGCGAGCAGCGACGATCCGTGGATGTCGATCGAGCGGTCCGAGGATCTCGCCCGCGGCTGGGGCAGCCTGTTCGTCGACGCGGGGCCGCAGGGCCACCTCAATGCCGCCAGCGGCATCGGCTGGTGGGAAGAAGGCCAGGCGCTGCTCGACCGCCTGCTCGACACTGCCGCCGAGCGCAGCGGATCGGTGCGGACCACCGCCGAGGCGCGCTCGCTGCTGGCAATCAACGCCACCGACGCGGCCCAGGCACATTATCTTGGAGGCCACGCGGCCAGCACCGCACAAAAGGCGGCTAAATCGGCGCAAGCACACTGGTAAACGCAGGGAGGACGATCTATAGTAGACGCTATGGGAATGGCCGGGTGACGTACCCTAGAGCGGCACCCGGCCTACCCTTGCGGCGGCGGCCTGTACTTCACGAAATTGTCACATGGTTTCGCAATGGGTCACGCTTGCATTGCAACATTGCGATCGATCTTGTTCCATAGCCGGTACATCCCTAGCGCGAGCTTCGGTTGTGCGTCCGCGCGTGACAGAGCATTTCGGCAACTGCTGCCGGATCAACCACGAAATTGCGCCATGATATATTGTACCGCCGAGACCACGGGTCTATATGGCGCCCATGTCGCTGAGTACTCCTCTGGCCCGCTGGTGGGCGGGCCTGGATGGCGCCTTCGATCGTATCGCGATCGGGATCAGCGGCTTGTGCCTGATTCATTGCATCGCGACGACCGTGCTGCTGACGATCGTGTCGACCGCGGGCGGCCTGCTAAACCCGCATATCCATGAATATGGCCTGGTGCTGGCGATCGGCTTCGGCATCTACGCGCTGGGCCGTGGCATCGTGCACCACGGCTATATGGCCCCCGCCGCCGTGGGCGCGTTCGGGCTGGGCATCATGGGTGGCGCACTGAGCCTGCCGCATGGCGGGTTCGAGACCTTCTGGACGCTGGTCGGTGTGTCGCTGGTCGCGCTCGGGCACGACCTCAACCGCCGCGCGACCTATTGAGCGCAGACCCGCCGCTGCTTGCCGGAACGGGCAGCAACGCCTAGATCACTTGCATGTCCGCGCATCATCATCACGAGCACCAGGGGGCCGATCTCACCAAGGCGGCTCGCACCCGGCTGGAAGAGGCCGGCGAGCAATGGACGGCGATGCGCGAGCGCGTGTTCGAGGCGCTGGCGGGGTTCGAAAAGCCCGCCTCCGCCTACGACATCGCCGAAGCGGTATCCAAGACCGAAGGCCGCCGCGTCGCCGCCAACAGCGTCTACCGCATCCTCGATCTGTTCGTCGGTTCCAATCTGGCACGCCGGGTGGAAAGCGCGAATGCCTATGTCGCCAATGCGCACCCCGAATGCCTGCACGACTGCATTTTCCTGGTCTGTGACAGCTGCGGCCAGACCACGCATATCGACGACGATTCGATCACGAAGAACGTACGGTCCGCCGCACGGCACGCCGGTTTTTCCCCGGTCCGCCCGGTGATCGAGGTGCGCGGCAAGTGCGGCAAGTGCGACTGAGCCGCCGAACAGACCGTTCGACTTGAGTGTAACGTTGCGCTAACAAACCCCATGGCTGACCTACCCAAGACGCCGCTGCTCGACACGGTCGACACGCCGCAGGACCTCCGGAAGCTCGCACCCGCCCAGCTTCGCCAGCTGGCCGACGAGCTTCGCGCCGAAACCATCAGTGCGGTGGGATCCACCGGCGGACATCTCGGCTCCGGCCTCGGCGTCGTCGAGCTGACGGTGGCGATCCACTATGTGTTCAACACCCCCGACGACCGGCTGATCTGGGACGTCGGGCACCAATGCTATCCGCACAAGATCCTCACGGGCCGACGCGACCGCATCCGCACGATCCGCCAGGGCGGCGGCCTCTCCGGCTTCACCAAGCGCAGCGAGAGCGAGTACGACCCGTTCGGCGCCGCGCACTCCTCAACCTCGATCTCGGCCGCACTCGGCTTCGCGATCGCCAACAAGATCAACGAGGCGCCGGGCAAGGCGATCGCGGTGATCGGCGACGGCGCGATGAGCGCGGGCATGGCCTATGAGGCGATGAACAACGCCGAGGCGGCCGGCAACCGGCTGGTGGTGATCCTCAACGACAACGACATGTCGATCGCGCCGCCGGTGGGCGGGCTTTCGGCCTATCTGGCGCGGTTGATCTCCTCGTCCGAATATCTCGGCCTGCGCGAGCTGGCCAAGCGCTTCACCCGCAAGCTGTCGCGCCGCCTCACGGCTGCTGCCGGCAAGGCGGAGGAATTCGCTCGCGGCATGGCGACCGGCGGCACGCTGTTCGAGGAACTGGGCTTCTACTATGTCGGCCCGATCGACGGCCATAATCTCGAGCATCTGATCCCGGTGCTGGAGAATGTCCGCGACAGCGAGCAGGGCCCGATCCTGATCCATGTCGTCACCAAGAAGGGCAAGGGCTATGCCCCGGCCGAAGCGGCGGCGGATAAATATCACGGCGTTCAGAAGTTCGACGTGATCACCGGCGCGCAGGACAAGGCGCCGCCGGGACCGCCCGCTTACACCAAGGTCTTCGCCGACGCGCTGCTCGCCGAGGCGGAGCGCGATGCGACGGTCTGCGCGATCACCGCGGCCATGCCCTCGGGCACCGGGCTCGACAAGTTCCAGGCGACGTTCCCGGATCGCACCTTCGACGTGGGCATTGCCGAGCAGCACGCCGTCACCTTCGCCGCGGGGCTCGCCGCGCAGGGGATGCGGCCGTTCTGCGCGATCTACTCGACCTTCCTGCAGCGCGCCTATGACCAGGTGGTGCACGACGTCGCGATCCAGAACCTCCCGGTGCGCTTCGCGATCGACCGCGCGGGCCTGGTCGGCGCCGACGGCGCGACCCATGCCGGCAGCTTCGACGTGACCTATCTCGCCAGCCTGCCCAATTTCGTGGTGATGGCGGCGGCGGACGAGGTCGAGCTCGTCCACATGACCCACACGGCGGCGATGCACGACAGCGGCCCGATCGCGCTGCGCTATCCGCGCGGCAACGGCATCGGACTGACGCTGCCCAAGGTTCCGGAACGGCTCGAGATCGGCAAGGGCCGCGTGGTCCGCGAAGGGAAGAAGGTAGCGATCCTGTCGCTCGGCACCCGTCTCGCCGAAGCGCTCAAGGCCGCGGACACGCTGGAAGCCAAGGGGCTTTCGACCACCGTCGCCGATCTGCGCTTCGCCAAGCCGCTCGACGAAGATTTGATCCGTCGTCTGCTCACCACCCACGAAGTGGCTGTGACGATCGAGGAAGGGTCGATCGGCGGCCTCGGCGCGCATGTGCTGACGCTTGCCAGCGACACCGGCCTGATCGATGCCGGCCTCAAGCTGCGCACCATGCGCCTGCCGGACGTGTTCCAGGACCAGGACAAGCCCGAGAAGCAGTATGACGAAGCAGGCCTGAACGCTGCGAACATCGTCGACACGGTGCTGAAGGCACTCCGCTACAACGAGGCCGAGCTGGCCGACGGCGTACGGGCGTAACCATCTAGCCCCTCCCCGGCACGGGGAGGGGGACCATGTGCGCCAGCACCATGGTGGAGGGGCCGCGCCGCAAGGCGCGGAACGCTGTTAGCGTGGGCACACCGCCGCGTGCCGCGGCGGCCCCTCCACCACCGCCTTCGGCGGCGGCCCCCCTCCCCGTACCGGGGAGGATCGGAGAACCTCCCCCACCTTGAATCTCCAACATGCACATGCCATGTACATGCACATGGCCACCCAGCTTCCCCAGACTCGCTCCAGCCGTGTCGTCGTGCTGGTATCGCCGGAGGAAAAACGACGCATTTCCGCCAATGCGGAAGCGGCGGACATGACGGTGAGCGACTTCATGCGCACCGCCGCCGAACGCTACACCGAACCCACCGATGCCGAGATGGCGCTGATGCGCGACCTGCTCGCCCAGCTCGAACAGGCCAATGCCCGCACGGACGCGGCCTTCGCGCAGCTCGAAACCGCGCGCACCGCCGCCACCGCGTTCGACGAGGATGCCTATCGCACCCAGGTCCGCGAACAGCTGCTGGCCGATTCCTCGATCGACTGGGATGCGCTGTCCACCGCCCTCTCCGGCTGGGCACGCCAATGAGCTTCTGGACCGATGCGCTGCGCGCCCTGCAGCAGGTCGCGCTGCTCCAGCACAAGGTCGAGCAGGCGCTGACCACCGCCGAGGAAGCGCGCCGCCACTCGATCGAGACGCGCGAGCGGGTGATCCGCCTGGAGACGCTGATCGACATCGCGATGAAGCGCCAGAGCGCACCACCGCCGGCACCGCCTGCACTTCCCGAAAGTCCACAAGCCGGCAGCTAGCACCCGCTTCCCCGAGCGCGTACATCGCGGTACGTGCTGAAAATGACCATTCTCCCCCTAACCGCCCGCCCCCGCGCGCTCGCGCACTGGCTGTTCGTCGTCGCTGCGATGATCGTCGCGATGGTTGTAGTGGGGGGCATTACCCGGCTGACCGAATCCGGCCTGTCGATCACCGAATGGAAGCCGATCTCGGGGATCATCCCGCCGCTCAACGACGCGCAGTGGCAGGCCGAGTTCGACCATTACAAGCAGATCGGCCAATATGAGCAGCTCAACCAGGGCATGACGCTCGCCGGGTTCAAGAGCATCTTCTTCTGGGAATATATCCACCGCCTGCTCGGCCGGCTGATCGGCATGGTGTTCGCGCTGCCGCTGCTGTGGTTCTGGCTCCGCAAGCAGATCCCGCAGGGCTATGGCTGGCGGCTGGTCGCGCTGCTCGCGCTGGGCGGGCTGCAGGGCGCGTTCGGCTGGTGGATGGTCAAGTCGGGGCTGAACCACACCCGCACCTCGGTCAGCCATTTCTGGCTGGCGACCCACCTGATGACCGCGCTGTTCACGCTGGGCGGCATCGTCTGGACGATGCTCGACCTGCGCGCGCTCGCCGCCAACCATGCCGAGCGCCCGGCCCGGCTCACTGACCTGGGCACCGGCGTGCTGGTGCTGCTGGCGATCCAGCTCTTCTACGGCGCCCTTGTCGCTGGGCTCGATGCGGGGCTGGTAACCAACCAGTGGCCGCTGATGAACGACCATTTCTTCCCCGGCGTCAGCCAGATCGGCGAAAGCCCGCTCCACGCCGCGCTGTACGATCCGGCGATCGTCCACTTCATCCATCGCTGGTGGGCCTGGGTGGTGGTCGCCGGGCTGATCGTCCTCGCCCGCAAGGCCAAGGCCGCCGGCGATCGTCGCGCCTCGATCGCGATCCACTCGGCCTTCGGCATCCAGATCCTGCTCGGCATCGCCACGGTGATGACCGGCGTGAACCTCCATGTCGCCGCGACCCACCAGCTGGTCGGCGCGCTGCTGGTCTGCGCGACCGTGTGGGGCGTCCACGCCGTCGGCCGCACCCGGTGAGCGACACCGCGCTGCTCTACGTCACCTTCGCCAGCCGCGCCGTTGCCGAGCGGGTGGCGGAGACGGTGCTCGCCGAGCAGCTTGCCGCCTGCGTCAACATTCTCGCGCCCTGCATCTCGATCTACCGCTGGCAGGGCGGCATCGAGCGCGGCGAGGAAGTGCCGGCGCTGTTCAAGACCCGCCCCGCCCTCACACGCCGCCTGCGCGAGCGGATCGCGGCGATCCATGGCTACGACCTGCCGGTGATCGAGCAATGGCCCGTCGAGGCGGGCCCCGCCGTCGCCCGCTGGATCGCCGAAGAAACCAGCTGAACCGACAGGTATCATTTTACCCGTCAGCAAACCCACGCATTTCTTGACTTTCAGCGCCCCTATCGTCATTGGGAGCTCGATCGCGCTGCCGGCAACGGTGGCGCGTATGCATTTCCTACGCGAAAGGTCACAGGCCATGAAGGCGCTGATGAAGACCACCAAGTCGGCCAAGCCGGCCGAGGTGGAGAAGAAGTGGCACATCGTCGACGCCGAAGGGCTCGTCGTCGGTCGTGCAGCGGTGGTGATCGCAAACGTCCTGCGCGGCAAGCACAAGACCAGCTTCACCCCGCACGTCGACTGCGGTGACAATGTCATCGTGATCAACGCGGACAAGATCCGTTTCACCGGCAAGAAGCTCGGCCAGAAGGTGTACTACAAGCACACCGGCTATGCGGGCGGCATCAAGGGCATCACCGCCGCCAAGGTTCTCGAAGGCCGCTTCCCGGAGCGCGTTCTGGAGAAGGCCGTGGAGCGCATGATCCCGCGCGGTCCGCTCGGTCGCCAGCAGATGCGCAACCTGCGCATCTTCGCCGGTTCGGAGCATCCGCATGAAGCTCAGAACCCCGAGGTTCTCGACATCGCCGGCATGAGCCGCAAGAACAAGGTGGGTGCATAATGTCTGACAACCGCCAGTCGCTTTCCGACCTGGGTGCAGCGCTGGGCCAGCAGCCCGCCGCGCCGACCGAAGGCCAGGCCGCTGCCGCCGCGCCGGCTACCGACGCCGCTGCTGCCGACGCCTATCTCGCCGGCCAGATCGACGAGCCGGCCGCGCCGACCATGCCGCTGCGCGCGCAGGAGCTGGACCAATATGGTCGCGCCTATGCCACCGGTCGTCGTAAGGACGCCGTCGCGCGCGTCTGGCTGAAGCCGGGCACGGGCAAGATCACGATCAACGGTCGTGACCAGGAAATCTATTTCGCGCGTCCGACGCTGCGTCTCGTCATCAACCAGGTGTTCGGTGTCGCCGAGCGTGAAGGTCAGTATGACGTGATCTGCACCGTCAAGGGCGGCGGTCTGTCCGGTCAGGCCGGTGCCGTGAAGCACGGCATCTCGCAGGCGCTGACCAAGTATGAGCCGGTGCTGCGTTCCGCGGTGAAGAAGGCCGGCTTCCTGACCCGCGACAGCCGCGCTGTCGAGCGTAAGAAGTACGGCAAGGCCAAGGCCCGCCGCAGCTTCCAGTTCTCGAAGCGCTAAGCGTCTCGGCTTCGGCCAGGAACAAGGGGCGGTCCGGCAACGGGCCGCCCTTTTTCGTTGGTCAAGCGGGGTATCGAGGTCGAAGCATGTCCCTGCTGGCCGATCGCAAACTCTACGGCGCCTCCCCAAGGGGACGGCGTGCAGCGATTCGCAGTGCGCGCCGAAACTGGCGACCGAGGAGCGCCGCCCGCCACGGCGTCAGCAGCGCATAGGCACCGGCCCTTTCAATATTGCTACAGCGCGACGCTAGGTTCGCCGAGAAAGCGAGCGCGTGTAGAGAAACTGGTGCCGTCGATGGTGATTTCGTTGAACGACGGCGGCTGGTCGCGGGTGCGTTCGGATAGCGTGCCCGCGCCGATCAGCCGCACCGTGCGGTCGCCGACGGGATGTTCGATGTCGAACGGATCGTGGACATGCCCGGTCAGCACCGCATTCGCGCCTGCCTGCGCCAGCGCCTCGAGCGCCTGCCGTCCGCCGCGGGTACGCGAGGTGGCGCGGGTGCCCGCCTCGACCAGCGGATGATGCGCGGCGACAAACACCAGCCCGCCGGCCGGCACCGCCTCGGCCAATGCCAGCGACTTCTGCAGCGCGTGACGGCTGACATGGCCCTTCGACCAATTGGTGCGGAACTGGAAGCGCGCCGTGGTCTTGAGCGGCACGATCGAGACGCCGCGAATGTCGAGCGGGCGCTCGATCATCCGCTCCAGTGCGCGGTAGCGGCGATATGGCATCGCCATCCGCGCGAAGGGGTTGAAATAGGGCAGGTCGTGGTTCCCCACTTCCACCGTTGTCGGCACCGCCAGGCTCTCCAGCCATTCGGCGGCAGCGGCGAATTCCTTGGCGCGCGCGCGCATGGTGAGGTCGCCGGTCATGATCAGCGCGGCGGGCTTCTCGTCGCGCACCTTGGCATTGAACCAATCGACCGCCTCGCGATTCTCGCGGCCGAAATGGACGTCGCTGACATGAAAGAAGCGCGTCATGCGGCAAGCACCTCGGCGCGCGTGGCGATAAACGTCTCCAGGCTGCGTCCAGCGCGGATCTCGGTGCCGGGATCCAGCGTCTCGGGCTCGCCATCGAACAGCGCCAGCACCGGCTTGCGCTCGGCAAGGCGCAGTTGCTCGGTGCGGCCTTCGGTCACCGCCCGCGCTGCCACCCAGTCGCCGGTCACCCACTCCCAGCCGAGCTGCGCGATCGAGCCCCAGTCGCGCGCATCGACCGCGGCCACTTCCAGCCCGTTCAGCGTGGGGGTGACGAACACGGCCTGGTAGCGGTCGCCGAGTGCGCGTGCACCCTGCACCCGCACCCCGCGCCGATGGAAGGTAGCACGCCACGCACCGCGCACCGCCGCGGCCAGCCGGCCGAACCGCCCCTTGCGCACGACTTCGCGCGCGCGGAACCAGCTCGCCGCCGGCCCGAGGATCAGGCCGACGAACGCGCGGTGCTCGCCCGCGATGACATAAGGCAGCGCCACACGCCGATCGCAGCCATGCGCGGCGTGGAGGATCTTGTGGGGATCGGTCTCGTCGTGCAGCGCCTTGGCGAGCAGGTTCATCGTCCCGCCGGGCAGGATCAGGAACGCGCCTTCCCATTCCGCCAGCGCACGCAGTGCCGCGTTGATCGTGCCGTCGCCGGCGAACAGCACCACCGTATCCACCCCCGCCGCATCGAGCGCAGCGCCTTCGGGCAGCGTGTCCTGCGGGAAATAGGTGCGGCCGGCGAGCGTAAGCCCGCGTTCCTCGAACACCGCCTCCATCGCATCGCATTTGGCCTGCGAGGTGGTGCCGGAATTCGGGTTGGTGATGAACCAGAGCGTCTGCATGGCCCTCGTAACGCCCGAGAACCGATTTCGTGGCGTCGCTCAGCGGCCGGTAAAATGCGCCTCGCGTTTTTCGAGGAACGCGGCAATCGCCTCGCGGCAATCCTCGGTCTTTGCCGCGATGCTCTGGTGATCGGCCTCGATCTCCATCGTCTCGGCCAGCGTGCCGGAGAGCGCCACGTTCACCTGCTTGCGGATCAGCCCCAGGGCAACCGTGGGCATCCCCGCCAGCTTGGTGGCCAGCCCGTGCGACACCTGCATCAGCCCGCCATCCTCCACGACGCGGGTAACGAGCCCGTTGGCGAGCGCCTCCTCGGCCAGCATCCGCTCGCCGAGCAGTGCCATCTCGAGCAGCCGCGCGCGGCCCGCCGCCTTGCCGATCAACCAGGTCGCGCCGGCATCGGGGACCAGCCCGATATTGGCGAAGGCAAGCAGCAGATAGGCCGACTGCGCCATCACCACGATATCTGCGGCGAGCGCGATCGAGGCCCCCGCCCCCGCCGCCGCGCCGTTGACCGCGGCGACGATCGGGATCGGCAGCTCGGCCATCGTCGCGATCACCGGGTTATAGTGACGGCGCAGCGCCTCGCCCGAATCGCGCATGCCGACGCTGGCGGTGAGATCGGCGCCCGCGCAGAACGCCCGCCCCTCGCCGGTGAGCAGCACCGCCCGCGCGCCGTCTTCGCCCGCGCGCCGTAGCGTCGCCGCGAGCAGATCGAGCATGTCGGGGGTGAGCGCGTTGAGCCGTTCGGGGCGGTTCAGGCGCACCACCGCGACATCGCCTTCCATCGCAAGCAGCACCGGCGCGTCGGACATCCTCACTTCTCCTTCTGGTTGGAAGAAGGGATGCCCGCGCGCACGGCCTTGCGCAACTCAAAGCTCCTTGAGCACCGTCGCCGGATCGGCGAGCACTGCAGGATCGACCGTCATCCGCTCGGCGACCAGCCGCTTGCCCTGCACATAATCGCGGATGGCGTTGACGCAGTCGAGCGCGATCACCCGCCCCTGCTTCAGATAGACCACTGAAAAGGACCGCGCCGCCGGATCACCGCGCAGCACCGTCGCATCGTGCCCAATCGACAGGCCGACGGTCTGCAGCTTGAGGTCGTACTGGTTCGACCAGAACCAGGGTACCGCGTCATAATGCGCGTCCTGTCCGGTCAGCAGCTTGGCGACGACATTCGCCTGATCATTGGCATTCTGCACCGATTCCAGCCGGATCTCGGCGCCGTCGGCATAGGCGTTCACATGCAGCGCGCAGTCGCCGATCGCATAGATGTCGGGCAGGCTGGTACGGCACTGCGCATCGACCCGCACGCCATTGCCGCCCGCTGCGCCGGCTTCGAGCAATGGCGCCACTTCGGGGACGATGCCGATGCCGACGATCACCATGTCCGTCGGCAACACCTCGCCCCCCGCAAGCCGCACGCCGCAGACGCGCCCGTCCTGCTCCTCCAAGCACTCGACCAGCGCGCCGGTGCGGATCTCCACCCCGTGCGCACGATGCTCGGCTTCGTAGAAGCGCGACAGCGGTTCCCCGGCGACGCGGGCGAGCACCCGCTCCATCGCCTCCAACACCACCACCTGCTTGTCCGCCTTGATCAGCGCGGCCGCCGCCTCCAGCCCGATATAGCCGCCCCCGATCACCACGATCCGCTCGGTGGCAGGCAGTTGGGCGAGCAACTGGTCGACGTCGCGGCGGGTGCGGATCGCATGGACGCCCGCAAGATCATGCCCGCTGCACGTCAGCCGTCGCGCACTGCCGCCCGCCGACCAGACCAGCGCGCCATAGCCGATCTGTGTGCCGGCCGCGTCGGTGACCGTTTTCGCCACCGGATCGACCGCGACCACGCGCCGGCCGGCCAGCATGGCCACCGCCCGCTCCTCCCAGAAAGCGGGCGCGCGGATCAGGATGCGCTCGAAACTCTTCTCGCCTTTCAGATAGTCCTTGGAGAGCGGCGGCCGCTCATAGGGTAGCTCGGGATCCTCCCCGATTACGGCCAGCGTGCCCGCAAACCCCGCTTGCCGCAGCGCCAACGCGCATTGTGCCCCGCCATGCCCGCTCCCGACGATCAGAATATCGAACCCGTCCAACCTGCTCTCTCCGTGCGCCCCGCAGACCCGCTGCCCGCGCCCCACCCTATCCGGCGGGCCACGCGCGCGCGAGGCCGTATCGCATCGGGGAGATCACGCGGCGCGAGCGGCAGCGTTCGCGAAAAATCTTTGTTACGTAATGTTCACGTCATAACTCTTGACCACCCGGCGTCGCGGGAGGGGTGGAGTTGAATACAGCGATATCAGGCGGTTCGACGGCACAGCTGAGGGGCTGAGGCTGCGCCGCGGCGGGCATTCCGGATTGCCCCCGCGCCATCGGCACCATGCATCAGCGAGCGCTGCCCAACGTGCGATCCCGCGATCGCGCGCGGGCCTGCGCGCATTCACGCAACATCAGGGGGAATCATGTACCAGAATGTCACGACATGGCGCCGCAATGCCGCGCTTCTCACCGGCGCTGCCGTCGCTGCGCTGCTCGCCATGCCTGCCGCCGCGCAGACCAGCGATAGCGTCGAATCGGGCCAGGCCGAAGCGGGCGAGGAGATCGTCGTCTCGGGCTATCGCCGCAGCCTGCAGGGAGCGATCGAGCTCAAGCGCGAGAATGTCGGGTTCTCGGATTCGATCGTCGCCACTGACATCGCCGATTTCCCCGACCAGAACCTGTCCGAGGCGCTGCAGCGCGTGCCGGGCGTGACGATCGAGCGCAACAAGGGGCTTGGCACCCGCGTCAACGTCCGCGGCCTGCCCAGCGAATTCACCTTCGTCTCGATCAACAAGCTGGCCACCGCCTCGGGCTCGGGCGGCCGCGATGTCGAGTTCGACATCTTCGCCTCGGAACTGATCCAGTCGGTGACCGTCCAAAAGTCTCCCCGCGCGTCCGACGAGGAAGGCGGCATTGCCGGCTCGGTCGCAATCCGCACCGCGCGGCCCTTCGACACGCCCGGCTTCCGCCTCGTCGGCAGCGCCGAGGGTGCGTACAACTCGATCTCGGAGAAGGTCGATCCGAACTTCTCGGTGCTCGCCAGCAACACCTTCGGCGATTTCGGCGTCCTGGTCTCGGTCGCCAAGCAGAAGCGCAGCAACCGCACCGACAGCAATTCGGGCATCAACTTCCGCCCGATCGCGCGCTGGACCGAAAAGGCGGGGACCAACCGCAATCAGGCGATCGCGGTCCTCGCACGCGATGCGGGCGTGACCTATTCGGACGCCGACAAGAACCGGATCGTGTTCCTCGACAAGGTGGGCGACCGCGTCTACTTCAACGACCAGGATCGCCTCGGCGTCTCGGGCGCGGTGCAGTACAAGCCGAGCGACAAGTTCTCGCTAAGTGTCGATGCGTTCGTCGGTTCCTACGACACGGTCGAGGACGAATATGACGCCGCCGGCTATTCGGCCTCGAGCAACTCGACGCTCGAACGGATCTACGATGCCGACAAGACGACGCTGTCGCAGTCCGGCATCGTCGTGCTGCGCGACGTCGCCTACACCAACACCCAGCATGAATTCCTGAGCAAGCAGTATCGCAACGATACCGATTATCGCCAGTTCGGCGGCGAGCTGAACTGGGAAACCGGCCGGTGGCAGATCAACGTGCTCGGCGGCTATTCGGGCGCCAAGAAGACGCGCGACTATGCCAATCTAAAGCACGTTGCCTACGCCCCGTCGCGCACCCGCTACACCGCGACCGGCGGCGAGACGATCAAGAGCGACAATCCCAAGTCGATCGACATGTACAATACGCCGGCCGCCTATCTGTTCGAAGCCTATGAGACCACGCTGGAGCGGATCAAGGACGACAAATATGCCGCGCAGGCCGACGTCACCTATGTGGCCGATTTCACCGGGTTCGAGGCGCTGAAGCGCGTCAATGTCGGCGCGCGCTACACCAGCAAGACCAACGAGCGCGACTATGGCGAGGAGAAGATCCAGGGCCCGACGCGCGGCAGCACCGCCTATGTCAACAAGCGCACGCTGGCGGACAACCCGCTGGAGGCCGTGACCGCCATCGCCGGCGGCAAGCCCTATCAGGCGCGCGACCTCAGCTGGTCGCAGGTGTCGAACGACTATGCGCGCAGCTTCTACCGTCCGCAGGGCTTCGTCACGCCGTTCGATCCGGGCCAATATTACAAGGTCCGCGAGACGAGCTGGGCCGGCTATGGCATGGTGGATTTCGAGTTCGACGTCGCGGTGCCGGTGTTCGTCAACCTGGGCGCGCGCTATGTGCGAACGACGGTGCGGTCGGAAGGCTTCCACCAGGTGCAGAAGCCCAACGGCTCGACCGGCCTCACCGATGCCCCGGTGTCGAGCGAAGGCCGCTACAGCAAGCTGCTGCCGGCGCTGAACGCCCGTGCCGAGCTGACCGACAGCCTCTATCTGCGCGCCGCCGCCTCGCAGACGCTGATCCGCCCGGCGCTGACCAACCTCGCCTACAAGCGCACCGCCAGCTTCAACGACTTCCGCTATTCGGACGGCAATCCGGACCTGAAGCCAACCTATGCCGACCAGTGGGAAGTCGGCATCGAGAAATATGTCGGAGACGGCGGCATCCTCGCGGCGTCCTATTTCTGGAAGAAGATCAAGGGCGTGGTGGTCAACAAGCTGACCGGCACGGTGCCGAACGTGACCAAGTACAATGCCAACGGCACGATCGACGGAGTCTATGCCTTCGACGTCTACCAGCCGGTCAACGCCGAGGGATCGTACAAGGTCAGCGGCGTCGAGCTGAACGCGGTGGTGCCGTTCGGCATGCTGGTGCGCTGGCTCGACGGCTTCGGCGTCAACGCCAACTATACCTTCCTCGACAGCTCGCTGACCGGCCAGTCGGACCTTCAGATCCCGACCGCGCCGATCGGCCTGTCCGACAATACCTACAATGCCACGCTGTTCTACGACAAGGGACCGTTCTCGATCCGCGGCTCGTACAATTGGAAGGGTGCCTATGTGGAGCGGATCGAGCGCAACTTCTATCCGGTCTACCGCTCGGCCTATGGCCAGTTCGACGTCGCTGCGAGCTACCAGGTGACGAGCAACGTTCGTGTCGAGCTGCACGGGATCAACGTCGGAAACGCCAAGACCAAGGGCTATACGATGGATCCGTCGTTCCCGGCGACCTACGAGCTGTCCGGCAGCCGCATCAGCCTGGGCGGCCGCATCCAGTTCTGAACCCCGCACCGCCCCCTCGCTGCGGCGCGGGGGCGGTATCGACGCAAGGCGATCGCAACGTAGGCCATTGCCAGCAAGGCTCCACGCCGCTATTTGGCGCTTCACCAGCCGCCGATGACAGACCAGCTCGGCGGCAGCGGCAAGACGTCGATTCCTTTCGACCAATTGCGGGTGTAGCTCAATGGTAGAGCAGAAGCTTCCCAAGCTTACGACGAGGGTTCGATTCCCTTCACCCGCTCCATTTTCCGATCCCAGGAAATCCCATACCGCTTTGTAAACCGCGGAAATCTGCAGTATTTTTCGGGCTGTCCGGTTCGTGATCGCTCGTCTCATCTCATCAAATCGCAACTGCAGATGGGGCCTTCTCAAAAATCGCGGGCCCCACTTTTTTGCACGAGGCCCCACAGTGGTGGGGCCTCGGGACGAGAGGTCCGAACCATGCCGTTGAGTGATATGGCGATCCGCAAGGCCAAGACCCGCGAAAAGGCCTACAAGCTTTATGACGAGTTGGGCCTCTACCTCATCGTATCGCCGTCCGGCTCCCGCCTCTGGCGGATGAAGTTCAGACACCGTGGCCTGGAGAAGAAGCTCAGCTTCGGTTCCTACTCGGAGGTCAGCCTGCGCGACGCGCGTAAACTGCGCGATGACGCGCGCGAGGTCCTTGCCGAGGGGAAGGACCCTGTTCTGCAGAAGCAGCGCGAGAGAATTCGGGCCGAAGCACTGGCGGAAAACACCTTCACTCGCATCGCCAACGAATATTGCTCGAAGCGGCGGCGCGACGGTGACCGGGCGTGGGCGCCCTCCACCGCTGCACGCTGCGAATATCTCCTCAGTCTGCTCGACACCTCCATCGGCACAATGCCGGTTCATGAGATCGAGCCCATCGACGCGCTAACCGCGATTCGAAAGATCGAAAAGCGTGGCAAGCTGGAAAGCGCGCGGCGTACCCTGCAGCTAGCCGGCGCCGTATTTCGCTATGCCGTCGCCACCGCCCGATTGAAGTCGGACCCGACGAGAGACCTGCGCGGCGCGCTGCTGACACCAACCCTCAAGCACTACGGCGCGGTCACCGAGGCGAAGGACGTTGGCAAGCTGCTGCGTGCAATCGACGCCTATGAGGGCCAGGGCATGACTAAATGGGCGCTGCAACTGGCGCCGCATGTGTTCGTGCGGCCCGGCGAACTACGTCACGCACGATGGGACGAGATCGACTTCGACGCCGCAGTGTGGACCATCCCGGCCGAGAAGATGAAGATGCGCAAGCCGCATCACGTCCCGCTCTCGACCCAGTCGATCGCCATCCTGCTGGAGATTTGGTCGATCACAGGGTCAAACGGCTATGTATTCCCGTCCATGCGGTCGCGCACGCGGCCGATGTCGGACAACACCCTCAATGCGGCGCTCCGCCGCCTCGGCTACGCCAGCAGCGAAATGACGGCACACGGCTTCAGGGCGATGGCCAGCACCCTGCTGAACGAGTCCGGCAAGTGGTCCTACGACGCGATCGAACGCGCGCTGGCGCATGGCGATACCGACAAGGTGGGTGCGGCCTATCATCGCGGTACCCACTGGAAGGAGCGCGTGGCTATGGCACAGTGGTGGTCGAACCTGCTGGACAGCTTACGATGCGGAGCAACTATCCTCCCTTTTCCGGAAGCTTTGGCCTCTTAGACGCTGCGCTTACAGGGCTCGCGATGGCCGCAACCATGACGAATGCCCCAACGATACACTGCTCACCTCGATGGTCCCTCCGGAGGTACACCTCGCCCGCCGAACCATTCTCTTACTTTCCGTGGCCTGATACGCATTTGATTCTCGACGTACTGACCAAAGGGACCCACGCTGTTTCAAGCGCATTCAAGCAGCGCGGCAAGTTCCAGAAGCTTGGTCCGCACCAAGTTCAACTCCAGCGAAATCCGCAGATCTCCGCGACCCGCCGCCGTGAGGATGGCGCCGAGCACCTGATCGGAGTGCCGTACCAGCGACACGAGGTGATTGCCCTGGGGAACGTGGGTCGCCGCCAGCCAGTGTTTGACAGTCCGCTCGCTTGCCCCCGTCCACCCCATCGCCGTCTTCGTTGCCCGGTGGCTTGCACCCAGTTCTGCAAACAGAGCCTGCGAAATCAGTAGCGCCAGATCGGCCTCGCCGCTGCCGGAATGTAAATTGCTGCCCGTTTTCGGAAACACCTTTCCATTCCTTTCCCGCTATGTCGTCACACGTGCGGGATCAGTCCTGCGTTCAACCAACCCGGGAATCGTCAGGCACCGCGCCGCACGATGAACAGTGAGGTCCAGTGCGTGGAGAGTTGGCTAGTCCCGCAGACCCAGCATTCCGACGAACCGACCCGTATGCGGGCTGCCGAGTATGTCCGGATGTCGACGGACCTTCAGCGCTACTCCACGGAAAACCAAGCGGAGGCCATCCGACACTATGCCGCCGCCCGAGGGTTCTCGATCGTTCGAACCTATGCGGACGAAGGCAAGAGCGGTCTCCGCATCGATGGTCGCGATGCACTCAAACGCCTCATCGATGATGTCAGCGCCGGTGTCGCAGACTACCAAGCAATACTCGTCTACGACGTCAGCCGGTGGGGTCGTTTTCAGGATGCCGACGAGAGCGCCTATTACGAGTATATTTGCCGTCGCGCTGGGATCGCCGTTCACTATTGCGCCGAACAGTTCGAGAATGATGGAAGTCCAATCTCGACGATCGTCAAAGGCGTCAAACGAGCCATGGCGGGCGAGTACAGCAGGGAGCTATCGACCAAGGTTTTCGCCGGCCAATGCAGGTTGATCGAACTCGGTTTTCGGCAAGGGGGCCCAGCAGGCTTCGGGCTGCGCCGGATGCTCGTCGACCAATCCGGCGCCATCAAGGGGGCACTCGAGCGCGGCGAGCAGAAAAGCATCCAGACCGACCGCGTAGTGCTGGCCCCCGGTCCGGAGAACGAATCCGCGATCGTCCGCGCGATCTATCGAGCCTTCGTGCATGATCGACAGGGCGAACGCGATATCGCTGCGGCTCTGAACGAGTGGGGCTTGGTCACGGATCTCGGCCGCCCCTGGACCCGCGGCGCCGTCCACCAGGTACTCATCAATGAAAAGTACATTGGCAACAATGTCTGGAACCGCGTTTCCTTCAAGCTGAAGAAGAAGCGGGTCCGCAATGATCCAGCCATGTGGATCCGCGCCGAGGATGCGTTCCCTGCGCTGATCGACAGGGATCTGTTCGAAGCTGCACAGGCGATCATCAGGGCACGTGCGTTCCGGCTGAGCGATGAAGAGATGCTGGAGGGCCTTCGAAGCCTGTTCCAAGCCGAGAATCTGCTGTCCGGGATGATCATCGACGAAGCTGACGGTTTGCCGTCCAGCAGCAGCTATCGTTCGCGGTTCGGAAGCCTGCTGCGGGCATACAGCCTGGTCGGGTCTCGGCCGCGACGCGACTATCGCTACATCGCCATCAACCAGGCCCTCAGACGAATGCACCCGCAGGTCATCGACGAAATCGTCGATGGATTCGCAGCGGTCGGAGCACCAGTGTCCCGCGTTTCAGCCGACGGGCTCCTTATGGTGCACAACGAGATGTCCGTCTCGATCCTCATCGCGCGGTGCAGGCGGACCCAGGCGGGGTCACTGCGGTGGAATATCCGCTTCGACACGGGTGTTGCACCAGACATCACCGTTGCGATCCGGATGGACGCCCGCAACGAAGGTCCGCTCGACTTTTATCTTTTCCCCCGCATCGACCGGGCCAGCGCAGACGTTCGTCTTGCTGAGGAAAATGGTCTGTCGCTCGATGCTTATCGTTTTGACACGCTCGATCCCCTCTACGAACTCGCCAGGCGCATCCGCCTCCCGGTGGCGGCATGACTGTTCCAAGCCATGCACAGCGCATCGCATCGATACCGATCGACCGGATCAACGTGCTCAATCCAAGGGCCCGCAACCGGCGGCAACATCGCGAGATCGTCGACAATATCGACGCGATCGGCCTCAAGCGCCCCGTGACGGTCCGGCGCAATCCGGCCGGCAACGGCGACACGTTCGATCTGATCTGCGGAGAAGGCCGACTGGAAGCACTGCGGATGCTCGGAGCGTCGGAAATTCCGGCGGTCATCATCGACGCCGAAGAAGACGAATGCCTGGTCATGAGCCTGGTCGAGAACATAGCGCGCCGGCAGCATCGACCGATCGACATCATGCACGAGATCGGATCCTTGCGTCGACGCGGGTACAACGATGTGCAGATTGCGGAGAAGATCGGTTGCACGCCGAGCTGGGCGAACATGATAGGCCAGCTTCTGGAGCGGGGGGAGGAGCGGCTGTTGGCGGCCGTGGAGACCGGTCTGATCCCGGTGAGCCTGGCCATCGACATAGCCCGAGCCCAGTCAAGATGCGCAGGGCCTGCTTCTCGAAGCCTATGAAGGCGGCAAGCTGAAAGGCAAGAAGTTGAGCGCCGTTCGCCGAATGCTCGACCAGCGACTGCGGCAGCGCCGGGGCGTTCCCGACAGCGGTCTGGGAAGGCGCACCGCACGGCGGCGCATCACCGCGACGGAAATGGTACGCCTCTATCAACAGGAGGCGGAGAAACAGCGCGTCCTGGTAAAGAAGTCGGATTTTACCCAAGCACGCCTGCTGTTCGTCATCCAAGCACTGAAGGATCTCGTCAGCGAGGAAAGCTTCGGGACGCTACTGAGGGCTGAAGGACTGGACACGATGCCCAGGGCCTTGGCGGCACGTGTATATGGGAAGAGCCTCTCATGACCTCGCGCCACCCCATCAAGCTTTCCTTCCAGGACGAAACCAAGCGGATCCTGTTGTCAGACCTGATCCCGCTCAAAGCGCTCCGCCCAGGCGTGAAGGAGAGCAAGAAGTACGCCCAGATTATGAGCTCAGTCCGGGCGATCGGGCTTGTCGAGGCGCCGGTGGTTGCTCCCAACCCCAACCAGAGCGGCAAGTTCTTGCTGCTCGACGGTCATCTACGCATCGAAGCGCTACGGGATCTTGGAGTGCTCGAGGTGGATTGCATCGTCTCGACGGATGATGAGAGCTACACCTACAACAAGCGAATAAATCGTCTGGCGGCAATCCAGGAACATCGCATGGTCCGACGCGCCATCGAGCGGGGCGTACCGGAAGCGAAGATCGCGGAAGCCCTTGGACTGGAGGTTGCATCCATCCATCGGCGCTCGCGGATGCTCAATGGGATCTGCACCGAAGTCATCGACATCCTGAAAGACGCGCCCTGCCCGATAGCGGTCTTCGACGTCCTCCGGCGCATGTCTCCGATACGGCAGATCGAGGCTGCGGAGCTCATGACGGGACAACAGAACTTCACTGTCGTGTTCGCCAAGGCAATGCTCGCGGCCACGCCCGAAGATCAGTTGGTGCATGTTCCCGCAAAGCGGCCCGCGTCCGTTTCCAGCGAGCAGATGGCGCGAATGGAGCGCGAGCTTGTCGGTCTCCAGATGCAGGTCAAGTCTGTCGAAGATCGATACGGCGTCGACACGCTGCATCTGACAGTCGCGCGTGCCTATGTCCGCACGCTGCTCGGGAACGACCGCATCGTGCGGTGGATCGCGCAGCACCGGCCCGAATACCTGAAGGAACTTCAAACGATCGGCGAAATCGAAACAATCGCTCCCGTAGCCGAGGCCGCGGAATAGCAGGATGATGGGGACCCGGACCCGATAAGCGCGGGGACCGCCGGAGACGCCGCACGGTGGGGCGGATCGAGGGCGGTGGCGGGGATGACGGCGAACCCGTACGGAGCCCGCCAGGCTGGCAGTCATAGGCCGGCCGAAGCGGAGGGGTGCGTCCATACGCGCCCCTCCGCTTCTTTCGACGAACATTCTTATGTGACCTGACGCTCTCGCGAGATCGGCTATGCTTCGGGCAGCGCCGAAAATTGCAAGCTGGCCAGCAAAGAGCCTTCCGCCGCTTGGTCCGGATGTCACCGGCTGGCTCCCCGCCCCCGTGCGAACCCCCGATCGCCCTCGAGGGAGGATGCCAGCATCGCCGGGATCAGATCGGTCACAGCCTCCTTCTGCCCATAGGTCTCGGCATATAGCGCAGCATAGTCCTGCAGCCGCTGGTGCAGGTCGGGCGTGATGTGGATCGCCAGCTTGACGGGCTTTCGATCCGGCAGCTTGGCGAGTTTCAGGTCGGGCATGTCGGCCTCCTATTCGCGCCAGGGCGCGAGGATCAGGTCCTTATGGACCACGAGCAGCACGTTCGTGCCGGGGCGAACGGTGAGCGTCGGCTGAACATTGAGATTGCGGGAGGTGATCTGGTCGCCGGCACGCGCGACATTCTGCTGCGTCGACTGCCGGATTGCGCGGACCAGATCGCTGTCGCCGGAAACCGTCAGCTCCGAGCCCATGCCGAGCAAGGTCGATAGCGCAATGCCCTTGAGCAGCGCCCAGGTGTGGAGATCGACCTTGTCCTGCAGGCCGGCATAGCCCGAGGCGTCGGTCGCCGGCACATTTTCGATTCGGAGCGAGCTGCCGTCCGGCAGCAGGATGCGCTGCCAAATGACCAGCGCACGCTTCTGCCCGAACGCGACAACGCTATCGTAGCTACCGACTAACCGCGCGCCTTGCGGAATGAGCAGAATGCGGCCGGTGGGACTGTCGAACCATTGATGAGCGTCAACGTCGCGTCCGAGCCCAACCCGCGAAGGTTGAGCGTCGTCGCATTGTTCGCATTATTGTATCCGCCCTGGTCACCGCCCCCCGCGACCCCGGGGTTTTGCCCTCCGGTGAAATTCTGCGGGAGTATCCGCGAAACACTCGCCATGTCGGGGATACCCTGCTCCTCCAGCCCCCGGCGCGACACGATAATGACCGGCGAAGGCCCCTCGGCCCCGCGGATGCGCGAGCCGGTTACCGTGATGGCATCCGATTTCTCTTCCTGGGCTGAGGCGCCCCCGCCTTTGCCGTGTCGCTCCCGGATAACGATGGCGCCGGATTCCTCGCCGACCAGAAGTTCCTCTCCTATGGCGAGACGCACCGCCTGCTCGACGGTGTAGATACCCCGGATCGCCCCCGAGCGCTTGCCGCGCACCTCCTCGTCCGCGAACAGGATCTCCCGGCCGCCCTGACGAGCGATCGCACGGAGCGTGGAGGCAAGGTCCTGCGCCGGCAGGTCGAAGCGCGTCGCGCCCGCCTGGGCGCGTGCCTCGACAACCACCATGTCACTGTAGGAAAGCGTCGCGGCAAGCGTCGCCGCACAAAGCGCCCTTTTCGAAATCGTCATTCTTTTCTCCCGCGGCCGGTGTCCCGGCACTGGAGCGATTGACGCAGCCGACGGCGAAACACGGGGCCCGACCCGAAAAAAATGTTTGCAGGGCGGCAGCAGCGGCGGATGTCCGCATTTGCGCGGTGCCCTTGCCCCGTCGGCGGGTAGCGCTAGGCTCCCGCGTCGAACCATGTCCCGCCTTCACAGCCTCCGCGCCACGATCGACGATGTCACCCGCTTCCTGGACGCGGAGCCCGTGGGACAGATCACCATTCCGCCCGACGTAACCGAGGGCCGCCAAGGGCTGGTGATGTTCGAGGCCGGTGGCCGCAGGCGGCTGCGGATGATGCGCTGGGGCTTTCCCCGCCGTATCCGCGACGCGCAGTTGCAGCGGAACGAGCCCGAGATCATCGGCCTGGTAGCGGACCTCACCAATCCGCTCTGGGAGCAGACCGTCGTCGAGCCACGCTACCGCTGCATCATCCCGATCACGCATTTCGGCAACCCGGACGGCGACGAAGGGGCCAAGACACGGACATGGTTCTCGGTCCGCGACCAGCCGATCCTGGCCTGGGCGGGCTTCTGCCGGAACTTCCCCGAGGTGGGCCCCTCCTATGCGGGCATGACCATGGAGGCGAACGCGGCCATTCCGCCGACCAACGATCGCATGCCGGTACTGCTCGAGCCGCACGAGCACGCGCGCTGGCTGCACGGCTCGATCCGCGACGTGATCGGCTTCCAGTTTCGCCCGCCGATTGCGGCCGAGCGGATGGTCGTCCTGCGCACCGAAAATCCCTGGCGCGGCGGCGGTCCGCCGCCCGATGGCACGCAGTTGGACCTGCTCTAGCCGCGAACCATGGGCTGCGCGTTGCAGCCCCCTCGCCTTCGACCTAGGCTGCCGCGATGTGCAACCTCTACCACCTTCGGAAGAGCGCAGCCGAAGTCGCCGCGCATTTCGGCGTCGACAATCCGGTGCAGTCCAACGCGGGCGAAGAAGTCTACCCCGGCTACCCCGGCATGGTGGTGCGCGAGGAAGCGGGCGCCCGCGTGCTCCAGTCGATGGGCTGGGGCTTCCCGCTCCGGCTCAAGGGGATGAGCCCGACCGCAAAGCCGAACCCGGTCAACAACATCGCCGATCTCACCAAGCCGATGTGGGTCGGGCTCGCGCGCAAGCCGGAATGGCGCTGCCTCATCCCGCTGACCGGCTTTGCCGAGGCGGAGGGCGCCAAGGGGTCGAAGACGCGCACCTGGTTCAGCGTCAAAGACACGCCGATTTTCGCCTGGGCGGGGCTGTGGCGGGACAGCGCCGAATGGGGGCCGGTCTATTCCGGCGTGATGACCGACTGCAACGAGGCGATCCGCCCGGTGCATGACCGCATGCCGGTGCTGCTCCACCGGGACGACCATGATCGCTGGCTGCACGGCAGCTTCGACGACATCCTCGGCTTCCAGGCGCGCTGCTTCCCCGATGACCTGATAGTCATCGAGCGTACCGGCGAGCCCTGGGTGAAGCGCAAGGGCGCTGTCGAACAGCCGGCCCTGTTCTAGGCGCGAAACCGACTGACCGCCCGCCGCCATTCGACATCGCTCGGGAGCGGCCGGCTGGTGATCGTCGGCGGATCGCACGTCAGGCTGATCGTCGTGCCGCGCCGCCCGCACCGCGAGCATCGGAGGCGAGCCCCCACCTCGGTGAGCAGGCCGGGCCATTGCCTGCGCTCGAACAGCCGCCAGAGCGCCGCCGCATGAAAGACCCCGATGTGTCCGCACCCCGCACAGGCTGCCCGGACCGAACGGTGGAACGCCGCAGCCTCGAACAGCGTCCGGGGCACCTGCCCGCCATCTGCGTCGTAGCGTACCATATCAACCTACCAAGCGCAGGCGCGGACCTGCCGCCGCAGGCGCAGGGTGCAGGCCGAGCGCGGGCACCTGCGCCTGCGGCACCACCCGGATAAGAGCATCTGGCCAAGCCGGGAACATCGCCCGCACCTTGGCGGACAGGAGCGTCGCCGCCGGTGCATCCATCAGCAGCGTCGCGTCATAGCCGCACCACAGTTCCGGCGGGATTCGGCCTAGGCGGTACTTGCCGGCAACCACCAGCACCGCCGGAGGGTGAAGCTCGCGCCTCCCCGCAATGAAGCGTGCCAGGCATAGCGGTCGCTGCGCCGACTTCCAGGTCTCGAACTCCACAGCGGAATTGACCTGCCCCAGGCGATGCCCCTCGACTCTGCCTACATGGATCAGCCATCCACCATAGGAGAAGGTTTCGAGTTCGATCGGCCAGCGGTGCGCCAGCCAGTTGGTCCTCTCGATCGCATCCATCGCGGGCGTCAGGCGTGCACCTGCTCGGCGAACAGGCTCGGTTGCACGGCGCGATCGTGCAGCGCCCGACGCGCCTGCAGCGCCGCGCCGACTGCCTGGCGATAGTGGATGGTCCTGAAGCGCTCCGCCTCGTCGAAGCCGAACGGCGCCCATTCCTCGCTCGGATAGCAGGCGTCGTATATCGCACGCGCAGCAGCGCGCAGCTGGAGGTCGTGCTCCATGCCGAAGCTCCCAATGATGTCGAATCGCTGCATCGGCAGCGGATTGCCAGCTAGAACAAAATGGGAACGAAGGGCAAGAACGCAAAGTCTCTTACTTGTGCCATGCAGGCTCAGGTGGGCTGCAACCTAGTCGGCGACACTCTCGGGCAGACGGACTGCTCGCACGACCGTCGATCCCAGTCGATGTACATGCCAGCCTGCACCGAACAGTGCCATTTCAGCCCCAGACGAACTCTTCTGCCGGCAAGCCGTTCGGGTCCATCTTGCGTCGAAACCCTCCACCAACCCCCGAACGATGCAAGGTGATAGCAATGCACTCCAACGCAACGGACCGCATCCTGCGGCTCAAGGCCGTCCTCGCTCTAACAGGCCTCACGCGTTCCACCCTTTACCGGAAGATGGAAGCAGGCACCTTCCCCGCTAGCACGCAGATCAGCACCCGCTGTATCGGCTGGCGCGAGTCTGCTGTTAGCTGCTGGCTTGATGATCCGATGACATATGAGGCAGCCCCGACCCTGGAGCGATAAGGCAACGATTGACCGGGTGTGGGACGAAGCTGTCGATGCAATGTGACCTGCCGAACGATCGCTATCGTCAGAACCCGTCGTTCAGCCCAGTCCAACCAGCATAGGGCGCCGCCGACCACACCGCGAGGATGCCGCCGGGGCGGAGCGCCTGGCGCGCCGAATCGAGCCCGCGCATTGAATAGAGGCTGTCATTGCCCACCCGGGTCAGCCCGTCGGGGCCGTTGTCGACGTCGAGCAGGATCGCGTCATGCGTATTGCCGGAAGACGCCCTCAGAAGGCCAGTTCCGAACGTATCGCGCATTGTTGGAGAACCAAACGGGCCGTCGAACGATAGTCATGGAGAGGGCTTCAACCCAAAGCCAAGATGGTCCCGATCGCTTCGTGGGTTGCCGCGGAATACCCGATCCAGCGCCTCAGGATGGCCGAGGCAACCGGCAATGAACCGCGCGCCTCACGGACGCGATAGGGCCGGCAAAGCCTCCACCGCGCGCGCAATGTTCGACCGCAATGCCTCCAATTGGCGAAGATTGTCTTGAACATGGCCCCCGTCGATCAAGGGGTTGTGATCGCCGGGTCGCTCACCTTGGCCGTCAAGCACAGCGAACCAGCTCGCGTCGCGAAACAGCTCGTCGCTGGACAAGACGATCCGGCCTGAGCTCCGGAAATGTGCAAGGCGTTCGGTGAGCGTGTCGGGGATCGCCATCGACTGCCGCTCGCGCCACATCGGCTCCTCCCGCCCCGCCGTCGCGTGATAATGGAAGATCAGGAAGTCGCGTATATCGAGCATCTCCTGCCCGAAAACGCGGTTGAATTGCCTTGCCAGCAGGGGCGAACAGTCGGCCGACGGAAAGAGCGATAACAGCTTGGCAATACCGCTTTGGATCAGATGGATGCTGGTCGATTCGAGCGGCTCCAGGAACCCACTCGAAAGGCCGATCGCCACGACATTGGCGCGCCACGCCTCGCGCCGCATGCCCGGCGTGAAGCGGATTAACCGCGGATCGGAGAGCGGTGGCCCCTCCATCCCTGCCAGCAGCGAGGCGCGTGCCTCCGCCTCATCCTGAAAGCGGCTGGCAAAGACATAGCCATTGCCGACCCGGTGCTGGAGCGGGATGCGCCAACGCCATCCCGCCTCGGCCGCCGTTGCGCGGGTGAACGGGGTGGTTCTCACCTCCGCCGCGCTCGGCGCCGCCCAGGCGCGGTCGCAGGGCAGCCAATGCGACCAGTCGTCATAGCCGACGCCCAGCGTCTCGCCGATGAGCAGGCCGCCAAGTCCCGAACAATCAACGAAGAGGTCGCCTTCGATTACGCTTCCGTCGTCCAGCATCAGCGCGCGGACGAAGCCGCTTTCGCCGTACTGCTGGACCGAGCCAACCATGCCCTCGATCCGCGTCACGCCCGCTCGTTCGGCCAACCCGCGCAGGTAGCGCGCATAGAGACCCGCGTCGAAATGATAGGCATAGCCCATGGTCGACAAGAGCGAGCGGCGATCGGGAACCGGCCGGGCAAACCGGCCTGCGCGCGCTGCCTGCGCAGTCAGCGAATAGGCTTCGGTGGGCGCGGTATCGCCGTCGGCACGTCCCCGGATCAGGCGGTGGAGGAACATCGTGCCGTCCCCCGGCGGGCCGAACGTACCGAAGGGATGGAAATATCGGCTGCCCTCGCCGTTCCAGCCAACGAACTCGATGCCGAGCTTCACGGTCGCCTTGGTTTCGGCCAGGAACTGGCGCTCGTCCAGGCCGACGATCTGATTGAACCAGTGGATGGTTGGGATGGTGGCCTCGCCCACGCCGATCGTGCCGATCGAGTCGGATTCGACCAGGGTGATCGCGACCCGTTGCCCGACCAAGGCGCGCGACAGGGCCGCGGCGCTCATCCAACCCGCCGTTCCGCCGCCCAGGATCACGATCCGGCGAATGCGATTGTCCATCATGGGCTCCGTCTAACCGTTGCCGCCCCCAGCCGCGAGCCTCATCGACCGGCACAGGCGATCGCCGGTCCCGGCGGCCGACGGAGCGCGAGATAGACGGTGCTCCAAAGCTGCGCGGCGTTGGACTCGTCGACATCCGCCCCTGCCGCGCCGAAGGGCACGACCTGATACCGGCCATCGGCGTACCGCCACGACCAGAGCTCGGAGCTCTGCACGCTGCGCGTTTTCTCAATCCCGTCCCACAGGCAGGATTGGGCACGGGCGATCCGGTGGCGGGCGTCGGCGGGGAGGTCCCTGCGTTCGAGCTGCCGCGCCAGCCCGGCGGCGACGAGCGCCTGCTGCCAGCTCCAGATCACCGTGCCGTGATAGGCATTGGGCGAGAATTTCCGCTGTATCCCTGCGTCGGCAAAAGCGGGGTTGGCGACCAGCATGCCCGCCCCCGTGCGCAATCCCGCCGGGAACGCGTCGATGAGGCTCGCCGTCATGGTCTGCAGTGCCTCGGAGGAAGGCTTCTCGAACAACAGCGCAAAGCCGGCGTCACTGTTCTGTACCGGAATCGGCTGGCCTTTCCCATCCAGCGCAATGGCCGGAAAGCGGACCGGCATCGTGCCGATCGCCGCCAGCGCGGGTGCATCCGGCACGCCCAGCATGCGGGCATAGTCACGGACCGCGCGCTTCGCCGACTCGGCCGGCACGGTCACGTCGAACAAGGGCGGCGCCTTGGCGCGCCAGATGTCGGCGAGCGCACGTGCTTGCGCGAAGGCAGCCGTGTCCCCGGCGGCGAGATAGGGGCGGAGCAACCCGCTTGCCTCCAGCGCCGCGGCGGAATCGAGCGCTGCGGGCACGAGCACGGCGTTGACGTCATAGGGCAGGCGCCCGCCTGCGAGCCCGTCATTGCTGTCGCGCCACTCGCCCGCATCCATGCCGGGCTTGAGCGCGATCAGATGCGCGGCAACCGGATTGCGGGCGAAGGGCGCCGCCTGTTGCAACACGAAGCGCAGGTTGCGGACCATCCGCGCACCCATGGTCTCGCCGCCGACGCGCTGCGCCAGAAAGGCCCGCGCCCGCGCCCGCCCGCGCGGATCGTCGAGCAGCCAGGCCCGCGCGACGGGCGCCAGCATATAGTCGCTGTCGACCATGTTGTAGTTGTGGACCGGCGCATCGGACAACGTACCGTCGGTCCGCTGATGGTCGAGGACGGCGAACTCGCCGATATCCTCCTCATGCGCCACCTCGCCTTGGGACGAGAGGCGTGCGAGCACCGATGCCAGCCCGGTTTCCACCGCAGCCGGTTGCAACGCGGGCATCAGCAGCCGGACCGACATGAGCGTGTCGCGCCCGAAATAGGTGTCGAACCGCCAGGATCCTGCCAGATATTTCTCGGCATAGCTGAGGAAGGTGAGCGCATTGCGCGCGCCCGGATCGGCTTGCGCGTGGGCGTTGAGGAGGTCCGCACCACCGCGCGGCGAGAGCGGCGTTTCGCCCGTCACCGCCGTCAAGGCGAGGCGGATCCTGCCGTCCTGACCGGCGAGAATGGCACCGCCTGCAATGCGACCGCCGACAACCGTCATCGCCAGGTCATAGCCCGCCGCGCCGTCGAGCCGATCTCGCGACCAGCGAATCCCATCGCCGGTCATGCGCGGCGCAGTCAGCACCGCGGCGGGCGCCTTCCCCAGCGCCTGGTAATCGCGGATGACGCGAATGCTGGACAGCACCGCCTGGTGCGGAACCAAGCGGTCCGCGTCGATCGTCGCGACGAAACGGACGCCGTGGAGTGGCCGCCCCTTAGCGTCGCGCAACGTGATCGGGCGCGGCGCGCCGTCCAGGCGCCATTCCGCATCCTTGGCCAGCGGCGCAAACCACAGCGCCGTGCCGCTATTGCCCGCCGGGAAGGCGACGAGCAGGCGGGGCTGCCGTCCCGAACGCAGCACGATATGCGCCGCGACAGGACCGGCGCGCGTGAAGCTGTTGAGGTTCAGCCCCTCGCGCACCGCGTACTGCTCGACCTGCGCGGTGCCGGTACCGGCACCCGCCAACAGCAACGCCGCCGCCAGCGCCAGCATCGCCCGCAGCCCTGCCTTCCGCCTCACAGCTTCAGCGTCGCACTGATCAGCGCGTTGCGCCCGACGATCGCGCGGCCATAGAAATAGCCGTCGACGATCGACTGGGTCTGGCCCTGACGCGGATTGCCCTCGGTAAAGCCCTTTACGTCGGTCAGATTGTCGACGCTGACCGACAGGTTCAGGCGCGGCGTGACGTCCAGGCTCGCTCCGATCGAGAACACCCCATAATCGGGCAGCGCGATGCCGTTGCCGCTGTCGGCGAAGATCTTGCCGACATATTTGTAGCGACCATAGATCTCGCCCAACCCGCCCGGCAAGATGAAGGACGGGGTGACGGTAAGCAGCTTCTTGGGCGTGCGCTCGGGCGTGTTGCCGTCATATTGCGGCTGCGCGACCCCGTCGAAGCGCAGATTGCCGAGCTTTGGCTCCTGGTACACGCCCTGCACGCTCAGGCTGAAGAACCGTACCGGCCGCAAGGTGGCATCCAGCTGCACACCATTGGTGGTGTTGTCTGCCAGCGCGTTGCTCGCCTGCGCCGGATTTGCCGGGTTGACGAACTGGTAGGACTGGTCGCGAAATTCGGTGCGGAAGCCGATGATCGAGGCGCTGAAGGCGGCGGCCTTGAACCGTACGCCGCCTTCATACAGCGTCAGCTCTGTCGGCTTATGAGTCCCGCCGGTGTCGCCGCCATTGGTCTGGAACCCGCGCGCGCCGCGGACATAGAGCGCGACATGATCGGTCAGTTCGTAATTGACGCCGCCCGTAAAGGCCCAGTCGGAATAGTTGGCGCTCTGGCGCGTATAGGTGCCGTCAAACGTGCTGCCGACATTGTCATACAGACCGATCGTACCGGTGGGCACCGGCGCGTTGACGGCCGCGGTCTTGCCGATGTCGACCCGTACATGCTGGTGCTCGTAGCGCGCGCCGAAGTCGACGTGCAGCCGATCCCCGATGGTCAGCTCGTCGTTGAAATAGGCGGAGAGCGAGGTGACCTCGTCGTTGAACAGGCCCTGACCCCAGTTGCCATAATTGACCATGCCGTTGTTGGTCAGCGACCCCAGCACGCCGCCTGCCGCGTTCAGTGCGACCATGTCGTAGACGTTGGAGTCGTTGCGCACGTCGTTGAGTACGGTGGCCACCGCCGACTGATCGTTCCGCCGGCGCACATTGTAGACCATGCCGCCGACGGTGAGCGAATTGTCGAGGTTGCTGCCGCTCGCGTCCCATTTCACCCCGAAATCGCTACCGAAGTCCTTGGTCGCGAGCGTCTGATGGTTGAGCACCGTCTGCTGAACCAGGCCATTGCCGTTCAGGCTATTCAGTGCAGCGGTGTTCGACGCCGCGATGACCTGGCCCGTTCGGATGTTGCGCAGGCCATATTGCGCGACCCCGGGGAAACGCTGCGCCGCGACCTGGAAATAGGTCTGCGACGAGCCCTGGAGGGGGGTCAGTCCGGCGAGCGGCGAGACGGCGGGGGTCAGATAGTTCAGCGCCGAGGTCAGCCCTGCCGTGCCCGATCCGCTGCCCGGGAAGATGCCGTTGAAGTCATAGGAGCCGTCCAGATAGCGCGCCCGGCCGAACAGCCGCACATTCGGGCTGACCGGCATTTCCGCGTCTACGCGATAGGTGGTTGACTTGACGTGCACGCCGTCGGCCGAGCTGAACCGGCGCAGGCTGTTGCCGGTGGCGGGCGCGTCGGGGACCATGAACTCGGTGAAGCCCCGCCCGCCGACATCGTCGCGCTTCAGGCCGAGGCCCGGCACGCTGCTGATCGTGCCATTGGCAGCCACGCGGAACGGCATGTCGGCATAATAGGGAAAGTGCTTGTCGCCATTCTTGATGGTGAAGCGAACAAGGCCGCCATTGGAGAATTTCTTCTCCAGCATCGCCTTCACGTCATAGGCGTTGAAGGTGAAGGGGGTGCGCCGCACGCCCTTTTGCGAGGTGACATAGCCGCCGACGTTGAACGCCCAGCCGTCGGCGATCGGTGCCGAGAAATAGCCGTCTGCGCGCAAATCGCCATAGGTTGCGCCGGTGAAGCGGACCATGGCGGTCGCCCGGTCGTGATCGGGCTTCATCGAAATGAAGTTGATCGTCGCGCCGGCGCCATTGGGCGCGAGCACGCCGGAGGTGCCGCCCTCAACGGCTTCGAGACGGCTGATGGTGATATCGTTCTGGAAATAGAAGTCCGCGCCGCCGCCGCCATAGAGGATCGGCATTCCGTCCTCTTCCAGCGTGATGAAGGTTTGGCCACCACCGCGCAGGCCGCGCACCGAATAGTTGTTGGAGATCGGCCCCGCGGTGCCTTCCACAAACACGCCGGGGACCAGTTCCAACGTATCCGCCGTCGAGCGCGGCGCTTTCCGCTGCAGGTCGGCGGCGCTGGCAAGCGTGACGTTGGATGAGGAGTTGAACAGCGTGCGCTTGTCGGACGTGTTGCCGGTGACGATGATTTCGTCCTGCGCGCTGTCCTCGGCCTGCGCCGTCTCGGTTGCCGGCGCGTTCGTTTGGACGCCCGCGCCCGTGGCGCCAATGTCGCGCGGCGCACTATAGCCGGCGGCGCGCGGGGCCGCCGGTCCGGCTGCCGCGATCACCGCGGTGCGCCCATCGAAGGAGACCAGCCGCAAATGGCTGCGGGCGATCAGCCTGCGCAGGCCTTCCTCGATGCTGAACTGGCCCTTCACCTCCGCGATGGTCTGGCCGTTCGTCGCGTCGCTAGGCGCGATGATCTGGATATTGGCCTGCTGCGCGAACCGCATCAATCCAGCGGCGGCGGGTTGACGCGGCACGTTGAACTCGCGAACGGCCTGGGCGGCTACCGCGGGCGTCGCGAGCATGGCGGCGATCGCAACCATGGAAACGCTGAAAATGTGGCTGTTGCGCAAGGCACCTCTCCCTGGAATGTCGAACGCGCTTCATGTGGCGCTGATCCAAGGATGAACGCCCCCGCAACTTCCGTCAGCAGCATCGAAATTTTTTCAGGGCAGAATGCGGGTGACATCCCCTTCCCCCGGCCGCTCGACCCGTTCGACGCGCCCGCCGACCATCGCGGCACTGGAGGCGGCGAAGCCGTCGACATCGTCGATGCGGAACCAGCCGACCACACGCCTGCCCGCCAGCTGCGGCGCAACCTCCAGCCGGGTGACGTTGTAGCGGTTGAACTCGGCCGCCGCCTCGCCCAGCGTCATGTTGTCGAGCACGATCCGGCGTTCGCGCCAGGCCAGCTGCTGGTCGGACGCCTGGGGGCGCATGGCGCGGGTCGCGATCGCCTTTCCGGGCTTCAGCACCGCCCATTCGCCCGCCGCGACGTGGCGCGGCGCGTCGTCGCTGTCGACCGACCAGATCTTGACCACGCCGGTGGTGACGACAACCCTTGCAGCCTCCCCCTCCCGCCGCACGTCGAAGGCGGTACCGACCGCCTGCACGCGATAGGGGCCGCTGGCGACGACGAACGGCCGCGCCCGGTTGTGCGCGACCTGGAACCACGCCTCGCCCTTGGTCATCTCGACATGCCGCTCGCCGCGTGTAAAAGCCACCCGCAGCGCCGTGCCGCTATTAATGATCACGACCGATCCGTCGGCCAGCTGCATGCTGCGGATTTCGCCCAGCCGCGTGTCGATCCGCTCGCCGCCATCAAGCCACCAGCCGATTCCCAAAGCGGCGACCAGTGCCGCTGCGACGGCGCCGACGCCTGCCGGCCACCATCGCCGGCGGCGCAACGGGATCGGCGCTTCCGCGTCCCGCTCGGCCAGCGCCTGCCCCTGATCCACCAGGCGGAGCGCCGCCTTGCTTCGCAGCAACGCCCCGCGGTGCCGCCGATCCGCCGCCAGCCAGACGGCCAGTTCGGTCTCCTCTGCGTCGCTCAGCCCACGATCGATCGCAGCGGCCCAGCGGCAGGCGATCTCGTCGATCATCGCCGCCCTCCGGTCTCGCGCCGCGCGTCCTGCCCCGCTGCCCGTGCCGCCCGCGCCGCACGGCGGCGGATCGGCAGCTCGGCCTTCTCCTCCTCGGTCAGCTGATCGAGAATGCGAAGCAGGCCCCGCGCGACGTCGTTCTCGACGGCGGTTTCGGGGATGCACAGCCGCAGCGAGATGTCCCGTTGCGTCACGCCTTCGATCTTGCGGAGCCGGAATACCTGCCGCGCGCGTTCGGGCAGCGCGTCGATCAATCGCTCGATCCGGGCGATCATGTGGCGACCGGCGACGATCTCCTCCGGGGACTGGCCAGGGTCGGGGGCGTTGTCGAGATCGGCAAGGCCGCTGGCAGCGCCGATGCTGACCACCCGTTCGCGTCGTACCTGCTCCAGCACGACATTGCGCGCGGCGCGGAAGAAATAGCGCCGCGGATCGTCGATATGCTCGAACTGGTCGAGCCCGCTGATCCGGCAATAGGTTTCCTGCACCACGTCGTCCACGTCGACTGCCGGGAATGCCGCACGCAGCCACGCGCGCAACTGCCGCTCATGCGGCAGGATGTGCAGACCGACCCATGTGACAAGCTGATCCGAACGCACAAGCTCCCCTAACCCCCCTTAGATGCAGCAAAGCCGCATTTCCGTCGAGCCACCCCTACTATTTTCGATCGTCGTCGTGCGCCGCCCGGCGGGACATCGGCAATGGGCCGAGGCGGCGGCAGTCCCTCAGCGCTCCTTCGCCAAATCCGGATAGCGTTCGACCAGCGCGCTGGTCACCCCGTTGGTCCAGCCGAAGCCGTCCTGCAGCGGATATTCGCCGCCGCCGCCGGGCACCTGCTCCTCGACGTCATATTTCTCGAGCATCTTGCCCGTCGCGCGATAGGCGCGGTCGACCGTCGTCAGCCAGCGCACCGCGATGTCCTTGGCGAGATCGCGCTGGCCATAGCCGGCGAGCCCGTCGATCGCGACCCATTGCAGCGGCGCCCAGCCATTGGGGGTATCCCATTGCTGGCCCGTCCGGTTGCCGGTCGTGCGCAGGCCGCCGGGGGCAACCAGCCTGGCGCGCACGGTTACGGCGACGGCGCGCGCTTGCTCGGGGCTCGCCACGCCGACGAACAGCGGGAACAAGGTCGCGGCCGAAAGCACCGGCGTCGCGCGCTGCTGACGCCAGTCATAGTCGGCGTAGCGCTGCTCGGGCGCCAGCCAGAGATAGGTGTCGATCGCCTTGCGGCGCTGGGCGGCCCGGCGGGTGAAGTCGGCCGCGCACTCCGCATCGGCCAGCGTCGCGCAGCGCTGCGCGATCCCGCGCTCCACCGCCCAGAGCAGGCTGTTGAGGTCCACCGGCACGATGTCGGTCGTATGCACCGTCGCCAGCGTCTTGCCGTCGGCGAGCCAGCGCGAGCTATAGTCCCAGCCGCTTTCCGCCCCTGCACGCAGGTCGCGATAGACCGCGGTGAGCGGTCGGCCCACCGCCGCCTTGGCGGTGTTCACATCCTCGCGATAGCTTTCGTCGCGCGGCGTCTCGCGGGCGTCCCAGTAGCGGTTGAGTAGGCTGCCATCGGCCATCCGCACGACATGCTCGCAGGCGGGCGCCGCGGCGGTGATGCAGCCCTGCCCTTGCATCCAATAGCCATATTCGCTGCGGAGCGCCGCCAGCCGGGTGCGCAGCACCGCCGGATCGCGCGCCTCGGACAGGTCGAGCATTAGCGCGAAGAAGGGTGGCTGCGCGCGGCTGAGGTAGTAGCTGCGGGTGCCGTTGGGGATGTGGCCGTAGCGCTGAATGAGGCTGACGAAATCGTCGAGCATATGCTCGACCATCGCCTGCTGGCCGTCCACCTTGAGGCCCAGCATGGTGAAGTAGCTGTCCCAGTAATAGATTTCGCGGAAGCGCCCGCCGGGCACGACATAGGGCGCAGGCAGCGACAGCGCCGAGCTGCCCGGCCTGGGGGCCAGCGCCGGGCGCGACAGGATCGGCCACAGCGCCTGGACGTGTGCGCGCAGGCCGAGCTTCTCCTGCGGCGAAGGATTGTCGTTGCCTCCCGCCGGCAGCGTGAAATGCGCCTCGACGAATGCCTTCAGCGCTTCCCGCGTCTTCGGCCTGGCCTTGCGATAGGCTGCCAGGATCGCCGCAGGATCCTCCTTGGGCACCGCATCGACGAACGTCTTTCCGTCCGGAAACACCTGCGCCATCTGCACCGCATCGAACAGCGGGCCGAACAGCTGGGCCGGGCTCTGCGGCTCGGGATCGGTGGCGGCGACGCATAACAGGGCGGCGAGCGGGAGCAGGCGGCGGATCATCGGGTTATCCTCATCGGGCGCACAACGCACGAGGCCAGCCGAGCGCTGCGCCTGGCCGGCCCCTCGGGGGTATTCAGAAGCGGTAGGCGGCGCTGAACAGCGCCGACCGGCCGAGGATCGGCCGCGCGAGGATCACCCCGCTGCCCTGCGATCCGATCGTGCGTGGATTGCCCTCGGTCAACCCGATCGTGTCGGTGATGTTGTCGACCGAGGCCTGGAGCGTGATCCGCTTGGTGACGTCCACCGTCAGGCCCGCATCCCACTTATAGTAGCTGGGCAGCAGCTGGGCGTTTTGCACGTCGGAGAAACGATCGCCGATATAGGTGACCGAAGTGAACAACGTCGCCTTGCTCTCCGACCCGAACTCCACCGAATAGGCCGGCGAGACGCGCCACTGCCACTTGGGCTGGCGCTGCACGCGATTGCCGGTCAGGTTGGTGGCGCCATTGTCGGTGAAGAAGTCGCGATACTTGCTGTCGAGATAGGTGCCCGAAAAGCCGATCGTGAAGTTGCGCACCGGCCGCAGCTCGCCTTCCAGCTCGACGCTGGTGGCGCGCGCGCCGCCGATCGACGCGATCGGCGCGCCGCTGGTGATCACCGTGGTGGCGAGGCCGTTGAAGTCGTTGTGGAACACGGTGAGATAGGCGCTCGCCAGATCGGTCGAGACCTTCAGCCCGCCTTCATAGGTATCGACGCGCGGCGCCACGGTGATGCCGTCGCGAAGGTTGTCGAAGAAGGGAAAGCTGTTGCCGCGGCTGTAGCGCAGAAACAGGCCGATCGAGCGCGTGAAGTCATAGTTCGCACCCACCGTCCACGGCCATTTCTCCCCGCGATAGCGGATCGTCGAGAAGGTGCCGTTCAGCACCGCGTCGCCATTGTCGTAGAGCGTGTTCGGGTTGCCATCCAGCCCGCCGGCCGGGGCAGTGCCGTTATTCTCTAGCGTGCCGTCGACCGAATGATGCTGGTAGCGCAGGCCCGCATCCAGGCGGAGCTGGTCGTTCACCTGCAGCTCGTCCACCGCGTAGACCGCCGCGTCCTTGCCGTCATAATCGGCATTGACGTTGAAGGTGGAGCCGCTGCTGAAGCCGTTGCGAGTGACGATGCGGCCATCCGCGAGCGTGAGGTTCAGCCGCCGCGCATTGGGCTCGGCGGTGAGCAGCTGGTTGTTGCCGAGGTTCCAGTGGTCGCGCGACGAATAGGCGGCATAATAGACGCCCGCGGTGAAGCTGTTGCCGCCCTTCTTCCACTCGAGCGCGAAATCGTTGGAGAAATTCTCGATGCTTTTCTGGACGCGCCAAAGCCCGGCCTCGACGACCTGGGTGGTGCCGGGCACCGCCTGGCCACCATTGACGAAGCTCAGGCTGCCGATCGTGCTTCCCTTGCTCGCGGCATAGGCCGAGGCGCTCTCCGGCGGGGTGCCGCCGGGGACGAGGCCGGTGGTGTTCGCATCGCCCTTCAGCCAGCTCAGGCGATCGCGCAGCTTGAAGCCGTCACCCAGGCGATATTCGAAGTTGCCGCCGAGGTTGACGACATCCGCCCCGCGCCCGTCGGCAAGGTCGACCCGGGTGCCGTCGTTGAGCACGCCCAGCCGCGTCTCGCCGCCCGCGAATGTGCCGCTGCCGGCATCGAAGCTGCCGTACTGGCTGATCTTCTTGCCGTTCTGCACCACCGGGATCGGCAGCAGCCACTGGCCGCGATCGTTGAGATAGCGGCCGAACACCAGCACCGAGCCATTGTCGAAATCATGCCGGACATTGGCGGTGATCTGCCCGCCCTTTTCAGCGGTGAAGCGCGGGTTGCGCACGCCGTTGCCGGCCGAATAATAGCCGCCGACCATATAGGTCGTGCCTTCGCCGATCGGCCCGGAGAGGTAGCCGTCAGCGCGCACATCGCCATAGCTGGCGACGCCGAGCTTGAGCAGATTGTCCGGCGTCGAACCGCCTTCGCGCTGGACGAAGTTGATCGTCAGGCCCGGCTGGCCCGAGGAGAACAGCGCACCCGTGCCGCCGCGCACCGCCTCCACCCGCTTCAGGGTCGAATCGATGCGGATCAGCTGCGAGTTTTCCAGGAAGGAGAGCGTCGGCGGCGAGAAAATCGGTACGCCTTCGGACTGGATCGTCACATATTCGGCGTCGCCGCCCGAAGGATAGCCGCGCACGAAGATATTGGCGCCATTCTTGCCGCCCGAACTCTCCACGCTGATACCCGGCACCACGCGCAGCACTTCGGCGGTGCTCGCCGGTGCCAGCCGCGCGATCGCGGCATCGTTGATTGTGGTGACGGCGAAGGACGCATCCTGGCGCCGCGTTCCCGCGCCGGCGGTGCCGGTCACGACGATTTCGGGGTCGCTGGCGGCAGGCTCTTCCTGCGGCTCCGCCGCGGCGGCCTGGACCGGCCTGGCCCGCACGGCGGGTGCAGCCGCCGCTCCCTCGGTACCGCCACCTTCGACGACGAAGGTGCCGCTGGCGGTGGTGCGGGAGCGCAGGCCGCTGCCGGCGAGCAGCAACGCCAGGGCGCGATCGACGCCGTAGCGGCCGCGCAGCTCGGGCGCGCGCTTGCCGCGCACGAGGTCGGGGGCGAACAGGATCTGGCGGCCGCTCTGCCGCGCGAATTCGGTGAGTGCGGCGCCGAGGTCGCGGCTGCCGATCGCCAGGCTGACGGTAGGTTCGGCGACCGGCGCGGCGAGCGCAGGGGTGAGGGCGCAGGCGGCGACGCCGGCGAGCGCCAGGCTGCGGACGAGCGTGGAAAGGGTGCGGGGCATCAGGATCCTCCCAAATCGGTTCACGAGGCGCCGTCTGGTGCAGCGCTTCTACCCGCCATGACGCAGCCGATCCGAAAACCCGAACCTGCCCCCGCGAAAAAATCTCAGCGGCGGCTGGAAAGCTCGATCGTGCCGTCGCTGCGCGTCATCGCCTGCACGGGGAAGCTGGTCTCCAGCGCCTCGGCGAAGGTCGCGCTCTCGCCGGTACGGAAGGCGCCGCTGATCCGCAGTGCGCCCGCACGGCCATCCTTCACCACCAGCGCATGCGGGGCATAGCGGTTGAGCTCGGCGACGGCCTCGGCGAGCGGCGTGTCGGCGAACACCACCAGCCCTTCGCGCCATGCCTCGAGCTGGCGGGCATCGCCGCCGTGGCGCAGCGTCAGGCGGTCGCTGCGGGCGACCAGCAGGTCGTTGGGCACCATCGCCACCGTGCCGACGGTCACCTTGCCCTCGACGAGCAGCACGGTCGTCCGATCGGCATCGAGCCGGACGTCGAAGGCGGTGCCGTGCGCGATCACGTCATGGGCGCCGGCGGTGACGCGGAACGGCCGCGGCTGGCCCTTGGCGACCTCGAACCAGGCCTGGCCGCGCTCGAGGATCAAGTGGCGCTCGGTCGGCGTGTAGGCGACGCGCACCGATGTGGCGGTGTTGAGCGTCAGCCGCGAGCCGTCATCGAGCATCATTGACAGCCGCTGCCCGACGCCGGTGCTGAACAGCCTGGTCTGCGCGACGTCGGTGCCGGCCGGCGCGCGGTGCTCGGCGGCATACCAGCCGGCCAGCGGCAGCGCGACCAGCGCCAGGGCGGCGAGCGCCGCCTCTGCCTTCTGCTTGCGCGCCGTCGCGCGTGCGCGATGCACCGCGATGCGGGTCGCCGTCGCCTGGCGGAGGGCCAGCAGTTCGGGGTGCGCGGATAGCGCGCGGGCACATGTGTGCGCGGCCTCCACCTGCGCAAAGGCCTCGGCATGGGTAGGGTCCGCCGCCCGCCAGCGCTCGAACGCCTCGGGCGGTGCGGCGTCGGGGTCGCGCGCCAGTCGTTCGTGCCAGAGCGCCGCCTCGGTCGCGATCGTCGTCGTGGCGGTCGAGTCAGTCTTCACGCCACGCCTCCAATGCCGTGGTGACATGCGCCATCGCACGCGCCACATGTTTCTCCGTCGCCCGGGTCGAGATGCCGACCAGCCGGGCGATATCGGCAATCTTCAGTCCCTCCAGCACGCGCAGCACGAAGATGTCGCGGGTGCGCTCGGGCAGTTCGAGCAGGGCGTCGCGGAGCCGGAGCACCGCTTCCCTACCCTCCAAGACGCGCTGGGGCGAGAAATCCGAACCGGGATGCGCTTCGTCGTCCCAGCTTTCATGGATGCCGCCCCGCGCCGCCTCGCGACGGGCACGGTCGCGCAGGGTATTGGCGGCGGTGACGAACAGGAAGCGGTCGGGCTGTTCGATCGCGCTGGGATCGGGCATGCGGCTGAGCTTGAGGAACACGTCCTGCACCAGATCGGGCACGTCGTCGCGCATCGCCACGCGGCGCTCGAAAAAGCGCGCCAGCGGCCCCGCATAGCGGCGCGCGAGCTGATCCAGCAAAGCGCCGCGTTCGGCCTGCACTCCCCTCTTCTTGTCCGGCCGCATCGTTTTCGTGCTCCCTAGCACGCGCTTGTGCGCGTGCGCGACCGACGAGGCAAGGTAGTGATCGAGGCCTGACTCCCCTGCTGCCGTTCCCGCCGCGGTCCCATTCACACGGATCGCGCGTGCACATCCCCAAGTGGGCTGTTCGTTCGGGTGGCCGGCTACGTCGAAGATTGGGACTTTCCCGTCGTTTCAAGGTGATGTCTTGAATGGCAGGTACTGCCGCGAGCGGATGTCCATTACCTAGTTAACCGGCTATCAGAGAGAGAGAGAGAGAGAGAGAGAGAGAGAGAGAGGCTGGCCATCGGCGGTACTGCAGGTTTCAAGCGTCGCGTCCGTGAAAGCGGAGGTTCGCCACCCTGCGTTACTCCGTGTTCCTTAGGCACTCCCAGAGGTCCGCGCCCAAGGCGCAGGTTTCATCCCCGAATCGTGACAAAATTAGCACGTTCACGGAAATTGCTGATTCTCGCCGGTCGCATCCTCTTCCCGAGAGATGATTTATACGATTATTGGTTACCCGTTAAACGGGTGAGGGAGAGGACCCCCATGAAGATCAACGGCGCAGCTAAGGCCGCGGCGAACCTGCTAGCGATTGCGATAGCAACGCCAGCGTTCGCGCAGACGAATGCCCAACCGCAGGACGCCGTCACGCCGCACGCGCCAGTTGCGGACGAGCAGGACACGGCGGAAATCGTCGTCCAGGGCTATCGCGCCTCGCTGCGCACCGCGCTGCAATCGAAGCGCGATGCCGATCGCGTGCAGGAAACCCTATCGGCGCAGGATCTCGGCAAGCTGCCTGAAGCCTCGATCGCCGAGTCGCTCGCCCGCCTGCCCGGCCTCGCCACCAACCGCGATCGCGGCAACGGCACTCAGATTTCGATCCGCGGCATGGGCCCCAATCTCGTCAACACGTTGCTCAACGGCCGCGAGGTCGTCTCGGCCGAAGCCAACCGCAACATCCGCTATGACGATTACCCGACCGAGTTGTTGAACGGCGCCTTCGTCTACAAGTCGCCCACCGCCTCGCAAGTGGAAGGCGCCATCGCCGGGCAGGTGAACCTGCAGACCGTGCGCCCGCTCGATTTCGGCAAGCGCACCATCGCGATCAACCTGCGCGCGAGCTACAACGATCTCGCGCCCGACATCGCCGATGCCAAACCGTGGGGCTATATCGGCAGCATCTCCTATGTCGATCAGTTCTTCGACAATACGCTGGGCGTGGCGCTCGGCTATTCGGGCCGCCGCCAGGCGAATGCAACCGCGCGCACCAACGTGTTCCGCTACACCAACAGCTTCGCCGACCTGAACGGCGACGGCAAGGGCGCGGCCGGCAACAGCGGCGCGCAGGACAATATCCCCTATGGCTATGAGGCGCTGGTGCGGGGCGGCGACGATATCCGCCACGGCGCGCTCGCGGCGGTGCAGTGGAACCCGGGCCATGGCCTGTTCGAGTTGAACGGCGACTTCTTCTACAGCCATGTGAAGTTCACCGAGACGCAGCGCGGCCTGCGCACCGAGGGCCTGCCCTTCGGCAACAGCTTCTCGAAGCCGACCGTGGTCGACGGCAACGTCACCGGTATCACCGCGACCAACACCGGCGTCGACTTCGGTCTCGACGTGCGCAACGTGAACGAGAGCTTCTTCTTCACCGACGATCTCTACGCCGGCGGCCTCAACGGCAAATGGTCGAAGGACGGCTGGACCGGCATTCTCGACGCCGGCTATTCCACCACGCACCGCAGCCAGCAGTTCCTCACGCTGCGCACCGAATTCTCGGCGAGCGCGAACGGCTTCACCTTCCAGGATCGTTTCGGCTCGACCGGCACGTTCCTGACCACCCCGGGCCAGGCGGCGAGCTTCAGCTTCAACCATTCGCTGACCGATCCGAACGTCAACCGCATCTCCGAATTCCAGATCCCGACCAACGGCGGCGGCGCGCCGCTGATCAACGACCATCTTTGGACGCTGAAGGGCGAGATCCAGCGCGAGTTCGACAGCGGCTTCGTCAAGCGCCTCACCGGCGGCGGCCGCTTCACCGATCGCGCCAAGGACTATACCCAGCGCACCCAGTTCGGCTTCATCGACGCGGCCAACCGCGTCGCGATCCCGTCGAACCTGATCAACGGCACCATCACCTTCCCCAGCGGCTTCGGCGGCGTGCCGCAGACGCTGTCGATCGACATCCCGGCCGCGATCACCCGCTATTTCGGCACGCTCGATCCGCAGCAGAGCTTCTACGACCAGTCGTCGAGCTGGAAGGTGCGCGAATCGACCGTCGCCGCCTATGCCCAGGCCGATCTGGAAGGCACCCTGTTCGGCATAGCGGTCACCGGCAATGCCGGCGTGCGGATGGTCCACACCGACACCAGCTCGCGCAGCACCCAGATCGACGGCCAGGGCGCCGTTGCCTTTGCCACCCCGGTTCGGTTCGACAATGCCTTCACCGACTGGCTGCCCAACCTCAACCTCAACTTCAAGCTGACCGACAAGCTGCAGATGCGCTTCGGTGCCAGCAAGGCGATCGCGCGAGCGCCGCTCGACGACCTGAACGCGGGCGTGGGCGTGTTCACCAGCGGGGGCGCGCCCTCGGCCACCGGCGGCAACCCGCTGCTCGAGCCGTTCCGCGCCAAGCAGCTCGATCTCACCTTCGAATGGTATTTCGATCGCGACAGCGCGCTGACGATCTCGGGTTTCTACAAGGACCTCGACACCTTCATCGCCACCCAGACGACCACCCGCAACTTCACCGATACGGGGGGCAACATCGTCCAGGGCACCTTCACCCAGCCGATCAACGGCCGGGGCGGCACGATCAAGGGCGTGGAAGTCGCCTTCCAGAAGGCGTTCACCTTCCTGCCGGCGCCGTTCGACGGCTTCGGCACGTACCTCAACTACTCGTACACCGACAGCGACATCACCGTGCAGGAACGCGACAACGCCATCGGCGCCACCGCGCTGCCGGGCCTGTCGAAGCATGTCGGCAACGCCACGCTCTATTACAGCAAGCGTGGCTTCGAGGCGCGGATCGCGTACCGCTACCGCAGCAACTATGCGACCGAGCTGGGCGACACCGATCGCCTGCTCTACACGCGCAACGAAGGCGTGCTGGACTTCCAGACCTCGTACAAGTTCCAGAACGGCCCGCTCAAGAATGTCGAGCTGCTGTTCCAGGCCAACAACCTCACCGACGAGCCGTTCGAGACCTATTATGGCGATACCCGCCTGCAGGGCCGCTATGAGCGGTTCGGCCGTCGCTTCCTCGCCGGCGTGAGCTACAGCTTCTGATGCTGGGCCAGCTTCTCGCCGCTGCCGCCCTCGCCGCCGGTTCGCCGGCGGCGAAGGACGACACGCTCTATCTGGGCGCGGACCTTAGCTATGTGAACGAGATGGAGGATTGCGGCGCGGTCTATCACGATCGCGGCAAGCCGGTCGATCCGTTCGCGCTGCTGAAGGCCAAGGGCGGCAACATCGTCCGCGTGCGCCTTTGGAACAACCCGGACTGGACCCGCTACAGCAATTACGACGACGTACTGAAGACGATCCGCCGGGCCCATGCGGCGGGCCTCAAGGTGCTGCTCGACTTCCATTATTCGGACGACTGGGCGGATGGCGAGAAGCAGCGCCCGCCCGCCGCCTGGGCCAAGCTCGACGCAGATGCGCAGGTCAAGGCGGTGTATGACTATACCCGCGAGATCCTGGCCAAGCTCGCCACGCAGGGCCTGATGCCGGACATGGTGCAGGTCGGCAACGAGACCAATCCGGAGCTGATGGGCGGCGTGATTGCCGAGGCGATCCACTGGGAGCGCAATGCGAAGCTGTTCAACGCCGGCATCAAGGCGGTGCGCGACGCCGGCAAGGCCAGCGGCACCCGCCCCAAGGTGATGTTGCACATCGCCCAGCCGGAAAACGTGATGCCCTGGTTCGACCAGGCGACGGTGGCGGGCGTGCTCGATTACGACGTGATCGGGATCAGCTATTACCGGAAATGGTCGAAGCTCGGCATCGACGGCCTCGGCACGGTGATTGCCAAGGCCAAGGAGCGCTACAAGGCGGACGTGATCGTGGTGGAGACCGCCTACCCGTTCACCAACGACGGCGCCGATACCTCGCCCAACCTGCTGGGCCCCGACACGCTGATCCCCGGCTATCCGGCGACGCCGGACGGCCAGCGCCGCTACCTGATCGACCTGACGCAACAGGTGGTGACCAGCGGCGGCATCGGCGTTGTCTATTGGGAACCGGCCTGGGTCTCCACCTCGTGCAAGACGCGCTGGGGCATCGGCTCGAACTGGGAAAACGCGGCCTGGTTCGATCTCAAGAAGCACGAGGCGCTGCCCGCGTTCGACTTTTTGCAACATGCCTATCGGCCGCCGCAGAAGTAAGGCGTTTCCGCACGGGCTTTCACCGGCGCACCGGCGACCAGTGAAGCCGCGTTCAGTCATGTGCTGCAAGGTGCGGCTGTCCGATGGGGCGTACCAAGGTCACTGCACCTCGTCAGCTTTCGGCGGAAGGAGCCCCCCAGCCGCGGCCCAGGAATGACCGGCTGTGGTCGCCAGCTGCCGAACAATCGTGGGACATCTCCGGTGTTCGTAGTTGCCTAACCTGATCGCGTTTGTGCTTCGAACCCGATTTACGAAAAGGGGAGTGGGGCCTGACCCCTGGGGTTCAATTTTTGCTGCAGTGCGGTAAGCAACTGTTTTAAGTAGCGTATTTCGGCCGGTTGGTTTCCCTTCACCGCTCCAATCCCGTTCCAAGCGATTTAATACCGCCCGGTGGCGCGCCCAAGCTGGCGGGGCAACAGGTGCTAGGTCGGGGCTGGGACGCGTGCCATATCGGCCCAGACCCCGCGTATTGGCGCGCTCTCATTGAATAAACGGTCGCGCGCGCCCTATTCCGTGCTTTGGGGTTGAACCAAACAGCGCCTTCCGCGCAGGGTGTCGCCTGCTGACGGCGGACATGGGAGAGAACCGCATGCGTACGATATTGGCGGTACTGGCGCTGTTCACCATGGCGCAAACGGTGCCCGATCCGCACCTGCCCAAGCCGACCCTGGATAGCGTCGCGCCCACCCTGCCCCGTGGATTGCAGCACGCGGTGCTGATCGTTTCGAAGACCAATGGCTGGCGACACATCGAGCATATTCCGCACTCGAACAGCGTTCTGGCAGACATCGCCAAGGGCCTGGGCCGCGCCAGCTTCGTGACCGAGAACGCCGCCGTCTTTAACGACGACCAGTTGCGCCACTTCTCCGTCGTCGTGCTCAACAGTGCGAGCGGCGACTTCCTCACACCGGCGCAGCGCGCGGCCTTTGCCCGCTTCGTCGCGCGGGGCGGCGGCGTGGTGGCGCTGCATGCGGCGGGCGACAACAGCCATACCGATCCCTGGTACGTCCGCACCGTGATCGGCACCACGTTCATCGGCCATCCGGGCGGCGCCGATCATCTGCAGCCGGCGCAATTGCTGGTCGACAAGCCCGAACACCCCATCATGGCGGGGGTGAAGCGCCCATGGTCGCTGGTCGACGAATGGTATTCCTTCGATACGAACCCCGCGGCACGGGGCATGACCGTGCTCGCGCGGATCGACGAGGGAAGCTACCGCCCGGGCGCCAAGCTGGCGATGGGCGAGCATCCGGTGATCTGGGTCAACCCCGCGACCAAGGGGCGGGTCTTCTATTCGGCGCTCGGCCACGCGCCGGAAGCCTATGACGACCCCAATTATCGGCGCATCCTCACCAACGCCATCCGCTGGGCCGCGCAATAGCCGACGGCGGCCCCGCACCCGGCGCTGCGCGATATCTCCGGGCGGCGGCCTTATACAGGCGCCGTCCTTAAGGGGCCGTCGGCAGGCAATCGGTGATCGATCTGCCCGCCGATTGAGCGAGATTATCGAGCTGTATGCAGGCTGTCCCGGTCAGCGCGAATATGGCCGAGCAAGTGTGATCACCGCGCCGCAGCGGGCATCTTCGGCAACGTCGGTGCAGCGGCGCCATCGGTCATGGTGATCAGGCGGATGCTGCCATCGGGCCGATAGCGCACCCGATCGATCGCGATCTGCCGCTCCCCCCGATAGGGAGCCGGCTCATCGGGATGTTCCCAGCGATGATAGACGATCAGCCAGCCACCCGCCGCGGTTCGCACGAAGCTGTGATGGCCAGGTCCCTGGTGACGCCCGTCGGCGGTGAGGATCGCACCGCGATAGCGCCAAGGTCCGACCGGGGATCGCGCGGTGGCGTAATGAACCGAATAATCGGGGCCATTCCAGCGACCATGGCTGTAGGAGAGATAATAGGTGCCGTCCCGCACATGGACGAAGGCGCCTTCGGTGAAATTGGGCGGCGTGGCGACGGGAATCTCGCGTGCGATGCTGGTCATGTCCGCGCCCAGCTCCCACACCCGAAGCTTTGCGCCTGCGCTGCCGCCCGCGTAGAGATACGCCTTGCCCGACTTGGGATCGACGAACACCATCGGATCGATCGCCTCGAAGCCGTGGCCCCCATCGGCGATCAGCGGATGGCCGATATCACGATAGGGGCCCTCGGGCCGATCCGCGACGGCAACGCCGATGCGGCTGGGTGTCGGGTTCTGCGGCCCAACCGAGAAATAGAGATAATAGTGCCCGCCCCGGTGCGCGATTGCCGGCGCCCAGAGGAAGTGCGCGGGGGCCCCGTCGTCCTTGATCCAGGCGATCTGATCGCGGCGGATCAGCTCGCCGCGGGTGCGCCAATGCCGCAGGTCGCTCGACGAGAAGGCGCCGAAGCGGTCCGCCGCCCAGCTGCCGTCAGGGCCGCCAGTGGGGAAAATCCACAGTTCGTTGCCGATGAATACCGCATGCGGGTCCGCGCCGGCGAACTGCGGATTGTCCGCGAGCGCCGTGCCCGCAAGGAGCGCGGCCAGCCCGCACCCCAGGATGAAGCGTCGCATGCCAGATCCTTACATATGTGAAGGCAGGGTGCAGCACCATGGCCACGCCCTGCACTCTTCCGTGCGCCCGGTCAGAAGCGGAAGCGAACGCCCAGCGAATAGGCGCGCTCGAGATACAGCACCTGCCGCGTGTAGCTGTCGCCGGTGTCGAACTGGCGATAGCGCTGCAGCGGGTTGCCGAGCACGTTCACCACGTCGAACGCGATCGTGATGTTCTCGACCGGGGTGACCGTGGCCGACATGTCGAGCTGGCCGCGGCCCTTCTCGATCACCGGGTGGGCGATCGGGTCGAGCGCTTCGAGGCTGTAATAAGAGACGAACTTGGAGCGGTAGTTATAGGCGACGCGCGCCGAGAATTGCGGCTTCTCGTACAGCGCGACGACGTTGCCCGACCATTTCGAGACGCCCGGGAAAGCCTCTTGCCGGTTGGCATAGGTCGCGGCGAAATTGGGGACCAGGTCGCCCTTGGCATCGATATAGGTGCCGTTGGCCTGGATGCCGAAGCCTTTGGCCCAATCCGGCAGACCGTCGATGTCGAGAAAGCTGGTGAAGGTCACCTCTGCGCCCTGAAGCTTCGTCTTGCCCAGGTTGATCGGCGAGGCGATGCGCAGGCCCGGCTGGGTGCGATCGTCGACCGTGGCGAGGAAGCCGTTGGCATCGTGGCGGAAGAGCGCCGCGGTGAACGAACCGGTCCGCGAGAAATACCATTCGAGGCTGGCATCGTAATTGTCGGAGGTCAGCGGCTTCAGATACGGGTTGCCCGCCGATCCGCCACGGCGAAGGCGCTCGACGCAGTCCGGGGTGGTCGCATTGGTGAGGCACGGATCCCCGGGCGCGAGGATCACCGGCTGCCCCAGCGAGGTGTTGGGCCGCAGATCGAAGAAATTGGGCCGCGTCCGCGTTTGGGTGAAGGCGAGGCGAAGCTGCAGCTTGTCGGTGAAGCCGATGCGCGCGCTCGCATTGGGCAGATAGTCGGTATAGTCGTTCTTGGCGCTGACCGGCGGGTTGGTGACGACGCCGCCAACATCCTCGACCCGCGAGAAGCCGTTGATGTCCGTCTTGGTCTTTACCGCGCGCAGGCCGACCACGCCGTCAATATTGGTGCCGCCCAGATCGAAGCCATATTTCACCTGGGCATAGGCGGCATAGGATTTCTCGTTGGCGCGGAACGTCTCGGCCGGGTTGAACGGCGGGATGCCCGCGGGCGCGCCGAAGAACCTGCGCAGCGCCGGCAGGTTGTTGCGGATGCTGTCGCGGGTGCTCGCGGCATAGAAGACGTTGGGGTACCCGTCGTGATAGGCGAAGCCCGGCCGGGTCGGGCGCACATCGGCGCCGGGCAGGCTGGTCAGGGGCACCCGGTTCGGTTCGTTGTTGATGTACAGATTGCCGAGATCGCGCGCTGCCTTGCGGTCCGAATAGCGCAGGCCGACATCGATCCGCTTGAGGAAGCCGCCGTCGAAATCGTAGGAAAGATCGGTGCGTGCCTGCCAGTCGGTGCCGCTGACCACCAGCAGCTCCTGCCAGAGCCCGCGGCTGATATAGTTGGCGGGATCGGTGAGGCTGAAATTGACGAACTGCTGGCTCGGGCCGCCGTCGACCGGTGCCTCGAACTGCACGTTGCGCACCGGCGAGCTGGCGGCGGCATAGTCGATATTGACGTTGTTCGCGGTGTAGGTGCTGTCGGTATAGGCGACGTCGGCCGAGATGCGCAGCCGGTCGCGCGTCCAGATCGCACCGCCGCCGCCCTGATAGGTGTCGGTATGGCCGTTGAACGAGCCGCTATAGCCGTCGGGACGCGAGGCGCCGGTCACCGTCATGCTGGCGATGTTCTTGCCGTTCGACTGCGTGGTGATGTTCGACAGCTGCAGATTGTCGCCGAAGATCGGGATAAACATGTAGCGGTTGTAGTCGCGCGAGCGGAATCCCTGGAATAGGCCGTCGGCGTAGATCTCGAGTTCGGGCGTCGGCTTCCACTGGAAGGCGGCATTGGCCGACGGGCGCCAACGATCGCCATAGCCGAGGAAGAGGCCCTGTGCGTCCGGGTAGCGCAGCCCCGCCTGGCCTGCGGGCGCGTTGGCGGCATTGGTCGTCTGGATTACCAGCGATTGTTCGCGGGTCGAATCGAGGAAGTTGATGCCGACATAGGAGGCGTTGACCAGTAGGCCCATCTCGCCGATGCCGGTGTTCCAGCGATCGCTGACCAGCAGATTGCCGTTCCAGGTCGTGCCCTTGGACTGCTGCGAAAGCACGCCGTTGACCGAGCCCGACAGTTCGAAGCCCTTGAAGTCGAAGGGGCGACGGCCCCGGACATTGATTTCGCCGGCGATGCCGCCTTCGATCTGGTTGGCGAGACCCGACTTGAACACCTCCAGCGCGGCGACGGTGCCGGCGGGGAAATCCTGGATCGCGACATAGCGACCCTCGGCGGTGAAGATCTGCCGGCCGTTATAGGTGGTGGTGAGGTCGGGCAGACCGCGCACGGTAACGCCCGCCGATTCACCGCCGCCACGGGTGACGTTGACGCCGGCGACGCGCTGCAGCGCCGAGGAGGCGAAGGTGTCGGGCAGCTTGCCGATATCCTCGGCGACGATCGCGTCGACGATGCCGTCCGAGTTGCGCTTGATCGACTGGGCGGACTGGAGGCTGCGGCGCAGCCCGGTGACGACGATCGTGTCTTCGGCACCCGCGCCCGATTCCTGCACGGCAGACGCGGGCGATGCCGGGTTGATGCTGTCGGCGCTCGACGTCTGCGGCTTGGGCGACTCCAGCGCGGTCTGGGCAACCGCCGCGGGCGCCAGCGCCAGGCCGATCACGGCCGAAACGGACGTGCACAAGAACAGCTTAATCTTCATGCTAAACCTCCCCTTTTTCACACCGCTCGAATGGCGGGCTTGTTCGTGGTGCGGAGATTATATAAGCCTGACATCGCAAGCAACATATTTATCATATTTTTGCTGACGGACCCTGCATGGGGCCAGCATCGCAAGAAAACAGCGCTTGGGAGGAGTAAGGATGATGAAGGGTGCAACGGCGATCTGCGGCCTTGCCGCGCTGGTCGCGCTGTCGAGCAACGCCGATGCGGCGACCGCCCGACGCGGCACGTTCGGCAAGATGGCCGACGGGCGCGCGGTCGCCTCGGTGACGCTCAGCAACGGACGCGGCGTCTCGGCCACCGTCGTCGCCTATGGCGCGATGCTCCAGTCGCTGGTGATGCCCGACCGCGCCGGCCGCAAGGCGGACGTGATCCTCGGCTATGACAACATGGCCGACTATCTCGCCAAGGGGCAGTATTTCGGCGCCACGGTCGGGCGCTTCGCCAATCGGCTGGCCGAGGGGCGCTTCCGGATCGACGGCCGCAGCTTCCAGACACCGGTCAACGACGGCAAGAATGCGCTGCACGGCGGCACGGTCGGGTTCGACAAGGTGGTGTGGGACGTGGTTTCGGTGCAGGACGGCCCTACCGCCTCGGTGACGCTGCGCTATGTGAGCCGCGACGGCGACCAGGGCTATCCCGGCACGATGACCGTCGACGCGACCTATGCGCTGGACGAGCAGAACAACCTGACCATCACCTACTCCGCGACCACCGACGCGCCGACGATCGCCAACATCACCAACCACAGCTACTGGAACCTCTCGGGCGAGGGCGCGACGGGCGGCGCGATGGGGCACCGCGTCACCATCCCGGCGCAGACCTATCTGCCGACCGATGCCGGCGCGATCCCCACCGGCGCCTTCAAGGGCGTCGCCGGCACGGTGTTCGACTTCCGCACCCCGCAGGCGGTGGGCGACCGGGTTCGCGACGCGCGCGACCAGCAGATCGTCTTCGGCCGCGGCTATGATCACAATTGGGTGATCGGCCGCGAGGTGACGCCGGACCAGCATCTGATGGCAAAGGTTTATGACCCCGCCTCGGGCCGCGGCTTCGAACTCTGGTCGAACCAGCCGGGGCTGCAATTCTATTCGGGCAATTTCCTCGACGGCACGACGCATGGCAAGTCCAAGCGGATCTACCGCGAGGGCGATGCTATCGTGATGGAGCCGCAGATCTTCCCGGACTCGCCCAACCAGAAGGGCTTTCCCAACGCCCGGCTCGATCCCGGCCAGACCTATCGCAACGTGATGACCTACCGCCTGACCACCGGCCAGGCCGCGGCGCCGAAGAAGCGCTGAACGACTTTAGGGGAGCAGACCATATGATGATCCGCCGCAGCTTTCTTCTCGCCGGCGCCGCGCTGGCGATTGCCGCCACCGCACCGTCGGCCGAGGCGCGCGACCAATGGACCAAGGCGCAGGCCAATGGCTGGTATGCCCAGCAGCCCTGGATGGTCGGAGCCAACTTCACACCGGCAACGGCGATCAACCAGCTCGAGATGTTCCAGGCGGAGACCTGGGATCCCCAGCGCATCGATCTCGAACTCGGCTGGGCCGAGAAGATCGGCATGAACGTGATGCGGGTGAACCTGCACCACCTGTTGTGGGAAACCGACGCACCGGGCCTCAAGCGGCGCATGGACGAATTCATGACCATCGCGGCGAAGCACCACATCAAGACGCTGTGGATCTTCTTCGACAGCTGCTGGGATCCCGATCCCCGCGCTGGCCCGCAGCACCCGCCGATCCCCGGCGTCCACAATTCGGGCTCGGCCCAGTCGCCCGGCGCCGCGCGGCTCAAGGATGCGTCGCAGTACGGCAAGCTCGAAGCCTATGTGAAGGATATCGTCACTACCTTCGCCAAGGACGAGCGCGTGCTTGGCTGGGACGTGTGGAACGAGCCCAACAATCCCGGCGGCGGCAATTATGCGCCGACGCCGGACAAGAACAAATATGTGGCCCTGCTGCTGCCGCGCGTGTTCGCCGCGGCACGTTCGGCGAACCCGATCCAGCCGCTCACCTCGGGCGTGTGGATCGGCGACCGTTGGGACGACCAGAGCACGCTCGACGCGGTCGAGAAGATCCAGATCGCCCAGTCCGACGTGCTGAGCTTCCACGATTACAGCTGGCCCGAGACGTTCGAGCGCCGCGCCAACCAGATGCTCGGCTATGGCCGTCCGGTGCTGTGCACCGAATATATGGCGCGCGGCAACGGGTCGACCTTCGACGGCACCCTGCCGATCGGCAAGCGGCTTAACATCGGCATGTTCAACTGGGGCTTTGTCGACGGCAAGTCGCAGACCCGGCTGCCCTGGGACAGCTGGAAGAAGCCCTATACCTATGAGGAGCCGACCATCTGGTTCCACGAGGTCTTCCACCGCGACGGCAAGCCCTATCGCCAGGCCGAGGTCGACCTGATCAAGCGCCTCTCCGCCGCGCCCAAGGGCGTGGTGCCGGCCAGCCGCTGACCCGCAGGACTGCACCGTCCACGTGGCGGTGCAGTCGCACCCCCGGAGGAGGGCAAGATGGATCTGCTTCGATCGCTCTGTCGCCTGGCCCTGTTCGCGATGGCGCTTCCGGCCGCCGCGCAGACCGCGCCCGGCGGCCCGGAGACCCCGGCGGTCGACCCCGCCAAGGCCTATCTGTTCGCGCACATGACCGCGGCGCGCTACGGCGACCTCCATTATTCGGTCAGCCTCGACGGGCTGCACTGGACCCGGCTCAACGGCGGCCAGCCGGTCTCCACCGACTATCACGGCCATGCCTCGATCGCGCGCGGTCCGGACGGGCGGTATTATCTTGTCGGCAATCGCAGCGACGAGGATCCGCTGATCCGCTTCTGGGTCTCGGACGATCTGATCCGCTGGACCCCGTTCGGCACCTACAAGCCAGATCTGGCCAACATCCCCGGCCACCCGCATCCGATGCAGCGGATCGGTGCGCCCAAGCTGTTCTTCGATCGCGCCTCGAACCGCTTCCTGCTCAGCTGGCACACGCCCAACGAGGATGGCGATGCACAGGACCCGGAGCGCTATTGGGCCAGCCAGCGCACGCTCTACGTGCTGTCGAAGGATCTGCGCACCTTCGCCGATCCGCCGCGCCGCCTGTTCTCCTGGGACATGGCGACGATCGACACGATCCTGCAGCCCGACGACCGGGGCGGGTATTGCGCGATCGTGAAGGACGAGCGCTATCCGAGCTATGCCTGGACCACCGGCAAGACGATCCGCATCAGCTGCGCGGCGAGTCTGCTCGGCCCCTATCCGCTGCCGAGTGCGCCGGTCAGCCCCAATTTCCGCGAGGCGCCGACGCTGATCCGCGCGCCCGACGGCGCCGACTGGCTGCTCTATTACGAGCAATATGCCGGGACCAGCTACGGCTTGTCCAAGGCGCCGACGCTGCAGGGGCCCTGGTTTCAGGTCTCGGGCAACACCGGCGTGCCCGCCTGGAACCGCTACGAAATGCCCGCGGGCCTCCGCCATGGATCGATGCTCCCGATCAGCCGGCGGCAATATGATGCTCTGTTAAAGGCGTTCCCGAACCCATGATCCGTACGCTCGTCCCGCTAGCCTTGCTGGCCCTCACCGCGCCCGTGGTGGCGCAGGAGACGCCCCAGGTCCGCAATCCGCTGCTGGAATCCGGCCCCGATCCTTGGATCGTCCGCGACGGACAAACCTATTACTACATGCATACGCAGGGCAATCGGCTGGCGATCCGCAAGACCCGCGACCTCACACGTCTCGCCGAGGCGCCCGAGGTGACGGTGTGGACGCCGCCTGCCACCGGACCGAACGCGCAGTCGATCTGGGCGCCCGAGCTCCACCGGATCGGCGGCCGCTGGTACCTCTACTATACCGCTGCCGCGGCGGGCCATGACGACGATGCGCATCGCGGCATCTTCGTGCTCGAGAATGCCGATCGTGATCCCACGCGCGGTCACTGGGTCGATCGGGGGCGGCTGAAGACGCAGCTGACCGGCATCGACGGCACGACCTTCGCCTATCGAGGCCGCCGCTATTTCGTTTATTCCGCCTATGACGGGCCTGACAGCGCATTGCGGATCGTCGCGATGGCAAATCCCTGGACGCTGGCGGGCGCCGAGACGACGATCGCGCGGCCCGACCGTGCCTGGGAACGGCAGGGCGGTCGCCAGATCGTCGAGGGGCCGGAGTTCCTGCAGGGACCGGGCGGCACGCTCTATCTGACCTATTCGGGTAGCGCCTGCTGGTCCGACGGCTATGCGATCGGCCTGCTGCGCGCGCCCGCCAGCAGCGACCCGCTCGATGCGGCGGCCTGGGCCAAGGCGCCCGAGCCCATCCTCGCGACGAACCCCGCGCAGCGCATTTTCGCCCCCGGGCACAACGGGTTCTTCACGACCCCCGGCGGCGAGACCTGGATCGTCTACCATGCCAATCCGGCAGCGGGCATGGGCTGCACCGCCAGGCGCTCGCCGCGCATCCAGCAGGTCCGCTGGCGGGGCGCGGTGCCGGATGTCGCCGGACCGGCAGGCGTGATCGCACCGCTGGCGCCGCCGCGCTGATCTAGCGCGCGACCGGCCAGCCGTCCCGCGTCCAGCCCAGCCGCTGGATCCGCAGCGTGGGCACGCCGCCGTGCTGCGTGTCATAGGCGTGGTAGACGATGAAATCGCCGTCCTGCCGCTGGAGGATCGAGGCGCCGCCGCGCCCGACGAAGCGGGTACCTTTTCCATCCGCGAGCACGATCGTGCCGCCGCCCGCGAGCATCGAGCGGCCCGTGCGATCGACATACGGGCCTTCGGCGGCCGAGGCGCGTCCGACCACGGTGTGATAGCTGCTCGCCGCGCCGCGGCAGCAAAAGTCGAACGACACGAACAGGTAGTAGCGCCCGGCATGGCGGATCACATACGGCGCCTCCACCGCACCCGGTGCAGGCCGCGCCGCCAGCGCCCGCGGGGGCGCGTCGCCCGCCAGCCGCAGCCCGGTCGCAGGATCGATGCGGATCAGCTTGATGCCCGACCAGAAGCTGCCGAACACCAGCCACGCGCGCCCCTGGGCGTCGGCGAAGGGCATGGGGTCGATCGCGTTGAAATCGTCGCCGGGCCCCGATTGCACGACGGGCCCGCGATCGACCCAATGCGTTGCCGGCGCCGCCGGGTTGATCCGCGTCGCGGTGGCGAGACCGATGGCGGAGCGATTCTTCCCGAAGGTGGAGACCGCGTAATACAACCGATATTCGCCGCCGACCTTGGAGATGTCCGGCGCCCATATCCCCGTCGCGCCTGGCACGGCGGTGCGCGCCCAGTCCGGCAACCGCGCAGCGCTCGGCCCGCGCAGCGTCCAGTGGCGCAGGTCGGTGGAGGTCCGCAGCGGTAGCAGGCCTTGCGCGCTGCCGAGATGGCCAGTCGCGACCAGATAATAGGTGTCGCCGTCCTTGAGGATCGCCGGATCATGCACCCCGGCGACCGCGCCCTCCAGCACCAGCGGCGCCGGGCGCGGCGCACTGGCCGCGGCCCCGCCCGCCGCCGCGAGCAGGCCCAGTGCAAGCGACGCCGAGCGCCTCAACGCCGCCGCAACGGGCCGTTTGCGACCGGCGCGCCGAACTCCGGCGACCCGTCAGCACGGTAGCGGAAATATTGCATCCGGGTATGGCGGTTGGGGTCGAACAGCGGATCGCCCTGGATCTCCGCATAGTCGCGCGCATGATAGACCAGTACGTCGCGGCCGCGCTCGTCGACGGTGAAGCTGTTGTGTCCCGGCCCGAAGATCTTGTGCGCGGCCGAGGTCTGGAACACCGGCACGGGTGATTTCGTCCAGCTGGCCGCGTCCATCAGGTCCGCATCGGCGCGGGCGGTGAGCATGCCCAGGCAGTAGCGCGCGTCGGTAGCGCTTGCCGAATAGGTCAGGAACAGCTTGCCGTTGCGGCTCAACACCGCGGGCGCCTCGTTGACCTTGAAGCCCTGCACTTCCCAGTCGAGCGTGGGCACCGACAGCCGCACCGGCTTGGCAGCCAGCGTCAGCGGCGTGGCGAGCGGCGCCAGATACAGGTTCGAGTTGGTGTCGATGCCCGGCTCGCGCTGCGCCCAGGCGAGATAGCGGCGGCCCTTGTGGACGAAGCTCGTCGAATCAAGGTTGAAGCTGTCCCACGGCGTTTGGAGCTGTCCGAGCACCGTCCAGGTGCCCGTCATCGGATCGGGCCCGTCGCACACCACTGCATAGGTGCGGATGCGGAACACGTCCTCGCCGCCGCCGCTGGGACCCGCGGCGAAGTACATCACCCAATTTCCGTCGACCAGATGCAGTTCGGGCGCCCAGAGAAAGCCGGACATCGGGCCGCTGGCCTGGTGTCGCCACAGCACACGCTCGGGCGCGGTGGCGAGGCCCGCCAGCGTCTTCGATCGGCGCAGCACGAGCCGGTCATATTCGGGCACCGAGCCGGTCAGATAATACCAGCCATCGGTATGGCGGAAGACCTGGGCATCGGCGCGCTGGCGGACTACCGGATTGACGATCTCGGCAGGCGTTCGGACCGTAGCGAACGCCGGAGCGGCGGCGATCGTCACCATGCCGCCCAGAAAGACCCGCCGGCCCGCATCGCTTGGCGCAATACCGACATCTGCCTCAGTAGCGCGATGGGTTGCAGGGCGTTCGGTCATGACAGCACTATCTCCTCGGCAGCCGTCGACAAAGGCGTGCTGCCAAGTTCATTAGTCCGACATATTCGACAGCACGTCAACGCGGCTCGTACACAGACGCAGCGATGCCGCCCATTGCGGTGCCCGCTGCCGAGATTGACGGGCTTTCACCAGTGGTTAAGCTCGCCGCACCAGTCATTCGGGGGGTTCATGCGCACCACTATCCGCGTCGCGACGCTTGCGACGGCTCTCAGCTTCGGCACCGCCGCCGCACACGCCCAGCCGCATCCCCAGGCCGAAGCGCAGGCGCTCGACCTGCTCAAGCGCGGCATCGCCTTCCGCACCGTCGCCGGCCCCGGAAACCAGACCCCCGCCTATGCCGCCTTCCTGAAGCAGACGCTGGTCGCGGGCGGTTTTGCTGAGGGCGATGTCGAGATCGTGCCGGTGGGCGACACCGCCTATCTGGTCGCGCGCTATCGCGGTACCGGCACGGCCAAGGGCGGCGCCAAGCCGCTGCTGATATCCGGCCATATGGACGTGGTGGAGGCCAAGCCCGCCGACTGGACGCGCGACCCGTTCACCCCGGTGATCGAGAACGGCTTCATCTATGGCCGCGGCGCCGCCGACATGAAATATGATCTGTCGACGATGGTCGCGACGCTGATCGACCTCAAGCGCACCGGCTTCCGGCCTGCCCGCGACATCGTGCTGCTGCTCTCCGGCGACGAGGAGACGGCGATGAAGACCACCGCACTGATGGCCGACCGCTTCCCGGATGCCGAGCTGCTGCTCAACGTCGATGGCGGCGGGGGCGCGCTCGATGCCGGGGGCAAGCCGACCTATTTCGGCATCGACGGCGCTGAGAAGACCTATGCCGATTTCGAGCTGACGGTCACCAATCCCGGCGGCCATTCGAGCGCCCCGCGCCGCGAAAATGCGATCTACACGCTCGCCCATGCCCTCACCCGCATCGAGGCGCACGCCTTTCCGGGCCAGATCAACGAGATCACCCGCGGCAGCTGGGAAGCCGAGGCCGCCAAGGCCGAGCCTGCCCGCGCTGCGATGATCCGCCGCTTCCTCGCCAACCCCAACGATGCCGAGGCGCTCGCGGCGCTGCGCGCGGAGCCCAGTCTGGTCGGCCAGACGGGCACGACCTGCGTCGCCACGATGATCAACGGTGGCCACGCGACCAACGCCCTGCCCCAGCGCGCGACCGCCAATGTCAATTGCCGCATCTTCCCCGGCACCCCGGTGGAGGAGGTGCGGCAGACGCTCGCCACCGCTGCCGCCGAGCCGGCACTGACCATCCGCACACTCGACAGCGGCTCAGTCTCCAGCCCCGCCTCGCCGCTGCGCCCTGACCTCATTGCAGCGGTGACGAGCGCGATCCATTCCCGCTTCCCCGGCGTCGCGGTGGTGCCGGGCATGAGCACGGGCGCAAGCGATTCGATGTGGTTCCGCGCCAAGGGCGTGCCGAGCTACGGCGTCAGCCCGATGTTCACCACGCCGGGCGAAAGCTTCGCGCACGGGCTGAACGAAAAATCCCCGCTCAGCGAGATCGCGCCCTCGATCACCTATTATTGCAGCGTACTGACGACGCTCGCGCGCTAGAGCCAGCCCAGCGCGCGGAAGCTCGCGGTACCGTCGCGGGCGAGCACGAGATGGTCGAGCAGCCGTACCTCGATGGGTTCCAGCGCGACCAGCAGCCGGCGGGTGGTCGCGCGGTCAGCCTCGCTGGGGGTGGGGTCTCCGCGCGGATGGTTGTGCGCCATCACCACGGCCGCGGCATCGAACGTCAGCGCATCGGCGACGACCCGGCGCAAGGGAATGTCGACCATGTCGGCATGGTCGCCCTGCATGTGCCGCATGCCCAGCAGACGGCCGTTACGCGCCAGATAGGCGAAGGCGGCGATCTCGGTCTGTGCGTCGACTAACGTGGCGAACAGCGCGCGAGCCGCAGGCAGGTCGAGAATATACGAGTCCGGCGACGCAAGCACCATGGCCCGGCATGCCACCCCGCGCCGGCGCAGCGAACCCCAACCCAACCCGGTCCGGACCTCCGAAATGGCGCGAACCCGGATGACTCCGGCGTATCGGCCCGCTAGGTTCCGGCCATGCATCAATATCTCGACCTGATGGCCCGCGCCCTGAATGACGGCGTGGAGGTGATGGACCGCACCGGCACCGGCACGCGCAGCGTGTTCGGCGCGCAGATGCGCTTCGATCTGCGCCAGGGCTTCCCGCTGCTCACCACCAAGAAGCTCCACCTCCGCTCGATCCTGATCGAGCTGCTGTGGTTCCTGCGCGGCGACACCAATGTGCGCTGGCTGCAGGAGCGCAAGGTCAGCATCTGGGACGAATGGGCCGATGCAAACGGCGATCTCGGCCCGGTCTACGGCAAGCAGTGGCGCGACTGGGAGGCCGCCGACGGCCGCCATATCGACCAGATCGCCGAGCTGATCGAGACGCTGAAGACCAATCCCGCCTCGCGCCGGATGGTCGTCTCCGCCTGGAACCCGGGCGAGCTGGGCGCGATGGCGCTGGCGCCCTGCCACTGCCTGTTCCAATGCCATGTCGCCAATGGCCGGTTGAGCCTGCAGCTCTACCAGCGCTCGGCCGACATCTTCCTCGGCGTGCCGTTCAACATCGCCAGCTATGCGCTGCTCGCCCATCTGTTGGCGCAGCAGGCGGGGCTCGAGGTCGGCGACTTCATCTGGACGGGCGGCGACTGCCACCTGTACCTCAACCATCTCGAACAGGCGCAGGAACAGCTGAGCCGCACTCCCGGCCCGCTGCCGCGGCTGGAGATCCTCCGCAAGGCGCCGTCGATCGACGCGTACGAATATGAGGATTTCGCGATCCACGATTATGTCGCGCAGCCGCACATCAAGGCACCCGTGGCGATATGATCAGCTTCCACCTCGCCCGCGCGGACAATGGCGTGATCGGCCGCGACGGCCAGCTGCCCTGGCGGCTGCCCGCCGACCTCAAGCGCTTCAAGGCGCAGACGCTCGGCCGGCCGATGATCATGGGGCGCAAGACCTTCGAGTCCTTCCCCGCCCCCCTGCCCGGCCGGCGCCATATCGTGCTGACCCGCGACACCGGCTGGCAGGCCGAGGGCGCCGAGGTGGCGCATGACGTCGACCAGGCGCTGGCGCTGGCGGGCGAGGACGTGGCAGTGATCGGCGGCGCAGAAGTGTTCGCGCTGTACCTGGACCGCGCCGATCGGATCGAGCTGACCGAAGTCCATCTCGATGCCGAGGGCGACGCGCACGTCCCCGCCTTCGATCCCGCCGTCTGGGAAGAGACCGCGCGCGAACCCCATCCGGCGGAGGGCGATCGCCCCGCCTATGACTTCGTGACGCTCCTCCGGCGGCGATGAAACGCCCGATCCTGATCGGCGTCGCGGCGGTGCTCGCCATCGCGGCGTTCGGCTTTTTCGGGATCGCCCCGGCGGCGGTGGAGGCTGGGATGAACCGCGTCGTGCCGACGCCCCTCCCCCATGTCACGCCGCAGACCCGCGCGCTGCATGCGAGCCTCGCCATCGCCGACATGCACGCCGATACGCTGCTGTGGCGGCGCAACCTGCTCGATCGTGCCAATCGCGGCCAGGTAGATTTGCCACGGCTGCAGGCGGGCAATGTCGCACTGCAGGTCTTCTCCTCGGTCACCAAGACGCCACAGCACCAGAATTATGACGCCAACGGTGCGGACAGTGACAACATCACCCTGCTCGCCATCGCGCAAGCGCAGCCGCCGCGGACCTGGAGCTCGCTGCTCCAGCGTTCGCTCTGGCATGCGGAAAAGCTGGAGCGCGCCGCTGCGGCCTCGGGCGGAACGCTGCGGGTGATCCGCACGGCCGCCGAGCTCGACCGGCTGCTCGCCGATCGTGCCGCCGGGCGGAAGGTGACCGGCGGGCTGCTCTCGATCGAGGGGCTGCAGGACCTGGAGGGCGATCCCGCCAATCTCGATCGCCTCTACGCGGCCGGATTCCGCATGGCCGGGTTCGCGCATTTCTTCGACAATGAAGCGGCAGGCTCGATGCATGGTATCACCAAGGGCGGGCTGACGCCGCTCGGCCGGCAGGTGCTGCGGCGGATGGAGGCGCTCGGCATGGTGGTCGATGTCGCCCATGCCAGCCATGCGGCGGTCGCCGACATTCTTGCGATGGCACGGCGGCCGGTCGTCTCCAGCCATGGCGGGGTGCAGGCGACCTGCAAGGTCAACCGCAACCTCACCGACGACGAGATTCGCGGCATCGCCCGCACCGGCGGGGTGGTGGGGATCGGCTATTGGGAGGCGGCGGTCTGCTCGGCCAGCCCCAAGGCCATCGCGGCGGCGATCGCGCATGTGCGGGACCTGGTAGGGATCGACCATGTCGGGCTTGGTTCCGATTTCGACGGCGCCGTGACCACCGGGTTCGATGCGTCGCAGCTGGTGGTGGTGACCCAGGCGCTGGTCGATCGCGGCTTTTCCGAGCAGGAGATCGGCAAGGTGATGGGCGATAACGTGCTACGGGTGCTGCGGGCGGGGATGAAGAGCGCGTCTTAGCCCCTCCTCCTTGGACGAGGGGTTGGGGCGGAGCGATTCCAGAACGTTGGTTGGTCTCGGTGAGACACTGCCCCACCCCAACCCCTCCCCTGAAGGGGAGGGGCTTAAGTGTTTGCGCGCTCCCCCTCCCCCATTGGCATCGCCCCGGCCAATCCCTATAGCCACCCCATGCAGCGGCTGGACGGCGGCTCGGCGGTTCCGCTTCCTCTCCGGGGTGCGATCGTCGCGCTCGGGAATTTCGATGGCTTCCATCTTGGACACCAGGCGGTCGTCGGCCGTGCGGTGGCGCGCGCCCGCGCCGAGGGGCGCCCGGCGATCGTCGCCACCTTCGACCCACATCCCCGCCGCTTCTTCCAGCCCGACGCCCCGCCTTTCCGGCTGACCACGCTCGATCAGCGCGAACGGCTGTTCGCCGCCGCGGGCGCCGACGGCATGCTGGTGTTCCACTTCGACGCCACCCTCGCCCGCCTCACCGCGCGCCAGTTCGCCGAGCAGCTGGTCGACACGGCCGGTGCGGCCGGCGTGGTAACCGGCGAGGACTTCACCTTCGGCAAGGGCCGCGAGGGCGATGTCGCGACGCTCGCGGGGTTGGGTGGCCAACTCGGCTTTACGGCGGAGACGGTGGGCGCGGTAGCCATGGACGGCCAGATCGTATCGTCCAGTCGCATTCGCGAGCATCTCAAGGCAGGCGATCCGCGCGGCGCCGCATCGCTCCTCACGCGTCCGTTCGCGATCGCGGCCGAGGTCGAGGGCGGTGCGAGGCTGGGCCGGCAGCTCGGCTATCCGACTGCGAACATGCGGCTCGGCACCTATCTCCGCCCAAAATACGGCATCTACGCGGTGCGCGGGCGACTGCCCGATGGGCGCTTGCTGGACGGGGTTGCCAATGTCGGCATCCGCCCGAGCTTCGATCCGCCGATCGAACTGCTGGAGAGCTTCTTTTTCGATTTCAGCGGCGACCTATATGGCCAGACGCTGGAGGTCGCGCTGATCGACTATTTGCGGCCCGAGGCCAAGTTCGACAGCCTCGATGCGCTTACCGCCCAGATGGACCAGGATGCCGCGCGCGCGCGGCAGCTACTCGCCACGCCCGCCTGAACCCGCGTCGAACCGGCGCCGCTGGCGCTGCGCTACCCGTCCGACGTCGTACCCTGCCCGGCCGCGTCGCCGTGATGCGTGGCCTTGGCATGTAACCATATGTCACACGGTGTTGCCGAAGTGCTTCCGGGCAATATTACATTAGTGCGCTGTGCGTTTACCTTTATTTTCTTTCCAGCCATTATCATATTGCTGCCGTAACTGTGTTCCGTAAGTCACACCGCCAGACCAAAGGCATTGGCCTCGCGGGACGCTCCTTTACACTATGGTTACAGCGGCTCATGCGGCGCTCCAGTGTCGTCGCCAGCCTAGCTGCCGACATGAATTAGGGAGAGCGCGTGCCCCTCCGATCGGAAGGCGGGCGCGTGCAGCATGAAGGAAGATAAGTGCGTATGTCTCGTATCGCGTATGCCCTCCGCGCCGGCACGGCGCTGGCAGGAATGGGCGCCATGGCAATGTTCGCCGCGCCCGCATTTGCACAGGATCAGAACGGCACGACCGACGCCGCCCAGCAGGGTGCCGGCACCGAGATCGTCGTGACCGGCTCGCGCATCGCGCGCCCCGATCTGCAGGCCTCCACCCCGGTCGCCGTCGTGACCGCGGAGCGGATCCAGCAGACCGGCGCGTCCAACATTCAGGACGTGCTCGCCACGCTTCCGGCGGTCGGCCAGAATGTCAGCCGCACCAGCTCGAACTTCTCGAACACCGGCAACGGCACCGCGACGGTGAACCTGCGCAACCTCGGCTCGTCGCGCACCCTGGTGCTGATCGACGGCCGTCGTACGCTGGGCATTGCCGGCACCTCGGCGGTCGACGTCAACAACATCCCGACCGACCTGGTCGAGCGCATCGACGTCGTCACCGGCGGCGCCTCGGCGGTCTATGGTTCGGAAGCGATCGCGGGCGTGGTCAACTTCGTCCTCAAGAACGACTTCCAGGGCCTGCGCGTGCGTGCGCAGAACACCGTATCTGACAAGGGCGACGCCCCCCGCCAGTATGTGTCGATCACCGGCGGCCAGAACTTCAGCGGCGGCCGCGGCAACATCACGGCGAACTTCAGCTATGACAACGATCATGGCCTGCCCTCGCGCAACCGCAGCTTCTCGTCGCGCGATATCCCCAACCGCAGCTCCTATGCCGCACAGGGCCTGTTCGACGTCAGCGACGTGAACAACCCCAATCAGGCGGGCTTCTCCCCCACCAGCGGGCGCACCTTCACCTTCGACGGTGCAAACAACCTGAAGGGCTATCAGAGCGCGAACATCGACGGCTACAACCGCAACGGCGATCGCCTGCTGTCGGTGCCGGTCGAGCGCTATCAGGGCGCAGTGCTCGCGCACTATGACTTCTCGGATGCGTTCAAGCTCTACGCCCAGGGCCAGTATACGCGCACGAACTCGAACGCCTCGCTCGAGCCGTCGGCGATCGACAATGTCAGCGCCGGTGCCGCGCTGAACTTCGACGGCTCCGCCTATGCGGGCATTCCGATCAGCAGCCCCTATGTCCCGGCGGCGATCCGTGCGGCAGCCGTCGCCAATGGCGTCGACGTCATCCAGTTCCGTCGTCGTTCGAACGACATCTTCAGCCGCAGCAACAAGAACGAGCGCGATTTCTATCGCGGCGTGATCGGCGCCAAGGGTCAGTTCACCGCCGGCACCAACTGGTCGTACGACATCTACTACGAACACTCGGAGAGCCGCGACCACACCACGGCGCAGTCGATCTACACGCCCAACTATGGTGCGGCGCTGAGCAACGAGATCGGCCCCGACGGCCAGGTGCGCTGCTCGGATGCGGCGGCGCGTGCGGCGGGCTGCGTGCCGATCAACATCTTCGGCTTCAACACCGTCACGACGGCGGCTTCGCAGTTCCTGCAGAAGTACACCGGTCCGACGCGCAACGTGACGCTGATCGACGGCAATACCGTCCAACTCGTCAACGGCACCAACGTCGCCTTCGACTATCTGGCGAAGGTCAACCAGGACGTCGTTTCCGGCAGCATCAACGGCGACCTGTTCTCGCTGTGGGGCGGCCCCGTCGCGATCTCGTTCGGCGGTGAATATCGTCACGAGAAGAGCAGCGAGGTCTACGATCCGTTCACCCAGGCGGGCCTGAGCGCTGGCAACCAGATCACCAACACGCAGGGCAGCTTCAACGTCAAGGAAGGCTTTGTCGAGCTGGTCGCACCGATCGTCGAGGACCGTCCGGGCATCAAGTATCTCGGCCTTGAGGGTGCAGCGCGTTATGCCGATTACTCGACCGTCGGCGGCGTGTGGAGCTTCAAGGGCGGCGCTACCTTCGCGCCGACGTCCGACATCCGCTTCCGCGGCGTCTATTCGCGTGCGACCCGCGCCCCCAACATCGGCGAGCTCTACTCGTCGCTGAGCCAGACCTTCCCGGCGGTGCAGGACACCTGCGACCAGGGCGGCGGCGAGGGTGACGGTGCCGCAATCGGTGCGCTGCCGGCGAACTGCCGCAACATCCCGGGTATCGCCAACACGATCGCGAACCGCGGTTCGTTCACCTACACCACCTCGCAGATCCAGACGATCGACGGTCTGCTGGGTGGCAACCCGAACCTGCGCGAAGAAACGGCTGACACGCTCACCGCCGGTGCCGTGATCACGCCGAGCTTCTTCAAGAACTTCAGCATGACGGTGGACTATTACACCATCAAGGTGAAGAACGCGATCGGCATCGTCGGTCAGCAGGTCTCGGTGGACCAGTGCGTCAACACGGGCAACCCGCTGTTCTGCAACAACGTGATCCGTGACAGCAACGGCTTCATCACCCGCGTTAACGCGATCAACCTGAACACCGGCTCGTTCCTGGTTTCGGGCATCGACGTCGACGCGCGCTATGCGATCCCGGTCGGCGCCTCGCGCTTCGACTTCGCCGTCCAGTACAACCACCGCCTGAAGCAGCAGCAGACCCCCTTCCCGGGTGGTCCGGTGCAGAACGAGCTGGGCCAGGCCGATTGCTATAGCTGCGGTCGCCTCGGTTCGGGCTTCAAGGACAAGGCCGTGGCCAACATCACGTTCAGCGCACCCCAGTTCCAGCTGAACTACCGCATGGACTATATGGGCCCGCTGACGGACAATCTGGGTGATCCGGATGCGCAGCGCATCTCGGCCTATTTCTACCACAACCTGCAGGGCAAGGTGATCGTGGGCGGCAAGCAGCAGATGGAGCTGTATGCAGGCGTCAACAACCTGCTCGACACCAAGCCGCCGGTGTTCGGCGACACCAACCAGGTCACCTGGCCGGGCACGCAGACGGTGGCGGACACCTACGACCTGTACGGCCGCATGCTGTACGTCGGCGCGACCTTCAAGTTCTGATCGAACCCGCGAGGGTCAGATGGAATGGGAGCGGCACTCTTCGGAGTGCCGCTCTTTTTTTTGTCATCGGAAGCGTTCGCCGCGCCGCATTGATCGCGCGCGGACATCGGCGAGAGACTTAGATCCCGCCGTCCACCGCCGCAAAACCGCGCGCATCGAGACCGTCGGCTACGATGGCGATGACCCGATCGACCAGCGCCGTATCCGTCGCGCGCACCACGAAATTGGCGCCCACGCGCCCCTCGCGGAAGAACGGATAGCTGCCGATCGACACGCCCTCGTGCGTGCGTTCCGTCTCGCCGAGGAAATCGGCGATCTCGCTCTCCGCGACCCAGCAACCGATCGTCCGCGCGACGACCGGCAGGCCGCCCTCGAGCGTGCCGGTCAGTGCATCGAGCATGCCCGCAGCGATATGCGGAACACCGGCCAGGATGAAGATATTGCCCCAGCGGATGCCGGGCGCGCCCGACATGCGGTTGACGATCAGCTCTGCGCCCTCCGGCACCCGCGCCATCCGCAGCCGCGCCTCCGTGAGCCCGCCCTTGTTCGCATAATAAGCCTCAAGCGCCGCGCGCGCTTCGGCATGCACGATCACCGGCACGCCAAGCCCCGCGGCGATCGCATCGACGGTGATGTCGTCATGCGTCGGACCGATGCCACCGGTGGTGAAGCAATAATCGTTGCGCGCGCGCAGCGTGTTGACCGCCTCGACGATCGCATCCTGCCTGTCCGGCACCACCCGTACTTCGGAAAGGCGGATACCTTGCGCATTCAGCCAGGTGGCGAGCTGCGCGATATTTTTGTCCTGCGTGCGGCCCGACAGGATTTCGTCGCCGATCACCACCAGGGCCGCTGTCCAGATCCGCTCGTGCATGTGCCTAGCGCTACGCTCTCGCAAAGGCGGGCGCAAATGCCTATATGATCGCCATGACCGAATATGTGAATGTCACCGCGGACATGCCGCATGCGCGCAGCCATGCCATCAAGCTCCATGGTCCGGAGGGCTTTGAGGGCATGCGTAGCGCCGGCCGCCTCGCCGCCGAGATCCTCGATGCGCTGGTGCCGCATGTCGTCCCTGGCGTGACGACGCAGGAGCTGGACGACATCGTCCGCACGATGACCGTCGCCGCCGGCGCTGTGCCCGCGACGCTCGGCTATCGCGGCTACACGCACAGCTGCTGCATCTCGATCAACCATGTCGTCTGCCACGGGATTCCTGGCGATCGCCCGCTGAAGGACGGTGACATCGTCAATATCGATGTCACCCCGCTGCTCGGCGGCTGGCATGGCGATACCAGCCGCATGTATCTCGTGGGCGACGTGCCGATCAAGGCGCGGCGGCTGGTCGACGTGACCTATGAATGCCTGATGCTCGGGATCGAGCAGGCAAAGCCGGGCAACCATCTGGGCGACATCAGCCACGCCATCCAGCGCCATGCCGAAAAGCATCGCTACGGTGTGGTCCGTGATTTCTGCGGGCACGGCCTGGGCCAGGTGTTCCACGATGCACCCGAAGTGGTGCATGTCGGCCGCCCCGGCACGGGCCCCGAGCTGCGCCCCGGCATGTTCTTCACGATCGAGCCGATGATCAACATCGGCCGGCCGGACGTGAAGCTGCTCGACGACGGTTGGACGGCGGTGACGCGCGACCGCTCGCTCTCGGCGCAGTTCGAGCATTCGATCGGTATCACCGAAACCGGTTGCGAGATCTTCACGACCAGCCCCAAGGGCCTGCACCAGCCGCCATACTGAGGGCGGCGGTCTTGTCCTTCTGCGCTCCCCTCCCGCTTGCGGGAGGGGTCGGGGGAGGGGATGCGCGGTTCGCTGGAGAGGACGTCCTGGCTGGAACCGCCACGTCGCCCCCTCCCCTAACCCCTCCCGCAAGCGGGAGGGGAATGCCGCAACAATCTTGCGGCCACCCACAACTTCCGCTATCCGCCGCGCCAGCATCAAGAGTCGGGCCGACGCCCGGCACCAACCTGCCCCGTGCAAGGTGGTGCCTCCATGACCGAATGGAGGGATGTGGCCGAACCCGGCAACACGGTGTCCACGCCACATTTCCTGTCGTCGTCCGCCTCCTGGCAACAGGAAGAAGGCAGTACAGCGTGACCACCGAAGCCCAGCAATTCGCCAGCGACAATTATGCCGGAATCTGCCCCGAGGCATGGGCAGCGATGGAGGCCGCCAATACCGGCCACGCCCCCGCTTATGGCGACGACCAGTGGACGAACACCGCCGCCGACGCCTTCCGTACGCTGTTCGAAACCGAGTGCGAAGTGTTCTTCGCGTTTAACGGCACCGCGGCCAATTCGCTGGCGCTGGCGGCGCTCTGCCAGTCCTATCACAGCGTGATCTGCTCGGCCGCCGCGCATGTCGAAACCGACGAATGCGGCGCACCGGAGTTCTTCTCGAACGGCTCCAAGCTGCTCGTCGCGCAGAGCGAGGACGGCAAGCTCACCCCGGCCGCGGTGCGAGCAGTGGCGACCAGTCGGTCGGACATCCACTTCCCCAAGCCGCGCGTGGTGACGATCACCCAGCCGACCGAGACCGGGCAGGTCTATACGGTGGACGAAGTGAAGGCGCTTTCGGCCGTGTGCCGCGAGTTGGGCCTCAAGCTCCACATGGACGGCGCGCGCTTTGCCCATGCCGTGGCGACGCTCGGCTGCGATCCCGCAGACATCACCTGGCGCGCGGGCGTGGACGTGTTGTGCTTCGGCGGCACCAAGAACGGCATGGCGGTCGGCGAAGCGGTGCTGTTCTTCGATCCTGCGCTGGCGCAGGACTTCGACTATCGCTGCAAGCAGGCCGGGCAGCTGGCGTCCAAGATGCGCTTCCTCGCCGCGCCTTGGGTCGGCATGCTGGAGAACGGCGCCTGGCTGCGCAATGCGCGCCACGCCAACGCTTGCGCGCAGCGACTGGCGGCGGAGATAGAAGGACTGCCGGGAATCGAGCTGATGTTCCCTGTGGAGGCCAACGGCGTGTTCGTCCGCGCACCCGAGCCGGTGCTGGAGGGCCTGCGCGCGCGCGGCTGGCGCTTCTACACCTTCATCGGCGGCGGGGCGCGGTTCATGTTTGCCTGGGATGCCGACACGGCGCGGGTAAACCAGCTCGCGGCGGATATCCGCGCGGTAAGCGGCGGGACTGCCCTCGCCGCCTGAGGTTCAAGTGTTTCCTCCCTCGGAGCGCAGCTCCGGAGGAGGGGGACCATTTGCGCAGCAAATGCTGGAGGGGGCTTGCCGCGGCGGAAGGGGCATTCCCCCTCCATCACCGCCTTCGGCGGCGGTCCCCCTCCCCCGCTTCGCGGGAGAGGAGACGCTAATCGAGGCGGCAGCGCTAGCCAGCGCCGTCAGACCTCAGCCGACGAAGGCGCGCTCGATCACGAAATCGCCCGGCGCATTGTTCGAGCCTTCCTTGAAGCCCTTGCCTTCGAGCAGCGTGGCGAAATCGCGGATCATGTCCATCGATCCGCACAGCATCACGCGGTCGGTTTCCGGATGCAGCACCGCATCGCCCGGCACGCCTTCGAACAGCTTGCCGTTCTCGAGCAGCGCGCCGATGCGCTCGCTGGTGTGAAACGGCTCGCGCGTCACGGTCGGGACATAGTGGAACTGCTGCGCGGCCTGCTCGCCGATCAGCGGATCCTCCGCCAGCTTGGCGGCGAGTTCGTCATGATAGGCAAGGTCGCTTACCCGGCGCACGCTGTGCACCGCGATCACCTGCTCGAACCGCTCGTAGATCTCGGGATCGCGCGCGACGCTGAGGAACGGCGCCAGACCGGTGCCGGTGGAGAGCAGGAACAGCCGGCGGCCCGGCAGCAGCGCATCGGCGACGAGCGTGCCGGTCGACTTCTTGCCGAGATAGATGTCGTCCCCCGGCACGATCTTCTGCAGCTTGGAGGTCAGCGGACCGTCCTGCACCTTGATCGAAAGGAACTCGAGCTCCTCCGCCCAAGACGGGCTCGCGACGGAGTAAGCGCGCATCAGCGGCTTGCCGCCCTCGCCTTCCAGCCCGATCATCACGAACTCGCCCGAGCGGAAGCGGAAGCTGGACGGCCGCTCGATCGCGAAGCTGAACAGATGCTCGTTCCAGTGGCGGACCCACAGCACCTTGGCGGTGGCGAAGGCGGGATGTTCGGGAAGCAGCGCGGGCGCGCGCGTGTCGACGGTCATGAAAGCGGGTCCTCGTAACGCTCTGGTCGGCCCGGCCGCCAAGAGGCTGGCCGGAACTGGCAATACAAAGGCGGCCCTCTGCCATCAGAAGCCGCCTGCGTCCAGAAAGTAGCGCTTCGGCGGCCTAAACGCCCTGTGCCATCGGCGCGCCGGTCGTCCAGTGTTGCAGCAGCGCCATGGTATCGTCCGCCGTCAGGGTACCCCCCTCGATCTCGATCCAGCACTCCTCCCGCTGCTCGGGCCGTACCGCCGACAGGCCGTGCGCCATCAGAACGAGCGAACCGCGGGCAACCACCACCGAACGCGCGTCTGGCGAGGCCACGCCGTCGAGAGCCCGCCGTCGCAACTCGGCTGGCGCATTCATCGGCGGCGATCGCATCCAAGCTTCCCCTGTCCAGCGCGTAATCGTTTGCCGGTAACGTTCGCACGCAGTTTCAGCCGCAAATGTCCGAAGATTTCATGGGGGAATGTCGTAAACCTGTCATCAAACACTAATCGCTCGTTTACCGCCGTGCCCTACCGGGGCGTCGATGCTCGACATGCCCGCCCATCTCCGCTTCCTCTTCGCGTGGCTCACCGAGGCCGAGCGCGATCCCCCCTGGCTTACGCTGGAGACGCCGCTCGGCGAGGCGGTCCGCTGCTTCCAGGACGATCCGTCGTTGCGGCTGCTGCCCGTGCTCGACGCGCGCCAGCAGCCCCTGGGCGCGGTGTTCGAGAAGGACGTTCGCCGGCTGCTGCTCAACCCCTATGGCCATGCGCTGCTGCGCAACCCGGCCTATGGGCGTCGGCTGGAATCGATGGTGCGCGACTGCCCCGTCGCCGACTATGCCCAGTCACCGCGCGCGCTTGTCGATGCCTATTCGGCCGCCGACGGACAGGAAGGCATGATCCTCACCCGCGGCGGGCAGCTGTTCGCGGCGATCAGCAACCGCCGCATCATCCAGCTCGCTGCCGAGGACCGGGTGCGCGAGGCGGCGGAGCAGACCGCCCGCGCCCGCCGCATCGAGGCGGCGAGCGAGCGGATCGAGGCCGAGGTCGGCGCGATGGCCGGGCAGCTGCGCGATCTTGCTGGTACGCTGCGCTCCAGCGCCGCCGCCACCGTCGAGCGCGCCGGTGCCAACAGCGCCTCGGCGACCGCCCTCGCCGCCGCCGTAGCCCAGAGCCACGACAATCTGGCCGAGATCGCACGCGAATCGGAGGCGCTGGCGGCGACGCTCGACGCGATCGGCCGGGACACGGTGACCGCGCGCGCTTCGGCCGCCGAAGCGGTGGCGCTCGTCGACGACAGCCGCCTGGGCACCGCCGAGCTCGACGCCTTTGCCAAGAATGTCGGCGCGGTTACCGTGACGATCGGCGAGATTGCCGGGCAAGTGAATTTGCTCGCATTGAACGCCGCGATCGAGGCAGCGCGGGCGGGTGAGGCGGGCCGCGGCTTCACCGTGGTGGCCAACGAGATCAAGGCTCTGGCCGGCCAGGTTCGCCATGCCGCGCAGAGCGTGAGCACCAAGATCGCCGGCATTCGCGGCGTGGTGGACCGCGTCACCACCAACCATCAGCGGGTCGAGCAGGCGATCACCGGCATCGCCGGCCTCTCCTCCAGTATCGCATGCGCGGTGCGCGACCAGAATCACGCGACCCGCAGCATCGCCCGCAACGTCGCGGAAAGCGTGGCCGGGACACGCGCGGTACAGACCGATATTGAGCAGGTCCGCGCCGCCTCGCACGCAGCCTCGGGGAACGCCACCGCCATCGGCGATCTCTCCGCCGGGCTGCTCACCGGTGCGGAGCAACTGTCCGACGGGATCGATCGCTTCCTGTTCGAGGTCCGTGCCGCCTGACCTGCCAAGCGATTGGGCAGGCGCTGCCCGATAATCAGGCAGAGTTCCGCGCCGAAAACCGTTCGGCGCGTAGCGGCACGCTGGCTATTCCCGTTCTGGCATGCAGGTTGCTAAACACCCAGGAATCAGACCTGTCGCGGGCGTTTCCGCTGCCTGGGGGAAAACGTGAAAAAGATCGAAGCCATCATCAAGCCGTTCAAGCTGGATGAAGTGAAGGAGGCGCTGCACGAAGTGGGCGTCTCGGGGATCACCGTCACTGAAGCCAAGGGCTTCGGCCGCCAGAAGGGCCATACCGAGCTCTATCGCGGCGCCGAATATGTCGTGGACTTCCTGCCCAAGGTGAAGCTGGAAGTAGTGGTGGAAGACACGCTGGCCGAGCGCGTGGTGGAGGCGATCGCCGCCGCGGCGCAGACCGGCCGGATCGGCGACGGCAAGATCTTCGTCATCCCGGTCGAGACCGCGCTGCGCATCCGCACCGGCGAGCGCAACGAAAACGCCGTTTGACGTAAGCGAAGGCGGCGGCGATGAGGCCGGCGCGCGAGCAATTTTATTGCCCGACTCGTCGGGCAGACGAAAGAGAGCGAAAGGGCATTACGATGGCGAATTCGGCCAGTGACATCCTGAAGATGGTGAAGGATCAGGAGATCGAGTGGATCGACCTGCGCTTCACCGACCCCAAGGGCAAGTGGCAGCACCTGACCATGGTCGCCTCGATCCTCGGCGAGGACGAGCTGACCGACGGCCTGATGTTCGACGGTTCGTCGATCGAGGGGTGGAAGGCGATCAACGAGTCCGACATGATCCTCAAGCCGGATCTCGACGCGGTGTGGATCGATCCGTTCTCGGCCACCCCGATGCTGATCCTGGTGTGCGACGTCGTCGAACCCTCGACCGGCGAGCTCTATGCCCGCGATCCGCGCTCGACCGCGAAGCGCGCCGAGAGCTATCTCAAGACTACCGGCATCGGCGACACCATCTATGTCGGCCCCGAAGCCGAGTTCTTCATGTTCGACGACGTGCGCTTCGAGAACAGCTACTCGACCAGCTACTACAAGATCGACGACATCGAGCTGCCGGGCAACTCGGGCCGCGAGTACGAAGCCGGCAACCTCGGCCACCGTCCGCGCGCCAAGGGCGGCTATTTCCCCGTCGCGCCGGTCGACTCGGCCGTCGACATCCGCGGCGAGATGGTTTCGACCATGCTCGAAATGGGCCTGCCCTGCGACAAGCACCACCACGAAGTCGCCGCCGCGCAGCACGAGCTGGGCCTGACCTTCGGCACGCTGGTGACCACCGCCGATCGCATGCAGATCTACAAATATGTCGTGCACCAGGTCGCCCAGGCCTATGGCAAGACCGCGACCTTCATGCCGAAGCCGATCAAGGAAGATAACGGCTCGGGCATGCACACCCACATGTCGATCTGGGAGAAGGGCAATCCGCTGTTCGCCGGCAACGGCTATGCGGGCCTCAGCGACACCTGCCTCTACTTCATCGGCGGCGTGATCAAGCACGCCAAGGCGCTCAACGCCTTCACCAACCCGTCGACCAACAGCTACAAGCGTCTGGTCCCGGGCTATGAGGCGCCGGTGCTGCTCGCCTATTCGAGCCGCAACCGTTCGGCCTCGTGCCGCATCCCGTACGGCACGGGCAGCAAGGCGAAGCGCGTCGAGTTCCGCTTCCCGGACGCGCTGGCCAACCCGTATCTCTGCTATTCGGCGCTGCTGATGGCGGGCCTGGACGGCATCCAGAACAAGATCCACCCGGGCGAGCCGATGGACAAGAACCTGTACGATCTGCCCCCGGCCGAGCTGGCCGAAGTGCCGACCGTGTGCGGTTCGCTCCGCGAGGCGCTGGACAGCCTGGAAGCCGATTTCGACTTCCTGCTGAAGGGCGACGTGTTCTCGAAGGACCAGATCGAGGCCTATATCGAGATCAAGCGCGCCGACGTGGCCCGTTGGGAAATGACCCCGAGCCCGGTCGAGTACGACATGTACTATTCGAGCTGATCCTTTCGGGATCGGCTGTAGAAGGGCGTCCGGAGCGATCCGGGCGCCCTTTTCTTTTGCGTGTGTGTGCTGCGCCTAGCTCAGCTGCAGCGCGCGGTCATGATCCTGCCCGGGACCGAGGATGCGATAGACGACCACCCGGTCCTCGGAGACGCCGTACAGGATCCCATAGCCGCGCCAGGATCGGCGCCGGATGCCGTACTGCTCATAACGCGGGACAAGCGGAAATGCCCGCGGCATGCTGCCGAGCCGCGCAGCCACATCGCGCAGTTCCGCGGCGAAGCTGCGCGCGCGCGTCGGATTTTCTTCGGCGATGAATAGGGCGATGGCGCGGAGATCGGACCGGGCATCGGCCGTCAACACCACCTTCATCGGGAGCGCGATGCTCCTGCAATGCCCGCGATTTCCGCGTCCAGTGCGGCCACGACGTCATCGAGATCGTGAACCTGACCCGCGGCCACCTCCGTCAGGCCCCGCGCGATCGACTCGTCGAGCGCCCGCAGCCAGCGGTCCTCGCTAGCAGCCTGCGCCTGATCACGTCGAATGAGGTCGCGCACATAGTCGCTGGCGCTCGCATAGTGACCACCAGCGATGCGCGCTTCGACAAAGTCCCGCATGGGATCGGGCAGGGATATGTTCATGGATGCCATCGCCACCTCCGCTCTGCCGTATGACATAAATTGCCATGAGGCTCCACGCTTCCGTGCGTCGCCGCACCGTGCTAGCCAGCTACGTCACCCAGAAGGACTCCGTCTCCATGCGTCTTCCGCGTCTCGCAGCGCTGCTGCTCGGCACTTCCCTGCTCGCTTCCCCCGCCCTCGCCCAGACCGCCGCAACGGCCAAATACGGCCCCTGGGGCGTCGACCTCACCACCATGGATCGCAGCGTGAAGCCGGGGAACGACTTCTACGCCTATGCACTGGGGAGCTGGCTGCGCGACGCGCCGATCCCGGCCGACAAGGCGCGGATCGGCTATAATTACGACCTCCCCGACGAGACCGAGATCGAAGTGCGCAAGCTGATCGAGGATGCGGGCCCCTCGCCCAGCGATCCGGTGCTGCGCCAGGTCGCAACCTATTATCATGCCTATATGGACGAGGCTGGGATCGAGGCACGCGGCACCGCACCGCTCAAGCCGTACCTTGCCCGCATCGATGCCGTGCAGGATCGCCGCGCGCTCGAACTGTTGATGGCCGACCACGGCTATGCCAGCCCGATCGGCATCGGCATCGGGGCGGACGAGAAGGATCCGACCCGCTACACCGTGATGGCCGGCCAGGCGGGCCTGGGCCTGCCGACCCGCGACTATTATCTGCTGCCCGGCGAGAAGTACGAGACGATCCGCAAGGCCTATCGCGCCTATATCGTCAAGATCCAGCAGCTGGCCGGCATCCCTGACGCCGAGGCCAAGGCCGATGCGATCCTCGCGCTCGAGACCAGCCTCGCCAGGGACCAGTGGACGCCCGAGGCGCGCCGCGATCCGCAGAAGACCTATAACCCGATGGACCGCGCCCAGCTCGCCAAGCTGGCACCCGAGTTCGATTGGGATGCCGTGCTCGCCCATCAGGGCCTGGGCAAGATGCCCACCGTCATCGTCCGCGAGACGACCGCCGTCACCGCCGCCGCCAAGCGGCTGGGCGACGTGCCGCTCGCCGTCTGGAAGGACTGGCTGCGCTTCCGATTCATCAGCGACCATGCGTCGGTGCTGCCCAAGGCGTTCGACGCCGCACAGTTCGATTTCTACGGCCATACGCTGCGCGACGTGCAGGCGCAGTCGGAGCGCTGGAAGCGCGGCGTGCGGGTGGTGAACGGCGCGCTGGGCGAGGCGATCGGCAAGATCTACGCCGAGCGCCATTGGGGCCCGGCCGCCGAGGCGCTGTCCAAGGAGCTGGTCGAGGATCTCCGCGCCGCTTATGCGGACAAGATCAAGGCCGCCGCCTGGATGGACGCCCCCACCCGCAAGGAAGCGCTCGCCAAGCTCGCCGCGTTCGATCCGCGCATCGGCCATCCGGAGAAGTATATCGACTATGCCTCGATGCCGGTCAGCGCCACCGATCCGCTGGCCAACGACCTCGCCTCGGACGAATTCGAATGGAAGCTGCAGCTGTCGCGACTCGGCAAGCCGGTCGATCGCACGCTGTGGGAGATGACCCCGCAGACGGTGAACGCCTATTACGATCCGGTGATGAACCAGGTGACCTTCCCGGCCGCCCAGCTCGCCCCTCCCTTCTTCGATCCCGCTGCCGATCCGGCGGTGAACTATGGCGAGACGGGTGCGACGATCGGCCACGAAATGGGCCATGGCTTCGACGACGAAGGCCGCCAGTTCGACGCCAGCGGCAAATTGCGCGACTGGTGGACCGCGCAGTCGGCCGAGCGCTACACCGCGCATGCCCAGGCGCTGGTCAAGCAGTTCGATGCCTATGAACCGATCCCCGGCGTCCACATCAAAGGCCAGCTGACCCTCGGCGAGAACCTCGCCGATCTCGGCGGGCTCGAAGTCGCCTATGCCGCCTATCGCCGCTATGTCGCCCGCCACGGCGAGCCCAAGGTGCTGGACGGACTGACCGGCGACCAGCGCTTCTTCCTCGCCTATGCCGCCAGTTGGCAGGGCAAGGCGCGCGAAGGCGCGGTGCGGGCGCAGCTGCTCTCCGATCCGCACAGCCCGGACAAGTATCGGGTAAACGGCATCGTTCGGAACATGGACGCCTGGTACAAGGCGTTCGGCGTGAAGCCGGGCGATGCGCTGTACCTAGCACCCGAAGCGCGGGTGCACGTCTGGTAAGCCAACGCCGGGGGCGCCCTGCCCCCGGCCTCACCCGGCCCGATAGGCGAATACCCCCGCTGGCTTGGTCACGCGGGTTTCGGCGACGTCGTAGCGGGCCAGCAAGCGCAGCCGCTCGACCGGCAGCGGCGAGCGCCACGGGTCGCCGACCAGCACCGTGGTGCCAGCCGCCACGCAGCGATCAAGGAAGGCGGTGACTCGCCTCGCCACCTCGGGCGCGTAAAACACGTCGCCGACGAGCAGCAGGTCGGCATCGGGCGCCGGCCCGCCCGTGATGTCGCCGATACTCTCCGCCAGCGTAACCTGGTTCAGCGCTGCATTGAGCGCGATGGCGGCGCGCGCATGGGAATCGATCTCGGACGTCGTGACCTCGGCCGCGCCCGCGCGCGCGGCGGCGATCCCGACCAGCCCCGAGCCTGCGCCGAGATCCAGGACCCGCCGTCCGGCAACCTGGGCCGGATGGTCCAGCACGTAGCGCGCCAACGCCAGCCCGCCGCCCCACCAATAGGCCCAATAGGGGGCAGCCTCGCCCAGCCGGCCGACGCCGCTCGCTGGCCCCGCCTTGTGCAGGCGCAGTTCGGGCACGCCGGGTACCGGCACGACCGGCAAATGCTCGCGGATGAACGCGGTAACGTCGAAATTCGGGCTCACAGCGCGCGCCCGAGCCAGGCGACCCGGCCGATCAGCTGGAAGTGCCCCGCGCGCGCCAGTCGCACCGGATAGGCCGGGTTGTCGCTCACCAGCTCGACGCCCCCCACCGCCGCGCGCAGCCGCTTGACCAGCAGCTCGCCCTCCACCCGCAGCACGAAGATGCCGCGGGCATCGATCCGGCAGCGGTCGCGGTCGACCAGGATCTCGTCGCCGTCACTCAGCGTCGGCGCCATCGAATCGCCCGTCACGCGCACCATCGATGCGGCTTCGGGACGCACGCCCAGCTGCCGCAGCAACACGGGCGGGAAGGCGAAGGGCGCCTGCACCCTCTCGTCCTCCGCCCAGCCCCCTGGCCCCGCCGACGCGCCCAGGTCGATCCGGGGTACCGTCACCAGTTCCGCCTGCGGTCTGCCGCCCAGCAGCGTTTCGTCGACCCCCAGATATTCCGCCAACCGCGCGCGATCGCGCTCGGGCAGCTCGCGCGGCGAGCCGCGCATGAGATATTGCTGCAGATAGGCCGGGTTGCGCCCGAGCACGCGCGACAACGTGGCGAGACTCACCCTCCTGGCGGCTACCAGCTTCGCAAAATTTGCCCGTTGCACATCGGCTTCCATACCCCCTTTCCTACACTTAGGATTTTTCCTAGGCAAGACTCAGATGAGAACATATCGTGATCATCCGAGTCGAAGGAGGAGGACATGGGTGTCCTTGCACGGGGAAATCGAAGCGTATCTGGAACGAACGCGGATGCCGGCGACGCGGTTCGGGCGACTGGCGGCGGGGGATCCGCGACTGGTCGGCGATTTGCGGCAGGGCCGCGTGCCGGGACCGGCATTGACGGCACGGCTGCGTGCGTTCCTCGCCGCCCCGCCGGCCTGGAAGCCCGGGCGGCGCGGCGGCGCGATGTCGGCGCGCGGCTCGAGCGCGCGCTGATCGCAGCCGCGGCGGTGGAGGACTGCGTCCTCAGGATCGTCGAGGCGAACTGGGTGCCGTGGGCGAGCGTGACGTTCAGCGGTGCCCGGCATCGCATGCTGCTGGAACTGGATGGGAGCATCGTCGCGCAGGCTTGGCTCGTAGCGCTACCGGAGCTGGAATTGCCGCTCCGCGGCCATCTCGTCGCGGATCTGCAGGCGGGATCGGTGAAGTCGGCGGACGGCGTGCTGCACGCCGCGATCGAGGCGCTGACCGTCGAGGAATGCTGACGCGGCCCTCAGGCCTGGCGAGCGAGGCTGCGCAATGCGGCGAGTGCGTCGTCCAGCCCGCGATCGGGTCGCACACGCCCGCGCGCCTGCGAAACCTGATTGCGGCGGACAACACCGCGCTCCAGCCGTTCAAGCAGCGCGTGCACCGAGGCGTCGCTATCGAGGCGGAGGGGCCGGTCGGCAGGATCCCGGCTCGCCGGTGACCGCAAGCCCGCGCTCGCTGCACGTTCGCGGCGCGGCGGCACGGGCGGCGGCAGCGGCACGGCCGGGATGGCCTTGGGATCGAAGGCGGCCAGCGGCTGCTCCAGATCGACCGGAAGGTCGCGCTCGGCGGCCCCAGCCTCCTCCTCCACCGGCACTCTGGGCAACGCCCAGGCTGGCATGTCGAGATCGTGCATCGCACGCAGTGGCGGGCGCGGCCGCGCGTCGGGATGTGCGTCGGCACGACGAATCGCAGGAGTCGGCAGCATCCCCGGATCGCGCGGTGAAACGGCAGCGAAATCACGCCGCGCAAACCATCGCGCTGCGAGTGCGCCCACGCCCGCGCCGCCGGCGCCTGCGCCAATCGTCAACAGAAGCCTGGAAAGACCGGCAAGCTGCGCCGCCGCACCCGTCATGCCGAACATCGATGCGTCCAGCCCCGTCGCCGGAACGGCGACCACGGCCAAGGCCGATACACCGCCCAGCAACAGGGCGGCAGTGGGAACGAACGGCATTCTCATGCGTATACCCGAAACGTGTGCGACCACGTGATTGTCATGCCATCTTTATGGCAAGGTTTTCATACAAACCGTCATAGACTGCAATATTTACAGACCAGTTGCGCTTGGCCTCGACGTACCTGCGGGCGCGGGTTTTTCGCGCATCCCATTGATTCCGCTCGGCAAATAAATTTTGCAGCGCCTCCGCGAGCGCGATGGGATCATCGGCTGCAAACAAGGTACCGGTAACGCCGTCCTGGATCAGTTCGCGGTGCCCTCCCACATCCGATGCCGCGACCAGTCGCTGCTGCGCCATCGCTTCCAGCGGCTTGAGCGGCGTGACCAGCTCGGTCAGCCGCATCTTTTTCCGCGGATAGACCAGTACGTCGATCAGGCTGTAATAGCGCTCGACCGTTTCGTGCGGCACGCGGCCGAGAAAATGGATGCGATTCGCAACGCTAGACGCCGCCGCCTGCGCGCGCAGAGCCGACTCGGCGGGCCCGCCGCCGACGAGCAGCAACTGAACCGTCGGCCTCCTGGCGACGAGCGCGGGCATCGCGGCGATCAGCACGTCGAGCCCCTCATAGTCGTAGAAGCTGCCGATAAAGCCGATCGTCTCGGCCCCCGCCAGGCCGAGTTCGGCAGCCAGTGCCGCGTCCCCCGGCAGGGGCTCGCCAAACAGCTCCATGTCGACGCCATTGGGCGAGACCGCGATCTTGGCAGGATCGATACCGCGCGCGACCAGGTCGCCGCGCAGTCCGTCGCAAATCACCGCCACCGCATCGGCCTGTCGCACGGCGTGCGTCTCCAGTGCCTTGGTCAGACGGTAGCGTAGGCTGCCCTCGCGCCCGGTTCCGTTGCCGACTGCGGCATCCTCCCAAAAGGCGCGGATCTCATAGAGCAGCGGCACGCCGGTCCAGCGCCGTACGCGGAGCCCGGCAAGGGCGCAGAGCACGGGCGAATGGGCGTGCAGCACGTCGGGCCGGAAGCTTTTCACGACCTGGCGAACGCGCTGCGCGAACGCATCGATCTCGCGCCACTCGCCAAGGCCCGGCAATCGCGACGAAACGGGGGGCGTCCGGAAGAAGCGCAGGCCATCGACCATTTCCGCGTCGGCGGGCGCGGGGCCGTGGCGTGGCCCCGTGACCGCCGCCACCTCCCAGCCGCGCGCCAGCTCGGCCTTGAGGATCGCGCGGGTGCGGAAGGCATAGCCGCTGTGGAGGGGCAGGCCGTGATCCAGAAGGTGGAGGACTCGCATGGCGGACTGCATGCCACGCCGCGCTTAACGGCACGTCAACTGCGGCTGCGCTAGGGAGGGGGCGGAAGGAACGGCCGCCCGATGATCGACAATCTCTCGCTTGCACTCACCCACGGGCTGATGCTGCTCGCGGCCTTCCTGCTGCTCCGCCGCCCCGACCTCGATCGCGAGGGGACCGCACCAGATACGGAGAAGCGCAGACGCTGGGGCAAGCGCGGTGCGTGACTATGTCTTCGTCCTGTTCCTGGCGGCGCTGTTCGGCACGGGGTTTCGCAAGCCGTTCCTGTTCGTGCTGGTCTATGCCTATATCGACATCGTCGCCCCCCAGCGGCTGACCTATCTGCTGCTCAATGCGCTGCCGATCTCGGCGATGGCGGCAGCGCTGGCGCTGGCCGGTTTCCTGCTGTTCGACGACAAGCGCGACGTTCGGGTGGCGCCGCGCCAGCTGCTGATCGTGGCGCTGATCGGCTATTGCTGGTTCACCACGCTGCACGCCGATTTCCCGCTGGAAGCCAAGGACAAATGGGACTGGGTGTGGAAGGCGCTGGCCTTCGCCGCGTTCCTGCCGCTCACCTTGCGCACTCGGCTGCGCATCGAGGCGCTGCTGCTGTTCATGGTGCTTTCGGCAAGCTCGATCATCATCGTAGGCGCGATCAAGACGATCATCTCCGGCGGCGGCTATGGCGAGCTGAACCTGATGGTCGCGAACAATTCGGGGCTGTACGAGGGCAGCACCATCTCCACCGTCGCGATCGCGATCCTGCCGCTGATCCTGTGGTTCACCCGCCACGGCACGCTTTTTGCGCCGGACTGGCGGGTGAAGGCCTTTGCCTATGCGCTGTGCTTCGCCTGCCTGCTGATCCCGATCGGTACCTCGACGCGCACCGGTCTGCTCTGCATCGGGCTCGTCGCCTTGCTGATGCTGCGGGATAGCCAGAGAAAACTGCTCTATCTGGGCTGCGTGTCGGCGATGGGCGTGGCCGCCCTGCCCTTCCTCCCCTCCGCGTTCACCGAGCGGATGGGCACGATCAAGACCTATCAGGGGGACGCCTCCGCCTCCACCCGCCTCGCCGTGTGGCAATGGACGATGGATTATGCCCGCAGCCACCCGCTGGGCGGCGGGTTCGAGGCCTATCGCCAGAACCAGATCCGCTACGAGAAGGTGGCGGTCGAGGACCAGGGCGGCGTCGCGGTGGTCGATCGCTCGCTGGAGGTGGACAAGGCGCGCGCCTATCACAGCGCCTATTTTGAGATGCTCGGCGAGCAGGGCTATCCCGGCCTCGCGCTGTGGCTGACGATCAACCTTGCCGGGCTGTTTCGCATGGAGGTGCTGCGCCGCCGCTATGCGCGCGCCGAAGAAGACCAGGCGTGGATCGCGCCGCTCGCCGCCGCGCTGCAGAACGGACACATCGTCTATTTGCTGGGCGCGGCATTCGTGGCGATCGCCTTCCAGCCTTTCATCTACATGCTGATCGGCGCGCAGGTCGGGCTCGACACCTATTGCGCCCGCAAGCGCGCGGCGGCGGACTGGCGGCCGCTGCGCAAGGCGCGCGCTGTCGCCGCATGAGCAAGCCCGGCGAGCTCCGCGCGCTCACCTCCGCCCGCGGGATCGCGGCCTGGTGGGTCGTGTTGTATCACGTTCGCGGCGCGCTTGCGGGCCTCCCCGCCATCGTCGAGGCGGTATTGGCCAAGGGCTATCTCGCGGTCGATTTCTTCTTCCTGCTCTCCGGCTTCGTGCTGGCGCTCAGCCATGGCGAGCGGCTGCGTGCCGGTGGCCTCGCGGCCGTGCCGGACTTCCTGCGCAGGCGCGTCGCGCGCATCTGGCCGCTCCACGCGGCGATGCTCGGCTTCGCGCTCGCGCTGGTACTGATCCTCCACGCCAGTGGCCGAGCCACGCCCGAATTCCCGTTGCGTGCGTTGCCCGCGCATCTGCTGCTGGTACAGGCTTGGGGGTTCGCCGATCCGCTCTGCTGGAACGATCCCGCCTGGTCGATCTCGTGCGAGGTCGCGGCCTATCTGCTGTTTCCGATCTGGATAGCCGGGATTGATTGGCGACGCGCGGCGCCGCCCGTTGTTCTGGGGACGATCGTTGTGCTGTTGTCGACTCTGGCTGCAGCGTTCGCTCTCCGCGGCGCGGCTACGCTGGGGCACGACATCGCGCATCTCGGCGTTGTCCGCTGCCTGGTGGAGTTCGCGGTTGGAACGCTGCTTCATAGCCTATGGCAGCGCCGACCCTCACCTCGCGCCGGGGTCGTAAGCTTTGGCTGGGCCACCCTGTTCGCAACGGCGTGGGGGATGGGACTGGTCGAGACGATCGCCGTGCCGGCGATGCTCGCCGGCTTGTTGCTGGGGCTCGCCTGCACCGCAGGCATCCGCGGCAACCCGCTCGAAAGACCGCTGCTACACCGCCTCGGCGAGATCAGCTACGCGACGTACCTCAGCCATTTCCTGCTTTGGTTCGCGTTCAAGCTCGCCCTTGTCCGCACCGCGACGATCGGCTGGCCGATGGCAGCGATGTACCTCACGCTGGTGTTCGCCGCGTCGGTGGCGCTCCACCGATGGGTGGAGCGCCCCGCGCAGCGCTGGATCAACACGCCCGGGTTCAGGCCGTGGCGGTCACATCTTCTAACGCGGCGATCACCGCGCGGTTAAACGCGGGGATGTCGTCTGGCTTGCGGCTGGTGATCAGGTTGCCGTCGGTCACTACTTCCTCGTCGACCACATCAGCGCCGGCGTTGGCGAGATCAGTGCGGATCGACGGCCAGCTGGTCAGCCGGCGGCCAGCAACCACATCTGCCTCGGCCAGCAGCCACGGCGCATGGCAGATCGCCGCCACCGGTCGCTGCGAATCCATGAAGCTGCGGACAATCGCGACCGCCTTCTCGTTCATCCGCAGCTTGTCGGGATTGCCGACGCCGCCCGGCAGCACCAGCGCATCGAACTGATCGATCTCGATCTGGTCCAGCGTCGTGTCCGGCGTGATGCTCTTGCCCTTCTCGCCGCCGCTTTCGCCGGTGATCGGATCGGTCTTGATCGAGGCGAGCGTCACCTGCGCGCCAGCGTCGAGCAGCGCCTGACGCGGTCCGAACAGCTCCGATTCCTCGAAGCCGTCGGTAGCGAGCATCAGCACGCGCGCGTTCTGCAGATTGGCCATGGGGGCATCCTTTCCCGTTTCGAAAGATGCCGGGCCAACCCGGAGCCCCCGCCCCTTGTTCCGGAACGAATTGTTGCTGCGGCGCATTTGCCTAGGCTCTGCCCCAAGGAACCGCGATGGACAGCGCCGACATCGTCTATGTCGAAGACCAGGCCCCCGGCATCACCCGCCGCAAGATGCGCCACGGCTGGGGCTATTTCGATGCGGACGGCACCCGCATCACCGACCGTGACGAAATCGACCGCCTGAACGCGATCGGCCTGCCGCCCGCTTATGAGAATGCCTGGTTCTGCCCCGACCCCAACGGCCATATCCAGGCGACCGGCTATGACGTGAAGGGCCGCAAACAGTATCGCTATCACAATGGCTTTCGCGAAGCGCAGGAGGCAGCGAAGTACGATCGCTGCGGGATGTTCGGCGAGCGCCTGCCCCGCCTGCGCCGCAAGGTGGAAGCAGACCTGCGGCTGCGCGGGCTTTGCAAGGACAAGGCCGTCGCCGCTGTCGTCCGCCTGCTGGACTTGGGCTCGATCCGCGTGGGCAACGAGACCTATGCGCAGGCGAACAAGAGCTTCGGCGCCACGACGCTGCGCAAGCGCCACGTCAAGGTTGCCGGCGGCACCCTAAAGCTCCAGTTCCGCGCCAAGTCCGGCAAGCTGCGGGTGATGACGGTGACGGACCGATCGCTCAGCCGCTTCGTCAAGCGTTGCCAGGATCTTCCGGGGCAGAACCTGTTTCGCTGGATCGACGATGCCGGCGAGGCGCACCCGGTCACCTCCAGCGACGTCAACGCCTATATCCGCGAGGCTATGGACGCACCGTTCAGCGCCAAGCATTTCCGCACTTGGGGGGCGAGCGTGATCGCCTATCGCACACTCGCGCAGGCGCCCGAGCCGATCGGCCTCAAGACGCTGCTCGAGCCGGTGACCGAGGCGCTGGGCAACACCCCCGCCATCGCCCGCAAATCCTATGTCCATCCGCGGCTGATCGATCTGGCGCGCGACAAGCCGAACCAGGCGCTGTTCCGCGCCGGGTTGCGCCTGCCCCGCACGACGCAGTACCTCGACCGCTACGAACGCGGCCTGATCGTCTTTCTGGAGACCGATCCGGCCGAACAGCCCGCCAAGGCAGCCTGACGAGAGAAGATGCTGATCACCACCCGCGCAAAACCGACCCATTTCGAAAGTCAGCTCAAGGCATTCATCGGCGACACGCCCGACTGGATTGCCGACCATTGGTTGAGCATCCTCGTGGCGACCGGCATCGCCGCCGCCATCGTGCTGTTCCTCCACACGCTGCGAACCTGGGGGATGCGGCTGTGCAGGAACAGCGACGGCGCCGGGACCAACTGGTACACGATCTTCGGCCGCACGATCTCGCGCACCAACAACTTCTTCATCGTGATGACGGCGATCCGTCTGGTGGTGAACGTCGCCGAGACACCGCCGCTGCTCGACAAAACGATCACCTTCATGTTCACCATCGCGGTGACCTTCCAGGTAGCGATCTGGATCCGAGAGGTGATCTTCGGGCTGATCGAACATCGCACCCGCGGCGACAGCCCGAGCGAGAGCCTGGCGAGCGCCGTCGGCATCATCCGGCTGCTGATCTCGATTGCGCTGTTCGCGATCGCGCTGGTGATGGTGCTGGGCAATGTCGGGGTGAACGTCACCGGCCTGATCGCCGGTCTGGGCGTCGGCGGCATCGCCATCGGTCTCGCCGCGCAGGGCATTTTCGGCGACCTGATCGCCGCACTGTCGATCCTGTTCACCCGCCCCTTCCGCGTCGGCGACAACATCAAGTTCGATCAGACCAGCGGCACTGTAGCCGAAATCGGGCTCAAGTCGACGCGCGTGCGCTCGTTCGACGGCGAGATGCACATCATCTCCAACCGCCAGCTGCTCGACAAGGAACTGCAGAACCTCTCCGATCGGACGCGTATCCGGCTGCCGTTCAAGATCGGCGTGGCGTATGAGACGCCGCCAGAGAAGCTCGAGCGGCTGCCGGAGATGTTCAAGGAGATCGTCGAGGCGAACGGCGCCACGGCGGTGCGCAACGGCTTTGTCGGCTTCGGCGCCAGCTCGATCGATTACGAATTGATCGCCGAGGTGGCGACCGGCAGCTGGGATGTTGGCCATCCGACGCGGGACCGCATCCTGGTGGCAATCGTCCGCAAGCTGTCGGAAGAGGGGATTTCTATCCCCTACCCGACGCAAACGACGTTCACCGCGGCCCCCGACGGCAAGATCATCATGCCCTATCCGGACGTCACGCCGGTGATGCGCGTGGACAAGGAAGAAGGCGAGCGCTGAGCTCTCCCCGCCCCCGCCCATCATTCCCGCGAAGGCGGGAATCCATTTGCCAGGACGCTGGGGGCTGAAACCGCGGGTTCAGCGCCAATGGATCCCCGCCGTCGCGGGGATGACAATGGGTGTGGGGGAGGCCGTACGCCCCTCAATCGTATTTTGTCACCAGCCAGCTCCACACGCCCCAGGCGAGCAGCGCCCACACCCCCAACACGATCGCGATTCCGCCCCGGCTCACCGGCCGGCGACTAGCCTCCTCCGCCGCCGCGCGGTGCTCGGCAAACTGTTCGGCCGGGATCAGCCGTTCGAACAGCCACACGCCCAGCGGGATCAGAAGGGCGTCGTCCACCAGCCCGAGCACGGGGATGAAATCGGGAATCAGGTCAATCGGCGAGAGCGCATAGGCGGCCACCAAAATGCCAACGATCCGCGCAGCCAGGGGCGTACGCGGATCGCGGATGGCGAGCCATACGGCATGCGCCTCAGTGCGGACGCGGTGCGCGAGAGAAGGACCCATGGCCCTGAATCGCCCAGCCGCGTGCGCCGGTCAATCGCGCTTGCGCGCGGTGGTGGTCAATGCGGCTTAGCGCTCCGCCGTGGTCTCGACCTTGGCGTGGCTGCCGGTCTCGTCCGACTTGATCTTGCCGCCGAACAGCATCTTCACCTTGCCGGTGAGCGACATGTCGGTTTCCCACAGCTCGGCATCGTCGATGTCGACGCGGAGCAGCGCAAGGTTCGGGTCCTGCTTGCCGCCTGGAAACCAGGATTCAACCTGGCTGTTCCACAGTTTGTCGATCATCGCGAAGTCGTTGTCGACGCGCGCGGTGCCGGAGAGGCAGGCAAAGAAATCATGTCCCTTGGACACGAACTGGAGCATCGCCGGGCCGCCCTTGGCCATGCGATTGTCCTTGCCGATAAAGAAGAAGATCGTGTCGACCTGGTCCTCATCGAGCTGCGCGGTCAGCGGTTCGCTGTGCTGGCCGTCCTGCAGGCCCGCCATCATGAAGGGGCTGTCCGCCAGCTTGGACCAGAAATGCTTCTTCAGTTCGACCGTATCGGCCATGATCGTCTCCCGGAGTTTGGATACCTGCCCGTAACGTGCAGGTCCGCTCAGGCGTTCCGGATCGCCGCGGCGGCGCCGATCAGTTCGATATCGGCGCGGTTGACCAGCGCCACCGGCGTTTCGGCAAGCTGGCGGCGGAATGCGGTGCGCGCTTCCATGCGCCGGCGGAAGCCAGGCTGCTTCAGCTGCGGCTCGAGCGCGCGCGCGATAGCACCGGTGAGGAACACCCCGTCCCAGGCATCGAAGGTCAGCGCCAGATCGCCGACGAACGCGCCGAGATGCTCGACGAACATCCGCACCACGGCGCCGGCAATCGGATCGCGCCCCGCATTGCGCGTCACATCCTCTGGTGCCGGCAGCCGCTTGCCGCCCGACAGCGCCTCATAGGCGAGCAGCAGCCCGTTGGCGCTGAGCAGGGTTTCCACCTCGACCACCCCGCCCCGCGCTCTGCAGAAGGCGGCGAAGCGCTCCTCGTCGCCGTTCTGCGGCGCAAAGCCGATATGCCCCGCCTCGCTCTGCACCGGCACGTGACGGCCATCGGCGCTGACCAGCGCGGCGACGCCGAGCCCGGTCCCGACGCCGATCACCGCATAATTGCCGCCGGGGGCGATCGGCTTGAGCGTGGCGCCGGGAAGCGCAGTAAGCGTTGTCGGCGGAAGTCGAGTGAGAGCCAGCGCATTGGCGGCGCATTCGTTGAGCGCGATCGGCTTCGCACGCAGCACCGCCTCCACGCCGGCCAGCGAAATATACCAGCGGCTACCGGTCAGATTGATCAGGTCGCCGCGCACGGCGCCCGCGACCGCGAGCACGCTCGGCAGCCGTGCGTCACGCAGGCCCACCCCGGCAAGATACGCCACCAAGGCGCTGGTGAAGGTTTGATGGTCACTGTTCGAAAAACGCTTGATCTCGCGCGGCTCGACATCGTCGCCTGCGCCGGTCAGGCCGAAGCGGACCGATTGCCGGCCGATATCGGCCACCAGTGCCACCCCGTCTTCCATCGAGCCTTCTCTCCCCCTCCCGGCTTCTTTTCGAAACTTGACAGGGGATATCGCCAACAATGGTTACGGGAGCAATAAATAAGCGACGATTAGTGCAGGTGCGCCCCGAATTTCAGGCAGCGCGCGGATCCGTACCGAAACGATTTGCGCCTGTTTCAGGAGACCAGTAGAGCGCGATCACCAAAATGACGAGCGCGACATGGCCGGCGGTGGGCAGCATCGGCACGCCGGGATTCAGTCCGATCGCAACCTGGGTGCGATCCAGGTCCCCCGCAACCCCGATCGCGGCGAGCAGCAGGCCGGGGATCGCCGGCAGCCCGACATCGTGCAGCCGCCGCACGATCAGCCCAATCAGCGGCACGAACAGCAGCAATGCCAGCGCCTCCTCCACCGCTACCCGACGCCAGAAGACGGCGAGGTTGAGTGGCGTCGGCGGATGGAAAAAGTGGAAGCCGAGAAACAGCAGCAGCTCGCCGATCGCGATCAGGATCAGCGCGCTGGTCAGTTCACTGCGCGTCGAGCGGCCTTGGAACACGAAACTCTGTCCGATGGCGCGGAGGCCGTTCCGCAGCGACACCCCGTCGCGATAGCTGGCTGCTGTCATGGCCCGGAGGGTGCAGCGCACCGCACCCTCCGGTCAAGTGGTTACAGCGTCTCGAAAAGCCCCGCTGCGCCCATGCCGCCACCGATGCACATGGTGACGACGACATATTTGGCACCGCGCCGCTTGCCTTCGATCAGCGCATGACCGGTCATGCGGGCACCCGACATGCCGTACGGGTGGCCGATCGAGATCGCGCCGCCGTTGACGTTGAGCAGCTCATTGGGGATGCCCAGCTTGTCGCGGCAGTAGAGCACCTGCACCGCGAATGCCTCGTTGAGCTCCCACAGGCCGATATCGTCCATCTTCAGGTTGAAGCGCTCGAGCAGCTTGGGGATGGCATAGACCGGACCGATGCCCATCTCATCGGGCTTGGTGCCGGCCACCGCCATGCCGACATAGCGGCCAAGCGGGGTGAGCCCGCGCTGCTCGGCGAGCCTCTCCTCCATCAGCACCGCGGCCGAGGAACCGTCCGACAGCTGGCTGGCATTGCCCGCAGTGACGGTGCCGTTGGGCACTACCGGCTGCAGCGACTGCAAGCCTTCCAGCGTGGTCTCGGGGCGATTGCCCTCATCCTTGGCGAGCGTGATTTCCTTCTGCGAGACTTCCTTGGTCTCCTTGTTGACGACGTTCATCGTCGCGGTGACCGAGACGATCTCGTCGTCGAACTTGCCGGCCGCCTGCGCCGCCGCGGTGCGCTGCTGCGACTGAAGCGCATATTCGTCGCAGGCATCGCGGCCGATGCCGTAGCGCGCGGCGACCACTTCGGCCGTCTGCAACATCGGCAGATAGGTGTCCTTGTGCAGGCCGATCAGCTCGCGATCGGGCTCGACGCGCATCTGCGGGGTCTGAACGAGGCTGATCGATTCGACGCCGCCGCCCAGCGTGATGTCCATATGGTCTACGACGATCTGCTTGGCCGCCGTCGCGATCGCCATCAGGCCCGAGGCGCACTGGCGGTCGATCGACATGCCCGCCACTTCGACCGGCAGGCCGGCGCGGAGCAGCGCGAGGCGAGCGATGTTGGGCGCCTGGCTGCCCTGCTGGAGCGCGGCGCCAAAGACGACGTCGTCGACCTGGCCCGGCTCGATGCCGGCGCGCTCAACCGCGGCGCGGATCGCGTGCGCGCCCAGCGTCGGCGCCGGCGTGGCGTTGAACGCGCCGCGATAGGCGCGGCCGATGCCCGTGCGGGCGGTGGAAACGATGACTGCGGAGCGCATAGGGTTCCTCTCTTCTCAATTCTAAAACCCCTCCCCTTCAGGGGAGGGGTTTGGGGTGGGGACTATTCTGTCAGTGGCGGGCTGGCGGACCGGTCATCCCCCACCCCCAACCCCTCCCCTGAAGGGGAGGGGCTACGTTGCGTTACGTGTACACCAGCGCGACCCACTCGGCGATTACCGCCGGCTTCTCCTCGCCTTCGATCTCGAGCACATAGTCCTGCACCTGTTCCCAGATGCCGGGCTTGCGCTCAACGAACTTCCTGAGCGTGAACCGCCCGCGCACCCGCTTGCCCGCGCGTACCGGGGTGAGGAACCGCACCTTGTTCCCCCCATAGTTCACCCCCATCCGCGCGCCCTGGATCGCCGGGGCATCGGTGCGGGCGGCGAGCATCGGCATCAGCGACAGCGAAAGGAAACCATGCGCGATCGTACCGCCGAACGGCGTCTCCGCGGCACGCACCGGATCGACATGGATGAACTGGTGGTCGCCGGTCGCTTCCGCGAACTGGTCGATCATCGCCTGGGTGACCTCCACCCAGTGCGAGACATGCTCGGCGCCGATCCGTTCGGCCATCGCGTGCGGGGTGACGGTAGCCGCCAAGACTATCCTCTCGCGTAATTATCTTTCATAGGCTCGCCATATCTAGTGGGGCCACCGGCCTCCCTGCAAGCTTTAGCCGACCGGAAACTGGAAAATGCCGACTGCCGTACCGTCACACCACCGCGAATCGATGGCCAAACTGCACCGTGCGGCCGAACCCGATGTTCTAAAACCGCTTCTGGACCGCGCGCGACTCACGCCCGATTCGCGCGAGCGGGTGATGGATCATGCGCTGGCGCTGCTGGCGGACCTGCGCGCCGCGCAGACCCGCGGCTGGGTGAACCAGTTCCTCCAGGAATATCGGCTGAACTCGTCCGAGGGCGTCGCGCTGCTCAGCCTGGCCGAGGCGTTCCTGCGCGTGCCCGATCCCGAGACAGCCGACCTGCTGATCGCCGACAAGATCGGCGATGCCGACTGGAAGGCGCATTCGGGCAAGTCCAACTCGGTGCTGGTCAATTCGGCGACCTGGGGCCTGATGCTCGGCCGCGCGCTGGTTGGCGACGAGAAGACGGGCGCGCTCCGCCGCCTGATCTCGCGCGCCGGTGAACCCTTCGTTCGCCAGGCGGTGGGCGCCGCGATGAAGCGGATGGGCGAGGTCTTCGTGATGGGCCGCACCATCGACGAGGCGATGAAGCGGATGAAGAAGCCCGAGAACAAGGGCTTCACGGCGAGCTTCGACATGCTGGGCGAGGCCGCGCGCACCAAGGCCGACGCCGAGCGCTATTTCCAGGCCTATTTCGAGGCGATCCGCGCGGTGGGCCGCGATCCGAAGGCGGGGCATTCGATCTCGGTGAAACTCTCGGCGCTCCACCCGCGCTACGAAGTCGCGCAGTATGATCGCTGCGTGCCCGAGCTGACCGACACGCTGGCGCAGCTCGCCTCGGAATCGGCGGCGCAGGGCATCCCGCTCACCGTCGACGCCGAGGAGAGCGAGCGGCTCGACATGAGCCTCGACATCATCGGGTCGGTCGCGCGCCGTCCCGAACTCAAGGGCTGGAACGGCTTCGGCATGGCGGTGCAGGCCTATGGCAAGCGCGCCCGTGCGGTGATCGGCTGGGCCGATGATCTCGGCCGCCCGATGCACGTCCGCTTGGTCAAGGGCGCCTATTGGGACAGCGAGATCAAGCGCACCCAGGTGGAAGGCCTGTCCGACTATCCCCTGTTCACCCGCAAGGCGGCGACCGACGTCTCCTACCTCGCCTGCGCGCGCGACATGCTGGCGGCGCGGAACATCGTGCCGGCATTCGCCAGCCACAATGCGCTGACCGTCGCCACGATCCTCGACTGGGCCGGCGACAGCCGCGACTTCGAATTCCAGCGGCTGCACGGCATGGGCGAAGGGCTGTACGAGCGACTGGTCAACGAGCAGGGCTATCACTGCCGCATCTACGCGCCGGTCGGCGGCCACCGCGACCTGCTGGCCTATCTGGTCCGCCGCCTGCTCGAGAATGGCGCGAACTCGAGCTTCGTCCACCAGCTCGCCGACGAGCAGCTGAGCGAAGCCGAACTGCTCGCCGATCCGGTGGAGAAGATCGCGGCCGTGGGTGGCACGCGGCACCCGAGCATCCCGCTGCCCGTCGAGCTGTTCGGCGCGTGGAAGAATTCGGGCGGCATCGATCTCGCCGAACGCTTTATCTTGGCGGAAACGGCAATCGCAATTGCTTCCAAGCCGCTCCCCCCTGCCGAGACAAGCGCACCCACCGATGTGCGCGCCGCCATCGACCGCGCCACGGCCGCCTTCCCCGGCTGGGCAGCCACCCCGCTCGTCACCCGCGCCGCGATCCTCGATCGCCTTGCGGACCTGCTCGAGGAGAACCGCATCGAGCTGATGGCGCTCGCCGTGAAGGAAGCCTTCAAGACCCTCCCCGACGCGCTGGGCGAGGTCCGCGAGGCGGCCGATTTCTGCCGCTATTATGCGCTCCAGGCCCGCACCGGCCTCGCGCCCATCACCCTCCCCGGGCCGACGGGCGAGCGCAACGAACTGCGCATGGAAGGCCGCGGCGTCTGGGCGACGATCGCGCCGTGGAACTTCCCGCTGGCGATCTTCCTCGGCCAGACTGCCGCCGCGCTCGTCGCCGGCAATGCCGTGGTTGCCAAGCCCGCGCCGCAGACGCCCGAGATCGCCCGCGCCGCGGTGCGCCTCGCGCACCAAGCCGGCGTGCCCGAGGATGCACTGGTGCTGGTGACCGGCGGCCCGGAAGTGGGCGCGGCGCTCACCTCGGACCCGCGCATCGCCGGCGTGGCCTTCACCGGCTCGACGCCCACCGCCAAGAAGATCGCCACATCGCTGCTCGAAGGCGACGACCGCCCGCTGGTGCCGCTGATCGCCGAAACCGGCGGCATCAACGCGATGATCGTCGACTCGACCGCGCTGCCCGAGCAGGTCGTCGCCGACGTGCTCACCTCGGCCTTCCGCTCGGCCGGTCAGCGCTGCTCGGCACTGCGCCTGCTCCTGCTGCAGGAGGAAATCGCCGAAGGCGTGATCGAGATGCTGCGCGGCGCGATGGAGCTGCTGATCCTCGGCGACCCCGCCGATCCGCGCACCGATATCGGCCCGGTGATCGACCAGGCGGCCTATGACAAGCTGATGGCCTATCGCGACAGCGCCAAGGCCCAGTGGATCAAGACCGTGCCGGTCCCCGCCACCGGGCTGTTCGTGCCGCCGACGATGATCCGCATCGATCGCCCCGAGGACCTGACCCGCGAATGGTTCGGCCCGATCCTCCATGTCGCCACCTGGAAGGCGGGCCAGCTCGCCGAAACGGTGGCGCGGGTCAACGCCAAGGGCTTCGGGCTGACCATGGGCCTGCACAGCCGCATCGCCCGCTCAGCCGAGCTGGTCGAGGCGGAAGCGCGCGTCGGCAATCTCTACATCAACCGCTCGATGATCGGTGCGGTGGTGGGGTCACAGCCCTTTGGCGGCGAGGGGCTGTCGGGCACCGGCCCCAAGGCGGGTGGGCCGCACTATCTGCACCGTTTCTGCGCCGAGCGGGCGGTGTCGGTGGATACTACCAGTGCCGGCGGCAATGCGACGCTGCTGAGCCTGGATGAAGGGGGGATTTGAGCCGCTACGCTATCCTCCCCCTTGACGGGGGGAGGATAGCGTAGCTTGGCGCTCCAGCGCCTAGCGAAGCTTGGAGAGGTTGAGCGGTTGCGCAGCAACCGCGCGATTTGCGGAACGCAAATCGCGCCCTCTCCCTCTCCCCTTGCGGCGGCGGGCCCCTCCCTCCCCCGCAAGGGGGGAGGGATGAAAGATCTCACCCGCTATGCGTTGCCATCCACTGCTCGACGACCGGCGCGATGCGGTTGCGCCACTTCGAGCCGTTGAAGATGCCGTAATGGCCGACGCCTTCGGCCATATGATATTGCTTGTGCGATTCCGGCAGGTTGGTCGCGATCGTCAGCGCCGCCTTGGTCTGGCCGATGCCCGAGATATCGTCGCGCTCCCCTTCAATCGCGAGGATGCCGATGTCCTTAATCGCGCCCGGATCGACCTTGCGGCCGCGATGCAGCATCTCGCCCTTGGGCAGCGCGTGCGTCTGGAACACCACTTCGATCGTCTGCAGATAGAATTCGGCGGTCATGTCGCAGACCGAGCGATATTCCTCGTAGAACTTCATCGTCGCATCGGCGCTGTCGTCGTCGCCTTGGACGAGATGCTTGAACATCTCCCAGTGCGAAATGAGGTGGTTGCCGAGGTTCATCGTCATGAAGCCGGCAAGCTGCAGGAAGCCAGGATAGACGCGGCGACCGGAGCCCGAATAGGTGCGCGGCACGGTGGCGATGACGTTCTGTTCGAACCAGCTGTAGGGCCGCTCGGTCGCCAGCGTGTTGACCGCGGTAGGCGCCTCGCGCGTATCGATCGGGCCGCCCATCATGGTGAGCGTCGCGGGGCGGTTGGGATGGTTGTCTGCGCTCATCACCGCCGCGGCGGCATAGCAGGGCACCGACGGCTGGCATACCGCCAGCATGTGCGGGCGCGCATCGCCTTCGGCGCCGATGTGGGCGAGGAACTCGATCACGTAATCGACATAGTCGTCGAGGTCGAATTTGCCCTCGCTGGTCGGCACCAGCTTCGCGTCGCGCCAGTCGGTGATGTAGACATCGGCCACCGGGAGCATCCGCTGCACCGTACCACGTAGCAGCGTGGCATAATGGCCCGACATCGGCGCGACGATCAGCAGCTTGGGGCCGCCTTCCACGCCCTCGCGCACGAAGCGCTTGAGCTGTCCGAACGGCTTGCGCAGCACGATCTCCTCGCGCACCGCCACCTGCCGACCATCGATTTCGGTGAAATCGAGCGCAAAGGCCGGCTTGCCGCGCGGCGCGGACGCGTGCGCGAACACCTCCAGCGCGGAGGCCATCACCGGTCCGCCGCCGAAATAGGCGAACGGATTGGCCGGATTGTTGAGCAGCCCGGCACCAAAATTGGCCAGAGCACTCGCACCGGCGAGCATCGATCGTTGGAATTCGTAGGCGTCGTACAGCATAAAATTCCTTCCCCGTGCCCCGATCCCTGCAGCGGGGGTTGTCTTACCACTCATATAGACGGGGGCGTTGTGCGCCGCAACGTCGTACCTATGCGGAACAGAGACCACCGGAGGTAGTTCCCCTGCCCCGCGAACCGCGCTACGCGCTTTGGCATGGCCGACACGACCCCGCCGCCGGCGCCGCGCCGCAAGCTCAGCAGCCTGCTCGTCATCTGGCAGTTCACCCGCCGCTATCCGCTGCAGATCGCCATTGCCCTGGTGTCGCTGCTCACATCGTCCGCGGCGACATTGTGGATCCCGCGCACCTTCAAGCAGATCGTCGACAATGGCTTTTCGGCAGGCGCCGATACCAGCCGGATCGGGATCTATTTCCAGGGCCTGCTCGCGGTAATCCTGGTGCTGTCGCTTGCGACGGCAGTGCGGTTCTTCTTCATCTCCTGGGTGGCGGAGCGAACCGTCGCCGATCTGCGCGTCGCGGTGCACCGCAACCTGCTGCGCCTGCCGCCAAAATGGTTCGAGGAGAACCGGCCCTCGGAGATCGCCTCGCGGCTCACCTCTGATACCGCGCTGGTCGAGCAGGTGGTCGGCTCCACCGTTTCGATCGCCCTGCGCAACCTGCTGACCGGCATCGGCGGGGTGATCTATCTGTTCGTGCTGTCACCCAAGATCGCCGCCTATCTGATCGTCGGCATGCCACTCACCGTGCTGCCGATCGTGTGGCTTGGCGGGCGCGTGCGGCAATATTCGCGCGCCAGCCAGGACCGCGTTGCCGATATCGGCGCGATTGCTTCGGAGACGCTGGGCGCGATGCGCATCGTCCAGGCCTTCGGGCAGGAGCGGCGCGAGGGCCAGCGCTTCCAGGAGGCGGTGGTGCGCAGCTTCGCGGCCGCGCAGAAGCGCTTCGCCCTGCGCGCCGTGATGACCGCGCTGGTGATCGGGCTGCTGTTCACCGCGATCACCCTGATCATGTGGGATGCGGTATCGGGTGTCGCCGCCGGGCAGATCAGCGGCGGCGCGATCACCGCCTTCGTCATCACCGCGGGCCTCGTCACCGGCTCGTTCGGCGCGCTGACCGAGGTGTATGGGGATCTCCTGCGCGCCTCGGGTGCGGCCAGCCGGCTTGCCGAACTGCTCCAGCAGGAACCGGATATCGCGCCGCCCGCCAACCCGGTGGCACTGCCCATTCCTGCCGAAGGCGCGATCGCGTTCGACGCGGTGACCTTCCGCTACCCTACCCGTCCCGAAGTCTCGGCGCTGCAGGATTTCTCGCTGTTCGTCGCGCCCGGTGAAACGGTGGCGGTGGTCGGTCCCTCGGGCGCGGGCAAGTCGACCTTGTTCCAGCTGCTCCAGCGCTTCTACGACCCCGAAAACGGCGAGATCCGCGTCGACGGCGTCGCCATTCCCAAGGCAGACCCCGCCGACGTCCGCGCCCGCATCGCGATGGTCCCGCAGGAAACGGTGATCTTCGCCGCAAGCGCGCGCGACAATCTCCGCTACGGCGCATGGGAAGCAAGCGACGAGTCGATCTGGGCAGCGGCCGAAGCCGCCAACGCCGCCGAGTTCCTGCGCAGCCTGCCGGATGGGCTCGACACGTTCCTCGGCGAAGGCGGCGCGCGCCTTTCGGGCGGGCAGCGCCAGCGGCTCGCCATCGCCAGGGCGCTGCTCCGCGACACGCCGATCCTGCTGCTGGACGAGGCAACCAGCGCGCTCGACGCCGAAAGCGAGAAGCTGGTGCAGGACGCGCTCGAGCATCTGATGCAGGGCCGCACCACGCTGGTGATCGCCCACCGCCTCGCCACGGTGCGCGCCGCCGGGCGGATCATCGTGATGGACGGCGGCCGGATCGTCGAGACCGGGACGCATGCCGAGCTGGTGGCGCAAGGGGGCCTCTACGCCAGGCTGGCAGCGCTGCAGTTCAACGAGGCCGCGTAATACGCAGACAAGAGCGTTTCCGCCCCCGGCACGCCGGGGGCGGAAACGGTCAAGCCGCTAGTGCCGGCCGCGAGGCGACCCAATCCGCGAAGGCGGCCACTTCCAGCGGTCGCGCGAACCAATATCCCTGCGCTTCCTCGCAGCCCATGCCGGCGAGGATCGTGGCGGCGTCCGCCGTCTCCACGCCTTCGGCCACCACCCGGCGGCCGAGCTTGTGGATCAAGCTGACCATCGTCTCGACCAGCACGTAATCGGCACCCCAGGCGGCGCTGAGGCCGCGAACGAAGGCCTGGTCGATTTTCACCACATGAGCGGGCACCTGCTGAAGATAGGCAAGGCTGCTGTGCCCGGTGCCGAAATCGTCGATCGCCAGCGCGATCCCCGCCTCGGCAAGCTCGCGCAGCATCGCCAGTGCCTTCTCAGGCTGCGCCATCATCGCGCTTTCGGTGAGTTCGATCTCCAGCTGCGCCGGGCGCAGCTGCCGCGCCATCAACCCCAGCTGGATGCGCTGGATCAGGTCCGGCTCCATCAGATTGGCGGCCGAGATGTTGACCGACAGGGTCAGGTCCAGCCCTTCGGCCTGCCAGGCGGCAAGCTGGTCCAGCGCGTGATCGAGCACCCATTGCGTCGTGGGCCTGGCCAGTGCCGTCTGTTCGATGATCGGGATGAATTCCGCCGGCGATATCTCGCCAAGCTCGGGATGGCGCCACCGCAGCAGCGTCTCCGCCCCCAGGCAGCGTCCCGTGGCAAGGTCGACGCGCGGCTGATAGACGAGGCGCAGCTGATCGCCCGCTTCGAGCGCGGCGCCGAAATCCTGCAGCAGATCATAGTGCCGCCGCATCTCGCTGTCGCGCGCGGCGGAGAAAACCGCGATCGCGCCGTCATTGCGGCGTGCGTCCTGCGCGGCACTGGCGGCCCCGCGCAGCACGTCTTCCGGCGGCACCTCGCCCAGCCGGAAAGGCCGGACCCCGATTGCGACACTGGTCACGAACCGGACGCTGGACGTGGCGCGGATCGCCTCGAAGCCGCGTTCGAGCAGGACGAGATAGGCCGCCAGATCCACGTCCGGCGGCGAGACGAACGCGAATTGCGTGGTGCCGACATGATACGCCGTGCGCTCCGCGCCCAGAGCGTTCTGAATCGCATGCGACGCCTCGCGTACCAGCTCGTCGAGTCGCACGGCGCCCATCGCGCCGACAATCTTGGCGATCTGGTCGTCGCGGGCGAGATCGGCGACCACCGCGACGCGGGCCTGACCGGGGCAATCGAGCGCGAGATCGGCAAGATCCTCGCGGAACTGCGCGCGTGTCGGCAGGCCGCTGATCGGGTCGATCCGCCCGAAGGAATGCTGGAGTTCGATCTGCTCCATCACCATTGCGGCCAGGTCGTTCAGCGCCGCCAGTTCCTCGGGCGTGGCGATGCGGGGCTCGGTGCCGATCACGCACAGCGCGCCAAGCCCATAGCCGTCCTTGGTCACCAGCGGCGCACCAGCATAGAAGCGCGTGCCATGTTCGGCGAGCAGGCTGTCAGCATAGCAGGGGTGGGTCGCGAAATCCTCGATCACCACCAGGCTGCGCGCTTCGGCAACCTCTGCACAGGGCGCCTTGTGCCGCGGGATGCTGTCATGCTCGACGCCGACACGCGACTTGAACCATTGCCGATCCTGGTCGGTGAGCGACACTGCCGCGATCGGCAGGCCGAAAATCTGTGCCGCCATCCGCGTGATGCGGTCGAAATGCTCGCTTGGGGGCGTGTCGAGCAACTTCAATTGATGCAACGCGTCGAGTCGCGCGGCTTCCCGGTAATCCTGCACAATCGTTCCCTTCGCCGCGCATTATAGACGTGGCGAGGTTACGATTTCTTATAAACCCAAAATGCCGTGGTTAATCGCCGATGATGCTCTTGGCGACCGCTTCGGCGATCTTGATGCCGTCGATCGCCGCCGAGAGAATGCCGCCGGCATAGCCTGCCCCCTCGCCCGCCGGGAACAGCCGCGGCGTGTTGAGGCTTTGCAGGTCCGCGCCCCGGGTGATCCGCAGCGGCGACGACGTGCGCGTCTCCACCCCGGTCATCACCGCCTCGGGATGGTCGTAGCGGGCTATCTGGCGACCGAACACCGGCAGCGCCTCGCGGAACGCCTCGATCACGAAGTCCGGCAGGCAGGCGGAGAGGTCGGTGGGCGTCACGCCCGGCTTGTAGCTCGGCACCACCTGGCCCAACGCGGTAGACGGACGACCGGCGAGCAGGTCACCGACCAACTGGCCCGGCGCGTTGTAGTTGGAGCCGCCGGCGATATAGGCCGCGTCCTCCCACTTGCGCTGAAGCTCGATGCCGGCAAGCGGACCGCCCGGATAATCGCGCGCGGGGTCGATCGCCACGACGAGCCCGGAATTGGCGTTGAACTCGGCGCGCGAATATTGGCTCATGCCGTTGGTGACGACGCGGCCTTCCTCCGAGGTTGCCGCCACCACCCGACCGCCCGGGCACATGCAGAAGCTGTAGACGGTGCGGCCATTGGCGCAGTGGTGCGACAGCGCATAGGCGGCCGCGCCGAGGTCCGGATGCTTGGCGCAGTTGCCGAAGCGCGCCTGGTCGATCCAGCTCTGGGGATGCTCGATCCGCACGCCGATCGAGAAGGGCTTGGCCTCCAGATGCACACCCATCCGATGCAGCATCTCGAAGGTCGGCCGCGCGCTGTGGCCTACCGCCAGCACGACATGATCGGCCTCGAGAAAGCTGCCGTCGTGCAGGTGCAGCCCGCGCATCTTTCGCTCGGCGTCGAGCTCGATCCCATCAACGCGGGTTTGCCAACGATATTCGCCGCCCAGTTCCTCGATGGAGCGGCGCATGCTCTCCACCATCGAGACGAGGCGGAAGGTGCCGATGTGCGGGTGCGCCTGCCACAGGATGTCGTCGGGCGCGCCCGCCTGGACGAACTCCTCCAGCACCTTGCGGCCGAGGAAGCGCGGGTCCTTGACCCGGCAATAGAGCTTGCCGTCGGAGAAGGTCCCCGCCCCACCCTCGCCGAACTGGACATTCGACTCCGCATTGAGCTCGGACCGGCGCCACAGGCCCCAGGTGTCCTTGGTCCGCTCGCGCACGATCTTGCCGCGATCGACGATGATCGGACGGAATCCCATCTGGGCGAGGATCAGCCCGGCGAACAGTCCGCACGGCCCCGCGCCGATCACCACCGGGCGCAGGCCGTTCCAGCCCTCGGGAGCGCGAACCGGCGGACGGTAGGTCATGTCCGGCGTCGGGCGCACGTCCTTGTCGCCGGCCAGCCGCGCCAGCACTTCCACCTCGTCCGTCAGGTCGACATCGACCGTATAGATTAGCAGGATCGCGTTGCGGCGCCGGGCGTCGTTGCCACGCTTGAACACGGTGAAGCCGCGCACCCCGGCCGGCGCCACGCCCAGCCGCGCCGCGATCGCCGGGGCCAGCGCATCGGCGGGATGGTCAAGGGGCAGGGAAAGTCCGGACAGGCGCAGCATCGAAACGTGGGTTCCAGCAGATGTGGGGGGCGTGATCGTCCCTTAGCGTGGTGGGACGACGCGGCAAACCGGGGATTGCACACCCATGAGTTCCCGCCTTCGCGGGAAGACGTCAGGGCATAGCGCGCGCGAAGCGCCGTCAATCCCGCGCCAGTGAGTCGCGCAGCGCCTGCGCCTCGCGGTTGAGCGCTGCCAGCCGGTCCAGCGTCAGATCGGTCTTCGCCACCACGGCTTCGCCGAGGCATCCGCATTCCTCGCGAATTGCACGGCCCTGATCGGTGAGGAACACCTGCACCCGGCGCTCATCTTCCGGATTGCGACGTCGCTCGACAAGATGGGCCGCCTCCAGCCGCTTCACCAGCGGTGTGATCGTGCTCGATTCAAGCGCCAGCCGATCACCGATCCCACCAACCGTGCGCCCATCCTGCTCCCACAGCGCGTGGAGCACCAGATATTGCGGATAGGTGATCCCCAGCCGGTCGAGGATTGGCTTGTAGGCACGCGTGATCGCCATGCTCGCACTGTAAAGCGAGAAGCAGAGCTGACCGTCGAGCGGAAGCGGGGCTGGCATGGGCAGAAACTCCTCCCCACCAAAACGCAGCGGGATGAAACCTATATCGCGATAAAGATTTCTCTGGACAAGGGGCACAACTCCGCCTACCTTTTGTTTATCGCGATAACTAATATCGCAGAAACGAAGAGGAGCCCTCTGATGTCGGTCGATGTGAAGTACACCACCAAGGCAACTGCAACCGGCGGCCGCGACGGCAGCGCGCGTTCGGAAGACGGCGTGCTCGACGTGAAGCTCTCCACCCCGAAGGAGCTGGGCGGCGCCGGCGGCGAGGGTTCCAATCCCGAGCAGCTGTTCGCGGCAGGCTATTCGGCGTGCTTCATCGGCGCGCTCAAGGCGGTCGGTGCGGGCATGAAGATCAAGGTTCCGGCCGAGACGACGGTCACCGCGACGGTCGGCATCGGCCCGCGTTCGGAAGGCGGCTTCGGCATCACTGCCGATCTGCTGGTCAACCTGCCGGGCCTCGATCGTGAGGAAGCACAGAAGCTGGTCGATGCCGCGCACCAGGTGTGCCCGTATTCGAACGCGACCCGCGGCAACGTGGATGTCGGCCTGACGCTGGCGTGAACGTGCGATGCCCTCTCCCTTCGGGGAGAGGGTCATCCCCCGCCGCACGATACCCCGTCATTCCCGCGAAGGCGGGAATCCATTGGCGCTGATGGCGCGGTTCTACCCGCAACGCCCTGGCAAATGGATTCCCGCCTTCGCGGGAATGACGATCGTTTTAGAAAAGCGGGCCGGACGCGCCTAGACCCGCATGTCCAGCAGCGAACCCATCATCTGGTCGTCGGTCTTGATGACCGAAAGGTTCGCGCGGAACGAGAAAAGCGCCTTGCGCTGCTCGACATCCTCGCTTGCGAAATCGACGTCGGGCGCCTCGATGTTCCCGTCCGCATCGGCATCCTGCGATTCCGGATCGTAGCGCGGCCCCGTGCCCGGCACTGCCGGCACCGGCTTGGCGTTGACGCCGCCCGCCGCGGCCGCCGCCTGGTAGATCGCGATCGGCTGATAGGCGTGGTTGACCGTCTTGCCGATGGCATTGGCTGCCGTCACCGCCTTGGCGGTCTCGCCGGTGGTGTTGGCGTTGGCGACGTTCTGCGCGCCGACGTTGATCCGCGCGACGCTGGCCTGGACCCCGCTCAGGGCAATGTTGGTGGCGATCATGGCGCTGCTCCGATGCGCCAGTGTCGCAGCCAGGTGTAAACGAGCGGTTGCAGAACATGCCTAACCGCCCGCACACGCAAAAAGGGCCGCGCCTGCCGATCGAGCAGTCGCGGCCCTTTTCGTCAGCGCATCACTTGCGGATAAATGCCAGCAGATCCGGGTTCAGCACGTCGGCGTGGGTGGTCAGCATGCCATGCGGGTATCCCTTGTAGACCTTCAGCTCTCCGTTCTTGACCAGCTTGACGCCCAGCATCGCCGAATCCGCGATCGGCACGATCTGGTCGTCGTCGCCGTGCATGAACAGCACCGGCACCTGGATCTTCTTTAGATCCTCGGTCTGGTCGGTTTCCGAGAAGGCCTTGATGCAGTCATACTGCGCCTTGGCGCCGCCGATCATACCCTGGCGCCACCAATTCTGGATGATGCCCTGCGAGACCTTCGCACTCGGACGGTTGAAGCCGTAGAACGGGCCCGACGGCACATCGAGATAGAATTGCGCGCGGTTCGCGGCGAGCGCGGCGCGGAAGCCGTCGAACACCGCGATCGGCAGCCCGCCGGGATTGCTGGCGGTCTTGAGCATGAGCGGCGGGATCGCGCCGACCAGCACCGCCTTGGCGACACGGCCCGGCTTCGAGCGCGCGACATAGGCCGCGACTTCGCCGCCGCCGGTCGAGTGGCCGATATGCACCGCATTCTTCAGGTCCAGCGCCTCGGCCAGTTCCAGCACGTCTGACGCATAGGTCGCCATGTCGTTGCCGGTGTCGGTCTGGGTCGAGCGGCCATGCCCGCGGCGATCATGCGCGATCACGCGGAAGCCCTTCTCGAGGAAGTAGAGCATCTGCGCGTCCCAGTCGTCCGCGCTCAGCGGCCAGCCATGGTGGAACACGATCGGCTGGGCGGTCTTGGGGCCCCAGTCCTTGTAGAAGATCGTCGTGCCGTCCTTGACCGTGATCGTCGCCATGTTCGCTTCGCCGTGATGTGGGTGGCCTTGGGCCATCGCCTGCGCCGCCGGGGCGAGCGCCGCGACGGCACCTACCGCCAACGCGCCTTCCAGCAATTCGCGCCGCGTGACGCCCAGCATAGTCTTGATTCCGTTCATCCCCGCGCTCCTCCGAATCAATGCCCACCCAGCACCGCGCGCGGCGTGCCCGATCGGCTGCTGCCGTTCATCGCAGGATCGGTACAGCGGCGAAACCACACGGTCGTATAGGGCGACCGATCGGCCGAGACAGGGGGCAGGCACGGCCTGATCGGCACGGCGTCGGCTCACCCTTCCAAGAAAGCAGCGAGCTCTTCGGGCGTGCCGTTCGGAAAGGCCGCCTTGAGATAGTCGAGGAACGCCGATACCCGCGCGCTGAGCAGCCGCCGCGACGGGTAGAGCGCCCACAGAGCCACCGTCGCCCCGGCAAGATCACCCCAATGGACGAGCCGGCCGCTGGCAATGTCGCTGCTCACCAGCGAAAGCGGCAGCCGCGCTGCGCCGACGCCCATCCGCACCGCGTCGCGCAGCATCATGTTCGACGACATGGCAAGCACCGGCACCACCGGTATCGCCACCGGCCCGCCCGGCGTCTCCAGCTTCCAGGTATCCGCCGCGCCCAGTGCCCCGCGCACCAGCGCCGGCACCGCCTCGCCCGGCCCCGGCCGCGCCAGCCCGGGGGCCGCGACCACCACCTGCCGGTCGTGGAGAAAGGCGCGGCCGACCAGGGCGACGTCCGGCTGCGGATTGACCCGGATCACTAGGTCATAGGCTTCCTCGATCATGTCGACCGCGCGATCCTCGACGATGATCTCCGGCCGCACCTCGGGATAGGCAAGCGCGAAGCCCGCCGCGATCTTGCCCATCGCCGCCTGCGAGAAAAGCAGCGGCGCGCTGATCCGCAGTCGCCCGCGGGGACGCTCGCCCCCGGCGGCGATCACTGCGGCGGTCTCCTCGAGTTCGGTAAGCAACTGGCCGGTGCGCGTGAATAGCGCCCTGCCTTCCTCGGTTAGCTGGAGGGTGCGGGCACCGCGCTCGAACAGCCGCAGATCGAGCGCCGCCTCCAGCTCGGCCACCCGCCGCGACAGCGTCGCCTTGGGCCGGCCGGTCGCCCGCGCCGCCTTGCCGAAGCCGCCATGCCGGGCGACGAGGTTGAAATCGGCAAGCGCCAGCAGATCCATTGTGTTCCACCTGTGAGACGGCGCGTTCAGATATAACGGCTATTGGATCGCCTGTGGATCACTAATTTCGGGGTCAGCCAAGCACGGCCAGCCAAGGACCCCCGCCATGATCTACTCGACCGCTACCGTTCCCGTGAACCCCGAAGGCGAAACCCCGCTCACCCGCGACCAGGTCTGGAAGGGCCTGGAGGCCAAGGCGCGCGACGCCCGGCTGTTCCTCCCCGCAGGCCTGTGCACCCGCTGCGACGTGACCGAGGACAGCGCCACCCATTTCGTCCGGGAGGCGACGATCGCAGGCGCCGATCTGCGCGAAATCATCACGCTCGAGCCGGGGCACAAGGTCACCTTCTTTCAGGCGACCGGCCCGCGCGAAGGCGCGATCGTCAACGAGCTCTTCGAGGACGCAGACGGCGCACTCCAGCTGCGTTTCTATTGCTATCTCGGCCTGCGCGATCGCGCACCCGGCGGCCCCGAGGAACAGGCCGAGCAGGCCAGCTTCGACAGCGCGCGCGGCTACCAGGCCGCCCTGCTCTCCACGCTCCAGCGCACCCGCGAACTGCTGGCCCAAGGCCGCCTCTGATTCCCCCCCCTCCCTAGGAGACACATCATGACCGACCTCCGGACTCCGCTGAACGCCGGCACGCTGCACCTTCCGCACCGGCTCGCCATGGCACCGATGACCCGCAGCCGCGCCAAGCCCGACGGCACGCCCGGCGATCTCGCCGCGCGCTACTACACGCAGCGCGCCGGCATGGGCCTGCTGATCACCGAAGGCACCCAGCCTTCGGACGACGGCCAGGGCTATCTCGCCACCCCCGGCATTTATACCGACGCGCACGTCGCCGGCTGGCGCACGGTGACCGATGCGGTCCATGTCGACGGTGCCCGGATCTTCGTCCAGCTGATGCATGTGGGCCGCCGCGCGCATCCGGATAATACGCCGCACCATCGCCAGCCGGTCGCCCCCTCGGCGATTGCCCCGGGCGAGGAGATGTTCACCCTGGGCGGCATGCAGCCGGTCCCCGCCCCGCGGGCGCTGTCGACGGACGAGGTGCAGCAGACCGTTGCCGATTTCGCCCATGCCGCCCGGCGCGCGATCGAGGCGGGCGCGGACGGCGTCGAGATCCACGGCGCCAATGGCTATCTGGTCCACCAGTTCCTCGCGCCCGACGCCAACCAGCGCACCGACCGCTATGGCGGATCGATGGAGAATCGCGCGCGCTTCGCGATCGAGGTGGTACGCGCCGTGGCGGAAGCGATTGGTCCCGAGCGGACCGCGATCCGTCTCTCGCCCGGCGTGCCGACCGGCGGCATCGCCGAGGGCAGCGGCAATGACGATCTCTACCGCTATCTCACGGCCGAGTTGGACGCGATGGGCCTTGCCTATCTCCATCTGCTGTTCGTACGCGGCGAGGATCCGCTGCTCGCCGAACTGCGCGGACTGTTTCGTGGGACGCTGGTGCTGAACCGCCCCGGCCGGCAGCGCGACCAGATTGGCGCGGATGTGGCGGCCGGCCTCGCTGATATCGAAGCATTGGGCGTGCTGGCGCTTGCCAACCCCGACCTGATCCAGCGGTTGAAGACCGATGCCCCGCTCAACGCGTTGCGCCCGGCGTTCTTCTACGCAGGCGGCGGGGCGGAGGGCTATACCGACTATCCGACGCTCGACGCGGCCTGAACGTGCGGCGGGTGGCGCACCTGCCACCCGCACTCTCTCCCGCCGACGCCGGCGGCATTGGCGCCGACATGACGATGGATTAAGCTGCCGGCATCGCAAACCGTCCGTTCGACAGAAAGAACCACCCATGTTGCCTGCAGCCAATCTCGTCGACGCCTTCGAGCGCGTGACCGACTATTGGTCGCCCAAGGTGATCGGTCGCGTGAACGACCAGCTGCTCAAGGCCGCTAAGCTGAAGGGGGAACTCGTCTGGCACGCGCACGATGCGGAGGACGAATTGTTCTACGTCGTGAAGGGCTCGCTCCGCATCGAGTTCGATGACGGCGCGACCACGCTGCGCGAGGGCGAGTTCCTGACCGTCCCCAAGGGGGTGCGGCACAATCCGGTCGCGGACGAGGAATGCTGGATCCTGCTGATCGAGCCTGCCTCGACTTTGCATACGGGCGCGGAAATGACCGATCGCACCCGCAGCCTGGAGGAGCAGCTCCGCTAGGCGGAGCGCCGTTTCTTCATCTCTGGGGAAACGATCAATCTCACCGATCAGGCGCCTGGCAGTGCCGGGATTCCGGGGGAAATGGTGGAGCCGAGGGGGATCGAACCCCTGACCTTCGCAATGCCATTGCGACGCTCTCCCAGCTGAGCTACGGCCCCATTCCCCGGGAAGGCGGCCCCTCTATAAGGGCCCCGCGGGGTTGGCAAGCGCCTTTTTCGCGCTTGCCAAATTTTTTCGAACTTACTGCTCGTCGTCGTCCTTGCCGGTCTCGACGCCCAGGTCGTCGTCGCCGCCCAGATCGACGTCGTCGTCCGGCGAGGGCTCCTCGTCGTCCGCGCCGATGTCCAGATCGTCGTCACCCACCAGATCGGAATCTTCCGCTTCCGGCTTGTCGGTATTGGCCTTCACTGCCTCGAACGGCAGCGGCTGCTTCGACTTCAGGATGGGCTCGGGCTCCCAGGCGAAACCGCAATTGATGCAGGTGACCGGCTCGTCCTTGGTCAGATCATAGAAGCGCGTACCGCACTTCGGGCAGCTGCGCTTGGTGCCCCATTCCGGCTTCACCATGTGTTGCCTCTTCGCCTTTCGCTGTGTTCGGAGATTTCGGGATGTGATCCCGGAAAGTGGGGCGCGCCTTGCCATGCTGCAAGCCGCCTGTCAAAGCCGCGCCCATGTCGAACACCGATCCCCGCCCTCTCACCCTCGCCGCCCGCGGCCCGCTGCGCGGCACCGTTACCGTTCCCGGCGACAAGTCGATCAGCCACCGCGCGATCATGTTTTCCGCGCTCGCCGTTGGCGAAAGCCGCATCGAAGGCCTGCTCGAAGGCGAGGACGTGCTCGCCACCGCCGCGGCGATGCGGGCGATGGGCGCGCAGGTCGAACGGGGCAAGGACGGCACGTGGCGGGTCTACGGCGTCGGCGTCGGCGGGCTGCAGCAGCCGGCCCAGGCGCTCGACATGGGCAATAGCGGCACCTCGACCCGCCTGCTGATGGGCTTGGTCGCCAGCCACGGCATTATCGCGACCTTCACCGGCGACGCCTCGCTGTCGGGTCGGCCGATGGGCCGGGTGATCGAGCCGCTGAGCCAGATGGGTGCCGAGATCACCGCCAGCCCCGGCGGCCGCCTGCCGCTGATGCTCCGCGGCATGTGCCCGGCGGTGCCGATCGAATACACTCTGCCCGTCGCCTCGGCGCAGGTGAAATCGGCGGTGCTGCTCGCGGGGCTCAACACGCCGGGCATCACCCGCGTGATCGAACCCGTCCCCACCCGCGACCATAGCGAGCGGATGCTGCGCGGCTTCGGCGCCGAACTCACCGTGGAAGACGGCCCCGACGGCAAGATCATATCGATCACCGGCGAAGCCGAGCTCAAGCCGCAGCACATCGTGGTGCCGGGCGACCCTTCGTCGGCCGGCTTCTGGATGGTTGCCGCGTCGATCGTGCCGGGGTCGGAAATCACCATCGCCAATGTCTGCATGAACCCGACACGCACCGGGCTGATCACCGCGCTGCGCCTGATGGGCGCGGACATCGCCGAGACCAACGCCCGCACCGTCGGCGGCGAGCCGGTCGCCGACCTCGTCGTCCGCCACGCCCCGCTCAAGGCGATCGAGGTCCCCGCCGATCTCGCGCCGAGCATGATCGACGAATATCCGGTGCTGTTCGTGGCGGCCTCGCTGGCCGAGGGCCGCACCGTCGCCCGCGGCGCGCACGAGCTGCGCGTGAAGGAATCGGACCGGATCGCCGCGATGCGCTCAGCGCTGGAAGCCTGCGGCGTGGTCACCGAGGAGTTTGAGGACGGACTCGCCATCCAGGGTTCGGCGGGCGCGCCGCTGGCGGGCGGCGGCACGGTCGCGACCCTGCTCGACCACCGTATCGCGATGAGCATGACGGTCGCCGCGCTTGCCGCCGAGCAGCCGATCGCTATCGACGATGTCGCGCCGGTAGCGACCAGCTACCCCAATTTCTTCGCGACGCTGGACGCGCTGACCGCCGCCTGATGCGACGAGTGCATGGCAAGTCCCTTGACGCGCAGCGTGGGTCTCGCGAGGGAACCGCATGATTATCGCAGTCGACGGCCCGGCAGCTTCGGGCAAGGGCACCATCGCGCGCGCCCTCGCCCGCCAGTACAACTTGCCGCATCTTGATACCGGCCTGCTCTATCGTGCCGTCGCCGCAACGGTACTGCGCGAAGGGCTGGACCCGACCAGGGAAGCCGATGCTGTCGCCGCCTGCGGCTTCGACGACGCGCTGCTCGCCGATCCCTTCCTGCGCACCGACGAAGTGGGGCAGACCGCCTCGATCGTCTCCGCACACCCACTGGTGCGCGCCGCGCTGCTCGCCCGGCAAAAGCGGTTCGCCCAGCAGCCCGGCGGCGCGCTGCTCGACGGCCGCGACATCGGCACGGTGATCGCGCCCGATGCCGAGGTGAAGCTGTTCGTCAAGGCGACCCCGATGATCCGCGCCCAGCGCCGACATCTGGAACTGCGCAAGAACGGCATCAATGTCAGCCTCGACAAGGTGCTGGCGGACATCCGCTCGCGCGACGAGCGCGACTCGAAGCGCAGCGAGGCGCCGCTGGTGCAGGCGTCCGACGCAGTGACCTTGGATACGAGCTTCCTGTCGATCGACGCGGCCGTGCAGCGCGCGATCGAGATTGTCGAGAAGAAGCGGGTGGCGAGCCACTAATTCCTCCCCGCTACGGGGAGGGGGACCGCGCACCGCAGGTGCGTGGTGGAGGGGCCGCCGCAGCATGCGGCGGTGCCCACCCGCTGACGGAGACCCGCGCCTGACGGCGCGGCCCCTCCACCATTGGCTGCGCCAATGGTCCCCCTCCCCGTACCGGGGAGGAGCTGGGAGCTGCCGAAAACCTTGCGTTTCCACCCCATCCGCAGTAAGGCGCGCGCATCCTGCGGGCGGGTGCTCGTGGGGGATGGCGCTGGGAGCCGGTCTTCCATGCGCCCTTTTCGCGTTCCGACGCGTCTCGGCCGTCCCCTGCCTGAACCCGACCGACGGATGTCGCGACCGGCATTCGGCCGCCGCGGCGATTCTGGCCCTCAAGACCGCCGGACCCAACCGGCTGGCCGGAAAAACGAACGTTAGGAACCTCTTTTTTATGGCCACTACGGCATCACCCTCCCGCGACGATTTCGCGGCACTGCTCGACGAAACCTTCGGTCAGGCGGACGGCTTTGAAGGCCGCGTCGTGATCGGCACCGTCACCGGCATCGAGAACGACCTCGCCGTCATCGACGTGGGCCTCAAGTCCGAAGGCCGCGTGCCGCTGCGCGAATTCGCAGCCCCCGGCCAGAAGGCGGACCTCAAGGTCGGCGACGAAGTCGAAGTCTATGTCGATCGCGTCGAGAACGCGAACGGCGAAGCGATGCTCAGCCGCGACCGCGCCCGCCGCGAAGCCGCCTGGGACAAGCTCGAGGCGGAATTCGCCCAGAACACCCGCGTCGAAGGCGTCATCTTCGGCCGCGTCAAGGGCGGCTTCACCGTCGACCTCAACGGCGCCGTGGCCTTCCTGCCGGGCAGCCAGGTCGACATCCGTCCGGTGCGCGACGTCACCCCGCTGATGGACATCGCCCAGCCCTTCCAGATCCTCAAGATGGACCGCAAGCGCGGCAACATCGTCGTGTCGCGTCGCGCGGTGCTCGAGGAAACCCGCGCCGAGCAGCGCTCGGGCCTGATCCAGAGCCTCGCCGAGGGCCAGGTGATCGACGGCGTCGTCAAGAACATCACCGATTACGGTGCGTTCGTTGACCTGGGCGGCATCGACGGCCTGCTGCACGTCACCGACCTGAGCTACAAGCGCGTCAACCACCCGTCGGAAGTCCTGAACATCGGCGACACCGTCCGCGTTCAGATCATCCGCATCAACCGTGACACGCAGCGCATCTCGCTGGGCATGAAGCAGCTCGAGAGCGATCCGTGGGATGGCGCGAGCGCGAAGTACCCGGTCGGCGCCAAGCTGTCGGGCCGCGTGACCAACATCACCGAATATGGTGCGTTCGTCGAGCTGGAAGCCGGCATCGAGGGCCTGGTCCACGTGTCGGAAATGAGCTGGACCAAGAAGAACGTCCATCCGGGCAAGATCGTCTCGACCTCGCAGGAAGTCGAAGTCGTCGTGCTCGAGGTCGATCAGGAAAAGCGCCGCATCTCGCTCGGCCTCAAGCAGGCTCAGCAGAACCCGTGGGAGCGTTTCGCCGAAGAGCATCCGGTCGGTTCGACCGTCGAGGGCGAAGTCAAGAACGCCACCGAGTTCGGCCTGTTCATCGGCCTGGACAACGACGTCGACGGCATGGTCCACATGTCCGACATCGCCTGGGGCATCTCGGGTGAAGACGCGCTGGCGCTGCACCGCAAGGGCGAGACCGTCACCGCGATCGTTCTGGCCGTCGAAGCCGACAAGGAGCGCATCTCGCTCGGCATGAAGCAGCTCGAGCGTGGCGGCGTCGCCGCTGCCGGTTCGACCGGTGGCGCCGATCGTCTGGGCAAGAACTCGGTCGTAACCGTCACCGTCCTTGAAGTCCGCGACGCGGGCCTCGAAGTGCAGGTTGGCGACGATGGCGCGACCGGCTTCATCAAGCGCACCGACCTCGGCCGCGACCGCGACGAGCAGCGTCCGGAGCGTTTCCAGGTCGGCCAGAAGTTCGACGCAATGGTCACCGGCTTCGATCGTTCGAAGAAGCCGACCTTCTCGGTCAAGGCGATGCAGATCGCCGAAGAGAAGCAGGCCGTGCAGCAGTATGGCTCGTCCGACTCGGGCGCGTCGCTGGGCGACATTCTGGGTGAGGCCCTCAAGGCCCGCAGCCAGAACAACTAATCTTTCGACCTGAAGAGGGGCTCGGACGCCGCGAAAGCGGTTTCCGGGCCCTTCTTTTTTGATTTTAGGACAGCGTCAACCACATCTTCTGGTTGCTGCAGATTGGGAAAAAGCGCTAAGGTTTCCTTGGGGATAGCCGTTGCGCGGCCATTGGGGGGCGCGTTTTCGCCAAGGGAGGGGCCCGGATGATCCGGTCTGAGTTGGTTCAATTGCTGGTGCAGGAAAATCCCGGCCTTTCGGTCCGGGAGGTCGAAAAGATCGTCTCGATCTTCTTCGACGAGATTGTCGGCCGGCTGAGTGAAGATGGGCGCGTGGAGCTTCGCGGCTTCGGTGCCTTCTCGACCCGGGCGCGCGATGCCCGCACGGGTCGCAATCCGCGGACCGGCGAGTCCGTGGACGTGGACGCCAAGCGCGTCCCCTATTTCAAGCCAGGCAAAGAGATGCGCATCCGCCTCAACATGTGATCCGCGCTTGACACGCGGCGTGCGGCAGCGTCTTGCCTGCCGCCCACGCGGACGTGGCGGAACCGGTAGACGCCGGAGACTTAAAATCTTCTGCCTTTCGAGGCGTGCGGGTTCGAGTCCCGCCGTCCGCACCAGCATGGCGTCGGATCCACGCTGAAAGGCCCGGGTATCGGCATCACCGCCGACACCCGGGCCTTGCGCATCGGGCCGTTAGAAGCGGATGCGCGCGCCGAGGCGCAACGTGCGCGGCTCGACGACGCGGCTCAACCGCCCTTCCAGCGGGCCGTCGCGATCGACGACAGGCAGGTAGGACTCGTACGCATAGGCGATGTCCTTGTCGCGGCTGTCGAGCAGGTTGAGCAATTCGCCATAGAGCTGCAACCGGCCCAGCGTGCGCGCGGCGCGCAGATTGACCACCGTGCTGCCCTTGTCGCGCACGCTGTTGTCCTCGATCAGCGGATAGGGGCCGAGGTGGCGGACGCGGAGGCTGACCTCCCAGCCGCCGCGTACCACCGCGACGCCTGCGGACGCCGCATTCTCGAACGCGTTGGGGATGCGGTCGCCATTGTCGTAGCGCGAACGGCTGGCCGTATAGTTGCCGTCGATCGCCAGCCACGGCGCTGGCCGCCAGAAGGCGACCAGCTCATAGCCGCGCCGCCGGCTCGCCCCCGTCGGCTCGACCGCATTGGAATCGCCGACGAAACGCAACTCGCTGGCCACCGCCAGCCACCAATAGGTGCCGGTCAGCGTCAGCCCGCCGCGCTGCCAGCGCGCGCCGAGCTCCTTGCCGGTACCGCGGACCAGCACCGGCACCGGCACCGGCGTCTCGACATTGACCGCGCTGCGCACGTCGTTCGAATGGAAGCCCCGGCCCCAGTTGCCGTACAATTCCAGATGCGGCGTGAGCGCATAGGCGATCGATGCCTTGGGCGAGACGATGCCGTCGCTCCCCGCTCCGGTACCCAGCGCCGACGCCTCGGCATCCCGTGCGCGGACGGTGTAGCGATAGCCGTCGCCGCGCAGCCCGCCGATCAAACGCAGCCCGACCAGCGGCGTCCAGCGCGCCTCGCCATAGACCGCGGCCGAGCTTTCCTCGACATGATAGCGGCCGAGCGAGAAAAGCGGGATCCGCCGGTCTGTCCGCGCCACGCCGACATCGCCGATATGGTCGTACCGCGCTTCGCCACCGATCGACAGTGCGAGCGCGGGCGCGACCTGCCAGCGTTTCTCCCCACGCCCGCCGAGAATCCAGCGGGTGTCAAACTGGCGGATCTGCGCGCTGGTGCCGTCCGGATCGGCATAGGTCGGGTTGGACGTCATCGCCCAGTCGTAGAACTGGCCGTAGACATTGCCGTCCCAGCCCTGCTGGCGAAGGGCGACATTGCCGATCAGCCGCGTGGTGCGGCCGCGCGCGCTCGGATCGGGTGAGCAGAACATGTCCGGGCAGGCGGCGGTGCCGATGGCGCGCTCGGGAATCTGCTCGGTGGGACGCCAGGTCGCGTGATAGGCGTGCAGCGTCGCCGCGATGGTGCCGGAACCCAGTGGCGCCGCATATTTGGCGAAGCCCGAGGCATGGCGAAGATGCTCGGGCTCCTGCCACGGCCCGTCATACGCGCGAAGTTGGCCGACCAGGGTGAGCGTACCCGCGCCCACCCCCTTGGCAGAACCGCCGGCCGCGATCCGCCGATAGCCATAGGCGCCACCCTCCACCGAGAGCCAGGGCCGATCGAACCCCGTGATCGACGTCATCGCCGCCGCCCCCGCCAGCGCGAAGTCACCGCCGTCTGCACGGTACGGACCCTTGCGGAAATCCTCGCGGCCGACGATTTCGGGGATCAGGCCATTGAGGTCGAGATAGCCCTGGCCATGGCCATGCGAGCGCAGGTTCATCGGCACGCCGTCGACGGACGTCGTGAAATCGGTGCCATGGTCGAGGTTGAAGCCGCGCAGGAAATACTGGTTCGCCTTGCCGCTGCCCGAATGCTGGGCGGCGATCATGCCCGGTACTGCCTCGAGCAGTTCGGCGACGCGCAGCAGCGGCCGCACCAGCAGGTCGGCGCCGGATACGGTGCCCTCGCTCGCTGCCTGGGCGACGCCGATCTTGGTCTCGCCGCGGCCGAAGACGAGGATGTCCTCGCCCTCCGTTTCCTGTGCAAATGCGGGGGCGGCAAGACCGACCGAAGCCGCGGCCAGGCTGGAAAATAGCAATGTTCTCAATCGACTTCTCCGGGCGTCGAGCGACACGCGGCGGAGTCCTGCCGTTCGCGAACGGCCGGCACGCCTCGAGCGCGGACGCCGGGGAGCGCCACGAGACGAACCGATGCGGCCTCCACCGCTCGTTCGTCGCTCAGACGGAGAACCGTGCCACGGCCATCCCCTGGGCCAGGGCAAGAGCGACCTCTCGCTGGCAGGTCTCCTGGCTCACGGGTCGTCGCTCGATGCGCACCTTCCCAGGCCCAGGGCCCAGTGGCTGCTTCCTTGGCGAAGCCCGCGCATCTCGCTCGCCGCTTACAGTTGCAGGGACAGCCTCGGCTTCGGGCGCACTCGCCCACACCGCGTTCCCTTTTAAGCCCCTCTCAGGGCACCAGCGCGATCATGGTTCGGCTGCGGACGGGGTCCGTCGCCGAATGCACGCCGGGTAGTGGGGGAATGACGGCGTGGCAAGCGCGACCTTGCGCCTACCAGTCCCTGGCGACGGGGCGGCCGTCGCGCCATTCGGCGAGGCGGCGAAGGGTGCCGGCGGTGGCGCCCTCGGGGAGTGCATCGAGACTGAAGGCGCGCGCCTCGACGATCTCCAGCGAGGGATGGAAGGCGAATTCGACATGCTCGACCAGCGCGAGCGTCACCATATCGCGACGGAAATTGGGGCGGTGCTGCAATGTGCCGAGTACCCGCACCGCGCCATGCGATACCATACCGGCTTCCTCACGCAGTTCCCGCAGCACCGCTTCCTCGGCGGTCTCGCGCCGCTCGTGTCCGCCGCCCGGCAGGTGCCAGCCCTGGATATAGCTGTGGCGGACGAGGATCACCTTGCCCGCCGGGGTCAGCGCGATTGCCCGCACTCCGCGCGTCTGCGGCCGGGTGACGAACCAGCCGATCGTCCGCACCGCCAGATAGCCGCGCAGCGCCAGTGCGATCGCCGACGCGACGGCCGGATGCGAACGGGGCCGATTCGATGCCATGTTCGCCTGATAGGCCCGGCAACCGGTCCGCGGAACCCATTGGGGTTGGCAGCACGGGTCCGCTCCCATAGAGCTTGGGTTTCGCCGCCAGGGAGCCGCCGATGCCACGCCTGCGCCTGCCCGTGATCACCCTGCTGCTCGCCGCCACCGCGTGCGGCGGGCCCGCGGGGCAGCGCAAGGACACGACGCCGGTGGTGGTCAGCGCGATCGGCAGCGAGACGCTGTTGGTTGATCCCAGCACCACCGCGATCGACGCAGCGCAGGCGACAGCGCTCGCTGCGACCGCACAGGGGCTCGTCCGCTTCGATCGCACCGGCCAGATCGAACCGGCGCTCGCCGAACGCTGGGCGGTGTTCGACGATGCGCGGAGCTATATCTTCCGCTTGGGCGAGGCGACCTGGCCCGATGGCCAGCCGGTTACCGCAGGCGAGATCGTGCGCGTGCTCCGCCGGGCGGTGGCCGCGAATACCAAGAGCCGGCTGACACCCTATCTCGCGGTGATCGACGAAATCGTCGAAATGACGCCGCAGGTGATCGAGGTGCGGCTGAAGAGCCCGCGCCCCGATCTTCTCAACTTGTTCGCCCAGCCGGAAATGGCGGTGTTCCGCGGACGCAATTTCGCCGGGTCGGGGCCGTTCCGCATCATGCCGGGCAAGCGCGAGGGCCTGCTCCTGCGTCCGGCGGAGGAGCCCGGCGACGATCCAAGGGCAACGCCGATGCCGCAGGAATATGTCCGGCTGCGCGGGGAGCGCGCCGCCGCGGCCATCGCCCGCTTTCGCGCCGGCGCCTCCGATCTGGTGCTCGGCGGATCGCTGGTCGACTGGCCGATCATCGAGGCGGCGGGCATCGCACCCGAAAACGTCCGGCTGGATGCGGCCACCGGGCTGTTCGGGCTGGCCATCCTGCATCGCGACGGTTTTCTTGCCACGCCGCAGAACCGCGCGGCGATCGCCATGGCGATCGATCGCAGCGGGCTCGCCAAAGCGATTGCATCCGATTGGTCCCCGGCCGAGACGATCCTGCCCGCGCAGATGGACTCGGCTGCCCCCCCCGCCCCCGGCAGTTGGATGACCGTCGCCCCCGATCAGCGCCGCGCGCTCGCGAGCCAGCGGGTGCGCGAATGGCAAGCGGTGCATCCCGGGCCGGTGGACATCACGCTTGCGCTGCCCGCGGGCGCAGGCGCGACTTTGCTCTGGGGCCATCTTGCTTCCTCGATGATCGCCATCGGGCTCACGCCGCATCGCGTCGGCCTGGGCGATCCGCGCGCCGATCTTGCGCTCGTCGACGAAGTCGCGCCCTATGACAGCGGGCGCTGGTATCTGGCGAACGCCTGCCGCGCCTGTTCGGACGACACCGCAACGCTGATCGCCGCGGCGCGCGATGCGCCCGATCTCTACAATCGCACTCACCGCATCGCAGAGGCCGATGCCATGCTGGCGAGCGACGTTGCCTTTGTCCCCATTGCCCAGCCACTGCGCTGGTCGATCGTCGCGCTGCGCCTGTCCAACTGGCAGGGGAACGCGCGTGCCTGGCACCCGTTGAACCATCTGCGCAAGCAGTGAGGTCAGGGAATGGCACGGGCAACTAGACTGAATGAGGGTTTCGCACAGCGGCTCCCGATCGGCACCGATGCCGCGGCGGTGCGCCAGCGGATCGAGGCGATGGAGCATCTGCTGGAGGGCATGGTGACCATTCCCGGCACCCGCCGCAAGGTAGGCCTGGACGTGCTGCTCGATTTCGTGCCGGCGGTCGGCCCCAGCATCGCCGCGGCGATGGGCGCCTATCTCGCCTGGGAAGCGCGCAACCTGGGCATGCCCAAGCGCACCATCGCGCGGATGGCGGGCAATATCGGCGTCGACTGGGCCCTGGGGATGATCCCGTTCGTCGGCGCGGTACCCGACTTCTTTTTCCGCTCGAACACCCGCAACGTGCGACTGATCAAGCGCTATCTCGACAAGCACCACCCGGCGAGCATGGTGATCGAGGGGTGAGGTCTGCCTATCCTAGCCCCTCCCCTTCAGGGGAGGGGTTGGGGTGGGGCAGTGTCTCACCGAGACCAACAGGCGGTCTGGAATCCCTCCACCCCCCACCCCTCCTCCCAGGAGGAGGGGCTTAACAGATTAGGCTCACCGCCCCCGCCAGATATTCAGCGTCGCATCGTCCGCGGCGCCGCCCGTCCCCGCCTCGCAGCGCCGGTAGCGGAAGCGCGTGTCGAGGCAGAGCCACAGTTCGTCGAGCCAGCCCTCGCGGGTCGTCGTCACGCGGATCGCGCTCGCGGGGATCGCTCGGTTTTTCGCGGCGAAGGCCTGTTTGAACGCGCCCACCGTCAGCGTCTCCTGCGACAGCGCCGCCATGTCGGGGTAGCGGATCGCCCGATACATCGCCGTCGAGCGCTGGAAATAGGCCTCGGGCGTCGTTTTCATGCAGGTGCCGTGCTTGGCCCATTCGTGCTGGATCAGTTGTTCGGAAGGCGTCGCGCACATCGTTTTGCGAATCAGCGCGGGCGGCAGGATCGGGGTCGCCTTGCAATATTGCGGCCACAGCTTGCCGCGCCCGTCCGGCCACAACCCGTGGAGCGTGAAGCCGAAGCGGTTGTTGCCGCCGCACTGGAACGCCTTGCCCGGCTCCTCGCCATGCGCGCGGCAGAAGCCCGGGGCCCAGGTCAGCGCCAGCGTATAGCTGCCGATCGGCAGGATCCGCTGCGGCTCCTTGGCGCTGGGCAGGTCGGGCAGCGGCCGCTCGATCTTGCCCGGGGCCATGCACATCTGCGCCTGCGCGAGTGCCGCCCCAGGCAGCAATGCCGCGAGGACGCCCAGGCTTCCCAGAACCGCTTTCATCCGAATCTCCCTCACACGCTCGCGAAATCGAGGCCGATATCGGCCGCCGGGGCCGATTGGGTCAGCCGGCCGACGCTGACATAGGTGACACCGCTCTCGGCGATTGCCCGAATCGTGTCGAGCCGCACCCCGCCCGAGGCTTCGGTCGGTACCCGCCCGGCGACCATCGTTACCGCTTCGCCCAGCATCGCCGGGGCCATATTGTCGAGCAGCAGATGCGTCGCGCCGGCACCCAGCGCGGGCTCGATCTGGTCGATGCGATCGACCTCGACGATGATCCGTTCGATGCCCGCGGCCACCGCCCGCGCCACTGCAGCCTCGACCGATCCGGCGACCGCGACATGGTTGTCCTTGATCATCGCCGCGTCCCACAAACCCATGCGATGATTGGTCGCGCCGCCCATCCGGGTCGCGTATTTCTCGAGGACGCGCAGGCCTGGCAGCGTCTTGCGGGTGTCGAGCAGCGTCGCGCCGGTGCCGGCGATCGCGTCGACATAGGTCCGCGTCATCGTTGCGATACCGCTGAGATGCTGGACGGTGTTGAGCGCCGAGCGTTCGGCGGTGAGCATCGCCCGCGCCTTGCCCCGCAATCGCAGGAGCGCGGTGCCCGGCGGCACCTGCGCACCGTCCTCGACCAGCCGCTCCACCGTCACCTCGGGATCCAGCGTGCGAAAGAACGCCTCGGCGATGGGCAGCCCGGCGACGGTGATGGGATCGCGGCTATCCATCACGCCTTCGAAGCGCGCCTCGGCGGGGATCACCGCCGCGGCAGTGATGTCGCCGCCGCTGCCGAGATCCTCGGCCAGAGTAGCGCGGACGAACGAGTCGCCATCGAAATCGGGGAGCAAGAGGGTCATGCCGGGGCTGTAGAATCCCACGCCGCGCGCGTCTATGCGATCTGCAGCGGCGCCGGCCTTCCATCGAGATAGTTGGCGGCGGGATGATCAAAGCGGAAGCCGCCGGCGGCGAGGCGGATCAGGATCTGGCGGACGTGCAGCATGCTCGTTCGGCTCTCCTCGATCCGATCCGGGTCGGTCAGTGCCTTTTCGGTCAGCACCACGCCGCGCGCCCGGCGGACGAGGCACCCGCTTTCGATCATCGCGGCGACGCGGCGGTGCGCGGTCGACGGCGGCAGGCCCAGCGCGCGTGCTATCGATCCGGTGGATACGGGCTGCCACAGTCCGTCGGGCGGTGACGCACTGAACTCGGCATAGGCCAGCGCCAGATCGCGATTCTCGGCGAATGGGCGCGCATTGGCGCAGAGGATCGCATTGGCAAGCACCAGATCGGTCCAGGACTGGAAGCGATGCGCGTGGAACTCGATGCCGGTCAGCAACACGTCGTGCGCGGCAGCGAGCCCGGTATGCCAGTCATAGCAGACATGCGCCCGTGTCTCCGGCAGCGCCACGCCGAAGCTGCGCATGTCGTCGATCATCGCCACCAGGGCATCGTGGTTGCCGCGGAACAGCGCGACGATCTCCGGGCGGGCGTGCACCGCTTCTGGCACCGTCACCCCGGCCGGGCCGCGTTCGCACAGGCCCGCCGCGCACAGCGCATGGATATGCCGCCGCATCGTCTCGAAGGGGCGGCCGAGCGACGCGGCAAGCGCATTGATGCTGATCGCCTTGGCGCCGCGCCCGTCGCCGCGGGCATGGCCGGCGCCATGCGGTGACAGCATCTCGCTTGCCCGCGCCACCACCATGAAGATGATCGCTCGATCCAGATCGCCGTCGAGCGCGCGGACACCGGCCGCGACCATCGTCGTCTCCAGCGCTGCGATCAGCCGCACGATCAGCCGACCGTGTGGCATCGCCATGTGCTTGCGATCGACGACAGGCGCGGATCGGATCATATCCTGCATCGGCAAAATCGGCCCCAGCGGGAAAGATAACACAAGTCCTCATTCGCCCCACCCAGAATGAGTAACCCGAAAATAGCGAATCGTTACTAGCCCAGATCAATGCGCTGGTCGACGTAGCTGAGGTCGCTGTATCGAAATGAAACAGGGAATGCTGCCGGAAAATGGGCTTGGGGCTCGCGTGAAAAATGTCCGGATAGCTGCGACCGCCGCCGCAGCGTCGCTGCGCGATCGGCGGGTGGCGCCGGGTTGGTCGATCGACCATCTTGCAGACCGCATCTGCATCGGTCGCAACCCTCTGATCGCCCTCGAATCCGCCCGGTTCGATCGCGGTGGCGCCCCGGTCTAGGCCATCGGCTTTGCCCGGTCGGCGGCGCTTATGATGCACGTGGCAGAAGCGCCGATCCTCGTCGCGATTCGGAACGGCCAGGTTGAACGCCCGCCCGCCGTCGCGCCGCGCGTCGCGCCGGCTGGGCGCCGACGGATCCCAGTCCATGGACTTGGCAGAAGCGCCGATCCTCGTCACGATTCGGAACGGCCAGGCCGAACGCCCGGCCCGCGGTTGCATCGCGCCTCGCGCCGGCTGGGCGCCGACGATCCCGGTCCATGGACGTGGCAGAAGCGCCGATCCTCGTCACGATTCGGAACGGCCAGGCCGAACGCACGGCCCGCGGTTGCGTCGCGCCTCGCGCCGGCTGGGCGCCGACGATCCCGGTCCTCGGGATGCCGCCACCGCGACTCGACTCGGTGCTCTCCGATGGCCTCGCCTAGCGACAGGATATGGTTGCGATCACCATGGCGTAGCGGGTTTTGGCCCCGTGGCCGGGGCTTGGGAGCGGCGGGGTCGTTCCCCAATCACAGACGAAGGACGACGCCACTGGGCCAGACGCGTTGGCGCGGTGCGGTTGCCCTGCACGGCCCGCCGGCCTCGTCGCACCGCGCACGACCCGTCAGCCCACGCTGGGGAGCCTCTAGACGACGGTCGGCGGGGTCACCTGGGGCCGAAACCATCCCCCCCCGGGCGATCAGGCCAGCACCGGTCCCAGATCGCCCTGCCCTACGGTGCCGCTCGCCAGTTCGAGCATGCGGTCGAGGCTTGTCTTCGCCTGCAGCCGCAGCCCTTCCTCGATCTCGATCCTGGGGCTGAGGTCGCGCAGTGCAAGATAGAGCTTCTCCATCGTGTTGAGCGCCATATAGGGGCAGATGTTGCAGTTGCAGTTGCCGTCGGCACCGGGTGCGCCGATGAAATTCTTCTCCGGCATCGCCTTCTGCATCTGGTGGATGATGTGCGGCTCGGTCGCGACGATCAGCGTGTCGCCCGGCATCGTCTTGGAGAAATCGAGGATGCCCTTGGTCGAGCCGACATAATCGGCATGGTCGAGGATATAGGCCGGGCATTCCGGGTGCGCGGCGATCGGCGCACCGGGATGCTCGGCTTTGAGCTTGAGCAGCTCAGTCTCGCTGAAGGCCTCGTGGACGATGCACACGCCCGGCCACAGCAGCAGTTCGCGGCCGGTCTTGCGCTGGAGATAGCCGCCCAGATTGCGATCGGGGCCGAAGATGATCTTCTGGTCCGCAGGGATCTGCGCGAGGATTTTCTCGGCCGAGGAACTCGTCACGATGATGTCGGAGAGCGCCTTCACCTCGGTGGAGCAGTTGATATAGGTCAGCGCGATGTGATCGGGGTGTGCAGCGCGGAAGGCGGCGAACTGGTCGGGCGGGCAGCTGTCTTCCAGGCTGCAACCGGCGTCCATGTCGGGCAGCACGACGATCTTGTCGGGCGAGAGGATCTTGGCGGTCTCCGCCATGAAGCGCACGCCGCAGAAGGCGATCACGTCGGCGTCGGTTTCCGCTGCCTTGCGGCTGAGGTCCAGGCTGTCCCCGACGAAATCGGCGAGGTCCTGCAGCTCGGGCTTCTGATAATAATGCGCGAGGATCACCGCGTTGCGTTCTTCACGCAGCCGCTCGATCTCGGCGCGGAGATCCAGTCCGCTGAGGCTGCCGCCGATACCGTTGCGCGCGTCCATTCCCAAAACTCCCGTTGTGCGCCCGCCACATGGCCCGGCTGGCGCACAGGATCAAGGGAAGGCGGGCGTGATCGGGCGATGGCCGCCTGCGGTCCCCGCGGTGATGCTGCGCGTGAAGGCGGTGCCCAGCGGGCTGAACGCGATCGCATCGGCGGTCAGCTGGACCGCCAGCGTCATCCCGATGCCCCACAGCCAGGCGGGGTGCACACGGCCCAAGCGGCGCTGGTCGGCGATTGCACCGATCGTCGGCAGCACCAGCACCGCGATGACCGTCGCCCACCAGGCATAGGGCATCAACAGCGGCATCGGCAGCAACCGGCCGAGCCCGGGACCGGTGAGGATCGCCATGCCGCAAAACATCAGTCGGCGGTGCCAGTGGGTCTGCCGCCGCAACACCAGCGCGGCGCCGACCAACCCGGCGAACAACAGCAATTGCAGCGGATTGCTGATCAGGAACTGGCGGACGTCGAAGAAGAAGGGCGCGCCATGCTGTACCGACAGCACCGTCATCAGCGTGCCGAGCGCCACCATCAGCGGCACCCAGAGCAGCGCGACCCAGCCCAGCCGTCGATGCAGCACCACCGAGCCGCCGTCGACCAGCAGATTCTGCGTGATGTACAGCGCGATCCAGCCGAAAAAGACGAAGGCATGGACATGAAATATCGGCGGTACCGCGAAACTGGATCGCCCGGCCGCGAGATTGAGCGAAAAGCCGGCGACGTCGATCGCCCCCATCACGAACGCCATCACCACAAAGAAACGCGCGTCTCCAGTGCGCGCGCGATGCGGCGCCTGCACAATCGTTGCCATTTCCTCACCCCTCCAATTCGGGCGTGGTATAGCTCTACTTCGGAGATTCTTCAATTACGGGCACCTCTACTATACCCGTTTTGGATCGTTACTCGGGCAGCAACCGCCAGACGTCGTCCGTGGCCGCGACCCGGCCGCGCGTCTGCAGGTCGAGCAGATGCGCGAGCACCGACCGCCCCGCCGCGCCATGCAGTTGCGGATCGAGACCGACATACATGCGCGCCACCATCGCCGGCACCGCGCCGACCCCTTCCGCCAGCAGCCGCAGGATCTGCCCCTCGCGCTGCTTGCGATGCCCGGCCAGCCCGCGGACGAAGCGCTGCGGCCGCTCGATCGGGTCGCCATGCGCCGGATAGTAGATCCGGTCGCGCTCGCGCACCATCAGCGTCTCGAGGCTCGCCATATAGGCGGCCATGTTGCCGTCCGGGGGTGCCACGACCGTGGTCGACCAGCCCATCACGTGGTCGCCGGTAAACAGCGCGCCGCTTTCCTCGAGCGCGAAGCACAGATGGTTGGAGGTGTGGCCGGGCGTCGCCACGGCGGTCAGAGTCCAGCCCTGCCCCGCGACCTGCGCGCCATCGGCCAGCACGCGGTCCGGCGCATAGCCGGTGTCGAAGGAGGCATCCGCGCGGGGGCCCGCATCGTCGAGGACCAGCGGCGCGCAGCCGATGATCGGCGCGCCCGTGGCCGCCTTCAGCGCGGGCGCGGCGGGGCTGTGATCGCGATGCGTGTGCGTGCACAGGATCGCCCGCACCGGCCGGCCATCGATCGCCGCCCGCAGCGCGGCAAGGTGCTCGGCATCGTCGGGACCGGGATCGATCACCGCGAGATCTACGGTGCCCACCAGATAGGTCTGGGTCCCGGTATAGGTGAAAGGCGAGGGATTGTTCGCCAGCACCCGCGCCACCAGCGGTTCGAGCGTCATCGCGAGGCCCGTGGGCGCGTCATTGGTCATGACAGGGCATTTGGGCATTTGGCGCGCAAGAGCAAGGCGCCGGGAGCAAGCTAGTGGGGAGCGGGGCCGGTCGCGAAGGAGTAAACCGGCCCCGCCGAGCACGCCGCCGTGAGACGTTGCGGCGACGTGCTACACTCAGTCGTCGTCCTTGGCGTCGTTGCGCAGATCGGCGAGCGCCTCGTCGATGCCGGCAAGCGCCTCGGCCCGCTGCTCGGCGCTGAGACTGCGCTGCGTCTCGATCGTGCGGCGGGCATGTTGCAGGCTCATCAGCGCGCTGGTCATCGCCATCCGCTTCGAGTTCATCGCCATGGCATTGTCGTGCATCGCCATCCTTGCGGCATCGCTGCTCATCGCGGCGATGCGATCGCTGCACACGATCATCACCTGCTTGCCGCCCTCGCTACGGTGCTCGACGGTGGCCCCATTGCCCTTGCCGCAGCTGCCGTTGCGAATCTCGGGGATGCTCGCCTGGATCGCCGCCATGTCGGGCATTTCGACTTCGCGGCGGGTGCCGTCGCGATGGATGATCACCATTTTCTGGATCGCCTTGCCATCCGCAGCGGCAGGATGCGACGAACGATCGTGCATCCGCGGCTCCTGCGGCGCCCGCGTCGACAGACCGAGCGCCGCCTGGTCCGCCACGGGCGCGATGGGCGCAACGGGTTCCACGGAGGCGACGGGTTCGATCGGCGCGATCGCAGCGGTCGGTGCCGCGGTGGCAACCGGGGCAATCGGTGCCGCCGGTACGCCGCGCGTCTGGATCGCGGCGCTGACATTGTCGCGGATCTTCTCCGCCGCCTGGCTGCCCGAGGCAGTCAGCGCGAGCGCGGCAAGCGAAACCGCAGTGATACCGGCCAGCCCCGCGCCGATGCGGATGGGGGAAAGCTTCCGGTGGATCGAGAGCATGCGTAATCTCCCTTTGACGTCGTTGATGGTGTGGAGGTGACAAGCCGCCGAGACCGCGCCCCCATGCGCGGACTTGACGATCGCACGGCCATAAGCATGGCGCAGTGCCTGGGCGCGGCCGGCGAGCACCAGGGCGTCGCAGGCCATTTCCTGGTCGGCGCGGAAGGCGCGGAACGCCCGCCATGCGACCGGATTGAACCAATGGGCAGCCAGCACGATCAGCGCGGCCCAGTTGGCGATCAGGTCGCCGCGCAGATGGTGGCCAAGTTCGTGGGCCAGCGCGAGATCGCGTTCGACCTCGTCATAGCGCTCGGCAAAGTCGCGCGGAAAGGCCACATATTTGCGGAAGATGCCGAAGGCGAGCGGGCCGTGCGCGGCATCGGTCTCGATCACCCGCACCCGGCCCTGCGCCACGGTGCGGTCGACCCGCGCTCGCGATAGCAGGTGGCGGCAGAAGCGGCGATGTACGACCAGATGATAGCCGAGGAACAGCAGCGCGCCTGCGCCCCATAGCGCGAGCAGCAGCAGCGTGAGACTCAACCCCTCGGCAACGGGAGTGGGCGCCACCAGTGCGGCGGGCACGTGGTGCGCGCCGGCGCTCAGGTCGATGGTGAGTACCGCACCCCGATCCATGCCGACCGGCAGCTTCTCGGGGTTGAGCACCCCCATGGCCACCGCCGGCGCATCGGTCGCCGTGCGGGTGAGCGGCGCGAGCCATTGGCTCAGCTGCCACTGGCCGGGCAGCGGCGGCAGCAGCATGCGCGCGGCGGGCAACACCCACAGCGCATAGGCGAGCTGCGGCCCGAAGACCTTGCGGACGGGTCCGCGGAGCGCCAGCGCGAGCAGCATCAGCAGGGTGCTCGCCAGCAGTGTCTCGATCCACCAGCCGGTCATTGCTTCAGCTCCTTCAGGAGAGCCTCAATCTCTGCGATATCCTGATCGGTGATGGCATCGCGTTCCGCCAGATGCGCCACCAACGGAGTCAGCCGGCCGCCGAACAGCCGGTCGATCAGCTTGCGCGACTCGCCCACCACATAATCGCCGCGCGCGACGAGCGGCCGATAGCGGTAGCGTCGCCCCTCCTCTTCATGTGCGATCACGTTCTTGGCCAGCAGCCGCCCGAGCAGAGTCTTGACCGTGTTAGCGCTCCAGTCGCGATCGGCGGGCACCCGCTCGGCCACCTCCTGCGCGGTCAGCGGCGACTCCTCCCAGAGCACTTCCATCACCGCATGTTCGGCTTCGCTGATTCGTTCGGTCATACGCCCTCACTGACTACACCTGTAATCGCCCCGATTACATCTGTAGTCAAGTCGGGGAATGCTGGATGCGTTCCGCCGTGCGCGGATAAAGCGTCGGTTGCGCTTACACCTGCGCCGATTGGTTAACCCTGGTTCACCATCGCAACCCGCGATACGCCGTGCATGGCGAAAACTGGCACGCCCCCTGCAACGTTGAAGGCACCCGGAGCATTCCCCAAAAATGCTCCAGCGTCCCCCAAAGACGCTTCAGGGTGGGTCGATGGTTCACCGGCATGGCCATCGACCCGCCCGCACCGGGCCGAAGCGCCCAGCTCATACCAAGCTACCCCCCACCCCACCTTCTGCGCCGACCGCGCAGCCCATCGTCATCCTCGCGAAGGCGGGGATCTGCTGAGGGAGTCGATGCGATGCGCTCGGCCACGTTCTGGCAACTGGATTCCCGTTTTTGCGGCAAATGACGATCCGTGCGCGAGGGCGGGCAGCGCGTGCGAGATCGACACGAAGGGGAGGGATTGCGGGACGATGCACACCGCGCAAACGAAAAGGGCCCCCGTCACCGACGAGAGCCCCTTCCCTATTTCCTGTATGGAACCGTGCGTCAGGCCGAGGCTGCGACGCCCTTGTCAGCCATCAGCTGGGTCAGCTCGCCGCTCTCGTACATCTCCATCATGATGTCCGAGCCGCCGACGAACTCGCCCTTCACATAAAGCTGCGGGATGGTCGGCCAGTCCGAAAACGCCTTGATGCCCTGGCGGATGCCCTGATCCTGCAGCACGTCGACGCTCTCGAACTCGACGCCGAGATGGCTGAGGATCGCGATCGCACGGCTGGAAAAGCCGCATTGCGGGAACAGGGGGCTGCCCTTCATGAACAGCAGCACGTCGTTGCTGTCGACCAGCTGCTGGATGCGGGCCTGGGTATCGTCGGTCATTGCTTACTCCTCGGGCGTCGCTTCGGTGGTCAACTGGAGCGCGTGGAGCACGCCGCCCATCCGTCCACCCAGCGCCGCATAGACGGCCTGATGCTGCCGCACGCGCGGCATGCCCCGGAACATGGGGGCGACAACCCGCGCTGCATAGTGGTCGCCGTCCCCGGCCAGATCGGTGATCTCGATCTGGGCGTCGGGGATGCCGGCGCGGATCAGCGCCTCGATCTCGGCAGCGGGCATCGGCATGTTACTGGGATTCCATCAGCTGGCGGCGCGCCTCGACGGTCTGCTCCTCGATCGCGCGGCGCACGGTGGCGTCGTCGATCTCGACATTGGCCGCGAGCATGTCGCCGAGCAGCTTGCGGATCACGTCCTCGTCGCCGGCTTCCTCGAAATCGGCCTGGACGACGGCCTTGGCATAGGCGTCGGTCTCTTCGGGCGTGAGGCCCATCTTGCCGGCGGCCCACTGGCCGAGCAGCTTGTTGCGACGCGCGATGATGCGGAACGCCATATCCTCGTCGCGCGCGAACTTCGCCTCGAACGCCCGTTCGCGATCGTCGAATGCGGTCATCATATGCCCCTTAGCTAAACTCGGACCCGAGATAGGAGGGCGGGGCCGCGCTGGCAACGGGGATGGTTATGGATGGTTGGGTTACCCCCGGAGTTCCACCCGCCACGCTCGTACCGCCAAAACCGGCTTCAATCGGGAAATACGCTGCTACCGTCTTAGGTCAGCGCCTTCGAAATGGCACAGGATTTTCTCACATCGACAATGCGTAGATCGCATCGCACGTTGAGTTGTTTAGGGTGCTGGGGTCCCGGCCATTGAAGCCCCCCGACGATGGGATTTCCACTCCCATTGAAAAGCCGGATTTGAAGACTCTGGGGCCCGTCACCGATCGCGACGAATTCTTTACGAGCAGCCAAGGTCACACAACGTCCGGCGATCGTCTGGCACTGAGAAATGCGCTGATCCTCCCTAAGTGTGCCGCGTCGAAACGGATTGCTGCCCCGCTCACCGTAGATTGCCATGAAAGCTGGATCATGAACTCCGTTACCGGGAGTCCGTACCTCGATAACGATCTCTGGCATAACGTGGCGCCAGCGTTCGACAGCAGCATACGCAGCGCCCACGATGAGAACACAAGCCGTAATCGAGATACCGATCTTTATTATTCTTCTCATGTATTCCCCCGGCGAAAGCCGACGCCGCATCGTACACGCGGGCTGCGTAACTGCAACGCTATAGCTTCGAGACGGATTACGTGATCACCCCACCCGCACCACCACCTTCCCGATCACCGCCCGCGCCGCCATCTTGGCGATCGCGGCACCCCCCTCGGCGAAGGGAAATACCTCGGTCACCCGCGGCGCGATCTTGCCTTCGCTCCACAGCCGGAACAGCGTGTCGACATGCGTGCGGTTGGCCTGCGGGTCGCGCGCGGCGAAGGCGCCCCAGAACACGCCGCACACGTCGCAGCTCTTGAGCAGCGTCAGGTTGAGCGGCAGCTTCGGGATGCCCGCCGGGAAGCCCACCACCAGATAGCGCCCTTCCCAGCCGATCGCGCGCAGCGCCGGCTCGGCATAGTCGCCGCCGACGGGGTCGTAGATCACGTCCGCGCCCTTGGGGCCGACCGCCGCCTTGAACGCCTCGGCCAGCGCCTTCGAGGCTTCCTTCTCGAGCGGCCCGTGCGGATAGACGAGGGTGGCATCCGCGCCCGCAGCCCGCGCGGCCTCGGCCTTCTCGTCGGAGGAGACCGCCGCCACCACCGTTGCGCCATAGGCCTTGCCCAGCTCGATCGCCGCGAGCCCGACGCCGCCCGCCGCGCCCAGCACCAGCAGCGTCTGGCCGGCCTTCAGCCTACCGCGATCGAGCAGCGCATGGATCGTCGTCGCATAGGTGAGCAGCAGCGCCGCACCGTCCTCGAAGCTGCGGCCTTCGGGCAGGCGATAGAGCTGCGCCGGGCTCAGCACCAGCTTCTCAACCAGCCCGCCATGGCCCGGCACCGCGATCACCCGGTCGCCCGGCGCCCACTCGGTGACGCCCTCGCCTACCGCTTCGACCACGCCGGCGATCTCGCCGCCCGGCGCGAACGGCCGGGGCGGCTTGAACTGGTAGCGGTCCTCGATGATCAGCACGTCGGGATAGTTGATCGCGCAGGCCTGTACCGCGACCAGCATCTGGCCCTTTCCCACTACGGGATCAGGCACCTCTTCCAGGCTTAGAGTATCAGGTCCGCCCGATGCCTTCGACAGCAACGCCTTCATGTCCGCCTCCACCAGCGATCCACGGGCGTTCGTGCGCAACCGCGGATTCGAATTTCGAAATCGCGGTATCTTGTGCCAGCGTCATGCCGATCTCGTCCAGCCCCTGCATCAGGCAGTCGCGGCGGAACGGGTCGAGTTCGAAGGCGAAGCGATCCTGGAAGTCCGTCGTGACGGTCATCGTCTCCAGGTCGACGGTGATGTTGTTCGCGGTCGCCACCTGCACCAGCCGGTCGATCGCTTCCTGCGGCAGGACCACGGTGACGATGCCGTTCTTGAAGGCGTTGCCCGAGAAGATGTCCGAAAAGCTCGGCGCGATCACCGCCTTGATGCCCATATCGGCCAGCGCCCAGGCGGCATGCTCGCGGCTGGAGCCGCAGCCGAAATTCTCCCCCGCGACCAGGATCGGCGCGCCCGCATAGCGCGGATCGTCGAACAGATTGCCCGGCTCCGCGCGGACGCTTTCGAAGGCGCCCTTGCCCAGCCCCTCGCGCGTCGTGGTCTTCAGCCAGTGCGCGGGGATGATGATATCCGTATCGATATTCTTGGCGCCCCAAGGGTAGGCGCGCCCCGAAACCTGCTGGATCGGCTCCATCAGCGGCGCTCCGCCGACACGGTGTTCAGATGCATGGACACAGCTTTCCTAACGAATGGCCGGCGGCCATCCCAATTTTCGGCAATCGGTCGCACACGTCAGCGCGGTGCGACGACGACCCGCTCGAGCGCCGGCGTGGTCTTGATCGGCGTCTCCGGCCGCGGGTACGCGCCCGCATAGGCAGCGGCGAAACCGCTCAGGATCGTTCCGGCAATCAATGCGACGAGCGCCTTTTTCACGGCGTCTCTCCCCTTAACTATTACGCGTTGTTCGCCATCAACTCGCGAACGTCCGTCAGGTGCCCCGTAACCGCCGCCGCCGCCGCCATCGCGGGCGAGACGAGGTGGGTGCGCGACCCCGGGCCCTGCCGCCCTACGAAATTGCGATTCGAAGTGGAAGCACAACGTTCTCCGGCAGGAACCTTGTCCGGGTTCATCGCCAGGCACATCGAGCAGCCCGGCTCGCGCCACTGGAAGCCCGCCTCCAGGAAGATGCGGTCGAGCCCCTCTTCCTCGGCCTGGCGCTTGACCAGCCCCGAGCCCGGCACGATCAGCGCCTGGCGGATGCGATCCGCGACCTTGCGGCCCTGCACCACCGCGGCGGCGGCACGCAGATCCTCGATCCGGCTGTTGGTGCACGAGCCGATGAAGATATGCTCCACCGGAATGTCCTGCATCGCGGTGCCGGGGGTGAGGCCCATATAGTCGAGCGAGCGCTGCGCGGCGGCGCGCTTCGAGGGATCGGCGAAGCTCTCCGGATCGGGCACGACGCCCGTAATCGGCACCACGTCCTCGGGGCTGGTGCCCCAGGTGAGCGAGGGCGCGATGTTCGCCGCGTCCAGCGTCACCACCTTGTCGTACACCGCGCCCTGGTCGGTCGGCAGCGTCTTCCAATAGGCGACGGCGCGGTCCCAGGCCTCGCCGGTGGGGGCGAGCGGGCGGCCTTTGAGATAGGCGAATGTCTTCTCGTCGGGCGCGATCAGCCCCGAGCGCGCGCCGCCCTCGATCGACATGTTGGAGACGGTCAGCCGCCCCTCGATCGAGAGGTTACGGATCACCTCGCCGGTGAATTCGATGACATAGCCGGTGCCGCCGGCCGCGCCGATCTTGCCGATGATCGCCAGCACCACGTCCTTCGCGCTGACCCCGTGGCCGAGCGTGCCGTCGACGCGGACTTCCATCGTCTTCGACTGCTTGAGCAGCAGCGTCTGCGTGGCCAGCACATGCTCGACCTCGCTGGTGCCGATGCCGAAGGCCAGCGCCCCCAGCGCGCCATGCGCCGAGGTGTGGCTGTCGCCGCAGACCAGCGTGGTGCCGGGCAGCGTGAAGCCCTGTTCGGGCCCGACGACATGGACGATCCCCTGCCGCGCATCGAGCGCATCGATATAGGGAACCCCGAACTCGGCGACGTTGCCGCGCAGCGCCGAGAGCTGGCCGGCGCTGGCCGGATCGGCGATCGGCAGCGGGTTGCCGGCAGCATCGACGCGCGGGGTGGTCGGCAGGTTGTGATCGGGCACCGCAAGGGTGAGGTCGGTACGGCGCACCTTGCGCCCCGCCGCACGGAGGCCGGCAAAAGCCTGCGGGCTGGTGACTTCGTGGACGAGGTGCCGATCGATATAGACGAGGCAGGTGCCATCGTCCCGGCGCTCGACGACGTGGTCGGCCCAGATCTTCTCGTACAGGGTGCGCGGTTCACTCGACATGCGGCGCGCTTTAGTTGAATCGTGCGCGGATGCAAGGTTGCAGGACATTTTGTGCCCCGCGCCGAAGGACCCCGTGGCGCCTGCCCGTACCCGCGTCACGATGGCGGCTCGCCGGAGATTGCCCTGAAAGACACGGCCCCGCATAACCCCCAAATGCCTTGCCGCCTCGATCGCCGCACACTGCTCGCCGCCTCGATCGCCGCAAGCGTTGCCGGGCGCGCCGCACGGGCGGTGCCGGCGGACTCACGTGCACCCGGCATCGCCATCACCATCGACGATTTCGACCTCTCCGACACGCCCTTGCTCTCGGGGGAGGCACGTGACACCGCGATCCGCACCGTCCTCGCGCGGCACGCGATAAAAGCGGCCGGGTTCGTCGCCGGCAAATATGGCCAGGGGGCGCGTAGCGACAAGGTGCTCGCCGCATGGTCGAATGCCGGCCACCTGCTCGGCAACCACAGCTTCTCGCACCGGTATTTCAGCGGGCGCGACCCCGATGCGTTCATGGCCGACATCCTAAGGTGCGAGCCGTTGCTGTCGGGATATACCGGTTTTCGCAGGCTTTTCCGCTTCCCGTTTCTCGCGGAGGGCAAAACGGCGGCGGGGAGGGACCGGATGCGCGCGCTGTTGAAGGCGCACGGCTATGCCAATGCGCACGTCACCATCGACACGTCGGACTGGTACGTCGACAACCGGCTTCGGGCGCGCCTTGACGCCACTCCCAGGGCCGATATCGCGCCCTATCGCCGCTTCTACCTGGACCATGTCTGGGATCGCGCCACCTTTTACGACCGCCTCGCGCAGCGCGTGCTCGGACATTCCATCGATCATACGCTATTGCTGCACCATCGGCTGACGACCGGGCTTTTCCTCGGCGACCTACTGGCGATGTTCAAAGCCCGGGGCTGGCGCCTTGTCGATGCCGAAACGGCGTTTGCCGCGCCGCTTTTCGCGGCGGAACCGGATGTGCTGCCGGCGGGACAGAGCCTCGTCTGGGCGCTGGCCAAGGCGGACGGTCGTTACGAGACGCTGTTGCGCTATCCGGGGGAGGACGGCGCTTATGAGGCACCGAGGATGGATGCGGCGGGACTATAGGCCCGCATGGGGGACACGCCGCTGGACTAAGCGCTTCCCGCGATCTGCCCTATCGTCCATCGACGACGCCTACCCGGCAGCGCCGTACCGCGTCTTTCCCGATTGCGACGCAGCGAAGCCTTAGGCCGGTGGCAAAGGATTTTCGCCGAGGTCCCGTCGACCGGATTCCTTGGGCGACACATAGGCAGGGTCATGTGCGAAAGGCAGCGCCCCGCCCTGGCGGAGTGCCGCCAGCACGGCAGCGAAGTCGGTTTCGCAGCGGAAGCCCAGCACGCGCTCGGCAAGACCCGAATCATAGACGCGCCCGATCCCGGCGGGCAGCGTCCAGCCACGCGCCGCATACAGGGCCGGCGCGTCCGGGAAGGCCTGCGCGATCACCGCGGCGGCATCCTGCTTGAGCGCGGCACAGTCCGCGCGGGTAAAGGGCGTCGGCGCGGAAATGACGAACACGCCGTGGCCGATCTCTGGCGCCCGCTCCAGCGCCGCCAGATGCGCCCGTGCGGCGTCCTCCACCGTTAGCCGGCGATGGAGCAACTCGTTCGCCTTGAGATTCTCGCCCGACGGCGCGGCATGGGTGTCGTCGTCCTCGGGGAAGAAGCGGCTGGTGCGCAGTACGATCGTGGCGAGCCCCTGCTCGAGCCAAGCGACCCGGCAAAGCCCCTCAGCGGCGAGCTTGGTGACACCGTAGATGTTGCGCGGCGCGACCGGCCCGCTGGCCTCGTCGAGCCACACTGCCGCATCGCCCGCTTCTTCGCGAATCGCCTGGCTGATCATCAGCGAGGTGGTGGAGGTAAAGACGAACCGGTCATGCCCCGCCGCCGCCGCGCATTCGAGCAGGTTGAGCGTCCCGGTGACGTTGACGTCGATGAACGCCTGCGCCGGATACCGCACGATGTCCGGCTTGTGCAGCCCCCCGGCGTGAATCACCGCCTCGATGCCGTGCCCGGCAAAGACCTGCTCGACCAGCGCGCGATCCGCAACCGAGCCGAGCACCTTCGTGTCCGCACCGGGTGCGACGTCGAGCCCGATGACCTCGTGCCCTGCCCCCCGCAGCATCGGCGCCAGGAAGCGCCCCAGCCAGCCCGATGATCCGGTGAGCAGAATCCGCATCAGTCTCGCGCTCCGTATTTGCGTGCCAGCACCGCGCAGACGAACAGCTGGAGCTGGTGGAAGATCATCAGCGGCAGCACGATAAGGCTCACCGCGCCGCCCGGGAACAGGATCGTCGCCATCGGGATGCCGCTCGCCATGCTCTTCTTCGAGCCGCAGAAGACGATGGCGATCTCGTCCTCCTTGCTGAAACCGAGCCGGCGGCTGCCGATCCTCGTCGTCGCGATGACGATACCGAGCAGGACCGCGTTGAACGCCAGCACCAGCGCGAGATCGGTGAGCGACACCCGGCCCCACACACCCGCGACCATGCCTTCGCTGAACGCGGCATAGACGACGAGCAGGATCGAGCCGCGATCGACAATCATGGTCAGCAGGCGATGCTTTAGAATGAAGCCGCCGATCAAGGGACGCGCCGCCTGCCCCGCCGCGAAGGGCAGCAGGATCTGCATGGCGATCGATTCCAGCTGGGACAGCGAGATGCCAGTTCCGCTATTGCTAGGCAATAGCAACGCGGCGAGCAGCGGGGTGACGATCACGCCGATCAGATTGGAGAGCGAAGCGCTGCACAAGGCGGCAGGCACATTGCCGCGCGCGATGGAGGTAAAGGCAATCGAAGATTGCACCGTGGAGGGCAGCAGGCAGAGGAACAGCAACCCCAGCGCGATACCGCTGGGAAGCACATGACTCGCAATTGCATAGGCGCCGAGCCCGAGAATAGGGAAGATCAGGAAGGTGCTGAGAAACACGGTCAGCTGTAGCCGCCAGTTGGTCAGCCCTGCCCAGATCGCTGACGGCGCCAGCCTTGCGCCGTAGAGGAAGAATAGCAGCGCCACCGCGATCGTCACCGCTTCGTCGGCGATGCTCGCCCACATGCCCCGCGCGGGAAACAGCGCAGCGAGGCCGACGGTGCCGAGCAGCATCAGCAGATAGGGATCGATCCAGCGACGAAGGGCAGCCATGCAGATACTCGCACCAGGGAAGGTGCCGCGCCCCTTGCGCGCCCCCGCGCACCCGCGCAAGCGCCCAGACCGTTTTGGACACCTGCACCATATGCAATCGTTCGCCGTCGGTCATACCGTCGGCGCGGTGTGTGGCGATCGCGGCGATCCGCGCCGGGTCGCCGGGCGTGCGCACCCGCACCCCCTCGATCACCCGTTCGATTATCTCGCCGCCGCGATGCGCGTCGTGGAGAGCGCTCGACCACAGCAGGTCGAGATGGCGGCCACGCAAGGCGGACACCCTGGCCAGACGCTATGCGTCCGCCATATTGGCGTCAGTCGACGCCCTTGACGAAGAAATGGTCGATCACGTCCTTGGCGAGCCGCGCCGGCCGCTTGGTCTCCGCGTCAAGGCAACACCAGCTCGACTTGACCTCGGCCAGTACCTCGGACCCGCGGCGGATCACCGTCTCGTAGAAGGCGCGGGCGCCCTGCACCTTTTCCAGCAACACGGTGGCGACCACGTCGTCCTCGAGAAAGGCAGGCCGGCGATAGGTGATCTCGTGCTTGAGCGCGACCCAAAGGTGCTCGGCGACCGCCTCGACCGGGGCCAGCGCCTGCCAGTGGCTCACCACCGCCGCCTGCACCCACTTCAGATAGGACGCGTTGTTCACATGTCCCATGAAGTCGATATCGTCCTGTTCGACGTCGACCCGGAATTCGAAGGGAATCGCAGCGTTGCTCACCCCTGCATCATAGACCAGCGGCGCCCAACAAGCGACCCGGCGCGGGACTAAATTGCGCTGGATGGCCCAACCTCCAGGCGGGCGCGCATGCCGTAGCGGCAGGCGGTCAGGCCGGGCCGATTTCCAGCCGTTTGGCCAGCGTGTCGCGGCGCGCGTCGAGCTCGTTGCGGGCACGCTCGAGAAGTTCCAGCTCGGTCGCCTCGAGCAGGTCGTCGACCACGCCGCGCAAATGCCGCCGCATCGCCGCACGGGCGCCGTGCGGATCGCGGGCATGGAGCGCATCGAGGATCGGGCGATGCTCGTCATAGCGCGGGTTGACGCCGTTGCGGCGCGCGCGATCGAACATGTTGGCGCACAGCGGTGAACGAGTACGCAGCTCCCACAGATATTCCACCACGCTGCGGATCGCCGCGTTGCCGGTCGCATTGGCCACCGCGATGTGGAAGCGGTGATCGGCGTCGAACAGCGTCGCGTTGCCGGTGGCAGGATCGGCCATTTCCTCGGCGATGTGATCAAGCTCGGCCAGCTGCTCGGGGGTGATCGACACCGCCGCCAGCGCCGCCGCCTCGCCCTCGAACAGTATCCGCGCCTCGGTGAGGTCGAACGCGCCGATGTCGAGGTTCAGCGCATCCTCGCGCAGTCCGCCCGAACTGTCGCGGTGGGTGACATAAAGGCCCGAGCCGTGCCGTGCTTCGATCCAGCCCTTCATCTCCAGCGCGATCATCGCCTCGCGGATCGTAGGCCGGCTGACTTTATACTCTTCCGCCAGGTCGCGTTCGCCCGGCAGGCGGGTGCCCGGGGCCCAGCGCCCGCCTTCGATACCATCGGCGATCGACGCGGCCACGCGCTGGTAGAGCTTGCTTCGGTTCAGTTTCATCACCGACTCTCATAGGCGAGCGACGGGTTTTCGCAAAGCCTTTGGCCTTACCAATCAATCCCGGAAGCGATCGGGCAAGTAACGGTCGGGATCAAGCACGGGAATTTGGCCCAGCAACAGCTGGCAGGCCAATCGGCTTGCCGCGGGCGCGGTCTGGATACCGAAGCCCCCCTGCCCCGCGCACCAGAACAGCCCCGGCACGGTCGGATCGAAGCCATAGACCGGCCGGCGATCGGGCGCGAAGCTGCGCAGCCCAGCCCAGCGGTGCTCGAGCGCGGCGACACGCCAGTCGACCACCTGCTCGAACCGATGGATCGCGGTGGCGACGTCGATCTCCTCGGGCGCGACGTCACAAGGTGGGCTGTCCACTTCGTCGTGCGGGGTCAGCCACAGGCGTCCTCCTGCCTCGGGCTTGAAGTAGAAGCTGCCACCCAGATCGCTCACCAGCGGGCAGTCCGCACCCGGCGCCGGATCGGTACGCAATTGCACCATGGTGCGGCGATACGCGCGGATGCCGATCGGCGCCGCGCCTGCCAGCATGGCCACCTCGTCGGCCCAGGCGCCGGCGGCGTTGACGAGCAGATCGGCAGCAAAGGCCCCGCCCCGCGTCTCCAGCCGCCAGGTCCCGCCTTCGCGCACCGCCGCGGTCAGCCCGGACGAGCAGTGCAGGACCGCGCCTGCCGCCTTCGCACGACCGAGGAAATGCTGATGCAGCGCGGCGACGTCGATATAGGCGCAACCGGGCTCGTGGACGCCGAGCGACCAGTCGTCGCGCAGGCCCGGTACGATGCTGCGCGGGTTCACCGCGTGCAGCGCGACACCGCTCCCCTCGAACGCCGCAAGAAAGGCGTCGACCCGCCCCTGGTCGCCCGCCCGCGCCAGGTGCAGTTCGCCCAGCGGATCGAGGAACCCGCCCGCGCGGAGCATCGGCCCCGAGGCGGTGGTCAGCGGCTGGATGTCGGGCCCGCCATAGGTTTCGGACCAGAAGGCAGCAGAGCGCCCGGTGGCGTGATAGCCGGGCCGCTCCTCCGCCTCGAGCAACAGCACGCGGGCATGGGGGCTGAGTTCGGCGGCAAGGCCTGCGCCTGCAATGCCCGCCCCGACGATCGCGACGTCGTAATGCGTCATGCGCGCGGGGCCCGCGCATCGAGAAAGCCGTCGATTGCCGCCAACGCGCGGTCGCGCACCGGATCGGCCTCGCGAAGTATCTCGTGTGCGCTCTCCGGCCCGAACCGCAGCACCTCCGCGTTCGGCAGCCGCGGCGCGATCCGCAGCGCCGCGCGGGCGTCGACCAGCCCGTCCTCCTCGGCGATGACGAACAACAGCGGCGTGCGCATTGACTCGAGCGGCGCGGCCTCCAGCGCGGCCATCGATCGGAACGCGGCGACCAGCCATCGCCAGCTCGGCGGCCCCGTCAGCAGCGTGCGATCTTTCGCCTGCCACCACAGTTCGTCGGCATAGCGGGCGGCATCGTGGGTGAGCAGGCTGGCGCGGGTCTCGGTGGCGTATGGCTTCTCGTTGCCCTTCCATGCCGGCCGCCGCGGATCGCCGAGCCGCGCCAGCACCCGCGCGATCGGCGGCGCGAGCTTGCCCAAGGCACTGCGCACCCCCAGCATCGGTGCGACCAGCACCGCGGCGTCGGGCGCGATTGCCCCCTCCGCCAGTCCGCGGAGCACCAGATGGCCGCCCATCGAATGGCCCATCGCGACATGCGGGCCCGGCGTCTCGGCTTGCCACTGCGCGGCAAAGGCGCGGAGATCGTCGATATAGGTCGCGAAATCGTCGATATGGCCGCAATTGGCCTTGGGCGTCAGCCGCCCCGACCCGCCCTGCCCGCGCCAGTCGAAGGCGGTGATCGCCCAGCCTTGCGCATGCCACTGCGCAAAGTTCTCCAAATATTTTTCGAAAACGTCGCCGCGGCCCGTCTGGAACAGCATGCTGCCACGTGGGGTGCCCGTTGCCGGCCAGTGGAAGCGGCGAAGCGGCCAGCCGTCTGGCGCCGTCCAATGATCCACCACCGCGCCCTCGGGTATCGTACGCGCCACATTCCGGGAAACTGCCATGTGGCGTGGTTACGGTTTCGTAAGCCGGTCCGTCTACCCATTTGGCCCATGGGGTGGATCTTCCAGGCCTGTCTGCTCGGCGCGCTGGCGCTGCTCCTGCTCTCCGCGGGGATCGAGGATGTGCGCTTCCGCACCATCGCCAACGCCAAGAATGCCGCGATCGCCCTCGCCGCGCCGCTGTGGTGGTGGGCGAGCGGGATGACGCTGTGGCCGGATATCGCGATTCAGATCGGCTGCGCTGCGCTCGTCTTCGCGCTGTTCATCGGGGTGTTCGCTGCGGGCGCGATGGGCGGCGGCGACGTCAAGCTGATCGGCGCGCTCGCGCTGTGGCTGCCGCTGCTGCCGCTGCTGCGCATGCTGATCCTGATGTCGCTGCTGGGCGGCGCACTGACCGTGGCGATGCTGCTGCACCAGCGGCTTCGCCGGCGGCGCACCGATGCCGCGATGGAGGTGCCGTACGGCGTCGCCATCACGCTCGGCGCGGGGATTGTCCTCTACGAACCGATTCTTAACCGGATTGGGTGATGCTTAACGCTGCCACAACCGGGTCGGCCAACGAATACGAAAAGGCGTAATTCAACATGGACGCACGTAGGCTATTGCTGCTCGTCGGCGCGTTGCTGGTCGCCGGCATCACCGCCTTCATGGCGCGCAGCCTGGTACTCGGTTCGGCCGCACCCGCCGCCGGCGCGATGGCACCGGGTGTCCCCGCCGCAGCCGCCGCCGCGCCGGTCAACACCACCGAGGTGCTCGTCGCCAAGCGCGCGCTGCCGGTGGGCACGATCCTCGACGCGACCGCGCTCGAATTCCGCCCCTGGCCCAAGGACCTGGTCGAAGGCGCCTATTATGTCCGCGGCCAGAGCGAGCCCGCCAAGCTGCAGGGCGCCGTCGTCCGCTTCGCGGTGCCTGCCGGCCAGCCGGTGACGCAGGGCGCGCTGGTCAAGCCGGGCGACCGCGGCTTCCTCGCCGCCGCGCTCGGCCCCGGCATGCGCGCGGTGACCGTCCCCGTCTCCGCGCAGAGCGCCGTGGCCGGCTTCGTCTTCCCGGGCGACCATATCGACCTGATCCTCACTCAAACCGTCAGCGGCGATGGCCCGCCGCTCCGCGCGTCGGAGACGGTGCTGCGCAACCTGCGCGTGCTCGCCACCGACCAGCGCACCGACAAGCAGACCGACGACAAGGGCAAGACCGTCGTCTCCGCCTACTCGACCGTCACCGTCGAGGCGACGCCCAAGATCGCCGAGAAGATCGCCGTCGCGCAGACCGTCGGCAGCCTCTCGCTGTCGCTGCGCTCGCTGGCCGACACGCAGAGCGACCTCGACGAAGCGATCGCCAGCGGCGCGGTGAGCGTGCCCGACGATCCCAGCAAGGAAAAGGCGTTCCTCGCCCGCGCCACCAGCCGGCCGCAGGACGAGAGCGACTCCTACGTCACCGGTGCCGATGTGTCGCGCTTCCAGCGGCGCACCGTCCCGGCCAAGGAAGCGCCCCCGGGCGGCACGGGTGCCCCCCCACCCACCAGCGCAGGCGGCGCGCCGGTGGTGGTGCAGGCCACCGGCCCGGTGGTGCGCGTCGTGCGCGGCAGCGATGCCAGCCTCGTCCCCGTCGGCGGAAAGAACTGAGATGCAGCGCTCCCTCCCCCTTGGCGCCGCGACGATCGTCGCGCTGTTCGCCGCCCCCCATGCGCTCGCGCAGACCCGCAGCGCCAAACCGGTCGCCCGCATGGCGCAGCTGCCCGCAGGCAGCCAGCGCCCGGCGCGCGAGGTGATGCTGTCGATCGGCGAGGGCGAGCTCGTCACCCTGCCCGCCGCCGCCGCCAATGTCTGGACCTCGAACCCCGGCGTCGCCGACGTCTATGTCGCCAACGCGCGGCAGATCCATCTCTATGGCAAGGCGTTCGGCGAGGCGACGGTGTTCGCCACCGGTGCCAATGGCGCGGTCGTCTATTCGGCGAATGTCCGCGTCAGCCAGAACATCAGCAGCATCGATGCGATGATGAAGGCGGCGATGCCCGATTCGGACATCACCGTCACCACGGTCGGCCAGATCGCGGTGCTCAACGGCACGGTGCGCTCGCCGCAGGACAGCGAGCAGGCGCAGCGGCTGGTTACCGGGCTGCTCAATCCGGGCGTGAAGGTCGAAGACCCCAATGCGCCGCTCAAGATCGGCGTCGTCAACCGGCTGCGTACCGCGACCCCGCTGCAGGTGCAGCTGCAGGTCCGCTTTGCCGAAGTCAGCCGGAGCTTCGTCAAGAATCTCAACGTCAATCTGACCAACCGCGATCGCGGCAGCTTCCTGTTCGGCATCACACAGGGCAAGGCGGGCACGATCACCACCAACACCGGCACCGCGGTGGATCCCGCCACCGGCGCAGCGCCGGGGGGCAGCATCTTCTCGTTCCCCGCGCCCAGCACCGGCAACACGATGCTCGGCGCGGCGGGCCGCTTCCTCGGCACCGACCTGCTTGCCAGCCTGGATTTCGGCGAGACGATCGGCCAGGTTTCCACGCTCGCCTCGCCCAGCCTCACCGCATTGTCGGGAGAGACGGCGAACTTCCTCGCAGGTGGCGAAATCCCGATCCCGATCGCGCAGGCGCTCGGCACCACCACGGTGGAATATAAGCAGTACGGCGTCAGCCTCGCTTTCACCCCCACGGTGCTCGCCGACGGACGCATTTCGCTGCACGTCCGACCCGAAGTATCGCAGCTCTCCTCCTCGGGCGCGGTGACGCTGGCCAACACCACCATCCCCGCGCTCACCACCCGCCGCAGCGAGACCACGGTGGAAATGGGTTCGGGCGAAAGCATGGTGATCGGCGGGCTGCTCCAGAACAGCCACAATAATTCGATCACCAAGACGCCGGGCCTGGGCGACATGCCGATCCTGGGCGCGCTGTTCCGTTCCAACGCCTTCCAGCGCAACGAGAGCGAGCTGGTGATCGTGATCACCCCCTATCTCGTGCGCCCGGTCAACGCGAACCAGATCCGCCTGCCCACCGACGGCTACAAGGCGCCCAACGATTTCGACCGCATCTTCCTGGGCTCGCTGGCCGAAGGGAAGACCGGTGGCGAGCGGCCGATGCCGAGCATGGCGCCGCCGGCCGCCGCCCCCGCCACCGGTACGCTGGCACCGACGCCGGTCGCCCCCGTCGCGCAGTCCAGGCGTCCCGCCAAATCCAAGAATGCCGCCGCCGCGCCGGGCTTCGGCCTGTGATGCGCCCGTCGAGGAGAACCGCCTTGTTGCCGCGTCCCACGCTCGCCCTGCTCGCCCCCGCGCTGCTGCTCGCCGGTTGCGCGGGCTATAATGGCGGCCTCGATTCGGTGCATCAGCCGATCGTCAGCCGCCAGGACCTGACGCTCGACCTTCAGTCCGATGGCGGTCGGCTCGTTCCGGGCGAAGATCGCCGCCTTGCCGAATGGATGGGTGCGATGAACCTGCGCTATGGCGACCGCATCGCGATCGATGACGGCGCCGATGGCAGCACCGGCCGCAGCGACATCGCCGCCGCCGCCGGGCGCTATGGCCTGTTGCTCGCCGATCGTGCGCCCGCCACCGGGCGGCCAGACTCGCCGGGCATCGTCCGCGTGGTCGTCACCCGCACCAGCGCTGCGGTGCCGGGCTGCCCCGATTACCGCCATTTCAGCGGCGCCACGGCGGACGCCAGCACCAGCTCCAATTTCGGTTGCGCCACTGCCTCGAACCTCGCCGCGATGGTCGCCGATCCGGCTGATCTGGTCCGCGGCGCCCCCGGCGCGCCGACTGCCGATCCGATGACCGTCAGCAAGGCGATCGGCGCCTATCGCGCGGCGGCACCCAGCGGCGGCGGCGGCACGACGGTGAAGGCCGAAGCGAGCGGGGGCCCGAAGTGAACGCCCCCTTCCACCCCGGCCGTGCGGCTAGCCGCGATCCGTTCACGGCCTTCGTCTGCGACGAGGCAACAGCGGACCTGATGCGACCGATCGCGATCGAGCTCGGCTGGTCGCCTGAGAAGGTCAACAAGGGCGGACTGCGCAACGCGGTGCAGACGCTCGCGGTATCCGCCAGCCCGCACGTGCTGTTCGTCGACCTGTCCGAATCGGGCGACCCGCTCAACGACATCAACGCGCTCGCCGAAGTATGCGAGCCCGGCACGATCGTGCTCACCGCCGGCGCGGTGAACGACGTTCGGCTGTATCGCGACCTGATCGCCAGCGGCATCCAGGATTATCTGCTCAAGCCGATCAACCCGGACATGTTGCGCGACGCCTTTCTCCAGGCGCAGACCGCGTTGGCGATCCCCAAGCAGAGCGACGCGGGCGCCGGCAGGCCGCACTCGGCAACAGCAGTGATCGGCGCGCGCGGCGGTTGCGGCGCGACCAGCGTCGCGACCTCGCTCGCGTGGCTGATGAGCGAGCGGCAGGGCCGGACCACCGCCCTGCTCGACCTCGACGTGCATTTCGGCACCGGCGCGCTGGCGCTCGACCTCGAGCCCGGCCGCGGCCTGACCGATGCGATCGAAAATCCCAGCCGCATCGACGGGCTGTTCATCGAGCGGGCGATGGTCCGCGCTTCCGAGCGGCTCGCGGTGCTTTCGGCCGAGGCGCCGATCAACGCGCCGATGACCGGCGACGGTGCCGCCTTCTACCAGCTGCAGGAAGAGATCCGCGGCGCGTTCGAGTGCACGATCACCGATCTGCCGCGGCAGATGCTGGTGCAGCACCCGCACCTGATCGCCGACATGCAGGTGGCGGTACTGGTGACCGAGCTCACCCTAGCCGCTGCGCGCGACACGATCCGCATCCTCAGCTGGTTCAAGTCGAACGCGCCGCAGACCCAGATCTTCATCCTGGCCAACAAGATGCCGCAGCCGGCGCTGCTCGAGATCAGCCGCAAGGAGTTCGAGGGCTCGATCGAGCGCCCGATCGATTTCGTCGTGCCGTTCGAACCCAAGCTCGCCGCCCAGGCCGCCAAGCTCGGCAAGCCGATGGCCGAAGTGGGCCGCGCCAATCGCGGGCTCGCCGCCTTGGGCGAGCTTGCCGGTCGCATCCTCGACGTGACCGACGCCGGCGCCGAAGCCGAACGCACGCAAGCGGCCAAGGGTGGTTCGCTGCTCAGCAAGCTGGGTGATCTCAAGTCCTTGATGGCAAGCAAGAAGAAGTAAGCGGGCGATGCCGTTGCTGCCGCTCCTGATGCTGGGCCTGGGTGCCGCCGCGGTGCTGACGCTGCTGGTGCTGGCGCTGTCCGGCCCCTCGGCGCAGCGGGCAAGCACGCGACGGCTGACCTCGCTGCGGGACCGGCACATGGTCAGCGGCACCGGCACCAACGCGATGGAAGCGCAGCTGCGCCGCATCTCGACGGCGCAGGCCAGCGGCTTTGACGTTACCTTCGCGCGGCTTTTGCCCAATCAGCAACAGCTCGAGAAGCGGCTGGCGATGACCGGCAAGGGCTGGACGCTGGGCCAGTACGGCCTCGCCACGCTGGGCCTGGCAGTGGCGGTGGCGCTGCTGCTGGTTTTCGAGGGCGCGCCGCTGTTGCTGGCGATGGTGTTCGGGTCGTTCCTTGGGCTCGGCCTCCCCCATTTCGTCGTGAGCTTCCTGATCAAGCGCCGCGTCGGCAAGTTCACCGCCACCTTCCCCGACGCGATCGACCTGCTGGTCCGCGGGCTGCGCTCGGGCCTGCCGATCACCGAGACGATCGGCGTCGTCGGCTTCGAGATGCCGGGGCCGGTGGGCGAGGAGTTCCGCGCGATCAGCGACAAGATGAAGATCGGCCGCACGCTCGACGCGGCGCTGCAGGAAACTGCCGACCGGCTCGGCACGCCCGAATTCCAGTTCTTCACCATCACCATCCAGATCCAGCGCGAAACCGGCGGCAACCTGGCCGAGACGCTCGGCAATCTCTCCGACGTGCTGCGCAAGCGCGCGCAGATGAAGCTGAAGATCAAGGCGATGTCATCGGAAGCCAAGGCCTCGGCGATCATCGTCGGCGCCCTGCCCTTCATCGTGTTCGGGCTGATCTGGTCGATCAACAACGAATATATGATGCACTTCTTCACCGATCAGCGGCTTGTCGTCGCCGGCAGCGGTGGGCTGATCTGGATGGCGCTGGGCGCCTTCATCATGGCCAAGATGGTCAATTTCGAGATCTGATGGCGATGCAACCCACCCACGGCCCCACCCTGCTCGGCATCGACGTCCTCTGGGTCGCGACGATCCTGTCGGCGATCGCCGCCTTTGCGGTGCTCGTCGCCATCTATGCCGCCACCACGGTGCGCAACCCGATGGCGCGCCGGGTCAAGATGCTCAACGAACGCCGTGAGCAGCTGAAGGCCGGCATCATCGCCACCCCTTCCAAGCGTCGCGCCAAGCTGGTGCAGCGCAGCGACACGACCGACCGCATCCGCAGCTTCCTCAGCTCGCTCAAGGTGCTGCAGGACGAACAGGTCAAGGTGGCGCAGGTCAAGCTGCTCCAGGCTGGCATCCGCCGCCGCGAATGGGCGGTGGGTGTGATCCTCGGCCGGCTGGTGCTGCCGATCCTGTTCGGCGGGCCGATGCTCTATTTCGTCTACGGTACCGACATGTTTGCCGACTGGAGCCCGCTCAAGGCCTATGGCCTGGTCGCGGGCACCTTCATCCTCAGCTACAAGGCACCCGATCTCTATCTCAAGAACCGCATCCAGAAGCGCACCGACGCGATCCGCAAGGGACTGCCCGACGCGCTGGACCTGCTGGTGATCTGCGCCGAGGCGGGCCTGACCGTCGACGCCGCCTTCGGTCGCGTCGCGCGGGAACTGGGCCGGGCCTATCCCGAGCTGGGGGAGGAATTCTCGCTGACCGCGATCGAGCTCGGCTTCCTCACCGATCGCCGCGCGGCGTTCGAGAACATGGCGATGCGTATCAATCTGGATGCAATTCGCGGTGTCGTTACAACCATGATCCAAACTGAAAAGTATGGCACCCCGCTGGCGTCGGCACTGCGCGTTCTTTCCGCAGAGTTCCGCAACGAAAGAATGATGCGGGCGGAAGAGAAGGCGGCACGTCTGCCTGCGATCATGACGGTTCCACTGATCCTGTTCATCCTGCCGGTGCTGTTCATCGTGATCCTCGGGCCCGCGGCCTGCTCGATCAACGACTCCTTGATGCATTGACGTTTACGGAACCTAACGCGTGGTGACAGGTTGTTGGCGGGTTGCCGGGAGCCTGACCTATGACCGACTTGCCGTACACCACCCCTTTGCAGTTCATCGGCCTCGCGCTAGCGCTGGTCGCCGGCTGGCTGCTTGGCTTGGCGAGCAGCAGCGCCGGCCGCCGTTGGCGCGAACGCTATGAGGCGGAACGCGACGCGCATCAGGCGCTGCGCGACGAGCTCGCCACCGCCAACACTCGCATCCGCGATCTGGAGGCGACCAATTCCCGGCTCGAGCGCACCATCGCGGACAGCCGCCCCGCGATGCCGCTCGCCGACCCCGCGCCCAACAAGCGCGACTCGGCAATCCGCAGCTGGTTCTATGGCGGCACCGACGTGCTTGCCCGCATCCGCGGCATCGACGAGCATCGCGAGCGCCAGCTCAACCAGCTCGGCATCCAGCACTTTCGCGACATCGAGGAACTGCCGCGCGGCGACGAACGGCCGCTGGAGGAACGACTCGGGCTGCCGCAGGGCACGATCGTCGACGAACGCTGGCGCGAGCAGGCGGCGTTGCTGCGTGCCGGCGATACCGACGAACATGCCCGCAGGTTCGGCCACCACGCCTGATCTTGTCTTACAATAGCGATTGACTGTCGCCCGGGTGCAACGCCCGGGCGTTTTTTCGTGCGCGTGCAATCGGCGCATCTCGGCGCGGTTTTCCGCGGTCGAGCAGCGCGAGATTCGCGCATTTTTCCAAACGTTACCATCCGCTCTTCCCATTCCACACAGCGTTGCAATGGGGCGGAAAAACCGGCGATGGTCTCATTACCGATCCCCTACCTTTCACGCGAACGTCTCAAATAGGTCATGCCGCTGCCGCCGACTGGCTTGACAACTGGTCAGGCCTCTAGGACATTTGTCGGACCAGGAGCAGCAAGCTCCGGATAGAAAAACAGAGCACCGCAGCAGGGTTCGCCATTTTTGATGAGGGGTGGTTTGATGTTGAGTCCGTCGCCGACCAGCGCGCGTCGCGCCGTTACCGGTACCAAGTTGGTATTGCTCTCCGCAGGTTCCATCGTCGCATTGGCGCTCGCTGGTCCCGCTTTCGCCCAGACCTCCGATGCGCCCGTCGCGCAGGCGCAGGACGATACCGGCGGCGACATCGTCGTGACTGGCTTCCGCTCCAGCCTCGCTTCCGCGCTCGACGCGAAGCGCAAGGACATCCGCATCACCGACGGCATCTCCGCCGAGGATATCGGCAAGTTCCCGGCGCAGAACATCACCGAGGCGATCCAGCGCATCGCCGGCGTTCAGATGTCCAACATCAACGGCCGCGGCTCGACGATCAGCATCCGCGGCCTGGGCGCGCAATATGCCCGCACCACGATCAACGGCCAGACCTTCGCCAGCGCCGACTTCAAGGACGGCTTCCGCTACGACATCATCCAGACCGATCTCGCCAGCGCGATCCAGGTGGTGAAGTCGCCCACCGCGGACATGGACACCGGCGGCCTCTCCGGCACAGTCAACATCGATACCGTGAAGCCGCTTGCCTATAAGGGCCCGCGCTTCATAGTCGGCGTGAAGGGCTATGACTCGCAATATCGCGGCGGCGTGACGCCCAAGGTCAGCGGTGCCTATATCGACCAGTTCGCCGGCGGCACGCTGGGCGTGATGGCCAATGTCAGCTATCAGAAGCTGAGCGATCGCGGCGACTATGCGTTCATCAAGAACTGGTATAATCCCGGCGTTCTCGATCCCAACAACTATGTTCCCGGCAATTTCCGCCTGCGTCGCATCGATCGCGACAGCAAGCAGCTGATGGCCAGCGGCGCGATCCAGTGGAAGCCGCAGCCCAATTTCGAAGTGCTGCTCCAGGGCGAATATTCGAAGGACGATACGCGCTACGATACCCAGCAGCTCGTGTTCGGCCGCTGGGATACCAGCGCGATCAAGGTCAACCATGTCGCCAATGGCGTGGCCGATCAGATCAGCGTCAGCACCTTCGGGGTCGGCAACAACGACCAGCCGGAAATCCGCAACCTGAAGACTCAGGCCTATACGGGTACGATCAATTGGCAGCCCGGCGAGGGCTGGAACGTACACGCCGTCGCGCACTACACTCGCGGTAATGCCGACCTGCAGGAATATGCCTCGATCGACTCGATCGACGTCGCGGGCGGCGGCACGCTCGACATCAGCAATCCGCGCAACGTCAAGTTCACCACCGCTGCCGGGGTGCTGGACGGTTCGTTGTTCACGCCCGCCAACCGCACCTTCTTCGCGTTCATCGACGGCGCGACGCACATCCAGACGGCCAAGGACAAATCCGCTCAGCTGGACGTGACGAAGGACATCGGTGCGTTCGGGGTGCGTTCGCTGGTCTTCGGCGTGAAATACCATCACGAAAGCTTCCAGACCGACGCCTATCGGCATGACCGCGACGCGGATGTGACGCGACCCGATCTGTATCCCGAATATGCCTTCATCCCGGACCTGAGCACCACCGGCAAGCTGGTGACCAACTTCCTCGGCAGCCGAATGGCGATCCCGACCACCTTCCGGGAAACCAATGCGCCGCTGTGGCAGTCGATCCTGGCCTCCAAGGGCATCACCGTGCCGGACGTGCGCGACTGGGCGAACAGCTATGTCGTCGATCGCTACATTCCGGCGGTCTATGCGATGGCGAATGTCGACACCTCGGTGGGTGGCATGGCGCTGCGTGGCAATCTGGGCGTCCGGTACGAACACACCCATCAGAACGTCCAGTCCAACCTCACGGCTGGCACCGACAGCAGCTCTCCGCTGCTCGGCACGCAGCACGTGGTGCAGGATTATGGCAATGTGCTGCCGAGTGCCACTTTCGCGCTCGACCTCACCAATCGCTTGGTGGCGCGCGTCGCCGCCGCCAAGGTGCTCGTCCGTCCGCTGCTCAACAGCCAGACACAGATGGCCGACACCTTCGTCACCGACAATACGGGCATCCGTCCCAGCGTGTCCGTGTCGAACGGCGAATCGCGCCTGAAGCCGCTGACCGCCAACCAGGCGGATATCAGCCTCGAATATTATTATGGCCGCGGCAATTCGATCAGCATCGCCGGCTTCTACAAGGCGGTGAAGAACGGCACGTTCACGCAGTTCTACTGCCCCACCGCGTTCAACGGGGTGACGCTGAACGGCCAGGTCGGCAACTGCCAGTCGGCGGACGGGACGACGGACTACAACTTCAGCCGCAAGCTGAACGACAACAGCGTCATCCACATCAAGGGTGTGGAAGTCGCCGCGTCGCAGAGCTTCGACGACTTCCTGCCGGTGAAGGGCTTCGGCGCGACCGGCAACGTCACCGTCGTCGATGCCGATTCGCCGGCGCTCGGCACGGGCTTCAATCTGCGCGACCTGTCGAAGCTGACCTGGAACCTGACCCCCTATTGGGAAAACCAGATGTTCAGCGTCCGCCTCTCGGTCAACCATCGCAGCTCGTACAAGCAGGATGCCTCGACCAGCTTCTTCGTCGATGGCGGCCAGATCCATACGGTGCGCAGCCGCACGCAGCTCGACCTCGCGCTCGGCTTCACGCCGACCAAGTGGCTGGGCTTCACCGGCGGCATCATCAACCTGAACAACACGCGGGAGGAAGCGTATCAGACCACCGCCGATACCTTCCAGATGACGAGCCTTACCGGCCGCACCTTCTACCTGTCGGCCACCGCGAAGTTCTGACCTTCAGGCACCGGGCCATCCCCGGGGAGCGCCCCTCTTCCGCAAGGAAGGGGGGCGTTTCTCGTTTTGGGGAGTGTCGTGAATTTCCAAGCCCCTCCCCTTCAGGGGAGGGGCTTAAGAAGAGTCAGCGCAGCACCGCCGGCGTATAATTCTCGACCACTTCCGCCAGCGCCCGCCCCTCGCCGTCCAGCACCAGCGCGCGGTGGCGGAGCACATAGGGCGCGACGCCCGCAAGCACCTGCTCCAGCGCCTTGCGATGCGGGTGCAGCGGGCGGATCACCGCGCCGAAGGGCGTATCGCCCTGCTCCAGCGCGCTGTTCATTTCCGGCGTCAGGCGCGCGGGCACGTACCAGTTCTCAGCGACCGACAAGGCCATGCCGGCGCAGCTGAGCACGACGCTGCGGTACACGACCCGCTCGTCCGGCCCGATCGCGAGCCGCTGGCGCTGCTCCGGGGTAGGTTCCTTGTGCACCGCCCGATCGACTTCAGCGCGGATCGGGCCGCCGCAGCGGCGTTCCAGCACGGCGGTGGCGGTAGGGCTGGCGAGAAGGTCGCGGCTGAGTGCCGCCGCATCGTCCGTCGCTACCGCTACCGCCACTACCAGCATCACTTTCCTCGAATTGCCGCCTGCGCTGCCGCAAGCCGCGCGATCGGCACGCGATAGGGCGAAGCCGAGACATAATCGAGCCCCGTCTTCTCGCAGAACGCGATCGAGGCCGGATCGCCACCATGCTCGCCGCAGATGCCAAGCTTGATGTCGGGCCGGGTCGCCCGGCCGCGCTCGGCGGCGAGCGCGATCAGCTGGCCGACGCCCTCCACATCAAGGCTCACGAACGGGTCCTTGGCGTAGATGCCCTTCTCCACATAGGTGGTGAGGAAGCGCGAGGCGTCGTCGCGGCTCACGCCCAGCGTCGTCTGGGTTAGGTCGTTGGTGCCGAACGAGAAGAAGGCGCCCACCTCGGCGATCTCGCCCGCCATGAGTGCCGCGCGCGGCAGCTCGATCATCGTGCCGACCAGATAGTCGATCGTGCGGCCCCTCTCGGCGAACACCGCCTGCGCGGCCTTGTCGACCACCGCCTTCATCAGCTCCAACTCGCGGCGGGTGCCGACCAGCGGGATCATCACTTCCGGCACCGGCGCCGCGCCTGATTTCTCGGCAACCGCAATCGCCGCCTCGAAGATCGCGCGCGCCTGCATCTCGTAGATTTCGGGATAGGTCACGCCGAGGCGGCAGCCGCGATGGCCGAGCATCGGGTTGAACTCGTGCAGCTCGGCCGCGCGGCGCTTGAGCGTGTCGATGTCCACGCCTGCTGCCGTGGCGACTTCGGCGAACTCCGCCTCTTCGTGCGGCAAAAACTCGTGCAGCGGCGGGTCGAGCAGGCGGATCGTCACCGGCAGGCCCGCCATCACCTCGAAGATCTCGAGGAAGTCGCTGCGCTGTTCGGGCAGCAGCTTCTCCAGCGCAGCGCGGCGGCCCGCCTCATCCTCGGCGAGGATCATCTGGCGCACCGCGGTGATGCGCGCCGAATCGAAGAACATGTGCTCGGTGCGGCACAGGCCGATGCCTTCGGCGCCGAACTCGCGCGCGGTGCGGCAGTCGAGCGGCGTCTCGGCATTGGCGCGGACCTTGAGCCGGCGGACCTCGTCGGCCCAAGTCATCAGCGTGCCGAAATCGCCCGACAGCTCGGGCTGCACGGTCGGCACCTGGCCGGCCATGACCTCGCCGGTGGCGCCGTCGATGGTGACCATGTCGCCCTCGCGGATTTCACGGGCACCGACGCGCATCACCTTCTCGCGCGCGTTGATCGACAGGCTGCCGGCGCCGGAGACGCAAGGCCGCCCCATGCCGCGCGCGACGACCGCGGCGTGGCTGGTCATGCCACCGCGTGCCGTCAGGATGCCGCGCGCCGCGTGCATGCCGTGGATATCCTCGGGGCTGGTCTCGGTGCGGATCAGGATCACCGAATCGCCCGCATTGGCGCGCTTCTCGGCCGTGTCGCTGTCGAACACAGCGAGACCCGACGCCGCGCCCGGCGAGGCGGGCAGACCCTTGGTCAGCACGTCGCGCGGCGCCTTGGGATCGAGCGTCGGGTGGAGCAGCTGGTCGAGCGCCGCCGGATCGACGCGCAGGATCGCTTCCTCGCGGGTGATCAGCCCCTCATTGGCCATGTCGACCGCGATCTTGAGCGCCGCCTTGGCGGTGCGCTTGCCGCTGCGGGTCTGCAGCATCCACAGCTTGGCGCGCTCGACGGTGAACTCGATGTCCTGCATGTCGCGGTAATGGGTCTCGAGCCGGTCGAACACCGCCGCCAGCTCGCCATAGACCTCGGGCATCGCCTCTTCCATCGAGGCGGGCTTGGCGCCTGCGGCCTCGCGGGCGGTCCGGGTCAGGTACTGCGGCGTGCGAATGCCGGCGACCACGTCCTCGCCCTGCGCGTTGATCAGGAACTCGCCATAATAAGCGCGCTCGCCGGTCGAGGGGTCGCGGGTGAAGGCCACGCCCGTCGCCGAGGTGTCGCCCATATTGCCGAACACCATCGCCTGCACGTTCACCGCCGTGCCCCAATCGGCCGGGATGTCGTTGAGACGGCGATAGACCTTGGCGCGCTCCGACTGCCACGAGCCGAACACCGCGCCGATCGCACCCCAGAGCTGGTCGTGCACATCCTGCGGGAACGGCTTGTTCCACAGTTCCTCGACGATGGACTTGTACTCGGCGACCAGCGTCTGGAGATCGGTGGCCGACAGTTCGGTATCGAGGGTGAAGCCGCGATCTTCCTTGGCGATCTCCAGCGCTTCCTCGAACCGGCCATGGTCGAGGCCGAGCACGACATCGGCATACATCTGGATGAAGCGGCGATAGCTGTCCCAGGCGAAGCGATCGTCGCCGCTGGTGGCGGCCAGGCCCTGCACCGTCTGGTCGTTGAGGCCGAGGTTGAGGACGGTGTCCATCATCCCCGGCATCGAGACGCGCGCGCCCGAGCGGACCGAGACGAGCAGCGGATCGGCCGCATCGCCGAACTGCTTGCCGGTGATCGCGGCGATATGCGCGATGCCGCCCGCGACCTCGGCCTTCACGCTCTCCGGGAAGGTCTCGCCTTCCTCGTAATAACGCGTGCACATCGCCGTGGAGATGGTGAAGCCCGGCGGCACCGGCAGCCCGATCGAGGCCATCTCGGCGAGGTTCGCACCCTTGCCGCCGAGCAGATTCTTGTCGCCCGCACCACCGTCCGAAACACCACCGCCAAAGCGGTACACATATTGCGTCATTCTGATCCCCTTCCGATCGAAAGCGCCCCTGCTCGATGCAAGGGCGCTACCGCAGGTGCGAAAAAGGCGGAACCGCTGATTGCGTTGTCGGTATCCGATTATTTCGGGACAATGGCAGTTTCAGGCCAATTTACGGGATATTAATCGTACAATTAAGCCTCTCAACCTTCGATCTTGGCGAAGTCCGCCACCTTGTGCACTGCATCACGCATCCGCGCGAGCAGGCCCAGGCGCGCGGCGCGCTTGACCGGATCGCCGTCGTTGACGGTCACCTGGTCGAAGAAGGCGTCGATCGGCGCGCGCAGGATCGCGAGCGCGGCCATCGCATCCTCGAACTTCTCGGCTTCGATCGCGGCAGTGGCCTTGGGCTCGGCCGCGTCGAGGGCTGCGGCGAGCGCGGCTTCGGCGGGTTCGGGTGCGGGGTTGACGGCACCAGCTTCCCACTCCTCCTTCTTGAGGATGTTCGCCGCGCGCTTGTAGCCGGCGAGCAGGTTGGCGCCGTCCTCGGTAGTGACGAACGCCTGCAGCGCCTTCACGCGCGCCAGCAGGCGGACGAGATCGTCCTCGCCACCGAGCGCGAACACCGCGTCGATCAGGTCGTGGCGGACACCCGCCTCACGCTGCTGGACCTTGAGGCGGTCGGCGAAGAAGTCGAGGAGGTCTTCCGCACTCCGCTCAATCTCACGCTGAGCCTCGGTCAAACGGTGATTGTAGCTTTCAACCACCGTGTTCAAAAGCAAGTTTGCAAGCTCCGTCCCAATATGACGGTCGCCACGAGAAGACGCCAAGTCTTCATAGATCTCAGCCAATTGCTTGTTTGGTTCAGGCTGAGTGCTTACCCAAGCGCGGAGACACGCCCTGAAAAGCATGGGCAGTAGGCTGAGCCTCACGCCGTTTGCGGTTAGCAGGCTAATGCACGCGATGGCGGCGCGTCGAAGAGCGAAGGGATCTTTGGAACCCGTTGGCTTTTCGTCGATCACAAAGAACGCAGCCAAAGTATCTAGCTTATCCGCCAGCGCCACCGCGACCGTCACCGGCTCGGTCGGAACGTCGTCGCCCTGCCCGACCGGCTTGTAGTGATCGCGGATCGCTGCGGCGACCGCCGGGTTTTCCCCTTGCGCAGCGGCATAATAGCCGCCCATCAGGCCCTGCAGCTCGGGGAACTCGCCGACCATGCCGGTGACGAGGTCCGCCTTGGCAAGCTCGGCCGCGCGGCGCGCCAGAGCGGGATCGCAGTTCGGCACGATCTTTTCGGCCGCCAGCCATTCGGCCAGCTTGGCGACGCGCTCGACCTTGTCGGCCACCGTGCCCAGCTTCTCGTGGAAGACGATCTTCTCGAGTTTCCCCGCCTGATCGGCGAGCGGCACCTTCAGATCGGTCTCGTAGAAGAACCGCGCGTCGCTCAGCCGTGCGGCCAGCACCTTCTGGTTGCCCGCGACGATCTTCTCGCCGCCATCGGCCGCGTCGATGTTCGCCACGCAGACGAACGCGTTGGCGAGCTTGCCCGCGCCATCACGGCAGACGAAATATTTCTGGTTCACCCGCGCGGTGAGCTGGATCACCTCGGGCGGCACCGCCAGGAAGGCCTCGTCGAAGCGGCCGAGCAGCGGCATCGGCCATTCGGTGAGGCCGGCATTCTCGAACAGCAGGCCCTCGTCCTCGATCAGGCTGAGCCCCGCCTTCTGCGCCGCCATCTTCGCGCCCAGCGCGATGATGTTGCGGCGCTCCGCCCCGTCGACGATGACATGGCAGGCGCGCAGCTTCTCGATGTAATCGTCGGCCGAACCGATCGTGATCACGCCCGGATGGTGGAAGCGATGCCCCACCGTCGCCGCGCCGCTGGTGATGCCGGCGACCTCGCACGGCACCACGTCGCTGCCGAACAGCGCGACGATGCCCTGGAGCGGGCGCACCCAGCGCGGGCTCTCGGTGGAGAGCGACGGCGCGCCCCAGCGCATCGACTTGGGCCAGGGGAAGGCGCGGATCACCGCGGGGATCGCGGCGGCGAGCACCTCGGCGGTGGCGCGGCCGGGCTTGTCGACAATCGCGAACAGCACGCCGTCGCGCTCGACCAGCTGATCGGCGGTGAGGCCGGTCTTGCGGAGGAAGCCTTCCAGCGCCTGGGGCGGCGCGCCGACGCGCGGGCCCTTGGTCTCTTCGGAGACGGCGGCGGTCTCGGCGGGCAGGCCCTTGAGGATCAGCGCCAGCCGGCGCGGCGTGGCATAGCTGATCGTCTCGGCGGCCTTGAGACCGGCCTTGTCCAGCTCGGCGGCGAACAGGCGGGGGAGATCCTCCCGCGCCTTTTCCTGCATGCGCGCCGGGATTTCCTCCGAGCGGAGTTCGAGAAGAAAGTCAGTCATAGGCAATTCCAAGTGCACCTGCGAATGCAGGTGCCCAGTGTTGGAGAGCGAGTCGCTTGGGGCTCTGGGCTCCTGCTTTCGCAGGAGCACGAAGGGGGAAGCGGCGGCTACGCATCACGCCGTCCAGCCGGGGTACGCGGCTTCCCATTCGGGAGTCTTCTTCTCGATCCACGCCGCACAGGCGCCCTTCGCCAGATCGCGCACCCGGCCGATATAGGCCTGGCGCTCCGCCACCGAGATCACGCCGCGCGCGTTCAGCAGGTTGAAGATATGGCTTGCCTCGATCGCCTGCTCATAGGCCGGGATCGGCAGCTTCGCCTCCAGCGAGCGCTCGCACTCGGCCGCGGCCTTGCGGAACAGGTCGAACAGCGCGTCGGTATCGGCGATCTCGAAGTTCCACTTCGACATCTCGCGCTCATTCTCCAGGAACACGTCGCCGTACGTCACGCCCGCGTCGTTGAAGGCGAGATCGTACACGCTGTCCTTGTTCTGGATGTACATGGCGAGGCGCTCGAGCCCGTAGGTCAGCTCGCCCGCGACCGGCTTGCAGTCATAGCCGCCCATCTGCTGGAAATAGGTGAACTGGGTGACTTCCATCCCGTCGCACCAGACTTCCCAGCCAAGGCCCCAAGCGCCGAGCGTGGGCGATTCCCAATCGTCCTCGACGAAGCGGATGTCGTGCTTGGTGAAGTCGATGCCGATCGCGGCCAGCGAGCCCAGGTATAGCTCCTGCAGGTCGGGCGGGCTCGGCTTCAGGATCACCTGATACTGATAGTAATGCTGGAGCCGGTTGGGATTCTCGCCATAGCGGCCGTCGGTCGGGCGGCGGCAGGGCTGGACGAAGGCGGCGTTCCACGGCTCCGGCCCCAGCGCGCGCAGCGTGGTGGCGGGGTGGAAGGTACCGGCGCCCATGCGCATGTCATAGGGCTGCAGGATCAGGCAGCCGCGCGTGCTCCAATAGTCATGGAGCGTCAGGATCATGCGCTGGAAGCTGAGAGGTTCGGACAAGTTGGTCACCCTGTGAGGTTTGGGGAGCGCTTTGGCGCAGGGCGCGGAGGGGGTCAACCGGGGCCCACAGCGATCCCCTAGACAGCAGACAAAACCGTCGCTCTCGCCCCAATACGCCGTCATTCCCGCGAACGCCGGGATCCATTGGCGCTGAAGCGTCAGTTTTTGCCCCGGCGTCCTGGCAAATGGATTCCCGCCTTCGCGGGAATGACGGTTGAGTATAAACCGCTAGCGCAGAGCCGAACGCCGGATCGTTGAACTTGCCCGCGCCCTCCCCCACAAGGGCACGATGTTCCGCGCGCTCCTCCTTGCCGCCCTGTTCCTCCTCGGCAGCTGCAGCGCAGCCCCCCGCGAGGCCAAGCCCGCGCTCTGGGCGGTGCGCGATGGCGACACCATTGTCTATCTGTTCGGCACCGTGCACCTGCTCCGCCCGGAGCTGCGCTGGTTCGAAGGCCCGGTGCGTACCGCGTTCGACGCGAGCGACACGCTCGTCCTCGAACTGGTGATGCCGCCCGAGGCCGAGACGCAGGCGCTGCTTGACAGGCTCGGTCGCACGCCCGGGGACACGACCGTCGCCGCCCTCCCCGCGCCCGAGCACGTCAAGCTCGAAGGGGCGCTCCGCCAGGCCGGGCTGTCCCCGCAGTCGCTCGACCGCGACGAGCCGTGGCTGGCCGCGCTCACCTTGTCGCTGCTCCCGCTCCAGAAGCTCGGTTATGACGATGCCAATGGCGTCGAGCAGGTGCTCCAGGCCGCCGCGGCGAAGTCCGGCAAGCGGGTGACGGGGCTGGAAACCGCCGAGCAGCAGTTCGGCTATTTCGACCATCTTTCTGCCGCCGCACAGGCGCGCGTGCTGGGCGACACGCTTGACGGGCTACCCAAGACCGGCGCGACCATCGACGCCGCCGTCGCCGCCTGGGGCAAGGGCGATGCCGATGCATTGGCCCGGCTGCTCAACGCCGATCTCGCCGGCAATCCCGAGTTGCGCGACACGCTGCTGCTTCGTCGCAATCAGGCATGGGCGGCCTGGATCCGCCATCGGATGCAGGCGCCGGGCCAGGTGTTCGTCGCAGTCGGCGCAGGGCATTTGGCGGGCGACGCGAGCGTATTGGCGCTGCTGGCCAAGGCCGGGCTGAAGGTGGAGCGGCTGCAATAGCAGGCGCCGACAGGAACGGAGCGGGAACTTTTGCTTTCCTACAGCCACGCTTCCGGCATATATACGGGGCTATCGGCCGATGCCGTTGCGGGGACGGGGGAGCGTAAATGTCGTTTTGCCGGAACTTTCGGAACTTTCGGGCGCCGAACACCCGTCTTGCGATTCGCGCCCGCCTCGCCTATAGGCGCGCGCTTGCTGTGGCAGGGTCATCCCTGGAGGCCTGCCGCTGCATGCACGTTGAAACATTTAGCGCATTGGAAATCGACACATGAGCGACACGCTTACGCTGTCGGCCGAAACGCGCGACCGGGCTGGCAAGGGAGCCTCCCGGGCGCTGCGTCGTGAAGGCCGCGTCCCCGCCGTGATCTATGGCAACAAGCAGGATCCTGCGAGCATCCACGTCAACGAGCGTGAGCTGCAGAAGCTGCTGAACACCGGCCACTTCTTCAACTCGGTGATCATGGTCAACGGCGAGCGCACGCTGGCCAAGGACGTCGCGTTCGACGTCGTCACCGATCGTCCGCTGCACGTCGACTTCCTGCGCATCTCCGAGCACGCGACCGTCACCGTCGAAGTGCCGATCGTGTTCGTCGACGAAGAGCTGGCGCCCGGCCTGAAGCGCGGCGGCGTACTCAATGTCGTCCGTCACGAGCTGGAGCTGGTGGTCGACGCGGCAGAGATCCCCGAGCAGATCGAGATCTCGGTCAAGGGCCTCGAAGTCGGCGATTCGCTGCACATCTCGGCCGTGACCCTGCCCAAGGGCGCGACCCCCTCGATCACCGATCGTGATTTCACCATCGCCACCGTCGTCGCGCCGTCGGCGCTGAAGTCGGAAGAGGGTGAAGCCGCGGCCGAGGGCGAGTCGGCCGAAGGCTGATCTCGTTCCCCTTTGCGGGTTCAAAAGATCGCCTCCGCACCCTAGGTGCGGGGGCGATTTTCTTTTCGGGAGTGTGGGCGATGCAGCTATGGGTGGGTCTCGGCAATCCGGGGCCGCAATATGCGATGCACCGCCACAATGTCGGGTTCATGGCAATGGACGCGCTGGCCGAGGTGCATGGCTTTTCCGTGCCGAAGAAGCAGTTCCAGGGCTGGACCCAGGAAGGCCGGATCGGCGCCGAGAAGGTCGTGCTGCTCAAGCCCGGCACGTTCATGAACGAAAGCGGCCGGGCGGTGCGATCCGCGCTGGATTTCTACAAGCTCGACCCCGAGGATGTGACCGTCTTCCACGACGAGCTCGACCTGCAGCCGATGAAGGTCAAGGTGAAGCGCGGCGGCGGAACGGCGGGGCATAACGGCCTGCGCTCGACCGACGCGCATCTCGGGCCCAACTTCCGACGGGTACGGCTTGGCATCGGCCATCCGGGGCACAAGGATCGGGTGACCGGCTATGTCCTCGGCAACTATGCCAAGGCGGAGATCGAACCGCTGAGCGACATGCTGGGCGCGATCGCCGCGGAGGCACCCTGGCTGGCGGCGGGCGACGACGTGCGGTTCATGAACGAAGTGGCGCGGCGGATGCAGGACTGAGCGCGCCGCATGGCGGGTTCTTGCCTTGCATCACCGAGGTTGCGGTGGATCGGCGCCACCCGCCGTGCCATCCTGCCGCCACCAACGATGAAGGGATGCCCGATGCGCCTGGCCCTGCCTGCCCTGCTCGCTCTCCTCCCCCTCGCCGCGCCCGCCAGGGCACAGACCGCCGCCGCCCCAGCGGCGGCGCCGGTCTATGAGCTGCGCATCTACACCCCTGCCCCCGGGAAGGCCGACGCGCTCAATGCCCGCTTCCGCAACCACACGCTCACGCTGTTCGCCAGGCACGGCATGCGCAACGTCGCCTATTGGAACGAACTGCCCCGTGCCGATGCGCCGGACGGCCGCGTGGTCTATATCCTCGCCTACCCCAGCCGCGAAGCACGCGAGGCGGACTGGAAGGCGTTCGGCGCCGACCCCGAATGGCAAAAGGTGGTCGCGGAATCCGAGGCGAACGGCAAGATCGTCACCAAGGTGGAAAGCATCTTCCTGACGATGACCGACTATTCGCCGCCGCTCGCGGGCGCGCGATAGGCGGCGTCTCCTTTGAACGCCCGCATTACCGCAGAGGTCGGCGCAAACGGGACGAGACAATTTACCCCGGCGCAGGAAGGGCAGAACGACAGGGCCGATCCCCGCCCGGCGAACGGCCTAACGTGGACGCCAAAGGGCGATGCCAGCGCGGACGGATCGTGAAGGGGGGCATTGCATTCGAGACGATCTTGGCGCTGGCGCTTGCCGGCTGCGGAGGCGAGCAAATGACCTTCGACAAGGCGGCGTGGGCGGACGAGCGCGGCAAGTATGACGGGGAAAGCCGACGGAGTGCGATGGTGCCGCAGCTCGGCAGTGCGGGTATCGCGACCGGCGCATCGCGCCGCGCGGTGCGCATGCTACTCGGCGAACCCGATTCTGCCGGCCCGTCTGCCGACATCTATTATCTCGGCCGCAGCGCGACCGGGCCGAGTTTTGAAATCTACCGCATCGAATATGATGCCGGGGGCAAGGTGCGCACCGCGCAGGTCCAGCGCAGCTGACCGACCGACCAAAGCAAAAAGGGGCCCGGTTTCCCGAGCCCCTTTCATTTTCAAGCGCTGGCGTCGCTTATTACTGCTTCACGCCCACCACTTCGCCGACGATACGGGTGTCGGCCCCGTTGATCGTCCCCGAGGCGCCGAAGACGACGCCGACGTTCACGCCCTTCGAGCCGTAGAAGGCCCCCGTGATCGTTCCGGTCGCCGCGCCGCCGCTGACGAGGCTGCCGCTGAACTGGTTCTGCGCGATCGGGATAGCGCCCTGAGCGTTCAGCGTCACATAGGCGGTCTCCGCGCCGCCGCTCGGTAGCGTGGTCAGATTCATCGTGGTGGTGACCAGGCCGGTGGCGAAATTGACCGTCACCGTCGCCGTGCCGCCAACGCGGACCAGCGTCGTCGCACCGCTGGCAACGCTCACCGAGCGGCCGACAACGCGGGCGGTGTAGGTCGCACTGCCGGTGGTCGGCATGTCATAGGAGAGGGTCGGATAGCCCCAGATCGAATAGGTCAGGCGCTTCTGGCCCGCCGTCGAATCGCCGCGCCACCAGTTTGCGTAGCTCAGCACGGTCAGCTGCTTGAGCAGGCTGTCGCTGGTCGTCACGGTCGCCGCGCCGATATTGTTGAGCACTTCGAGCTGGCTGAAATTGCCCGCTGCAGCGCCGGTCGCCGTGCTGACGCTGCGGTAGACGAACTCGGTGACCGTCGGGGCTGCGGTGGTCGTGACGTTGGTACCAACGAAGCGCGATTCCTCGCTCGCCTCGTCCATCACGAAGGTGCCGTTGGTCAGGTCCGCAGTGGCGGCCAGCTTGACGCGGCTGTTGAAGGTCTCGGTCGCAACGACGCCTAGCGTCACCGCACCCGTGGTGGGATCGCCGGTGTAGTTGGTCGTCGCGTTGAGCGTGCTGAACTCGGCGGCCGCCGTCAGCGGGAACGCGGTGTATGTTGCGGTCGGAGTCGGGGTCGGCGTTGCCGAGCCGGAAGCGGTAGGCGTCGGCGTGGCCGAGGAATCCCCGCCGCCGCTGCAGCTTGCCAGCGCGGCCGCAGCCGCGGCGCTGCCCAGAATGACATAACGGCGAATCATACGAAAACTCCTCGAGAACCTGGCGCACGACAGGAAATGACTTGCCCCCCTGTACCCCAGATGAACGCCCCTGCGTCAAGGCTGGTCGCGTTACACTGGAAAAACCCGTCGCCTGCGCGTATCGAGCCCGCCATATCGCCGGCGTGCCCGCCGGCCCCTTCACGACAGGATCGAACTACCATGGGTTTCCGTTGCGGCATCGTCGGCCTGCCGAATGTGGGCAAGTCCACGCTTTTCAATGCGCTGACCGAGACGGCCGCGGCGCAGGCGGCCAATTATCCGTTCTGCACGATCGAGCCCAATGTCGGCAACGTTGCGGTGCCCGATCCTCGGCTGAACAAGCTGGCGGAAATCGCCGGCTCGCAGAAGATCATCGAGACGCAGCTCGGCTTCGTCGACATTGCGGGCCTCGTGCGCGGCGCCAGCAAGGGCGAAGGCCTTGGCAACCAGTTCCTCGGCAACATCCGCGAGGTGGACGCGGTCGTCCACGTCCTGCGCTGCTTCGAGAATGACGACATCCAGCATGTCGACAACAAGGTGGATCCGATTGCGGACGCCGAGACGGTGGAGACCGAGCTGATGCTCTCCGATCTCGAAAGCCTCGAAAAGCGCGTGCCCAACCTCGCCAAGAAGGCGGCGCAGGGCGACAAGGAGGCCAAGGCCGCGGCGAGCGTGCTCGGTCAGGCGCTGGACCTGCTGCGCGACGGCAAGCCCGCGCGGCTGACCCAACCCAAGGACGAGGACGAGACCCGCCACCTCCGCCTTGCCCAGCTGCTCACCGCCAAGCCGGTGCTGTACGTCTGCAACGTCAACGAGGAAGATGCCGCGAACGGGAACGACCTCTCCGCGAAGGTATTCGCCAAGGCCGCGGCCGAAGGCGCGCAGGCGGTGGTAGTCTCCGCGGCGATCGAGGCCGAGATCGCGACGATGCCGATGGACGAGCGCGGCGAGTTTCTCGGAGAGCTGGGGCTGGAGGAAACCGGTCTGGCCCGCGTGATCCGCGCCGGATACACGCTGCTCGACCTGCTGACCTTCTTCACCGTCGGCCCCAAGGAAGCGCGCGCCTGGACCGTCCATCGCGGCGCCACCGCCCCCAATGCGGCGGGCGAGATCCACAGCGATTTCGAGAAGGGCTTCATCCGCGCCGAGACGATCGCGTACGACGATTTCGTCGCACTGGGCGGCGAAGCCAAGGCACGCGAGGCCGGCAAGCTGCGCGCGGAAGGCAAGGCCTATGTCGTCAACGACGGCGACGTGATGCACTTCCTGCATAGCTGAGAACTGTCATTAGCCCCTCCTCCTTGGAGGAGGGGCTGGAGTGGGGCAGTGTCTCACCGAGACCAATAGAGGTTTTGGAATCCCTCCACCCCCAACCCCTCCTCCAAGGAGGAGGGGCTTGAGAATTTACCCACACGCCTTCACGATCAGCCCAGCGAGATGCTCGCGCAGGAACGGCTTGGCCAGCACCGGCCGCTCGCGATAGGTACCCTCCAGCCCCAGCGCCCCGTACCCCGTCGCGAAGGCATAGGGAATTGCGCGCTCAGCCAGAATGTCCGCCACGGGGAACGACCGATGGCCGTCGAGATTGACGTCGAGAATGGCCAGATCGGCCTCGACCCGCCGCGCCACCTCCATGGCCTCGGGAAGCCGCATCGCGATCTCCACCACCTCATGGCCGAGATCGATCAGCATGTCCTCGATCAGGAAGGCGATCGTCATTTCATCTTCGACGATCAGGACACGCACGGCCTTATCCTATTCCACAGTTACGGCGGCAAGCGGCGCCTCGACGGTGCAGCGCAGCCCCTCGGGCTCGAAGTAAAGCGTCACCGCGCCGCCAAGTTCCCCCGCCAAGCCGCGTTCGATTAACCTAGATCCGAAACCACGCCGCGCCGGCGCCACGACGATCGGGCCGTCGCGCTCGCGCCATTCCAGCCGCATTTGGCCGCCGGTCACCGACCAGGCGATCGCCACCCGACCCGCGTCGTTCGACCAGGCGCCATATTTCACCGCGTTGGTGGAAAGCTCGTGCATCGCCAGCGCCAGTGCCAGCGCGGTCTTGGGCGAAATGCGGACGTCTGCACCCTGCAGCTTGCAACGCGCCGCATCATGCTGGTGCGGGCGCACCGCCTGATCGATCGCCTCGCGCAACGACGCACCCGCCCAGCGCTCGCCGGTAAGCAGGTCGTTGGCCTGGGCCAGCGCCACCAGCCGCGCGGCGAACTGCTCCTGCGCCACCGCAAGATCGGGAGCGGCGCGGAAGGTGCGCATCGCGATCGCCTGCACCATCGCGAGCGTGTTCTTCACCCGGTGGTTGAGCTCGTTGATCACCAGCCGCAGATGCTCGTTGGTCCGCCGCTGCTCGGTGATGTCCGAGGCCGCGCCGAACCACTCGACCAGTTCGCCCGCCTCGTCGGTGAGCAGCACCGCGCGCGAGGCGACCCAGCCGATGCTGCCATCCGCCTGGTGAACGCGGTGTTCGAGCTCGAGCGGCTGGCGGGCGCCACCGCTTCGGCAATCGCCGCCTGCACGCGTCCACGATCCTCGACGGGAATATAGGTGTCCACCCATTCCGGGAGCGTCTGGCGCGCATGGGCGAGGAAGGTGCCCCCGTCGAGATGAAGTAGTTCCGACCAATCGGGGCTCATCCGGTAGACCGCATCGGACGTCGCTTCCACGAAGGCGCGCAGCCGCCGCTCGCTCTCGCGCAATTGGCGCTGGGCGAGCACCTTTTGCGTGGTCTCGACGACGATCGCGACAACCCCCGCCGGCGTGCCCGATTCATCGAGGACCGGCGAGTAATCCAGGTCCATCCACACCGGCTCCAGCTTGCCGCGCCGCTGCAGCGACAATTCCTGTTCACGATAGGCGAGCGTCTGCCCGCTGAGACCCACGCGCATGACATTGTCGTTGAAGTCGGCGATCTCGGACCAGCCCTCGCGCACCTTCGAGCCCAGCAGTGCGGGATGGCGGCTGCCGGCGAATTCCGAATAGGCATCGTTGTAGATCATCACGCCGTCCTCGCCCCACAGCAGCACGATCGGCACGGGCGAGAGGATCAGCATCTGGGTGACCGATTTCAGGCTCTGCGGCCACTGCGCCAGCGGCCCGAGCGACGTGCCCGCCCAGTCGAAATCGCGAATCAACTGCCCGAGTTGCCCCCCACCGATCGGGTAGCCGTCGTTGCCCATCCTACTTCTCCATGCAGCGTATCACGCCTGCCTCGGTGGCCGGCACAATGTTTCCGCACCGCAATCGTTCATTCCAGGCCCGTTGACGATAACCTATGTGTCGAACGCTCGCGGTGGCTGTGCTTCATCCCCCGGGTACACAACAAATCGTCGCTGCGCACGGCAACCTACTAGAAATGTTTCTACAATGGGTTCGGAACGGGGGCACTGCCACTCGGGGGGACTGCATGACGATTACCGCGCGGGTTCGCAGCGGCGCGATGGCGCTGATCTTGCTTCTGGCCATCGCTTTCGCCGTTTCGGCGTGGCGGATACACACGATCCGGATGGGCGGTCCGATGCATCGCGCGTCGATGGAGATCGCCGATCTCAATGCCGATATCCTGCCGCCGCCCGAATATATCATCGAGCCCTATCTTGAAGCCACGCTGCTGCTCGATCACCCTGAGCGCATCGAAGCCACCCGTGCCAGGCTCGCGGAGCTTCGCAAGGCGTATGACGAACGGCACGCAGTATGGGATAAGTCCGAGCTTCCGGAACCACTGAAGCGCGCGATCCTCAACGAGACGCATACCCCGGCGGTGCGCTTCTGGCAGGAGGCGCAAGGGCCGTTCCTCGATGCGATTGCCGCCAAGGACATGGTCAACGCGCGCACCCGGTATGCGGTGCTGAGCGAAGCCTATGACACGCACCGCAAGGCGATCGACGCACTGGTCAGCGCTACCGCCAAGGAGCAGGCGGCGTTCGGCGACCGCTCTTCCCAGTCGCTCGGCGTTTCGATCGGCGTGCTGACCTTGCTCGCGCTGGCGCTGTTCGGGACCATCGGCTGGTTCGCCTGGTGGCTTACCCGCCGCGTCGCGCAACCGCTGGCCCAGGTTGCCCTGGCGACCACCACACTGTCGCGGGGGCAGGACACCGCCATTCCCTATCGCGACCGTACGGACGAGTTGGGCGACATCGCGCAAGCGGTGGCGCGCTTCCACGCTGCGGCGCGCAGCCGCGCGGAAATGGACGCGGCGCACCTCGCCGAGCAGGAGAATGTCGGCGAGAGACTCGGTGCCGCCCTTGCTGCGCTGGAGAAGGGCGACTTGCGCCACCGCATCCCCACCCCCTTCCCCGGCGTCTACGAGCCGGTGCGGCTCAATTTTAACCGCGCTGCCGGTGCACTATCGGCGATGCTGCGCACCGCGATTCACAGCGCGCGCAACATCGGAACCGGCTCCAGCGAGATCGCCACCGCTTCGGAAGACCTTGCCCGCCGTACCGAGATGACGGCGAACACCCTTCAGGAAACCAGCGCCGCGATCCAGTTGATCGAGAACCGGTTGAAGAGCAGCAGCCAATCGGCGGAGACCACGATGGCGCGTGCCGAACAGGCCGGCGCGATGGTCCATTCGGGCCGCGGCACCGCGCAAAACGCGGCAAGCGCGATGAACAGCGTCTCCGAACGCGCCAATGCGATCGACACGGTGGTCGAGGGGCTCGACAAGATCGCCTTCCAGACGCGGGTGCTGGCGATGAACGCCGCGGTCGAGGCCGGTCGTGCGGGCGAAGCGGGCCGCGGTTTCGCGGTGGTCGCTGATCTCGTCTCCGCACTCGCGCTTCGCGCCGAGGAAGAAGCCAAGCGCGGGCGCGAGCTGATCAACGAGACACAGATTGACGTCGCGCTCGCCGCCAGCGAGGTCCGCGCGGTAGACACCGCGCTGGGCGAGATCGTCGAGAATTTCGACAGCGTCCAGGAACTGCTGCAAGCGCTGCGCGAAGACAATCGTTCGCAGGCCAGCGCGATTTCCGACATTACCCGGTCGGTGGTCGAGATGGAAACCGCCACTCAGCAGAACGCCGCAATGGTGGAGCAGACCTCCGCCGCCGCCCGCTCGCTCGACCGCGAGGCAGCGACGCTGCTCGGCAATGCCGAGGCGTTCCGCGTGGACGAGGAGGTGGCGAGCTACGGCCACGGCGCGGCACAACCGGCGTTCGAGATGGCGTACTGAGCTGGAATCTCCCCCCGCAAATCCCCCTCCCGCTTGCGGGAGGGGTTAGGGGAGGGTGTGTGAGGGTGGCAGGCGACACGCTGAAATAGAGTGCGAAAAGCACAGCTCCCGCTCCTGCGACCGCTCGCTTTGCTTACCGTACACACCCTCCCCCTGCCCCTCCCGCAAGCGGGAGGGGTGTAAAGGGCGTCGCCTAGCTTAGCCTGCCTGCCGCCCCCTACCCCTCGAACGCCGTGAGGATCGGGCACGGCCCCGCGCTGCCCGCCCCGCACTCCCGCGCCAGCCGGGCGAGCCCCTCGCGCGCCTGCACGAGCTCGGCGATCTTCGCATCCAACGCCCCGATCCGCACTCGCGCCAGTTCGCGCGCCCGCGCCCGATCGTCGGTCGCGTCGAGTTCGAGTAGCTCGCCGATCTCCTCCAGCGTGAACCCCGCCGCTTGCGCCGATCGGATGAAGCGCAGCCGCCGCACCTCCCCCTCGCCATAGCGCCGCACGCCCGTATCGGGTGGTCCGCCGCGCACCGGCGTCGGCAGCAGCCCGCGGCGCTGGTAATAGCGCACCGTTTCCACCCCCACCCCGCCGGCATCGGCGAGCTTTCCAATCGTAAGTTGCGACATCGCTTGACTCCGTACCATGGTACGGAGCCTATATGGGGTGCGGAGTGAAGGAAACCCCATGTCATCCGCCTCGGAAAAAAGCGCTATTCTCTACCGCATGGTGATGGGCACGCATGTCTGCCCCTGGGGCCTGCGCGCCCTGCACCTGCTCAAACGCCACGGCTACACGGTCGACGATCGCCACCTCACGACCCGCGAGGACACCGACGCGTTCAAGGCCCGCCACGGCGTGACGACCACGCCGCAGGTGTTCATCGGCGAGCGGCGGATCGGCGGGCATGACGACCTGCGCCGCTTCCTCGGGCTGAAAGTCCGTGATCCCAAGGCCAAGACCTATGTGCCCGTCATCGCGCTGTTCGCCATCGCCGCGCTGATGGCGCTCGCCGCCAGCCAGGCCGCCTATGCCACGCCGTTCACGATGCGCGCGGGCGAGTGGTTCGTCAGCTTTGCGATGTGCCTGCTGGCGATGCTCAAGCTGCGCGACGTGTCGAGCTTCGCGACGATGTTCCTCGGCTACGACCTGCTCGCCCGCCGCTGGGTGCCCTACGCAACGATCTACCCGTTCGCCGAGGCCGCTGCGGGGCTGCTGATGACCGCCAACGTGCTGACCTGGTTCTCCGCCCCGCTGGCGCTGTTCATCGGCGGGATCGGCGCGGCGTCGGTGTTCAAGGCAGTCTATGTCGATCGCCGCGACCTCAAATGCGCCTGTGTCGGCGGCGACAGCAATGTGCCGCTCGGCTTCGTGTCGCTCACCGAAAACCTGATGATGATCGCGATGGGCCTCTGGATGCTCGCGCGACCCCTGCTGGGAGCCTGACCCTTGCGTACCACCTTCGCCGCCCTCGCCCTGCTCGCCCCCCTGCCCGCCTTCGCGCAGGAGGACCACAGCATGCACGACATGGGGTCGATGCCCACCGAGCCCACCCCGCAGGACCATGCCGCGATGGGGCACACCATGCCCGGCATGACGATGGACGAGCCGATGTCGGCCATGCGGATGGGCGGCTCGGACCATGCGACCGGCGGCTCGGGCACGGCGCTGCTGCCCCAGGCCGACGGGCCGATGCGCGGGGTGATGCTCACCCATGGCGACTGGATGGTGATGGCGCACGGCTATGTCTGGGGCGTCTATACCGATCAGGGCGGGAAGCGCGGCAAGGACGAGGCCTTCGTCGAATCGATGGCGATGCTCAGCGCCAGCCGCGACTGGGGCGGTACCTCGCTGCAGCTCCGCGCGATGGGCAGCCTCGAGCCCGCCATGGGCCAGCGCGGCTATCCCAACCTCTTCGCCAGCGGCGAGACCGCCAACGGCCAGCCGCTGATCGACCGGCAGCACCCGCACGACCTGTTCATGGAACTCTCCGCCCGAGTCGATACCCAGGTCGCGCCGGGCACCAAGCTCTTCGTCTATGGCGGCCCCGTCGCCGAGCCCGCGCTCGGGCCGAGCGCCTTCATGCATCGCCGCTCGGCGCGCTATTTCGCGCTGTCGCCGATCGCGCATCACTGGTTCGACAGCAGCCATATCACGTACGGCGTCGTCACCGGCGGGGTGCAGGCGGGGCGGGTGCAGCTCGAAGGCTCCTGGTTCAACGGCCGCGAGCCCGACGAGCATCGCTGGGACATCGATCGCGTGAAGCTCGACAGCTGGAGCGTCCGCGCCAGCTGGTCGCCGACCGACAATTGGGTAGCGCAGGTCTCGACAGGCCATCTGAAGAGCCCCGAAGTCACCCACCAGGGCGAGGACGAGCAGCGCACCACCGCCAGCCTCCACTATAGCAGCGGGAAGGTCTCGGCGATGGTCGCCTATGCCGCCAAGCACCGCCTGCCGGGGCCGGTGCTGAGCGCGTTCACCGCCGAGGCCAACTGGGACCTGACCGGCCGTCACAGCCTGTTCGGCCGGGTGGAGAATGTCGCCAATGACGAGCTCTTCCCGGACCATGACGATCCGCTGCACGACACCAAGTTCCGGGTGACGCGGTTCGAGGGCGGCTACGCGTATCGTATCCCGCTCGCGCACCAGACCGAGCTGGCGCTGGGCGGGTCGGTGGCGGCCTATGCCAAGCCGTCCGCGCTGGATGCGGCGTACGGGAAGGCGCCGGTGAGCTATACGCTGTTCGCGCGGCTGGCGCTGGGGCGGTAAGCGCGGGGGGTGCCCCCTCCATCACGCCGCTGGCGCGGCGCGGTCCCCTCCCCCGCTTCGCGGTGGAGGAGACACCTTTGTGGATAGCGTTTCCTCTCCCGCGCAAGCGGGGGAGGGGGACCGCCGCCGAAGGCGGTGGTGGAGGGGGGCACCCGGTCTTCCCTCCGCAACAAATCCGGCGCATGGGGCCGCCATGCGCTGGACCACCAGATTCGCCGCCGCCGCACTGATCGCGGTCCTTCAGGCCTGTGCCACCCCGCCGGTCCAGGCCCCTGCCCCGCCGCCGGCCGCAGCGGCAGAAATCCGCCCGCCCGTCACGATCCTGATCTCGATCGACGGCTTCCGCGCCGACTATCTTCAGCGCGGCGTCACCCCCAATCTCGTCCGCCTCGCCGCGCAGGGCATCACCGGCTCGATGCGGCCGAGCTTCCCGAGCAAGACCTTCCCCAACCACTGGACCCTGGTCACGGGCCTGGTCCCCGACCATCACGGCATCGTCGGCAACCGGATGGAAGACCCCGCCCATCCGGGCGAGACCTTCACCACCGCCAGCGACGCCCCCTATTGGTGGAATGCCGCCGCGCCGATCTGGGTCGAGGCAGAAAAGGCCGGCATCCGCACCGGCACGGTGTTCTGGCCGGGCGCCAACGTCGCCTGGGGCAGCTCGGTGACCCGGCCCGATCACGGCGACTATGCCGGCGGCACCCGCCCGCACGACTGGCTCCAGTACAACCAGGCGGTGAACGACACCCAGCGCGTCGACACCGTGCTCGACTGGCTCCGCCGCCCCGCCGCCAACCGCCCGCGCTTCGTCACGCTCTATTTCGACCGGGTCGACGTGGTCGGTCACGAGCACGGCCCGGACTCGCCCGAGGTCACCCGGGCCGCTGCCGCCGTCGATGCCCAGATCGGCGCGCTGGTCGACGGTCTCGCCGCGCTCCACCAGCCGGCCAATCTGGTCGTGGTCTCGGATCACGGCATGTCGGAGACCAGCGACACCCGCGTGATCCCGCTCGGCCTGCCCAAGGACAGCTACCATCTGATCGAAGCCGGCCCCTTTGCCGCGCTCACCCCCCTGCCCGGCAAGGAGGCGCTGGTCGAGCAGGCGCTGCTGCGGCCCCATCCGCACATGCAATGCTGGCGCAAGACCGACATCCCCGCGCGCTTCCTCTATGGCAGCAACCCGCGCATCGCCGCGCTGTTCTGCCTCGCCCAGCCGCGCTGGATGATCGTCGAAAAACTGCCCGACGCGTCCTTCACGCGCGGCGAACATGGCTATGACAATCGCTCGGCGGACATGGCTGCGCTGTTCGTCGCCGCCGGCCCCGCCTTCCGCCACGGCACGGTCCCGGCGTTCGACAATGTCGACGTCACCCCGCTGCTCCGCGACCTGCTCGGGCTGCCGCCCAAGGCGAGGCTCGACGGCGACGACACGCGCTTCCGCGCCCTGCTCCAGCCCCGCTGAATCCGCTTGCCAGCAACGGGTTTCTCAATGAAACTCGTTGCCATGCGCTACTTCGACGAGATCCAGCCCGGCGACCGCGCCAGCTTCGGCCGCTACGCCGTCACCCGCGAAGAGGTGCTGGAATTCGCGCGCAAATATGATCCCCAGCCCTTCCACCTTTCGGACGAAGCGGCGGCCGAGACCCATTTCGGCCGGCTGGCGGCGAGCGGCTGGCACACCAACGCGATGACGATGGCGATGCTGGTCGCGCACTACGAACAAAACCCGATCGCCAGCCTGGGCGCGGCCGGGATCGACGAATTGCGCTGGCTGAAGCCGGTCTACCCCGGCGACGTGCTCCGCTGCGAAACCGAAGTGCTGGAGGCGCGCGCGTCGCAAAGCCGCCCCGACATGGGCATCGTCCGCAGCCGCCTGACGACGTTCAATCAGAAGGACGAAGCTGTTCTGACCTTTATCGCCAACGCCCTGATCGCACGCCGAATCGACGGGTGATCGGACCGCGGGCAACCTCGGGTGGAGAACCGCCGCGCGGTGTAGGGGCCGCCGGCCGAAGTTGAGGAAGTTTAGGCGTCCGCGCGTTTCGACGGACTGCCGAAGCGGCGATGCGAAGTTCAGGAAGTTGCGGCCCGTGAAGGGTCGTCAGCATACTGGCCGCTACTCCCGACGCGCACCAACGCCGCGCGTCCCGTCGCGCGCGGGGAGGTGGTACCGAACGGATCAAAGAGCGGCCGACTGAAGATGGCGGTAGCGGATCATATGGGGAACATCGCCGCAGGCGCAAGTCGGCCCTGTGCTACGTTCGGCATCGCGGACAATGCGTGGCGCGAATGCCCGACGTCGGCGGAAAGCGGACTGTGATGGTCAGCGGCTGCGCGTGCCATGCCCAGCCCCTGCTCGCTGCGGCACTAGCAGGATCAACAGAAGGATCGCGATCAAGAGCGTGGCCGTCGCCAGCGGGCGACTGAAATCCAGTCCGCCCTTCGCCACGGGCTTGTCGAGCAAGTCTCCGACAACCGCGCCTAGCGGGCGGGTGAGAATGAAAGCTGCCCAGAACAAAAGCACGCGGGAAACGATGCCGGTGACATAGAGTACGGCCAACCCACCCAGTGCCGCTCCGAACAGGATCGCTGCGCCGGAATAGCCGAGCGGCCCATCCGCTACCCAATCCCCCAATGCCGTACCGAGCGTTTGGGAAAAGGTGATCGTCATCCAATAAAAGGTCTCGGCTCGGGCGGTATCGACGGCGTTGACGTCAACGGTGCCGAGCGCCCGATACCAGCTAAAGAGCGATGCGAGCACCAGTCCGAACAGGAGGATCGAGCCACCGGGATATCCCAAACCCAGGGAACGGGTGGCGAAGTCCGCGAGCGTTGTCCCGACGGTGGTGGATGCGATGATGGTAGCCCAATAGAGCCAAGGGTTGAACCGCCGCGCCCTGATCTGCGAAAAGACCAGCGCGGCCAGCAGCATGCCAAATATCGCGGTACCGACGAGATATCCGTTGATCCCATTGCTGCCGGCGTCCGATGTCGTCTCGCCCAACCAGCTCATGCTCACCGCATCCCCGCCGGTCTCGCCGAGCGTCGTGGCGAGTATCTTGATGATCCAGAAGGTGAGCGTCACCGCCGGAACCTTGCTGCTCGTCGGCTGTGTTTCCACCACGTCTGCGACCTCCAGCGCCCCCAGGCGCTCGTGATCATACGCGGACGCAACGCGGCTGCAATCGGGCGATATCGGGCATTCGCGCGCTTGGCGCCGGCGTGGCCCAATAGTGGGAGTTGCGCTCAGGCATTTTCGGGCGTCCAGGCGGGCGGCCCCCCGGCGCGCTGGCGCGGCGCGGGTTTGATACGGTCCAGCGCCGCTTCTGCGCCTGACGAAACGCGGCCGAATGCGATAAGCTGGCGAGGATGACGGGTTTCTGGAGCACGTGGCGCGGCAAGGGCGCGGATCCGCAGGGCGGTGCATCAGGCCTCCAGCGCCTGTTCGCCGACTATCCCGCCGATCCGCTGCCCCATGCCGGCCCATCGGAGGCGCTGACAACAGTGCAGCAGGATGCAAATCTCGCCGCGTTTCTGGCGCGGCGCGAGAAGCGCCTGCGTGCGATGCTGGACTTCTTCGCACAGCGGGGCATCGCAGCCGCGCCGCTGCTCGATCCCACGGCGGACGGCGCCGCAGCGGCCGCCGAGATTGATGCCTGGCTGAACGACAGCCTGCCCCGCCGCAGCTTCTCGCCGGTGTCCGGCGATCCGCAGCCGAACCCCGACGAGCGCGGCTTTCACACGCGCGACCGGGGCGGCGTGGATGGATATTATGGCTTCCTCGAGGACCTGGGATTGCTGGAAGGCGAAGCGATCCGGCGCCGCGATCCCCGTTTCAGCTGGGCTTTCCATCGCCTGCCCGAGCTGAACGGCGACGGCCGCATCTGCCTCAGCAAGCCCGGCACGACGGGCTGGGCGCCGCTGGCGCTGGATATCGCCGCGCATCTGCTGGCGATCTGCCATGCCAAGATGGCGCCCGACGGCAACAGCAGCGGCCACCATTTCGGCGAGCTGCTGGCCGCCGCGCGCGCCGTCAGGTTCGATCCAGGCGGCGTCACTCGCTAAGCGCACCGCCAACGGGGCGCGGACCGGCAGCGCGCCCGGGCCAGCCTTGCCCTACCGCCGCTCAGGCTGCCTGCAGCGTCGCCGCACGCCGCTTGGCGCTGCCGCGCTCGAGCTTGAACGCGCCGGTCTGGCCGCTCAGCACTTCAACCTCGCGGAGCAGGTGCGTGGTCGCGGCGGAGGTTTCCTCGACCATCGCGGCATTCTGCTGGATTCCCGCCTCGATCGAGCCGAGCGCACCGGACACGGCCTTGGTGGCGTCGGCCTGTTCGCGGCTGGCGCGGGCGATTTCGTCGGCGCGGCGGGCGCTGTCCTCGGTCGAGGTCTCGATGGTCTGGAAAGCCTCATCGATCAGGCCGACCGCGGCGACGGCGGTGCCGATCTCGTCGCGTGCGCGGGTGAGCTGTTCCTTGGCACTCGCCGACTCGGTTTCCGCACGCAGTGCGAGCGCGCTCACCAGATCGGCCACCACGGCGAAGCCGCGGCCTGCCTCGCCGGCGCGGCCCGCCTCGACGGCGGCGTTCATCGCCAACACTCGGGTCTGGAAGGCGATCTTCTCAAGGCCCTCGATCACGCCGTCGATCGCAGCCGAGCTTTCGGTCACCGCCTCCATCGCGACGGTGGCAGCCGTGGTGCGATTGCGGCCTTCGGTCACCGCCGAGCGCGCGGAATGGCTGGCGGCAAGCGACTGATCGGCCGCGGTCGCGGTTTCGCGCACGCTGCCCGTGATCTGCTTGACCGCGACCGCGGTGTTGCTCAGTTCGGCCGAGGCCTGCTCGGTGCGACGGGCGAGATTCCCCGACGCCTGGGCGATCTCGCGGCTGCCGGTCTCGATCGACTGGGTGCTGTCCATCAGCGCGTCGATCAGGTCGCGCAGCCGGTCGATCGCACCGTTATAGCCGTCCTTCAGGTCGCTGAATTCTTCGGGATATTGCTCGGCGATCTTGGCGCTGAGGTCCCCGTCGGCGAGCCGCTGGAAATAGACGCCCATGCCGCGCACCACCGCCGCATGTTCCTTGGCGAGCACGTTCTGCGCGATCTGCTCTTCGGCGGCCTGCTTGAAACTGGCCATCGCTCGGGTGAGCCGCCCGACGCAATCGGTGAACTCGGTATAGGCGATCGGGCTTTTGAGGTCTCCCGCTGCGAGCGCCTCCATGCGCACCACGGTGGTGACATAGGGCACCGCGATCGCCTCGCGCAGCCACCAGGCGCTGACCACGCCAAAGACAAGCAGCCCCACTTCGATGCCGAACGAGACGCGGGGCGCAAATAGGGCGTCTGCCAGGGTCGCTGCCAGCAACAAGCCGACGAAGACGCCGAAAGCTATAAGCAGCTTTAACCGAATCGGCGCATTCGCCTTGAACCACTGCATATGCACCCCACGCCTTTGATATCTGTCCGATCATCATAGGAAAATATTCGTGGACGCGGGTGGCGATGCACCAAGAGGTACTTTTACGTAGAAAGCCTTCCCAAGGCGTTGCGCGAACGACCCGGTTTCGCCGTATGTCGAAGTATTCCGAGCCGAGTTGACTGGCGAGTAGCCGATTTTCGTGCGTACGGCTCGATTTCAACATAAGCTTTTTTGAGTGGAAGCATTTTATCACTCGTGGAAGTCAGGGCGCCGTCGTGCATGTTTCAGCACACGCCCGCCCGACTTCCGAACACGATGCTCGCGCTCAGCGACGGCGCCCGCCGCCCGGCCGGCCACGGAAATCGTGCCAGTTGTTGCGCCACCGCTGGTTGCCGCGCCAGCTGCCGCGACGCTGTTCCCAATATGCACGCTGGCCGTCGTTCCAGGCACGGCGGTGGCGGTAGCGATCATAGACATAGGCGCCGGTGCCGGGATAATAATAGTCGTCGTACCAGCCCCAGTACGGGCTGCCATACGCGTTGCCATAGCCGACCGCGACGCGCGACCCGCCATAGCCATAGCCATCGTCCATGCAGCCGCCGAGTGCCGCCGCGCCGCCGAGAAGCGCCGCGCCGAGGATGGATTTCAAACCGATATGCATGGGTTACGCTCCTGTCCCGGGGGCGCGCGGCGGGGCGATGCCCCTGGCCGCGCCCCTCGGCGGAGAAGCGCACGGATGCCCGCCGGGGTTCCGTCAGTGCCCGTCGAACGCGACGAGCGACGCGACCTGGATCCCGTCGCTGCGCAGCGCGTCGGCGCCGCCGAGATCGGGCAGATCGACGACGAACGAGGCCTGGACCACCTCCGCCCCGGCCTTGCGCAGCAGCCGAACCGCCGCGCGGGCCGTGCCGCCGGTGGCGATCAGGTCGTCGACCAGCAGCACGCGGGCGCCGGGCACCAGCGCATCGGCATGGATGGCGATCCGGTCGGAGCCATATTCGAGGGCATAGTCCTCGGCGATCGTGGCGCCGGGCAGCTTGCCGTCCTTGCGGATCAGCAGCACACCGGTGCCGAGTTGCACCGCGAGCGCCGCGCCGAACACGAAGCCGCGCGCCTCGACGCCGGCGACCAGGTCGATCTTGCCGTCGACCTGCGCCGCCATCTTTTCGATCGTCAGCCGCAGCCCCTCGGGGTCGAGCAGCAGCGTGGTGATGTCGCGGAACAGGATCCCCGGCTTCGGAAAGTCGGGGATCGTGCGGATGCGACTGCGGATGTCTTCGTTCTGCTGGGTGTCCATCAATGCTTCATGCCGCGCCAAACCGTGAGGTACGCGCCATAGGCGAGCCCGGTGGCAAACAGCAAGAAGATCACGACCGCCACGCCCGCCTGGTGGCGCGTCTGCAGCGTCGGCTCGGCGGTCCAGACGAGGAAGGCGGAGACGTCCTTCGCCATCTGGTCCACGCTCGCGCGGGTGCCGTCGTCATACTGGACCTGGCCGTCGCTCACCAGCGGCGGCGGCATCGCGATGTTGAGATTGGCGAAATAGGGGTTGAAGTGCATGCCCTCGGGCGTCTTCATCGCCTCCGGGAAGCGCGCCGCCACCGCCGGATCGGGCTTCTCGCCATAGCCGGTGAGCAGCGAGTGGACATAGGCAGCCCCGTCATGCCGCGCCTTGGTGATCAGGCTGAGGTCGGGCGGGTTGCCGGTGCCGGCATAATAGACCTTGGGGATGCGATCCGACGGAATGTTGTCGCGCTCGCCCCAGGTGCCAGCCTTCTCGTCGAACACCGGCTGCTTGTTCGCCCACTCCTTGGCGATCTTCTTCACCTGGGCGTCGCTATAGCCTAGGTCCTTGAGGTTGCGGAAGGCGATCATGTGCAGCGAGTGGCACGCCGCGCAGACTTCCTTGTACACCTTGAACCCGCGCTGGAGCTGGGCGGTATCGAACTTGCCGAGCGGCCCGTTCGAGGCAATGTCCAGTTCCTTGGGATGCTTGTGCAGCGCCTGCTCGGCGGTTTCCTTCGCCGGCTCCTTGATCACGCCGGTGATGCTGCCGATCAGCGCGAGCAGCAGCACGAAGACGAAGCCGGCACCGATCAGGAACTTGATCGAGCGGAAAAAGATCGACGTCATGGTTCCCGGCCCCCTTATGCCGTCGCCGCGGTGGCGGTGATGCGCGATCCGCCCTCACCCTTGAGCACCGCTTCGGTGATCGAGTTGGGCAGCGGGCGCGGCGTCTCGATCCGCGAAATGATCGGCACGATGATCAGGAAGTGCGCGAAATAATAGGCCGCCGCGATCTGGCTGATGATCACGTACTTCGCCTCCGCCGGAGACCCGCCGCACCAGCCGAGGATCAGCACGTCGGCGACCAGCAGCCAGAAGGCGACGCGGTACATCGGCCGGTAATTGGCCGAGCGCACCGGCGAGCGATCCAGCCAGGGCAGGAAGAACAGCAGCAGGATCGAGCCGAACATCGCCAGCACGCCCCACAGCTTCGCCGGCAGGATGAAGTCCGCGGTGAAGGCGCGCAGGATCGCGTAGAAGGGCCAGAAATACCATTCGGGCACGATGTGCGCGGGCGTCGAGAGCGGGTTCGCGACGATATAGTTGTCCGGGTGACCCAGATAATCCGGATAGAAGAAGATCAGGATCGAGAACAGGATCAGGAACACGCCCACCCCGAAGCCATCCTTGGCGGTGTAATATGGGTGGAACGGGATCGTATCCTGCTCGCCCTTCACTTCCACCCCGGTCGGGTTGTTCGAGCCGGGGATGTGCAGCGCCCAGATGTGCAGGATGATCACGCCCGCGATCACGAAGGGCAGCAGATAATGGAGCGAGAAGAAGCGGTTGAGCGTCGCGTCGTCCGGCGCATAGCCGCCGAGCAGCCAGATGCGGATCCAGTCGCCGACCACCGGGATCGCCGAGAAGAAGCCGGTGATCACCTGCGCGCCCCAGAAGCTCATCTGCCCCCAGGGGAGCACATAGCCCATGAAGGCGGTGGCCATCATCAGCAGGAAGATCACCACGCCGAGCAGCCACACCATCTCGCGCGGCGCCTTGTACGATCCGTAGTGGAGGCCGCGGAAGATGTGGATGTACACCACGATGAAGAACATGCTGGCGCCGTTGGCGTGGGCGAAGCGCAGGAACCAGCCCGCGTTCACGTCCCGCATGATCGTGCCGTTGACCGAATCGAAGGCGCCGGCGGCCGAGCTGTGGAAGTGCATCGCCAGCACGATGCCGGTAACGATCTGGATCACCAGCGAAAGTCCGGCGAGGATGCCGAAATTCCAGAAGTAATTCAGGTTGCGCGGCACCGGATAGCCGGCACCGATCGCGTTATAGACGAACCGCGGCAGCGGCAGCCGATCGTCCACCCATTTCATCACCGGGTTCTTCGGCTCGTAATGGCGCGCCCAGGGAAAGCTCATCCAGGTCTCTCCTCACCCGACCGTGACGACAGTGTCGGACGTGAAATTATATTTTGGTACTTCGAGATTCTTCGGCGCCGGACCTTGGCGGATCCGGCCGGCGGTATCATAGGCCGAGCCGTGGCACGGGCAGAAATAGCCGCCGAACGGTCCGCGATTCTCGCCCTCGCCCGCCCCCAGCGGCACGCAGCCGAGATGGGTGCACACGCCCAGCGTGATCAGCCAGTTCTTGTGGCCTTCCTTGGTCCGCTGGTCGAGCGTCTGCGGATCGCGCAGGCTCGAGACCGGCACCGCATCGGCCTGGGCGATCTCCGCCGGCGTAAGGTTGCGCACGAACAGCGGCTGCTTGCGGAAGCTGGCCTTGATTGCCTGCCCCGGCTCGATCGCGGCGAGATTCACCTCGGTGGTCGACTGTGCGAGCACGTCGGCCGAGGGGTTCATCGAATTGACGAGCGGCAGCACCACCACGCCCGCGCCGACGGCCGCAACGGCGGGGGCAGCGTAGAGAAGATAATCGCGGCGTCGGGGATTCTCGAGGATTTCGCCGCCAGGGCCTACAGTCTGATCGGGAGAAACGCCTTCTTCAAACGTTGCCATGCTCTAGCCCTTGCACTTCGGGAACTCTTCCGCGCGGAAACCGCGGAGAGGAACGCGGACGAAACGAAGCTTAGTGCCGGCCGGATTTCCGGTGGCGTTACAAGTTTGATAGACGGCACACTGCAGCTTTGCCAACAGGGTTTTTCATCTTCTCGTCTCCAAGGCCTTAATGTTGCACTGCAAAATGACTTCGTTTTCCACAATCCGCGTTGCGTTGTTCCAGCCTGAAATCGCAGGGAATGTCGGCACCATCTTGCGGCTGGCGGCGTGCATGGGGGTGGCGGTGGATCTGATCGAGCCTATGGGTTTTCCCTGGGGCGACCGCGCCCGCAAACGCGCGGCGATGGACTATGAAGCCGAGACGCTGCGCCATGCCGACTGGAATGCGTTCGAGACACGACTGCCCGGCAGGCTGGTGCTGTTCACCACCCGCGGCGGCACCCGCCTGCCCGAGGCGCGGTTTGCGCCGGGCGATACGCTGCTGTTCGGCGCGGAGAGCAGCGGCGTGCCCGATTTCGTGCACGATCGCGCCGATGCTGCGGTGCGAATACCCCTTAAGCCCGAGTTGCGCTCCTTGAACCTCGCCGTCGCAACGGGCATCGGGCTCGCCGAGGCGCTCCGCCAGACAGAGGGATTCCCGCAGTGATTGAGCTCGACGAACAGCAGCAGCGCGCCCGGACCTGGTTCGAGGGCCTGCGCGATTCGATCTGCGCCGAGTTCGAGGCGATCGAGCGCGAGGCCGGCTCGGACGCCTCATTCGACTATCTCGCCTGGGACCGCGTCGATGCGAGCGGCGCGCCCGGCGGCGGGGGCGTGCGCGGGGTGATGAAGGGTCGGGTGTTCGAGAAGGTGGGCGTCAACGTCTCCACCGTCGGCGGCGCCTTCGAGGGCGATTTCGCCAAGACCATCCACGGCGCGGGCGAGGATCCCAGCTTCTTCGCCACCGGCATCAGCCTGGTCGCGCACATGGCGAACCCGCATGTCCCCGCGGTGCACATGAACACGCGGTTCCTGACGACCACCAAGCGCTGGTTCGGCGGCGGCGCCGATCTCAACCCGCCGCTGCCCTATGACGAGGACACCGCCGCGTTTCATGCCCGGCTGCAGGCCGCCTGCGACCTGCACGACCCGACCTATTACCCACGCTTCAAGGCCTGGGCGGACGACTATTTCTACATCCCCCATCGCAAGGTGCATCGCGGCGTCGGCGGGATCTTTTACGATCACCTCGAAGGCGATTGGGAAGCCGATTTCGCGCTGACCCAGGATGTCGGACGCGCGTTTCTGGACATCTATCCCAAGCTTGTACGCCGGCGCATGAACCAGCCGTTCGACGACGCCGATCGCCAGCGCCAGCTCGAGTGGCGCGGCCGCTATGCCGAGTTCAACCTGATCTACGATCGCGGCACGCTGTTCGGCCTCAAGACCGGCGGCAATGTCGACGCGATCCTGATGAGCCTGCCGCCGATGGCCGCCTGGAGCTGACCCCATGGGCCTGCTGCCCGTCGCGAACGATCACCTCGCCACCATCGTGACCACGCTGGAGATGCGCGACCGGCCCAAGCCCCGGCCGGTCCCGCCCTCCCCGTTCCGGCTGATCCACTGGCCTGCGCCCGATAGCGAGAAGTATCGCGCGCTGTTTCGCCGGGTGGGCGGGCCGTGGCTCTGGTATTCGCGGCTGGTGATGGACGAAGCGCGGATGCGGGTGATTCTCGAGGATCCGCAGGTCGCGGTCTACGCGGTAACCGATCGCGCGGGCGTGGAAGTCGGCATGCTCGAACTCGACTTCCGCACGGACGCCACTTGCGAACTCGCCTATGTCGGGCTGGTGCCGGAGATCGCCGGCAAGGGCCATGGCGGCTGGCTGATGGCGCAGGCACTGGCCTTTGCCTGGCGCAAAGACGTGTCGCGCGTCTGGGTCCACACCTGCACGCTCGACCACCCCGCCGCACTCGGCTTCTACCGCCGGCATGGCTTCGTGCCGATCAAGCGCACGATCGAGACCTTCCCCGATCCGCGCCTGCTCGGCGTGCTACCCGCCGACGCGGCGCCTCACATTCCCTGCCTCGGCTCGGTCGCGCGATAGGCGGCGACGCGTAGGATCACCAATGCGGTCCACACGCCCGCGCCGATCACCGACAGCAGAAGATAGCCAAGGAACTCGGGCACCACGCCGCCGCCCGCCGCAGTCGCAAGCAGCCCGGTGAAGACGCTCGCGACGGCCATCGCGCCAATGCCGCCGGCAAAAATCATCGCCGCGACCAGCAGGAAGAGCAGCCCGGTCACGCCACTGCTGCGCAGCCAGCCCTGCTTGAACGCTTCGATCAGCCCCGCCTCGGGGCGGGCAGCATAGGCGGGCGCCGCCAGCCAGGTCCGTGCGAAGAGGAAGAGCCCGGGCGCAATGAACAGCGAGAAGCCGAGCTGGAAGCCGATGCTCACCGCCACCTCGAGCAGCAGGAAGGGGAACAGGCGGCGAAGCGCCGCGGTCATCACCTGCCCCAGCGTCTGCCCCTGGCCGCGCAGATACAGGCTGAACAGCGCCAGAATGCCATAGTCGACCGCCAGATAGGCGATCGCGATCGGTACCACGTTCGCCTCGACGAACTTCTGGTAGAAGGCAAGCAGCACCGCCTGATCGGAAAGCGATTCCAGATCGGGCGCGCCTTGCACCATTAGCAGCAGCATGCCGAGGCTCGGCAGCAGGAAGAACAGCCCGGCGACAGGGAACACGAGGGTGCGCTCGCGCTGCCAGAGGGTCTTTGCGTCGGCGAACAGGCCGGCCAGGCGCAACGTCATGCCGGCCACACCGAATCGGTCGCCGTCAGCGCGACATAGAGCCTGCCCTGGAACGCGGCGAGCAGCACCACCACCACCGCCTGCACGCTTGCGGTGACGAGCGCAGTGAGCAACAGCGCGGTGGTCAGGCCCGGCGCATTGCCGAACAGCAACGCGAACACGCTGCCGAACACCAGCTTCGCCGCCAGCTGCGCAATCCCGCCGATCACCATGAACAGCAGCAACAGTCCGAAGATCCGCCAGCCATGCCCGCGGGTGAGCGCCCAGGAACGCCCGATCGCGCCGAACAACAGCCGCTCGCGCAACACCACCGTGCTGACCAGGAGCAATCGCGTGGCGAGAAAGAAGCCGGCGATGATCAGCACCAGCCCCCACAGCGCGACCATGCTCGAAGTCTGGGGATCGACGACGATATTCGCTCCCTGCCCCGCGGCGATCGCCATCAGGTCATAGCCACGGGTTGCGAGGATCAGCGGCACGGGCAGCATCGCCACCGCCGCCACGATCCCGATCGCGATCGCAACGAGCAGCGCCGCCGGCAACCGTCGCACCGCCAGCCGCCCCGCGTCCGCAAGGCCGCGTTCGCCCGTCGCCAGCGCGATCACGGTCAGCGAGCCCCAGAAGGAGACGATCGCCAGAAATATGGCCAACATCCCCACCGCCAGGCGGACGCCGGGGCTCGCGGTCGCCGCCGCCACCGACACGCCGCTGTTGATCACGCCGGGCGCGACGAACGCCGCCAGCGCCAGCGGCACCAGCGTACCGAGATGCTCCCCGACGAACGCCGTGGTCCGATCCCAGACGATGCTCATTTTTGCCATGCGGCGAAGTCCTTGCGTGAGGGACCCGGGGTGTTAGCCGGGGGGCACCGCCTTGCCAATGCTTGCCTTGGGAGCCGGATGGGCGCAAGCGGCGGCGATCATGCATGAAACCATCGAATGGCGGGTCGAGCCCCGGCCGATCGACTATGCCGAAGCCCATGCCGCGATGGAGGGGCGCGCCGCCGCCGTCACCGCGCATACGGCGCAGGAACTGGTCTGGCTGCTCGAGCATCCGCCGGTCTACACCGCCGGCACCAGCGCGGATCCCGCCGAGATGCTCGATCCGCGCTTCCCCGTGCACCGCACCGGGCGCGGCGGACGCTATACCTATCATGGGCCCGGCCAGCGCATCGGCTATGTCGTGCTCGACCTGCGCGAGCGGCTCCGCGACGTACGCAACTATGTCCACGCGATTGAAGGCTGGGTGATCGCGGCGCTGGGGGAATGCGACATCGAGGCGTTCCGCGCGCCCGGACGGATCGGCATCTGGACGCTCGATCAAGGCTTAGAGGCGAAGATCGGGGCGATCGGCGTGCGAATCCGCCAATGGGTGACGCTGCACGGGTTCGCGATCAATCTCGATCCGGACCTGACCCATTTCACCGGCATCGTGCCCTGCGGAATCGCCGAATTCCCCGTCACCAGCGCCGCCAGGCTGGGCAAACCGATTGCGACGGACCGCTTCGACCAGGCCTTGCAGGCCACATTTTTGCCATTTTTGGACGCTCTGGATCGCGCGGGATAAATTCGAGTCTTGAGGGTGTCCCCCGAACCGTCTAATACCCAGCACGGTTTGGGTATTAACGGCGTACAAGCGTCGTCCAAATCCATTATCTAGGGAGCTATTACATGCGTGCAGTCCTTTCGAAGATCGTTGCTGGTTCGATGATCGCCGGTGCGGCCCTCCTGGCCTCGGCGTGCACCAGCAACACCGAGACCAACGTCAACAACACCACCGAAGTCGTGGCTCCGGAAAACACCACCGACGCTTCGGTCACCAACGTTGACGTCGCTGCTCCGGTCGACAACGGCGCGATGACCGACAACGCCATGATGAACGCTTCGAACGCGATGTAATCATCGCGCTTCGGCGTACGTTACGAAAGGGCCGTCCGGGCGACCGGGCGGCCCTTCTCGTTTCGGAACCGGCCCCTCCCCGCATCCGACGGATCGTCGTGTTTCGAAAAAAGGGGCTTGGGCGACGAATCGAAACGCCCTAACGATCATCTCTCATAGCGGTATCAAGAGGATGGGATGCTCGGTCGGCGTATCACTTTGGGCATGGCTGCCCTCGCGGCAATGTGCGTTTCGGCGCCTGCCTCGGCGCAATTCTTCTTCAAGTCGGTGGATCTGTCGGGTCCGCCCGTAACCGGCACCGAGCCGGGCATGCTTGCTCAGGCGATGCCCGATGCCTCGCCGGCGGAGCTCCGTGCCGCGCTGGTATGGAGCCTGCGCGCGGGGCTCAACGTTGCTGCACTGCAGTGCAAGTTCGAGCCGACATTGCTGGCGGACGATAACTACGTCGCCGCTCGCAAAGACCATGATGACGAGTTCAATAAAGCATATGATACGCTTGAGAAATATTTCTTAAAAACGTCGAAGACGAAGAAGGCCGCGCAGAACGCGCTCGACGTGTTCTCGACCCGCGTCTATTCGAGCTTTTCCACCGTCTCTGGTCAGCTGTCTTTCTGCCAGACGGCCGCCTCAATCGGCCAGGAGGTGGTGTACGCGCCGCGCGGGACGGTGGGCGACGTGGCACAGCGCCGGATGCGCGAGCTGCGCGAGAGCCTCAAGGCCTGGGGCGAACAGCATTTCCGCACCCGCCGGGCGACCTTTGTCTGGCCGGTCCTGCGTCCGCTGCCGCAGTTCGGCAACGACAAATGCTGGCGTGACGGCGAGTATCAAGCGCGCAAGTGCGGCGCGTTGAGCTGAATCAAACGCCATTGGAATGAGGAAGGGGGTGGCCGCCGTGCCACCCCTTTTTCGTTAGCGAAGGCCCAGCATCTTGTGGGTCTGCAGCGTGAGACGCCAGCGCGGTCGCTCCATCGCCACCGCGATCGCCGCGCGGGCGTTCGCTTCGACCTCGGCGCTGTCCATCGGCTGGATCAGGAAATGGGCGAAATCCCAGCCTTCGATCGCCTCTAGGTCCGTGCCCGCCTGGGGCCAGACCAGCTTGAGCTCGTCACCGCGCCGCTGCGCCACCGCGCTCCCCGCCTTGGGGCTGATGCATACCCAGTCGATGCCGGGATGCACCGGCAGCGTGCCGTTGCTCTCGATGGCGATGCGAAATCCGCGGGCGTGGAGCGCTTCGACCAGCGCATCGTCGATCTGGAGCATCGGCTCCCCGCCCGTCAGCACCACGAAGCGCCTTTCGTCACCGGGTCCCCAATGCCCCTCCACCGCCGAAACCAAGGTCGCGGCATCGGCGAACCGTCCGCCGCCCAGGCCGTCGATCCCGACGAAATCGGTATCGCAGAAGCGGCACACTGCGGTCGCGCGGTCTTCCTCGCGACCCGACCACAGGTTGCAGCCGGCGAAGCGGACGAACACCGCCCGCGCGCCTGCATTTACGCCCTCCCCCTGCAGGGTGAGGAACATCTCCTTGACGGCGTAGCTCATGGATGGACGGCGTAGCGGGTCGGATCGGGCAGCCCGGCTTCCTCGAACCCGCGCGCGCGCAGCCGGCAGCTGTCGCACAGCCCGCAGTGCAGGCCTTCGGGCGTCGGGTCGTAGCACGACCAGCTCATCCCGGCATCGAGCCCCAGCCGGGCCGCCTCGCGGACGATATCGGCCTTGCTCATGTTCTGCAGCGGCGCCTGGATGCGGAAGGGCGCGCCCTCCACGCCCGCCTTGGTGGCCAACTCGGCGAGCTTCTCGAAGCCGGCGATGAACTCGGGCCGGCAATCGGGATAGCCCGAATAATCGAGCGCGTTGACGCCGATATACAGGTCGCGCGCGCCCGCGGCCTCGGCCCAGCCAAGCGCGAGGCTGAGAAAGATCGTGTTGCGCGCCGGCACATAGGTGATCGGAATGTCGCTGCCGACACCGGTCTTGGGCACGTCGATATCGGCGGTGAGCGCCGACCCGCCGAACGCGCGCAGATCGAGCGGCAGGACGACGTGCCGCTCGGCGCCGAGCAGCGCGGCGATCTTGGCAGCTGCGTCCAGCTCGACCTTGTGGCGCTGGTTATAGTCGATCGACAGCGCGAGCAGGCGGTGGCCGTCCTCGCGGGCACGCGCGGCGGAGACCATGGAATCGAGTCCGCCCGAAACCAGGGCGATGGCAATGCTTTGAGTCATCGGCGGCATGTAGGGGCTCAGGCCGGCAAAAAAATGGCCGCCCCCGAAGGGACGGCCGGAAAGGATAGAAATGGGAAAACCAAACCAGGGAGAGACACCTCCCTGGGGACCTCATCCTTCTACCCCCAACCCGTTAACGAATGGTAACCAAGCCGCTCAGGAACAGTCCCCGATGCGCTTGGCATCGTAGGTTTCCGAGAAGGGCTGGCCGTCGATCACGCCCTGCATCTCGACGGTCACCTGGCGCGGCGTGTCCGTGGTGATGCGGGTAAGCATCGAACCATGGCCTGCGCAGACGCTGCGGACGGTCGCGCGACTGGCAGCGCTTTCCATCACGACATTCTGGCAGGGCGTTGTAACCTTCTCGGGGCGCAGGATCTGATAGGGGTCACGCACGCACATCATGCGCTCGCCGCCCTCGCTGTCGCGGACCGCCCATTTGCCCTTCTGGATGAGGTTGATCGCCGGCACGTCGACGGGACGCGCGGTCGCCGCCGCGGCACCGGGCCGCTGCTGCGCGGACGCGCTCGCCGTCACCAACGCCAGCCCGGCCACCACCGACAACTGCATCCAGGACACTCGTTTGTTCACCCGTTTCAACTCCCGATCGGGTCGGCGCCGCTCCCACGGCACCGTTCCCCGACTCGCATATCATAGGAGCATTACGGCTTTACAACGACGGCGGAACGAAATCGGCAAGTGCCACCGGGAACTGCTTGGAACAGAAGGCACAATCAACCTTGATCACGCCACCCTCATCGGCCATCGCCGCGCGCTCTTCCTCGGGGAACTTGGCGAGCACCTGCTGGATATAGTCGGCCCCGCAGCGGCAGCCGCGCGACAGATCATGACCGGCGAGCATGCGGACCTCGCTCTCCTCATTGAACAGCCGCCACACGAGGGCTTCCAGGGGGATCGTCGCATCGGCCAGCTCGTCGGCACCCATCGTGCCGCCCAGCGCCTCGACATGCTGCCATTCGGGATGGTCGAGCCGCACGTGCAGCCGCTCGCGTCCCACCTCGCCCTCGGGCAGATGCTGGAGGAACAAGCCGCCGGCGATCACCTTGCCGGTGGTCTTGTCCTTGTGCACGCCGAGGCGCACCAGTGTCGGGATCTGTTCCGACTGGAGGAAATAGCTCTGCGCCGCCTCGGCGATCGAGGCGCCTTCCAGCGGCACGATGCCCTGGTAACGTTCGTTGGTGAGCGCCTGGTCGAAGGTCACCGCCAGATAGCCGCCGTTGAACAACGCGCTTAGCGACGGGTTCTTGCCGAGCCGGCTAAGCCGCGTGGCGTCGAACTGGACATAGCCGCGCAGCTCGCCATTCTTGTAGTCGCATACCATCAGGCTGACGATGCCGCGCTGGGTCTGCGCCTGCAGAGTCATCTGCCCCTCGGCATCCTTGAGCGTGCTGCCGAGCAGCGCGGTGAGCGTCAGCGCCTCGGCCAGCAGCTTCTCGATCGGCGCGGGATAGGCATGCGCCGACAGAATCTCGTTCAGCACCGGCCCCAGCCGCGTGACGCGGCCACGGACATGGCGCTCGGGAATGGCAAAGCCGGTCACGCGATCGAGATCGGCGGCGGGAACGGGGTGGGTCACGATACGTCTCCGGCATTCGTTTGCGGGCGCGAGAAGTCCGGGTGACTCCGCGCGTTCCGACGAACGCATTTTCTGGGTTCGGAGGTGTAAATAGGGGTTTGGCGGCGGGAAACAATGTGGGTTCCCGCCGCGGAGGGCCCGCGCGATACGCCCAGCCAGACTGATGCGCGCCGCCGCATGCCACAAGGGCAACGCCTGCGCTTGCGCCGTCGCGACCCGGTGGTCGCGATCGGATCAGCGGGCGCGCTTGTTGGCCTTGCGGGCCGCGTAGCGCGCGTCGCGTGCCGCCTTGCGATCCGCCTCGGTGGGTACCGGGACGGCCGCTGCGGCTTCTACCGCACGGATCGCTTCTGCCCTGCTCTCGCGCTTGGCAGCAGCAAGTGCCTCGCGCTCGGCGAGCGCCGCTGCACGCTTTTCGGCGTTGGCCTTTTCCGCCGCCACGCGACGCTCCTTGGCCGCTGCCAGGGCATCGGCATCGACGACGGGCCGTGCCCGGAGCATCGCCAGCGCCTTGCTTTTCGCCGTAGCCGACGCGCTCGCGCGTTCCTGAAATCCCGGCGCCGTATATGCTACCATGTTCTTACAGACTCCCAACACGCGTCGGTACGCGGACGACGGCACCGGTGATCACCTTGCGGCCATAGGCCTTGGCGATGATCGCCGTATCGGCGCTGCTGTTCATCACCACGCGCGTGCCGCCGGACTGCAGCGTCTCGATCGCGCTGATGGCGATGCTGCGCTTGGCGCAGGTCGCGATGACATGCTCTTTCGCGGCGCTGACGTTGATTGCTCTGGACATGCTGTCCTCCGTTTCCTGAAGCAGGGAGCTCCCGCTCGATCCAAATGGAAACGGGCGCGCATGTGCATGCCCGCCCGATCCGTAGTGCTTCAGGCCGACTGAAGATTGACGGCCGAGGTCTTGCCCCGACGGTCCGTCTCCAGCTCGTAGGTAACGCGCTGGTCCTTATCGAGCGTGTGCATGCCTGCGCGCTCGACGGCCGAGATGTGAACAAAGGCGTCACCGCCGCCGGTTTCCGGCGCGATAAAGCCATAGCCCTTGTCGTTATTGAAGAATTTTACGGTTCCGGTGATCATATGGGCATCCTTTGTCCCAGGCATGACGGGCATGCGCCAACAGCGGCACATCCCGGCTTCGGTGAGGCTAGAAAGGGACAAAGGGGGGAGCCTAAGCGGCCCAATATCCGTCGCATGCGACGTCAGCATTTGTCATATGGGGTGCCCCCACAAGGATTGTTAGGGTGTTCGCCGAATTTTGTGCGGAACCCATCGATTATTTAGCAGTTTGAACCGATACAGGCCTTTGCGCCGTTCATCTCGGCATCTGGCGCGCGCCAATATTTAAAGATGTACGTAGTTTTACCGCTGTATCCGAACCGCGGCGCGCGTCTCTTTCTATGAAGAAAAGATGAAGCTCCCCGCTGTCTCCTTCTCCGCCCTGGCGTCGCTGGCGCCGCCGCGCAGCACCGCCACCGGCGCTACGGCGAACGCGGTACCCTCCAGGCAGGAGGAGATGGCCGCGCGCAAGTTGCAGCAGGCGAAGGACGCCGTCGCAACCCTCAAGACGATCAAGAGCAAGACCAGCGACGACCAACGGGCGCGCGAGGCGCAGAAGGTGCAGGAACTAAAGGCGCGGCTGCAGGCGCTCAAGATGATCTATGCGGGCGACCCCAAGAAGCTCGCCCGGGCGGCCGCGCAGATAGCGCGCGAACTCGCCGCGGCGGTGAAGAGCTATACCAGCGCCGGGGGCAGCACGGCCGAACTGGCCGGCGCGGATAGTGAGGACGCTTCGGCCAGCGCGGCGACGCCGGCGGGCGAGGCCAAGGCCGACGCGCCTGCCGCAGGTGGGGGCGAAGCGACGCCCCAGGCCGAGACTGCCGAGAAGGACAAGGCGGCAGCCGAAGGCGAAGCGGCCAAGCCCGGAGGTACCGCGCTCGGCACGAACAAGGCGGCCGACGAGAAGCGCGCCGCCGATACCGCGCGTGCCAAGGCCGACGACAATTTTAAGAACGAAGCTCGCGCCCTCGCCCGCGAGCTCAAGGCCGCGCTGCGCCGCAAGTACCATAAGCATCGCGACGACGACCCTCGCGACGGCGGCGACCTGCAATCGTCGGAGCAGGCGCTGGCCGCGGTCGAGCAGGCGGTCGGCGCGCTGCCGATGGCCGAGGTCGCCGCGGTGAGCGCGCTGGCGGGGATCTAAAGCCCCTCCCGCTTGCGGGAGGGGTTGGGGGGGGACTGACGTGGTGGTTCCGTCTTGAGCGCCACCGCACGCTAGGCCGTCCTCCCCTCCCCTAGCCCCTCCCGCACGCGGGAGGGGAACGCAGGCTGGGGAGCCTGGGCTTCAAATCTGCCCGAAACACCAGCGCAGGACCGACTTCTGCGCATGCAGCCGGTTCTCGGCCTCGGGCCAGATCAGCGATTGCGGACCGTCGATCACCGCGTCGGTCACTTCCTCGCCGCGGTGCGCGGGCAGGCAGTGGAGGAAGCGGGCGTCGGGCTTGGCCGCGGCCATCAGCGCCTCGTCGACCTGGAAGGGCATCATCGCATTGAGCTTGGTCTCGGCATGGGCCTGGCCCATCGAGATCCAGGTATCGGTGACGATGATGTCGGCGCCTTCCACCGCTTCGCGCGCGGTGCCGACGACGCGGGCGCGACCACGCCCACGGGCGACATCGGCGTCGCTCGGCTGATAGCCCTGCGGGCAGGCGGCGACGACGTCGAAGTGCATCAGCCCGCCGGCTTCCATGATCGAGGCGAGCACGTTGTTGCCGTCGCCCAGCCACGCGACCTTGAGGCCGGGCAGCGCCTTGCCGCTCTCGAGGATGGTCAGCAGGTCCGCCATGATCTGGCAGGGGTGCGAGGCATCGGTGAGGCCGTTGATCACCGGCACGCTGGCGTGCTTTGCCATGTCGAGCACCTTCTGGTGATCGTCGGTGCGGATCATGATCGCGTCGACATAGCCCGAGAGCACGCGCGCGGTATCGGCGATGCTCTCGCCGCGGCCGAGCTGCATCGAGCCGGCGTCCATCACGATGCTGGTGCCGCCGAGCTGGCGGATCGCCATGTCGAACGACACGCGGGTGCGGGTGCTGTTCTTCTCGAAGATCATCGCCAGCACATGGCCGGTGAGCGGCGCATCGGCATCGGGCTTGCCCTTGGGCCAGCCGGCACGCGCGGTCTTGCGGGCCATCGCGTCGTTCAGCATCGCCGCGATCGCGTCGGGGCCGGCATCGGTGAGATCGATAAAGTGGCGGGTCATAACATCCTCCCCGGCACGGGGAGGGGGACCGCGACGCGGAGCGTCGGGGTGGAGGGGGCCCTCCACCCGCGACGCCCTTTGCGGAGAGCCCCCTCCACCATGCTTCGCATGGTCCCCCTCCCCGTCCCGGGGAGGATCGGTTCAGTCCTCAGGCCGCAGCCGCCGGCGCAAAGCTGCGCGCGCCGGCGCTCAGCTTGTCGACCGCCTCGGCGATGTGGCTTTCGTCGATCACCAGCGGCGGCAGCACGCGAAACACGTTCTCGCCCGCGGCCACGGTCAACAGCCCGTGATGGTCGCGCAGATGGGCGACGAAGTCGCGGCTCACCACGCTGTCCTTCATCTTGATGCCGAGCATCAGCCCCTTGCCGCGGATTTCCTCGAACAAATGATCATGGTTGGGGATCATCTGCTCGAAGGCCTGGCGGAGCCGCTCGCCCATGCGGGTGACATGCTCGAGGAAGCCGGGCTCCTCCATCACGTCGAGCACTGCCATGCCCGCCGCCATCGCCAGCGGGTTGCCGCCATAGGTGGAGCCATGCGTGCCGGCGACCATGCCCTTGGCCGCTTCCTCGGTGGCGAGGCAGGCGCCGAGCGGGAAGCCCGCGCCGATACCCTTGGCCGAGGTCATGATGTCCGGCGTGATGCCGTAATGCTCATAGGCCCACATCTTGCCGGTACGGCCATAGCCGCACTGGATCTCGTCGAGGATCAGCAGCAGGCCGTGCTCGTCCGCGGCCTTGCGCAGGCCCTGGATGAACTCGGGCCGGCCGGCGGTCATGCCGCCCTCTCCCTGGATCGTCTCGACCAGGAATCCCGCGGTCTCGTCGTCGATCTTGGCGATCGCCCCTTCGAGATCGTTGAACGGCACATAGTCGAAGCCCGGCAGCAGCGGCTCGAACCCGTCGCGCATCTTGCCCTGGTCGGTCGCCGAGATCGCCCCCAGCGAACGGCCGTGGAAGGCGTTCTTGAAGGTGATCAGCTTGTGCCGCTGCGGGTTGCCATTGGCATAGTGATAGCGGCGCGCGACCTTGATCGCGCACTCGATCGCCTCGACGCCCGAATTGGTGAAGAACACCGTGTCGGCGAAGCTGTGCTTGAGCAGCCGCTCGGCAAATGCCTCGCCCTGGGGCGAACCGTACAGGTTGGACACGTGCATCAGCGTGGCGGCCTGGTCGGCGATCGTCTTCACCAGATGCGGGTGGCCATGGCCCAGCGCGTTGACGGCGATACCGGCGGCGAAATCGAGATAGCGTTCCCCTCGTTCCCCGATCAGGTAGCAGCCCTCGCCTCGCACCGGCCGCACACCGCACCGCGGGTAGACGGGCATGAGCGGGGTGATGGTCATGGGAACGATACTCCTTACGAGAAAAGGGGTGGGGAAACTCCAGAAACGCAAAAGGGCGACCTATCCGGGCCGCCCTCTCGCATTTCTAAGGCCGCTGCCCCCCACAGGTCAACCTGCCATTATGGCTGTGCCGGCATGCGGTGGTTCCACTGCGCGATCACGCCGCGCGACCGGCCATAATCCGCCGTGCACGCCATATAGCGGGGATAGAATTGAAGCGGCTTGGCCCGGGCGTCGATCGCCTGCCACTGGCTGCAGCTCTTGCCGTCGAAGCGATGCGTCTCAGGCGGCTCGCCGCCGGGAATGCCGCCATTGCCCAGCACCGCCATGTTCAGCCCGCCCCTGGCGATCCCAAGATCCGCCACCGCCGCGGCCGAGAAGACATAGACCTGCGTCTCCATCAGATTGACCGCGCGCAGCGCCGCGCTGACCACCGACCAGCGCTGCGTCGGCGTGCCGTCGCCATTCCAAGGCCCGGCAGCCATCGACGTGTTGACCATCAGCGTGACGTCGGCCGGACGGTCCTCCCCCGCCGCACGCCGCGCCGCAAGCACCGGCTCCAGGAACATGCCGAAGCGCGCACCGCCATCCATATACAGGTTGGTGCTGCGATCGGTCTGCAGCGTCACCGGCGGGACGCCCGGCGGCACCGAGGCGGAAGCGAGCAGCGCATCGACATAGCAGCCCTGGATGCGCGCAAGATCGCCGGCGGCGCGCGTCGACAGCGTCCGCGCGGCCAGCTCGGTCATGTCGATGCCATAGCCGGCACCGTCGTCGAGATTGCTGACGCCGACGAACAGCTGGCGCTTGTTGACCACCCATTCCTGGCCGACCGCGCGCAGCGTGCCCACCGTCATGATCTGCAGCAGACGATCGCGCAGCGGCGCGAAGCTGGCGGTGGATCCCTTGAGCAGCGCCCCAGCTATGGCCCCGCCCCTCCGGGTCCGCATCAGATCGGCCTCCTGCGCGATCGAATAGGCGAGCACGAGATCGCCGACATTGGACTCGCCCGGTGTCACTACCAGCCCCGTGGCGCCGTCCTTGCCGGACATCGGCCCGTCCACCCAGCCATAGCCGCGATCGCTCGGTACCGGCTGGTTGGCGAGGAACAGCAGGGTGCTTTGCAGCGAGCCGGTGCTGACGCCGGTGACGATGTCCCAATCCGGCAGCGTGTCGTGCTTCGCACGCGCTGCCGCCTGCATGCCGTAGAAGAAGCCCGCCCCGAAGGCGCCGTGCTGCCCGCCACCACTGAGCGCGAGGAACTGGTCGCGCGGGACGCCCGTGATGGCGGCGCGCCGCAGCCCGGCGTTGCGCAGGCGCCGTGCTTGCAGCGCTCGGCCCAGTTCAGCGACTTCGGGGGTCTCCGCCTGGTCGAGTACCGTCGCAGCGGCGGCATCGGGCCCCCGCCAGGGCTGGTGCCATTTCGGTCCGACGGTGAGCGGGAGTACCTTGTAGTTGCAACCCGCAATCGGCTTCGGCCGCGGCTGGCTGCACCCCGCCAGCCACCCACCTGCTGCGACCAGCAGCAGCATCACGCGCAAAGATTTCATCACACCCCCCCGTCCCCAGGCGCACCCCCGCGCGCCCTGCCGTCGTGCTACCGGGAAGAAGTTATTCTTTCGTAACGACATCGCGCAAGGCGGCGAATACCTCGCCATCGATCGCCTTGCCGACTTCCCCAGCCATGATGCCCAATGCCTGTTCTACCGACAGCGCGGCGCGATAGGGGCGATCGGCGGTGAGCGCGTCGTAGAAGTCGCAGACGGTGATGATCCGCGCCTCGCGCGCGATCAGCATCGCATCGAGGCCCAGCGGATAGCCGCGCCCGTCGAGCCGCTCGTGGTGCGCGCCCGCCATCGCCGCCATGTCGCGCAGCGGCGCGATGCGCGACAGGATCGCGGTGGTGTGCGCGGCATGGCTGCGCATCTCTTCCCATTCGATCTCGTCGAGCTTGCCCGGCTTTTCCAGCACCCGGCTGCTTACCGCCAGCTTGCCGACATCGTGGAGCATCGCACCGCGCTTGAGCGTGCGCAGCGGTGCGCCCTCGACGCCCAGCGCCCGCCCCAGCGCTTCGGTATAGGCACCCACCCGCCCCGAATGACCGCCGGTATAGGGGCTCTTCGCATCGATCACCGCACCGAAGGCGGCGGCGATGTCGTCGAGATAGTCCTCGTCGACCGCGACGCGCTGCTCTTTGGGCTCGAAGGCGCGGACTCGCGCCTCGAGAGCAGGGTGCGCGAGGTCCGGCCAGAAACCGGGCTCGCGCGTCGCCAGTGTGGCAAAACACCGTGCCAGCGCCGGATCGAACCAGCTACCCGCGCGCGCCGCCACCTCTTCGGTCGCCGCATCGGGGCCGCCCGCCTGATGGAAAACATCGACGATCTGCGCGAGCAGCGCCAGCTGCGCCGCCAGCGGAATCGCGTCGCCGCGCAGGCCCAGCGGCTTGCCGCTGCCGTCCCAATGCTCGTCGAGCGAGGCGATCGCCTGCGCCACCGGCTCGGGGAATCGCAACTGGCGGGCGATGTCGGCGCCACGGGTGCAGCGCGTCTGGATCAGGTCGGTGACGATGGCATTGCCGTCGCGCAGGATGGCGAGGATCGCCTTGGCCCGCGCGCCGAGCCGCTGGCCCTGGCCGGTGCGGGTGAAGACGTAGCGCAGCGTCGGCCCCAGCCCCACCGCGAGCAGCTTGTGTTCCTGCTTCACCCGGCGATCGTCGGCGAGATAGAGTTCGGCGATCCGCGCGGCGTTGCTGCTGCAGCCAAGATCCTTGAGCAGCGTCGCATAATAGACCGTCCGGCGGTCCGCGGCAGGAAGCTGCAGCGCCACCGCCATCCGGCTGGCGATCCAGCAGGCGCGCAGCGAATGCCCCGCGGGCTGCCCCTCGGTCAGATCGAGCGCGTAGGAAAAGGCACCCAGTATCTCGGCCAGCGAGGTGGTACCGCTGGACCGGGCATCGAAATGGGCGGAATCATAGTGCAGCATGGGCGGCGTCCCTGGGGAGCCGCAGCCATACCCCAACACGGCTTAAAGCCGGGTTGCGCTTAACTCTTAATCTTCCAACCCCGGCGCAGCAGTGCGTAGCAGAACAGCCCCAGCACCACGTCCAGCGTCAGGATCACCACGCTGCCGATCAAGATCGGCGAGTCGGCGACGCCGAGGAACCCGTAGCGGAAGCCCGAGATGATGTAGAAGAACGGGTTGGAATGGCTGATCGCACGGAACACCGGCGACAGATTCTCCACCGAGTAGAAGGTGCCCGACAGCAACGCGAGCGGCGCCACGACGAAATTGGTCACCGCCGCCGCGTGATCGAACTTCTCCGCCCAGATCGAGGTCATCACGCCCATCAGCGCGAGAAACAGCGAACCGAGGAAACCGAACCACAGCACCGCCCAGAAATGCGCCGGGAAGACGTGAATGCCCCACAATGCCATCGCCAGCCATACCGCGCCGCCGACGCAGAAGGCGCGTGTCACCGATCCGCCCGCCAGCGCCGCCAGCATCTCGCCGGTGGAAAGCGGCGGCATCAGATAGTCGACGATGGTGCCCTGAATCTTGCCGACGAGCAGCGAGAAGCTGGCATTGGCGAAGGCGTTCTGCAGCATGCCCATCACGATCAGACCGGGGGCGATGAAATCTGCGTAGTGAATCGGGACACCGTCGAGCACCAGCACACGGCCGCCGCCGCCCAGCGCCACCGTGAAGATCACCAGATAGAGGAGGGTTGTAACCGCGGGCGCCCACACCGTCTGGAGCTGCACCTTGAAGAAACGGCGCACCTCCTTGATATAGAGGGTGCGCAAGCCTCCCCAGTTGACGTTGCGAATCACCGGAACGCCCGGCTCGGGAAGCTGTGAACCGATTTCGGGGTGGCTGCTCATGACGCGATCGCGTACCCGCTGACGCCGCTGCCCGCAAGACGAAGGAACCGAAGTGAGCTGGACCGACGAGCGTATCGAGACGCTGAAGAAGATGTGGGACAGCGGCCTGACCGCGACGCAGATCGCCGAGGAACTGGGCGGTGTGTCGCGCAATGCGGTGATCGGCAAGGCGCACCGCCTCGGCCTGCCCTCGCGCCCGTCGCCGGTGAAGTCCAACGAAGCCAAGGCAGCCGCGGCTGCTGCACCTGCGGCTGCTGCGCCGGCCGAGCCCAAGCCGGCACCCGCGCCCAAGCCCGCCCCGGCACCCGCGGCGCCTCGCCCCCAGGCGGCGGCGCCCGCACCGGCAGCGACACCGCGTCCGGCGCCCCCCGCGCCTGCCGCACCTTCGCCCGTCGAGGATAGCGACATCGACGACGCCTCCGAAGCAGCCGAACCTGCAGCGCCGCGTGCACCGCAGCAGGTGCTTCGTTCGGTCGGCCCGGGTGGCTTCATCCGCCAGAATCCGGGCGAGCAGGCCCCGCCGAGCACCCCGGCGCCGCCCCGCCGCCTCGTCCCCGCCAAGCCGAGCGAGGCGATCGCGGGCAAGACGACGCTGCTCGATCTCAACGACAAGATCTGCAAATGGCCGCTCGGCCACCCGGGCGAGCCGGACTTCCACTTCTGCGGCGACAAGGTGAATCCGGGCTTCCCGTACTGCGTCGCGCATTGCGGCCACGCCTATCAGGCGCAGCTCCCGCGCCGCGACCGTCGCCCCGCGCCGACCATGCCCTTTGGCGGCACGCCCCGCCCGCGTTGAAGCTCGGCAAGCCTCTCCACCCGCGTTCCCCTCCCGCTTGCGGGAGGGGCTAGGGGAGGGGCTCAAATCCAGCTGCGCTTCTTCCACATCAGTCCCTCCCCCGACCCCTCCCGCAAGCGGGAGGGGAGCGATGGCCGCCAAGGCCGGTCAGCCTCCCAGCCGGCAAACCCCACCCCCGCCTTGCGCGGACACCCCCGCACCCCCTATACGTTCCGCATGTCCGAAGACCTCTTCGCTGCGCCCTCCGTCCCCGCCGGCACCTATGACGCCTCCTCGATCGAGGTGCTCGAAGGGCTGGAGCCGGTACGGCGCCGGCCGGGCATGTATATCGGCGGCACCGACGAGCGCGCGCTCCACCACCTCGCCGCCGAAATCCTCGACAACGCGATGGACGAAGCCGTCGCCGGCCATGCCAACCGCATCGAGGTGACGCTGTCCGCGCCCAACCGCATCACCATCGTCGACAATGGCCGCGGCATGCCGGTCGATCCGCACCCGCGCTTCCCGGACAAGTCGGCGCTCGAGGTGATTCTCTCGATGCTCCACTCGGGCGGCAAATTCTCGGGCAAGGCGTACGCGACCTCGGGCGGCCTGCACGGCGTCGGCATCTCGGTGGTCAACGCGCTGTCGGTCGACACGGTCGTCGAGGTCGCGCGCGACAAGCAGCTCTACCGCCAGCGCTTCAGCCAGGGCCAGACGCTGGGGCCGCTGGAGAAGCTCGGCGGCACGCCCAACCGGCGCGGCACCAGCGTCGCCTTCACCCCCGATCCCGAGATCTTCGGCGAGATGCTGTTCAAGCCCGCGCGGCTGTACAAGCTCGCCCGCTCCAAGGCCTATCTGTTCGCCGGGGTCGAGATCCGCTGGAAGTGCGATCCGTCGCTGATCACCGACGACACGCCGGCCGAGGCGGTGTTCCAGTTCCCCGGCGGCCTCGCCGACCACCTCAAGGAGCAGGTCGGCAGCCGCGAATGCGCCACCGCCGACTTCTTCGCGGGCACCCAGGAATTCCCCGATTCGCAGGGCCGCGTCGAATGGGCGGTCGCCTGGCCGCTGTGGAGCGACGGCAGCTATAGCTGGTACTGCAACACCATCCCCACGCCCGATGGCGGCACCCACGAACAGGGCCTCCGCCAGGCATTGGTGCGGAGTCTTCGCAGTTTTGCCGATCTGGTCGGCAACAAGAAGGCCAAGGACCTCAACCCCGATGACGTGGTGACGGGCTCCGAGGTGATGCTGTCGGTGTTCATCCGCGAGCCGCAGTTCCAGAGCCAGACCAAGGACCGCCTCACCAGCCCCGAGGCGACCGCGCTCGTCGAGAAGGCGGTGCGCGACCATTTCGACCATTATCTCACCGACAATATGGAGCGCGGCAAGGCGCTGCTCGGCTATGTGCTGGAGCGGATGGACGATCGCCTGCGTCGCAAGCAGGAGCGCGAGGTCAAGCGCAAGTCGGCGACGAGCGGCCGCAAGCTGCGCCTGCCCGGGAAGCTGACCGACTGTTCGGCCGACAGCCCCGAGGGCACCGAGCTGTTCATCGTCGAGGGCGATTCGGCCGGCGGCTCGGCCAAGCAGGCGCGCGACCGCAAGACCCAGGCGATCCTGCCGATCCGCGGCAAGATCCTCAACGTCGCCAGCGCCACCTCGGCCAAGATCCTCGCCAACCAGGAAATCGCGGACCTTATCCAGGCGCTCGGCTGCGGCACCCGCAAGGACTGCGACGCGACGCATCTGCGCTACGAACGCATCATCATCATGACCGACGCGGACGTCGATGGCGCGCACATCGCGACGCTGCTGATGACCTTCTTCTTCCAGGAAATGCCGGACCTGGTGCGCAAGGGGCATCTCTACCTCGCCCAGCCCCCGCTCTACCGCCTGACGGTGGGGTCGAAGAGCCTCTACGCCCGCGACGACGCGCACCGCATCGAGATCGAGAAGACCGCGTTCAAGGGCAAGAAGGTGGAAGTCAGCCGGTTCAAGGGCCTCGGCGAGATGAACCCGAACCAGCTCAAGGAAACCACCATGGACCCCAAGACGCGCGGCATGCTGCGCGTGACGCTGCCGCAGGAATATGAGGAGCGCGCGGGGGTGAAGGACTTGGTCGACCGGCTGATGGGCAACAACCCCGCCCACCGCTTCGCCTTCATCCAGGAAAATGCGGCACGGCTCGACGAAGAGGTGATCGACGCCTGAGAGCGCGTCGCGGCTTGCGCGCCGCCGGACTACGTGTACCATCCTCCTAACACGGGGGGAGATAGTCGGATGCGTCTCATCGCCATCGTCGCGCCGCTGCTGGCCTGCGCGACGCCTTGCCTCGCCCAGACGGCGCCCGCGGCACCCGCCGCCGCGCCGGTGCAGGCGGCCAAGGAATTTCGCGACCGCGTCAACCAGCTGCCCGACCTGTTGCAGGGCAAGGGCGACTATGAAGCCGCCTTCTCGGACGCCTTCCGCGCGCAGGTGCCCAAGGCCACGTTCGACACCGTGCGCCAGCAGATCGCGGCATCGGCCGGCCCCTATTCGGACCTGCAGAAACTCGATGCAAAAACCCCGTGGTCGGGCACGATCATCGTCGAATATCGCGACGCGCTGGTCAGCATAGCGATCTCCGTCGATCCTGCCGGCGACCACCGCATCACCGGGCTGCTGGTGCAGGGCGTCACCGCGCGCGAGGCGACGCTCGACGCGGTCGAAGCCGCGCTCAAGGGGCTGCGGGGCCGCACCGGCTATGCGCTCGCAAAGCTGGGCGACGGCAAGCCGCAGCTGCTCCGCCAGCACAATGCCGACCAGGCCTTCGCGATCGGCTCCGAATTCAAGCTGGTGATCCTCGCCGAGCTGATCCGCGCGACCAACGCCGGCGAGCGCAGCTGGGACGACATGGTCACGCTCGACGGCAGCGAACTGCCCGGCGGCGGCTACACGGCCAAGCCGGCGGGGACCAAGGTCTCGCTGCGCGAACTGGCCACGCAGATGATCTCGATCAGCGACAACAGCGCGACCGACATCCTGCTGAAGACGCTGGGGCGGACCAAGGTGGAGGCGATGCTGCCGGTGCTCGGCATCGCCGATCCGGCGCGCAACCGGCCGTTCCTCGGCACCGCCGAGGCCTTCAAGCTCAAGACCATCCCGGCGCTGCGCGATCGCTATATCGCCGCGAACGAGGCCGGGCGCCGGGCGCTGCTCGCCGGCGAGGTGGCAGCGACGCCGCTCAGCAAGGTGGATGTCGGCCTGTTCTCCGCCGGCAAGCCGCTGTCGATCGACACGCTCGAATGGTTCGAAACGCCCGCCGATCTCGTCCGGGTGATGGACTGGATTCGCCGAAACACCGAAGGCCCCAGGGGCAAGGACGCGCGCGCGGTGCTGTCCAAGAACCCCGGCATCCCACCGCTGGCCGCCGGCAAATGGAGCTATGTCGGCTACAAGGGCGGCTCCGAGCCGGGGGTGATCGCGATGACGCTGCTGCTGCAGGGCAAGGACGGCAGCTGGACCGTCCTCTCCGCCAGCTGGAACGACCCCGCGCAGGAGGTCGAGCAGGGCCGCTTCGCCGGGCTGATCGGCAAGGCGGCCGAGCTCGCCGCCCCGTCTCAATAAGCGATCCGCACCGATCCGCGCACCGTGCGCGGGGCACCGGGATAGACCCACAGGCTGCTGTACGAGCTCATCGCGTACTGCGCATCGAACAGGTTGTCCGCCTCCAGCCGCACGCTGACGCGGCGGGAGAAAGCATATTCCGCCGCAGCCTTGGCCTTGACGTAGCCCGGCAACACCAGCCCGCTGCCGTCGATCGCGCCAATGCGGTCGCCGACATAAGCGAGGCCGCCGCTCACCGAGGGGCCCTTCCCGTCCGCATCGAGGAAGCGGCCGAGCAGAAAGACGGTGCCGGCGTGGGTCGGCACGTCGAGCACGCGGTCGGTCGCGAAGCTGCGGTCGAGCGTGCGGGCATGCGTCCAGGCATAGTTGGCGACGAGCTGCCAGTGGCGGGCGAGCCTGGCCGATCCGTCGAGCTCGATGCCGTGGCTGCGCAACCGGCCGACAGGCGCGTTGAAATTGGGGTCGACGGGATCGTTGGTCAGGATGTTGCGCTTCTCGATGGAGAACCAGCTGGCCGACAGGTCGACTCCCGGCAGCCGCGCCGAGGCCCCCAGCTCATAGCCCTTGCCCGTCTCCGGCGCGAAGCCGCTGCCGTCGCGGCCGGTGCCTGAGTTGAGCACGAAATTCTCGCCCCAGTTCGCGTGCAGGGCGAAACGCGGCTCGAGCCGATACTGCGCGCCGACGCGGAAGTGCACCGGATCGTCCACCGACCGGCCCACCGCACCAGTGCGGTTGTTGGCGATGCGCTGGCGATAGGGGTCATAGCGCACCGCGCCGCTCAGCGTCAGCCGGTCGGTGACCTCCCACAGATCCTGGAGATAGGCGGTCGCCGCCCAGCGCTTTTCGCGATTGTCGGTAAAAGGCGTGAGCGGCAGCGCGGTGCCGCCATACACGGGGGCGAACACGTCGACCGCATAGGGTGCGGCGGCGCTCGGGTTCCGGCGCAGCAGCCCCTCGCGATAGTCCAGCACCGTGCCCTTGAGGCCGAAGCTCAGTTGGTGGCGGGCGACGTGGCCAGTCAGCTCCATCCGGGCGGAAAGGTCGTCCACCGTATAGTTGCGCTGCCGCCGCTGCCGCCACAGGCTGCGCCCCACCAGCCGCGACGGGTCGGCGGAGAAACCGTTCAGCGATCCGGTACGCCACGCCACGCCGCCGTTGAGGGCCCAGCCGCCGCCGAGCGCGACCTCGCCGGTCAGCTGGTGGCGTTCGTTGCGGAAGCGAGTGACGCCGTTGCTCGGCTCGCCGAAATAGCGGTTCCGGGGCAGCGCGTTAGCGTCGCCGGCGATGGCCGGCATGCCGCGATCGAACGGCGTGTCGAAGCGCGTGATCTCGCCGACATAGGTGAGATGCACACCCGCGGTCGGCCGCCAGGTGACCGAGGGCGCGATCGTACGCCGCTTGAGCGTCACGAAATCGCGCCAGCCGTCGCTATCCTCCAGCGCGCCCACGACGCGCACCGCCAGCGTGCCAGTGATCGGCTGGTTGAGATCCAGCTCGGCGCGCTTCGTGTCGAACGATCCATAGGTGAGCGTGGCACTGCCCGTTGCAACCGTCCCCGGCGTCTTGCTCACCAGATTGACCCGTCCGCCGGGATCGGCATCCCCGAACAGCGCGCCCATCGGCCCCTTGAGCAGCTCGATCCGCTCGGTCGTGGCGGGGTCGCGCGGCGGGGCCATGCCGCGATTGGCGAGGAAGCCGTCGACATAATATTCGCCGCCACCGTCCGGCGTGCCGAGAAAACCGCGGATCGCGAAATTGTCCATCACGCCGCCGCGGTTGTTCTGATTGCTCACCCCGCTGACCAGCTCCAGCGCGTCGGACAGGCGATAGCTCCCGGCGGCGGTGAGCAGATCGCGCTCCAGCACTCGGCTCGATTGCGACATGCGCTCGGTCGCCGGGTCGGCGGACAGCGTGCGGTCCGTGTGCTGCTCGCGGGTACCGAGCACGACGATTTCCTGGCCGGCGGGATCGGTGTCGGGTTCGCGTTCCTCGGCGGCGGCGGGGAAGATCGCGCCAAGCGAAAGCAAGGCCGTGGCGAGGGTTACGCGCAAAATGAGTTGCCCTTTGTGTAATGTTGTATCATTGCGCTGCAGCATGTTGCAGTCCTTGTCAACCATCGCCCCGGACGTGTCCGCCCGCATCCGCTCGATCGACGCGCTGCGCGGGCTGGTGATGCTGCTGATGCTGGTCGATCATGCCCGCGAGACCTTCTATTCGACCGTGCCGGTCGCCGACCCGCTGGGGCCGGAGACGCCGACCGCGCTGTTCCTTACCCGGCTGACCGCGCACTTTTGCGCGCCGGTGTTCGTGCTCCTCACCGGGCTGGCGGCGTGGCTCTATGCGCAGTCGCGTGGCGGCGCGGCGGTGGCCTCGGACTTTCTGTGGAAGCGCGGGCTGTTCCTGATCCTGCTCGAGCTGACCGTGGTGAACTTCGCCTGGGGCTTCGATCTCACCCCGCCGATGCTCTATTTGCAGGTGATCTGGGTGATCGGGCTGTCGATGCTGGCGCTGGCGGTGCTGGTCCACCTGCCCCGCCCCGCGCTGATCGCGCTGGGGCTGGCGATCGTGCTGGGGCATAATGCGCTCGACGGCGCGCATGCCACCGGCGAGCCGGCGCATGCAATCTGGGCAGTGCTGCACGAGCGCACGATCTTTGACCTGCCCTGGGGCGGGCGCCTGCGGATCAGCTATCCGCTGCTGCCCTGGATCGGGATGATCGCGCTCGGCTATGCGCTGGGGCCGTGGTTCGCCGCAGGCGTGGACTCTGCCACGCGGCAGCGGAAGCTGGTGGCGGCGGGCCTCGCCGCGCTGGCGCTGTTCGTGCTGCTGCGCGTGACCAATGTCTATGGCGACCTTCATCCGTGGCAGGCAGGCGCGGACGCGCTCGGCACCGTGCTGCAGTTCGTCAACCTCACCAAATATCCCCCCTCGGCCGATTTCCTGCTGGCGACGTTGGGCGTGGGACTGATCGTGCTGGCCGCGTTCGAGCGGCTGCCGGCGCGCGCGGCGGGACTGCTGGCGGTGCTGGGCGGCGCGCCGCTGTTCTTCTACCTGTTCCACCTCTACCTGCTGCGGGCGCTGAACCTTGCGGCGGGTGCGGCGCTGGGCGTGGCGGGGCCGGTGAGCGTGCCCAATGTCGCCGCGTTGTGGCTGCTGGCGGCGATCATAGTGGTGCCGTGCTGGTTCGCCACCCGCGCCTTCGGGAGCCTCAAGCGCCGAAGCGACGCCTGGTGGATGCGCTATCTATAGGTCGCCGCGCATCCGCCGCTGGTGGTATTTCACTCGCACGGTGATGCCGAGCACCATCAGGAAGAAGGCGAGCCCCAGCACCGCCGCCGGCACCGCGACGGGCATCGGCCACACCTTCGCCCGCAGCGCCGCGAGCAGCGCGCCAAGCACCGCCAGCCACACCGCCCCCATGCGCAGCGGCCGCGCGATCTGCTTCAGCTCGGCCTTGTAGGCGGCGCGCTCGGCAGGATCGTTCAGGTTCGGCGGGGTCGGCATGTCCAGTCTTCCTTCAGCAGCCCGTAGAGCGTGGTGTCGCGCACGCCGATATGGGTCTCCCATTCGGCGCGCAGCACCCCCTCCAGCCGGAAGCCCAGCCGTTCGAGCAGCCGGCGCGAATACACATTGTCCGGGTCCGTGTCCGCAAAAACCCGCCGATGCGCCTCGGCGAGGAAGAGCTGGTCGAGCACCGCGCCGATCGCCTCCTCGGCGATCCCCTGCCCCCAATGCGGCCGGGCGAGCAGATAGCCGATCTCGCTGACCGCCGCCCGCTTCTCGCCCACCGCGACATAGCCGATCGCGGTGTCGTCGCCGGCATGCGTGATCGCCCAGACGCGCCAGGCGGGGTCGCCGCGCGACAGGCTGGCGCGGGTCTGCTCGACGGTTTCGTGGGGCGCGTGGCTCCACCAGGTCATCAGTTCGGCGTCGGAGAGGCTGGGGAACAGCGCCTCGGCATCGTCCACGTCACGCGGCCGCAAGCGCAGCCGCGCGGTCGTCAACACCGGGGCGTCCGCCATCTCAGCGATTGCCGCCGATGAAATCGCCCAGTCCGCCCAGGACCGACCCCTCGCCGCGATTGTGGCCGCCCCCGTTCGCCGCCGCCATCATCCGCCCCGCCAATCGCGCAAACGGCAGCGACTGGATCCATACCTTGCCCGGACCGCGCAGCCGCGCGAAGAATACGCCCTCGCCGCCGAAGAGCATGCTGCGTACACCGCCGACCGAGACGAGATCGAAATCCACCGACGGCGTCAGCGCGGCAAGGCAGCCGGTATCGACATGGAGTTCCTCGCCCGGCGCCAGCTCGCGCTCGACGATCGCGCCGCCCATCTGAACGAACACCCAGCCGTCGCCGTCGAGCCGCTGCATGATGAAGCCCTCGCCGCCGAACAGCCCGGTCATCACCCGGCGCTGGAAGGCGATCCCCATCTGCACACCCTTCGCGGCGGCGAGAAAGGCGTCCTTCTGGCAGATCAGCGTCCCGCCGATATCCGCCAGCCGCAGCGGTACGATCGCGCCGGGCACGGGCGAGGCGAAGGAGACGCGCGCCTTGCCGCTGCCCTGGTAGGTGAAGACGGTGGTGAACAGCCCCTCGCCGGTAACCAGCCTTTTGCCGGCGCCGAGCAGCTTGTCCATGAAGCCGCCCCCGGCGTTGCTGCCGTCGCCGAACACGGTCTGCATGGTGATCGCGGCGTCTTTCCACACCATGGCGCCGGCCTCGGCAACCGCGCTCTCGCCGGGATCGAGCTCGATCTCGACGAACTGCAGCTCCTGGCCCTTGATCTCGAAATCGATGTCGTCGGCATAGCCTTCGCGGCGCGTGTGCGACCAGGGGCTCATCGGCGGCATGGCAGTCTCTCCATCACGTGTTGCAGCCAACTAGTACACCAAAGCCCGTGGCGCAGGAAAGCCCGCCCGCGACCAGCCGAACCGATCAGCGAAGCGTCTCGATGATCCCCGAAAAGTCGAGCCCGGCACCGTCGCCCTCGACGAACGCAATATAGAGCTGCTCGGCGCGCTCCCCCATCGGCACCTGCGCGCCGACGCTTGCCGCGGCTTCCAGCGCGAGCTTTAGGTCCTTGAGCATAAGGGGGGCACCGAACCCGCCCCGATAGCCGCGGTCGGCGGGGGTTTCCGGGCCGACACCGGGGACCGGGCAATAGCTCGTCATCGACCAGCTCTGCCCCGACGAAACCGAGGCGATGTCGAAGAAACGCTGCTGGTCGAGCCCCAGTTTTTCGGCGAGCGCAAAGGCCTCGCACGTGGCGATCATCGTCGCGCCCAGGATCATGTTGTTGCAGATCTTCGCCGCCTGCCCCGCGCCGCTGGCGCCGGCGTGGATCACCGTCTTGCCCATGTCCTCGAGAAACGGCTCTGCGCGTTCGAACGCGGTCGCGGCGCCGCCGACCATGAAGGTGAGCGTGCCGGCATTGGCCGCCGCAATCCCGCCCGAGACCGGCGCGTCGACCGCGAGCAGCCCGCGCTGGGTCGCGGCCTCGGCAACGCGGCGGGCGGTGGCGACGTCGATTGTCGAGCAGTCGATCAGGATCGCGCCGGCTTCGGCATGGTCGAGCAGCGTCTCGGTATAGAGCGTCTCCACGTGCCGCCCGGCGGGCAGCATCGTGACGATCGCCTCGGCGCCGGCGATCGCTTCGGCGGCATCGGCGGCTGGCAGACAGCCGGCCTTCCTGGCGCGCTCCAGCGCTTCCGGGGATAGATCGAAGGCGCGGACGTCATGGCCGGCCTTGGCGAGGTTCGCCGCCATCCCGCCGCCCATGTTGCCGAGGCCGATAAATGCTACGCGTGCCATCTGCTTCCTCTCTACTTTTCCTCCCCCCTTGCGGGGGAGGATAGCGAAGCTTGCCGGCTTTGCCGGCTAGCGCAGCTTGGAGAGGGGGAGCGATTTGCATCCGCAAATCGCGCGGCGCAGCGCGCCGCTTCACCCTCTCCCGCTGCGACTAGGCAGCAAGCTGCCAAGTCTCGCGGCCTCCCCCCTCAAGGGGGAGGCAATGGGTTATTTGCCCGTCCAGTTCCCCGAACGCTTCTCGACGAACGCGGTCATGCCTTCCTGCTGGTCCTCGGTGCCGAACAGCGCGTGGAACAGGCGGCGCTCGAACTGCACGCCTTGGGCCAGCGTCGTCTCGAACGCCACGTTGACCATTTCCTTGTTCGCCTTCACCGCCAGCGGGGGCATCGCCGCGATCGTCGCGGCGGTCTTCACCGCTTCCTCGACCAGCTCGGCGGCGGGAACGATCCGGCTGACCAATCCGGCGCGCTCGGCTTCGGCGGCGTCCATCATCCGGCCGGTGAGGCACATCTCCATCGCCTTGGCCTTGCCGACGGCGCGCGTGAGCCGCTGCGAGCCGCCCATGCCCGGCGACACGCCCAGCTTGATCTCGGGCTGGCCGAACTTGGCGGTGTCCGCGGCGAGGATGAAGTCGCACATCATCGCCACTTCGCAGCCGCCGCCCAGCGCATAGCCGGATACTGCCGCGAGGATCGGCTTGCGGGTGCGGGTGAACGCGTCCCAGCCGGCGAAGAAGTCATGGCCGTACATATCGGCAAAGCCCTGCGCCTGCATCTCCTTGATGTCGGCGCCGGCGGCGAAGGCCTTCTCGCTGCCGTTGAGCACCGCGCAGCCCTGCGACGGATCGGCATCGAAGGCGCGCATCACGTCGAGCAGCTCGGTCAGCACCTGGCTGTTGAGCGCGTTGAGCGCCTTGGGCCGGTTGAGCGTGATCAGCGTCACCGCGCCGCGCTGTTCGACGAGGAGGGTTTCGTAGGAAGACATGACGTTCTCCGTTCAGGGCGCCCAGGCCTGTGCGGGCGGCAGGGGGGCGAAGATGGCATCGATCGCGGCGCTGTCCACCGCTTCCGGGGTGGCGGGCGACCAATGCGGGGCATTGTCCTTGTCGACGATTACGGCGCGCACGCCCTCGGCGAAGTCTGGCAGGCGGCAGACGCGGGTGGCGACGGCATATTCCTGCGCCATCTCGGCGGCGAAATCGGGCATATTGCGGCCTTCGCGGACGATCCGCAGCGACACCTTGCAGGCCTGCGGCGACTTGGTGCGCAGCGTGGCGAGGGTGGCCGCGGCCCATTCGCTGTCCTCCGCTTCGAGTGCAGCAAAGATCTCTTCCACCGTATCGCCGGCGAACCACCGATCGATATCGGCATAGTGCGCGAGGATCTTGGCGATCGGCGGTTCTATCGACAGGTCGTCGAGGATCGCCAGTGCCTTGTCTGGCGCGGTGGTGATCTGCGCCTTGGCGGAGGCCAGCGCCTCGGCGGGGAGGTAGTGGGTGGCGAGGCCGAGCGCGAGGCATTCGGCGCCGTCGAGCCGGTGGCCGGTCAGCGCGAGATACTCGCCCATCCGCCCGGGCAGCCGCGAGAGGTACCAGCCACCGCCCACGTCGGGGAACAGGCCGATGCCGGTCTCGGGCATGGCGAACTTGGTGTTCTCGGTCGCGACCCGGTAGCGCGCCGGCTGCGAGATGCCGACGCCACCGCCCATCACGATGCCGTCCGCGAAGGCGACGATCGGCTTGGGATAGGTGAACAGCCGGTGGTTGAGCCGGTATTCGATGCGGAAGAAGTCTGCCGCTTCGGTGCCGTCGCCCGCGCCGCTCTCTGCGATCATGCGGATGTCGCCGCCGGCACAGAAGCCGCGGCCCTCGGCATGGTCGAGCAGCACGATGTGGACGGCGTCGTCCTGCTCCCACGCGTCGAGCGCGTAGAGCATCGCCTGGCACATCGCGGTGTTGAGCGCGTGGAGCGCCTTGGGGCGGTTGAGGCGCAGGCGCGCGACGGGGCCTTCGATGGCGGTGAGGATGTCCATCAGCAAGATCCTCCCCGGAACGGGAAGGGGGACCAAGCCGTAACGCGGCTTGGTGGAGGGTCCGCCGCGTATGCGGCGGTGTTCCCGATGTTGAAACCGTCCCCGCGCCTCCGGCGCGACCCCTCCACCACGCGGCTGCGCCGCGCGGTCCCCCTCCCCGTTCCGGGGAGGAATTGGGAGGGTCGAAAGTTCCGAAAGTTCCGGGAAAGCGACATCAACCCGGCTTCCTCCTTGGTCCGCGCGCCGGACAGGGGCGAACAAAGCATAAACACACTGCTGTAGGAAAGCATTTTCCGACTCAATCCTTCAGCAGATCGCGGCCGACGATCATCCGCATCACCTGGTTGGTGCCCTCAAGGATCGAGTGGACGCGCAGGTCGCGCCAGAAACGCTCGATCGGATAGTCCATCAGATAGCCATAGCCCCCGTGGAGTTGCAGCGCGCGATCGACCACCGCGGAGCCGGTGTCGGTGGCGAGTCGCTTGGCCATGGCGGCGAAGCGGGTCTTGTCCGGCGTGCCCGCGGTCACCTTGGCGGCGGCGAGGTAGAGCAGCGCGCGGGCGGCCTCCAGTTCGGTCGCCATGTCGGCGAGCATGAACTGGGTGTTCTGGAAGTCGGCGATCGCCTTGCCGAACTGCTTGCGCTCCTGGGTGTAGCGTACCGCCTCGTCGAGGCAGCGCTGCGCCCCGCCCAGCGAGCAGGCGCCGATGTTCAGCCGCCCGCCGTCCAGCCCCATCATCGCGATGCGGAAGCCTTCGCCTTCGGCACCGATCAGGTTTTCGACCGGCACGCGGACCGAATCGAAGTTCACTTGCGCGGTCGGCTGCGAGTGCCAGCCGAGCTTGCGCTCCTGCGCGCCGAAGCTGACGCCGGGCATGTCCTTCTCGATCACCAGCGCCGAGATGCCCTTGGGGCCGTCCTCGCCGGTGCGTACCATGGTGACGTAGAGGTCGTTCTCGCCGCCGCCCGAGATGAACTGCTTGGTGCCGGTGACGACATACTGGTCGCCGTCGCGCACCGCGCGCGTCTTGAGCGCGGCGGCGTCGGAGCCCGAGCCGGGTTCGGTGAGGCAATAGCTGGCCAGCCGGTCCATCGTGACGAGGCTGGGGAGATACTTGTCCTTCACGCCCTGCGCGCCGAACCGGTCGATCATCCACGCGGCCATGTTGTGGATCGAGATGAACGCGCTGGTCGAGGGGCAGCCATAGGACATCGCCTCGAAGATAAGCGCGGACTCCAGCCGGCCGAGGCCGATGCCGCCCGATTCCTCGGAGACATAGATCGCCGCGAAGCCGAGCTCGGCGGCGGCCTTGATCGTCTCGCGCGGGAAGATGTGCTTCTCGTCCCACTCGGCGGCATGCGGGGTGATCGCATCGGCGGTGAACTTCTGCGCCATCTCCTGGATCTGGCGCTGGTCGTCGGTGAGGTCGAACTGGTGGGTCATGGGTTCAGCCGTGTTGGATCGTTGGAATTCCTCCCCGGCACGGGGAGGGGGACCGCGCGGCGCAGCCGCGTGGTGGAGGGGCCGCGCCGCAGGCGCGGGGAGGGCGGCGGGCGCAGGGATACCGCCGCTTGCGCGGCGGCCCCTCCACCAAGCCGCTGCGCGACTTGGTCCCCCTCCCCGTGCCGGGGAGGAATTGGGTCCGCACGCACCCCCGTCACCCCATGGTCGGGATGACGAAGGCGTTGCTGCCGTCGGGGGCGCCGTCAGGCCAGCGCTGGGTGACGGTCTTGACCTTGGTCCAGAACCGCACGCCTTCCATGCCGTGCTGGTTGACGTCGCCGAACGCCGACCGCTTCCAGCCGCCGAAACTGTGATACGCCACCGGCACCGGGATCGGCACGTTGATGCCGACCATGCCGACATTCACCCGCGCCGCGAACTCGCGCGCGGCATGGCCGTTGCGGGTGAAGATCGCGACCCCGTTGCCGTACTGGTGGTCGCTCGGCAGGCGGAGCGCGGTCTCGAAATCCGGGGCGCGGACGATCTGGAGGACCGGGCCGAAGATCTCTTCCTTGTACGCCTGCATGTCGGGCGTCACCCGGTCGAACAGCGACGGGCCGATGAAGAAGCCCTTCTCATGCCCCTGCAGCGAAAAGCCGCGGCCGTCGACGACCAGTTCGGCGCCTTCGTCGACGCCGGTCTGGATCCAGTTTTCCACGCGCGCCTTGTGGGCGGCGTTGACCACCGGACCGTATTGCGCCTCGGCATCGGTGGAGACGCCCACCCGCAGCGCCTCGATCGCCGGGATCAGCTTTTCGCGCAGGGCATCGGCGGTCTTGTCGCCGACCGGCACCACCACCGGCAGCGCCATGCAACGCTCGCCCGCCGAACCGAAGGCCGCGCCCGAGAGGTCGGCCACGACCTGGTCGAGATCGGCGTCGGGCATGACGATGCCGTGGTTCTTGGCGCCGCCCATCGCCTGGACGCGCTTCCCTGCCTCGACGCCGCGGCGATAGACATAATGCGCGATGTCCGACGAGCCGACGAAGCTCACTGCGCTGATCGCGGGATGGTCGAGGATCGCGTCGACCATCTCCTTGTCGCCCTGCACGACCTGCAGGATACCCTCGGGCGCGCCGGCCTCGAGCATCAGCTCGGCGAGGCGGACGGGCACGCTGGGGTCGCGCTCGGAGGGCTTGAGGAGGAAGGCGTTGCCGCAGGCGATCGCCACGCCGAACATCCACATCGGGATCATCGCCGGGAAGTTGAACGGGGTGATCCCCGCGCCGATGCCGAGCGGCATCCGCATCGAATAGACGTCGATGCCGGGACCGGCGCCCTGGGTGTACTCGCCCTTGAGCGCGTGGGGGATGCCGCAGGCGAACTCGATCACCTCGAGCCCGCGCTGGATGTCGCCCTTGGAGTCCGCGATCACCTTGCCATGTTCGGCCGAGAGGGTGTGCGCCAGCGCGTCCATGTTGGCCTCGACCAGCTCCTTGAAGCGGAACATCACGCGGGCGCGGCGCTGCGGGTTGGTCGCGGCCCAGCCGGGCTGGGCGGCCATCGCGGCGGCGACCGCGCGATCGAGATCGGCGGCGGTGCCGAGCGCCACCTGCGCCTGCACGGCGCCGCTATTGGGGTCGAAAACGTCCGACGTGCGGCCCGCGCCGCCGCCGGAATGGCCGACGATCACATGATCGATAACACGCATCATACTCTCCTGCGGATCGGCTGAGCGCCGACTCATAGCTTGTAATTAAGTTGCGCAATGACACAGCGCGCCCGGCATGTCACCCCGGCCGATGGACTGGCTTACTGCGAAGCGGTCGGCGGTCAGCCGCCCCTGGCGCGCGTCGTCAGCAGATCCTGGGTCAGCACCTGCGGCAGCACCTCGGGGGTGTCCTGCCCCGGCTGGTACCAGAGGTAGAGCGGCACGCCCGCCCGGTTATGCGCCTCGATGAAGCGGCCCAGCGTGGCGTCGCCATTGGTCCAGTCGCCGACCAGCACGGCGACCTTGCCGTCGGCCAGCGCCTGTTCGACCGCGGCGGTCTCGATCACCGCCTTTTCGTTGACCTTGCAGGTCAGGCACCAGTCGGCGGTGAAATAGGCGAAGACCGGCCGCCCCTGCGCGCGCAGTTCGGCGAGGCGGGCTTCGCTGAACGGCTCGGCGCCGGCCACGGCAGCAGGTGCACTGCCTGCTGCGACCGGGCGGACCAGCGCCACGCCACCGAGCGCCAGCAGCACCAGCGGCAGCGCCGGCAGCCAGGCGCGGCTCCGCCCCCTGGCCTGCCGGGCGCCTGCCCACCACAGGCCCAGCGTTGCCAGCAGCGTCGCCGCCAGCCCGATGGTCATCCCGTCCACCCCGGCCTGCTTGCCCAGCACCCAGGCAAGCGCCAGCGCGGTAAGGAACATCGGGATCGAGAGGATGTGCCGCATCGTCGCCATCCACGCGCCCGGCTTGGGCAGCCTGCGGCGGAAGGCGGGCACGAAGCCGAGCAACAGGAAGGGCAATGCGATACCGAGCCCCAAGCCGCCGAAGATCGCCAGACCCGCGAACCAGGGCAGCACAAGCGCCGCGCCCAGTGCCGAGGCCATGAACGGCCCGGTGCACGGCGTGGCGATGAAGGCTGCGAGCGCCCCGGTCGCGAAAGCCCCGCCATGCCCCTTGCTTGCGGCGCGGTTGACGAAGGCGGGGGTGGTGATCTCGAACAGCCCGGCCAGGTTGAAGGCGATGGCGGCGACTAGCAGCAGCAGCACGAGGATCACCCGCGGATCCTGCAACTGGAACGCCCAGCCCACCGTCGCCCCCGCCGCGCGCAGCCCGAGCAGCAGCCCGCCCAGCGCCAGGCACACCGCCACCACGCCCGCGGTATAAGCCAGCGCCTCGGCCCGCGGGCTGCCGGCGTCGTGATTGGCCTTGGCGAGGCTCAGTGCCTTGAGGCTGAGGATCGGGAAGACGCAGGGCATGACGTTGAGGATCAGCCCGCCCAGCACCGCCGCGAAGAAGGCGCCGATCGCCGCAAGCCACGGGGTCGCCGCCGGCTTGGCGGGCGGGACCGCGCCGGGCCTAGCGGTGACCGTCAGCCCCTGCCCGTCAATCGCCAGCACGCCTTCGAGCGCGGCAGGCGCCGTGCGGGCCTTGGTCTCGAGCACCAGCCGGTCGCCGTCGCGGGTGACGGTCTGCGGCGCGGCATAGTCGACCGCGTTGGCGGTCAGCGGATAGAAATAGACGTCCTTGGCAGACGCGCCCGCCGGATAGGGCACCGCGATCCGCAGCGTGTCGCCGTCCGCCTGGAAGGTCGCCGGGGTGCTCAGCGGCTTGGGCAGCTTGGCCCGCCAGCCGTCGAACTTGGCCCGCACCGCCGGATCGATCGTGCCGTCGCCGATCGTCAGGCTGGTCTCCAGCTCGGCCTTTTCGGGCACGCACAGCGTATCGGTGCAGACGAGATAGTCGAGCTTGAGCTTCACCGGCAGCGCGCCCTTCGCGTCGGCGGGGATGTGCAGCGTGGTCAGCCGGACGAAGGTGCCTTCATAGACATAGTTCATCAGCCCCGCGATCAGCAGCCGCTGCGGCACCGGGTAGCGGAACGCATCGGCCGTGGCGCCGGCCGGCAGCGTCCAGTGCGCCTCGGCGGGTAGCCCCGCATCGCCGGGATTCTGCCAATAGGCATGCCATTTGGGATCGGGGGTCGAGACCAGCGCCAGCGTCACGTCGCTGCCCGGCTTCGGGCGTACCGTCTCCGCCACCAGTTCGCTGCGGACATGGGGGCCCTTGGCAAAGCCCTGCGCCATGGCGGGCAGGCCCGACGCAAGGAGCAGCAGGAGCGACATCAAAGCGAAACGTAGCTGGGCCATGGCGCCGTCCTTGCCCAGTTCGCCGCGTTCGACAATAGCTGGGTGTACCAACGTCCACCCGTGCCCGGAGCCGGCCCCGAATGAAATTGCTTGCCCCCCTCGCCGCGCTCGCGCTGGCCGCTACCCCCGCCCTCGCCCAGCAGACCGCGCCGGCGCCTGCCGCCCCGGCGACGCCGCCCAAGCTGGTGGTGGTGATCTCGGTCGACCAGTTCTCGGCCGACCTGTTCGCCGAATATCGCAGCCAGTTCACCAGCGGCTTCGCCCGGCTGATGACCGGCGCGGTGTTCCCGGCGGGCTATCAGAGCCATGCCGCAACCGAGACCTGCCCGGGCCACTCGACGATCCTCACCGGCGACCATCCCGCGCGCACCGGCATCATCGCCAATGACTGGACCGATTTCGCTGCGCCGCGCGCCGACAAGACCGTCTACTGCGCCGAGGACGAGACCGTACCGGGCTCGGATTCGAACCACTACACCGTCTCCGACAAGCATCTGAAGGTGCCGACGCTCGGCGAGTGGATGAAGCAGGCCGATCCGCAGTCGCGCGTCGTTTCGGTCGCAGGCAAGGACCGCGCGGCGGTGATGATGGGCGGCCACAAGGTCGACGAGCTCTGGTGGTGGGACGGCAAGGCGTTCGTATCCTACGCCGGCCGCGCCGCGCCCGAGGCGGTGACCAGGATCAACGCCGCGACCACCGCGCGTATCGCCGAAGCGCAGCCCGCGCTCGACCTGCCGGGCTTCTGTGCCGCGCGCAGCCGCGCCATCCCGGTCGGCGGCAACAAGGCGGTCGGCGATGGCCGCTTCGCGCGCGCCGCGGGCGATGCCAAGGCGTTCCGCGCCTCGCCCGAGATCGACGATGCGGTGCTGGCGCTCGGCGCCAAGCTCGCCAGCGACATGAAGCTGGGCCAGCAAGGCCATACCGATCTGCTGATCCTGGGCGCCTCGGCGACCGACTATGTCGGCCACAGCTACGGCACCGAAGGCAGCGAAATGTGCCTGCAGCTGCTCTCGCTCGACCAGACGCTCGGCCGGCTGTTCGAGGCGCTCGATCGCACCAAGGTGGCGTATCAGGTGGTGCTGACCGCTGACCATGGCGGCCATGACCTGCCCGAACGCCACCGCGAACATGCCGCGCCGACCGAGCAGCGCATCGGCGCGGACGTGACCACCGCCAGCATCAGTCGCGCGCTCGCGGGCAAGCTGGGGCTCACCGGCCCGGTGCTGGTCGGCGGTCCGGCAGGCGATGTGTACGTCTCGCCGTCGGTGCCGCAGGCCAAGCGTGCCGCAGTGCTGGCCGAAGCGGTGAAGCTCTATACCGCGAACCCGCAGGTGCAGGCGGTGTTCACCCGCGCGCAGATCGAGGCGACGCCGATCGTCCACACTCCGCCCGAGACCTGGAGCCTGCTCGAGCGTGCCCGCGCCTCGCACGATCCGCAGCGTTCGGGCGACCTGATCGTCGCGCTCAAGCCGCGGGTGACGCCGATCCTCGATCCGGTCGGCGGCTATGTCGCGACGCATGGCAGCTTCTGGGACTATGACCGCCGCGTGCCGATCCTGTTCTGGCGCAAGGGCATGACCGGCTTCGAACAGCCGCTGTCGGTGGAAACCGTCGACATCGCCCCGACGCTGGCCGCGCTGATCAAGGTGCCGGTGCCGGTCGAGATCGACGGGCGCTGTCTGGATATCGACGCGGGGGTGGCGGATAGCTGCAAGTAACTAGATCCTCCCCCGGAACGGGGAGGGGGACCAAGACGCGCCGCGGCTTGGTGGAGGGGGAGCGCAGCAAGGGAGTCCGGTGCTGAGAGCCCCCTCCGCCACCGCCTTCGGCGGCGGTCCCCCTCCCCGTGCGGGGGAGGATCTTACCGACGCTCGAACGCCCGCATCCCCGTCAGCCGGTTGTTCGCCACCGTGATCCGCCCGCCGGACAGGTCCGCCACGAACGCCGGATCGGCCGGCGCGCCCGGCGCCAGTCCGGCGGTGTTGCCCTCCACCCGCAGACCATCGGTCGGATAGGTCCGCGCTTCCGCCGCCACCACGATCAGCCCGGAGCGGTTCTCCTTCGCCGCCCCCTGCACGAACATGTTCCGTGCGATCGTGCCCGTGCCGCCCTCGGACAGGTCGATCATATAGTTGGTCTTCCGGCCCGCGCTGTCGTCGAAGCTGTTGTCGGTGATCGCCACCTGGCGCGCGCGCAGCTTGACATAATGGCCACCCGTGCCGCGCTCGAAGCGGCTATTGGTGATACTCACCAGCCCATCGACCGACAGATAGACCGAATGCGCGCAGTTCGGCGATTCGTCGCACTGGCCGAGGCCGGCGAAGCTCGAGCGATCGATGGTGATGCTGCGCACGGTGGGATGGCCGCCACCGAGAATGCCCTCCTGGCTGTCGAGGAAAGTCGAGCGGGTGACGGCCAGGTCGCCCATCTCGATGCGGATGCCCGCGCCATTGCCGTCGCGCACGCGAAACCTGCGGAAGACCAGACCGTCCACCGCCGATCCGCGACCGCGCAGCACGAACGCCGCCTTGTCCTCGCACACGCTGCGCTCGAAGATCGCGGTGCCGGGCTGCACCGCCTTGTAGGTGATCCGCCCGGCCGCCTGCACCACACACTGCTGATAGGTGCCGGGTGCGATCCATATGGTCGCGATGCCGTCGCGTACACTCGCCACCGCGGCGGCAAGCGTCGGATAGCCCTTCCCCGTTTCGGCGACGGTGAAGGGCGCGGCAGCGGCGAGCGCGAGAAGCAGGATCGACATGCGCGCATCCTGCCACGGCCGCCGTTAAAAAACCGCCGATGCGCAACGCTGCACATTCGCCGCTTGTGCGCCGCAATGAAGCATTGCAGCATGCAGCCATTCGGTCACACGAGCGTTTGGGAGCTTCGATGGGATCACCGGGGGCGTTCGACGAGATTTGGGGACATGGCGGCCCGGAGGCGCCGCGCGAGGCGTTCACCGCGCTGTCGCAATGGATCGCGGACACGCCGCCCGAAGAGCTGCAGCGTCGCCAGCAATCCGCCGAGGCCGCCTTCCGCCAGCTGGGCATCACCTTCGCCGTCTATGGCGACAGCGATGCCGCCGAGCGCATCATCCCCTTCGACATCGTGCCGCGCATGTTCCTGCAGCGCGAATGGGAGAAATTGAGCGAGGGCCTGGTCCAGCGGGTCGAGGCGATCAACGCGTTTCTCGAGGACATTTACGGCGCCCGCCGTATCCTCGACGAAGGCATCCTCCCGCCCGAGCTGGTCCTGCGCAACGAGCAGTTCCGTCCCGAAGTCGCCGGCATCCGCCCGCCGCACGGGGTGTGGGCGCATATCTGCGGGATCGATCTGGTCCGCACCGGCGCCGACGATTTCTACGTGCTGGAAGACAATGCCCGCACGCCCTCGGGCGTCTCCTACATGCTGGAGAATCGCGAGGCGATGATCCGGCTCTGCCCCGAGCTGTTCCGAGATTTCCGCGTGGCACCGGTCGACAGCTATCCGGACATGCTGCTGGAGACGATGCGCTCGGTGGCGCCGCTCGGTCGCGCGCGGCCGGTGTGCGTCGTGCTGACGCCGGGGCATTTCAATTCGGCCTATTACGAGCACAGCTTCCTCGCCGATTCGATGGGGGTCGAACTGGTCGAGGCAGCCGATCTCGTGGTCGACGACGACGTGGTCTATATGGAGACGATCGCCGGGCGGGTGCGGGTGGACGTGATCTACCGCCGGATCGACGACGACTTTCTCGACCCGCTGGTGTTCAAGCCCGATTCGCTGCTCGGCGTGCCGGGGCTGATCGCCGCCTATCGCGCCGGCAATGTCGCGCTGCTCAACGCGCCGGGCAACGGCATCGCCGACGACAAGGCGATCTACAGCTACATGCCCGAGATCGTCCGCTTCTATTCGGGCGGCGAGGCCAAGCTGCCCAATGTCGAGACCTGGCGCTGCCGCGAACCACAGGCGCTGAAATATGTGCTCGATCATCTGCCCGAACTGGTGGTGAAGCTGGTCGACGGCTCCGGCGGCTACGGCATGCTGGTCGGGCCGACCGCGACGAGCGAGCAGATCGAAACCTTCCGCGCCGCGCTGATCGCAGAGCCGCACCGCTATATCGCGCAGCCGACGCTGGCACTGTCCACCGTGCCGACGCTGACCGAAAAGGGCCTGGCCCCGCGCCACGTCGACTTCCGCCCCTTCGTGCTGACCGGCAGCGACAAGGTGCGCGTCGTCCCCGGGGGGCTTACGCGGGTCGCGCTGCGCGAGGGATCGCTGGTGGTGAATTCCAGCCAGGGCGGCGGCACCAAGGACAGCTTCGTGCTGCTGGGGGATGCGGCATGATGATGCTCTCCCGCACCGCCGCCGCGCTCTACTGGCTCGGCCGCTATGTCGAGCGAGCCGATTTCATCGCGCGGCTGGTGGAAGCGACGATCCGCCTCGACGCGCTCTCCGCCCGCCCCGCCGGCGAGGCGGCTTGGCAGAGCGCGCTGACCGTCAGCTATACCGACGAACTCTTCGCCGCGACCGGCCATCCCGCCACCCAGGCGCATGTCGCGCGCTTCCTGACGCTGGAGGCCGACAACCCCGGCTCGATCACCCGCTGCCTGGAAATGGCGCGCAACAATGCCCGCGCCGTGCGCACCGCGCTCACCCGCGAGGCCTGGACCGCGATCAACCGCGCCTGGTGGCTGTTCGCCAATCGCGCCTCGACCGGCGGCGCCACCGCGACGCTCAACCTGGTCGAGCAGGTCAAGGGCGAGACGCGCGGCTTCGAAGGCGCGATCCACCGGATGATGCGCAACGAGGCGACGCTGCTGATCCAGCTCGGCGCCGCGATCGAACGCGCGGACAACACCGCGCGGCTCGTCGACGTCAAATACCATCTGCTGCTGCCGGCGGGCGAGAGCGTCGGCGGCGCGGTGGATCGCGACCAGTGGACGACGATCCTGCAGACCGTCTCCGCGGTCACCGCCTATCGCTGGCTCTATTCGGAGGGGCTGCGGCCGGACAATGTGATCGACCTGCTGGTCAGCCGAACCGAGCTGCCGCGCAGCGTCGCCGCCTGTGTGGAGGAGAGCGTGACCTTGCTCAGCCAGCTGGCCAAGCGCACCGGCCTGCAAGGGGAGGCCGATCGCATGGCCCGCGCCCGGCTCGCCCGCGTCCAGAAGGCGCGCACGCCTGACATCATCGTCGGCGGGCTGCACGAATATCTGGAGAAGTTCATCGCCGAGAATGCGCTGCTCGATGCAGCGATCGCGCGCCAGTTCCGGTTCCTGTGATGCGCATCGCCGTCGAACACCGCTCGGTCTACCGCTTCACCCAGCCCCAAGCGCGGATCGTCCAGATGCTGCGGCTGACGCCGTGCGACACCCAGCACCAGACCGTGGTGAGCTGGATGGTCGGGGTCGATTGCGACGCGCGGCTGCGCGACGCCGTCGACGGGTACGGCAATGCCGTGACGATGCTCTACGCCGAGGGCCCGATCGAGGCGATCGAGATCGCGGTCACCGGCGAGGTGCTCACCCAGGACAATGCCGGGGTGCTGCGCGGCACGTCCGAGCCGCTGCCCCCTGCCCTGTTCCTGCGGACGACGCCGCGGACCGCGCCCAGCCGCGAGCTCAGTGCCTTTGCCGCCGATGTGAGCGCTGGCACGACCGATCCGATCGAGCGATTGCACCGGCTCAACCAGGCGCTGCACGCCCGTTTCCGCTGCGTCCCCGACGTGCCGGACACGGGGCTAACCGTGGCCGAGGCCTTTGCCGGAAAGGCCGAGGCATCGCGCGACGTGGCGCAGATGTTCGTTTCCGCCGCGCGGACGCTGGAGGCGCCGGCCCGCTACGTCTCCGGCTATCATCTCGACGGCGACGCGCAGTGCGCGCCGCATGCCTGGTGCGAGGCCTGGGTGCAGGGGCTCGGCTGGGTGGCGTTCGATCCGGTCACCGGCAGATCGCCCGATGACGGCTATGTGCGCGTAGCCGTCGGCCTCGATTCGGAGGGCGCCGCGGCGGTCGCCGGACACCGTATCGGCCATGGCGAGGAACAGCTTGCGGTGGACCTGCATGTCGATCGGGTGGGCAACGAGGAGTAGGCGCTGCAGCAGCCGCCATCATTCCTTGCAAGGTGTACGACCGTCCTTCCCGCGAAGTCGGGAACCCATGTGCCATAACGGTCAGGAAAAGAACCGCGCCTTCAGCGCCAATGGATCCCCGCCGTCGCGAGGATGACCGTGGAGGCTAGTCGATCGGACGCCCCCGTCAGGCCAGCGCCGCCGCCACCGCGTTGGGCATCGCCCCCATGGCGGCCTCGTCGCCAAGCAGTGACCAGCCCGTGGGACCCAGCACCTCGATCGGGCGATAGCGCGTCTTGTACGCCATCCGCGCGCTGCCCTTCACCCAATAGCCGAGATAGACATAGGGCAGGCCCGCCGCGCGCGCGCGCAGGATGTGGTCCATGATAATATAGTTGCCCATGCTGGACCGCGTCTCGTCGTCGGTGACGAAGAAGCTGTAGATCATCGACAGGCCGTCGCCCTGCTGGTCGGTAATGCACGCCCCCACCAGCCGGCCGCGCTGGCCGTCGACCGACGGCTCGCGATATTCGACGACATAGGAGCTGACCGGCGATTGCTCGACCATGTCGGCATAGTCGCTCTCGTCCATCGCCGCCATGCCGCCGCCGGGGTGGCGCGAATCGAGATAGCGCTTGAGCAGGTCGTACTGCTCGCCGGTCGCCCAGGGCTTGCAGGCGGTGACTTCGAGGTCGCTGTAGCGCTTGAGCAATTTGCGCTGGGTCGCATTGGGCTCGAACCCGTCGGCCACCACGCGCACCGAGGCGCAGGCGGTGCAGCCCGCGCAGCTCGGCCGATAGGCGACCGACTGGCTGCGGCGAAAACCGATGCGGCTCAGCGCATCGTTGAGTTCACCGGCATGGTCACCCGAGAGCTCGGTGAAGATCTTGCGTTCCTGCTTCCCGGGCAAATACGGGCAGGGCGACGGGCTGGTCACGAAGAAACGCGGGAAACGTGATAATGCGGTCACCGCTCGGCCGTCCTCTGCTCCATCGGGCCGTCCCGATCGGCCCCTCTTATGCCGTTATGGGGTTGGTTTAGGATGATGAAAAGCGCGTTTACCATCAATAAGGGCCATTACCGCGCGATCCGCTTTCCCGGCTGACGCGGAACGGGACGATTCGGTCCACCGCTAACCATGCTTCGCAGCGAAGCAGCAGCGGCGCAGCGCCGGGAGCCCCTGATTCCAGATGCCGGGCCGCAAAGGGCGCGGCTCGATTCGCTTAGTCGAGCCTGTCGATTCCCAGCCTATCGAGTGCCGCCCCGACACCGTCTTCCGCGCGGATTGCCGCCCCCGCGTTTCGCGCCTGCTCCGCAATGCCCCCGCTTGCCAGCAGCCGCGCGATCGCGGCGGATGCGCGCATGGCGGTGTAACGGCGCTTGGGCAGCGACAGGCCAAGGCGGGCGCGCTCTATCCGCACGGCATTGTCGAACTGGTCGCCGAAGATCGGACAGACCAATTGCGGCACGCCCGCGCGGATCGCCTGGGCCGTGGTGCCGATGCCACCATGGCCGATCACCGCCGCCGCGCGCGGAAAGATCTGCGAATGCGGCGCATAGCCCGCCACGAGCACCATATCGTCCGCGAGGCGCCGATGCTGCGCCAGCAGATCGTCGCCAACCAGCAATACCGCCCGCCGCCCCAGCCGTCGTGCCGCCTCGGCGCTCGCCGCGTAGAAGCCGTCCTCGGCATAGACCGCCATGCTGCCCAGCGTGAAGACGAGGGGCGGCGGGCCCGCCTCCAGAAACGCTTCGATCTCGGCGGAGAGCCCCTCGCCTGCGAACCCACCGTCGTAGAAGACGAAGCCGGTCTGCGCGAAGCTGGGCGGCACATCACCAGGTGCCGGCGCGAACGCGGGCGACCACAGCCCGATCACGCGGTCCACCGCCAGCGGTCCCGACAGCATTTCGTTGCCCGCGAAGGGCGGTGCGCCGGCGGCCTCGCGCATCGCGGCGAACGGCTTGAGCCCCTTGGCATAGCGCCGTTCGGCCAGCCGCAGCAGCGGCCGCACCGCACCCGGGCCGAACCAGCGGCGCAACGTTACCAGCGCGGTTTCGCCGCGCGTCAGCACCGGCGGGTCCTCTGCCGAGAGCAGGGTGATCGGCTGGAGCAGCGCCGAGGCGAGCGGCACCCCCGCTGCCTGCGCCGCGATCCGCGCATGGATCGAGAAGCTGCTGGCGAGCACGAGGTCCGCACCGGCGATCACCGGTCGCAAGTCCGCCAACGTCACCTCGGCATAGGGCACCAGCACCCGGTTGACGATGAAGTCGAAGTCGGTGGCGATCGCTCGCGCGATTGCGCCCTCGTCCATGCCGGTGTCGGCGATCAGCTGCGGGCCGTCGGGGCGGATGGGGTGGAATTCGATGCCGTGGCGTTCGGCGATCGGCCGTACCGATTCCGCGCCGGCAAATACGGGCACGTGCCCGCGCGCCCGCATACCCAGCGCCAGTGCAATGAACGGATGCACGTCCCCCAACGTGCCCAGCGTCGCCAGTACCACCCGCATGCGCTTGTCCCCCCTACGGGGGCAGGGTGGTTGCAGGGTGCAGGCGCCGCGTCAATCAAGATCCCCCCGGCACGGGGAGGACTGCCGCGCTTGCCTCTAAGACCTTTCGTCATCCCCGCGAAGGCGGGGATCCATTGGCGCTGGTGCAGCGGTTCTTTCCCCCAGCGATCAGGGCAATGGATTCCCGCTTTCGCGGGAATGACGACGGATTTCGAAAAAACGCGGATACCCCATGCGCCCAGTGCAGTGCCCCCTCCCCGTTCCGGGGAGGATCTGAAGCTTAGTACGCCCTCGCTACCAGAATGCGCTCGACCGCCGGCTCGCCGGTGAACAGGCAGGTGCCTTCTGCCGGTGCCGCACCACCGGGCACGTTGCGGAAGGTCAGCTTGAGCGCCTTGAGCCGCTCGACCACCGCGTCCAGCTCGGCGCCGGTCGGCTTGGCCCAGCTGACCTCGGCCCAGCCCGGGAACTTCTCTGAATCGGCGAACATCGCCGCCAGCGTGTCGAAGTCGGCCACGTCGCGGCGGATGTTGCTGTCCAGCCGATCGCGCGCATCGAGATACAGGCCCTGCTGGATGCTCTCGAGGATCGCCGCGGCTTCCGCCACGAAATCCCCGCGCGGCATGATCTGCGAATCGAGCTTGCCGTCCTCGCGGTAGAGCTTGTTGCGCTGGATCACCGAGACGTTGCCGCCGGCGACGTCGCGCCCGCCTACCTCGATCACGATCGGCGCGCCCTTCTTCACCCAGCCCCAGCGCTTGGTCTGCGCCTTGACTGCCTTGAGGTCGAGCAGCGCACGCACCGGCTCGCCCAGCGCGCTCAGCTTGGCGAGCTCAGCCTGGAGCGACTTGCAATAGTCGATCGTCGCCGCGTCCTCGGGCTGGTCGCGCAGCATCGGCACGATGACGATCTGCCACGGCGCCACCATCGGCGGCACGCGCAGGCCGTCGTCGTCGCCGTGCACCATGATCAGCCCGCCGATCATGCGGGTGGAGACGCCCCAGCTGGTCGTCTGCGCCAGCTCGAACTGGCCTTCCGAGTTCTGGAACTTGATGTCCTGCGCCGAGGAGAAGGTGGTGCCCAGGAAGTGCGAGGTGCCGGCCTGCAGCGCCTTGCCATCCTGCATCATCGCCTCGATCGAGAAGGTCGAGACCGCGCCCGGGAAGCGCTCATTCTCCGGCTTCTCGCCCGCGACCACCGGCATCGCCAGGCAGTCCTCGGCGAAGCTGCGATAAACTTCGAGCATCTTGAGGGTCTCTTCCTGCGCCTCTTCCACCGTGGCATGGGCGGTATGCCCTTCCTGCCACAGGAACTCGGCGGTGCGCAGGAACATGCGGGTGCGCATTTCCCAGCGGACGACGTTCGCCCACTGGTTGATCAGCACCGGCAGGTCGCGCCAGCTCTGCACCCAGCGCGACATCGCCGCGCCGATCACCGTCTCCGACGTCGGGCGGACGACCAAAGGCTCTTCGAGCTTCGCCTCGGGATCGGGGACCAGCCGGCCGTCCTTCTGGACGAGGCGATGGTGCGTGACGACCGCCATTTCCTTGGCGAAGCCGTCAACATGCTCGGCTTCCTTCTCGAAATAGGAAAGCGGGATGAACAGCGGGAAATAGCAATTCTCGTGCCCCGTCGCCTTGATGCGATCGTCGAGCAGGCGCTGGATGCGCTCCCAGATGCCATAGCCCCAGGGCCGGATGACCATACAGCCGCGCACGCCCGAATCCTCGGCCATGTCCGCTTCGCTGATGACGGTCTGGTACCATTGCGCGAAATCGCCATCGCGCGTGACGGAAAGGGCGTGCTTGATCATGCCCACGCGCTTAGCGCCTGGGCGCGCCGACGCAAGGGCCGGCGCGTCCGGGGCTCACGCTCGCGCGGGCATTGCGCGCCTGGGCCCGTCACCGCGGTTGCGCGCCTGGTACAGCGCCCCGAGTGCGAGACCGAACAGCACCATGAAAAGCGGATCGTTGTCGCTCTGCGCCAGCACCATTCGCGTGGTGATCAGTACCGCCAGCGCTACCGCGACCGCGAATTCAGCCGGGAAAGGGGAGGTGACGTCTCGCCATCCCGCGCGGAACAGGCTTACGATCGACAGGATCAGCACGCCGAGATAGGCGAACAAGCCGGAGAGCCCGAGATCGGAGGCCATCGACACGAAGCCGAGATCGATGGTCAGGAAACCCTCCGGGGTTCGCCAGTTGATCGCGGCGGGACCTTCGCCAGGCCCATAGCCCAGGATCGGACGGCGGGCGATCACGGGAATCGCTGCGTGGAACTGCGCACTGCGGGCATCGGTGCTCGACTGTGCGGCGCCGCCGCCCAGCACGCGCACCTTCAAGGCCGGGACGAACAGGACCGCGAGCACCAGCGCGATCAGCGCCGCCGGGTAGAGCAAGGTCGCAGAAATGCCGATCAGGTCCCCGCGGGCGTTGCGCCAGCGATGCAGACCCCAGAACAATCCGAACAGCGCATGCGCGGCGATGAAGCCGACCAGCGCCAGCCGCGCTGCCGCGAGGATGGCCGAGTAGAGGATGAAGAGGTCGAAGGCCAGCCACATCAACCGGATCGGCCAGGTCTTCGCATTCACCATACGAAACAGGATGAAGGGTGTCGTCAGCGCCAGCAGCTCGCCCCATGCCAGCGGCGTCGTATAGGTGGTGACCACGCGATACCCTTGCCGGATGTGCGGCTGCAGCAGCTGGTCGAGCACGGTGTCATCGATCCGCAGAAAGGCGGGGATATGGCCGAGCCACAGCACATGCTGCACGCGGGCCTCGAACACGCCGATCACCATCAACACCAGCACGACCACGGCAAGTCTGTTGACCAGCCACGGCACCGTCTTGCCCCCGGGCCCGAACAGCCAGATCGACACGAAACAGATCGCGGTGGAGGTGAACGCCGTGTTCACCCAGCGCGCGATGGTTTCGCTGGGCGACACCGAGAGGACCGATGCCAGGAACTGGATAACGATGAAGCCGATGAGCAGACCCGACAGCCAGGGCGAGGCACGAAACACGTCGCGCAGACCCTGACGGAAGGGTTTGGACGTCGACACGCAGATCAACAGCAGCAGGGTCACCGCGAGGCCGACGAGGCGACGCATCGAGACCCAGGGCAAGCCGGCCACCGACACCGCCAGATAGTTGGGCCAGACGATCATGAAGACGACAAAGGCGGTGAAGGCGTGGGTGAGCGCCCGCGTCGGCGCCGCCTTGGCTTCGGGAAGCGCCCACACCACCAGCAGCGCTAGCAGCGCGAGCGGCGCCGCCGCGCCCACCAGCAGCGACGGGGGCAGGATCGCGGCCAGCACGCCATAGACGAAGGCGAGCAGCACGATGCTGCCCAGCAGCGCGAGGCGCCGCAGCGCGACCGCCCAGCCCGCCCGATCGGGATGATAGACCGGCAGCACGTCGCGCCCCGGGCGCATCAGCCCCCGGAACCACGCGTCCACGCGCAGCGTCCCCGAACCGAGGATGGTTTTCGAACGCCGCACCGCCCCTGCCAACCGAGCCTCCCTAGAAAATCCGAACACCAAGGCGCCGCACCGCGACCATGGACGCCATGCGCGAGAACAGCAACGGCCCCAGGATCGCGAATGCCGCGCCCAAGGCTCCATAGGGCGGAATCAGCAGCAGCGCGAGTATCGTTCCGATGATCGCCGCGATCGTCGTCAGCACCACGGTCAGGCGTTCGCGGCTGGCCATCATCAACACGCTGCCGCTCGAGGCGAAGATAAGGCTGAACACCTGGCCCAGCACCATGATCTGCATCGCCGCCGCGCCGGAGGTGAACTGCTTGCCGAAGATGCGCATGATCCATTCCGGAGCGACCAGCACCGCAAGCGCGAGCGGCGCCGATGCGAGCAGCAGCCCGATGATCGTCAACCGCAGGATGCGGCCGATCCGCGGCAGGTCGCCCTGGCGATAGGCGACCGCGAAGACCGGCTGCAGGATCGTTTCCGAGGTCGCGGAGAACAGCTTGAGGATCGCGGCGATCTGGTAGCCCACCCGAAACAGCCCGGCCTCGACCGGTCCGTGCGTCGCCGCGAGGAGCACGGTCGCGAACCAGTCGGTGAACAGGTTGTTGGCGTTGGCGACGAGAATCAGGAAGCCCGGCTTGAGCAGCGATTCATCGAGCGGCTCGCGCGGCTGCCATGACCGCACCGCGCGCATGTAGAGGAAGGTGGCGACCGCGGCAGTGATCACGCCGCCGAGCAGGTAAAGCTGCGACGCGAACACCGCATCCGCCGGCATCCCCCGCACCCACACGATCGCCAGCACCAGGCTGCCGAACGAGGTGGTCAGCGGGCCATCGATGAACTGCGACAGGCCGATCCACCGGACCCCGCGCAGCACCGTCGAGACGAGTCGGCAATAGACCAGAATCGGGATGACGAGCGAGAGTACCATCAGGCTCTGCGCGATTGCCGGACTGCCGATCAGGTCGACCGCGATCTGCCAGTGAAACAGCACGATGATCAGCGCCAGCGCCAGCCCGGCGCCGGTGGCCACCTGGATCGCGTGCCGCGCCGCAGCGCGCGCGCGACCCGTGTTCTCCAGCGCGAGATTCACCGACACCGAGCGGACGAGGATAGCGTCCAGCCCGAGAAGCGCGAGGATCACGCACATCTGCACCGTGGTGAGCGACGTGCCGAAGGCGCCAACGCCCGCCGCACCGGCGGTGCGCGCAAGCAGCCAGGTGAAGAGGAAGCTGGTGGCGGCGCCGAGGCCCTTCACCCCGAACCCCACCACCATCTGGCCGCGCACGCCGCGCAGATGCAAGTTCTGAAGCTTCACCGCGAGCGCCCCCAAGAAGATGCCCCGCGCTTAAGACAAGCGATCGCAGGGGGCAAGCCGCCTGGGGGCGGCCCGGCTCAGGCGTGGAACAGGTCGAGCGATGCCAGCCGCGGCGTGGTGAGCATCGAGAAGGGCGAGGCGCTCGTGTACAGCGACCCGCTCGCGCTGGCGGTGGCGAGCGCCGTCGCCAGCGGCGATGCCGATGCGCCGCTGGTACCGAAGGCGCTGACCAGGCTCAACGTTGCCGGCGCCGCCATCGCGCCGCCCCAGGCGGTGCTGCCGGCCAGCGTCGCGGCGGTCTGCGCCACGCCCTTGGCCACCATCCCCTTGAGCGTGTCGGCCGCCGTGGGGGTCTTGGTCGCGGCGCTGCCAGCGTTGAGCGAGATGATCTGCGATGCGCTGAATGCGGTGTCCCGCATCTCGATGTCCCCCACCGATCCGCTGAAGGCGGCGGTGAATGGATGGCCCACATAAAGGCCCCAAGATTCCTGCTTGCGCGTGACGCCGGACATCTTCGCCGTCGCCTTGGCGACCCCGTCGACATATAGCGTCGAGACACCGGCGTCGCCCTGGAAGCTGAGCGCGATCTTGTGGAGGTTGGTATCCCCGATCACGCCGCTGGCGGTTGCCATCGTCGAGGTGACCCCGGCATCGTTGGTCATCGTGAAGGTCAGGCCGCCATCGGCGCGCAGCGTGACGTTCCAGCTGTTGTAGATGCCGATGATCTGGCCGGTCGGCGCGTTGGCCCCTGCCCGCTGCAGATCGAAGTTCAGCGTAAAGGCCGAGAGATTGTAGAGCTGGCGCGAGGTACCGCGTGCCAGCTCCATGCCGGATCCGGTGCTGACGTTGAGCATGCCGTTGCTGATCCGCTCCGTGGTGAGCGGCTTCACCAGATTGCTCGTGCCCCAGCCCGACGTGTCGACGACGCCCTGGGTGCCGAAGTTGAGATCCAGCAGCAGACGCGGTCCGGTCGGCAGCGGGTTCCGCAGCACGTCGCTCGCGACCTCTGCCGCGAACCGGCTGCCGGCCGGCGGTTGATAGCCGATGCCCGGTGCCAGAAGGCTGTATATCTTGGTATTGCTGGCCTGGTTGATCCCATAGATCCGCCGCATCTGCTCCAAATCGTTGACCAGCTGCGTATTGTTGGTGTTGGTGAGGGTGTTGGTGCCGTCCAGGACGACCTGGTCGGTGAGGTTGCCGGTCAACGTGCCGGACACGTCTTCCAGCCGGATCCAGGTCGACTTCTCGTCGACCGCGGATATGACCGTGTTGTTCGCGACCGTGGCGTTCTGCGCGTTGCGCAGATTGATGCCGTGATACATGCCGCTCAAATAGATCAGATTGTTCTCGATCGTGATGTCCTTGTAGGGCATCGCGCCGTTCTCGTCGTTCAGGAAGAAGCCCTGGGTGCCGCGGCCGTTGCCGGTCATCACTACGTTGTTCCTGATGACGACGTTCGAGTTCCCGCTGGTGCGACCGGCGGTCATGAACTGGATGGCATCGGGATGGTCGCCGTCTTGCGGATACAGCCCTTCAAACCGATTGCCGTCGATCGTGACGTTGGTCATTTCCGAAAAATTGGTGTGGTCAATGCGGTTGTCGAGGAAGTTGTTGTCCTTGACCAGCATGCCGTTCACGGCCCGCACGTCCATGCCGTTCTTGAAGTGATCGATCGTCGAGTTGATGATCTTGTTGTTCGTGCCGCCACGGATGGAAAGGCCGAGGCCCACCGCATAGGTCGGGTCGCCCGTGCCGCCGCTGAACTTGACGTTGTCGATCGTGATGTTGCTCGACGAGAGGACCCGATTCGCGATGGCGAAATCATCGGCCGGCGCCGTCGGACGAATGACGTCGAATCCCTTCAGCGTCACATTGCTCGAATTGGTAACCCAGAGGACACCGACCTTCGCGCGCCCCTTGTCGCTGGTATCGAGCGACTGGATCGTGATGTTCGCCGCCGGGTTGACGTTCGTCATCGTGATCGAACTATACGTACCCGGCGCGAGCAGGATCACATCACCGCTACTCGCCTTCTTGATCGCGGCATCGAGTTCGCTCTGATTCTTGACAACCGGCATGTTGTGCTACCCTTGCGTTACTAGTCGACCCCAAATCGACGCGTGATTCCCTCGATCTCGAAATTGCCATGCCGCCATGCAACAAGTGGTGTAACTCCGTGGTGTAAAACTGCTTAACGCCCATCGCCGGTGCATTATTCAGCCGATGCGGCGCTGGCAGGCCGACGATATGCTTGGACGATCGCGCCGGGTCGACGCTGCGCCCCTTTCCCGGTAGAGCACGGCCCATGAGCACCGAAGCAACGCCGCACGTCTCCGTCTTGGTGGTCGCCTATCGTTCGACCGATTTCATTCGGCAGTGCGTGGCCGGGATCGCGGCCGCGGCGGCGACGACGCCGTACGAGATCCTGATGATCGACAATGGCGGCGGCGATACCGAGGCGCTGGTGCGCGCCGGGCTTCCCCAGGTCCGCATCGTGCCCAGCGAAGGCAATATCGGCTTCGGCGCCGGCAATAATCGCTGCGCCGCGCATGCGCGGGCGCCGCTGCTGCTGCTCGTCAATCCGGACGCCGTCCCGCAGCCGGGTGCAATCGACCGGCTGGTCGCCTTTGCCGCGGCCAACCCCGACGCCGCCGCCTGGGGTGGCCGTTCCTACGACCCCGCCGGCAATCTCGACGCCGCCAATTTCCTGGCGCTGCCCACCCCCGGCGACTTCGTGCTGTCGGTGGTCTCCGCCGGCCGGCTGCGGCGCGGTGGCCTGCCCGCCGAGGCGACCATGCATGGCGCGGTCGACGTGCTCAACGGCGGCTTCATGATGGTTCGCGCCGACGTGTGGCGCGAAATCGGCGGCTTCGACGAAAGCTTCTTCCTCTATTCGGAGGAAGTCGACCTGTTCAAGCGCATCCGCGACAAGGGCTATACTGTGCTGGTCGATCCCGGCGTGAAGGTGATGCACGACGCCGGCAGCGGCCATTCGCTGTCCGCCGGACGGATCATGTTCATGACGATCGGGCGGATGCACTATGCGCGCAAGCATTACAGCCCCACGGGCGCGCTCGTCGCGGGCTGGGGCATCTGGTTCGCGGCGCTCAAATATGCCGCGCTCGGCAGGCTGCTGGCGGGGGTGATGCCGGGCAAGCGCGAGCGCTTCACCTCGGTGAGCCGCGCCTGGACGCCGATCGTTCGCGAGCGCCAGCGCTGGTGGCACGGCTATCGCACCGGAAACGAAGGCCGCGGCTGACGCCCGGCCGATGGCAAAAGGGGCGGCGCCCGCCGGCGCCGCCCCGTCGTCGCTTACTGCGCGGCGTTGTCCGCCGGCGCGGCGGGGCTTGCCGCGGGCGGCGTAGCACTGTTCTGCAGCTGCGGCGGCGCCTGGTAGCCCGGCTGGTACTTCACGGTGGCGCGTGCCTTCTTCAGCCGCTCGTTGAGCTGGGCGTCGGCCGCCTTGCTGAAGCGTTCGTTGCGCAGCGCGTTCACCGCAAGCTCGCGCGCCTGATCGGCGGGCAGCGGCTGCACCGTGGCCGCGGTGATCACGTTCGCGGTCAGGCCCTGCTGGGTCGGCAGGATGAACATCTCGGCCGCAGGCAGCGCTGCGATCTTGGCGGTGATTTCCGGCGGCAGCGCCGCGGTGTCGATCTGGGTCGGCGCACGGCGGAACTGGGTGCCGTCGGCAGTCAGCTTGGCAGCCAGCTGATCCAGCGTCTTGAGCGGCGCGAACTGCTTGAACTTGTCGGCCGAGTTGGGCGGCGGGAACTGGATCTGCTCGACGCTGTAGATCTTGCGCTGTGCGAACCGCTCCGGATGCGCGGCCTGGTACTGCGCGATCTCCGCGTCGGTCGGCTGTGCGATCCCGCCCGCGATCTTGTCGCGCAGCATCGTCGTCAGGATCAGCTCGTCGGCGCGGCGTTCCTGGATCAGGAAGGCCGGCGTCTTGTCGAGCTTCTGTTCGCGCGCGACCTTGGAGAGGATCTTGCGTTCGATGATGCGCTGCAGCGCAAGCTGTTCGGCCAGCTTGCGGTCAGTCCCCGGCGGAACCTGCGAGGCCTGCACTTCCGCATTCAGCTCGAAAATGGTGATCTCGTCGCCGTCGACGCTGGCGACCACCTGCCCCTTGTCGAGCTTGCCGCCCTTGCCGCCGCATCCGGATACGGCCAGCGCGGCCGCAGCCACCGCCGTCACCAGGAACCATTTCTTCATGAAAACCTCCCCACCGGCACGGAATTGCGCACGGCACAAACTTCTACTTGAACCTATTCGGGCGGGCGGGCATCCGCAATAGCGTTGGCAGTGCAGCATGGCTCCCGCGGGGAGACAGATGGTACGAAGGGAATGGCATGGCAGACGCGACCGCAGTGGAACGAAATGCGGGCAAGCCGCTGAAGATGTGCCTCGCCGCCTCGGGGGGCGGCCACCTGCGCCAGATCCTCGATCTGGAATCGGTGTGGAAGGAACATGACTATTTCTTCGTCACCGAAGATACGGCGCTGGGCCGCAGCCTCGCCGAGAAGCATCCGGTGGAACTGGTCGAGCATTACGCGCTGGGCCAGGCCCGGCTGGGGCATCCGCTGCACATGCTGGGCGGCGCGTGGCGCAACTTCCGCCAGAGCCTTGCGATCGTGCGACGGCAGAAGCCCGATGTGGTGATCTCGACCGGCGCCGGGGCGGTGTTCTTTACCGCGCTGCTCGCCAAGCTCGCAGGTGCGAAATTTGTCCATATCGAAAGCTTCGCGCGCTTCCACCACCCCTCCGCCTTCGGCAAGATGGCCAAGGGCGTGGCGACGATCACCTTCGTCCAGTCGGCGGCACTCAAGCAGACCTGGCCCGATGCCGAGCTGTTCGATCCGTTCCGGATGCTCGACACCCCGCGCCCGCCCAAGCAGGCGCTCACCTTCGCCACGGTCGGCGCCACCCTGCCCTTCCCGCGGCTGGTGCAGGCAGTGCTCGATCTGAAGCGCGCGGGCGGTCTGCCGGGCAAGCTGGTGCTGCAATATGGCGACCAGGACCTGGCCGATCCGGGCATTCCCGACGTCGAGATCCGCCGCACCATCCCGTTCGACGATCTCCAGCTGCTGCTGCGCGATGCCGACATGGTGATCTGCCATGGCGGCACCGGATCGCTGGTCACCGCGCTGCGCGCCGGCTGCCGCGTGGTCGCCTTCCCGCGCCGCTTCGACCTGGGCGAGCATTATGACGATCACCAGGAGGAGATCGCGCAGACCTTCGCCGATCGCGGCTTGCTGCAGGCGGTGCGCGACGAAAGCAAGCTGGGCGAGGCGGTCGCTGCGGCCAAGGCGAGCGAGCCCAAGCTGGCGACCACCGATCAGACCGCGCTGGCCAACCGGCTGCGCGAGCTGCTCACCGGCTGGGGAGCCAAGAAACGATGAGCACGCCCCGGATCAGCGTCGTCCTTCCCCATTACAACGATTTGCACGGGCTCGCGCTGTGCCTCGATTCGATCGACCGCCAGACGATCGACCGCGATGCCTATGAGGTCATCGTCGGCGACAATGCCTCGCCGTGCGGCCTCGCCGCGGTCGAAGCCGTCGTCGCCGGCAGGGCGCGGGTGGTTACGATCCCCGAAAAGGGCGCCGGCCCCGCGCGCAACGGCGCGGCGGCGGAGGCACGCGGCGAGATCCTCGCCTTCATCGACAGCGACTGCGTCGCCCAGCCGGGCTGGCTGGCTGCAGGCGCGGCGATGGTGCGGCCCGGCACCTTCCTGGGCGGTCACATGTTCGTGCTGCCCCCCGAAGGCAAGCTGACCGGCAGCGCCGCGGTGGAGCTGGCGCTGGCGTTCGACAATGAGAGCTATGTCCGCAAGTCGCAGTTCACCGTCACTGCGAACCTGTTCGTGATGCGCGCGGACTTCGACCGGATCGGCGGCTTTCGCACCGGCGTTTCCGAAGACATCGAATGGTGCAACCGCGCCATCCGGATGGGGATGAAGATCGACTATTGCGGCGACGCCTCGGTCGGCCACCCGCCGCGCCCCGACTGGGATGCGATGCTCAAGAAGACGCGCCGAATCCAGCGCGAACTGTTCCTGCTGAGCCTTGAGCAGCCGCGCGGCCGGCTGCGCTGGGTGGTACGCTCGGCAATGCAGCCGGCGTTCATCCCCTCCGACTATGCACGGATCCTGCGCACGCCCGAAACCCAGGGTGCGCGCGCCAAGGCGCTTGGGACGCTGATCGCGCTCCGCTTCTGGCGCGGCGGCGCGGGGCTCTTGCAGGCGATCGGCCTGCCGGTCTGATCCCGATATGCGGCGAGGGGCACCTGGCCCCTCGCCCGCGCCTTCATACCGTCGCCAGCGCGTCCTCCAGCGTACCGCTGTCCAGCCGAAGCCGGCCGACCATCAGCCACAGATAGATGGGCAGCGTGTCGTCGGCGAAGCGGAAGCGACGCTCCCCGTCCTGCATCTCGGTCTCCAGACCCAACTGGGGGGTGAGCCCGGCCAGCTCCTGTTCCACCTGCTGTGCGGTGATCGGCGCACCCGGAAGCAGGTCCACCACGGCGCGACCGCTGAACCAGCCATCGATCGAGCGCGACGCTTCGCCAAGGGCCGCGAGCAGCGGATCATAGCGGCCGCCGACGAACTTGCGCATCTCCAGCACGGTGCGCGGCGCCATCCGGCCTTCCATCTCGACGATCGACGAATCGAGCGCGCGACGGAGATGGCCCTGATCGACCGTAAGACGGCCCTGATCGAGCGCCTCCACCGCGGCGTGGTGGCAGAGCAGCCGCGCGAAATAGGGCGAGCCCAGCGCGAGCAGATGGATGATTCTGGTCAGGTTCGGATCAAATCGCACGCCCGAGGCGGTTTCGCCCAACGCGATCATTTCCTGGACCTCGCTCTCCTCCAGCCGCGGCATCGGCAAGCCGATCACGTTGCGGCGGATCGACGGCACGTAGCCGATCAGTTCCTGGAGGTTGGAGGCAACGCCGGCGATCACCAGCTGGACGCGCGCGGCGCGATCCGACAGGTTCTTGATCAGCTCGGCGACCTGCTGGCGGAAGGCGGTATCCTCGACGCGATCATATTCGTCGAGGATGAGCAGCACGCGCGTACCGGTAACGTCGGCGCACAGATCGGCCAGCTCGCCGGCGCCGAACTTGCCCGCCGGCAGGCGATCGGCGAGGCTGCCGCCACTCTCCGCCTCACCCGCGTTGGGCGCGACCTCGCGGTGGAACAGCAGTGGCACGTCCTGCAGCACCGCGCGGAAAAGGTCGGAGAAATTCGCGTTGGCGCCGCATGTCGCATAGCTGACGATATAGCTCGATTCCCGCGCCACGTCCGCGAGTACGTGGAGCAGCGAGGTCTTGCCGATGCCGCGCTCGCCATACAGCACGACGTGGCTGCGCTGGCTCTCGATCGACGAGATCAGCCGGGCGAGCACGCCCAGGCGGCCCGCGAAGCTGGAGCGATCGGCGACCGGTTGGGTCGGCGTGAAATAGGTTGCCAGCGCGAAGCGGGCGCGGGTGATCTCGCGGCGCTCCTCACGGCGCCGATCCAGCGGCCGATCGAGCGCGGAGGCGCGGAAGGTCGGGAAGTCGGGACGCTGCCGGCTGGCGCCGTACGCATCGCGATGCGGCACCACCGTCGCCGCGACCGGGAGATAGCCATCGTCCTCAGGCAATTCGCGGCGCCCGAAGGGCCACAAGAACTTCAGCGTGGAACCTAAAGCCACTCGACCACCTCTTAAAAAATACGCCGCGGAAAAGCCGAGGCGAACCTGGGCTCTAGCCTCAGGACATCCTCTCCCCGTAGCGGCGGCCGCCTTTTCAGCGGCGCTTGATGAATTCGTACGGCTTGATCACGAACGCGATATACGCAAGCACCAATACGATCGTGAGAATCGCGAACACATGATAGTTCTCGTTCCCCAGATAGTTCGCGACCGCGCAGCCTATTGCCGGCGGTAAATAGCTGATCATCGTGTCGCGGACAACCGAATCGGCCTGGGAACGTTGCAGGAAGATAACGATCAGGCCGGCGAATATCGCGATGGTGACCCAATCATATGGCGTCTGCATGCATGTCCTTTCCATTCACCGCAGGAATCGAATGACTTCCCCGCGGCGTTCGCACCTGCACTAGCAGCGCGCGGGGCAACTCGCTAGATGCCCGCGAATGTGATAATAGCCCGTTAAGCAACCACCGCCTCGAAATGGGAGTTTGCGCTTGGTTCGACGTTTTCTCGCAAAGAAAACGGTCGGGGGACAGGGCCAGGGCAGGTTCCGGCGCCTTTGCCAGGGCGTTGATCCGGTTGCTTGTACTGGAGGCCATTGATAATGAAGCGAGCACCCGGGGGGACCACCGTGCGAGTACACGACATTCACAAGCCTGAAAAAGCGCGCCCGACGGGCCGTTTCACGCTATCCTGCCGCATCATTGCACTCTTCGCGACTGCAGCATCGGCGCATCCCGCTCTGGCACAGCGCTCGGGTTTCACGCCGCGGCCGTCGACCGGCGGGCGCCAGATCGACGTGCGCGCGACGGGGCTGATCGAATATAACGACAATGTCATCGCCAGCGATCCGCGGATCAGTCGTGGCGGCGGCAGCTCGGGCGACGTGCTCGTCGCGCCCTCGCTCGATCTGAACGTCGTGCTGCCACGCGCCACCGGCACCACCTATCTGGCAGGCTCGGTCGGTTACCGGTTCTACAACAAATACACCTATCTGAACCGCGAGAACATCACCCTGACCGGCGGTGCCGACCAGCGGCTGGCATCGTGCCTGGCGCATGGCGAAATCGGCTATCAGCGCCGGATCAGCGACCTGTCCACCCTGTACGCGCTCGACGCCCCGCAGAGTTTCAACAACACCGAGGAAGCGCGGCGGTACAGCGCCGACATCGGCTGCGGCGGGGCCTATGGCCTGCGTCCCACGCTGGCCTATTCGCGCACCGAAGTGCGCAACAGCCAGACGCTGCGCAAATATGCCGATGCGAATACCGACACCTTCACCGCGCAGCTGGGGCTGCAGTCGCCCTCGCTGGGGACAGTCTCGGTATTCGGGCGCTATTCGAACAGCGTCTACATCCATCGGCCGACTGCGGGCGGCGGCGTCGGCAGCGACGGGATCAAGAGCTATGCGGGGGGCGTCCAGCTCGAGCGCGCCGTATCGAGCCGCCTGAACTTCACCGGATCGGTGAATTACACCAAGGTCGATCCGAAGCTGCCGGGCACGGAAAGCTTCTCGGGGATCGGCTTCGATGTAGCCGCGGTGTACAACGCCGACCTGTTCACACTACAGGTCGCCGGCTCGCGCGCCGCGCAGCCATCGACGATCTATTTCGTCAGCTACGAGATCATGACCATGCTGTCGGGTTCGATCGCGCATGATCTCAGCACCCGCACCCGGATTTCGCTGAGCGCGAACAAGACGTGGCGCGACTATGCGTCGTCGACGCTCTTCGTAGGTGCCCCAATTTCGGGCAGCGACAACATGTTGTCCCTGGGTGCCAACGCGTCCTACAACGCGACTCGACGCCTGCGCTTCAATCTGGGCGTCGGCTATGACGAACGGACGTCCAACATCCGGCTTTTCAAATACCACGCCAAGCGCGTCAGTCTTTCGACGTCGCTGGCGCTCTGACAAGGGCCGCATCCATGTACGACAAGAGTAGGTTTCTGTTGGTCTCGACGCTCGCCGGCATGACCGCGCTCGCGGTGCCTGCCGCGGCGCAGATCGCCACGATGCGTCCTTCCGCCCCGGCGACGCGCCCGCGCCCTGCTGCTGCCCAGCCGCAGCAGCAGACGCCGGCCGAGCCCGTACAGACCGCAGCACCGGCCGCGCCGATCGCGTCCGGCTCCGCGCCGGTCGGCTACCTCATCGGCGTCGACGACGTTCTCGAAGTGGACGTACTCGGCCAGAGCGACTTCAAGACCCGCGCCCGCGTGCAGTCCGACGGCACGGTCACGCTGCCCTATCTGGGCGCGGTCGTCGCCAAGGGCGAGACCGCGATCACGCTGGTCAAGAAGCTTCAGGATCTGCTGAAGGCCGGCGGCTATTATGCCAAGCCGATCGTCAGCGTCGATATCGTAAGCTTCGTCAGCAACTATGTGACGGTGCTCGGCCAGGTCGGCACCGCCGGGCTGCAGCCGGTCGATCGCGGCTATCACGTCTCGGAAATCATCGCGCGCGCGGGCGGGCTCAAGGCCGATGCCGCGGACTTCGTGATGCTCACCCGCGCCGACGGCACCAACGTCAAGCTCGACTACAAGAAGCTGGCCCAGGGCGGGCCGACGGACGATCCCACCGTGGCCGCAGGCGACAAGGTGTTCGTGCCCGAAGTGGAGCGTTTCTACATTTATGGCCAAGTGAACGCGCCTGGGGTATATCCGATTCGGGCGGACATGACTCTCCGCCGCGCGGTCGCGCAGGGTGGCGGTCTCGGACCGGCCGGCTCGATCAAGCGGGTCAAGGTCACGCGCGATGGCCAGGAGCTCAAGTTGAAGCTGGACGATCCGATCAAGCCCGGCGACACGATCGTCATCGGCGAGCGGTTGTTCTGATCTAGGCATGTTGGCAGCTGACGAGGCGCACCAGTGAATATCGTACAATTTTTCCGCATTCTCTGGGCGCGTCGGTGGATCATCCTCCCGGCGTTCCTCGTCTGCGTCACCACCGCCACGCTGGTCGTGCAGTTCCTGCCGGAGCGCTACAAGGCGACCACCCGGCTGGTGCTCGACACGTTCAAGCCGGATCCGGTCACCGGCCAGGTGATGAACTCGCAGTTCATGCGCGCCTATGTGCAGACGCAGACCGAGCTGATCGAGGACTATGCGACCGCAGGTCGCGTGGTCGACGAGCTCGGCTGGGCCAACGACCCGGCCAACATCGCCGCGTTCAACGCCTCCCCGGCGGCTGCGACCGGTGACATCCGTCGCTGGCTCGCCCGCCAGATCATCAGCAACACCAACGCCAATGTGATCGAGGGGAGCAACATCCTCGAGATCTCCTACTCGGACAGCTCGGCGGATCGTGCCGAGCGGATCGCCAACATGATCCGCACCGCCTTCCTCGCCCAGGCGCTGTCGAACAAGCGTTCCGCGGCAACCAAGTCGGCCGACTGGTATGCGCAGCAGGCCGAATCCGCCCGCCAGGCGCTGCTCGCGGCGGTCGAGGCGCGCACCGCCTTCGTCAAGAAGTCGGGCATCGTCCTCACCGACACCGGCGGGGATCTCGACACGCAGAAGCTCACCCAGCTTACCGGCCAGGCCGCGATGCCCGCGGCGCCGGTGGTGGCAGCCGGCGGCATGGGCCCGGCGCAGCTCCAGCTCGCGCAGATCGACCAGCAGATCCAGCAGGCGGCGACCAATCTCGGTCCGAACCATCCTGCCTTCCAGGCACTGCAGCGCCAGCGCGCGGTGTACGCCAAGGCGGCGGCGCAGGAGCGCGCGCAGGCCGGCGGCGGCGCCGGCTCGGCGCAAAGCGCGCTCGAGAGCGCGGCCAACGCCCAGCGCGCCCGCGTGCTCGGCAACCGCCAGGAAGTTGACCAGCTTGCCCAGCTCCAGCGCGACGTGACGCTGAAGCAGGATCAATATATGAAGGCCGCCCAGCGCGTCGCCGATCTGCGCCTCGAAGCGAGCAGCAACGACACGGGCATGTCGACGCTGAGCGAAGCAAGCGCGCCCGACAGCCCCTATTACCCCAAGGTGCCGATGATCATCGGCGGTGCCGCGGCCTTCGGCCTGGGCCTGGGCCTGCTGGTCGCGCTGCTCGTCGAGCTGCTCGGCCGCCGCGTGCGCAGCCCCGAAGATCTCGAAACCGCGGTCGACGCACCGGTGCTGGGTGTGGTGCAGAGCCGCGCCGCCCTCGCCGCCCGCCTGCGTCGCACCCAAGAAACTCTTGGCGAAACCGCCGAACCGCACGGAGCTGCAGTAAACTGATGGACGCGATGACCACGCCCGAACCGCTGCCCGAAGGCGATCGTCCCAGCGCCGTCCCGACGACGCCGGACACCACAGCCGCGCTCGAATACCAGCTCGTCCTGTCCGACCCCACCGGGATCGAGGCGGAGGCAATCCGCGCGCTTCGCACCCGCATCATCGCGCAGCACCTGCGCGAGGGGCGCCGTGCGCTGGCGCTCTGCGCCGCGTCGGAAGGTGCCGGCTGCAGCTTCGTCGCGATCAACCTCGCGACCGCGCTCGCGCAGATCGGCATCAAGACCGCGCTGGTCGACGCCAATCTCCGCGCCCCGGCGGTCGGTGCCGCCTTCGGGATCGATCCGGCCAAGCCTGGCCTGGCCGACTATCTGGCTTCGGGCGACGTCGAGCTCGCCTCGATCATCCACCCGACCGGGCTGGACCAGCTGTCGATCATCCCCGCCGGCCATGTCGAGCACAGCCCGCAGGAACTGCTCTCGTCCGAGCAGTTCCGCGACGTGACGACGCAGCTGCTCCGCGAGTTCGACATCACCATCTTCGATACGACCGCGGCAAACACCTGCGCCGATGCGCAGCGCGTCGCCAACGTCGCCGGCTATGCGATGATCGTCGCCCGCAAGGACAACAGCTATATACGCGATGTCAACACGCTGACCCGTACACTGCGTGCCGACCGGACCAACGTCGTCGGTTGCGTGCTGAACGGATATTGATTTGGACCACATGACTGCGACCGCCCTGGAGCGGCAGCAAGGCAGGGCGAGCGGCGGCTATTGGTTCGCCATCGCCGGCCTGCTGGCCCTGGCGATCCCGACCTTCATCACCCTGGGCCGCCAGGTGTGGAGCGCCGAAGGCGGCGTGCACGGCCCGATCGTGCTCGCCACGGGCGCCTGGATGCTCGCGCGCCAGCGCAGCTCGATCGAGGCGCTGCGCGCGCCGGGCAATCTTGCGATCGGCATGCTGTCGCTGCTGCTGTCGCTCGCGGTCTACACGCTGGGCCGCGTCTTCGACTTCATCAGCATCGAGACCTTCGGGCTGGTGGGTGCCGTGATCAGCGCCGGCTATCTCTATTTCGGCGGCCGCGCGCTGCGCGCCGCCTGGTTCCCGGTCCTCTGGCTGTTCTTCCTGGTGCCGCCGCCGAGCTGGGCGGTCGACCGCGTCACCGCGCCGCTCAAGGAGTTCGTCTCCTATGCGGCGACGGGGTTCCTGTCGTGGCTCGACTATCCGATCCTGCGCCAGGGTGTGACGCTGTTTGTCGGCCCCTATCAGTTGCTGGTCGAGGATGCCTGTTCGGGGCTGCGCTCGCTCTCCAGTCTGGTCGTGGTGACGCTGCTGTACATCTACATCAAGAACAAGCCGTCGTGGCGCTATGCGCTGTTCATCGCCGCGCTAGTGATCCCGGTGGCGGTGCTCACCAACATCCTGCGCATCGTCATCCTGGTGCTGATCACCTACCATCTCGGCGACGAGGCCGCGCAGAGCTTCCTCCACGTCTCCACCGGCATGGTGATGTTCGTGGTGGCGCTGCTCGGCATCTTCGCGATCGACTGGGCGGTCGAGCAGGCTCAGCTGTTCCTGCGTCGGAGGTCCCATGTTTAACCGGCGTGACCTGCTGATCGGCGGCGGCTGCTTCGCCGCGGCCGGCGCCTCGCTCGGCCTCAAGCCGCGGCGCCGCATGGACCTGCTCGGCGCGACCAAGCTGGATGCGTTGATGCCCAAGGCGTTCGGCGCCTGGAAGGCAGAAGATACCGGCGCGCTGATCGCGCCGCCGCGCGAGGGCAGCCTGGAAGACAAGCTGTACAACCAGGTGGTCAGCCGCGCCTTTTCGCGGCCCGATGGCACCACGGTGATGCTGCTGATCGCTTATGGCAACGCCCAGACCGATCTGCTCCAGCTGCACCGGCCCGAGGTCTGCTATCCGTTCTTTGGCTTTACGGTGCTGGAGAGCCATGCGCAGATGATCCCGATCGCCGACAAGGTGGCGATCCCGGGCCGCGCGCTGACCGCGACCAACTACAACCGCACCGAACAGATCCTCTACTGGGCGCGCGTGGGCGAATATCTGCCGCAATCGGGCAACGAGCAGCTGATGGCGCGGCTCAAGAGCCAGATGGCCGGCTGGATCGTCGACGGCGTGCTCGTGCGCATCTCGACGGTCAACGGCGAGGCCGGGGAAGGTCTGGCGGCGAATCTCGATTTCGCGCGCGAGCTGGTCAAGGTGCTCGACCCGCGGGTGCTCCGTCCGCTGCTCGGCACGCAGATGACCGCGGCGATCGAACCGCACCACCAGGCAGGCGCCTGATGCCATCGGGGCGGCGTCGGCGCCGCCCCGCCCCTTTCTGCGGATGAAAACGCTGCCGCGGCTCGGGCCTGTCGCCGCCCAAAAAGGCACGCGGCACGGCACTAGCGACTCTTCCTCCCCGCGCGGATCGCCCTATGAAAAGACGCGGCCGCGCCGCATATGAAGAAGAACAGGGGGAGGAAACCGAATGCGCAGGACCATGTTCGCGCTCGCGCTTGCGGCATCGATGCCGCTGCCGGCCGTCGCACAACCCGTGACGCTGCACATTACCGCCGACAACTTTTTCTGGTATATACCGAACTCGGATGCGCCGGCCTTCGATCATGCGGATCTTCGCCTGACCATCGATTTCGACCGAACCTCCGCCGCCTTCGACCGCACCCAGCAGGGACTGACGGTGCACGCCTTCAACATTCCCTATGAAGTCTGGTACTCCTGGGATGGTGCCAGCCTGTCGATCGGCAGATATCCGGTGGACTATGGCGGGTGCGAGATCGTCGCGCAGTCTTTCTGCACCATGATCGATCATCCCTTCTCCGCCGCGCCGACCGCGCCCTTCTTCTTCTATGCCGATGGCAAGGGCGACTGGACCGCCGCCAATGTCGCGGTGACGGCGACCTCCGCCGTGCCCGAGCCCACCGCATGGGCGTCGCTGATCACCGGCATGGCCGCTCTTAGCACCGCGCTGCGCTATCGACGCAGGCGCCAGATGCCCGCCCCTATTTGATCGCCAGGCCGCGCGCGCGATCAGGCCGACTCCGCCATCCCGTGCGGCAGGCGTTGCGAGCGAACCAGCGCCGCAGGTGTGCGGTCCGAGACGATGTCGAACCGGTCGCCATCGACCCAGACCTCGGGCACGAGCGCGCGGGCATTGTAGGTCGAGGCCATCGCCGCGCCATAGGCGCCGGCAGTCGCCAGCACGGCGAGGTCGCCTTCCTCTACGTGCTCGATGGCGCGCGCATGGGCGAAGCTGTCGCCCGATTCGCAGACCGGCCCGACGACGTGCGCAACGAATCGCTCCGAACTGCACGGACGCACCGGCACGAAGTCGTGCCATGCGTCGTAGAGCGCGGGTCGCGCCAGGTCGTTCATCGCCGCGTCGACGATCACGAACGGGTGCGGCTGGGCCGGCTTGACCCACAGCACCCGGGTGAGCAGCACGCCTGCCGCCGCGACTAGGAAGCGCCCTGGCTCGAACAGCAAGGTGACGTCCCAGCCCGCCGTCTCGCGGACGACCATGGCGCCATAGGCGACGACATCGGCCCCCGCCTCCCCCGCGCGATAGGCCACGCCGAGCCCGCCGCCGAGATCAACGTGCGTGATGGAATATTCCTGCCCCCGCAAGGCGGTCACGAGCGCGCCGATCTTCCGATAGGCGGTGCACAGCGGCGCGAGATCGGTGATCTGGCTGCCGATATGCACCGCGACGCCCTGCAGCTTGAGCCCCGGCAGCGCGGCGAGACGACGATAGACGGGCACGGCCTCCGGATAGGGAATGCCGAACTTGCTGTCGGTCAGCGCGGTGCTGATCTTGGCATGGGTATGCGCATCGACCAGGGGGTTCACCCGCAGCAGTGCCGTCGCCCGCACCCCGCGCGCGCGGGCGAGTGCGGAAAGCACCTCGCCCTCACGCTCGTGCTCGATGTTGAACCGGCCGATCCCCGCATCCAGCGCCGCCGCCATCTCCTCGCGCGTCTTGCCGACCCCCGAATAGACGATGGCGTCGGGCGCGATGCCGCCGGCGCGGGCCGCCTGCAGTTCGCCGCCCGAGACGATATCGGCGCCGAAGCCGAAGCCCGACAGCGTGTGCAGGATCGCCGGGTGCGGATTGGCCTTCACGGCGTAGAGCAATTGCTTGCGCGCGATCGGTGCCAAAGCATCGACGAAGCTGCGCGCCGCGTCGCGCAATGCGGTCGCGGAATAGACATAGGCAGGCGTACCGACGGCGTCGGCGATCGCCGGCAGCAGTACACCCTCGGCGTGAAGCGTGCCGTCACGCATCTGGAAAGACATGGAGGTTCCTTGTTGCGGTCGCGAGGCGAGGTCAGCCGCGCGGCGGGCGCCCGGTGCGGCGAGCCTGCAGCCGCTCGGGCAGATGCCGGTGGCGGCTGCATTCCACGCGGATCGCCAGCGGCGCGCGCTTGCCCTGCACCACCAGCACGAGGCCGAGGATCGCGAGCGGGAAGCCGAGCAGCAGCAGCGTCCCCGCCCCTTCCGGACCGCTGATATCGGTGAGCGTCCCCGCCAGCCCGCCCGCGATCAACAGGAAAGCACCGACTCCGCGCCAGAGGCGATCTCCCTGCCGGTTCATTGCGCGGACTCCCGAACCGGACCACCCAACGCCATGTTCCCGGCACGGCGCGCTAGCGCGGCGAACCGCGCCAGTTCCGATCGATCCGCCGCATAGAGGAGGATATCCGCAGGGAAGGCGGCTTCCGCGTGCAGCGCCGCTTCGACGCTGCCACAATCGAACTGCACCGCGATCGCGCGGTCCGCCATCGCCGCCGCGGCGCGGCGCGCGCGGGCGAGCGCGGCGGCGTCGCCGTCCACCCCCCGCGCCTCGATCGCGACGAAGCCGAGCGCACGCGCACGCCCCAATATCGGCAGCAGCAGCGCGCCGTCGCCGCACGCGGCATCGACGATGCGGACGCTGCGCCGTCCCGCCGCGTGCAGCATCTTGAGCTGTTCGAGCACGGCCGTCCAGCGCAGGTCCCGCGCGGCGACGGCCTCGGCGGCGTCGCACAAGGCATGGCGGACGATGGCGGACAGCGGCGCACCGGATCGCACCGGCGGAACGGCATAGGCATATTCGAGATGCATGGCCGCCGCCTCAGGCCGCGCGACGCGGTGCGCGCTCGTCGGCGGCGACCGGTGCGAAGGAGATGCACGGCACCAGTGGCTGCCCCGCCTCGGCGCATGCGGCGCCGGGGAAGGCGTGCCGCTCGGCCCGCGCAAACTGCCATGCCGCCTCGCGCGAGACGAAGCGGCCTTCCATCAGACCGTGATTTTCCTGGACCAGCCAATGCCCCTCCCGGTCCTGCCCCACCCAGAGGATGGTGGCAGCCGGATCGGGCGCCGCAACGAGATCGGACGCCATGCCGAACGCACTCCTACAAGCGCCGACTCCTGATGGAGCCGGCACCCGCAAGCTAGGCGGGGCCTGCATTAAGCTTCGAGAGCGAAGCCGGGCACGCGGCGTTAGAATTGCATAAAGTCGGGTGCCGGACCCGAACACCCGCAGGGGCTAGGCGTGCAGCGTCTGCGACTTGATCCGGATGCCCTGCCCCTCGTTTCCGCCAGGCTGTTGGAACAGGATGTCCAACTCGCGTCCGCCGGAGACGCCGCGGTCGCAGACGCCGGCAAAGACCGGCGCGATATCTTCGCGCGGCGCCGTAGTCCGGATGTCGAGATACCAGGAAAAGCTGTTCGTCGTCGGCCAGTGCGCCAGCGCCAGCCATGCGCTTTCGATGCGCGGATCCGGCAGCACGATCGCCTGTATCCGCGCGATCAACGCGGTGGGCGTTTCCTGCGGCGTTCCGAGCAGGGCCTGGGTGTCCTGCTCCGCCGTCCATGGGACCGGCTGGCCCAGGATGGCCCGCAGATCGCGCGATCGCCAGGTGACGTTGTAGCTCGAGGCCGGGTTGAGCCAGGCGCCGTCCGCCGCGACGATCTCCAGCGCCGTCTTGCCCAGCAATTGGACATAGCCGGTGCCCGCGCCGAAGGCCTCGGCGACGCGAAGCTCGGAGGTGAAAAGCGCCGGGTAGCTTTCGCCGTCGAAGCGCCGGGCACGGAGGATCGACAGGCTTTCTCCCGCCTGGATCACGCTCGTGCCCGATTCCGCCGGGGCTTCGGGCGTGGCGAAGAGCAGCGGCGCCTCCAGCAACATGGCGGTGAAGTGCTCGCGATATTTGACGTCATCGCCGGCCCGCATCAATGCGCGTTCGAGGTCGTTCTGCGGCTCGAAGCGCGGGGGAACGGCCGAGCTTTCCTGCCCAGCATGATCGGCCTCCGTGTCCGCGCGCTCCGTCTTCGCCGCGTTCCGTTTCGCCAACCACTTGAACATGGCTTCCCCCCCAAGATCGAGGGCCGCCCGGCGAGCAGCGCGGGCGGCCTATCTCTCCCTCTTAGATGCAAAGGAAGGGCGGCGGGAACCATGCCCGCCTCGCCTCACCGCTCGTGCAGCGCGTCGCTCCCCGTTTCCAGCACCGGGCCGACCAGATAGCTGAGCAGCGTCCGCTTGCCGGTGACGATGTCGGCGCTGGCGATCATGCCTGGGCGCAGCGGCACCTGCGCGCCGTGCGCGTTCACATAATTGCGATCGAGCGCGATCCGCGCCTTGTACACCGGCGACTGGCCTTCCTTCATCTGCACTGCCTCGGGGCTGATCCCCACCACGGTGCCGGGGATCATGCCGTAGCGCGTGTAGGGGAAGGCCTGCAGCTTCACCTTCACCGGCATGCCGGTGCGGACGAAGCCGATGTCGCTATTGTCGATCATCACCTCGGCCTCGAGCCGCGCCTTGTCGGGCACGATCGAGAGGAGCGGCTTCACGCCTTCGACCACGCCGCCCTCGGTGTGCACCTGAAGCTGCGAGACGGTGCCGCTCACCGGCGCGCGCAGCTCGCGGAAGCTGCTGCGCAGGCTCGCCTTGGCGACGTCCTCGCTGCGCCCGCGCACCTCACCTTCGGCCTTGACCAGATCCTGCAGCACCTGCGCGCGGGCTTCATCGCGCGTTCGCGCCGAAAGACTGCTCGCGCTGTGCGATTGCTGGCCGAGCTTGGCGACCCCGGCACGCGCGGCGGCGAGGTCCTGGCGTTCAGAGATCAGCTGGCGGCGCAGCTCGACGACGCGCAGCTTGGAGACATAGCCCTTCGCAGCCATCGCCTCATTGGCGGCGACCTGCTGTTCGAGCAGTGGCAGCGATTGTTCGAGCTTCTGCACCTGCGCCTGCGCCTCGGCGGCGGCGGAGACGGCGGCGCCGCTGTCCGATCGTCCGCCGGCAGTCGCCGCCTCGATCTGGCCGAGCCGGGCGCGCGCGAGGTCGCGGTGGGTCGCCGCCTCGGCCGGGCTGGCGCCGGCGGGCGCGACGAAGCGGAAGCCCTTGCCGTCGAGCGCGTCGACGATCGCCTGGTTGCGCGCGACCTCGAGCTGGGCGCTGAGCAAGGCGACCTTGGCCTGCGTGGCCTCGGCCGCCGACATGGTCGGGTCGAGCGTGACCAATACCTGGCCCTTGCTGACCTTCTGGCCCTCGCCCACCAGGATTCGGCGGACGATGCCCGATTCGGGCGACTGGACGATCTTGGTCTCGCCGATCGGCGCGATTCGGCCTTGCGTCGGCGCGACCACTTCGACCTTGCCGATCGCCAGCCAGGCGGTGGTGATCGCCAGCCCCGCCACCATCACCCGGGCGGTGAGCCGCGCGGTGGGCGAAACCGGCCGCTCGATGATCTCGAGCGCGGCGGGCAGGAAGGTGGTATCGTAATCGACGGTCCGTGCGGGCAGCACCGTGCCGCGGATCCGGGCGAGCGGCCCGCGCGGGCCCATGGTGACGACGGCGTTCATGCGGCAATCTCCCCGAAGCCGCTTTGGCGGCGGTGCAGGTCGGCATAGCGGCCGCCTAGGCGCAGCAATTCGTCATGACGGCCGCTCTCGACGATGCGGCCCTGTTCGAGCGTGATGATCCGGTCGCAGCCGCGCACCGCCGACAGGCGATGGGCGATGATCACCAGCGTGCGGCCGGCGGAGATCGCGCGCAGATTGTTCTGGATCAGCTCCTCGCTCTCGGCGTCGAGCGCCGAGGTCGCCTCGTCGAACACCAGGATGCGCGGATTGCCGACCAGCGCGCGGGCGATGGCGAGCCGCTGGCGCTGGCCGCCCGACAGGTTGACGCCGCGCTCGACGATTTCGGTGTCATAGCCGCGCGGCTGGCGCAGGATGAAGTCGTGCGCGCCGGCAAGCTGGGCTGCCGCCACGACATGCTCGAAGGGCATGGCGGGGTTGGACAGCGCGATATTCTCGCGGATCGTGCGGCTGAACAGCAGGTTCTCCTGCAGCACCACGCCGATCTGCCGGCGCAGCCAGGACGCATCGAGCTGCGCGACATCGACTTCGTCGACCAGCACGCGGCCGTTGCTCGGCAGGTTGAGCCGCTGGAGCAGCTTCGCCAGCGTCGACTTGCCCGAGCCCGACGAGCCGACGATGCCCAGCGACGTCCCCTCCGGGATGTCGAGCGTGATGTCGCTCAGCACCGGCGGCTGGTCCTCGGCATAGCGGAAGCTGACATTCTCGAAGCGGATCGCGCCGCGCAGCACGGGCAGCGTCGCCGCCGAGGCGGGGCGCGGCTCTACGGGGTGGTTGAGCACGTCGCCGAGGCGCTCGATCGCGATGCGCACCTGCTGGAAGTCCTGCCACAGCTGCGCCATGCGGATCACCGGGCCCGAGACGCGCTGCGCGAACATGTTGAACGCGACCAGCGCGCCGACGCTCATCGCACCGCCGATCACCGCCTGCGCGCCGAAGAACAGGATCGCGGCGAAGCTGAGCTTGGAGATCATCTCGATCGCCTGGCTGCCGGTATTGGCGGTGTTGATGAGCCGCTGCGAGGCGCCGGTATAGGCGGCGAGCTGGCGCTCCCAGCCATTCTGCCAGTGCGGCTCCACCGCGGTCGCCTTGATCGTGTGGATGCCCGAGACGCTCTCGACGAGCAGCGCGTTGCTGGCCGAGCTCTTCTCGAACTTGTCCTCGACGAGCTTGCGCAGCGGACCTGCCACGCTGAACGACACGATCGCGTACAGGATCAGCGATACCAGCACGATGCCCGAGAGCATGGGGGAATAGAACAGCATCGCCGCGAGGAAGACGAGCGTGAACAGCGGATCGACCAGCACGGTGAGCGAGGCGTTGGTCAGGAACTCGCGGATCGTCTCGAGCTGGCGGACGCGGGTGACGGTGTCGCCCACCCGGCGCTTCTCGAAATAGGAAAGCGGCAGCGCGAGAAGATGGTGGAACAACCGCGCGCCCAGCTCGACGTCGATCTTCTGCGTCGTCTCGGTGAACAGCCGGGTGCGGATCCAGCCCAGCGCCACTTCCCAGACCGACACGAACAGAAAGGCGAATGCGAGCACGCTCAGCGTGCTCATGCTGTTGTGGATCAGCACCTTGTCGATCACGCTCTGGAACAGCAGCGGCGCGGCAAGGCCGAGCAGGTTGAGCGCGAAGGTGATGCCGAGCACCTCAAGGAAGAGCTTGCGGTAGCGCATGAACTGCGCGGTGAACCAGGAGAAACCGAAGCGCAGCGGCCGTCCCACCACCGCACGCGTGGTGAGCAGTATCAGTGTGCCGGACCAGATCGAGTCGAGCCCATCGCGATCGACCTGCTCGGGCGCATGGCCGGGGCGCTGGATGATCACGCCATGTTCGGTGAGGCCGCCGATCACGAACCACCCGTCGGGTCCGTCGGCGATCGCGGGCAGCGGCTGGCGGGCAAGGCCGCCGCGCGGCACGTCCACCGCCTTGGCGCGGACGCCCTGCTGGCGCTTGGCGAGCAGGATCAGATCGTCGATCGTCGGCGAGTCGCCGTGCCCCAGCGCGTGGCGGAGCTGTTCGGGGGTGATCGCGATATTGTGGACGCCGAGCAGCAGCGACAGCGCCACCAGCCCGGATTCGCGCAGTTCGGCCTCGCGCTCCGCGGCCGATGGGCCCGCAAAAGCGCTTTGCAGGGTGGCCTGCATCTCGTCGCGTGTCATTTCCGGAACTCTGCCTCCATGGCGCTACTCTTCCGCGCCATGATGAAGAAGGCTGGTAAAGACTCGATTAAGCCAAATGTTTCTGTGGTTTATGCGTAGGTGTCGGTCGCCCTCGCTGCGGCGGTTCAACCATCCTTAAGCCAGGCAGCTTAAAGCACATGGCGAAGTGGCCCGCGCCGGGCCCTGGGAAATTCGCGTTGCGTCGCAGCAATTTATTACAAAACCCACGCTGCATATGCGAAGGAGGAGCGTGTTCTCCCGTTGCCGACGCATGCGGCGCCCTTGATCCTGCCACTTTCCTGGGCCTACATCGGCGCAGGTCGCACTCCGCCGGAAAATACGGCAAATAGTGTCGTGTCGGAGGGATATTTGTACGCGGTTCCTGCGTTCGTGCGGGTTACCCCGTCGGCGCGAACCATAATTCAGGGTATGATCTTGCTGAATCTCGGTCCCAAAAACATACCGTTTGATCGATACCGAGACTTCCGGATCGCGATTCGTCTCATTATAATGCACTGCAACAGGCCGACTCGGCCGCTGTCAGCGTGCAGTTTCCGTTGAGGGAGCCCGATGAGGCCATGAACGCTTTCGAAGCACAGCGCGCCTTTGAGGAGCAACTTCGGGCGCACGCCCGGATCGACCCGGCCGTAGCCCCGGTGTGGCGTCGATCGACGCTCCGCATGGTTCTTTACACCGAATTGCTGCTGCTCGACAGCATCGCCATTCTGGCAGCCTTCTATCTTGCCGCCTGCACGCGCGACGGCAACTGGCTGTCGCTCGCCGGCATCAATGTCGGCGTGTTCCTGCTGCCGATCACGCTCGGTACCGCGCTGGCCAGCGGCACCTATTCGCTGGCGTGCCTGCGCTACCCGGTGAGCGGGGTGAAGAACATTTTCTCGGCTTTCTTCTTCTCCGTGTTCGTCGTGCTGCTCGGCAGCTATCTGCTGACCGCGGAGCTGCCGCTGTCGCGCGTCCAGCTCGGCGAGGGCGCGCTGCTCTCGCTGTTGTTCGTCACGATCGGCCGGCTGCTGTTCCGCCGCCACGTCCGCGCCGCGACCGGCGGCCGGCTGCTCGACGAGCTGGTGATCGTCGATGGCGTGTCGCTCGACGTGGCCGGCAATGCGGTGGCGCTCGACGCGCGGATCATCAACCTCTCGCCCAATCCGCGCGACCCGCAGATGCTGCATCGGCTCGGCACCACCGTGATCGGGTTCGATCGGGTGATCGTTGCCTGCACCGAGGAGCATCGTGCGGTCTGGGCGCTGCTACTCAAGGGCATGAACATCAAGGGCGAGATCCTCGTCCCCCAGTTCAATGCGCTCGGTGCGATCGGCGTCGACTCGTACGACGGCAAGGATACGCTGGTCGTCTCGCAGGGGCCGCTCAGCATGCCGAACCGCGCCAAGAAGCGCGCGCTCGATCTGGCGATCACCGTGCCTGCGGTGCTCGCGCTGTCGCCGCTCATGATCATCGTGGCGATCCTGATCAAGCTGGAAAGCCCGGGCCCGGTGCTGTTTGCGCAAGACCGCGTCGGCCGCGGCAACCGGCTGTTCAAAATCCTCAAGTTCCGCTCCATGCGGGTCACGCTGTGCGATGCCAACGGCAACGTCTCGGCGAGCCGCGACGACGATCGGATCACCAAGGTCGGCCGCTTCATCCGCAAGACCAGCATCGACGAGCTGCCGCAGCTGCTCAACGTGCTGCGTGGCGACATGAGCGTGGTGGGCCCGCGCCCCCACGCGCTCGGCTCGCGCGCCGCCGATCATCTGTTCTGGGAAATCGACGAGCGCTACTGGCACCGCCACACGCTCAAACCCGGCATGACCGGCCTCGCCCAGGTGCGCGGCTTCCGCGGCGCCACCGATCGCCGCGTCGATCTGACCAACCGTCTCCAGGCGGACATGGAATATATCGACGGCTGGGATATCTGGCGCGATATCACCATCCTGTTCAAGACGCTCCGGGTGATCGTGCACTCCAACGCGTTCTAAGGCGCGTCGGCGCTAATCATCACACCGGCGGATTGACATCCGCGTCACTTCCGCATTTGTCGTTTCGGAATTAGTTGCGGGCCCTCGCCCGCCCATAGGGGATTATCGAATGAAGGGAATCATCCTTGCGGGGGGCAGCGGCACGCGCCTCTACCCCGCAACGCTGTCAATCTCGAAGCAGCTGCTTCCAGTCTATGACAAGCCGATGATCTTCTACCCGCTGTCGGTGCTGATGCTGACCGGCATCCGCGACATCCTGATCATCTCCACCCCGCGCGACCTGCCGATGTTCCAGGCGCTGCTGGGCGACGGATCAGCATTCGGCATCAACCTCAGCTATGCCGAACAGCCCTCGCCCAACGGCCTGGCCGAAGCTTTCATCATCGGCGCGGACTTTGTCGGCAACGAGCCCAGTGCGCTGATCCTCGGGGACAATATCTATCACGGTGAGAAGCTCGGCGAGCGCTGCCAGGCCGCCGCGGCCCAGGCCTCGCAGGGGGGCGCCAACGTGTTCGCCTATCATGTCGACGATCCCGAGCGCTACGGTGTGGTTGCGTTCGATCCCGACACCGGCGTCGCCACCAGCGTCGAGGAAAAGCCGGCCAACCCCAAGTCCAATTGGGCGATTACCGGCCTCTATTTTTACGACAAGGACGTCGTCGACATCGCCAAGTCGATCCAGCCCTCCGCGCGTGGCGAGCTCGAGATCACCGACGTCAATCGCGTCTATATGGAGCGCGGTGACCTCCACATCACGCGCCTCGGGCGCGGCTATGCCTGGCTCGACACCGGCACGCATGACAGCCTGCACGAAGCCGGTTCGTTCGTCCGCACGCTGGAACATCGTACCGGCGTGAAGATCGCATGCCCCGAGGAAGTGGCGTTCGAGGCGGGCTGGCTCGGTGCCGAGGACCTGATCAAGCGCGCGGCCGGGCTCGGCAAGACCGGCTATGCCGCCTATCTTCGCAAGGTGGCGACCGCAGCATGACCCAGGTCCATCACCACGAGCTGTCCGGCGTAATCGAGTTCACGCCGGCCAAATATGGCGATCACCGGGGTTTTTTCTCGGAGGTGTTCAAGCAGTCTGTACTCGATGCGGAAGGCGTCGAGGCCCGCTGGATCCAGGACAATCAGAGCTTCTCGGCCCAGCCGGGCACGATTCGCGGCCTGCACCTCCAGGCACCGCCCTTCGCCCAGGCTAAGCTGGTGCGCGTGCTGCGCGGCGCGATCTTCGACGTCGCGGTCGACATCCGCCGCGGCTCGCCCACCTATGGCAAATGGGTCGGCGTCGAGCTGTCGGCGGAGAAGTGGAACCAGTTGCTGGTGCCCGCAGGCTTCGCGCACGGCTTCATGACGCTCGTCCCGGATTGCGAGATCCTCTACAAGGTCAGCGCGAAATACGCGAAGGACGAGGAAATGGCGATCCGTTGGGATGATCCCGATCTCGCCATCACCTGGCCGGACATCGGCGTAGCGCCCGTGCTGTCGGAAAAGGACGCCGAAGCACCGTCCTTCGCCGAATTCAACACTCCCTTCTTCTATCAGGGCTGAGCCATGCAGCAGCAGACCTTCCTCGTCACCGGCGGCGCCGGCTTCATCGGCTCGGCCGTGGTGCGTCACCTCGTCCGCCAGGGCGCGCGCGTCATCAATCTCGACAAGCTCACCTATGCCGGCAACCCGGCCTCGCTGACCGCGATCGAGAACGCCCCCAACTATCGCTTCGTGCAGGCCGACATCGCCGACACCGCGACGATCCTGCCGCTGCTGCGCGAAGAGCAGGTCGATGTGGTGATGCACCTCGCCGCAGAGAGCCATGTCGATCGCTCGATCGACGGCCCGGGCGAGTTCATCGAGACCAACGTCGTCGGCACCTTCAAGCTGCTCCAGTCGGCGCTGCAATATTGGCGCGAGCTGGAAGGCGAGAAGCGCGACGCCTTCCGCTTCCACCACATCTCCACCGACGAAGTGTTCGGCGACCTGCCGTTCGACAGCGGCATCTTCACCGAAGAGACGCCCTATGACCCCTCCTCGCCCTATTCGGCGTCGAAGGCGGCGAGCGACCATCTGGTCCGCGCCTGGGGCCATACCTATGGCCTGCCGGTGGTGCTGTCGAACTGCTCGAACAATTACGGGCCGTTCCACTTCCCCGAGAAGCTGATCCCGCTGACGATCCTGAATGCCCTCGAGGGCAAGCCGCTGCCGGTCTATGGCAAGGGCGAGAATATCCGCGACTGGCTGTACGTCGACGACCACGCCAAGGCGCTCGCGACCATCGCGACGACCGGCAAGGTCGGCGAGAGCTACAATGTCGGCGGCCGCAACGAGCGCACCAACCTGCAGGTGGTCGAGACGATCTGCGACCTGCTGGACCAGCGCATCCCGCTCGCCGACGGCCGCAAGCGCCGCGAGCTGATCACCTTCGTCACCGACCGCCCCGGCCATGACCGCCGCTATGCGATCGACGCGACCAAGCTCGAGACAGAACTGGGCTGGAAGGCCGAGGAGAATTTCGACACCGGCATCGCCGCGACGATCGACTGGTATCTCGAAAACGAGTGGTGGTGGGGCCCGATCCGCTCGGGCAACTATGCCGGCGAACGTCTCGGGCAGACCGCCTGATGCGTATCCTCGTCACCGGGCATGATGGCCAGGTCGCCCAGTCGCTGGGCGAACAGGCAAAGGGCCACGAGCTGATCTTCACCAGCTATCCCGAGTTCGATCTCTCCAAGCCGGAGACGATCGAGGCGGCGGTGGCGAAGATCCAGCCCGAGCTGATCGTCTCGGCGGCGGCCTATACCGCGGTCGACAAGGCCGAGAGCGAACCCGAACTGGCGATGGCGATCAACGGCGACGGTCCGGGCGTGCTGGCGCGCGCAGGCGCGAAGATCGGCGCGCCGATCATCCATCTGTCGACCGACTATGTGTTCGACGGCAGCCTCGACCGCCCGTGGCGTGAGGACGATCCCACCGGCCCGCTCGGGGTCTATGGCGCGACCAAGCTGGCGGGCGAGCAGGCGGTGCAGGCCTCGGGCGCGACCAACGCCGTGCTGCGGCTGGCCTGGGTCTACAGCCCGTTCGGCGCCAACTTCGTCAAGACGATGCTGCGTCTTGCCGAGACGCGCGACGCGCTGAACGTGGTGGAAGACCAGCGCGGCTGCCCGAGCTCGGCGCTCGACATTGCCACCGCGATCCTCACCGTGGTGAATCACTGGCAGCGCGAAGGCGCCGCCAGCGGGCTCTACCATTTCACCGGCTCGGGCGAGACCAACTGGGCAGACTTCGCCCGCGCGATCTTCGCCGAAAGCGCCAAGCATGGCGGCCCGACTGCCGAGGTGACCGGCATCCCGACGTCGGGCTATCCGACGCCTGCCCAGCGTCCCGCCAATTCCCGCCTCGACTGCACCCGCTTCGCCGACACCTTCGGCTACCGCGCACCGGCATGGGAAGAATCGCTTGCGGTGGTGGTGAACCGGCTTTTCGCTACAGGACGCCCGGCTTAACCCTTTCGACAATTGCGGCGGCTAGCGTCTCCAGTATCAGGAAACCCTTCCAAGATACTGGGGAAGCAGATGCATCAGATTCACACGCTATCGGAACGGGAACGCCGCTGGCTGTTCGGCGGCGCGATCGCCAGCGCGCTGCTCACCCTGATGTTGACGGTCATGTCGGCCGATCCGATCCCCACCTTCATCGCCGCAATAGGCGCGATCGGCCAAGTCGGCATCGCGCTGGCGCTATACTTCGTGACGCGCGCGCAATGGAAGCTGCAGGAGCATCTTGCGGAAGAACAGGTGCGGCAGGTGGCGGAAAGGCAGCGTCTCGCTCGGCAGGCGATGCTGGACGGGGTGCGTGAGGAAATCCTCTGGTTCTATCGCAGCTGGGAAGTCGGGCAGCGCGAGGAATGCTACGACAAGATGAGCGACCACCTGTTCCAGCTCAAGACCGGCATGGGTCAGGACGTCTCAACCGCCATCCGCAAGTTCCTCCACTTCTCCTGGGATATCGTTGCCCATAGCGGCACCGAGGAAGGGCGGGATGCGAACGGGCGCCGTATGGAGCCGTGGCGAAAGTCGGCAAACAACGTACTGGCCATGGTCGGCGCGGAGCCCATCGACTTCGGGAAGCGTCGGGATTGAGGGCGGAATTTCGCAATTAGGGTTGCCGCCCATGCCCCCCGCCCCTAACCCTCCCGGCGTGTCAGAAGCCCGACCCGATCGCATCGCCACCGGCCTGGCGCTCCGCCTCTTCGCCATCTTCTGCATGTCGACCATGTCGGCGCTCATCAAGATGTCGGAGCTGCGTGGCGCGTCGCTGATCGAGACGATGTTCCACCGCCAGCTCTGGGCGGTGCCGCTGGTGACGCTGTGGGTGGCGGTGGGTCCCGGCCTGAAGTCGCTCAAGACACAGCGGTTCGGCGCGCATGCCTGGCGCACCGCGGTGGGCCTGACCGGCATGATCTTCACCTTCGGTGCGGTGATCCTGCTGCCGCTGGCCGAGGCGCAGACCTTCCAGTTCACCGTGCCGATCTTCGCCACCCTGCTCGGCGCGCTGATCCTGGGCGAGCCGACCGGCTGGCACCGGTGGGGTGCCGTCATCTTGGGTTTTGTCGGCGTGCTGATCGTCGTGCAGCCGGGGCGCGAGGCGATCCCGATCTTCGGCGCCTTTGTCGGGCTGATGGCGGCGCTGTTCGTCGCGATCGTCGCGATCACGCTGCGCCAGATCGGCAAGACCGAGAGTGCGGGCACCACCGTCTTCTGGTTCTCGGCGCTCTCAGTGCCGGTGCTGGGCGCTATCTACGCCTTTCACTACAAGCCGCACGATGCCGAGACCTGGGCGATCCTGATCGCCACCGGGCTGGTCGGCGGGGTCGGCCAGCTGGCGCTGACCGGCGCGATGCGCTTCGCCCCCGTCTCGGCGGTGGTGCCGATGGACTATTCGGGGCTGATCTGGGCAACGCTCTATGGCTGGCTGCTGTTCGACGTGTTCCCGACCTTCTCGACCTGGCTCGGCGCGCCGGTGATCATCGCCAGCGGCCTCTACATCGTCTATCGGGAGCAGAAGCTGGCGCGTGGGCGCGCTAGCTACGCCGAAACGCCACTATGAGGTTGTTGGCGGGCATCGCCACCCGCCGCTCGAACACCAGGCCTTCCGCCTCTGCCGCTTCCACCACGTCGTCCAGCAGCCGCAGCCCCCAATCGGCATTGCGTGCGCGCAGCGATTCGTCGAACTCCTCGTTCGACGGCGCGGTAGGCACGCCCGCCTCGCGATAGGGGCCGTAGAGGATCAGCGGTGCGCCCGGCGGCAGCAGCCGCCCTGCCCCCGCCATCAGCCCCAGCGTCGCCGCCCAGGGGCTGATATGGACCATGTTGATGCACAGGACCGCATCGGCATGGCCGACCGGCCACGTCGCCGCCGCATCGAGCGCGACCGGCGGGCGGACATTGGCCAGCCCCGCGCACCACGACGCGATTGAGGCGAGCGCGTCCGGGTCCGGATCGCTCGGATGCCATTCCAGCTTGGGGAAATGCTCGGCGAAATAGGCGCAATGCTCGCCGCTGCCGCTCGCCACTTCGAGCACCGCGCCGGCGGCGGGGAGCAGCTCTCCCAGCATCGTCGCGATCGCCGCGCGGTTGCGCAGCGTTGCGGGGGCATGGCGGCGTACGCCTTCGGGCGGGGCGAGCCAGCTGCGGTCGCGATCGCTCATGCGACGGCGCGTGCCTGTTGGAGGAGGCGCTTGCCCCGCAGGTACATCTCCACCCGCATCGCGCTGAACAGTCCCAGCGCCATCATGCCGAACGCCTGGGTGAGCAGCATCACGTCGAGGTGCAGCGCCGAGCCCTCGGCCTTGCCGACCATGCGGGCTGCGACCAGCACGACGATGAACAGCAGCCCGCCCAGCGACGCCTTCTGGTTCAACTGGTGCGTCGCGGGATCAACCGACAGGTGCATCAGCTTCCCCCGCTGCCACCCCAGCCCCGCCCCGATCGCCAGCGCGGCGGCACACAAGGCCCAGCCGCCAGGGCTTGGCACCGCCTGCAGGAGCAACGCCGCCGCCAGCACCGCATAGAGTGTAGGCACGATCCACAATCGCTCGAGGGTCAGCGGCCGCGCCTTGGACATGCGGCGAATGCGCAGCGCGAGGATCAGCCCCACGACCAGCGCGGTAATGCCATATTGGATGAGATGCGGTGTATCGAGCTGCATGGCGGAGTCCCCCCGGAATCGATGCGGTGCAGCATAGGCGGAAGCGCAGCCGCGTCAAAACACGGTTTGCAGGCTGTCCCGGACCGCGACGCCAGTCGCGATCCGGGCACAGGACTTCAGTTGCCCGGGCGCTCGATCCGGTATTCCTTCGGCGGCGTTGCGCCCATCAGGTTCGCGACGAAATAGTCCCAGCGGCGACGCATCATGTAATAGGATTGATCGCCATAGCCATGGTGCGCGCGGGGAAACAGGACGAGATCGAAATCCTTGTTGGCCTTTTCCAGCGCATCGACCACCAGCAGCGTCGACGATACCGGCACATTGTCGTCGAGCATGCCGTGCGCCAGCAGCAGCTTGCCCTTCAGGTTCTTGGCCATGTCCTGGTTGGCCTGAATGTCGTAGTTCGAGGTCTTGCCGTCGGTGGTCAGCAGACCGAGATACTTCTCGTAGAAATCGTCCTCATAGTTGCGGTTGTCATGGTTGCCGCTCTCGGCGATGCCGACCTTGAAGAAGTCGGGATAGAGGAACATCGCGGTCGCCGTCGCATTGCCGCCGCCCGAATGGCCCCAGATGGCGACGCGGTCGAGGTCGAGCCAGGCGTAGCGCTTGCCCAGATCCTGGATACCGCTCTTCTGGTCGGGCACCGCCTGCTTGCCCATGTCGCGATAATAATAGTCTTGAAAGGCCTTGGAGCGGCGCGGGGTGCCCAGCGCGTCGATCTCGACAACGGCAAAGCCGAGCTGCGCCAGCGCGCCTGCATCCCCTTGCGCCGCGGCGAACTGCCGCGAGGGGATCGTGCCCATGAACGGACCCGGATAGACATAGTCGATCACCGGATATTTGCGCTGCGGATCGAGCCCGGCCGGCTTGAACAGCAGTCCGTGGCACAGCGTCTTGCCGTCGCTGCATTGGACGGCGATGCTCTCCGGCGCCTGCCAGCCCGCCGCCTGCAGCCGCGTCACGTCACCCTTCGCCAGCTGCTGGACGACCGACCCGTCGGCGCGGCGCAGCACCGCGGTCTGCGGCTGCTGCGGGGTCGAGTAGATGTCGACGAAATAGCGCCCGTCGCTCGACGGGAACGCGATGTGATCCTGCTTCTCCGGCGTCAGCAGCTTGGGCTTTCCGCCCTTCAGGTCGATGGCATAGATGCTGCGGTAATAGGGATCGGTGCCGGGCTCGCGGCCGACGCCCGCCACCAGCATCTTGCCGCTGCGCTCGTCGATATAGACCGGGTGATCGACATTCCACTGGCCTTGGGTCACCTGGCGGATCAGCTTGCCGGTAGCCGCATTGTACAGATAATAATGGCCCCAGTCGTCGCGCTGCGACCACCACAGGATCTCGCCGCGCTCGGACAGGTAGCGCCAGTTGATCCCCTCGTCATTGTAGCCGCTGTCGAACCAGGTCGGCACGGTCTCGGTGAACACGTCGCGCACCGCGCCGCTCGCCGCATCGGCGATGCGCACGGTCTCCACCTTGTGGTCGCGCGAGGTCGAGGCGAAGGCGAGCGTCTTCGCGTCCTTGGCCCATTGCATGTCCTGCGGACCCTCGCCGCAGACCACGTCGTCGCACAGCGAGGAGCGATGCGGTTCCGCCGGCATCTTGAGGCGGATGACCTTCGCCGCGTCGACATCGACGATGACGCGCTGGATCTGGAGGATCTCCTTGTCGCCGACGAACGGGTATTTCCAGGTATCGACCTGTGAATGACCGACCTGCGTCGTGGTGGTCGAGAAGTCCGCCACCTTGCGCTGGTCCTGCTGGAAGGTCGCGAGCTTCCTGGAGTCCGGCGACCAGATCACGATCGCCTGGTCCGAATGCTTCCAGCCGGCATTGTCCGTCGCGTAGCCGAAATCCTGGACACCGTCGGTGGTCAGCTGCCGCTCGGCGCCCGTCGCCATGTCGCGGACCCACAGGTTCCAGTCGCGCACAAAGGCCGCGCGCTTGCCGTCCGGCGACAGCACCGCGTCGGCCGGGCCCTGCTGCGCTAGATAGCCGGCGATCTGCCCGGCGCTTGGCGCTGCCGATTCCTTGCAAGCGTAGGGCTGCGCCATCGCGCAGTCATAGCGCTTGCCGCCGACGGTGAGGATTGCGTGGTTCTTTGCGAGGTCCGGCGCGAAATCGCCGATGGTCAGCTTCGCTGCGTCCTGCTCCTGCAGCCCCGCCGCGTTGAGCGCGGTCAGCAGCGCCCTGGTCTCGAAGGCGGCCTTCTTGGTGCGCTTGGCGGCGTCGACCAGCAGGATCGTCGGCACGCCGTGATCCGTGTCGACATACCAGAAGCGGCGGGCATCGATCCAATGCGCCGAGCGCACCGCGTGATCGACCAGCGGCGCGGTCCAGGGCGCCAGCTGGTGTGCGGCGCGGCTATAGTCGGCGTCGGTCAGCACCGGCCGCTGTTGCGCGGTCGCCGTGCCGGCGGTCAGGGAAGCCAGGAGACAGCAGGCGAGCAGGCGCATCAAGCAACTTTCCGAAGGAGGGAATTCGGCCAGCCGCAGAAAGGAGGCCCAAGGCGCGTGACCTGCCGCCTCCCCCCATGCGGACCCGGCGCAGTGCGGACGGGCAGGACCGGTATGCAGAGCGGGGGCAGCGATCGCAATAGCGCCGGCACCTTGCATCCATGCAAAACGCCGGCCGGAAGCGGGGGCTTCCAGCCGGCGTGTGCGACCCTCTCGGGGGGGTATCAGGTCGATGGCTTACTCGGCCGCTTCGGCCGGCGCTGCGTCCTTGTACGCCAGCACCGGCTTGCGCGCGGCGAGCGTCTCGTCGAGGCGGCGGCGGGGCGCGAAGTGCGGTGCGCTCTTGAGCGCCGCCTCGCCCTGCTTGGCCTTGGTCGCGACATTGCGGAACGCGCCGATGAACTGGTCGAGTGCAGCCTTGCTCTCGGTCTCGGTCGGCTCGACCAGCATCGCGCCGTGGACGACCAGCGGGAAATACACCGTCATCGGGTGATAGCCCTCGTCGATCAGCCCCTTGGCGATGTCGATGGTCGAGAAGCCCTCGGGCAGGCCCTTGTCGCTGAAGATCGCCTCATGCATGCACGGGCCGGTCTTGGCGAAGGGTGCGTCGAGCACATCCTCCATCGAGCGCAGCACATAGTTGGCATTGAGCACCGAATCCTCGGCGACCTGGCGCAAGCCGTCGGCACCGTGGCTAAGGATATAGGTCAGCGCGCGGGTGAACATGCCCATCTGGCCGTGGAAGGCGGTCATGCGGCCGAAGGTACCGGCATGATGCTCCTCGGCATTCTCTTCCTCGACGATGCGATAGCCGTCCGCGGTCTTCTCGACGAAGGGCAGCGGCGCATAGGGCGCCAGCGCCGCCGACAGCACCACCGGACCCGAACCCGGGCCGCCGCCGCCATGCGGGGTGGAGAAGGTCTTGTGCAGGTTGATGTGCATCGCATCGACGCCGAGGTCGCCCGGGCGCACCCGGCCGACGATCGCGTTGAAGTTGGCGCCGTCGCAATAGACATAGCCGCCCGCGGCATGGACCGCGTCGGAAATGTCCTTGAGGTCCGGCTCGAACAGCCCGCAGGTGTTCGGGTTGGTGATCATCACGCCAGCGATGTCCGGACCCAGCCGCGCCTTGAGCGCCGCCACGTCGACCCGGCCTTCCGGCGTCGCGGGGATGTCCTCCACCGCGAAACCGGCGAACGCCGCCGTCGCCGGGTTGGTGCCGTGCGCGGACTCGGGCACCAGCATGATGCGGCGCGCGGTCTCGCCCTTGGCGTCGAGCGCGGCGCGGATCGCCAGTACGCCGCAGAGTTCGCCATGCGCGCCGGCCTTGGGGCTCATCGCCACTGCCTGCATGCCGGTGAGCGTGATCAGCCAGTGCGCGAGCTGGTCGATCGCCTCCAGCGCGCCCTGCACGGTATCAACCGGCTGGAGCGGGTGGATGTCGGCGAAGCCCGGCAGGCGCGCCATCCGCTCGTTGAGGCGCGGATTGTGCTTCATCGTGCAGCTGCCCAGCGGGAACAGGCCGAGGTCGATGGCATAGTTCTGGCGGCTGAGGCGGGTATAGTGGCGCACCGTCTCCGGCTCGGACAGCCCCGGCAGGCCGATCGCCTTCGAGCGCTCCATGCCGGCGAGGCGCGACTTGCCCGCGGGGGCCTCACCGAAGTCGACGCCGGTGGTGTCGGTCGAGCCAATCTCGAAGATCAGCGCCTCTTCCAGCATCAGCGCGCGGTTGCCGGTGAAGGTGGCGGCGTCGCTTTCGCCGGCCTGCGGCGTGGTGGGGCGCCAGCCCGACTGGTTGATCGTGCTCATGCCAGCACCTCCTCGAGTGCGGAGGCAAGCGTCTCGACGTCCTCCTCCGTGGTGGTTTCGGTGACCGCGACGACGAGGCCGTTCTGGAGCTCCTCGACGCCCGGATAGAGGCGGCCGAGCGACACGCCGGCCAGGATGCCCTTGTCGGCCAGCTGGCGGACGACCGGGCGCGCTTCCTTGGAAAGCTTCAGGGTGAATTCGTTGAAGAACCGGTCGGTGACCAGCTCCACCCCGTCCACTTCGGCCAGGCGATCGGCGGCGGCGCTGGCGCCGACATGGTTGAGCTCGGCGAGCTGACGCAGGCCCTTCTCGCCCAGCAGCGTCATGTGCACCGACATGGCGAGCGCGCACAGCACCGAGCTGGTGCAGATGTTCGACGTCGCCTTTTCGCGGCGGATATGCTGCTCGCGGGTGGAGAGCGTCAGCACGAAGCCCCGCTTGCCGCTGGCGTCGACGGTCTCGCCACAGAGGCGGCCCGGCATCTGGCGCACCAGCTTCTCCGAGCAAGCGAACAGGCCGACATAGGGACCGCCGAACTGCAGGCCGACGCCGAGCGACTGGCCCTCGCCGACGACGATGTCCGCGCCCATCTCGCCCGGCGCCTTGATCGCACCCAGCGCCACCGGCTCGGTGACGACGGCGATCAGCAACGCCTTCTTGGCGTGGCACGCCTCGGCCAGCGCCGACATGTCCTCGATGCGGCCGAGAATGTCGGGATACTGGACGACGACGCACGAGGTGTCGGCGTCGATCGCGTTGATCAGGTCGAGCGTATCGGGCTCGGGGCTGAACGTAGGCAGGCTGGTCACCAGCTGGTCGCCAGTGAAGCGCGCCATCGTCTTGGCGACCGAAACGTAATGCGGGTGCAGGCCGCCCGAGAGGATCGCCTTGCCGCGCTTGGTGACGCGGCGCGCCATCGAGATCGCTTCCCAGCACGCGGTCGAGCCGTCGTACATCGAGGCGTTGGCGACGTCGCAGCCGAGCAGCCGAGCAATCTGGCTCTGGAACTCGAACATCATCTGCAGCGTGCCCTGCGCGATTTCCGGCTGGTAGGGCGTGTAGGCGGTGAGGAACTCGCCGCGCTGGATGAGGTGATCGACCGAGGCCGGCACATGGTGGCGATAGGCCCCTGCCCCCAGGAAGAACGGCGCTTCGCCGGCTGCCAGGTTCTTGCGGGCGAGCGCGGTCATGTGGCGTTCGACCGCGAGTTCCGACGCGTGCATCGGCAGGCCGGCGATCGGCCCGCTGAGGCGGGCGCTTTCGGGCACGTCGACGAACAGATCGTCGATCGACTGGGCGCCGATCGTGCCAAGCATCGCCTGACGGTCGGCCGGGGTAAGGGGCAGGTAGCGCATCGACTGTCCTACTCTACCTCCCGCAAAGGGAGGGATGATGGGTTGGGATCGAGGCGATCCCACTTTGCTTTTCTTCCTCCCCCTTGACGGGGGAGGATAGCGTAGCTTGGAGAGGGTGAGCGGTTGCACAGCAACCGCGCGATTTGCCGTGCAAATCGCCCCCTCTCCCTCCCACTGCCTGCGGCAGCGGGCCCCTCCCTCCCCCGCAAGGGGGGAGGGGGAGAGATTTAGTGGCCCCTTGCCCTTCTTAAGCCCCCCCCTTCAGGGGAGGGGTTGGGGGTGGGGCAGTCAGGTCAGCGGGGCGGATCGCTCGTAGAGAGGTCCCCACCCCAAGCCCTCCCCTGAAGGGGAGGGGCTAGGCAGAAATCACAGCTTGCTGACGAACGCCTGGTACTTGGTTTCGTCCATCAGGCCTTCCAGCTCGCTCTCGTCGCTGAGCGTCATCTTGAAGAACCAGCCTTCGCCTTCCGGATCCTCGTTCACCAGCGCGGGGCTGTCGCCGAGCGCGGCATTGCCCTCGACGACGGTGCCCGACACCGGCGCGTACACGTCCGACGCCGCCTTCACGCTCTCGACAACGGCGGCATCGTCGCCCTTGCTCAGTTCCTTGCCCTCGTCGGGCACTTCGACGAACACGATGTCGCCGAGCTGGCTCTGGGCATAGTCGGTGATGCCGACCGTCGCGACGTCGCCGTCGACTTCGATCCACTCATGGTCTTCGGTAAAATAACGGCTCATGTCACGCTCCCTTTCGGACATAGCGGTGGGGTACGAAGGGCATTGCAACGACCTCCGCGGAATGCTGCTTGCCCCGCTGGACAAGCGTAATCTTGGTGCCGGCCGCTGCAAGCGCCGACGGCACATAGGCCATCGCGATCGGCTTCTGCACGCTCGGCGCGAACCCGCCCGAGGTGACCTTGCCGACTTCCTGGCCGGAAGCATCGACCACCGCCGCGCCCTCGCGCACCGGCTGGCGGCCCTCGACGATCAGGCCGACGCGCTTCAAAGCGCTGCCCTGCTCGCGCTCGGCGAGGATGCGCTCGGCACCGGCGAAACCACCCTCTTCGCGGCGGCGCTTGGACAGCGCGAAGCCGAGATCGGCGGCGACCGGCGTGGTCTCCAGGTCGAGATCATGGCCGTAGAGCGGCAGGCCGGCCTCGAGGCGCAGCGAGTCGCGCGCACCCAGGCCGATCGGCTTGACTTCGGGCTGCGCGGTCAGCGCCTCGGCGAACGCCTCGGCCGCCTCGCCCGGCAGCGAAATCTCGTAGCCGTCCTCGCCGGTATAGCCCGAGCGGCTCACCCAGAGCGGGTTGCCGTTCCACTCGAACGCCGCCGCGGTCATGAACACCAGCGTCTCGACACCCGGCAGCACGCGGGCGAGTGCGGTGACCGCCTCCGGTCCCTGCAGCGCCAGCAGCGCCTGGTCTTCGAGGTGGTTGATCGTCACTTCGTCGGGCAGGAACTCGCGGAACACGCCGAGATCGTCCCACTTGGTCGCGCCATTGACGACCATGTAGATCGTGCCGCCGTCGATCTCGAAGGCGTTGTCGGCGGGCAGGCGGGTCATCATCAGGTCGTCATGGATGCCGCCCTCTTCGCTGAGCAGCAGCGAATAGCGCATCCGGCCCTCGGCGAGGCCCTTCACGTCGCCCGGCAGCAGCTTCTCGAGACCGGCGTCGAAGTCGACGCCCGAGAAGAGCAGCTGGCCCATATGGCTGACGTCGAAAAGCCCGGCATGCTCGCGCGTCCAGAGATGCTCGGCCATGATGCCTTCATACTGAACCGGCATTGCATAGCCCGCGAACGGCACCATCCGGCCACCGCGCGCGCGGTGCCAGGCGTCGAGCGGCAGAGTCTCGATCGGCAGATCGGTGGCGGTATCTTCGGCGGCTTCGCTCATCGGGGCACTCCGGGCATCAGGGTTTCAACGGCGCGCGTTGGCCCAAGGCCCCGCGACACCATCGCCCCCTCTGTCACGGAACCTGAGAGCTTTCGCGCGGGCCTGTGCCCGGCTTACCCCTTCGGTGGAGCCCGGCTGCAAGCCGGCTCGCTTTCCAGAGTGTCGTGGCCTGCGCGGTCCTCGGTGCCTGAGAGATTCCGGGGCGGTTGCTCCTTCGGCGATCCGGCGAACCGGATTCTCTCCCGCGCATGCCCATGCCGGTTGCCCGGCATCGACATCGGCGAGCCTTGGCGACAGGGCTTGTCCGAGTCAATCGGGATTGAGGGGAAATTAGATCCTCCCCGTTCCGGGGAGGATCTTAAGGTCAGATCACCGCGTCGCGTTGTACTTGAGCTGGTCGTCGGTCAGCTGGAAGCCGACCAGCGCCTCGAACGTCGCCGACAGCACCGAGCGGCGGATCGCCGGATCAGACAGCGGATCGGTCGCCGCCGATTCCGCGCCCGCCTTGCGCTTCTCGGTCAGGCGGCGGCGGACATCGTCGGGCAGCGTCGCGGCGGCGTGCGAGACGCTGCTCGTCGCCTGGCCCACCGCGCTGGCACGGAGCTGGCCCGCCTCGAAGTGCAGCGTGATGTTGGAGACGCGCTTGGCCTCGACCTGCGTGCCCCCGCGCACCACGGTGAGGAAATAGGGCAGCACCACGTCGCGCGCCGGGCCGGCATCGCGGCGGCGGGCCAGCACGTCGAACTTGACGTCGGTCACCACCTGCGCGCCGGCGTCGTTGCAGCTCGACTGCAGGTTGGTGATCGTCGCCACCACGTCGATCGCGCTCGCCTCGCGGCTGGTCGCCGGATCGAACAGCGTCACGTCGCCGGTGCCGGCCGGAATGGCCACCGTCGGGCAGGCGGTGCGCACCGCGCTGATGCCGCCTTCGGTGATTTCGCCGGTACGACTGCATCCGCCGGCGGCGAGCAGGATCAGGGCGGGAACGGTGAACTTGGCGACAGACAAGGAAGGCAACCTTTCGAACCGAACAGCCGCCCCCCATCTCACACGGACCGGGGCCGGAACGGCGCGCACCATAGGAACCGCCTTCCGCCCGCGCAAGCAATCGCGTAGAGGCTCCACCCGATGGCAAACACCGAAAAGCGTCCCCTGGAGCTGCTGATCGCAGCGCCCCGCGGCTTCTGCGCCGGCGTCGACCGCGCGATCCGCATCGTCGAACTCGCGATCGAGAAATACGGCGCGCCGGTCTATGTCCGGCACGAGATCGTCCACAACAAGTTCGTCGTCGAGAATCTCCGCGCCAAGGGCGCCGTGTTCGTCGAGACGCTGGACCATGTGCCGGACGGCGTGCCGGTGGTCTTCTCCGCCCACGGCGTGCCCAAGGCGGTGCCGCACAAGGCCGAGCAGCGCGGGCTCTCGTACCTCGACGCCACCTGCCCGCTGGTCTCCAAGGTCCATCGCCAGGCCGAGCGGCACGTCGCGGCCGGGCGACACATCCTGTTCGTCGGCCATCACGGCCACCCCGAGGTGATCGGCACCTTCGGCCAGGTGCCCGAAGGCGCGATGACGCTGGTCGAAACCGAAGCCGATGCCGAATCGGTCGTGGTGCCCGATCCCAAGAACCTCGCCTTCCTCACCCAGACCACGCTGTCGGTGGACGATACCGCAGCGGTGCTCGGCATTCTCAAGCGCCGCTTCCCGACGATGGTGGCGCCGGGCGCGGACGACATCTGCTACGCGACCTCGAACCGCCAGAGCGCGGTCAAGGCGATCGCCGAACAGGCCGAGCTGGTGCTGGTGATCGGCGCGCCCAATTCGTCCAACTCGCTGCGGCTGGTCGAAGTCGCCAAGCGCGGCGGCGCCCGCGCGGTGCTGATCCAGCGCGCCGCCGAGATCGACTTCGCCTGGTTCGACGGCGTAACCCATGTCGGCATCAGTGCCGGCGCCTCGGCCCCGGAAGTGCTGGTCCGCGAAGTGGTCGACCAGCTCGGCACCCGCTTCGCGATCACCGAACGCGAAGTCGAGACGGTGGAAGAGAGCGTCGTGTTCAAGCTGCCGCGCGGATTAGAGGCTGCGTAATGGCCGTCTACACGCAGGTTTCTGCCGAGGCGCTGTCCGCGTTTCTCGAGCGCTTCGACGTCGGTGACCTCGTCTCGGCCAAGGGCATCGCCGAGGGGGTGGAGAACAGCAACTATCTCGTCGACACCACCAAGAGCCGCTTCATCTTGACCCTGTACGAGAAGCGCGTCGACCAGGGCGACCTGCCCTATTTCATGGCGCTGCTCGATCACTGCGCCGATCGCGGGCTGCCGGTACCGCCGGCGGTGCCCGATCGCGACGGCACGCTCATCCATGAACTGGAGGGGCGCCCGGCCTGCCTGATCCAGTTCCTGTCGGGCGTCTCCGTTTCCCACCCCACCCCGGCGCAAGCGCGTGCGGCGGCCGAAGCATTGGGCCGGATGCACAAGGCGGTTGCCGACTTCCCGCAGAACCGGCCCAATTCGATGGGCGTGGACACCTGGCAGCCGCTGTTCGAGCGTTGCGGCACGAGCCTCAACCAGATCGCGCCCGGCTTGTACGACCAACTCGGCCAGGCGCTCGACCGCGTGTCCAAGGCGTGGCCGCGTGCGGGCTTCGATACGTGCGCGATCCATGCCGATCTGTTTCCCGACAATGTCCTGATGCTCGGCAACCGGGTGACGGGCCTGATCGACTTCTACTTCGCCTGCACCGACCTGCGGCTCTATGATCTAGCGGTGATGCACACCGCCTGGGCCTTCGATGCCACCGGCGAGCGGTTCGATCCCTATGTCTCCGAAGCGCTGCTCCAGGGCTATGAGACGAGCTACAAACTCACCGAAGCCGAGCGCGCGATCCTACCGCTGCTGGCGACCGGCGCGTGCATCCGCTTCACTCTGTCGCGCGCCTGGGACTGGCTCAACACGCCCGCCGACGCGCTGGTGACGCGCAAGGACCCGCTGGCCTTCTGGCGGCGCTCACACGCATATGCCTCCGCCCTGGCGGCGCGCGCATGACCGCCGAACTCCAGCATGTCGAGATCGCCACCGACGGCGCTTGCAAGGGCAATCCCGGTCCGGGGGGCTGGGGCGCGCTGCTGCGCATGGGCGATGTCGAGAAGGAACTGTCCGGCGGTGAGGCGCACACCACCAACAACCGCATGGAGCTGATGGCGGCAATCCAGGGGCTGCAAGCGCTCAAGCGCCCGTGCCGGGTGACGCTTTCCACCGACAGCCGCTATGTCATGGACGGCCTGACCAAGTGGATCCATGGCTGGATGAAGAACGGCTGGAAGACCGCGGACAAGAAGCCGGTCAAGAATGCCGATCTCTGGCAGGAACTGCTTGCTGCGGCCAAACCGCACCGGGTCGAGTGGAAATGGGTGAAGGGCCATGCCGGCCACCCGGACAACGAGCGCGCCGACAAGCTGGCCAGCGACGCGGCGGTGGCGGCGCGGTAAGAGTTCCGCACCGGGCGACCATGCCGCCCGGTGCGGTGTCCCGGCTCAGCCGTGCTGGGCCGCTGCGCGCTTCTTGGCAACCTTGGCGTGATGATGGCCGACCAGGCAGCCGGCCGCGGCACCCGCGACCGCATGGCCCTTACCCACGAAATGGCCGGCGACGCCGCCGACCGCCGCGCCCTTGACGCAGCCGCCGGCCAGGGACGGGCTGGAAACGAGGCAGGCCGCGGCAAGTGCGGCGAGGAACTGGGGCTTCATGTGCGATCCTCTCGTTGCAAAGTCTCTGTGCGAAACGCATCGGGTTGCGAAAGGATCATCCGGCGGCGGCTGGCGGTGCCGCCGGGTTGCGTCCTAAAGCCAAGGAACGCCGATCGTTCGGCCGGAAGGAACACGCATGTTCGGGTGGTTCAGAAAGCGGGCGGCGCAGCCCCAACCCGAGGCACGCTGGATCGTTGCGCTCGAGGCGGAGGACATCACGGTTACCGATGACAGCGGCGGCACGAAGCACCTCGCGTGCGTCGACCTCCGCGGCGTCGCGATCGAGACCAATGATTCCGGACCTTGGGGGACGGATGTCTGGTGGCTGCTGTTCGGCGCCGACGACCGCGTGGCCTGTGCCTATCCCCAGGGCGCCAGCGGCGAGAAGGCCGTGCTCGACCATCTATGTGCGCTGCCCGGCTTCGACTTCGCCGAAATGGCCAAGGCGATGGGATCTACCGACAATGCGATCTTCGCGGTCTGGCGGCAGGGCGACGCCAGAAGCGCGGGATGACCATGGCTGGACCCCATTTTCGGGACACGATAGGAGTGGGTCCTTGTCTGGAGGGGTGCCCATGCTCGCATATTCGATCCTGCTGATCCTCGCCGCGCCGCTCCAGCAGGCGGCGCCGGCCGCGGCCCAGGCCGAGCATGTCGCGATCCAGGCCGCCGACATCGATCGCAGCGCCGCCTTCTATCACGATGCGTTCGGGCTTCGGCTTATCCCGACGCCGCTCGACAACCGCCGCTGGCTCGACCTCGGCCACGGGATGGCACTGCACATCCTCGACGGCCGCACGGCGCCCAAGCCGTCGAACCGCAACGAGCATCTCGCGCTGCACGTCGACGATCTCGCGACGGTGACGGCATGGCTCGACGCGCATCATCTGGTGTGGACCAACCTCGCCGGCGACCCGCACACGATGCAGGTGCGCTTCGACGGCGTGCGCCAGATCTATGTGCAGGATCCCGACGGCTATTGGCTGGAGGTGGGGGACAGTCGCGGCAAACCGGCGGGGTGAGGCCCAGGCAGGCGCGAGACGCAGGCTGCTATCGTCTGAAGGCCCCGCCCATGCGATTGCCGGCGGGAACGTTCTGCTTGTTCTCCACGCGATACGCCGGCGCGATGTTGCCGATCAGCTTGGCCGGCCCGCGCGTCTGGAACCAGGGCTTGTAGTTCGGACCCGCGGACACCTGATTGTCTGAAATCTCGATCTCGCTGCCGAGACCGATATTCACCGCATGCCACATCGTGCAGACGAAATTATTGTGGGCGATCTTGATGCGATCATAGCCGCCGACATTGGCCTCATCGCCGAAGAACACGCCCTGGAATTCATGCCCGGGATCGCCGCGGAAGGTGTTGCCGGTGATCGTGACGTCCTTGCAGCCGGACGTCTTGCGGAACGTCCAGCACTGGATACCGTCCGGATGCGCGCCCTTCACGGGGCGAAAGTCGTGGAAGAAATTGTCCGTGATGGTCGCGCCGCGGGCCCCCGGTATGTCCATCCCGTCGGTGCCGATGAAGCTGAACACGCTCTTGCGCACCTCGAAATCGCTGCAGTCCTCGCAGACCAGACCGGCGTTCAGATCTTGGAACTTTACCCCGGAAACCACGAGGTTCCGGGTTCCGCGCGCGCTCAGACCCTGCATGTCGTTGCTGGGATCCTTGTCGAGCGAACCGTGGATCGAGCCGCCCTCGAACCGGATATTCGCGCCGCCCGTGATCTCCGCGATCTTGGCCCAGACCCGCTCGCTTCCCATCGCCCGCGTGAATTCGATATTCCGCAGCGTCAGGCCGGTCGTGTTGGCGGCGACGAACTTGCTGATGACCGCAGGTTGCGTCGGATCGGCGCTTTCGATCGTCACCGGCTTGTCCCAGGTTCGATTGCGCACGGCCACGGCGCCGTAGTTGCCGGGGCGCAACACGATCCGTTCGCCCCCTTTTGCGGCGGCGATGGCGGTCGTCAGTTCGGCATTGTTGCCGACGGTGACCGACATCAGGACGAGAAGGGTCGTGACAATGCTCATCCGGTCCTCCCTAGCAGCGCACGATCGCCCTGTCTTGTTGGCACGGTCGCCATTTGCGGGCGGACCATCCCATCCCGCCCGAAACCGCCCGCACGCCGCTGGCTCACGCCGTCGCCAGCGCGACCTCGTACTGCGCCGTGGTCTTCGCCGCGACCTCGTCCGCGGTCACGCCGGGTGCCAGCTCGATCAGCCGGAACGGCGATGCATGGTCCATGCGCTGGAACACCGCGAGATCGGTGATGATCATGTCCACCACATTCTTGCCCGTCAGCGGCAGGGTGCAGTCGGGGATGAACTTGGGGCTACCGTCCTTGGCGGTATGCTCCATCACCACGATGATCTTCTTGACGCCGGCGACCAGGTCCATCGCGCCGCCCATACCCTTGATCATCTTGCCCGGGATCATCCAGTTGGCGATGTCGCCCCCCTGGCTCACTTCCATCGCGCCGAGCACGGTCAGGTCGATATGCCCGCCGCGGATCATCGCGAAGCTGTCCGCCGAGCTGAAATAGACCGAGCTGGGCAGTTCGCTGATCGTCTGCTTGCCGGCGTTGATCAGGTCCGGGTCCTCGTCGCCTTCCAGCGGGAACGGGCCGATGCCGAGCATGCCGTTCTCGGACTGGAGCGTTACCTCCACGCCTTCGGGAATGTGGTTCGCCACCAGCGTCGGGATGCCGATGCCCAGATTGACGTAGAAGCCGTCCTGCAGCTCCTTCGCGGCGCGCGCCGCCATGTCGTCGCGGGTCCAGGCCATCAGTGCTTCTCCTGCGGATCCGTCCAGCGCGTCGCCGGCGGGAAGGTTTGGTCATAGGTGGAACCGAGCCCGGTTCCGTAGACGGGGTTGGGCAGCACGAACCAGCCGCGCCCCCACATCGATGCGATCACCGGGCTCGCCGCCGCCGCGCGCCGCTCGGGCGGGGTCAGGCCGGCAAACAGGTCGGTGAAGTCGCCGAGCTGGTCGCCGCCCATCGCCACCACGCACCAGCGCTGCGCGATCACGTTGCGGCGGGCGTCCTTGCCGGACTTGCCGTCGACATCGCCCTTGAGGAACAGCGTCTCGCCATATTTGGCGGGGCCGAGGCCTGCGAAGTTCAGCGCGGCTTCGGTCTGCTCGGCATTGGCGGCGGCGCGGTTGGTGTTGAAGATCACCGTGACGCCCATCGCGCGCAGCGCGCGCACCGCGTCGAGCGCGCCGGGAACGGCGGCGACCTTCATCGCGCCGGTCTTTTCCCAGCGATCCCAGCGCGCCGAATCCCAGCCGCCCGAACGCTGCGCATCGTCGCCCTCATAGCCGAGGTTGAGCAGCAGCGTCTCGTCGACGTCGAACACCGCCGCCGGCGGCTTGTCGCCGCAGGACTGGAAGCGCGGGGTGGCCAATGTCGCGTCGGGGGTCAGCACCACCGAGGTACGCGGGTGGGCGCTCTTCGGCGCGTCGGTCGCCATCCGCGCACGGACCTGGTCGACCAGCGCAGTATAGGCCTGCACGCTCAGCGCCGCCGCCTCGCCCGAGCCGTAGAGATACTGCATGCCCGCCGGGAAACCGCCGGCCGGTACCGCAGGCACCGGCGCGGGCGGCGCCTGCGTCACGCTCGCATCGACCACGCAGCCCGACAGCGCCAGCCCGGCCGCGAGCAGCAGCCCGCCCCGGATCACGCCGCCTCGCGCGGACGGACGGTGCGGAATTCGATCTTCTTGTCGTAGGGCGCGCCGACGATCAGCCGCTTCACATAGATGCCCGGCAAATGGATCTGGTCGGGATCGAGGCTGCCCACCGGCACCACTTCTTCCACCTCGGCCACGCACATATGGCTGGCGGTGGCCATCGGCTGGTTGAAGTTGCGCGCGGTCTTGCGGAAGATCAGGTTGCCCGCCTCGTCGGCCTTCCAGCCCTTGATGATCGACAGGTCGGCGCGGATGCCGCGCTCGAGGATATATTCCTCGCCGTCGAAGACCTTCACTTCCTTGCCCTCGGCCACCTTCGTGCCGACGCCGGTCTTGGTGTAGAAGCCGGGGATGCCCGCGCCCCCCGCCCGGCAGCGCTCGGCCAGCGTGCCCTGCGGACAGAATTCCACCTCGAGCTCGCCCGAGAGATACTGCCGCTCGAACTCCTTGTTCTCGCCGACATAGGAGGAAATCATCTTCTTGACCTGGCGGCTGCGCAGCAGCTTGCCGAGGCCCTCGTTATCAATGCCGGCGTTGTTCGAAGCGATGGTGAGGTCCTTGACCCCCGCGGCCTGGATCGCGTCGATCAGCCGCTCGGGGATGCCGCTCAGGCCGAAACCGCCCGCGCAGATCATCATCCCGTCGAACAGCAGCCCTTCCAGCGCCGCGTTTGCGTTGGGGTAGAGCTTGTCCATCGACGATTCCTCCGAATGTTCGGCGTGGCGATAATCCGCCCGGGGCAGCGGGGTCAAGCGAACCTGAACCAGCTTTCAACTTGTCGCCCCCTTCCCCTACGTCAGGGCCGACTGTTGCATGTGCGCCACACAAGCCATTGTAATGGGATTGTCATATTGCACCTGCGAACGGACCGCCTATCTGAACCACCTGGATGGCCATCCGGTGATAGCAAGTAACAAGTCCAAAGGTATCTGAATCATGCGTATTTTCGCAGCGACGGCGCTCGCCCTGCTGGCCTCCGCAACCCCGGCCCTGGCGCAGGACGCCACGTTCCAAGGGCCGCGCATCGAAGCGGTCGGCGGCTGGGACAACATCAAGTCGGATGGCGTGAGCGCGTCGGGTTTCGTCTATGGCGGGGCCGCCGGCTATGACCTGCAGCGCGGCAATCTCGTGGTCGGTGTTGACGGCGAGATCACCGGGACCACCACCAAGAAGACCTTCGACCTCGGCACCATCAAGGGCGGCCGCGACTTCTACGCCGGTGCCCGCATCGGCTATGTCGTTGCCCCCGCTACCCTGGTCTACGGCAAGGTCGGCTATGACAACAGCCGCGTGATCGCCCGCTCGGGCACCCTGCGCGACGCCGAGAACCTCGACGGCATCCGCCTCGGCGCGGGTGTGGAGCGCAGCTTCGGCCACTATTATGGCAAGGTCGAGTATCGCTACACCAACGCATCGCAGGACGTGGTCCGCCACCAGGTGCTGGCGGGCGTCGGCTACCGCTTCTGAGCAAGCCGCGGATCGGCGGCGCCCCCCGCGCCGCGATTTCCAGAGACCCCGCGTCGGGAACGACGCGGGGTTTTTTGTACGCGCGATGCGCTCGAGCTACGACAAATTTCGATGCTCCACTGCCGTTTCCTACAATTGCCGTGACAGCTATACTTCCGGCCATCGCGTAGGAGTCGCGTATCTTGCGGCTAATATCGATGTTGTTCACGCCTTGGGGGGAGCCGAACATGACACAATTCGATGCAGTTGCCTGGTTTCAACTATTAACCTTGGGCGGATTGGCGGGAGCCATGGGCCAGGCCATCCGCGTGATCGTCGGGATGAAGAAGCTCAGCGATCAGGCTTCCGACGCCAACACCACGCTGGCCGCGATGATCGTGCCGACGCAGCTCGTCGTTTCGCTGTTGATCGGCTTCATCGCCGGGGCGCTCGCCAGCAGCCAGCTGATCAGCGACCTTGCCCATATCTCGTCGCAGCAGATCTTTACGCTTTCCGCTGCAGGCTATGCGGGCGCGGACTTCATCGAGGGCTTCATGACGCGGATGACGCCGAGCGTGCCCGCCCCCGCCGCCACGCCAGCCGCCGCCCCTGCCGCAGCGCTTGCTGCAAGCGCCGACGGAGCGGTGGGCTGATGGCCGCCGGGAGCACCCCGGTGACCGGCACGGTGCGCACCACCACGCTGGTCAACCTCCGCCACGGTGCGCCGCGAGTCGGCGCCCCGGTGGTCGGCAAGCTCGCCGCCGACACGGTCGTTCCCGTCACCAGCGTGGCGGTGGGCGATGCGGTGCAGGGCAATGCGCTGTGGTACGGTACGGCGGACCAGAACTTCCTGTGGAGCGGCGGCTGCGACGCGCTGCAGACCGCGGCGCCGGGCATCCCCGGCAGCGGTGCGCGGCCCAAGGTGCCGGTGGTCGTCGATGTCTATCACCGCAGCATCGTCCGCGATCTGGGCGGTGCCAGGGCGGCCGGCGTGCACGGCATCATCCACAAGGCGACCACCGGCACGAGCGGCCGTGACGAACTGTACGATGATCGCCGGATTGCCGCGCAGAAGGCCGGGCTGTTGTGGGGCGCCTATCATTGGGGCACGGCGCTGCCACCTGCCCAGCAGGTCGAAAACTTTCTCGGCTGGGCAAAGCCCGACGACCGGACGCTGGTCGCGCTCGATTACGAACCGAGCCCGAACAACCAGATGACGCTGGAGGGCGCCCGGGAATTTCTCGAACGCATCCAGGAAAGGCTGGGCCGGCGTGCGGTGCTGTATTCGGGCAGCCTGATCAAGGAGCAGCTCGGCACCCGGATCGATCCCTTCTTCGGTGCGCACCGGCTGTGGCTGGCGCAATATACGGCGACGGCTTCGGTGCAGCCCAGCTGGAAGACCTATTGGCTGTGGCAATATTCGGACGGCGCCGCGACCGTCCCAGGTATCCCGGGGGACGGCGCCGGTCATATCGACCAGAACCATTATGCCGGTTCCGCCGAACAGCTCGCCGCCGAATGGGCTAGCTGACGGCTCGACTTTCTGCCCCCGGCGCGCCTAGCATGCGGCATGACCGCAAAACGTACCGGGGGCAGGATCCTCGTCGACAATCTGGTGGCGCAGGGCTGCGACCGGATCTTTCACGTACCGGGCGAGAGCTTCCTCGCCGTGCTCGACGCGCTGCATGACGAGCCGAGCATCGATGTCGTCACCTGCCGTCAGGAAGGCGGCGCGGCGTTCATGGCATGCGCCGACGGCGCGATGACCGGGCGGCCGGGCGTGTGCTTCGTCACCCGCGGCCCGGGCGCGACCAATGCCAGCATCGGCGTCCATGTCGCGATGCAGGATTCGCAGCCGATGCTGCTGTTCATCGGCGATGTCGATCGCGGCATGCGGGATCGGGAAGGTTTCCAGGAAGTCGACCTGCCCGCGATGTTCGCACCGCTCGCCAAATGGGCGACGCGGATCGAGGATGCCCGCCGGATCCCCGAATATGTCGCCCGTGCGTGGAACGTCGCGACCTCGGGCCGGCCGGGCCCGGTGGTGATCGCGCTCCCCGAAGACATGCTGCTCGATGTGGTCGACGCGGTCGACCGCCCCGCCAACGCCGAGCCCATACAGGCCGCCGACGCCTTCGACCTCGACCAGCTCTACGATCTGCTCCGCGATGCCGAGCGCCCGATCGCGATCGTCGGCGGGGGTGGCTGGGATTCGGACACGGCGGAGGATTTCGCCCGCTTCGCCGAGTCGATCGATCTGCCCGTTGCCTGCGCCTTCCGGCGGCAGGATGCGATCGACAATGGCTCGCCGGTCTGGGCGGGCAATCTCGGCTATGGGCCCAATCCCAAGCTTGCTGCGCGGATCAAGGCGGCGGACCTCCTGCTGGTGGTCGGCGCGCGGCTCGGCGAGGCGACGACCGACGGCTACAGCCTGATCACCCCCGAGCATCCGGGGCAGACGCTGGTGCATGTCCATCCCGACCCGAGCGAGTTCCACCGCGTCTATCGCGTCGACCTGCCGATCTGCGCGCGACCGTTCGAGTTTGCGGTCGCCGCCTCGGCCACCGCGGAGGCCGCCAATCTCCCCCGCTTCGACGGGGCTGCGGCGCATGCCGAATGGCTGGAATGGTCGACGCCCAAGCCGCGCACGGGTGTGGCGCTCGATCTCGGCCCGTGCGTCGCCGCGATGCGCGAGCAGCTGCCGGCGGACACGATCATCTGCAACGGTGCGGGCAATTTCTCGGGCTGGTGGCACCGCTATTGGCCCTATACCGCGCAGCCGAGCCAGCTCGCGCCCACGGCGGGTGCTATGGGATATGGCGTGCCGGCGGCGGTGGCGGCGGCGCTGCGCTTCCCCGATCGGCGAGTCGTCGCGGTCGCGGGGGACGGCGACTTTCTGATGAACGGACAGGAGCTTGCCACCGCCGTCCAGCACGACGCCGATCTGCTGGTGATCGTCGTCGACAACGGTGCCTATGGCACGATCCGCATGCACCAGGAGCGTGCGTTTCCGGAGCGGCTCTCGGGCACGCAGCTCCGCAACCCCGATTTCGCCGCGCTCGCCCGCGCATTCGGCGGCTGGGCGACCACCGTGGAAACTACGGAAGCCTTTGCCCCCGCACTGGCGCTCGCGCTGGCACAACCGGGGCTCAAGCTGTTGCATTGCAAGACCGATGTCGAAGTGATCAGCCCCGCGACGACGATCAGCAAGCTGCGAAATCGCTGAAAGGGATAGGAACCCGTTAACCGCCTTATCCTAGAATTGTCCGCATGGGACAGCAGACGAAAGAGCGGTGGAAGACGGCGCATCTCGGCAAGCGGGGAGATCGCGTGCGTCTGGGCGGGCGACAGATCTGGCAGTGCGAATGGCGATGGCTCAACAAGACGACCGTCCGCCTGCCGCACCCGCTGCATACGGATCGCCTATTCTCGTTCATGGTGTGCGAAGTCGGACCGCCCTCGGCCCCGGTGCGCTTTGCCGCCGCGCAGGTCGAGCCGGAGATGTGGGCGTTCTACGTCCCGGATTGAGGAATACACTTCTTGACCCCTCCCCTGAAGTGGAGGGGCTTACATAGCGAACGGGCCGCACCTTTCGGTACGACCCGTCCAATTGTCCGGTCTGATCCGCGACTCAGATGTCGTCGCCGAGCGCGCCCTTGACCTTGCCGCCGAGCTGCTGCGCCTTGCCCTTGGCTTCCTGCGCCGCGCCTTCGGCCTGCGTGTCCGGGTTGTCGCTGTGCTGCTTTACCTTGCCGGCCAGCTCGTTGAGATTGCCTTTGATCTTGTCGGTCAGCTCGCCCATGCTCGATACTCCTGGCTAAGGTCGGGTGTCACACAACACGACACCTGCGACTTGCCTGAAATAACGACTATCTGGCCGGACCGTTCCCGATCAGTCGCGGGTGACGTCGCCCAAAAATGCTTTGGTCGCGCGCCATGCTTCCAGCGCGCCGTCGGGGTTCTTGGTCCGCAGCAGCGTCGAGCTGCCATGCACCCCGCCCAGCCTGGGAACGAACTGCGTCTTCCGGGTGGAGGGCGAGGCGGCGAGGATCGCCCGCGCGGCATCCTCTTCCTTCCCGTCCTGCGCCGACGTGGCGAAAATCGGGGCCGTCACCTGCTTGGCCGCACGCGTGACGGCGCCCTTGTCGTCGAGATATTCGCCCGGCGAGAAGGCGAGCAGCGCCTTCACCTGCCCGGGATGCTCGGCCGCGAGCGGGAAGATCAGCGCGGCAGAGTAGCTGCTGCCCCACAGGATGATCGGTAGCTTCTGCGTGAGGCCCCAGGCGAACGCCGCATCGAGGTCCTTTTTCGCTTCGACATAGCTTGCCGAATGGCCGAGCATCTTCACCGTCTCGTTAACCCCGAACAGCGTGCCGCCGGCGCGCTGGTCGATCCGCAGCGACGAATAGCCCGCCTGCGCCAGCTGGGGGGCGAGCAGTGCATATTCGTCCTTGCCCGACTCCGCCTGGTGGAAAAGCAGCAGCAATGCCTTGGGTTTCGCCGCACGAGTGTAGACCCCGGCGATCTTCACTCCGTCGGCGGCGGTGAGCGTCACGGGCTCAGCCGAGATCGGGCCCTGATTCTCCATCGGATCGGTCTGCGGCCGCGGGTGGCACCCGGCCACCGCGAGCAGCGCCAGCGCCGCCAGCCCGCCCGCCCGCATCAGATCAGCCCTGCCAGCGGGCTCGACGGATCGGCATAGCGGCGCTTCGCCATGCGGCCGGCGCGGTAGGAAAGCCGTCCCGCCTCCACCGCCGCCTTCATCGCGGCCGCCATCAGGATGGGGTCCTTGGCCTCGGCGATCGCGGTGTTCATCAGCACGCCGTCGCAGCCCAGCTCCATCGCCACCGCCGCGTCCGATGCCGAGCCGACGCCGGCATCGACCAGCACCGGCACCTTGGCGCCCTCGACGATCAGTCGGATCGTCACCTGGTTCTGGATTCCGAGCCCCGAGCCGATCGGCGCCCCCAGCGGCATGATCGCGACCGCGCCGGCATCCTCCAGCCGCTTGGCGGCGATGGGATCGTCGACGCAATAGACCATCGGCAGAAAGCCTTCCTTGGCCAGCACCTCGGTGGCGCGCAGCGTCTCGACCATGTCCGGATAGAGCGTGCGCGCCTCGCCCAGCACTTCCAGCTTCACCAGATCCCAGCCGCCCGCCTCGCGCGCCAGCCGCAGCGTGCGGATCGCCGAATCGGCATCGAAGCAGCCCGCGGTGTTGGGCAGGTAGGTGATCTTCTTGGGGTCGATATAGTCGGTGAGCATCGGCGCCTTGGGGTCGCTGACGTTCACCCGGCGCACCGCGACGGTGACGATCTCGGCGCCCGACGCGGCCACGGCCGCGGCATTCTGCTCGAAATCCTTGTACTTGCCGGTGCCGACGATCAGGCGCGAGCGGAAGGTCTTGCCCGCCACCGTCCAGCTGTCCTCGGCGAGCGGTGCGGCATGATCGCCGCCACCCACGAAATGCACGATCTCCAGCTCGTCGCCATCCTCGACGATGACTTGCGTGAGCGTCGAGCGCGGCACCACCTCGAGGTTGCGTTCCACCGCCACCTTCTCGGGCACCAGCCCCAGCTCGGTCGCGAGCTGCGCGAGCGTGAGCCCGGCGGTGATGCGCTTGTGTTCGCCGTTGACGCGGATGGAGACGGTGCCGTCGCTGTGCATGAAAAGCCTTGGATTTGATCGGAGACGCCCTCTCATATAAGGAGCCTCGCATCCTGCCCGCAACCGAAAGGCGCTTTGCATTGGCCGATACGATCTTCGTCTTGAATGGGCCCAACCTCAATCTGCTGGGGCTCCGCGAGCCGGAAATCTATGGGTCGGACACGCTGGATGACATTGCCGGCATGCTGGAGGACCGCGCCCGTGAGCTGGGCCTCGAGGTCGAGGTGCGCCAGTCCAACCATGAAGGGCATCTGATCGACTGGCTGCACGAGGCGCAGGCCGATGGCGCGCGCGCCGTGCTGCTCAATCCGGGTGGCTATACCCATACCTCGGTGGCGCTGCACGATGCGATCAAGAGCATCAGCACGCCGGTGATCGAAGTGCATCTCTCCAATCCGCATGCCCGCGAATCCTTCCGGCACACGAGCCTGGTCGCCCGTGCTGCGAAAGGCACAGTGGCCGGCTTTGGTGCAACCTCCTATATGCTCGCGCTTGAAGCCGCCGCGCGTCTCTGACAGAGGGCGCCGTTTCATTTACAGAATTTCAAAGAAGGGTCGTATGGCCGAAGAAACCAAGTCGGGTGCAATGATGGTCGATATCGAGCTGGTCCGCCAGCTCGCTGCCGTGCTCGATGACACCCAGCTCACCGAGATCGAAGTCGAGGACGGCGAACGCCGCGTCCGCGTCGCCCGCAAGGTGACCGCAGCGCCGGCAGCGGTGCAGTACGCCGCCGCCCCGGCGGCGCCGATGCTCGCCGCGCCGGCCGCTGCCGCGGCTCCGGCCGAGATCGTCGCAGCACCGCAGCCGGCTGCCAATGCGGTCAAGTCGCCGATGGTCGGCACTGCGTACCTCAAGCCGAACCCCGAGGCGAAAACCTTCGTCACGGTCGGCCAGCAGGTCGCCGCGGGCGACACGCTGCTGATCATCGAGGCGATGAAGGTAATGAACCCGATCCACGCGCCCAGCGCCGGCACTGTCAAGGCGATCCTGGTCGAGAACGGCCAGCCGGTCGAGTTCGACCAGCCGCTCGTCGTGGTCGAGTAACGGAACGGCCATGCCCGAGATCAAGAAGCTGCTGATCGCCAATCGCGGCGAGATCGCGCTGCGCATCCACCGCGCCTGTCACGAAATGGGCATCAAGACGGTGGCGGTGCACTCCACCGCCGATGCCGATGCGATGCATGTGCGCCTGGCGGACGAGGCGATCTGCATCGGCCCGCCGGCCGCGGCGGAGAGCTATCTCAACATCCCGAACATCATCTCGGCCGCCGAGATTTCGGGCGCGGATGCGATCCACCCGGGCTATGGCTTCCTCTCGGAGAACGCCCAGTTCGCCGAGATCGTCGAGGCGCACGGGCTGATCTTCGTCGGGCCCAAGCCCGAGCATATCCGCACCATGGGCGACAAGATCGAAGCGAAGCGCACCGCCGGCGCGCTCGGCCTGCCGCTGGTGCCGGGCTCGGACGGCCCGATCAGCGACCTGGAAGAAGCCAAGGCGATCGCCGCCAAGGCGGGCTATCCGGTGATCATCAAGGCCGCCTCGGGCGGCGGTGGTCGCGGCATGAAGGTGTGCACCAGCGAGGACCAGCTCGAAACGCTGATGCAGCAGGCCGGTAGCGAGGCGAAGGCCGCGTTCGGCGACGCTACCGTGTACTTGGAAAAGTATCTCGGCAACCCGCGCCACATCGAGTTCCAGGTGTTCGGCGACGGCAACGGCAACGCGATCCATCTCGGCGAGCGCGACTGCTCGCTCCAGCGTCGCCACCAGAAGGTGCTCGAAGAGGCGCTGTCGCCGGTGATTACCCCGGAAGAGCGTGCGCACATGGGCGGCATCGTCGCCAAGGCGATGTCCGACATGGGCTATCGCGGCGCCGGCACGATCGAGTTCCTGTGGGAAAATGGCGAGTTCTACTTCATCGAGATGAACACCCGCCTCCAGGTCGAGCATCCGGTGACCGAGATGATCACCGGCATGGACCTGGTCCGCGAGCAGATCCGCGTCGCCGAGGGCCATGGCCTGTCGGTGCGCCAGGAGGACATCGAGTTCCGCGGCCACGCGATCGAATGCCGCATCAACGCCGAGGATCCGCGGACCTTCGCGCCCTCGCCGGGCACGATCACCCACTTCCACGCACCGGGCGGCATGCACGTCCGCGTCGATAGCGGCATCTATTCGGGCTACCGGATCCCGCCTTACTACGATTCCATGATCGCCAAGCTGATCGTCTATGGCCGCACCCGCGAGGGCTGCATCCTGCGGCTCAAGCGTGCTCTGGAAGAGTTCGTGGTCGACGGCATCAAGACGACGATCCCGCTCCACCAGGCACTGCTTGACGATCCCGAGTTCCTGAAGGGCGACTATACGATCAAGTGGCTCGAGGAATGGCTCGCCAAGCAGGACGAGGCCGCCGCGGCGTGAAGGCCACCATCTACCACAACCCGCGCTGTTCCAAGTCGCGCGAGGCGCTGGCGATCCTCACGGACGCCGGCGCCGAGGTTGAGGTGATCGAATATCTGAAGACTCCGCCCAGTCGCGAAACGCTGGCGGAGCTGTACAAGCGCGCCGGCATGACCGCGCGCGAAGGCCTGCGCATCGCCGAGGACGCCGCCAAGCCGCTCAAGGGCGCGGATGACGACACGATCCTCGATGCGATGGCGGCCAACCCGATCCTGATCGAACGCCCGCTGGTGGTGACCGAGCGCGGCGTGCGGCTGGGCCGGCCGCCGGAAAAGGTGCGGGAAATCCTGTAAAAAGCTCCTCCCCGGCACGGGGAGGGGGACCGCCGCCGAAGGCGGTGGTGGAGGGGCCGCCGCGCACGCGGTGGTATCCCCCGCTTTGAGGTTTCCGCGCCATTCGGCGCGGCCCCTCCACCATTCGCTAGCGCGAATGGTCCCCCTCACCGTTCCGGGGAGGAATTTGGACCCTCAGCCCTTCAGCCCCGCGGCGATCGTCTCACGCCACGGCGTGGTCGGCCGGCCGATCAGCCCGGACAGCCTCTTTGACTCGTCGAACAGCGCTCCGTCCGCCACCCGCGCATCGCTGTCCGCCAGGATCGCCGCGAACGGGCCCGGCAGCCCCGCGCCTTCCAGCGCCTTGGCGTACTCGGCCTGCGGCAGGTCCTGATAGGCCACCGGCTTGCCCGAGGCCTCGGCCAGCGCCGCCGCCAGCTCGGCATGGGTGAAGCCGCTATCGCCGGCCAGCTCGAACGTCCCCGCCTCGCCGCGGGTCAGCACCACCGCCGCCGCCTCGGCATAGTCCGCACGCGCCGCACCCGAGACCAGGCCTTCGCCCGCGCTGCCGATCAGCACGCCGTGCTCGATTGCGGGGCCGGCGCTCATCAGGTAATTTTCGGTGTACCAGCCGTTGCGGAGCAGCGCGGCGGGGATGCCGCTGGCCGCGAGCAGATTCTCGGTCGCCTTGTGCTCGACCGCCATCTGCATGGGCGAGGTCTGCGCGCGAAGCAGGCTGGTATAGGCGATCAGCTGCACGCCCGCCGCCTTGGCCGCGTCGATCACTGCGCGGTGCTGTGGGATGCGGCTGCCGATGGCGTTGCCCGAGATCAGCAGCAGCCGGGTCACGCCCGCCAGCCCCGGTGCCAGCGTTTCCGGCGCGTCATAGTCGAACGCCCGCACCGCCACGCCCTTGGCAGCGAGGTCGGCGACGCGCTCGGGGTTGCGCGCCAGCGCGACGATCTCGCTCGGCGCAACCTTGCCCAGCAGCGACTCGAGGACGAGGCGGCCCAACTGGCCCGAAGCTCCGGTAACGGCGTACATGGTCTGATTCCTTTCGCTCGTGGATTGACGACAAGGATCTAGCGACCCACTTACGAATCGTAAGTACGCACACAAAGGTAAGTATCAAAAATGTCCGCCCCCCGCACCCTCGCCGCGATGATGGACCGCGGGGACGTCTTCGAGCCCGATTGCCCCTCGCGTGCGGTGCTCAAGCGGATCACCAGCAGCTGGGGCCTGCTCGTGCTGGTCGCGCTGCAGGACGGCACCCGCCGATTCAGCGCGCTTCGCCGCCGGGTGAACGGGGTGAGCGAGCGGATGTTGGCCCAGACGCTCCAGCAGCTGGAGGCTCACCAGTTGGTTACCCGCCACAGCCTGCCGGTGGTGCCCCCGCATGTCGAATACAGCCTCACCCCGCTCGGGCGCGAGGCGGCGGCAAAGGTCGAGGATCTGGTCGAGTGGATTCAGGCCAATCTGGGCGATCTGATGCCGGCCGCGCTGGAAGAAGCGGCGGAATAGCCCGCCCTGACCGTCATCTCCGCGGAGGCGGGGATCCGTTGGCGCAGGTGGCGCGGCTCCATCCCTGACGTCCTGGCAAATGGATTCCCGCCTTCGCGGGAATGACGACTGGGATGGAGTGGCCGCAGTCCTTTACCGCGAACATCCCCGCTTACGCCGCCAGCAACCAGCCCTTCCTTCCCCCGCAGTGTACCTCGCCGCCCCCGCATGGCATGGCACCCCGCCATGATCGCCGCCATCGCCACCCTGCTCCTCTGCCAGCTGCTCGGCGAGGGGGTCCACCTGCTCACCGGTCTGCCGCTGCCGGGTCCCGTACTGGGCATGTTTTTGCTGCTCGGCTGGCTGCTGCTCCGTCCCGCCGAGCGCCCGACGCTGGTCCAGGTCTCCGCCTGGCTGACCGCGCATCTCTCGGTGATGTTCGTCCCCGCCGCGGTCGGTCTGGTCGACGAGGGCCCGGTGCTGGCGCGGAACGGCGTTGCGATCGTGGTCGCCACGCTCGCATCGACATTGCTCACCATCGTAGTGACCGCGCTCGTCTTCCGCTGGGCGCTGTCCCGGCAGGAGCGTGGCGCATGACCGCGCTCTGGACCATGCTGCAAGCGACGCCACTGCTGTGGCTCACCGTCACGCTGCTGGTGTTCGAAGGTGCCGATCGCCTGTCGAAGCGCAGCCATCGCCACCCGCTCTGCCACCCGGTGCTGCTGGCGACGCCGGTGCTGATCGCGATCCTGCTGGCGACCCGCACTCCCTACCCGGTCTATGCGCGGAGCACCGCGATACTTCCCTTTCTGCTCGGCCCCGCGACCGTCGGGCTGGCGGTGCCGCTATGGCGCAACCGTGCGCTGGTCCGCAGCGCTGCCGGGCCGTTGCTGCTCGCGCTGACCGCGGGGTCGCTGACCGCGATCCTCAGCGTCACCGCGATCGTCTGGGCGTTCGGCGGTACCGCGCAGATCCTCGCCACGGTCGCCCCCCGCTCGGTGACCACGCCCGTCGCCATGGCCCTCGCCCAGCAGCTGGGCGGCATTCCGGCGCTGGCGGCGATCGTGGTGCTGATCGCCGGCGTGTTCGGCGCAATGATCGCGACCCCGGTGCTCGACGCGCTGCGGATCGAGGATTACCGCGTCCGCGGCTTCGCCACCGGCGTCGCCGCGCACGGCATCGGCATGGCCCGCGCGTTTCAGGTGAGCGAGGTCGGCGGCACCTTCGCCGGCATCGGCATGGCGCTCAACGCCGCGATGACCGCGCTGCTGCTGACGCTGTGGGCGGTGTTGTAACCCTTATTCGTCCGTCACGTCCTGCTTGGTGCCGTAGAGCCGCACCGGGCGCCCGTTCTCGAATTCCACATCGGCGGTCAGCCGCATCTTGCGCAACGCGCCGTCGCGGCGGCGGATCGCCACGTCGATCGTGAAGCTCGCGCCCTCCGCGACTGCCCTGTTGCGGACCCGCGCCAGCATCGCCCGCGACTCCGGGGTATACATCGCGACCACGTCGTCGCGGGACAGCGGTTCGCTCCTCGGGACGCCGAACAGGTCATAGACGCCCGGCGACCAGCGCAGGGCATTGGTGGCGAGGTCGCACTCCCACGCAGCCGGCAGCGGGATCAGCGGATCGCCGGCGCGCAGTCCTTTGCCGAGGAGAGGCTGGATGAGCATGGCAAACCATAGCATGGGCCGGGTTAACGCGGTGTTGGCCGGCGCCTCCGTAACTCCCGGGGTGACGCGCGCGCCGCACCTCGCTAAGGGGTCCGGCCATGACCCAGATCACGCCCGAGATCGTGGCCGAGCACGGCCTTTCGCCCGAAGAATATGACCGCGTCCTCAAGGCGCTCGGTCGCGAGCCGAACCTCACCGAGCTCGGCATCTTCTCGGTGATGTGGTCCGAGCATTGCAGCTACAAGTCCAGCCGCATCCACCTCAAGAAGCTGCCGACCACCGGCCCGCAGGTGATCTGCGGCCCCGGCGAGAATGCCGGCGTCGTCGATATCGGCGACGGCCAGGCGGCGATCTTCAAGATGGAGAGCCACAACCACCCGTCCTATATCGAGCCCTATCAGGGTGCGGCGACCGGCGTGGGCGGCATCCTGCGCGACGTGTTCACCATGGGTGCGCGCCCGATCGCGAACATGAACGCGCTGCGCTTCGGCCGGCCCGACCACCCCAAGATGAAGCATCTGATCGCCGGCGTCGTCCATGGCATCGGCGGCTATGGCAATTGCGTCGGCGTGCCGACGGTGGGCGGGGAGGTGAACTTCCACCCCGCCTATGACGGCAACATCCTGGTCAACGCGATGACCGTGGGCATCGCCGATACCGACAAGATCTTCTATTCGGCGGCCTCGGGCGTCGGCAATTCGATCGTCTATGTCGGCTCCAAGACCGGCCGCGACGGCATCCACGGCGCGACCATGGCCTCGGCCGATTTCGGCGAGGATTCGGAAGAGAAGCGGCCCACCGTCCAGGTCGGCGATCCGTTCACCGAGAAGCTGCTGATCGAGGCCTGCCTCGAGCTGATGGCCTCGGACGCGATCGTCGCGATCCAGGACATGGGTGCCGCCGGTCTCACCTCGTCGAGCGTCGAGATGGCGTCCAAGGGCGGCGTCGGCATCGAGCTGATCATGGACGACGTGCCGCAGCGCGAAACCGGCATGACGCCGTACGAGATGATGCTCTCCGAATCGCAGGAGCGCATGCTGATGGTGCTCAAGCCCGGCCGCGAGGATTTCGCCGAGGCGATCTTCCGCAAGTGGGAGCTCGATTTTGCGGTGATCGGCCATGTCACCGACACCGGCCGCATGGTGCTCAAGTGGAAGGGCGACGTGGTGTGCGACATCCCGCTCGCCCCGCTGGCCGACGACGCCCCGCTCTACGATCGCCCGCACGTGCCAACGCCCAAGCAGCCCGAGCTGCAGAACGTGCCCGAATCCACCGATCCCGCCGCCGATCTCGTCAAGCTGATGGGCTCGCCGGACATCGCCAGCCGCCGCTGGATCTGGGAGCAATATGACCACATGGTCGGCGGCGACACCGTGCAGCGCCCGGGCGGCGATGCCGCGGTCGTCCGCGTCCACGGCACGAACAAGGGCCTGGCGATCACCACCGATTGCACCCCGCGCTATTGCTTCGCCGACCCGGTCGAGGGCGGCAAACAGGCGATTGCGGAAGCGTGGCGCAACCTCTCCGCGGTGGGCGCGACCCCGCTGGCGGTGACCAACTGCCTCAACTTCGCCAACCCGCAGCGCCCGGAGATCATGGGCCAGATCGTCGGCGCGCTGGAAGGCATGAGCGACGCCTGCCGCGCGCTCGACTTCCCGATCGTCTCGGGCAATGTCAGCCTCTACAACGAGAGCAAGGCGACCGGCGGCGGCTCGGCGATCCTGCCGACCCCGGCGATCGGCGCGATCGGCCTGCTCAAGGACTGGCAGAAGAACTGCACCATCGCCTTCAAGGGCACCGGCGACGTGATCATCGCGGTCGGCGAGCGCGGCGGCCACCTCGGCCAGTCGATCTGGCTGCGCGAGATCTGCGGCCGCGAGGAAGGCCCGCCCCCGCCCGTCGACCTGATGATGGAGCGCCGCACCGGCGCGTTCATCCGCTCGGCGATCTGCGGCGGCGCGATCACCGCCTGCCATGACGTCGCGGACGGCGGTCTGGCGGTGGCGATCGCCGAGATGGCGTTGGCCTCGGGCATCGGCGCGATTCTCGACCAGCCCCAGCCCTTCGGCGTCGCCGGCAGCTGGTTCGGCGAGGACCAGGGCCTCTATGTCGTGACCGTCAAGGACGAGTCGCTGGCCGACTTCCTGGTCGCCGCCGACAAGGCCGGCCTTGCCGCCGATCCGATCGGCCGCACTATCGCCAACCGCATCATCTTCGAGATGGAGGAAGGCGATTTCTGCGTGAGCCTGGCGGACCTGCAAACGGCGCATGAGGGCTTCTTCCCGGCGCTGATGGGCACGGCGGAAGCGGTGAGCGAGGAAAACGCGATTTGATGCATCGAAGCCCCTCCCCCTTGGGGGAGGGGTTGGGGTGGGGCTGTGTCTCACCGAGACCAACTTTCGGTCTGGCACCCCTCCACCCCCCCCTCCTCCAAGGAGGGGGGGGTTAAAGAAACCCCGCACCCATCCGTCATCCCCGCGAAGGCGGGGATCCATTGGCGCAGGTGCCGCGGTTCTTCCCCTCAGCGTCCTGGCAAATGGATTCTCGCCTTCGCGGGAATGACGCATGCTTGGAGGGGGCGGCGGGACCCCACGCCCCCCGCACCCCCCAAATGGGGGGGCGCGCGCCGCTCGCCTTGGGCTGGTGACAGCGTAGTCATCACGGCATCTTTCCGCCCATGTCGGATTTCGGGGATCGAGCCAGGGGCGGCGGCAGCGTCGCCTTGTCGGGCGGGACGCGGCTGGGCGCTGCACTGGAAGGTGCCCGCCTCCGCGCGCTGGCCGCGTCGCTGCTCGCGCTCGGCATCTTCTGGATCGACAGCTTCACCAGCTTCCACAGCGCGATCGCGACGCTCTATGTGCTGGTGCTGCTGCTCGCCGGCCCCAGCCTCGCGCGTCGGGAACTGCTCGGCTGGAGCATCGCCTGCGCCGCGCTGACCGTCACCAGCTTCGTCGTCGTGCACCGCAATGCGCCCTCGGCCGACGCCGCGCTGCGGCTGGTGGTGAGCCTCGCCACCAATGCCGTCACCACCGCCTTGCTGCTCCACCGCATCGTGCTCGACGCGCACGTGGCGCGCGAGGAGCGCCGCTACGCGACGATGACCGACACGCTGGCCATCGCCATCTGGGAACATGACTTCAGCTGCGTCGACGCCGCCATCCGCGCGTTGCGGGCGGGCGGCGTCACCGATCTGCGCTCCTATCTGCGCGCGCATCCCGACTTCGTCGCCGAGATCCGCCGACAGGTGCGCATCACCGACGTCAACCAGACCGCGCTCGACCTGATGGGCGTGCCGAGCAAGGCCGCCTTCTTCCGCAAGCTCGGCGATTTCCTGCCCGAAACCGACGCCAGCTTCGCCGACTGTATCCTCGCGATCGACGAGCGCCGCCCGATGTTCCAGGCCGAGACCCAGGTGATCGCGGCCGACGGATCGCCGATCGACATCATCGTCGCGTTCAGCCTGGCGCCGGGCACCTGCCTGGCGCACGTGCCGGGCAGCATCCTCGACATCCGCCAGCGCAAGCGGCTGGAGACCACCGTCGAGCGCACCCGCATCGAGCTGGAGCGCGTCCAGCGCACCGCCGCGATCGGCGCGATGTCCGCCTCGATCGCGCACGAGATCAACCAGCCGATCTCCGCGGTGCAGAGCTATGCCGATGCCGCCGCGCGCTGGCTCGCCCGGCCGGAGCCCGATCTCCACGAAGTACGGCTGTCGCTCGCCGGGCTCCACCAGGCGGTGGCGAACGTCCATGCGGTGATCCAGCGGGTACGTTCGCTGGTCGGCGGGTCGCAGGGCGACATGCGACCGCTGCAGCTGGGCAGCCTGGTTGCCGACACGCTTGCCATCGCCGCCCGCGATCTCGACGCGCACGGCGCGCGCATCGAGGTAGCGCCGCTAGGCGAACCGCGGGTGGTGGGCGATCCGATCCTGCTCAAGCACCTGTTGCTCAATCTGATCACCAACGCGCTTCAGGCGATGGAGGCCGCCGATGTCGAGGACAAGCGGCTAGACCTGACGTTGCACGCCGAGGCCGACCACGTCCTGCTGCTGCTGCGCGATCACGGCCCGGGGCTCGCGCCCGAGATTGCCGAGCCGTTCGAGACCTTCGCCACCACCAAGCCCGGCGGCATGGGCCTGGGGCTGTCGATCTGCCGCTCGATCGTCGAGCTGCACGACGGCCGCATCGCGCTGAGCAACCACCCGGATGGCGGCGCGATCGCGGCGATCGAGCTGCCGCTCGCGGCCTGAGCTTCCCGCCCCCTCGGCCGTCATCCCGGCGAAAGCCGGGATCCAGACGCCACGCGCTACCAGCGTGCGCCGGGACGGCGGCCCCAATGGATTCCGGCTTCCGCCGGAATGACGATGCACGGATGCGGCACCGTCACCCCATCGCCCGCACCAGCGCGCTGGAGAGCAGATCGGGATCGACCGGCTTGTCGAGCAGCGCGATCAGGTCCAGCGCCGCGGCGCGCGCGCGCAACTCGGCAGTGGGATAGGCGGTCATCAGGATCACCGGCACCGTCGATCCCCGCTCGCGCAGCGTCTGGCGCAGCTCGAGCCCCGACCGGCCGGGCATCTGCAGATCGGTCAACACGCAGTCCGCCGCGTCGTCGCTGGCATCGAGATAGGCGTCGGCCGAACCGTAGAGCGCGGTGCGATAGCCGAACGAGCGAATCAGGCTCGCCGCCGCATCGCGCACCAGCGCATCGTCATCCACCACGGCAACCAGATTGTCCGGCACGCGCACCGCTCCAACGTCGCCGGGGCATCCGGGACTGCTGCAAGGGTAGAGAGGTGTGCCGCGGCTGTAAGCTATACCCTTGGTTACTCGGGGAACTACGCAGCTCCCGCGGGAGACGGCAGTATCCCGGCGGCGCGGACCAGATCGGGCACGGTGCGCAGCCCCATCTTGCGCATCAGGCTGGCGCGGTGGAGCTTCACGGTAATCTCGGCAATGCCCAGTTCGCCCGCGATCTGCTTGTTGAGCAAGCCCCGCACCACGCCCTCCATCACCTCCCGCTCGCGCGCCGTAAGCGTGGCGAAGCGCTGGCGCACCCCCGCGCTCTCCTGCGCAGCGAAACGGCGCTCGGCGGCGCGGGCAAGCCCGGCATTGACCGCGTCGAGCATGTCCTGGTCGCGGAACGGCTTGGTCAGGAAGTCCACTGCCCCGCCCTTCATCGCCTTCACCGACATGGGGATGTCGCCATGCCCGGTGAGGAAGATCACCGGCAGATCGACCCCGCGCTCGGCAAGCCGGTCACGGCACTCGAACCCGCCCATGTGCGGCATCCGCACATCGACGACGAGGCAGCACGGCGTCTCGGGCAAGGGCGCATCCAGCAATTCCTGCGCCGAGCCATAATTGCGCACCGCGAAATCGACCGAGCGGAACAGCGAATCGAGCGATCCCCGCACCAGCGGATCGTCATCGACGACCAGCACGACGGGCTGGGCTTCGGACGCGGGAGCGAGGCGGGCCATGGGTTGCGATCCTTTCGCAACAGGGGTGGCGCACGGCGCGCGGGGGAGCAATCCCGGATGGGGTGTTGGGTTGCCCCCCGAATGGGCAAAGGGGTCGGCTGGCGCGCGTGCTCAACCCGCCGTGTGCGCCGTAATGGTGTAGCCGAACGGATCCCGGAACGCGAAGTAGCGTCCAAACGGCCCGTCCTTCGGCGCGAAAACGATCGGCGTACCATGGTCGACCAACTGCGCATGGAGCGCATCCGCGTCGTCGGAGCCGAACCAGAGCGCGACGCCCTCTCCAAGCGCGTCCGTGTTCTGCAGCGGCGCGACCGGCGTGCGGACGGCGAAGGACACGGGGCCGGTATCGAACACCACCGCACCCGGCGGGCTGTGCGGCGCCGGCTTCAACCCGACGACATCGCCGTAGAAGGTTTTCGCGGCATCGAGATCGTGCGCCTGAATGCTGATGAAATCGGGGCCGAGCAGACGGGCCATGGCGTGCTTTCCTTTCCATCACTGACGGAGTATCAGTAGACTGATACTTATATAAGGGCACTGATATGTCAAGCGCGCCATCAGCGGTCGTCCTGGACGACGCGTTCGCCACCATCGGGTTCGCGCTCAAATTAGCGCAGCAGGCGTTGCGCACGCACATGGATGCGGGGCTTCAGCAGATCGGGCTGACCACGCCGCAATATGCCGTGCTGAACCTGCTCAAGGTCGAGCCCGGCGCGTCGAATGCCGAACTGGCGCGGCGCTCGTTCGTCACGCCGCAGACGATGCAGGGAATCGTCGTCGCGCTCGAACGGTCGGGCTTTCTCACCCGCGCGCCGCACCCGGGCCACGGCCGGGTTCAGACCACCGCCTTGACCGAGCGGGGGCGCGAGGTCCTTGCAGCGGCCTCGGGCATTGTCGCCGACGCGGAAGCGCGGCTGCGTGCAGCCTCCGCCCCACTCGATCCGGAGACGATGATCGCGGCACTCTCGCGCCTCGCCCAGGCGCTGCGCTGACGCGTCAGTCCGACCGCGCCTCCCGCCGTACGCGGGCGGCGGGCGGTGCTGGCCGGGGTGCGGGCGCCGGGCTTGCCGCTGGGGGCGGGCTCGGACGGCTCGGTGCGGCGGCCGCGGGACGGGCAGCCGGCGGCTGGAATGCAGGGCGGGGCGCCGGCATGCCCGCACCGTCGGGGCGGGCCTGGCGCGTCCAGCCCGGCGACATCCAGCCGCCGCCGCGGCGCGGACCGGTGTTCGCGGGTGCCACATTCGTGATCGGTGCGGGTGCGGGAGTCGCTGCCGGGGGCGCGGCAGGTTGCGGCGCGGCGTCGCCCGGCCGGCCGCCCGACCAGCCCGGGCGCGGGCCCTGCCAACGGGGTCTGCCGTCGCCGTCTCCGCGCGGCGGGCGCGCGGTCCAGCCATCCGGACGCGGATGCCCGGCGCTCCAGCCCGGCGCACCGGCGACGGGGGGCTGCCCCGGCGTAACGGCACCCGGCGGCGGTGTGGTCGGTACGGTGCCCGGCGGCGGCGTGGGGCGCGTGCCGCCCTGCGGACGATCGGGCCGATCGGGGCGCTGCCCCGGCAGCCCGCCCCACATCCAGGGCCGCCCCGGCTTGCCCGTACCCGGCGGCGGGAGCGGCTGCCCTGCCCCCGGTCGTGGGCCAGCGTTCGGCGGGCGGCCGGGCCGCGGCGGGCGATGCTGCCAATGCTGCCCCAGCCCCGGCGGGGGCGGGCCCTGGAAACCGCCGGTCCGCCACCGTGCGAACGCCGACGCCATTGCCGCGCGGCGGGCGCGCTCGGCCGCCCAGCGCTGCTGATCGGCGAAGGCAAAACCGGAATTGCGATACTGCCAGCCCGAATCCCAGCCGGGATCGATCCCGACGAAGAACAGGTTCATGTCGCCCCAGCTGGTGGTATCGACTGCGTCCCATTGCCGATCGAGCAGCGCGTCGCGCAGCCGCCGGCCGCGCTGGTACAGCCGCTCGCCCTCGCCGATCGACCGAACGCCGAGGTCGCGGGGCAGCAGCTTGCCGCCGGCGTCGTACACCGCAGCGACATTGCCGTCCTGATAGCCGAAGCTGCGGTCGGCCTCGCGCACGAGGAACGGCCCGCGCTCGCCCGAGGCGAAGAAATAGGTGCGTGCGCCCTCGGACCGGTCCTCGGCCACCACCCAATAGCCGTCGCGCAATTCCCAGGCGACCGGCGTTCCGCCGTCGAAGCGGAAGCTGTAATCCGGCGGGGCGTCGCCCAGCGTGTCCCACAGCGCATGCGCGCGATCGATCCAGCGATAGCTGGTCTCGCCTTCCGCATCGACCTCGCTCGAGCCTGCGGTAACGATCGACCCGCGCTGCGCGGCGGCGGGATGGGTGGCGCCGCAGAGCAACGCGGTGCCGAGCATCCAAGGCGTGATCCGTCTCATCGCGTTATCCTGTCCAACATCCTGCCGACACCATCCGCCCGCCGCGGTGAACAAAGCATGACGAAGCGGACATCCGCGGCAACAATATGAAAAACATCAAATTAACCAAAACTTAGCGGCGCGCGCCGCATAGCCGGGCCCATGGTACATGGGTCTCACGAAGGATTCGGCATGCGGCGCATGATCCTGCTCCCGACGATGGTTTCGGTGCTGGCGCTGGTCACCGCGTGCAGCGGCGGTGGTGGTAGCGGCGGCGGCGGCGTGGCAGGCACCCCCGCCGCACCCCAGCCGACGCCGGACACGACCCCCGCCCCGGGTGGCTCGCCCACACCGACCCCGGTGCCGAGTCCCTCTCCGTCCCCGACACCGGCGCCAACTCCTGCGCCGACCCCGACGCCGACTCCTGCGCCGACCCCGACCCCGACCCCGACGCCGACTCCTGCGCCGACGCCGACTCCCGCGCCGACGCCGACGCCGACGCCAACCCCCGCGCCGACCCCGACGCCGACCCCCGCGCCGACCCCGACGCCGACTCCCGCGCCGACCCCGACGCCGACGCCGACGCCCACGCCAACCCCGACGCCCACCCCCACTCCGACGCCGACTCCCGCGCCAACCCCGACGCCAACCCCAACGCCCACGCCAACCCCGACGCCGACTACCCCGCAGATCAACGCCTCGCTGCTCTCGCTCACGCAGAGCGAAAGCTTCGACAACGATGCGACCGGCTTCACGGGCACGTTCTACGCCGATGCGCGCGCCTGTGGCTGCCTGGCCGACACGCGCTCCCTGACGATCCGCTTCGATGCGGGGACGCGCGGCTATACCGTCAGCGACGGCGTCAACAGCGAGACCTTCCTGCCGGGCGACATCGACACCGCGCAGTCCAACGGCGTGTTGCGGGTCTATCGCCACAGCAGCGCGAGCAGCGACTATTCGCTCACGCTCACCCTCCCCGGCACCAGCGGCGCGCTGACCTATCAATATGTCGGTGCCGGCTTCTGGCAGCGCGCGGACATCGCCGCGACGGGGGAAAGCGCCTTTCGCTTCAACGCGTTCACCTATGGCGCGGAAACCGCGGACAGCGCCCGGCCGCGCGCGGGCAATGGCGCCTACGCGGTCGACCTGGTCGGCTCGCTCGGCAACGGGGTGATCGACAGTCTGGTCGGCAGCGGCTCGCTGCAGGTCGATTTCGCCACCGGCAAGGTCGTCACCAGCGGCGAGGTCCGCCAGGTGTCCGCCACCGGCGGCGCGACGATCGCCACGTCCGCCTTTGTCGGGCTCGGCCAGATGGCGTCGAGCAGCAACGCCTTTGCCGGCATCTTCGCCTTTTCGGGCGGCGAGCTGGCCGGTACGCTCGACGGCCGCTTCTACGGCCCCGGCCGGGAGGAAGTGGGCGCGGCCTGGAGCGCCGCGAACCCGGACGGCCGCGCCGCCGCGGGCGTGCTGATCGGGCGCCAGTCGGGCGCGCAGACCGGCAATGCCAGCCTCGCCAGCCTGACCGCCAGCCAGATCTTCACCGGCGAAGCCGCGACGCTCGACGCGCGCTATGTCGATGTCAACGGCGAGCTTGCCGCACCCGGCGCCAGCGCGCAGCCGGTGACGGTCAGCTATGACGCCGCCTCGGGTACGTATGTGGTGATCTCTGGTGCGCGCTCCGGCGTGTTCCCCACCACGCAGCCGGCGGGCGCGGCGGACCAGCTGACGCTCGATGCGCTGGCCGGCATGCGCTATGTCCGCGCGGGCCGCTGGGCGACCAACACCGGCCGCGACGGCATCACCAATAGCGTGACCGACGCCTTCACCTTCGGCATGGCGACCGCCGCCGGCGACGTGCCGCGCACCGGATCGGCGAGCTATGCCGTGCGGCTGGCGGGGGCGCTCGCCGATGCGAGCCAGCCCGGGCCGCTCGCGGTCAGCGGCAGCGGCACGCTCACCACCGATTTCGCCAGCGGTGCGATCGCCACCAGCGGCACCGCCACCGCCAGTTTCACCGATGCCGCCAACGCCACGACCAGCACCACCGGCAGCTTCAGCGGATCGGCGACGCTGTCGAGCAGCGCCAACAGCTTCACGGGCAACCTCAAGCTCGCGCTGTTCGCCGGCTATAACGGCGTGCTGACCGGCCATTTCTACGGCCCGACGGCGGACGAGGTCGGGGCCGCCGCTGCGCTCACCGACGAGAATGGGGAGGCGGCCGCGGTCAGCCTGGTCGGCGGCAAGGCGAGCGGCACGCTCGCCGCGGGCCAGCTTCTCGCGCCCCCCGAGATCAGCGGCGACGCTGCCGGCGGCTATGGCGTGACTGGCCTGCCCGGACTTTCCGAAATGCTGGTGCGCCTCACCGCCGCCGATCGCGAGGCGATCACCAGCGATGTCGGCTTCGACGTCTATCGCAAGACGCTCGCCGCCGGCACGGTGCAGGCGCGTATCTACGACACCAGCAAGGGCCCGCTCGCGCTCAGCTATGCGAGCTTCGCCGAGCTCGCCTATCGCGCCAGCGACGCCGCGGCAGGCAGCGATCCGCTGCGTTGGTACCTGCCCTTCGGGCAGCGCACGACGGCGGACCAGATGCCGCGCACCGGCACCGCCAGCTATGCCGGGCAGCTGTTCGGGACCGGTACCGCGGGCGGCGCCAGCTACACCCTTGGCGGCACCAGCAGCTTCGCCGTCGACTTCGCCCGGGCGAGCGCCAGCGGCAGCCTGGCGATCACCGGGAGCGGCACGGGGGGCACGCGCGACTTCGGCAGCCTCGGCTTCGCCGGCGTGGGCATTTCGGCCAACGGCTTCACCGGCGCGCTCAGCGGGTCCGGCGGCACGGGCAGCCTCACCGGCTGGTTCTTCGGACCGCAGGCGCAGGAAATCGGTGCGCGGTTCGAAGCCGTTCAAACCCTTTCGAACGGCGACAAGGCGGTTCTCAACGGCGCGGCGCTCGCCAAGAAAGCGCCGTGAACCGCTGCATCGCCATTCCTTTCGCGCTGGCCTTGCTCGCGCCGAGCGCCGCGCTCGCCCAGCGGCCCCAGCAACGGCAGGTCTCGGCGGTCGAGCTGTTCGCGCTCGCCGCTCAGACGGACGCCGCCGGCCGCCCGGGCGAGGCGGAGACGATGTACCGCGCGCTCGCCAAGGACCCCGATAGCGAGGTCCGCGCCGAGGCGCGCTTCCGGCTCGGCCAGCTGCTAGAGAAACTCGGCCGCAAGCGCGAGGCGGCGACCACCTACCGCGCGCTGCTCGACGAGAAGCCCGGCGCCGCGCGCGTCCGGCTCGAGCTTGCCCGGCTGCTCACCCAGCTCGGCGACGAGGGCGCCGCCCGCCGCGAGCTGCGCGCCGCCCAGGCCGGCGGGCTGCCGCCGCAGGTCGCGCAGATCGTCGACCAGTTCGCAGCGGCGCTGCGCTCGCGCAAGCCCTGGGGCGCCAGCCTCGAAGTCGCGCTGGTGCCGGATACCAACGTCAACCGCGCCACCGACGCCGCGACGCTCGACACCGTGCTCGCCCCGCTTCAGCTCTCCCGCGACGCCCGCGAGCAATCGGGTGTCGGCGCGCATGCCGGCGGCCAGCTCTATGCCCGCGTGCCGATCGCGACCAACCTCTCGCTGGTCCCGCGCGTCTCCGGCCAAGGCGATTTCTACCGCCAGGGCCGCTTCAACGACGTCTCCGCCTCCGGGCTGGTCGGGCTGGAGTGGAGCCTCGGCCGCGATCGCCTGCGCCCCTCGGTCGGCGGCACCCAGCGCTGGTATGGCGGCCGCCCCTATGCCCGCACCGCCACCGCCGCGATCGACTGGCAGCACCCGCTCGGCACCAGGGCGCAGCTGACCACCAGCGCGACGATCGCCGATACCAAATATCGCGGCAACCCTTTGCAGGACGGCCTGCTGCTCAACGGCAGCCTGTCCTATGAGCGCGCCTTCTCCGCCCGCGCCGGCGGCAGCATCACCGTCTCCGCCACGCGCCAGACCGCCGAGGACCCCGGCTATGCCACCGCCTCGGGCGCGGGCAACCTGCTCGTCTGGCGCGAATTCGGCCGCACCACCATCTATGCAACCGCGGGACTGCGCCGGCTGGAGGGCGATGCGCGGCTGTTCCTGTTCCCCGAGCGCCGCAAGGACTGGAACCTCAGCCTCGGTATGGGCGCCACCTTCCGCCGCCTCCAGGTCCACGGTTTCGCGCCGCTGATCCGGCTCGACTGGGAACGCAACCAGTCGACCGTCGGCATCTACGACTTTACCCGCAAGGCCGCGACGATCGGGCTGACGCGCGCCTTCTGAATCACCTCCGGACTGCCCCGGAATGTCCCAAGGGACACGGGGGACCGCACCCTCGTTTCGATCCCCTGCCGCTATAAATCCGGAAAAGGGCACCATGCCCGTTCCAGGAGCAGGATCTTGCACCCCGAACTCACCACCCGCCTCGATTTCGTCGGCTAAACCGCGGACCAGCGCGCGATCCTCGCGAACGCGCGCGACACCATCCATGCAGCACTCGGCCCTGCGCTCGACCGGCTTTACACCCAGATCGCCGCGCATCCCGAAACGGCGAAGATGTTCTCGGGCCCCAGCCACATCACCCGGGCCAAGCAGCTCCAGGCCGACCATTGGGCGCATCTCTCCGGCGCCGCCTTCGATGCCGATTATGTCGATCGCGTGAAGCGCATCGGTGCGCGCCACGCCCAGATCGGGCTCACGCCCCAATGGTATATCGGCTCCTACGCGATCATCCTCGATTCGATGATCGAGAGCTTCGCGGCGATGGGCGGCGGCCCCCGCCTGCCCTTCGGGCGCCGCAAGGCCGATCCCCGCTTCGACCAGCTTCGCGCGATCGTCACCGCCGCGCTGATCGACCTCGAAATGTCGGTCTCGATCTATTTTGAGCAGGAGCAGGCCGGCCGCGCCCGGGCGATGGAGGCGCTGCAGGAGCGCGAAAAGGCGCTCGCGACGCTGCTGACGGCGATCAACGAGACGGTGGACGCGATCAAGACCGGCTCGCAGGAAATCGCCCAGGCCTCGGGCGATCTCGCCCGCCGCACCGAGGCCAATGCCGCCAGCCTTGCCGAGACCGCCGCCTCGGTGCAGGAAATGGACCAGCGCCTCAAGGCCACGGCGCAGAGCGCCAGCCGCACGGTGGAACGCGCCGACGGTGCCAAGGCCACCGTGGATACCGGCCGCTCGATCACCGAACAGGCGGTCGCGGCGATGGAGCGGGTGTCCGAAAGCGCCAAGGGGATCGATAACGTGATCGAGGGCCTCGACAAGATCGCCTTCCAGACCCGCGTGCTCGCGATGAACGCTGCGGTCGAAGCGGGCCGCGCCGGTGAAGCGGGCCGCGGCTTCGCGGTGGTTGCCGATCTCGTCTCGGCGCTGGCGATGCGCGCCGAGGAAGAGGCCGGCCGCGCCCGCGACCAGCTTACCGCCACCCAGGCGGACATCGTCGCCGCAGTGGGCATGGTCGAGAAGGTCGATGGCGCGCTGGCCAACATCGCCGGCGACGTCGCGACGGTGAACGAGCTGGTTTCGGGCATGGCCAGCGACAACCAGACTCAGGCGGGCGCGATCAGCGAGGTCTCCAGCACGATCGGCGAGATGGACCGCGCCACCCAGCAGAACGCCGCGATGGTCGAGCAGACCTCCGCCGCCGCACAGAATCTGGCGCGCGAAGTCGACCGGCTGGCGCGTCAGGCGACCAGCTTCCAGTCCGCTGGCGACCCCGCACCGAGCGCGGGCGCCCGCGCAACGGTGAAGGCGCTGAGCGCATTGGCGGGCGCGTCATGACGGCGGTGCGCCGCGGCTCAGTCCCCGCGTTCCAGCGCTGCATATAGCGCCATCCAGCGTGGCGTGATCGCATCCAGCCGCGCCTGATCTTCGGGCGTGAGGCGGTGGTCCACGCCGGGCTCGCCATAGGCATTCAGGATCGCGCTGCGCTGCTCGGCAAGCGCCACATAGTCTGCGGCGACGGCGTTGTTCGGCTCGGCACCCAGGATATTGGGCCGATAGTTCCGATCGTCGAACACCGCCGCGGGATCGTGCAGGAACAGGATGCGGCGCTGGCCGTGGAGCATCGGCGTCACGTCGCGCAGCCGGCCGGCGGGCGCACGCCACAGGCCGTGATGCTCGGCCTCGAAATAGCGTCCCGGCCAGTGCCAGATGATCCAGCCATAGGCGATCTCGCCCCCGGCCCGGGCCACCTGCTCGGCGGCATTGCTAAAGCAATAGGCGATGCGCGCGCCCTCGCCCGGCTCTACCGCGACATATTCCGGCAACCCGGGCGCGATCCGCGCGCAAAAGGCCAGCACGGTCTCATCGATCGCAACCGGCGTATCCGTCCCCATGATGTTGGCTTGCTCCTGGGCCCGCGGGCGTCGCGGGCGGATGCCCGCCTTAGCGAAGGGGGCGGGCCGGAACCAGCCTGTCGCGCAATACCGCGTCGCCCTCGCATCCGCCACGCCCCCACGCGCGGGCGCGGCGCGTGACGCGGGCGGGCATGTCCAGTCCCCCCGGCCTGAACATGCCCGCCCGCAGGGGCGCCGCGCTTCCCCCGAATTGCGGCGCCCTGGGAGACCTGGTGCGCCGCGAGCCCATGGCTGCGGCGCTGCGGGGCTTCTGCCACGCCGTGGACATGCCGCCATGTGACCGCCGTCACGCCCCAGCAACGAACCGCGGGCGTCAGGGCGGTCGCAACCGAGCGGGCGCGCCGGCCGATCGGGTGATTCACGCCGCGATCGGCGCGGCGGCGCGCACGCGCCACAGGGCAGGTAGCGGAGCGCGGTTGCGCTTCCTATCTCGGCTCTGGAAAACCATTCAGAACAAAGATAGAACCCTCCCCTATGGCACTCACCACGATCTCCGTCCGCGGCGCGCGCGAGCATAATCTCAAGGGCGTCGACATCGACATTCCCCGCGACACGCTGACGGTGATCACCGGGCTGTCGGGCTCGGGCAAGTCGAGCCTCGCCTTCGACACCATCTATGCCGAGGGGCAGCGCCGCTATGTCGAGTCGCTCTCGGCCTATGCGCGCCAGTTCCTCGAGCTGATGCAGAAGCCCAATGTCGAGCATATCGAGGGCCTCAGTCCCGCCATCTCGATCGAGCAGAAGACCACCAGCCGCAACCCGCGCTCGACGGTGGCGACGGTCACCGAGATCTACGACTATATGCGCCTGCTGTGGGCGCGGGTGGGCGTGCCCTACTCCCCCGCCACCGGCCTGCCGATCAGCGCGCAGACGGTGAGCCAGATGGTCGACCGCGTGCTGGCGCTGCCCGAGGGCACCCGGCTGCTGCTGCTCGCCCCCGTCGTGCGCGGGCGCAAGGGCGAGTATCGCAAGGAGCTCGCCGAGTGGCAGAAGGCCGGCTTCAGCCGCGTCCGCATCGACGGCGAGATGTACCTGATCGAGGAAGCCCCGGCGCTCGACAAGAAGTTCAAGCACGACATTGAGGTGGTGGTCGATCGCCTGGTAGTCGGTGGCGACATCGCGACGCGGCTGGCCGAAAGCTTCGAGACCGCGCTCAAGCTGGCCGAGGGGCTGGCCTATGTCGACCTGGTGGATACCACGGTCGAGGCGCTGCAGGGCAATGCGGTACGCGAGGCGCCCCAGGCGTTCCAGATCGAGGGCGCCGATCCCGCCGCTGCGGAGAGCGAGGCCCCCAAGGCGAAGAAGGGGATGAAGAACACCGGCATCCCCGACAACCGCATCGTCTTCTCCGAGAAGTTCGCCTGTCCGGTCTCCGGCTTCACCATCCCCGAGATCGAGCCGCGGCTGTTCTCGTTCAACGCCCCCCAGGGCGCCTGCCCGGCGTGCGACGGCCTCGGCGAGAAGCTTGAGTTCGACGAGGACCTCGTCGTCCCCAACCATGATCTCAGCATCAAGAAGGGCGCGGTGGTGCCCTGGGCCAAGTCCAACCCGCCCTCGCCCTATTACATGCAGGTGCTGGGCAGCCTCGCCCGCGAGTTCGGCTTCAAGCTCGACACCCCCTGGGGCGAGCTGCCCGAAACGGTGCGCCACACCATCCTCCACGGCACCGGCGGGAAGCCGGTCACCCTCACCTTCGTCGACGGCCGCAAGAGCTACGATGTCAAGAAGCCGTTCGAGGGCGTGATCGGCAACCTCAACCGCCGCATGCTGCAGACCGAAAGCGCCTGGATGCGCGAGGAGTTGGGCAAGTATCAGGCGTCGCACCCCTGCGAAGTCTGCGGCGGCGCCCGCCTCAAGCCCGAGGCGCGCGCGGTGAAGGTCGCCGGGCAGGACATCTCCTTCGCTACCCACCTCTCGGTGATCGACGCGCTGGGCTTCTTCCAGGCGCTGCCCGAGACGCTCACCCCGCAGCAGCGCGAGATCGCCCGCGCGATTCTCAAGGAGATCGACGAGCGGCTCGGCTTCCTCAACAATGTCGGGCTCGATTACCTCAACCTCGATCGCACCTCGGGCACGCTCTCGGGCGGCGAGAGCCAGCGCATCCGCCTCGCCAGCCAGATCGGCAGCGGCCTGTCGGGCGTGCTCTACGTGCTCGACGAGCCCTCGATCGGCCTCCACCAGCGCGACAACGACATGCTGCTCGCCACCCTCAAGCGCCTCCGCGACCTCGGCAACACCGTGCTCGTCGTCGAGCATGACGAGGATGCGATCCGCACCGCTGATTATGTGATCGACATGGGCCCGGGCGCCGGCGTCCATGGCGGCGAGATCGTCGCCAAGGGCACGCTCAACGAGGTGCTCGCCACCGAAGGCAGCGTCACCGCCGATTACCTCAACGGCACCCGCGAGGTCCCCCTGCCGGCCAAGCGCCGCAAGGGCAACGGCAAGAAGATCACCGTGCACAACGCCGTCGCCAACAACCTCAAGGGCGTGACGGCGAGCATCCCGCTCGGCACCTTCACCTGCATCACCGGCGTCTCCGGCTCGGGCAAGTCCAGCTTCACGCTCGACACGCTCTATGCCTCGGCCGCGCGCCAGCTCAACGGCGCGCGCGTGCTCGCCGGCAAGCACGACAAGATCACCGGCCTCGAACACTGCGACAAGGTGATCGACATCGACCAGTCGCCGATCGGCCGCACCCCGCGCTCGAACCCGGCGACCTATACCGGCGCCTTCACCAACATCCGCGACTGGTTCGCCGGCCTCCCCGAGGCGCAGGCGCGCGGCTACAAGCCCGGCCGGTTCAGCTTCAACGTCAAGGGCGGCCGGTGCGAGGCGTGCCAGGGCGACGGCGTGCTCAAGATCGAGATGCACTTCCTCCCCGACGTCTACGTCACCTGCGACGTGTGCCACGGCGCGCGCTACAATCGCGAGACGCTGGAGGTGAAGTTCAAGGGCAAGTCGATCGCCGACGTGCTCGACATGACGGTGGAAGACGCGGTCGAGTTCTTCAAGGCCGTGCCGCCGATCCGCGACCGGATGGCGATGCTCGCCGAAGTGGGCCTGGGCTATGTAAAGGTGGGCCAGCAGGCGACGACGCTGTCGGGCGGCGAGGCGCAGCGGGTGAAGCTCGCCAAGGAACTGGCGCGCCGCGCCACCGGGCAGACGCTGTACATCCTCGACGAACCGACGACGGGCCTGCACTTCGAGGACGTCCGCAAGCTGCTGGAAGTGCTCCACGCGCTGGTGGAACAGGGCAACACGGTGGTGGTGATCGAGCACAATCTCGACGTCATCAAGACCGCCGACTGGATCCTCGACCTGGGGCCGGAAGGCGGCGTGAAGGGCGGCGAGATCGTCGCCGAAGGCACGCCGGAGCAGGTGGCGAAGGTGGCGGGCAGCTATACCGGGCGGTATCTGGCGCCGTTGCTCAAGCCGCGGGGGAAGACGGCGAAGGTGGCGGCGGAGTGATCCGCTGCTAGCCCCTCCCCTTCAGGGGAGGGGGCATCATCAAGAAGATGTCTCAAAATCACGCCGAGCAGGCGCGCCAAGCAGCGCGAACCTCATAGGTCAGCCAAATAGCTCACGGCGACGCCACCCAAACTTAGAGCTGGAACGATCATGGTGCGATCGCTAGCCTCGGCAGATGACTTTCCGCCTCGACCACTTAGAAATTATAGAGGTAGTCCGTCCGATCGAAAGTGGGATGACTCAACCAGTTCTCTGTTATCTAGCAGACGACCAGCTTTATGCTGTAAAAGGTAGGCAGGCCCTACCGGCTGGTTTGATTGCGGAAGTGGTCGCGGGCTCGTTGGGGCAGCTCATGGGATTGCCTATCCCCGATTTCGCCGTTGCGGATTTTTCAAGGCAACTCGCAGATGCCAGCGCAGACGCTAATTTGCGATCGACTCTCAATATCGGATCAAATTTCGCTTCTCGGTGGCAAGAAGCGGCAGACCCTATTACAATGCCCTCATTGGGCATGCACCCACCGGCCTTGCTGGCAAAAATCTTCGTTTTCGACCACTGGGTTATGAATGGCGATAGGACTTTGAGCGAGCATGGAGGCAATCCAAATCTATTCGTAAAACTAGATACGAATGAACTGATAGTAATAGATCACAATTTGGCTTTTTCTCCAAACTACAATCCCGACGAGCTTCAATTTCATGCCTGCAGAGACGCTTGGTCTTATATGAAGAAATCAAGTGCATTTTTGTCAGAGTGCAGATATTTATTATCCCATGCCATTCAGAAATTGACACAAATATTCGTAGAACTTCCCGATGAATGGGTTGAGCGGGAATCAGAGCTGTTAATTCGAATTGACGATTCCCTGAGACGCTTTGATGGCACCGAATTTTGGGAGCAGCTGGCATGAAGCGCTACTTCCGTTATTCCGTAATTCGGTTTAGGCCGTATGCGGAGCTTGGAGAGTTCGCCAATATTGGCGTCATCGTCCTTGACATCTATGGGAATGAAATCGACTTCCGGTTAGCCCCCAAGCGCTTCTCGCGACTGCGCCACTTTTTCGATGACTCGGGATATCGCTCTTATTATGGAGCAATAGATCTCTTGCGCTTAGAGCTCGGAAGAGTCTCAGCGTATTTGCCAGACCTGAAGGAATGGAATGCGGTAGATGCTTTCCATTCCTTAGTCCGCACGCGAGAATCTAGCATTCTTTTCAGCGAACCAAGGACTGTCACCTCTGATGAGACGGTAAAGTCAATTGTCGACCGACTCTACTCCAGATTCATAAAACGCGAAACGCCGCTAGAGGACCCCGAAGTAGCACTAACGCGAGATATTCGGAGAGCACTACACCATAACGGATTGCGCCAGTTCAAGAATGTAAAGATTGACGACGACCTTGTGCCGGTATCGTTTCCCTTGGGATACAAGGGCCACGATCTCTTTGCGATAAAGCCACTCGCTTTCGATCAAAAGAGCCCAATGTCGATCGTTGACTACGGTGCGCACTGGACCAAGCGACTCAGCTATCTTCTAGACAAGCGGAAGATATCTCCTAATAATGTTCTACTTGCCCTTTCTCCTCCGCCTTCAAGCTCGGAAAAGTCTAGCCGGGAAGCCTACGCAGTTGCGAAGGCTGAACTTGAAGAACTCCCTTTAGAGGTTGTGCAAGGACAATCGGATGGAGTGATCAATCCGGTCGTTTTGGAATTTGCGAGAAACGCATCACAACGTCATTTTTGGAATTAGTTGACTTAACGAGCAAGATGAGGAGTTCTGCGGCGCAAATTAGCCCCTCGTCTTGCTCACTCCATGTGGTCCGGTGGACCCACGCCCCGCCTCCTCGTCAACCTCGCCCACTTCGGCCGGTACACGAGCGCGCGCAAAATCCTTCTTTCACTCCTTACCTTTTGCAATATCCTCCGGCCATGCCTGAGGACGACTCCGAGTTCCCGGACTCCGACTACGCGCCGCCGGGGCCGACCCCCTCGCCGGAAGCCTACGACGCATGGTTCCGCGCCAAGATCGAGAAGCGCCTGAACGCCTCCGGACCCAGCATCCCGCACGAAGTCGTCATGGTGCAGGTGCAAGCACGCCTCGACCGGCACAAAAAGTCGCAGGACTGACGCCCTCGTGCCCCACCTCCCCACCAACCCCGCCCATCTTGGCCGCGCCGCCAGCGCCACCGTCGAGCCCGAGTTCACCGGCTTCGACTGGTACGCGGCCTATACCGCCCGCCACGAAGCGGACGGCATCGAGGGCCGGCTGGTCTCGCAGTTCACCTTTTCCGAGAGCTGGGACTCGTGGGAGATGCACCCGCACGGCGCGGAACTCGTGATCTGCACCCAGGGCGCCTGCACGCTCCACCAGGAACATGCCGACGGCAGCACCGAGCGCGTGACGCTCGCCCCGGGCGACTATGCGATCAACCCGGCCGGCACCTGGCACACCGCCGATGTCGCGCCGGGCGAGCGCTGCACCGCGATCTTCATCACCCCCGGCATCGGCACCACCCACCGGCCGCGCTGAGCGCGGGGCAGCTGGACGGGGGTGGTGTCGGCAGGTCACCACACCCCCGTCGTCATCCCCGCGAAGGCGGGAATCCATTGGCGCTGATTCCGGGGTTCTTTCCGCCAAACGCACAGGCAAACGGATTCCCGCCTTCGCGGGAAGGACGATCGGCGTTGAAGGGCGGCGATCCTCCCCGCCATCTTGTCATCCCTTGCCCCACCTCCCCACAAAAAGAACAAACCCGCAACAAATCGCTTTCCTACAGCCCCCGTTCCGGCATATCTGGCGAGTCGCCTTGGACTTCCAGGAGACGCGACATGTCCGACCTCGCCGAAATCCTCCCGCCCCATCCCGATGGCGACGATCTGTTCTGCCTCGATGCGCTGATCGATCGCGGCCCCGCGCCCACGCCCGTCCGCGCGGTGCGCGCCGATGGCTGGACGGCGGAACGGCAGCGCAAGTTCCTCGAGATGCTGGCGGAGGGGCACACCATCACCAATACCTGCCTCGCGCTCGGCATGTCGGTCACCTCGGCCTATGCGCTGCGCCGCTCGGCGCGCGGGGCGGCGTTCGCGCTCGGCTGGCAGGCGGCGCTGCTGCTCGCGCGCGAGCATCTGGCTGACGCGCTGCTCGAACGCGCGGTGCATGGCAGCGTCGAGACGATCACCCGACCCGACGGCTCCACCGTCACCCGCCAGCGCCACGACAACCGGCTGGCGATGCACATGCTGACCCGGCTCGATCGGCTGGCGGACGAGGCGCACGGCCCCGCCGACCATGCCGCCGCGCGGCTCGCCGCCGCCGAGTTCGAGCAATATCTGGCGCTGGTGGAACAGGGTGGCGGCGCGGCGCGCGCCGGGCTGTTCCTCGCGCGGCGGCTGGCGGGGGATGCGGGCGACGCGGCGCCGGACGATCTCGCACCGGTCCGCACGCTCGCCCGCGCCGATGCCTGGCTGCGCGGGCGCAGCGATGCGGCCGAGGCGGTGGCGGTCGCCGATCTCGATCCGGCGCAGCGCGCGGGCTGGAGCGCCGAGCAATGGGCGCGTGCCGAGGCGGCCGGGCTGCTGGTGCTCGCGCCCGAGGCCCCGGCGGCCGAGGACGAAAAGTTGCACGCGCCTAAACTTCCGCAACTTTGCGATGGCGACAATCCCGATGGCCAGCCGGTCTGGTGGAGCAATGTGTGGAAGGACTGGCGCACCTGCTTTCCGCCCGACGACGATTTCTACGGCGAGGAGGAGCTGGAATATGGCGATCCCGATTATTCGCGCGAGCTGAGCGACCGCGAGCGCGAGGCGATCGAGGGGCCGCTCCGCATCGCCCGCGCGGCACGCCAGGCCGAGGCGGCGGCGGCGCGCGACGCCTTTTTCGCCGACGAGATCGAGGTGGTGGAGGCGCCGGCGCGAGTCGACGGGCGAGTCGCTGGGGTAGCGGCGGCGGTCGGGGGCGATTCGGGGCCACGCGGGACGCCGCCGGCGCGGCCGAAACGAGCCGCCAAGGCCGGGGCGAAACGGGCGCGCGGCAAGGCGTCGGGCGGGCTCGGCCGGGCGCAATCGGGCGGCGCGGCATTGCAATCGGGCGGCCAAGCGCGCACATAGGGGGGGCTGAAGTCGCAAATCGTTGGTCTCTGGTGCTTTGCGGCTCCGTTTTCCTTCCATCCCTGCCCTGAAGCGCGAGGTCCGCCCGCACGGGGCGCGCCGACAATGTAAGGAAAACACCATGAGCATCACTGGCACCGTCAAGTTCTTCAACGCCGACAAGGGCTATGGCTTCATCGCGCCGGATACCGGCGGCAACGACGCCTTCGTCCACATCACCGCGGTGGAGCGCGCCGGCATGATCACGCTGCAGCAGAACCAGCGCGTGACCTACGAACTGGAAGAGGATCGCCGCGGCAAGATGGCAGCGGTCAACCTCCAGGCGGCAGACTGACCTGAAGACCAAGACGGCGGCTCCATCCGGGGCCGCCGTTTTCGTTTGAACCCCTGGTGGAGACCGCGCCGATGACCGAAATCGAACTGTTCCGCGCCCGTGCCGACGAAGCCGGCAATGCCGCCGCCGGCTGCGATCTCGACAATGTCCGCGAACGCCACCTCCGCTCCCAGGCGGCCTGGGAAGCGATGGCGGTGCGCGCCGAGCGGGTTGCCAGCCAGCGCGCGCTCAACGAAGCCGAAAAGGAAGCCCGCGCCGTCGCCTTCTGAGGGCGACCGGATCAGCGCGGCGCCCGGACCTCGACGAGGCGGGCAATGTCGGCGTGGAGCGCGTCGATCTTGGCGTGCAGCTCCTCGATCTGCGCCTCGGCGCGCAGGTTGGTTTCGTAATCGAGCCGCGCCTCCAGCCGGTCCTTCGCCGCCTGGCGGTTCTGGCTCATCATGATGATCGGGGCCTGCAGCGCCGCCAGCATCGACAGCATCAGGTTGAGGAAGATAAACGGGAACGGGTCGAAGGCGTGCGCGGCGAGCACGACCGTGTTCAGCACCGCCCAGGCGGCGAGGAACACGCCGAAGCCGATGATGAACCCCCAGGAGCCGCCGACCGCCGCGACCCGATCGGCGAGGCGCTCGCCGACGGTCAGGCGTTCGTCGAACACCGCATTGAGGTCCCGCGACGCACCGATCCGGCGCAGGTCGTTCAGGAAACGAATGGCTGCATTCATGGAGTCACCTCACTGCCGACCGGCCCGCCCGGGCCGGCGCGTGAGGTGACCAGTACGATCAGATCAGCGCGGCGGCCTGGGCAGGTCCGGTCAGTCTACTTTGATCGTTAATGGGCATGGTTCCTTCTCGGATCCGTTGCGAAAGAGTCGCGCAAAACCGCACGACCGCGCCGCAGATGGGCGCGGCCCGGTCGCATGTCAACCAAGGGGATTGGGAGGAGCGTGCCGCAATGCGACGAATGGCAGCGACGGTGCCCCGCTCCGCATCGGAGCGGGGCGAAGGCCGGTCAGTCGGGCTTCTTGGCGACGGCGACGAGCGCGGGGCGCAGCAGCCGGTCCTTGATCATGTAGCCGGACTGGATCTCCTGCACCACGGTGCCGGGCGCCTTGTCGGCGACGGGCATTTCCATCATCGCCTGGTGCTTGTTGGGGTCGAGCGTCTCGCCCAGCGCCACCACCTTGGAGATGCCGTGGCGCCCGAAGATCGCCTCCAGCTCGCGGCCGGTGGCCTCGAGGCCGGTGACGAGCCCCTTCATCTTCTCGTCCTCGCGCAGCTCGGCGGGGATCGCCTGGAGCGCCCGGCCGAGATTGTCGGCGACGGAGAGGATGTCGCGGGCAAAGCCGGTCGCCGCATAGGCACGCGCATCCGCCACTTCCTTCTCGGTGCGGCGGCGGAGGTTCTGCATGTCGGCCTGGACGTAGAGATGCGCCTGCTTAGCCTCGGCCAGCTGCGCCTCCAGTTCGGCGACACGGTCCTGCTCGGCAACCTCTGGGGCAGCCTGTGCAGTTTCTTCCCGCAGCGTTTCGCCCTGGGTCGGTTCGGTATTTTCGATGTTCTCGGACATGGTTCCCTGTTTTCTTCAGGCCAGCAAACGGGCCAATGTGGCCGCCGTGAAATCCACCATGGGCACGACGCGGGCATAGTTCAACCGGGTCGGCCCGATCACGCCGACGACTCCGACCACCCGGCCGTCCAGCGACCGCACCGGCTTGGCGATCACCGACGAGCCGGAAAGCGCGAACAGCTTGTTCTCGGAGCCGATGAAGATCCGCGCCGCCTCGCCTTCCCGGGCGCTGTCCAGCAGCCGCGCGATCTCCTCCTTGCCCTCCAGCTCGTCGAGCAGCTGGCGGACGCGGTCTAGATCCTCGGTGGCGTGCGTGTCGATCAGCCGGGCCTGGCCGCGGACGATCAGCACCGGACGCCGGCCGCTATCCTCGCTCCACACCGCAAGGCCGCGCTCGACCAGATCGGACGCGGCGGCATCGAGCGCGGCCTGTTGCTGGCGGAGCTCGCGCTCGATCCGGCCGCGGGCCTCGGCGAGCGTCAGCCCAGCGAGCGTGGCGCTCATGTAATTGGCAGCGCGCTGCAGCGACATCGGGTCGACCCCGCCGGGCAATTCTACGACCCGGTTCTCGACCGAGCCGTCCTCGCCGACCAGCACCGCCAGCGCGCGGTCCTGGCTCAGCGGCACGAAGCCGAACTGGCGCAGCACCGTCTCCGCCTTCGGGACCAGCACCAGCCCCGCACAGGCCGACAGCCCGGACAGCGCCGCGGTGGTGCCGGCGATGGCGTCCTCGACGGGACCGCCCGCCCCGGCGCGCGCCTCGATCGCCGCGCGTTCCTCGACCGAGGGTTCGCTCGCCTGCATCATCCCGTCAACGAACATCCGCAGTCCGCTCTCGGTCGGCATGCGGCCGGCGCTGGTATGGGGGGCTGCGAGCAACCCCAGTTCCTCCAGGTCCTGCATCACGTTGCGGATCGAGGCCGGCGACAGGTTGAGCGCCGAAATGCGCGATATCGTCCGCGAACCTACCGGCGCGCCGTTGTCGAGATAGGATTCCACCACGATGCGGAACACGTCGCGCGCGCGGTCGGTCAGCTCGTGGATCGGCGGCGTGATCATGGTGGCTGTTATCTAGGCGGTGCGACGGGTCGGCTTCAAGGCCGCGCACCGATCAGGCCGGCGATCGGCAGCAGATCGGGTGCCGATCCCAGTGCATCGGCGACGCCGGGGCTCCGCGTGCGGTCGCAGCCGAAATAATAGGATAGCGCGCGGTGCCCTGCCCTTCCGTCCCACTGCACCTCGACGCTCGGCATGTCGGTGGCATGCTGGCCGCAGGCCGGCGTGCCCGGCGCGGTGCGGACACTGCCGCTGCGCGGGCGATAGGGCGCGAGTCGGGTGAGGAACGCTTCGTACTGCGCTGGCGACACCCGGAAGTCGCGCGCACCGGTCACCGCGGTGAAGCGCTGCCCTTCGAAGGTGCCGGTTCCGTCGGGCCGCACGGTGACCGAATAGACCGGGCACGCCCCGCCGCACGGGCTGGTGGCATAGCGAATCATCTCGCCGCGCACGATCGGCGCGGACGGACCTGCGGGCACGCCGCCGCTGACCGGCGGCGGCGGTGGTGCCGGGCGGGAGGGTCTGGCAGGCGCGGGCCGCGCGGGCCTGTTGGGCGGCGCCACCTGTGGAATGCAGCCGCCGAGCATCGCTCCGCCGCAAACCAGTGCAACCAACAGGCGCATGCGTGTCTTTCTCCCCTGATCGTGCAAGACTGGCGGAACGCGCCGCCACCGTCTAGGTGCCCGGCTCGACCTTTAGGGAGACTGAATCGCATGCGCCCATCCGGCCGCGCCCCCGACGAAATGCGGGAAATCACCATCACGCCGAACTTCACCCGCCACGCCGAAGGATCGGTGCTGATCGGCTTCGGCGACACCCGCGTGCTCGTCACCGCCAGCGTCGAAGAGCGCGTGCCGCCGTTCCTCCGCGGCAAGGGCGAAGGCTGGGTGACGGCCGAGTACGGCATGCTCCCCCGCGCCACCCATACCCGCGGCCAGCGCGAAGCGGCCAAGGGCAAGCAGTCGGGCCGCACCCAGGAAATCCAGCGGCTGATCGGCCGCTCGCTGCGCGCCGTGACCGATCTCAAGCTGCTCGGCGAGCGCCAGATCACGCTCGATTGTGACGTGCTCCAGGCCGATGGCGGCACCCGCACTGCGGCGATCTCCGGCGCCTGGGTGGCTTTGCGGCTCGCGGTCAACAAGCTGATGGCAGACGGCGCGATCACCACCGATCCAATCACCACCCAGGTGGCGGCGGTGAGCTGCGGAATCTACCAGGGCACGCCGGTGCTCGATCTCGACTACCCCGAGGATTCATCGGCGGATGCGGACGCGAACTTCGTACTGCTCGCCAACGGCAACATCGCCGAGGCACAGGCCACCGCCGAGGGCGCGACCTATGACGAGGAAGGCCTGCTGCGCCTGCTCCGCCTCGCCCGCATCGGCTGCGCGCGCATCTTCGACGCCCAGCTGAAGGCGGTCGGATGAGCGGCGAAGGCGAGACCCCGCAGGCGATCCGCAAGCTCGCGCCCGGCCGGCTGGTGATCGCCAGCCACAATGACGGCAAGGTGCGCGAGATCCGCGAACTGCTCGGTCCCTATGGGATCGAGCCGGTCTCGGCCGCCGAGCTCGACCTGCCCGAGCCCGAGGAAACCGGCACCAGCTTCGTCGCCAATGCCGAGCTCAAGGCGCTGCAGGCGGCAGACCTGTCAGGGCTCCCCGCCCTCGCCGACGATTCGGGGCTGTGCGTCGAGGCGCTGGGCCTCGCCCCCGGCATTTACTCGGCGCGCTGGGGTATGGCCGCGCCGGGGATGGACGGGCTCGAACCCGTCGCGCCGTTCGAGGGTCGCGACTTCGGACTGGCGATGCAGCGGGTCGAGGACAAGCTGGCAGCGCTCCCGCCCGAGATCAGCCGCGCCGCGCATTTCGTCTGCGCGCTGGCGCTTGCCTGGCCGGACGGCCACGTCGAATGGTTCGAGGGCCGGGTGCACGGTGAACTCGTCTGGCCGCCGCGCGGTGCAAACGGCTTCGGCTACGATCCGATGTTCGTGCCCAATGGTCATGCGGAAACGTTTGGCGAAATGGATCCAATTGCCAAGCATGCGATGAGTCACCGCGCCGATGCGTTTCACCAGTTGGTAGAGGCGGTGTTCTGAGCGGGACGTGACACGAACTGGCCGCTATTCAGGACATCGAAGGTTTAAGCTATCCTAACGACGTCCATATGTTGATCGAGTAACGATCGCTGCCTAAGCACAGGCGACGATGGAGGACCAATTGGGGGTGCGCAGCACCGAACTATTCGATGAAGTCGATGCGCGGCTGAGCGAAATCAAGCGGCTTTTCACGCAGTTCGCCGGTGAAGCCCCCATGGCTGCCGGCGAATCGCCAGCCGGTTCGCTGGGGCGGCTTCACCTTGCCCGGATGATTCTCTGGGGTCGCACCCTGCTGGAACACGAAGTCGCGAAGGATCTGTTTGCCGATCCGGCGTTCAACATCCTGCTGACGCTCTATGTAAGCCGTGCCGACGGCAAGGACGTGTCGACCTCGGCGGCGTGCACCGCCTCCGGCGTACCAACCACCACCGCGCTGCGCTGGATCAACGCGCTTGCCCGGCGCGGCATGATCCACAAGCGCAGCCTCGCGACCGACCGGCGCTTCACCTATCTGGAATTGACCGAGAAAACGGGCGCAGCGCTGGACCGCTATTTCGACCTCATCCTGGATCGCGCAGCGCACCCGACGACGCCATAACCCCGTATTTGGTCGTCAGCCGCTCGAGCGAGAGCGAGATGTTGGCCGCCTCCGCATCCTCGCCCAGAAGGTCGAGCAGCGCGATCGCGTCCACCAGGTGCATGCACACCGCCTCGATACCAGCGCCCCGTTCGTCCATTGCTTCAAAAACTCGCGTATCTTTATATCCACATTGGATTTTTGGCTACGCGGCGACAAGTCAGGAATAATCCCGACGCGGGACACACCTAGTCCGTCGGTCAACGCCATCGCAAGCGATCGCGCATTGCACAGCTACATCCATTTTGGATATTAACTATGCTTTGCTGCAAGGACGGCCTGTGACCCCGCTTTCTACGCTCCTCGAGCGCGCCGAAGCCATCTACCTCACCCATGGCACCAGCAGCGCGCGTCATCTGCTAGACCAGATCGAGACGGCGATCCGCGAAGGCGCACCCGCGCCGCACATCTGCGAACTCGACCATATGCTGCAGTTGATCGAATATCGTGACCGGACGCTGGCCCTATACGGCAAGCACTGACCGCACATAACGCGTGCGCGATCACAGCGATCTGAGGGGGGATCGCTCGCAGCGGCGGTGGTGGATAGGGATGGATTCGAACCACCGTAGGGCGAAGCCCGGCAGATTTACAGTCTGCTGCCTTTAACCACTCGGCCACCTATCCATGGAGACCGCCGCTTGCGAGCGAGGGGGCCCAATGCCGAAGCGGATCGCCCCTGTCAACGCCTTGTGCGCACTCTTTTGTCCGCATAGCGTCCCGGCTTCACTTTTTGGGGGGAAACCATATGCGTCGCACCGTCCTTGCTCTCACTGCCGCGCTGCTCGCCAGCGCACCGATCGCCGCCCAGACGATCCAGACCGGCCCCACCGACCGCGTGATCGATCAGGGCACCAACCATTCCGAGGTGATGCGAATCGCGCAGTACCTTACCGACGTGATCGGCGCGCGCCTCACCAACTCGCCCGGCATCCGCAAGGCCGAGGACTGGACCCAGGCGAAGTTCCGCGAATGGGGGCTGGTCAATGTCCACAAGGAAGGTTTCGAGTTCGGCCGCGGCTGGTCGAACGAAAAATTGGCGGTACGCATGGTCGCCCCCCGCCCGCTCCAGTTGATTGCCGCCCCCCTGCCTTGGACCCCCGGCACCAATGGCGCGATCACCGGCGAGGTCGTTGTCGCCCCGCTGGCCGACGAGGCCGCCTTCGCCCAGTATAAGGGCAAGCTGACAGGCAAGGTCGTCCTGGTCACCGAGCCCAAGGACATCGAGGATCCGACCGAGGCGCCGTTCAAGCGCTGGAGCGTCGAGGAACTCGCCAAGCGGGACTTCTACGACCTGCCCAATGGCGACGGGGGGCGCCCCGTCAACCCGGCCCGCTACACCTTCGCCGGCAAGCGCGACGCCTTCCTCAAGGCGGAGGGGGCGATCGGCTATGCCATCATGTCCAGCCGCAACGGCAAGCTGGTACATGGCCAGAACAGCCAATTCCAAGTCGGCCAGTCGGGGAGCCTCCCCGGAATCGAGATTGCAGCCGAGGATTATCGCCGCCTCGCCCGCCTCGCCAGGATGGGTGCCAAGCCGAAGCTGGAGATCGATGCGGTCAACCGTTTCGACGATAGCGATACCAAGGGCTACAATATCCTCGCCGACATCCCCGGCGCCGATCCCAAGGCGGGCTATGTGATGGCGGGCGCGCACCTCGACAGCTGGGCGATGGGCGACGGTGCGGCCGACAACGCCGCCGGCAGCGCGATGGTGATGGAAGCCGCACGCATCATCCGCGCTTCGGGCATCAGGACCAAGCGCGCGATCCGGTTCGCGCTGTGGGCGGGCGAAGAGCAGGGCCTGCTCGGCTCGATGGCCTATGTCGAGGCGCACATCGCCAAGCGTCCCGTCGATCCCGGTGCGAGCGGCATCGTCCGCTACATGACCTGGAGCCGCGCCTTCCCGATCACGCCGGGGCCTGACCACGCCAAGCTGGCCGCCTATTTCAACCTCGACAACGGCTCGGGCAAGATTCGCGGAATCTATGCGCAGGGCAATACCGCGGTGATGCCGATCTTCGAACAATGGTTCGCGCCGTTCCACACGATGGGCGCCACCCAGGTCTCCGCACGGCGCACCGGCAGCACCGACCATGTCTTCTTCGACGCGGTGGGCGTGCCCGCCTTCCAGTTCATCCAGGACCCCCTCGACTATGGCTCCATGGTGCATCATACGGACGTCGACACGTTCGATCATCTGAAGGCCGACGATATGCGCCAGGGCGCAACCATCCTCGCCGCATTCCTGATCGACGCCGCCAACAGCGATCAGCCGCTGCCGCGCGCGCCGCTTGCGACCGCGCCGACCCCGGCAGATCAGTTCTACAATTTCCCGGAGTCCGCACACTGATGAAACGTCGAGGCCATCGTCCCAGCCAAGCCTCCGCCTCGCGGCCCCGCTTCTATGGCCGCCACGCGGTGCTTGCGGCCCTTGCCAATCCCGAGCGAACGGTGCGCAAGATCTGGGGTACGCGCGAGGCGCTGTCCGCGCTGGACCTGCCCCCGGTCATTCCGATCGTCTATGCCGACGTGGCGGATCTGGGCCGGCTGGTACCTGCCGACGCGCCGCACCAGGGCCTCGTCATCGAGGTCGATCCGCTCGAGGAAATCTGGCTCGGCGATCTGCTCGAACAGGGTGCCGAGGACATGCGGCCATTGCTCGTGCTCGATCAGGTGACCGATCCGCACAATGTCGGCGCGATCCTGCGTTCGGCCGCGGCCTTCGGCGCGCTCGGCATCGTCACCCAGGATCGGCATGCGCCGCCCGAAACCGGTACGCTGGCCCGCTCGGCGGCGGGGACGCTGGAACAGGTGCCTTGGGTCCGCGTGGTGAATCTTGCCCGCGCGCTCGACGAAATTGCCGAAGCCGGCTTCTGGCGTGTCGGCCTCACCGGGCATGCCAAGGACACGCTCGCCGACGTGATGACCGCGGGCCGCATCGCGCTGGTGCTGGGGGCCGAAGGTGAAGGCATGCGCCAGAACACCGAAGCGCATTGCGATACCCTGGCGCGCCTGCCGATCTCACCGAAGGTGGAGAGCCTGAATGTATCGAACGCCGCGGCCGTGGCGCTCTATGCGGTGAACACGCGCGGCTGAATCGCCTGCTATGAAAACGGGCGGGTGCACTCGGCACCCGCCCGCCCTCTCCGCCCCCTTTGGGGATTAGGTCAGGCCAGTTGCCACTCCAGGGCGATCTCGGCCTTGAGCAGCTTGGAAACCGGGCAATTCGCCTCGGCGCGCTTTGCGAGCGCCTCGAACTACTCCTCGCTGATCCCGGGCACTTCGGCGCGCAGCTTCAGGTCGGAACGGGTGATCGTGAAGCCATCGCCGTCCTGCTCCAGCTTCACCGCCGCGGTGGTCTCGAGCGTACCGTCGCTGAACCCCGCCTGGGCGAGCGCGAAGCTCAGCGCCATGGTGAAGCAGCCGGCGTGCGCCGCCGCGATCAGCTCTTCCGGATTTGTGCCCTTCTCGTCGCCGAACCGCGTGTTGAAGCTGTACGGCGTTGCCTCGAGCACGCCCGACGGGCTGCTCAGCTGGCCTTTTCCGGTCTTGCCGAAGCCGGTGTAGCGGGCAGTGGCGGTGCGGGTCGTCATGGCAGGCTCGTGGAAAAGGCCAGGCCGGGGAATCGACCCCGGCCCGATTCTATCATTTGCACGTGACGTTGTTGCGATCGACCGCGCGCCCCGCCACGCCGCCGGCTGCAGCACCCAGCAGCGTGCCCAGCACTTCCGAACCACCCGGCGCGATCAGGTTGCCCAGGACGCCACCGGCGACGCCACCGACGATCAGGCCGGTCGTGCCGTCGTTGCGGCGGCAATAATAGCGGCCATCCTGACCGCGATACACGCGATCGTTCTGCGAAAGGCGGCGCTCGCGCGCACGGCGATCGTCACGATAGTAGCGATCGGCATAATAGCCGTTATACGAAGGGTCCGGCCGGTTGTAATCATATTGGCGGTAGCCGCGATCTCCGGCATAGCCGGTTCCGTAGCCGCCTTCGGCGCAGCCGGAAACCAACGTCGCCGCGGCGACCATGCTCAAAGCGAAGATGCGCATCGGGTCTCTCTCCTGATCCCTGTTAGAAGTGCGTGGGCAATGCACGGCCGCGCGGAAGGTTGCGCGGCCGTGCCGATCCGGGGAGGATCAGGAAGGCGCCGCGTCGTTGCGGCGAAGCTCGTGCGCCTGGCCGGCGACCAGCGTCGGCGCCGAGCCGCCAGCCAGCGCGGGCGCGAAGGCCTCGCGCTCATTGGCCGGGATCGATGCGGTGGGATCGGGGCGGAACTGCTCGATCGCGCGCTGGCTGCCGTCGGGGTGGCTGTCGCCCATCAGGTCGGTCGGGACCGTGCCCGGCTCGGATGTGCCACGGCGGTTCCACAGCGTACCGAAGGCGATCGCGCCGATTGCGCCCAGCCCCGCGGCGGCGATCGCAGCGATGCCGGTCCTGCCCAGCGTCGAGCGCTTCTGAACCCTCTCCGCCGGCGCGGCTGCCTTGGGAGCCCGCTTCGGGCGAGCCTTGGGGGCGGGCTTCGCAACCGCCGGTGCCGCCTTGGTCTCGGCGGCAGCAGCCGTCGTCGCGGTCTTGGGCGTGCGCTTGCGCGGCGTGGGGGTCTTGGGCGTCTTGCTGGCGGTGGCCATCGAAATCTCCTTTCGGTTACGGCACGGTCAACGGGCCGATATGCACGCGTGTTCCGAGCGATGCGTGCCGACGTTGCGATCAGCGGGCACAGATGCGGGTGCGTTGGTTGACCCAGCAGCCGTCCCGCAGCGTGACCACGCCCAGCGGATCCATCGCCTTGTCGTCGTCGGGATCCTTGTTCCAGGTCGCATCGGCCTTGCCGTCAGCGCGGGTCGAGACCACGGCAAAATGCGACTGGACGGGCTTGCCGGCGCTCCAGCTATTGAGCGTGTATCCGCCGTCGCCCATCGGATAGACTTGGCAGCGATCATCGAGCAGCGTCTTGCCGTCGACCTCGAAGCGGCACTGTTTGGCGGCGGAGTGTGGCGGGGTTTCGTCGTTCGCCACCGGCGTGGCGCTGGGGGACGGCACGGGGCTCGGCGTTGCGACGACCGGAGCATCGACGTTCGCGCTGGCGGTGTTGTCGGCGGCCTGTGGGCTGTTGCAGGCGGCAAGCGGCGCCAGGAGGAGCAGCGTGGCGACGATGGAGCAGATCTTCGGGGGCAAGCGGCGTCTCCACAAGAGGTTGCCCCGCCCTACCCGCGTGGTGTGTGTTTGGTTCCCCAACGATGAAGCAAGCAATAGCCCCTCCCCTTCAGGGGGGGGTTGGGGTGGGGCATGACGTACAAGCAAGGTATCGTCGGATCCGTCATGCCCCACCCCCGCCCCCTCCCCTGAAGGGGAGGGGCTCAAGAAGAGAAATGCGTGCCCCCACCCCTTCCCGCGTGAACTTCCCCCCAAATCCTCCTATCTGCATTCCCATGCCGACCCGCTTCGCCTCCGTACCCCATCGCCGCGCGCTGATCGATCGCCGTGCCGTCGCCGAACGTCTCGCCGCGCTGACGGGCCGCGACACCGCGGCGCTGCGGCAGGCTGGTGCCGCGGAGCTCAAGGCAGCGCTCGACGCCGGCCAGGCAGAGATCGCGCGTCGCCTTTCCGAACATCCCTCCCGCGGGCTGGAGGCTGCCGCCGCAGGTGCCTTCCTCACCGATCAGATCCTGCGCCTGCTCTGGGACTTCACCGTCGAGCGACTCCACCCCAACGCCAACCCCACCGCCGCCGAGCGGATGACGCTGATCGCGGTGGGCGGCTACGGCCGCGGCGAGATGGCGCCGCATTCGGACATCGACATCGGCTTCCTCACTCCCTGGAAGGTCACCGGCTGGAGCGAGCAGGTGATCGAATCGATGCTCTATTCGCTGTGGGACATGCGGTTGAAGGTGGGGCATTCGTCGCGCTCGCTCGACGAGATGGTCCGGCAGGCCAAGGCAGACGTCACCGTCTGCACCGCGCTGCTCGAGGCGCGCTATGTGTGGGGCGATACCGATCTTTATGACGAGGCGGCGAAGCGCTTCAAGGCGGAGATCCAGGCCGACAGCGCACGCGGCTTCATCACCGCCAAGCTGGAAGAGCGCAACTCCCGCCACAAGAAGATGGGTGACAGCCGCTATGTCGTCGAACCCAATGTGAAGGAGGGCAAGGGCGGCCTGCGCGACCTCCATACCCTGTTCTGGATCGGCAAGTTCGCCTACAACGTCCGCGAGACGGCCGAACTCGTCGAGGCCGGGCTGCTCACCCCAACCGAATATCGCCAGTTCCGCCGCGCCGAGAATTTCCTCTGGGCAGTGCGCTGCCAGCTCCACATGATCACCAACCGCCCCGAGGACCGCCTCACCTTCGACGTCCAGCGCGAGATCGCCGAGCGGATGCGCTTCGCCGATCGGCCGGGCATGTCCAAGGTCGAGCGCTTCATGCGCTACTACTTCCTCCAGGCGAAGGTGGTCGGCGACCTCACCGGCGTGTTCCTCGCGCACCTCGACGAGAAGTTCGCCGCGCGCGGCCGCCGCTTCGGCTTCCCGGCGCTGTGGCGCGGGCGGCGCAAGCTGAAGGGCTTCGTGCTCGAGCGCGGCCGGCTGGCGCTGCCGCGTGACACCTTCTTCCGCGAAGACCCCGTCCGCCTGGTCGAGCTGTTCGCGCTGGCCGACCTGCACGAGCTGGAGATCCACCCGCTCGCCATGCGTGCCGCCGCGCGCGACGCCAAGCTGGTCGACGATGTCCGCAACGATCCGCGGGCCAACGCGCTGTTCCTGGACGTGCTGACCTCGCCGCGCGATCCCGAGACCGTGCTGCGCTGGATGAACGAGGCAGGCGTGTTCGGCCGCTTCGTGCCCGATTTCGGCCGCGTCGTCGCGCAGATGCAATTCGACATGTACCACCACTATACCGTGGACGAGCATTCGATCCGCGCGATCGGGCTGCTCAGCAAGATCGAGAAGGGCCAGCTCAAGGAGGACCATCCGCTCGCCAGCGGCATCCTCCACCAGCTCGCCTCGCGGCGTGCGCTGTACGTGGCGGTGCTGCTCCACGACATCGCCAAGGGGCGCAGCGGCGACCATTCGATCCTCGGCGCCGAAGTGGCCGAGCGGCTCTGCCCGCGACTAGGCCTCACCCCCGGCGAGACCGAGATGGTGGCGTGGCTGGTGCGCTGGCACCTGCTGATGTCCGCCACCGCGTTCAAGCGCGACCTGGCCGACTTCAAGACCATCCTCGACTTCACCGCCCAGGTGCAGAGCGCCGAGCGGCTGCGCATGCTGCTGGCGCTGACCGTGGTCGACATCCGCGCCGTCGGCCCCGGCGTGTGGAACGGCTGGAAGCGCCAGCTGCTCGGCGGGCTGTACGAAGCCGCCGAGGAGGTGCTGCGGCTAGGCCACAAGCAGCGCGGCCGCACCGAGCGGATCGCCGCCAAGCAGGACGAACTGGGCGCCGCGCTCGGCTGGCCCCCGGCGCGCTACGAGGCGTTCAAGCGCCGCTTCACCGAAAGCTACTGGATCGCCGAGCCGGGCGACGTGCTGGAGCGCAACGCCGCGATGGTCGCCGCCGCGGGCGAAGCGACGCTGCATGTCGAGGCGCAGGTCTATCCCGATCGCGGCGCGACGCTGGTCACGGTCTATGCCGCCGACCATCCCGGCCTGTTCTACCGCATCGCCGGTGCCATCCATGTTGCCGGCGGCAACATCATCGATGCGCGTATCCACACGACGCGCGACGGCATGGCGCTCGACAATTTCCTCGTCCAGGATCCGTTCGGCCAGCCGTTCGACGAAGAGGCGCGGCTTACCCGGCTCAAGACCGGCATCGCCGACGCGCTGGCCAACCGCGCGCGGCTTTCCGAACGGCTCAAGACCAAGGCGCCGGTGCGACCGCGTGCCGATGCCTTTTCGATCGAACCCAATGTGTTCATCGACAACAAGGCGTCGAACCGCTTCACCGTTATCGAAGTCAATGCGCGCGATCGGCCGGCGCTGCTCTACAGTCTCGCCAATGCGCTGTTCCAGTCCAAGGTGACGATCCATTCGGCGCATGTCGCGACCTATGGCGAACGCGCGGTCGATACCTTCTACCTTACCGATCTGATCGGAGATAAGATCAGCTCGACGTCGCGACTCAAGACGATCGAGCGGCGTCTGCTGGAGGCCGCGGCCGGCGAGGAGATCGCCCAGGCCGCCTGATCGGGGGGACGGACATGCCGGTGGTGGGGCTGGGCGGCTATTTCTTTCGTGCGCAGGATCCGGAGGGGCTGAAGAGCTGGTACCAGGAAATGCTGGGCGTCGGCGGCGGCTGCGGCACCGATGCCAGCGGCCGGGCCAGCCCGTGGTTCTGGTATCCCGAACCCGGCGGCGTGGTGTTCCAGCCCTTTCCGGCGGACAGCAGCTATTACGCGGCGGACAAGCAGGTGATGCTCAATCTGCGGGTGATCGACCTCGACGGGCTGCTGGAGCAACTGAATGCTGCGGGCGTGGCGATCGAGACGCGGGCGGAGTGGGACACGCCGGAGACGGGCCGCTTTGCGCGCATCCACGATCCGGAGGGCAATCCGATCGAGCTTTGGGAGCCGCCAGCGGAGTAGGGCCTACCCCGTCCCAAACGGCAGGATGCTCTCCAGCGTCGCTAGCGGCGGCGCCCCCGGAACCATCGCGCCCTGGCGCAGCAGAAACACGTGCCGCACGATCTCCGCCTGCTGCTCGATGCCGTAGCGCGTCAGCGTCCAGCCGGGCTTGATGCTGTAATGGTAGCGACAGAACGGATGCCGCCGCAGCACCAGGTTCAGCCCCTGCTGGTGCTGCCAGACATGCGCCAGCTCGTGGATCAGATGCCCCTGCAGCCCCAACCCCGCGCTGGCGAAGCAGTCGCGATAGGCATCGCCCGCCGGGTGGAAATGGAGGTGCCCGCGCGGCGCCATGGTGACGTTGCGGGGCTGGAAGGGAAACCATTTGCGCCGGTAGATCCGCACCGGATCGAGGTTGATCGCATCGCCGAACATGCCGCGCGCCAGTGTGCGCTCGGCATCGGTGAGGGGGCGGCCCTGTCGCGGGTCGTCGCCGGACATGGCCGCCCTCCCCTGCTTACTTGATCGCCAGCCCCGTCCACTTGGCGGCGAACGCCCAGAGGTCGGCGGTTTCCTCAATCACCTTGTCGGTCGGCTTGCCCGAGCCATGGCCGGCGCGGGTCTCGATGCGGATCAGATGCGGGCGGTCGCCGATCTGGGCATGCTGCAGCGCTGCCGTGTATTTGAAGCTGTGCCCCGGCACCACGCGGTCGTCGGTATCCGCCGTGCTCACCAGGATGGCGGGATAGTCCACGCCGCTCTTGATGTTGTGATAGGGCGAATAGGCAAAGAGCCGCTTGAAGTCCGCTTCCTTCGACGGATAGCCATAATCGTCGACCCAGTAACGGCCCGCGGTGAACCGATCGAAGCGGGTCATGTCCATCACGCCCACCGCGGGCAGCGCCGCGGCGAACAGGTCCGGGCGCTGGTTGGTGACCGCACCGACCAGCAGGCCGCCGTTTGAGCCGCCTTGGATCGCCAGCTGGCCCTTGCCGGTGATGCCCTCCTTGATCAGGAACTCGCCCGCGCCGATGAAATCGTCGAACACATTCTGCTTGTTGGCGAGCCGGCCACCGTCGTGCCACGCCTTGCCGTACTCGCCGCCGCCGCGGATGTTGGCCACGACGAACACGCCGCCCTGCTCCAGCCAGGCCAGCCGGCCCGCCGAGAAGCCGGGGGTGATCGGGATGTTGAACCCGCCATAGCCGTAGAGGATCGTCGGCGCGGGGCCGGTCACGCTCTTCTTGCGGACGATGAACATCGGCACCTTGGTGCCGTCCTTCGAGGCGTAGAAGCGCTGCTCGACCGCATAGTCCTGCGGGTTGAAGGCGACCTTCGGCTGCGCCCAGGGCTCGGCCTTGCCGGTCTTCACGTCGTAGCGGAAGATCGTCGTCGGATAGTTGAAGCTGGTGAAGGCAAAGAAGGTCTCGCCCTCATGCGGATGCCCGCCAAATCCGCTCGCGGTGCCGATGCCCGGCAGCGCGACCTTGCCGTCGGCCTTGCCGTCCAGCGTATAGCGGCGGACCTCGGTGGCGGCATCGACCATGTAGCTGAGGATCAGCCGGTCGCCGACGATCGACTGGCCGGCCAGCGTCTCCTTCTGCTCGGGCACTACCTCGTGCGGGGTCAGTGCCGGATCGGCGAGGTCGATGGTGACGATCCGCTGGCGCGGGGCGCCGTCGTCGGTCGCGAACCAGAACTTGGTGCCGACATTGCCGATCGGCGACCAGTCATGCTCGAGCTTGCCGATGACGGCCTTCGCCTTCCAGGCGGGATCCTTCAGATCGACGGTGTGGACGAGATTCTTGTTGTCGGTCCCCTCGCTGGTGGTGATCACCAGATAGCGGCCATCGTCGGTGATGCCGGCATAATGGCTCTGCTTGGGCGTCGAAGGCGTTTCGTAGACCAGCCGATCTGCGCTCTGCTGGGTGCCGAGCTTGTGAAAATAGACGCGGTGGTTCTCGTTGAGCGCCTGAAACTTGGCGTCCGCCGGCGGCTCGGGATAGCGCGAGTAGAAGAAGCCGCTGCCGTCCTTGGCCCAGGCCACGCCCATGGTGAACTTGGCCCAGCTCACCGTGTCGCTCGTCTCCTTCCCGGTGGCGACGTCGAGCACCTTGATCGTCCGCCAGTCGGTGCCGCCGTCCTGGATGGAGTAGGCGAGCAGCTTGCCGTCCTCGCTAGGCAGCCATTCGGCAAGCGCGGTGGCGCCGTCCTTCGACCAGCCATTGGGGTCGATCACGACGCGCCCCTCGCCCTTCAGCCCGTCACGAACGAACAGCACCGCCTGGTTTTGCAGGCCGCTATTGTGCGCGTAGAAATAATGGCCGCCCTTCTGTTCGGGCACGCCGAAGCGCTCGTAATCGAACAGCTGCTTGATCCGACCTTTCAGCGCGTCGCGGCCGGGGAGCGTCGCCAGATAGGCGTCGGTGACCTTGTTTTCCGCCTCGACCCACGCCGCGACATCCTTGTCATTGCGGACGTCATTTTCCAGCCAGCGATAGGGATCGGCGACCTTCACCCCGAACTGTTCGTCCACCACGTCGACGCGGCGGGTTTCGGGATAGGCGAGTTTGGTCATCGGCGCGGTGGTCTCCGGCTTGGGTGTCTGGGCGAAGGCGGGGCTGGCGAAGAGTAACGGCAGGATCAATGCACGGCGCATTCAAGGGCTCCCTGAGAATGCGCCTACCCTAGGCAGGCCAGTCGCTCGGCTCAAGCCAAGCTGTTGAACTCGATCAGCCAGGCAAAGGCCGCAAGCGGCGACAGCGCCAGCAGCGCGGTGATCCACGCGCCGATATCAATGGGCGCGGCCGGGCGCGCCCGTTTGGACTTGCGAGACATGGCAGTTCTCCAGCACCGCCAAGCGAGGCGATGCACCCTGTTGTTCGGGCGCGGAGATGGGAAGTGCCGAGGAGATTGCAAGCGAAACGAAACTTGGAGGTGTGGAAGAAAGACTGACCAACAGAAAAGGGCGGCCGCACCAGCGACCGCCCTTTCCTTGTTCGTTCCGAACGAAGTGCCGATCAGGCGGCTTCGTCGAAATCCTCGTCCGACATCACCGGACCCGAATCCTGGCCCTTGGCCGAGACGTCGCGATCGACGAACTCGATGATCGCCATCGGCGACGCGTCCGAGGCGCGGATGCCGGCCTTGATGATGCGGGTATAACCGCCGTTGCGATCGGCGTAGCGCGACGCCAGCACGTCGAACAGCTTCACCAGCTGGGCGTCGTCCATCAGACGGGCATGGGCCAGACGACGGTTGGACAGGCCACCCTTCTTGGCGAGGGTGATCAGCTTCTCGACGTACGGGCGCAGCTCCTTCGCCTTGGCGACGGTGGTGGTGATCTGCTCGTGCTTGATGAGCGCGGCGCTCATGTTGCGGAACAGGGCAATACGGTGAGCCGAGGTACGCTGCAGCTTACGACCGCCTACACGATGGCGCATGGTTCTTTCCTTCGTTCGTTAAGGGGCCGTTCGACGGAACCCCAGACCAGGCGGTGCGATCAGGGCCACCGCCCAAAACCCTAAGTTTAGGAAGTTTAGGCTCGCGCCAAACTTTCCTGATGGCCGCCGCGGCAACACCGCGTCGTCGGTCGGAGCCTGCGGCCCCGCCGGCCGGGCCTCGCGATCAGCCCGGGATTAGCAAGGCCAATCCCGGACGCGAGGCTCAGCCCATGATCTCCTGCTCGAGCTTCTTGGCCATTTCCTCGATGTTCTCGGGCGGCCAGCCCGGGATTTCCATGCCCAGGCGCAGGCCCATGCTGGAGAGGACTTCCTTGATCTCGTTGAGCGACTTGCGACCGAAGTTCGGCGTGCGCAGCATCTCGGCTTCGGTCTTCTGGACCAGATCGCCGATATAGATGATGTTGTCGTTCTTGAGGCAGTTGGCCGAGCGGACCGAAAGCTCCAGCTCGTCGACCTTCTTGAGCAGGTAACGGTTGATCTGCGCGGCGTCGCCGGCAGCACCTTCCGCCGGAGCCGCTGCCGGCGCCATGCCGACCGGGGCTGCCCGGGTGATCGACGAATCGTCGAAGTGGACGAACAGCGCCAGCTGGTCCTGCAGGATCCGCGCGGCATAGGCCAGCGAGTCCTCCGGGGTCACCGTGCCGTCGGTTTCGACGGTCAGCGTGAGCTTGTCGTAGTCGAGCTCCTGGCCGACGCGGGTGTTCTCGACCTTGTACGAGACCTGACGGACCGGGCTGAACAGCGCATCGACCGGGATCAGGCCGATCGGCGCATCGGCCGGGCGGTTCGCGGTAGCGGGCACATAGCCCTTACCCACGTCCGCGGTCAGTTCCATGTTCAGGGTCGCGCCGTCGTCGAGGTGGCAGATCACCAGCTCGGGGTTCATCACTTCGATGTCGCCCGAAACCGCGATGTCGCCTGCCTTGACTTCCGCCGGGCCGGTGGCCGACAGCTGGAGACGCTTGGGGCCTTCGCCCTGCATCTTGAGCGCGATCTGCTTCACGTTGAGGACGATGTCGGTCACGTCCTCGCGCACGCCGGCGAGCGACGAGAATTCGTGCAGCACATTCTCGATCTTGATCGAGGTGACCGCCGCGCCCTGCAGCGACGACAGCAGCACGCGACGCAGCGCGTTGCCGAGGGTGAGGCCGAAGCCCCGCTCCAGCGGCTCGGCGACGAACGTCGACTTCCGCTTGGGATCGCCACCGGGCTTCTTCTCGAGGCCGTTGGGCTTCTTGAGTTCCTGCCAGTTCTTAGCGTTGACCGACACGGGCTTTCCTCATGTTGGGCGGGGAAGAGGCATTCCCCGCCAGGTACCTACTGCAAGACCGCGAGACCCGCCTCAGGGCCCGCGGTGCAAGCAGGACGTTTAGACGCGGCGACGCTTCGACGGCCGCACGCCGTTATGGGGGATTGCCGTCACGTCGCGGATCGAGGTGATCTGGAAGCCGACCGCCTGCAGCGCGCGCAGCGCCGACTCACGACCCGAACCCGGACCCTTGACTTCGACCTCGAGGGTGCGAACGCCGTGCTCGGCGGCCTTGCGGCCGGCGTCTTCGGCGGCGACCTGCGCGGCGTACGGGGTCGACTTGCGCGAGCCCTTGAAGCCCATCATGCCGGCCGACGACCAGCTGATCGCGTTGCCCTGCGCGTCGGTGATGGTGATCATGGTGTTGTTGAAGCTGGCGTTCACATGCGCGACGCCGGCGGTGATGTTCTTGCGTTCGCGACGGCGAATACGCTGCGGTTCACGTGCCATTTGGAATTTCCTGACCTAGAAGCTTGGTGCCTGGAGGCGCGAGGCCTCGGGGGAAGAAGTGCGCGCTGGGGAGCGCTGCTTACTTCTTCTTGCCGGCGATCGGCTTGGCCTTGCCCTTGCGGGTGCGCGCATTGGTGTGCGTGCGCTGGCCACGGACCGGCAGGCCCTTGCGGTGACGCAGGCCGCGATAGCAGGCCAGGTCCATCAGGCGCTTGATGTTCATCGCCACCTGGCGACGAAGATCACCTTCCACGGTGTAACCGGCGTCGATCGCTTCGCGGATCTGCAGCACTTCCTGGTCGCTCAGGTCCTGCACGCGGCGTTCCGGCGCGATGCCGAGCTGCGTGGTGAGTTCCTTGGCCTTGGTCGCGCCAATGCCGTGGATATACTGCAGCGCGATGACGACGCGCTTGTTGGTCGGGATGTTAACACCCGCAATACGTGCCATGAAATATATTCTCCCAGCTCCACGAGGCACTGCATGGCAGCGGCGCCCCATCTCGTAGCGTTGCCTTCCGAAATGCAGTGGCACGACGCACGCAGGGAGCGCCGCCGTAATCTACTGTTCCGGAAGTTGGGCGAGATACGGGGCCGCAGGCGAACTGTCAAGCGCCGCGGAGCCGGAAAGTGTTGAACCCTCCTTATATAGCAAGGTTCCCGGCAGGCCAAGCGCGGCGAGGGGAAGCAGGGCGAAGCGCGTCCCGTTTCGGATAAGGGGGATGAAGCGTTCGCAATCTCCGCCTCCACCGAGGATAGTGCAGCAAGCGAGAGTCCGATCCCGGAAAAGCGGTCGGACCTCCCGCTCACGCACCCCATCGATGATGGGCGCCTTCGGAACTTACTGCTCGGGCTTCAGGATGCCACCTGCCATCCTGCCTTCTGAGTCGAGGAACGCCGACATCAATACCTTCCCCTTGGCGAACACCAGCTCGTAGCCATCGTCGTTTAGAACGCCGCGGCCGCGAAAGCTGACCGACTTCAACTCGCCCAGAGACTTGAAGATGGGGTGCGTCATGGGCAGATCGTTCCGAACGACCTCGACGAATTCCGGGGCGAGCTGGGCATAGTCGGGCGAACCACTTGCCAGCCCGGCAACAAGGCGACGCAACGCAGCCTCGGTTCCGGGCAAGGGTACGGCGGCGGAGGCTGTCGACGCGTTCGCCGGGGATGGACGCGCCTGCCCCTCGCTTACGTCCGAAGACTGCGCCCAGATCATCATCGCTGCTGCGGCAAGAATACTCATTAGCGTCGCTCCCGAGACCGCAAAGAGGAGGCTCCGCCGCGGGGTCCGCGCGGTCTCGTTTCGCGGGGCGGCATCGGAGCCGCCCTCATCAGGCCAGGCGCCCTCCGACAGAAGGTCCGACGGCTCGGGTACCAGTCCACCGGACCGTTCCGACGACGCGACCAGCTTCGCCGCTTCGAGCGAGGAGGAGAGACCCAATTTGGCGCGAGCCATCTTCAGCCGCTTCTCTACCGCATGCGGAGAGATGCCCAGATCTAGCGCCATTTGTTTTGCAGTTTGGTGGTCCAGACAACGCTTGAGGCATTCCCGCTCGGCCATCGTCAGGCGTTGGATCGCCGCGCGCGTGTTCTCGTCTATCGCGTCCGTGTTCATGCGGTACAATCTAGCGGCTTGGGACACGGTACCAACCCCAACAATCTGGTACCCTAACTCCGATTACGCCGCATTTGGCTGACCATAACGTCGCCAACCGTTTGCCGGATGAACACCGTTCATGCTCGCGGCGATCGGGCCTGCCTGCCGGAGCTCGAGGGCCTTTGGCGCAATGGAGCCGGGAGCCCGAATCAAAAAGGGCGGGGTTTCCCCCGCCCTTCCCGTTATCCTTGGCCGCCGAGCACCGCGGCGATCTGCCGCGTCACTTCGTCGATATCGGCCATGCCGTCGACGCGCCGAACCAGGCCCTTCGCCTCGTAGAAGGGCAGGATCGGCGCGGTCTTGGCGCGGTATTCGGCCATGCGGGTGCGCACCGTCTCGGCATTGTCGTCGGGCCGGCGCTTGAACTCGGTCGAGCCGCACACGTCGCACACGCCGTCCGTCTTGGGCAGCTTGTACTTGTCGTGATAGCCCTCGCCGCACTTGGCGCAGGTGAAGCGGCCCTCGACGCGATCGACCAGCGCCTCTTCGTTGACCAGCAGCTCGATCACATAATCGAGCTTGCGACCCCGCTCGGAGAGCAGCGCGTCGAGCGATTCCGCCTGCGCATAGGTGCGCGGATAGCCGTCGAAGATCGCGCCCTTTTCGGTATCGGCCATGTCCAGCCGCTCGCCGATGATGCCCGAGACGATGTCGTCGGAGACGAGCTCGCCCGCCTCCATCACTGCCTTGGCCTTCAGGCCCGTGGGCGTCCCGGCCTTCACCGCGGCGCGCAGCATGTCGCCCGTGGACAGCTGCACCATGCCGCGCTCGGTCTCGAGACGCTTCGCCTGGGTGCCCTTACCGGCCCCCGGCGGACCCAACAGGATGATATTCAACAGGTACCTCCCCTAGTGCCGCGCGCCAATCAGCGCGCGCGGCCGCCCTTGAGCTTCGCCTTCTTGATCAGGTCGCCATACTGGTGCGCCAGCAAGTGCGACTGGATCTGCGTCACCGTGTCCATGGTTACGTTGACCACGATGAGAAGGCTAGTGCCGCCCATCAGGAACGGGATGCTCATCGCGGAGAACGCCCATTCCGGGACCAGGCAGATGATGGTCAGATAGGCTGCACCGATCACGGTGATGCGGGTCAGCACATAGTCGAAATACATCTCGGTGTTCTTGCCCGGGCGGATGCCGGGGACGAAGCCGCCATAGCGCTTCAGATTGTCCGCGGTTTCCTCGGGGTTGAAGACCACCGCCGTGTAGAAGAACGAGAAGAAGATGATGCCCGCGGCATAGAGCGCCATGTAGATCGGCGAGCCGTGGCGCAGCCAGATGTTGAGGTTCGCGATCAGGTCGCCCATCCAGCTCTCGCCCGACACGGCCTGGCCGGCGAACTGGGTGATCGTCAGCGGCAGCAGCAGCAGCGACGAGGCGAAGATCGGCGGGATCACGCCCGCGGTGTTGAGCTTGAGCGGCAGATGGCTGCGCTCGGCCTGCACGCCGCGCGCGGTCTGGCGCTTGGGATACTGGATGAGGATGCGGCGCTGGGCGCGCTCCATGAAGCAGATGAACAGCACGAGCGCGGCGACGCCGACGGTGACACCGATTACGGTGAACCACTCGCCGCGCGCGCGACCGCCTTCGAGCAGCTGCACGACGGTTACCGGCAGGCGGGAGACGATGCCGGCCATGATGATCAGCGAAATGCCGTTGCCGATGCCGCGGCTGGTGATCTGCTCACCGATCCACATCAGGAACATGGTGCCGCCGATCAGGCTGACCACGGCAGTGAGGGTGAAGGCGAGACCCGGCTCGACCACCGGGCTCAGGCCCTTGGCGGCGCCAGCGGCTTCGAGCCCCTGCACCAGGAAATAGCCCTGGACGGCGGTGAGCAGCACGGTGCCGTAGCGGGTGTACTGATTCAGCCGCTTGCGGCCGCTCTCGCCTTCCTTCTTGATCGCGTTGAGCTGCGGCGACAGCGAGGTCGCGAGCTGGATGACGATCGACGCGGTGATATAGGGCATCACGCCCATCGCCACGATCGACATGCGCGACAGCGCGCCGCCGGTGAAGTTGTTGAAGAAGTCGAGCACGCCGCCCTGCGTCTGCTGCGCGAGCAGGCCGAGCGCCGTCGGGTCGATACCCGGCAGCGGCACATAGCTCAGCATGCGGAAGACGATCAGCGCGCCGAGGGTGAACCACAGGCGCTTCTTGAGGTCGGTGGCCTTGCTGAACTTCGCCAGATTGATGCTGGAGGCCAGCTGGTCGGCTGCGGATGCCATTTCGTATCTTCGTCCCGGATAAGTGACGGGCGCTCCCCCGCCCTGCGGGGAAGCATATAGGGCCTGCGCGCGGCTTGTCTAAGCCCTGTCGCGCGAATCCCGATCGCCCTGAGCTTGTCGAAGGGCCGTTTTTCTGTGGACGAAGAAGAAAGAACGGCCTTTGGGCAAGCCCAGCACGAAGGAAGGCGGAGCCTTGGGAGCCCCGCCTTCGCGTTTCGTCAGCCCTGCTTGGCGGCCTTGGCAGCGGCCTGGGCCGTGCGGTGCTTCGCCTTGTGCTTGTCGGCGGCCGGAACGATCTCCGGCACGGTGACCGAACCACCGGCCTTCTCGACCGCCTCACGCGCACCGGCGGAAACGCCCTGCACGGTGAAGTTCAGCTTGGCAGTCAGTTCGCCCTTGCCGAGCAGACGGACGCCGTCCTTGCCGCCACGGGCCAGGCCAGCGGCCTTCAGCGCGGCGTGATCGATGTCGGTCGCGGTCAGCTTGCCGGCGTCAACCGCCTTCTGGATCTCGCCCAGGTTCACCTCGGCATAGTCCTTGGCGAAGATGTTGTTGAAGCCACGCTTCGGCAGACGCATGTGGAGCGGCATCTGGCCGCCTTCGAAGCCCTTGATCGAGACGCCTTCGCGGCTCTTCTGACCCTTGACGCCGCGGCCGCCGGTCTTGCCCTTGCCCGAGCCGATACCACGGCCGATGCGCATGCGGCGATGACGGGCGCCCTGGTTGTCGTTGAGTTCGTTCAGCTTCATGATGTGTGCACTCGCTTTCGCTTTTGTCGCGCGTTGTTGGGAAGCGCGGGCTCATAGCGGCGAGCGGGGGGAATGTCGACTCTTGTTTGCGGCCCCCGCCAGGAGACCATGCCTCCAGCACCGACATTACAACACGCCTCCAGCGTCGACATTACAAAAGGAACAGCCGCAAAGCTTCGGCCCACGGATCCTCCACTTACAAACCCAGAATCAGTGTCTCAGAGGGATATGGGAGTTTATCAGAACCCCAGCCGGATCGACGCCGTGCGATTGGAGCGCCTCAAACATACGACTGAATATGACGAAGGGATGTGCCGTGGGGCCGATTATAACCCTGTCAACTATCTCCGGCAAAGTAGCCCCAACAAAGCCATCTTCCGGATAGTTCTTGAAGAATATTTTATGAATATTTTGTGGAACGCCATTCAGCGTGCACGTTGCTGGCGATATCCTATCCGGATGTGTAGGATTGACGCCAGGTTGGTAAACCACTCGCCACTCACGCTCCTCTTCGAAACCACGATGCTTAGTAGCAACGCAGGCAAATCTGAAAACCTGCGCCATACACTGGCTGATTAAACTCCCTCCAGTTTTCGAAAATTCACGATCCTCAAGCTCTCGCAAAAGGCCTGCGTGCGCACGCATATTTTTTGCTATCTCGTCCATGTCAGAAGCAAATTGCTCATGCGAAGCGTACCGAACCGGGATCGTCATGGCAGTTATAGCGCTGGTCGGTGCTAGGAGCGGTTCGTTTTTGAAGACCAATGCTGCCCCAGTCGTCTTGCCATAGGCACGCCACATGGAGAGCCTCCCAAAATCATCTTCTGAGGCATCGTGCTCTGAGACAGAAATGAGAAACGTATTATTTAGAAGATCAAAAATGTTGGCATCAAATGATTGCGCAATGGCATCAATTCCTGCTGGATTGATATCTCGGATGGCCGCTTTCAGATTCGCGCCGCGCTCATGATGCCAATACGCCTGCAGACACCCGAGCCCATGCTGGATCTCCGAAAAATCATTCATCAACGTGGCGTTTCGAAGCCACATCGAATTGTTCTCAATGATCGAGATCGCGGCTTCACAGCTTGTGTAATGAACGAAGCGCTGTCCGCTTGCACGAGCTTCTGCGATTTTTCGTACCGCGTAAGGCTGGAAGACAGGCTCTAGCGTTTCAATCACTTCAGCTTCGGTCATGTCTTTCAGCGCCATGAAGCCCCTCCCGCTGTCTAAGATACTACTAGCCAAATCGTAAAGTCAGCTGATCCTCGCGGGATACATCACCGAACAAAACAGAAAAAGGGCGGTGGTTGCCCACCGCCCTTTTCCAATGTCGCTTGGGTCGGCGAACCGAAGGCTCAGCCCTCGATCACCTCGACCATGTGCGGCAGCTTGCGGATCATGCCGCGGACCTCGGGGCTGTCTTCCAGCTCAGAAACCTTGTGCATCTTGTTGAGGCCAAGGCCGATCAGCGTTGCGCGCTGATCCTTGGTGCGGCGGATCGGCGAGCCGATCTGCTTGATCTTGATCTTCGCCATGATCGTTTACTCCGTAACGGCCGCAGCGTCCGCCTCGGCGGTCTGCGAACCACCGCGGCCGAGCAGGTCGGCGATCTTCTTGCCACGGCGCTGCGCAACCGACTTCGGCGAAGTCTGCTCACCCAGTGCCTCGAACGTGGCGCGGATCATGTTGTACGGGTTCGAGGTGCCGACCGACTTGGTCACCACGTCGGCCACGCCCAGCGATTCGAAGATCGCGCGCATCGGGCCGCCGGCGATGATGCCGGTACCCTGGGGCGCCGAACGGACGGTCACGCGGCCTGCGCCGAAGTGGCCGTTGCCGTCGTGGTGCAGCGTGCGGCCTTCCTTCAGCGGAACGCGGATCATCGCCTTCTTCGCCGAAGCGGTCGCCTTCGAGATGGCTTCCGGCACTTCGCGCGCCTTGCCATGACCGAAGCCGACACGGCCCTTGCCGTCGCCGACGACGACGAGCGCTGCGAAGCCGAAGCGCTTACCGCCCTTCACCGTCTTCGAGACGCGGTTGATGTGGACGAGCTTTTCGATCAGCTCCTCGCCACCGTCGTCCTGCGGACCACCGCGACGATCGTCACGGCGACCACGGTTGCCGTCGCGACCGCCACGGCCGCGGTTGTCACCGCCGCCGCCCGGAGCGCCACGGCCACGGCCGCCACGCGAACCACGACCCTGCTGCTGCTGGTCGGGTGCCGCCTGGCCGGCGTCCTGCGCCTCGACCGGTGCTTCGGTCGTGTTGATTTCATCGGCCATCTTAGAACTCCAATCCGCTCTCACGCGCGGCATCCGCCAGCGCCTTGACGCGACCATGGTAGAGGAAGCCACCGCGGTCGAAGACGACCTGGGTGATGCCTGCGGCCTTGGCGGCCTCGGCAACGCGCTTGCCCACTTCCTGTGCCGCAGCGACGGTCGCGCCGGTCTGGCCGCGCACGTCCTTCTCCAGCGTGGAGGCCGAGGCGACGGTACGACCTGCGGCATCGTCGATCACCTGGGCATAGATATGCTTGCCCGAGCGATGGATCGACAGACGCGGACGGCTGCCCGCACGCGCACGAAGCGCGGTACGGTTGCGGCGACGACGCTTTTCGAAAAGCGAAAGACCCTTGGTGCTGATCACTTCTTCTTCCCTTCCTTGCGGAAGATGAATTCGCCATCGTACTTGATGCCCTTGCCCTTATAGGGCTCCGGCTTGCGCCAACGGCGGATTTCCGCGGCCACCTGGCCGACCTTCTGCTTGTCGATGCCCGAGATCTCGACCGTGGTCTGATCCGGCGTCTTGATCTCGATCCCTTCCGGGATGTCGAAGTTGACGTCGTGCGAATAGCCGAGCTGCAGCTTGAGGACCTTGCCCTGCGAAGCAGCGCGGTAGCCCACGCCGGTGATCAGCAGCTTCTTGGTGAAGCCGGTGGTCACACCGGTGATCAGGTTCTGCACCAGGGTACGCTGCATGCCCCAGAAGGCACGCGCGCGCTTGGTCTCGTTCGCCGGCTGCACCGAGATGCCGCCGTCGGTCACTTCGTACTTGATGTCGTCGGCCAGCGGCATGGTGAGGGTGCCCTTGGGACCCTTCACCGAGATCTGACCGCCTTCGACCTGCGCGGTCACGCCCGCGGGGACGGGAACCGGCTTCTTACCGATGCGGCTCATCAGAACACCTCCGCGAGCACTTCGCCGCCGACATTCTGTTCGCGCGCTTCCGCGTCGGACAGAACACCGCGAGGCGTCGAGACGATCGTGATGCCGAGGCCGTTACGGACGCGCGGAAGCTCCTGCGAACCCGAATAGACACGGCGGCCCGGCTTCGAGATGCGCGCGACGTGCTTGATCGCCGGCTGACCCTCGAAATACTTCAGCTCGATGCGGATGCCGGCCGCGGGGCCCATCTGCTCTTCGCTGTAGCCACGGATATAGCCCTCGCGCTGAAGCACGTCGAGGACACGGACACGCAACTTCGACGCCGGCGTGAGGACAGAGTCCTTGCGCGCGCGCTGACCGTTGCGGATGCGGGTGAGCATGTCACCCAGGGGATCGGTCACTGCCATCTTGCGTGTCCTTTACCAGCTCGACTTCGTGACACCCGGGATCAGGCCCTTGTTGGCCAGATCGCGCAGCATGACACGTGCGAGACGGAACTTGCGGTAATAAGCGCGGGGACGACCCGTCAGCTCACACCGGTTGCGAATGCGGGTCGGGTTCCCGTTGCGGGGAATCTCGGCCATCTTGAGCCGTGCGATGAGACGCTCGGTCTCATCCAGGCTTTCGTCGTTCGCAATCGCCTTGAGCTTCGCGTACTTGCCGGCGTACTTCTTCACCAGCTGCTTGCGACGCTCGTTCTTGTTGATCGAACTCAGTTTCGCCATGACTTAAGTTCTTCCTTCCTTACGCCGCCTGCTTCGTTTCGCCGTCCGCCTGCGGGAACGGGAAACCGAAGAGACGGAGAAGCTCGCGAGCCTCGTCATCCGTCTTGGCGGAAGTGGTAACGATCACGTCCATGCCGCGCACCTTGTCGATGCGGTCATAGTTGATTTCGGGGAACACGAGCTGTTCCTTCAGGCCGCAGGCATAGTTGCCACGACCGTCGAACGACTTCGGGTTCAGGCCGCGAAAATCGCGGACGCGCGGGAGTGCGATCGTGATGAAACGATCGAGGAACTCGTACATGCGCTCGCGACGAAGCGTAACCTTCGCACCGATCGGCATGCCTTCACGCAGCTTGAACTGCGCGATCGACTTCTTCGCCTTGGTCACGACCGGCTTCTGGCCGGCGATCAGTTCCATTTCAGAAGCGGCCTGCTCGACCTTCTTCTTGTCCTGGGTGGCTTCGCCAACGCCCATGTTCAGCACGATCTTTTCGATGCGCGGAATTTCCATGACGTTCTTGTAGCCGAACTTCTCGGTCATCGCCTTGACGATCTGCTCGTCATAGAGCTTGCGCAGGCGGGGGGTGTAGGAATCAGCCATTGATGACATCCCCGGTCTTGACGGCGACACGAACCTTCTTGCCGTCGCGGGTTTCGAAGCGGACGCGCGTCGCCTTGCCGTCGGCGGTCACGTGCGCGACCTTCGAGACATGCAGCGGCGCCTCGATGCGCACCAGGCCACCCTGGGGCTCGCCCTGGGTCGGCTTCTTGTGGCGCACGGCGATGTTCACGCCGGAAACGACGACCTTGTCGTCCTTCGGCAGCGACTTGACGACCTCACCCGTCTTGCCCTTGTCCTTGCCGGACAGAACAACGACGCGGTCGCCCTTCTTGATCTTGGCAGCAGCCATCACAGCACCTCGGGGGCGAGCGAAATGATCTTCATGAAGCCCTTCGAGCGGAGCTCGCGGACCACCGGGCCAAAGATACGGGTGCCGATCGGCTCCTCGTTCTTGTTGACCAGCACGGCGGCGTTACCGTCGAAACGGATCACCGAGCCGTCGGTGCGGCGGATGTCCTTCGCCGTGCGGACGATAACCGCGCGGTGGACGTCGCCCTTCTTAACCTTGCCGCGGGGAGCGGCTTCCTTGATGCTGACGACGATGACGTCGCCCACGCCGGCGAAGCGACGCTTCGACCCGCCCAGCACCTTGATGCACTGCACCCGCTTCGCGCCGCTGTTGTCAGCGACGTCGAGATTGGACTGCATCTGGATCATCGATCCGGTTCCTTCTCGTTTGGCCTGCCGGGACGCGCCCGGTGGTTCCGTTTCTAATGCGTCACCCCGGCCTTTCGGCCGGGGCACCAAAGCGGCGGCCTATGACCGCAACTTGAGTTCTCCGCAAGAGCGGAGATGACGATTATGCGTCGACCGTGTTCGGCGTCGCGTGGGTATCAACCCGCCCGATCACCTTCCAGGTCTTCAGCTTGGAAATCGGCGCAGTCTCTTCGATGCGCACGGTCTCGCCGGCCTTGTACTCATTCGCCTCGTCATGGGCGTGGTACTTCTTCGAGCGGCGGATGATCTTCCCGTAGAGCGGGTGCTTCACCTTACGCTCCACCAGAACCACCACGGTCTTGTCGCCCTTGTCCGAGACGACATTTCCGGTCAGCACGCGCTTCGGCATGGTCTCGGTCCTCTTACTTGGCAGTCGAGCGCGAGCGCTCGTTCTGCAGCGTCTTGATACGGGCGATGTCGCGACGCACTTCCCGCACGCGGGTCGGCTTCTCGAGCTGGCTCGTGGCGGCCTGGAAGCGCAGGTTGAACTGCTCGCGCTTCAGGTTGCCCAGCTGCTCGGCGAGCTGGTCGTCGGTGTTGGCCCGAAAGTCGGTTGCCTTGGTCATTTCTATCAGCCCTCCAGGTGCGTCGTGTCGCCGAGGCGAGCGACGACCTTGGTCTTGATCGGCAGCTTCATCGCGGCGCGCTCGAACGCTTCCGCGGCGAGCGGGCCGGGAACGCCGTCCAGCTCGAACAGGATGCGGCCCGGCTTGACGCGGGCGACCCAGAACTCCGGCGAACCCTTACCCGAGCCCATGCGGACTTCGGCGGGCTTCGACGAAACGGGGACGTCCGGGAAGATGCGGATCCAGAGACGACCCTGACGCTTGATGTGACGCGTGATCGCGCGGCGAGCCGCCTCGATCTGGCGCGCGGTGATCCGCTCGGGCTCCATCGCCTTCAGGCCATAGGAGCCGAAGTTGAGCGCCGTACCACCCTTGGCTTCGCCATGGATGCGGCCCTTGAAGGCCTTACGGAACTTGGTGCGCTTCGGTTGCAGCATTGTTCTGTCCTAGTCCTTAGCGGCGATGATCGTCGCGCGACGGACGAACACCCGAGGTCTGTGCCTCGAGGTTCAGCCGGTCCTGCGCCATCGGATCGTGACCGAGGATTTCGCCCTTGAAGATCCAGACCTTCACGCCGCACACGCCATAGGCGGTGTGGGCTTCGGCCTCGGCATAGTCGACGTTCGCGCGCAGCGTGTGCAGCGGAACGCGGCCTTCGCGATACCATTCGGTGCGGGCGATTTCCGCGCCGCCCAGACGGCCGGCGCAGGTGATACGAATGCCTTCGGCGCCGAGACGGAGCGCGGACTGCACCGCGCGCTTCATCGCGCGACGGAACGCGATACGGCGCTCCAGCTGGTCCGCCACGCCCTGCGCGACGAGCTTCGCATCGACTTCCGGCTTACGGATCTCGACGATGTTCAGCGACACGTCCGACGAGGTCATCTCGCCCAGCTTCTTGCGAAGCTTCTCGATGTCCGCGCCCTTCTTGCCGATGATCACGCCGGGGCGTGCCGCGAAGATCGAGATGCGGCACAGCTTGGCCGGACGCTCGATGACCACCTTCGAGATCGCGGCCTGCGGCAGCGTCTTGACGATGAACTTGCGGATCTTGAGGTCCTCGAGGAGGAGCCGACCGTAGTCGGCGCCTTCCGCGAACCAGCGGCTGTCCCAGGTGCGGTTGATCTGCAGGCGCAGACCGATGGGATTGCTCTTCTGACCCATTATGCTTCTTCCTGCTCGCGCACGACGATGCGCAGACGGCTGAACGGCTTCAGGATGCGGGTGGACTTGCCACGGCCGCGCGTCGCGAAGCGCTTCATCGTGATCGACTTGCCGACCGACGCCTCATGGACGACGAGCGCGTCGACATCGAGGTTGTGGTTGTTCTCGGCATTGGCGATGGCCGAAGCCAGCACCTTGCGCGCGTCGACCGCCATCGCCTTCTTGGAGAAGGCGAGGATGTTCATCGCTTCAGCCGCGGTGCGACCACGGATGAGACCGGCGACCAGGTTCAGCTTCTGGGCCGAACCGCGGATCTGCGTGGCGACGGCAAGGGCTTCCTTGTCGCCGACCTTGCGGGGGGCTGCCTGCTTGCTCATTAGCGCTTACCCTTCTTGTCCGCGGCGTGGCCGGGGAAGAAACGGGTCGGCGCGAACTCGCCGAGCTTCATGCCGACCATGTCCTCGTTGACCGAGACCGGGACGAACTTGCGGCCGTTGTAGACGTTGAACGTCAGACCAACGAACTGCGGCAGGATCGTCGAGCGACGCGACCAGGTCTTGATCGGGCCAGCGCGGGTGCCGGCGTCCTGAGCGGTTTCTGCCTTCTTGAGCAGATGCAGGTCCACGAACGGACCCTTCCATACGGAGCGAGCCATCTATCAGCCCTTCTTCTTCGCGTGACGCGAACGGATGATCATCTTGTCCGTCGCCTTGTTGTGGCGGGTGCGCGCACCCTTGGTCGGCTTGCCCCACGGGGTGACCGGGTGACGGCCGCCCGAGGTGCGGCCTTCACCACCGCCGTGCGGGTGGTCGACCGGGTTCTTCGCGACACCGCGGGTAAGCGGACGCGAACCCTGCCAGCGGCTGCGACCGGCCTTGCCGAAGTTCTGGTTCTGGTTGTCGGGGTTCGACACCGCACCCACCGTCGCCATGCAGGCGGCGTGGATGTAGCGCTGCTCACCCGAGCCCAGACGCACGATCACCATGCCGCGGTCACGACCGACGACCTGGACGTACGCACCGGCCGAACGCGCGATCTGACCGCCCTTGCCCGGCTTCATCTCCACATTGTGGACGATGGTGCCGACCGGGATCTGGCCCAGTTCCATGGCGTTGCCCGGCTTCACGTCGGTCTTCTTGCCCGCGATCACCTTGTCGCCGACAGCGAGACGCTGCGGGGCGATGATGTAGGCGACGCGATCCTTGCCGGCTTCGTCGGCGCCGTAGTTGATCAGCGCGATGAAGGCGGTGCGGTTCGGGTCATACTCGATCCGCTCGACGGTGCCTTCGACCTCCCACAGGCGGCGCTTGAAATCGACGATGCGATAGCGCTGCTTGTGACCGCCGCCGATGCCACGCGAAGTGACATGGCCCTTGTTGTTACGGCCGCCGGTCTTGGTCTTGCCTTCGGTCAGCGCCTTGACGGGGCGACCCTTGAAGAGCTGCGAGCGGTCGATCAGGATCAGCCCGCGGACGCCCGGCGACGTCGGATTATAGTTCTTGAGCGCCATGGTCTCAGATCCCCGTGGTCACGTCGATCTGTTCGCCCTGGGCGAGCGTCACGACCGCTTTCTTAAAGTCCGAACGGCGGTAGGGCGCGCCCTTCCACTTCTTGGTCTTGCCCTTCTGGACGAGGGTGTTCACGCCGGTGACCTTGACGTTGAACAGCGCCTCGACGGCAGCCTTGATCTCCGGCTTGGTCGCGTCGTTGGCGACCTTGAAGACCACGGCGTTCGCCTCGGAGACGAGCGTCGACTTTTCGGTGATGTGCGGGGCGAGCACCACGTCGTAGTGACGGATGTCGACCGGCTTGGACTGCTTAGCCATTGAAGCGCGCCTCCAGCTTCTCGACGGCAGCGCGGGTCAGGACCAGCGTGTCGCTCTTCAGGATGTCGTAGACGTTGGCACCGATCGCCGGCAGCACGTTGACCTGGTGCAGGTTGCCTGCGGCCAGCGCGAACGTGGTCTCGACGGCGTCGCCATCGATCACCAGCGCCTTCTTGCCGAAGCCCAGCTTTTCCAGGTTGCCCACGAGCACCTTGGTCTTGCCGTTCTCGACGACCAGGCTGTCCATGACGATCAGCGAACCCGCCTTGGCGTGGCTCGACAGCGCCATCTTCAGGCCCAGCGTGCGGATCTTCTTGTTCAGCGACGGATTGAAGTCGCGAACGCGGGCGCCGTGCGCCTTACCGCCGCCGACGAACACCGGTGCGCGGCGATCGCCGTGACGCGCGGTACCGCCGCCCTTCTGGCGACCGAACTTCTTGCCGGTACGTGCAACATCGGCACGCTCGCGGGTGCCACGGGCGGTGCCGCGACGCTTCTCGAGCTGCCAGGTGACGACGCGGTGCAGGATGTCGGCGCGCGGATCGAGACCGAAGATCTCGTCGTTGAGCTCGATATCGCCCTTCTCGGCGGCGTCGAGGGTTTGAACCTTGACCTTCACTTAGCCCTCCTGGCCTTCGGTGGCTTCCGGAGCCGCCACTGCGGGCGCTTCGGCGGGAGCCTCGTTGCTGTTCGCGACGGTCTTCAGACCGGCGGGGTACGGCGCTTCGGCGTGACGGTCGACCTTGACGGCGTCCTTCACGATCAGCCAGCCGCCCTTCGAGCCCGGAACCGAACCCTTGACGAAGATCAGGCCGCGCTCGGCATCGGTGCCGACCACTTCCAGATTCTGCTGGGTGCGATTGCGGTCGCCCATGTGACCGGCCATCTTCTTGTTCTTGAAGACGCGACCCGGATCCTGGCGGTTACCGGTCGAACCGTGCGAACGGTGCGAGACGGAAACGCCGTGGGTGGCGCGCAGACCGCCGAAGCCCCAACGCTTCATGGCGCCGGCGAAACCCTTACCCTGGGTACGGCCCGACACGTCGACCAGCTGGCCTGCGACGAAATGGTCGGCCGAGATCTCGGCGCCCACGTCCAGCAGACCATCTTCCTCGACGCGGAATTCGCAGAGGATCGCCTTCGGCTCGACTTCGGCCTTGCCGAAGTGGCCGCGCTGCGGCTTGGCGACGTTCTTGGCCTTCGCCGTGCCGGCGCCGACCTGAACGGCGACATAGCCGTCCTTGTCGGTGGTGCGCTGTGCGACCACCTGGACGCCTTCCAGTGCCAGAACGGTCACCGGCACGTGCCGGCCGTCGTCCTGGAACAGGCGGGTCATCCCCATCTTCTTCGCGATAACGCCAGTGCGCATCGGCCTGTTGCTCCTATTACAGAGGCACCCCCGGGACCATTCCCGCGGGTGCGTGTTCAACCCTGAATTGTTTTACTGCGAAGCCCCCGTCCGGGCTGAACCTCCATCTTGCGATGGAAGAGACGGGGGACGCAGGCCCGGCCACTCGAAAGCCGCCGGCGGTATCCCTTGTCGCTGCGAGCCTGGTCGGCCCGCCACTCCTTGCGTTGGATCGGGGAACGATCCGGTCGAGGAGGATGGCGACTCCGCATGCGGAGCCGCGAATCTCGAGGAAGCGGCGCCTTTACGTCAGCTACGCTTCCATGTCCACCGCATTAAAGGGTGAACGCCAAAAGCCCCCGCGAAGCGCGGGGGCTGAAGCCGGCTCAGGCCAGCTTGATCTCGACGTCGACGCCGGCGGCCAGGTCGAGCTTCATGAGCGCGTCCACGGTCTGCGGGGTCGGCTGAACGATGTCGAGCATGCGCTTGTAGGTGCGCGTCTCGAACTGCTCGCGCGACTTCTTATCGATGTGCGGGCCACGGTTAACCGTGAACTTGTCGATGTGAGTCGGGAGCGGGATGGGGCCACGGATGAGCGCGCCGGTACGGCGGGCGGTGTCGGCAATGTCGCCGGCAGCCTGATCGAGCACGCGGTGATCGAACGCCTTGAGGCGAATGCGGATATTCTGCGTTTCCATGGTCCTACCGATGCGAAAGAGCGGGGCAACGCACCCAATTGCCATCCCGGCGAAGCCCCGGCCCCTGCCCCATCCGCTGCTAGAGCGATTCGGGCGGCGCCGGTTGAACCGGAACGGCGGCTGGATGGCCGCCTCTTGCTGTTGAACTCAAAACTCGAAGGGCGCGCCTTTAACGGCCCTTCTATAAAAAGGCAACCGCCCGACACTCATTTTCTGAGTGCCGGGCGGAACCTTTTTGCAGTCACCTGCGGGCCGAGGCCCGCAAATGCTTACTTGTCGATCGAGGCAACCACGCCCGCGCCGACGGTACGACCGCCCTCACGGATGGTGAAGCGCTGGCCGACGTCCATAGCGATCGGTGCGATCAGCTTGATGCCCAGGGCGATGTTGTCGCCCGGCATCACCATCTCGGTGCCCTCGGGCAGCTCGACGGTGCCGGTCACGTCCGTGGTACGGAAGTAGAACTGCGGACGATAGTTCGCGAAGAACGGCGTGTGACGGCCACCCTCGTCCTTCGACAGGACGTACACTTCCGACTTGAACTCGGTGTGCGGCTTGATCGAGCCCGGCTTCGCCAGAACCTGACCACGCTCCACTTCGTCGCGCGCAACGCCGCGCAGCAGCGCACCGACGTTGTCGCCGGCCTGGCCCTGGTCGAGCAGCTTGCGGAACATTTCGACGCCCGTGACGGTGGTCTTGCGGGTGTCGTGAATGCCGACGATCTCGACTTCCTCACCAACCTTGATGATGCCGGTTTCGACACGGCCGGTCACCACGGTGCCGCGACCCGAGATCGAGAACACGTCTTCGATCGGCATCATGAACGGCTTGTCGAGCGGACGCTCCGGCTGCGGGATCGACTCGTCGACCGCTGCCATGAGGGCCAGGATCGCTTCCTTGCCGAGCTTGTCGTCCGAACCCGAGAGGGCGGCGGTCGCCGAACCACGGATGATCGGAATGTTGTCGCCGTCGAACTCGCGACGCGACAGCTCTTCGCGGATTTCCATCTCGACGAGCTCGAGGATTTCCTCGTCGTCGACCAGGTCGACCTTGTTGAGGAACACGACCATGGTCGGCACGCCGACCTGACGGGCGAGCAGGATGTGCTCCTTGGTCTGCGGCATCGGACCGTCGGTCGCTGCCACCACCAGGATCGCGCCGTCCATCTGCGCTGCGCCGGTGATCATGTTCTTCACGTAGTCGGCGTGACCCGGGCAATCGACGTGCGCGTAGTGGCGGCTGTCGGTCTCATACTCGACGTGCGCGGTCGAGATGGTGATGCCGCGCTCGCGCTCTTCCGGCGCCTTGTCGATGTTCGCGAAATCGACCGCAGCGTTACCCGCAACGTTCTCCGCGAGGATCTTGGTGATCGCAGCCGTCAGCGACGTCTTGCCATGGTCGACGTGACCGATGGTGCCGATGTTGAGGTGCGGTTTGCTCCGATCGAACTTTGCCTTCGCCATTGTCTTCCTACCTTCTGATTCAATTTCCCGTGCCGCATGGGGACTCGCGAGAACGCGGCCCCATAGCGGCTGTTTTCCGATTACGCCAGCTTTGCCTTCACTTCGTCGGCGACGTTGGCGGGCACTTCGTCGTAGTGCGAGAACTGCATCGTGTACTGCGCGCGGCCCTGGGTGAACGAGCGGAGCGCGTTCACATAGCCGAACATGTTCGCCAGCGGCACCATGGCAGTGACGGCCTGCGCGTTACCGCGGGTGTCCGTGCCCTGGATCTGGCCACGACGGCTGTTCATGTCGCCGATGACATCGCCCAGATAGTCTTCCGGGGTGACGACTTCGACCTTCATGATCGGCTCGAGCAGCTTGATGCCGGACTTCTGCGCCGCTTCGCGCATCGCTGCACGGGCGGTGATTTCGAAGGCCAGCGCCGACGAGTCGACGTCGTGGTACGCACCGTCATACAGCAGCACTTCGAAGTCGATGATCGGGAAGCCGACCAGCGAACCGGTGGTTGCCGTCTCGCGGAAGCCCTTTTCGATCGCGGGGATATATTCCTTCGGAATGTTACCGCCCTTGATCTCGTCCTTGAAGACGAAGCCCGAACCGCGCTCGCCCGGCGTCAGCTTGACCTTGACGCGACCGAACTGGCCGGTGCCGCCCGACTGCTTCTTGTGCGTGTAGTCGATGTCGACCGGCTTCGCGAGATATTCGCGATACGCCACCTGCGGCGCGCCGACATTGGCCTCGACCTTGAACTCGCGCTTCATGCGGTCGACCAGGATCTCGAGATGGAGCTCGCCCATGCCCTTGATGATGGTCTGGCCGCTCTCCGAGTCGGACGAGACGCGGAACGACGGGTCCTCGCGGGCAAGACGATTGAGCGCGACGCCCATCTTTTCCTGGTCCGCCTTGGTCTTCGGCTCCACCGACAGCTCGATCACGGGCTCGGGGAATTCCATCCGCTCGAGGATGATCGGGGCGTTCTGCGCGCAGAGCGTGTCACCGGTCGTGGTATCCTTGAGGCCGGCGAGCGCGACGATGTCGCCCGCATAGGCTTCCTGGATGTCCTCACGGCTGTTCGCATGCATCAGCAGCATGCGGCCGACCTTTTCCTTCTTGTCCTTCACCGAGTTCATCACGGTGGTGGCCGCTTCGAGCTTGCCCGAATAGATGCGCGCGAAGGTCAGGGTACCGACGAACGGGTCGTTCATGATCTTGAACGCCAGCGCCGCGAACGGCTCGGTGTCCGAGGACGGACGCTCGTCCGGCGTCTCGCCGTCGAGCTTCACGCCCTTGATCGCCGGAACGTCGAGCGGGCTCGGCAGATAGTCGATCACCGAGTCGAGCAGGGGCTGCACACCCTTGTTCTTGAACGCCGAACCGCACACGACCGGAACGAACGCCATCTCGAGCGTACCCTTGCGGATCAGGCGCTTGAGGTCGGCGACGCTCGGCTCGTTGCCTTCGAGATAGGCTTCCATCAGCTCGTCATCGAGCTCGACGGCCATCTCGATCAGGTCGCTGCGATACTTCGCGGCCTTCTCGGCCATGTCGGCCGGGATGTCCTGATATTCGAACTTCGCACCCAGGCTCTCTTCGAGCCAGATGATCGCGCGGTTCTCGACCAGGTCGACGAGACCCTTGAAGCCGCCCTCGATGCCGATCGGGAGATACAGCACTGCCGGACGCGCGCCGAGGCGGTCGATGATCGAGTTCACGCAGAAATAGAAATCGGCGCCGGTGCGGTCGAGCTTGTTGACGAAGCACATGCGCGGCACGCCGTACTTGTCGGCCTGACGCCACACGGTTTCCGACTGCGGCTCAACGCCGGCAACGCCGTCGAAGCACGCAACCGCACCGTCGAGCACGCGCAGCGAACGCTCGACTTCGATGGTGAAGTCGACGTGGCCGGGGGTGTCGATGATGTTGATGCGGTGCTCTTCGCCCTTGCCGTCGGCAGCGCGCCAGAAGCACGTGGTAGCAGCAGACGTGATCGTGATCCCGCGCTCCTGCTCCTGCTCCATCCAGTCCATCGTCGCGGTGCCTTCGTGCACTTCGCCGATCTTGTAGGACTTGCCGGTGTAATAAAGGATGCGCTCGGTCGTGGTCGTCTTACCGGCGTCGATATGGGCCATGATGCCGATGTTGCGGTAACGCTCGAGCGGATGGCTGCGGGCCATGATCGTGGTTTCCTTGAAAATTTGGGGAGCCGGACCGTCCGGCTCCCCAATATGTAGGGTCGAAAGTTACCAGCGGTAGTGGCTGAAGGCGCGGTTCGCTTCCGCCATGCGGTGCGTGTCTTCGCGCTTCTTCACCGCGTTGCCGCGGTTGTTCGCCGCATCCATCAGCTCACCCGAAAGACGGGCGGCCATGGTGTGCTCGCTGCGGTTGCGGGCCGAGGTGATCAGCCAGCGGATCGCGAGCGCCTGCGCACGCTCCGGACGAACTTCGACCGGAACCTGGTAGGTCGCACCGCCGACGCGGCGGCTGCGGACTTCGATGCCGGGCTTCACGTTGTTCAGCGCGTCATGGAACACGCCGATCGGCTCGCGCTTGGCGCGCTGCTCGACGGTCTCCAGGGCACCGTAGACGATCGCTTCTGCAACGGCCTTCTTGCCGTCCAGCATGACCGAATTCATAAACTTCGACAGAACCTGATCACCATAGACGGGATCGGGCAGGATTTCCCGCTTTTCGGGACGACGACGACGTGCCATCTCACATATTCCTTCTGAACTTCAGCCGATCCGGAACACGTCCGGGGCTTACTATGGCCTGATTACTTCGGACGCTTCGCGCCGTACTTCGAACGGCTCTGCTTACGATCCTTGACGCCCTGCGTATCGAGCACGCCGCGAAGGACGTGGTAGCGGACGCCGGGAAGATCGCGCACACGGCCACCGCGGATGAGCACGACCGAGTGCTCCTGCAGGTTGTGGCCTTCGCCCGGGATGTAGCTGATGACTTCGCGGCTGTTGGTCAGACGGACCTTGGCCACCTTGCGAAGCGCCGAGTTCGGCTTCTTCGGGGTCGTCGTGTACACGCGGGTGCAGACACCGCGCTTCTGCGGGTTCTGTTCCATCGCAGGGACCTTGGACTTGGCCTTCTGCGGTTCGCGGCCCTTGCGGACCAGCTGGTTAATCGTCGGCATGAAGCCCTTCACCTTTCAGATGGTTACTTTGCTGGAGCCCTGTTGGACAGAATACGAAAAAGCCCCGAAGGCCTCAGCCCCCCGGGCGTTTGCGTCTCCAGCAACGTTCAGCTCTTTGTACCCAAGGCAGGAATCGCCCTACCCGGAACCGGGCGGCCTATACCGATGCGGGGCGATCCGGTCAACAGCGCCGCCCCTCGGGCCGCCGCAGCGTAGGTGTTAACCCTTTCCCGGGGCTGCTCCGTGCCGGCAGCTGTGCTAGCGCCCGTGCCGAATTGGCCAACATGGGGATGTCGCGCATGTTCAACGGCAATCGCAATCGAGAAGATCGCACGACCGCGTCGGGGAGCGCGGCACGGAGCAATGCACGCCGCGGGCAGTTTTCGGTGCTGGGCGCCGACATCGTGATCACGGGCAACCTCGCCGCCACGTCGGACCTGCATATCGACGGGCGGATCGAGGGCGATGTCCGTTGCGGCAGCCTCGTCCAGGGCGCCGAGAGCCAGATCTTCGGCCGAGTCGAGGCCGAAGATGCGCGGCTCGCCGGATCAGTGGAAGGAACGGTGCGCGCCCGCCAGCTTACCATCGAGCGCACGGCGCGGATCACCGGGGACGTCGAATATGAGACGATCATGGTCGAACAGGGCGGCCATATCGATGGCCGGCTCAAGCATATCGGCGGCGCGGCCGCCACGGTCGCGCCGCCGGTGCTGATCAAGGCGAGCGAGGAAGCGGCCTGAGGCCCCCTCCCCCGCTGCTCACATGCCCTTGATCATGTCGTAATGCTTCGAGATCACCGGTTCTGCATCCTTCGCGAAGTCGCGCAGCTGCGCCACGTCGCCGCCACCGGCATAGGCCTGCACCGCCGCGAGCGCCTTCTGGTGCGCGACGACCTGCTGGCTCTTGTACGCCGTGTCGAACTGCGTACCCGTCGCCGATTCCAGCGTCTTCAGGTTCGCCTGCTGCTCGTCGGTCATCGCCGGCGCCGGGGTGATCGTCGGGCTGGCCTTGCCCGCCGCGGTCTTCAGCATCGCGGTGGACTTGGTGTGATCCTCGACCATCTGCTTGCCGAAGCTCTTCAGGTCGCTGGTCGTCGCCTTTTGCTGCGCGAGCTTGCCCGCGGCGATCTCATAGGCGTCGCTCGCCGCAACGGTGTTGGCGAAATCCTGCCCGGTCATCGGCGCGGCAGCCATGGCGTTGCCGTCCATGCCGTTCATCGCGTCCATATTGTCGCCCATCGTCGTCTCGCTTGCGGGGACGTTGGTGACGGTGTCGCCGCTGTTCATGGCGTCGGTGCCGCCATTGCTGTTGCCGCCACAGGCGGCGAGCGCGAAGATCGGGGCGGCGCTCAGGATCAACAGGTGCTTCTTCATCATACAGGCCTCCTGGGTTTCCGGAACCGAACGCCCCGCCCCCGGCCGCGTTCCGAAACCGGCAGCTTATGTATTTGAGTTAGCATCATAAGTTATGAAATTTCGCGGTTCGACCATGCGCCTCTGCGCCGTCCGCCTACAAATTGGTGCGGCGCAGCGCGATTGGTGCGGCGCGCAAACTTACGTTACCTTGCATCCATTTGCCGGTTAAAATCGGCACCTAGGTAGGGAGTCTCACTGCAAAGGACTTTGACGATGCTCCAGGATGAACGAACCCGCCGCATGGAACGCCTGCGAAGCTCGATCGCGCTGCTGCTTTTCGGGCTGGGCACGCTGGCCTTCCTGATTGCGATCGACCGCCCCGAATGGTTCCACCTGCGCCCGGCAAGCGGCACCGCCGCCGCCATGTCGCACGCGTCGAGCCCCGCCCCCGACCGGAACGACGGCTGATCGGACCCGCAAACGTTTTCGCGCGTATAACCCCGCCATGATCGTCACCACCGCCCCCCGCGCCAAGCAGGTCCTCCGAGAAATCTGGATGCCGCTGGCGTTGCTATTCCTCTGGGACGTGATCGTCACCATCGTTTATTACGTGCTGCCGTTCCGCGCGCCCTCGCTGCCGCTGACGCTGTTCGGGACGGTGCTGGGGCTGTTCCTCGGCTTTCGCTCCAATTCGGCCTATCAGCGCTGGTGGGAAGGCCGCGGACTGTGGGGGCTGATGATCAACGCCAGCCGCAACCTGGCGCGGATGGCCCGCAACTACCTCCCCGAAGGCGAGGCGGTCGACCTCAAGCGCACCATCGTGCTGCGCCAGATCGCCTATGTGAACGCGCTGCGCTGCCAGTTGCGCCGTCAGCCCGCCGACCAAGAAGTGCTACGCTTTCTCTCGCGCGGCGAGGCCGACTTCGCGCTTGCCCGCACCAACGTCGCCAACGGCATCGTCGACGGTACCGGCCGACGGATCGAGATCGCGCGCTCGAAGGGCTGGATCACCGCGATGCAGCAGCATTCGATGGAAAGCGTGCTGATCGATATCGCCAATGCCCAGGGCGGCATGGAGCGGCTGAAGAACACGCCGCTGCCGATGCAATTCCGCTTCGTGCCGACCGCTTTCACCCACATCTTCTGCGTGCTGCTGCCGATCGGGCTGGTCGAGACGCTGGGCGTGGCGACGCCGCTGGGCTCGACCATCGCCGGGCTGATGTTCCTCGCGGTGCTCGCGATCGGCGACGACTTGGTCGATCCGTTCGCCAACACGGTGCACGACCTGCCGCTGAACGCAATGTGCCGCACGATCGAGATCGACCTGCTGCAATCGATCGGCGATCCTGCCCCCGAACCGGCGACGCCCGACAAGGCCGGCGTGCTGTGGTGATTCCGCGGCGGGTTGCCGCCCTGCCCCGCTTGCCGCTAAAGGCAGCGGCGTAACGGGTGTCCTCCCGTCGATGGGGGGATGAAAAGGGAAGTCGGTCCGAAGTCCGGCGCTGCCCCCGCAACTGTAGCCGGTGAGCCGGCGTGCCAATCTGCCACTGGAGCCGCATGCTTCCGGGAAGGCGGCGCGCCTGCGACGACCCGGGAGCCAGGAGACCTGCCCGTTACGGTCGATTCCTTCACGCGGGCGGGGTGCACCGGGTGATCGGGGCTGAAATCCCCGTGTGAGCGACACCAAACCATGTGGGAGCCCGGGGCTCCCCCATCCGGGTGTCTAGTATGACGTTCTTCAAGCTTTCCCTGTTCGCCACCGCCGCGCTCGCGCCGCTGGCCGCCCATGCCGATCCCGACGACGACCGCATCGTCGTCGTGGCGAGCGGCGTCGCCCAGCGCGCCGATACGGTCGGGCGTTCGATCACCACCATCGACCGCGACGAGATCGAGCAGCGCCAGACCGTCGCGCTCTCGGACCTGCTCGCCACTACCCCCGGTGTCACCGTCGTCCGCAACGGCGGGCTGGGTACTGCGACGGCGCTCAGCATCCGCGGCGCGCAGAGCGACCAGACGCTGGTGCTGATCGACGGCATCCGCGTCGGCGATCCCTCCGCCACCGGCGGTGCCTATAACTTCGCCAGCCTGCTCGCCGGGTCGGTCGAGCGCGTCGAGGTGCTGCGCGGGCCCAATTCGGTGATCTGGGGCAGCCAGGCGATCGGCGGCGTGGTCAACGTCACCACGCTGCAGGGCGCGCATGGCCTGCATGTGCGCGGCAATGCCGAGGGCGGCCCGTTCGGCACCTTCGACGGCAACGCCGCGATCGCCGGCGGCAACGACCGGATCACCGCCGGGCTGACCGCGGGCTATCTGACGACCAACGGCATCTCCGCGGCGGCGAACGGCAGGGAGGCGGACGGCTATCGCCAAGTCGGCGCGACCGGCAATGTCGAGGTGCAGCTGGCCCCCGGCCTCGCGCTCGACCTGCGCGGCTATTATGCCGACAGCAAGGTCGATCTCGACGGCTATGCCCCGCCGACCTACGATTTCGGCGACACGGGCGAATATGCCAAGACCCAGGAGATCTACGGCTATGCCGGGCTGAAGAACGACGCGTTCGGCGGCACGCTGCACAACCGGCTGGGCTTCACCCTGTCCGACATCCACCGCGACGGTTACAACGAAGATTCGTCGATCGCCTATCGCTACCGCGGCCGCGCCGAGCGCTACACCTATCAGGGCGACGCGACGCTGGCCCAGCAGCTTCGCCTGGTGTTCGGCGCCGAGCATGAGCAGAGCCGCATCCGCTATGACGAGGGCTTCGGCAGTGCCGGCCGCTACTCGGTGGGCATCACGAGCTTTTACGGCCAGGCGATCGTCACGCCGATCGCACCGGTGACGCTGACCGGCGGTGTCCGCCACGACGACCATGACACGTTCGGCGGCCACTGGACCTGGAACGCCGATCTCGCCGTGCGCGCCACCGCCAGCACGGTGCTGCACGCCAGCTTCGGCGAGGGCTTCAAGGCACCGACGCTCTACCAGCTCTACAGCGCCTATGGCGATCGCAGCCTGCGCCCCGAAACCGCCAGGAGCTATGAGGCCGGGGTGCGCCAGACGCTGGCGGGCGGCAAGGTCGCGCTGGGCGCCACCTGGTTCCACCGCGATTCGGACAACCAGATCGACTACAACTTCGATACCTCGACCTATTACAACCTCAACAAGACGCGGGCGGAGGGCGTGGAGCTCGAGGCGCTGCTCCAGCCGGTCAAGGCGCTGACGGTGCGGGCGAACGTGACGCACGTCTTCTCGGAAAACCGCAGCGTCGGATATCTGGGCAACGACCTGCCGCGCCGCCCGCGCGACACCGCCAATGTCTCGGCCGACTATCGCTTCCCCTTCGGGCTGGCGATCGGCGGCACGGTGACGATGGTGGGCGACAGCTTCAACGATGTCGGCAACCTGACCCCGATCGACGGCTATGCGCTGGCAAGCGTCCGTGCGGAGATGCCGGTGACGAAGCTGCTTTCGCTCTATGGCCGCGTCGATAATATCGGCGACGTGCGCTACCAGCAGATCACCGGCTACGGCACCTATGGCCGCGCTGCCTTTGGCGGCGTGCGGGTGCGCTTCCAGTGAGGTTCGGCGCCGCGCTGCTTGCCTGGCTTGGGCTTTTCTGCCTGGGGCTCGCGGGCTGCGCGGCGCCGCCTTCCGTCGGCGGCGGGGGCATCGTCTCCATGAATCCCTGCGCCGACGCGACGCTGCTGGAGCTGGTGCCGCCGTCGCGGATCGCCGCGATCAGCCATTATTCGCAGCGCGCCGATTCCACCTCGATTTCGCTGGAGGTCGCGCACCGTTTCCGGGGCAACAACGGCACGGCGGAAGAGGTGATCGGCCTCAAGCCCGATCTGGTGGTGGCCAGCAGCTTCACCGCACCCTCCACCCGCGAAGCCTTTGCCCGCGCCGGACTGAAGGTGCTGTACCTCGGCATCCCGCCCTCGATCGCCGACAGCAAGGCGCAGGTGACCGAACTCGCGGCCGCCGTGGACGCACCGGCCAAGGGCGCCGCGCTCAATGCCAAGATCGACGCCTCCGTCGCCGCCGCCCGCTGGAGCGGGCCCAAGGCCCCCGCCCTGCTCTGGATCGGCGGCAACCTCGTCACCGGCGGCAAGACGCTGCTCGACGACCTGATGACCACCGCCGGCTTCTCCAACCAGGCGGCGCACTATGGTCTAACCCACACCGGCCATCTGCCGATGGAGCGGGTGATCGCCGACCCACCGCGCGTGATGCTCGCCCCCGAAGGCGCCGGGCATGACAGCGATTCGCGCGCTGCGATCCTGCGCACGCGCGCCGTTACCGAGACCGGGCTCAAGGTCACCCAGGCGCAATTCTCGCGAAGCCTTGTCAATTGCGGCGGCCCGGTGATTCCCGCCGCGCTCGCCCGCCTCGCCGAGATCCGCAAGCAGGTCCGCTGACCGGCTCAGCGCCGCGAGATCACCTTCTCGATCGATTCGTGCCGCGCCGGATCGGCCTCGCCGAACTCGCGCTCCAGCCGGTCGCGGATGTCGAGCAGCTGCTTCTCGCTGAGATGCTCGATGCCGATGAACTCGTTGCGCGCCTCGGCGATCGCGCGGATCACTTCGTCCAGCTTGGCCTGCAGCGCGGCGGCATCGCGGTTCTGGGCGTTCTGGATCAGGAACACCATCAGGAAGGTGACGATGGTGGTGCCGGTGTTGATCACCAGCTGCCAGGTGTCCGACCAGTGGAACACGGGCCCGCTAAAGCCCCAGACGACGATGATCAGGAAGGCGAATACGAAGGCCGGCGGACGCCCCGCCCATCCCGCGACGCTCTGCGCGAACCGTTCGAAAATGCGTCCCAAGCCGATGCTCCCGATCCGTGGCTGCGCCGCTATGGGCGTGCACCGCGGGCTTGCCAATCGTGGCCATCCCGCAGTCGGGTGGGTGTAGACGCTAAAGGGGGGCCGACGTTGCCGCCAGCCCCCCATGTCGCCGGCCGGTCGGGAGGTGCGCCGAAGCGCATCGCCTCGCCCGTCGACGGCCTGCGGCGAACGCCCCGGCAGGGGGACGCTCGCCGGATCGGCACGCAAACCGCCACCGGGAGGGGCGATCGTCGCGCACCTGCGGGATCGCGCGGCTGCCCTGAGGCACCGTCACCGACTCCAGCCTGCAAGCTGCTGGTTTCGCTTCGGTTTCCCTCTGCACCGCCAGCCTTTTTGCAGGTTCGAGGGTCTCATTCGCGGCGAGTCGCTCCAAGCGGCTTCGCCTGTTGATACTGTGGATAACGGGGATAAGCTGCGCTCAGCCCCCCGGCGGCGCCCAGCCGGGGGCGGCCAGTTCGAAGCCTGCGAAATCGAATCCCGGCACCACCACGCAACTCACCAACCCCCAGCCGTGCGGCGCATCCGTCGCCTGCCAGCGACCGGCGGGCACGCGGGCCTGCGGCACCTGTCCGGCGAGCACGTCACCGCCAAGTACGATCCGGTCCACGGCCCCATCCGCAGCTTCGATCAGGAGCGCGAGCGGCGATCCGGCGTGCCAGAGCCACAGCTCATCGGCATCCACCCGGTGCCAGTGCGAGCGCTGCCCCGCCTCGAGCAGGAAGAGGATACCCGTCCCCGGCGAGCGTACTTTCCCCTCGGCGGGAGCCCGCCACGTCTCGCGGTACCAGCCGCCTTCGGGATGTGCCGCCAATTCAAGCCGCTCGATGATCGCCCGCGCCTCGCCCAACTGCCTGCCTCCTGTCTGAACGCGGCGTAGTATTGGGTTCATGCAACCGGGATTAAACCCGGCACGTTCTTTTCGACAACAACAACTCGGGGAGTATCCCATGCGTACCCTTCTGCTTTCGCTCAGCGCCGCCGCGCTCGCCATCCCTGCCGCAGTCGTGCTGCCCGCCACCCAGGCCGAGGCCAAGGCGGCAGTCGGCCAGGACCGTTATTATCGCGACCATGACGACCGTCGCTATCGTGACGATCGCCGGTACCGCGACGACAACCGCCGCTATGCCTATCGCGAGTGGCGCGGCCGTGACGGCCGTCGCTATTGCCGCAAGCCCGACGGCACCACCGGCACGGTGATCGGCGCGGTCGGCGGTGCCTTGCTGGGCCGCACCATCGATACCAGCGGCGACCGCACGACCGGCACCCTGCTTGGCGGCGTCGCCGGCGCGCTGGCCGGCCGCGCGATCGAAAAGGGCGGCAACAACTGCCGCTGATGCGCTGAAGCATTAACCCCGGGGTGCTAGACATCCCGGGGCATGCTTCGCGTTCTCGTCCTCTCCACTCTGTTCCCGGACGCCACGCGCCCGAATTTCGGCATCTTCGTCGAGCGCCAGACCCGGGCGCTCGCGGCGCGGGATGGGGTGGAGATACGGGTGATCGCCCCGCGCGGGCTGCCGCCCTTTCCGCTCGATCGCCACCCGCGCTATGCCGCGCTTTCCGGTCAGCCTGCGCGCGAGGAGTGGAACGGCCTCGCCGTTCACCGCCCGCGCTTCCTCAACCTTCCCGGCACCGGCGGTCGCTTCCATGCCGCGATGCTCGCCCGCGCACTCCGCCCGATGCTGGCCGAGCTGCGCCGCACCTTCCCCTTCGACGTGATCAACGCCGAGTTCTTCTTTCCCGACGGGCCCGCTGCCGTCGCGCTCGGCAAGACCTTCGACGTCCCCGTCTCGATCAAGGCGCGCGGCTCGGACATTCATCAATGGACCCGCCGCCCCGCCATCGCTCGACAGATCGTGCGCGCCGGACAAGCGGCAGACGGGCTGCTGTCCGTATCGTTGGCGCTGCGCGACGACATGATCGCGCTGGGCATGCCGCCGGAGCGGACCGACTGCATCGTCACCGGTGTCGACCTCGCGCGCTTCGCCCCGCGCGATCGTGCCGCCGCCAAGCAGGCGCTGAGAATAGGCGGGCCGCTGGTCGCCTCGGTCGGCGCGCTGATCCCGCTCAAGGGGCACGACCTGCTGATCGACGCGGTCGCCAGCCTGCCCGGCGTCCATCTCGCCATCGCCGGCCAGGGGCCAGAGGCCGAGCGACTCGCCGCCCGCATCGCCGCGCGGGGTTGCGAGGACCGCATCCGGCTGTGCGGGCCCCTCCCCCCCGATGAGGTCGCCGATCTGCTCGCCGCCGCCGATGTGATGGCGCTCGCCTCCGCCTCCGAAGGGCTGGCCAATGCGTGGCTTGAGGCGTTGGCGAGCGGCACGCCGATCGTGATCCCGGATGTGGGCGGCGCGCGACAGGTGGTTACCGGCCCCAGTGGAGGCCGCATCATCGATCGCACGCCTGCCGCGCTTGCCGCGGGCATCGCCGATCTCCTTGCTGCGCCCCCTGCTCCTGACGATGTCCGTCGCATCGCCGCCCCTTTCACTTGGGAAGCCAACAGCGAACGATTGCACCGGCATCTGGCCCGGCTGGTCGCCAAGCATCGCGGAACCTGAGCGTATCTGCAGGGGTTCGTAGTAACCGGGGGGCGCAAGGAGCCCAAGATGCAGAAGCCCAAGCCCTATCGCTCGCCCCGCCGACGCGCCTCCCCGGCAGCGCTGCCGCCGCGCCATCTCCGCCGCGCCGCAGCTCGTCCGGTCGAGACCGACTTCGATATCGTGTTCGAATGGGAGGGCGACGGCCCCACCCACCACTGAGCACGCCCGCCGCCAAACGTTGACAGCGCGAATCGCTTGGCGGAAGCTGGTCGCTTCACCCAGAGAGGGAGGTGCGGCATGGCCGGCAAGAAAGAGAAGAAGGCAAAGAAAGACGGCAAGAAGACCTCTTTCCTGCCCAAGGTGATCGACGGCATCAAGTTGCCCAAGGATGCCCGCCGCCAGCTCACCGGCCTCGCCAAGCACCCCGTCATCGCCGATCTGCTCGCCTCGGGCTTGGTCGCACTCGCGCAGCGGATCAAGGGCGACGGCGGCAAGCCCGAAGCACCGCCGACACCCGCACCCCAAGCCACACCCGCACCCGCCGCTACCGAACCGACTGCAACGCCCGCGAAACCCGGCGTGAAGCGGGTCCGCAAGTCGGCGGCCACGTCGGCCGCGCCTACCGACGAGCCGCCCGCGGATACGCCAGCGCCGGTTCGTCGCACCCGCAAGGTCGCCGCCGCCAGGACCGCTGCCGAACCGACAAATGCCGATGCCGGGGAAGCCGTTGCCGCAACGCCCGCAAAGGCCCCGCCCCCGCGCCGCACCCGCAAGAAGACCGACGCCGCGACAAAGCTGCGCGGCCGCCGCACGCCGCCCAAGACGAAGGGCTGATCGCCTGCTATCCCGGCCGCCGGGGTAACCAGGGGAACATAGCATGCAGACCGCGCACGCGCCCGAAACGCATGGGCCAGGCCATGCGATCGAGCGTCTGATCTTCTTTTCGGACGCTGTTTTCGCGATCGCGATTACGCTGCTGATCATCGAAATTCATGTACCGGAACTTCACCCGCCTCTCACCGATGCGGCATTCCTGCAGGCGCTCGCGCATCTGTGAGTGAAGTTCCTCAGCTTCTTCGTTTCGTTCTTCGTGATCGGCGCATTCTGGGCCGGGCATCACCGCGCCTTCGATTGCGCGCGTCACTGGTCGCCCCGGCTGATCCTGCCCAATCTCTTCATGCTGAGCACGGTGGCGGCGATGCCGTTCTTCACCGCCTTCTCGTCCGAATATTACGGGCACCGCGTACCCTCGGCGGTCTATGCCTTCTGGATGATGCTGATCGCGGTGGCCAATATTTGGGTGCAGCGGCTGGCGACCTCGCCGCCGGTGGTCGGCGAGCGCGTCGCCAAGGTGCATTGCCGGGTGATCCGCCAACGCGGGCTCGCCACGCTGCTCGGCACGATGTCCGCCTTCGTGATGGCGCTGGTGTTTCCGTACGCCTCGCAGATGACGCTGGCGACGATCCCCCTGTGGCGCCTGCTGCTCCGCCGGATTGCGCCGCAAACGGCGTAGACGGCACCTACGAAACGGGCCCCGCCATATGGCGAGGCCCGTCTTGTTCATCCTTCGCTGCGATCAGCGACGATGGTTGTTGCGGTCGTGCTTCTCGTAGCGGACCTTGGCCGACAGCGCGTCATAGCGGCGGTCGAGATCGCGGCGCTCCTGCATGGTCAGGCCGGGACGCGAGGCGCGATAGCGGGCCTCGAGGCGCACCAGGCCGCGATATTCGTTGCGGATCTGGGTCGCCTCGCGGCGGCTCAGCGACCCCGAGCGGATGCCCTGGTTGATGCGCTGTTCGATGCGATCCTGGCGTGCGTTGATGTTCTGCCAGCCCGGCTGGGCCGATGCGGGAACGGCGGCGGTGGCGACACCCAGGCCTGCGATCAGCAGCATGAACTTCTTCATCGGATACTCCTCACTTCGACGGGACCGCCCCTGCGGTCGAGAGCCGTTGTGGAACGCCGATGTCGCGATTTTGTCCCACTGCCCACGATTTTGCGTCACCAATTGTCGCAAGCCGGAGACGTTCGTTCAGGTTCAGGCCGCGAGCAGCCGCTCCGCCTGGGCGCGGGCCTCGGGGGTGATCTCGGCGCCCGAGAGCATCCGGGCGATTTCCTCGCGGCGCTGTTCGGGGCTGAGCGGCGTCACGCCGGTGCGGGTGACGATGCCGTCGTGACTCTTGGCGATCAGCAGATGCCGCGCCCCGCGTGCCGCGACCTGCGGGCTGTGGGTCACCACCAGCAGCTGCGAGCCTTGGGCCAGCCGCGCCAGCCGCTCGCCGATCGCATCGGCCACCGCGCCCCCGACGCCGCGATCGATCTCGTCGAAGATCAGCGTGCGGGCGCCGCCCTCTTCCGCCAGCGCCACCTTCATCGCCAGGATGAAGCGCGAAAGCTCGCCGCCGCTGGCGATCTTCATCAAGGGCGCAAAGGGCGCGCCGGGGTTGGTCGAGACCTCGAACTCCACCCGGTCCATGCCGGCGGCGCTCCACTGGTGCTCGTCGAGCGGCTCCACGACGGTGCGGAAGCGCGCGGCATCCAGCTTGAGCGGCTTGAGCTCGGTCGCCACCGCTGCATCCAGCCGCGCCGCCGCCATGGTGCGCATCGCCGAAAGCGTCTGCGCCGCCTCACGATAGGCAGCATGGGCTTGCGCCGTCGCCTTCTCCAGCTTGGCGATGCCGGCGCCGCCGCTGGTCAGCCGCTCCATCCGGCCGGACAGCTCGGCGAGCAGCCCGGGGAGTTCGTCCGGCTGCACGCGATGCTTGCGAGCGACGGCGCGAAGCTCGAACAGCCGCGCCTCGTCGGCCTCCAGCGCGGCGGGATCGAACGCCAGCGCCTCGGCGGCCGCATCGACTTGCGCCTGCGCCTCGCTGCCCTCGGTGATTGCGCGGTCGATCGCGGCCAGCGCCTCGGCCAGTGCTTCATGATCGTCCGACACGCGCTCCAGGATTCGCGCCGCCTGCCGCAACCGGGCAAGCCCGCCGTCCGAGCCCTCCAACAGATCGGCGATGCCCTGCAAGTCTGTCGCGATCTTCTCACCGCGCTGCATCGCGGCACGACGCTCGGCGAGCCGTTCCTCCTCGCCTTCCTCGGGTGCCAGCGCCGCCAACTCGGTGACGGCATGTTCCAGCCATTCGCGGTCGCGCTCGGCGCTGTCCTGCTCGGAACGCGCTACCGCGAGCGCATCCTCGGCCGCGCGCCAGGCACGATGCGCGATCGCCACGGGTCCGGCGTCGCAGCGCCCGAAGGAATCGAGCAGCAGCCGGTGCCCGCGGGGGTTGAGCAGCCCGCGATCGTCATGCTGGCCGTGGATCTCGACGAGGTGCGGCGCGAGTTCGCGCAGGAAGCCCGCGGAGGCGGGCTGGTCGTTGACGAACGCCCGGCTGCCGCCATCGGCTTTGACCAGCCGGCGGACGAGCAGCGGCTCGCCCGGCTCCAGCTCCATCCCGTTCTGCGCGAAGAGATTGGCGATCGCGCCATCCGCGGCGGGCGGCACGAAGCTCGCCACCACGACGGCCTGGCCTGCGCCACTGCGGACCAGCCCGCTGTCCGCGCGCGCGCCCAGCGCCAGCCCCAGCGCGTCAAGCAGGATCGACTTGCCCGCGCCGGTCTCGCCGGTCAGCACGCCGAGCCCTTCGCCGAACTCCAGGTCCAGCGCCTCGATCAGCACCACGTCGCGAATGGATAGCGCGGTCAGCATCGCGGCCCCCTATCGCAGGAACAGGAGAAGAACGAAAGTGCTTTTAGCTCGCGGGCTTGGGCGGCGGGCTAGCCTTGGCGGCAGCGGCCACCTTGTCCTGGTTTTCCTGCATCAGTTCGTACGCATGCTTGTACCAGTCGGTGCCTGGATAATTGGCACCCAACACCGCGGCGGCCTTGTTCGCCTCCTCCGGCACGCCCATCGCGAGATAGCTCTCGGTCAGGCGCATCAGCGCTTCGGGCACATGGGTGGTCATCTGATAATTGTCGACCACGGTCCGGAAGCGGAGCGCCGCCGCCAGCCACTGGCCGCGCGCCTCGTAGAAGCGGCCGACTTCCATTTCCTTGCCGCCCAGATGGTCGCGCACCAGATCGAGCTTCAGCCGGGCGTCGGCGGCATATTTCGAGTTCGGATAGCGGCGAATCAGCTCGCCCAGCGAATCAAGCGCCTGCTGGGTGATCTTCTGATCGCGAGTGACGTCGCTGATCTGCTCGTAATAGGAAATGCCCACCAGGTAATAGGCATAGGGCGCATCGCGGTTGCCCGGGTGCACCGCCAGGAAGCGCTGCGCCGATGCGATCGCCTGGGCATAGTCGCGGTTCAGATAATAGCTGAACGCACCCATCAGCTGGGCGCGGCGCGCCCAGATCGAATAGGGATGCTGGCGCTCCACTTCGTCGAACAGCGCGGCGGCGAGCTTGTACTGGTGCTGGTCCAGCTTCTGCTTGGCCGTGCTGTACAAGGTGCCGACGTCGCGCGCGACATAGGGGAGATCCTTCACCCCGCCGCGCTTGGCGCAGCCGGCGACGGAAAGGGCGAACACCGGGAGAAGCGCGAACGCAAGCGCGCGAGGCAGAGGACTACGCATATGGCGGGGTTCTTAGACCGGGGCCGTGGCTGCAAACAATCCTTTTCGGGGCGGGATTGCGGCGGAACCTGCTTCGGGCCACATGCGCTGGCGTTTCCGTACCGTCTTTGAAGGGGATCTTCCGTGCCCGCCACGCTTCTCGCCACCCACCGCGTCGAAAAACCCTGGGGCCGCCACACGCTGTATCCGGGCTTTGCCGATCCCGCCAAGGACGGCGATCCGGTCGGCGAGGTCTGGTTCCAGACGCCGGGCGACAGCACGCCCGATCTGCTGATCAAGTATCTGTTCACCAGCGAGAAATTGTCGGTGCAGGTCCATCCGAACGACGAGCAGGCGCACGCCGCCGGGCTGCCGCGCGGCAAGGACGAATGCTGGGTGATCCTCGACGCGGAGCCCGATTCGACGATCGCGCTGGGGACCAAGCAGCCGATGGACCGCGAAGCGCTGCGCGCGGCCGCGCTCGACGGCTCGATCGAGGCGCTGCTCGATTGGAAGCCCGTCAAGGCCGGCGACTTTTTCTACTCGGGATCCGGCACCATCCACGCGATCGGCGCGGGAATCACGCTGATCGAGGTGCAGCAGAACAGCGAGACCACCTACCGCCTCTATGATTATGGCCGCCCGCGCGAGCTGCACCTGGACGCGGGCATCGCCGTTGCCGAACCGGTGCCCTTCGTGCCGCACCCGATGCCGGGCGCCGTCGCGCCCAACCGCACGATCCTGGTCGAAGGGCCCAAGTTCGTGCTCGAGCGCTGGGAAGGCGGGCATCGCCGCTTCGATCTGCCCGCGGGTACCACGGGCTGGCTGATCCCGGTGAAGGGCGAAGGCGCGGTCGACGGCGTTGCGTTCAAGGCGGGCGAGTGCCTGACGCTGGAAGGCCATGTCGAGCTGGAGGCAGCGGTCGGCAGCGACCTGCTGTTTGCCTATCCGGGTGACGCCCGTGTCCCGGCGATGGACGCAGAATGAACCGGACGTAGTTTAACATTCACGCAACCGGGAGCCGCGGCGAGACGTTCGGCACGCATTGGAAACGACCTGGAGTATTCTGATGCGCATGCTCATACTGGCCGCCGCGGCCGCGCTGACCCTGCCGGTTGCCCCGGCGCTTGCCCAAGGGCATCGCGAACGGGAAGCACGGCAGGATTGCCGCCACGATCTGCGCAATGCCGATAGCCGCCGCGAGTTTCGCCGCGAGGCGCGCGATTGCCGGCAGGACATCAACGAAGCGCGCCGCGACGACCGGCGCGACTGGCGCCAGAACGGCGCGCGTCCGAACCAGGGCGATTGGCGCCGCTATCGCAACTATGACTATAACCGCCCCGGCCCCGGCCAGCAGCGTTACTATGCCGACCAATATTATCGCGACGGCCGCTATTATCAGGAGCGCCGCCTGAGCCGAAACGACCGCATCTATCGCGGCCGCGACAATCGCTATTATTGCCGCCGCAACGACGGCACGACCGGCCTGATCGTCGGCGGTCTGGGCGGCGGCCTGCTGGGCAACGCGCTGTCCTCGGGCGGCAATGCGACGCTCGGCACGCTGCTCGGTGCCGTCGCGGGCGGTGCGCTCGGCCAGTCGGTGGACCGCGGCAACGTCCGCTGCCGCTGAGGCCGGACGGCACGCAGGAAAAGGGGTCCGGTTCGCCGGGCCCCTTTTTGTTTGCCTAGATGAACCCGCCGGTCAGCATCAGCCGCACGCCGCTGATGATCAGGATCAGCAGGTTTAGGTTTCGCCCCGCCGTCCCGCGCGAGAGCATCCCGACCACCGTGCCGGTCAGCGCGATCGGGAAGGCGATCCAGTTGACCAGCGGGACGAAGGGGAACGGAATGATCCCCACGAGCGCGAAGGGCAGCGCCACCAGCCCGATCAGCAGCGAAAGTGCATTGAACATGCGCGGAATGTGGGGCGGCAGGGGTGTGTTATCAAGATAGGACGGGCACGGCGTCTTGCCGCGCGCGCCACCCTAGTCGATTGTTCAGCGGTCCAGGTCGGTTTCCGCGGGCGAATATAGGGGGACACGACGAGCGTCGCAGTCCCGATATCGGAAGAAATCCAGCCAGACTTCAACAGGGGGGCGGCGACCTACGATCGGCACTTGTCGCCCGAAGTCGAACGCCGCAAGATGGCGCTATTATCGAGAAAACAGGGGAGTTTTCATGCGCCGCACCTCCATGCTGATGATAGCCAGCTTTTATACCGCCGCGGCAACTGCGGCTGCGGCTGCTCCCGTCACATACAGCGGATCCGGCGTGCTGTCCCAGGTTTCGGGTAGACTGCCGCTCACCGGTGCGGTGCCGCTCGGCAGCGCCTTCAGCTTCTCCTTCACTTTTGATCCCGCGAAGGCATCGCTTTTCGATGCTTCGGAAGGCTATGCCATATATGACCTCTCGCTCTCGAGTGCGGCAGTCACGCTCGGCAGCTTCGCATATCCGCTGTCGACCGACGCGGCCTACACCCCGTTCATTGAACTCTACCGCGGGTTCTCCTTCTTTCCTGGATCGAACAGGAGCGAAGAGTCGCTCGCCTTCACCTTCTTTCTTCCCGGAACACCGACTGCGGCGGATGCAACGGCGCCGTTCGGCGGGCGTGCGGGCAAAAGCCAAATGGTCGCGATCGGTGGTGTTTTCCGCCAGGCCGACGACGGCAGACCGCTCACGCTCGACGCCATCTTCGGGCAGGGTCCGGCCTATTACGCCAATTTTGAATACGCGACCCGCGACCCCTCCACCAGGCAGACCGGCTCTCTCAGTGGTGCCTATGCTGGCGCCTTTTCGACTGGCGTCCCCGAACCGGAAAATTGGGCTTTGATGATCGCGGGTATCGGCGTCAGCGGCGCCGTTCTTCGACGGCGCGGGACTGCCCGACGATCGCAGCAGCGCTGCACCACCTGCTGAGACGATCGTCGCCGCACGAATGCGCTCGGGAGGGCGGCTTGCGCCCAATAGCGGACAGAGCTTTGGGCTGGTATGCGTCTGCGAATGAACTGGCCAGCCCTCGCCATCGCTGCGTTTTGTGGTGGATTGCTACTCTTCGGATTCGTGACAGGCACAATGCCGTCCCCCACCAGGGGCGCGCCGAGTCCTGACCGCTTGGGCAACCCTCGTGAGTTCTGGATTGCCGGCGCTCTTTACGCCGCGGCCAGTGCCCTATCGTTTGGTGCGTTCATCGGCCTACTGCGCTGATATTTGAACGAAGGCTCGCACCGAGTTGCGACCATACGACACCTGGACCGATGGGAGCCGGCAATCCGCTTTCGTTCCAGTAGCGGTCGGTGTGCTTCATCATATCAAAGGGCTGGAGCTGCTATGCGTCATGGACTTGGTTGATGGTCACGGTCCCTGCTATTTGCGAGCCTTGCCGGCTTCGCCATAGCTATCGCGTTCAAAAAGTCTGACTCATTGGCATTAATTGGGCTCGTATACGTGTCCGGCGCAGCCTTTGTGGCTTCCTTGGCGCTCCTGATAATCAGGATTGCCCTATGGCCGAACAACGGCAGCTAACCACCCATTTTCAGCCGCTCAGCGCCGCACCTGCGCCAATGGCGGCCGTTCCGCCTCGGATCGAAAAGCTGCCGGACTGCTCCCCCCCCCAAACTCCCAAATGGAGACTAACCCTGCTTGCCCAGAACTTGCCATTCGTTCACCATGCAGGCCTTCGAGCCGAGGAACGGCTGTGGAATTGGGATGGAATTCACTTACTATAAAAAGCTTAGTCCAATGGTAGGCGCAGTCCTCGCGCTCGCATGTGTGGAAACCATTGTGCTTCACATTCTTGCCATGGCTTTTTTGGGTGGAAAGGTCGCTGTCGTTATCAGCATTCTCGATTCAGCACTGGTATTTATACTCGCTCGAATGATCCACGACTTTCGGCTCAGACCCATAATTGTCGATGACGACATCGTTGTGATGAGAACGGGGCGGAAGCTAAGTTTCCCCATCGCCCTATGCGACATAAAAGGCTTCAGGAAAACGTGGAACGCCGATGATCTGAAAGCGCCGGGCGTTTTGAACATGGCGTTGGTGGTATGGCTGAATACTATGTTTGAATTAGAAACGCCCATTGTTAGGCGTGGTAGAAAAATCACTACGATTGCTCACTGCCTCGACCGCCCTGAAGCGTTCCAGCAAACGTTAGGGCAGCTAAGGGGCGATCTCGCCCAAACGCGGTCTGTCGGCTAACCACGAATCCCCAACATATGACGCGATGTTTACGGCGCCACCGTACGCTAGGGCCCGCATCTTGATCCCCACATCGGCGTTCCCCATTTATATCACTGAAAGCCGTCGTGCTGCGGCCGCTCTTTGATCGGGTCTAGTCTGTTTATACTGCGCGCGATGCTGCCGGTGTGCAGCGGCCGCACGCTGTGCTGTGGCCTCAGCCGGAGCCCATATCGTGATGCTGCGCGCGCCTAAACTTCCTCAACTTCGGCCCACCGCCCGATCGCGGACCGGGCCGATGCTGAAGTACGCACCGGCCTAAACTTCGTGAACTTCACCCGGCGGCCGGGACCGTGCCGAACTGGCGTCCCCACACCTGCGGACGGCCGCGAACCCCGAAACTTCCCCTTTGTCCCGATTCGCGCTAGGGGCGCGGCATGCCTAATCTTTTTCTCGTGATGCTCGGCGGGGCCATCGGCTCCGCGGCCCGCTACGGCGTTGGCCGCGCCGGCGTCGCTCTGCTCGGCCCGGCCTTCCCCTGGGGGACCCTCGCCGTCAATATTGTCGGCGGTTTCCTGATGGGGCTGCTCGGCGCCAGCCTCCTGCGCTTCGGTTCCCATGCCGAACAGGCGCGCCTGCTGCTCGGTGTCGGCGTGCTCGGCGGCTTTACCACCTTCTCGTCCTTCTCGCTCGAGACCTTCGCGATGATCGAGCGCGGTGATGTGCTGGTGGCGCTGAGCTATGTCCTCGCCTCGGTGATCGGCGCGATCGGCGCGCTCGCCATCGGCATGACGCTGGCGCGGGCGGTGACGGCATGAGCGCCGCCGAGGACGGCGTCCGCCAGTTTGTCGTCGGCTATGACGATGAAGGCATCCGGCTCGACCGCTGGTTCAAGCGGCACCTGCCGGACGTAAGCTTCAACATCGTCTCGCGCTGGGCCCGCACCGGCCAGCTGCGGGTCGACGGCGCCCGCGCCACGCCGGGCGATCGCCTCGCCGCCGGCCAGCAGATCCGCGTCCCCCCGGCCGAGCCGGCCAAGGCCGCGGCGGCTGCCGCCCCGCGCGCCAAGCGGGCGCCCAAGCCGCTCAGCGCGGAACAGACGGCGTTTGCGCAGTCGCTGGTGATCCACCGCGACGACGCGGCGCTGGTGCTCAACAAGCCGCCGGGCCTCGCGACCCAGGGCGGCACCAAGACGTTCGAGCATGTCGACGAGCTGCTCGACGGGCTGTGGTTCGAGGCCGAAGGCAGGCCCAAGCTGGTCCACCGGCTCGACAAGGACACGTCGGGTGCGCTGCTGGTCGCCCGCTCGGCGCGCGCCGCAGCGTTCTTCTCGAAGAGCTTCTCCAGCCGCACCGCGCGGAAGATCTACTGGGCGCTGGTGATGGGCGTGCCGGACATCGAGGACGGCTTCATCGAGCTGCCGATCGGCAAGCAGCCGGGCACCGGCGGCGAGAAGATGCAGGTCGACATGGAAGAAGGCTCGCCCGCCCGCACCCGCTACCGGGTGATCGAGATGGCCGGCAATCGCTGCGCCTGGGTCGAGCTCCAGCCCTTCACCGGCCGCACCCACCAGCTGCGCGTCCATATGGCGGCGATCGGTCACCCGATCGTCGGGGACGGCAAATATGGACTGCAGGAGGCGTTCCTCACCGGGGGCATCAGCCGCAAGATGCACCTCCATGCCCGCCGCATCCGCATCGACCATCCCGATGGCAGCCGCATCGACGTCCGCGCCGAGCTGCCGCACCATTTCGCCGAGTCGATGCACACGCTGGGCTTCGACCTGAGCGTGGGCAATGCGCTGGAGATCGACGACGGTCCCCCGCCGATGAGCAAGGAACTGCTCAAGCAAAAGGCCAAGGCCCACGCCAAGACCTACCGTAAGGAACGCCGCGGCGAACGGCGGGGCCGCGGGGAGAAGAAGTGATGGCGGTCGGCAAACAGCGATGAACCGCCTCGCCTTGTTCGATTGCGACGGCACGCTGGTGGACAGCCAGGCGAGCATCTGCCTCGCCATGGAGCATTGCTTCGCCGGCCAGAAGCTGGAGCCGCCCACCCGCGATGCGATTCGTCGCATCGTGGGGCTCAGCCTGGTCGAGGCGATCGCCCAATTGCTGCCGGCGGCGGAGGATGACCTCCACCGCCACCTCGCCGAGGAATACAAGCGCGCCTATTTCGCGCTGCGCACCGCCGGCCATATCGAGGACGAGCCGCTCTATGACGGCATCCTCGAGGCGATCGAGACGCTGGACGCGAATGGCTGGCTGCTCGGCGTCGCCACCGGCAAGTCCGATCGGGGGCTGATCCGGGTGCTGGAGGCGCATGGCCTGCGTCAGCGCTTCGTCACGCTCCAGACCGCCGACCGCCACCCCTCCAAGCCGCACCCCTCGATGATCGAGGCCGCCATCGCCGAGGCGGGCGCGGCGCCGGAGACGACGGTGATGATCGGCGACACCAGCTTCGACATGGCGATGGCGGTTGCCGCCAACGCGCTCCCCTTGGGTGTTGCATGGGGCTACCACACCCCCCATGATCTCCACGCGGCCGGCGCGGTGCGGGTCGTGGAGCATGCGTCGGCGATCCCGGCGCATCTGGAGGCCCTGTGACAGACGCCGATCGCCTTGCGCGCAATCGCTATTTTCTGATGATGGGCGCGAACTGCGTCGGCGTGGCCGGCGCGGTGCTGGCGCTGCTGATCCTGGGTCGCGCCAAGACCAACGAGTTGACGATGCTGGGCATCGCGCTGATGCTCGCCTCGTTCTGGTTCATGGCGGCGGTCCCCCGGATGCTCGCTCGCCGCTGGAGGACACCCCCCGAAGCATGAAACGTTTCTGGAAGACCGTGACGATCGTCGACGGCGCCATCGAACTCGACGGCCGCCCCGTCCGTACCCCCGCCCGCGCAGCCCTGCTGCTGCCGACGCCGCAGCTGGCCGAGGCCGTGGCCGAGGAATGGCGCAGCGTCGGCGAGGAACTTGATCCGCGCGCGATGCCGCTGACCGGGCTCGCCAACGCCGCGATCGACCAGATCGCGCCGAACCCTGCGCCGTTCGCGGAGGACCTCGCCCGCTATGGCGAAAGCGACCTGCTCTGCTACCGCGCCGAGCTGCCCGAACCGCTGGTCGAGCGCCAGGCCGCGCAATGGGACCCGCTGCTCGACTGGGCGCGCACTCGCTACGACGTGCATTTCGAGACGACGGCTGGTATCATGCATCGCGCCCAGCCGCCCGCGACGATCGCGCGGTTGCAAGAGGTGGTCGCCGCGCTCGACACGTTCCGGCTCGCGGCGCTTAGCCCGCTGGTGACGATCAGCGGGTCGCTGGTCGCAGCGCTGGCGCTGCTCGAAGGCGTATCCGATCACGAGACGGTGTGGCGCGCTGCCATGCTCGACGAGGATTGGCAGGCGGAGCAATGGGGCGAAGACGAGCTGGCCACCCGCGCCCGCAATATCCGCCGTGCCGACTTCGACGCGGCGGTGCGCTTCCTCAGCCTCCTCTGAGACGCCTCAGAGGACGTCGGACGATTCGCCGGTGGGATCGCCGCGCTTCATCAGCCCGCGGATAAAGCCGATCAGACCGGTCTGGCGCGAGCGCTTGAGCCGCTCGGCCTTGAGGATGGTGTGGACGGCCTCGAAGCACTTGTCGGCATCGTCGTTGACCAGGACGTAATCATAGCCGTCCCAGTGGCTCACCTCGTTCGAGGCGCGGGCCATGCGGTGGGCGATCACCTCGGGCGAGTCGGTCTGGCGGCCTTCGAGGCGGCGGTGGAGCTCGGCCATCGAGGGCGGCAGGATGAACACGCGGACCACGTCCCCGCCCATCGTCTGGTGGAGCTGCTGGGCGCCCTGCCAATCAATGTCGAACAGCATGTCTCGGCCGGTGGCGAGCACCGCGTCCACGGGCCCCTTCGGCGTGCCGTAGCGATGCTTGAAGACGTGCGCCCATTCGATGAAATGGTGCTGCGAGACCATCTCGCGGAACCGGTCGACACTGACGAACGTATAGTCGACCCCGTTCACTTCGCCCGGCCGCGGCTCGCGCGTGGTCACCGAGACGGAGACGGCGAGATCGGGTTCGGCTGCCAGCAGCTTGCGGGCGATAGTCGACTTGCCGGCGCCCGAGGGCGAGGAAAGGACAAACAAAACCCCGCGGCGATGGAATCCATGCGGGTCGTTCTGGTGCGTATGGGCCATGCGGGCCTTTGGCGTAGCGGCACCCGGGCCGTCAAGCCCGGGCGCCGTTTCGAGCTTACGCGCCGAGGCCCGTATCGGGACCGTGCTCGGTGGTCAGCTTGCGCTTGAGATAGGCCGCGCCCACCGCGCCCGCGCCGAGCACGAACGCTGCGGGCACCACGCGCTTGGCGACTTCCCAGGTCGCGACGCCGACCGCCGCGCCCACCGCCCCGCCTTCGCCGTCGCGCCGGTCGATCTTGCTGCCGATCCAGCCTGCAATCAACTTGCCGATCATTGTCTTCTCCTTCCCCGCAAGAACGGCGGTGCGGCGGCGGCGTTCCCACCGCTCGCCGCGCCCGATCAACGGCCGATCATCGTCTCGGGCTTCACGAACTTATCGAAGGTCGCGCTGTCGACAAGGCCGAGCGCCAGCCCGGACTCTTTGAGGGTAAGGCCTTTCTCGTGCGCGTTCTTGGCGATCTTTGCCGCGGCATCATAGCCGATGGCGGGGGCGAGCGCGGTGACCAGCATCAGCGAGCGATCGACCAGTTCCTTGATCCGCGCCTCGTTCGCCACCGCACCGTCCACCGCACGTTCGGCGAAGTTGGTCATGCCCACCGACATGAGGGTGATCGAGCGCAGCAGGTTCGCGCCGATCAGCGGCTTGAACACGTTGAGCTCGAAATGGCCCTGCATGCCGCCGACGGTGACGGCCATGTGGTTGCCGATCACCTGCGCCGCGACCATCGTCAGCGACTCGCTCTGGGTCGGGTTGACCTTGCCCGGCATGATCGAGCTGCCCGGCTCGTTCGCCGGCAGTTCCAGCTCGCCGAGGCCCGAGCGCGGGCCGGAACCCAGCAGGCGGATGTCGTTGGCGATCTTGGTGAGTGAGACGGCCAGCGTGTTGCAGACCCCCGACAGGTTCACCAGCTGGTCCTTGGTCGCCAGCATCTCGAACTTGTTGGGCGCCGAGACGAAGGGGAGGCCCGTGATCTTGGCGATCTCCGCCGCCACGTCCTCGGCATAGCCCGGCGGCGAGTTGAGCCCGGTGCCCACCGCGGTGCCGCCTAGGGCCAGCTTGAAGATGTCGAGCTCCAGCACGCTCTGGAACCGCGCCCGCGCCGAGGCGAGCATCGCGACATAGCCGGAGAATTCCTGCCCGAGCGTCAGCGGCGTCGCGTCCTGCAGATGGGTGCGGCCGATCTTGACGATGTGATCCCAGTCGTGCGCCTTGCGGTCGAGCGCGGTGTGCAGCCGCTCCAGCGCGGGAAACAGGTCGAGCGTCACCGCGCGCGCCGCGGCGATGTGCAGCGCGGTCGGGAAGCTGTCGTTCGACGACTGCGCCATGTTGACGTGATCGTTGGGGTGGATCGGGCTCTTGCCGCCGCGATTTCCCGTGAGGATTTCGTTGGCGCGGCCGGCGATCACCTCGTTGACGTTCATGTTGGTCTGGGTGCCGCTGCCGGTCTGCCAGATCACCAGCGGGAACTGGTCGTCGAGCTTGCCGTCGATCACTTCCTGCGCGACTTGGTCGATCACCTCGGCGATCTTGGGGTCCAGCCCATGCTTCACGTTCACCCGCGCCGCGGCCTGCTTCACGATCGCCTGGGCATGGACGATGCCGATCGGCATCCGCTCCTCGGGCCCGAAGGGGAAGTTCTGGATCGATCGCTGGGTCTGGGCGCCCCAATAGGCGTCGGCTGGAACGTCGATCGCGCCGATCGAGTCAGTTTCGGTGCGCGTGCCGGTCATGTGCTTCTCCGCTTTGTTTGTGCGCGATGTAGGCCCCCTGCCCCGCCCCACAACCCGTACGAAGGTTGGAGTTTCAGCCGCACCGGCCAACCTCCGGGAAACACTTGGTAACTTGCATTCCGGTGAAGGCAGCGCGCAAAGACGCGATGCCACCGGCGACAACAGCCGGGGCAACCGCAGGAGAAGAGCCATGATCCCGTTGATTCTGGGGCTGCTGCTCGCCGCCCCCTTTTCCGAGATCGCGCACAGCGTGCGCATCGATCATGACAGCGGCCCGGTCCATGCCGACTATCGCATGCGGGTCGACGTCCGCCACCAGCAGCTCGGCGTCGCCGGTCCCGGCGGCCGCGCCTCGACGCTGCGCTGCCGCTGGCAGGCCGATCTGGTGGTCGATCGCCAGGCGCGCCACGCCGCCGGCACGCTCCAGCGTGCGCTGCGCCAGGAAAGCGTCGCGGCCGGCAGCCGTCCCGGCTGGTGCACCGCCAACCGCGCGGTAATCGCCAAGGACGTTGCCAGCGCCACCAAGGACGTGCGAGGCGCGGTCGAGGCGCTCGCCGGCCAGGATGCCGAGATGCTGCGCGCCGAACTCGATCATATAGGACGTGTAAACACCTGATGCGTATCCCCATTGCCGTTGCCGCCTTCGCCGCGCTCGCCCTTCCGCTCGCTGCCCAGGCCCAGGTGCTGCCCAAGGTTTCGGGCGGCGTCGAACTTTCGACCGACGAGAGCCGCCGCGGCCTCAGCTGGAGCGAGAACCAGCTGAGCGCCTCGGGCGACCTGTCCGCCGGCATCCTGGGCTTCGATGCTTCGGCGCGCGTCGCGATGGTGCGCGAATCGAGCCGCCATGCGGGGGCCGACACGGTGTTCGATCTGGAGGCCGGCCGCGGTTTCGACATCGGCGTGTTCAAGCTGCGCGGCTTCGTCACGGGCCATGTCTTCACCGGCGCGGCGCGCGCGATGGACTATGTCGAGGTCGGTGCGGACGGCAGGTTCTCGCTCGGGCCGCTGCAGTTGAATGGCGGCGCGACCTACGCGCCGGACCAGGGTCCGATCGGCGGCGACAATCTCTATCTGCACGCGGGCGCCGCGGTGGGCGTGCCCTCGACGCCGTTCACCGTGTCGGGATCGATCGGCCACACTACCGGCAGCACCGATGACCTTCGCGCCGCGCGGCTGCGCCCGACCGGCGACTATACCGATTGGCGGATCGGCTTGGAGCATGTCACCGGGCCGCTGACGCTCGGCGTCGATTATGTCGGGACCGACATCGACACCAATCGCGCGGTGTCGTCGCCCTATGCGGACCTGCAGCACAGCGGCAACCGCGTGCTGGGGCGCGCCCGGCTTTCGTTCTGAAAACACGCCACTCCTCCCCCTAGACGGGGGAGGATAGCGTAGCTTGGCGCTTTAGCGCCTAGCGCAGCTTGGAGAGGGTGAGCGGCTGCGCAGCAGCCGCGCGATTTGCCATGCAAATCGCCCCCTCTCCCTCCCATCGCCAGAGGCGATGGGCCCCTCCCTCCCCCGCAAGGGGGGAGGGCAAGAACAGCCACCTACCGCTGCTCCGCACCCGGCACGGCGACATCGGCCACCGCCGTCGCCTCGTGCCCGCTGGCGAAGTGCAGCGTCAGCGGCACCTTCTCGCCGGCGTGGACATTGGGCACCAGCCCGAACAGCATCACATGCTTGCCGCCCGGCGCGAACTTCACCTCGGAGCCCACAGGCAGGTCAAGGTTGGCGATTTGGGCCATATTGGCCATGCCCGCGGCATTCTTGGCGCTTTCGTGCATCTCCGCCTTGTCCGCCGCACGGGTCGACACGCCGACCAGCGTCTCCGCCTCGCGCCCGCCGTGCAACGTGAAATACGCCGCCCCCGGCTGGCCCGCCACCGCAGGCAAGCGAATCCAAGCGCCATCGACCTTTACGCCGTCTGCCTGGGGCGAACACGCCCCCAGCCCCAGAACCGCTACAAGTCCCGCCAGAGTGCGCATTCGGCATCCTCCCTCTTTGATTTGGGAAATCTTGTAGAAACCCGGGCGTCTTGCGGCAAGGCACGACGCACCTATATCCCCCCTCGGACATCTGGACGGCGGCCGCCTCTTCTGGGGCCGGCATCCGGATAACGCTTATGAACCCTTTTGTTTCGATTGTGGGGGCCAACGAGGACCATGGCTAAAGTTATCGGTATCGACCTGGGCACGACCAACAGCTGCGTTGCTGTGATGGAAGGCGGCAAGCCCAAGGTCATCGAGAATGTCGAAGGCGCACGCACCACGCCGTCGATCGTCGCCTTCGCCAAGGATGGCGAGCGTCTGATCGGCCAGCCGGCCAAGCGCCAGGCGGTGACCAACCCGGACAACACCATCTTCGCAGTGAAGCGCCTGATCGGCCGCCGCTTCGACGACCCCGTGACCAAGAAGGACACCGAGCTGGTGCCCTACACGATCGCGCGCGGCACGAACGGCGATGCGTGGGTCAAGGCCGGCGGCGAAGAGTATAGCCCGTCGCAGATCTCGGCCTTCATCCTGCAGAAGATGAAGGAAACCGCCGAGTCGTACCTCGGCGAGAGCGTGACGCAGGCCGTCATCACCGTGCCGGCCTACTTCAACGACGCCCAGCGCCAGGCGACCAAGGACGCCGGCAAGATCGCGGGCCTCGAAGTGCTGCGCATCATCAACGAGCCGACGGCCGCGGCGCTCGCCTATGGCCTCGACAAGGACAACAACAAGACCATCGTGGTCTATGACCTTGGCGGCGGCACCTTCGACATCTCCGTGCTGGAGATCGGCGACGGCGTGTTCGAAGTGAAGGCGACGAATGGCGACACCTTCCTCGGCGGCGAGGATTTCGACAACAAGATCGTCGATTACCTGGCCGACCAGTTTAAGAAGAAGGAAGGCCTCGACCTCCGCACCGACAAGCTGGCGCTGCAGCGCCTGAAGGAATCGGCCGAGAAGGCGAAGATCGAGCTGTCGTCGGCTGCGACGACCGAGATCAACCTGCCCTTCATCACCGCCCGCATGGAAGGTGGCGCGACCACCCCGCTGCACCTGGTGGAGACGATCACCCGCGCCGATCTGGAGCGTCTGGTCGATGATCTGATCAAGCGCACCCTCGAGCCGTGCCGCAAGGCGCTGGCCGATGCGGGCGTCAAGGCCGAGGCGATCGACGAAGTCGTGCTCGTCGGCGGCATGACCCGCATGCCCAAGGTCCGTCAGGTTGTGAAGGACTTCTTCGGCAAGGAGCCCCACACCGGCGTGAACCCGGACGAAGTCGTCGCCATTGGTGCTGCGATCCAGGCCGGCGTGCTCCAGGGCGACGTCAAGGACGTGCTGCTGCTCGACGTGACCCCGCTGTCGCTGGGCATCGAGACGCTGGGCGGCGTGTTCACCCGCATGATCGACCGCAACACGACGATCCCGACCAAGAAGTCGCAGGTCTACTCGACTGCCGATGACAATCAGCAGGCGGTGACGATCCGCGTCTTCCAGGGCGAGCGCGAGATGGCGGCCGACAACAAGATGCTCGGTCAGTTCGACCTCGTCGGCATTCCGCCGGCGCCCCGCGGCGTGCCGCAGATCGAAGTTACCTTCGACATCGACGCGAACGGCATCGTCAACGTGTCCGCCAAGGACAAGGGCACTGGCAAGGAGCAGCAGATCCGCATCCAGGCCTCGGGTGGTCTGAACGACTCCGACATCGAGCAGATGGTGCGCGATGCCGAGAAGTTCGCCGAAGAGGACAAGAAGCGTCGTGCCGCGGCCGAAGCCAAGAACAACGCCGAGAGCCTCGTCCACACCACGGAGCGCCAGCTCCAGGAGAATGGCGACAAGGTCGATGCGTCGCTGAAGGGCGAGATCGAGGCAGCGATCGCCGAGACCAAGTCGGCGATCGAGAGCGGCGATGCCGATGCGATGACCGCCAAGGCGCAGGAGCTCGCCCAGGTGGCGATGAAGCTCGGCCAGGCGATCTACGAGAAGCAGGCTGCCGAAAGCGCCTCGCCGAACGCGGGCGGCACCGCTCCCGGCGGCGAAGCCGGAGCCGAGGACGTGGTCGACGCCGAGTTCTCGGAAGTGGACGACAACAAGGCGTAACGGATGCCCCTCCCTCTCCCCGCCGGGGAGAGGGCCGGGGATTGGGGGGAGCGGGCATGATCGGTGCGATCCGGCATCGGCATAGTTCCTCTCCCCGTCCCCTGATGGGGAGAGGGCTTGCTGGATGACCACCGAAGTCGATTATTACGAACTGCTCGAAATCGAGCGCACCGCGGACGATGCGACGATCAAATCGTCCTACCGCAAGCTCGCGATGAAATATCACCCGGACAAGAATGCCGGGTGCAAGGATTCCGAGGCGAAGTTCAAGGCGATCAGCGAAGCCTATGACTGCCTGAAGGATCCCCAGAAGCGCGCGGCCTATGACCGCTTCGGCCATGCCGCCTTTCAGAACGGCGGCGGCGGCCATCATGGCGGCCAGGGCGATTTCGGCGCGTTCAGCGACATTTTCGAAAGCGTGTTTGGCGAGTTCATGGGCGGCGGCGCGCGTGGCGGCGGCCGGCCCCAGCGGCGCGGCGCGGACCTGCGCTACGACATGGAAATCTCGCTCGAACAGGCGTTCCACGGCCATTCGACCGACATCACCATCGACGTCTCGGGCCCCTGCGACAGCTGCCACGGCTCGGGCGCCACGCCCGGCACCAAGGCCAAGACCTGCACCACCTGCGCCGGCCACGGCAAGGTGCGCGCGCAGCAGGGCTTCTTCATGGTCGAGCGCACCTGCCCCGCCTGCCACGGCGCCGGCGAGGTGATCGCCGAACCCTGCCGCACGTGCCGCGGCGAGGGCCGGACCGACAAGACCAAGACGCTCAAGATCGAGATTCCGCCCGGCGTCGACGAAGGCACCCGCATCCGCCTGACCGGCGAGGGCGAGGCCGGCGCGCGCGGGGCACCCGCGGGCGATCTCTACATCTTCCTTCACGTGACGCGCCATTCGCTCTACGAGCGGCAGGGCACGACGCTGTACGCCAATGCGCCGATCAGCTTCACGACGGCGGCACTGGGCGGCGAGATCCGCATCCCGGGGCTCGACGGCGAGGAGCATGTGATCAAGATCCATGCCGGCACCCAGTCCGGCCGCGAGATGCGCCATCGCGGCGCCGGCATGCCGGTGCTCCAGGGCCGCGGCCGCGGCGACCTGGTCGTGCGGCTGGAGGTGGAGACGCCGACCAAGCTCAGCGGCCGCCAGCGCGAACTGCTCGAGGAATTCCGCAAGACCGAGACGGGCGAGGAATGCCCGCAGTCGAGCGGGTTTTTCGCCAAGCTGAAGGCGGCGCTCGGTTGATGCCGGGCGCCTTCCTCGCATGACCCCGCGTGAACTGCTCGACACCGCCGACGTCCCCGGCGGCGAACCGCTGCGGCTGTTCCGCCGGGGCGACGATCACATGATCGTGCTCGAACGCAACGAGCTGATGAACAGCCGGATGAGCGGTTCGGAAGAAGCGCTGGCGGTGATGACGCTCGAACGGCTCGGCAAGCGCGAGGCGCGGGTGCTGATCGGCGGTTATGGCATGGGCTTCACGCTGCGCGCCGCGCTGGCGGTGCTCGGCGGCAACGCCAAGGTGACGGTGGCCGAGCTCGTCCCTAAGATCGTCGACTGGGCCCGCGGGCCGATGGCGGCGCTGACCAACGGGTGCCTGGACGATCCGCGGGTGAAGATCGTGTTCGACGATGTCGGCCGGGTGATCGCCGATGGCCAGAACGCCTATGACGCGATCCTGCTCGACGTCGACAACGGCCCCGACGGGCTGACCCGGGTGGGCAATGACAGCCTCTATTCAATGCGCGGGCTCGATTCGGCGCGCCAGGCGCTCCGCCCCGGCGGCATCCTCGCGGTGTGGTCGGCGGCGCCGGACGCGCCCTTCGCGCGTCGAATGCGCGACAGCGGGTTCCAGGTGGAGGAAGTCGCGGTGCGCGCCCGCCAGAACGGCAAGGGTCCGCGGCACGTCATCTGGTTCGGCCAGCGGCGGTGAAGCGACCGCGGCGTGTCGCGCCGCGGCCAGGCGTCAGATCGAGTTCGCGGTGACAGCCGAGGCGCGCGCGGGATTGCCGACGACCGTGGTGCCGGCCGGAACGTCTCTCGTCACGACACTGCCCGCGCCGACGATCGCATCGTCCCCGATCGTCACGCCGGGAAGGATGATGGCGCCGCCACCGATCCAGACGTTGCGCCCGATGACGACGGGCCGACCGAATTCGAGCATTTGGGCCCGGGCCGTTGCATCACGCGGATGATCCGCCGTGAGGATCTGCACGCCCGGCCCGATCTGCGTGCCGGTGCCGATACGCACCGTCACCACGTCCAGGATGATGCACCCGAAGTTGAGGAACACCCCGTCGTCCAGACGGATGTTGTAGCCATAGTCGCAGTGGAACGGCGCCCGCACGGTGACGCCGGCGCCGACATGGCCCAGTCCCGCAACCAGCAGCGCATGCCTGTCCTCGGCCGATTGCGCCGGTGCCGCATTGTACCGCGCCATCCAGTCCTGCGCGCGCGCGGCATCGGCAGCCAATTCGGGGTCGGCCGCCATGTAGAGCTCGCCCGCGAGCATCTTCTGTTTCTCGCTCTTCGGCATCAGCTGAGGTCGTGCAGGTCTTTGCCGAGCGGCGGGGTGATCCGCAGATCGGAGAAGCGGATCGCCAGCCCCTCGCGCTCGGGGGTGCAGGCCATCGGCCCCACCTGATACGACGCCGCGACCGGAAACGGGGCAAGCCGCACCAGCGGCCAGCTTTTGCCGTCTGCGGATACCTGCAGGCGCAGCACGCCTTTTTCGACCGTGGCGCGCATCCAGAAATCCTGTGCGTCATGTTCATAGGGACCGGTCGCCCAGTCCGACCGGCCATCCGTCAGGACGCTACTCAGCATCGCGCGGCCGTCCGACAATTCGATACCGGCCTTGACCCAGCGCCGTTCGTCGACGCGAACCATGATGCCGGCCTGATCGTAGAGCTCCTGATACTGGCCCCGAACGCGCAGTTGCGCGGTGAACGCCGCGGGAGCGGTGAAGCCGAGGAAATGCCCGCTGTCGCGCTGGAAGCCGTAATGCGTCTCCTGCCAGAAATCGCTGCCCTTGTCGGTGACCAGTGACAAGTCGCCAGCGGTATCCACCGACCACGTCCTTGGTTCGTTGAGCCAGCGCCCGTCCTTGCGTCCAAGCACCGATTTGCCCGTTGCCTGCGCCTGTCCCGGCCCCGTTGCCCCGGCAACCGCCAGAGCGGCCGCGCCACCCAATATCGTTCTGCGGTTCACTACATCCTCACTCATGTGCGACAGGCCTAACCGAATGTGACGGCTTTTATGTACAAATGTACATACCGTTGCAAGCGGGATGGATCAAGGAAGCATGGAAAGCGGCAGGCGGAACGACCCGGCACGACGACAGCGGATCGTCGACGCGACTCTGGAGGTGATCGCTGCGCACGGCGTGGCGGCAACGACTCATCGCCGGATCGCCAGCGCGGCAGGCGTCCCGCTGGGATCGGTGACCTATTATTTCGAAACGCTCGAAGCGCTGATAACCGCCGCCTTTCTGCAACTGGCGGCGCAGTCCTCCGACCTGTTCAGTGCGCGCTTGCGTGCAGCCGACGGCCGTGCCGCAGCGATCGATGCGGTTGTCGACATCATCGCCGGCACGATCTGGGCCGAGCCACGGACCTTGCTGCTGAGCTACGAGCTCTACGCCTTCGCGGCGCGGCACCCGGCGGTGAGCGCGGTGATGCAGCAATGGATGGATAACAGCCGCGCTGCGTTGGAGCGCTTTTTCGACCCGTTGACAGCACGCGCGCTCGACGCGCTGGTCGAGGGGATCGGAATCCACAATTCGATCGACCGGGCGCCGCTGGATCGCCAGGCGATCCGCACCATCGTCGAGCGTGTCGCCGCAGCCTGACACCTGTGCCGGCTCATCCCGTCTGCGGAACGACATCCCCGCCTCGTGCATTCCGAAGGGCGCATGTTTCCAGAAGGAAGTCCGACGATGTCCGATACGCCCGAAACCACCAGCCTGCTCGTCACCGCCCGCGTCGAAGGACTCAAGGTCCGCAGCCGGGACGGCGATTCATTGGGGCAGGTGCAGGCGTTCATGGTGGAGAAGGGCAGCGGGCGCACGCTCTACGCGGTGCTCAGCCTCGGCGGCTTTCTCGGCATGGGCAAGAGCTACTACCCCCTGCCTTTCGAGCTGATCTCGTACGACGTCACCGGTGACGACTATGTCGTCACGATCGACCGTCGCGTGCTCGAAGGCGGCCCGAGCTGGGCGAGCAACGCCCCCGAATTCACCCAGGCCTATGCGGACCGGGTGTCCAACTATTACGGCCTTTCCGCCGCGCGGGTGGACCGCGTGCCGCTGGATTGAGGGGATAACAACCCTCCCCTGCAAGGGGAGGTGGCACGCCGAAGGCCTGACGGAAGGGTGTAAACGCCGGTTGCGGGAACCTACGCAACAACCGGCGACACCCCTCCACCACCGCCTCCTGCGGCGGTCCCCCTCCCCCTCCGGGGGACGATCTAGGGCTCACCCTCGCCGAAGGCGCTTGGCGATCCGATCCGCACCCAACCGCCGCGCCGCGCGCTTGGCCAGCGCCACGCCACCATCGAAGCCCGCCAGCGCCGCGACCAGCATCCGGTTGGTGAGGGTAGGCCGCAGCAGCAGCAGGTCGACGCACACCACCCCGCCGCTCGCCATCTGGCGCTTGTGCTGGCCCTCGCCCTCGGTGAAGTCGAACCAGGCGAAGCGCCCTTCATTGAACAGCTCGCGCAGCGCCGCCAGTTGCAACACCCCACCGGGTGACAGTGCGGCAAGCTCCGGGTCGTGCCCGACATGGGTGTAGACCAGCGTGTCCCCCACGGCGGGACAGCAGAGATAGGCTGCGGGGCGCCCGTCCAGCAACAGCAGCCATGCCCGTACCGCATCCGCCGCCGCCAGCCGCTGCAGCGCCGCCAGATCGTCCGGCAACCCGGCACCGAGCAGGCGCTCCTGATAGGTCCGCGCCGAGAGCGCGCGGGCGAGCGGGTGGAAGACCGCCATCTCTGCGGGCGTGCGATAGCAGCGCACCTCGCCCCCGAGCCGCTTCGCCTTGCGCTTCAGCCCCTGCCGGGTGTTCGCCGAAAGCCCGGCGAACCACGCGTCGAACCCCAGCGCCAGGTCCACGTAAAAGCGCGTGTAGCGCTGCCGCACGAACCCCAGCATCCCGCCGCCGGGCAGCGCCTCGCACGCCGCCTCGGGCAGCGAGGTCACCAGATAGCCCTGCGCCTCGGCCGGCAGCGACGGCAGCGACGGCAGCGACGGACAACGCCCCGCCCGCGCCTCGGCCAGCGTCAACGGCACCCGCACCAGCCGTCGCCGCACCGTCACGAGTGTCCGAGCGCCGACCATGAACCGCAGCGGCACCATCTGCGCCGCGCTCACCCCGTCCGCTCCTCGACGAGATTGGACCAGAGCTGCTCGGCCTGGCGCAGCCGGGTGCGCAACAGGCTGGGCGACAGCGGCGCGTCCTCCTGGTCGAGCGCCAGCGAAGGCCGATCGGCGAAATGCGCGGTCGGTAGCAGGTCGCGCCGCGCGGCCAGCATGCGGCACAGCGCCTCGAAGCGGCGGACGTGCACGGCGTTGGGGCGCGTACCCCCGCGATTGGCGAGCTCGAAGCCATGGCTCACGATCGTCACCGCGGCGTGGCGCTGCGCCACGGCATGATCGAGCGCAGCCCGCATCTCGCGCACCGACAGCGCGCAGATCTGGAAATGGCGGAGCTGGGTGCCCGCATCGATGAGTGTCACCGGCACCTCGATCACGCCCTGGTGCGGCACCGGCGCGATCCGCCGTGGCGACAGGCCAATGCCGCTCGGCCAGGGATGTTCGGAGCCGTTGTGGCTCGAATCATAGGCAAAGCCCTCGGCCGCCAGCGCGGCCAGCGTCGCGTCGTTGGCCGCATAGCTGCCGCCGCGGAACGCGATCGGCGCCGGCGCGCCCGCCTCGATCAGCAGCGCGCGGGCTTGGCGGATCAAGGCGCGCTGCTCCTCGGCGCCGTAATCGACGAGATCGAACCGTGCCGGCATCTTGGCGCGATCCGCCGCGCTCGCCCCGGTCCAGTTCGGGTGGAGGTGCAACTGCACCTCCTGGCCGCCCGCGCGGATCGCCCGCACCACCGCCGCAATGGGTTCGAGCCCATGGACCAGCGCCGGCATCGGATCGACGAAGAAGCAGGCCTTGAGCCCATGCGCCGCTAGCCGCTCGAGCTGCCAGCCGACGCCCACCCCGGCGGGCTCGAACGAGCGCGCCGCCATCTCCGCCAGATCGAGACCGGCGACGTGGTGGCGCCACATCAGCTCGGTATCGATCGTCAGGAAGACTTGGGTGGGCATGCAGGCACGTCTCGCAACCGTCCCGGAGACGGGGACCATCGTCCCCGTCCTACCCCCGCGCGCGTGAACAAATGGCAAAGCGGTTAGGGCTTGATCCCGTAGCGACCGAACTGCTCGTCGATCCGCGGCTCGATCATCCGCGCCGCGGCGAGATAGGCATCCGCATCCTTGGCCTTGGTCCGCTTGCCGATCACGCCGCGCATATAAAGGCTGGATGCCTGCTCAGGATTAGCCTGGAGCGCGGCATCGAGATCGGTCTGCGCCGCATCGAGCTTGCCCATGCGGAAATAGACCATGGCGCGGCTATCGATGATCGCGGCGGCGCTACTGCTCAACTCGACGGCGCTGGTGCAATCCTGCAGCGCCTGCGGGATCGCGACATTGTGCGTCGCGCGGATCCAGCAGCGGCTGTTGAGCAGCGACGCGTTGCGCGGGGCGGCGGCGATCGCCTCGTCGAGCACGGCGACGGCATCGTCGACCTTCCCCGCCTCGGCCAGCAGATCGGCGAGCTGCATCTGCCAGCCCAGCTTCTTCTCGCCGCCTTGGTCGATCCGTGCCTCGATCAGCGCGCGCGCCTCGTCCAGCTGCCCCTTGTCGCGCTTGAGCGTGGCAGAAAAGGCAGTGGCGCCCGCCGAGTCCGGCTCCAGCTCCAGCGCCGCCTGGACATCGGCCAGCGCCTTGTCGTCTTGGCGCAGCGCGTAATAGGCCTGGGCACGGCGCAACAGGGTGTCGGCGGTGGGGGCGAGCTCGATCGCCTTGCCGAGATCGGCAATCGCGCCCTCGCGCTCGTAGAGCGTCTCGTAGAACCAGGCGCGGTTGGTGTAATTGTCGGGATCGTCGGGCGTGGCGGCGATCGCCTTGGCATAGGCCTCGAAGATCGGCTTCAGGCGAATGCCCTGCTTTGCGGCGGTGATCGCTGCCCAGCGCGGCGGAAGGTCGGCAGGGGCGACCAGCCGCAGCGGGTTCGCCTTGACCCGCGCCACTTCGGCGCGTGCCGCCGGGATCTGTGCGGCGGGGACTTCCTCCAGCCCCGTCGTGGTGCGGTCCTGCAGCGACAGCCAGCCATCCGCCAGCGTCGCCTTGCGCGCCAGCTGCATGCCCGCGACGGCAGCCGGCAGCGTCTGCTGCCCCTCCAGCGTGAAGCCGGTGCCGCCGTTCGGCAGCTGCCAGCGCCGCTCGACCCAGACGTCGCTCAGCGCCCCGCTGGTCGCCGGGATCGTCTTCCACGCCGTCCGCGCGCGGTTGGGCGCAAAGTTCAGCGACGCTGCGGTGGTGTCGAGTGTCTCGCGTAGACGGCCGCGATCATTGCTCCAGTCCTGATAGGCGACACCCGCCGCCGTTACCGTCACCGTGCCGCCGGCGGCATCGTCCTCCATCTTCTGATCGTAGCTGCTGTGATTGCCGATCACCGCGCTGATCTGCGGATCGAGGAATTCGGCGAGCTTTTCCTGGTCGATCTGCGAACGGGCGCCGCGCAACGCCTCGGCCATCGCGCCGCTATAGACGATCCTGATCGTGAAGAGCTGGGGAAACGCGATGCCCGCGGTGGCGTCGAGCGTCACCGACACCTGCTGGGCCGCGCGCGCGGGCGGCCGCATCGGCATCGCCTCCAGCCCGGCCCCGGCAGCGCGGATCGGCAGCGCAGTCTTGAACGGGGGCACGTCGTCGAGATCCTCGGCGCGCGAGCCGCCCTGGGTCCCGTCCAGCCACAGCGTCTTCCCCGCGATGGTCGCGCGGACGATCACATGGTCGAACGCGCCCGGCGAGGGCAGCCGCGACTCGACAAGGTCGCCCAGTCCGCTGCTCACCAGCGCCGGATCCGCCTCGATATCGAGCGCGCGGAGCAGCGCGACGAGCAGCAGCGTTTTGGCCTTGCAGTCGCCATAGCGCAGCGACCAGGTGTCGGCCGGGGTCTGCGGCCGGTAATTGCCGTTGTCCATGCCGCGGAACAGGTAGCGGACCTGGTCCTGCACCAGCCGCAGCGCCATCGCGGCGCGGGTGCGCGGGTCCTTGCTCGCAGCGGCGATGCGCGAAACTTCGGCGGCGAGCGGGCTGCCCGCGGCAATCGCGCCCTCGCTGCGATAATAGGGCGCCATTTCGCGGGAGATCGCGGCCCAGTCGGGATAGCTGCTCAGCTCGAGCAGCGGCAGCTGCTTGTACCGGGCCGGCGCATCGTCCGGCAGCTCGGCAGGCTTGGGCGCAGGCAGCGGCAGGGTGAGCTCGCGATATCCGCCAGCGATCAGCTTCGCCTCCGCCTTGCTGCGTTCGGCTGATCCGACCACGCCGCCCGAATAGTCGCGCCACGCCAGCGGCACGCCGTCCTTCCACAGCACGCGCGTGCGGCCGAAGCCGAGCTTGGTCGGCGCCGGCACCATCGGGACGATGCTCATCATCTCCTTGCCGAGCACCGGATCCTTGCGGGTGACCGAGAAGGCAACGTCGATCACGTCGCCGACGCGCAGCCCCTCCAGCGCCACGGTGGCGGTGAGCATGCCGTCCAGCGACGCCTGCTCCAGCTTCTGCTCGCGCTGGAGCACGGTGAAGCGGGTGCCCTTGGCGAGCAGATCCACCCGCTCGCCCTTGCGCAGGATCTGCAGCTTGTGGATTATCAGGTCGCCCTTGGCGGGATCCCATTGCAGCGGCAGCGTGCCGCTCTGGGTGAGCGTCTGCGGCGAGGCGATGCGGATCGCGCTTTCGAAATAGATCGCGACCTGGCCGTCCTCGAGCCGCTGCTGCTGGTCGAAGATCTGCAGGATGGGCGCGGCATCGTCGAGCTTGGCGGTATCCACCGCCGGTGCGGGCAGCACCCAGGCCGGCGCCGGCTGGTAGAGCGGCTTGTCCCCGGCATGCGCCACCCCGGCCGTGGACAACAACACGGCCACCAACACTCTACGCCCCCGCATGCAACTCCCCCTCAAATCGAGTGGAGACAGTAGCGCATGCGGGGCGGCGCTCAAGTGCCCTTCCCGTGCGACGAAGCGTTTCCGCTAGCGGCTGTGGTAGAAGTCGTACACCTGCTGCGCGACACCCGCGGAGACCCCCGGCGCCTTCTGCAGATCTTCCAGACTGGCATTGCGTACCGCACGCCCGGTACCGAAGTGCATCAGCAGCGCCTTCTTCCGCGCCGGACCGATGCCGGGCACCTCGTCGAGCGGGCTCGCACCGATCGCCTTGGCGCGCTTGTCGCGGTGCGCGCCGATGACAAAGCGGTGGACCTCGTCGCGCAGGCGCTGGAGGTAGAAGAGCAAGGGCGCGTTGACCGGCAGCATCCGCTCGCTGCCGTCCATCAGGTGGAACACTTCGCGGCCGTCGCGCCCATGGTGCGGGCCCTTGGCGACGCCGACCATGCAGACATCCTCGATTCCCATTTCCTCAAGCACCGCCTTGGCGACGCTCAATTGGCCCTTGCCGCCGTCGAGCAGCACCAGGTCGGGCCAGTCGCCCTGGCTGCGATCGGGGTCCTCGTCCTGCGCGCGGGCGAAGCGGCGGCTGAGCACCTCGCGCATCATCCCGTAATCGTCGCCGGCGATCGTCTCGGGGCGCTTGATGTTGAACTTGCGATACTGGCTCTTGCGGAAGCCCTCGGGCCCCGCGACGATCATCGCGCCCACCGCATTAGTGCCCTGGATATGGCTGTTGTCGTAGACCTCGATCCGGTTGGGCGGCTCGGGCAGGTCGAACAGATCGGCCATTTCGCGGAGCAGCTTGGCCTGCGTCGTGCTCTCGGCAAGGCGGCGATCGAGCGCTTCCTCGGCGTTGCGCTTGGCCTGGTCAAGCAAGCGGCGGCGCGAGCCGCGCTGTGGGACCGACAGCACCACCTTGTGCCCGGCGCGCTCGCTCATGGCCTCGGCGAGCAGGTCCGCTTCGGGCAGCTCGCGATCGACGAACACGTTTCGTGCGGGCGGCACTTCCTCGTAAAATTGCATGAGGAAGGCGGCGAGCACCTCGTCCTCGGGCACGTCCTGGGTGTGGCTGGGGAAGAAGCTGCGATGGCCCCAATTCTGCCCGCCGCGGATGAAGAAGGCCTCAATGCCGATCACGCCGGACTTGGCGGCAAGCGCGAAGATGTCGGCATCGCCGACGCCTTCCGCGTTGATCGCCTGGCTGCCCTGGATGAAGGTGAGCGCCTTCAGCCGGTCGCGCAGGATCGCGGCCAGCTCGAAATCGAGATTTTCCGCCGCCGCTTGCATCTGCTCGCCCAGCCTGGCCTGGACCTTGGTCGAGCGGCCCTGCAGGAAGTCGCGCGCGTCGTTGACCAGCTCGGCATAGCCTTGCTGGTCGATCCGGCCGACGCAGGGTGCCGAGCAGCGGCGGATCTGGTAGAGCAGGCACGGCCGGTCGCGATTGGCGAAGAAGCTGTCAGTGCAGCTGCGCAGCAGGAACAGCTTCTGCAGCGCGTTGAGCGTCTTGCGCACCTGGCCGGCACCGGCGAACGGCCCAAAATAATCGCCCTTGGCCCGCCGCGCGCCGCGATGGAGCTGGACGCGCGCGAAGTCGTGATCCTGGCGCAGCAGGATGAACGGGAACGACTTATCGTCGCGCAGCAGCACATTGTAGGGCGGCCGATAGCGCTTAATCAGCTGCGCCTCGAGCAGCAGCGCCTCGGCCTCGTTGTTGGTCGTGACGATCGTCATCGAGCGGGTCTGCGCGACCATGCGCTGGAGCCGCTTCGACAGGCGATTGACCTGGGTGTAGTTGGTCACCCGGTTCTTCAGCGCGCGCGCCTTGCCTACGTACAGCACGTCGCCGCGGGCATCCTGCATGCGATATACGCCGGGGCGAATGGGCAGCGTCTGCAGCACGTTGCGGATCGCGGCCACACCGGCCTCGAGGTCGGGCGTCTCGGCGCCGCGGACCGCGAAGGTGGCTTTTTCCTCGTTGAATCGATCGGGGGAATTGGGGTCGTTCATTGCCGCCGATGTAGGGGCGGAAGGGGCAGGATGCCACTGCCAGAAACTCCTCCCCCGGTACGGGGAGGGGGGCCAAGGTGCGCAGCGGCTTGGTGGAGGGGCCGCGCCGTCAGGCGCGGGATCCGGTGGTGCACGCGGGGACACCGCCGCTGACGCGGCGGCCCCTCCACCACTCGGCTTCGCCGAGCGGTCCCCCTCCCGGTTCCGGGGAGGAATGTAGGGCTACTGCGCCCCTGCCTCATTCTCCAGCTGATCCACCTGCGCCTCGATCCGGCGCATTGTCTCGTCCGCGCGCACCTTCATGTCGGTAGCGCGGGTGTGATCGTTCGCAGCGTGACGCACGGCCACCACCGCCACAAACGCAGCGAGCGCCAGTGCCACCAGGGCACCGGCGCTCAGCCAGCGATAGGATTTTTGTTCCGCCATCCCCGCCCCATAGCATGGGCGGCGTGGCAGGCCAGCTCAGTTGAGCCGGCCCAGCCCGGCGATGGTCTTGTCGACCAGCGCCTTGTCGGCGTCGGCGCCGTGCTTCTCCGCGATCACCGCGGCAGCGGCGGTCGTGGCGGCATCGGCGGCCTTGGCGCGGATCGCCTGGATCGCGCTGCGCTCGGCAGCGGCGATCTTGTCCTCGGCCATGCGGGTGCGGCGGGCGATCAGCTCGGCCGCATCGGCTTCTGCCTTGGCCTGCATCGCAGCCGCTTCGGCCTGGGCGTTGGCGACGACAGCCTTGGCGTCCGCGTCGGCGGACGCGGTGCGGGCCTTCGCCTCGGCGAGCATCGCCTCGGCTTCCGCGCGCAGCTTCGACGCTTCGTCGAGCTGCGTACGAATCTTGGAAATCTGCTTGTCGAGCATGGTGCTGACCATGCTCGGCACCTTCTTGACGAGGATGATCAAGACCACCGCCAGCATCGACAGCGCGACGAAACCCGGCGCGGTGATGCCGAACACTGCCGGCTCATGATGGAGTTCCACGGTACCGACCTCGGCGTTGAGGGAATGAGCTTGTTCAGCCATGGGCAAGCGCCGCCTTCACCTTCTGTTCGACGCTGACGCGGTCGACCGCGACGCCCGACACGCGGGCGACGATCGCCTCGACCGCCTCGACGGTCGCCGCTTCGATCTCGCCGATCGCCGCCTGCTCGCGCTCGGCGATCGAGCGGGTCGCGTCGGCCAGCCGTGCTTCATCGGCTGCATGCGCGGCCTTGAGCTTGGCTTCGGTGGCGGTTGCCGCCTGTGCCTTGGCGCCGGCGGTCACCCGCAGCGCCTCGGCACGGGCAGCTTCCAGCCCCGCCTGGTAGGCCTCGTCCGCAGCCTTGGCGGCGTCGCGCGCCGCCTCGGCTGCCGCGAGGTCGCCGCTGATGCGGGCGGAACGATCTTCCATCGTCCGCTCGATCTTCGGGACCATCGCCTTGCCGATCCCGAAGTAGATCAGGGCAAATACGATCGCGAGCCAGAAGACCTGCGAAGCGTAGATCTCCGAAATCTGATCTAACTGGGGCATCGGCCGAGGCCTCCGTTCTGCTTACTTGACGACGAAGAGGATCAGGATCGCGACGACGAACGCGATCAGGCCCAGCAGTTCCGACGCGGCGAAACCGATGAACAGGCGGCCCTGCTGGCCGTCAGCCGCACCCGGGTTGCGCAGCGCGCCTTCGAGGAACGAACCGAACACGTTGCCCACGCCGAGCGCGGCAAGGCCGATACCGATCGCAGCCAGGCCGGCACCGATGTACATTGCACCCAGATCAGTCATTTCTAGCTCCCTAGATAATCTTAAAAATTCAGAACGAAACGGATCGACTTAGTGCAGGTGCACCGCGTCGTGGAGATACAGCGAGGTCAGCAGCGCGAACACATAGGCCTGGATCGCGCAGACCAGCAGCTCGAGCGCGCTGACGCCAACGATCATGAGGAAGCTCAGCACCCCGACCAGGCCGCCCAGCGCCGTGTGGCTGCCGAAGCCCTGGACGACGAAGCTGCCGAACACCTCGAGCAGGATGTGCCCGGCGGTCATCGCGACAAACAGTCGCAGGCCGAGCGAGAACGGACGCACCAGGAACGAGATCAGCTCGACGGGCACGATCACCGGCATCAGCCACACCGGCGCGCCGTGCGGCACGAACAGCGAGAAGAACTTGAAGCCGTGCTTGATCAGGCCGACCGCGAGGACGATGCCGAACGAGAAGAAGGCAAGCACCGCGGTAACGGTGATGTGGCTGGTCACCGCGAAGGTGTGCAGCCCCGGCAGGATCGCCAGCGGCAGCACGCCGACCAGGTTCGCGAACAGGATGAAGAAGAACAGCGAGAAGATGTACGGCGCGAACTTCTTGCCGCCCTTGCCGATGTTCACATTCACCATCGAGTCGATGAACCCGACCGCGCCTTCCACCATCAGCTGCCACTTGCCCGGGATCAGCTTGCGCTGCAGGCCGCCCACCATGAAGATGAACAGCAGCGCGGCGACCACGAACATGAACAGCGCCGAGTTGGTGAAGGAGATGTCATAGCCGAACAGGTCGATATGCCGGCCCAGTACGGGCTCGACCTTGAACTGCTCCATCGGATCGATTTTGCCGGCGCTCACTCTGCGCGCTCCTTCGAAATCTTGTAGATGTTGCGAAACGCCACGATCACGCTGAGCACCAGCAGGATCAAGAGCCCCCAGGGGCTCGTTCCCAGCCAGCGATCCAGCGCGAAGCCGATCACCCCGCCGCCCAGCGGTGCGCCGATCAGTTCGGCGAGCACCCGCGAGCCCTGCTTATAGCCCTTTTCGGGCTTGCGCACCGGCGTCTGCCCCTCGCGCACCGCCGCCTTCGCATCGGCGATGCGTCGGTCGAGGTCGGAACGGATAGGGTCGTCAGACAAAGCGAGCACGGCGATCCAGATATGAAAAAGCCGCCACGCATCGGGCGGGCGACAAACAGCATCGCCAGCCGATGGCCGCGACGTGATGGCGCTTTAGGAAGACCAAACGACCGAGTCAACCGTTGCAGCATGCTGCGGTTCATTGCCGTTTCATGCGCGGCCCAGGCCTTCGCATCCGCAGAAATCCGCCAATTACGTCCGTTGCGGTGCAACAGGCTGGCGTTCGAGGGGCCTGCGCGCGACCTATTCGTTCCGGCGGATTGCAGGGCATCCGCCGCACCTGCATAGTCGCAGGGATGTCCGACGAGGCTCCCGACAACAGCGGCCACCGCTCAAGGCTGCGCAAGCGCCTGTTCGAGGGCGGGCCGGAGGCGCTGCTCGACCATGAGCTGGTCGAATATCTGCTGGCGCTGACCATCCCGCGCAAGGACACCAAGCCGCTCGCCAAGACGCTGCTCAAGGAGTTTGGCGGCCTGCCCGGCCTGCTCGCCGCCGATGCCGATGCGATGCTGCGGATCGAGGGCATCAAGGACACCCAGATCGCCGCGCTCAAGGCGGTGCATGCGGCTGCGCTGCGGCTGCTCCAGGCGCGGTTGCGCGAACAGCCGGTGCTGGCCAACTGGCAGGCGCTACTCGACTATCTGCGCGCCGACATGGCGCCGCACGCGATCGAGCGGGTGCGCGTGCTCCACCTCAACACCCGCAACATGCTGATCCGCGACGAGCTGATGAACGAGGGCTCGATCGACGAGGCGCCGCTCTATGTCCGCCAGGTGATCGCCCGCGCGCTGCACCTGGGCTCGGCGGCGCTGATCCTGGTCCACAACCACCCCTCGGGCGACCCGAGCCCCAGCCGCGCCGACATCGACGTGACGCGCAAGGTCGCCGAAGCGGGCAAGCCGCTCGGTATCGTGGTGCACGACCACATCATCATCGGCAGCGAAGGCCATGCCAGCCTGCGGGCGAAGGGGCTGATCTAGGACGTTCGGACACGCTCAGAGCAGGAGCGTTTCCTCCCCCGCCAGGGGGAGGAAACGCTATGGGCTTCGGCCCTACTTCTTCCGCTTGAAGTCCACCGACACGACGTTCGAGCCATCCTCGGCGGGCTTGGCCACCGGACCGTCGCCGTCATTCTCGGCGTCGTCATGCTCGTGCGGCTCGGGGCCGTCGGGGCCCTCGGTCGCCTGGAAGCGCAGCTCGAAATTCACCGCCGGATCGTGGAAGCCGGTGATCGCCGCGAACGGGATCGTCAGGATCGACGGGATCTGGTTGAAGCTGAGCCCCACCGAGAATTTCCGGTCGTCCACCGTCAGGTCCCAGTAGCGGTGCTGGAGGACGATGGTCATCTCGTCCGGGAATCGCTCCATCAGCCGCTGCGGGATGTCGACTCCCGGCGCCTGCGTCTTGAAGGTGATGTAGAAATGATGCGCGCCCGGCAGGCCGCCCGACTGCGCCACCGAGCCGAGCACACGGCCCACCACGGCGCGCAGGGCTTCCTGCACGATCTCGTCATACGGAATCAAACTATCGGGCACGGAGGCATTCATGCCCCTTGGGTAGCGGATCGAAAATTGCGGTCAAGATTGCATGCGTCGCTATCGGCGTTATGTGCACCCCCATGCGCACCGCGACGATCAGCCGGAAGACCAGCGAAACCTCGATCGACGTCACCGTCAACCTCGACGGCACCGGCGTCTACAACATCAGCACGGGCATCGGATTCTTCGATCACATGCTCGAACAGCTCAGCCGCCACGGCCTGATCGACATGGATGTGAAGACGGTGGGTGACCTCCATATCGACCAGCACCACACGGTGGAGGATACCGGGCTCGCGATCGGTGAGGCCGTTGCAAAGGCGCTGGGCGACAAGAAGGGCATCCGCCGCTACGCCGACGCGCTGTCGCCGATGGACGAGACGCTGACCCGCGTCGCCATCGACATTTCCGGCCGCCCCTATCTCGTCTGGAAGACCGAATTCTCGCAGAAGAAGCTCGGCGAAATGGACACCGAGATGTTCGAACACTGGTTCCACAGCTTTGCCCAGACCGCGGGGCTGACGCTGCACGTCGAGACTTTGTACGGCAGCAACAACCACCATATCGCCGAAGCCGCGTTCAAGGGCCTGGCCCGCGCGCTGCGCGAGGCGGTGGAGATCGATCCGCGCAAGGCGGATGCCATCCCGTCGACCAAGGGAGTGCTGTGATGATCCTCGTGCTGCTGACCTACAAGGTGGATATCGCCCAGATCGACGAACTGCGCCCCGCGCATGTCGACTGGCTCAAGCAGGGCGTCACCGACGGCCGCCTGCTGGTTGCCGGCCGCAAGGTGCCGGTGACCGGCGGCTTCTTCATGGCGCGCGGCACGCTTGAAGAAGTGAAGGCCTGGGCCGCGGGCGATCCCTTCGCCACTGCCGGTGCGGCGGAATATGAATTCATCGAAGTCGCCCCGAGCATCCTCGCACCGGGGCTGGAAGCGCTCGGCCAGTGACCGTCGCGCTGATCGATTACGGCGCGGGCAACCTCCATTCGGTGCACAATGCGCTGAAGGCGGCGGGTGCTGCCGATATCGCAGTGACGGCGGACCCGGCGGTGGTGCTGCGCGCCGACCGGGTGGTGTTGCCCGGCGTCGGCGCGTTCGGCGCCTGTGCGTCGGGCCTGCGTGCGCTGCCCAGCATGATCGAGGCGCTGGAAACCCGCGTGCTGCGTGACGCGGTGCCGTTCCTCGGCGTGTGCGTCGGCATGCAGTTGCTAGCCACGACCGGCGAAGAACTCGGCAGCCATGCCGGGCTCGGCTGGATCCCCGGCACCGTCCGCCAATTGCCTGCCAGCCCGGAACTGCGCGTGCCGCATATGGGCTGGAACGATGTGGTCCCGACGGTCGACCATCCGCTGATCGAGCGCGGCGAGGCCTATTTCCTCCACAGCTTCGCCTTTGACGGCGAGGCGGTGCTCGCCACCACCGAACATGGCGGCCCGGTGACCGCCGCGATCGGCCGCGACAACATCGTCGGCCTGCAGTTCCACCCGGAAAAGAGCCAGCGCTACGGCATCGCGCTGCTCGAACGATTCCTCGCCTGGAAGCCTTGAGATCCCCATGACCCTGCACATCTTCCCCGCCATCGATCTCAAGGCCGGTCAGGTCGTTCGCCTTGCCGAGGGCGATATGGCGCGCGCCACGGTGTACGGCGACGACCCCGCCGCCCAGGCCGCGCTGTTCGCCGAGGCCGGCGCAGAATGGCTCCACGTCGTCGACCTCGACGGCGCCTTTGCGGGCGAATCGGTCAACGGCCTCGCCGTCGCCAACATCCTGGCGAAGACCCCTGCCAAGGTGCAGCTCGGCGGCGGCATCCGGAACCGCGAATCGATCCACCGCTGGCTCGACATGGGCGTTACCCGCGTCGTGATCGGCACCGCCGCGCTAGAGAACCCGGAGCTGGTCCGCGAAGCCGCTCGCGCGCATCCCGGCCAGATCGTCGTCGCGGTGGACGCGCGCGACGGCATGGTCGCGACGCATGGCTGGGCCGATGTGTCGGACGTCAGCGTGGTCGACCTCGCCCGCCGCTTCGAGGATGCCGGCGTCGCTGCGCTGCTGTTCACCGATGTCGGCCGCGACGGGCTGCTCAAGGGCTGCAATGTCGAGGCGACCGTGGCGCTCGCCCGCGCCGTGTCGATCCCGGTGATCGCCAGCGGCGGCGTCACCGACATCCACGACATCCATGCGCTGCGCGGCCATGTCGACGATGGCATCGAAGGCGTGATCTCGGGCCGCGCGCTCTATGACGGCCGGCTCGACCTCGCCGAGGCGATCGAGGCCGGGCGATGACCGTCCGCGCCCGCGTCATCCCCTGCCTCGACGTGGCGAACGGCCGCGTCGTCAAGGGCGTCAATTTCGTCGAGCTGCGCGACGCCGGCGATCCGGTCGAGCAGGCCCGCGCCTATGACGCAGCCGGCGCCGACGAGCTCTGCTTCCTCGACATCACCGCCAGCCACGAAGCGCGCGGCACGATCCTCGACGTGGTGCGCCGCACCGCCGAGGTGTGTTTCATGCCGCTCACCGTCGGCGGCGGCGTGCGCAGCGTCGAAGATGCCCGCGCGCTGCTGCTGGCCGGCGCGGACAAGGTCGCGGTGAACAGCGCGGCAGTGTCGCGGCCGGAAGTGGTCGCCGAGATCGCCGACCGCATGGGCAGCCAGTGCGTCGTCGCCTCGGTCGACGCGCGGCGGACCGGCGACGGGCGCTGGGAGGTGTTCACCCATGGCGGCCGCCGCGAGACCGGCATCGACGCGGTCGAGCACGCGCTGCGCCTCGCCGAGCTGGGCGCGGGCGAGCTGCTCGTCACCTCGATGGACCGCGACGGCACCCGCGACGGCTATGACCTCGACCTGATCCGCACCATCGCCGACCAGGTGACGGTGCCGGTGGTCGCCTCGGGCGGCGTCGGCGGGCTCGACGATCTGGTGGCGGGTATCCGCGACGGCCATGCCTCGGCGGTGCTGGCGGCGTCGATCTTCCACTTCGGCCAGGCGACGATCGCGGAGGCGCATGCCGCGCTGGCGGCGGCGGGGATTCCGGTTCGGGGTTAGGCGGCACGTCCACTTCCGCCCAATACCCGCGGCTAAATCATCTGGACTGTAATCCACCAAGCGGACATTCTGCCGTGGTGACCAACGGCCCTTCGCAGATGAAAATTTGGCTTTTCCGGCTGACTACCGCCGTTTGGCTGGCAACAGCAATTCCGATCTGCTTGCTTAGCGCCTTCCTTTTAGAGCTTCCTCTGTGGCCCAAGTTTAATGACGAAAGCACGCCTGAGGGAATCGCGCTTTGGGCGGCCATCGCAGCGTTTTTCTACATCACACCAGTGGTGTTGATCATCATCGGTCGTCGCTGGAATGGACGGTCTGCTTCAAGAACGAAAGCCCCTAAGCAGATTGGCAGCTAACCACCCAATCCCTGACATACCCCGGCTACACCGCCGTCGGCCGGCTCAGCACATACCAGGCGCATCCCAGCATCGCCGCCGCTACCCCGGCCGCCAGCCAAGGCCCCGGCCGCGCACCCCAGGCGAACAGACCGTAGCCGAGCGCCATGCCCGCACATGCCATCGCCTTGCCCTTGCGCGGGATCGCGCCCTGTTGGCGCCAGGCGACCAGCGTGGGCCCGAATCGCGGATGGTCGAGCAGCCAGGCCTCCAGCTGCGGCGAGGAGCGGGCGAAGCAACCGGCGGCGAGGATCAGGAAGATCGTCGTCGGCATCAGCGGCAGCAGCGCGCCGATAAAGCCCAGCGCCACGAACACGAGCCCCAGCACCAGCCACAAGGGTCGCGAGAGCCGCCCCTGCCCTGCCCCCGATTCGCGCTCCTGCACCATCGTCATCCTGCCCTGCTGCCGCGAATCGCTCGCAGCTACCATAAGGGAAGCCCCGCAATCCCGCGCCCCAGGATTGACAGCGCCGCACGGCTCCCGCAGCCGGAAACCATGGCCGACCTTCTCGACACGCTCGAACAGACCATCCGCGATCGCCGCACCGGCGACCCTTCGACCAGCTATGTTGCCAAGCTCACCGCCCGCGGCCGCGCCAAGATCGCGCAGAAGCTGGGCGAGGAAGCCACCGAGGCGGTGATCGCCGCGATCCAGGACGATCGCGCGGAGGTCGTGAAGGAATCGGCGGACCTGCTCTTCCACCTGCTCGTGCTGCTGGCGGACATGGGGCTAAGCCTCGACGACGTCCGCGCCGAGCTGGCGCGGCGCGAGGGGGCGTCCGGCATCGCCGAAAAGGCGGCGCGGGGGGCCTAGGCACTTCCCTCCCCTCGATCCTCCCCTGTAAGGGGAGGTGGCAGGCCGCAGGCCTGACGGAGGGGTGTCCCCGCTGAGGTTGGGGGACTGCAATCCAAGCGGTTACACCCCTCCGTCGCGCTGCGCGCGCCACCTCCCCTTGCAGGGGAGGATCTTGTGACGGAGCCCATCAATGCCGATCGACCCTACCCAGCCCTATGACGACCAGAACATCTTCGCCAGGATCCTGCGCCGCGAGATCCCCGCGAAGACGGTGTACGAAGACGACCACGCCCTCGCCTTCCACGACATCGCCCCCCAGGCGCCGCATCATATCCTGGTGATCCCCAAGGGCGCCTATGTGAGCTGGGACGATTTCTCGGCCCGCGCCTCCGAGGCCGAGATCGCCGGCTTTGTCCGCGCGATCGGCAAGGTCGCCCGCGACGGCGGGTTCGTTGAGCCCGGCTACCGGCTGCTCGCCAATACCGGCCTCGACGCCGGGCAGGAAGTGCCACACCTCCACGTCCATCTCTTCGCGGGTCAGCCGCTCGGGCCGATGCTCGCGCGGTAATTGCGCCGAGACGCAACATTGTTTCGCGTTCGTACGCGGTAAGGGATTGCACGGGGCGCGTTTGGGGTTAGGCTCGCGCCTTTACCAATTGGGGGCGGCGCGACGCTCGCCGCATATGGGGATCACGCAATGATATTCGGGCGCGTAAAGCCTCTCGATGCCATTCTCGCTACAGCCGAAAAGAAATCGCTCCACCGCTCGCTGGGGGCCTTCCAGCTGACCATGCTGGGCATCGGCGCGGTGATCGGCACCGGCATCTTCGTGCTGACCGCCGAGGCGGCCCAGAAGGCCGGGCCGGGCATGATGGTCTCGTTCGTCATCGCCGGGTTCGTCTGCGCCGTCGCGGCGCTCTGCTATGCCGAGATGGCGGCGATGGTGCCGGTTTCGGGCTCTGCCTACACGTACAGCTATGCGGTGATGGGCGAGCTGGTCGCCTGGATGGTCGGCTGGGCGCTGATCCTCGAATATGCGATTGCAGCGGGGGCCGTCTCGGTCGGCTGGTCCGGCTATATGATGGGCTTCATCCAGAATAATTTCGGCATCGTCGTGCCGCTGCAGCTGATCCGCGGGCCGTTCGACGGCGGTATGATCAACCTGCCGGCGATGGCCGTCGCGGCGATCGTCACCGCGCTGCTGGTGAAGGGCACCAAGGAAAGCGCCACGGTCAACGCGGTGCTGGTCGGCATCAAGATTCTCGCGCTGGCGATGTTCGTGGTGGTCACGCTGCCGGTGCTGAAGACCGGCCAGTTCACGCCGTTCGCGCCGCTCGGCTTTGCCGGCATCTCGGGTGCCGCCGCCTCGATCTTCTTCGCCTATGTCGGCTTCGACGCGGTTTCGACCGCCGCCGAAGAGACCAAGAACCCGCAACGCAACATGCCGATCGGCCTGATCGGCAGCCTGGCGATTTGCACCATCTTCTACATGCTGGTCGCCTCGGGCGTGATCGGCACCGTCGGCGCGCAGCCGGTGCATGGCCCTGCGGGCGAAGTGCTCTCGCCGGGAACGCCGGCACTTTCGCAGGCCTGCGCTGCGCTGACCGAACAGGCGGTGGTCTGCTCCAAGGAAGCCTTGGCCTGGACGCTGCGCTCGATCGGCCATCCATTCCTGGGCTGGCTGGTAGGTGCGGCCGCGATCATCGCGCTGCCCTCGGTCATCCTGATGATGATGTTCGGCCAGACCCGCATCTTCTTCGTGATGAGCCGCGACGGCCTGCTGCCCGCCTTCTTCTCGCGCGTGCACCCGAAGTTCCACACGCCGCACGTCATCACCATCCTCACCGGCATCTTCGTGTCGATGTTCGCGGCCTTCTTCCCGGTGGGCCTGCTGGCGGACGTGTCCAACTCGGGCACGCTGTTCGCCTTCGCCGCGGTGTCGATCGCGGTGCTGGTGCTGCGCCGGACCGACCCGACCCGCCACCGCCCGTTCCGCACGCCGGCGATCATGGTGACGGCGCCGATCGCGATCGCAGGCTGCCTCTATCTGTTCGTCAGCCTGTCGGGCCCGACGATCATGCTGTTCTTCGGCTGGGCCGCGGTCGGCCTGGTAGTCTACTACAGCTACAGCCGTTCGCGCAGCCATGTCGGCCGCGGGATCGACGACCGCGACGCCCCGGACGCCTATGAGGATCTGGAGCCGCCGGTGCCCGGCACCCGCTGATCGGGCAAAAAGAAAGGGCCGGAGGAGCGATCCTCCGGCCCTTCTTCTTTGGACAAAGCGGGAAGCCTCAGCCGATCTTCGCGGCGGCGAGCGCCTTCAGATCCTTCTCGGCGCGCGCGCCGTAATGCTGGATGATCTCTGCCGCGCAGATCGCGCCGAGCTGGAGCGATTCCTTCAGGCCCTTGCCCTGCGCCTGGCCATGCAGGAAGCCGGCGGCGAACATGTCGCCCGCGCCGGTGGTGTCGACCAGCGCGCTGATCGGTTCGGCGGGAACTTCGATCCGCTCGTCGCCCTGGAGCGCCATCGCCCCCTTCTCGCTGCGGGTGACGACGAGTAGCGGCACCTTTCCATGGATGTGCTGCACCGCCGCTTCGAAATCCTCATGCGCGCACAAGGCGAGCAGTTCGGCCTCGTTGGCGAACAGGATGTCGATCAGCCCATCCTCGATCAGCTTGCGGAAATCGTCGCCGTGGCGCGAGATGCAGAACACGTCGGAGAGGGTGAAGGCGACCTTGCGGCCGGCGGCACGGGCGATGTCGATCGCCTTGCGCATCGCGGCGCGCGGCTCTTCCGGATCCCACAGATAGCCTTCGAGATAGAGGATCGCGCCGTTCGCAATCAGCTGCTCGTCGAGCGCGGCTGCGGGGAGGAACTGCGAGGCGCCGAGGAAGGTGTTCATCGTGCGCTGGCCGTCCGGCGTCACGAAGATCAGGCAGCGCGCGGAGGTCGGCTGGCCGGGGCGCACCGCGGTGTCGAAATGCACGCCTGCGGCGCGGATGTCGTGCGCAAAGACTTCGCCGATCTGGTCGTCCGCCACCTGGCCGATGAACGCCGTCTTGCCGCCGAGCGCGGCGATACCCGCCACGGTGTTCGCCGCCGAACCGCCGGAAACCTCGCGCCCCGGGCCCATCTTGGCGTAGAGCGCATCGGCCTCTTCGGGCGAGAACATCAGCTGCATCGAGCCCTTGGGGACGCCGATCGATTCGATGAAGGCGTCGTCGGCCTGGGCGAGGATGTCGACGATGGCATTGCCGATCGCGACCACGTCGTAGCTGGGGTTGGTCAAGGTTCAGGGCTCCAATTGCAATGGGCGTCGCCCTAGAGAGAGGCAGATACAAGTGCAACCAAGGGAAAACCGTTTGAACGCTGTCCGTCTTGCCAAGTCTTCGGTGCCCTTTTCGGCGCTGCTGCTCGCCGCCTGTTCGGGCACGGTGCCGACTGCGCGGCCGGCCGCGCCGCTGCCGGTGCCGGGGCGCGTGCCCGAGCAGCCGGCGAACCTTGCGCCGATCCGCGGGCTCACCGCGCCGCAGTTGCTCGCGCGCTTCGGCCAGCCGCGGCTGGACGTGACCGAGGGCAAGGGCCGCAAGCTGCAGTTCGTGGGGCCGATCTGCGTGCTCGACGCCTATCTCTATCCGCCCGAGCATGGCAACGGCGCGCCGGCGGTGACCTGGGTGGACGCGCGGCAACGCAATGGCAGCCCGCTCGACCAGGCGAGCTGCGTCGCGGCGCTGGGGAAGCGGAAGTAACTCCCTTCCCGCCAAAGCTCCCCTCCCGCTTGCGGGAGGGGCTGGGGGAAGGACTGATGTGGAAGAAGCGCTGCTCGATCTCAGCCCCTCCCCCGTCCCCTCCCGCAAGCGGAAGGGGAGCGCAGACTGGAGCGGCGCCGCTCCGTTTACGGCAGCAGGATCGTCGATCCGGTCGTGTGCCCGCCCTCGATCGCACGGTGCGCCTCCGCCGCGTCCCGCAGCGCGAAACGCTGGCCGATCTCCGGCTTCACCGTGCCCTTTTTCAGCATCTCGAACAGCCGCGCGGCGCCCGCCTGCCGCTCCTCGAGCGTGACATAATAATCGAACAGCTTGGGCCGGGTAACGAACAGCGAGCCATGCTGGTTGAGCGTGGCAAGCTTCACCCCCTCCACCGAACCGCTGGCATTGCCATAGCTGAGGATCAGCCCGCGCCGCGCCGTCGATCCCAGCGAGGCTTCCCAGGTCGCCTTGCCGATCCCGTCGAACACCACCGACACGCCTGCGCCGCCGGTGATCTCGCGCACGCGCGCGGCGACATCCTCCTGCCCGCGCGACAGCAGCACGTGGTCGCAGCCGACTGCCTTCGCCTTTTCGACCTTGGCTTCGTGGCCGACCGTGCCGATCACCGTCGCGCCGATGCCCTTCAGCCAGCCGACCGCGATCTGGCCGACTCCGCCCGCCGCGCTGTGCACCAGCACCGTCATGCCCGCCTGCACCTTGGCGGCGCGCTCGACCATGAATTCGACCGTGCAGCCCTTGAGCAGCACCGCGGCGGCGGTCTCACTGCTGATGTCGTCCGGCAGCTTGAACAGGGTCTCGGCCTTGAGGTTGCGCGCCGTCGCATAGGAGCCAAGCGCCGGCCCGAAGGTCGCCGCCCGATCACCGACCGCGAAGCCGGTGACGCCCTCTCCCACCGCTTCGATCACGCCCGCGCCTTCGACACCGATGCCCGAGGGCAGCTGCGCCGGATAGACGCCGGTGCGGTGGTAGACGTCGATGAAGTTGAGCCCCGCCGCTTGCGTCCGCAGCCGCACCTCGCCGGGGCCGGGCGCGGGCAGGTCGACCTCGACCCATTGCAGCACATCGGGACCGCCGGTCTGCTCGAAGCGAATCATCTGTTCCATCGAAACTCCATCCTCAATGCACCGGCCACACGGCCATGATCAGTAGCGTGCCGACGATCAAGACCAGCAGCGACAGCGGCGCCCCGAGCCGCGCATAGTCGCCGAACCTGTAGCCGCCCGGCCCCATCACCAGCGTGTTGCACTGGTGGCCGATCGGTGTGAGGAAGTCGCAGCCCGCGCCCACCGCGGTCGCCATCAGGAACGCCTCGGGCCGATAGCCGAGCTCGCCCGCGAAGGTGGCGGCGATCGGCGCCATCACCAGCACCGTCGCGGCGTTGTTGAGGAAGGGCGTCACCGCCATCGCCGCCGCCAGGATCATCGCGACCGCGCCCCAGGGCGGCAGCGTCGCGGCGATATGGCCGAGCTGGTCGCCGATCACTTTGCTGGCGCCGGTGGTACGCAGCGAATCGCTGACCGGGATTAGCGCGCCGAGCATCACCAGGATCGGCCATTCGATATGCTCGTACGCCTCGCGCACCGGCAGGGCTCCGAGCAGGATGGTGAGCCCCGCCGCTGCGAAGAACGCCACTGCCACGGGCACATAGCCGGTCGCCGTCGCCGCCATCGCCACGCCGAGGATGGCGAGCGGCAGCAGCCCTTTGCGCGCGCTGCCGAGCCGCAGCTCGCGCTGTGCGAGCGGCAGGCAGCCCAGTTCGCCCAGCCGCTCGAACAGCAAGTCGAGCGGGCCTTGCAGCACGATCACGTCGCCCGCGCGCAGCTCGATGTCACCCAGCCGCGTGGACAGCCGCTCGCCCTGGCGCGACACCGCAATCAGGTTCACGCCGAAGCGCTCGTGCAGGCCCAGCCGCCCGGCGGTGCGGCCGATCAGCGTGGAGTCGGTCCCGATCACCGCTTCGATCACGCCGACTTCGCCGGTGTTGCCGTCGGGCTGGGGGCGGTCCTGCCCCTCGAGCACGAGCGCATCGGTGGCGATGACGCGTTCGAGATCATCTGGAGCGCCCGCGAGGATCAGCACATCCTCGGGGCACAGGCGGTTGTCCGGGAAGGGCGTACTGCGAATGCCGCCGCGCAGAATGGTAGTCACCGCCACCGCATGGTCGTGGCGTTCGCGGAATTCGGCGACCGTTTCGCCGGCCGCTTCCGATCCTTCGGGGATCGTCGCCTCGGTGACATAGTCCTCGATGTCCATCGCTTCGCCCAGCGTTGGCGCGGCGCGGCGATCGCGCGGGATCAGCCGATAGGCGAAGCGCAGGAAGACCAGCCCGACCAGCGTCAGCCCCAGCCCCACCGGGGCATAGTCGAACATGCCGAAGGGCTGGCCGGTCATCTCCTCGCGCACGCGGCTGACGATGATGTTGGGCGAGGTGCCGATCAGCGTGATCAGCCCGCCGAGCAGCGAGGCGAACGACATCGGCATCAAGAAGGTGGCGGGCGAGGCCTTGGAGCGCTTGGCCATCTGGAAGGCGACCGGCATCATCATCGCCAGCGCGCCGATATTCTTGACCAGCGCCGAGGCGAAGCCGACGCTGGCGCTGAGCAGCAGCAATTGCGAGCGCACCCGCGTCACCCGCCGCTGGAGCAGCAGCATCGCCCGCTCGATCACGCCCGAGCGCTGCACGGCGGCGGAGAGGACGAGGGCCGAGGCAACGATGATCACGATGTCGTCGGAGAAACCGGTGAAGGCCTCCTTGGGCTTCACCACCCCCACCGCTAGCGCCGCGAGCAACGCCAGCACCGCCACCATGTCGTAACGCAGCTTGCCCCACACGAAAAGCAGCATCATGCCGGCAAGCACGACAAGCGACAGGATCTGCGGTGTGGTCAAGCGTACCTCGCGGAAGGAGTGCGAGGAAGCTAACGCGGGCCGGAGGTCTTGGGTCCCGCCGCTACGTCCGCTCAACCCGCGCGGCATAACAGCCACGCTTGGCATAATGCGCGTGGAGATAGGCCACGTCAGGGCGCGCGAGGAAGCGCAGGATCAGCGGCTCCAGCGCAGCGCCATCGGCGAGATCGGCGTCAACCATCTCGCCCGCGGCATCGAAGGCGCGCAGCGAAATCGATCGGATGCGGATCGCCTCCGGCAGCGAGTCGATCATGTCCAGCCGCGTGCGCGATTGTTCGCCGATGAAGATTGCGTGGGTGGCGCGATAGGGCGTAGCCGCGGGCTGGTGTTCATAGTTGAGCAGCAGCACCGTCTCCCCCAGCTCGAGGTCCCGCACTTCGATGCGGTCGGGAAAGCCGGGCTTTGCGTCGACGGTGTAGCGACGGATACCCAGCCCGGCCAGCGCCTCCTCGGAAAGACCGACGAGATGCTCGAACGATGCCGGATCGATGCCTAGAACGCGAAATGCCATGCCCGTCTCCTTGCTTGGGGAGCGGCATAGCGTTGCCGGAAAATCGGCACGTCCCGGTCTCTGCGCTTAAAACGGCTTGAACACTTCCGCCGCGCCTAGAAGTCAGCCGCGGCGGCCGGAGTCAGCGGACGCTCAGTGCACCGTGCCCAGCACCTTGGGTACGGACAGCAGCACCACCAGCCGTTCGATCTGGCGCCAGCGGCAGAAGTGGACGACATTGCCGAGATCCCGGCTCGCCTCGGCACGCGCGGCGGCCTCGCCGCAGGCGGCATGGCCGAAGCGCCGAATCAGATCGGCCGCGTCGTGCACTTCGTCGCGATCGCTCAGATAGGGGTAGACGTCCATTGCAACTCCAACACTGGGGCAGCCCCCGGTCCGTGCCGGCCTGATACACCGGTTTCCCTTCCGCTCCGGTGGACGATGCTGGTGAACGATCCGGAAACCATGGCTAAGGCTGGCGCTTCGCGCAGATTCGTGGCAAGGGGCACCATGCAGTCCACCCCTTCGCGCACGCCGATGGCCGGCGGCTTCCTGTTGACGGCGAGTATTCTCGTCGGCGCAGTGGCCGGGGCCCTACGCGGAGAAGCGACGGTGGGATTGCTGGCCGGGCTGGCGGTGGGGTTCGCCCTCACGCTCGCCGTCTGGCTGATCGATCGCGCGCGAGGTTAGAGGGGCGCGCCTGCAACACTGTATCGGGCTTGCGGTGCGCCGCGCGTAGCCCCAATTTTAGGGTCTCAATGTCTATTCAAAATCTACCGACGCGCCTCGCCGAGGCGCTGGAACAGCGTGGCTATTCCACGCTGACTCCGGTCCAGTCCGCCGTCCTGGAAGACCAGGCCGCGGGCCGCGACCTCATCGTCTCCGCCCAGACGGGCTCGGGCAAGACGGTCGCTTTCGGCCTCGCCATGGCGCCCGAACTGCTCGCCGGCGAAGAGATGCTGCCGCCCGCCGGCGCGCCGCTCGCCCTCATCATCGCGCCGACGCGCGAACTGGCGCTGCAGGTCAGCCGCGAGCTGATCTGGCTGTACAGCCCGGCAGGGGCCCGCATCGCCACCTGCGTCGGCGGCATGGACGCTTCCAAGGAGCGTCGCACGCTCAACCACGGCGCGCACATCGTCGTCGGCACGCCGGGCCGTCTGCGCGACCACCTCGAGCGCGGCGCGCTCGACCTGTCCAGCCTGCGTGTCGCGGTGCTCGACGAGGCCGACGAGATGCTCGACATGGGCTTCCGCGAAGAGCTGGAAGCGATCCTTGACGCGACGCCCGAAGGCCGCCGCACGCTGCTCTTCTCGGCGACGATGCCGCGCCCGATCGTGGCGCTCGCCAAGCGCTACCAGCGCAACGCCTTCCAGATCACCACCAAGAGCGATGATCGCGGCCACGGCGACATCAGCTACCAGGCGGTGACCGTCGCCCCGGCGGATATCGAGCATGTCGTGATCAACCTGCTGCGCCTGCACGAGGCGGAGACGGCGATCCTGTTCTGCGCGACGCGCGACAATGTCCGCCACCTCCACGCCAGCCTGATGGAGCGCGGTTTCGCGGCCGTCGCCCTCTCCGGCGAGCATTCGCAGTCCGAGCGCAACCATGCGCTGCAGGCGCTGCGCGACCGCCGCGCCCGTGTCTGCGTCGCGACCGACGTCGCCGCGCGCGGCATCGATCTGCCGACGCTGACCCTGGTCGTGCACGTGGAACTGCCGCGCGATGCCGAGACGCTGCAGCACCGTTCGGGCCGTACCGGCCGCGCGGGCAAGAAGGGCACCGCGGTCCTGATCGTCCCCTATCCGCGCCGCCGCCGCGTCGAGCAGATGCTGCACGGCGCGCGCATCCCGGCGGTGTGGATCGAGGCACCGACGCCCGAGCAGATCCGCGCCGCGGATCGCGAACGCCTGATCGCGGCGCTGCTTCAGCCGATCGAGACGGACGAGGAAGACGTGGCCCTCGCCGAGCGCCTGCTCGCCGAGAAGACCCCGGCCGAGATCGCTGCCGCGCTGGTCCGCGCGCACCGCTCGCAGCTGCCCGAGCCGGAAGAGCTGATCGAGGCGACTCCGGAAGCGCGCCGCGCCGCGCAGCAGGAGCGCCATCGCCCCGGCTTTGACGACACCGTGTGGTTCCGCATGGACATCGGCCGTCGCCAGAACGCCGATCCGCGCTGGATCCTGCCGCTGATCTGCCGCCGCGGGCACATCACCCGCAACGAAGTCGGCGCGATCCGCATCGCGGCGAACGAGACGCACTTCCAGATCCCGGCGCCGCTGGCGGCGAAGTTCTCGGCCGCGGTCGACAAGTTCGCGCGCACCGCGGGCGACGATGACGACGGCATCCGCATCGAGCGTGCGACCGATGCGCCCGAGCCCGGCGCGCGTTCGGATGGTCCGGCGCGTCGCGGTCCGCCGGCGAACCGCAGCAACGCCAATGGCAAGCCCGGGGGCTTCCGCAAGGGCCCGCCGCGCGCGCGCTGATATCCGCAGCGCCACCGCTCCGTGCGGGCGGGGGCGCTGCGTCAGCCGGAGTTCGATCGAAACTGACCAGCTTGGTTATCGGTTGGCGGCTTCCACCGCATGGTTATAGCTTTCCAGCATCATCTCGGCGTTGAACGCGCGGTGGTCCCGCTTGAACGACCGGTAGCTGCCGAGCATCGACGACAGGAAATGCAACTCCGGCGGCTCCTTTTCGCCAGCCTTGGTTGCTTCGGCCCGCGCGGCGGCGATTGCAGGCTCGATGACCGCCAGGTCTGCGTCGGCGCGTTGCACTAGCGCTGCATCCGGCGCCTTGGAGGCCGTGAACCGCGTTATCAGCGCATTGGCATGGAACATCGCCAGCCGCCGATTATACTCGAGCAGCTTCCCCTCGGCCTTCAGTTTCTCGAGCGTCGCCGTATCGCGCTTGATCGACTCACGATCGATCATGTCGCTGAACCGCTTGAGATCTGCATCCGCCGCGTCGATCTCGGCAAGCATCTGCGCATCTTCCTTACGCCCGCGCGCCAGATTGTCGTCCAGATAGGCCTTGCTGGAATAATAAGGGGCGAGCTCCGCCAGATGTTTCTGGACCTTGGTCATCGACCCGATCAGGGCGTCCGTAGCGGCGTTGAGGTCGGCGGGCGCGCCGGCCAGAGCGCGCGCCTGCTTCAGTTCGTCGATGCCCTTGTCGATCCACCCGGCGTCCACGAGGAACTGGCCATTGGTGGAGGCATGGGCGACATCGGCTTCGCGATACTTGGTCGCCTTGTCGTAGAAGCCGAACGTACCGATCAGCCGATTATGCGCACTGATATAGGCATCGAGCTGCGTCGAGGCGCCGGCGATGCCGGCAGCGGTGCTGTTCTGATCCGCGCCGCGGGATCCGGAAATCTTGTCGCATCCGCTCAGCCCCAGGCTGGCGACGCCGATCAACAGGGCGGCAGTTTTCGAAAATGTCATGGCGTTTCCGGTTTGATAGGGGGAAAGTTCGGCCGCGCGGGCACGGTGAGACAGCGCTGTGCGCCCCGCTGGCATGAAAGGGAGGTCTCGATCGAGGGAACGTCAGATCCAGCGCCGACCGTCCGGTCCAGCACAGCCCGCGGGCGGCAACTGGCCCGGAAAGCGTTCCTGTAGCTTGTGGCAGCCCCAACTGCGCATCGGCTTCGGCGCATAGCCGTTCAGCGCGATCCCGACCTCGTCATAGGGGCTGGCTGCGCGGGCAACGTACATATACCAGCGCCCGCCGAACATGATCGCGCCGGTAACGAGTATGACGCAAAGAACTTGAAATATTTTAGCCACCTAAGACCCCTTGTTGTGACGAAGGGCTTTCCGGTGGCGGCAATACCGACCCGTTTCAAGCATATATGTGATGGATTGCAGATCAGCGGCGGTGGAGGACACTTTCGCCGGAAACGCTGCGCGCAATCCGGCGCAAACGCATACGGCGCCTCTGCAGCATCCCGCCGGCCATCGAGGGCTGCGCCCCTACTCCGCTCGGTGGCGCTTCCTGCCATCCAGCGCGGACAGTACGCCGCGCAGCGTACGCAGTTCCTGGCTCGACCAGCGCGGCTTGGTCAGCAGCGTGCGCAGCGTGCGCTTGGTCGAGGGCACGCGAGCAGGCGGGAAGAAATAGCCCGAATCCTCCAGCATCGAATCGAGCTGGCCGATCATGCCGTCCAGTTCCTCCTGCGACGCCGGCGGCTCCAGATCGACCAGCGGCGGGCTCTCCAGCCCGACATGCTTAGACCATTCATAGGCGACCAGGATCACCGCCTGGGCGAGGTTCAGCGAGCCGAACTCGGGATTGATCGGGACGGTGACGATCGTGCGGGCGAGCGCCACATCGTCCGTCTCCAGCCCCGAGCGCTCGGGCCCGAACAGGATCGCGCTGCGCGTCGGCGCGCCGTGGATCTCGCGCGCGGCGACTTCCGGCGTCACCACCGGCTTGGTCACGCCGCGCTTGCGCACCGTGGTGGCATAGACATGGGTGCAGTCCGCCACCGCATCGGCAACGCTCTCGAACACCTGCGCCTTTTCGAGCACGATGTCGGCGCCGCTCGCCGCAGGACCTGCCGAAGGGTTCGGCCAGCCGTCACGCGGCGAAACAAGCCGCATCTCGACCAGCCCGAAGTTGAGCATGGCGCGCGCGGCCTTGCCGATATTCTCGCCCAGCTGCGGGCGGACGAGCACGATGACGGGGGAATTCAACTTTTGCCGACCTCGCTGACGTTACCGGCGAATTCCTCGAAATCCTTCGCCTCGCGGAAATCCTTATACACGCTGGCGAAGCGGATATAGGCCACCGAATCCAGGCCCTTGAGCGCCTCCATCACCAGCTCGCCGATGCGCTGGGAGGGAATTTCGCTCTCGCCCGTCGTTTCCAGTTGGCGCTGAATGCCCGAGACCAGCCGCTCGATCTGGGCGGGCTGGATCGGCCGCTTGCGGCACGCGGTGGACACCGAGCGCATCAGCTTCTCGCGCTCGAACGGCTCGCGCCGGTCTCCGCTTTTCACGACCGTCAGATCGCGCAGCTGGATACGCTCGAAGGTCGTGAAGCGCGCCCCGCACGCCTCGCACTGCCGGCGCCTGCGGATCGCCGCCCCGTCGTCGGTGGGGCGGCTATCCTTTACCTGGCTGGCTTCATTGGAACAGAAGGGGCAGCGCACTTAGCCGCCGTAGATCGGGAAGCGTTCGCACAGCGCGCGGACGCGGGCCTTCACATCGGCCTCGACCGCGGCGTCGCCTGCCTCGCCCTTGTTGCGCAGGCCGTCGAGCACGTCGGCGACCATGTTGCCGATCTCGCGGAACTCAGCCGTGCCGAAGCCGCGGGTGGTGCCCGCCGGCGAGCCGACGCGGATGCCGCTGGTCTTCATCGGCGGCAGCGGATCGTTGGGAATGCCATTCTTGTTGCAGGTGATCGCCGCGCGCTCCAGCGCCTCGTCGGCGTCCTTGCCGGTCACGCCCAGCGGGGTGAGGTCGACCAGCGCGAGATGCGTGTCGGTGCCGCCAGAGACGAGGTTGGCACCGCGCTCCTTCAGCGTCGCCGCCAGCACCTTGGCGTTCTCGACCACGGCCGCGGCATAGCTCTTGAATTCGGGGCGCAGCGCCTCGCCGAACGCGACTGCCTTGGCGGCGATCACGTGCATCAGCGGGCCGCCCTGCAGGCCCGGGAACACCGCCGAGTTGATCTTCTTGGCGATCGCCTCGTCATTGGTCAGGATCATGCCGCCGCGCGGGCCACGCAGCGTCTTGTGCGTGGTGGTGGTGACGACATGGGCATGGCCGAACGGCGTCGGGTGGACGCCGCCGGCGACCAGGCCGGCGAAGTGCGCCATGTCGACCATGAACATCGCGCCGACCTCGTCCGCGATCGCGCGGAAGCGGGCGAAATCGATGTGGCGCGGATAGGCCGAGCCGCCGGTGATGATCAGCTTCGGCTTGTGCTCGCGGGCGAGCGCGGCGACCTGGTCATAGTCGATCAGGTGATCGTCGGGGCGCACGCCGTACTGGACCGCATTGAACCACTTGCCGCTCATCGCTGCGCGGGCGCCGTGGGTCAGGTGGCCGCCGGCATCGAGGCTGAGGCCGAGGATGGTGTCGCCGGGCTTTGTCAGCGCCAGCATCACCGCGCCGTTGGCCTGCGCGCCCGAGTGCGGCTGGACATTGGCGAAGCCGCAGTCGAACAGCTGCTTGGCGCGATCGATCGCCAGCTGCTCCACCTCGTCGGACGGGTGGCAGCCCTGGTAATAGCGCTTGCCGGGATAGCCCTCGGCGTACTTGTTGGTGAACACCGAGCCCTGCGCCTCGAGCACCGCCTTGGAGACGATGTTCTCGCTGGCGATCAGCTCGATCTGGTGCTGCTCGCGGTCCAGCTCATGCTCGACGCCGGCGAACACCGCGGGATCGACTTCGCTGAGGGTTTTGGTGAAGAAGCCATCCGGCTGAAGGCCTGCCGTAACGGGGTTGGTGCTCATGCGGGGCTCCTTTCGGGGTTGCGCAGCTTCTCCACGCGGCGGACGTGCCGGTCGCCGAGGAAAGCCGTTTCGAGAAACTGGATGATGCACGCCTTGGCCATCTCGATGCCGATCATCCGCGCGCCGAGCGCGATGACATTGGCATCGTTATGCTCGCGCGCAAGGCCGGCGGAGAGCGGCTCGGAGACGAGCGCGCAGCGCGCGGCAGGGTTGCGGTTGACCGCGATCGAGATGCCAATGCCCGATCCGCACAGCGCGATTCCGAAGGTCGCCTCCCCGGTCTCGATCGACTTGCCGAGCCGGTAGCCATAGTCCGGATAGTCGACGCTCTCGGGACCGTTGGTGCCCAGATCGAGCACGTCATGCCCCAGGCCACGCAACCAATCGGCGAGTTCTGCCTTCATGGCGAAGGCGGCGTGATCCGAGGCGAGGGCGATGCGATGTTGCATGGCGCGCCCTCTACGCGCGTGTGCGCCCGCTGGCTAGACACCCAGGAGACCATATGCCGAAGACTCTGTCCGTTCTGTTGCCCGCGCTCGCACTGGGCCTCGCCGCCTGTTCGCCGAGCACCGAGGACCGCGTCGGCAATTCGCTGGATCGCACCGGCGACTCGCTGGCCAATGCGGCCGACCGGCTGGGCGACCGGATCGAGAACCGCGCCGAAACCGCCGGCCGAGCGATCCGCGAAGGCGCGGACGATACCGGCGATGCACTGGCGAACGGCGTGGACCGCACGGGTGACGCGATCGACAACGCGACGCATTAAGGTTCCTTCCCCTCCCCCCTCGCGGGGGAGGGAGGGGCCCGCTGCCGAAGGCAGTGGGAGGGAGAGGGGGGCGATTTGCACCGCAAATCGCGCGGTTGCGACGCAACCGCTCACCCTCTCCAAGCTTCGCTAGGCAGCAAGCTGCCAAGCTACGCTATCCTCCCCCGTCAAGGGGGAGGAGGTCAGTGCTACGCCGCCGCCTTCTTCCCCCGCTTCGGGCTTCCCGACTTGAGCACCCCGCGCCGGAACAGCCGCGCCGCGATGGTCAGCGTGATCGCCACCCAAAGCCCCTGCCAGGCAAAGGCGAGCGCGTGCGGCCAGAGCTCGGGCGCATTCGCCGCGCGGGCGGCCATCGCCATGGGCGAACTGAACGGCACGATCTCGGCCGCGATCGCCACCCAGCTCTCGGGATTGCCCGCAGCGTAGGACGCCATGCCGAACATCGCGAACTGGAAGATCGTGATCGGCAGCGACAGCATCTGGATCTCGCGCTGGGTGGAAGCGAGCGAGCCCACGCCGAGGAACACCGCGCTCTGCAGCAGATAGGCCATCACGAAATAGCCGATCAGCAGCAGCGGGAAGACCGGCCCCACCGCCACGCTCAGATCCGACAGTCCAGCCGCCATGCCCGCGGGCATCAGGTTGGGCAAATTGGCGACCAGCGTGCCCCAGAAGGCGACGAACAGCAGCGCCGAACCGAACGCGCCGAGCAGCTTGCCGAAGAACACGCTTTCCAGCGGCACCGCGGCGGCGAGGATCTCGATCACCTTGTTCGAGCGCTCCTCGGCCATCGCCCCCACCGCCTGGCCCGACAGCATCAGCGTGACCAGGAAGATGGCGAAGGTGGAGAAATAGGCCGCCTGCCCGCGCCCGCTGACGGTTGGCGCCTGCACGGCGATGGTCTCGAAGCGAGCGGTGCTGCGGATGCCCGGCGCGTGCTCGGCGCGCAGCGTCTGGGTGGCGAGTGCGGCGAGATAGCGCCCCTCCGCCTCGGCACCGGCGCGGCGCAGCACCGTGGGATGATCGAGCGGCCCGTAGAGCACCGCCGCCGCCTCGATCGCATCGGAATCGAACAGCGCCCGCGCCTGCCGCGCCATATCCGCTTGCGGATCTTGCAGCTGCAGCTTCGGCCGGGCGGAGTCGCGCGTGAACACGCTGCGCAGTTCGCGGTCGGCGGCGCGCAGGCCGTCCTGCTGGCCGACCGGCACGATCGCCACGAGCATCTGCCGGGCCTCGCCGGCGGCGCCCGCGGCCTGGCCGCTCAGCCCGCCGATGATGCCGAAGCCGATCATCAGCAGCGGGCTCAAGAGGAAGAGCAGGAAGGTGGGCGTCATCACCGTCGCGGTGAGGTCGCGGCGGCCGATGGTCAGCGCCTGGCGGAGGAAACGCGGCATCATGCGATCGTCTCCGGCTGATCGGCGAGCGCCTCGGTGCCGACGATGCGGACAAAGGCATCGTGCAGCCCCGGCCGCTCGATCGACAGGCCGGAGATGCCGTGCCCCGCCTCAATCAGCCGGACGAGCAGCGCCTCGATGCCGCCATCGGGCACGGTGAAGCGCCAGCTGCCCTCCTCGCGCACCGCATCGGCGGGCAGCATTTCCCCGATCGCGTCGGCATCATGATGCGGCGTGTAGCGGGCGCGGAGCGGCAGCAGCGCACGAGCCTCGTCGACGGTGCCCTCGAACCGCACCTTGCCGCCCGCGATCACCGAGATGCGCTCGCACAGCCGTTCGGCATGCGCCATCACATGGGTGGAGAAGAGGATGGTGGCGCCGCGATCGCGCTGGCCGCGGATCAGTAGCTCCAGCCGCTCCTGGTTTACGGGATCGAGCCCCGAAAAGGGTTCGTCGAGCACCAGCAGCTCGGGTTCGTGCACCACCGATCCGAGCAGTTGCACCAGCTGCGCCATGCCTTTCGAGAGCTTGCGGATCTTGTCGTCGGCGGCATGGCCCAGCCCCGCGCTTTCGAGCAACTCCCCTGCCCGCTTGCGCCCCGTCGCCCAGGGCAGCCCGCGCAGCGCGCCCATGAACGCGATCGCCTCGCGACACTTCATATTGGGATAGAGCCCGCGCTCCTCGGGCAGATAGCCGACCTGGTCGCTCATGGCGCGCGGGTGGCGGCTGCCGAGCAGGGCGCGCTCGCCTTCGTCGGGCTCGATGATGCCGAGCAACATCCGTAAGGTCGTGGTCTTGCCCGCGCCATTGGGGCCGAGCACCCCGTAGATAAGGCCCTTGGGCACCGCGATGCCGACGCCGTCGACGGCACGCCGGTCTCCGAAACGCTTGACCAGCCCGGAGGCACTGACGGCGAGTTGCTGCAACGATGCCTCCCCCTAGCAATCGCAACGTGGTAGCGGGTGCGGGTGCGGCAAGACAAGTCCATCGAAGAACGGCTGAAGGCGAAAGCGGCGGAGATCGGCTTCGCGGCCTGCGGCGTCGCGCATGCCGACGCCGCGCCGCGCACCGCCGAGCGGCTGCGCCAATGGCTGGACGAAGGCGCGCATGGCGAGATGCTGTGGATGGAGGAGCGCGCCGAGCAGCGCGGCACCCCGAGGGGCTTGTGGCCCGAGGTGCGTTCGGTGATCGCGCTGGGGATGAGCTATGCCCCCGCCACCGATCCGCTGGCGCTGGCGGGCGAAGGCGAAGTCGGGCGCATCTCGGTCTATGCGCAGGGCGCTGACTATCATGACGTGGTCAAGCGCCGACTGAAGGAGCTCGCCCGCTGGCTGGTCGCCGAGGCGCCTGGCGCCGATGTGAAGGTCTTCGTCGATACCGCGCCGGTGATGGAAAAGCCGCTGTCCGAGGCCGCCGGGCTCGGCTGGCAGGGCAAGCACACCAATCTGGTCAGCCGCAGCCATGGCAGCTGGCTGTTCCTCGGCGCGATCTACACCACGCTCGACCTCGCCTCCGACGGCCCCAGCGGCGGCGGCTGCGGCAGCTGCGATGCCTGCCAGACCGCCTGCCCGACGGGCGCCTTCCCCGCGCCCTATCGGATCGACGCCCGCCGCTGCGTCTCCTACCTCACCATCGAGAACAAGGGGCCGATTCCGCGTGCGTTGCGCGAAGGCATCGGCAACCGCATCTATGGTTGCGACGATTGCCTGGCGGTGTGCCCCTGGAACAAGTTCGCCGCCGCCGCCCAGGCGAACCTCGCCTTCCACCCACGCGCCGAGCTGACCGTCCCCTATCTTGCCGATCTGCTGGCGCTCGATGACGCCGGCTTCCGCGAAGTCTTCGCCGGCTCCCCAATCAAGCGCATCGGACGCGACCGAATGATGCGCAACTGCCTGATCGCCGCAGGGAATAGCGGGAGCGCGGATCTGATTGGACCGGTGGTGGCGCTGCTCGAAGATCCGGCAGCGGTGGTGCGTGGCGCCGCCATATGGGCGCTTGCGCGGCTGGCGCCGGCGCGCTGGAAGGTAGAGCGTGCAGCGCGGGCGGAAACGGAGGGAGATCCCCTCGCACGCGCGGAATGGGAGGGATTTGACGACCCCATCCCAGGCTGATCACTCGCGCGTTTATACCAATGTATGGCCGTTTCTTCGCAATTCTTGTGTTTGCGCACATGCGGAAACGCGGTAGCTCGTGTGCTCCACGGGGGAGACAAGTTATGCGTGTGATTCATGCCGTCCTTTGCTGCCTGGTTGCGTCGCCGGCGCTGGCAGCGCAGACCACGCCCGCACCGACCGCGACACCCCAGGCTGCCGCATCGGCAGTCGAAAAGCCGGTGTGCCGCCGCATTCAGGTCACCGGTTCGACCATGGGCAAGCGCGAATGCCACAGCCGTGCCGAATGGCGCGTGATCGACAACCGGGAAGACCCCAACGCCTCGCGGGCACTGCAGAACCGCCCCATCGGCGGCTGAATGCCGCAAGCGCGGGGGTGGCAGCTTGACTCCGCACGCCCACCCCGCTAGGCGCGCCCCTTCGCAATTGGCCCCGCACCCCGGTGAAGCGGTGGCCCTGCGCTTTTCCTTCAAGAGAAGCACAGGCGAAACCGGGATCGCGATCAGGACGGCTTGCCGCCCGGGTCAACGTCACAGCAATTGGTAAAGGATTTTATATGTCGAAGCGCTCCAGCGCCAAGCATAAGCTCGATCGCCGCATGGGCGAGAACATCTGGGGTCGTCCGAAGTCCCCGGTGAACAAGCGCGAGTACGGCCCGGGTCAGCACGGCCAGCGCCGTAAGGGCAAGATGTCGGACTTCGGCATCCAGCTGCGCGCCAAGCAGAAGCTCAAGGGCTATTACGGCGACATCACCGAGAAGCAGTTCAAGCGCTCGTACGAAGACGCCTCGAAGATGAAGGGCGACACCGGTCAGAACCTGATCGGCCTGCTCGAGCAGCGCCTCGACATGATCGTCTACCGCGCCAAGTTCGCTCCGACGATCTTCGCGGCCCGCCAGCTGGTCAACCACGGTCACGTCCGCGTCGACGGCGAGAAGTGCAACATCGGTTCGCGCCGCATCAAGCCGGGCCAGGAAATCAGCCTGAGCGGCAAGGCGCAGGAAATGGCGCTGGTCATGGAGGCGCAGAGCCTCGCCGAGCGCGACATCCCCGACTATGTCGCACCGGACGGCGCGGCGAAGATCACCTTCACCCGCGTGCCGACGCTCGACGAAGTGCCGTACCCGGTGAAGATGGAACCGAACCTGGTCGTCGAGTTCTACTCGCGCTAATTCGGCTTCCTTCGGGAAACGAGAAACGGGGCGGTCCTTCGGGGCCGCCCTTTTTCGTTGCTCGCGTTCGGTGGGGACACGCGTTCGCGCATCCCCACCAGGTGGTCAGGGCTTGGCCGGAAGGCCGAGCGACGTGCGCAGGAAGCCGTCGCTCTTGTCCAGCATCTGGGTGCGGACCGTATCGTCCTCGAGCTGATGGTCGAGCCCCTTGAACTCGACATAGTCCACTTGCTTGCCCGCCCCGCGCAGCCGCGACGCCATCAGGCGCGATTCGCCCACGCCGACGTTCAGATCCTGATCGCCGTGGAACAGCAGCACCGGCGCCTTGATGCGATCGGCATTCTGCGCGGGCGAGCCCGCCCGGACATGCGCGCCATGGCCGATAAAGGCATCCACCAGCGCGTAATGGGTATAGCCCGATGCTTCGGTGCGCAGCGCCTCCAGATCGGTGACCGGCGCGATCGCGACGATTGCCTTGAACAGATCGGGATCGAGCACCGAGGTCTGCAGCGCCGCATAGCCGCCATAGGACCAGCCGACGATACCCAGCTTGCCGGGCGCCGCGATCCCCTGCTTCAGCAGCCAGCGCCCGCCATCGTTCACGTCTCCGATCGCAGTACGCCAGGATTGGAAGCCGTTCTTCTGATACCAGGCGTCGCCATAGCCGGTGGAACCGCGATAATTGGGCTGGAGCACCGCATAGCCCCGCGCCGCGAAGAATTGCGCAAGCCAGTCGAAGCCCCATTCGTCCCGCGCGCCCGGGCCGCCATGCGGCATCACGATCGCGGGCAGCCCCTTGCCGTCGCTTCCCGCCGGCAGCGTCAGATAGCCGGGGATCAGCGTTCCGTCCGCCGCGGGGAAGGTGATCGGCCGCACGCTGGCCAGCTTCTCGTCCGCCAGCTGCGGCCGCGATGCCAACACCTCGCCCAAACTGTGCGTCTTCTTGTCGTACAGATAATAGGTCCCCGCATCGCTGTCGCCGCTCGCGAACAGCAGCAACTTGGATTCATCGGCGCTGGCATCGACGAAGGTGACCAGCGGCTTGCCCGGCAGCACCTTGGCCAGTGCCGTGCGCAGCTTCTTCAGTTCGGGATCAAAGAATTCGGTTACCCGCTTGTCGGTCGCATAGCTGACGCCGACGACGCGGCGCTGACGCCCGATCCGCACGAGCCCGTCGACATCGACGCTGGCATTGTCGAACACCAGCTTGCGGGTAAGCGTGCCGTCGAGCGCGATGCTGTACAGCGCCGACCGGCCGCCCTCGCTCGCAAAGCCGTACACGACGTTCAGGTCGCGATCGACGGCATAGGGATCGAATCCGACGCTACCGGTCGGCGTTTCGGTGAGCTCGGCGAGCCGTTTCCAGTCCCGGCTGCCGGGCGTGCGGTAGCTATAGATGATGTGGCCGGTGCGCATGCCGGTGGCGTTGGCGGTTTCGACGCCCATCACGCGCACGGTACCGTGCCCATCGCTGATAAATTCCAGCGCCCCCTTCCGAGCGCTCTCCACCGTCTTGCGACGCAGCGTGGTCGCATCCACCAGTTCCACGCCGCGCCCGTCGTCGGTTTTGGCAAGGTTGGTGCCGGTCGAATATTCGGGAACGAAGTCGCGGGTCATCAGCACCGAGCCGTTGGATCCGTCCGGTCCCCAATCGACGACGGTGCCGCCGAACTGCATGATCCCCAGCGCGTTGCTGCTCTGTCGCGAGCTGAGCACCTTCAGGTCGGTGCCATCGGCATTCAGCGTCAGCATGCGGGTGAACGGCAGTTTCTGGACGGCCTGCTCGATCAGGTAGACATTGCAGAGGATGCGCGTGTCGCTGGCCCAATGGCAATCCTGCAGCCGATCGGGCGCGCCGGAGGACCGCAGCACTACCTTGGTGGCGCCCGACGTGACGTCCGCCACCACCAGCGCACTGCCCCGCCCGGTTACGGGCTCGACCATCGCCACGCGGCTACCGTCGGGCGACAGGCTGATCTGCTGAATATGCTCGCGTGCGCCGAACTTTGCGGCATCCTTGCTCTGCGCCATCGCGACGGCAGGCAGTAGCGCGCTGGCCAGGAGCAGCGCACGAACCATCGTTTTCATAGTCCCCCCATATTGATTCCCCGACCCTAGAACGGCGGCAATTTTTCGCAACACGCGTTGGCGATGCTGCGCATTGCCTTGTCCCACGGGACCTGACAGGCTCGTGCGATCCGAACCGATGGAGCCCCTGGATGCGCGTTTCGCTGCTTGCCCTCGCCCTGCTTTCGACCACCGCCGCCCAGGCCCAGACCGCACCCGCGCTCTCGCTCGACACGTTGAAAACCGTCACGCAGACCCTGTCCTCGGACGCATTCGAAGGCCGCAAGCCGACCAGCGCGGGCGAGGACAAGACGATCGCCTATCTGATCGAGCGCTTCCAGAAGGCGGGGCTCAAGCCCGGGAACAAGGGCCAGTGGGTGCAGGATGTGCCGCTGGTCGAGCTCAGCGTGCAGGCGCCGAGCAAGCTCGCCTTCAGCGGCGGCAATACGCCGGTATCGCTCGCTTATGGCAGCGAGGCGGTGTTCTCCACCTATCGTGTCACCCCGAAGATCGACCTGAAGGACAGCGAGGTCGTGTTCGTCGGCTACGGCATCAACGCGCCCGAGCGCGGCTGGAACGATTATGCCGGGCTCGACGTGACGGGGAAGACGGTCGTCATCCTGATCAACGACCCCGACTGGCAGACGATGACGCTCGACGGCCCGTTCGGTGGACGCGCGATGACCTATTATGGCCGCTGGACCTACAAGTACGAGGAGGCCGCGCGCCAGGGTGCGGCGGGCGCGATCATCATCCACGATACCGAACCCGCCGCTTATGGCTGGGGCGTGGTGGAAAGCAGCTGGGGCGGCCCCAAGCTCGAGCAGGATACGCCGGGCGACCATGCCGACCAGTCGCAGCTGATCGGCTGGATCCAGCAGGATTCGGCCAAGGCACTCTTCGCCAGCGCGGGCAAGAACTATGCGGCGCTGGTCGAGGCGGCCAAGCACAAGGGCTTCAAGGCGGTCCCGCTGGGCATGAAGGCCTCGGCCAGCTTCGGCGTGGGCATCAAGCGCCAGGCCTCGAAGAACGTCGTCGGCATCCTGCCCGGCACTGCCAAGCCGGACGAGGTGGTGCTGTTCTCGGCCCATTGGGACCATCTCGGCCACTGCAAGCCGGTGAATGGCGACGACATCTGCAACGGCGCGGTCGACAATGCGACCGGCACCGCCGGGCTGGTGGCGCTTGCCGAGGCCAATGCGAAAGCCGGTCCTGCCAAGCGCAGCATGGTGTTCCTGGCGGTGACCGCCGAGGAACAGGGCCTGATCGGCTCGCAATATTATGCCGAGCATCCGGTCTATCCGCTGGCGAAGACGGTCGGCGGCGTGAACATGGACGGGCTCAACATCGTCGGCAAGGCGAAGGATTTCGTGCTGGTCGGCGCGGGCAAATCCGAGCTGGAGGAACTGGTCAAGCCGCTGGTCGCCGCGGAGGACCGGGTGATCGGCGTGGAGTCGACGCCCGAAAAGGGCGGCTATTACCGCTCCGACCATTTCAGCTTCGCCAAGCTGGGCGTGCCGATGCTCTACGGCGAGAGCGGCGACGATCTGGTCGTCGGCGGCAAGGCGGCGGGTGCGAAGACGGCGGAGGACTATACCGACAAGCGCTACCACAAGCCGCAGGACGCATATGATCCCAACTGGAACTGGGACGGCGCGCTGTCGGACCTGCGGATCTATTACGGGCTCGGCCGTCAGCTCGCCGAGGGCAGCAGCTGGCCGAACTGGTTCAAGGACGCCGAATTTCGCGCGATCCGGGACAAGGCACGCGCGGGGCAATAACTGCGCACTGACCGGGACCGGGGAACGACGGGCGCCGGCATCGCTGCCGGCACCCCTTCTCATCATTTAACATTCAGGAACGGCATGGGCCCCGCGCCGCCCATATAGGTGGGCAGCTGGCCGTTCCATTTCTCCACCGCGCGGAGATTGACGATCTCCGGGTTGGTCCGGATCGCCTCCGCCTCCACCTGGATCGCCTTGGCGTCGCCTTCCGCCTTGGCGATGCGCGCCTCGGCGTCGGCCTTGGCGGTCTCGACATTTGCCTTGGCCGCCAGCGCCTGCTGCTCATTGGCGATCTTGGCGTTGATCTGGTTGAGCACCGCCTCGGGCACGACGATGTTGCCCGCCCAGTAGATCTGCTCGACCTGCAGCCCCACCGGCGCGAAGAAGCCCTGCACGCGCCTTGTCGCGGTGGCGATCAGCTCGGCCTTGTGGGTGCCGTAGATCTCCTCGACGCCGAGCTGCGCCGCGCGCTCGACGATCGCGTTGCGGATCGCGTTCCGCAGCGGGCCCGCGATGATGTCGTCCATGTCGGTCCGATAGCGCTGGAACAGGATCGACGCGCGCGCCGGATCGACATGATAGGACACGCCCACGTCCGCCCGCAGCGAAAGGCCGTTCTTGTCCTGGAAGCTGAAGGCCTCGTCGATCGGGCTCTGCTCGGTATGCGACGCCGTCCAGGTATAGGTGCGGGTGAACACCGGATATTGGTAGATGTGCGTGCCCGGCAGCGCGACGTACCAGCCGACCGGCAACGACTCCGGCCGCACGCCGCCGGCGATGTTGTTCACCCGGATACCCACCTGCCCCGGTTCGACCCGCGCGAAGCTGCTCAAGCCGAAGATGGCCGCAGCGACGGCGATCGTGATCCATACCCAGCTGCGCCCCAGCAGCCGGAACCAGCCAAAGCCACCACCGAAATTCCCCGGTTGATATGCCATTTCTCGAGTCCATGAAGATGGAGGAGAAGCGTCCTCCCGCGCCACGTTCGGGCGTGGGCGACCCCAATGTCGCCCACGCGTGGATGCGCGCGGCCGAACTGATCGGACCGTTGGTCGATGGTCAGATGGAGGTCGGGCGGGATGCGCGGCCGAAGGGCTTCGGTTGCGCAGGCAGGACGACACAGCAACAGCCAAATCGCGGAACAGATGCCGGGAAGACCGGCGATCCCACAATCCTACAGCTCAAGCCAAAACGTCGTTGATCCCTGCTCCTTGTGCAGCACCGAAAGTGGGTGCGAATCTACGCCTTTTGTTGCAGTGCGCAAGCGAATCCGGACGTCGTGCTTCCGATTTTTTTGGACCGACGTCGTCAGCCCAGCATCGCCTGCAGCCCGGTGGAGAGCCGCTCGCCAAACGCATCGCCGTCGCGCGTCACCATGTGCGCGGCCAGCCCCTGCTGCTCGGCAAGGCCCATGCCCGCGGGACCCAGCACCGTGAGCGCGGTCGCCCAGGCGTCGGCCAGCATCGCCTCGCGGTGCAGCACCGAGACCGAAACGACGTGGTTGTCGATCGGCCAGCCGGTGCGCGGATCGATGCTGTGCGCATAGCGCCGCCCGCCCTGCTCGAAGAAACGGCGATAGTCGCCCGAGGTTGCGACCGACAGGCCGTGCAGCGCCACGCGCAGTGGTGCGAGCGTGCTGTCCGGCACCGGCTCCAGCTCAACCCACCAGGGCTGGCCGTCGGGCTTGATGCCTTCGCCACGCAGTTCGCCGCCGATCTCAATCAGGAAATCCTCGATGCCCAGCGCGAGCAGCCGCTCGGCCACGGCATCCACCGCATAGCCCTTGGCGATGCCGGAAAGGTCGATCTGCACCGCCTCGCGCCGGCGGATGCGGCGCTGCTCGGGATCAAACTCAAGATGGCGCGCGCCCGACATCACCTTGGCCTCGCCGATCGCATAAGCGCTCGGCACGTCGTCGCGCGGACCGGCGGGGCCGAAGCCCCACAGATCGGCGAGCACGCCCGCGGCGGGATCGAACGCGCCGCCGCTCGCCGCATGCACCGCCAGCGCCGCCTCCAGCACGCGCGCGCTTTCGGGCGACAGCGGTTGCCAATAGCCGAGCATGCCGCGGTTGAACCGCCCCACCCGCGAGCCAGTTTCCCAGTGGCTGAACTCGGCGATCATCCGGGTCAGCACCGTCTGTACGGTGTCGCGAACATCCGCGGGCGGATCGACGACGACCAGCCGCCACGTAGTGCCCATCGTCGCGCCGCCAAAGGTGGCGACGGGCGCAGCCGATCGCCGCCGGTGGAACGCCGCCGGCGAAAGGCTTTCGGGAATGGCAATACGTACGTCGGCGATCAGGGTGCCAATACCTCCAGCGTGGTCGTGTAGCTGACCCGACGGCCGGAGGGAACGCCCCGCATGCCTTGAGCCCCGCCCCCGGCACGCTGCGCCCCGGCCTGCGCCTGCGGGCGCGGACCCTCGCCTTCGGGCTGCGGCGCATTCTGGGTCACGTTGATCCAGTACATGCCCGCTTCGGGCCACTTGATCGTAACCTTGCCCGCGGCATCGGTGCGCTGCTCCATCTGCTTGGGCGCCGCGCGATAGCGGCCGCCACCGAGGATGGTCGTGACGTACAGGCCAGAAGCGGGCTTGCCGTCGAGCAGGAACTGGAAGGTCGCGGCCTCATTGGCGACGAGATCGTTGGGATGCGTCACCGGCACCAGCTCGATCCCGTCGCCGGTCGGCTTGAACACGGTGTTGGTCGGGGCGCCTTGCGTCACGAAGATCTCGTTGCGGGCGAGCATCTCGCTGGTCTGCACATCGGTAGCGCCCGCAGGGATTGCGCTGGCGAGCTGCGCCTTGGTGGTGCCGCGCGGGAGCATCTTGCTCTCGCCGTTCAGCGTGTAGCGGCCGAACACCCCCTGATTGACCACCGCGATACGGTACGTGCCCTGCTGGGTGAGGTGGACATCGAAGGTCGCGCGGAACTGGCCGACATTGTGATGCTCGGCCTTGCCCTCGGTCCCGTCGGGCTGGGTGATCGTGGGGATCGCGCCCAACGGGCGATGGTCGAAATAGAACAGGTCGTTCGACACCGCCGCATCGACGGTCACCCAGTTATCGGTGCCGGAGACGACGGTAGACGACGGCAGCAGCCACATGCGGTGCGCGATCGCGGCCGGTGCGGCGAGCGCAGTGACGGCGGCAAGGGCGAAAAGCGGCTTGCGGAACTTCATGGTACGGATCCCCCCGGATTAGCGCTTGAGCGTGAACGAGACGGCGCCGAGTTCGCTGGCGCCCTTGGCCGTGGCGGTGGCGCTGCTGCCGTTCCAGGTGAAGGGCAGCCGCACGACCTCGCGGCCGCCGACTTCGCGCGCGGCTTCCACCACCAGCGTGTACTGGCCCGGCGTCAGCGCCGGCATGCCGTCCTTGCCGGCGACGAGGCGCTGCTTCTGCACGCCCGGCGCGCGGGTCGCGCCGCTGATACCGTCGGCCGGGAAGCGCATCGTGCGGCCCGCCGCGCGCCACCATTGCCGCACCTCGTGCAGCCACTTGGTGCCTTCGCCGCCGCGCTTGTCGACGTCATACCAGACGGAGAGCGTCCGCGGTGCCTGCCCCTCTTTTTCCAGCCACACCGCGACATAGGGCTTGTGATATTCGGCCACCTGAATCCGCGGCAGCGTGATGGACAGGTCCATCGTCTGCGCCGCGGCCGCGTTGGGCAGCAGCGCGCCGGCGCCAAGTGCGGCCGTGGTGAGTCCGGTCAGGCGAAACTGCATGAAAAACCCCTTTAGTGGATCAGGAACAGCGCGATCAGCGCAGGAATGGCGAGGCCCGCGGCGACCAGCGGCCAGGTGCTCTTGCGATGCTTGGAGTGCATCCACAGCAGCACCAGCCCGGTCAGCGTGAACACCAGGCAGGCGAAGGCGAAGACGTCGATGAACCATTTCCATGCGGTGCCGGCGTTGCGGCCCTTATGGAGATCGTTGAGATAGGCGATCCAGCCGCGCGAGCTGATCTCGCTCGTCACCTTGCCGGTGTCGCGCTCGATCGCGATCCAGCCATCGCCACCCGGTCGCGGCTGGGCGAGGTAGATCTCGTCGGCCGACCATTCGGCGACGCCCTGCGCCGGCATTTTCAGGTTGGCGCGCAGCCAGCCCGCTACCGGCGCGGGCAGCGGCTGCTTGGCATCGGGCTTGTCGTCGGGCCGGACCAGCGACAGCAGCGCAGGCGGCAACTGGGCGGCGCGATCCACCGTCTGCGGCGCCCCCTCGATGTCGGACGCATGGTTCAGCGTGAACCCGGTGATCGCGAACAACAACAGCCCGATCAGGCTGATCGCCGAGCTCATCCAGTGCCAGGTGTGAAGCTGCTTGAGCCAGAAGCTCTTGCGGCTGCGCTTGCGGGGCGCGACGGAGGGAGTCGGGGCGTGCATCGGGCGGTGGAGAATCTCGGCTGGGGTCAGATCGCCGCGATAACGCGAACGATTCGCAATTACAACGCCGGAGTTGTAACAGACTGTCCCATTGGAAACGCTGTGTTCGCGAACCTATGCCCTGGTTTGGCTGTGCGGCCCGCCCGCAAGCCGCTATTCCGGCGCCAGCAAATACGGAGAGCAACGATGCGTGACGACCTGGTACTCCAGACGATCGAGCCGACCACGCACGACCTGGGCGGCTTCAAGGTGCATCGCACCCTCCCCTCGCGACCACGCACCATGGTGGGGCCGTTCATCTTCTTCGACCAGATGGGCCCGGCGATCCTCGACGTCGGCACCGGCATCGACGTTCGGCCCCACCCGCACATCAATCTCGCTACGGTCACTTATCTGTTCGCCGGTGCGCTCGGCCATCGCGATTCGCTGGGAACGGATGCGACGATCGAGCCGGGCGCGGTGAACCTGATGACCGCGGGGCACGGCATCGTCCATTCCGAACGTTCGCCCTCGGCCGAGCGGGAAAAGGGCCCCGAACTCTCGGGCATCCAGACCTGGCTCGCGCTGCCCGAGGCCGTGGAGGAAATGGACCCTGCCTTCGAGCATGTCGCCGCTGGCGAACTGCCGATCGTCGCGGCGCACGGCGCGCGCGCCCGAGTGATCATGGGCGAATTGTGGGGCGCCGCCGCCCCGACCACCACCTATGCCCAGACCATCTATGGCGACATCGTCCTCGATGGCGGCGCCAGCATCCCAATCGACGCGGTGGCGGACGAGCGCGCGCTCTATGTGGCGATGGGCGACGCGAGCCTCGACGGCATGCCCCTGCTGCCGATGACGCTCTACCTGCTGCGCCCCGGCATCCGTGCGACGCTGCGCTCCGAACGCGGCGCGCGGGTGATGTTGTGCGGCGGGGAGGCGTTCGCGACGCCGCGCCACGTATGGTGGAATTTCGTCAGCTCCAGTCGCGATCGGATCAACCAGGCAAAGGAAGACTGGAAGGCCGGGGCCTTCCCCAAGGTGCCCAATGATGACAAGGAATTCATCCCCATCCCCGAAGTTCCTAAGACCGTAAGTTACCCCTAGTTTTCCTTCACTTGCGGCTTCGGCCCAACCGGCGCATCTAGGGCTGGGCAGAAACCGGACGGCGCGGAGGCGGTGCCGGACGGAACAGGGAGAGCCGAGTGACCGGAATTCGACAGACGAGCCTGCCGCTGGCGACGGGCGTGACGATCAACGTCGCGCTGGCGGGGGACCCGGCCAATCCGCCCGTCATCCTGCTCCATGGCTTCCCCGAATCGCATCGTACCTGGCGGCACCAGATGCCGGCGCTCGCCGAACGCTATTTCGTCATCGCGCCGGACCAGCGCGGCTATGCGGGCTCGTCCAAGCCGGAAGGCGTCGAGGCCTATAGCGCCGAGAAGATTGCCGCCGATCTGTTCGCGCTCGCCGATGCGCTGGACATCGATCGCTTCACGCTGGTCGGGCACGACTGGGGCGGCGCGATCGCCTGGATGGCTGCACTGCGCGAACCCAGGCGCGTCGCGCGGCTGGTGATCATCAACGCGCCCCATCCCCAGGTCTTCCAGCGCAAGCTGTTCGATGATCCCGGCCAACGCCGCGCCAGCCAGTATATCCGCTTTTTCCGCGAGACCGAGCTCGATCGCGCGCCGGACAAGACCGGCCTCGAGCAGTTCCTGCTGTCGCTGTTCGGCGAGCATCTCCAGGTGACGGTGCCGCCGGAGGAAAAGGCGATCTATCTAGACCAATGGAGCCAGCCGGGCGCGCTCACGGCGATGCTCAACTGGTATCGCGCCACCCAGATCGTGGTGCCGGCGATGGACGAAGACCCACCACGCCCGAGCTGGATCGACGGCCCCTTCCCGCTCCAGCCGCAGCCGACACTGGTCATCTGGGGCATGCGCGACCGCGGGCTGCTGCCCTGTCTGCTCGACGGGCTGGAGACACTGATTCCCGATTATCGCATCGTGCAGGTCCGCGACGGCGGCCATTTCACGCCGTGGGAGAAACCCGAGGAAGTGACCGCCGCGTTGCTCGAATGGCTCGCCGCCCGGCCGATCTGAAAAAAAGCGCCCGGCCGAAGCCGGGCGCAGGGGGAAGGAACCGGAAGTCCGGGTCTCAGTACCGAAAGCGCACGCCTACGCTGTAATAGCGGCCCTCGTAGCGGGTATCGATCGGATAATATTGGGTCTCGTTGAAGTAGCGATAGTTGCTGAACGGCTGCGCGAGGATATTGTTGACCTCGGCCGTCAGCGTGATGTTCTCGATCGGCGTGTACGACCCCGAAAAATCCAGCCGCGAAATCGGCCGGACCATCTGCCCGGTATATTGCACGTCGTTCGAATTGCGACTGTAGAAGTCGACATAGGGATTGCGATAATTATACGACAGTCGCAGCGAAATCTTGTCGCGCTCGTAGAAGCCGCTGAGGTTGTACGACCATTTCGACAGACCGGTGAGCGACACCATCGGCTGGGCGGTGCCCAATGCCGCCGGCAGCTGGTTCTTGGCGTCGACATAGGTAAGGTTTGCCTGCGCGCCGAACCCGCTCAGCCAGCCCGGCAGGAAGTCGAAGAAGCTCTGCGCAGATAGCTCGAAACCCTTGATCTTCCCGGTACCGGCATTTTCCGGACGGCTGATCTGGATGAGACCATAGACCGGATCATTGACGTCCCGAGTATAGTTGCTGATGAACCCGTTCAGATCGCGGTAGAACACCGCGCCGCTCACCGCGCCGTTGCGGCCGAAATAATATTCGATGGTCGCGTCGTAATTCTTCGAGGTCAGCGGCTTGAGGTCCGGATTGCCGCCCGAGCCGAAAAAGGCGTAGCGCGAGGCGTTGCCGCCCGAGCTGGTATCGGTGTTGCGGTTGAGGCTGAACGCCGGGTTGAGCTGGCCGAAGCCGGCCCGCGTACGCGTCATGGTGAAGCCGAGGCGGGCCTGCAGCCCCTGCGCCAGCTTGGCGCGCAGTCCGAAGCTCGGCAGCACGTCGACATAGTTCTGCCGGTTGGTGTCGGTTACTGCCGACACGGTGCCGTCCACCGCGGTGACCTTCGAGGTGCCAACATAGCGGCCATCGGTGTTGACGATGCGCACGCCGACGGTGCCGTCGATCGGAATGCCCACGTCGAAGGCATAGCCGGCCGAGGCATAGGCCGCGTAGCTCGATTCCTTGGCGTAGAAGCCGCCATAGGGATCCATCGGGATCGAAGGGCTGCTGAACTGCTTCAGCGCATCCTTGTAGCCCTGATCGTTGGGGTTGGCGGCGACGATCCGTTGCAGCGCCTCGTAGGAGAGTTGGCGCAACGCACCGGCATTGCTCTGGATCGCATCATAGGACGGCATCAGCCAGTTGCTGAACGGCGGGGCATCGTTGCGGAAGCCGTCCTGGACCTGCTTGAGGCTGCCGGTCGGCAGGCTGGCGAGCGCGATGCCCAGCGTGGACGTATTGGCATAGCGGTTGCCCTGGCGCCGCTTGGCGTCACGATCGGTCGCGCGCAGGCCGAACTTGATTTTGGGCAGCCAGCCGATCTCGGTGTCGAGCGCGACGTCGCCGCGCCACTGGATGCCGGCGCCGGTCACATAATATTCGCGCTCGTAATAGCCGCGCCACGCATAGTTGGCGGGGTTCGCCATGTCGTAATTTCCCAGATCAAACCAGGACGATTTGTTCTTCTCGAAGATCACATTGACCGGCGGCGCGGAGACGGTCTGTGAGTCGAGGCTGCGCTCGTTGGCGCCATATTCCGAGAAGGTGTAAGCGAAGTCGCTAGAGATCACCGCGCGGCCGGTGTTCCAGATGAAGCCGGCGGCGGCCTGATAGGTGTTGGTGAAGTCTTTGCTGGTCGAGCGGAACATTTCCGCAGGGTAGCCGCCGGTCTTGCTCACGCTCACCAGCTTGTTGGGTTCGCCGGGCACGCGAACGATGTTCGACAGCGTCGGGGGCACTTCCACCCCGTCCGCATTTCTCGGCGCGGCGCGGAGCAGCGACACGTCGAAGCTCTCGGTCGAGCCCTGGTTGCGGAACGCCTGCCACAGGCCGTCGGCGTAGACTTCGAGATTGTGCGCCGGCTTCCACTGAAGCGACCCGTTGACCGAGGGCCGCTCGCGCAAGCCCCGCGGATAATAGAGGCCCACGCTGTAGGGCAGGCGGAAATCCGCCGCCTCGCCCGCGGGCAGCGTCGCCTTGCTGTTCGCCACCGGATCGACGCCGCCATTGGTGTAGCGGATGGCGTTGTTATAGTAGAAGCGGTTGTACGCGACGTTGATCAGCGCACCCATCTCGCCGATCGGCGTGTCCCAGCGGTCGCTGATCAGCAGATTGCCATTGGGGTTCGTCTTCTTCGACTGGTCGTTGTACGAGGCGCGGATCGCGCCGGCGATCTCCAGGCCCTTGAAGTCGAACGGACGGCGCGAGCGGACATTGACCAGCCCGGCCAGGCCTGGCTCGATCAGATCGGCGGTGGCCGACTTGTACACTTCCAGCGCCGCCAGCGCGCCCGCGGGGAAGTCCTGCACCGCGACGGTGCGGTTCTCTGCGGTGAAGATTTCGCGCCCGTTGAACGAGGTGCCGACGTCCGGCAGGCCGCGGATCAGGATGCCCGAGGCCTCGTCGGCATAGCGGCCGACCTGCACGCCGGGCAGGCGCGCCAGGCTCTCTGCAGCGTTATTGTCCGGCAACTTGCCGATGTCTTCGGCGACGATGGCGTCCAGGATCGAGTCCGAATTGCGCTTAAATTCGCGTGCCGAGGCAAGGCTCGCGCGGATGCCGGTGACGAGGATCTCCTCTTCGGCGGCATTGCTCTGCGCGCCTGGCGTTTGCGACCTTTCCGCGGGTGTTGCGGTGGATTGTGCCCATGACGGCGCCGCGCCGGCAAGCGCGGCCAAGGCCACGCCCATCAATAGAATCGGTTTGCCCGTCATGTCGTCCTCCCCTTTCGACGTCTACCGGCGCGGGCTTTCCCGATCACTGCGGCGGACACAGACCACCGCGGCAGGCGCGGTTTCGATCTTTTAAGTCTGACAAAAAGGGAAAGCTGTCAATGATGCAGGAATGAAATTTCGCCGTGCCTGGCGAAAAAGCAACGGACACAACCTGTTGCTCACGCGACAGTGGAGCCGTCAGCAGAAGGGATGCGAAGGACGGCGGACGTGGCCGTCAGCCGGCGCGCATCACATAGGGTGAGGAGTCGTAGGGCGGGGCGAGCCCCTCCACCCAGGCGCCGTGCGCATGCGTTCGCGCGACCAGTTCCATCGGCGTATCACCCGGCCAACCGCGCACCCGCACCTCCTGCGCGGCGAGATCGCGATTGGGCTCCATCATCACCCAGCCGAGGGGACGGTCGGGCGTTGCGCTGGCGCCGGCCGCCTCCATCCTTTCGGCGACGCGCGCCTGCGCCTCGGGCCGCAGATATTGCCATACCACCGAATGCATCAGCACCCGCGTGACGCCCGCCGGCTGCGGTTCGGCGAGCCGCGCGTCCAGCCAGTCGGCGGCATCGCCGCGCTCCAGCCGCACCGGCGCGGCGCGGAGCATCGCGATCGCGGTGTCGAGCCGCGCCTGCCGCGCCGCCGCATCGACCCAGACATAGGCCTGCAGCCGATCGGCATCGCGTTCGTCGGTCAGGTCGAGCGGTGCGATGTCGACCCCGCGGGCCGAGACGATCTCCACCGGCGCGGCGGGCGGCGGGCTGCCGCGCCATTCCGGTTGCAGCGCCAACGGCGACTCGGCCGGGCCGATCGCCACGCCGCCCAGATCGAAGCGATAGCGGCCGATCATCAGGTTCAGCCCCGCGCTCGATCCGATCTCGAACAGTTCGAAGCGCGGGCCAAAGCGCGCCGCCAGATGGAGCAGCCCGGTCATCAGCCCGTTCGAGCGCGCCGCCTCGTTGGTCTGAGGCGAGCCGTAGAGCCAGGGCATCAGCGGCAGATCATAGGCCGAGAGCAGCGCATCGAGCGCCGCGCCGATCCGGCCGAGATCGGTCTCCTCCCCGGTGAAGATGCGCCGCAGCTCGGGCACGCCGCGCCGGTGGAGCGCGTGCAGTCCGCCGACCAGCCGCAGCACCAGCGCATCGGCGACCGGCTCGCCCGGCCAGTCGAGCACCCGTCGCCCGGTCTCGCTGCTCCGGGTGATGCCCTGCCCCAGCGCGGTACAGATGCGCGCGGTGATCGGCGCGTCCATCGCCGTGCAATACCCGGCCTGCACGGCAAAACTCTTGCGGTTCTCGGCTTCGGACGCCATGCGCTTCCCCTTTGGCGCGTGTTGCGCCCATGCCGGCCTCCAAGTAAAGCCCCCGCACCCATGACCGAGCCGTTGATCCTTGCCGTGCCGAAAGGCCGGATTCTCGAAGAGGCGCTGCCCTTGCTGGCGGCGGTCGGCATCGTGCCCGAAGCGGCCTTTTCCGATAAGAACTCGCGCGCGCTGCGCTTCGCGACCAACAACCCCGCGATCGACCTGATCCGGGTGCGTGCGTTCGACGTGGCGACCTTTGTCGCGCATGGCGCCGCGCATCTGGGCATCGTCGGTTCGGACGTGCTCGCCGAGTTCGACTATTCGGAACTCTACGCGCCGGTGGACCTGGGCATCGGCCATTGCCGCATCTCGGTCGCCGAGCCGGTGGCGCTCGCCGCACAGGACGATCCGCGCGGCTGGAGCCATGTCCGCGTCGCGACCAAATATCCGCACATTACCCGCGCCCATTTCGAGGCGCGCGGGGTGCAGGCCGAGTGCGTCAAGCTCAACGGCGCGATGGAGCTGGCGCCGGTGCTGGGCCTCGCCCCGCGCATCGTCGACCTAGTCTCCTCGGGCCGCACGCTGCAGGAAAACGGGCTGGTCGAGGTGGAAGTGATCGCCGAGGTGACCAGCCGCCTGATCGTCAACCGCGCCGCGTTCAAGACGCGCGCGAGCGAAGTCGTGCCGCTGGTCGACGGCTTCCGAAAGGCCGTGGCATGATCCGCCTGAATTCCACCGACGCCGGCTTTGCCGACGCCTTCACCGCGCTGGTCAACGCCCGCCGCGAGGCGGACGACGATGTCGCGCGCAACGTCACCCACATCATCAAGCGTGTCCGCGACGAGGGCGATGTCGCGCTGCGCGATCTCACCCGGCTGTTCGACAAGCATGATCTCGACCGCTCCGGCTGGACGATCGATCGCGCCGATTGCCTCGCGGCCTATGAGGGGCTCACCCCCGAGCTGCGCGATGCGCTCGACCTCGCCGCCGAGCGGATCGCGGTCTACCATTCCAAGCAGCGCCCTGAGGATCGCGACGAAACCGATGCGCAGGGCATCCGGCTCGGCGCGCGCTGGACGCCGGTCGATGCTGCGGGCGTCTACGTCCCCGGTGGCCGTGCGGCCTATCCCAGCTCGGTGCTGATGAACGCCATTCCCGCCAAGGCGGCGGGCGTGCGTCGCCTCGTGATGGTCACGCCCACGCCGAACGGCGAGGTGAACCCGCTGGTCCTCGCGGCGGCGCATGTCGCGGGCGTGGACGAGCTGTACCGTGTCGGCGGCGCGCAGGCGGTGGCGGCGCTCGCTTATGGCACCGACACGATCGCCCCCGTCGACGTCGTCACCGGCCCGGGAAATGCCTGGGTGGCGGAGGCCAAGCGCCAGCTGTACGGCGTGGTCGGTATCGACATGGTCGCGGGCCCGTCCGAGATCCTCGTGGTGGCGGACGGCAAGAACGATCCCGACTGGATCGCCGCCGACCTGCTCAGCCAGGCCGAGCACGATCCGACGAGCCAGTCGATCCTGTTCACCGACGACGCCGCCTTTGCCGACAAGGTCGTCGCCGCCGTCGACTCGCAGATCGCGACGCTCGCCACCGGCGCCACCGCGCGCACCAGCTGGGACGCCAACGGCGCGATCATCCTGGTACCGGACCTGCCGACCGCGATGCCGCTGGTCGATCGCCTCGCGCCCGAGCATCTCGAACTCGCCTGCGACGATGCCGAACCGCTGTTCGACATGGTCCGGCATGCCGGCTCGGTGTTCCTCGGCCGCTACACGCCCGAAGCCGTCGGCGATTATGTCGCCGGCCCCAACCATGTGCTGCCCACCGGGCGGCGCGCGCGCTTCGCGTCGGGCCTTTCGGTGCTCGATTTCATGAAGCGCACCTCGTTCCTGAGCCTGGATCCGTCCGGGCTCGCCGCGATCGGCCCCGCCGCGGTTGCGCTCGCAGAAGCCGAAGGCCTGCCTGCGCACGCAAAGTCGGTCGCGATCCGTTTAAAGTGATAGAGTAAGAATATGGCCAGTCCGCAAGCAAAGTCCCGTTCCAAGGCCCGCGCCGCCGCGCGCCTCGGCGCCGTCCAGGCGCTCTACCAGCGCGAGATGGAGGGCACCTCGATCCCCGCGCTGCTACACGAGTTCCACCAGCACCGGCTGGGCGCGATCATCGAAGACGTCGAATATGCCGATGCCGACATCGCGTTCTTCGATGACATCGTCAGCGGCACCGATGCGCGCCGCGAGGAGATCGACGGCATCATCGCAGCCAAGCTCAGCACCGGCTGGACGCTGGAGCGGCTCGACAAGCCGATGCGCCAGATCCTGCGTGCCGGCACCTATGAGCTGCTCGCCCGCCCCGACGTTCCGACCGCGGCGGTGATCAGCGAATATCTCGACGTGACCGACGCCTTCTACGACCGCCGCGAAAAGGGTTTCGCTAACGGCATTCTCGACGCGATCGCCAAGGACGCGCGCGGGTGATGCGCGTGCCTGCCCCGTGCCGGGCGGGTAGAAACTATCGCGCCACCGTGGGTACCGCCAATCCTCCCCTGCACCGGAGGGGAGGCGGACCGTGCCGTGCCACCGCGTGGTCCGCCTCCTCCAGCGAGGCTGGGGGAGGGATCGCATGCCGATGAACGAAGCGGCGTTCCTTGCCTATCTCCGCCATTTGCCACTTCACCGCGGCGCGCGTGGGCTCCGCGACGACGCGGCGGTACTCGGCGATCTCGTGATCACGCATGACGTGCTGGTGGAAGGCGTCCACTATCTGCCCGACGATCCGGCGGAAGATGTCGCCTGGAAGCTGCTTGCGGTGAACCTGTCCGATCTGGCCGCTAAGGGGGCAGTGCCGGAAGGCGTGCTGCTCGGCTATCCGCTGGCGGGCGACGACGCGTGGGACTCGTCGTTCCTGGCAGGCCTGGACGCAGCATTGGCGGCCTTTGCCTGCCCGCTGATCGGCGGCGATACGGTGAAAGCACCTGCAGGCGTGCCGAGAACGCTGTCGCTGACGGCACTCGGCCGCTCGGCCCATGCGCCGGCGCGAAGCGGCGCGCAACCCGGCGACCTGCTCTACGTGACCGGGACGATCGGTGACGGCGGCGCGGGGCTGGCAGTCGCGCTGTCGGGCGAAGGACCGGCGACGCTGCTTGCGCGCTATCGTCGGCCGACGCCGCGACTGGAAGAGGGACAGGCGCTCGCCCCGGGCGTGCATGCGATGATGGACGTGTCCGACGGGCTGCTGATCGATGCCGCGCGCATGGCCGCGGCGAGCGGGCTCGGGGTGACGATGGACCTCGCCGCCGTTCCCCTGTCGGCGGACTATCAGGCGGTGCGCGGCGGCGATCGCGAGGCACGGCTTGCCGCGGCGACCGCGGGGGACGATTACGAGCTGCTGTTCGCGGCCCCCCCGGGACCACTCCCGCTGGCGGCGACCTGCCTGGGCGTGTTCCGCGAGGGCGAAGGCCTGACGCTCCACGACGCCGGCACGCCACTCCCGCTGCCCGGCCGGCTGGGCTTCGAACACGGCGCCTAGTCGAACAGCCCGTCCTGCGACCCCGCGGGCGGGTTGAGCCCGAGATGCTTCCACCCCGCGCCGTTCAGGCATCGCCCGCGCGCCGTTCGCGCGATCAGGCCAAGCTGGATCAGATAGGGCTCGATCACTTCCTCAACCGTATCCCGCGGTTCGCTCAGGCCGGCGGCGAGCGTTTCCACGCCTACCGGGCCGCCGCGATAGACGTCCGCGATCATCATCAGATAGCGCCGGTCCATCGCGTCGAGCCCCAGCCCGTCGACTTCCAGCCGGTTGAGTGCGGCATCGGCCACCTTGGCGTGCACCACCGCCTCGCCAAAGACATTGGCGAAGTCGCGCACCCGGCGCAGCAGCCGCCCGGCGATGCGCGGCGTGCCCCGCGAGCGGCGCGCCACTTCGCGCGCGCCATCGGCGGCGATGTCCAGCCCGAGCAGCCCGGCGGCGCGCGTCACCACCCGCTCCAGCTCGTCCACCGTGTAGAATTGCAGCCGCACCGGGATGCCGAAACGGTCGCGCAGCGGCGTCGTCAGCAGCCCCTGCCGGGTCGTCGCGCCGACCAGCGTGAAGCGCGGGAGGTCGATCCGCACGCTGCGTGCCGAGGGGCCCTCGCCGATCATCAGGTCGAGCGCGCGATCCTCCATCGCCGGATACAGCACCTCTTCCACCGCCGGATTGAGGCGGTGGATCTCATCGATGAACAGCACGTCGCCGTCTTCGAGATTGGTGAGCAGTGCCGCCAGATCGCCCGACTTGACGATCACCGGCCCCGAAGTCGAGCGGAACCCCACTCCCATCTCCCGCGCGATGATCTGGGCCAGCGTGGTCTTGCCCAGCCCCGGCGGTCCGAAGAAGAGGACATGGTCCAGTGCATCGCCGCGCGCCTTGGCGGCATCGATGAACACGCGCAGATTCTCGCGCGCCGCCTTTTGCCCGACGAACTCGTCGAGCGACTTGGGCCGCAGCGCGGCGTCGACGTCTTCGGGGCGACGCCCGGCGGTGAGGAGGCGATCTGTGTCGGTCATGCAGTCCAGATGGTTTGATAGCCCGTAGGGCCGAGTTGGTCGATCACGTCGAACCGCGCGCGAAGATAGGCAAGCATCGCCTCCGGCACCGGCCCCCGCCGCATCACGGCGACGCGGTGGGGTGTATCGAGATAGGCGCGGGCGATCAGGTCATCGCCAAAATCGTAGACGAGGTAGTTATAGTCTTCTTCCACCAGCCCGGTTTGATCGCGAACAAGATCGCGAAGGTGGACGATGACGGGATCGCGAGCCCCGCTCATCGTAGGTCCCTGTTCGTTTGCGGCTGGCCAGCGGCGCCGGACAGGGGCATCAGATTGCCATGCCCGACCTGTACCTTGCGACGCCCGCCCCGCCCAGCCTTCGCGCCGAGCTTGATCGGCGCTTCACCGTCTTTGACAAGGATCCGCCCGCGACCACCCGCGCGATCGTCGGCGGCGGACAGTTGCAGCTCGACGCGGCGATGCTCGATCGGCTGCCCGAACTGGAGATCGTCGCGATCAACGGCGTGGGCTATGACGGGCTCGATCTGGACGCGCTGCGCGCCCGCGGGGTGCGGGTATCGACCACGCCCGACGTGCTGACCGACGACGTCGCCGATCTCGCCATCGGGCTGATGCTGGCAGTGCAGCGCCGGATCGCCGCCAACGATGCGCTGGTGCGCCGCGGCGGCTGGAAGGCGCCGCTCGGCCGGCATGCCAGCGGGCGCCGGATCGGCATTTTCGGGATGGGCAAGATCGGCGCCGCGATCGCCGTGCGCGCCGCGCCCTTCGCACGCGAGGTGCTGTACACCGCCCGCGGCGCGAAATCGGTACCCTGGCGGTACCTGCCCGACATCGCCAGCCTGGCGGAGGAGAGCGACGTGCTGATCCTGGCGGCGCCAGGCACCGCGGCGACGGCGCACATCGTCGACGCGGCGGTGCTGGACAAGCTCGGCCCGGCGGGCGTGCTGGTCAACGTCGCGCGCGGCAGCCTGGTCGACGAGGACGCGCTGGTCACCGCGCTCTGGGCGCACACCATCGCCGGCGCCGGGCTCGACGTGTTTGCCGACGAGCCGCACGTGCCCGAGGCGCTGCGCGCCATGGAGCAGGTGGTGCTCGCCCCTCACCAGGGCAGCGCCACCGAAGAAACCCGCGCGGCGATGGCAGCGCTGGTGCTCGCCAATCTCGACGCGCATTTCGCCGGCGAGGACCTGCCGACGCCGCTGCTCTAAAAGATCCTCCCCGGCACGGGGAGGATCGAGAAGGTTCGCGCCCCTCATCCCAGCAACGTGCTCAGCACATCCGGATGGAAGCCCCAGCCGGCAAAGCCGCACAGCCCCATGAACAGCCCGAACGCACCGAATACCCAGGCGACTGCCAAGAGCCAGCTGCTCTCCGCCAGCGCCGACACCGCCGCGACCGAAATCGCGGTGGCGATCGCCGCGTCGCTGGCATCGAACTGGTCATCGTGGACGTTGAGCGCGTCATACTGCGCCGCCTGCGCCTTGGCCTGTTCGGCGAGCTTGGGCGCCTCGACCTTGTACTTGGCGATGTCGGCATCGAGGCCCTTGAGCACCGGGGCGATTTTCACCGGATCGGTCGCCACCGCGGCGATCTGCGCGCGGCTGGTCTCGGCGAGATGCTGCTTGGTCTTGGTCGCCTGATATTCGTTCCACAGGTCGACCGAGTTCGACTGCGCCTGCTGCATCGCCTGGACGATGTTGCCGTCCTTGATGCCACACACGCCGGTGAACACCGAGAGGATCACCACGGTGATGGCAACGCGTCGGTTGAGGCGCTTGTCCTTGGCCTCGGCAGAGACTTCGATTTCCATGGCGTTCAGGCTTTCCGCATCGCGAGGAGCAAATTCCTCCCCGGTACGGGGAGTGGGACCGCTCGCCGCAGGCGAGTGGTGGAGGGGCCGCGCCGCAGGCGCGGTGCGAATGCCATGCGGTGGACGACCGCCGCTCGCGCGGCGGCCCCTCCACCATTTGCTGCGCAAATGGTCCCCCTCCCAGTGCCGGGGAGGAATTTCTGTTCGTCGCTCACTTCGCCGCCTTGCGCAGCGCGAGGCGGACCAGCGCGTCGAGTGTCGCCGCCGGGCCGAGTTCGTCGCTGGCGGCGTTGACCGCAGCACTCGCCTCCGCAGCCTTGAAGCCGAGGTTGAGCATCGCCGATACCGCATCGGCCGCAGCCCCGCCGCTGGGCGCCGCCGCGGCCCCCACCCCGCCGAGCGCCAGCCCGCCGGCCTTGTCCTTCAGCTCGTTGACGATGCGCTGGGCGAGTTTCGGCCCCACGCCGTTCGACCGCGCGATCGTGGCGGAGTCCGCACGGGCAACTGCGGTGCGCAGTTCCTCGGGCGCGAGGATCGAGAGGATCGCCAGCGCCACCTTGGCCCCCACCCCCTGCACGCTGGTGAGCAGCTTGAACCAGTCGCGCTCGTCGGCGGTGGCAAAGCCCATCAGCCGGATCGAATCCTCGCTGACCAGCATCTCGGTATGGATGGTGACCTGCTCGCCCACCGCCCCCAGCTTGTCGAGCGTCTTGGCCGAGGCGCCGACCAGATAGCCGACGCCGTTCACGTCGATCACCGCATGATCGGCGCCGCTGGCGGCCAGTGCACCCCGCAGATGCGCGATCATCGGCAAGGCTCCGGTGCGAGGGAGATCGATGCAAGGGTGCGCGCGGTCGGTAGCATGGACGGGACATAAGCGGAACAGCACCCCGGAGAAAGCGATTTTCAGCGTCGCGCTTGGCAAGCCCCCCGTCTTGTCCCACCTTTGCGGCAAGGGATGGGAGGCTCGGGTGATCCAGACGGCGCTGCTGTTGCTTTGGTTGGGGCTGCTGGTCGCTGGCGATACGTCCATCGGCCGTGCGCTGCGACGCATCCTCGTGGAAGCGCCGGCGCGCTGGTGCAATCGGTGGTCGCGGGGCGACGTGCTGCTGATTCTGTGCTTGATCGCCGGTGCCGCCGTGATCCTGTGGACGATGGAGGCCGAGGGCAGGCTGTTCCTCGGCATGTTTGGCCCCGACATCGTAGCGGGCGCTGGCATGCTCGAGCTTGGCAGCTTGCTGGACGTCGCGGTGACGGCGGTGGCCGTGTTTACGACGCTGCGTGTGCAGGGCCTGCGCCACTGGATCCAGGGACGCGCCAGCCGTCCTGCGGGCCGCGCGCGCCGGACGCAGCGGGAGCGCCTCCCCGCGTCGAACGATGACGATGACGGGCCAGCCTGCGCCGTCGCTGCCTGAGCGCTGAGGCCTTCGGCCTGGAGGTGGTCATTTCGTCCGCCGCAGAAAAGGCCGCCGGAACCATCGCCCCGGCGGCCTTCCTTCAGATCTTAGGCAGCGCTCAGTTCAGGACGAGCGTCACCGCGCGACGGTTCTGCGCCCAGGCGGCTTCGTCCGAACCCATTGCGACCGGGCGTTCCTTGCCATAGCTGATCGTGGTGATGCGATCGGCCGAGACGCCCTGCGCGGCGAGATAGTTCTTCGCGGCGTTGGCGCGGCGGTCGCCCAGCGCGAGATTGTATTCGCGGGTGCCGCGCTCGTCGCAATGCCCTTCCAGCGTGATGCGGACGTTCGGGTGCGCAACCAGCCACTTGGCCTGGCTGTCGAGGACGGCGCGCGACTGCGGGTCGACGTCATACTGATCGAGGCCGAAGTGAATCGTGTCGCTCGTCACTTCGCGGCGGAACTGCTCCGACATCGGCGTCGTCTGCGTGGTCTCGCCATTGCCATAGGGCTGGCTCGGCGCCGCGGTTTCGGTCGGCGCGGGCGGCAGTTCCTTCGGCGGCTTCTTCGAGCAGGCTGCAGTGGCGACGAGTGCCACGCCGAGCATCAGGCTGGGGACGAGCTTGGTCATGAAATCCTCCTTTTACGAGTGTCGCGCATGCCGCGCCTTCATTACGCTAGAGTTTCTACTCGGTGTCAGGGACGCACGGCGCCCCAATTCGGGTCCGAACCATCGAGCGGCGTCGGCACTTTTCGCGTCGCGCGGCCGGTGAGATCGACCGTCCACAGGTCCGGGCGGCCCGATCCCTGCGCGGAACGGAAGAAGAGGATGACGCGGCCATTGGGCGCCCAGCTCGGGCCTTCGTCGCCCCAGCTGTTGGTTAGCAGCTGCTCGCCGCCGCCCGAGGGGTTCATCACGCCGATGCGGAACGCGCCGCCGCCCATGCGGGTGAAGGCGATCTGGTCGCCGCGCGGGCTCCACGCCGGGGCCGCATAGCGCCCGCCGCCGAAGCTGATGCGGTGCTGGTTGGAGCCGTCGGCGTTCATCACATAGAGCTGCTGGGTGCCGCCGCGATCGCTCTCGAACACGATCTTGGAGCCGTCGGGCGAATAGCTCCCGCCGGTATCGATGCCGGGCGAGGTGGTCAGCCGCTGCGGGGTGCCGCCGCTGGCCGGCACGCGGTAGATGTCGGTATTGCCGCCAACCGCCATCGAGAACACCACCCAGCGCGCATCGGGCGACCAGTGCGGCGCGAAGTTGAGCGCGACGTTGGCGACCAGCGTGCGATCCTGCCGCGATCCCAGGTCGTAGATGTGGATCGAGGGGCGATCGCGCTCGAAGCTCATGTACAGGATCGCGTTGAGCTTGGGGCTCATGCGCGGGGTCAGCACGATCGACTGGCCATTGGTGAGGAAGCGGTGATTCGCCCCGTCCTGATCCATGATCGCGAGCTGCTTGCGGCGCCGGTTCTTGGGGCCGCTCTCGGCGATATAGACGACCTGGGTGTCGAAATACGGACCTTCGCCGGTAAGCCGCGCATAGATCGCGTCGGCGCATTTGTGGCCTGCACGGCGCCATTCGCCCGGCGACACCACGAAGCCCTGGCGGATCAGCTCCACCTTGGATGAAACGTCGTAGAGGTAGCAGCCGACCGTCAGCGTGCCGTTCGAATTGGCGCGGACATAGCCCTGCACCAGCGACTGCGCACCGGTGCCGCCCCAATAGTCATAGGCAGGCGCGGTCACTTCGGGGAAGGCGACGGTGCGCAGCTGGGCGGGCGGGACGGGCGTGAACAGCCCCGAGCCGCGCAGATCGTTGGTGATGATGTCGGCGAGCTTCTGGCCGAGCACGTCGGTCGAACCGGCGGGCGTGTCGACCACGGCCGAGGTCGGCATCGCCGGGATCGCGATCGGCATCGGTGCGGAAATGCCGCCGACGATGTCGATCACCGGCTGGCCGCCGCCCTGCTGCGCCGGCTGCGCGGTCTGGGCCTGGGCCTCGGGGCTGTTGGCGATCGGCGGCGGGGGCGTCGTCTGGGCATGGGCCGCGGTCGCAAGGCAGACCGTCGCAAGGGCCGCAAATTTGAATTTCATCGCTTTATCCTCATCCAGGCAGCTTGTAGCTGAACGCCAGGCTCTTCCAGCCGCTCGGCACGGCGTAGAGATTGGCGGGCAGCCCACGGATCGGCGTGCAGCCCTTGAAGGTGGCGATCGCCAGATCCTTCACCCGCTCCACATACCGACCATTGGTCGCATCGTTCCCCTGTACGCCGGTAATGTCCGGATCGCCCGCCAGCGAGCCATCCGGATTGAAGTTCACCCGCAGCAGCACACGGATGCGCTCGGCGCCCGGCCCGGGGGTGACCTGGCGGTTGGCGCAGGGCTGGATCTGCCGCGCGATCGCGCCGCGGAAGCTCGCCACGTCTTCGGCCGAGGCCTTGCTGCCGGGGTTCTGCAGCGACGTGCTGGCAGTCTTGTTGTTCGAGCGGCCGAGATCGAGCCCGGCCAGATTGCCGGTCGGCTTGACCGGGCGGCGCGCGCTGCCGGTGGCGGCGCTCTGCGCGGGCGCGTTGCTCGGCTTGGCGGGCGCGGCCTTGGACGGCGGTGCCGGCTTGGCAGGCTGGGCGGGCTTGGCCGGTTGCGGCTTCTCGGCGGGCGCCGGCTTGGGCTTGGGCTGCGGCTTTTCGGCCGGCGCGGGTTTGGGCTGGGGCGGCTGCGGCTTGGGTTGCGGCGCCGGCTGGGGCTGTGGCGGCGCGGGCTGCGGCTTGGGCTGCGGCTGCGGTTCCGGCGAGGGCGGCGGCGCAGCCTCGGGCTCCACCGGCGCTTCGACCGGCGACTTCTTGGCGGCCAGTTCCTCGTGGGTCGGCACCGGCGCGCTGCTTTCCAGCCCGACCTTGTCGGCGAGCGAGATGTCGATCGGGATCGCCTTGGGCGGTTCCTGCGGCGGCGTCTTCGCGAAGCTGAGCACGAGCGCGGCGAACACCGCGGCATGCGCCGCAATGGATACGCCGAGCCCGATCCGCTCGCTACGGTCGATGGACTCGCTCACGTCAGCGCTGGTCGCTCGGCTCGGTGAGCAGCGACACCTTGTTGAGGCCGGCCTGGTTGAGCTCGCCCATCACCCGCATCACCTTGCCATAGCCGAGCGCGGTATCGCCGCGCAGATAGATGGCGGCGGGCTTGCCGTCGGGGCCCTTCTTGGCGGCGATCGCTTCCAGCTTGGCCGGCAGCTCGGCATCGCTCACCGCGTCGGTATCGATGAACACCTGGCCCTTGTCGTCGATCGAGATCTGGACCGGCTTCTGCTCCTGGTCGAGCGCCTTGGCACGGCTCTCGGGCAGGTTCACCTGCACGCCGGCGGTGAGCAGCGGCGCGGTGACCATGAAGATGATCAGCAGCACCAGCATCACGTCGACCAACGGCGTTACGTTGATCTCGGCCATCGGCGTGCGGCGGCCGCGGCCCTTGCCGGAGGGGAGGTGCATGGCCATCGGCTTAGCCCTCCATCTCCAGGCGGCGGCTGAGCGTCGCGTGGAAGCCGTCGGCGAAGCGGTTCAGGCGCGCCTCGACGCGATTCACGGCATGGCTGTAGCGGTTGTAGGCGATCACCGCCGGGATGGCGGCGAACAGGCCGATCGCGGTGGCGAACAGCGCTTCCGCGATGCCGGGTGCCACGACGGCGAGCGACGAGCTCTGCGCTGCGGCGATGCCGGTGAAGCTGCGCATGATGCCCCAGACGGTGCCGAACAGGCCCACAAAGGGTGCAACCGAACCGACCGTGGCGAGGAAGTTCAGCCGATCCGAAAGACGGTCGATCTCCATCGCGACGGTCGCGCCCATCGCCGTGGCGAGGCGCTCGCGCGTACCTTCGCGGTCGATCGTCTTGCCTGCCGTCGAGCGGCGCCATTCGCTGACTCCGGCGGCGAACACGCGCGCAATCGGCTGGTCGCGGCCGGCGGCGCGGCGGTGGAATTCGTCGAAATCATCCGCCTCGCGATATTCGGTCTCGAAGCGCTGCATCTCCTTGCGCAGCCCGCTGACCTTCAGCGCGAAGCCGACGATGATCGTCCAGGTCCACAGGCTGGCGAGCAGCAGGCCGATCATGACCAGCTTCACGACGATGTCGGCTTCCAGGAACAGATGGATCGGCGACAGGACGGCACCGGTTGAGACGGACGGCATGGACGCTTAACTCTCCTTCCACACGAGCGGTTCGAACGCGGCCAGCCATTCGGCCGGTTGCCGCCGCGGACGACCGCCGGGGGCGACGAACGCCACCTCCACGGTTGCTTCGGCGACTATGGTTTCGTCCCGCATGACTCTTTGCTGAATAGTGACGACGGCGGCGCGCAATCGGGTCAGTCTGCTGACAACCACCAACGTGTCGCCGAGTTTCGCCGGCGCGCGGTAACGAATGTCGAGCCCGGCGACCGCATAGGCCCCGCCGCCCGCTTCGAACACCGCGCGCTGATCGATGCCTGCGACGTCGAGCATGTCCGATCGGGCACGTTCCATGTAGCGCAGGTAATTGGCGTGGTAGACGACGCCGGTGAGATCGGTGTCCTCGAAATAGACGCGCAGCGCAAAGCGGTGCTCACGGCCGTCGAGCCGGCCGGCAGGGGCTTGGTCGCTGCGGGTCATCGCCTCGCCTCCTAGCGGAGGGGATGCCCCAGCGGAACCCCAAAGGGGCTAACCTTTTGTAGGTGGAAGGACTTTGCCGATCCTCTCAAAGCGGGGTGTTTGCTCATCCTCCCCGGCACGGGGAGGATCTTAGAACAACAGCCGCTGCGTCGAGCTCCCGCGCCCCACCGGCGCACCGCCGCGCCTGCGCGACAGCTCGGTCTCGGCGGTGAACCGCACGTCCTCGTCGCGATCGGTGAGGAAGCCTTCGAGCGAATTCTCGGAGATCTCGCTCCATTCCTTGCCGCGATCCGGGCCGTAGCGGACGCGCGGCAGCAGGCCCGGCTGGCTGGACCATTCGATCAGCTGCGCGACGCTCGCCTCGTTGAGCATGTCCCGCAGGTGGTGCGCGGTCACATAGGCGTCGGGGAACGCCCGGTGTGCGGGCAGGCCGCGTTCATGCTCCATGCCCTCGGGCCGGCGCCAATAGCGCAGCATCTGGTTGGAGAAGCCCGGGCTGTCCGGCCACAGCCGCAGCGCGCATTTCCAGGTGCAGATCCAGTCGGCGCCGCGGGTGAGCGCGGGGGTGCAGAACTGCTCCTCGAAGGTGGCGCGGTGCGCGGCGAGCGCGACGCGGCGCGGCCAGGGATCGAGGATCGGACGCGCGACATCGTGCCAATAGGGCGCGTCGGCCACATCCTCGTCGCGGATATGGTGGATCGCCATGGTCAGCGGCGGGATGCCGCGCCCCGGATTGACGAGGCGGTTGCCGCCCTCGCCCTGCAGCTCCCAGCGGCCATCGGCGCCGAGCGCGACGTCCTGCCAGCCGATCTCGCACACGGCGTGGGCGGGCGGCTTGTCGCCGGTGGTTTCGAGGTCGATGACACGGATGATCGAAGGAGGTGGCGGCGCCATGCGGGCGATGTGGGGGTTTTCGGGGGGAATTGCCAGCCGAAAGCGCGGGGGCCGCCTCCCTCAAGCCCCTCCTCCTCGGAGGAGGGGCTTGAGGGTGGAGGGATTCCAGGACAGAGGTTGGTGTCGGTGAGACACTGCCCCACCCCAACCCCTCCCCTGAAGGGGAGGGGCTTGAGTAAGGCTACTCCGCAGCCGCCTTCTTCTTGGCCGGCGTCTTCTTCGCGGCAGGCTTTTTAGCCGTCGTCGCCTTCTCGCCCGCCGCAGCCTTGGCCGCCGGCTTCTTCGCCGCGGCCTTCTTGGCCGGCGCCTTCTTCTTCGCCTTCCCCTTGACCGGCCCCATCGCCGCCTTGGCGTCGATCAGCTGGGCAGCTTCCTCCAGCGTCAGCGCGTCCTTGTCGATCGTCTTGGGCAGCGTCGCGTTGGTCTCGCCGTCGGTGAGATAGGCGCCGTAGCGGCCTTCCATCAGCTTGATCTCGGCCTCGGTGCGCGGATGCTTGCCGAAGACCTTGAGCGGTTCGCGCGCCGCGCCGCGTGCGGGCCTGCCACCGCCCGCCGCCGCCTCGGCCAGCTTGACCACCGCCGCGTTCATGCCGGTCTCGAACACGTCCGCGGTGGACTGCAGCCTCGCATATTTGCCGTCATGCGCCAGATAGGGTCCGTAGCGCCCGATCGACGCAGTGATCGGCTTGCCGCTCTCCGGATGATCGCCGATCGTGCGCGGCAGCTTGAGCAGCTTGAGCGCCCATTCGAGATCGAGATCGACGTCCTTGGGGATCGACGCGCGCGCCGCATCCTTGCCCTCGCCGAGCTGGATATACGGCCCAAACCTGCCGGACTTGCGCTCGACATTGAGCCCGGTCTCGGGGTCCTGGCCCAGCACTTCCGGACCCGTATCCTCGCTCCCCTCGCCGCCCGGCTGGCCGAAGCGACGGGTGTACTTGCACTCCGGATAGTTCGAGCACGCGACGAACGCGCCGAACCGGCCGCCGCGCAGCGCCAGCTTGCCGACGCCGCAATTGGGGCAGAGCCGCGGGTCGCTGCCGTCCGCCTTGGCGGGGAACAGATAGGGCTCCAGGAACTGGTCGAGCGCCGCGGTGATGTCGGAGGGCTTCTGCTCCATCACCTCGGTGGTGCGCGGCTTGAAGTCGCGCCAGAAGGCTTCCAGCACCGCCTGCCACGCCGCGCGGCCGCCGGACACATCGTCCAGCTCTTCCTCCAGCTCGGCGGTGAAGTCGAACGAGACGTACTTCTCGAAAAAGCGCTCGAGGAACGCGGTCAGCAGGCGGCCGCTTTCCTCGGCGAAGAAGCGGTTCTTCTCCACCCGCACATAGGCGCGGTCCTTGAGCACCTGGATGATCGAGGCATAGGTCGAAGGCCGGCCGATGCCGAGCTCTTCCAGACGCTTGACCAGCGAGGCTTCGGAGAAGCGCGGCGGCGGCTGGGTGAAGTGCTGCTCGGCGTTGACCGCCTTCTTGGCGGGCGACGCGCCTTCGCTCATGCGCGGCAGGCGGCGGCTGTCCTCGTCGCCCTCGTCGTCCTTGCCCTCTTCGTAGAGCGCGAGATAGCCGGGGAACAGCACCACCTGGCCAGTCGCACGCAGGCCATGCTGGCCGGTGCCGTCCGCCAGATCGACGGTGGTGCGCTCCATGCGCGCCGAGGCCATCTGGCTGGCGAGTGCGCGCTTCCAGATCAGGTCGTACAACTTGGCATGGTCGCCCGAGCCGGCGCGGTCCTTGCTGAAGTCCGTGGGGCGGATCGCCTCGTGGGCTTCCTGGGCGTTCTTCGCCTTGGTCTGATACTGGCGCGGCTTGTCCGGCACGTACGACCCGTCATAGCGATCGGCCACCGCCTTGCGCGCCGCCTGGATCGCCGAGGGATCCATCTGGACGCCGTCGGTACGCATATAGGTGATCGCGCCGTCCTCGTAGAGCGCCTGCGCGATCCGCATCGTGTGGCTGGCCGAGAAGCCGAGCTTGCGCGCGGCCTCCTGCTGGAGCGTGGAGGTGGTGAAGGGCGGCGGCGGGTTGCGCATCGCCGGCTTGGTCTCGACCGCGACGACGGTGAAGCGGCCTTCCTCGACCGCCTTCTTGGCGGCCTCGGCGCTGCCCTGGTCGCCGATCGACAGCCGGTCGAGCTTCTCGCCCTTCCACTTGACGAGGCGCGCCTGGAACGGCGTGCCGTCCGATTCCATCTCGGCGATGACCGACCAATATTCCTGCGCGACGAAGCTTTCGATCTCGCGCTCGCGCCCGACGATCAGCCGCAGCGCAACCGACTGGACGCGGCCGGCCGACTTGGCGCCGGGCAGCTTGCGCCACAGCACCGGCGAGAGCGTGAATCCGACGAGATAATCGAGCGCGCGGCGGGCGCGATAGGCGTCGATCAGGTCGGTATCCAGCTCGCGCGGATGCTCCATCGCGTGCAGGATCGCGGGCTTGGTGATCGCGTTGAAGGTGACGCGCTCGACCTCCTTGGGGAGCGCCTTCTTGTTGCGCAGCACTTCCTGGACGTGCCAGCTGATCGCCTCGCCTTCGCGATCGGGGTCGGTCGCGAGGATCAGACGATCGGCCTTCTTGGCCTCGTCGGTGATCGCCTTCAGCTGCTTCGACTTGTCCGCATAGGTTTCCCACTCCATCGCGAACGATTCGTCGGGATTTACCGACCCGTCGCGCGCCGGCAGATCGCGGACATGGCCATAGCTGGCGAGGACGCGGTAATCCTTGCCGAGATACTTCTCGATGGTTTTCGCCTTGGCCGGCGACTCTACGATGACAAGCTGCATGAGGTGTTCGATCGATCCCTACGTGTACGCGTGTAAGGTGGGGGGGGACGTTGCAGCGCGTCAAGCCTGCTCTCCCCACCCGACCTGCGGGCGGGGAGAGCCTGGGCTCAGGCGGTGGCGCCAATCCGCGCCAGCACCATGTCGATATCCTTCGCGTCGTGGCGCTCGGGCACGCTTTGGTCCTCGGGGCCGGTGCCGCGATTGACCAGACGGCCGCGCCGCACGGGCTCGCGTTCGGCGATCTCGGCGGCCCAGCGCAGCAGGTTCGGATATTCCTGCGCGTTCAGGAACACGTCCGCCCCGGGATAGGTTTCGCCGCGCACCACCGCGCCGTACCAGGGGAAGATCGCCATGTCCGCGATCGTGTATTCGTCGCCCACCATGTAGCGGCTGCTCGCCAGATGCGTGTCGAGCACGTGCAGCTGGCGCTTGGCCTCCATCGCATAGCGATCGATCGCATACTGGATCTTGATCGGCGCATAGGCGAAGAAATGGCCGAAGCCGCCGCCGAGGAACGGCGCCGAACCCATCTGCCACATCAGCCAGCTGAGCGTCTGCGCGCGCTTGGCGGTGTCGGTCGGCAGAAAGGCACCGAACTTCTCGGCCAGATGGAGCATCATCGCGCCGCTCTCGAAGATCGGCAGCGCCGGCGCGACCGAATGATCGACCATCGCCGGGATCTTCGAGTTGGGGTTGATCGCGACAAAGCCGCTGCCGAACTGATCGCCCTCGCCGATGCTGATCTTCCAGGCGTCATACTCGGCGCCGGCATGGCCGGCGGCGAGCAGTTCCTCGAGCAGGATCGTCACCTTCTGCCCGTTGGGCGTGCCGAGCGAGTAGAGCTGGATCGGATGGCGGCCGACCGGCAGCGCCTTCTCGTGCGTCGCGCCCGAGATCGGGCGGTTGATGTTGGCGAACTGGCCGCCGTTGCCGGGCGCCCATTCCCACACCTGGGGCGGGACATAGCCGGCGGGAAGGTTGTTGGCGGGATCGGGGGCGTCGGCCATGCTCGTGTCTCCTCGGGGAAGCGTTGCCGGCGGCATGTAGGGCGCGAACCGCGCGTTGCCAGCCCCGCCCACGACAAAGGGCCGGGCGCAGCTTGTCGCCGCGCCCGGCCCTTTGCAGCGATGCTTGCGCCGCTTAGCGGAAGCGGATGCCGACGCCGGCCATCACGCGCTGACGCGCGGTGTGGTCGTTATACTGCGAACGGACATACTGGACGTTCGCATAGACCGGCATGCGGGTCTCTTCGCCGGTGAAGGAGTATTCGACGCCGCCGCCGACCTGGTAGCCGTCGGTGCGGAAGTGGTCATAATAGCCGCCAGCCGGCGCATCGACGCGCTTGCGCTGCTCGTTGCTGACATAGCCGCCCTTGGCGAAGATGAGCAGCTGCGGGGTGGCGAGCACGCCCGCGCGGACCGCGGCGCCATATTCGTCGAACGACTTGTGGCAGACGGTGGCGTTGACGCCCGCGGACGAGCAATTCTCGTTCCACTCATTGGCGCGCCAGTAGCTGCCCTCGGCGCCGATCACGATGCGATCGCCGATCTGGCCGTCGAAGCCGACGGTGCCGCCGTAGCCGAACTTGTCGTTGTGGTTGCCCTGCGACTGGAACCGATCGCCGCCGGCATTGGCTTCGATGCGGATGCCGCGGAAGCTGGTGCCGTTGCTGCTGGTGGCGGTGTCCTGGGCCTGGGCGGCCGTGGCGGTGAAGCCGAGTGCCGCGATGGCGACGATGAACGCTGAACGCATACTAGTACATCCCTTGGATTGGAGGGGTTTTGCCTTCGCCGTAACCCGTCAGCCGAGAAAGGTTTCCGCGATGCGGCAGAAAAGGGGGTCGACCGTGGCAATGATGCAACACCTTGAAGATGCGCTCGTGCCGTAGCGTCGCCTCCCTTCGCTTGCTGTCAGCCGTCCGACACGGCAAAGCCGTGGCATGCCCGCCGGCCCGTTCTCGCCTCGCCATATCGTTCGCCCGCTGTTGCTTGCGCTGGGCGCGGTGCTGGCCTGCTATGCGCTGGCGCTGGTACCGCGCGAGGTGCACCCGCTCGAGCTCACCTTCAATTCGATGCTCGACCATCTGCTCCACGGGCGCTTCGACGTCGACCCGAGGATCGTCGGCCGCGAGGGGTTCACCATCAACGGCCAGGTCATGGCCTATTGGGGAATTCTTCCGGCGCTGCTGCGATTGCCGATGACGCTGTTTCCGGGCTGGCGGATGCTCGACTTCACGATCGGCTCCTGCCTCGTCGCGCTTGCCGGCATGGTTGCCACCAAGCTGTGGACGATACGGCTGATCCGGCGCGAACTGCCCGCCCTCCCTGACTGGCTGTACCGGGCGACGCTGGTGGTGCTGCTCCTCTCCGGCGCGCAAACCTGCTTTCTGCGCTTCAGCCTCTATCAGGAGGTGTGCCTGTGGGCGGCGCTGTGGGGGGCCCTTTTCGTCGCCGCGGCGATCCACGCCCAGCTGCGCGGGCTGGGGCGCGGGGCGCTGCTGGTGATGGCGCTGGTCGCCGGGCTGGCAATGCTGACGCGGGTGTCGCTCGGCATCGGGCTGGTCGCCGCCTTCGGCGGCGTGCTGCTCGTCGAAATGGTGCGCAGCCGCGCGGACCTACGCAACGGGCTTGCCGCTGCCGGCCTGCCGGTGCTGCTGCTGGTGTTGTTCGGCCTGATCACCGCCGGGGTGAATATCGGTCGCTGGGGCGACCCCTTCACCTTTGCCGACTATCACTACTACAACTATAATGCCTGGTATCCGGACCGAATGGTGCGGATGGCGGAACAGGGCCTGTTCAACCTCCACCGGGTGCCGTTCGGGCTGGTCTATTATTTCGCGCCGATCTGGGTGCTGCAGGGCGCCGACGGGCAGCTGCTGCTGGACGCCACCCGCGCCAAATGGATCGACGCCGCCGAGCTGCCGCCCAGCAGCTTCCTGCTGACCGATCCGCTGTTGCTGGCGCTGGGCGCGCTGGCGATCCTGGGCTGGATGCGCCACGCGAACGCCGACCGCGCCCGCGGCGTCGCGGTCGCGCTGGGACTGTCGATTCCGGCCGGGCTGATGCTGTGCGCGGTGAGCATGAACTTCCGCTACCGGCTCGATTTCTACCCGCTGTTCGAGTTCCTCGCCTTCTCCGGGCTGATCCTCGCCGGTCGCGGCGGGCCGGCACCCGGGCCGCGCTGTACCGCGGTGCTGGCGACGGTTTCGGTCCTCTTCTCGCTGCTGGTCGGGGCTGCCTATCTGGTGGGGCGGCTAGGGCCGGGACAGCTGCTGATCGGCGACGGCGTGGGCGCCTATTATCTGCAGGCATTCGGACTGCGCTGAGGCGCTAGCGCAAGGATACCCGGGCCCCGGCATGCCGATCCAGCCGCCCGGCCAGTTCCAGCTCGAGCAGCACCGTCTGCACCACCGCGGGTGCGCAGCCGGACTGGCGGATCAGTTCGTCCACGCCGACCGGCACCGGACCGAGCAGCCCGGTCACCCGACGGCGATCGACATCGCTGGCGTCCTCCGGGGGCGCGCCGCCAAAACGGTCGCCGGGGGCCCGCACCACGCGCGCGTCGATCGGCCGCACCTGCTCCCAGATATCGTCCGCCGACTGCACCAGGATCGCGCCCTCGCGGATCAGCAGATTGCAGCCCTGCGCGCGGGGATCGAGCGGCGAGCCGGGCACCGCCATCACCTCGCGCCCCGCCTCGGCGGCGATCCGCGCGGTGATCAGGCTGCCCGAGCGCGGCGCCGCCTCGACCACCACCGTGCCCAGCGACAGCCCGGCGATGATGCGGTTGCGCGCCGGGAAGAAGCGCGCCAGCGGCTCGGTACCCGGCGGCTGCTCGGTGACGAGCAGGCCTTGCCGCGCGACGCGCTCCTGCAGCTCGGCATTCTCGGGTGGGAAGACGATGTCGATGCCGCTGGCGATCACCCCCACCGTGCCGCCGGCGAGCGCGCCCTGGTGCGCGGCCGTGTCGATGCCGCGCGCCAGGCCGGAGACCACCGTGGCGCCCTGCTCGACCAGCCCGATGGCGAGTTGGCGCGCGAAGCGGCACGCCGCCGCCGAGGCGTTGCGCGCGCCCACCATCGCGATGCACGGCCGTTCCAGCAGCGCGGTGTCGCCGCGCAGGATCAGCGCGGGCGGCGCATTGTCGAGTTCGGCGAGCAACGGCGGATAGGCGGGATCGTCGAGGAACAGGTAGCGCGCGCCGAGCCGCTCGACCGCGGCGATCTCGCGCCGCACCGCGGCGGCATCGGCGATCTGCGGCGCCCGCCCGCCCCCGCGGGCGGCGAGCATCGGCAGCGCGTCCAGCGCCGCCTCGGCGGTGCCGAAGCGGGCGATCAGCTGGGCATAGGAGACGGGACCGACATTGGCGGAGCGCAGCAGCCTCAGCCGCGGCTCCCGCCCGTCAGCCACGCTTGCTGCCGACCCTGGGTTCGGTCCCGCTCAGCAGCCGGTCGATATTTTCGCGGTGCTTCCACAGCACGATCAGCGCCAGCGCCAGCAGCATCAGCACCAGATCGAGCTGGCCGAAAAAGGCCGCGCTCACCGGTGCGCTCACCGCCGCCGCCATCCCGGAGACGGAGGAGATCCGTACCGTCGCCAACAGCCCCAACCATACCGCCGCATAGACCAGGCCCGACGGCCAGTAGAGCGCGAGCACCACGCCCATCAACGTCGCCACGCCCTTGCCGCCGCGGAACTTGAGCCAGACGGGATAGCAATGACCAAGGAACGCCGCCGTTGCCGCCAGCGCGGCGGTGCCGGGCAGGAAGGCCGCGGCGAGCAGCACCGCCACCGCGCCCTTCGCCATATCGAGCAACAGCGTCGCCGCCGCGAGGCCCTTGCGGCCGGTACGCAGCACGTTGGTCGCGCCGATATTGCCCGATCCGATCTGGCGCAGGTCCCCCGCCCCCGCGGCGCGCGTAAGCAGCACCCCGAATGGGATCGAACCGAGCAGATAACCGAGCAACAAGGCCCCGGCCGGGGCCATCCATGGAACTTCCGTGGGCAAAGCGGCCCCCTTTCGTTCCTCCGTTTAGCCGCATCCCTTACCCGAACGCAATGATCTGCATCAGCGTGCAGGCGCCCGCGTTGTTGACGCTGGCGCCGCGCGTCGGCCATGGCGGGCGCATGGCCGATCGTCGTCCCGTGCTGTTCTTCGATTCCGGTGTCGGCGGGCTGTCGGTGCTCGGGCCCACCACCGCGCTGCTCCCCCAGGCGCCTTTGGTCTATGTCGCCGATTCGGCGGGGTTTCCCTATGGCACCAAGAGCGAGGCGGAGATCGCCGCGCGGGTGCCGGCGCTGCTCGGGCGGCTGGCGGAACGCTATGACCCGCGGCTGATCGTGATCGCCTGCAACACCGCCTCGACGATTGCGCTCCAGCACGTGCGCGCCGCGCTCGACCTGCCGATCGTCGGCACCGTCCCGGCGATCAAGCCCGCGGCGGAGACCAGCCGCACCCGCACGATCGGCGTGCTCGGTACCGCAGCGACGGTGCGCCAGCCCTATGTCGACGATCTCGCCGCGCGATTCGCCGGCGACTGCACGGTGCTGCGCCACGGCTCGGCCGCGCTGGTCGAACTCGCGGAAGCCAAGCTGGCGGGCGAGGTGATCGCGCTCGATGCAGTCGCCAACGAACTCGGCGGCCTGTTTCACCAGCCCGGCGGCGACCGCATCGACGTGATCGTCAATGCGTGCACCCATTTTCCGTTGCTGGCGCCGGAGATGCGCGCGGTCGCGCCGGAAGGCGTGCAATTCGTTGACGGCGGCCCCGGCATCGCGCGCCGAGTCGCCTACCTAACCCGCGCGCAAAGCTGGCCCACCGACCTTCCCCCCGGCCGCGCGGTGTTCACCGCGCGCGATCATCGTGCGGACGCGCTTGCCCCGATGCTCGCCCGCTACGGGCTGAGCCGAATCGAGACGCTCTAGGCCTCAGGCGAAATCGCCGACGACTGCCTGCGGATCGCGCACTGCGATCTTTGCGGTGTAGCGCTCCGCCATTTCCTGGTGGACGCGCCGCGCACTGCTGTCATCGCACTTGCCGGCACGCTCGCGCTCCTGCCGCGCGCGCCGCTCAAAATATTCGATGTCGTTCTTCGCCATGGGCCGCTCTCCGATGCCAAGCGGGAGATCGATCGTCTCTCAGCCGCGGACATGCTGGCGCCCCGAGTCGTCCGCGATACCGTTTCTTTACCACAAAAGCGGCTTCTCATCCCTGATCTTGCGCAAGCATCGATCACCGAGCGGAAGAATCTTCATCATGCCAAATGCTGCATTCGCCGCAGCCCGGCCCTATTTGTGGCCGAAGGGGCACATGCCTGCCCGGGAAGCGACCCCAATTCCATACGGTGGTTCCCGTGCTGGAAATGCCGGAAATTAAGGCGTAGAGATCACTTCCATGCAGCGCCAAGACGCATCCGCACCCGCGATCGACTATACGCGGGTCTTCACCCAGGCCATCGACCGCCTCCATGCCGAGGGGCGCTACCGGGTCTTCATCGACATCCTGCGCAACAAGGGCATGTTTCCCAACGCGCGCTGCTTCGCCGGTCACAATGGGCCCAAGCCGATCACGGTGTGGTGCTCGAACGATTATCTCGCCATGGGGCAGCATCCCAAGGTGATCGCGGCGATGGAAGAGGCGCTGCACGATGTCGGCGCGGGCTCGGGCGGCACGCGCAACATCGGCGGCAACACCCATTATCACATCGACCTCGAGCATGAGCTTGCCGACCTGCACGGCAAGGAGAATGCGCTGCTGTTCACCTCGGGCTATGTCTCGAACGAGGCGACGCTGTCGACGCTCGCCAAGGTGATGCCGGGCTGCATCGTCTATTCGGACGAGCTCAACCATGCTTCGATGATCGCCGGCATCCGCAATTCGGGTTGCGAGAAGCGGGTGTGGCGCCACAACGATCTCGCGCACCTCGAGGAACTGCTCGCCGCCGACGATCCCTCGGTGCCCAAGCTGATCGCGTTCGAGAGCGTCTATTCGATGGACGCCGATATCGCGCCGATCGCCGAAATCTGCGATCTGGCGGACAAGTACAACGCGCTGACCTATCTCGACGAGGTCCATGCCGTGGGCATGTACGGCCCGCGCGGCGGCGGCATCTCGGATCGCGAGGGACTCGCGGACCGGCTGACGATTATCGAGGGCACGCTGGGCAAGGCGTTCGGCGTGATGGGCGGCTATATCGCGGCCGACCAGGTTATCATCGACGTGATCCGCAGCTATGCCCCCGGCTTCATCTTCACCACCTCCCTGTCCCCCGTGCTGGTCGCCGGCGCACTGGCGAGCGTGCGCCATCTGAAGAGCTCGAGCGTCGAGCGCGAGGGCCAGCAGGCGGCCGCGGCGATGCTCAAGCAGCTGATGAACGACGCCGGGCTGCCGGTGCTGCCGTCCACCACGCATATCGTGCCGCTGATGGTGGGCGATCCGGTGAAGGCCAAGAAAATCAGCGACGTGCTGCTAGCTGAGTATGGCGTGTACGTGCAGCCGATCAACTATCCGACGGTGCCCCGCGGCACCGAGCGGCTGCGCTTCACCCCCGGCCCGTCGCATGACGAAGCGATGATGCGCGAGCTGGTGGATGCGCTGGTCGAGATCTGGGGCAGGCTGGAGTTGCGCCTGGCGGCGTAAGCGCCGTCAGGCGATGGTGATCCGGCCAGCGAGGCCGGGCACGTCCATCGGCTGGCCGAACGGCACGATGACGGCCTCGCCATAGGCGCCGCCGCTGGCGTCGAGCACGAAGCAATGGGTGACTTGGCCGACGATGTCGACCACCCAATAGGCCGGAATACCCGCCCTTCCGTAATCGTCGCGCTTCTCGCCAAGATCGCGCTTTTGCGTCGTCTCCGCGACTTCAATGGCGAACAGCACTTCCTCGCCCCGCAGTGCCTTTTGCGGCGCCGCGCCGGGTCTCAGAACGGCAATGTCGAACGCGCGAACTGTATGCACGTCGATTTGGATAACGACGTCGGTACCGACTTTCGCCTCAGCTGCCCGCGTCAACGGGAAGAGCAATCCGATCAGGCGCGCATTGAGCTCGCCATGCGACCAGTCGGCCGGCATCATCTTTTCGATTCCCCCCCGGACCAGTTCCGCTCGCATCCCCTCGAACGCCCCCAGTTCGAGCATGTGCAGGAAATCGTCCGCCGTGAACGGCGACGCCCACTCCTTGTTGGATGCGAGGCGGACCTGCTGGTTCATGCTGCGTAGTGTAGCACGGCAGGTATTCCCGAAGCGATAGCGCTCAGGCAGGTCGCCTGAGCACCGCGCTCCAGGTATAGCCGCGCAGCGACGCGCGGAACGCGGCCGTCATCCCCTGCTCCGCCGCGATGGCTTCCACCACGTCCCGAAGATCCGCACGCGGATAGACGTGGAAGGCGTTGAGTTCCTTGAAGTGGAAGCGCTTGGCGAAGCCCGGCAGGCGCTCGTATTGGCCGAAATCGACGATGTGGAGGCTGCCGCCCGGCGCCAGCGCCTTCGCCCCCAGCGCAATCGCTTCCTTCCAGGGCGGGATCATCGACAGCGTGTAGCTCATGAACACGCGGTCGACTTGGCTAAGCCCGAACAGCGCGTGGACGTCGAATGCCCCGGCATCGCCTTGCGCCAGTGTGATCTTGTCCGAAAGCCCGTGCTTGGCCACCGATTTGCGCGCGGTATCCAGCATCGCCTCGCTGATGTCGAAGCCGTAAAAGCGGGCATCAGGCCAGCGCTTTGCGGCGACGATCAGATTGCGCGCCGTGCCGCAGCCGACCTCCAGCACCGTGCCGCCCGACGGCGGCGCCAGCTCGCGGATCAGCCGGTCGCGGCCGAGCAGGTAGAATTTGCGCGTGAGATCGTAGAAGTGGCGATGGAGCGCATAGGTCGCATCCATCAGCCCCTTCTGATCGCCTGCTCCGGCCTTGGCGCTCATGCGTGCGGCTTCAGCGTCCAGACATGGGTCGCACCGTAGACCGACGACCGGTCGCGGCGGGTCCAGTCGTCGAGCTTGGCCTGATCCTCATATTCCCACTGGTTCATCAACTCGTCGGGGATATGGCCGCGGACCACGTCCGGCACCGCAGCCGTGCGATAGAGCACGCGCGCGCCGGGCTTGGCGGTACGGGTGATCTCGGTCCAGATCCGGGTCAGCTGCTCGTCGGTCATCCAGTCCTGCGCGTCGAGCAGGATGTAGCGATCGAGCGACTGCGCCGGCATCGACTCGAGATAATCGGCATAGTTGGTGTGGCGGATCTCGACGCGGTCGGCGCGGTCGCGCACGAGCTGGTAATTCTTGCGCTCGAGATAGGGCGGCAGCGGCGCGCCCTCATGCTCGCCATAGCCGCGACCGAAGGCCTGCCAGGCGTAGAAATTGTCCTTGAGATCGAAGTCGCAGGCGAGCTTGCGCAGGCGGCTGCGCAGCGCACCGGTGATGCCTTCCTGATCGTCGATCTTGAGCAGGTCGTACTGCGCGGGCGGGATGCCGAAGCCGAACAGGGCGGCGGGCTGGTCTACCATCCAGCGCAGCAGCTTCTTGTCGAAGAACGGCGCGAAGCGCGTCTCGAAGATGTGGCGCTGCTCCTCGATGGTCTTGGCAGCGAGGATCTCCTTGGGATCGATGCCGTAGCGGTGACCCAGCCAATGGACAAAGCCGATCAGCCGGCCAAGCAGCCCCTGGCGATAGAAGCCGGTCTTGAAGCCGTTGATCCGGCGCACGCCGTTGGGGGCGCGGCCGTCCCAATAGGCGCGCGCGCTCTCGTCGAGGCTGCCGCGCAGATAGGTCTTGTACGCGTCGATATTCTCCGGCCGGTTGGCCAGGCCGAAAAAGCGATGGAACGACTCATAGTCGGGCAGCCGCAGCGCCGCCTGCTGCTTGAGCTTGTTGAGCGCGATATGCGCCGGGTTGAGGTCCACCGCGGTGATCTTCGCGGGGTTCGCCGTCAGATAGGAAAAGACGTTGCAGCCGCCCGAGGCGATCGTGACGATATGGCTGTCGGGGGTGATCTGCAGCGCTTCCATGTCGATCACCGGGTCTTCCCAGATCTGGGCATAGACCAGGCCGCGGAACGCGAAGGTGAAGGCGCGCTCGAGGATGCCTTCCTTGGAAAGATGTTCGTGGCGGTGCACCGCACCCCGGACCGCATCGTTCTTCGGCGACTTGGCGATAGATGGCATTCGAAACGACTCCCGGCGAACCAGCCCGTCCGGCGCCCCGCCGAACAAGCTCCCCACACCCCCTGTGACAAAAGCTTTGCAGCCTTGTGACAGCAGCCCCCGGAAATCAATCCTTCACCCTGCGACCTGCCGCAGCGGGACGATGGAAAGAAAGGGCCGGCGTGCTGCAACCTTTCGGTCGCGCGCACCGAACCTATATCGAGACCATCATTCCAAGAGGTTCGCCATGTCGATCGATCGCCGCCAGTTGCTCGCCGCCGCCGGAGCCGGGGCCATCGCCCTGCCGCTGTTTGCGTGCAGCAGCGCCCCCGCCGCGCCGCTCCCCAATTTCCCGTTCAAGCTGACCGACGCCGAATGGAAGAAGAAGCTGAGCCCGGCCGCGTATAATGTGCTGCGGCATGGCGGGACCGAATATCCCTTCACCAGCCCGCTCAACAAAGAGCATCGCAAGGGCGTGTTCGGCTGCGCCGGCTGTGCATTGCCGCTGTTCGACTCCGCCACCAAGTTCGACAGCGGGACCGGCTGGCCCAGCTTCTATCAGCCGCTGGCCGGTGCGGTGGTGTCGCGGAGCGATCGCAGCCTGGGGATGGAGCGGACCGAGATATTGTGCCGCCGCTGCGGCAGCCATCTCGGACATGTCTTCGACGATGGGCCGAAGCCGACCGGCAAGCGCTATTGCATGAACGGGGTGGCGCTGCGCTTCACGCCGCGCGGTTGATCAGTTGATCGAGGCGATCTGGGTCAAAGTCGGCAGGCTGAGCGCCGCGACCTGGACATTGGCCCAGTCGCTGGCCGGCGCGGCGTCCGGATAGATGAAGCCGTTCACCGGATAGGCCGAAAGGCCGAGGCTGGCGGTGCGGCCGTACCACACGCGCACTTCGCTCCAGTCGCCGGCGGCCGACACGTCCACCGCGCGGACGTCATGCTCGATCGCCCCCGGGGTCGACCAGTTGGCGTGGGTGAGCAGTACTTCACGCGCGCTGACAACCTGCGAAACCATCGCGACATGGCCCATCGGCATGCGCGCGGTACGCTGGAAGGACATGACCGCGCCGACCTTGGGGGTCTCGCCGCGCTGGTAGTGGCCGGCGGCCTGGTCCCACCAGGTCCAGGCATTGCCGCGGATCTCGACGCCCGAGGCCTGGCGGGCGAACGTGACGCACTGCCAGAAGGTGCCCTTCGCCTGAGCGGGAACGACAGTCATCAGGGCGCACGCCGCCATCAGCGCAAAACGCGCTGCGAAACGAGTGAACATCTTTGGACCCCCCGGTCAGGAAAGGAAGTGGATGAGGGTTGCTAGCCAAACTATAGGACGGCCGTACACCCCTGCGGTTGGCCGATCCGACGAACCGTTGGAATGCGCCGACGAGGTGCGCTGAACGGTTTCTGAACGGCGGAACCTGCCTCGAAACACATCTTGCCCCGCGGCGCGCAACCGATTGCTCAAAATGGTATGCGGTTAGGCGCCTAAGGGAAAATACGGCCCGAATTCATGATCCTACGGGAGATCCCCTAGTGTCATCGCTTCGTCGCAAACCAATGTTGCGTCGCAGCACATTTTAGGGTCCAATGCCCGTGGGGATACGGAGGGGGTCATTAAGCTCTGCGTTAACCAGTGCGGAGCATGATCCTCTCTACCGGGCAAAAGGAACCCGAGCGGGAGACGTTACGATGGCTGCACGAGCAAAACCGGCCGAAGGCGCGATGGCGCTGGCAGAGATGAAGGAATTCGCGGGTTTCGCCGCCGGCACCCAGCGCTATGTGCGCCGGTCGCTCGACGTTGGCCTCGAGCGCGACGACGCGCTCTCGCGCTGGTCGCGCGACGTGGTCGAAGCCGCCAGCATCCGCGCGCAGGCGCGCATCTATGAGCGCCTCAAGGACCTTCGCGCGATGATGCCGAACGATAGCGACCTCGGCGGTATCGAGCCGTTCATGGCACCGCTGGTAACCCTCTCGGCGTTCGACCTCGGCCAGGGCCGGCTGACCAGCTTCTCGGCCTATCGCTTCCTCTACGAGCGGTTGCTCGGTGCCGAAGTACGGCCTTGGCTGCCGGCCGCCTTCTGCTCCGCCTCTGCGCTGCCGCACCTCCACCCGGACCTCCGCCGCAAGCTGCTCCAGTCGATCAGCGAAGCCGCGGCGACCGCCTCGGGCTGGTCGAACCGTCAGCCGAGCTTCTTCCCGCAATGGGTCGAGAAGATCGACACCAACGCCCTGCCGAACTGAGTTCGCTCAGCGGCAGGCCCGCCACCCCATCTCGCCGCGTGCAGCCTGGTCGAGATGGAGGTGGTCGCGGTGGGCGGCATTATAGTCGGGCGACAGCACCGTCGCGAACAGCCGGCAGGCGCCGTCGCGTACCGCGCGCAGAAAGGCGGGCTTGTCCCCTTCCCCCTTCCAGTCCCCCAGCACGCTCACCCGCCGACCGTCCGCCAGGACGAAGGCCGCGATGTCGACGGCATTGGCCTTGGCATGCTCGCTCCAGTCGCCGGTGGTCCGGCCGTACATGCGGCGGCACGAATAGCTGCCGAAATGCTCGATCCGCACGACACGGGATCCCAACAGCTTCTGCGCCTCGGGCTGGACGACATTCCATTCCCACAGCGCAAGCCCCGCCGCGACCGGGCAGGCCATGCCGAGCGACGCCGGGCTGAACGCGATCGTCCGCGATCCGCCACTGGTGAAGCGCACGCCATTGGCATAGCCGCATTCGCCCTGCCGCTGGACGGGCGCCAATTTCTCGTAGCGCACGCCCGCCTGGGTGAGCAGCGCGCGGCACTGCCCATCATCGCTCCCCAGCCCTGCCAGCTTACGGCCGGTAAAGGCACCGATCGGCTGGGACAGGTCGAGCGGGGTCCAGGGCACGTCCTGCGGGCGACTGCGGGTCCACATCAGCAGGAGCAGCGCGCCCCCGGCGATCAGCGCGAAGACCAGCAGCACCCAGATCGTCTGCTTGAGCGCTTTCACGCCCGCACCGCGCGATCCATCCGTTCGGCGGTGACGGGGTAACCGAGCCCCTCCGGGATGCAGAGCCAGTCGACGCCGTCGCGCGACTCGACGAAGGGGGTGATCGGCGCGATCGGAAAGCGGCGGGCATGGGCCATCGCCGAGTCGAAACCGTCGAACAACGCCAGCCGTTCCAGATTGCGCCGGGTGGGATAGATCACCATCGCCTCGCCGCGATCGGCCAGATTCAGCGCGCCTTGCGCGGTGATCCAGCACAACCGGACATTCTCGCTGCCGTCGACCTGCGGCGCCGCCCCCTCCGGCGCGCGGGCGAGGTAGAAGCGGGTGTCGAACACCCGGTGCGGCAGGCCGTAAGGCAGCCAGCGCGCGAACGGCACCAGCGCGTCCAGATCCAGCGCCAGCCCGGCCTCTGTCAGCAGCGTCGCGAAGGGCTCACCCCCATGGAGTCGGCTACGCAGCGTCGCGAGCCGATCGGCAGCACCGTCGAGCCCCAGCGCTAGCCCAGCCTCTTCGATCGTCTCACGGATCGCCGCGACTCGAGCCGCGGCATCGTCATGGCCGTCGGTCAGGAGATGATCGCCGGGGTCGATCCGACCGCCGGGAAATACCAGCGCGCCGCCGGCGAACGCCATCGCCCGCGAGCGCTCCACCATCAGCAGTTCGGGCGGGCCGCCCGCCACCTCGCGCATCACGATCACGGTGGCGGCAGGGATGGCTTCGACTTGCGACATCACCCCGGCTCTACGCCGGGCGGCCTCCGCTTACCAGCCGGAGGCGCGCAAGCGCAGGCGGAGCACCTGGTCGCTGGAGGTGATGAACAGCGTCTTGCCGTCCTCGCCGAAGCAGCAGTTGGCCGCCTTCTTGCCGGTCGAGATCAATCCCAGCCGCCGCCCGTCCGGGGCCACGACATGGATGCCGCCGGGGCCGCTGGCATAGAGGTGACCGCTCGCCGCCACCTTCATGCCGTCCGGGTGCCCCGGCAGCCCCTTGGCAGCGCCCGCGCGGTGATCGAGGAACAGCTTGCGGCCGGTCGCGAGCCCATCGCTGCCGAGGCTGTACGCCCAAGTGAACAGCGCCGCGTCGTCCGAGACCGACACGTACAGCGTACGCTGGTCGGGCGAGAGGCCGATGCCGTTGGGTCGGGTGAGCTTCGATTCGATCAGGTGCACCGTGCCGTTGGTGTCGAGCCGGTAGACGCCGTTGAACGGCAGTTCCTTGAGCGGCGACTGGTCGCCCTCGGTGAAGCCATAGGGCGGATCGGTGAAATAGATCGCGCCGTTCTTCGCCTGCACCAGATCGTTGCAGCTGTTGAAGCGCCTGCCTTCGAACTTGCCGGCAAGGATCGTCTTTTCCTTGGTTTCCAGATCGACGGCGGCGATCGCGCGGGTGCCGCTGTCCGCCATCAGCAGCTCGCCCTTGCGGCCCTGGATCATCCCGTTCGATCCCGCCTCGCGCACGCCTTTGGGAATCGGCCCGGCAAGCCCCGACGGCACGAGGAACGGCTTGGTCTCCTTGCCGTCCCAGCGATAGGCGATGTTCGCCGGCACATCGGAGAAGAGCAGATAGCTGCGATCAAACGCACTCGCGCCGCCCGCCGCATCGCCCGAGACCGCGCCGTCGCGGATCCAAACCGGCCCCTCGGCCCATTGGATGCCGCTGGCGATCACCTCGAGCGGCGACTCGATGTCGAGCAGCGTGTCGAGCTCGGGATCGAGCCGGGTGATCGTCCCCGCCCCCGCTGCGCGGGCGATGCCCGGCAGCAGCGGCAGCGCGGCGAGGCCGCCCAGCAAGGTGCGGCGGGTGGTGGCGAACATGGTCAGGATCCCCTCAGACGAACGGCCATAGCAGCAGCGCCATGGCGAAACTGGTCAGTCCCGCGATGGTGGCACCGATGGTCCAGCTGCGAAAGGTCTGCGCTTCGGTGAGGCCGAGATATTGCTTCACCAGCCAGAAGCCGGTGTCGTTGACATGGCTTGCCACGGTCGCCCCCGCGCCGATCGCGACGGTGACCAGCGCGATCCGATCCGGACCCAGCCCGGCCGCAGTGATCAGCGGTGCGGCGAGACCGGCCGCGGTGACCATCGACACCGTCGCAGACCCCTGCGCCACGCGGACGAAGGCGGAGAGCAGGAAGGCGAACACCGGAATCGAGACCTGCGCTGCCTGCACCGCCATGGTGATCTGCTTGCCCGCGCCCGAGTCGATCAGCACTTCCTTGTAGGCCGCGCCCGCGCCGATGATCAGCACCATCAGCCCCGCCGGCTCCAGCGCGCGCGTGCTGATCCTGGAGAGCGTCTCGAACCCCGCGCCCGCCTTGAAGCGCAGCCACGCCATCGCGCCCAGCACCGCGAGGATCAGCGCGGTGAAGGGATGACCGAGGAACACGAGGATCGAACGTACCAGCCCCGGCGCCATCGCCTCGCTCGCCACCGTGCCGATCAGGATCAGCGCCAGCGGCAGCAGCATCGCGGCGAGCGCCGGGCCGAAGCCGACGGCATTGGTCTGCGGCGCGCCCTCGTCGAGCATCGGCGGCGCCCCGATCGCGCCATAGCCGGGCGCACCATGCGCCAGCTTCGCGAAGACGGGGCCGGCAAGGATCGCCGAGGGGATGCCGCAGATCAGGCCGTAGAGCGCCATCCGGCCATAATCGGTATGCAGCAGCTCGGCGACCGCAACGGGCCCAGGATGCGGCGGCAGCAGCGCGTGCATCGTCATCAGGCCCGCGAGCAGCGGCAGCGCGAAATAGGTGACGCGCCGCTCCGCCCGCACCGCCAGCGTGGTGAGCAAGGGCGCGAGGATGATGAAGGCGACGTCGAAGAACAACGGCACGCCGATGATGATGCCGATCGCGGTCAGCGCCCAGGGGACGCGCTTCTCCCCGAACAGATCGAGCAGCCGCCGCGCGATCGCCTGCACACCGCCCGAGGCCTCCAGCATCCCGCCCAGCACTGCGCCCAGCCCGATCACGACTGCGACCGAGCCGAGCGCTTCGCCCGTGCCCTTCTTGATCGCGGCGATCACCGCCTGCGGATCGTTGCCGAAGACGAGGCCGGTCGCCAGCGCCACCAGGAGCAGCGCGACGAAGGGCTGGAGCTTGAGGCGCAGCACCAGCAGGATGACCGTCGCGATGCTGCCCGCGACGATGAGCAGCGTATGCCAGGGCTCGCCCATCACGCGACCTCCACTTTGGTGGCAAGCGACGCGGCAGGCACCTGACCTTCTGACGCCGCGATGATGCGGAACTTCGCCTCGCTCTTGAGGTCTGCCGAGGAGGGGCCGGCCATCAGCCGGATGTCGCCCGCCTCGACGATCCATTTGCCGTCGCGCCAGAAGGCGAACTGCTCAGGGGTGAGCGTGAAGCGCACCGTACGGCTCTGCCCCGGTTTGAGCGGCACGCGAGCGAAACCGCGCAGCTCGGCCACCGGCCGCGAAATCGCGGCGACGGGGTCGTTGGCGTACAGCTGCACCACCTCCTCCACCGTCATCGTACCCCGATTGGTGACCTGCACCGTGGCGGTGATCCGCCCCCCGGGCGCGAGCGTCTCGCCACTCAGGGTCAGCGGGCCATAGGCGATCTCGCCATAGGTGAGGCCATGGCCGAAGGCGAAGAGCGGGCCGATCTCGGTATCGTGATAGCGCGCGCTGTCCACCGCCAGGTCCGGATTGGCCGGGCGGCCCGTGGGCAGGTGGGCGTAGCTCTGGGGCGATTGCCCCGTCTTGCGCGGCATCCCGATCGGCAGGCGACCGCCGGGGGTGGCCTTGCCGGTGAGAATCTCGGCGATCGCCGGGCCGCTCTCGATGCCGAGCAGCCAGGTCTGCAGCACCGCGGGCACCCCGGCCAGCTCGCGTTCGAGCGCCAGCGGGCGGCCGCCCATCAGGATCGTGACGATCGGCTTGCCGGTGGCCTTCAGCGCCTCCAGCAGCGCCGCCTGATCATCGGGAAGGCCGATCTCCACATAGCTGCGCGCCTCGCCGGTGCGATTGAAATCCTCGCCGAGCGCCACGAGTACCACGTCCGCCCGCTTGGCCGTATCAACCGCAGCGGCGACATCGGTGCCGGGCTGATAGTCGGCACCCGCCAGCGCCGCCTTGAGCGTCAGCGCGTCGGTAGCCTGACCCCGCGCGCGCCACGACCCGATTGCCGAGGAGGCATCGTCCGCCAGCGCGCCGATCAAGGCGAGCTTGGCGCCCGGCTTGAGCGGCAGCACCGCGCCTTCGTTGCGCAGCAGCACCACCGAGCGCTTGGCGAGATCGCGGGCCTCGGTCCGCCGCAGCGGCGCCTTGTCGCGCGCAGGATCGCCGAAGCCATAGGGATTATCGAACAGCCCAAGCAGCGCCTTGGCCGCGAGGATGCGACCCACCGATTCGTCAATCAACGGCACGAGGCTCGCGTCCGCCGTCGCGGCCTCCGCGAGGTAGGTGGCGTAGCTGCCGCTCGCCATGTCCATGTCGACGCCCGCCTTGAGCGCCAGCACCGCGGCCTCGCGCGCATCGGCGGCGATGCCGTGGTTGACCAGCTCGCGGATCGCGTTCCAGTCGCTCACCACCAGCCCCTGATAGTGCCACTGGCCGCGCAGGAAGCCGCGCACCAGATCGGCGTTCGCGGTCATCGGCACGCCGTCGAGTGCGTTGAACGCGGTCATGAAGCTGCCCGCACCCGCCCGCGCCGCGGCATGGAAGGGCGGCAGATAGACTTCGTTGAGGGTGCGCGGCCCCACCTCGGCGCTGTCGTAATCCCGCCCGCCCTCGGCGGCGCCATAGCCGACGAAATGCTTGGCGCAGGCCATCATCCGCATGCCCTTGCCGAGATCCGCACCCTGGAAGCCGGCGACCTGCGCCTCGGCGATGCGGCTGCCCAGATAGGCATCCTCGCCCGCGCCTTCGACCACCCGGCCCCAGCGCGGATCGCGCGCGACGTCGACCATCGGGGTGAAGGTCCAGTGCAGCCCCGCCGCCCAGGCCTCCTCCGCCGCGATCCGCGCGGCCTGTTCGGCGACCTTCGGGTCCCAGCTCGCCGCCAGCGCCAGCGGTACCGGCAGGATCGTGCGATAGCCATGGATCACGTCCATCGCGAAGAGCAGCGGGATCTTGAGCCGCGATTCCTCGACCGCGACGCGCTGCAGGTCGCGCAGCGGCTCGGCGCCGGCGACGTGGAGGAACGAGCCCATCTCGCCCTTGCGCACCCGGTCGAGCATCGCCGCGTCGAGCTTCGAATTGAGCGACTTCTGCCGCCCGCCCGCGATCTGGTTCATCTGCCCGACCTTCTCGGCCAGCGTCATCTGGCCGAGCAGCGCCTGGATGCGGGCACGGTGGTCGGCTCCCAGCGGCCGCGCGGCGCGGGCGATAGGGGTCCAGGCGGAAGCGGCGAGCATCGCGCCCGCCGCCAGTACATTCCGGCGATTCATGCTTGCCTGCTTCATGCCAGCGTGATCGCCCGATGCTCGCGCGCCGCGCGGTAGATCGCCTCGATCAGCCGCATGTCGCGCAGGCCTTCCTCGCCCGAGACGATCGGCTCGCGCCCGCTCATGATGCATTCGGGCAGATGGTCGAGCTGGCGGACGAACTGGTTCTTGGCCGGCTTGGGCAGCACCACCTGCTCGCGCTTGCCGTCGAGCCGGGTCCACATCTCCTGCCCCTCGTAATTGGTGGCGGGCTCCAGTTCGACCCAGCCCTTCCGACCGGTGACGCGGTAGTGATTGTGGTTCGAGCTGTAGCTCGACACGCAATCGGCGATCAGCCCGCTGGGGAAGCGGAACTGCCAGTCGATCCGGTCCTCCACCGTCTTGAAGCGCGGATCGCTGCGATCGGTGTACTCCATGGCGGTCACCTCGACCGGCTCCTCGCCGGCAAGATAGCGCGCGGCGTTGAGGCTGTAGATGCCGATGTCCATCATCGATCCGCCGCCCGACAGCGCCTTGTCGAGCCGCCACTGGTTGGGGCCCGCGTAGAAGCCGTGCTCGGCGAAGATCAGCGTCGGCTTGCCGAGCGCGCCGGACTTCACCGTCTCGATGGCCTTGAGATTGTACGGCTCGAAATGGCAGCGATAGCCGATCATCAGCTTCTTGCCGGCCTTCTTGGCGGCGGCGATCATCGCCTGGCATTCGGCGACCGACACCGCCATCGGCTTCTCGCACATCACATGCTTGCCGGCCTGGTGCGCGCGGATCGTGTATTCGGCGTGCATGCTGTTCGGCAGCACGACATAGACGATGTCGATGTCCGGATTGTCGCGGATCCGGTCGTAGGTCTCATAGCTGTACTGGTGGGTCTTGGGGATGCCGTATTCGGCGCCGTATTTCTCCAGCTTGGCGGGGGTGCCGCTCACCAGCGCCTTGAGCTCGGCGAACTCGCAGTCCTTGAGGTTGGGCATGATCTGCTTGGTGGCGTAATAGCCCAGCCCGACGATCGCATAGCCGAGCTTGCGCTTGGGCGCTGCCGCCGCCGATCCGCCGAGCGCACTGGCCAAGACCCCGGCGCCGATCCCGCCGAGCACGTCGCGTCGCGTTTCCATGATCCTCCTCCTCGTCCCCGGCGGCATCGCTTGCCGCATGGCCGACAGCGGTATCAACAATGGGAGGGGCGGGCCAGCATCTCGGAGTCGTAGATGGAAGCGGCTGAAATCAAAGCGGAAGCGTGACGGTGGCGCACAGCCCGCCGCCGCTGCGCCGGTGCAGCGTGATGTCGCCGCCATGCGCGCGCGCCGTCGCCCGGGCGCTGGCGAGGCCCAGCCCCATCCCACCGGTGTCGCGGTTGCGCGAGCGTTCGCCGCGGAAGAAGGGATCGAACACCCGCTCCATGTCCTCGTCCGGGATGCCCGGCCCGCGATCGCGCACCGTGATCACCGCTTCCTGGTCGCGGGTGGACAGCAGCAGCTCGGCGCCCCCGGCATATTTGACCGCGTTGCCGACCAGATTGGCCAGCATCGCCTTGAGCGCGACCGGATCGGCCTCGATCACCACCGGATCGCCCAGTCCCAGGCTGACATCGGCGCCGCGATCCGCCGCGTCGTCGACCACCGTCTCGGCCAGCGAGCGCAGGTCGAGCGGGCGGCGCACGCCGATGCGGCTGCTGTCGCGGACATAGGCCATCACCGCCGAGATCATCGCCTGCATCTCGCGGATATCGCCTTCGCACGCAGCGCGGATGCCCGGATCGGCATCCTCGACGCGCAGCCCCAGCCGCATCAGCGGGGTGCGCAGATCGTGCGCCACCGCCGCAATCATGGTGGCACGATCGTCGACATAGCGGTTGAGCCGCGCCTGCATGTCGTTGAAGGCGCGCGCCGCCTCGGCAATCTCGGCCGGGCCGTCGAGCTCGATCGGCGGCGCGCGCGGATCGCGGCCCAGCCGCTCCGCGGCGCGGGCAAAAGCGCCGATCGGCCGGGCGAAGCGCTGCGCCATCGCCCAGGCGAACAACGCCGCTGCCAGCGCCGAGAGCACCAGCCAGGCGATGACGAACAGCCGCCAGGGCTCCAGCCCCTCGCCCGGCGTCACCGTCCGCCAGCTGCCATCGGCCTGTTTGAGCGAGGCTTCGAACCCGCCGGTGACCACAACGTCCTGCGCTGCGGCGGCGCTGGCCGGCGCTGGCGCTGGCGGCAAGCCGGCACGATTATAGACCTGCGGACGCTGCAGGAAGCCAACGGGGAAGCGCAGGATCACCTGATCGCGCGGGACGCGGAGCGCAGTCGCCAAAGCGACTTCGGTGCGTTCCGCGCGCGGGTTCCAGGGCTGGCGCTCGACCGCGTCGACGTGAAGCACCTCAAATCCGTCCGGTGCCGACGGTGGGTTGTGCATCGCCTGCACGATCTGACCAACGGTGTGGAGCTTGGGATTGGGCGTCTGGATCGCGAACAGCAGACCCAGATTGAGCAGCTGCACGACCGCGACGCACGCCAGCATCCGCACGAAGATGCGCAGGAACAGCGGCGAACGGGAAGCCGCCGTCTTCTTGCTCATGCGCGCGTTACGCGGGGGACGAATAGATAGCCTTCGTTGCGCACGGTGCGGAGGATTTCATCAGCGCCTGAGCGCAGCTTGCGGCGCAACCGGCTGACCTGCACGTCGATTGCACGATCATAGGCGTCCGAATCCGGGCCGCGCGCCGCGGCGAGCAGCGCCTCGCGGGTCAGCACCCGGCGCGGGCGCTCGATGAATACGCGCAGCACCGCGAACTCGCCATCGGTGAGGCCGACCAGCACGCCGTCCGGATCGAACAGCTCGTGGCTGCCCAGGTCGATCCGCCAACCCTCGAAGGTGTAGACATCGCCCGCCGGCGGCGCCGCGGTGGTGCCGCGCTTGCGCAGCGCCGCGCGCACCGTCGCGAGGATCTCGCGCGGACTGCACGGCTTGGGCAGATAATGGCCGGCGCCGACCTCAAGGCCCAGGATCCGGTCCTGCTCCTCGCCCAGCGCGCTCAGCAGGATCACGTCGGGGCCGTCGGCGGTGGCGATGCGGCGGCAGGCGGAAAGCCCGTCCTCGCCCGGCATCATCACGTCGAGGATCACGACATCGACCGGCATCTTCTCGAGGATCACGTCCATGTCGCGCGCGCTCGACGCGGTCTCGACGCGGTAGCCGCGCGCGCCGAGGCTGTTGGCGAGGAGAAGGCGGATGTCGCGGTCGTCATCGACGACGAGCAGCGTGGCGGGATCGTCGGATGCGGGATGGGTTGCCATACTCAAACTCGACTCTTGTACAAATGAACCCCCGCTGGCGCCCCCTATGAACCCTTGCGCGCGGAGGTTCAACGTTCGCGCACCGGTCGCGCGCCGAAGCTGACCAGGCTCTCCGCCCCGTCGGCTGCGACGGCCGCGACACCGACGAAGCTGTCGTCGACAATGATGGACTTGAGCATCGTCTCGGTCTTGTCGCCCGCGACATCGACATGGCTGGTCCAGGCATCGCTATCGGCAGGGCGCCAATAGACGCGGTACTTCGCCGCCCCCGCGACCGCCGGCCACTTCACCGTCGTGTCGGTGGCGAGTGCGCCGCTGAGGATCACCGGCTCGGGCGCGGCGGGCGCGCTGGCCAGGCGGCGCAGCGTCGCGACGTTCAGCGCGGTGACCTTGGCGAGATAGGGAAAGTCCATCCGGTCGATCGTGTCGCCATAGGCCTTGCCGCCTTCCGAGCGCAGGTCCTGGTGCTGCGCGTCGTAATTCTCGACGCCGACCGAGAAACGGATCGCCGGATAGCCGAGCGTCAGGAAGGGCGAATGATCGCCCCCGCGCCCGAAGCGATCCGGGCGGCGCACCATCAGCACCTTGAGGCCCGCCCGATCCTCCGCTGCGACCCCGCGGATCGCCTTGGCGAGCGCGCGGCTGGGACCGTCATCCTCGCCGCCATCGGCGCGGCGCGCCTTGCCCTCCGCGACGGTCTCGGAGTCGCGCGCGCCTTCGGAGAAGACGCGGACGCGGTCCGCCACGCGGCGGCCGTCCTGGCCGATCGTGTTGCCGACGATGTCGTTGTTGAGCACCGCCGAGACCGTCCAGCCGCGCTCCTTGGCCGTTTCCGCCAGCAGCTGGCCGCCGTACAGTCCCTGCTCCTCGCCCGAGAGCGCGGCATAGACGATCGTCGCCTTGAACTTGTGCTTCGAGAGCAGCCGCGCCGACTCCAGCACCAGCGCGACGCCCGAGGCATCGTCATTGGCGCCGGGGGCATCGGCGGTGACGTTCATCACGTCGGTGACGCGGCTGTCGATATGGCCCATCACGATCACCACGCGGTTCGGCTCGCTCCCGCGCTGGATGCCGAGCACGTCGACGATCCGCACGCCATTGGGGGCACGCGGCCCCTTGAACTCGCGCGCGACCTCGCTCGTCTCGATGCAGCCGCCACAGGCCGCGCCGATCTTCGTGAGTTCGCCGCCGAACCAGCGCCGCGCCGCGCCGATGCCGCGCGTCGGGTTGTCGGGATCGGAAAGCGTGTGGCGGGTGCCGAAGCTGACCAGCTTCTCCACCGTGGCCTTCAGGCGTTGCGGATCGGGGCGATCCTGCGCGAAGGCGGGGGTAGCGAGCAGGGCGAGCGGCAAAAGAGCGAGGATGCGCATGGGCTTATGCTGACGTGCCCGGCCGCGCCGGTCAATCGACTCAGCTCAGCCGGTCGATCGCATCCATGTCGAGCGAGCCGGGGATGATCATCACCGGCACGGTGAGCTTGCCCGCATCCGCGCCGGTGAAGTGCGCGACCAGCTTGCCCGGCGGCCCGCTCGGCGCGGCGCCCAGCACCAGCGCGGCGATGTCGCCATTGGCCGCCAGCATCTCGCGCACCACCTTCGGCCCATCGCCCTCACGGACCGTGATCGAAGGCGTGAGCCCGGATTCGCTGAACAGCGTGCCTGCCGCGCGCATCACCAGCGCCTCGGCGCGTTCGCGCGCTTCTTCCTCGATCGTCGCCATCACGCCGCCCCATTGGACGAACTCGGCGGGCGGGATCAGCGCGAGGATTTCGACATTTCCGTCGGTCTTGCTGGCACGCCTGGCGGCAAAGCGCAGCGCGATTTCGGCCTCGGGCGAATCATCGATCACCACCAGATAGGTGCGCATGGGGGCCTTCCTTGCAGTCCTGCGTTACGTGGACCGGCGCGGGCCGCAGCGCAAGAGCGGGGCTTGACCCTAGGGACTGCGGCGGCAAAGGAGGGGCCAGCCACCCCCAGGACCAACGACGGGAACCTTCATGGGAATCGAAATCAAGATGCCGGCACTTTCTCCCACCATGGAGGAGGGCACGCTTGCCAAGTGGCTCGTCAAGGAAGGCGACACGGTGAAATCCGGTGACCTGCTTGCCGAGATCGAGACCGACAAGGCGACGATGGAATTCGAAGCGGTCGACGAAGGCGTGATCGGGAAGATCATGATCGCCGAAGGGACCGATAACGTAAAGGTCGGCACCGTGATCGCGGTGATGGCCGGCGAAGGCGAGGACGCATCGTCCGCCACCGCCGCCCCCGCGCCGAGCCCGACCCCTGCGCCCGCGCCGGCGCCTGCCGCCAGCGCACCCGCTCCCACCCCGACTCCGGCGCCTGCCCCCGCGGCACAGCCCGCCGCCGCATCGGGTTCGCGCGTCAAGGCGAGCCCGCTCGCCCGCCGCATCGCCGCCGACAAGGGCGTCGACCTCACCGGCGTGAGCGGCTCGGGTCCCAACGGCCGCATCGTCAAGGCCGACGTCGAGGGTGCCAAGCCCGGCGCCGCCCCGGCTGCCGCACCCGCCGCTGCCGCTGCTGCCCCGGCCCCGACGGCTGCTCCGGCCGCCGCGCCCGCCGAGACCAAGGCGGTCTGGTTCGACGATTCGATCCCGCACGAGGAAGAGAAGCTCTCGAACATCCGCAAGACGATCGCGCGCCGCCTCACCGAGTCGAAGCAGACCGTCCCGCACATCTACCTTACGGTCGACATCCGCCTCGACGCGCTGCTCAAGCTGCGTGGCGAGCTGAACAAGGCGCTCGAAGCGCGCGGCGTGAAGCTGTCGGTCAACGATCTGCTGATCAAGGCGCTGGGCGTCGCGCTGGCGCGCACCCCCAAGTGCAACGTCACCTTCACCGGCGACAAGCTGATCAAGTACAGCCGCGCCGACGTGTCGGTCGCGGTGTCGACCCCGACCGGCCTGATCACCCCGATCGTCAAGGATGCGGCAAACAAGAGCGTCTCGGCGATCGCGACCGAGATGAAGGACCTCGCCGCGCGCGCTCGCGAGGGCAAGCTGCAGCCGCAGGAATATCAGGGCGGCACCGCCAGCCTGTCCAACATGGGCATGTACGGCATCAAGCAGTTCGAAGCGGTGATCAACCCGCCGCAGGGCATGATCATGGCGATCGGCGCGGGCGAGAAGCGCCCGTACATCATCGACGACGCGCTCGGCGTGGCGACGGTGATGAGCGCCACGGGCAGCTTCGACCATCGCGCCATCGACGGTGCCGACGGGGCCGAGATGATGAAGGTCTTCAAGGAACTCGTCGAAGCCCCGATGGGCATGATCGCCTGATCGGAGCCGGGCGGTGCGCGTCCTGATCGAAGTGATCCATATCGTGGTCGGGCTGATCGCGGCGGTGGTGATCGCGTCGCTCGCCGCCTGGTCGTACCGCCGCGCCACCCACGACATCTGGCTGGTCGCCTATGTCGCGATGGTGGCGGTGGTGGCGATGGGCATCGGTCCGCTGCGGCGGGCCTTTGCCCAGGATCGCGAAACCCTCCGCCGCCACAGCAACAAGGGTCGACAGGATGATTGATCAACAGGGCGGCCCGCCCGATCGCCAGCCGGCGATCCGGGTGACGACGATGCCGGCGGATACCAATCCGTATGGCGACATCTTCGGCGGCTGGCTGATGAGCCAGATGGACATGGCGGCGGGGCTGTTCGCCTCGCGCTACTCGCGCGGCCGCGCGGTCACGGTGGCGGTGGAAGGGATGAAGTTCCACTCCCCCGTCGCGGTGGGCGACGAGGTCTCGGTCTATGCCGAGCTGGTCAAGGTCGGCCGCACCTCGATGACCATCGAGGTCCAGGCCTGGCGCCGCGGCCGGCACGTCGAGGAAAGCTGCCTCGTCACCCAGGCGCAGTTCGTGTTCGTCGCGGTCGACGCCGAGAAGCGCCCGCGGCCGGTGGAACAGATCGCGTGATGATGGGAACGGATAGCGATGGAACGGGCATCGAGCCCGTCCCTTCGCTGCCCCCTCTCCCCGGCCCTCCCCCGCAAGGGGGGAGGGAGCGCAGTGTATCAATCGGCAGTCCTTCTTCTAACCCCTCCCCCCTCGCGGGGGAGGGAGGAGCCCGCCGCGCAGCGGTGGGAGGGAGAGGGCGCGCGCTCGCCAGAGCGCGCGAAATGCGCAAGAACCCGACCGAAGCCGAACGCCGCCTCTGGTCCCTTCTCCGCGCGAAGCGGCTGGGCGGCTGGAAATGGAAGCGCCAGCAGAAGCTGGGTCGCTACATCGTCGATTTCGTGTGCCTCGAAGCGCGCCTCGTCGTCGAGGCGGATGGGTCCCAGCATATCGGCAGCGCGTACGACGCCACCCGCGACGCATGGATAAAAGCGCAAGGCTTCACCATCTTGCGCTTCTACAACAACGACATTCTTGGAAATCCCGAGGCGGTCGCCACCGCCATTCTCGCATCGCTAGAAGCGGGCACCGGGGCGTCGAGCCCCGCCGCCCGCTCCCCCTCTCCCCTACCCTCCCCCACGAGGGGGGAGGGAGTTCAAGATGGAACCCTCCATGGCTGAATCCTACGACCTCATCGTTCTCGGCTCGGGCCCCGGCGGCTATGTCGCGGCGATCCGGGCGGCCCAGCTGGGCCTGAAGACCGCCATTGTCGAGCGCGAGCTGCTCGGCGGCATCTGCCTCAACTGGGGCTGCATCCCCACCAAGGCGCTGCTGCGCTCGGCGGAAATCTTCCACTATATGCAGCACGCCAAGGATTACGGCCTGATCGCCAACCAGATCAGCGCCGACCTCGACGCGGTGGTGAAGCGCTCGCGCGGCGTCGCCAAGCAGCTCAATCAGGGCGTCACGCACCTGATGAAAAAGAACAAGATTGCGGTGCACATGGGCACCGGCGTGCTGACCGCGAAGGGCAAGCTGACCGTCACCGCCGCGGACGGCAAGAAGACCGACCTCGAAGCGAAGAACATCATCGTCGCGACCGGCGCCCGCGCCCGCGACCTGCCCTTCGCCAAAGCCGACGGCAAGCGCATCTGGACCTATCGCACCGCGATGACGCCCACCGAGATGCCGACCAAGCTGCTGGTCATCGGCTCGGGCGCGATCGGCGTGGAGTTCGCCAGCTTCTACAACGACATGGGCGCGAACGTGACCATCGTCGAGATGCTCGACCGGATCGTGCCGGTGGAAGACAAGGACATCTCCGCGCATCTGGAGAAGGCGTTCAAGAAGCAGGGGATGACCATCCTCACCCAGACCGGCGTCGACAAGCTCGACGTGACGGCGACCGGCGTCAAGGCATCGATCAAGGGCAAGGACGGCAAGGTCACCGTCGAGGAATTCAGCCACGTCATCGTCGCGATCGGCATCGTGCCGAACACCGAGAATATCGGTCTCGAGACGCTGGGCGTGAAGACCGAGCGCGGCCATATCGTCACCGACGCGGCGTGCCGAACCAATGTCGACGGCCTGTGGGCGATCGGCGACGTCACCGCGCCGCCCTGGCTCGCGCACAAGGCCAGCCATGAGGGCGTGATTGCGGTCGAGGCGATCAACGGCGGCCACCCGCACGCGATGGACGTCCGCAACATCCCGGGCTGCACCTATTGCCATCCGCAGATCGCCAGCGTCGGCCTCACCGAAGCCAAGGCCAAGGAAGCGGGCTACGAGGTCAAGGTCGGCACCTTCCCGTTCATCGGCAACGGCAAGGCGATCGCGCTGGGCGAGGCCGAAGGCTTCGTGAAGACGGTGTTCGACGCCAAGACCGGCGAGCTGCTCGGCGCGCACATGATCGGCGCGGAAGTGACCGAGATGATCCAGGGCTACACGATCGGCAAGACCGGCGAGCTGACCGAGGCCGAGCTGATGGAAACGGTGTTCCCGCACCCGACGATCAGCGAGGCGATGCACGAATCGGTGCTCGGCGCCTACGGCCGCGCGCTGCACATCTGATCCGGCGGCGGCGCCTCGGCGCCGTGCAAATGGAAACGTCGTCCGGCTCAGGGAAACCTGGGCCGGACCCGTTTCCGGCCGCGTACCCGCGGTACGCCCGGCGATGAGGGCCGCGGATCTCGCGGACGAACCGCCCTCCCCGCGCGAGGGGCACGCTGGCGCCACGCCGCGATCGCTCCTAGAGTCCCGCGGCACCCGCCCTTGTCCGCCAGGAAAGCTGCTTGATGACCACGTACCGCTCGCGTTCCCAGGGCTTTGGCGGATCGCCGCTCGGCCGGGGTGGGCGGGCGCTACAACGCAGACCCGTGGGCACCCGCCGCAAGGCGTTTTCCGCGCTGATCGTCGCGGTACTGCTTGCGGGCGTCACGCTCGCCTTTTTCTGGCCGGGCGTCGCCAGCTACGACAGCGTCGTCCAATATCAGCAAGTGTTGCGCGGCCAGTATGACGACTGGCATCCACCCGCGATGGCGCGGCTTTGGGCGCTGTTCCATGGCCTGGGCTGGCACGGCCAGCCGCCGATGTTCGTGCTGCAGATACTGCTCTACTGGAGCGGGCTGGCACTCTTCGCCGGTGCGCTCGCGCGGCGGGGGCAGGCGATCGCCGCGTTGATCGCGCTGCTGCTCGGCATCTGGCCGCCGCTGCTCGGCTGGCAGATCGCGGTGCTCAAGGACAGCCAGATGGCGGGCGCGATCCTTGCCGCGGTCGGGCTGGCAAGCTGGTGGCGGCTCGACGACCGGCGACTGCCGCTCTGGGCGGCGGCGCTGGTGCTGGGGCTGCTCGGCTATGCCACGCTGGTGCGCTTCAACGCCGCCTTTGCCACCGTGCCGCTGGCCTTGGGACTGCTCGGCGGCTGGCGGTGGGACCGGCCGCGCTTCCAGCTGGTGCTGGTCATTGCCGGCATCGGCGCCGTGATCGCCGTGCTCACCCCGATCAACCAGCGCCTGCTGCACGCTGCGCCCAGCGGTGTCGAGCGCTCGCTGCCGCTGTTCGACCTCGCCGGCATCGCCCGCCATGCCGGCCCGCAGGCGGTGCCGCAGGTGCCCGGCAGGCTGTGGCGCCGCGCCGAAGCGAGAGGCTGCCTCACGCCCATCCTGTGGGATCCGATCGGCGACGAGAAAGCGTGCGGCTATATCGTCGACACGCTCCAGCGCGCCTTGCCGGGCAGCAGGCTGCGCAGCGCCTGGATCGAGGCCATCGCCACCCATCCGCTGGCCTATGCCCAGCACCGCATCGCGCATTGGAACAGCGAGATGCGGCTGTGGATGCCGGCCACCATGCCGGGTACCGGGCCGCTGGCGCGCTCGGAGCCTAATACGCTCGGCCTCGCCTCGCCCGACAAGCGCATCACCAGCTTTCAGAAGCTGGGGTACACGCTGGCGAGCAGCGCGGCGGGTGCGCCAATCCTGTGGTTCGCGGTGGCGATCGGCGTGCTGTTCTGCAGTTGGCCCGCGCGCGACGGCGCGGGCGGCGTCGCGGTGACGCTGGCGCTCTCGGCCATCCTCACCGAGCTGGCGTTCGGCTTGGTCGGTGTCGCCTCGGACTATCGTTACCATGTCTGGGGCATGCTCGCCGCCGGTCTGGCGCTGCTCGCCGCCAGCGGTACCCGGCCGCCGCCGCAGCGCGTGCTGATCGCGGTGTTCGGCGTCGCGGCCGTGGCAGCGGTGGTGATCGTCGCCCGCTGGACCTTGCCGCCGGCACTCCCGCCGCTCTGAACGTCGGCTCTTTAGTCGGAGTAGAATCCGTGGCATGCTTGCTCTGAGAAAAAATCAGGGAGGATCCATGCTTCGGAAGTCACTGCTTTGCGGCGCGGCGCTGCTGCTCGCGCCCGCCCCCGTCCTTGCGCAGGACGTGACCGTCACCGTCGACGCCGCGGCCAAGCCGGGGCCGGTGATCGACCGCCACATCTTCGGCCAGTTCGCCGAGCATCTCGGCAGCGGCATCTATGGCGGCATCTGGGTGGGTAAGGATTCAGCCATTCCCAACACGCGCGGCATCCGCAAGGACGTGGTCGCGGCGCTGCGCGCCATCAAGGTGCCGGTGGTGCGCTGGCCGGGGGGCTGCTTCGCCGACGAATATCACTGGCGCGACGGCATCGGCCCGCAGGACAAGCGTCGCAGCAGCGTCAACACCAATTGGGGCGGATCGGGCGAGCCCAACAGCTTCGGCACCGACGAGTTCATGGACTTTGCCGACCAGGTCGGCGCCGAGGCCTATGTCTCGGTCAACGTCGGCTCGGGCACGATCCAGGAGGCGGCCGACTGGCTCGCCTATATGACCGCCGATCCCGCCACCACCGCCGGCAAGGAGCGCGTCGCCAACGGGCATGTCGCGCCCTACAAGGTCAAGTGGCTGGGCCTCGGCAACGAGAGCTGGGGCTGCGGCGGATCGATGCGGCCCGACGCCTATATCGACCTGATGAAGCGCTTCGCCCGCTTCACCCACAATCTCGATCCGGTCCAAGGCGAAAAGGGCAGGGAACCGATGCAGCGCATCGCGGTGGGGCCCAACGACAATGACACGACGTACACCGAAGCGGTGATGGCGGCGTGGAAGGGGCATGACTGGGCGTGGAACATCGAGGGCCTGTCGATGCACGCCTATACCACCGGCGGCTGGCCGCCCTCCTATCCGAGTGTGGGCTTCAACGAGACCGGCTATGCCAAGCTGGTCAAGGCCGCGCTGGCGATGGACGGGATGATCGCCAAGCATGCGGCGATCATGGACAAGTACGATCCCGACAAGAAGGTGCCGCTGGTCGTCGACGAATGGGGCGTGTGGCTGGCGCCGCTACCGGGCAGCAACCCCGGCTTCCTCTATCAGCAGAACTCGCTGCGCGACGCGATCATCGCCGCGCTGCACTTCAACATCTTCGCCCGACATGCCGACCGGGTGCGGATGACCAACATCGCGCAGATGATCAACGTGCTCCAGGCGATGATCCTCACCGACAAGGACAAGATGGTCCTCACGCCGACCTATCACGTGTTCCGCATGTACGTGCCCTTCCAGGACGCGCAGGCAGTGCCGGTGTCGTTCGACGCGGGGACCTACACCCAGGGCGGCGTGACCATGCCGCGCGTCGACGCGATCGCGGCGCGGGGCAAGGACGGCAAATTGTGGCTGGCGGTGACCAACCTCGATGCCGGCAAGCCGGCGCGGGTGGCGGTGAAGTTCGGGGGGGTTACGGCGAAGACCGCCACGGGCGAGGTGCTGACCGCGGCGAAGGTGGATGCGGTCAACAGCTTCGAGGCACCGAATGCGGTGGTGCCGAAGCCGATCCGCGGCAGCGTGGTCAAGGGCGCGGTGATGCTGGAACTGCCGGCAAAGTCGGTCGCGGTCGTCGAAATCGGGGGCTGAATAGATCCTCCCCGGCACGGGGAGGGGGACCGCCACCGAAGGCGGTGGTGGAGGGGCGCTTCCCCAACGGACTCGCTCGCTGCGATCCCCCTCCACCATGCTGCGCATGGTCCCCCTCCCCGTGCCGGGGAGAATCTGAATTACAGCGTCTTCACCGCCGCCAGCCCCACATCCTCAACCTGCGCCAGCGGATTGCGCAGCGGCAGCGTGAACGGCGCCGCCTCGATCTCGAACGTATCCCCCACCTGCGTCTTCACCCCGTCGCTGAACGACAGCGTCGCGGTGCCGAAGAAGTGGACGTGCACATCGCCCGGCTGGCGGAACAGCCCGTATTTGAAATGGTGATGCTCGAGATTGGCGAGGCTGTGCGACATGTTCGTCTCGCCCGAGAGGAACGGTTTTTCCCACAGCGTCGCGCCGTCGCGCACGATCCGGCTGGTGCCGCGCACGTCGCTCGGCGCTTCGCCGACCAGCAGCTCGGGGCCGAGGGCTGCCTGGCGCAGCTTGGAATGCGCCAGCCACAGATAATTGTGCCGCTCGGTCACATGGTCGCTGAACTCGTTGGCGAGGCACAGGCCGAGGCGGAACGGCGTGCCGTCGGGGCCGATCAGATAGATGCCGGCCAGCTCGGGCTCCTCGCCGCCGTCCTGGGCGAAGCCGGGCATCGCCAGCGTCTCTCCGGGGCCGACCAGATGGTGGCCATTGCCCTTGTAGAACCATTCGGGCTGCTGCCCGATCGCGCCCCCGCCGGGCTTGCCGCCCTCGACGCCTTCGAGGAACATCCGCATCGAGTCGGTCTTGTGCTCGGCGGCCGCGGCGTCGCGGTGCATCTTGTCGCGGCCCTCGGCCGAGCCGAGATGGGTGAGGCCAGTGCCGGTCAGCACCAGATGCGCGGCATCGGGATGGTCGATCGGCGCGAGCAGCTGGCCCGCCGCCAGCGCCGCCGCCGGATCGGCGTCGCCGTCGCTGCCGGCCGCCGCCACCGCCTCGGCGAGCGACTGGCCCGCTTCGATCGCGTGCAGCGCCAGGCCGCGGATATCGGCGAAGCCGCGGACGAAGTGCGCGCCGCTCTCGTCAGCGGCAATCACCCGCCGCTGCCCGTCCGCCCCTCGATACTGCATCAGCCGCAACGCCATCGAACCACTCCTTGTCTCGGTTTAGTCCGACTTATTCGCTGGTGTCCCGCTTGGCAATCGCGCATCGTTTGCGGGAGGGCACAGCTTCGCGCTACACGATGCACCATGCAGGAGAGCGAGCGGATGGCAGTGGACGATCAGGCGGACGGCGTGGACGAGGCAGGCGTGCAGCCGATCACCCGGACGCCCAAGGGCTCGGGCCGCCGCCTGCGCGGGGCGATCGCGCATTATCTCGGCACCCAGATCGTCTCCGGCGCGATCGCGCCCGGCGAGAAGCTGACCGGCGAAGTCGCCAATGCCGAGGCGCTGGACGTGTCGCGCAGCGCCTATCGTGAGGCGGTGCAGGTGCTTACCGCCAAGGGGCTGGTCGAGAGCCGCCCCAAGGCCGGCACCCGCGTGCTGCCCCGCGCCCGATGGAACATGCTCGATCCGCAGGTGCTCGCCTGGGCCTTTTCAGGCGAGCCCGACACCGATTTCGTCCGCGACCTGTTCGAGCTGCGCGCGGTGGTCGAACCCGCCGCCGCCCGCCTCGCCGCCGAGCGGCGGGACCGCGACGACGTCAAGGCGATGCGCGACGCGCTCACCCAGATGCGCCGCCACACGCTGGCGACCGATGCCGGCCGCGCGGCGGACCGCGACTTCCACGATGCGCTGCTGGAAGCGACGCACAACAATGCGCTGGTCGCGCTGAGCGCCAGCATCGGCGCGGCGGTGAGTTGGACGACCAAGTACAAGCAGCGCGCCCGCGCCCTGCCCCGCGACCCGGTGCCCGATCACATCAAGGTGTTCGACGCGATCGCGGCCGGGGATCCCGACGCGGCGGCGGCGGCGATGCGCACGCTGGTGGATCTCGCGCTGGAAGACACGCGCCTTTCGATGTGAGGAACTGCTGCCGATCCGGGCGGCCGGCGGACAACGCCGCAGCGGAAGCTCCTTTCCTACACACCTTGTTTATGCTTTGTTCTTCGGCGGTCGGTCGCGAATCGGGACGGAGAACGGGCGTTGTGTCGCTTTCCCGGAACTTTCGGAACTTTCGCGGTGCGGCACCGGCGTGACGGTGATGGCAGGGCGAGCGTCACCCGCCAGCGTTTCCTCCCTCGGAGCAGTCCGGGGGAGGGGGACCGCGCCGCGCCAGCGGCATGGTGGAGGGGGCCGTCCCGTACATACAAAGAGGGCGCCACCCGCGGCGACGCCCCCTCCACCACCGCCTGCGGCGGCGGTCCCCCTCCCCCGCTTGCGCGCGGGAGGAAACGCACATTCCGATCAATCCGCGATCGCGTTGGTCGGCTTGCTGCCCCACAGCGCGTAGAACAGGATGTACAGCTCGCAGATCGCGGTCAGGAGGAACGAGTGCTGCAGGCCATAGGTGTCGGCCAGCCAGCCCTGCACCGCCACCAGCGCACCGCCGGCGATCGCCATGATCAGCAGGCCAGAGCCTTCCTCGGTCAGCGGGCCGAGGCCCTTGATGCCGAGGGTGAAGATCGTCGGGAACATGATCGAGTGGAACAAGCCCACCAGGATCAGCGACCACATGGCCACTTCGCCCTGGGTGAACACGGTGACCACCATCACGATGAAGGCCGCGATCGAGAAGGCCGCGAGCACGATACCCGCATCCACCTTCTGCATGATCGCCGACCCGACGAAGCGGCCGACCATCATCCCGCCCCAGAGGAGGGTAAGGTAGCGCCCCGCCTGCTCGGTCGTCATGTTGCCGATCTCGGGGCGGCTGACGAAGTTCACGAACAGATTGCCGACGCCGATCTCGGCGATCAGGTAGATGAAGATCGCGCCGATGCCGAACACCAGGTTCCGGTGGTTCCACAGGCTATGATGCTTGCGGTCTTCCTTGGCGACGCGGCTGGTCGCCGATCCCATCGCCGGCAGCGGGAAGCGCGCGATCACGATCGCCAGCACCAGCAGCACCACCGCGACCAGCACATAGGGCAGGATCACGGCGTGCGCGTCGGCCAGGCGCTCGGCCTGGGTGAGCGCCGCCGCACCCGCCTGCGCCGTGCCGCCCTTGGAGCGACCGAGGATCAGATAGGCGCCGAACAGCGGCGCCAGCATCGTGCCGGCCGAGTTCATCGCCTGCACCAGGTTGAGCCGCGACGACGCGGTCTCGGACGGACCGATCACCGCGACATAGGGGTTGGCCGCGACCTGCAGCAGCGTGATGCCGCTGGCGATCACGAACAGCATGAACAGCGTCACGCCATAGGAGGGCAGGCTCGCCGCCAGCGTCATCCCCAGCGCGCCCGCCGCCATGATCAGCAGTCCGACGACCAGCGATTTCTGGTAGCCGATCCGCTCGATCAGCTTGGCCGAGGGGATCGAGGCGAAGAAATAGGCGATGAACCATACGCTCTCGATCAGCGCCGCCTGGAAATAGCTGAGCTCGAACACGCTGCGCAGATGCGGCAGCAGCGTGCCGTTGATCACCGTGATGAAGCCCCACATGAAGAACAGCGTGGCGAGCAGGGCCAGCGCGCGTCCATATTGCGTTGGGGGAGAGGCTTGCCCGGCCCCCGCCGGAGCAGCCTTAGACGTCGGCATGACCGCCATGCTGGTATGATCCTCTCGTTTTTTGCCACGGGGAGACGCGGCGGGGTTGCTCTTCGCTTTCTAGTCGGAGTATTCAACCCGAGGTCCAGCGTCAACGGCCGCGTCGCCGCTTGCAGCAGCGATAACCGATAGGGAGAGGCATTGCATGAATTATCTTATCAAGGGCGCGCTGCTCGCCACCGCGATGATTCCGCTGTCCGCACAGGCCGGCGAAGCGACCCGCGCCGCCTTCGGCACCACCGCCGACGGGCAGAAGGTGGAAGCGATCACGCTCACCAACGGCCATGGCATGCGCGCCACCATCCTCAGCTACGGCGCGATCCTCCAGTCGCTGTCCGCGCCGGACCGGAACGGCAAATCCGAGGACGTGACGCTCGGCTATACCGACATGAAGGGCTATCTGGTCGCCCCGAACTATTTCGGCGCCACCGTCGGCCGCTATGCCAACCGCATCAAGGGCGGCACCTTCAGCATCGACGGCAAGACCTACACCCTCGCCAAGAACAACGGCCCCAACGCGCTGCACGGCGGCCTGAAGGGTTTCGACAAGCGCCTTTGGACGGTCGAGAAGGTGGCGAGCGGCGAGAGCGCCAGCGTCACCCTGCGCTATGTCGCGGCGGACGGCGAGGAAGGCTATCCCGGCCAGCTCACCGTCACCGCCACCTATGCGCTGAACGAGAAGAACGAGCTGTCGGTCGAGTACACCGCGACCACGACCAAGCCGACCATCGTCAACATCACCAACCACAGCTTCTTCAACCTCGCCGGCGAAGCCTCGCAGCGCTCGATCTACGACAACGTCCTGACGATCCCTGCCGAGACCACGACGCCGGTCGACAAGACGCTGATCCCCACCGGCTCGCTGCGCCCCGTCGAAGGCACCCCTTTCGACTTCCGCAAGCCGACCGTGATCGGTGCCCGCATCCGCGACGGCCGCGATCCGCAGATCGTGTTCGGCCAAGGCTATGACGAGAATTTCGTGATTGCCAAGACCGCGTCGGCCCAGCCGGTGCTCCATGCCCGCGTCGAGGATCCGTCGAGCGGCCGGGTGATGGAAATCCTCTCCAACCAGCCTGGCGTGCAATTCTATACCGGCAACTTCCTCGACGGCACCGCGATCGGCAAGTCCAATCACGCCTATCGCCAGGGCGACGCGCTCGCGCTCGAACCCCAAGTGTTCCCGGACACCCCCAACCAGCCGGCGCTCGGCTCGGCGCGGCTCAACCCGGGGCAGACGTATCGCAACGTGATCGTCTATCGCTTCTCGACGACCAACTGACCTTCTCCTCCCGCAAGGCTTTCCCGATGACCGACTTTCCGCCTAAGCTGCGCAGCCGCGCCTGGTTCGACAACCCTGACAACGTTGATATGACCGCGCTCTATCTCGAGCGCTATCTCAACTACGGGCTGAGCCTGGAGGAACTGCGCTCGGGCAAGCCGATCATCGGGATCGCCCAGACGGGCTCGGACTTGAGCCCCTGCAACCGCCACCACCTCGTCCTCGCCGAGCGCATTCGCGAAGGCATTCGCGAGGCGGGCGGCATCGCGATCGAGTTCCCGGTCCACCCGATCCAGGAAACCGGCAAGCGCCCGACCGCGGGCCTCGATCGCAACCTCGCCTATCTCGGTCTGGTCGAATTGCTCTACGGCTATCCGATCGACGGCGTGGTGCTCACCACCGGCTGCGACAAGACGACGCCAGCCTGCCTGATGGCGGCGGCGACGGTGAACATCCCGGCGATCGCGCTGTCGGTCGGGCCGATGCTCAATGGCTGGCACCGCGGCGAGCGCACCGGCTCGGGCACGATCGTGTGGAAGGCACGCGAGCTGCTCGCGGCCGGCGAGATCGACGACGAGGGCTTCATCCGCCTGGTCAGCTCCTCGGCGCCGTCGACCGGCTATTGCAACACGATGGGCACGGCGACGACGATGAACAGCCTCGCCGAGGCGCTGGGCATGATGCTGCCCGGCTCGGCGGCGATCCCCGCGCCGTACCGTGATCGTCAGGAAGTCGCCTATCGCACCGGCAAGCGGATCGTCGACATGGTGGCGGAGGACCTCAAGCCCTCCGACATCCTGACCCGCGAGGCGTTCCTCAACGCGATCGTCGTCAACTCGGCGATCGGCGGCTCGACCAACGCGCCGATCCACCTGGCCGCGATCGCCCGCCATGTCGGCGCCGAGCTCGCGCTCGACGACTGGCAGACGCATGGCCACAAGGTGCCGCTGCTGGTAAACCTGCAGCCCGCCGGCGAGTATCTGGGCGAGGATTATTACCGCGCCGGTGGCGTGCCCGCCGTGGTCGCCCAGCTGATGCAGCAGGGGCTGATCCACGAGAATGCGATCACCGCCAACGGCAAGACCATCGGCGAGAATTGCCGCAATGCGACGATCGAGGACGAGAAGGTCATCCGCCGCTTCGAGGAGCCGCTGGTGAACGAGGCCGGCTTCATCGTGCTGCGCGGCAATCTGTTCGATGCGGCGATCATGAAGACGAGCGTGATCGGCCCCGAATTCCGCGACCGCTACCTCTCCAACCCGAACGATCCCGAGGCGTTTGAAGGCCCGGTTGTGGTGTTCGACGGTCCCGAGGATTACCACCACCGCATCGACGATCCCGAAACCGGCATCACGCCGGACACGTTGCTGGTAATGCGCGGCGCGGGCCCGATCGGCTATCCGGGTGCGGCCGAGGTCGTGAACATGCGCGCGCCGGCCTATCTGATCCGCGAGGGCGTGCATGCGCTGCCGTGCATCGGCGACGGCCGCCAGTCGGGCACCTCGGCCTCGCCCTCGATCCTCAACGCCTCGCCCGAGGCGGCGGCGATGGGCGGCCTGGCGCTGCTCAAGACCGGCGACCGGGTGCGGATCGACCTCAACCGCGGCACCGCCGACGTGCTGATCCCCGCCGACGACCTCGCCGAGCGCCGCCGCGTGCTCGCCGAGGCGGGCGGCTTCGCCTATCCCGCGTCGCAGACGCCGTGGCAGGCGATCCAGCGTGCCGTGGTCGGCCAGATGAACACCGGCGCCATCCTGGAGGGCGCCGAGCAGTTCCAGCGCATCGCCCAGACCCACGGCATCCCGCGCGACAACCACTGATCCTTGCGGGTGGTGCGGCGGCTGGCTAGCCCCGCCGCACCACCCCTCGAGGAACGCCTATGCCCGCCTTCACCCACCGCCTCGCCCGGCTGGACGACCTGGAAGCGCTGCAAGCGGTGATGGCCCGCGCGATCGCGCAGCTCCAGCACGGGTTCCTCACCCCCGAGCAGGTCGCCGCCAGCCACCAGGTGATGGGCCTCGACACCCAGCTGATCGCCGACCAGACCTATTTCCTCGTCGAAGATGAGGCCGCGAAGATCGCAGGCTGCGGCGGCTGGTCCTTCCGAGCGACACTGTATGGCGGCGACGCAAGCATCGTCACCCGCGAACCCCAGCCTCTCGACCCTGCCCGCGACGCCGCCAAGATCCGGGCGATGTACACCGATCCGGACTTTACCCGCCGCGGTGTCGGCCGCCGGGTGCTTGGCCTGTGCGAGGATGCCGCCCGAAGCGCAGGCTTCGCCCGCGCCGAGATGATGGCGACGATGGCCGGCGTGCCGCTCTACCGGGCCTGCGGCTATCACCCGATCGAAACCATCCTGTCTGCCCCGATCGACGGGGTATGCGTGCCGCTGGTGCGGATGGAAAAGCCGCTTTGACCCTTGCGGTGGAGCTTCGGGGAATCCCCTAGCCGCCCCGCCATGTCTCGATAACCAGCGCGGATATAGGAAGCGCTCTATTTCTCAGGTGCCGCAATGAAACCACCGGCATCCAATGAAAAACGCCCGGTGGCGAATATTCGAACCGTGCGATCATATCCGCGTCCGGTTGCATGAGCCACTAACGCATTTCTACGTAATACCGCTTCTTTCGTTTCATCGCCGGATCATTTGAAGGTGGCCATTCTATATTGATATTCGGTTGCCTTAGGCGACGCGAGATCAACAGACGGGGTTGTCACAATGAAGATGAAATTCCTGGCGGGTGCAGCGCTTTCCGCGCTGCTCTTCGCCACGCCGGCGCTTGCCCAGAGCACGTCGGCCGATCAGGCCGAGCTGGTGCGGTTGCTCAAGGCCCAGGCCGAAGAAATCGCCGCGCTGCGCGCCCGTCTCGACAGGATCGAAGGCAACCAGGATGCTGCTCCGGTGGCGCAGGCCGCTGCGCCGGTATCGGTGCCGCAGGCCGCCCAAGCCAAGCGGACCAACGTCGCCAATGACGAGACCGTCGCAGATTCCTTCGCGCCGCAGCTCGCCCCGGTCGGCCTCGCCGATCAGAGCGTCGCCCAGGCGCGCGCCGCCGCCAACGTCTCCAACGTCACCACCGAATGGCGTGGCGGCCTGCCGATCTTCCGCTCGGCGGACGGCAAGTATCTGTTCAAGATGCGCGGCCGTATCATCAACCATGTCAGCTCGACCTTCGGCTCGAACTACGACGCCCGCAACATCACCACCACCGGCGCCCGTGCGCTGCGTATCGGTATCGAGGGTGCGGTCGGCCCACACTTCTTCTACCAGTTCGAAAACGACTTCGCCGACAACACCTCGGACGTCGGCACGATGTTCGTCGGCTGGCGGAACGACGTGGGCAAGGTTTCCTACGACGTCCGCTTCGGCAACATGTTCAACGACCGCAGCTTCGAAGGTTCGAGCGGTTCGGACGCCCCGCCGTTCCTGGAACGCAACGTCGTCGCCACCTCGATCATCCCGCAGCGCGGCTTCTACGGCATCGCCCTCATGCCGCGCCTGTTCTGGAAGACCGGCCACGCCTCGGTGACGATCAGCGGCGACAGCGTCGACGCCAGCCAGGCGATCAACGACAGCCGCACCGTGCTGGCGCGCGCGCACTGGAATCCGTTCAAGACCGATCGTTCGATCGTCCATGTCGGGCTGTGGGGCTTCGACGAGGCGCTGTCCTCGCGCGGGCCGGGCACGCTGACCCGCAACACGGTGATCGGCGGCCGCTTCAACGGCAATCTGCGCGTACAGACCGGCGCGCTGGTCGGCGGCACCGGCACCACCGGCTATGGCGCGGAGCTGGGCGGCTATGCCGGCCCGTTCTGGGTGATGGGCGAGGCCGGCAAGCGCGTCGCGCGCCTCAACGCCGGCCGCCCGGACTTCGAGAGCAAGGCGTGGAGCCTGTCGACCGGCTTCTTCGTCACAGGCGACCTGCCGCCCTACAATCCGCGCCTCGGCACCTTCGCCCAGCCGCGCGTGCTGCGTCCAGTGTTCAACGGCGGCCCGGGTGCGATCGAAGTGCTCGCCCGCTACGAGAACATCGACTATTCGGGCATCCCGAACGCGACTAACGGCGAAGCCGCGACGATCGGCACCAACTGGTATCTCGACAGCATCATCCGCCTCCAGCTGAACCTGATCCACTGGAAGACCAACAACAAGGCCGGCGCGTTCACCGGCAAGGACAAGGGCGAGACGATCAGCGCCGGCTTCGGCGTCACCTTCTGATCCCTTCGACCAAACTGCGTGGCCGTCGCTTTCCCATCGGGAGCGGCGGCCGCTTGCCCTTCCCCACCCCTGCGCCTAGGATCGCCGGGTTTCCGGGAGTTCTCGACATGGTCCACCGTCACCGCTGAAGCGGCAATCGACAGCCCGCGGCACCGCCGCGCACCTGGACTCTGTCTTCGAGATTTTCATGCAACGACTGAAGAACAAGACCTGCGTCGTCACTGGCGCAGCGCGCGGCATCGGCCGCGCCATCGCGGCGCGCTTCCTGGCAGAAGGCGGCACCGTCATCCTCACCGACCTGGACTGCGCCGCTGGTGCCGCGGCCGCGCGGGACCTGGGCTGCTGGTTCGAGCCGCTCGACGTGCGCGAGGAAGCCGATTGGGCGCGGCTGGCAGCCCATGTCCCGACGGCGGACGTGGTCGTCAACAATGCCGGCATCACCGGCTTCGAAGCGGGCATGGTGCCCCATGACCCCGAACATGCTTCGCTGGAGGAATGGCGCGCGGTCCACCGCGTCAATCTCGACGGCACTTTTCTCGGCTGCCGCTACGCAATCGCCGCCATGAAGCAGGCGGGCACCGGGTCGATCATCAACATCGCGTCGCGCTCTGGGATGGTCGGGATTCCCGGCGCCGCGGCCTATGCGTCCTCCAAAGCCGCAATCCGCAACCACAGCAAGACGGTGGCGCTCTACTGCGCGCAGCAGGGCTGGAAGATCCGCTGCAACAGCATCCACCCCGCCGCGATCCTCACGCCGATGTGGGAGCCCATGCTCGGCGAGGGGCCGGACCGGGAAGCGCGGATGCAGGCGCTGGTGGCTGACACTCCGCTTCGTCGCTTCGGGCTACCGGAAGAAGTGGCCGCTATGGCCGCGTTGCTGGCCTCGGACGAGGCGGCCTATATCACCGGCGCCGAGCTGCAGGTCGATGGCGGCTTGCTCGCGGGCTCGGCGGCAGCGCCCGGCTGAGGCTTGCCACGTGCACCGCGATCGGCGATCCCCGCCGCGTGCCGCACGCGCGGCGGGGGAGATGCAGCAGATGACGACGCCCTTTTCGCTGGTCGACGTGTTCCATGACGGCCCGTTCACCGGCAATCCGCTGGCGGTGGTCCACGGCGGGAGCGATCTCGACACGGCGACGATGCAGGCGATCACCCGTTGGTTCAACCTGAGCGAGACGGTGTTCCTGCTGCCGCCGAGCGTGGCGGGCGCCGACTATCATGTGCGCATCTTCACGCTCGACCGCGAGCTGCCCTTTGCCGGTCACCCGACGCTCGGCGCCTGCCATGCCTGGCTGGCGGCGGGCGGCGTGCCGGCGGCGGCGGACCAGATCGTCCAGCAGTGCGGCGCCGGGTTGATCCCGATCCGCCCCGAGGGCGACCGCCTTGCCTTTGCCGCCCCGCCGCTGCTGCGGAGCGGCCCGGTGGATGCGGAGACCCGCGCCAAGCTCGCGACCGCACTGCGGATTGATCCCGGCGCGATCGTCGACGCCGCCTGGGCGGACAACGGTCCCGGCTGGATCGCCGTGCTGCTCGACTCTGCTGAGGACGTCCTCGCCGTTGAACCGGTGCGCCATTGGGATGGCCGGATCGAGATCGGGCTGGTCGGCCCGCATCCGGCAGGCACCGAGGTTGCCTGGGAAATCCGCACCCTGTTCACCGATGCCTTTGGCGGCATCATCGAGGATCCGGTGACCGGCAGCTTCAACGCCTCGGCGGCGCAGTGGCTGCACGCAAGCGGTCGCGTGAACGGCGGCTATGTCGCGGCGCAGGGGACGCGGCTGGATCGGCGTGGCCGCATCTTCGTCGACTATGACGCGGGCGGGAAGGCGTGGATCGGCGGGCGCAGCATGACGATCGCCGAGGGCATTCTGCCCGGTCTCAGCGCCCTCGCCTGACCAGCCGCGCGACCAGCGTCGTCGCGGTCACTTGGCCGGTGACGCTGGCGGTGGTGATGAACATGTCCGGGATCGCCGATACCGCGATATAGAGCGGGATCATCGCCAGCGGCGCGCCGAGGATCTGCATGCCCGGCGCGTCGCAGGCGTAGAGGATCGCCGCGCCCGGCAACCCCGGCGTGGCGATGCCCGCGATCACCGCGGACAGCCCTGCCAGCACCCATTGCACCGGCGAGGCGTGTACGCCCGCCGCATGCGCCGCCAGGAACACCTCGATCACCGTCACGCCGGTCGTGGCCAGCCGGAAGGTGGATATGGCGAGCGGCAGCGTGGTGCCCGCCACTTCCTGCGGCAGTTGCAGCCCGTTGAGCGCGACGTCCATCGAGACCGGCGCGGTCGCCATCGAGGAACAGGTACCCGCTGCGGTGGCCTGCGCGGGCACGATGCCACGCGCGAACCGGCCGAGCGGCATCGCCCGCAAGCCGAAGACGAGCAGGTAGCACATGCCGATCGCGAGGAGGCAGAACAGGATCTCCGCCGCCACGTCGCGCGCCAGTACCCCGGCAACGCTCGCCCCCGCCGCCTTGCCCGCCCCCATCGCCAGCACGAAGATGCCGACCGGTGCGGCGAGCAGGATCCAGTCGACGATCCGCGTCATCGCCTTGGCGAGTTCGTCGATCACCCCCGCCAGGCCGCTGCCTTCGGTGCGCGCGATCGCCACGCCCAGCAGCACCGCGAACACCACCAAGGGCAGCATCGCGCCGCTGGCCGCCGCCGCGATCGGGTTCTCGGGCAGGATGGCAAGGATCTGCTCCGAAGCGCTCGGCACATGCGGCACCGCCGGCGGCCCTGCCGCCAGGATCCCGGCGAGCGGGTCCGGCCCGAGCGGAAACAGCCACAGCACGATCTCCAGCGCCCCCCAGGCAAGCAGCGCGGCGAGCACCAGCATCGGCAGGAACACCGCGAAGCTCGTCGCGAGCAGGCGCCCGCCCTGGCCGTGGCGTACCGCATTGACCACGCCGGTCACGACCAGCGCGAACACCAGCGGCACCAGCGTCATGGTCAGCGCACGAATCCAGAAGGCGCCGATCGGCGCGACCAGGTCGATCCACGGCACAAGGAACGCGCCCGCTGGCCAGCGCGCGGCAAAGCCGAGCAATACTCCCGCCAGCAGCGCGCCGATCACCAGCGCCGTCTTCGCCATCGTCCGTCCCTCGTTCCAGTATCGGCGCGGCTGATGACGGCTGCGGGGCGCCGGCGCCAGCGACTTTTTGCGCGGTCAGGCGAGGCGCGGCTTGCTCCGGGTGATGAAGTCGGCGAGCGACGACACGCCGCCCACCACCACATGCGCCGCCAGCATCAGCGTTGCGACGAACAGCACTGCGCCCGCCAGCCCGGCGGAGTCGCCGAGCAGCGCGACGATCAGCGGCGCGAGCAGCGCTTCTCGGGCGGGCACGAAGGGCAGCCGCGACATCATCATCCGCAGCGTTCCCACCAGGAACAACGCCGCGATCGAGATCGAGGGCAGCAACAGCTTCCAGAGCAGCGCCGTCAGCACCAGACTGAGCAGGATGCGGATGGTGTGGACGATGATCGTCATCATCAATTGCCGCGGCGGCAGCGCGAAGACGATGCGGCGGAAGAAGAAGATCGCCAGCGACGACAGCACGATCGTCGCGGTCGAGATAAGCAGCGTATTGAACAGCGTGCCCTTGGCCAGGCCCTGGACGATCGGAGCGTTGAGCACCAGCATCGCCAGCGTGACGAGGTTCCCCGCCAGCGCCGACGTGATTGCCACGTCGCGCAGCGTCTCGAACGGCCGGCCTTCGGGGCCCAGCGTCCGCCGCGCCCAGACATAGAGCTGCGCGTCCCCCGAATAGCCGAGCACCACTTCGTTTGCGGCCTGTTTGCGCAACAACGCCGGAAAGGCGCCCAGGCCCAGACCCCAGATGCGACGCAGGATGATCCAGTCCATCACCGGTCCCAGCACATAGGTGGCGACGAAGACCAGCCAGAAGAGGGGGTCGCGCGGTGTACGGGTCAGCACGGTGAAATCGATCCCGTCGAGCTGCCAGAACACCGCGATGAGGATCGTCGCCGAGAAGGCGAGGCCGATGATCGCGAGCAAGCGCTCGCGCGTCGTCTCCGAAAGCGCGGCATAGGCCGTCCGCACCGCCTGCACCGGCGACTTCATGCGGGCACCTCTTGGGTGGGCAACACGGCTCGGCTGCGCGCATGCGCCGCCGCCGCTTCGACGAACAGGTCGAGATAGGCCTGGGCGGAACGTTCGATGGTGAAACGGTCGAGCGAGGCGCGCAGCGCCGGGCGATCCGGGACCTGGCTGGGTGCCGTGCGAATCGCCTCGGCAAGCAACACCTCATTCTGCGGCACGATCGTCCCGAAAAGGCCCTGGCCGAGCAAACTGCGCAATCCGGCACCACAATCGGTGGAAACCACCGCCAGCCCGGCCGCCAGTGCCTCGATCACCACCGCCGGCACGCCTTCATAGCGCGACGACATCAGCAGCACGTCATAGCCCGCGAGCTGCGCCGGCGCGTCGGCGACATGCCCGGCAAAGCGCACGCGATCGGCAATGCCGAGCGACGCCGCCAGCGCCTCCAGCGCCGCGCGTTCCGGGCCGTCGCCGAACAGCGTCAGCGTCTCGCCCGGCTGCACAGCGCGTGCAAAGGCCCGCAGCATCAGTGCGAAATGCTTCTGCGCCACCAGCCGCCCGATCGCGACGAAGCGCCGCGGGCCCGCCGCGCGCTCGGCCCGGGGCGGCAGCACCTGCGCCGCGGCAATCGCGGGATCGTGGACGACATGGCCGCGCTGCGCCATGACCGGCGGCAATTCGGGCAGCATCGCCTCGTCCATCACGACCCAGCTTCGCGCGCACCGCGCCTGGATGCGCAACCAGGCGCGCCAGAAGAAACGGCCCATCGGGTTCAGATCGCGCCGGGCGAGGTCGTTGCTCACCTTGACCACGATCGGCGGGCAGCGCCGCCCAAGCAGCAGCCGCATCATGACGGCGACGATGGTGTAGGTGGAGCCGGCTACGAACAGCACATCTGGTCGCGCCCGCCGAATTTCGGCGGGGAGTGTGAGAATCATCCAAAGGGTTTCCCAACGGCGTTGGTGAAAGCGCGGCTGGCGGGGCACCGCATAGGCGACATCGGCGAACTCTTCACGCATCGCGCCGTCTTCGCGGCCGAGGAACAGCAGCGCTTCTACCCCCGCTGCGCGCCAATGCCGCACCAGCCGTAGCGCGACACGTTCCACACCACCCGGGGCGAAGCTGTGTAGAAAGGTGAGAACGCGCACGCGCCCGGTATCAGATGGTGCCGACAATCGCGGATCCCTTGTCATCGTTGCGATTTCGCGCAGCCAACCCGTCAGCCTCCCCGTGATGCCAGCGCAGGCCGCACCTCGCTTGCCCCGATTTCCGGCAGTAGCAGACGCCGGATCGCTCGACCATGCCGTCGCGCCGGGTGCTCGAATCCGCCCGGCGCAGCGGGACCGGACGCCGACGCCTTGCAGGCATCGCCCGTCTGCACAAAGCAAAAACCCCGCCAAGCTTGATGCTCAGCGGGGTCTTTGATGGTGGGCGCGGCAAGGATTGAACTTGCGACCCCTGCGATGTCAACACAGTGCTCTACCACTGAGCTACGCGCCCGAAACTCGGGAAGCGCGCCTCTAGCGAGGGTCAGCCCCCCGCGCAAGCGCTAATTTCAATTCTGCCCGACATTCTCCGATTCGAACATCCGATCCACTTCCAGCACCAGGTCGCGCAGATGGAAGGGCTTGGAGAGCACACGGGCCTGCGGCACCTGCTTGCCCGCGCGCAGCGTCACCGCGGCAAAGCCGGTGATGAACATCACCCGCATCTCCGGCGCGATCTCCGCGGCCCGCTGGGCGAGCTCGATCCCGTCCATCTCGGGCATCACGATGTCGGTGAGCAGCAAATCGAATCGCTCGGTCTCGAGCAGCGGGACTGCAGCCGTGCCGCGATCTACCGCGCTGACCGCATAGCCCGAGCGCTCCAGCGCGCGGGTGAGGTATTCGCGCATCACGCGGTCGTCCTCGGCCAGCAGAATCCGGATCATCATCACCCCTTAGGTACCAACCGCGTGCTCCTTATGCGGCAAGGCCTTAAGATTTTCCAGCGCAGGCACCCTATGATTTGCCCGGAAGGGCGCCTGGGCCTAGATTGCCCAGGTGACCAGCGCCGCCAGTTTCGATCGCCATGGGCCGATGCGGCCGGAAAGCCCCATCGTGCTCTCCGCCCCCCATGGCGGGCGCGACTATCCGCAGGCGCTGCTCGCGGCGCTGCGCGTCTCCCCCAACGTACTGCGCGCGCTGGAAGACCGGCACGTCGATTCGCTGGCGCTGAACGCGCAGCGCGACGAGACCTTGCTCGTCGCCACCCGTGCCCGTGCCTGGATCGACCTGAACCGCGCGGAGCATGAGCGCGATCCGCAGATCGACGAAGGGGCGCATCTTCTAGGTCGTCCGCTCTCCGCCAAGGTCCGCAGCGGCCTGGGGCTGGTGCCGCGGCGGGTGGGCACGCTCGGCCAGCTCTGGCGCGGGCGCTTTGCCGCCGAAGAGGTGACGGCGCGGATCCTCGCCGATCACCGGCCCTATCACCTCGCGCTCAGCGAGGCACTGGCAGCGGCGCGGGAGCGCTTCGGCATCGCGCTGCTGCTCGACATCCACTCGATGCCGCCGCTCGGGTCTCCCGAAAGCGCGCCGCGACTGGTGATCGGCGATCGCTTCGGCCGCTCCGCCGCTTCGCGTTTCGGAGCGCGTGTCGAGGCGGTGGCACGGCAGCACGGCATCGCGATCGCCGCCAACGCGCCCTATGCCGGCGGACATATCCTCGAACGCCACGGCGACCCACGTCGCGGGGTGCATGCGCTGCAGCTCGAAATCGATCGCTCGCTGTATCTGGATGCGGCGCTGGATGCGCTCGGCCCGGGCGCCGAGGCGGTGACGGCGCTCCTCCGCGCCGTCATCGACGCGCTCGCCGACGAAGCCCTCCCCGGCGCGCTCGCCGCCGAATGAACCGCACATAAAAAACCACCCCGTGGTTACCCACGAGGTGGCCAAGGTTCAGGGAGGAGACACGCCCGAGGGCGCGTCGCACGGCATCGCGAAAGGGGGGACACGAGCCGTACCTGCAAGATATAGAGCGCAGGAGAGCGACTTCAAGGCGGCTTATCGCAGAAGTTTTTCGCTTGAACGGCGAGGTGGTTCTTCCAGCGGAAGTCGGGACGGTCTTGGCGGCGCAGGAGGCGACTTCGCCAGACAAAGGGGGGAGCGGCACCGCCGCTCCCCGGACCGTGGGTCAGCCGGCCAGCTGGACTTCGGGCTGCCAGCCCGCGCGCATCTGGCGTGCGAACAGCTCGCGCATCTGCGCCAGCGAGAAGAGGTGGGCGTAGATCAGCGGCAGCATGCCGTTCTGGACGATCTTGCGCAGCTGGTCGCCGCGCATTTCGTTCAGCTTGTTCTCGTCGACCATCATGAAGCCGCGATAGATGAAGGGCTGCGCGGCGCCGTCCGGCTGGATCGAGACTTCGCCGTCGATCAGCAGGTTCATGTCCTTCAGCTCGCGCATGAACTGGCTGGTGCGGGCACCGGCCGTCTCGAACTGCTCGTTGAACTGCAGGATGTTCTTGGTGACTTCGCTCGGCTCGCCATTCTCGAACAGGGCCTCGCCCTCCTCGAACTTGCCGACCACGTCCGAGGTCGGATCGAAGCACAGCGACAGCTCGTCGCTCTCCGGGCGCAGGCGCGCGAGCAGGAACGGATAGCGGCGGATATAGGCCGGCACGTAGAAGTTGGGGTCGACCAGCTTGCCCTCGGCGTCGAAGAAGGTGTTCACGCCTTCGTTGAGGCCCATCAGCGCCAGCGGCACGGGATCCTCGCCCACCGAGAAGACGATCGGCATGAAGCGCTGCACGAGCGGGAATTCCTCGACGGTGACCGGCACCGCATGCTGGTTGGCGAGGAACGGCGCGCGGTCGGTCGAACGCGAGCGGAAATCGGCATGGACCTGGCTCGAAAGCGGTTCGAGCTGATTGTAGAACAAGGGAAGCGACTGCTGCGGCGCGCTGGCCATGAGGATCTCCTGAGAACTTTTTTCGTCGAAAGGCGTTTCAACCGCGCCGGGGTCTATTTGCTGAAGGTTTCAGGCGCAAGCGCGACCAGCTTTCCCGGATTGAGAATCAGCTTCGGATCGAGTGCGACCTTGATCGCGCGCAGCGCCGCCATCCGCGCCGGCGGCGACAGGCGCGCGAGTTCGTCGCGCTTCATCTGGCCGATGCCATGCTCGGCGGAGATCGACCCGCCGGCGGCGACCACCATGTCGTGCACCAGCCGCGTGATGTGCGGCGCCTCTTCGGCATACCAGCGATCGCGATCCACGCCCTTGGGCGCGCGGACATGGAAATGGACGTTGCCGTCGCCGAGATGGCCATAGGCGATCGCATGGGTGCCGGGGAAGCGCGCCTCCGCCTCGGCCCCGCCTTCCACCATGAAGCGCGGCATATCCTCGACGGGTACCGAGATATCGTGCTGCACGGCGGGCCCGGCCGAACGCTCGGCCTCGGAGATCGAATGGCGGATGCGCCAAAAGCCCTCGGCCTGCGCTTCGCTCGCCGCGATCACCGCGTCCTCGGCCAGCCCCGCCTCGAAGGCCTGGGCAAGCATCCGCTCCAGCACCGTCGCCGGCGCCTCGGCGGCGGGATCGCTGGTCACCGCCTCGATCAGCACGTGCCAGCGATGCGTACCGGCCAGCGGCAGCCGCGTGCCGGGTACGTGCTCCAGCACCAGCGCGACAGTGTCGTCGGGCATGATCTCGAAGCTCTCGACCATGTCGGTCGCCGCCTGCAGCCGGCGCAGCAGGGTGAGCGCCTTGGCCGGGCTCTCCAGGCCGACCCAGGCCACCGCCCGCGCCGCTGCCGCCGGCACCAGCCGCAGCGTCGCGGCGGTGACGATGCCCAGCGTCCCCTCGGCGCCGACCAGCAGCTGGTTGAGATCGTAGCCGCGATTGTCCTTCTTCAGCGCCGACAGCCCGTCATGCACCGAACCATCGGGAAGCACCGCCTCCACGCCCGCGACCAGCGCACGCATCGTGCCGAAGCGCAGCACCTGCACGCCGCCGGCATTGGTAGAGACGAGGCCGCCGATCGTGGCACTCCCGCGCGCACCCAGATCGAGCGGGAAGCGCCGCCCGACAGCCTCGGACGCGTCGCGGAAGGTGCCGAGAATGACGCCCGCTTCCGCCACCGCCAAGTTGGCATCGGCGTCCATCCTCCGAATCCGGTGCATCCGGCGCGTTGAGAGCAGCAGCGCCGATCCGTCCGCAGGCGGAATCGCGCCGCCGACCATACCGGTATTGCCGCCCTGCGGCACCAGCGCCACGCCGAGCTCGTTGGCCAGCGCCACGAGCGCGCTGACCTCCTCGGTCGCGCCGGGCGACAGGATCGCGGGTGCCGCGCCATGGTAGCGCCGGCGCCAGTCGGTGAGCCAGGGCTCGATGTCCTGCGGATCGGTAGTGACCGCCTTCGGGCCGAAGCGCTCCGCGGCGAAGGCAGTGACGCGTTGCTGATCGGGTGTCATCATGATGGTTGCGCACTAGCATGGCCTGCGGCAGTTCATCCACCGTTCAAGCCGATGCCCCTACCGTCCGATCCCACCATGGTGAAACTGCCGATCGCTGCTGCCGGCCTCGTGCTGATGCTCGCTGCTCCCGCGGCGCGGCCGGCCATGGCCGTCGATGCTGCCCTCGCGCCGTCCTTCCAGCAGCATGTATCAATCCATGTACCCCGCATGACGGTAACGACGACGACGATCGTCGTGCGCGAGGCCCCGGCAGTGATGGAGCGCCACGCCAAGAGCTGTGTCGAGATGGACCGCATCCAGGGGTTCACGGTGAACGCAGCGGACAGCGTTGATCTGATCCTCGAGGATGGATCACTGCTTCGCGCAAAATTGGGTGCCGAATGCCCCGCGCTCGGTTTCTATTCTGGCGCCTATCTGAAGCCCTCCAAGGACAGCAAATTCTGCGCAGGTCGGGACGCACTGCGTTCCAGATCGGGTAGAACTTGCCCGGTTCAGGCCTTCAAGACCCTGGTTCGCGCACGCTAAGCTTGACTTTTGCGGCTGAATCCGCAAGCGCCATGCCTTCTGTAAAGGTGCATCGCAACGCGCCCTATTTCCGGACATTTGCATGAGCTTTGCCGACCTCGGCCTTTCTGACGACCTTCTCCGCGCGGTGACCGACGCCGGCTATACCGAGCCGACTCCGATCCAGCGCCAGGCGATCCCGTCGGTACTGATGGGCAAGGACCTGATCGGCATCGCCCAGACGGGCACCGGCAAGACCGCCGCCTTCGTGCTCCCGATGATCGACGTGCTCGGCGAAGGGCGCACCCGCGCGCTGATGCCGCGCTCGCTGATCCTCGAGCCGACGCGCGAGCTGGCGGCGCAGGTCGCCGAAAATTTCGAGAAGTACGGCGTCAACCACAAGCTCTCGATGGCGCTGCTGATCGGCGGCGTGCAGATGGGTGATCAGGTCAAGGCGCTGGAAAAGGGCGTCGACGTGCTGATCGCCACGCCAGGCCGGCTGATGGACCTCTATGGCCGCGGCAAGATCCTGCTCACCGGCTGCAGCCTGCTGGTGATCGACGAGGCGGACCGGATGCTCGACATGGGGTTCATCCCCGACATCGAGGAAATCTGCACCAAGCTGCCCAAGGTGCGCCAGACCCTGCTCTTCTCCGCGACGATGCCGCCGCCGATCAAGAAGCTGGCCGATCGCTTCCTCACCGATCCGAAGACTATCGAAGTGGCGCGCCCCGCCACCGCCAACATCAACATCGCCCAGCGCATCGTCCAGGTGCCGGCCACCGCGCATGTGAAGCGCGACGTGCTGCGCCGCCTGCTGCAGCAGGATGAAGTGTCGACCGCGATCATCTTCTGCAACCGCAAGACGACCGTTCGCGACCTCAACAAGAGCCTGAAGAAGCACGGCTTCCGCTCGGCCGAGATCCATGGCGACATGGACCAGTCGGCCCGCATCGCCGAGCTCGACCGGTTCAAGAACGGCGACGTCAACATCCTCGTCGCCTCGGACGTCGCCGCGCGCGGCATCGACGTGAAGGGCGTGAGCCACGTCTTCAACTTCGACGCGCCTTGGCATCCGGACGATTATGTCCACCGCATCGGCCGCACCGGTCGCGGTGGCGCGACGGGCATCGCCTATACGTTGGTGACGCCGGAGGATGCCGAGAACATCGTCGAGATTGAGAAGCTGACCGGCCACAAGATCGAGCGCGTGCCGAGCCCGGTCGCGATCGACGGTGCCGAGGACGCGCCGGCGCCCAAGCGAACCCGCGGCGGCAAGCGTGACACCAAGAAGGCCGAGCCGCGCCGTGAGGATGCCGCCGCCGAAGCACCGGCCAAGCCCAGGTCGCGCCGCGCCGCCGCGACGCGTGAAGAAGCCCCCGAGGCTGCCGCACCGCGCGAGGAAGGCCACGCCCGTCCGCAACGCGAGGAGCGCCCGGCGCGGGACGAGCGTCCCGCCCGCGCCGAGCGCCCGGTTCGCGACGAGCGCCCCATCCGTGACGAGCGTCCAGCCCGCGACGACCGTCGTCGCCGCCGTGACCAGGATGACGGTCCCGACGACGGCTGGAACGGCCCGATCCCGGACTTCCTCAACTACACGATCGACGCCTGACCGCGCGCGCGGCCGGTGCCTCAGCGCCGGCCGCGCCGCAGGGTGATCAGCCACCAGTCCGGCGGCGCCCCCAGCCGCAGCGGCATCGTTCCCGATCCGACGCCGGCGGTCACCACGATCGGCCGCCCCATATCGTGGACAACCCCACAGCGCAGGCGCGGCGAGTACAGCATGCGCCAATGCTCGTGCGGCGAACGCAGCAGCAGCGGCCCCCAGCCGGGCAGCACCACCTGCCCGCAATGCGTGTGCCCGGCGAGCAAGAGCGGTAGTGCAGGCGGCAGCTTGGTGATGAGGTCGGGCGCATGGGTGACCACCACCGGCACCCCGCCCAGGCGGCGCCAGGCTGCGAGCGTCGCCGCGACATCGTCATGGCTGGAATAGGCATCGTCGACGCCCAGCAGCGCGATCGGTCCGCGACGTACCGCATCATTGGTCAGCACCGTCACCCCGGCGCGCGCCAGCGCCGCACGAATCGCCGCCGGCGCGGTCCAATGATCATGGTTGCCGAGCACAGCGAACACGCCCAGCGGCGCATGCAGCCCGGCCAGCGGGGCGGTCAGCCCAGCAGCGTGCGCCTCGGCACCCTCGCCGTCATGGCCGACCACCATGTCGCCGGCGAGCAGCACGATATCGGGATGCGCGGCATTCACCTGCGCGACGATCCGCCGCAGCCGAGCGTCGTCCATGCTCACGGCGCCGAGGTGGATGTCGGAGAGCAGCGCCAGCCGAAGCGGCGGCGCGTCCGCCGGCCAGCCTTGCACCGCCACGTCCAGCCGACGCAGCACGGGATCGCCCAGCGCCTCGCGATAGCCAAACCCCAGCAGCAGCGCGCACAGGCCGAGCAGCACCAGCGCTGCCCATGATGCCCGCCAGCGCCACATGCGGGCCGCTATCCTAGAACTTCGCCCCCGCGCGCAACCCGATCGTGCGCGGAGCGATCGGCACGATATAGGTCCGCTGCCCGCACGAGCCGCATTCCTGGAAACGCGACAGCTGGCCGCGCTCGTCGGCGACGTTGCTGACGAACAGCTCGATGTTGAACCGCTCGAAGTTCACGCCGGCGGCAAGCCCCACGGTGGTGAACGCCGCGAGCCGCCCGAGCTGGTCGGCCGGGCTGACGATCGCCCCCGTCCCCGTCTGGAGGATCGCCGTGCGGATGTCGGAGGCGGCCGAGCTCTGGTGCGACACGGTCGCCTGGCCATAGCCCTTGGCGCTCCCCACTGGCACCGTATAGCGCGCGGTGCCGCTCAGCTTGACCTGCGGGGTGATCGGCAGTCGCGTCCCCTTGGGCGCGGAGACGAGATTGTCGGGGCCCGCGCAGGTGAAGCTGGGGTCGTCGAACAGGCACAGGTTCCGGGTCGTCTTGGCATCGGTATAGCTGCCCGCCGCGGTCAGCGAGAGGCCGCCGCGGGTGAACGCCGCATCCGCCTCCACGCCGCGGATCCGGGCGTTCGGGCCATTGTGGATCTCGGTGAAGCTATTCGCGCCGAGGAAGGAGAATTGGAACTTGTTCCAATCCTGCTGATAGACCGCCGCGTTCAGCCGCAACGCGCCATCGAGCCACGTCGTCTTAGCGCCGAGTTCGTAATTGGTGAGAAAATCGGCCTGGTAGGGCGCCACGTCGACGCGGCGATTGATGCCGCCCGGGCGGAAGCCGCGCGAGACGGTGCCGTAGAGCAGGATGCCCTGCACCGGCTTCCAGCTGAGGTTGAAGCGATAGGTCGCCCCCTGCCCCTGCGCCCGCACCGGCACCAGCCCGGCACCGCGCGCGTAGACGGCGAGGTTGGTGCACGGCCCGCCCGCCACCGCCGCGGGCAACAGCGTCGTGCTAGCGCCCGCATCGACGGCGTCGCGCAACCGTATCCCATCGCTGGTGAAGCACTGCGCAACACCGGTTCGCGAGCTGCCCGCGCCGTTATAGGGCGTCGCGCTGAAGCCGTCGGCCGGGTTGCGACCGAAGCCGAAAAAGCCGATCAATGTGTTGTCATAGATAAACGCGCGGCCGCCCGCCGTGGCCGTCAGCTTGTCGGTAAGGTCATAACTCACTTCGCCGAATGCGGCATAGTCGCGGTCGACCCGGTGCTGCTGGGTGTACCACAGAGTGCCCGGATGACCGTTGACCGACAAGGCGTCGGCAAGGCCGGTCACGCGGTAATCCTGGAGGATGTCGTTCGACTGACGCTGGTAGAACAGCCCCGCGACCAGCCGCAGGCGATCGCTCGAGGGCGAGGCGATCCGCAGTTCCTGGCTCAGCTTCTTGAAGTGGTCGGTGGCGACGATGCGCTGGCGTGGGTCGATCGGATTGCCGGCATTGTCCGAGAAGTAGAAATAGCCCGCGAGGCCGCCCACCGACGAATAGAGCGAGTCATAGGCCTCGGCATAATCGGTATAGTCGCTGGACTGGGTGTCGCGCCGGTCGAGATAGGCGCCGGCATAGGTAAGGTCCCAATTGCCCAGCTTGCCCTCGATGGTCAGCGCCGCCTGGATGAAGCGGTCGCGGCGATATTCGGGGAAGAAATGCTGGACCTGGAGGTCGCTGACCTTGGGATCATAGCCATAGGCGCCGTGGCTGCGGGTTTCCTGGTAGATCGCGGCAGGCGTGACCGTCCAATTCTCGTCCAGATCCACCTTCAGCGCGGCGCGGCCGCCCCAGATGTCGGTCTCGTTATAGTCCTTCTTCACGAAGGCCTTGTTGTCGACGACGACACCGCCGTTGGTAGCGGTGCACGACGTGGCCGTCGGCTCGGGCAGGTAGCTGCGGCAGCCGGCGACATTGTCGATATAGCCTGCGTCATGCTGGTAGAAGCCGACCAGGCGCAGCGCCGCCATGTCGTTGATCGGCAGGTTGAGCATGCCTTCCAGCTTGCCGCCGACGCCGCCCTTGTTGACCGTGTTCACCTCGCCGTCGACCCGGCCATAGGTGCCCTTGTGATCGGGCTGGTTGGTGATGATGCGGATCGTGCCCGCTTCCGACGAGGCGCCGTACAGCGTGCCCTGCGGCCCCGACAGGCTCTCGATCCGGGCGATGTCGTAGACATGGACGTCGAGGTTGCCGCCGATCGTGGTGACCGGCTGTTCGTCGAGATAGACGCCCACCGAGGGCAGCGATCCCGAATGGTTGCCGTCGCCGCCCGAGGCGACGCCGCGCATATAGACGACATTGGTGCCCGGCGTGCCCCCCAGCGCCTGAAACGAGACCGAGGGCAGCTGCTGGACGTAATCGGTGAAGTTGCTGACGTTCAGCTCGTCGAGCTTCTGCGTGCCCAGCGCCTGGATGCTAAGGGGGACGTTCTGCAGGCTCTCGCTGCGCTTTTGCGCGGTGACGACGATATCCGTCGAGTCGGTGGTCGGTGGCGGGGCATCCGCTTGCTGCTGGGCCAGCGCCGGCGCGGCGGCGAGCATGGTGGAAGCAAGCAGCAGCGAACGGACGACGCACCGATTGAGCGGCATGAAAAAACCCCCGATTGTTGCGTCGCAACGTCTTGCGCAACGATCTTTGGGTCAAGCATGCGAATGTGCGGCGCGATATAGGCGCAAGGATTGTTCACATAGTGTGACAATTCAGCAACGAAGGTGCAGCACGTCAATCCGGGGGGCGAATGTCGGGACATCGGGATACGCCGTCAGCACCGCGCCCAAGGCGGCCTTGAGCGTATCGAGCCAGGGCTCGAACGGCTTCCAGCCCTCCACGCCGTCGCGAAAGATGGGTCGGCGCACCTGCTCGGAGCTGGCGGTGCGCACCGCGCGCTCGGTTTCATAAAAGGCGAGGCAGGCCGGTTCGAAGTCGAGCCCGCAGGCGGCGAGCAGCGCGCGGACCTGCGCCTCGGTATCCTCGACCATGGCTTCGTAGAAGACCCGGTGGACGCGGCCGGGCGCGACCGCATCGACATGCGCCATCAGCCCCACATAATCGGCATAATAGCGGCCCATGTCTTCCAGCGCATAGCTGAAGCCCTGGCCGCGGGCGAAATGCTGCTTGAAGTTGGAGAAGCAGCAACCGAGCGGGTGGCGCCGCGCATCGATGATCCGCGCATTCGGCAGCGCGAGCAGGATCAGCGGCACATGCGCCCAGTTGTTGGGCAGCTTGTCGATGAAGAAGGGACGATCGGTGCGCCGCTGGATCCGCGTGCGGCGGAGGTAGGCCTCGCCGAGCGCGTGCAGCTGCTCGCCGGAGAGCTCCGCCAGGCCGGCGGGATAGCGGGCGATGTCGCGCGCCAGCACGGGCAGATCGGCGAGCTCGGCGGTGCCTTCCACCAGGCTGTGGCTGGACAGGATCTGCTCGACCAGCGTCGATCCGGCGCGCGGCATGCCGAGGATGAAGATCGGGTCGGGTGCGGGGCAGCCCTGTCCCGCGCGCGCCGCCAGCAGGTCGGGCGTGCAGTGCGCGATGTGCGCGTCGACCAGCCGTGTCGTGTCCTCGGCCGCATAGCGGAGCGACTGGCGGCGCAGCGCATTGCCGGCGGCGTAATGCGCGAAGGCCGGTGCCGCCTGCCCACGCTCTTCCAGCGCCTTGCCCAGCGCGAAATCGAGATGAAAGCGGTCCTCCTCGGCGAGTTCGACGCCGGCCAGCGCCCCTTCCATGGAGGCGAGATCGGTATCGTCGAAGCGGACGGTCTTGAGGTTGGCCAGGCTCCACCATGCCTCGCCCAGCGCCGGCAGTAGCGCAATGGCCCGGCGATAGGCGGCGACCGCATCAGCCTGGCGCCCGACGGTCTTGAGCATATGGCCGTAGCTCATCCACACCCGAGGCTGGTTCGGCGCTTGCTCGAGCACGCGTTCGTAGAGGCCGATCGCCGAATCGAAGTCGCCCAAGCGCGCGTTCGCTGCCGCCTGCAGGTTGGTATGCGTGGGATTGTCGGGCTCGTCAGCAAGGACGCGGTCGAGCTCCGCCAGTGCCTCGACGGGGCGGTTGAGCCGGTACAGCACCAGCGCCAGATTGGCGCGCGCCGGGGTGAAGCCGGGCGCCAGTTCCACCGCGCGGCGCAGGAGCGACTCGGCGTCGCGGTAGCGGCCGATCCGCCCGGCCAACTCGGCAAACATCCGGATCGCGGCGACGTCGAACGGATCGTCCTTCAGATGCGAGCGCAGCAGCGGCTCGGCGACGTGCAGCTGATTGTCGTGCAGCGCCAGCGCCGCCTCAATCAGCCGGGGCGGGTACCGCCCTGCCGTCGCGATCCAGCTTTGCGGCGGGGCCGATGCACGCCGCTCGACCGCGCCTTGTTTTGCGACGGCGCCGGTCACGCCGAACGGCTCCCCGGCCAACCGACCGTCATCCCAGCGGAGGCGGGGATCCATTGGCGCTGGTGGTGCGGTTCTTTCCCCCAGCGCACGGGCGAATGGATTCCCGCCTTCGCGGGAATGATGAATGGAGTGAAGGTCATCCCGCCTGGTATCATCCCGTCCCCGCGCATCGCACAAGCATCGTCCCGCGGGGCGTGGGCTTCAAGCGGGTTCGGCAGCCTTTTGCAGTTCCGCCGCAGCGGCATCATCGAGTGCCCAGGCGCGCTTGTAGGCCTCGCGGCTCTGCACACGCTCGATATAGGCGAGGAACGAGTCGCGCTTGGGCAGCATGCCGAACATCACCGTCCAGCCGATCTGCGAGCCGAAATACACGTCCGCCGCGGTGAATCGGTCGCCGGTGACATAGGCGCGCGATGCAAGCAGCCCATCGAGCACGTCGACGACCAGATCATAGTTGCCATAGCCGAACATGCGCGACTGCTCGCCCGAATCGAACTTGGCGAAATGGTTGGTCGTCGCCTGCTCCACCGGCCCTGCCGCGTAGAACAGCCAGCGATAATAATCGGCGCGCTCTTCCGGACGCGGCGTCAGGCACGCCTCGGGGAAAGCCTCTGCCAGATAGGCGCAGATCGCCGCGCATTCGGTGACGACCTTGCCGCCATGGACGATCGCCGGCACCTTCCCCATCGGATTGATCGCGAGATAGGTGTCGCCCTTCATCGTCGACGCATAGTCGAGAACCTCGACGCGATAGGTCGCGCCGACTTCCTCGAGCATCCATCGCGCGATGCGGCCGCGCGATTGCGGGTTGGTGTAGAGAATCAGTTGGTCCGTCATGGCCCCGTACCCCTGTTGCTCCCGACTCGGTCGGCCGGGAACAAGAAGGGAACACGAATCGGCGGACGGGTCAACCGATCAGAGGCTGGCGAAAGTCGCGAGCAGGCGGTCCCAGGCGCGATCGGCCTGCGCCGCGTTGTAGGCGCGGCTGTCGGGCGGGCACCAGCCGTGCATCGTGCCGGCATAGACTTCGATCTCGGCCGGCACCTTCGCCGCGGCAAAGGCGGTGCGCAGCGCGTCCCTGTCGCCGGGGGCACGTGCATCGTCATTCTCGGCGATAGCGAACAGGTAGCGCCCCTGCAGCTGCGGCGCGAGCTTGTGCGGGCTGTCGGCCGCCTCGGTGACCAGCGGTGCGCCGTGGAAGCTGCCCCCGGCCTTCACCCGCCCCGGCAGCGCGGCGGCGGTGCGCACGACGAACGGCCCGCCCATGCAATAGCCGGTGCTCCCCATGCCGCGCTGGGCGTCGACCTCGGGCTGGGCGTCGAGGAACGCGGCGAAGGTCTTCGCGTCGGCGGTGATCGCCGCGGGGGTGAGCGGATCGCGCCACGGCATGATCATCGCGCGCACCTCGGGCTGGTCGAAGGACTGGCCTGCTTTCAGGAACGGTGCCTTGGTAGAGCGGTAGAACTGGTTCACCGTCAGCACCGCATAGCCCGATTGCGCCAGCCGATCGGCCATCTGCCGGAAGGCGGGGCGCAGGCCCATGATGTCGGGCCAGACCAGCACGGCGGGGTGCCTGCCGCTGGTGGGGGCGACGAAATAGGCATCGGCGGTGCCGTCCGCGGTCTTGATCGTGACATCACGGCCCTTCACCGCCGCGGCGTTGGCCGGGCTGGGCAGGATGGCCAGCATGCCGGTCGCGGCGGCGGCGGCGGTGAAGCCACGACGGGTGAGGCCGCCCAGGGCGCGGTCATTGTCGGCTGCGGTATGTTCGTCACACATGGCGATCCTCCGTTCGGGCGGGTTCTCTTACACGGCTCACCCTCACCATCCCACTGCCTTCGGTAGCGGGCCCCTCCCTCTCCCGCGGGCGGGAGAGGGTGAACGGTGCGGAAGCGTGCAACCCAAACCGTTGGTACCGCACCCAATCGCGCCCGCAAAGCTGCCCCTGGATGCAGAACGGGCCCCGGCGCTGGATGCGCCGAGGCCCGCTCGTTAACGCCCGGGAAGGCGAAATCAGTGCTTGAAAAGGCTCTCCGCCGTATGCTCGATCGGCGCGGCTTCCTGCGCATCGGGCACATGGCTTGCGGCATAGCGCTCGGCGCGGAGCTGCTCGATCAGCGCCTCGCGGTCCCCTTCGAGGCGGGTATCGGTCGGTGCCTCGATGCCGGCGGCCTTGGCGGCCTTGGCCACCAGCGCATCGAGCTCGCGCTGCGAGCACAGGCCGAGCGTCACCGGGTCCTTGGGCACGATGTTGGCGATGTTCCAATGGGTACGGTCACGGATCGCGGCGATGGTGGTGCGCGTGGTGCCGATCAGCTTGCCGATCGCGCCGTCCGAAACCTCGGGATGGTGGCGCAGGATCCAGGCGATGCCGTCCGGCTTGTCCTGGCGCTTCGAGACCGGCGTGTAGCGCGGGCCCTTGGTGCGGCGGACCTGTTCGGGGCCCTTCTGCATCTTGAGCGCGTAATTGGGGTTCGCCTGGCCCTTCTCGATCTCGTCCATCGTCAGTTCGTGTGCGCGCACCGGATCGCGGCCGGTGAGCTTGGTCGCGGCGGTATCGTCGGCGATCGCCTGCACTTCGAGGATGTGGAGACCGCAGAACTCGGCGATCTGCTCGAACGACAGCGACGTGTTGTCGACCAGCCAGGAAGCGGTCGCGTGCGGCATCAGCGGCTGGGCCACGGTGGATCTCCGGAACTTGAAACAATAAGGGCCGCCCATCACGGGCGGCCACACATGGTCTTGATGTAGGGGAGCTTGTCCCTGGGGGCAAGCGTTTCCGCGATTCAGGCGGCCGCCTTCTCGCAGCCGATCGGCACCAGCGCGGTAAGGAACTGGCGCGCGCTCGCCTCCCAGGTGAAACTGCGGCCATAGGCGGCGCACGCCGAACGGTCGAGCGTCAGCGCCTGGTCGATCGCCGTGCCTAGATCCTCGTCCATCGCACCGGTCTCCGGCGTCAGCACGTCCACCGGTCCGGTGACGGGATAGGCGGCGACCGGGGTGCCGCAGGCCAGCGCCTCGATCATCACCAGCCCGAAGGTGTCGGTGCGGCTTGGGAAGACGAACACGTCGGCGGTCGCATAGGCGCTCGCCAGATCGGTGCCGAACTGCGCGCCGAGGAACACCGCGTTCGGATATTTGGCCTCCAGCATCGCGCGCGCCGGGCCATCGCCCACCACCACCTTGGTGCCCGGCCGATCGACGCTGAGGAACGCCTCGAGATTCTTCTCCACCGCGACGCGGCCGACATAGAGCATTACCGGCCCGGGGCATTCCGCCAGGCGCGGATGCTTGGGAAGCCCCGGGTGGAAATTGGCGAGGTCCACGCCACGGCCCCAGTGGCGCACCTGGGGCAGGCCGTGATCGACCAGCGACTGGCGGATCGACGCGGTCGACGCGAGGATCGTCGCGCTCGGCGTGTGGAACCAGCGGATGTAGCGCCAGATCCACTCGGCCGGCACGCCCGAGCGCGCCGAGACATAGTCGGGGAACTGGGTGTGATAGGCGGTGGTGAACGGCCGCTTCTGGCGCAGGCACCAGCGCCGCGCGGCGACACAGAGCGGCCCTTCGGTGGCGAGATGGATCGCGTTGGGCGCGAATTCCTCGAGCATCGCGCCCACCGCCGCCACGCTGGTGATCGCCAGCCGGATCTCCGGATAGGTCGGGCAGGGCAGCGAATAGAATTTGTCCGGCGAAACCACCAACACCTGATGGCCCTGGCTCTCCAGCACCCGCCGCACCGATTGAAGCGTGCGGACGACCCCGTTGACCTGGGGCTCCCAGGCATCGGTCACAATTGCGATACGCACGGCCTCGACCCCCGCCGCTGCCGTCACGCCGCCGCCAGTCTGACCTCGGATTCAGGCGGCGACTCGCGCGCTGCCATCTCGTCGGCCCAGTGGAGAATTTCCATGGTACCGTCGTAATGCTCCACCAGCGCCGTGCAACCCTCTACCCAATCGCCGTCGTTATAATATTCGATGCCGTCGATCGGACGGATCTCTGCCTTGTGAATATGCCCGGCAATCACGCCGTCGACTCCGCGGGTGCCGGCTTCGCGGGCAACGATTTCCTCGAACTTGGAGATGAAAGACACCGCGTTCTTCACCTTCTGCTTGGCGTATTTGGACAGCGACCAATAGGGCAGCCCCATCCAGCGACGTACCGCATTCAGCCAGCGGTTGAGCGTCATCATCATCTCGTACGCCGCATCGCCCAGATGGGCGAGCCAGCGGTGCGACATGGTGATCGCGTCGAACTCGTCGCCGTGCAGCACCAGCAGGCGGCGGCCGTCGGCGGTGGTGTGGATCGCCTGGCGCTTGATCTGCACGCCGCCGAAGTCGAGCCCAGTGAACTGGCGGAACATTTCGTCGTGGTTGCCGGGGATATACACGATCTCGGTACCACGCTTCGCCCGCTTGAGCACCCGCCAGACGATGTCGTTGTGCGTGGCCGGCCAGTAGAGGCGCTTCTTCATTGCCCAGCCGTCGATGATGTCGCCCACCAGATACATGGTGTCGCTGTCGACATGGTCGAGAAAGTCGATGAGCATCTCGGCGTTGCAGCCGCGGGTGCCGAGATGGACATCGGAAATCCAGATCGCGCGATACTGGCGCCGCTCGCCGATCGGTCGCTCCGGAATCGTGGGCGTCGTCGCGTGGAAGTCCGCGAGACCCGCGACATCAAACGAAAGCCTGGTGATCGTGGCCATGCCCAAGTTCCCGTGCAACTGCCCTGTACCGGGACTCGCCTATGCCGCGCCATTGTTACAAATCGAATCCTTGGGATTTCACCATATTGTCACAGTCCTGATCCGGACGTGCCGGGAAGCGACAATTCGGAGCGTGCACGGTCGCACCGCACCAGCCGCCTCTACAATGCGCCGGAAAGGACGAAGGCATGTCGGTGCAGAATCTTCGCGCGATCAGTTGCGACATCTTGGCGATGACCGAGGAAATCCTGCGCGTTGCCGAACCATTGATCGACCAGCAGCGCCTCGCCGAACTGCGCAAGAATGTCGCGCTGGCCCATAACAAGTTCTTCGCGGAGCAGGAACGGGTCCTGCTGCGGCCGCTGCGTCAGAGCGGCGACGCCGGGTTGATGGCGATCGCGCGAAGCTGCGTCGAGCGCGACCTGGAGGGACGACAAAAGGGGCTGGGGCATTATCAACGATGGCCGCTCGCCCGTATCCTCGAAGACCCGTCCGGCTATCGCGCCGACGTTCGAGAGGTGCTGGTCTGGATCGGAACGCGTACGCTTTATGCCGAGCAGACCGCCTATCCCGCGCTCGCCAGACTCATTTCGTCGCTAAAACGACCAACCGTCTGAAACGCCGCTAGAATGGCGTCATGCCATTCCAATCGCTGTTCGCCGCCACCCAGGATCTCACCGACGCTGCCAAGGCGCTTTCCCAGCTAGACCCCCGACCGACCGCCGCCGCGCTCAACGCCGCCCGCGAGCGCCTGCTCGACGCGATGCGCGTCCACACGCTCACCAAGGACCGCCTGCTGCTCGCCACGCTGCGCGAGAGCGAGGATTGCGCGCACCAGGCGATGGCGCGTCGCACCACCGAGCAGGATCTCGAATGGCGGCAGCGCACGCTCGACCATTGCGCCGCGTGGACGCTGCGCAAGATCCTTGCCGATCCACACGGCCACCGCGCGGCCGCACAGCGCCTGCTGCGGCTGTGCGAGCGCCGCGCCGCGCACCAGGAGCAGCTGCTGCTGCCGATGGCCGAGGAAGCGCTGCAGCAGCGCCCCCTCGCCGCCTGATCAGGCGGGCTGGTCGCCGATCGTGAGCACGATCTTGCCGACATGCTCGCCCGCTTCCATCCGCCGGTGCGCTGCCGGCGCCTCGGCGAACGGGAAACTGCGGTCGATGATCGGCTTGAGCTTGCCCTCGGCGACGAGCGGCCAGACATGGCGGCGCAGCTCGTCCGCGAGTAGCGACTTGAACTCCACCGAGCGCGGCCGCAGCGTCGATCCGGTGAGCGTCAGCCGGCGGCGCATCACGTCCCAGACGGGAATCGTCGCCGTCGCCCCGCCCTGCACCGCGATCGAGACGTGGCGGCCATCCTCGGCGAGGCACTGCAGGTTGCGCGCGACATAGTCACCGCCGACCATGTCGATCACGATCTCGACCCCCTTCCCGCCGGTGAAGGCCTTCACTTCTTCGACGAAATCCTGGGCCTTGTAGTTGATCGCAAGGTCGGCGCCGAGCTCGCGCGCTGCCGCGCATTTCTCGTCCGATCCGGCGGTAACCAGGATCGTCAACCCGAACAGCTTGGCAAGTGCGATCGCCATCGTGCCGATGCCGCTGGTGCCGCCATGGACCAGCACGCTCTCTCCCGGCTGCGCCCAGCCGCGATCGAACAGGTTCGACCAGACGGTGAACAGCGTCTCGGGCAGCGCCGCCGCCTCGACGAGGCTCAGGCCTTCGGGCACCTCCAGGCACTGGCCGGCGGGCGCCACCGCATATTGGGCATAGGCGCCCCCCGCGATCAGCGCACACACCTGTTTGCCGAGCAGCGTTTCGTCGGCGCCCTCGCCCAGCCCGACCACCGTGCCGGCGATCTCCATGCCCAGAATCGAGGGGGCACCTGGCGGCGGCGGATATTTTCCCTGCCGTTGCAGCACTTCCGGGCGATTCACGCCGGCCGCTGCGACTCGTACGAGTACCTCGCCCGGCCCCGGCTGGGGGACGGGTCGCTCGACGGGAACAAGGACTTCGGGGCCGCCCGGCGCATCGGGGTCGATGGCCAGCATCATTTCGGCTGCGATCATTCGGTTCGTCGCTTTTTGGCCTAAGGGGAACTTCGGGGCCTTATTGACATCGACCTCACCAGGGTCAACGTTTCCTCGCATGGACGCCGACGAAAATCTTCCGCGTCGATCCGACGATCTCGCGGTGCAGCTGGGAAAGCAGGACCTCGACCCCTTTTCGGTGGCCGAACTAGAGGCCCGGATCGCACTGCTCGAAACCGAGATCGTCCGATGTCGAGAAAAGATTCAACGCGCCGTTCACCATCGTTCAAGCGCTGACGCTCTATTTAAGAGATGAGCGTCAAGGCACCGGAATTCGGGCGATACGCCACGAACCTCCGGTGCGGGGCCGCAGCGCTTGATGCGGGGCCTGCCACTCCCGACATAGGGGAAGACGGGCTCAGCACCCTTTCGGCCCGACTGGAGTTGTATCCGAATGCCTAGTTTCGCCTCCGCTCTCGAAGCCACCCTCCACAAGGCGCTCGAGGCTGCGTCCTCGCGCCGGCACGAATATGCGACGCTCGAGCATCTGCTGCTCGCGCTGATCGACGACGAACACGCCTCGAAGGTGATGGGCGCGTGCGGGGTGGACGTGGGCGAACTCAAGACCACGGTGGCGCACTATCTCGATACCGAGCTGGAAGCGCTGAAGGTGGACAATGCCACTGACCCCTCCCCCACCAGCGGGTTCCAGCGCGTCGTGCAGCGCGCGATCCTGCACGTTCAGTCCTCGGGCCGTGACGAAGTGACCGGCGCCAACGTGCTGGTCGCGCTGTTCAGCGAGCGCGAGAGCTATGCGGTCTATTTCCTGCAGCAGCAGGACATGAGCCGGCTCGATGCCGTCAGCTTCATCAGCCACGGCGTCGGCAAGGGCGGCACCACGCCTACCGAGGCGAGCACCCCCAAGGGCGCTGCCGAGGAAGACAAGTCGAACAAGCAGGAGGCGAAGACGGGCAAGGGTGAGAGCGCGCTCAAGCAGTTCACCGTCGACCTCAACGAGAAGGCGAAGATCGGCAAGGTCGATCCGCTGATCGGCCGCGCAGCCGAAGTCGACCGCACCGTCCAGATCCTCTGCCGGCGCAGCAAGAACAACCCGCTCTATGTGGGCGATCCCGGCGTTGGCAAGACCGCCATCGCCGAGGGTCTCGCCCGCAAAATCGTCGAGGGCGAAGTGCCCGACGTGCTGAAGGAAGCCGTGATCTACTCGCTGGACATGGGCGCCCTGCTGGCCGGCACCCGCTATCGCGGCGACTTCGAGGAGCGCCTCAAGCAGGTCGTCTCGGAGCTGGAGAAGCTGCCGCACGCCGTGCTGTTCATCGACGAGATTCACACCGTGATCGGTGCCGGCGCGACCAGCGGCGGTGCGATGGACGCGTCGAACCTGCTCAAGCCTGCCCTGTCCGGCGGTTCGATCCGCTGCATCGGCTCGACCACCTACAAGGAATTCCGCAACCACTTCGAAAAGGATCGCGCGCTGCTCCGCCGCTTCCAGAAAATCGACGTCAACGAGCCGTCTGTCGAGGATACGGTGAAGATCCTGGCCGGCCTGCGCTCGGCGTTCGAGCAGCACCATTCGGTGAAGTACACCCCCGACGCGATCAAGTCGGCGGTGGAGCTGTCGGCGCGCTATATCAACGACCGCAAGCTGCCGGACAAGGCGATCGACGTGATCGACGAAGTCGGCGCGATGCAGATGCTGGTGGCGCCGTCCAAGCGCAAGAAGGTTATCACCCCCAAGGAGATCGAGCAGGTCATCGCGACCATGGCGCGGATCCCCGCCAAGACCGTCTCTTCGGACGACACCCGCGTGCTCGCCAATATCGAGCAGGATCTGAAGCGCGTCGTGTTCGGTCAGGACAAGGCGATCGAGGTCCTCTCCTCGGCGATCAAGCTGAGCCGTGCGGGCCTGCGCGATCCGGACAAGCCGATCGGCAACTATCTGTTCTCGGGCCCGACCGGTGTCGGCAAGACCGAGGTGGCGAAGCAGCTTGCGACGCTGCTCGGCATCCCGCTCCAGCGCTTCGACATGTCCGAATATATGGAACGCCATTCGGTCAGCCGGCTGATCGGTGCGCCTCCGGGCTATGTCGGCTATGACCAGGGCGGCCTGCTGACCGACGCGGTCGACCAGAACCCGCATTCGGTGCTGCTGCTCGACGAAATCGAGAAGGCGCATCCGGACCTGTTCAACATCCTGCTGCAGGTGATGGACAACGGCAAGCTGACCGACCACCACGGCAAGACCGTCGACTTCCGCAACACCATCCTCATCATGACCACCAATGCCGGTGCATCGGACATGGCGAAGGAAAGCGTGGGCTTTGGCGATCTGAGCCGCGAGGACGTGCAGGAAGAGGCGGTGAAGAACCTCTTCACCCCCGAATTCCGCAACCGCCTCGATGCGATCGTGCCGTTCGGCTATCTGCCGCCGGAAGTCGTCGCCCGCGTCGTCGACAAGTTCGTGCTCCAGCTGGAGCTGCAGCTCACCGATCGCGGCGTCCACATCCATCTGGACGAGGAGGCCAAGGCGTGGCTCACCAAGCGCGGCTATGACAAGCTGTACGGCGCGCGCCCGATGGGCCGCCTGATGCAGGAAAAAATCAAGCAGCCGCTCGCCGAGGAGCTGCTGTTCGGCAAGCTCGTCCATGGCGGCGAAGTGAGCGTGAAGCTGAAGGACAATGCGCTCGCGTTCGAGATCACGCCCGCGGCGCCCAAGAAGCCTAAGAAGGGCAAGAAGGAAGCGCCGGCGGACGTCTGAGCGTCCCTCGCTTTGGAAACAGCAGCGGCCCGGGGGAGCGATCCCCCGGGCCGCTTGCGTTGTTGGCGCATCGTCTGACCGTCGCTACGCTCCCGCAACGCGTGTGGGATGCGTTCAACGGAGGAAGCACATGATCGCCGTCGCATGGACAGCCGCGCTGCTCGCCGCATCGGCCCCGTCCGCCGCCGATCCGCTGACGACGGAAATCAGCGCGCTCGATACGAAGGTGTTCGACGCCTATAACCGCTGCGACCTGCCGGCCTTTTCCGGCTATTTCGATCCCAAGGTCGCCTTCTACCACGACAATGGCGGGGCCACCTTCGACCGGGAGGCGATGGTCGACGGGGTGCGCACGTACATCTGCGGTAAGGTGCGGCGCGAGCGGATCGCGGCATCCTTCCGCGTGTACCCGGTCAAGGACTATGGCGCGATCGAGGAGGGTGAGCACCGCTTCTGCGAACTGGCGACCCGCCGCTGCGAAGGCATCGCCAAGTTCGTCATGATATGGGCAAAGCGGGATGGCCAATGGCGGATCACCACCGTGCTCAGCTATGGACATCGCGCGGCGACGCCTGCCGAACAGCGGGACGGGGCCGGAAAATAGCAGGGAGGAAGCGCTCGCCTATCGGCCCCGCTCGGCGAGCTTGCGCTCCCAGGCGAGCGCGTCGCGGACAATCTCGCCCAGATCGGCGTGCCTGGGCCGCCAGGGCAGCGCCGCGAGGATTGCACTGTTGTCTGCCACCAGTGCATCGGGATCGCCCGCGCGGCGCCCTTCCAGCTTGCGCGCAACGGTCATGTTGGTCACCCGGTCCACCGCGTCCAGCACCTCCATCACCGAAAAGCCGCGGCCATAGCCGCAGTTCATCGTATGGCTGTCCCGCGGCCGCGCGATCAGCAGATCCAGCGCGTCGACATGCGCGGCGGCGAGATCGCTGACATGGATATAGTCGCGCACGCCGGTGCCGTCGACGGTCGCGAAATCGGTGCCGAACACCGAAACATGGTCGCGCTTGCCCGTCGCCGCTTCCACCGCGACCTTTATCAGATGCGTGGCCCCCGCAGTCGACTGGCCGCTGCGGCCCTCCGGATCGGCACCCGCGACGTTGAAATAGCGCAGCGCGCAATAGTTGAGCGGATGCGCGGCGGCGACGTCCTTGAGCATGATCTCGGTCATCAGCTTGGACATGCCATAGGGGTTGATCGGCTGCTTGGGTGCGTCCTCGCGCACCGGCACCTGCTCGGGAATGCCATAGGTCGCCGCAGTCGAGGAAAAGATGAAGTGGCGGACGCCCTCGGCCACCACGCTCTCAATCAGCGCCCGGCTGGCGACGGTGTTGTTGCGATAATATTTGAGCGGGTCGCTCACCGATTCCGGCACCACCACCGAACCGGCGAAATGCATCACGCCGATCACGCCGTGCTGATGGATCGCGCCGCGCACCGCCTCGGCATCGTCGATGTTCGCGACCATCAGCGTCGCGCGCGGATCGACCGCCCAGTCGAAGCCGGTGACCAGATTGTCGATCACCACCACGCGCCAGCCCGCGTCGAGCAGCGCCAGCACCGCATGGCTGCCGATATAGCCCGCCCCGCCCGTCACCAGCACCGCACCGTCGCGCATCACGCCATCCTCTTTGTTCAGCCCCGGCTCCACCCTATCTTGGGGCGACAAGCAAGGAGTTCCTGAGACATGACCATCGAAACGGCGACGCTCGCCGGCGGCTGCTTCTGGTGCACGGAAGCCGTGTTCAACGACGTGATCGGCGTGCAGGGCGTCGAAAGCGGCTATATCGGCGGCACCAAGGCGAACCCGACCTACAAGGAAGTCTGCAGCGGCGACACCGGCCATGCCGAAGCGATCCGCGTCAGCTTCGACACCGATGTGGTGAGCTATGGCGAGATCCTCGACATTTTCCTCGCCACCCATGACCCGACGCAGCTCAACCGCCAGGGCAACGACATTGGTACCCAATATCGCTCGGCGATCTTTCCGCATTCTGCGGAGCAGGAGCGCGAAGCGCTGGACGCGATCGAACGCGCGCGCCCGGATTGGCCGCAACCGATCGTCACGTCGATCGAACCGCTGGGCCAGTGGTGGCCGGCCGAGGACTATCACCAGGAATATTGGCAGGGTGACGGCCAGCGGAACCCCTATTGCCTGGCGGTGATCCCGCCCAAGCTCCGCAAGCTGCGCAAGAGCTTCGCCAACCGCGCGAAAAAGGGCGCAGCCGCATAAGGCCGCGCCCTCCCACGGGGGTGTTCGAGACCGCGGCCGGCGTGCGAAGGCTGGCCGCGGAACGAAGGCGCGCAGCGCTGCGGGGGCAGCTCGGCGCCGTTCGGGTTCCGCTCTCGTCCGCTGGCCCGACCCTCATACGCGCGGCCCGGAGGTGGGGCGACGGCGGCGTAGACGATCGTCCAGCAGTAGCCGCGTCGCTCATCTTTGTTGCGCAAGCTATACGACAGTTGGAACCTAGACAGTCCCGACCATCTGTAAAGGCAAGATCGTATACAGCGTACCCGAAATGAGATTTGCTGGTAGAAGTGGTCAGTTTGAGGCCGCACCGACAAATGCAAACGATTGGTTTGGCGGTGGTAGCGGTCAGGTCAGTCCGAGCTGGTTTAACCTTATATTGAGCACTGACACGCTCGGACGGCATTTTGAATGATAGTATACGCTGCGCCGCAATATATATTCATACGCCCATTTGGTCGGACAAATGGGCGGTCTCGCGTCCTTTAGCCCCGGGGGTGCGCTGCCCGCGCCAGCCGGTCGCCAATCGCCAGGCCGAGACCGTGCAGCGGTACGGGCGCCACGGCGATTCGCGTCCGATCGGAAGCGTCGGCGCGGTGCAGCGCGTCGAATAGCTGCGCGGCCGCTTCGCGCAGATCGCCCGTGGCCGAAAGCGTGTCGTCGCCGGCGATCGCACCGAAGCCGATCAGCCATTCGCCGTCCTCGGCGCGCTCTGCGCCCAGCCGCACCGGCTTGGACGGCGCATAATGGCTGGCGAGCTGCCCCGGCGCGATGATCGCCCCCGGCGTCGCGCCGCTGTCATAGCCGGGGAGCTGCTCGGCGGTGACCGGCCCCGGCCGCAGGATGCGCCGCAAGGCGGGCTCGACGATGGTGGATTCGATGCCGTCGCTGGTCGCGCCGTCGTCGATCACCAGCGGGATGCGGCCTGCAAGGCTCGCGGCGACATGGGCGGCGCGGGTCGGGCTGATGCCGCCGCTGGCATTGGCCGAGGGTGCGGCGAGCGGCCGCCCGCTCGCGCGGATCAGCCCCTGCATCGCGCGGTGATCGGGCACGCGCAGCGCCACCGTCTCCAGCCCGGCTGTGACCAGGCTCGCGACCGGCGAGCCTCCCGCCAGCGGCAACACCATGGTCAGCGGGCCCGGCCAGAAGCGCGCCGCCAGCGTCCGCGCCTCGTGGTCGAACCGCGCGATCGTCTCGGCCATCGCCATGTCGGCGACGTGCACGATCAGCGGATTGAACGAAGGGCGCCCCTTGGCCGCATAGATCCCCGCCACCGCATCCGAATCGGTAGCATCTGCAGCGAGGCCGTAGACGGTTTCGGTGGGCACCGCGACACAGGCGCCGGCGCGAATCAGCGCCGCCGCTTCGCCGAGCGCGGCCTCGCCGTAGGGTAAGATGCGCGGATTTGCTGGGGTCACGGGACTGGCGCTATAGTGCTGGCAACGAGATCACAAGAGAGAGGCCTGATGTTCACCCCCGCCACCGCCGAGCAGCGTTTCGTGCTGGACCATATCGTCCGCCTGTCCGAGATCAGCGACGACGCCACGCCCGACCTGCTCGATGCCGTGCTCGACGGCGCCGGCCAGTTCGCCGCGGGTGAATGGGCGCCGCTCGAACGGCTGGGGGATACCGAGGGTGCACGCTGGAGCGAAAACGGCGTAACCATGCCCGAAGGCTTCGCCGCCGCGTACCGCGCCTATGTCGACGGCGGCTGGGGCACGATCGGTTCGCCCGCCGAGCATGGCGGCCAGGGGCTGCCGGTGAGCCTGTCGGTCGCCGTGCTGGAGACGCTGGGCACCGCCAACATGGGCTTCTGCCTCTGCCCGGTGCTGACGGTCGGCGCGGTCGAGGCGCTGCACCATCACGGCTCGCCCGAGCAGCAGGCGCAATATCTGCCCAGGCTGGCGACCGGCGAATGGACTGGCACGATGAACCTCACCGAGCCGCAGGCGGGCTCGGACGTCGGCGCGGTGAAGGCCAAGGCCGAGCCGACGGGCGACGGCACATGGAAGATCAAGGGCACCAAGATCTACATCTCGTTCGGCGATCATGACATGGCCGACAATATCGTCCATCTGGTGCTGGCCCGTACGCCGGGCGCACCGGCGGGCACCAAGGGCCTGTCGCTGTTCCTCGTGCCGAAGTACCGGCTTAAGGACGACGGCACGCCGGGCGATTTCAACGACATCAAGGTCGTCTCGATCGAGCACAAGATGGGCCTGCACGCCTCGCCCACCTGCGTGCTGAGCTTCGGCGACAACGACGACTGCATCGGCGAGCTGATCGGCCCCGAGTTGGGCGGCATACGCGCGATGTTCACGATGATGAACAATGCACGCCTCAATGTCGGCCTGCAGGGCGTGCAGGTCGCCGAGCGCGCCACCCAGCGCGCGGTCGCCTATGCCCGCGAGCGGGTGCAAGGGTATCGCGGCGGCGCGCCGAGCGCGATCATCGAGCATCCCGACGTCCGCCGCATGCTGCTGCGGATGAAGGCGCAGACCCAGGCGGCGCGAGCGCTGGTCTATTACGCCTTCGGCCGGCTCGATCGCGGCCGTGCCGGCGATGCCGAGGCGGACAAGCGCGTCGAGCTGCTCACCCCGCTCGCCAAGGCGCATGCGACCGATCTCGGCAACGAAGTCGCCAGCCTGGGCGTGCAGGTCCATGGCGGCATGGGCTATATCGAGGAGACTGGCGCCGCCCAGCATTTCCGCGATGCGCGCATCACGCCGATCTACGAAGGCACCAACGGCATCCAGGCCGCCGACCTCGTCGGCCGCAAGCTGAGCATGGACAATGGCGCGACGTTGCTCGGCCTGCTCGCGGACATGCGCGGGGACGCGGAAGATGCGGGCCTCCGTCAGCTGATCGACGCTTGCGAGGAAGTCGGCCGCAACCTGCTGGGCAGCGATGCCGATGACCGGCTGGCGGCGAGCTACCCGTTCCTGACGATGCTTTCGGTCGCGGTGTGCGGCTGGCTGATGGAGAAGAGCGGACGGCTGGCGGCTGCGGGCGACGGCGAGCCGGGCTTCCTGCAGATGAAGCAGGCGGCGGCGCGCTTCTATGTCGAGCAGATCGTCCCCGAGGCACTCGGCCTGCGCGCCGCGGCGCTGGCCAAGGCGGCGGTGCTCTATGCGGTGGAGGCGGAAGCCTTCGGGGCATAAGCCCGCACGGTGACCGCGCCTCCCAGCGAGGCGCGGTCCGCCATGTTCAGAATTTGCGCTGCTGGTGCCCGATCGTGTCGCAGGTACCGCGGAAGCCATAGTCGGATAGCCCCTGCACGGTCACGCGGCCGGAACGCCGATCGATCGTAACCTTGGGCTTGTTGAGGCCGTTCAGCCGATAGGTCGCGCGGATCGCGTCCGGGCTGACGAACAGGTCGTAGAGATCCCACCACCCGTCCTGCCCGCCCGAATGGATCGGCGGCACCAGCGCGCGCGGCAACCGGATACGCCCGCCGCCGGCCCAGGTCTGGATCATCAGCGAGGCGTCGAAGACTTCGGTCTTGGAGGCGGTGTAGGTGCCATATTCGTAGCGTTTGCGGTCGCGGTTCCACGTCCAGGTCGTACCGCTGGCGACGCCGTCCTTCGAGCCGTCGCCAAAGCATACCAGCCCGAGCTCGACGTTGCGGCCGTCGACCATCGGACCGTCGTCATATCCGGGCCGGCCATAGCCGGGATCGACCGGATAGTCCGCCCCAGGGCGCGTCGCCGGGCGCTGCGCGTAGTTCGGATTTGGCCGGAGGTTGCCCGGCTTGCGGCAATCGGGCGGCAGCGTCGGCTGGATCGAGGCATAGCGGCCGTCCATCGTCGCGATCGTCACGCACTGGCGGCGCTCGTCGCTCCACCAATAGGTGTAGGAACGGTCGTCGCTTTTCTCGTTGCGGATGAACCCATAGCCGCGGCGCTGCAGCTCGCCCTCCGCCTGGCCGCCGCGCGCGCCCACCAGATCTTCCAGCCCCGTCGTCTGCGCCTGCGCGGCGGCCGACGCGCACGACGTGAAGACCAAGGCAAGGAAAAGCGCCTTCGCCGGAATAGCACCCATGACAACCTCCATGTTCACCGAACTTCATCGGCTTTGAAGATGCTACGTGCGCAGCAGCGGTCTGTCCACCGATGCTCCCGCCATTGCGCGGCCGATGCCCTTCGCCCATGCTGCGCGCATGGACTTCATGAAGTGGCTCAATTCGCTCGATGAACTTCTGTACGAGGTAATGAGCTGGCTGCTGTTCTTCCCGCTCACGCTCGCCCGATCGGTGTTTCGTCCGATGGGCATCATGGCGGAGATCCAGCAGGAAGTCGCGTTGCCCGACGATCAGCGCTACAAGGCGGTACTCAGCCCGCCACTGTTCCTCGCGCTCGCGCTGCTGCTCGCGCATGCGGTGGCGACCGCGCTGGGCCAAGTCGACACGATTATCCTCAACCATCGCGGGCTCGCCAATCTGGTCAACGACAATGCCAGCGCGCTGGTCCTGCGGGTGATCGTGTTCGCCGCCTTCCCGCTCTTCCTCGCCGCGCGGCTGGTACGCCGCAGCGGGAGGAAGCTCGATCGGGACTCGCTGCAGCAGCCCTTTTACGAGCAATGCTATCCTGCCGCGGTCTTCGCGCTCGGCCTTGGCGTGGGTACCAGCCTGTCGCTCGATCGGCACGGCATCGCCAATAGCATCGGCCACGGCATGGTGCTGGCCAGCATCGGCTATTATTGGATCGTGGAGACGCGCTGGTTCGCGCGGGTGCTCGGCATCGGGCATGTCCGCGCGGCGGGCAACGTCCTGATCGGGCTGTTCGAAGGAACCGTCTTTCTCGTGCTCGTCGCGCTCCTCTTCTCCGGTTGAGCGCGGCGTGCCCTACAGGCTGCCCAAATCCCCCGCCGCGTCCTTGTCCAGCCACGTCCCCGCCTCGGGCATCGGATATTTCAGCCCCGTCGCGCAGTTGAACAGCACGGTCCGCTCTTCCGGATCGACCAGCCCGTCCCGCATCGCTTGGCGGTACGCCGCGAGCGTCGCGCCGCCTTCGGGGCAGAGCAGCAGCCCGTCCTTGCGCGCGCAATCGTCCACCGCCTGGAGTATCGCCGGATCGCCCACCGCGAGCGCGCGGCCGCCCGACTCACGCACCGCGCGCAGGATCAGGAAGTCGCCCACCGCGCGCGGCACGCGGATGCCGGCGGCCACCGTCGCGGCATTCTCCCAGCGCTCGGCATGTTCCTCGCCCGCCTCGAAGGCGCGGACGATCGGCGCGCAGCCCGAGGCCTGGACCGCGTACATCCGCGGCCGCTTCGATCCGATCCAGCCGAGCCGCTCCAGCTCGTCGAACGCCTTCCACATGCCGATCAGCCCGGTGCCGCCGCCGGTCGGGTAGAAGATCGCATCGGGCAGCTCCCAGCCGCACTGCACGGCGAGTTCCAGTCCCATCGTCTTCTTGCCCTCGATCCGATACGGCTCCTTGAGCGTCGAGAAGTCGAACCACCGCCCCTCGGCAGCGCCGCGCCCGACGATCGCGCCGCATTCGTCGATCTGGCCGTTGACCCGGTAGACCCGCGCGCCCTGCGCGGCGATCTCGCGGACGTTCACCTCCGGCGTCTCCTCGGGGCAGAGGATCACCGTCTCGATGCCGCAGCGCGCAGCATAGGCGGCGAGCGCCGCGCCGGCATTGCCGTTGGTCGGCATCGCGATGCGGGTGACGCCCAGCTCGCGCGCCATGCTGACCGCCATCACCAGCCCGCGCGCCTTGAACGAGCCGGTCGGCAGCCGCCCCTCGTCCTTGACGATCGCGCCGGGGCCGCCGGATTTGGGGATGGCGATCAGCGGTGTCTCGATCTCGCCGAGCGAGACGATGTTCTCCGTGCGCCGCACCGGCAGCAGCTCGCGCCAGCGCCACAGATCGGTCGCCCGCGCTTCCAGCGCGTCGCGGGTCAGCGCCGCGCCGATACCCGCCAGATCGTAGCGCACGAGCAGCGGCCGCCCGACTCGCGACAGCCCATGCAACTTGTCCGCGGCATAGGTCTCGCCCGTCATCGAGCATTCGAGATGGGCGACGAATGTGGGCCGCTCGGCCGTGAAATTGTCCTGCATGGTCGGCAGCTTAGGAACCGCCGCCGCCCCTGTCGATGCCCGTTGCGACGATCCGGCGAGGGACGACAATGGTGTCGCGCGCGCAACCGGTACCCGCCCGAAAGCAAGGCTTTTTGCACATCCAGGCCGCGGACCGCGGCAGCCGTCTATAGTATGGTTATAGTAAACCGGGGGCAATGCCCGCGCCGGTAAATGGCCGAGAATGAGGGAGTTAAAGCGTTGACCATCGAAATCGCAGGGGCCATCTTGCAGCATCTCGGGCCCTGCCGGATCGCGGTGGAGACTCGCGGCCCGACCGTACTTGCCGCCGAACTGGCGTTGCTCGGCTGTGATACCAAGCCCGCGTCGCCCGATGTCGTAGTCACGGAATCAAATGCCCTGTCGGCCGCCCTGCTCGCTCGCCATCGGTCCGCGCACACGCTGGTGGTGTTGCCCCGGCAGGTGCAGGCCACGGTGCTTGACGATGCGTTGTTCGGGGCAGGCTGGCGGCGTCTGCCCGGCGCGGTGAACCTGTCGATGCTGTTGCACGTCGCCAGCGGGCAGCCCCCCCTGCCAAGCTTCTACGAACGCACGCCGAACGGGTATAGCGGCCTGCTGAACACGAACACCCCGGACGCCCTGGCGGCCCTCGGCCGCTGGAACCTCGCGGTCGACCAGGTTCGGCCGGGTGACCGCGTGCTGTTGTGCGGCCCAGGCGCAGCCGATGGACGGGCCCTGCTCGAGGCCCGCGCCCGCGCCCGTGCCGTGGAGGTGGACGCGCCCGGGGCATTGCATGCACCGCGCAGCTTCGACGCCATCGTAGCGCTGGATGCCCCCGGCGCCTGGGTGGAAAATGTCGAGCGCTACGCCCAGCTGCTCCGGCTCGACGGACGGCTGATCACGGGCTGGTCCGAGGGCAATCCGCAGCGCCCCGCCGACTGGGCCAGCCTGCATCAGCAGCTCGGCCGCAACTATCTCGTCGAGGGCCAGTTCGTGCAGGCGCCCGGGATCATCCTACCGCAGGCCGTCCCGCAGGGGGAGGTTACCGGCCTTACCTGGCGGATCGCCGTCGCGGCAAACAGCCCGCTGGGCGGGGAAGAATCGTGCGCAAGCTTCGTCCACCCCGCCTTCGGCGCATCGACGGCACCACTCGCTGCCTTTGCGGAGGGCTATGACAATCCCTGGCTCTATCGCACCATGGTGCAGATGGGCGAGCGGCTGGCCGATGAAGACCTGCTGGTCAATCTCGCCGAACATGTCGCCTCGAACGCCCGCCCTGGCTCGGCCGATCAGGGTGCGGCACTCTCGGTGCTCGGCTACCGCGTGTTGGAAGCGCGCGCGGCCGATGTCGTGCCGGTACTGCTGGGCGCGTTCAACGACTATTGGCAGCAGGGTGGCGATACACCGCACGTCGTCCGCTGGCGTGTGTCGCTGGCCTATCTGGCCGGTCGACTGGCAGAACTGGTCGGCGAGCGCACCATTGCCGGGCATTGGTACGCACGAGCGATGACCGACGACTGGCAGCGTTTCTCGACCATTCTCGCCACCAAGGCGATCGGGGCCGCCTTTTTCGCGGCGCGCATCGCGCTCGCCGAGCAGGACGAGGGCCGAGCCTGGCGCATGTTCGAGCGTGGCGTGGAGATCACGCTGCAGGCGGCGGCGCGCGCGCATCGCGAGGAACTCGGCGAGGGCGAAACGTTGCTGCCCTTCTATCTGCCGGAGCTCGCCGAGGTGATCGACATGGGTTCGCAGTGCGCCAATGCGCTCGCCAACCGCCACCTCTGGGCGCGCGACCCTGGGCTGTTCTGGCGTCAGGTAGACGTCAAGCGGTTTGGCCTTGCCTCGTGGACGCTCGATGTGACGAAAGAGAATGAGCGGCTGCGCAGGCAGCTCGCCCAGGGCTGAGGTACGGCCGGGTCAGGCGCCGTCGTCGCCGGCTTCTTCACGCTGGTTGCGGCGCTTGTCGATCGTCTCCATGGCCTCTGCCTTGGCGGGATCGAACAGGTGCCCGAACACCATGCCCAGCATCAGCGCCGCGCCACCCACGCGTCCCTTCGCCTGACGACGGCCGAGCCGCACGAGCAGCGGAATCGCCGCGATCAGCGCTAGGATGACGCCGAGCGTGACGAGCAAATGCATCAGTCGCGCTTGGGGCGCAGGCTGGTGAAGCTGCGGTCCCAGCGGACGGCGCTGAAATAAGCTAGCGGGTTGAACCACGATCCTTCGCCGTCGAAGCTGTGCGTCACCAGCTCGGCGCGGCCCGCAATCGTCTCCAGCGGCACCGGCCCACCCAGGCCCAACGCATCCGAGCCAAAGCGGCTGTCGGCGGACTGATCGCGATTGTCGCCCATCAGGAACACATGCCCGGCCGGCACAGCGATCGGGCCATACGTGTCGCCGGGACTGACATAGCCGCCGGGCAGCACCGTATCGCCCAGATCGATCACATCGTAGCTGCCCCCCCCCGGCAGCGTTTCGCGATACAGCGGTGGCGCGCAATAGCGCTTGCCGTCCGCGCCTTGCGTGCGAAACGCTGCGAGCGGCCCCTCGTCGCACGGCACCGCCGCATCCACCGGGATCCTGGCCCGACCCAAGGCGACACGCGGTACGGCCTTGCCGTTGAGGATCACGATGCCGTGGCGCACTGCCACCGTGTCCCCCGGCAGCCCGATCACACGCTTGATCAGATCCTCGCCATCGCCGCGCCGCACGACGAGGACGATGTCGCCGCGCGCCGGCGTGCCGCCGAACAGTCGTGTGGGCGCGATGTCCCTGCCATGGACCATCAGCGACGCCTGGGAGAAACCGTAAGGGAATTTGCTCGCGACGAGCCGATCGCCGGTGCGCAGCGCGGGCATCATCGATCCCGAGGGGATGTAATAGGGCCGCGCCACCGCGCTTTGGAACAGGAAGAAGATGCCGAGGGTGGCGCCCCAGCCGGCCAGCGTGCGCTTCCAACTCGGCTTCGGCTCCGCCATGGCGTCAGGCGATCTCTTGGCTGCCGTCGAGCAGCTCGCGCGCATCGAGGCCGAGCAGGGCGATATGATCCCTCACCCGCGGCCAGAAGCCGGTAAGGAAGCGGTCCCGCTCCGCCGTCCGCAGCCGCTCGACCGCGCCGGGCACCACGAACATGCCGACCCCGCGGCGGACCTCTACATACCCATCGTCCTGGAAGCTCTGATAGGCCTTGGCCACGGTGAGCGGGTTCGCGCCATGCTCCGCAGCGAGCGCGCGGACCGAGGGAAGCTGGTCCCCCGCGCGATACTGGCCGCGCAGGATCGCTGCGGCGATGATCGCGCGCAGCTTGAGGTAGACCGGGCTGTCTTCGTGCTCCAGGGCTGTCATGCTGCCATAATACAGCACAGGGCTTCCGAGTCCATACTCAGGGATTCCACCGATGGACGATCTCGGACAGTTCACCGCGCGGGCGCTCCTCCAGCGGGCGCGACGGCGTGCCGAGGAAGACGAAGCCGGCGATGCGCTGGCCTTGGCTCCCGAACAGGTCGCGCACCGCATCCGAATAGGCCGGCCAGCCGGTCAACCAGCCGCCGGCGAAGCCCATCGCGTGCGCCGCGTGGAGCAGGTTCATGCAGGCGGCGCCTGCGGACAGCTCCTGCTCCCAGAGCGGGACCTTGTGCGGCTGGACCGGCGCGGAGAGCACCACCACCAGCGCCGGTGCCTGGGTTGCGAACTGCGCCGCGGCCTCCTCGTCCCGCGCGGTCGCATCGGGCTTTTCGGCGCGGAGTATTTCGACCAGCTTCAGTGCGAGCGCCGGACGTGCTTCGTCCGGCACGATGATAAAGCGCCACGGTGCGAGCTTGCCATGATCGGGCGTCCGCGCGGCGATCGCCACCATCTGGTCGAGCTGTTCGGGGCTCGGCCCTGGGCCGGCAAGGTCGCGCGGCTTGCCCGATCGGCGGGTCCGGAGAAGGCTGAGCGGGGTAGTGCGGTCGTTGAAGGTCATGCGCGCCATCTAGGATGCTGTCCCGCCTCCGCCAAGCCACGCGACTTTACAGCGGCGACGCAGGCTCTAGTCTGCGCGCCCATGCACCGGGCCCATGCGCCCGGCACCCATCTCCAAGGACAGCTGCATGGTCGACACACCCACTGCCGATTCCCCGGCAGAACCGGATATCACCCACGTAAACCCCGCCGATGAAAAGACCTGGTTCGGGCACCCCCGCCAGCTGGCGCGCCTCTTCTCGACCGAGATGTGGGAGCGTTTCGGCTTCTATGGCATGCGGGCGCTGCTGACGCTGTACCTCACCCAGCACTTCCTGTTCGGGGATCGCGAGGCGACCGGCTTGTACGGTGGCTATACCGCGCTGGTCTATCTCACCCCGCTGGTCGGCGGTTATCTGGCAGACCAGTTCCTCGGATCGAAACGCGCCGTGAAGTTCGGTGCAATCCTGATGTCGATCGGCTATTTCGTGCTGTGCTTCGGCGGCCAGACCGCCACGCCCTATGCCCAGATCGACGGCCAGCGCTACGAGGTCGCGGTCGAGAAGAGCGCGGCCGGAGAGCAGCGTTTCGTGATCGACCAGGGCCATCGGCAGCTGATCAAGGGCAATGACGACGGCTCGATCACGCTCAGCGAGAACGGCCAGACGGTACGCACGATCGCCAAGGGCGGGTTCGTGTCCGAGGCCGATCGCAGCCCCTTCTACGTAATGGTGATGCTGATCGCGCTGTCGATGGTGTCGGTGGGCAACGGCTTCTTCAAGCCGAACATCTCGACCATGGTGGGCGAGCTCTATCCCAAAGGCGATCCACGCCGCGACGCCGGGTTCACCATCTTCTACATGGGCATAAACCTGGGCTCGATGCTGTCGCAGGCGCTGTGCCCGTGGCTGGCCGTGGCGGTCGGCTGGTGGGCAGGCTTCGGCCTCGCCGCGATTGGGATGCTCTGCTCCTGGGCGCTGATCCAGCTGGACGGCGGCAAGCTCAACGGCATCGGCGAACCGCCCGCCAAGGCCGCCACCGGCCGTCAGCAAATCCTGATCTATGTCGGCGCGCTGTGCGTCATCCCGCTCTTCTATCTGCTCTACATCAACCTGATGGCGGCGGAGCCCGCGCCGGCCGGTTCGGGTCTGCTCGGCTATGTCGCCTCGCTGTCGCTGATGGGCAAGCTGCTGTTCGGCACCTTCCTGATCGGCGTTCCCGCGATCCTCATCTGGTCCTTCGTCTCCGGCGATCGCCGCGAGTTCCAGATGATGATGGCGGCGATGGTCCTGATCGTGTTCAACGTCGTGTTCTGGACGCTGTTCGAACAGGCGGGCTCGTCGCTCACGCTGTTCGCCGATCGCAACACCGATCTCTCCGTGTTCGGCTGGTTCACGATGACCGCGGGCCAGACGCAGAGCTTCAACGCGCTGTTCATCGTGCTGCTCGCGCCGCTGATGTCGATGCTGTGGGCGGGGCTCGCCAAGCGGGGGCTGGAGCCGAGCATCCCGGTGAAGTTCGGCATCGCGCTCATCGCGGTCGGCGGCGGCTTCCTGTTCCTAGTGTGGGGCGCACAATGGGCCGATAGCAGCTTCAAGGTCTCAGTCTGGTGGATCGCCGGGCTGTACTTCATCCACAGCTTCGCCGAACTGTGCATCTCGCCGGTGGGCCTCAGCATGATCACCAAGCTGTCGATCGCACGGATCGTCGGCATGATGATGGGCGTGTGGTTCCTGTCGATCTCGGTCGCGCAGTACGTGGCGGGCGTGATCGCGCAGTTCGCCAGCGTCGAGACGGTAGGCGGCCAGGTGACCAATCTGAAGGTCAGCCTGGAGACCTATCTCAGCGTGTTCACGCTGATCTCGGAATGGGCGATCGGGCTCGGCGTGCTCCTGCTGCTGCTCAGCTGGCCGCTCAAGCGCTGGATGCACGGCGTAAAATAAGCGCCGTCACCAGAAAGGGACGGGGCGCCGCGGAAATGGGGGGACAGCGGCGCCCCTGTCGTTCGCCCGAGGGGGGAGTGGGCGAACGAGTCTCGAATTCAGGCCGCGAGCGGCAGGAAGGCCAGCGCTTCCTGCTCGTTCGCCGCCGCGAGTGCGCGGGCGTTCGCATCGATCGGCTGGCCGGCGCTTGCAGCCAGGCGGCGATGGGCGAAATAGAGCGCGATCAGCGAAAACATGGCAACCTCGAAACAGCTTTGCTGCAATGCAGCGCGGGCGCCGCATCTGGTTGTCTTGTCGTGAGTCCGCAACTGCAAAGCCGCCTCGCCGCGGTTGCAGTTGCCGCAAGTGCGAACGTTTTCCCTCGCAGAATGCAAAAAGGCCCGATGTCACCACCGGGCCTTTTCCGTATAAATACGGGTTGCGCTTACCAGATGTGTACGCGCTGCTCCGGCGCGAGATACAGCTTGTCGCCGGGCTTGATGTCGAATGCCTTGTACCAGGCATCGACGTTGCGGACGACGCCATTGACGCGCGCGGTTGCCGGCGAATGCGGATCGGTGAGCAGCGCCTGACGCTGTGCATCCTCGCGCACCTTCACCCGCCACGCCTGCGCCCAGCCGAGGAAGAAGCGCTGGTCGCCGGTCAACCCGCCCACCAGCTTCGCCTTGCCATGCTTGGCCTGATACTTCTGGTACGCGCCGTAGGCAGCCTCGATGCCGCCGAGATCGCCGATATTCTCGCCCAGCGTCAGCCGGCCGTTGATCTTGGTGCCGGGCACCGGCTCATAGGTGTCGTACTGGCCGGCCAGCGCCTTGGTACGCGCAGCGAAGTCTTCCTTGGCCTTGGGCGTCCACCAATTCTCGAACTTGCCGGTGGGGCCGAACATGCTGCCCTGGTCGTCGAAGCCATGGCCCATCTCATGGCCGATCACCGCACCGATCGCGCCATAATTGACCGCCGGATCGGCATTGGGATCGAAGAAGGGCGGCTGCAGGATTGCCGCCGGGAAGGTGATCTGGTTCGACAGCGGGTTGTAATAGGCGTTCACCGTCTGCGGCGTCATCGCCCACAGGCTGCGATCGACCGGCTTGGGGAAACGCGACAGTTCCAGCTGATGCTCGAACTCGCCCGAGCGCATCACATTGCCGAGCAGGTCACCCCGCTCCACCTTCAGCGCCGAATAGTCGATATATTTCTCCGGATGGCCGATGCGCGGCTCGAACGCGGCGAGCTTGGCGAGCGCGGCCTTGCGGGTCGGCTCGTCCATCCAGGTCGAAGCCTCGATCCGTTCGCGATAGGAGTCGCGGAGATTCTCGATCAGCTCGGCCATCTGCTTTTCGGCTTCGGGCGGATAATATTTGGCGACATAGGCCTTGCCGACGGCCTCGCCGAGCGCGCCGTTGACCATCTGGACGCCGCGCTTCCAGCGCTCGCGCTGGACCGGCACGCCGGAGAGCGTCTTCGAGTAGAAATCGAAACGCGCCTGATCGAACGCCTTGGGCAGGTACGTCGCGTGGTCGCTGACGAAGCGATAGGCGAGATAATCCTTCCACGTCGCGAGCGGCGTCGCGGCGAAGATCTTGCCCAGCGCGATCAGCGCGGTGTTCTGGGTCATCAGGATTTCGGGCGAGCTTTCCAGACCGGCGGTCTTGAGCATCAACGCCCAATCGAATTCGGGCGCCTTGGCGGTAAGCCCTGCGATCGTCTGCGGATCGTTGAGCTTGGCGATGTCGCGGCTCTGCTCGGGCGACCACTGGACCTTGGCCATCGCGGTCTCGAGCGCGACGATCGCATCGGCCTTGGCGCTGGCGTCGGGGATACCCGCCAGTTCCTGGATCTTCTGCACATAGGCGCGATAGGCGGTGCGCGCCGCATCGAACTTGGCGCCCTGATTCAGATAATAATCGCGCGGCATGCCCAGGCCGCCCTGGCCGACGGCCGCGGTATATTTGGTCGGATCGGCGAAGCCGGGCGTGATCTCGATCTCCACCGGCGTCGCATAGCCGTTGCTGGCGAACAGCGCCTGCAACGCGCCCTTGTCCTGCACGGCCGCGATGCGCCCCAGATAGGGCTTGAGCGGCGCGGTGCCGCGCGCCTCGATGCCCGCCTCGTCCATCCAGCTGGCGTAGAAATCGCCGACCTGCTTGCCGGTCGCGCCATAGGCGGCGGGGTTTTTTGCCATGTCGTCGAGCAGGGTGCGGACGTTGGTCTCGGCGGCAAGCGCCAGATCGACGAACGGGCCGGCCGAGGTGCGGTCGGCGGCGATCTCGGTGCGCGCCGCCCAGCCGCCATTGGCGAAGGTCCAGAAGTCGTCGCCCGGCTTCACGCCCGCTTGCTCGGCGGTGAGGTCGACGCCGAAGCTGCCATATTTGGGCGTGCCGCTCTGGGCGAGCGCGGGCGCGGCGACGAGCAGCGCCATGGCGCTGGTCAGCAACAAGGAACGACGCATTTTCATGATGTTAGGCTTCCCCACCACGGTGTGTGTTATGCAAGTGTAACGGGGGGTGCGAGACCCCGCAATGGCATTTTGTAACAATCGATACTGTCCGCGTGGACACCCTCCTCCCTGCACGAGCGGGAGGAGGGATCGGATCAACCCACCCGGTTGGCGACCAGATCGTCGACCACCGCAGGGTCCGCCAGCGTCGAGGTGTCGCCGAGGCTGCTCACATCGCCCTCGGCGATCTTGCGCAGGATGCGGCGCATGATCTTGCCCGAGCGCGTCTTGGGCAGGCCGGGCGCGAACTGAAGCGCGTCCGGCGTCGCGATCGGGCCGATCTCGCCGCGCACCCAGTCGCGCAGTTCCTTGCGCAGCGCCTCGCTGGCTTCCTCGCCTGCGTTCAGGGTGACGTAGGCATAAATGCCCTGCCCCTTGATGTCGTGCGGCATGCCGACGACCGCTGCTTCGGCAACCTTGCCATGGAGCACCAGCGCGCTCTCGACCTCGGCGGTGCCCATGCGGTGGCCCGAGACATTGATCACATCGTCCACCCGGCCGGTGATCCAGTAATAGCCGTCGCCGTCACGGCGGCAGCCATCGCCGGTAAAGTACTTGCCGCGATAGGTGGTAAAATAGGTCTGGAAGAAGCGCTCGTGATCGCCCCAGACGGTGCGCATCTGCCCCGGCCAGCTCCGCGCGATGACGAGATTGCCTTCGGTCGCCCCTTCCAGCAGCGCGCCGTCGCCGTCGACCAGCTGCGGCTCGATCCCAAAGAAGGGCATCGAGGCCGAGCCGGGCTTGAGCGCGGTCGCGCCCGGCAGCGGGGTGATCATGTGCCCGCCCGTCTCGGTCTGCCACCAGGTGTCGACGATCGGGCAGCGGCCCTCGCCCACCACGTCATGATACCAGCGCCACGCCTCCGGATTGATCGGCTCACCGACCGACCCGAGCAGCTTGAGCGACGTGCGGCTGGTGGACGTGACGTAGCTGTCGCCCTCCTTCATCAGTGCGCGGAGCGCGGTGGGCGCGGTGTAGAGGATCTCGACCTGGTGCCGGTCGACCACCTGCCACATGCGGCCGGCATCGGGCCAGGTCGGCACGCCCTCGAACATCAGCGTGACGCCGCCATTGGCCAGCGGGCCATAGACGATATAGCTGTGCCCGGTGACCCAGCCGATATCGGCCGCGCACCAATAGACCTGGCCGGGACGGTAATCGAACACGACCTCGTGCGTATAGGCCGCCCAGAGCAGATAGCCGCCGCTCGAATGCAGCACGCCCTTGGGCTTGCCGGTCGATCCCGAGGTATAGAGGATGAACAGCGGATCCTCGGCGTCCATCGGCTCCGCCGGGCAGTCGGCGGATACCTTGGCGGCCGCCTCATGATACCAGAGATCGCGGCCGGGCTGCATCGCCACGTCGCCGCCGGTCGCCTGCACGACGATGACTTTCTCGAGCACCGGGGCATGGCGTTGCGCCGCGTCGACATTGGCCTTGAGCGGCACGCGCTTGCCGCCGCGCCGCCCTTCGTCGGCAGTGATGACGATGCGGCTGTCGCAATCGACGATGCGGCCGGCCAGCGCCTCCGGGGAAAAGCCGCCGAACACCACCGAATGCACCGCGCCGATCCGCGCGCAGGCGAGCAGCGCCACCGCCGCCTCGGGGATCATCGGCATGTAGACGGTGACGCGGTCGCCCTTCCGGACGCCTTCCGCCTTCAGCACATTGGCGAAGCGGCAGACCTGCTCGTGGAGCTCGCGGTAGCTGATCCGGCGCGCCTCCTCCTTGGGATCATCGGGCTCCCACAGGATGGCGGTCTGGTCGCCGCGCGTCGCAAGATGGCGATCGAGGCAGTTGGCGGCGACGTTGAGCTTGCCGTCGGCGAACCAGCGAATGCGGAAATCGGCTTCGTCGAAGGACCAGTCGCCCGCAGTCTGCGGCGGCACGATCCAGTCGAGACGCTGGGCCTGCTCCAGCCAGAACCCGTCGGGATCGGACAGTGACTGGGCATGGAGACGTTCATACGCTGCGGCGTCGACGCGGGCGCTCTTCGCCCAGCTTTCCGGCACCGGATACAGATCTTGGCTCATCATGACCCCTCCTGGTCGGCGGGCATCTAGGAGCGCAAGGGGTGGATAGGCAAGGCACCCATGGTTGCAACATCGTTACATTGTGCAAACAGAATTCAGTGGAACCGCCAAACCGTATCAGCCATATAAGACGCTATGGCACGACCTGCGATTGCTCTGTTGCTCTGTGCGGCACTGCCGCTTGCAGCCTGCTCCACCGGTTCCGCCCATCCGCAACAGGTCGCCGCCCCGATCGATCTGCCCGATCGCTTCTCGGTCAGCCCCGAGCAGCGGGCGCGCGAGGATCTGGTGCGTTGGTGGGATCGGTTCGACGATCCGATGCTCGGCCAGCTGATCGGCCAGGCGCAGACGGCCAATCTCGACATCGCCCAGGCGGTGATCCGGCTGCGTCAGGCGCGTGAGTCGCTGATCCAGTCGCGCTCGGCGTTGCTGCCGACGGTGAGCGGCTCCGCCGGCTATTCGCGCAACGAGCCGCTGCGCGGCGGCAGCGTCGCGACGCAGCTGCCCGACGGCACCATCGCCTCCTTCTCGCAGGGCGGTAGCAGCAACCTCTCGTTGGGCTTGGACGCGAGCTATCAGGTGGATCTGTTCGGCGAGGTGCGCAGCGGCGTCCGCAGCGCCCGGGCAAACGTCGAGGCGGCCGGGTTCAACCGTGCCGCGGTATTGCTCTCGGTCGAATCCGAAACCGCGCGCAACTATGTACAGGCGCGGCTTTCGCAGGCGCAGCTCGCCAATGCCCGCGAGAGCCTCGCCATCCAGGACGAAAATCTCAGCATCGCGCAGTGGCGGGTGCAGGCGGGCCTCGTCTCCTCGCTCGATGCCGAGCAGGCGCGTGCCCAGCGATCGCAGACCGCCGCGACCATTCCGCAGCTCGAAAGCAGCTATGCCGCCAACGTCGCCCGGCTCGGCGTGCTGACCGGCCAGACACCCGGTGCGCTGCGCGAGGCGATGGCTGCGCCCAAGCCGATTCCCCGCGGCCCCGCCAGCGTCGCCGCGGGCTTCCCCGCCGATGCCCTGCGCCAGCGGCCCGACGTGCGCGCGGCCCAGCGCAACCTGGCTTCCGCCACCGCGCAAATCGGCGTCTCGCGCGCCCAGCTCTACCCCAGCCTATCGCTCGGCGGCAGCATCAGCGCGGGCAGCGGCTCGGTGCGGTCGCTGCTCGACATCATCACCGGCCGCGCCTTTGCCAATGTCGCGCAGACGATCTTCGATGCCGGCCGGCTGCGCAGCCAGCTCCGCTCGGCCCGCGCCGGGGCGGACGGCGCCTTCTACAGCTACAAGGCCAGCGTGCTGCAGGCGATGGAGGAGATCGAGAATGCGATCGTCGCCCTCGAGGCCGCGCGCGAGCGCGAGGCGGCGTTCCGCACCGCGCTGGAGGCCGCGACCAACCAGGCGCTGCTCGCCCGCTTCCAGTATCGCTCGGGACTGACCGACTTCACCACGCTCAACCAGTCCGAAAGCGCGCTGCTTTCGGCCAAGAACGGCCTGTCGCAGGCCGAATTCGAACAGGCGACCGCGCTGATCCAGCTCTATGTCGCGCTCGGCGGCGGCTGGGAGGAAGCCGCGCCGATCCCGCCCCTCCCTTCAAGAACAGGCAGCGCCACCGATGGCCAGTGAACCGCAGGACCTCGACACCTTTCTGGGCACCAAGCGGCGCCCCTGGTGGCGGCGCAACCTGCGCTGGATCATCATCGCGCTGGTCGTGGTGGTGCTGGGGCTGCTCGTCTCGCGCTGCTTTGCGCCCAAGCCGCCGCCCAACTACATCACCGTGCCGGCCGAGAAGGGTGCCCTGTCGGTGACCGTGTCCGCCACCGGCCGGCTCGCGCCGATCCGCCAGGTGACGGTGGGCTCGGAAATCTCGGGCCTCGTCCTCAAGGTGCTCGTCGACGTCAACGACCGGGTGACCGAGGGCCAGCCGATCGCGATCATTGATCCCTCGCGGCTCGACGACACGATCACCCAGAGCCGCGCGACGCTTTCAGCCAACCAGGCGGCGGTGGCGCAGACCCAGGCGACGCTCGACGAAGCGACCGCGCAGCTCCGCCGCATGGAGGAGGTCAGCCGGCTGTCGGGCGGCAAGGTGCCCGCCAAGACCGAGCTCGACACCGCTCGCGCCGCCGTCGCCCGCGCCCGCGCCAATCTGCGTTCCGCCCAGGCCAACGTCGTCTCCGCGCAGGCGTCGCTGTCGTCGAATCAGACGCAGCGGTTCAAGTCGATCATCCGCTCGCCGGTGAACGGCGTGGTGCTCGCGCGGCAGGTCGATGCCGGCCAGACCGTCGCCGCGCAGTTCAGCACGCCGAACATGTTCGTGATCGCGCAGGACCTCACCCATATGAAGCTGGAAGTCGCGATCGACGAAGCCGATGTCGGCTCGGTCAAGGTCGGCCTGCCGGCAAGCTTCACCGTCGACGCCTTCCCCGGCCGAACCTTCCCGGCGCAGATCACCCGCGTCGACCTCGGCTCGAATCTCACCGCCTCCACCGCGACGACCAGCGCCACGACCAGCAGCACCACTACCGCCAATCAGGTCGTGTCCTATGCGGCGATCTTGTCGGTTGCCAATCCCGACCTGACGCTGCGCCCCGGCATGACCGTGACCGCGACGATCGGGGTTGAGAAGCTCGATAACGCGCTGCTCATCCCCAACGGCGCGCTGCGCTTCACCCCCGACCAGCCCGGCGCCAAAGCCGGGGGCGCAATCCAGTTCGGCCCGCGCCGCGAGGAGCAGCAAAAGGCGATCGGCCGCGGCAGCAAGCAGACCGTCTATATCGTCGGCAGCGACAGCAAGCCGCAAAAGGTGGAGGTCGTCACCGGCCCCAGCGACGGCAGCCGCACTGCGGTGACCAGCGCCCAGCTCAAGCCCGGCATGAAGGTGATCGTCGGTGTCCAAGCCAACGGCACCGCCAAGCCCGCCCAGGACGACCAGAACTGACATGGCCGAGCCGCTGATCCAGCTCCAGGGCATCACCAAGACGTTCGGCGACGGCCCGACCGCGTTCCAGGCGCTCAAGGGCGTCGATCTCGTGATCGAAGCCGGCGCGTTCCTGGCGGTGATGGGGGCATCAGGCTCGGGCAAATCGACGACGATGAACATCCTCGGCTGTCTCGATGTGCCGACCGGCGGCAGCTATCGGTTCCGGGGTGTCCATGTCGAGCAGCTCGACCGCGACCATCGCGCCTTTCTGCGCCGTCGCTATCTTGGCTTCGTCTTCCAGGGCTTCAACCTGCTCGCGCGCACCACCGCGCTGGAGAATGTCGAGCTGCCGCTGCTCTATCGCGGCGAGCATCGCAAGGCGCGGCGCGAGGCGGCGATGGCGGCGCTGGAGCAGGTCGGGCTCGATCGCTGGGCAGACCACACGCCCTCGGAGCTCTCCGGCGGCCAGCAGCAGCGCGTCGCCATCGCCCGCGCGATCGTGACGCAACCCGACGTGCTGCTCGCCGACGAACCGACCGGCAACCTCGACAGCGAGCGTTCGGTGGAGATCATGAAGCTGCTCCAGCGGCTCAACGTCGAGCTCGGCATCACCGTGCTGATGGTGACCCACGAGCCCGAGATGGCGAGCTTCGCGCGGACGATCGTGCACTTCAAGGACGGGCTGGTCGAGCGTACCGAAGTCCCCGCGGCCATGGGGGCCTGAGGCGATGCTGTTCACCACCCTCCTCCTCTCGCTGCGCGAAATCCGCCGCCACCTGCTGCGCTCTTTCCTGACGACGCTCGGCATCATCATCGGCGTGGCCGCGGTGATCACGATGGTGACGCTGGGCAACGGCGTTTCCGCCTCGGTGCAGGCTTCGATCAGCTCGCTCGGCAACAATACTTTGACGGTGTTCCCTAGCGGCGGCCGGCGCGGCGGTGGCAATGCGCCGCCCCAGTTCGAGAATGGCGACATCCAGGCGATCCGCCAGCAAGTGAGCGGCGTCAGCGCAGTCGCGCCGCAGGCCTCCGCCTCGGCGCTCGCCGTACGCAACGCGCAAAACTGGAACGCGTCCGTCACCGGCACCAGCAACGACTATTTCGCCGCGCAGAATTTGGAATTCGCGGCGGGCCGGCGCTTCACCGACGCCGAGCAGAGCGCGGGCAAGTCGGTCTGCGTGATCGGGGATACGATCCGCGCCAATCTGTTCGCCAACGACGATCCCGTCGGCGAACGTTTCCGGCTCGGCACGGTCAGCTGCGAAGTGGTGGGCGTGCTCAAGAAGCGCGACAATGCCGGGTTCACCGATCCCAATTCCACCGTGGTGCTGCCACTGAAGACGGTGCAGCGGCGCTTCGTCGGCAACCAGAATGTGCTCGCTATCCAGATCGCGGTGGCGCCGGGCTATGACACCGCAGGGGTGAAAAAGTCGATCGTCGGGCTGCTGCGCGAGCGCCGCCATCTCACTCCGGAGCAGCCGGACAATTTCGACATTTTCGACAGCGCCGAATTCGCCTCGACGGTGAGCAACCAGATGCAGCAGATGACGCTGTTCGTCGCCGCGATCGCCGCGGTAAGCCTGCTGGTCGGCGGCATCGGGATCATGAACATCATGCTGGTGTCGGTCACCGAGCGCACCCGCGAGATCGGCATCCGCCTCGCGATCGGCGCGCTGGGCAAGGAAGTGCTGCTGCAATTCCTGGTCGAGGCGGTGGCGCTGTCGTGCCTGGGCGGGCTGATCGGCGTCGGCCTCGCCTTCTTCGCCTCCTGGGGGCTGGCCAAGCTGGCCGACCTGCCCTTCACCTTCGACCTGTCGATCAACCTGATCAGCTTCGCGATCTCGGCGCTGATCGGCATCGTCTTCGGCTTCTTCCCGGCGCGGCGCGCCGCCGCGCTCAATCCGATCGACGCCTTGCGGCACGAATAGCCGCTGCAGCCTCGCGCCCGCGCAGGTCCTCCAGGTCCTCGCGGGTGTCGATGTCGACCAGTTCCTCGGGCCGGGTGATGACATGGTGGCCGCGCAGGATCAGGGTCCGCGCGCCTGCATCGCCTTCCAGGCTGCACAGCTCGGCAAAATGATCCTTGCCGATCAGCGCCGGGGGCATCGGCTGGACGCCGTCGCTGGAGGCGACCAACGTCGCGCCATTGTCCGACGCTTCGAACAGCCGGTAGCAATGCGCGACGGTGACGCGCGGCATGTCCGCCAGCGCGATCAGCACCGCCTCGGCGCCTGCCTCCTCCGCCGCCTGCACGCCGTAGCGCACCGAGCGCGCCTGGCCGAGCGAGGGATCAGGATTCTCCACCACCTGGAAGCCGCGCGCGGCGAAATCGAGCGTCGTGTCCGACACCACCGCAATCCGGGCGAGGAACGGGATGTTCTCCAGCGCGGTCACGACGTGGTAGGCGAGCGGGTGGCCGAGATATTCCTCGGTCAGCTTGTCGCCATCAGTGAACCGTTCGGACTTGCCGGCGGCGAGCAGGACGAGCGCGGTCTTTTCAGGAGTCAGCATGGAAGGTCTTCACCATGGCGGCGGCGATGGAAAGGGCGATCTCGGACGGACCGATCGCCCCGATCGAAAGCCCCGCCGGTCCTTCGATCCGCGCGCGATCCTGCGCTGAGACGCCCGCCGCGCCAAGTCGTTCCAGCCGCGCCGCATGACTGCGCCGGGAACCGAGTGCCGCGACATAGCCGCTGGGGTGCGCCAGCGCCGCGATCAGCGCGGCGTCGTCGATCTTGGGATCGTGGCTCAGCGTCACCACCGCGGTGGCGAGATCGGGCTTGAGCGCGGTCACCGCCTCGTCCGGCCAGCGATCGTCCAGCGCCACGCCGGGGAAGCGCTCCTCGGTCAGGAAGCGCCCGCGCGGATCGATCACCGTCGTCGCGATGCCCAGTTCGCGGGCGAGGCCGGCAAGCGCCTGCGCGATCTGCACCGCGCCGACGATCAGCAGCCGCCGCGGCGGATCATAGCGATTGACGAAGCCCTCCGCGCGAATCGCGCTCTGCCCGGTGGCGAGATCCGTTCCCACCTCCAGCGGGCGGCCCTCGGCACGGGCTTCACGAATGGCGTCGAACAGCTCGGGGGGAAAGCCGTTCGCCGCCACCGGCTGCACCAGCACCGCGATCTGCCCGCCGCAGGGCAGCCCGACTTCCCAGGCCGCCGCATCGGCGACGCCATAGTCCTTCACCGCCGCGGACGCGCCGGCGATCACCTCGGCGGCGGTCTGCAGGATGTCGGTTTCGACGCAGCCGCCCGACACCGAACCTTCGAACCGGCCATCCTCGTGCACCAGCAAATGGCTGCCGCGCGGACGCGGAGCCGAGCCCCAGGTGGTCACCACCGTCGCCAGCGCCATCTTCGCCCCGCGCCAGGCCTCGGCCGCTGCCAGCACGCTGTCGTTGTCCGCCACTTGTCGCGCTCCCGTCACATCCACTTTCTACCCGCCTAGCCGAAGGAGAGTTTCGTGACGAGACTGGTGTTACTGGCAATGGCGCTGCTGGCGCCGAGCGTCGCTTTCGGACAAGGTCACCCCATGCAGAAGCCCATGCCCCGCATCGTCGTGATCGCGCATCGTGGCGCGAGCGGCGAGCGACCCGAGCATACGCTGCTCTCCTACCAGCGCGCGATCGATCTCGGCGCAGATTTCATCGAGCCCGATCTCGTCCCGACCAAGGACGGCGAGCTGGTCGCGCGGCACGAGAACGCCATCACCGACACGACGGATGTCGCGGCGCATCCCGAGTTTGCGAACCGCAAAACCACCAAGACGATCGACGGTCACACGCTTACCGGCTGGTTCACCGAGGACTTTACGCTGGCGGAGCTCAAGACGCTGCGCGCCAAGGAGCGGCTGCCCAAGCTCCGTCCGGGCAACACCGCCTATGACGGCCAGGCGACGATCCCGACGCTCGACGAGATCATCGCGCTCGCCAAGAAGGAATCGGCGCGGCTGCACCGGGTGATCGGCATCTATCCCGAGACCAAGCACCCGACCTACTTCGCCTCGATCGGCCTGCCGCTGGAGGCGCGCCTGGTCGCCAAGCTCAAGGCTGCCGGCTGGGACCGCGCCGATGCGCCGGTGTTCATCCAGTCGTTCGAAGTGAACAACCTCAAGCAGCTCCACACCATGACCAAGGTGCCGCTGATCCAGTTGATGGCCGGCAGCGAAGGCCCGGCCGATCACGCTGTTGCCAGCTACCAGGACATGGCGACACCTGCGGGGCTGAAGGCCTTGGCTGCCTACGCCACCGGCATCGGTCCGGAGCTGACCCAGATCATCGCAACCGACGGCACGCCCTCCACGCTGGTCGCCGATGCCCATGCGGCGGGGCTGAAGCTCCACCCGTGGACCTTTCGCGCTGAGAATGTCTTCCTGATGCCCGCCTATCGTGACGGTGCCGATCCGGCGACGCATGGGCGGCTGGCCGAGGAGATGGCCGCGTTCCTGAAGGCGGGGATCGACGGTTTCTTCACCGATTTCCCTTCCATCGGCGTGGCGGCTCGGGATAGATTCCTGAAAACCAACGGCAAGTAAGGCTTACCCGTCATGCGCACCCTCCCCGTCCTGCTGATCCTGCCGCTGCTGACCGGGGGGTGCCTGGTGAAAACCGCCGCGAACGTCGTGACCCTACCGGTCCGCGCCGGCGGCCAGGCGGTCGACTGGGCGACCACCAGCCAGGATGAAGCCGATCGCAACTATGGCCGCAAGATGCGCGCCAAAGAGGAACGCGAAGGCCGTGAACAGCGCAAGCGCGACAAGGAATGCCGCAAGCACCCGGAGCGTTGCCAGAGCTACTCGCGCTGAGCGCGGGGGCTGGCGCCCGCTGGCACGGCTCAGCCCAGAAACGCCATCAGCGCCCGCTCGAACACTGCCGGCTGATCGAGCATGATAAAGTGGCCGCTATCCCCTACCCCGCGGATCGTCGCCCGCGGCGCGCCGGCATATTGCGCGCGGTAGAGGCCCAGTATCTTTTCCTCTCCCCCGCGAGCCTCGGTCCAGGGGACCAGCACGGTGATCGGCGCGGTGATCTTCGGCAATTCGGCTCGCAGGTCGGTGGTCAGGTCCTCATAGACCGCCTGTCCGCTCACCCGCATGTCCGCATGCGCTGACCAGTCGGCGACCTTTGCCTGCGAGGCGGGCTTCAATGCGTTCTGCCGCCCGATCGACTGGGCAAGCATGTCCGGAAAGGGCTTGCCGTAGAGCCCCGTCATCTGCGCGCGCATCATCTCGGCCGGCGCCTTGGCAGCGTCGGCGCTGGGCAGCCCGCCCCAGACCGCGCCGAGAAAGGGCAGTGCATCCACGATCAGCGCCTTCTGCACGTCCGCCGGATGCTCGCGCGCGAGTCGGAGCGCCAGCAACCCGCCCATCGAATGGCCAATTACCGGCACCGCGCCCAGCTTGCGGCTCTCGATCAGCGCGTGCAGATCCGCCACGATGCCGTCGAGGATGCCGGGCTGCAGGTTGCCGCGCGGATCGTCGCCGCCGAAGCCGTTGACCTGCACCAGATACACGCGATGGCTCTTGATCAACTCGGGCAGCACCCCGTCCCAGGTCGCGCGCGGGCTGGACAGGCCGGGGATCAGCACCACCGGGCTGCCGCGGCCGAGCATCTGCACCGAGATATGGTTCATCTGCACCAGCGTGTCGGCGGGCGTGGCGACCGCTGCCGGCGCTGCATGCGCATGCTGGAAGAAGCCGTTGGCCGCCAGCAGCGCGATCAGGATCGCGAACGAGGGAAGCCGGTTGTCCCGGCGGCGCAGGCAGCGAACGATGCGGTTCATTGGTTCGTCTCCTTGGCGGGGTTGAGGAAGATGTCCTCGATCGCGAGGCCGAACAGGTCGGCGATCTTGAAGGCGAGCGGCAGCGAGGGGTCGTAGCGCCCAGTCTCGATGGCGTTGACGCTCTGGCGCGAGACCTCGAGCCGTTCGGCCAGATCCTGCTGGCTCCAAGTCCGTTCGGCGCGGAGCACGCGGAGGCGGTTGTTCATGCGTCGGATACCACCCGGTCGCGCCAGGTCATCAGGCATTGGGCGGCGCTCCAGCTCGCACACCAGATCGGGAAGGCCCAGAACACATCGATGCGGCCGATCGCATGGTAGATCTGGAGGAAGCCGAGCACCGCGGACACCGCGAGCACCACGCCGATGCCGAACAGCATCGCGATGACGATCCGCTGGCGCAAATACTCGTCGGTCTCCTCGCGCACATAAAGACCGATCACGACGAGCATGGCGATGATCGCCAGCGCCGGCAGGATCGAGAGCGCGACCAACGCAGCGCCGGTCGGCTGAAGCCAAGCGACCGAAAGGCTCGTCGTCATGACCGCCGCGACATAGCCGATCATCGTCGGAACGAAGCGCTTGAGGTAGCGACGCGCGGCGGGGGTCTTCAGCTGCATGGCAAGCTCCTGTCCGATGACAAGCAAGCTTTACGTCAACCACACTTTACATGTCAAGCGTGGTTGACATGCCCGAATTCCTCCCCGGCACGGGGAGGAATTTAACCGCGCAACCGCGCCACCATGTCCTCGGCCAGCTGGCTGAGCGTGTCGTCGCGCGCGCCCATCACCACGATGCGGTCGCCGGGCCGCGCCTGCGCGACCAGATGCGCCGCCGCCGCCTCGCGGCCGGGGATGTGCAGCGCCTGCGCGCCGATCGCCGCAACGTCGGTGACGATATCGGCGCTGGTCACCTCACGCGCCACGGTGCCGCCCTGATAGACCGGGTCCGGCAGCACCAGCAGGTCGTCCCGCCCCAGCTTGGTCGCGAACATCGCGACCAGCTCGCGCCGCATCACCTTGAGCGGGCCATAGCCGTGCGGCTGGAACAGCAGCAGCAATCGTCCGGGAAATTCGTGCAACGTGTCGAGCGTCGCGGCGATCTTGTCCGGGTTGTGCCCGAAATCGTCGATCACCGACACGCCGCCGGCCTCGCCGACCAGCTCGAAGCGCCGCCGCAGCCCGGTAAAGCCCTCCACTGCCGCGCACGCATCCGCCAGCGGCACCCCCGCCGCCGTCGCCGCGCCGATCGCCGCCAGCGCATTGGCGACATTGTGCCGCCCCGGCACCTGCAGCCGCACGCGCCGCACGGTCTCGCCCATCACCAGATCGAACGAGACTGCGAACGCCTCCGGCGCCAGGTTGCGCGCCATCAGATCCGCGTCGCCTTCCACCGCAAAGGTCAGCGTCCGCGCGCGATCGAGCCCCACCGCCAGCGCCGCGCTCTCGGCATCGCCGACATTGACCACCGTCGTCGCCGCCTTGCCCGCGAAGGCGCCGAACAGCAGCCGCAGTTCCTCCAGCGACTTGTGGTCGAGGCTGACATTGTTGAGCACCGCGATCCGCGGCCAGTAATTGGCAATCGAGCCGTCGCTCTCGTCCACCTCGCTGACGAACGCGTCCCCCGCCCCGACCAAGGCACTCGCGAACGGCGCGTCGGGCCCTGCGAAATTCTTCATCACCGCGCCGTTCATCACCGTCGGATCGCGCCCGCAGGCGTGGAGGATCCAGCCGATCATCCCCGTCACGGTCGACTTGCCGCTGGTCCCCGCCACGCCGATCGGCAGCGGCGAGGCGTTGAACAGGCTCGCCAGCAGCTCGGCCCGCGACATGCGCGCGCAACCCAGCTCCGCCGCGCGGACCATGTCCGGCACGGTCGGCTCGATCGCGGCGGAGGCGACCACCACCTGTTCGGCCGACTGCACGCCGCTGCCGTCCTGCGGGAACAGCCCGACGCCGCGCGAACGCAGCCAGTCGAACTTGGCCGCCAGCCGCCCGCCATCGAGGCTGCGGTCCGAACCCGAGACCCGGGCGCCCCGGCCGGCGAGGATCATCGCCAGCGGCATCATCCCCGAACCGCCGATCCCTACGAAGAAGGTTGCTTTGCCATGCTGCATGGGCACGCTATCGGCGAAGCGAGGAGACCATACAAGCATATGCGGATCGGAGTCGTCGCGCCGGCGCGGCCAGTCACCCGGGAATCGTCTGCCCGCATGGCGGCGTTCATGGCGCTCACCTACCCGGAGCATGAGGTGGTGTTCCACCCGCAATGCTATCTCTCGGCAGGCCATTTCGCCGGCACCGACGCCGAGCGCGCGGCGGCGTTCCTCGAAGTCGCCAACGATCCGACGATCGACGCCATATGGTTCGCGCGCGGCGGCTATGGATCGAACCGCATCCTCGACGCGGTGATGCCGCATCTCGGCGACGCCGCGCGGCGTAAGACGTACATGGGCTTCTCCGACATGGGCTTCTTGCTCGGCGCGCTCTACGCCCGCGGCATCGGCCATCCGGTCCATGCCTCGATGGCGAGCAGCATCGGCAAGAACGACGCTGGCGTCGATACCGGCTGGGCGCTCGGCTGGCTGATCGAGCGCGACCGCCGCGGGCTGGATCCCGCCTTGGCCGACGGCCGCCCCGCCGCCGCCTTCAACCTCGCGATCCTCACCGCGCTGATCGGCAGCAAGTACCTGCCCGATCTCACCGACCATGTGCTGATGATCGAGGAAGTGGACGAGCCGCTCTACCGGATCGACCGGATGCTGTTCAACATGGCGCATGCCGAGCAATTGAAGGGCATCGCGGGCATTCGCCTCGGCGCGGTGACCGCGATCGCCGAGAACGACCCGCCCTTCGGCGAGACGGTGGACGAGATGATCGTCCGCTGGTGCAAGGAGATGGGTGTCTCCTATCTCGGCCGCTGCGCGATCGGGCACATCTCGACCAACCATGTCGTGCCGTTCGGCGTCGCATGAGCCCCGATCCGCACGCCCTGCGCGCACGCCACGGCGCGGTGTCGCTGCTCGCCCACCCCTCGCCGATCGAGCGGCTGGAACGGCTGGAGGCGGCGCTCGGCACCGGGGTGCGGGTCTATGTGAAGCGCGACGATGTGGCGGGCATCGGCGGCGGCGGCAACAAGCTGCGCAAGCTCGAATTTCTGCTCGGCGACGCGATCGCGCAAGGGTGCGACACCTTCGTCACCACCGGCGGGCTGCAATCCAATCATGCCCGGCTGAGCGCGGCGGCGGCGGCACGGATGGGCCTCGCCTGCGAGCTGGTGCTGGCCGATGTCGTGCCGCGCCACGACGCCGACTATCGTGGCAACGGCAACCTGCTGCTCGACGCGATCTTCGGCGCGACCGTCCACCGCGCGCCCGGCGACACCGACCCGCTCGCCTTCGCCCATGCCCGCGCCGAGGCGCTGCGGGCGGAGGGGCGGAAGGCCTATGTGGTCGGCGCGGGCGGATCCTCGCGGGTCGGCGCGCTCGGCTATGTCGCCTGCGCCTGGGAGATCCTGGGCCAAGAGGCGGCGCTGGGCGAGCGCTTCGCCCGCATCGTCGTCCCCAACGGCAGCGCCGGCACCCATGCGGGCCTCGCCGCCGGCATGGCGGCAGCGGGTGCAGAGGTGGCGCGCGTCCAATCCTACGCCGTCCTCGCCACCCCCGAGCGCGCCCATGCCGAGACGCTGGCACTTGCCCAGGCGACGCTCGCCGCCAACGCCCTGCCGGGCAGCGTGACGGCGGCGGAGGTCGCGATCGACGGCAGCCAGCTGGGCGACGGCTATGGCATCCCCACGGCTGCGATGCGCGAAGCGGTGGAACTGCTCGCCCGCACCGAGGGCCTGCTGCTCGACCCCGTCTATAGCGGCAAGGCGTTCGCCGGGTTGCTCGCGGCGATCCGCGGCGGCGCATTCCGGGCGGGTGATACGGTGCTGTACGTCATGACCGGCGGCGTGCCGGGACTGTTTGCATATCGCGAGGTGTTTGGCGCGTTGACCACGGCGGAGACCTGACGCCACCGCACGAAAGGATTCGCACGCATGGCCGACGAGCGAGCATTCAAGGCAGAACAGCGCGGCGTCGCGATTGGCATGGCCAGCGCATTGCTCCTGACGATCGTCGTTCTGGGACTGGTGGCGTTCGCCACGCACGGCCGCAGCGTGTCGCCGTTTCCACAGCGCTTCCAAGATGCCCTGCGCCTCGACCTGCTCGTCATCCTGTGGGTCGCTGCGGGCATCGCCAATGTCGCCAGACTGCGCTTCTTCTCCGAACAGGATATTGCGGGTAGCGGCGGCCAACAGGCCTCCGAGCGGGTCCGGATCGCCAACGCCATTCTGGAGAACAGTTTCGAACAGGCCGTGCTGGCGATCGTTACCCACCTGATCGTCGCAGCCACCTTTGCAGGATCAACGCCGCTGGTCGCTGCGCTGGCCTGCCTGTTCGCCATCGGACGGCTGTTGTTTTGGACAGGCTATAAACGCGGAGCCAGCGGGCGCGCCTTCGGCTTTGCGCTTACCTTCTATCCCAGCGTGGTTGCGCTGCTCGCGTGTGCGCTTGCCGCGCTGGTCGAACTGTTGAGGTAGCGCAAGCGACTCAGCGAGCGCTCGCCTTGCTGCCCTTACGCCGCAGCATCGAAGCAAGCATCAGGCCCGCGCCGATCTGCAACACGCCATATGCGCGACGGCGACCCGGATGCCCGGCAAAGGGCCGCACCAAGCCATCGACCGCGGCGACGTCCGATCGCCAGAGCTCGACATGCCGGGTCGGCTGGACCACGCCCAGCAGGCCATCCCCGATCATGAACACCGCGGCCATTTCCGCGGAACGCCTGAGGCCAAGCTGCAGTCCGGTCTGTTCGCGCATGATCATCCTCCGCTCGAACCGTCAACGCATGGGCGTCCAACTCGGTCCGAAGCCTGGCGGCTACCCCTCCAGCACCCGCCCCACCCGCACCAGCGCGCCATCGGGATCCGACACCGCGAACTCGTACGTCCCCCAAGGCATCGCATGCGGCGTGCCCGGCTGGATGATCGCCTCGCGCACCCGCTCCGCCACCGCGTCGACATCCTCGACATAGAGGTACAGCCCGAAGGGATTGTCCGGCGCCTGGGGCACGTTCGCCTCCTGCCGCAGGTGCAGGTGCCAGCCGCGGCCGTCTGCGAGGATGCGGTAGTGGCCGTAGTCGCCGGTCACCTCCAACCCCAGGCGGCGGTAGAACTCGGTGCTCGCGTCGAGGTCGCGGCAGGGCAGGATGGCGACGATGTGGTGGCTGGCGTCCATTGCCGCAGGCTATGCCTGCGAGACCTCCCGCACGACCCCGAAATCCGCCGCCCCTGCCCTTTCGCCAAAGCCTTGCCTATATCGCACCCGCGCGGGCATAAGCCGCGCTCCATTCCACACCCATGAAAGGGGTTCTTCCCGTGTCCGAGATGTTCCGCATTACGCTGCCCGACGGTTCCGTCCGCGAGGTAGCCCCGGGGACTACCCCGGCGGACATCGCCGCGGCGATCGGCCCCGGCCTCGCCAAGGCGGCGCTCGCCGCGCGCGTCGATGGCGAGCTGCGCGACATCGGCCGTCCGTTCGAGGGCGACGCGCAGCTCGCGCTCGTCACCGCCAAGGACGAGGCCGACGCGCTCGAACTCGCGCGCCACGATTATGCGCATATCCTGGCGGAAGCCGTGCAGCACCTCTTCCCGGGCACGCAGATCACCTTCGGCCCGTCGACCGACGACGGCTTCTACTACGACTTCGCCCCCAAGGACCGCCCCTTCACCGAGGAGGACCTGCCGGCGATCGAGGAGGAGATGCGCCGCATCATCGCCCGGGACGAGCCGCTGATCCGCGAAGTCTGGTCGCGCGCCGACCTGATCGCACGCTGGACGGCACAGGGCGAGACCTTCAAGGCCGAATGGGCCAAGGAACTGCCCGAGGGCGAGGAACTGACCGTCTACCGCGCCGGCAAGGGCGAGGACGCCTGGCTCGACATGTGCCGCGGCCCGCACCTCGCCTCCACCGGCAAGGTAGCGGCGGATGCGTTCAAGCTGACCCGCGTGTCGGGCGCCTATTGGCGCGGCGACCAGAAGAACGCGATGCTCAGCCGAATCTACGGCACTGGCTGGCTTAACAAGAAGCAGCTCCAGGAGCATCTGACGCGCCTGGAGGAAGCCGCCAAGCGCGACCACCGCAAGCTCGGCGCGGAGATGGACCTGTTCCACCTCCAGCAGGAGGCGCATGGCTCGGTGTTCTGGCACCCCAACGGCTATGTCATCTACCGCGTGCTCGAGGACTATATGCGCCGCGCGGTCAACGGTGCGGGCAGCAAGGAAGTGAAGACCCCGCAGGTGATGGACGCGCGCCAGTGGGAGCAGTCCGGCCACTGGGGCAAGTATCGCCAGAACATGTTCGTCATCCCAGACGAGACCCCGAACATCGAGGACGAGGGTCCGATGGTGTCGGACGACGTCCAGTGGATGGCGCTCAAGCCGATGAACTGCCCGGCGCACGTGCTGATCTTCAAGCAGGGCATCAAGTCGTATCGCGACCTGCCGATGCGGCTGGTCGAGAATGGCTGCTGCCACCGCAACGAGCCGCACGGCGCGCTGCACGGGCTGATGCGCGTCCGCCAGTTCACCCAGGACGACGGCCACATCTTCTGCCGCGAGGACCAGATCGTCGACGAGGTGAAGGCGTTCTGCGCGCTTGCCGACCGCGTCTACAAGCATTTCGGCTTCACCTATGCGATCAAGCTCGCGCTGCGCCCCGAGAAGCGCTTCGGCACCGACGAGATGTGGGACCAGGCCGAGAACGAGCTGCGCGACGCGGTGGTCGCCGCCGGCCTCGCCACGCCCGAATATGGCTGGGAAGAGCTGCCCGGCGAAGGCGCCTTCTATGCGCCCAAGCTGGAATGGCACCTCACCGACGCGATCGGCCGCACCTGGCAGGTCGGCACCATCCAGTCGGACCGGGTGCTGCCCGAGCGGCTCGATGCGTCGTACGTCGGCGAGGATGGCGAGCGCCACCGGCCGGTGATGCTCCACCGGGCGATCTTCGGCTCGTACGAGCGGTTCATCGGCATTCTGATCGAGCATTTCGCCGGCAAGCTGCCGACCTGGCTCGCGCCGGTACAGGCGGTGGTCGCGACCATCGTGTCCGACGCGGACGACTATGCCCGTGAAGTGGTGGCGAAGCTTCAGGCGGCGGGCATCCGCGTCGAGAGCGACCTGCGCAACGAGAAGATCAACTACAAGGTGCGCGAGCACTCGCTCGCCAAGGTGCCCAACCTGCTGGTCGTCGGCAAGCGCGAGGCGGAGGAGAGCACCGTGGCGCTCCGCGTGCTCGGCAGCCAGGGCCAGACCATGCTGACGCTGGATGAGGCGATCGAACGGCTGAAGGCCGAGGCGCTGGCGCCGGATTTGGCGATGGCCCAGTAAGAGGCCGTGGGCGGCGCGCTTAGGTGCCGCCCACCCGCTTTCAGAAGCGGTACTTTAGCCCGAACTGCAGGATCGGGTAGACCTGATAGTCGTTCGCCGAATCCTGCAGCTTCTGGCGCTGCTTGGCGAGTTCGTTGCGGTAGGTGGCACCCGCCACCGTCGGGTCGGTCGCCAGCGTGCCGCTGGAGGTGAAGTCGCGGATTCGCACGGCGCCCTGGAAGAGCGCACCAGCCTCCACCGTGAAGGCCAGGCCCTTGCGCAGCTTGCCGCCATAGCCGAGCGTCAACTGGGGGGCGAATTCGCGAAGGTCGGCGCGGCCGGTGATGGTGCCGATCTGCTCCGGCGTGAACACCAGGCTGCCGATCCGGGTCGGGCCGTTCGGCACCGCGCGGACGCGGCCGTCGGTGCCGTTGTAGCGCGCACCGCCGGAGACGCGGAAGCCGCCGCCGAGCGGATAGACGTCGATGATCACGCCCGCCGACGACAACTTGGCATGCCCGTCATAGTCGATTCCGCCCGAGCTGAAGCTGTGATCCACGCCCAGGAATCCGCCATTGGCCCGCACGCCGACATGCTGGTTGAAGCGATACCCTATCTCGGGCCCCACCCCCAGCGAACCGGCGGTCACGCCCACGCTGGCCTTGCCCTGCTGGGTATCCGGATCGCTCTGCGCCAGCGCCGGCGCGGCCAAGGTCAGGGCGGCAACACCGGCCGCCAAACGAAAGAGTCGCTGCATCTTATTCCCCGCACCGCCGGCACCCGGAAATGTCCGCCGGCATCGGAAGCATTATAGACGCAGAATCATATAGATGGCGGCCTCTGACGGGTTTCCCCACGCCATTGTTGCATTTGCTGCGCGATCGCCGCGAAATGCCGTCGGGCAGACCTTCTCTCGCAGCCGAATCATGTCTATATAGGGCACTGATCAACTACAGGAGCCAGTCTTATACGTTCTCCCATGCCCCGGCGCCCGATGGCGCCCGCGATGCCGCTGAACGGGCCGCGGTTTAACGAATTCATCCAGTCGCCCAAGGTCCGCGTGATCGACCAGGACGGCGAGAACCTTGGCGTGATGTACACGCGCGAGGCGATGGCGCAGGCTGCCGAGGTCGGGCTCGACCTCGTCGAAGTGTCGCCCAACGCCGACCCGCCCGTCGCCAAGTTCCTCGATGTTGGCAAGTTCAAGTACGAGGCGCAGAAGAAGGCGAACCTCGCACGCAAGACTCAGAAGACGCAGGAGATCAAAGAGATCAAGATGCGTCCGAACATCGACGATCACGATTACGACGTGAAGATGCGCAACGTGCTGAAGTTCATTGGCGAAGGCGACAAGGTGAAGATCACCCTGCGCTTCCGCGGCCGTGAGCTTTCGCATGGCCAGCTCGGCATGCAGCTGCTTCAGCGCGTCCAGCAGGACGCCGCCGAAGTGGCCAAGGTGGAGAGCTATCCGCGCATGGAAGGCCGTCAGATGCTGATGGTGCTCTCGCCCAAGTGATGCGCCGGCGGCGGTTCGCGTTCGCGGCCGCCGCCGCAGCCTGGTTTCTGCCGGCAGCGGCGGTCGCGCAGACCGCCGCACTGCCGCCGGTCCCCGCCGACACCAGCGAATCGATCGCCGTTCCCAAGGGCGCGCGACTCGTCTGGGCGGACGAGTTCGACTCGGGGGGGCTGCCCGACGCGAAGCGCTGGGGCTATGATACCGCCCGCAACCGCGCTGGCTGGTACAACCAAGAACTACAATATTACGCCGCGAAGCGGCCCGAGAATGCGCGGGTCGAAAACGGCCACCTCGTCATCGAGGCCCGGCGCGAGCGGCTGACCAGCGCATCCGATTATGGCGGCCAGGACTATAGCTCTGGCCGGCTACTCACCCGCGGCCTCGCCAGCTGGACCTATGGCTTTGTCGAAGTCCGCGCCAAGCTTGCCTGCGGCAAGGGGCTGTGGCCCCCGATCTGGCTGCTCGGCAGCGATGGCAGCGGCGGCTGGCCGCGGCTCGGCGAAATAGACGTGATGGAGCTGGTCGGCTGGGACCCGCAGACGGTCCACGGCACCATCCATACCGGCGCCTATAACCACGCCCAGCACACCCAGAAGGGTGCGACCACGCAGGTGGCGGACGCGTGCACCGCCTTCCACACCTATCAGCTTGACTGGACCCGGGACCGCATCCTGATCGGCATGGACGGCCATGCCTATATGCGCTTCGACAACGACCATCAGGGCAATCCCGCCACCTGGCCGTTCGACAAGCCGCAATATCTTCTGCTCAACGTCGCGGTGGGCGGCTGGGGCGGCACGCACGGCATCGACCCCGCCGTTTTCCCGTCGCGGATGGAGGTCGACTATGTCCGCGTCTGGCAGACCGCGGACCAGGCAAAGGGGCGGTGAATTGCCCGCCCCCACCCATCCTCAATCCTCGGCGGCGATCCGCACGCGCAGGCCGTCCAGCGCATCGGTGAAGGGCAGCTGGCACGAAAGCCGCGAGGTGGCGTCGCGATCGCTCGTGCTGTCGAGCAGATCGTCCTCGTCCATGCTCATCTTGGGCAGTTTGTCCGCAAAATCCGGGTCGACATGGACATGGCAGGTGGCGCAGCTGCAGCAGCCGCCGCACAGCGCCAGCAGCTCGTCGAACCCATTGTCGCGAATCACCTCCATCACGCTGAGACCGGCCTCGCCGGTTACCGTGCGTTCGGATCCATCACGCGTCACGACCGTAAGCTGGGGCATCTGCATCTCCTTGGTTCGCCGCGTCCATGCCGGTGAACCCAACCCGTTTCAAGGAGCCAATCCATGGGCTTGACTGCCGACCAGCTAAAGGGGTCGATCGACGCATTGGCCGTGATCGAACCCGCCTTCGCCGCCGCGCTGGAACGCGCCGGCTACCCCGAACCACGGCTGCGCGAACCCGGCTACGCCACGCTGCTGCGCACGATCCTCGGCCAGCAGGTGAGCGTCGCCTCCGCCAACGCAGTGTGGAACAAGCTCGACGCGGTGCTCGGCAATGCCGAAGACCCGGTGCTGCTCGCGGCCGCCAGCGACGAATTGCTGCGGAGTGCCGGCCTATCGCGGCAGAAGATGGGCTATGCCCGCAGTCTTGCCGAGCAGGTGACCAGCGGCGCCCTCGATCTCGAAGCACTACCCGAGGATGACGAGGAAGCGATCGCCGCACTCACCCGCATCAAGGGCATCGGCCGCTGGTCGGCGGAAATCTACCTGCTGTTCGCCGAAGGACGACCGGACGTGTGGCCGGCGGGCGATCTGGCGGTGCAGATCGAGATCGGTCGGATCCTCGGCCATCCTGAACGCCCGAGCGAGAAGCTGACGCGGGAATGGTCCGAGGCGTGGCGCCCGCACCGCGGCGCCGCGGCGATCTTCGCCTGGCACCATTACGGGATGATCAAGAGCGCGATCTGACGTCAGAGGCGGTCGAGGAAGCGCTTGGTCGCCGCCCAGGCCAGGGCCCGTGCCTTGGCCGTTGCCTCGGCCGTCCCGCCAAATTCGATCCGGAAGCTGGTACCGGGAACTTGCAGTGTCGTCATTCCCGGACCCGTGCCCATCAGCAGATGCGACGCATCGTCATATTGTACATTATCGACGGGTGCCTTGTTCGGCCGCTTGGCGAGCGCTGCGGCGGCCCCGTCGGCAAAGCTGGTCGAAGGCCAGATCGCATCCGACTTGCTGGAGAACAGCAGCACGGGCCCCCGAATCCGCTCCATGCGAATGCGGGCAGCGGGAACCTCCAAGGCATGTTCGAAGCCCGCGCGCATAGGCGCGCCCGTCTCAGCCGCGACCTGCTGATAGGGGACAGCCTTGCCGCCCAGGGTCCAGGCAGGCGGTTGCTCAGCCAAGCGTAGACCGAACGTCGAAAGCCCGCTCCAGACCCGGTCGCTTGGTGCGAAGGCGATCACGCCCGCGAGATCCGGTCGCAGCGAGGCGAGCAGCAGCGCAAGCTCGGCACCGCGCGACTGGCCGATCACGACGATATGGCGTGGATCGACCTGAGGCTGCCGCTTCAGCCAGTCAATTGCGCGAAAGAAGTATTCGAGCGGGATCGCCTTGAGGGTGGCCGGCAATCCCTCGGGCTTCCCCTGCCAGCTTTTGAAATAGGCGAGCGCGAGCACCGGATGGCCGGCGCGCGCTAGATCCTCTGCATCCTTGGCGGGCGGCAGACCACCTTCGGAGCCGCCGAGCAGCAGCACCGCCGTCGCAGCATGCGCATCCGGCGCAGCCTCGAAACGCCCGATGATCCCGTCCTCCCGTACATCCACGGCAAGGATCGGCGTCACGGTCTGCGCCCGCGCGGATAGCGGGACGGCGACGAGCGCGGAGAACGCAGCAGCAAGGTAAGTGCGACGAACGATCATGTAATGCATCCCCGATGTGCCCGATGGCCGGGCCCGCCGCGGTTCATCATGGGGAGATGCCGGTCGCCAGTGACAGATGTCATGTCCGGCATGCAGCGCGCCGACGGCTAGGGCCGCCGCATAGAGCGGCAGGCCGCTTTGCCGCTGGATGGTAGGCTACCGTGTCCTTTGGCACGTGCAGCCGACCGGCCCGCAGAAAGGCTCAGGCTGCGCAGCGGCGGCCGTATGCGGTGCGACGGCTACAGTGCAGCGCGAAACCGATACGGCCGACGCGCAGCATGACGCTGCTCCAAATCGAAGGCTCCGGCACCGCCGAGCCGTGCCGGTCGTTCGTTGCGGACCTCAGCCCTCGGCGCCGTCCTGGTGCTTGTCCTCGTCCTTCGCCTCATCCTCGGCAGCAGCCGCCTCGCCGCCGCTCTGGAACCAAGCCTCGACCGGGCCGACCAGCTTGATCGTCAGCGGGTTGCCCTTCCGATCGGTCTTCTTGCCGAGCGCCACGCGCACCCAGCCTTCGGAGATGCAGTACTCTTCGACATCGCGGCGCTCGACGCCCTTGAACTTGATGCCGACGCCGCGCTCCAGCAGTTCGCGGGTGAAATAGGGGCTGCTCGGGTTGACCGACAGACGATCGGGAGGGGTATCGCTCATGTCCGGCTCATGCCGTCATTCGGCTGCGGGTTCAAGATAGCGGTGGATGGCGGAGATCACTACCGATCCCTCCCCCACCCCCGAGGCGACGCGCTTGACGGATCCGGCGCGCACGTCGCCCACAGCGAACACGCCGGGCGCGGTCGAGCAGAAGAAAGTTTCGCCGCTGCCCGTCTGCACGAAACCGCGCGCATCGAGATCGACACAGCCTTCCAGCCAGGTCGTATTGGGCACCGCGCCGATCATCACGAACAGTGCGCCGACGTTCCGATGCTCGACGGTCCCCGTCTTGCGATCGGTCCATTCCAGCCCGGTCAGCGCGCGCTCGCCGTCCAGCGCGGTGACCTCGGTGAAGGGGTGGAGCGTGATCCGGTCCGAGGCTTCGATCCGCTCGATCAGGTACCGCGACATCGTCGCCGCCAGCCCCGGTCCGCGCACCAGCACATGGACATGCGCGGCGTGGCGGGCGAGGAATACCGCCGCCTGCCCGGCCGAATTGCCACCGCCGACCACCACTACCTCGGAGCCGGCGCACAGCCCGGCCTCCATCGCGGTGGCGGCGTAATAGATGCCGTTGCCTTCCAGCTCGGCATAACGCGGCAGATCGAGCTTGCGGTAGCGCGCGCCGGTCGCGACCACCACCGCGCGCGCCTGCAGCGTCGCCCCGTCGTCGAGGTGGAGCCGCAGCGGCCGCTCCTCGCAATCGATCTGCACCACCGAACGCGAGACGAGCAGCCGCGCGCCAAACTTCTGCGCCTGCACCTGCGCGCGGCCGGCGAGCGCCTGGCCGGAAATGCCGGTCGGGAAGCCGAGGTAATTCTCGATCTTCGAGCTGGTCCCCGCCTGGCCGCCGGGCGCCACCGCCTCGATCACGATCGAATCGAGCCCCTCGGACGCGGCATAGACCGCCGCCGCCAGCCCCGCGGGCCCGGCGCCGACCACCGCCACGTCGTGCACATGCTCAGGATCGAGCGCGGTCGCGAGGCCCAGCGCATCCGCCAGCGCCGCGTTGGTCGGATTGCGCAGCACGCGACCCTCCAGCACCACCACCGGCAGGTCCGCATCGGTAAGCGCCAGGCATTCGAGGAAGCCCGCCGCATCGGGATCGGTATCGGTATCGATCCGCCGGTGCGGCATGGCGTTGCGGGTGAGAAAGGTCTCGATCCGCCCCATGTCGGCGCCGTGCCCCGGCCCGGCCAGTGCCACGCCCGCATCGCTGTGCCGGAGCAGCCCGACGCGGCGCAGGATGAAGGCGCGCATCACGATCTCGCCGATATCGGGCTCGGCCGCCATCATCCGGCGGAAGGCGGCGCGCTCGATCCGCACCACCCGCGTGCCGGGCAGCGCGCGCGCGCTCACCAGGATCTTGCGATCGTTGAACAGGTCGAGCTCGCCGGTGAACTGCCCGGCCTCGTGGACGTGGAAGACATGGTCCCGCCCCTCGCTGTCGGTATCGACGATCGAAATGCCGCCGGACAGGCAGAGGAAGAAGTCGACGCTGTGGTCGCCGCGCCGATACAGCATTGCGCCCTCTTCCAGCGGTTCCTCGACCCCGAAAGCAGCGACCCGCGCCATCATCTCCGCGGTCAGGACCGGAAAGGTCTGGGCGGATCGCGCATAGGGATCGGCGGGGTCGAGCGATTCGGTGGTAGCCATCACCCCACTTTAGCCGCAGCGCAGCGGCGCGCGACCCATCTCTAGAGATGATCGCGCGCCTGCGTGCTCAGTCGCAATAGCGGACCAGCACTGGCCTACCGATATACGGGTCCCAGACCCGGCGAACATCGCATTGCTCGTAATAGCGATAGCGCGGATAATTGTCCCGGTACCAATAGCCGTCGGTGGGGTAGTAGCCGCGCTCGCGGTAGAAGCGGCGGTCATAATCATAGCGCCGGTCGTTCGAGATCGCCGCGCCGATCGCGAGGCCCGCGATTCCCGCCACCAGCGCCGCGCCCGCCGCGTCGCCGCCGCGATCGCGGTAATAATGCCGACGATAGCGCCAGTCCTGCGCCTGCGCGGGCGCAACCGCCGCCAGCAGGCTCGCGCCCGTGGCGACGCCCAGCACCAGCTTCTTCGCCAGATGGTTCATGTCACTCGCTCCTCACCTCAAGGCGCCCGGCGAGTCGCTCGGCGCCGATGGCCTTCGATAGGCAATCGCGGCTTAATCGGTACGGAACCGGCTGTTCAGCCGCGGTTTAGCTGGGTAACGGGCGGGATGGCCTACTGGATCCTTCGCTCCGAACCCGATGTCTATGGCTGGGATGACCTGGTGCGCGACGGCAGCACCGAATGGAACGGCGTGCGCAATTACACCGCGCGCAACTTCCTCAAGGACATGGTCCCCGGCGACCAGGCGATCTTCTACCATTCCAACATCCAGAAGGCCGCGGTGGGCATCATGGAGATCACCCGCGCCTGGCAGCCCGACGGCGACGACGGGAAGTGGGCGAGCGTGGAAGTGAAGGCGCTGCGCCCGCTGGCCAAGCCGGTGCCGCTGCCCGAGATCAAGGCCGAGCCGCGACTCAAGGACCTCGAGATGGTGCGCCAGTCGCGCCTGTCGGTGACGCCGGTGCGCCCGGAGGAGTGGGCGGTGCTGCTGGACATGAGCGGAACGGCACCGGATCGTTGAGGTCGATCGGCACGCGATTAGACTTGTCGGGCTTCTTTTTGAATGCCCGCCCGACGCCCTTCCCCGCATCGCCAACCAGCTTGAAGAAATTGGTCGATTCGCCTGGGTCCTCGCAGCAGCTGCCCGGGCTGATCACCTTGCCGACGCCGCGGACCAGCGTTGTCGCCGCACCGAAGATATCGACGCCCACTTGGCATCCGCCAACCCGTGCGGCGCACGGCGTATCGACCACGTTGAGCGCGCCGATGCCGGTGCGATCAGGGTTGCTTGGCATCGGTCGATCGGGCGGGCCGCGCTCAGCCGGCAATGGCAGCCGCGGCGCGTCGATGTCCTTGCCGCACACCACGATCTGATCGCCATTGGTCTGCGCCGAGGCGCAGGGATCGGCGAGCACCGACCAGCGCTGCGATCCGTCCGCCGCCTGCTGCGGTGCAGCCACCGTTGCCATCGCAGCGGGAGCGGCCGTCTGGCTCTGGGGTGCGAAGCCCAACAACAACGCGGCCAGCAACATGCGATACTCTCCCGGCAGAGTCCCTTTAGACCATGGCAGCGGCATAAGCGGAAGTGCATTCCGCAGCGTTGATGGCCGCGATAGGGTGGCGGCCCCGATAGCGGAGCGCGCAGCATGCCGATCACCCTTACCGCCTTCGAAGCCTCCCCCGATCGCGGGCGGGGTCTCGCCCGGGATATGCAGGTACGCTGGGCGCTGGAAGAGCTGGGGCTGCCCTATGACGTCCGCCTCGTCTCCTTCGCCGCAATGAAGCAGCGCGAGCATCTCGCCCGCCAACCCTTCGGCCAGATTCCCACCTATGAGGCGGACGGGCTGGTCCTGTTCGAGTCGGGTGCGATCGTCCTGCACCTTGCGGAGCGCCACCCCGGTCTGCTGCCGGCCGACCCCAACGCCCGCGCCCGCGCGATCGCCTGGATGTTCGCTGCCGTGAGCACGATCGAGCCGCCGATCGTCGAATGGGCGATGGCGCGGATGCTCGAGCCGGATGCACCCTGGTTCGCCACCCGCCAGGCAATGCTGGAGGACCGGGTCCGCACCCGACTGGCGCAACTCGCCGCGCGGCTTGGCGACACCGAGTGGTTGGAGGGCACGTTCTCCGCCGCCGACCTGTTGATGATCGGGGTGCTGCGCCGGCTCGCACGATCGACCATGCTGCCCGAGCAGCCACGCTTGCTGGCGTATATCGCCCGCGGCGAGGCCCGCCCGGCATTCCAGCGCGCCTTTGCCGCACAGCGGGCGGTGTTCGAGGCACGCGCAAGCGGCAGCGCCTAGTCACACGGGCGCTGCCGCCCGCGGGTGCACGGTCCTGGGGCAAGAACACGCCCGCGGCCCAACGAAAAAGCCCCCGCCGTCGCCGGCAGGGGCCCTTTTGCTCACGATACCGCGACGATCAGTCCGCGGACTTCGCGCGGCTGGCGCGCTTGCGCTCGTTCGGGTCGAGGTAGCGCTTGCGCAGACGGATCGTCTTCGGCGTCACTTCCACCATCTCGTCGTCGTCGATGTACGCAATGGCCTGTTCCAGCGTCATCTTCTTCGGCGGGGTGAGGCGGATCGCGTCGTCCTTGCCGCCCGAGGCGCGGAAGTTGGTCAGCTGCTTCGCCTTCATCGGGTTGACCTCGAGGTCTTCCGTCTTGGCGTTCTCGCCGATGATCATGCCCTCGTACAGGGCCTCACCGTGACCGACGAACAGGATGCCGCGCTCTTCGAGCGGACCCAGCGCATAGCCCTGGGCTTCGCCGGCGCCGTTGGAGATCAGCACGCCGTTCTTGCGGCCTTCGATCTTGCCCTTGTGGGGGCCGTACTTCTCGAACAGCCGGTTCATGATGCCGGTACCGCGCGTGTCCGACAGGAACTCGCCGTGATAGCCGATCATGCCGCGCGACGGCGCGGAGAAGGTGATGCGGGTCTTGCCGCCGCCCGAGGGACGCATGTCGGTCATCTCGGCCTTGCGCAGGTTCATCTTCTCGACGACCGTGCCCGAATATTCCTCGTCCACGTCGATGATGACGGTTTCGTACGGCTCGGTCTTCTTGCCGTCCTCGTCCTCGCCGAACAGCACGCGCGGGCGGCTGATGCCCAGCTCGAAGCCTTCGCGGCGCATCGTTTCGATCAGCACGCCCAGCTGAAGCTCGCCGCGGCCGGCGACTTCGTAGCTGTCGCGATCGGCGGCCTCGGTCACCTTCACGGCGACGTTCGACTCGGCTTCGCGGAACAGGCGGTCGCGGATCATGCGCGACGTGACCTTGCTGCCTTCGCGGCCCGCCATCGGCGAGTCGTTGACGGCGAAGCGCATCGACAGCGTCGGCGGATCGATCGGCTGCGCGTGCAGCGGCTCGGTCACCGTGGGATCGCAGATCGTGTTCGACACGGTGGCGACGGCCAGGCCGGCGAGGCTGATGATGTCGCCTGCCTTGGCTTCTTCGACCGGCACGCGCTCCAGCCCGCGGAACGACAGGATCTTCGACGCGCGGCCGGTTTCGATGATGTTGCCGTCATTGTCGAGCGCGTGGATCGGCTGGTTCAGCTTCACCGTGCCCGAGTTGACGCGGCCGGTGAGGATGCGGCCGAGGAAGTTGTCACGGTCGAGCAGCGTCACCAGGAAGGTGAAGGGCACGTCCTCGACTTCGACCTTCGGCGCCGGCACGTGGCGGACGATCGTCTCGAACATCGGGATCAGCGTGCCTTCGCGCGCGTCCATGTCGGTCGAGGCATAGCCGTTGCGGCCCGATGCGTAGAGCACGGGGAAGTCGAGCTGCTCGTCATTGGCGTCGAGCGACACGAACAGATCGAACACTTCGTCCAGCACTTCCTGGATTCGCGCGTCGCTGCGGTCGACCTTGTTGACGACGACGATCGGCTTGAGGCCCAGCGCCAGCGCCTTGCCGGTGACGAACTTGGTCTGCGGCATCGCGCCTTCGGACGAATCGACCAGCAGGACGACGCCGTCGACCATGCTGAGGATGCGCTCCACCTCGCCGCCGAAATCGGCGTGGCCAGGCGTGTCGACGATGTTGATGCGGATCGCTTCCTCGGCACCCGGCGGAGTCCAGTCGACCGAGGTCGGCTTGGCGAGAATCGTGATCCCGCGCTCCTTCTCGAGATCGTTCGAGTCCATCGCACGCTCTTCGACGCGCTGGTTGTCACGGAAGGTGCCGGACTGGCGGAAGAGCTGGTCGACGAGGGTGGTCTTGCCATGGTCGACGTGTGCGATAATCGCCACGTTACGGAGGTTCATGCGATTTCCTGATTGGCGCGGAAGCGCGCGTACGGGCGGGCCCATAGCCGAAATGGTGCGTCGCGGGAAGGCCCCTGCTGCAAACGGGATTCCCGTTGAAACACATAGTGCCATAGCCATATACCACACTTGCGGGATACGTGCTTCGCCTGCATGGTTATACCCTCGGAGTTGGAGAGAGAAGCGACGATGGCGACTGTGACGGATACCGCAGATCAGGGTCTGGTGCTCACGCCGCCGGACCCCGTGCCCGCCGTGGCGCCCGAAAAGGCTGCCGGGCTGGTGCCGGTCGAAGACACGAAGAAGACCGAGCTCGACAAGCGCGTCGACGGGTTCATCGACGATCTGATCGCGCAGGATGTGAATTCGCCCGAATTCGGCAAGCGCGTCGATGCGATCGCCGCGATGGGGCAGAAGGAAATCCGCGAGGCCGCCGGCCAGTCGAACCGCTTTCTCGATCGCCCGGTACGCGCGATGGGCAGCGAGGGCGGCGTTGGCGCCGACCTGCTGGCGCTGCGCAAGACGGTGGAAGAGCTCGACCCCTCGCGCAACGGCAAGCTGATCGGCGGCAAGGACGGCTTCCTGTCGAAGATTTTCGGCGGCGGCGGCGGGCTGACCAACTATTTTCGCAAATACCAGTCGTCGCAGAGCCACATCAACGCGGTGCTCAAGAGCCTGTCGAACGGCAAGGACGAGTTGCTGCAGGACAATGCCGCGATCGCCACCGAGCGCGCCAATCTGTGGGCCGCGATGGGACGTCTCGAGCAGATGATCTATCTGTCCAAGGCGATGGACGAGAAGCTCGAGGACAAGGCCAACGAGCTGGATCACACCGATCCGGCCAAGGCCAAGGCTATCCGCGAGACCGCGCTCTTCTACGTCCGCCAGCGCACCCAGGACCTGCTGACCCAGATGGCAGTGACGGTGCAGGGCTATCTCGCGCTCGATCTGGTCAAGAAGAACAATGTCGAGCTGATCAAGGGCGTCGACCGCGCCTCGACTACCACCGTCTCGGCGCTGCGCACCGCGGTGACCGTCGCGCAGGCGCTCAACAACCAGAAGCTGGTGCTCGACCAGATCACCGCGCTCAACACCACCACCGCCAACCTGATCGAATCGACCGGGCAGCTGCTCAAGAGCCAGACCGCCGCGATCCACGAACAGGCGGCGAGCGCGACGATTCCCGTGGAGACGCTGCAGCGCGCCTTCCAGAACATCTATGACACGATGGATGCGATCGACACCTTCAAGCTCAAGGCGCTGGACAGCATGAAGGTGACGGTGAACACGCTGTCGAACGAAGTCGAGAAGTCGAAGGGCTATATCGCCCGTGCCGAGGGGGCCGAGCAGAACCGGCTGGGCGGCCCGACAGACGGCTTCAAGCTGGAGGCAATGTAAGCCGAGATGCCGAGCGACGTGGACCGCCTGCTCGCCCGCGGCGAGGAACTGATCGAGCGCTCGCGCGCCCGCACCGAGGGCGCGCTTGCCACGCGTACCCGCAAGCGGCGCGAGGCGGAAATCCTCGCGCGGCTGGGGCGAATCGCGGCGGCGGATGCGGTGATCCTCATCGCTGCGATCACGATCGGCGTCTTCATGCCCCTTGGCATGTTCGGCGCATTGGCAGTGATGATGCTGCTGATCCTGGCGACCTTGCTGTTCGCCTCGCTGCCGGTCACCAGCGCGCCGAAGGTCGAGCAGCTGGTGCAGGTCCCGCTAAAGGCGCTGCCGTCCACCACCGAGCGCTGGCTGGAAACGCAGCGGCTTGCGCTGCCCGCCCCTGCCCGCACGCTGGTCGACTCGATCGGGGTGAAGCTGGAGACGCTGGCGCCGCAGCTTGCGCGGCTGGACGAAACGTCACCGGCGGCAAACGAAGTCCGCAAGCTGCTCGGCGAGCAGCTGCCGGAGCTGGTCAAGGGCTATGGCCGCGTCCCAGAGTCGCTGCGCACCGTCCCACGCAACGGCATGACGCCGGACCAGCAGCTGGCGCAGGGCCTGCAGGTGATCGATGAGGAAATCGCCGAAATGACTGCGCAGCTGGCGCAAGGCGATCTCGACGCGCTGGCGACCCGCGGCAACTTCCTGCAGATCAAGTACAAGGACGACGAGCTGGGCTGAGCGAAGTGCGTCGCTCTCCACATCCGCTCCCCTCCCGCTTGCGGGAGGAGAAAATGTGCGCTCGTCAGAGCAATGCTATCAGGTAGCGGATCAAGTCGGCGATGCCGCTGGCGCTGACCGGCAGCAGCAGCAGGACCAGCGCGTAGACCAGGAACATCCGCGTCAGGAATCGCTCGCGCCGGCCCGGCGGCAGGGGCACGGGCCGCGGCGGTTCCGGCCGGGGCCAAACGCGATTCTCGTCAAAAAACATCGAGGTAGAAATTGCCGTATCGCGGATCGCCTCGCAACCACCCCTTGGGCCAGCGGAACGCTCCCTTGGATCGGTTCCCGCCTTCCGGGTGTAGGTAGGCTTCTGCGAGGTGGCGGCCGTTTACGCGGCGCCCCGCACGCCCGACGACCGTAGCGCGCTGGCGGCGATCGATCGATTCAGCTTACGACCTCGGCATCCTCACGCTTCTCGGGCCGGATATAGATCGAGCTGAGCTGCGGGAGCGCCGCCTTGAGCTTGGCTTCGATCCGCTCGATCAGCGTCTCCGCTTCGCCCATCGCCAGGCTGTCGTCGAAATCGGCGCTGATCGCCACGAAGACGCGCTCGGGCGCGGTGTGGATGGTGCGGACATGGTTGACGCCGGTGATGCGGGGCTCGGCTTCCAGCATCGCGCGCACCTGCGCGATCAGGTCCGGGTTGGCGCGCTCGCCGATCAGCAGGCCCTTGGCTTCGCGCGCCAGCAACGTCGCCACTGCGGCGAGGATCAGCCCGATCGCGATCGAGGCCATGCCGTCGATCCGCGGGTCCTGCCAGGCGTGGCTGGCCCATACCCCGATCGCGGCAACGATCAGCCCAGCCAGCGCCGCCGAATCCTCGAACAGCACGATGAAGCCGGCGGGATCCTTCGATTCCCGGATCGCCTTCCACCAGCCGCAATCGCCCTTGCTTGCGCGGAACTCGCGGATCGCGATCACCCAGCTGGTCCCCTCCATCGCGGTAGCGATGCCGAGTACGACGTAATTGACCAGCGGATCGCGCAGCGGTTCCGGGTCGATGATGTGGAGATAGCCCTCATAGACCGACACGCCGGCGCCGAGCCCGAAAATCAGGATCGCGACGACAAAGGCCCAGAAATAGAGTTCGCGGCCATAGCCGAAGGGGTGCTGCGCGTCGGGCGGCCGCTTGGCGCGGCGCTGGCCGTAGAGCAACAGGATCTGGTTGAGGCTGTCGACCAGGCTGTGCACACCCTCGGTGAGCATCGACGAAGACGCGGTGATCGCCGCCGCGACGAACTTCGCGACGGCGATCCCGATATTGGCGGCGAGCGCCGCATAGAGAACGATATTGGCGCGCCAGCCCGACGCGGGAGACGCGGCCATATCCGTTCGCGCCTCAGTCGAGGCCGAGCTTGTGCAGGGCCTTGTCGATCAAGCCCTTATCTTCGTTGCCTTCGGCCCGCTTGGCTTCGGCCTTGGCGTCATAGCCCGAGCTTTCGGGGATGTCGTTGTTGTGCACCGGCTGGGTCGAGGCGGGCGGGTCCGATGCATCCATGGATTCGTCCAGCGCGCGATCGAGCCGGGCTTCCTTGCTTGCGGGATCGCGCGCCAGCCGCTCCTCGATCGAGGAATCGGTGCCGGCGTCGGCGGAATGCACCGCGCCCTTGGCTTCGTCATCGGCGCGGGGGTCGGGTGCGACCGACATCCGGTCCATCGCAGGGTCGAGAGGATTGTTGGTCATGCTGCACTCTCCTGAGCGTTACGCCCATTAAACGGACATGCCGGGACTCGCGTTCCTTTTCTGCACGGCCGCGCAAAACAAAAGGCCCGGCGGATCGCTCCACCGGGCCTTTCTTGTTGCGTTCCGCGCTGGATCAGTCGCGCGAGCTGCCGAACAGGCGCAGCAGGAACAGGAACATGTTGATGAAGTCGAGATAGAGGTTGAGCGCCCCCATGATCGCGACCTTGCCCTGCTCCGGCGTGCCGGCGACATAGGCGTAGATGCTCTTGATCTTCTGCGTGTCATAGGCGGTGAGGCCAGCGAAGATCAGCACGCCGACGGCGCTGATCACCAGGCTCATCGTGCCCGACTGCAGGAAGAGGTTGACGATCGACGCCACCAGGATGCCCACCAGGCCGATCAGCAGGAAGGTGCCGAAGCCCGACAGATCCTTTTTGGTGGTGTAGCCATAGAGGCTCAGCGCGCCGAAGCCGGCCGCGGTGCCGAAGAACACCTGAGCGATCGACAGGTCGGTATAGGTGACGAAGATCGTCGAGATCGACGCACCCAGCAGGCCGGCATAGGCGAAGAACAGCGCCTTGAGCGTGCCCTCGGACATGCGGTTCTGGCCGAAGCTCATCGCGAACACGATCGCCAGCGGCGAGATCATCACCACCCAGCCGACCAGCGTCGGCTGCAGCGACAGGCCGCGAGCGGTTTCCACCACCTGGAACAGCACCCGCTGCAGCGCGTCGACCTTGCCGAACGCCAGCGCGACGATGCCGGTCAGCAGCACGCCGGACAGCATGTAGTTGTAGACCGACAGCATGTACGACCGGAGCCCCGCGTCATGCGCCGCGGCGCGTGCACTCGCGGTCGCGAAGGGCGACTCGCTCGTGCGGGGATCGGACCAGTTAGCCATTCGAAAAACTCCTTTGACCGGCGCAATGCCGGATGGCTAGAATATCGGCTTCGCCGCAGGGGTTTTCAAGCAAAACCGGGCCCAGCAACGTTTCGAAACAGACCCCGGCCAGACTTTGCACGCGCTTTGAACGCATTAGCGCGGCGGGGATGCCGCTCTCACGTCGCTGGCACCTCCTGGAAGACGCGCGGATCGTCGCCGACGCTGGCGGCATAGGCATTGATGATTCCGGGTAGCAGACCGGGAAAGCGTGCCTCGACCTCCTCCCAGCGGGGATGATTGCGGACCTCGACGCCGTGGCGTTCGCTGCGAATGAGGCCCGCCTCCCGCAGCACCTTGAAATGGTTGGAAAGGGAAGACTTGGGAATGGCCCGGTCGCCGACCGCAGCAACGGCGGAGCACGCCTTCCCGCAGCCCGTCCGCATGATCGTCGCGAAGATCGCCGCGCGGGCAGGATCGGAGAGCGCATGCAGGATCGCTTCGGGCCGAAGCTCGTCCATACCGGGGTGAATCAGGGGTCTCATGCGGATTCCATATAGGGACGCTTGACGCAAAACGCATTAGTTCCAATATCCCGAACTATGGGAATAAGGTGCGCTTTTCGTATCCTGCCCATGTCGGAGATCGGTTGGAATGGCAAAGCTGGACGGAAAGGTGGCGATCGTCACCGGGGCATCCAAGGGAATTGGCGCGGCGATCGCAAAGGCGCTTGCGCGGCAGGGCGCCGCGGTCGTCGTGAATTTCGCATCGAGCCGAGCGGGTGCCGAGGCGGTGGTGCAGGACATCATCGCCTCGGGCGGACGGGCCGTCGCGGCGCAGGGCGACGTATCGAAGGCCGCAGAGGCGCAGGCGCTGGTCGACACCGCCGTCCGCGACTTCGGTCGTCTCGATGTGCTGGTCAATAATTCGGGCATCTACGAGTTCGCCCCGATCGAGGCGCTGACCGAAGATCATTATCGGCGGCAGTTCGACGTCAACGTCCTCGGCGTGCTCCTCGCGACCCAGGCCGCCGCGCCGCACCTCGGTGAAGGCGCGAGCATCGTCAACATTTCGTCGGCGATCACCCATGTGAACACGCCCGGCGCCGCCGCCTATGCGGGGACGAAGGGCGCCGTGAACGCCATTTCGGGGGTGCTCGCCAACGAACTCGCCCCGCGGAAGATTCGGGTCAATGCGGTCAGCCCCGGCTTCGTCGTGACCGAGGGCACGCACAGCGCGGGGATCGTCGGCTCCGACATGGAAGCCGGATTGGTCGCCCAGACGCCGCTCGGCCGCGCGGGAACGCCGGAGGACATCGCCGACGTGGTGGCCTTCCTTGCGTCGGACGATGCGCGCTGGCTGACCGGCGAGGTCATCACGGCGAGCGGCGGCATCCGCTGAGCGTTCCGGCTGGCGCCGCGCCCGTTGCCGATCGCAGCGGACGCGGCTCCGCCTCCAGGGATGGACCTGGGCGCCGGCAGGTCTAGGATCGCCGGCATGCATCGTCTGTTCGTCGGCTTCCGCCCGCCATCCGCGATTCGCGCGCAGTTGCTCGCGCTTGGCGGCGGCGTGCCGGGCGCGCGCTGGCAGAGCGACGAGCAGCTCCACTGCACGCTGCGCTATATTGGCGAGGTCGAGCGGCCCGTGGCCGAGGACGCCGCACTCGCGCTCGGCAATGTCCGCTTCCCCCCGTTCGAGCTTGCGGTCGCGGGCGTCGGCGAGTTCGACTCGCGGGGGCGGCCCAATGCGCTTTGGGCGGGACTTCGGCCGCACGAGACGGTGACACAGCTCCATCACAAGATCGATCAGGCGCTGGTCCGCGCCGGCCTGGCGCCCGAGCGTCGCGCCTATCTGCCGCATATCACGCTGGCTCGGATGAACGCGCAGGCAGGCGCCAACGAACGCTTCCTCGAAGCGCATGCCGGGCTCGCCAGCGCGCCGTTCGTGGTGGACAGCTTCCTGCTCTACGAGAGCCATCTCGGCGGCGAAGGCGCAAGCTACGACGCGATCGAACGCTATCCGTTGCGCGCCTAGGCGCCCGCGATACCGTCCGCCACCAGTGCCATCGCCGCGGTGACGGCGCCGTCGTCCGCAGGCACCTTGCCGTCGAGCGCCAACGTCGACAGGCCATGCACCACGCCCCAGGCGGCGAGCGTCGCGGCGCCGGAATCGCCGCCCGCCAGGCCTGCAACCCGCCGCGACAGGATCGCGAAGGCCTCGCCATATTCCTTCGGGGCAACCGTGCACCCCGGTGTCCCGCCGAACATCAGCCGGAACATGGCAGGATGCGCCTGGGCGAAGCGGAAATAGGCGCGCCCCTGCGCGACCAGCGCCGCCTTGGCCGGCTCCGCCCCGTCCGCCTCCGCCAGCTTCGCCGCGAGTTCGGCGAACCCCGCCTCCGCCACCGCGCCGAGCAGCGCCGCCTTGTCGGCAAAGTGCCGATAGGGCGCCATCGCCGACACGCCGGTGGCCTTGGCCAGCGCGCGCAGCGTCACGCCCGCCTCACCTTGCTCGTCCAACAGCGTAGTCGCTGCGTCGATCAGCCGCGCGCGCAGTCCGTCTGCAATTTCCATCTTGTTTACACCGTAAACTACATTTAGGGTGTACATTGTAAACAAGGAGACTCGCCATGCAAGCCACCACGCTCCGCGAGACGGTCGATCTCGCTGCCTATCCGGAACTGATCGTCGTGATCCTCGGGTTCAAGCTGCGGCGCTGGCGCGCGCTTCCCGCGATGATGCGGATCGGCCGCGGGCTGGCCGAGATCAAGAAGAACCCGCCCGACGGGCTGCTCGCCGAGGACGGGATGCTGTTCGGCTGGAACCATGTCGGCTTCCGCCAATATTGGCGCGACCTGCCGAGCCTCGAGGCCTTCACTCGCAGCGCGCCGCACAGCGTCTGGTGGCGCGATTTTCTCAAGGACCCGCAAGGTGCCGGTTTCTGGCACGAGGCCTATAGCGCCCGCGGTATCGAGGCGGTGTATGTCAATCTGCCCGGCCAGCACGTCGGGCTCGGCATGTTCGCGCCGATCGCCAAGCCGGTGGGTACGCTGATGTCGACCCGGCAGCGCCTCCACGCCCATGCGGGCATGGAGGGCTAAGCCGGAAGGGCGTCGTCAGAACGACGCCCAGTCGCCGTCCGCCATCGCCGGCGCAGGCGCGGGTGCCGCCCGACCGGCCCCGCCGCCGCGCTTGGGCAGGTTGGGGCGCTGCAACGGCAGGCTCATCCGCGGATTGTGCGCTTCACCGACATTGAAGGCCTGGGCCGAACGCTTCAGCGCCTCGACCTCGCGGCTCAGGCTGCGCGCGGCGGCAGAGGTTTCCTCCACCATCGCCGCATTCTGCTGGGTCGCCTGATCCATCACCGTGACGGCGGTGCTGATCTCGCCGATCGACGACGCCTGGGCCTGGTTGGCGGTCGCCATGCTGCCGAGCAGGTCGTGCACTTCGCGAACATCGGTGGCGATCGCGGCAAAGGCGCCGTCGACGCGCTGGACCATGCCCACCGCGGCGGTGACGTCGGCCTGGGTGGTGGTCAGCTGGTCGCGCGCGCGGCCGGCTTCTTCTTCGGCCCGCATCGCGAGCGCCGAGACGAGATCGGCGACGACCGCGAAGCCGCGGCCCGCTTCACCGGCGCGACCGGCCTCCACCGCGGCGTTCATCGCCAGAACGCGAGTCTGGAAGGCGATCTTGTCGAGGCCTTCGATCACGTCGTCGATGCCCTTGGCACTTTCCGACACCCGGCTCATCGCCGACACCGCTTCGTCCGCGACGTCACGGCCGGCCTGGACCGAGGCGATCGCGCCATCGGCGCGTTCCACCGTCTGGTTGGCGCTGCCCGCGGTGCTGCGCAGGCGCTTGTCCATCTCGCCGATCGAGTGGACGGTTTCCTGCAGGCTCGATGCCGCGCTTTCAGTGCGGCGCGACAGGTCCTCGGAGGCGACGGCAATTTCGGCAGAGCCGGTGCTGATCGTCTCCGCCGAGGTTGCGACCGAGCGTACCAGCTCGCGCAGCGCGGCCAGCGCCTCGTTGAAATTGGTCTTGAGCACCGCGTTGGCGCCGGGGAAATCGGCGGTCACATCGGCAGTCAAATCGCCCTTAGCGAGTCGCTCGAGCGACTGGCCCAACACCCGCACCACTTCGGCCTGCTGCTCGGCAGCCTCACGCTGCGCGACGGCAGCATCGCGGAAGATGAGCATCCCGCGCGAGATGCGGCCGACGCAATCCTCATAGTTGGTGTGGGCGATCGGCGCGGCGAGATCACCGGCCGCAAGGCCTTCCATGCGCACGACGGTCGCGACATAGGGATCGGCGATCACGCGGGCGAACATGCGGGTGAGCACGAAGGCGGTCGCGATCACCACCCCGTTCAGGCCCAGCATCACCCAGTGCGGCAGCACCAGGTTGAGCACCGCGAGCACCACCATGATCCCGATCATCGCGCCGAAGGTGACCTTCAGCTTCTCCCGAATGGGAGCCTTCACTTCCAACCAATGCAGCATGTCCGTCCCTCACGATCGGGTGCCGGCGTTGCGCCGCCGGCCCCACGTTGAGCCCACCCAGCTGCATTGTAGAGGGCAAGAGGTTGAGAAACTTCACTTCGACATGCGTCGGAAACAATTTGTCTGAAAAATTCACGCGGATCGCGATCGGCGCCCGGATCACCCGCGTCCGGGGTCGATCAGGAACTTCTCGCCGGTCGCCTTGCGCTCATAGGCGCGCAACACGTCCGGCTGCAGCGCCTCGCCCAGGCCGATCGTGCGGGTGTAGCGGCTGGCGAAGGTGGTGTTCAACTCGGCAAGGATACGCTGCCGCATCGCGCCCAGGGTTTCCATGCCCGCCCGGCGCAGGAACGGCGTCAACAGCCAGCCCGACACGCTCCACTGAAAGCCGAAGGCCAGACGGTTGAGCGTGGTCGGCGCCAGGTCGAGCGCGCCATAGATATAGAGCTGCTTGAACTGATCGGATCCATAGCGGCTATACTCGGACATCTTGCGCACCGCCGCGGCCTCCATCGACTGGAGGATATCGCTGCCCAGCGTGCCGCCGCCGATCGCATCGAACGCCACGGTAGCCCCGGTTTCGGCCACCGCGTCGGTGAGCCTGGCGCGGAAATCCTCGTCCCGGCTGTTGACCACATGGGTGGCTCCGATGTCGCGCAGGATCGCCGCCTGCTCCTCCGAGCGGACGATGTTCACCAGCGGCACCCCGTCGGCAAGGCAGATCTTCTGCAGCATCTGGCCCAGATTGGAGGCGGCGGCGGTGTGGACGATCGCGCTGTGCCCGTCGCGCCGCATCGTCTCGACAAAGCCCAGCGCGGTCAGCGGATTGACGAAGATCGCCGCACCGTCGGCCGCGGCGGTACCCTCGGGCAGTTCGACGACGTCGCGGGCCTTGAGCACGCGGTAATCGGCGAACATCGCGCCGCCGACGGCCGCGACTCGCTTGCCCATCAGCGACGCGGCCTCGGCCCCCGCGGCGACGACCGTGCCCGCGCCTTCGTTGCCCACCGGCATCGACTGACCGAGCCGCGCCTTCATGCTGCCCAGCCGAGCCTTTTGTACCTCGAACAGCAGCGCGTTACCGTCCTGCCGCAGCGTATCCACCTGCGCCGGGCCGAGCAGCAGCCCGAGATCGCTGGGGTTGATCGGCGCCGCCTCGATGCGGACGATCACTTCGTCCGCCGCCGGCTCGTCATAGTTCACCTGCTCCAGCGACAGCCGCAGCGTGCCGTCTTCGCTCAGCGTCGAGCGCAGTTCGCGTCCGGTGAATGCCATGGTCCCTCTCCTTCTCGTTCAACAGGTCTGTACGAGTTCGTCGACCAGCCGGTCGGCCGCCGCGCGCACTTCGTCCCAGGTGCGGTCGAAGCCTTCCGGCCCGCCATAATAGGGATCGTCGACGGCGCGGCCTTCCCAGCCGGGCACCGCATCGAGCAACAGCCGAAGCCGTGCGCGACCACCCTTCGGCGCGATGCGGCGCAGGTCGGCGAGGTTCTGCGGGTCGAGCGCGAGGATATGGTCGAACCGGTCGAAATCCTCGCGCGTCACCTGGCGTGCGCGCTGGCCGGTGATGTCGATGCCGTGCTTGGCCGCGACCGCGATCGAGCGGCGATCGGGCTGCTCGCCCGCATGCCAGCCGCCGGTCCCCGCCGAGTCGGCGACCACCGCCACGCCCGCATCCTCCGCCGCCGCGCGAAATGCCGCCTCGGCCAAGGGCGAGCGGCAGATATTGCCCAAGCAGACGAACAGGAATGCCGGTCCGGCCATCGTGAAAATCATCCTTTCGTAAAATGGGTACGCTCTGCTAGCGTGGCTGGCAACGGCACGCACAACGCCGAAGGAGAGGATATGGTCCGCATGCCCCCAACGCCCGATGGGGCGAAGGCGACCCCCTATGCCTGGTACGTGCTGTCGCTGCTGCTGCTCGTCTATATCCTCAACTTCGTCGATCGACAGATCGTCGCCATCCTCGCCGACGACATCAAGCGCGACCTGGGGCTACGCGACCAGGATATCGGCTTTCTCTACGGCACCGCGTTCGGGGTGTTCTATGCGCTGTTCGGCATTCCGCTCGGCCGGCTGGCGGACCATTGGCACCGGGTGCGGCTGATGACCCTCGGGCTCGCGCTCTGGTCGAGCATGACCGCGCTTTCGGGTTTCGCGCGCACCGGGCTGGTGCTGGGGCTGGCGCGGATGGGCGTCGGCATCGGCGAGGCGACAGCAGGGCCCGCCGCCTATTCGCTGATCTCGGACTGGTTCCCCAAGCGCCTCCGCGCCACCGCGCTCGCGCTCTATTCCTCGGGTGTCTATCTCGGCGGCGGCCTGTCGCTGTTCCTCGGCGCGCTGATCGTCCAGCGCTGGAACCAGGCCTATCCGGGTAGCGGCCCGCTGGGGCTGGTCGGCTGGCAGGCGGCATTCCTGGCGGTCGGCATTCCCGGACTGCTCGTAGCAGCTTGGATCGTCACGCTGCGCGAGCCGCCGCGCGGGCTCTCCGAAGGCATGGCAACCCCGCCGCACCCCGCCCCGTTCCGCGCCTTTTTCGACGAACTGCTGACGATCCTGCCGCCCTTCACGCTGATCGGCGCGGCGCGGCTGGGGACGGCTGCGCTGGCGCGGAACGTGGCGGTGTTGGCCCTGGTCGCCGGACTCGTCGCGCTGCTTGTGCATCTGGGCGAATCGCCCGCGCAATGGATTGCGGTGGGAGTCGGGGCCTATGCCGTGTTCAGCTGGGCAACCGCCCTCAAACGGCGCGACCCGCCGACCTATGCGCTGATCGTCGGCACCCCGGCCTTTTTGTGCGTGGTGCTGGCCTATGGCCTTAACACGTTCCTCGCCTATGCGATGGCGGGCTTCGCACCGAGCTTCATCCGCCGGGCCTTCGACATCCCGCCCGAGCAATTGGGGTCGCTGGGCTTCTGGATCGGCGCGCCGGTCGCGTTGGCGGGGTTCCTGGGGGTGACGATCGCGGGTCGCCTTGCCGATGCGCTGCGCGCGCGCAGCGCGGTCGGGCGCCTTCACATATTGCTGTTCGCCTGCCTCGCGCCGATCGTGCCGATCGTGCTGCTGTTCACCGCACACGACCTTCGCACCGCCTATGTCATGCTGCCGCTTGCGCAGTTCCTGATCTGCGGCGGGCTCGGCGCCGCCGCCGCGACGACGCAGGATCTGGTGCTGCCCCGCATGCGCGGCACCGCGACCGCCGCCTTCTTCATCGGCACGACGCTGATCGGACTCGCGCTCGGGCCCTATTGCGCGGGGCGGATCGCGACGCTCACCGGGGATCTGGCAACCGGCGTGCTAGCCCTGCTCGCCAGCGTGCCATTGGCACTCGTCGCCATCGCCGCCGCCTACCGGCTGCTGCCGGCGGCGGAGGCGAGCAAGCTTGCCCGCGCGCGCGCCGCCGGCGAGCCGGTGTGACGGCTCAGACCGCCTGGAACACGCCGCAGGCAATGCGGCCGCCGCTGTTGCCCGCCGGATCGCTCTTGTAATCGTCCTCGCCGGCATGGACGACCAGCGCCGCGCCGTCCTGGTCCATCAGCTGATCGAAGCCGCCCCCCGCCAGCGTGAAGCTGAGATGGCCATGGCCCTTCTCGTCCACCTTCATGTTGGGCAGATCGCCGGCGTGCGGACCCATCGGGTTTTCCTTGCCGTGCTTGGTCGCACCCGGATTCCAGTGACCGCCGGCGCTGGTGAAGTCGGGGGCGGTGCAGACGCCGGTGGTGTGGACATGCACGCCGTGCGGCCCAGGGGAAACGCCGTTCACGTCGACCAGCACGCGGATCGATCCCTCGACCTGCTCGGCCACGGCGGTACCTACCACCTTGCCGCTCGCATCGTGCAGTTCCGCCTGGGCGCGGAAATGGCCGGCCATATAGCGCTCATTCTGCTGCGTCGTCGTGCAGCCGGTCAGCAACGCGCCGATCGCTGCCGCGCCTGCACCAATTCCCCAAGCCTTCATCGTCAATCTCCCGGGCATGTCCTTGGTCTAGCCTAATGGGCCTTCTCGGCCTTGGTTCCAAGAGCCGCATGGTCTTCGCTCGTCCGCCCGCCAGTCCTTTACGCCCAATTGCTTCCGTTCGCCGCACCAGACCGGACGCCCACCGCAGCTTTTACTTTTCGTTAACGTTCGTTTACGATTTTGCGGGTGGGGACCGCCGCGGAAATGCGCCTCCCACAGGTTCACAGGGCCAAAAGATTCACAGGGGACCTATCATGCACCGGCTCGCCTTTGCGATGCTCGCTCTGCCCATGCTGGCCGGCTGTCAGGCGGGCGAGACGACGGCAACGACGGATCTGCGTCCGATCGCGGTCGTCGAGATGCCGCCGCCGCCGCCCCTTTGGCGCACTCGCATCGCCCAGGCCGACATGCCGCGGCTCGAGAACCTGCCCGCCAGCTGGCGTCAGCTGTACGGCGGCGTGCGCGCGCCGGTGCGCAAGCTGCAGGGCGCGGTGCTCGATCCGGATGCCGGCCAGCCCCACCCGGCGCTGCCGCCCGGCTCGTATCGCTGCCGTACGCTGCACCTGAAGCCGGGCCCCGCCGGCCGCGCGTTGGTACAGCCCAGCCCCGCCGGATTCTGCTATATTTCCGCGGCGAACGACAGGGAGGACGATGCACCCCTGGGTCTCGCCAAGCAGACCGGTACCGACATCGTCGCCGGCTATGTGTTCCCGGACGGCAAGCGCTACGTATTCCTGGGTGCCCGGCAGGCAAAGGCCGGCGCCAACGATATCGGCTATGGCAACCCCGGCGCACGCGACGTGGTGGGCATGGTCGAACGTTTCGGCACGTTCCGGTGGCGGCTGGCGGTGCCAGGCGCGCTGCCCGGCAGCGTGGATGTGTACGAGCTGACGCCCGTGCCCGCGGACGTCCAGCCCAAGGGCTGAAATCCCGGCCTCCGCTCGAAACGTTTGTTCATCGGAGCGACAGAAACCGTTGCCGCAGTGCAACACCTTTGCGCGAATGCTTTGCGGCGATGCAACCATGCAACCGACCCGGGCATTGTGCGCCCATCTCCGGCCCTGTCGCCTGTTGCAGCGGCCAAGTGCCGGGGGATGTGTGTTTCACCAGCGTAGAGGTTATCCCCCCATGCGTAAGATCATCGCCGTCGCGGCAGCAGCTGCCGCGCTCCCCTTCGCCGTCCCCGCCTTCGCCCAGGACATGACCACGGGCTCCGGCACCATGGCAACCACCACGGCCGACACCAGCGGTACCATGACCACCACCGCTGCGCAGGACACCGGCACGCCGACCTCGCCGGACGGTTCCAAGGCCTTCGGAATCGAGCCGTATTTCGGCGTCCTGGGCGGCTGGGAGCGTTTTGACCGTCAGCCGAACGCCGGCATCCCGATCCCGCCGAACAAGTATCGCCTCGACGGCGCACTGGTGCAGGGCGTGGCAGGCGTGAACGTGCCGCTCGGGCCGGTATTCGTCGGCGCCGAAGGTAACGTCGCCAAGGGCGTGAGCGGCGACATCGATTGGGAATATGGCGTTGCCGGCCGCTTCGGTCTGCGCGCGGGCGACAGCGGCCTGATCTACGGCAAGGTCGGCTACCAGTGGGTCAATTTCGACAAGGTCGCCAACACCAACCGTGACTATCACGCGATGACGTATGGCGTCGGCGTCGAAGTTGGCCCGAAGGACATCGGCCTGGGCGGCATCACCGGCCGCAGCGGCCTGCGCCTGCGTCTCGAGATGAACACGTTCAGCGATGCGAAGAGCTTCCGCCCGATGGCGGGTGTGATCGCGCACTTCTGATCCGGCTGGCCGCCCTCCTGCATGGGGGGCGGCCTACCCTTGATTCCCGTCAATCCGCGCCCGCCATTTTCGGCTAGGGCGCGTTGCCATGTCCGAATCGTCCCTGCCCTTCGACCGCGTCGGCGGCGAAGACTGCGTCCGCGCCATCGTCGATCGCTTCTACGATCTGGTCGCGCACGATCCCGCTTATGCGGCGCTGCACGCCATGCACCAGCCGGACCTGACAGCCCTCCGCCATTCGCTCACCCGTTTCCTGGTCGCGTGGCTCGGCGGCCCGCGAGACTGGTTCGAGGCACGTCCCGGCATGTGCATCATGGCCTTTCACCGCCAGCTTGCCGTCACCGCGCAGACCGCGGCGCAATGGGCGCACGCGATGGACCGCGCGATCGGCGCCGATCCGGGCATCGAGCCGGAAGCCGCCCGCCAGATGAGCGCGGCGCTCCACCGCATGTGCCGCGCCATGGCGGTCCAAGCCCGCACCGCCGCCGAAGCCGCCGCCGCCCCCCAAGCGAGTTGATCCGCTTCGGAGCAGGTCTCCGCCGCCAAGCGTCACCGGATGCGGTACTGGGAATCGCGTGATGAACGCGCGGATCACCCCCGTCGATACGCCGCTGGAAGTCGCCTGTGACCATTGCGGCCGCCTGGGGGTGACGCGCGAGGCGTGGGCGGGATGGAGCGTGGCCAAGCAAGCCTGGGTGCTCAGCCATCTGTTCGATTTCGCCTTCTGCCATCACTGCCATCGGCCGACACGGCCGGTCGAACGACCGGCGGGCCGGGATGGGCCGACGGCCAGGGGAGCGGTTTGAAACGGGCGGCGCGGGTTAACCCCCTCTCGTGCTTCCCGCAGCGCGCAAGCGCGGGGGACGGGTCTGTCGGGGGTTGTGCCCCGGCAGGCCCGCAACTCCAGGTGGGCATGGCAACAATCTGCACGACTGCAGCTGCTCCGCACCGGCGACATGCCGCGCCGCCGTCCCGGTGCCGGGGGTGGGAAACGGCCTGTGCCGCGTTGATTTGGCTACCCTTTCTTCCTCCACGCCGGGATGCCCGCAGGCTAAGGCTTGTCGACCGCGTTCCCGCGCGGACGGTCATGCCTCGGCATGGCCGAGCCGTTGGTGAAAGCGCGACTTCCTTCGCGCGCGTCGGAAGCGGCGTTCGAACGCGCTCCGGCGGCTCGACCGTCACCGCCGGGATCTTTGTCGCGGTCGCTTTGCCGGAATAGGCGGTTCGACCGGCTGCCGAGCGAGAGGGGCGTGTCGATAGCCGGACGAAGGGTGCGCGTGTTCGGAACACACGAACCCCTATCCACCGGCCGCCGCAGGTTGCGTCTGCTCCGCCGCGCGGCTAAGGAGCCCGGCATTCGCAAGGACCCGGTGAAATTCCGGGTGGCTATTCCGGCCGCCGACCCGCCGGACAACAACACGCACATCCCCATCGCGCCGCGAGGCGCCACGTGCCCTGTTGTGGAAATTCAATGACATTCCAATTTGCTACCTACCGCCGTCAGTGGTTCACGGACGCCGTCGCGCTGCGCAAAGACATTCTCGCCGGTATCGTCGTCGCGCTGGCGCTGATCCCCGAGGCGATCGGCTTTTCGATCATCGCTGGAGTCGATCCCCGTGTCGGGCTGTATGCGTCGGTCGCCATCGCCATGACGATCGCGCTGATCGGCGGACGCCCCGCTATGGTCTCGGCAGCGACGGCGGCCGTCGCCGTGCTCGTCGCACCGCTGGTCCGCGACCACGGCGTCCAGTATCTCTTTGCCGCGACGATCCTGATGGGACTGATCCAGATCGCCGCGGGCCTCCTGCGGCTCGATCTCGTGATGCAGTTCGTGTCGCGTTCGGTCATCACCGGCTTCGTCAACGCGCTGGCGATCCTGATCTTCATGGCCCAGCTGCCGCAGCTGATCGGCGTCGGCTGGCAGACCTACGCCATGGTCGCCGCCGGCCTGGCCATCATCTACGGCCTTCCGCGCGTTACCAAGGCGGTACCGTCGCCGCTCATCGCGATTCTGGTCCTCAGCGCGCTCGCTATCGCGCTGAAGCTGCCGGTCGCCACGGTGGGCGACATGGGCAAGCTGCCCGAAGGATTGCCCAGCCTGGCGCTGCCGCAGGTGCCGTTGACGTTGGAGACGCTGCGGATCATCTTCCCCTATGCCCTGACCATGGCAGCCGTAGGCCTGCTGGAATCGCTGCTCACCGCGCAGATTGTCGACGACATGACCGATACCGACAGCGGCAAGCGTCGGGAATGTGCCGGCCAGGGCGCGTCCAACGTCGTCGCGGCGTTGTTCGGCGGCATGGGCGGCTGCGCGATGATCGGCCAGTCGGTCATCAACGTCACCTCGGGGGGGCGCGGGCGGCTGTCGACTTTTGTCGCGGGCGCCTTCCTGCTGTTCCTTCTCGCCGTGCTGGGTCCCTGGGTCGGGCGCGTGCCCATGCCCGCCCTCGTCGCCGTGATGATCATGGTCTCGATCGGCACGTTCAGCTGGAACTCGATCCCCAATTTGCGGCGCCACCCGTTGCCGTCGTCGATCGTCATGCTGACCACGGTCGCCGTGGTCGTCGCGACCCACGATCTCTCGCGCGGCGTCCTTGCGGGCGTACTGCTGTCCGGCATCTTCTTCGCGGGCAAGGTGCAACGGATGTTCGCGGTGGAGCGCACGCTTTCTCCCGGCGGCGCGCGGGCGCTGTATCGGGTTTCGGGCGAGATCTTCTTCGCCTCGGTCGATCGGTTTACCCGCGCGTTCCACGCCGAGGATCGTGCCAGCCAAGTGGTGATCGACGTCACCGCGGCGCATTTCTGGGACATCTCGGCGGTAGGCGCCCTCGACAAGATCGTCGCGCGGCTGCGGCGCGACGGGCGGACCGTGGAGGTGATCGGCTATAACAGCGCCAGCGCCGACCTCGTCGACCGTTTCGCCCGCTACGACAAGACCGGCGTCGAATTGGGACTGGCGCCGCATTGACCGGCGGGGCGGCGCGGATCGGGGCGGCCTTTGCCGCCTGAAGCGCGCCGCCACCCGACCACGCCTCACCCCTCGCCGCGTGGAGACGGCTGGACGTGCGGGTCCCGCGCGCTAAGGGAGGGGGCAAGGCAAGCGAACCCCGGAGCGGCACGCATGAACGATCAGGTTTCCCAAGGCTATGGCGCGGTCGCCGCGACCGCCGAGAACGGCTGGCTGACCACGTCCTTCGTCCTCATCGCACTCGGCGCCGCGCTGGCGGTGTTCATCCTGATCTGGGGTGCCCGCCTAGCGATCCGCCGGCGCAAGGCCCGCGAGGAACTGGATGCGCGCGGCGAGCTCGAGGTGGCCGATGCGCCCGAGCCGATGGCGACGCTGTCGCCATCGACGACGCCGCGCGCGGCTCCGCCCCCCACGCCCGCGCCGGCCCCGCTCGCCGATGAACCCATTGCGGCGGCCGCATCGGTCGCGGCGCCGTCGACCGCGCTTGCTGCCGACACCAACGCCGCGCCTGCGCCCGCCGCCGAAGGCGACGATCTCACTCGGCTGAAGGGTGTCGGCCCCAAGCTGGCGGCCCGGCTCAATGAGCTCGGCGTTACCCGCTTCGCGCAGATCGCCGCGCTCGACCAGACCAGCGCCGCGGCGCTGGATGCGCAGCTCGGCAGCTTCCAGGGCCGCATGACCCGGGACCGCTGGATCGAGCAGGCCCATTTCCTCGCCACCGGCGATATCGCGGGCTATGAAGCGGTGTTCGGCAAACTCTGATCGTTATCGCTTGAGGATGTCCAGGGCCGCCGCGGTCAGCGCCTCGGTCGCGGTGCTCACCACCGCCTCGGCATCGGGCGCCCATTCGGCGCTGTGGAGCGAGGGCAGCATCGCCTTGCCGCCCTGCGCCGCGTCCCACTTGGCCCGGGGCACGCCGCCCACCCAGAAGATCGTGCTCTGGATGCTCTTGTCGGCGAGCCAGTAGCGGCTGAAATCCTCGCCGCCCATCACCGCCTTGGTCTCCACCACCCGTTCCTTGCCGAAGCGCGCGTTGAACAGCCCCTGCAGCCGCCCGGCGAGCGGCTGGGTGTTGAAGGTCGCGGGGGTAAATTCGTCCTTCACCGACACCACCGGCATCCGGTCCTCCGGCACCCCTGCCGCGATTGCCTCGCCCTTGGCGATGCGCGCGATACCGTCGAGCAGCTGCTGGCGCGATTCCGGGGTGAAGCTGCGCACGGTAAGCAGCATCGTCACGTCGTTGCCGATGATGTTGTGCTTCGATCCACCATGGATCGCCCCCACCGTCACCACCGCGGGCTGCTGCGGATCCATCTCGCGGCTGACCAAAGTCTGCAGCGTGGTGACGATCCGCGCGGCGAGCACGATCGGGTCACGCGTCGTGTGCGGATAGGCGCCGTGGCCGCCCACCCCCTTCACCACGATGTCGACCGAATCGACGTTGGCCAGCGCATAGCCCGGGGTCACGCCGATCTGACCAGCGGGCAGGTTGGCGCTGTCGTGGAAAGCGATCGCGTAGCCGGGCTTGGGGAAGCGGGTGAACAGCCCGTCGTCTAGCATCGCCTTGGCGCCGCGCCCGCGCTCCTCGGCAGGCTGGGCGATCATCACCACCGTGCCGTGCCAGCGATCCTGAATCGCGGCGAGGTTGCGCAGCGTGCCGACCCAGCTCGCCATATGGGTGTCGTGCCCGCAGGCGTGCATCACGCCGCTCTCCAGCCCCTCGTCGGTAGTGGCGCGGACCTTGGAGGCCAAGGGCAGCCCGGTATTCTCGACCACCGGCAGCCCGTCCATGTCGGCACGGATCAGCACCACCGGGCCCTGCCCATTGCGCAGCACGGCGACGACGCCGGTGCCGCCCACCTTTTCGGTAACCTCGTACCCCGCCTCGCGCGCGGCGGCGGCGAGCTTCGCCGCGGTCTGCACCTCGTGGAGGCTAAGTTCGGGATGGGCGTGGAGGTCGCGGTAGAGCGCCATCAGCTGCGGCATCGCCCTGGCCGTGGCATCGCGCACCGGATCGGCGGCGGCAGCGGCGGCGGGCGTGCCGAGGCTCATCGCCCCGGCCAGCACGAAAGACGTGAACATCGGGCCCCCTTTGTCATCATGGGCCCGAGTGTCACGCCTGCCTGCCCGCCTGTCAAACCGCAGGTACGATCTCGATCACGTCGACCTTCGATTCGAACGCCGGATAGGGCAGCACCAGCCGCCAGCGCCTGTCCCCGATCCGCTCGCCATAGCCGATCAGGTTGCGCTTGTTGTCCAGTCCGTAGCGGAGCGGCGCGCGGTCGTCGCCCACCTCCTGTGTGCCGAGGAAGGTCACCCGCGCGGTCACGTCGGGGAAGAAATTGCCCTCGGGCCGCTGCACGCCATCTTCGATGCGGAAATGGCGCAGATCGCCATCCGCGGTGATCGGGCAGGGACGCCAGTCATAGGTGACGATCGCCGTCACCGCGGTGCCGCCGCCGCCGAGCTTGAAGGTACGGCAGCGATAGGCGCCCGCCGGCGGCATCGCCGTGTCCAGCGCGCGGTCGGGATCGAACAGCGCGGGATCGCCCTCGATCAGCTTCACATCGGCGGCACGGGCCAGCGGCAGGGCCTCGCTCCATGCCTTTCGCCAGTTGCGCAGCTTGGTACGATCCGCATCGGTCGCGATTCGACGCCAGGGGAGGCTGGTATCCATGCCCGGCGAGGTCGCCTCATGATAGACGCTGCAGCCGCCCAGCACCGCGCCGAGCCCCAAGAGGACCAGGGTGCGCAGCATCATTCGGCGGTCCAGCCGCCGTCGATCGAATAGTTCGCGCCGGTGATCTGCGCGGCCTCGTCGCGGCAGAGGAACAGGGCCAGCGCCGCCACCTGCTCCGGCTGCACGAACTGCTTGGTCGGCTGGGCATCGAGCAGCACGTCGTTGATCACCTGATCGCGGGTGAGGTTGCGCGTCTTCATCGTGTCGGGGATCTGGTTCTCGACCAGCGGGGTCCAGACATAGCCGGGCGAGATGCAGTTCACCGTGATGCCGTGCGTCGCTACCTCCAGCGCCGCCGTCTTGGTGAGGCCGGCTAGGCCGTGCTTGGCGGTGACATAGGCCGACTTGTTGGGGCTGGCGACCAGGCTGTGAGCGCTCGCGGTGGAGATGATCCGGCCCCATTTCCGTTGCTTCATGCCGGGGATCGCAGCGCGCATCAGGTGGAAGGTCGAGCTGAGGTTGATCGCGATGATCGCGTCCCACTTCTCCAGCGGGAATTCGTCGATCGGCGCGACATGCTGGATGCCGGCGTTGGAAATGACGATGTCGACCGCGCCGAACTCGGCCTCGGCGCGCGCCACCATTGCCGCAATCTGATCGGGCTTGGTCATGTCGGCGGCGTCGTACAGCGCCTTGCCGCCGCTGGTCTCGGCCAGCGCGGCGCGTTCCTTTTCGATCGCTTCGGCATCGCCGAACCCGTTGATCAGGACATTGGCGCCCTCGGCCGCCAGGGCCTTGGCATAAGCGAGGCCGATGCCGGACGTAGAGCCGGTGACGATCGCGGACTTGCCCTTCAGGAACATCGTCTAACTCCCGTTCATTTGGTGAGGTCGAAGGCGGCGGTCTTGCCGTCGAGGATATTTTGCGCGACGAGCTGCGAGCTCGCCATGGTCTCGGCCACCGCGGTGCGGCCCGCCTCCCAATGCTCTCGCATCGTTCGCGCGGAAAATTCGAAATCGCGCGATCCGCCTTCCCAGGCATTGGCACGGTAGATCAGCTGCACGACGTTGACCGGGTGCTCGGTGACGAGATCGCGCACCGCCTGCACCTCCGGGATACCCGCAACCTGCTCGGGCAGCTTGTCGAGCAGCGCGCGCACCGTCTCGCGCGCCTTGCGCAGCCGCAGCCGCTCGTCGGAAATCGCGCGGGTGCGGCTGGAGAAGCGGATCTCCTTCTCGCGTCCCATCACGTCCATGATCGTGCGCGGGAGTTCGTTCTCGGCGGGGAACAGGTCGACCTGGAAGACGAGCATCTCGGCCTCCTGCCGATCGAGGACATGCGTGAGCGGGGTATTGGAGACGAGTCCCCCGTCCCAATACCAGCAGCCGTCGATCTCGACCGGCGGCAACCCGGGGGGCAACGCACCAGAGGCCATGATGTGCCGCGCATCGATGCGCTCGTCACGCGTGTCGAAATAGCGGAAATTGCCGCTGTGCAGGTTCACCGCACCGACGGAAAGCCGCACCGGCCCGTTGTTGAGCAGGTCCCAGTCGACCAGCCGGTCCAGCGTCTCGCGCAACGGGCTGGTATCGTAGAAGCTCAGCGCCGCCGGTGTGCCCGGAGTGGCGAAGGCGGGCGGAATCGGGCGCGGCCGTAAAAAGCCGGGAACGCCCCCCAGCATGACGGTGCCGGCGGCCCATTCATGGCTGATCTCGCGCAGCTGGTCGTTCATCGGCAGCGCGAAATCGGGCAGTGCCGACGTCACCTGCGCCCAGAAGGCACGGATTGCGTCCAGCCGCTTTTCGGGCGGATTGCCGGCGAACAACGCGGCGTTGACCGCACCGATCGAGATGCCCGCCACCCAATCGACCTCGATCGCGGCGGCGGCGAGCTGTTCGATAACGCCCGCCTGGAAGCTGCCGAGTGCCCCGCCCCCCTGCAGCACCAATGCGACGGTATCCGGCAGCGGCATGCCGGGAGCGGCATGGCGGCGGCGGTGCGGGCGGGACTCGGCATCGGCCATGGATGCGATGTGGCCTATCCCATGCTGCGGAGCAATACGGCGCATGGCACGACCGCGTGCAACACACACGCGCTTTGCGCATTGTAACGGCAATCGAACAAAAGGGGCGAAACGATGCGGCTCGACGATCTGGATCCTACCGATAATGCGCGCGACCTGGGCTCGGGCGGCGGTGGCGGTGGCGGCTTTCCGCTCCTGGGGCTGCTGCCGATGTTCCTCGGTCGCGGCATGGGCTGCGGCGGGATCGTGCTGGTGGGCATCATCGCGCTGGTGATGTTCGCCATGGGCGGCGGTGGCGGCATGCTGGGCGGCAGCAGCAGCAATACGGGCACGTCGCCGACGGCCGGCAAATCCGGGCAGCAGGTGTGCCGGGTCGACGAACGCCGCCTCGAGGCGTGCCGGGTGATGACCAGCACCGATCAGACCTGGGGCAAAATCTTCCAGGAGATGGGCCGCAGCGACTACAAGCCCGCGACGATCAACTTCTTCAAGGGTGGTGCCGATACAGGCTGCGGCGCGGCGACCTCGGCGGTCGGCCCCTTCTACTGCCCCAGCGATGACGGCGTGTATCTCGACACCGCCTTTTTCGACGAGCTGCAGAATCGCTTCGGCGCGAAGGGCGATTTTGCCCGCGATTACGTGATCGCGCACGAAATGGGCCACCATATCCAGGATCTTCTCGGCACGTCGACCGAGGTCTCGCGGAGCCAGGCGCGCGCATCCAAGACCGAGGGTAACCGTCTGTCGGTAAAGCTCGAGCTGCAGGCGGACTGCTATGCCGGCGTCTGGGCTGCGCGCAACCGCGACCGTCTGGAGCCGGGTGACATCGAGGAAGGCATGACCGCCGCCAACGCCATCGGTGACGACACGCTGCAGAAGCAGGCGCAGGGCAGCGTGGTGCCGGACAGCTTCACCCACGGCACCTCTGCGCAGCGCATGGCCTGGCTCAAGCGCGGCATGGAGACCGGCGACCCGCGCCAGTGCGATACCTTCAGCAGCGCGCTCTGATCGTTACTTGACGTCAACCCCTGGCGGCTATTGGATGGCGGCCAGGGGGACCCTCATGAAAGATCAGGGTGAACGCGGCGCGTTCGAATTTTACGGCTCTTGGCGCGAATACGCGCCGATTGCCTTCAGCAACCTGTTGCTGACCATCGTCACGCTCGGCATCTACACGTTCTGGGGGCGCACGCGGACGCGGCGCTATCTGTGGAGCCAGACGCGCTTCATCGACGATCGGCTCGAATGGACCGGCACCGGGCGCGAGCTGATGCTGGGTTATGTCGTGGTGATGCTCCTCCTGTTCGTGCCCGTCGCGGGGCTCAACCTGCTGGTCGGCACGCTGGCGATGCAGGGCACGTCATCGGGCGCCGCCGCCGCGGGGCTTCTCTTCCTCCTGCTCTACCTGTTCCTGTTCGTGCTGGGCGGTGTCGCGATCTTTCGCGCTCTGCGCTATCGGCTCAGCCGCACCTATTGGCACGGCATCCGCGGGGGCAGCGACGACCAGGGCTTCCGCTACGGCCTGTCCTATCTTTGGCGCATGATGCTGGGCAGTGCGGCATTCGGCCTGATGGTGCCCTGGGCGCTCGTCAACCTCTGGAACCAGCGCTGGAACGCGATGAGCTTCGGCCCCTATCCGTTCCGCTCCCGTGCGAGTTCGGACGGTCTGATGCGACGCTATCTGCTGTTCTACCTGCTGCCCGTCGCACTGGTCATCGGCGGCGTCGTGGTCGTGGTGATCAGCCTGGCGTTCGGCGTGACGCCGCAGACCGCACCCGGCCCCGTCATGCCGCTGTTCCTGGTCGGTGGCTTCCTGCTCTTCTACGTGCTGTTCCTGGTACTGTTCGGGCTGATCAGCCTGTCCTTCTACGCGGCCTATTTCCGGCAGGGCATCGGCGCGATGACGCTGGGGCAGCTTGAATTCGAATTCACCGCGCGCACCGGGGACTGGGTCAAGCTGATGCTCGGCACCATTGCCTTGGTGGTCGGCACGCTGGGCATCGGCTCGATCTTCATCGGCTATCGCAACTGGGCCTTCTTCGTCCGGCACCTGCGCGCCTATGGTACGCTGGAGCTCGACCAGTTCACGCAATCGACCACGCGCGCACCCGGCCAGGGCGAGGGGCTGTTCGACGGCCTCGACATGGGCGCGTTCTGAGGGAGAACCGACGGTGGAAATCCGGGTCTGGCATTATGACGGCCGCAGCGGCGAACGGCGCATGCCGGCGATCGTCCCGACCGCCGACGAGCGCCGCTTCACGCTGCAGGGCGATGGCGCCGATCCAGGCCCTTATGCCTTTGCCGATCTGGAGCCGCACGGCGCGTCGCACCATGAGCGTGCCTTCGGGCTGAAAGGACGACCGGGCTGGCGGATCACCTTTCTCGAATTCCCGCCATCGGAAATCGCCGTGCAACTGCCCAAGCCGGCACGCTACGGTGCCTGGATCGACCGGTTTGGGCTGTGGCGTTCGGCGGTCGTGCTCGCCATCCTCGCGGTGCTGGTCGTCGCCTTCACACTCAAGCTGCCGCCCTTGATCGCACGCCTCATCCCGCAATCGGTAGAGCAGCGCATGGGCCGGCTGATCGTCGGCAATCTCGGCACCTATGCCTGCACCAGCCCGCAGGGCGACGCGGCGCTGAAGGCGCTCGGCGCCCGGCTGCGCCAGGACGGCGACGTGACCATCCGCGTGGTCCACGCGCCGATGATCAACGCCGTCGCCTTTCCCGGCGGGCAGGTGGTGCTGTTCGACGGGCTGATCCAGAACGCCACATCGCCGGACGAGGTGGCGGGGGTCCTGGCGCACGAGCTGGGCCATGTCGCCCATCGCGACGGCATGGAGGCGCTGATCCGCCAATATGGCCTGCGGCTGCTGCTTGGCGGCTTCGACGGCAATATCAGCGGGTACGGAAACGCGCTGCTCAACGCCCGCTATTCGCGCAAGGCCGAGGCGGGGGCCGATGGCTACGCTACCGGACGGCTGCAGGCCGCCAATATCTCGCCGTTGCCGACGGCCGCGTTGTTCGCGCGGCTGGCCAAGCAGGACGAGCAACCGGGCAATGCCGCAATACTGATGACCTATCTGTCATCGCATCCGCTATCGACATCGCGCGAGAAAGCGTTCCGGGCGAGCGCGAAACCGGGTGCCGCGTACATGCCCGCGCTGAGCGCACGCCAATGGCAGGCGCTGCGTTCGATGTGCGGGGATCGACCGCCGGCCCTGCGTTAGGCGAGCGCGCCGAGCAGCTTGCCGGCGAGGACCGACAGGCCCGAAACGGCGATCGCGGCACCGAAGACGAGCTGGCTGCTGGGGACGAACCGGCGGACCGGCAGGGCGATGGCTTTCTCGACTTTGCTCATGACGCCTAGGTGCTCCTTTCGGGGGCCGATGTCCTACGATCAATCCCGATGGCAGTGATCGGTTCCGTCGCTGGCGGCGAAAGGCGCAAGTCGCTACAGCCGCGGCCATGACCATGCTTGCCCATCACCATACGCCCGGCGCGTCGCCCACCCTCGTCTTCCTGCCGGGCTATCGTTCCGACATGCAGGGATCGAAGGTGCTGGCGATGGAAGCCTGGGCACGCGGGCGCGGCCAGGCATTCCTCCGCTTCGACTATGCGGGCTGCGGCGAAAGCCCGGGCGATTTCGAGGACCAGACGCTGGCCAGCTGGCGCGACGATGCGCTGCGGATGATCGACACGGTGGTGGAAGGCCCGGTGGTGCTGGTCGGTTCGTCGATGGGCGGCTGGCTGATGCTGCTGGTGGCGCAGGCGCGGCCTGGCCGGGTGGTCGGGATGGTCGGGATCGCCGCCGCGCCCGATTTTACCCGCTGGGGCTTCAGCGATGCCGAGAAGGCGACGCTCGCGGCCGAGGGCCGGCTTGAGCAGCCGAGCGACTATGGTCCCGAGCCGATGGTCACCACCCTACCCTTCTGGACCTCGGGCGAGGCCAATCTGGTGTTGGAGGCGCCGATCGGCTTTGATGGCCCGGTGCGCCTGCTCCAGGGCCAGCACGACGCAGAGGTGCCGTGGGAGCTTGCGCTGCGGCTTGCCGACACGCTTCGTTCAGCTGATGTGCAGGTGACGCTGGTCAAGGGCGGTGACCACCGCCTGTCGCGCGACGTCGACATCCGCCTGCTGCTCCGCGCCACCGAGGACGTATTGATCGCATGCTCTTCCCCCTCCTCCTGCTGATCGCCCAGCAGCAGACCCCCGCCGCCATCGCGCCCAAATCCGGCCCGGTGCTCCGCGATGCCGAACGCGCCCGCGCCGCCGCCGCCAAGGTCGCCGCGCCGATCCCCGCGGGCGAGCCGCCGCGGTTTACCAAGTGCATGGACCTCGCCACGGGCGATCCCGGTGCGGCGGTCGACGAGGCGGTGAAGTGGAATGCGGACAAGGGCGGCATGTTTGCGCGCCAGTGTCTCGCGGTGGCCTATACCAACCAGGGCCGCTGGGATTCCGCCGCCGCTGCCTTCGAGGAAGCCGCGGGCGAAGCCGAAACCGCGAAGGACGGCGCACGCGCCGCGGTCTACTGGACTCAGGCGGGCAATGCCTGGCTCGCCGCGAGGAAGCCTCCCAAGGCGCGCGCCGCGATCAACGCCGCGCTGGCCAGCGGGCAGCTCAAGGGCCTGGCGCTGGGAGAGGCCTATCTCGACCGCGCCCGCGCCGCCGTTGCCTCGGGCGAGAATGTCGGGGCGCGTGCCGATATCGACGTGGCCATTGCAAAAGCCGGCGACGATCCGCTCGCCTGGCTGCTCTCGGCGACACTCGCCCGGCGGATGAACGACTTGCCGCGCGCGCAGAAGGACATCGCCGCGGCGGTGCAGCGCGCCGGTGACGACGCCGCGGTCCAGCTCGAGGCGGGCAACATTGCCGCGGCGAGCGGGGACGAGGCGGGCGCCAAGACGGCCTGGAACAAGGTGGTCGCCGTCGCACCGAGCGGCCCGCAGGCGACCGCGGCCCGCGCCGCGCTCGCCCAGTTCGACGCCGCAGCGGCCAAGTAGCGGGTGGAACCGGGCACGGGGCGCCCCTATCTCGCAGGAAACGCCAAGCCAGGGAGTGCCCCGTGAAGTTCCTCCACACCATGATCCGCGTCACCGACCCCGACGCGACGATGCAGTTCTTCGAGTTGCTCGGCCTCAAGGAAACCCACCGCATCACCAGCGAGAAGGGCCGCTTTACCCTGATCTACCTCGCCAGCGACGCGGACATCGATCCCGCAACCGGCCGCGGCACCGCCGAGGTGGAGCTTACCCACAATTGGGATCCGGAGGACTATACCGGCGGCCGCAATTTCGGCCATCTCGCCTTCCAGGTCGACGACATCTACGAAACCTGCCAGCGGCTGCAGGATGCCGGCGTGACGATCAACCGCCCGCCGCGCGACGGCCACATGGCCTTTGTCCGCACGCCCGACAAGATCTCGATCGAGCTGCTCCAGAAGGGCAGCCTGCCCCCGCAGGAGCCCTGGGCATCGATGCCCAACACCGGCGAGTGGTGAGGCGATGACCGCGCTCCGGATCCTCCGCCTCCCCGCCTTTACCGACAATTACATCTGGCTCGTCCACGATCCCGTGTCGGCCGAGACGATCGTGGTCGATCCGGGCGACGCGGCGCCGGTGCTGGCGGCGCTGGCCGAACAACGCTGGAAGCTTTCGACGATCTGGAATACCCACTGGCACCCCGATCACACCGGCGGCAATGCGGCGCTCAAGGCAGCAACCGGCTGCACCGTGATCGCACCGGCCGCCGAGGCCGCGAAGATCCCCACCGCCGATCGGCTGGTCGCCGAGGGCGACACGGTCGCGATCGGCACCCATGGCGCGACGGTGCTGGAGGTGCCCGCGCACACCGCCGGCCACATCGCCTACCACTTCGCCGACGATGCGCTGGCGTTTGTCGGCGACACGCTGTTCGCAATGGGCTGCGGGCGGCTGTTCGAGGGCACCGCCGAACAGATGTTCACGGCGATGCAGCGCTTCGCCGCGATGCCCGACGACACCACCATCTACTGCGCGCACGAATATACGCTGTCGAACGGCCGCTACGCCGCGGTCGCGGAGCCGGACAATGCGGCGATACGCGATCGCCTGGCCGAGGTCGAACGGTTGCGCGCCGCGGGCGAGGCGACCGTGCCGACGACGATCGCCGCCGAACGCGCAACCAACCCCTTCCTCCGCGCGATCGATGCGCGCATGCTGGGCGAACGCCGCACCGCAAAGGATAATTTTGCCGGCTGAGTCGTAGGGTCGGCGAGGAGAGAAACGATGCGTTTCGCCATCATCACCGCCGGCGCGCTGGCGGTCGCCGGTTGTGTCCAGAATACCGACTATCAGGCCAGCCGCGACGCGCAGGCGCGCCGCGAATTGGCCAGCGCGCTGGGGGACCGGGTGCCGGGCACGCCGCAGGACTGCATCAACCCTGGATTTACCGACGGTCCGCAGATCATCGACACGCGGACCCTGGTCTATCGCCAGGGCGCGCGGCTCTATCGCAATGATCTTGCGTCCGAGTGCCCGTCGCTCGCGCCGCTGAGCACGGTGATCGTCGAGATGCGCGGCAGCCAGCTCTGCCGCAACGACCAGTTCCGGGTAGTGACGCCGGGAATGAGCATCCCGAGTGCGTATTGCCGGATGGGGAAATTCACGCCGTATGTGCGGCCAAAGGGCGGCTGAGATTGTGAAGAACTAAGCCCCTCCCCTTCAGGGGAGGGGTTGGGGTGGGGCAGGGTCTAACCGAGACCAACATTTGGTCTGGAATCCCTCCACCCCCAACCCCTCCTCCAAGGAGGAGGGGCTTAGTGTTTCAACCTACAACACGTAGCGGCTCAGATCCGTGTTACGCGCCACGCTGGCCAGCTGCTGGTCGACATAGGCCGCGTCGATCACCACCGCAGACCCCGAGCGGTCCTCGGCCTCGAAGCTGACTTCCTCCAGCAGCTTCTCCATCACCGTCTGCAGCCTGCGGGCACCGATATTCTCCACCTCGGCATTCACTTCGGCGGCGATCTTCGCCACCGCGCGGATGCCGTCCTCGGTAAAGTCGATCGAGACACCCTCGGTGCCGAGCAATGCCGCGTATTGGCGCACCAGGCTCGCCTTGGTGTCGGAGAGGATCGCGACGAAATCCTCCTCGGTCAGCGCCTTCAATTCCACCCGGATCGGCAGGCGGCCCTGCAGCTCGGGCAGCAGGTCGCTGGGCTTGGCGACATGGAACGCGCCCGAGGCGATGAACAGGATATGGTCCGTCTTCATCGGGCCATACTTGGTCGCCACCGTGGTGCCCTCGATCAGGGGCAGCAGGTCGCGCTGCACGCCTTCGCGGCTCACCGATCCGCCGCGCACGTCGGACACCGCGATCTTGTCGATCTCGTCGAGGAAGACGATCCCGTTCGCCTCGGCATCCGCGAGCGCCACCCGGCTCACCTCGTCTTGGTCGAGCCGCTTGTCGGCCTCTTCCTCGACGAGCTTTTCCCAGGCGGAGCGGACGTTGAGCTTGCGGCGCTTGAGCGGCGTGCCGGTCAGACCCTTCATCATCTCCGACAGGTTGATCATCTGCGGCGCGCCACCGGGGATGTCGAACGGCATCTGCGGCGCCTGCTCCACCTCGATCTCGATCTCGGTGGTATCGAGCAGGCCCTCGTTGAACCGCTGCTTGAACGCCTCGCGGGTCGCGGTGCTCGAATCCTTGCCGGTCAGCGCGTCGAGCAGCCGGCCCATGGCGGCTTCCTCGGCCTTGTCCTTCACGGCAGAGCGGCGGCGCTCCTTCTCGAGCCGGATCGCTTCCTCGACCAGGTCGCGGGCAATCTGCTCGACGTCGCGGCCGACATAGCCGACCTCGGTGAACTTGGTCGCTTCCACCTTCACGAAGGGCGCATCAGCCAGCTTGGCGAGGCGGCGGCTGATCTCGGTCTTGCCGCAGCCGGTGGGCCCGATCATCAGGATGTTCTTCGGCGTCACCTCGTCGCGGAGGTCGGCCGAGAGCTGCTGCCGGCGCCAGCGGTTGCGCAGCGCTACAGACACTGCCTTCTTGGCATCCCGCTGGCCGATGATGTGCGCATCGAGCGCGGCGACGATCGTCTTGGGGGTGAGGTTCTGGTTCATGTTGTTCTCGCAAGCCCCTCCCCTCCAGGGGAGGGGTTGGGGTGGGGCAGTCAGGGAAGCGGGCGGGGGCGCTCGTGGAGAGTTCCCCACCCCAACCCCTCCCCTAAAGGGGAGGGGCTACGAAGGGTCACGCCGCGTCCAGCGTCTCCACGGTCAGCCGGTCGTTGGTGTACACGCACAGCTCGCCGGCGATCGCCATCGCCTTGCGCGCGACGACTTCGGCATCGGGCTCATATTCGATCAGCGCGCGCGCCGCGGAGAGCGCGAAATTACCGCCCGATCCGATCGATGCGACGATGCCGTGCTCATGCGCCTCAGGCTCGAGCACGTCACCATTGCCGGTGATCACGAGCGTCACGTCCTTGTCGGCGACGAGCAGCATGGCCTCCAAATTGCGGAGATATTTGTCCGTCCGCCAGTCCTTCGCGAGCTCCACCGCCGCGCGCAGCAGCTGGCCGTGATGCCGCTCCAGCTTGGCCTCGAGCCGCTCGAACAGGGTGAAGGCATCGGCGGTGGCGCCGGCAAAGCCCGCGATCACCTTGCCGTCGCCGAGGGGACGGACCTTGCGGGCGTTGGGCTTCATCACGGTGTTGCCGGCCGAAACCTGACCGTCGCCCGCGATCACCACTTTGCCGGATTTGCGCACGGAGAGGATGGTCGTGCCGTGCCACGCAGCGTTCTTGTCACTCATGGACGCGCATATGGGTGGCGGGTGCGAGCGTGCAAAGGGGGCCTTCCCCCCAAGGGCGCATCCGCGCAACGATCCGGCGATTAAGAATTTCTTGGGTGTGGCTTGGTCGGGGCGACAGGATTCGAACCTGCGACCCCCACACCCCCAGTGTGATGCGCTACCAGGCTGCGCTACGCCCCGACCGAGGGTGCGCCCTGTATGCCGCTTGTCGGCAGGACGCAACCCCCAAAGCGCGCGTGCTCAGCGATCGAGCGCTTCGAGACCCATCGCGATGGCGCCCATCGGCCCCGCCATGTCGCCCAGCCCCGGCGGGCCGACGCGGGTGTCCAGCTCGGCGCAATAGCCTGCCAGCGCGCCATAGCCGTTGATGCTCGCCGCCAGCTTGGTACGCACCGCGTCGAACAGCTGCGGTCGCTTAGTCATCACACCGCCACCGATCGCGATCCGCTCCGGTGCCAGGCTGACGATCAGATTGTGGAGCAGAGCCGCCAGATCGTGCGCGAAATACTCCCATTCGGGCGCGTCATCGGCGACCTCCTGCCCCGGCCGGCCGAATCGCGCCGCCAGCGCCGGCCCGGACAGCAGCCCCTCGGCGCAGTCGTCATGGTACGGGCACCAGCCGGCAAACGTGTCACCGGGCGCGCGGGCCGAGCGCATGTGCCCCGCCTCGCCATGCGCATAGCCCATGACCGGCCGGCCGTTGGCGACCAGGCCGACGCCGACGCCGGTGCCGATGGTGATATAGGCGTGAGTCGACAGCCCCGCCGCGGCACCCCAGCGCGCCTCCGCCAGCGCCGCGCCGTTGACGTCGGTCTGGATCGCCAACGGCTTGCCGTAGCGCGCGGACAGGCGGCGGGTGAGATCGGTGTCGTTCCACCCCGGCTTGGTCGTCGCGATGATCGAGCCGAAATCGGGTTGCGCCGGATTGAGCTCGATCGGGCCGAAGCTGGCAATGCCGATCGCATCGAAAGACCAGCCGTCGAGCACCGCCTCGAGTCCGGCGAGCGTGGTCGTCGGATCGGTGGTCGGCACGACATGCTGTTCGCGCACGTCACCCGGGCCGCTGCCCAGCGTGGCCACGCATTTGGTGCCGCCCAGTTCGAGGCCGGCGATCGACAGGTTCGCAGTCATGCAACCGCGCTAGCGCCCCGCGCGGTGCGGGGGAAGCCCGTGTGCGCTCATCAATCGCGCGGATGCATATACTCGCTGAGGCTGACGAACGCGAGCGCGAGGGTGAACACCCCCATCGCCCCCATCACGACGTACAGGTAATTGCTGCCGATAACATCGAGCATGATCGCCTCCATCAAGAAGAGCGGAAGCATCGGCCAGTCGCCGACCCTCTACGTTGATCGCGATCAAATCCTGGCGCGTACCGGGGAGGACGCGTACAGGTGTTGCGAAAGAAACCATACAAGCATCGGAGTTTATGATCGATCGGCCGGCCCATGATCCCGCGGCAATGGCGCTGCTGTTCGAGGCGGCGACCGATCGCGGCGTGCTGTTGCTCGACCCGCAAGGCAGAATTGCCAGCTGGAGCCGGGGGGTCGAGCTGCTCGACGGCTGGACGCCCGCAGATCTGACCGGGGCCCCCGTTGCCCTCCATTACCCCCCTGCCGAAGCCGACGCAGCAAAGCCCGTCCGCGACCTGGAACGCGCCCGCGCGGCCGGCAGGCTGATCGAGGAAGGCTGGCGCATCCGCCGAGACGGCAGCGAATATCTCGCGGAGGTGCAGCTGACCGCGTTGGTCGACGCAGACGGATCCTTGCGCGGCTATGCCGAGGTGTTTCGCGACATCACCGACCACAAGGCGTCGCAGACCGCGCTCGCCGGCAGCGCGCTGCACCTGCGCTCGATCCTCGCCACGGTGCCCTCGGCGATGGTGGTGATCGACGATCAGGGCATCATCCTGTCGTTCAGCGCCGCCGCCGAGCGGCTGTTCGGCTGGACGGAGGCGGACGTCATCGGCCGCAACGTCAGCATGCTGATGCCCGCGCCCGACGCGCAGCTGCACGACTCCTATCTCGCGCGCTACCTCACCACCGGCGAGCGGCGGGTCATCGGGATCGGCCGCATCGTCGTCGGGCAGCGGCGCGACGGCACCGATTTCCCGATGGAGCTGCAGGTCGGCGAGGCGAGCAGCGAGGGGCAGCGCATCTTCACCGGCTTCATCCGCGACCTCACCGACGAGCAGCGTTCGCAGCTGCGCCTGAAGGAGCTGCAGTCCGAGCTGATCCACGTCTCGCGCCTTTCGGCGATGGGCACCATGGCCTCGACGCTCGCGCACGAGCTCAACCAGCCACTGACCGCCATCGCCAATTATCTCGAGGCCGGCCGCAACATAATGGCGCGCGACAGCGACGATCCCGAAGACCAGGCGATGATTCGCGAGGCGATGACGGAATCGGTCAAGGAGGCGCTGCGGGCGGGCAACATCGTGCGCCGCCTGCGCGAATTCGTCGCGCGCGGCGAGGCGGACATGGGGCTGGTCGACCTGCCGCGGCTGATCGACGAGGCCAGCCGGCTGGCGCTCACCGGATCGCGCGAGCTGGGCGTCCGCGCCTTCTACGCGCTCGATCCGCACGCCACCGCGGTGCTGTGCGACCGGGTGCAGATCCAGCAGGTGCTGGTCAACCTGATCCGCAACGCGATCGAGGCGATGGCGGAGAGCCCGGTGCGCGAGATCACCATCGGCTCGGAGCTGGCGCCGCGCAACCTCGTCCGCGTGTGGGTGGCAGATACCGGCCCCGGCATCGCACCCGAGCAGGCGCCCCGGCTGTTCCAGGCCTTCGCCACCACCAAGGAGCGCGGCATGGGCCTCGGCTTGTCGATCTGCCGCACGATCGTCGAAGCACATGGCGGCCGCATCTGGGCGGAACCCCGCGCGGAGGGGGGCACCATCTTCAACTTCACCCTGATGTCCGCAACCGAGGAAACCGCATGAGCGAGCGCAAGCGCATCCACCTGGTCGATGACGAGGAATCGATCCGCCGCTCGACGAGCTTCATGCTGCGTACCTCGGGCTATGACGTCGATACCTATGGCTCGGGCGTCGATTTCCTCAGCAAGGTGGCCGCCGCCAAACCCGGCTGCATCCTGCTCGACGTGCGCATGCCCGAGATGGACGGTATCGAGGTGCAGGTCGAACTCGCCAAGCGCGGCGTCAAGCTGCCGGTGATCGTGCTGACGGGCCACGGCGATGTCGGCACTGCCGTGGCGGCGATGAAGGGAGGCGCGATCGACTTCCTTGAAAAGCCGTTCGAGCAGGCGGCGCTCGTCGAGGCGCTCGAACGCGGCTTCGCGCGAATGGCAGAAGGCGACGCCGTGCGCGCCGGCCGGGCGGACGCGGCGCGGCGTATCGCGCTGCTCTCCCCGCGCGAGCAGGATGTGCTGCGCGGGCTGGCGCGCGGCCACCCGAACAAGACCATCGCTTATGACCTCGGCATCTCGCCGCGTACGGTGGAGGTCCACCGCGCCAACGCCATGGCGAAGCTGGAGGCGCGCAGCCTGTCCGAAGCGCTGCGGCTCGCCTTCGCCGTGGGGCTGGACGACTAGGCCGGCACGCCTGTCTCGCTGCCTCCCAACGCAAGCGGCTGGCAAGATGCGCCGCCGCGTGTATGGTCGATGGGTTTGCTGGCTGCGATTCCGCCGGCGATGGGGACTATCGACTTCAGAATGACTCATTTCCCGATTGGCATTTTCGGGGTGCTGGCGATTTTGGCTATCGCCTTCCTGCTTTCCAGCAATCGCCGGGCCATCCGCCTGCGCGTCGTCGTACCCGCCTTCCTGCTTCAGGCAGGCATGGCGATCATCGTGCTGCGCACCGGCTGGGGTCAGGTGGCGCTGCACGGCATGGCGAGCGGCGTCTCCGCGCTGCTCGGCTATGCCAGCGCGGGCACCCAGCTGCTCTTCGGCAATCTCGCCAAGCCAGAGCTGGGCGGGCAGAGCCTTGCCATAGCCGCGCTGCCGGTGATCATCTTCTTCGCCGCGCTCGTCTCGATCCTCTACCATGTCGGCATCATGCAGCTGGTGGTGCGCTGGATCGGCGGCGCGATCGAGAAGGTGACCGGGGTCAGCAAGGTCGAGTCGCTCTGCGCGGCGGCGAACATCTTCGTGGGCCAGAGCGAGGCGCCGCTGGTGATCCGCCCCTATCTGGCCCGCCTCACCCCCTCGCAGGTATTCGCGGTGATGAGTGTCGGCATGTCGGGCGTCGCGGGCACGATCCTCGCCGCCTATGCCAGCCTGCTCGGCCCGGCGTCGCTGCCCTATCTGCTCGCCGCGTCGTTCATGGCGGCGCCGGGCGGGCTGATGATGGCCAAGATCATCATGCCCGATGAGCCCGCCGTCGTCGATGCGCCGATGTCGGGCGAGGACGAGGTAATCCGCGTCGCCGAAGAGGACTTTCAGGAGGAACGTGCCGCCAACATCATCATGGCGGCCGCCAACGGTGCCTCAACGGGTGTTCGGATCGCGGTAGCGGTCGGCGCGATGGTACTCGCCTTCGTGGCGCTCGTGGCGCTCGCCAACGGGCTGCTCGGCATGGTCGGCGGCTGGTTCGGACATCCCGGCCTCAGCTTCCAGGCGATCATCGGAGCGATCTTCGCGCCGGTGATGTATCTGCTCGGCATCTCCTGGCACGAGTCACTCACCGCCGGCGGCCTGTTCGGCACCAAGGTGGTGCTCAACGAGTTTGTCGGCTTCATCGAGCTGGGCAAGGCGACCGACCTGGCGCCGCGCTCCAAGGCGATCATCACCTTTGCCTTGTGCGGCTTCGCCAATTTCAGCTCGATCGCGATCCAGATGGCGACCACCGGCAGCCTGGCGCCCAACCAGCGCCCGGTGATCGCGCGGCTGGGGATCAAGGCACTGGTCGCGGGGAGCCTGGCAAATCTGATGTCGGCGGCGCTCGCGGGATTGCTGCTGCCGTAACTCCTGGTCCCCCTGCGAAAGCAGGAGCCCTGGGTAGGAGAGCGTGTCGCCCGCGACCCTGGGCCCCTGCGTTCGCAGGGGCATTGTTAGCCGCCGCCGATCCCCTCCACCACCTTGCCGCTGCCGCCGCAGTTGGGGCATTCGCCGCTATCGATCCGGCCCGTGCCGCCGCAGCGACGGCAGACGTCCTCGCCGGTGCCGGGCGTGCCGGGGGCGGCGTCGTCGCCGGGGTTGAGGGGTTCGGCCATGGGTCCTGCTCCTATCCGTCGAGATGTACGGCGAGCCAAACGCTCGGCCGGTCGCGCGCGGTCCATGTCACCCAATGTTTCTGGCCTGCCTGGATCAGCAGATGATCGCCCGGCCCCAGCCGCACCTCGACCGAATCCTGGATGCGGATGCCCGCCGCGCCTTCGAGCAGCACCACCCATTCGTCCCAGTCCTGCACCATTGGCGCATCCTCGGGCGTCGCCTGACCGCGCGAGACGATTCGCTCGATGCGCATGCCCGGGCGCTTGAGCAGATCGTCGAACGCCTCGTCCTCCTTCGCTTCGGGCAGGTCGCGTAGCAGGTTGGCGACCTCGGGCTTGAAGCGCGGCTTGGGCGGGGGTGCAGGCTTGGGCTTCGCCTTTGGCGCCGGCTTGGCCTTGAGCGCACGTTTCGGGCCCGGCGTGGTCTCGACCGACGTACTCCAGTCGCTCCGCATCCCGCCGCGCAGGAAATCGCGGATCGCCTCGGCATCCGCCGTCAGTCCGTCGGACCCAAAGCCGAACACCTCCGCTCCGCCCCCATCCTTCAGCCCGTACAAACCGAAGTCGCCCCCCGCCTTGCGTCGCCGCGACTTGACCAGCTTCAGCCCGCGATGCGTCGCCATCGCCCGCAGCTCGTCGTCCTGTTCCGCCACATGGCCCTCCCTTGGAATCCAGTGCCAAACGCGCCAATAGCCACGCATGCCCCGTTTTCAGTTCACCATCCACGCCACCGACGGCAAGGCGCGTCGCGGCACCATCGCCATGCAGCGCGGCGAGATACGCACTCCCGCCTTCATGCCGGTCGGCACCGCCGCCACCGTCAAGGCCGTGAAGCCGCAGGATGTGCGTGCGTCCGGCGCCGACATCCTGCTCGGCAACACCTATCACCTGATGCTGCGCCCCACCGCCGAGCGCGTTGCGCGGCTGGGGGGCCTGCAAAAGTTCATGGGCTGGGACCGCCCGATCCTCACCGATTCAGGCGGCTATCAGGTGATGAGCCTGTCCGAGCTGACCAAGCGCAGCGAGGAAGGCGTCGCCTTCGCCTCGCACCTTGACGGCTCGCGCCACATGATGAGCCCCGAGCGCTCGATGGAGATCCAGCGGCTGCTCGGCTCCGACATCGTCATGGCGTTCGACGAGCTGGTGCCGACCACCTCGACCCGCGAGGTGCAGGCCAAGGCGATGGAGCGCTCGATGCGCTGGGCAAGGCGCAGCCGCGCCGGCTTCGATTCCGGCGAGGAACATGCCGCCCGCGCCGCCTTGTTCGGCATTCAGCAAGGCGCGCTCGACGAGGGGCTGCGCAAGGCCAGCGCCGATGCACTGAAGGACATCGGCTTCGACGGCTATGCGGTCGGCGGCCTCGCGGTCGGAGAGGGCCAGGAAGCGATGTTCGGCGTGCTCGATTATGCCCCCGGCCAGCTCGACGAAACCAAGCCCCGGTACCTGATGGGCGTCGGCAAGCCCGACGACATTGTCGGCGCGGTCGAGCGCGGCATCGACATGTTCGATTGCGTGTTGCCCACCCGCTCGGGCCGCACCGGCCAGGCGTTCACGCGGGAAGGCCCGATCAACATCCGCAATGCGAAGTTCGCGGAGGACCAGGGTCCGCTCGATCCCGCCTGCGCCTGCCCGGTCTGCACCACCTGGAGCCGCGCCTATATCCACCACCTCGTCCGCGCCGGCGAGATCCTGGGCGCGATGCTGATGACCGAGCACAACCTCTGGTTCTACCAGGCGCTGATGGCCGACCTGCGCGCGGCGATCGAGGAACAGCGGCTCACCGCCTTCGCCAATGATTTCCGCGCGAAGTACCAGGCGGCGAAGGGCTGAGGCCGGCAGCTTTTCCGTGACAGGCGCCGCCCCGCCCCTCTAGGCTCCCGCCAAACGGGAGAGGGGCGGCGCATGCGAGGGTTCGGCATCGGTTTGGCGGCGGTGCTCGCCGTGGCGGCGCCCGCGTACGCCGCGAGCAACCCGGTTGTCGAGAAGCAGCGTCTGATCGTTCTATCGGACATCGAGGCGGAGGCGGACGACAGCCAGTCGCTGATCCGCCTGCTGCTCTACGCCAACGAGATCGACATCGAGGGGCTGATCGCCACCACCTCGATCTGGCGCAAGACCGATCCACAGCCCGAGACGATACGGCGGATCGTCACCGGCTATGGCAAGGTCCAGCCCAACCTGCTGCGCAACGCCCCCGGCTATCCTTCCGCTGCCCAGCTGCTGGCGCTGATCCAGAGCGGCCAGCCCGGCTATGGCATGGGCAGCGTCGGCGCCGGCAAGGACAGCGCCGGGTCCGCGCTGCTGCTTCGCGCGCTCGAACGCCCCGATCCGCGGCCGCTCTGGGTGGCCATATGGGGCGGCGCCAATACGCTGGCAGAGGCACTTTACACGCTGCGCTCCACCCGCAGCCCGGCCGAGGCGGCGCGGCTGGTCGCCAAGCTGCGCGTCTACACCATCTCCGACCAGAACGATTCGGGCGCCTGCCTGCGCCGGGAATTCCAGGACCTCTTCTACATCGTCAGCACCGGGCCCTACAGCAACGGCAGCTGGACCGGCATGAGCACGCCGATCGAAGGGATCGACAACGGCACGGTCTCCAACGACTGGATCGCCCGCAACATCCAGCAGGGGCATGGCCCCCTGGGCGCGCTCTATCCCGACGTCGCCTGGACGATGGAGGGGGACACGCCCTCGTTCCTCAACCTGATCCCCAGCGGGCTCAGCGTGCCCGAGCATCCCGAATGGGGCGGCTGGGGCGGCCGGTACGAGCGCTATGTCCCCCGCCCCTTCCCGCCCGGCGAGACCGTCACCGGCGGAATCCCGCTAGCGCCCGAGACGCGGCCGATCTGGACCAACGCCGACGACGCCTACACGCCGACGGTGCCGACGCTCTATTCGCGCCCGGTCGCCTCGGAGAAGACCTTCCGAGGGCCGCTGGTGACGGTGTGGCGCTGGCGCGAGGCCTATCAGAACGACATGGCCGCGCGCATCGCCTGGACCACCAAGCCGTTCGCCGAGGCCAATCACCCGCCGCTCCCCCGCCTCGCCCATGCCGACCGGCTAACGGTCCATTCGGGCGACTGGATTGCGCTCGATGCATCGCCCAGCAGCGATCCGGACGGCGACAGCCTGTCCTTCCAATGGTTCGCCTATCCGGAGGCGTGCAGCTGGAAGCAACCGGTGCCGATCAACCCTCCCGAGAACCTGTACCGCACCGGTGCCAAGGCGCCGGTGGTGGAGAAGCCGGAGACGGTGCATTTCGTCGTCGCGGTGACCGACAAGGGCACCCCGGCACTCACGCGGTATCGACGAGTCATCGTGACGATCCTGCCGTCAGCGGGCGGCGAAGCTCACGGAAATTAGTGTGCGGATAGAGAGGAGTTTTGGTGGTTAGCTGCCGTTGGTTGGCAACGGACCCGGCTCCGTGATGAGCGCGAAGCGGACCCGGGCGAAGTCGATCTCTGACGTATCCTAGCCGCCTACGGAGTAGCCCTCTAACAGATTCGCGTAGCCGCCTGTGGAGTGGAGGATCATCCCCAGCCCGTATTGAAGACCGTAGACGCCGATGTAGACGTTCTGCCCGAGGGTTTTCGCGCCTTGATTTAATCTGTTTGCGCCGGCGGTCACGTCCAGTTCCGCAAAAAAGCCGCCTCCTGTGTTTTCGCGCGAAAGAACGCTGGAATGCGAAAGCTGCTCCTCGACTATGGCGCGTTGCTCGACGGATTCCTCAAGGATCGCGGTCAAGGCGGTCTGTTCCAAGGGCGTGAACACGGTCATTGCTCCATCATGCGAACGCGAGCGAATGTCCGCAACTGAGGCGCAACCCGTCATACCGCTCCGGTCCGTCGCTGCCGCGTTGGAACGTACCTTCACAAGCCCTTCGGAACGATACGGAATTGAGCCCAGCCCCGCGGCTCCCTAGGTTTCCGCTGCAGAGCCTGCTTTTCGCGGGTTCGCGACGCTGCCGGATCGGAAACCATGGAAGCTGCCTTCTCGATCGACGTCGATGCGTCCCAGAGCCTCGTCCGCATCGTGATGTCCGGCTTTTTCGCGGTGGAGGACATCGTCCGCTTCGTGGCCGCGCGGGACCAGGCGCACCATTTGCTGACCTGCCCGCCCAATGCGCATGTCACTCTGGTCGACATTCGCGGCATGAAGATCCAGTCGCAGGACAGCGTCGAGTCGTTCAAGCACGTACTGAACAATCCCAAATTCGCCTCGCGGCGTATCGCCATCGTCGTTGCCCAGTCGCTGGCGCGGATGCAGATCAAGCGGGCGGCGAGCGACCGCGACGCCTATTATTTCGACAGCATCGAGAGCGCCGAAGCCTGGCTGCTGGCGCCCGATGCCGCGACCGCCGATGCAGCCCTCGAATCGGTGGGCCACGCCTGACACCCCTGCACGAACCGCGCGCGGCAAATTGCGCCGGCCGCATGTCCTGAAGCGCCGTGCGGGCCTATAAGCAAGGCAGGTCCCTTCGTCGACGGAGTTCCCTTGCCGCCCCTCCCGCACCCCGAGCAGCGCCAGCGGATCCTCTTCTATTTGCCGATGGTGACCAACTGGTGGTTCGCCCACATCGTCGAGCCGATGCTCCGGCGGCTGGCCGCGGCGCATGAGGTCCATGTGCTCGCGCCGGCGCCGTGGCGCGGCACCGGCATCGGGGCGGAGGAACTGGCTCGCTGCGCCGATCTGCCGGACGTGCGCTGGTACATCATGGACGGCCCCGACCATCCCAGCACCCGCACCAAGCCCGAGGATGCCGAGGGGCTGATCGGCTTCGTCCGCGATCTCGCCCCCGACGTGGTGCTGTGCCGCACCGCGGATCACGAAACCCCGCGCCACTTTCCGGGTACCGTACGACTGCTGATGGAAGGACGGCTGGAGCCCTTCGCGCCGCCGCCGCGCTGGATCCTGCTCGCCGAGCGCCCGCACGATCATGGCCTGCTCGCAGAGATGTCCCCGGCCGAGCGCGACCAGCTGCGGACGATGCTCGCGCCTGCATGGGACCGACTCCAGTGCACCCTGGCACCCGCGCCGGACGAGCGCGCCGCACTGTTCGCCCGGCTGGGCATTCGCAAGGATCGCCCGCTCCTGCTGCTCCCGCTCGAATGCGAGACCGAGGATAATTTCTTCGCGATGCACCGGCTGGGCACCAAGCCCAATGCCGCGCTGGTCCGCGCGCTCTCCGCCCAGTTGGGCGGCCGCTGCACGCTGGCGGTGACCAACCATCCGCTCAACGACGCACATGTCGATGCCGCGTCGCTGATCGAAGCGGTGGCGGACTGCGACAATGTCGTGCTGCTGCCGCCGCGGATCGGCATGCACCCCGCAACGCTGGCGATGGCCCGCCACGCCGACGGCATGCTGGTCGGCGACTCCAAGACCTTTGCGCTGGCAGCCTTTTTCGGTGTGCCGATGCACCGCGAGTCGCGCTTCGACACCGGCGCGTGGCTGGGCGCCTATGCGGCGCTGGAGCCGTTCGTCGCCGACGTCGCCGCCGGCACCGCGCGGCGCCCCGATCCGCAGACGGCGCGGCTATGGTTCGCCCAATATCTGCTGAACGACGCCTTTGATCCGCTGGCGCCCGAGGACGACCTGCTCGCCCGCCTTGCCCGGCCGTTCGATCCCGATCGCTGGGACGCCGCACTGGCGCGGCTGCAGCGAACGCTGCCGGCGCTGTTCGCCGAGCCCGCTCAGGCGAGCGGGTAAAGCGCGCCCGCGACCCAGCGGAGCTCGGCGCGCAGCACGCCCCAGGCGCGCGCTGCCGCACGGCTGTCCATCGCCTCGATGCCGATGCCGCGCTTCTCCATCGCCTTCACCAGGCCGAGCGGCGGCCGCACCAGCGTGGTGCCGGTGCCGAGCAGGAGAAACTCGGGCAGCGGATCCAGCGCGAAGGCAGCTTCGAGATCCGCCTCGGTCAGTTCCGCCACGGCCGGCGGCGACCAGCCATCGGCACGCTGCGGGGTGATGATCAGCCCGTGATAGACATTCTCGTCGACCCGGAAGCCGCCAGCAGAAAAGCCGGAGATCAGCGGCCCTTCGGCGCTGCGCCGCTCGATCTTCACGTTACGGCCGCTCGCGCGGCGCCACGCGCTCGGCGTTGGTCGCGATCGACTCGCTCTTTTCGGGCTTCACGCCGGGCTTGAGCCCGAGGGTGATCAGCAGCGACGACGAGACATAGATCGACGAATAGGTACCAACCACGATGCCGAGCATCATCGCCGCGGTGAAGCCGCGCAGCACTTCGCCGCCGAAGACCAGCAGCGAGGCGAGCGCGATGAGGATGGTGAGCGAGGTCATCACGGTACGCGGCAACGTCTCGTTGACCGAGAGGTCGATCAGCTCGCTCATCCCCATCTTGCGGTACTTGCGCATGTTTTCGCGGATGCGGTCGTCGATCACCATCTTGTCGTTGATCGAGTAGCCGATGATCGTCAGCACCGCGGCGACGATGTTCAGGTCGAACACCATGCCGGTCACCGCGAAGAAGCCCAGCGTCATCAGCACGTCGTGCAGGATGGCGACCGCGGTCGAAACGCCGAACTGCCATTCGTAGCGCAGCCACGAGAAGATCGCGATGCCGATGATGGCGAGCAGCACGGCGAGCACGCCGTTGCGGATCAGCTCGTTCGACACCTTCCCTGACACGGTGGAGTAGGTGGAGAAGCTCGCCCCCGGGAACCTCGCCTTCACTGCGCTCTTGACCTGCTCAACCATCGTATTGGTCGCGGCGGGATCACTGGAGCGCGGCACGGGCAGGCGAATGGTCACATTGTTCTTGCCCGTACCCTGGATGGTGGCTTCGCCATAACCCAGCGCACTGATCGTCGAGCGCAGTTCATCGGTGGGGGGCACCGTCGTGAACTTCTCTTCGATCGACACACCGCCGACGAAGTCGACGCCGAAGTTGAGGCCGTGCACCGCGACCAGACCGATCGCGGCGACCGTCAGCAGCGCGGTGATCGCGAACGCGATGAACCGGATGCGGACGAAGCCGATATTGGTGTTGTCGGGAACGATCTTGAGGAGCCGCATGTCGGCGCTTCCTTAAATATGGATCTCGCTCGGGCGCTTGCGGCGCAGCCAGAGCGTGACGAGCATGCGCGTGAACACCACGGCGGTGAAGACGGAGCTGGCGATGCCGAACAGCAGCACCACCGCGAACCCGCGGATCGGGCCGGAGCCGAGGACCAGCATGATAAGGCCCGCGATCGCGTGGGTGACGTTGGCCTCAAAGATGGTGCGGCTGGCTTCCTTGTAGCCGAGCTCGACCGCCTGCATCACGCTGCGGCCGCGGCGCCGCTCCTCGCGGATACGCTCGTTGATCAGCACGTTGGCGTCGACCGCGGTACCGATGGTCAGCACGAAGCCGGCGATGCCGGGGAGCGTCAGCGTCGCGCTGATCAGACCCATCAGCGCCAGGATCACCAGCACGTTGATGATCACCGCGATGTTCGCATAGATGCCAAAGCGGCCATAGGTAAGCACCATGAACACCACCACGGCGACGATCGCGATGATCGAGGCAGTGACGCCGGCGCGGATCGAATCGGCGCCAAGCTCGGGGCTGACGGTCGATTCCTGCACGACCTTCAGATTGATCGGCAGCTTGCCCGAGCGCAGCGCGATGGCGAGCTGGTTGGCACTCTCCACGGTGAAGCCGCCCGAGATCGAGGCGCTGCCGCCGAGGATCGGCTCGTTGATGTTCGGGGCCGAGATCACCTTGTTGTCGACGATGATCGCGAAGGGCTTGCCGGTATTTTCCTGGGTAACGCGGCCGAAGCGCTTGGCGCCCGCGCCGTCCAGCTGGAGCGTCACGTCGGGGCGGCCCTGCTGGTCGTAGCTCTGCTTGGCATCGACCAGCATGTCGCCGGTGATCATCGCGGTGCGGTTGACCACGATCGGTGCGCCATTCTCGTACTGGAGCAGCTGCGAGGTGACGGGGATGTCGTTCGACGCGACCTGCTGCGGCGTCACGCTGGTGTCGACCAGCTTGAACTCAAGCTTGGCGGTCTTGCCGAGCAGCGCCTTGAGCTGGCTGGGATCCTGCAGACCGGGCACCTGCACGACGATGCGGTTGCTGCCCTCGCGGATGACGGTCGGCTCGCGGGTGCCGAGCGCATTGATGCGCTTGTCGACCACTTCGCGCGCGTCGTTCATCGCGGTTTCGACCTGCTGCGCCAGACCCGCCTGGGTGGGGGTCAGCACGAAACGGGTCGAATCGACGACCGAGATTTCCCAGTCGCGCTGGCCGGTGGTGCCGACGCCGTTGGTCATCGGCAGCAGCTTCTCGCGCGCCGCATCCACCTTGCCGGGATCGCGGACCATGAAGCTGAGCTTGCCGCCCTGGATCGAGATGTCGCCGATGTCCACGCGCGGATCACGGCGCATCGCCAGGCGGACCTGCTCGCGCATCTGCTCGAGCTTGGTCTGCTGCACGTCGCTGGTATCGCCCTCGAGGAGCAAATACGAGCCGCCGGCGAGATCGAGGCCGAGGTTGATCGCGGGCTTGGGCATCCAGCTTGGCCAGGTGTTGCGGATGCTCTCCGGCACCAGGCTCGGCACCGCGAGCAGGACCATCAGGGCAAGGCCGAGGGTGATCGACCAGACCTTCCAGCGCGGGAAATCCAGCATCAGTCGTTCGCAGGCTTGGCGCCGAACGGGCGCACTTCGGCGAGCGTCGACTTGATTGCGCGGACCTTCACGTTGGGACCGAGCTCGATCTCGACCTCGGTCTCGTCGACGCGGGTGACCTTGCCGATCAGGCCGCCGGCGGTGATCACGGTGTCGTTCTTCTTCACCGAATTCACCGCGTTCTGCAGCGTCTTCATCCGCTTTTGCTGCGGACGGATCATCAGGAAGTAGAAGACGACGAAGATCAGGACGAGCGGCGCTACCGACGCGATCCCGGCCAGAGTGCTACCCTGACCAGCCGCGCCTGCGGCCTGTGCATATGCTGGAGTGGCGAACATGGGTTCCCGAAAAGCCTGAAGTTAGGGACGCGGAATGGCCCCATTCAAGCCGCGGGCGCTACCATGCGCTGGGGTGGGGCGCAACCGTAAGGACCGACCGCTCATTTCCATCCGTGGATGGCGCGCTCGTCAGCTCGCCTCGCGGCTCACCAGCAGCTTGTCGATCTTGCGGCCGTCGAGATCGACGATCTCGAAGCGCCAGCCCTGCTGCTCGAATACCTCGCCCTCGACCGGCAGGTGCTTGAACACCGCAAGCGCAAGGCCCGCGACGGTTGCGTAATCGCGATCCTCGGGCAAATCGATGCCGAGCCGCTCGGCCAGCTGGTCTGCCGGCGTCGCGCCCGCGACGAGCAGCGAGCCGTCCTCGCGCACGACGATATTGGGATTGTCGCCGGGCTCGGCGTCCGAGGCGAACTCGCCGGCGATCGCCGCAAGCAGGTTGGCGGGCGTGACGATGCCTTCGAAATGGCCATATTCATCGTGCACCAGCCCCATCGGCACGTCCGCCTGGCGGAGCGCGGTGAGCGCGTCCATCGCGTCGACCTGATCGGGCAGCACGGGGGCCTTGCGCATCAGCTTGCGCAGATCGAGCGGCTCGCCGCGAAACAGCGCGGCGGCGATGTCGCGCGCCTGGACGACACCGATCACCGCGTCGATCGAGCCTTCCGCCACCGGGAGACGGGTATGCGGCGTCGCAAGAAGTTCCTCGCGGATACCGGCGCCATCCAGGTCTACGTCGAGCCAGTCGACCTGGGTCCGCGGCGTCATCACTTCCCGCACCGGCCGATCGGCGAGGCGGACCACACCCGAAATGATCGAGCGCTCATGCTCCTCGATCACACCGGACTTGCTCGCCTCTGCCACGATCAGGTGCAGCTCCTCGGCGGTGACGCGGTTTTCCGATTCGCGCTTTAGCCTGAGCAGCCGGAAGACCAGCCCGCTCGACGAATCGAGCAGCCAGACGATCGGCGCGGTGCCCCAGGAAAGCCAGCGCATCGGCAACGCGACCGCCGCTGCGATCGGCTCGGGCGAGCGCAGCGCGAACTGTTTGGGCACCAGCTCGCCGATCACCAGCGAGCCATAGGTGGTGAGCCCGATGACCAGCGTGATCCCGAGCGTATGGGCAAGCCCGGCCGAGATGCCGAGCGACTCGATGCGCTGTGCTACCGGCTCGCCCAGGCTGGCGCCGGAATATGCACCCGAGACGATACCGATCAAGGTGATGCCGATTTGCACGGTCGAGAGAAACTTGCCGGGATCCTCGGCGAGCTCGATCGCGGTCTTGGCGCCGCGATTGCCGAGCCGGGCCAGCGCCTCCAGCCGCGCCGGGCGCGCGGAGACGATCGCCAGCTCCGACATCGAGAAAATGCCGTTGATCGCGATCAACACGAAGATGATCGCTACGTCGATCCAGGGAAAAGGTGCGCTCATGGTGCACCGTCCTCATATCCGCAGCGGCGGGCGGTTCACAACCTTTTGCAGTGCGAAAGCGAAATCAGCTCAGCGGCGACGGCGGAAAAAGTCGCGCAGCACCGCGCCGGCCTCGGCCTCGCCGATCCCGGCATAGACCTCCGGGCGATGGTGACAGGTCGGTTGGCCGAACAGCCGGGGCCCATGTTCGACCGCACCGCCCTTGGGGTCGCTCGCACCGTAATAGAGCCGGGCGATTCGGGCATGGGCGATGGCACCGGCGCACATCGCGCAAGGCTCCAGCGTAACCCACAGGTCGCAATCCTCCAGACGATCGCGGCCCAGTGCCTTGGCGGCCGCGCGAATCGCCAGCATCTCGGCATGGGCGGTGGGGTCGCGAAGCGCGCGCGGGGCATTTGCACCCGTGGCGATGACCTCGCCGCGCAATACAACCACCGCTCCCACCGGCACCTCGTCGCGATCGGCCGCAGCCTGGGCGGCGGCAAGCGCCGCACGCATCGGAGGAGGTAAGGGAAACATCGCGCCTGGCTTAGCCGCGATGCTCTGCCCGGTCACGCCCCGCTCAGGCTGCGAGTGGTTCCCGGTGGCGGAAGAGCCGCCACAACGCGTATCCGGCCCCCGGCAGGAACCCGAGCATCGTCAGGCCACAGGCTATCTGGAAAGGACGGTTGGCGCCCTCTTCCAGATAGACCCCTAGCGGCGGCAACAATGCCGCCGCCACGACTCGGCCGGGCGCCTGCGTCACTTCGCCGGCGCCGGCGTCGCTTCGGGCGCCTTCTGTACGTCGATGGTCGGCAGCTTCACCTGCTTGTCCTTCATCTCGACGGTGGGCACGCGCACCGTGCTGTTCGATTCGCCGACGGACACCTTGCCCGTCTCGGCTGCGACCGTCGGCAGCTTGCCGCCGCGGACGTCAACATTGAGAAAGCCCAGCGCGATCAGCACGACGGCGACCAGTACCAGAATTCCCAGCAACCCCAGGATTGCGCGCATCCCAATCTCCTCTTATCGTTTCACCTGCCCAACGCCCCTGCGGCGAGCAGGTTGCGCGCATTCCGCCGTGAATCGGTTGACTGCAACGCGCATCGACGCTAACAGCGCGGCCTTTCCGGCTTACCGCCCAACTCAGGATTTGAAGCGATGTCGCGCATTTGCGAGCTGACCGGCAAGGGCCGGCAGGTGGGACACAATGTTTCCCACGCCAACAACAAGACCAAGCGCACCTTTCTGCCCAACCTGCAGAACGTGACGCTGATTTCGGATTCGCTCGGCAAGAGCATCCGTCTCCGCGTCTCGACGCACGGCCTGCGCTCGGTCGAGCATGTCGGCGGCCTGGACAACTGGCTCCTCAAGAGCAGCGACGACGATCTGTCGCTCCGCGCCCGTCGCCTGAAGCGCGAAGTGCGCAAGGCGACCGCCGGCACCGCCGAAGCGGCCTGATCTCCTTACAGATCAACGGTTTGGCCCGCTACTGCACAGCAGTGGCGGGTTTTTCCGTGTCTGGTGCCCGGCACCCTATCCCGGAAGTTCCAGTCGGAACTTGAGCAGCAGCGTTTGCTGCCACCATTGCTCATTGTCGTCCGAGATCATCCACAGCACGAGCGATTCGCCCTCGCGCTGCACCGCCAGTCCCTCGAAATTGTCGTGCTGGAAAGGCGGGGAAAAGTCCGCGATCTCGGTACCGCGTAGCACCTCGCCCGCCTTTGCGCCGCGGATATCGACCAGTTCGATCTTCACGGTGAAGAGCGTCCGCACCGCGAATCGCCGCACCAGCACCAGCAGCCGCCCGTCGGGCAGCAGCGCGGCGTCGCTGGGATCATAGCCGGCGGGCGGGACATAGGCGAGATGGATCGGTGCTCGGCCGCTCGCCGTCGGGTCACCCGGGAACAACAGCATCTCGCGCTGCGCGACGGGACCGCCGCGCGGCCGTGCCGTTTCACCGATCACCAGGAATCGACCGTCGGCGAGCCGTACCATTGATTCGGGGCCGCCATTCAGCGGCCACCGCTTCATGGCATCGGGGAAGGCAACGCCCTGGGTCCTTCGAAAAACCGGATCGAATCGGAAAATCGCATTATGCGCTTCGAAGCCGACCCAGAATTCTCCGGTCGCCGGATCATGCGCGAGCGATTCCGAATCACGGTCGCCCTTATAGGCGCTGACGCCCGGACCACCGGGCAGATCGGCGAATCGCACATCGGTGGGTCGCCAGTCGCCACGCATTCGGAAGCGAACGAGATTACCGCGGTCGCTCAGCAAGGTGAAGCGATCGCCGTCCACGCTGAGCGCGGAATAGCCCGAGAAAGCGAGGTCCGGGCTGGTGAGCCGCACACCGCCCAGATACCGGAGGCGGCCGTTCACTCGACGTGCGGGATCGCCAGGCACCAGCGGCACGGGTGTCGCATCCACCACCGGAAGGTCGCCCAGCGGCATCCGCAATTCCTTGCCGGACGCCGTGAGGAACAGGATCGACAGCGCCAGCGGCGGATAAGCGAGAAAACGGAGCCGGAAGCGCATCGGCTCCTCTTAGCGGCTGGCGCGCAACCCGCCAGTGCTGCAGGTGCGAAGATGAACGGGAAATAACCAAGTCGTTCAGCGTTCGCTCAAGGGAACCGCTCTAACCAGAACGGGTTGTACGCGTACAGTTGCTCTCGCGTAGCGTATCGAGAGACGTTGGGGGTCGGCACCGCAAGGCGCCGGCCCCCTTGTTCGTTCAGTACATGTGCTGGCCGCCGTTGATCGACAGCGTCGATCCGGTGACGAAGCCGCCCTCTTCCGCGCAGAGAAACGCGACCGCACGCGCGATCTCGTGCGCCTGGCCCAGCCGGCCGACCGGGATTTTGGCGACGATCTTCTCCAGCACGTCCGCCGGCACCGCCGCGACCATGTCGGTATCGATATAGCCCGGCGCGATCGCGTTGACCGTTACCCCGAATCGCGCGCCTTCCTGCGCCAGCGCCTTGGTGAAGCCATGGATGCCGGACTTGGCGGCGGCATAGTTGACCTGGCCATATTGGCCGGCTTGGCCGTTGATTGAGCCGATGTTGACGATGCGGCCCCATTTGCGCGTGCGCATGCCCGGGAACACCGCGTGCGCCATGTTGAAGCAGCCGCCCAGATTGATGCGGATCACGTCTTCCCACATGTCGCGGGTCATTTTGAGGATGGTGCCGTCGCGGGTGATGCCGGCATTGTTGACGACGATGTCGACCGGGCCCAGCTCGGCTTCGACCTTCGCCACGCCCGCGGCGCAGGCGTCGAAATCGCCCACATCCCACTTGTACGCCTTGATCCCGGTGCGTTCGGTGAAGGCGGCCGCCTTCTCGTCATTGCCGGCATAGTTGGCGGCGACGGTGATGCCGGCCTCATTGAGCGCGAGGCTGATCGCCTCGCCGATACCGCGGGTGCCGCCAGTGACGACCGCTACACGTGCCATGTGCATTCCTCTCCAATCAAACCCAAGAATTGGCTAGGCGGGGTTCACCCAGCCGGCAAGTTCGCGCCCGATGATCTGTCGCAACAACTCCATGCCCGTGGCGCCGTCATTGAGACAAGGCAAATATGCGAAATCGCTGCCGCCGGACTGGAGGAAGGATTCGCGGCCACGGATCGCCAGCTCCTCCAGCGTTTCCAGGCAGTCCGCGGAGAAACCTGGTGCAACAATCGCGACGCGGCGAATGCCCTTGGCGGGCAATGCTTCCAGCGTCGTGTCGGTCGCCGGCTCCAGCCATTTGGCCCGGCCGAACCGCGACTGGAAGGTGACGATCAGCTCGCGGTCCAGCGCCTCGCCGAGCAGCCGCCCGGTCTTGCGGCAATGGCAGTGATAGGGATCACCTAGCTCGAGCGTCCGCTGCGGCATGCCGTGGAAACTGGCGATGATCGCGTCGGGCACGAAGTCGAGCCTCGCGAGCCCCTCCTCGACGCTGGTCTTGAGCGCCGCGATATAGGCCGGATCGTCATAATAAGGCGGCAGCGTGCGCAGCGCCGGCTGCCAGCGCATCGCCATCAATGCGGCGAAGGCGACGTCGTTGGCGGTCGCCGTCGTCGCCGCGCAATATTGCGGATAGAGCGGTGCGACCAGGATGCGCTCGCAGCCCTGCGCCTTGAGCGCGGCGATCTGCTCCCCCACCGAAGGCTTGCCGTAGCGCATCGCGTGCAGGACGGTCACGCCGGGGCCGAACGCGCCCTCCAGCCCGCGCGCCTGCGCCTTGGTAATCGCGGCGAGTGGCGAGCCGTCCTCGCGCCACACCTGGCCATAGGCGTGCGCCGACTTCTTCGGCCGCGTCCGCAGGATGATGCCACGCAGGATCGGCTGCCAGAGCAGCGGCGGGATCTCGACCACGCGCCGGTCAGACAGAAACTCGCCCAGATAGCGTTTCACCGCGCCCGCATCGGGCGCGTCGGGCGTGCCGAGATTGACCAGCAGCACGCCCACACGGGCGGGCGGGATCTTCGGATGGTCGGCAGGCAGGGTCATTCGGCATCCGATAGCAAGGGCAGGCGCCGAAAGCGCGTGCCGGTGGCGGTTTGTAACGCGTTCGCGATGGCAGGCGCGGTCGGCGGCACGGCGAGTTCGCTCACCCCGCCTGGGTCCGATCCGCTGGGCAGGATTTCGACCGTGATGTCGGGCGTGTTGGCCAGCGTCGGGAGATCAAGATCCGCAAGGGTCTGCACGTCGGCGATGTTCTCGCTGAACGTGGTCGGCGCCCCCAGCGCGGCAGCGAGGCCGAACAACAGCCCGCCCTCGATCTGCTGGCGGACCAAGTCGGGGTTCACCACCCGCCCGCAATCGACTGCCGCGACCAGCCGCTCGACGACGATTTCGCGCTGCGGCGTCAGATGCGCCTCGGCCATCACCGCGATGTAGGAGCCACGGAACGCATGCGCGGCAATGCCCTGCCCGCTTCCCGGCTCGCCCCCCTGCCAACCGCCGAGCTGCGCCGCGGTCTGCAGGCAGCGGGCGAGCCGCGGCTGGTTGCCGAGCATCGCCATGCGGAAGGACAGCGGATCGCGATTGGCGACATGCGCGAGCTCGTCGACGAAGCTTTCGGCGAAGAAGCAGGTGTAGCTGTGCGCGCCCGAGCGCCAATAGCCGGTCGGCACGCCGATCTCGGCCGGATGGTGGTCCACCGCGAGGTTCGGGATCGCATAGGCAGGCGCCGCGCCCTCCACCGCAGAGGGGTCTTCCTTGCCCGGCAGCGCCAGTCCTGCGGCCGTGACGGTATCGCCGGCGAGCAGCCGCGCCGCCAGCTCGCGGCCGGTCGAGGGCGCGGCGATCTTGGCGAGCCAAGCGGAGACGGTGCCGCCCTGGCCCAGCTTGGCGGTGAGCCGCGCAGCGGCGGCCGGGCGGAAGCGATCGCGCCGCAAATCCTCGTCGCGCGGCCAGGTCAGCTGCACCGGGCGCTGCACGGCGTGGGAAATCAGTGCCGCCTGCGCCGCCGCGTCCACTTCCAGCTTCTCGCCGAACGATCCGCCGCCGAGCATCGCATGCACCGTCACCCGCGCCGGATCCAAGCCCAGCGCCTTGGCCGCAGCCGCCCGCGCGAGGCCCGGCGCCTGGGTCGGCAGCCACAGCGACAAGCGGCCATGCGCATAGTCCGCGGTGCAGGTCATCGGCTCCAGCGGCGCGTGGGGGGCGAGGCCGACGCGATAGTCCGCCGTCACCACCCGCGCGCCGCGGAACTCGGCGGCAAGATCGCCCTTCGCCTCGATTCTCGCCCCCTCGCCGTCCAGCGCCGCATCGAGCGCGGCATCGATGCTGTCGTCGTTGATCACCAGGGCCGGGTTGCGGAAGCGCGGACGCAGCGCTTGGAGCGCGCGTTCGGCCGCCCACCAGTTGCTCGCAACCGTCGCCACCCACTGCTTGGTGGTGATGATCGAGAGCATGCCGCGCACGCGGTTCGCCGCCGCGCGATCGACGTGCACCAGTTCGGTCTCGCCCACCGGCCCCTGGCGGATCGCGGCGAAGACCATGTTGGGCAGCCGCACATCGGCGGCGAAGTTGGCGCTACCATCAAGCTTGGCCGGCGCATCGAGCCGCGGCAGCGGCTGGCCAAGCAGCCGCCCGGCCTCGCCGCCGCGCAAGGGAGGCTGCGCCGGCACCTTTTCCTGCGCCGCCGCCTCGGCAAGTTCGCCGAACCCCAGTCGCTGGTTGCCGTGGATCACCGTGCTGCCGGCGGTGCCGCAGGCCTGCCAGTCGACACCCCAGCGCCGCGCCGCCGCCTTGCACAGCAGCACCCGCGCCGCGGCACCCGCCTGGCGCAGATCGTCCTCGAAGGCGCGCACCGAAGTGGAGGCGGCGGTAAGCATCAGGTCGGCGCGCGCGGCATGGCTGCGCTGCACCTTTTCGGGCAGGCCGCCCAGCGCGGCGGCGAACAGCGTCTGCGCCGCCAGCGGATTGGCGTAGAGCGGGTTAAGCGGTGCGGGCTCGACACCGACCAGCTTCCAGTCCGCACCCAGTTCGTCGGCGAGGATCTGCGGAAGCGCGGTATAGACGCCCTGCCCCATCTCCGCCTGCGGCACCGCGACGCGCACCTGCCCGTCCTTGCCGATCTTCAGCCAGGCACCGAACAGGCTTTCGCCCGGACCCGCGCTGAGGTTGGGCGCATAGCTGCGCGGCCACAATCCCCAGGCTACCACCAAGCCCAGTCCCGCGCCGCCACCAACCAACAATCTGCGCCGATCGAGCCTGATGCGGGGTGGAGGTTTGCCAGCCATCTCCCGGCTCTATCGCGCGCCGCGCGCCCACGCCAGCATGGGCTTTCGATCAGCCTGATCGCTCCCCCTTGGGTTTGCGGCGTTTTGGCTCTATCGCGGGGCGAAGTCGTTTCTCACGCCGGGGATTACCGTGCTGCCCACCCTGCTTGCCGCTGCCGGCGGACATCTGCATTTCACCGATCTCCACCTCGATCCGGTGGCGATCAATCTGGGGTTCTTCCAGATCAAATGGTATTCGCTGGCCTATATCACCGGCATCCTGCTCGGCTGGGTCTATCTGATGAAGCTGCTCGCCCGGCCCGGCGCGCCGATGGCCCGGCGCCATGCCGATGACCTCGTGTTCTACGCCACGCTGGGCATCATCCTGGGCGGCCGGATCGGCTATGTGCTGTTCTATGCCCCGGAGATGCTGCAGAACCCGCTGCAGATCCTGATGCTGTGGGAAGGCGGCATGAGCTTCCATGGCGGGGTGATCGGCACCTCGCTCGCGATTGTCTACCTCTCCTGGCAGAACAAGCTCAACTGGTTGCGCGTGCACGATTATGTGGTGTGCTGCGCACCCTTCGGCCTGTTCTTCGGCCGCCTCGCCAATTTCGTCAACGGCGAGCTGTGGGGCAAGCCCGGCGACGTGCCCTGGGCGATCGTCTTCCGCGGCACCGTGCCGGCGGGTATCCCCGAGCCGGCGCGGCACCCGAGCCAGCTCTACGAGGCGGGGCTGGAAGGGCTGCTTCTGTTCGCGGTGCTGTGGTTCTTCTTCTGGCGCACCGATGCGCGTTCCCAGCCGGGCAAGCTCGCCGGCATCTTCCTCCTCGGCTACGGCATGTGCCGCTTCTTCGTCGAGTTCTTCCGCGAGCCCGATCGCCAGCTGGTCTGGCTCGTCGATCTCACCGGGCTGCACATGGGCCAGTGGCTCTGCCTCCCGATGATCGCGGGCGGGCTGTTCCTGATCGCCACCGCGCCGGGCCGCCGCAAGCGGATCGAGGCGATCACCGGGCCGAGCGTCGCCTGAGGTCGCCGCGATGACCAACCCGCTCGACGCCCAGCCCGACGAACGCCGCGACAACGCCGCCGAAGCTGCGTTGCCCGAGCGGCTGGCGCGGGCGATCACGCTCGCCGGCCCGATCCCGCTCTCGCAGTTCATGGGGGCGGCCAACGCGCATTATTACGCGACCCGCGACCCGCTGGGCGCGCGCGGCGACTTCACCACAGCGCCCGAGATCAGCCAGATGTTTGGCGAGCTGATCGGGCTTTGGCTGGCCGATCTGTGGGACCGCGCCGGTCGGCCCGAGATCGCCCGCTATGTCGAGTTCGGCCCCGGTCGCGGTACGCTCGCGAGCGACGCGCTGCGGGCGATGGGCAAGGCAGGGTTCGCGCCGCCGGTCGATTTCCTCGAGACCAGCCCCGTCCTGCGCGCGGCGCAAAAGGAACGCGTGCCGCATGCCGAATGGCATCTCGATCTTGTCGGGCTGCCCGAGGATGCGCCGCTGCTGGTCGTCGCCAACGAGTTCTTCGACGCGCTGCCGATCCGCCAACTGGTCCATACCGCACAAGGCTGGCGCGAGCGGCTGGTCGCCTGCCAGGACACGCTGTTTCTGCCGGTGACCGGCGATCGCGGCTTCGATCCAGTGATCCCGCAGGCGCTGCGCGATGCCGCACCCGGATCGATCCTGGAGACCTCGCCCGCCAGCGTCTCGCTGCTCCGCGCGCTCGCACAGCGGCTACTCGAACAAGGCGGCGCGGCGCTGATCGTCGACTATGGCTATGAAGGCCCGGCGATCGGCGACACGCTGCAGGCGGTGCGCGGCCATGCCTTTGCCAATCCGTTCGACGCGCCGGGCGAAGCCGACCTGACGGCGCATGTCGATTTCGGCACGCTCAAGGAAGCCGCCGAGGCCGAGGGGCTGACCGTCCATGGGCCGGTGACGCAGGGCGACTTCCTCAAGGCGCTCGGCATCGACGAGCGCGCCCGGGCGCTTGCCCGCGCGGCGCCCGAACGCGGCGATGCGATCGCGGCCGATCGCAACCGGCTGGTCAGCGACGACCAGATGGGATCGCTGTTCAAGGTGCTAGCAATTACCGCACCGGGCTGGCCGGTCCCGGCGGGTTTTGCATGATCTATCGCGACGCCACCCCCGCCGATGCCGCCGCGATCGACGCGCTGTTCCGGGAAAGCTTCCAGGCGACCTTCGCGCATCTCTATGCGCCGGCGGACCTCGCAACCTTCCTCGACAAGTTCACCGTTGCGGGTTGGGCGGAGGAGATCGCCGATCCCGCCTTCGCCTTCCGGGTGGTCGAGGATGCGGCGGGCATCGCGGGCTATTGCAAGCTCGGACCGATCAGCCTGCCCGCCAAACCGCAAGGCCCGGCGATCGAACTCCGCCAGCTCTATCTGCTCGATCGCGCCAAGGGCAGCGGCGCGGCGCAGGCGTTGATGGATTGGGCGCTCGCAACGGCCCGCGCGCGCGATGCGGCCGAGCTCTGGCTTTCCGTCTATATCGACAACCACCGCGCCAAGCGCTTCTACCAGCGCTACGGCTTCGAGGATCGCGGACCCTATGCCTTCATGGTGGGCAACCATGCCGATGAGGATCGGCTGATGCGGCTGGCGTTATGAGCGACGTCGAGGTCACCCACGCCCGCGCGCTGGACGGCGTGCCGCACGGCTTTCTCGGCCGCGTCGGCGGCGTATCGACCGGCGTGGTGGCCGGGCTGAACGTAGGCACCGGCTCACAAGACGATCCCGCGGCGATTGCGGCGAACCGCGCTCGCGTGGTCGAGGCGGTACTGCCGGGTGCGCGGCTGGTCACCGTCTACCAGGTCCATTCGGCCGATGCGGTGACGGTGATCGCCCCGTTCGACGAGGCGCTGCGCCCAAAGGCCGACGCCCTTGTCACCAACCAGCCCGGGCTGGTGCTCGGTATCCTCACCGCCGACTGCGCGCCGGTGCTGTTCGCCGATCGGGAGGCTGGCGTTGTCGCTGCCGCGCATGCCGGGTGGAAGGGCGCGATCGGCGGCGTCACCGATTCGACGATCGCCGCGATGGAAGCGCTGGGCGCCCGCCGAGAGCGGATCGCCGCCGCGATCGGGCCCTGCATCGCCCGCGCCAGCTACGAGGTCGATGCCAGCTTCTTCCAGCGCTTCTGCGCGCAGGATGCGGCCAACGAACGCTTTTTCGCCGATGGCCGCCCCGAGCATTTTCAGTTCGACCTGGAGGCCTATGTCGTCCACCGGCTGGCGCTGGCCGGACTGCGGACGATCGAGGCGCTGGGGCTGGACACCTATGCCAACGAGGCCCGCTTTTTCAGCTTCCGCCGCGCGACGCATCGCGGCGAACCTGATTACGGCCGGCAGATCAGCCTGATCGGGCTCGCGGACTAGACGCGGCGTTTAGGCCGCGTCTTCCACCCGCACCTCGGGGGGATGCAGCCGCAGGCGGTTCACCTTGCGTTCGTCGGCATCGATGACTTCGAGTCTCCAGCCGCTGTCGTGCTCCAGGCACTCGCCGACTTCGGGTACGTGCCCGGCGAGCACGAAGGCGAGGCCGCCGATCGTGTCGACATCCTCTTCCACCTCGGCCAGCCGCGGATCGACCATTTCCGCCACATCTTCCAGCTCGGCACGGGCGTCGGCTTCCCAGCCGCCGCCGTCGATCGGTACGATCAGCGCGGCGGGGGTCTCATCATGCTCGTCCTCGATCTCGCCGACGATTTCCTCGATCAGATCCTCGATCGTGATCAGCCCCTCGGTGCCCGAATATTCATCCAGCACGATTGCGAGGTGGGTCCGCTTCACCCGCATCTGCGCGAGCAGATCGAGCGCGCCCATCGATTGCGGCACGTAGAGCGGCTGGCGGATCAGCCCGGCGATGCTCGGCGGATGCGCCTCGCCCTTGGCGAGAATCTCGAACACGTCCTTGATATGGACCATGCCGATGATCGTATCGAGCTCCTCGCGATACACCGGCAGGCGGCTATGCCCCGCCTCGGCGAAGAGCTGGACGAGATCGGCGAAGCTGGTCTGCGCCTCGACGGCGATGATGTCGGCGCGGGGCACGCCCACGTCGCCGGCGTCGCGCTCGCCGAAATGCAGCAGGTTCTTGAGCATCTGGCGCTCGATCGGGGCCAAGTCGCCGGCCGGCGGCGTGCCGCCGTCGCTCTCATGCTCGTCGATGGCCTCTTCCAGCCTGCCGCGCAGCGTCTCTTCCTGTTCCTCGCCGAACAGGAGTGCGCGCAGACTGCGCCAGATGCCGCCATTTTCGTGTCGGGGTTCGGGCGAGCCGGTACTAGGGCCCTCGTTCATGTTGGTGGTCAGTCCTCGCGTACGGGATAGGGATCGTGCAGGTTCAGCGCCGCCATGGCGGCCTGTTCCATCGCCTCCATGGCTTCCGCCTCGCCATCCTCGATATGATCATAGCCTAGCAGATGCAGCATGCCGTGGACAATCAGATGCGTGGCGTGATCGTCCACGGACACGCCGCGCGCTTCCGCTTCCATCGAACAGACGCCGTGTGCAAGCACGATATCGCCCAGCAATACTTCGCCATCATCGCTGTTCTGGGTGACCGCATCGAGCAGGTCGGGCTGGATCATCGGGAAGGACAGCACGTTGGTCGGCTTGTCCTTCTGCCGATACTGGCGATTGAGGGTATGGACTTCGTCGTCACTGGTGAAGCGCACCGCAACTTCGATCGCGCTCGGCGAGCCCTTCCAATCGGCATAGGGCGTCTGCGCGATCGCTGCTTCAGCCGCGCGCAAGGCGAGCGCTTCCCACGCGCCTTGCGGCCAGGGCGATTCGGGGAGGGCGGCAACGTCAAGCATCAGGCGAGGTCCGTCTTGGAGAAATCGTCGCCCTTGTAGAGCAGACGCGCATCATGGGATTTGGCGCACGCATAGGCGAAGCAATCGCCCATGTTGAGTCCGGCGGGGTGACGGCCCTTGCCGAATTGCTGATAGGCATCGAGCGCCAGTTCCAACTCGCGCGCGCCGATCGGCACCAGCGTCAGCCCGAGCTGATCGGCGTAGAGCGCTGCTTCCTGGCGTGCCGCGGCGATATCCATTTCGCGCGAACGCGACAGCGCGGCGACGGTTTCCCAGGCCGCCATCGCGGACCAGAGCGCCGGCGCGCCCTCGACCGCCTCGACCACCAGCCGATCGCGCTCGGGTTCTTCGGCGATGATCGCAACCATCGCCGATGCGTCGACGAATAGCGTCAAGACTCGCCCCACAGCTCGTCAAAAAAGGCCTTGTCGGCAGGCAGCCCGGTGGGCGGCGGCAGCGGATGGGCACGGCGATGTGCGTCGAGCTTGCGGAGCACGTCCTGCGCCCGACCCTTGGCCTGCAGCTCGGCCTTGCGCCGCAACAGGCTGTCGCGCACCGCTTCCGTCTTGGTGGTGCCGAGCGCGGCCGCGACCTCGGCGGCGAGCGCCGCGGTGTCCGGATCCTTGATATAGAGCGATGCCACGCCGCGCGCCTCCGAAAGGGATATCCCGAATGTAGGACGGGATATCCCAGCCTTCAACCTTCGCCCTCATAGGCCGCAACGATGCGCCCGACGATCGGGTGGCGCACCACGTCGCCCACGCCGAAGCGCACCATCGAGATGCCCTCCACACCCTCCAGCCGATCGACCGCGTCGTTCAGCCCCGACGCGTTGGGGCCGCCGGGCAGATCGGTTTGCTTGGGATCGCCGCAGATCACCATTCGGCTGTTCGCACCGAAGCGGGTAAGAAACATCTTCATCTGCATCGGCGTGGTGTTCTGCGCTTCGTCGAGGATGACGAACGCGTCGGCCAGCGTACGACCGCGCATGAACGCAATCGGCGCGATCTCGATTTCGCCGGAGGCGATGCGCCGCTCCACCTGCTCGGCGGGGAGGCAGTCGTAGAGCGCATCGTAGATCGGGCGGAGATAGGGATCGACCTTCTCCTTCATGTCACCCGGCAGAAAGCCCAGTCGCTCGCCGGCTTCCACCGCAGGTCGCGACAGGATCAGCCGCTGGACACTGCCGGTGATCAGCTGCGCCACCGCTTGCGCCACCGCGAGATAGGTCTTGCCGGTACCCGCCGGCCCGAGCGCGAAGATCAGGTCGTTCGAGGCGAGCTCGCGCATGTAATGCGTCTGCGTCACCGAACGCGGCACGATCGTCTTCTTGCGCGTTCGGATCATGATCGAAGGCTTGGGCGCGGTGCTTGTCGATTCCGCGCGGACGATGCCGGTGAACATCGGCTCGCTCGACATCGCGATCACCGCATCGATCAACCCGCCATCCACTTCCTCGCCGCGGATCACGCGGCTGTGCAATTCCTGTAGCACTTCACGCGCATGGGCCACGGCTTCGGTGCCGCCTTCGATCACCACCCGCTGGCCACGCGCGTGGATGTACACGCCCAGCCGCTCCTCGAGCATCAGCAGGTTGGAATCGAACTCTCCGAAGAGCTGCGGCAGGAGCTGGGGCTTGTCGAAGGTGACCTCTACCCGGGATCGTTCGCCGGACTGGGCTGGGACAGGCTTGCGGCTCATGCGGTCCTTTCGGTGTTGGCGCGGGGCGCGGGGATCACGCGGCCCCGAAGGGGCAAACCTTGGCATCGAGCGGAGGTTCCTTGGCGCATGTCGACAGACAAGATGGCAGACGCAAACGTGCCTGCACAGGGGGGATCGTACCGGGCCTCGATGTGCCCCGGATGTGACGCGGGCGCGACACGCCGGGGTGGGACAGCGCCCGGCACCGCGTACCGAAACGGGAACGCCGGGAGATCGCATGCACTTGGAAGCGGTGGCAATGCTCATTACCTGCACCGTCACCCAATCGTAACAATCGGAATCCCGCGATGAAGTATCTGCTTCGGGGCGCGCTTGCCTGCACGCTCCTCCTGTACGCCGGCTCGGCGCTCGCATGAGCCTGGCCGCGATCGGCGCCCCCGTGCCGGATCGGGCTACAGGCTCACCATCAGGTTGAGCGACCCATATTTGGTCCAGCGCCCCGGCGGCGCGTTGGGCGCGTCGCGCAGGAAGCGCCCCTTGGCGAGCAGCACCGCATCGGCCTCCAGCCGCACCGCCTTGCTCAGCCGGTAGCGCACACGCCCGTCGAGCTGGTGCCCGGCAAAGTCCCCCGCCCGACCGCCCGGATCGCGTACCCCGGCGCTGGAGAAGCTGTCGGTCCGCGCGGCGAGCCACATCGGCCGATAGCTCAGCATCAGGTCGGTTCGCGCGTTCGGAGCGGCCTCGGCCTGAAGCGAAGGCGCGACGACGTTGCTGCGCGCGATCGCGTTGTAGAGCCCCGCCGGCGCCAGATCGGCGCGACGCATGCCGAACAGCGTGTCGAACCGGCCATAGCGCCCGCCCGGAGCATCGCCGCTCGCATAGTCGAACTCGGCCATCAGCCGCGGCTTCCAATCGCCCTTCCAGCTATAGCCGACTCTCCCATGGACGAACCAGGCGCGTACCGACTGGCGCGCAGCACCCGCCACCAGGCTGACCGACTGCGAGCCCGTCTGCCCAATCGCCTCGACTTCATAGTCGAGCGACGCCGGCGCCGGATCGCGCGCGATGCGGATGCTCGCGGTGTCGAGCGAGCGATCCCGAGTCGGGCGCCCGGGCGTGTCGTGCTCGCCGAGGTGGAAGTAACTCGTCTCGACCAGCGCCGGGCCGATCGTCCGCGCGCGGCTGATCAGCCCGCCCCACAGCACCAGCGCCGCGCCCTCGCGATCGATCGCCGGCTCGTTCGACAGCAGCGCATCGAGATCGTCGGGCCGCCGGCGCTGCGGCATGGTGTAGATCGCCGTCGCCGCCCAGCGCCCCGCGCTCCAGTCCGCGCGCACGCCGGTATAGCCGTTGGTCGTGTTGCGATAATCATCGGCCGCGACCAGCCGCCGCGAGCCCAGATTAAGCATGAACCGCCCCGCCTGCAGCTTCATCTTCGATCCGCGCCCGAGCGCCGCACCGAAATCGAGCTGCACATAGGCCTGCACCGGCTCGAGCGTGTTGACCTCGCCCGTCGTCACCGGCGAGCCGTGGTTGCCGTTATAGACCCGGCTGTCCCACAGCTCGCCGACCACGCTTACCGGCCCATGCTGGTAGCGCGCGAGCAAGGTTGTGCGGAAATTGACGAGCTGGTCGCTCTCGTTGAAGCCGGCGCGCGCCTGCCCGTAGATCGCCTCGTAGCGGACGCGCTCGCTGGCAGCGAAGCTCAGCCCCTCGGCGGGGGGCGGCAACACTCCCTGTGCGTGGGCGGCACCTGCCACCCCGCATGCGAGCGCCGCGAACGACCTGATGCACCTGAACATTCTAGTCCCCCCGGATCCGACGCGGTGCCCCTACGCCGAATCCGGGCGGCGGGTCACGCCGAAACGGCGACCAGCTCGCGCCCGGCAAGCGAGTTCGGGCCGGCGCTGACCAGCTCGACCTCGATCAGGTCGCCGATCCTGGCCGATGTCTCCAGATGGACCGACTGCAGCCAGGGCGACTTGCCGATCATCTGGCCGGGGCGACGCCCCACCCGCTCGATCAGCACGGCGCAGTGTTTGCCCACACTGGCCTCGTTGAAAGCCTGGGAATGGCGGGCAAGCGCCGCCTGCAGCCGCTGCAGCCGTTCGTCGGCCACCGCGTCCGGCACATATTGGTCGACCCAATCGGCCGCCGGCGTGCCCGGGCGCGGCGAATATTTGAAGCTGAAGCACTGAGCATAGCCGACGGCGTCGACCAGCTGCAGCGTCTCCTCGAACTCGGCCTCGGTCTCGCCGGGAAAGGCGACGATGAAGTCGCCCGACAGCGCGATGTCCGGCCGCGCGGCGCGGACGCGCTCGATAATGCGGAGATAGGAATCGCGCGTGTGGCTGCGGTTCATCGCCTTGAGGATGCGATCGCTGCCCGCCTGCACCGGCAGATGCAGGAACGGCATCAGCTTGCCCACATGCGCGTGCGCCTCGATCAGCCCCTCGGCCATGTCGTTGGGATGGCTGGTGGTATAGCGGATCCGCGCGAGCCCCTCGATCCGGTCGAGGGCCACGATCAGGTCGTGCAGGCCGCGGCCATCGTCATCGCTCCAGGCGTTGACGTTCTGGCCGAGCAGCGTGATCTCGCGCGCGCCGGCATCGACCAGCGCCTTGGCCTCGTCGACGATCGCGCCGTACGGCCGGCTCACTTCGGCGCCACGGGTATAGGGCACCACGCAATAGGTGCAAAATTTGTCGCAGCCTTCCTGCACGGTGAGGAACGCGCTCGCGCCGACCTTGCGACGGGTGGGCAGCTTGCCGAACTTGCTGGCCAGCGGCATGTCGGTATCGAGACCAAGCTCGCCCCTGGCGGCCTTGTCTACCAGATCCGGCAGATTGTGATAGGCCTGGGGCCCCACCACCACGTCCACCTTGGCGCGGCGGGCAATTTCCTCGCCCTCCGCCTGGGCGACGCAGCCGGCGACCGCGATCATCGGCTTGCCGGCCTCGCGCAGCTTGAGCCGGCCGATCTCCGAATAGACCTTCTCGGTCGCCTTCTCGCGGATATGGCAGGTGTTGAGGACGACGAGGTCGGCTTTGTCCGCATCGGCGGCGACGAGGCCCTGGGCGGCCATCAGCTCGCCCATGCGCTCGCCGTCATAGACGTTCATCTGGCAGCCGTACGACTTGACGTGATAGGTCTTGGGGGTGGTCATGATCGGCGCGCCTATACGCGGAAATCACGGCAGAAAACAGGCCTGTAGTCCTCCCTGGAAGAACGCGCTCCCCTTCCGCTTGCGAGTTTCAGGTCGGTCAGGCCCCCGGCCTGACCTAAACGATGCGGGGCATCGTTTACCTGAAGCTGGGTCGGGGGAGGGGCCGACGTGGAAGACGCGCTGATCCGTTTCAGCCCCTCCTCTAGCCCCTCCTCTAGCCCCTCCCGCAAGCGGAAGGGGAACGCAGGTGGCGCGTTCAGCCCTGCCCTTGCGCCTGCGCCTTGTACCCGATCGGATCCTCGGCGAAGCGGAACGGCCGCAGCGGATGCCCGAGCGTGCGCACCAGCGCTTCCTCGATCCGCCGCCGGCTCTCCGCCGCGATCGCCTTGCGGCCGGGGAAGTCGCGCGGATCGAAGGGTTCGAGGAAATGTACCCGCAACCGGAAGCGCTGCTTGCGCGCCAGCACGCGCTTGGCGTTGTTGAGGCCCCGCTCCTGCCCGATCCAGGCGATGTCCTCGGCCGCGGTACCGTATTCGAGCATCACCGGTTGCACCATCACGCCCGGCGGCGGCGGCTCCAGCACGCGCAGCATCGGCGTCTTGAACGGCAGCAGCGACTTGCCGTCGGTGGTCGTGCCCTCGGGGAAGATGGTGACCGCCCAGGTCTCGGCCAACGCCTCGCGCAGCTGGTTGATCTGCTCGGCAACACCCATACGGTTCTCGCGCTTTACATAAACCGTGCGGTTGAGGCTCGCGAGCCAGCCGACCAGCGGCGAGGCGCCGATCTCCGCCTTGGCGACGAACGCCGTGCCGCTCGCCCCGCCCAACGCAAGGATGTCGATCCAGCTGAGATGGTTGGAGACGTAGAACACGTCCCGCTTGAGCGGCGTGCCGACGCGCTTGACCCGCGCGCCCGCGATCCGCGCCGCGCTCGCCAGAAACAGCCGGGGCCAGGGCGAGGGCAGCCGCACCAGGCGGAACAGATAATGGAGCGGCACGTGCACCAGCAGCGCCAGCCCGAGCCGCGCGATACGCAACCAGACGCGCGCGAGCTCCGCCCCGGTCAGCCGGGTCGGCACTCCTTGGGTCGCGTCCTCGCGGCGGCGCCGGGCGCGCTCAGTTCTTGCGTTCGAGCGCAACCCCGTAGAGTTCCATGCGGTGGTCGACGAGGCGGAAGCCGAGGCGTTCGGCGATCTGCTTCTGCAGCAGCTCCAGCTCGGGGTCGACGAACTCGATCACCTTGCCGCTCTCGACATCGATCAGGTGATCGTGGTGTGCCTCGGGCGCCGGCTCGTAGCGGGCGCGACCGTCGCCGAAATCGTGGCGATCGAGGATGCCTGCCTCTTCGAACAGCCGGACGGTGCGATAGACGGTGGCGATGGAGATGCCGGGATCGATCGCGGCAGCGCGTTCATAGACCTTTTCCACATCAGGATGGTCGTCGGCATCGGAAAGCACGCGCGCGATCACCTTGCGCTGTTCGGTGATGCGCAGCCCTTTTTCGTGGCAGAGCGCTTCGAGATCAATCTTGCGAACCATGACACCGCTGTAGCGCCATTGGCGTCACGGGAAAAGGGCAAGCCGCTCGCTCATACTGATCGAGTCGATGCGAAAACGCCGGCCGCGGACGGGGTCCGGGCCGGCGCTTCAAGGCTTGTCCGAGAGGACGTGCGCTCAGCGGGTCTTGCGACGCTTGGTGCCGAGGCCGATTTTCTTCGCCAGGCTGCGGCGCTGCTCGGCATAGTTCGGGGCGACCATCGGATAGTCGGCCGGCAGGTTCCACTTGGCGCGATACTGTTCCGGAGTCATCTGATAGTGAGTCATCAGGTGACGCTTGAGCATCTTCAGCTTCTTACCGTCCTCGAGGCAGACGATATAGTCGGGCTTGACCGAAGCGCGCACCGAAACGGCCGGCTCCTGCTTCACTTCCGGCTCCGGCTGCACGGTGCCGAGACCGGTGAGCGCGCCATGCACGTTCTGGATCAGCTGCGGCAGGTCCGACACGGCGACGCTGTTGTTGCTGACATGCGCAGCGACAATATCGGCGGTCAGTGCGATCAGGGTTTCCTGAATTTCAGAGGAAGCTTCCATGGTATTCCTTTCGACCCGTTCACGGCGACTATTCTGGATGTCGCCTGAAGCGTCCTATCGTGCGAAGCTTGATGATTGGCAAGAGATCGCGTCGCAATGGTTATAATTTTTATGCAAGCGAACGTGCCAAAGTGAGAGCATCGAGCGTTAGACCACTAGTACCGCGATAATAGCCGCGTCGTTCACCGATCTTCTCGAAGCCCTCGCGGTGATAGAGGTGGATCGCTCCATTGCCCGCGCGGACTTCAAGATGGACCTTGGTCGCGCCGCGATTGCGCGACTCAGCAATCACCGCACGCAACAACGCTCCGCCCACGCCAAGTCCCCGCGCCCCGGGACTGGTCGCCAGCAACAACAGTTCGGCTTCGTCGAGCATCGCGCGTGCCATCGCAAAGCCGACGTCGCGACCGCCGATATTGGCGACAACGAGCCAAACGCCCGAAAGCGCCATCATTCCCACGCATTGTGACTGCGTCCAGGCTTCGCCGAATTCGGGATCGAAGGCGGCCTGCATGATGCGGTTGACCGAGACCAGGTCGTGCACCCCGCCTTCGCGCAACTCGATCGGCTGGGGCGCGGCGGTCATGCGAGTCCCCGTTCGGCCAGCGTCTTGGCGTCGGGGCCACGCCCATAGAGCGGGCGCGGCGGCAAGGTGGTGAAGGCAGGCGGCAACAGCACCGCATCGGCGGCGCGGGGCAGCACCTCGCGCAGGTCGAGCCCCTCGGCCAATGCGGCCAGGCGGCGGACGCCGCTGCCGAAGGCGGCGCGGCCGTCGAGCGCAGCGAGCGCGGCCTCCGGCTGCAGCGAAGCGAGCGGGGCGATGTCGGCCAGCGGCGTCGCGAAATGCTGGACGAAGACTTCGCCGTGTCCGCCTTCGAGCACCACGGAGAGCTGCTCCAGCGCGGGATCGCCGGCGAAACCGGCAGCCGCGATCAGCGCAAGCGAGGAATAGCCATGCACCGGCACGCCCCAGCCGATCGCGAGTCCGCGCGCGGCGGCGAGGCCCACGCGCACCCCGGTGAAGCTGCCGGGACCGACATCCACCAGAATGGCATCGGCACGACCGCCGCCGGGCAGCTCGCCGATCATCGGGATCAGCCGCTCGGCATGGCCGCGGCCGACCAGTTCATGCCGTTCGGCAAGAACGACGTCGTCCGCCAGCAACGCCACCGAGCAGGCGGCGGTGGCGGTTTCGATCACGAGCAGTCGCGGGGCTTCAGCCATCGCCCCGCGCTAGCCAAAGAAACGGGGGCAGGTCAAATCACCCGGTTGAACTGATCGAATGTCGGGCGCGGCGAACGCGCGTGCAGGCTCGAAGGATCGCCCACGCCCAGCGTGGCGATGAAGTTCGATTGCACCCCCGGCTGATCGGCGAAGAAGGCCTCGTCGACCTTGGCGTTGTCAAAGCCCGACATCGGCCCGGTATCGAAACCCAGCGCGCGCGCCGCGATGATGAAATAGGCCCCCTGCAGCGAGGAATTGCGGAACGCCTGTTCGCGGCGGCCCTCCTCGGTGGGGAACCAGTTCCTCGCCTCGGGCGCGTGCGGAAAGAATTGCGGCAGATGCTCGTGAAAATTGATGTCGTAGCCGATGATCACGCTGGCGGGTGCCTTGCGGATCTTCTCGGCATTGCTGCCGCTCGACAGGCTGGCCAGCGTGTCCTTGCCATCCTGGCCGAGAATCCAGACGAACCGTGCCGACTGCTGGTTGACCGAGGTGGGACCCATTTTGAGCAGATCGTAGATCGCCTCGATATCGGCCTGGGTCACCGCCTGGTCGGTATAGCCGTTGAAGCTCCGCGCCGTGCGGAAGATCGTATCAAGGGCGACGTCGTTCAGCGGCTGGCCCATGGCCTGCGATCCTTTCTGTGAGTATCGGGGAGAGAAGCCGGGCGCGCGATCAGATCGCGCGCACCTCGGTCACTTCGGGAACATAATATTTGAGCAGCTGCTCGATCCCGTTCTTCAGCGTGGCGGTGGACGACGGGCAACCCGAGCAGGCACCCTGCATCTGGAGGAACACCTTGCCCTCGTTGAAACCGCGATAGACGATATCGCCGCCGTCATTGGCGACCGCCGGACGGATGCGGGTATCGATAAGTTCGCGGATCTGCGCGACAATGTCGGCATCCTCGGGATTGTCGCCGAAATCGGCGCTTTCGGGCGGCACGCTGAAGCCGGCGGCCGAACCCTGCATGAACAGCGGCATGTTTGCCGAGAAATGATCGAGCAGGATGCCGAGCACGTCGGGCTTGAGGCCGATCCAGTCGACACCGGGCGCGGCCGTCACCGAGATGAAGTCGCGACCGAAGAACACCCCGGTCACGTCGCCCAGCGCGAACAGCGCGGTGGCGAGCGGCGACGCCTCGGCCTCTTCGGGGCTGGCGAAATCGCGGGTGCCCGCTTCCATCACGATCCTGCCGGGCAGGAACTTGAGCGTGGCGGGATTGGGCGTGGCTTCGGTCTCGATCAGCATGGCGCCCACATGGGCGCGTCCTTGCGCGGGATCAAGCGGGTGCGCGGGAAACGCTGCGTTGCCGGGGGGAAGGTGGAGGCGAGCTGGATCTAAAGCCCCTCCCCTTCAGGGGAGGGGTTGGGGTGGGGCCTGAGCTGCGTGCGAGTCCCTTGCGTATCGGTCAGCCCTCACCCCCAACCCCTCCCCTGAAGGAGAGAGGCTAAGAAGTGGCCTCCCCCTCGCCGCACGCATCGTGTAGGCCCGCCCGCGATGTTTAGCCGTCCGCTGCTCGCCTCGCTCCTTCTCGGCATTGCCTCCGCCACCGGCTTCGCGCCGCTGCAATGGTGGCCGCTCACGCTGCTTTGCTTCGCAGGGCTGTTCGCGCTGGTCTACGCAGCGACCACCCTCCGCAGCGCGTTCTTCCGTGCGTGGCTGTTCGGGCTCGGCCATTTCACACTGGGCGACAACTGGATCCAGCACGCCTTCGACTTCCAGGACAAGATGCCGCCCGCGCTCGGCTATGCCGCGGTCGTCCTGCTCGCGGTGTATCTAGCGATATACCCGGCGCTGGCGATGGGTGCGGCCTGGTTCTTCGCGCGGAAGGTGTCGCCCCGGTCGGGCTGGATCGAGCCGGACCTCGGCTATGTTCTGGCTGCCAGTGCCGCATGGATCGTCACCGAATGGCTGCGCGGGGTGGCGTTCACCGGCTATGCATGGAATCCGCTGGGCGTGATCTGGGTGCCGGTGCCGGGCGTGCGGAACCTCGCGACGCTGATCGGCACCTATGCGCTGTCCGGCGTGACGATCGCGATAGCCGGCAGCCTGTACCTTGCCTTCCAGCGCCAGTACCGTCCGCTGCTCGTCGTCGCCTTGACGCTGCTGGGGCTGAACCTACTCTGGTCGGATCGTTGCGACCGCATCCGCTGTATCAGCACCGCCAGCGGCAGGGAGGTGGTGATCGTCCAGCCGAACATCGGCCAGGACGCGGTCAGCCGCCCCGACTATGCCGAGTATCTGCTCAACCGGATGATCGCGCTCAGCGGCAAGCCCGGTGCGCTGCCCCGTCTGGTCGTCTGGCCCGAGGGCATGGTCGATTACTTCGTCGAGGATGGCTATCCGGTGCAATGGTATCGGCAGGACCCGCGCATGGTCCGCGCCCGCATCGGCGCGGTGCTGGGGCAGTGGGATCAGGCCCTGATCGGCGGCAACGCCCTTGAGTTCGGCCGCGACAACCAGCTGCAGGGCGCCGGCAACTCGGTCTGGGCGCTGGGCCCCGACGGCATGCTGGGCGGGCGCTATGACAAGGCGCATCTGGTGCCCTACGGCGAATATCTGCCGATGCGCACGCTGCTCGCCCCGCTCGGCCTCGCCCGGCTGGTGATGGGCGATGTCGACTTCCTGCCCGGCCCGGGCCCGCGCGCGGTTGCCGTGCCCGGCTTCGGCAATGCCGGCGTCCAGATCTGCTACGAGATCATCTTCTCCGGTCAGGTGGTCGACGCGGCGCATCGCCCCGACTTCCTGTTCAATCCCTCCAATGACGCCTGGTTCGGCACCTGGGGGCCCCCGCAGCATCTGGCGCAAGCCCGACTGCGCGCGATCGAGGAAGGCCTGCCGATCCTGCGTTCCACCCCCACCGGCATCTCGGCGCTGATCGACGGCCATGGCCGTGTGCTCGGCGCCATCCCGCCGGGCGAGGCCGGCGCGATCCACCTGCCGCTGCCGCGCCCGCTTGCGCTGACGCTGTTCTCGCGCGTCGGCAACTGGATGGTCCTGCTGGTGGCGGCGCTTGCGGGGTTGTTCGCGATTGCCAATCGGCGCTTCGCCCGCTAGGGAGCACATATAAGGAAAGCTTTATATGGGCATGGCAACGGCCCGGCGATCCTTCCCAACCTGAGGAATTTACATGCGTTCCAACTATCTCTTCACGTCCGAGTCCGTTTCCGAAGGCCATCCCGACAAGGTCGCCGACCAGATTTCCGACTCGATCGTCGACCTGTTTTTGTCGAAGGATCCCGAAGCGCGTATCGCCTGCGAGACGCTGACCACCACCCAGCTCGTGGTGCTTGCAGGCGAAATCCGCTGCAAGGGCGTGTACGAGAACGACGCCTGGGCCCCGGGCGCGCAGGAAGAGATCGAGAAGACCGTCCGCGAGACGGTGAAGCGCATCGGCTATGAGCAGTCGGGCTTCCACTGGGAAAGCTTCCGCTTCGAGAACAACCTGCACGGCCAGTCGGCGCATATCGCGCAGGGCGTGGACGCGAGCGGCAACAAGGACGAAGGCGCCGGCGACCAGGGCATCATGTTCGGTTTCGCCTGCGACGAGACCCCGGACCTGATGCCGGCGACGCTCTACTACAGCCACAAGATCCTCGAGCGCATGGCCGCCGATCGCCATTCGGGCGCAGCGCCGTTCCTCGAGCCCGACGCCAAGAGCCAGGTCACGCTGCGCTTCGAGAACGGCAAGCCGGTCGCCGCGACCGCCATCGTCGTCTCGACCCAGCATGCGCCGGGTTATGACACGGGCGACAAGGAAGCCGAGCTCCACGCCTATGTGAAGAAGGTCGTTGCCGACCTGCTTCCGGCCGAGCTGCTCTCGGACGCGACCGAGTATCACATCAACCCGACCGGCTCGTTCGAAATCGGCGGTCCGGACGGTGACGCCGGCCTGACCGGCCGCAAGATCATCGTCGACACCTATGGCGGCGCGAGCCCGCACGGCGGCGGCGCGTTCAGCGGCAAGGACCCGACCAAGGTCGATCGTTCGGCAGCGTACATCACCCGCTATCTGGCGAAGAACATCGTCGCCGCCGGCCTCGCCGCGCGCTGCACGATCCAGCTCGCCTATGCCATCGGCGTGTCCAAGCCGCTGTCGCTCTATGTCGACACCCACGGCACCGGCACCGTCGGCGACGACAAGATCGAGCAGGCGATCCAGGGCATCGAGAAGCTGGGCGGCCTCACCCCGCGCGGCATCCGCACGCACCTCGGCCTCAACAAGCCGATCTACCAGCCGACCGCTGCGTACGGTCACTTCGGCCGCAAGCCCGAGGGCGACTTCTTCCCCTGGGAGCGCACCGATCTGGTCGAAGACCTGAAGGCCGCACTCGCCGCCTGAACGGTCTTTCTGATCCGAAGATGAAAAGAGCCCCGCCGGCACCCGCCGCGCGGGGCTTTTTCGTGCCCTCCCCTCCGCTTGTTTCGGCTGCGACCTATAAGGTCTTTTGGGCCCGTCATGGTTAACACGGGCAGCGGAGGGAGTAGCAATGGTTCTCGACATGGAGGACTGGCAGGCCGCACCGGTACCGGGCCTGCATCTCGCATTTCGACCGGTACACGACGTCATCAGCGCCCGCGTCTTCGCTTATGAGGCGGTGCTGCGCGGCCCCGACGGCGAGGAAGGCGACGACATCCTCGCGAGGATACCCGCCGAGCGCCATGCCGAGCTCGACCGCCGCGTCGCCGCCGGTGCGGTGACCAGGGCGATGGAGATGGGTCTCGGCACCACCACCGCCCGCCTGCTGATCCCGATACACGCCGCCGCGGCCGCCCCGGCGGACGCAGCGCTCGCCGCCGCCACGTTGGCCGGGCAGCGCACCGGCCTGATCCCCGAGCGGATGATCTTCGGCATCCACGGCTTCGCCGACGTGCCCGGCCAGCAGCTCGCCGACCTTGTCGACGGCCACGCCCGCGCGGGCGCGCTCACCGCCTTCCTCGGCCTGGGGCACGATCCGATCGGCTTCAGCCCCTGCGTGCGCTACCGCCCGGCGATGGTGCGGCTCGATCCCGATCTGGTGAACGGCATCGACTCCAGCTGGTCGCGCCGGCTGATGCTCGAGGAACTCGCACCGCGGTTGCGCGAGCACGGCATCCGCGTGATCGCCGATGGTGTGTCGCACGAGGGCGTGCTGCGCCGTCTGCGCAGCTTCGGCATCTTCCACCTCCAGGGCGATCTGGTCGCGCCGCCGATGCCCGGCATGCTCCCGCCCACCCGGATCGCGCGTCCCGCCGCAGCCGCCTGATATGGTGTTAGCCCGAGCGTCGCCATCAATGCTCGGGTAATCAGTTCCGGCTACCATTCGAGACAAGGGGATCCAGCTTGGAGATGCCCCGTGCTCGACCAAATCGCTTCGGCTCCTCGCCAGGAACCCGTGCCCCGCGACTGGTTCGCGATGGCGTTCCAGCCGGTCGTCAACACCTCCACCCTGATCGTCACTGCCTATGAGGCAACGTTTCGCGGCCCCGCGGGGGAACGCCCCGCCGCATTCGTCGAGACGCTGCCCGAGGAGAAGCGCGCCACCTTCGATCTGCGCTGCCGGGTCGCCGCGATCGAGCAGGCGATGGAACTGGGCATCATCGAACGCCACACCCGCCTCGCGGTCAAGGTCATGCCCCGCTACATCGGCGATCCGGAGGCCGATGCCGATCGCATGCTGCGCATCGTCCGCCGCCTCGGCTTTCCGGCGCGCGAACTGGTGTTCGAATTCAGCGACCGCGACCGTCTCGAAAGCGAGAAGATGCTGCGGCTGATGAAAGCCTATCGCAAGCTCGGCTTCCTGATCGCCTTCGATGATTTCGGTGCGGGGGACATGGGGCTGGACCTGCTTTCCGGCTTCACCCCGGATACGCTCAAGCTCGCCCCCGAACTGGTCCACAGCCTGTGCAGCAGTTGGGCCAAACGCATCGTCGTCGAGCGGGTCGCCGAGATTGCGAAGAAGAGCCGCATCCGGTTGATCGCCGAGGGCGTCTCGACTCGCGCCGAGCATGATCGGCTTCGCGCGCTGGAGGTGACGCTGATGCAGGGCGACCTGATCGCGCTGCCGCAAGTAGGGGCGTTGCCCGCCCCTGCGCTGCGGCTCAACGCAGCGGCATGAGCGGCGAATCGCGGAATCGTTTGCCGTCGCCGAATGCAAGCTTCGTAGTTTCCCCAACCGTTTGATTCCGCTGCGGCGACGCACGGAATGGGAGGGTCGGGCCGTATTGGGTATCCAGACATTAGGTTCACAAGAATCGCGTTGAGGAGCACGTCCCATGGCAACCACGATGGATCTTCGGATCGACCTGCAGCCGATCACGGCCCAAGGCAGCACCGAACCCTTCGCCTGGCACGCCGGCATCCAGGCGCGCGCCCAGGCCTTTCACACCGTCGATGCGATCCTGTTGCGCGAAGACCGCGACACGCTGGAGGCCGCCCGTCTCGATCGCGCGCTCGCTGCTGCCGCCGCAGCGGGGTTGACCGAGCGGGGCACACTGCTGCTGGTACCCGTGCAGGTTCGCGCCGGGTCGCCCGACCGCCTGCTCGGCCATCTGTTCCGCGCCGCGCTGCGCCACCGCTTCCCGCTCGACCAGATCGTCGTCGAGATCAGCGCCGACGAATCGACCGATCGCGATGCCGCCGCCGCGCTGATCCACGCCTGCACCGATCGCGGCATGATGATCGGCCTGAGCGACTTCGCCGCCGGCCCGCTCGCGCTGGGCCTGCTAGCGCACTGCTCGCCGCGGCTGATCCGCCTCGCCCCGGCGCTGGCCCATCACCTCGAGGCCGCGCCCGCACGTGCCCGTCTGGTCGAAGGCGTGCTGCGCCTCGCCCGCGGCATGGGCGTCACCGTGATCGCTCCGGTCCCCGTCGAGGACGCCGAGCGGCGCGCGGCGGCGGCCGCCGGCCTTCGCCATTTCGAGGGCACGCCGAACCATGCGCCGCGCCTCCGCCGCTACACCCGCCCGGTCCGTCGCTGGGGGGCTCCGATCGCAGCGCCCCGCCTCGCCGCCTGAGCGCGTACCGGATTTGCCAGCACGCGACGGCGCGACTATGCGCTGCGCCCCATGGCAGATCCCGTCACTCTCCGTCGTCTTTACGGCCGCCGCCAAGGCCACAAGCTCCGCCAAGGCCAGTCCGCGCTTGTCGAGGCATTGCTGCCGCAGGTGAGCGTGCCCGATGTCGGCCCGCTCGATGCGCAGACCCTGTTCGGCGACGATCGCCCGCTCGAATTCGAGATCGGCTTCGGCGGCGGCGAGCATCTTGCCGGCCAGGCGGCGATGCGTCTCGACCATGGCTTTATCGGCTGCGAGCCCTTCCTCAACGGCGTGGTCGGCGCGCTCAACCATATCCGCGACGGCGAGCTCGCCAATGTCCGCCTGCACATGGGCGATGCGCTGGAAGTCATGGAACGGCTGCCGGATGCCAGCCTGTCGCGTGTCTACCTGCTCCACCCCGATCCCTGGCCCAAGGCACGCCATGCCAAGCGCCGCATGGTCAACCACGGCCCGCTCGACCTGATTGCCGCCAAGCTCAAGCCCGGCAGCGAGTTCCGCCTCGGCACCGACGATCCCACCTATTGCCGCTGGGCGATGATGGTGCTCGGCCAGCGCAAGGATTTCGTCTGGCAGGCGAACACCGCGCAGGACTTCCTGACCCGCCCCGCCGACTGGCCCGAGACCCGCTATGAGCGCAAGGCGCGCCGCCAGGGGCATGAGGTCTGGTATTTCCGCTACGTCCGGATCTGAGCGCGAGCACAGCAGCCCCTGGGCGAAGACCCCGAGTAGCGTCCTGCCGGCGCGGCCCGTTGCTCAGGCCGCGCCGCCCGCCGCCTGACCGCTGCGGCGCCAGGCGCCGCGGAGCCCTCGCGCGGCAAAGGCCTCGACACCCGGGCGCACCAAAATCCAGTCGCGGATCGCCGGCCCCTGGGTGGCGCCCAGGGTCTGCTTGTAGCCGCTGTCGCCCGCGCCCCAGTCGACCAACGTTACCCCGCGCTCGCGCGCGCGCAGCAGGTTGCGATATTGCAGCAGCTTGCCCGGCGAATGCTTCGCCACTGCCGGATCATAGCTGTTGGCGATGGCATAGCAGCGCGTGCCGGTGACCAGATCGAACGAAAAGGCCATCGGCCGCCCATCGATGCGGAGCACCGCGGCGGAGAGCATGTCCGCCAGCACCGGATCGCGCAGCGCCGCTTCCCAGAGGGTGCCGTGTCCATCGGCCGTGAACTTGGCGTCGCGGCCGTCGGTGCGCTCGGTGATCCAGCTACGCCGCTCGACATCGGCCAGTGCATCGACATCCGGCGCCTCCCATTCCCAAGCGAGCGCCCCCACACTGCCGAGATGCTTCTCCAGATAGCGATTCTTGCGCAGCGTCGATCCGCGCGGCCAGCCTGCATCGAGTTCGAGCACGTACGACCGCGCAACGAACCGGTCGAGCAGGGTCCACCCGGCCGTCAACGCGCGCGCCTTCAGCCAGTCGAGCGCCGGGTCGCCGTCATAGACCGGGCCGATCCGCAACGCGCGGACCCGCCGCGCCAGTGTGCCGAGCAGCGCATCCGCCGCCTCCGGGCGCGCCCCTTCCGCCACGGGAAAGCTGCGGAACGGCCAGTAGCAGCCCGGGATCTCCGCCAGCCCCAGCCAGCGCGGCCCCTTGGCGACGAAGGGCAGGGCCGCGACCGGGCCATCTTGCTGGTCCTCCACCACCAGCGTGCGCGCGGTGCCGCCATATGCGTGCAGCGCTGCCGCGTACCACCGGTGCCGGAGGAAGCGGTGGCTTTCCGTTGCCTGTTCCGCAACCGCGTCCAGCGCGTGCGCAAGGCCCGCCAGCAAAGTGGCGGACACCCTATCCCCACTACAATCGTCATCGCCGCGAAGGCGGGGATCCATTTGCCAGGACGCTTGCCGAAGGAGCCGCGACGTTCCTACCAATGGATCCCCGCCTTCGCGGGGATGACGCCGGAGGTGTCGGAACGGCAACGTCATGCATCCTCTCTATGCCCGCACCCGTTACCATCCGGTGCAGCCCCTGCTTGCACGCAGCGCACCACCGCCTGCATAAGGAACACGCATGCAAGGCTTTTACCTTTCCACCGTATCGGAAACGATCCAGGCCGCGATCGCGCCGGTGTTCCTGCTCGCCGGTATCGGCGCGTTCCTGAACACGATGGTCGGCCGGCTCGCCCGCATTGTCGATCGCGCGCGGGTGATCGAGGAACTCCACCCCCGCTCCAGCGGCCCCGAGCATGACCGCCATGTCTGGGAGCTGCGCATCATCGATCGCCGAATCGCGGTGATCAACAACGCGATCTTTCTCTGCGTTGCCAGCGCGCTCGCCATCTGCTTCGTCGTCGCGCTGATGTTCGTGTCGCGGCTCGCCAACCTTCATGTCGGCATCTGGGTGGCCGTCGCCTTCATCCTCTCGATGCTGCTGCTGATCGCGGGCCTGCTCTATTTCCTCGTCGAGGTGCGGATGTCGCTGAAGGCGATCCATGTCCGCCAGGAATTGCTCGAACTCGACCGCTGACCCATTGCCCCGGGCGCGCCGCCTGACTAACACCCCCCTTCCCTTTCACGGGCGGGCAGGCAATGACGGACGCACCTCGTATCGGCATCATCATGGGCAGCACTTCCGATTGGGATACGATGCGCCACGCCGCGTCGATCCTGGAAGAGCTGGGCGTCCCGCACGAGACCCGCGTGGTCTCCGCCCACCGCACCCCGCAGCGGCTGTATGACTATGCCACCAGCGCGGCACAGCGCGGCCTCAAGGTGATCATCGCCGGGGCCGGCGGCGCGGCGCACCTCCCCGGCATGGCCGCGGCGATGACGCATCTGCCGGTGCTGGGCGTGCCGGTCGAATCCAAGACGATGAAGGGCCTCGATAGCCTCTATTCGATCGTCCAGATGCCCGGGGGCATCCCGGTCGGCACGCTGGCGATCGGCAAGGCCGGTGCCAAGAATGCCGCCTTGCTCGGCGCCGCGATCCTCGCCACGGCGGACGCGGCGCTCACCGAGAAGCTGATCGCCTGGCGCACCGCCCAGACCGAGAGCGTCGCGGAGGAACCGGCATGAGCGAGGTGCTGCCCCCCGGCTCCACCATCGGCATCCTCGGCGGCGGCCAGCTCGGCCGGATGATCGCGGTCGCCGCCGCCAATCTCGGCTATCGCACGCACGTCCTCGCCCCCGACGAGGAAAGCATCGCGGCGCAGACCGCCTCCAGCTTCACCCGCGCCGACTATCACAGCCATATCGTGCTCGACGAACTGGCGAGCCACGCCGACGTGATCACCTACGAGTTCGAGAATGTCGCGCTCGCCCCCGTCGCGCATCTCGCGCGCAAGGTGCCGGTGCGCCCGGGCGCCAAGAGCCTGGAGATCGCGCAGGACCGCGCCAACGAGAAGGCGTTCGTGGCCGAGCTCGGCGGCCGCACCGCGCCCTGGGCGCTGGTCACTACCCGCGACGAGCTGCATGCCGCGATCGCCAAGATCGGCGCGCCCTCGATCCTGAAGACGCTACGGCTCGGCTATGACGGCAAGGGGCAGATGCGCCTGCACGACGCGTCCGAGGCCGAGGCGGCCTGGGCCGCCATCGGCGAGCGGCCGGCGATCCTCGAAGGCTTCGTCACCTTCAGCCATGAATTCTCGATCATCACCGTGCGCGGGCTGGACGGCACGCTCGCCAGCTATCCGCCGCCCTGGAACGAGCACAAGGACGGCATCCTCGCCCGCTCCACCCTGCCCGCTCCTGCCGCAATCGCCCGCCACTGGACGGAGGCGGCGGCACTCTCCGGCCGCGTCGCCGAGGCGCTGGGCCATATCGGCGTGCTGACCTGCGAGTTCTTCGCGACAGAGCAGGGCCCGGTGTTCAACGAAATGGCGCCGCGCGTGCACAATAGCGGCCACTGGACGATCGAGGGCGCCGAGACCTCGCAGTTCGAGAACCATGTCCGCGCGATCTGCGGCCTGCCCTTGGGCTCAACCGCGCTGACCGGCACCCATGTGGAAATGGAAAACCTGATCGGTGACGAGGCCGATCGCTGGCCCGAACTGCTCGCCGAGCCGGGCACCCATCTCCACCTCTACGGCAAGGGGCAGGCCCGGCCGGGGCGCAAGATGGGGCATGTCACGCGGGTGAAGCGGGGCTAGCCTCCGTCACCCGCCCGCGTGGCGGTTCAGTTGCCCTCGGAATCGACGACGAAAACCTCGGGCTTGCCCCGCGACAGCGGATCCCACCCGGCTGAGAGCGCCGAGCGGACGCAGCGCGTGATCGTCGCGTCGTCCAGCTGGAGGCGGCCGCGCGGCAGCCCCTTCAGCAGGCGCTTGGGCGCCGGGAACTCCAGCCACGCCTCGCGCTTGGCATCGCGCTGGGCGACCGCGACGGTCATGCCCTTCCAGCCCTCGTCGTCCGACAGATGGGGCTCGCGCTGCAGACGCCAATCATAGGTCACGCCATCCAGATCGATGGCACCGCTGGTGCTCAGGGATTTCGACATCGGCGCCCCCTAGCACGGTAACCGCGCCAACGCACGGCCGCAGGTCCGCCCCCTACTGGACCAGTCCCGCCACCACCGGCAGCGCCGAGGCGAAGATCGTCGGCAGGCCGTTATGGATGTAGATCCACTTGGCATAGTCGAGGAAGATGTCGGTGCGGTAGGCCGTCACGTCGTTGCCGAAGGTGAACAGCACATAGTCGCTGCCCAGCCGCTCGGTCAGCGCGGCGCTTTCGGCGGGATCCATGCACTGGATCTCGAAATGGAGCACCGCCGGGCGACAGCCATGGTCGAGCACATCGTCGATGATCACCTTGTCCATGCCCTCGGCGTCGATCACCAGGATGTCCGGCGTGCGGCCTTGCGCCTGCGCGGCCAGCGCATCGAAGCCGGTGATCGGCACGGTGACGCGCTCGATGCAGGTGCCGATACGCCGGGTCGTCTCCGCATCGATGGTCAGCCCGCCGATCGCATTCTTGTCGTCATAGACCGAGGAAATGCCGAGTACCCAGCGCGGCAGGCCCGCAGCGGCTGCCTTGTCCGGGTTGATCGCGTTGAGCACCAGCGGCTGCCCATCGGCGCTATAGGCTTGCTGCAGCAGCACGGCATTGCGGTTGTTGGCATAGCCGCGTTGCAGCATGCCGAACATGTACGGGTTGGGCTCGAGCAGCAGCGCGGGCGGATCGTAGTTGACCATCGCCGAGCGCAACGGATCGACCAGCACGCCGTCCGCCGCGCCGATCTGCCACACCATGCGATCGCGATCCTGTCCGAGCAGCCAATGGACGATCTTGTCGAATTCGAACGCCGCGCGGTCCGCCGGTGCCACCACCAGGCTGCTGCTGAGGAACTGCGCCGCCTCGGCGGCCATGCGGCGCGCATCGGCCATCACCGTCAGCACGAGCCGGAGGTCCGTCGCCCAGCTGTCGTCATAGCCCTCCAAGATGCCGGCGGCGTCGACCAGGTCGCCCTTGGCGAGCAGATCGAGCGCCTTGCCCTTCTTCTGCTCGGGCGGGAGCCAGGCACCGCCCCAGACGTGCACGCCAAGCGTCGTGCCCAGATCCTTGCGGCGGATCGAGGACAGCGGGGCATCGTACAGATAGGGGTAGAAGGCCTCGGGCGGTAGGCGGCGATGCGCGTGCTTCGCCAGATAGCTGCCAAACAGCCAGGGGCCGGTCGTGACATTGGGGCGCGATTCATCGGGCGCGGCAGCAAGGATATGGTCGATCAGGTCGCGGAAGATCGGGTGCCCCGCCGGGGCGCCGATGAAACCGATCGAGCAATATTCGGTGGCCTCGGTCTCGTTGCAGACGGTGAGTTCGCGGCACAGCGCCTCGGGCTCGAAATGGCCATAGGGCATGATGTCGCAATCGAGATAGATCCCGCCATGCGTGTAGAGGATCTCGTAGCGCGCGAGATCGGCGCGCGAGACATGGCTGGCGAAGCGATCGAGCGCCGGCCGCGACAGCGTCAGCTGGTCGAGATCGCGATCGGTCCAGGTGCGGAAGATACTGTCGGGAAACTGGCGCTGCCAGGCCTGCCAATAGGCTTCGTAGGCGGGCGGAATCGGCCGCGTGCCGAACCAGATCCGGTGGAAAGTGGTAGGCCCGTCCGACGCGCTGTCCAAGGCAGGCACCGGCACCGGGCGCACGGCGGCGGCCGGCACGGGCTTGCGGTCGTCGGCCGGGGCCGCGATGGGCGCTGGCGTGGGAGCGGAGGTCGGCGCCGCCACCACCTGCTGGTGCAGTTCGTCATAGATGCCCAGCGTGCTCCCCCAGAGCTGCTCGGCATAGACCGGCCCCGGGCCCTCATATTTCACCCCGGAGAAATGCTCGGGGATGAAATAGTGGCTCGGGTAGATGCGCAGACCGTGATAGCGATAGTCGCGGTAGGAATCGGTCAGCCGCTTCGGGCCTACGCTCTCCCACGCCATCCGGTCGACAACGCTCGGTTCGTTGTAGATGTCGCCGATGATCTGCGCGACGAACGGGTTCTTGGGCTGCGCGGCGAAATAGCCCGCGGCGATCAGACCGGGCCGCGTCATCTCGTTTTCCCAGCAGGCAAAGGCCTCGCAGTCGAGCAGATGGTCGTCGAGCGGCCGCACGCACACGCTGTCGGCGTCGACGACGAAGCCGCCATGTTCGTACACGATCTCCCAGCGCATCATGTCGGCGACGCCGTTCAGCTCGCGATCGGACATTTCGCTCATGTGGCGGCCGTTGATCCAGCCGCGCTGCTGCAGCGACTCATTGCCCCAGATACGGATCTCCCAGCCGGGATTGCGGGTGCGCCAGGTGTCGATGCAATTGTCGGGCCGCTTGGTTTCGTCCCCCACCCAGATGAAGTGCAGAATCTTGGGTATCATGCAGCAGTCCTTCGATCCGAGCAGCAGCACGGGCGCACGCAGGCCGCGGCCGCACGCGTCCGGAAGCATGGAATATCTCTAGCTCTTATAGACGCGGTGTGCCCCGAAGGTCGGCCAGGTGAAGACTTGATTCAGCATGAATGCCAACCGCGCGCAGTGCCACGCGACGGTCGGCCGGAACGCTAGCGCTTCCCCGGCTCTACGCGATCCGCGAGCCGCGCCACGGCGGCGGCGTGGATGCCCTGCGTCGTCGCCAGCACGCCATACGCCTCGCCCGCGGGCGTGTTGAACGCCAGCGGCTGGCCCAGCGCATCGGTGACCGCAGCACCCGCCTCGCGAGCCAGCAGCACCGCGGCGGCGATGTCCCATTCATGCCCCCAGCGCAGCGTCGCGACCAGATCCGCCTCGCCCGCCGCGACCATCGCGATGCGCAGCGCGATCGAATTGGGCTTGGGGACCGTCACCAGGTCGCGGTCTACCTTGGGGAGCTGGTCCGCGGGCACCCGCGCGCCGCGCAGATCCGCGCGCGCGGCGGCGTGCAGCGCCACGCCATTCCGCCATGCCCCGGCTCCGACCTGCGCGGTCCACACTTCGCCGCGCGCCGGTGCATCGAGCACGCCGATCACCGGCTGACCATCCTCCACCAACGCGATCGATACCGCCCAGCCCGGCCGTCCGCGCAGATAATCGCGCGTCCCGTCGATCGGATCGACCACCCAGAGCCGCGACAAGGCCAGCCGGTCGGCATTGTCCACCGTCTCCTCGGACAGCCAGCCGGTATCGGGGAGCAACGCCCCGAGCCGCGCACGGAGCAATGCATCCACCTCCAGGTCGACCGCGCAGACCGGGTGGCCGGGCACCTTTTCCCAGCGCGCGAAATCGCTCTGCCAGCGCGCCATCGCGTGCCGGCTAGCCTCGGCGGCGATGCCCGCGATCTCGGCGGCGAGCTCAGGCACCGGCGATCGTCATTCCATCGATGCGGACCGTCGGCGCGTTGATGCCATAGCGGAACTCGAGATCGTTGGCCGGGGTGAGCGCCAGGAACATGTCCTTGAGGTTGCTCGCGATCGTTACCTCGGAGACGGGCACGGTGAGCTCGCCCTTCTCGATCAGGAAGCCCGCGGCACCCCGGCTATAGTCGCCGGTCACGCCGTTGACGCCCTGGCCGATCAGCTCGAACACATAGAGGCCATGCTCGATCTCGCCGATCAGCGTCTCGGCCGGCACATGGCCCGCTTCCATATAAAGGTTGCTCGGCGACACGCCCGGCGCCCCGCCGCCGCCGCGCGTGGCATGGCCGGTCGGCTCCAGGCCCAATTGGCGGGCGGCAGCGCTCTCCAGCAGCCAGGTCTCCAGCAACCCCTCGCGGACGATCTGCATGCGGCTGACCGGCAGCCCCTCGCCGTCGAACGCGCGCGAGCGGATGCCGCGGGGCCGGTGCGGATCGTCCCAGATCGTCACGCCGGGGGCGAAGATCTGGGTGCCCAGCGCGTCGAGCAGGAAGCTGGTCTTGCGGGTAATCGCCGCGCCCGAGATCGCCCCCATCAGATGGCCGAGCAGCCCCGACGACACGCGGCGATCGAACACCACCGGCATCGCGCCGCTGGCGATCTTGCGCGGGTTGAGCCGGGCGACCGCCCGCTCGCCCGCCAGTCGCCCGATCGCCTCGGGCGAGTCGAGCATCGCGGCATGGCGGGCCGAGTGATGCGCGTAATCGCGCTCCATCGCACCCTCGCTGCCGGCGAGCACGCTGGCCGAGATGCCGTGGCTGGATTGCGCATAGGCGCCGTGGAAACCGTGGCTGGTGACGAGCGCAAGCTGCACCCGGCTGGCGCCTGCCCCCGCGCCTTCGCTGTTGGTAACGCCCGCGACACCGCGCGCGGCCTCTTCGGCGGCGAGCGCGCGGGCCTTGAGCGCGGCCGGCTCAACCTCGGCGCCGTCGTCGAGATCGAGATGCGGCGGCAGCCCGTGCATCAGCCGATCCTCGGGGGCCAGGCCCGCCCACTGGTCCTCGGGCGCTTCGCGCGCCATCGCGACGACGCGTTCGACCAAGGTCGCGATCGCATCGCTGCTCAGGTCGCTGGTCGAAACGCTCGCCGAGCGCTTGCCGACGAACACGCGCAGGTCGAGCTCCTCGGCCTCGGAGCGCTCGACATCCTCCAGCGCGCCCATGCGAACGGAGACGGACAGCGAGCGGTCGGCGGAGAAGACCGCGTCGGCGGCGTCGGCCCCGGCGCGGCGGGCACGCGCCACCGCATCGGCGGCGCGCTCCAGGGCGGAATCGTTGGTCAGCATCCCCGCGACTTAGGGACGCGGGGGCACAAAATCAAAGTCCGGACATCCCCACGACCGTGCAGGCGGCCAGCATCAGGAACCCCGCATCGCGATTGGCGCGGAAGCGGCGCAGCGCATTGGCCCCGTCGGCGGGTCTGAGAGTCGCCAATTGCCAGACGAAATGCACCGCCACCGGCAGCAGCGCGAGCAGCGCCAGCGGATCGGGCCGCACCCTCCACAGCGCCATCGCCCACAAGCCCATCGCGCCGACATAGAGCAGCCCGACGCCGCCCCGCACCTGCGCCCCCATCCGCCGCGCCGAGGAACGCACGCCGACGATCGCGTCGTCCTCCACGTCCTGCAGCGCATAGATGGTGTCATAGCCGATCACCCACAGGATGGTGCCGGCATAGAGCCACCACTGCGCGCCCTGCCGGCTGGCGAAGGCCGCAGCGGGATCGCCCGCGACGAACCCCACCACCGCGCCCGATCCGAACACGATGCCGAGAAACGCCTGCGGCCACCAGGTGATGCGCTTCATGAACGGATAGGCCGCGACCACCGGCAGCGTCGCCAGCGACCAGAGCTTGGCAGGAGTGGGCATCGCCAGCCACACGGCGAAGCCGATCGCCAGAAGTACGGCGAGCCAGGTCCATGCCGAACGTACGGAGACCGCGCCGCTCGGGAGCGGGCGGCTGCGGGTGCGCTCTACCTGCGCGTCGAGGTCGCGATCGACGATGTCGTTATAGACGCAGCCCGCGCCGCGCATCGCGATCGCGCCGAGCAGCATCGCCGCGATCCGCCACCAGCTGCCGTCGGGCAGGCCGGAGAGCAGTGCCCCCCAGGCGCAGGGCAGGAACAGCAGCCACCAGCCGATCGGCCGGTCCAGCCGGGCGAGCAGCGCATAGGGCCGCCAGCCGCGCGGCAGCAGGCCGACAAGGCCGCGATGTTCGGTATCGGGGGTAATGGGGGTAGCGCCGGTCATGCGCCGCCTGCTGCCACAATCCGCCGCCCTCCCCCAGAAATTTTTCGGGCATAATTTCGCGACAATCCGGGCATAGCGCACGGATGGGTTTCACCGGGAGGAAGAGAATGCGGGGATTGCTGGTCGCGGGGCTGATGCTGGCGGTGTCGGGCGTAGCGCAGGCGCAGGACGCGCCACGCCCGCGCGGGCTGTTCGTCAGCCCGATGGGCGAGCCGTTTCGCGGCACCGCCGATGGCAAGGCGCCGCAGGATGCGTGGTTCGATGGCGCCGATGCCGATCACGACGGCGCGCTGACGCTCGACGAGTTTCGCGAGGATGCGATGCGCTGGTTCAAGGTGCTCGACCGCAAGGGCGATGGCGAGATCGATCCCGCCGACATCGAGCATTACGAGACCGTGCTCGCTCCCGAGGCGCGCGGCGGCGGCTTCGAGACCGGCGGCCCGACGATGGGCGACAATGGCGAGGTGAAGGCGGCCGATATCGGCTCCACCCGCGTGCTGAGCGGCCTTGCCCGCTTCAATTATCTCGGCAGCCCCGAGCCGGTGACCGCCGCCGATTCGAGCCTCAACGGCGGCGTTAGCGCGATCGAGTTCATGAGCGCAGCCAAGCGCCGCTTCGATCTGCTCGACGCCAATCATGACGGCAAGCTCACCAAGGCCGAATTGCCCGAACTACGCACCGGCGCGTTCAAGCGGGGCGGGCGTGGCGGACGCGGCGGCGGTGGTGGCGAGGGCGGCGGCCGGCGCGGCGGCGGCGGTCATCGCGGCGGCTATATGGGCGGGTCCATGGGCGGATCGATGGGCGGCTAAAACGCACTCACCCTCACCCTCCCCACCGCCTCCGGCGGCGGGTCCCCTCCCTCTCCCGCAGGCGGGAGAGGGCGCTCATTCCCTCTCCCTTCCAAGGGAGAGGGAGGGAGGCGCGGAGCGCCGGAAGGGTGAGGGTGAGTGAGGGTAAGAAAGGGTAACGGAGCTCCCCCCTACTCCCGCTCGGGCACCGGCACGTTGAACCCGTTGAGCGTCACCGACACCAGGCTGTACAGCCCCACCAGATAGATCAGCTCGTTCGCGCCGTGCTGGCCGAACGTGTCGACCGCAAGCCGGTAGCAGGGCTCGGGCAGCACCCCGCCCTTCACCAGCGCATAGGCGACGTCGAACGCGACATTCTCCTGTTCGTCGAGATCGGCGGGCTTGAGCCCCGCACAGATTGCCGAGATGCGCGCGGGCGACATCTTCTCCTTCTCGGCCACCGCGACATGCGCGTAGATCTCGTAGGCCGCATCGAAATGCGCGCCGGTGACGAGGATCGCGATCTGCCGCGCCGGATCGGGCAACGTCGCTTCCATCGACATCGCCTTGGTCAGTTCCCAGATCGCGCCGCCGATCTTTGGCTCGTGCAGCCAGGGGTTCCACGGCCCCATCAGACTGCCGTCCTCGCCCACCGCGACGAAGGCGTTGAAGTTGGACGAGATGCCGCGCTTCATGTCGTCATACAGCGGCTTCTGCTCGTCGGAGAGCTGGTCGGGCTTCAGGAGAGGCAAGCGCATGGTCGTGCAGTCCTTCGCAGGGCGCGGCGGAGCTGCCGCGCTGCACAAATGCTACAGCACCGCGTTGGCTCCGGCGATCCTCAGCGGGACGAGGGGTGCAAATGCCGCCTCTGCGTCCGCGCGCATTCGGGAGAAAGACGAACGTCCGCACCCGGGTACAGAAAATCGACCCTGGGAGTGGGGAGGATGCCCGGCGTCGCTGCGCTCCACGCGGGCGAGCAGGTGCGGGACAGACATTTACTCCCGCGCGCCGGGACCGTCCTCCACCATCTGCCGCTGTCGCAGCTCCATTTCCTTCTGCCGCGCACGATCACGATGCGACTTGATCGCGAAGAACATGCCGGTTCCGAACACGGCCACCTTGAACGTGCCCAGCAGGATGGGGACCCAGATCATCGCTTCTTCCTGAATGTTTTGCGCTACGGTCGGCGTGAGGCGGATGCAGACGCTACTGCTCCCTGTGAGACGGCAATACAACATCGACGAAGAATGACCGGTCGATCCGCCCACCTCGCCCTACCCCGCCGCCCTGCAAGCCCGCCCGAGAATCGTCAGAGAACGCGCCGAACGCCCGGGATCGCCCGCAGCGCGGCGGCAACCACGAATGCCCCGATACAGGCAGCTGCCGAAACGCCGACGAACTTGACCCAGGGCGCAGCGGGCATCGTCGCCGCCCCTCTGCTGAGCGCGACGACGACCGGCGGATGCACGATGAACGCGCCGAACGCATTCGCTGCGCACCACCGCCCCAGCGGTCCCAAGCGCCGCGCCGGGACCGTGGCCCAGGCGAACAGCTTCAGGATCACGCCCGTCGCGACGAACGGCTCCCACAGCGCATAATAAAGCGCGTTCCCGTTCCACCCGCCTTCGAAGCCCCCGGCGGCACCATGGACGACGATCACGACGGGGAGCGTCGCGATGGCAAGCACAGCGACCGCCAGCCAGGGGAGGGCCGTCCGCAGCGCGATCCGCTCTAGCAGCCGGTGCGGCGCGGCGGCGATGCCGGCGAGGAAGAGCAGGATATAGCCGGGGAAATAGCCGAGTTGCAGCCACAGCACCTCGTGCCCGACCGGGATGACCAGACGCACAGCGAACGCCACGAGGCCGATCCCGATCATCGCCAGCAGGAGGGTCCATGGCCGCGGGAGTGCCGCCGCCGTTCGTCCGCCGGGTGGAAACGCCCCCGCCCGGCGCAACAGCGCATAGGCATGCGCGAAGATCAGCAGCGCCAGCGCGAACCAGAGCGGGCCGGGGCCATGGGTTCCCCCGACGATCCCCTGCCCCCAGCGCCGCAGCAGATCCTCCCATCCCGTGGCGTCGGCGATGGCCACGGTGAGCGGGAACAGGACGAAGAAGAACGCCAGCAGCGGCAGTCCGAGCCGGATCCAGCGGTCCGCCAGATAGCGCCCGCCGCCCTTCCGGTCGAACGAGGCGGGCGTGTAATAGCCCGCCAGCAGGAAGAACAGGCCCATGAAATAGGACTGGTTGACCGCGTTGAACATCACCAGCAGCGGGTTCGACGCGTTGGGCTCCTGCCGCCAGAACCACCCCCCGGACCCGCCATAGACGATCGCCGTGTCGTGCAGGATGACGAGCATCGTCATCAGCACGCGCACCAGATCGATGCCGGCGTTGCGCTGTGTCGGGGCGGGTGCGGGGGTCGATGCCATCCCGGGGGTATGAAGCGAAACGTTGCGCTCGCCAACCGATCTGCGCGTGTCGGCTTTACCCCGCCGCCAGCGCCGCGCGGATGCCGTCGATCACGAACTGCACCGCCAGCGCCGCGAGCAACACGCCGAGCAGCCGCGACACCACCGCTTCGATCTTGGCGCCGACGATCCGCATGATCGGCCCCGCCGCGAGCAGCGCGAGCACGCACAGCAGCAGCACCGCCAGCATCGCCGAGAGCACGACCGCGGATTGCTCCAGCCCCTTGCTCTGCGCCATCAGCAGCATCACCGAGGCGATCGACCCCGGCCCGGCGATCATCGGCATCGCCATCGGGAAGATCGAGATGTCGACCGGATCCTCGGCCTTCACCTTCTCGGCGCGGTCCTCGCGGCGTTCGGTGCGCTTCTCGAACACCATTTCGAGCGCGATCAGGAACAGCATGATGCCGCCAGCGATGCGGAAGGCGTTGAGGCTGATCCCCAGCGCGTGGAGCAGCGCCTCGCCGAACAGCGCGAAACCGAGCAGGATGATCGAGGCGACCATCACCGCGCGCACCGCCATCGCGCGGCGATGCACGGCGTTGGTCCCCGCCGTCAGCCCCGCGAAGATCGGCGCGCAGCCGGGCGGGTCGATGATGACGAAGAAGGTGACGAAGGAGGAGACGAACAGCTCGATCAAATCGCGTCTGCCTCGAGCGATACCCCCGCATTGCGGTGCGCGGCGACCAGCGTGTTGCGCAGCAGGCAGGCGATCGTCATCGGGCCGACGCCGCCCGGCACCGGCGTGATCGCGCCCGCGACGCTCGCCGCGCCGTCAAAGTCGACATCGCCGACCAGGCCAGCGTCGGTGCGGTTGATGCCGACGTCGATCACGGTTGCGCCTGGCTTGAGCCACGCGCCCTTGACGAAGTGCGGGATGCCCACCGCCGCGACGACGATGTCAGCATGCTTCAAATAATGCGGCAGGTTACGGGTGCGCGAATGGACGATCGTCACCGTCGCGCTTGCCTTGGTGAGCAACGCCGCCATCGGCTTGCCGACGATGTTCGAGCGGCCGATCACCACCGCGTCGAGGCCCGACAGGCTGCCCAGCTTGTCCTGCAGCAGCATCAGGCAGCCGAGCGGGGTGCAGGGCACGAAGCCCTCCAGCCCCGTCGCGAGCCGGCCGGCATTGACCGGGTGGAAGCCGTCGACATCCTTCTCTGGCGAGATGCGCAGCAGCACAGCCTGCTCGTCGATATGCTTGGGGAGCGGCAGCTGGACGAGGATGCCGTCGACGCTGGCATCGGCATTGAGCTGGTCGACCAGCGCGAGCAGCGCCTCCTGCGAGGTATCGGCGGGCAGCTTGTGCTCGAAGCTCGCCATCCCGGCCTCGCGCGTCTGCTTGCCCTTGGAGCGGACATAGACGGCAGACGCCGGGTCTTCCCCCACCAGCACCACGGCGAGGCCGGGCACGCGCCCCGCCGCCGCTTCGAATGCAGGAACCAGGGTCGCGATGCGGGCGCGCAGGCCCGCGGCAAATGCCTTGCCGTCGATGATCTCAGCCGTCATGCGCCTCGCCATATAGGCTGCGGGCGATTTGTTCCAGCGCCGCACCGTCGCCCGCGATCGAAAGTCGCTTGAGCCGCGAGGTTTCGCCCGCGATCAGCGCCACGTCGCGCTTTGGCACCCCGAACGCCTTGGCGACCAGCGGCACCAGCGCGGCATTGGCGGCACCCTCCACCGGCGGCGCAGCTAGGCGGGCGGCGAAATGCTCCTCGGTGCCGGGCCCCAGCATGTCGCGCGACGCCCGGGGCGTCACGCGCACGGCGATCTCGAGTCCGCTGGCGCTAGGCCGCCAGGCCGGCACGGCTCAGAACGCGGCGCCGGCGATCAGGATCGCGATTCGCGGGATCACGATGTTCTGCAGGATGTAGAGGATCAGCAGCACCACCAGCGGCGACAGGTCCAGCGCGCCGAAATCGGGCAGGATGCGCCGGAAGGGGCGGTAGAGCGGCTCGGTGATCCGGTACAGCGCGTTCCACACCGCGCGGACGAAATCGCTGTGCGTGTTGATGACGTTGAACTGGATCAGCCATGACAGGATCGCCTGGATCACGATGATCCACCAGACGATGTTGAGCAGCACCTGCAGGATCTGCAGCAGCATCAGGCCAATCTGGGTCAATTCACTCTCCGCGACACCGTTTCAGGTGCGATATAGGATGAAATGCGCGCCGGACAATCAGGCATGCACCAGCGTACCGACGCCCTGGCGCGTGAAGATCTCCAGCAGCATGCCGTGCGGAATGCGCCCGTCGAGGATCACCGCCGCGTCGACCCCGGCCGCGACCGCGTTCACGCAGGTCTCCACCTTGGGGATCATGCCGCCCGAGATGGTGCCGTCGTCCTTCAGCGCCTGCACCCGCGCCGCGTCGAGATCGGTGAGCAGGTCGCCGGTCTTGCTCAGCACGCCGGGCACGTCGGTGAGCAGGAAGAAGCGCTTGGCGCCGCACGCCCCGGCGATCGCGCCCGCCATGGTATCGGCGTTGATGTTGTAGGTGTGGCCGTCCGCCCCCAGCGCGATCGGCGACACCACCGGGATGAAGCCCGACGCCGCCAGCGACTGAAGGATGGAAATGTCCACCGCCACCGGCTCGCCGACGAAGCCGAGGTCGACATGGCGCTCGATGCCCTGCAGCGGATCGGCCTCGCTGCGCTGCACCTTCTCGGCGCGCACCAGCCCCGCATCCTTGCCCGAAATGCCCACGGCCCGGCCGCCGGCCGCCGCGATCCAGGCGACGATTTCCTTGTTGATCGATCCGGCGAGGACCATCTCGGCGATCTCGGCGGTCGCCTTGTCGGTGACGCGCAGGCCGCCGACAAAGGTCGATTCGACGCCGAGCCGCTTGAGCATCCGGCCGATCTGCGGGCCGCCGCCATGGACGACGATCGGGTTGATCCCCACCGCCTTCAGTAACACCACGTCTTCGGCGAAGTCGCGCGCCAGCTCGGGATCGCCCATGGCGTGGCCGCCATATTTCACGACGAAGGTGGCGCCGGCATAGCGCTGCAGATAGGGCAGCGCCTCGGTGAGGGTCTCGGCCTTGGCGAGCAGCGCCGGATGGGGTGCGTGATCGGTCATGCGCGGCCCTTTAGAGCCGCTCAGCCCCTACGTCCATCGAGAGCGCGACCTAGGGCGACTGCGCCGGTGATCAGGAATGGCACCAGCACGATCGACAGCACCACCTTGGTGAGCATCTGTCCGGCCATCAGCTCCAGGATCGGCCGCTCGCCGAGGAAGGAGATGCTGATGAACAGCACGGTGTCGACGATCTGCGACACCACGCTTGCCACCATGCCGCGGAACCAGACCAGGCCGCCCGGGCCCGACTGGCCGCGCAGCTTGTTGAAGATGAACACGTTGAGCGTCTGCGACGTGCCGTAGGAGATGAAGCCCGCCAGCATCATCCGCACGCCCTGCCCCACCACGATCGGGAAGGCGGCGATGGCGGGCGGGTACATGCCGGGATCGGTCGGCAGGATCAGCACCAGCTGGATCAGCGCGGCGGACATCAGCAGCGGCACGAAGCCCAGCCGCACCAGCCCGGTGGCAACCGCCTGGCCGTGCAGTTCCGCCACCGCGCTCGACAGCACGACGAGGATGAGGAAGCCGAAGATGCCCGCCTCCACGGCGAGCGGCCCCAATGCGACCTGCTTCACCCCCAGCACGCCCGCCATGCAGACCATGCCGCCATAGAGGATGGCGTAGACGAACAGCGAACGGGGGATGACGAGCTTCTGGGTATCCATCGGCGGGTGCTAGCGCCAAAGGCCTCGCGGTGGAAGATGGTGTTACGGGCGGATGCGTCCCGGGTACGACATTGTACCGCGCTCGGCGTCGCTGGCACCGCGTGACATGGTCGCGGCACGCTCCGCACCCATGGGCGCGGCCACGCCGGTTGCGTGGCAGACCATCGGTTGGAACGCGACCGCGCTGCAAACCTGTCCGGACATGCCCCGCGTCGCGCCGACATTGCTCGATGCGTCATCGAATATATCGCGCGGCGGCACACCGCATAGATATCGTGCCCACTCAGACATTTAGGAACGCCTCCGGTCAACGCATTTTCGCATCATAAAGTACTCGTTAAGTAATACTTATGAGCAACCTTCTTCCATTTTAATACTGGCCTCATGTAACAAGCTGAAATATGATGTTATTTTCAGCCATATGCATTTTTGACAGTCGCTCTTTCTAGAATGCGATAGCGGGATCGGAGGGATCCTGCCGTGCCGGCGACCCGGCAATGTTCGCAGAAGCGACTTTTCATTCCAGAAGGTAATCATCATGGCATTTTCGGTTAATACCAACGTCGGCGCAATGGCGGCTCTTCAGAGCCTGACTTCGACCCAGAAGGATCTGGCTACCACCCAGAACCGCATCAACACCGGCCTGTCGGTGTCTTCGACCAAGGACGATTCGGCGTCCTATACGATCGCGCAGGGCCTCCGTGGCGATCTGGGCGGCCTGAAGGCGGTGTCTTCGTCGCTCAGCCGCGCCAAGAGCGTGACGGACGTCGCCGTGGCCGGTGCCGAGCAGATCTCCGACATCGTCAACCAGATGAAGGCGAAGGCCACCCAGGCGGCCGATGCGGGCATCGACAGCTCGACCCGCGACGCGCTCAACAAGGACTTCACTGCGCTGCGCGACCAGATCACCACGATCGTCAACGCGTCGGACTTCAACGGCACCAACCTGCTCAAGGCTTCGGGTGGTCAGGTGACCGCGCTGCAGTCGCTGCAGGATTCGAACACCACGACCACCGCATGGAACCCCGACTCGCTGAGCGTTGCGAACCAGGGCCTCGACCTGGGCGGCTCGACGATCACCGTCGCGTCGAGCGGTCAGATCAACTCGCAGGCTGCGGCACAGTCGATGGTCGACACGCTCACCACGACCCAGAACAACCTGAAGACCACGCTCAGCACGCTGGGTGCCGCCTCGCGCAAGATCGACGCGCAGCAGACCTTCACCAGCAAGCTGTCGGACGTGATCGACGGCGGCATCGGCAACCTTGTCGACGCCGATCTGGCGAAGGAATCGGCAAAGCTGCAGGCCCTGCAGGTCAAGCAGCAGCTTGGTGTCCAGGCGCTGTCGATCGCCAACCAGGCGCCGCAGACGATCACGTCGCTGTTCCGCTAATCGCCCAAGGCCCCAACCCTGGGGGGCCAAAGGCTGCGGGGACCGGGATGGCGCGCCATCCCGGTCCCTTTTGCTTTCCCGGCCGAAACCGCGGCCAGCAATATCGTCCGCCGTTGCAGCGGCGAAGACCGCGGGGTCGTCCAATAACGTCGACGTCCCGCGCCGCTTGCCGGGCTCGCCCACCCAGCTATGGTATCGCGCGTCACTTGTCCGGGAATTCGCGTCGATGCCGTCCATTCGCCTGCTCTGCACTACCGCGCTGATCGCGCTCGCCGCGCCTGCCCTGCCCGTCTCCGCCCAGCAGGCCCCCTCGGCCACCGCGCCTGCGCCGCTGTCCACCCTCGTTGACCAGGTGAAGCTCCCCTATGAGCAGTTCACCCTCGCCAACGGCCTGCGCGTGATCGTCCATACCGATCGCAAGGCGCCCGTCGTCGCGCTGTCGGTGTGGTATGATGTCGGCTCCACCTTCGAGCCCGCGGGCAAGACCGGCTTTGCGCATCTGTTCGAGCATCTGATGTTCAACGGCTCGCAGAACGCCCCCGGCGACTTCTTCGAGCCGCTCAAGCAGGTTGGCGCCACCGATCTCAATGGTACCACCAGCTTCGATCGCACCAATTATTTCGAGACGGTGCCCAAGCCCGCGCTCGCCCGCGCGCTGTTCCTCGAAAGCGATCGGATGGGCTGGCTCACCCCGGCGATCACGCAGGCCGTGCTCGACGAGCAGCGCGGCGTCGTCCAGAACGAGAAGCGCCAGGGCGACAATCAGCCCTATGGCCTGATGAAATATCCGATGTTCGCCGAATTGTTCGGCGGCACGCCCTATGGGCATCTGCCGATCGGATCGATGGCCGATCTCGACAAGGCCAGCCTCGCCGATGTGAAGGGCTGGTTCCACGATCATTATGGCCCGAACAACGCGGTGCTGGTTCTCGCCGGCGACATCGACGCCGCCGAGGCGCGGCCGCTGGTCGAGCAATATTTCGGGAGCATCCCGCGCGGCCCGAAGAGCACGCCGCCCAGCGTGACGATGCCCGTCCGCACCGCGCCCAAGACGATCCTGCTCAAGGACAGCGTGCCCGCCGCGCTGATCGTGCGCAGCTGGGCGATTCCCGGGCTCAACGATCCGGATTCGGTCGCGCTCGAAGTGTTCGGGCAGGTGCTGGGCGGGCTCGCCAGCTCGCGGCTCGACAATGCGCTGGTCCGCAAGGAGAAGCTGGTCGTCAACGTCTCGGCCGGCGCCTATCCCAACGCGCTGCTCGGCATGTTCCAGATCCAGGCGGTGCTCAAGCCGGGGGTCGATCCGGCGCTGGTCAACCAGCGCATCGACGCGATCCTGGCCGAGCTGCTCGCCAAGGGCCCGACCGCCGACGAAGTCCAGCGCGTCGCCACCAGCAACGTCGCCAGCACGATCGCCGGGCTGGAATCGGCGCGGGCGCAGGCCGCGACGCTGGCCGAGGGCGCGCTCTATTCCAACGATCCCGGCTTCTTCCGCAAGCGTCTAGGCGAACTCGCGGCGATGACGCCCGCCAAGGCGCGCGCCGCCGCCGCCAAATGGCTGACGCGCCCGGCGCTGACCATCCGCGTCGAGCCCGGCGCGCGCGAGACCTATCAGGAATCGGCGCCCGTCCCGCCCGCCACCCCGGCCGCCGAGGCGGCGATCCTCAAGGGTACGCGCGGGCCCCTGCCCGATGTCGGCCCGGTGCGCGACATCCGTTTTCCCGACGTGACCCGCACGCGGCTGTCGAACGGCATGGAGGTGATCTATGCGCAGCAGCGCGCGGTGCCGATCACCCAGGTGTCGCTGAGCTTCGACGCCGGCATCACCGCCGATCCGGACGGCAAGGCGGGCACCCAGAACCTGACGCTGTCGCTGCTCGAGGAAGGCACCACCCGTCGCGATTCGATCGCGATCGCCGAGGCCGAGGAGCGACTGGGCGCCAATATCGGCGCGGGCAGCTCGGCGGACCGCACCTATCTGACGCTCACCCTGCCGAGCACCAATCTGGGCGGCGCGATGGAGCTGTTCGCCGATGTCGTGCGGCACCCCGCCTTCGTCCCCGCCGAAGTCGAGCGGATCCGCGCGACGACGCTCACCGGCATCCAGTTCGAGCTGAGCGATCCCAGCGGCCTCGCCAATCGCGTGCTGCCGGGGCTGCTCTATGGCAGCGCCTATCCCTATGCCAAGCTCGGCAACGGCTCGGGCGATCCCGCCGCGGTCGCCAAATTGTCGCGCGACGATCTGTTCGCCTTCCACCGCGCCTGGATCCGGCCGGACAAGGCCAAGCTCTTCGTGGTCAGCGACCTGCCGCTGGCGCAGGTCAAGGCGGCACTGGAGGCTCGCTTCGGCGACTGGAAGGGCGAGGGCGCCGCGGGCGTCAAGGCGTTCGCCGGCAAACCCCAGCCGACCGGCGCCCGCATCGTGCTGGTCGACCGGGCCGCATCGCCCCAGTCGCTGATCCAGGCCGGGGCCATGACGCCGCTCGATCCCACCGGCGATCTGCTCGTCGCGATCACCGCCAACCAGGTGCTGGGCGGCGGCTTCCTGTCGCGCATCAACATGGAGCTGCGCGAGAACAAGCACTGGTCTTACGGCGCGGGCGGCGGCTTCAACTGGCTCGAACATGCAGTGCCCTATGCGATCGAAGCCCCCGTGCAGGCGGACCGTACCGGCGACTCGATCCAGGCGATCCGCCAGCAGGTCCGCGATTTCCTGACCACCAAGGGCGTCACGCCCGCCGAGCTCACCCGCGAGGTCAACGGCGCCACCCGCGAGCTGGCCGGGCGATTCGAAACTGCGGGGGCGGTGCTGGGCGCGATGCAGCAGAACGACATCCGCCACCGCCCGGACGATTATTACGACAGCATCGCGCAAAAATATCGCGCGCTCACCGCGCCCCAGCTTGACGCTGCGGCACGCGGGGCACTGGACGTCGATCGCTTCGTTTGGGTGGTGGTGGGCGACGCCGCCAAGGTCCGCCCGCAGCTTGACAGCCTCGGCCTGCCTGTCGAGGTGATCAGCGCAGCGTCGCTGGCGGGGAAGGCCCCGCCGGCAACCAAGTAATTACGCAAAGGAGAGTCCCAAGATGGCAAATGTGGATGGCAGCTGGAACACCGTGACCAAGTCGCCGCTGGGCGACCAGGAAGCGACCCTCACCGTCACCAGCAACGGCGATACGTTCACCGGCAGCTTCAACGGCGCGATGGGCCAGACCGAGATCAAGGACGGCAAGGTCAATGGCGACACGCTGAGCTGGTCGCTCGACATCTCGGTGCCGATGCCGATGACGCTCACCTGCGAAGCGACCGTCAACGGCGACAGCCTCGACGGCACCGTCACCGCGGGCGCGTTCGGCAGCTTCCCGATCACCGGCACGCGGGCGTAACCTAGGGCCGATCACCCTCACCCTTCCGGCGCTCCGCGCCTCCCTCCCTCTCCCTTGGAAGGGAGAGGGAAGGCCGCCTCACTCCCTCTCCCTTCCAAGGGAGAGGGAAGGGGCCCGCCGCCGCAGGCGGTGGGAAGGGTGAGGGTGACCCGCCAGAACGCACCCCCAGGGGACTTGCCCAACCCCCACGACTTCCTACAACATGGGCATGAGCGAAAACCCCACGCCGCCCGTCGCCGCGACCCGCCCGCACAGCGTCTCCCACCACGGCATCACCATCGAAGACCCCTGGGCCTGGCTGCGCGACCCCGGCTACCCCGACGTCACCGACAAGGACGTACTCGCCTATCTCGAGGCCGAGAACGCCTATTTCGACGCGATCATGGCGCCCCACAAGCCGCTCGCCGAGACGCTGTTCCAGGAGATGCGCGGCCGCATCAAGGAAGACGAATCCAGCGTCCCCCAGAAGGACGGCGACTGGCTCTACTGGACCGATCACGAGGTCGGCGCCGAATATGCCCGCTGGTGGCGCAAGCCCGTCGCAGGCGGCGACGACCAGCTAATCCTCGACGAGACCCCGCTCGCCGCCGGCAAGGAATATTTCCGTCTCGGCGAAATCTCGGTCAGCCCCGACGGCCGCCTGCTCGCCTATGCCTATGACGACAACGGCTCGGAGCGGTTCGAAGTCCGCATCAAGGACCTCGCCACCGGCGAACTCCTCCCCGACACCATCTCGGGCATGCTCTCCGAGATCGTCTGGACCGCGGACTCCAAGGGCTTCCTCTACGGCCTCGCCAACGAGAATTGGCGCACCGACAATGCCCGCTGGCACAAGCTGGGCGAGCCGGTCGAAAACGACATCGAGCTGTTCCGCGAGAAGGACGAAGGCTACCGCGTCGCCGTCGGCGAGACCTCGTCGCGCAAATGGCTGACCATCGCCACCGGCGACCATGTGACCAGCGAAGTCTGGCTGCTCCCCGCCGACAACCCCGCTGCCACGCCGATCTGCGTCGCCCCGCGCCAGCCGGGCCGCGAATATGACGTGGACGAGCATGACGGCACGCTGTTCATCCACACCAACGATACCGACACCAACTGGCGCCTCGTCACCGCACCCATCACCGCCCCCGGCGAATGGACCGAGCGCATCGCCCCCTCGCGCCATTTCTACATGACCGGCGTCAGCTGCTTCGCCGATTTCTTCATCGTCGAGGGCCGCGAGGACGGGCTCGACCAGATCGAGCTGCACCGCTACGACGCGAGCGTGCCCCCGACGCGCCTCAACTTCCCCGAGGCGAGCTATGTCGCGGGCCTGGGCGACAACCCGGAGTACGCCGTCACCAAGCTGCGCCTCGGCTATGAATCGATGGTCACCCCCGGCACCGTCCAGGATTACGACGTCGCGACGGGCGCGCTGGAGACGCTGAAGGTCCAGGAGATCCCCAGCGGCTATGACGGCAGCAAGTATCGCACCGAGCGCCTGACCATCACCGCGCGCGACGGCACCGCCGTCCCCGTCTCGATCGTCTACCCGCAGGACTTCCCGCGCGACGGCACCGGCAAGCTCTATCTCTATGCCTACGGCGCCTATGGCCACGCCATCCCGCCGGGCTTCTCGACCAGCCGCATGTCATTCCTCGATCGCGGCATGGCCTTCGCCATCGCCCATATCCGCGGCGGCGACGATCTCGGCCAGCACTGGTATCACGAGGGCAAGCTGGAGAAGCGCACCAACACCTTCCACGATTTCGTCGACGTGGCGAAGGGGCTGATCGCGCTCGGCTATACCGCGCCGGGCAAGATCGCCATCGCCGGCCGATCGGCGGGCGGCGAGCTGATGGGCGCGGTGGTCAATTCGGATCCCGAACTGTGGGGCGCGGTGATCGCCGACGTGCCGTTCGTCGACGTGCTCAACACCATGCTCGACGAGAGCCTGCCGCTCACCCCCGGCGAGTGGCCCGAATGGGGCAACCCGATCGAGGACAAGGCGGCATTCGAGCTCATCCGCAGCTACAGCCCGTACGACAATGTGCGGGCACAGGCCTATCCGCCGATGCTGATCTCGGGCGGCCTCAACGACCCGCGCGTGACCTATTGGGAGCCCGCCAAATGGGCCGCCCGCCTGCGCGCGACCAAGACCGACGACAATATCCTGCTGCTCAAGACCAATATGGGCGCCGGCCATGGCGGCAAGTCCGGGCGGTGGGAGAGTTTGCGCGAGTACGCCGACGAGATGGCGTTCGTGCTTTGGCAGTTGGGGGTGGAGGGGTAACCCTCCGCCACTTCACGCTGCTCGAATTGGTATTTTTGCGGTATCTCGGACGATAACGATGTCAACTTTTTTGCGGCTTCTAGCCACTTCAATTGCATCGGTTTGCGACAGGTAACGCTTGATTACCTGCGATGTGCTCTCGGCCCTTTCAACCCAAGTACCCGCGAATTCCTCATCGACAAATCGAACCCTATGCGGCCAAGCTGTCATTCTAACCTTTAATTCCGATATTCTTGGCAGTTGCCGCATAGCCTTCTTTATGGCGACTGCCAAAATATCTACAGACACGGCAATGATCACCACGTTCTCTAGGTGCGTTTCAAGATCGGAGGTCGCAACATTACTATCAGGATTATGCGCAGAGCGGTGCCTCGCCTTTGATACTCCCAAAAAGTCATCGCGGAGATTTATTCTACTTGCGCCAATCATTTGCGCAATGCTTCCGAGTTTATTCCACGGATTTTCTACACCGAAAGCAGAAAGAAACTTCGATACGTCCGATTCCGCTACATTTGACCCTCGAGGGCTAAATCCAAGCGCGGTGTAATTTGCGGGATTTTCTGCGTATCGAGATAACTGCCCTAACTTCTCCTCTGTGAAGGCTTGCTGTTCTGAATTATCCCTAAGGGAGATTTTCGTTGCGAGACCGATCACCGCATCGACTGAAAGCAATTTCTTTAGCTTACTATCAAAATCCGCAAAGCTTAAACCACATTGCGGCAGATCTGATACCACCGACTCAAAACGGCTCGCCAGATATTTTTCTAGCGAAGAAAACGCAGAAACTGTCAGGCCATGTCTTAGAATTCTTGCTCGTATATTATGCGGATCATGAGTTGGAAGCACATCTATAAGAAGTGGCTCCTTCGCAAGCGCACGCATCTGGCTTACACTGCTATAAAATAGTTCCGCAGCCTCCGGCACCATTAAACTCCGACAAGTATTTTTTTTACCTCTTTTACGCGATATCTAATTCTTGCCGGCGTGTTAGTACCACTTCGGACTGATTTTTCAAATTCGTCGTCCTTGAACAGATCCTTGGTCATATTGATAACCTTGGCAGACTCAGCCCTAGCTCTGAAAAACTGTGGTTCAGTTATGCTAGCTGCAGCGATCATTTGAGCATCGTACATCCCAGCGAGAGCCTGATCTCGCCAGCCATTTCCTTCCGGACGTTTGAAGGCAAAGTTACCCCAAATCGCACGGACGCGGTCAATCGTGCTGTTAAATAGCTCCCGGACTTCAATTAGCTCAAGCTGTGATGGCACTCTCCGAACATTCATAAAGTGGTCCATTTCGCGGACTAAGCTGCCACTGAAATTATCAATAGACCGATAGAGTGCCAAGAATCTCAGAACATATTCGGCATCCGTCATATCTCTATAGGCAGCCGCCTTCACGTTACTTATTTTTAGTTGTTCACAAAGAAAATCATTTTTAGCTAATTGATATATCTCATCGTTCAAGGGGCCCCGGAAAGCAACGTTTCGTATTTCCTGAGCGTTTAGTGCCTCGCCGCCACGATTGAGGCGCAAGAACACTTCATATTTAAGCGCTGGGTCGGTCTGCTTTAGAAGAGTCACCACCCTCAAGAACGGACGAAGCCTTAGGGCGTTTTTAATCTCATCGGGTAGGTCAATAAATTTCATGCCTTCAGCCTCTTCAATTCGCTCGAGATTTTTGAGCGCGAATGAATTGTGCATGAAATCAGATATTGCCCTTAGCCTCTGCTTCCCGTCGATAGCTGTGTAAGTTCCGTTATCTTCTTCAGAGAGATAGACCGGCGGTACCGGAACATTGAGCAAAAAAGACTCAATGAGAGCAGACTGCTTGTCAGCAGACCACCGTTCTCTTCTTTGAAATCCTGGCTGCAGATCGATCCCGTCGGATCGAACCATGTCGGCCAAAGTGCCGAGCGGCAAATCAGCCGTTTGAACCACCAACTTGGATTGTGCTTCCCGAAAGCTACTAATCAAGTTTGTTGACATTTTAATCCTTCCGTTGATCACGCTATTAGAGAGATCGCTGGGGAGCAAGTCCTCGATCATCTCTCAATCCCCCGCAAACCCAAACGCCGTAACCCCGCGCTCCCGCTCGCTACCCGCCGCTGCTCGCCCCGCAGGCGCCGCCGAGCGCTGCGGACACGCAGGCCGCGTACACGCCCGGCACCCCAGCCCGATCGGCGCGGCCCGCCCCGCCAGGTCCACCCCGCGCGCCGCCGCCAGCGTCCCCGCCTCCGCCGCCGGCAGGCCCAGCGCGATCACGAAGCGCGGGCGCACCCCGCCCGCCACGCCGCCATGCGGATGCACGCAGCGCGCGATGGTGAAGGCGCGCGCGCCGTCCTCCAGCTCGACGAGCTGCACCGCCGTCTCGTCGGTCCGCGCGAAACCGTCATAGGCGTTCCACAAGGGGCACGGCACCGCCGCCTCGACCAGCGCCGATCCGCTGGCGCCGGCATAGCGTTTCGATACCTGCCCGGCGCGATCGAACCGCATCAGGAAGAAGGCAAGGCCCCGCGCGCCCACCCGCTGCAGCGTCGTCAGCCGGTGCGCGACCTGGGAGAGGCTCGCGCCGAAGCGCCGCTGGAGCAGCTCCAGGTCATAGCCGCTGGCCTCGCACGCGCGCAGGAAGCGGGCATAGGGCATCATCACCGCGGCGGCGAAATAGGCGGTGAGGTGGCGGCGGAACAGCCGCGCGGCCACCCGGTCGAGCTCGGCGCCGCGGACCAGCGCCTCGATCTCGTCGCGCGCCTCCACCGCTAGCTGCTCGGCCAGCGCAAAGGCGCGCGCGCTGGGATCGAGCGCCTCGGAAAGCTGCAATTGCCGCGCATGCAGGTCCAGCCGCTTGAGGGTATCGACCATCACCTCGGCGGGCAGGATGCGCACGGCAAGCTGGTGTTTCACCCGCAGCCGATCGGCCATCGCGCCGTACGGCTCGCCGGCCATGCGCAGTTCGTCGGCCAGCGCCTCGGCGGCGGCGTCGAGATCGGCGAAATGGTTGCGCCAGCGCTCGATCGCGCGGCGGACCTGCTGGCCGGGGTCGGCGCCGCCTGGGGCGGGCGCGGCGCTGCCGCCCATCCGGTCATAGGCGCGGGCAAAGGCCTCGGCGCCGTCGGGGGCGGCGGCCAGCCATTCGCCCAGCTGGTGGCGATCGACGGGGATGTCGGCGAACAGCGGATCGGCCAGCCGCCGCCGCAGCGCCTCGGCCCCGCCGCCGGGCTCGGCCGCGGTGAGGCGGCGGGGATCGAAGTCATAGGTCTCCGCCAGCTTGAGCATCAGCGAGGCGGAGACCGGCCGCTGGTTGCGCTCGACCAGGTTGAGATAGCTGGCCGAAATCTCCAGCGCCTCCGCCATCGCCGCCTGGGTGACGCCGATCTCGAAGCGGAGCCGCCGGATGGCGTGCCCGGCGAAGAGTTTGCGTTCGGCCATGGTCGTGTCCTGCTCCTTCTACATTCCTCCCCGGAACGGGGAGGGGGACCGCCGCCGAAGGCGGGGGTGGAGGGGCCGCGCCGCAGGCGCGGTGGTCCCGCGCCCGCACCCGCACCGCCGCTAAGCGCGGCGGCCCCTCCACCACGCCGCTGGCGCGGCGCGGCCCCCCTCCCCGTGCCGGGGAGGAATTTGCCGCTGTCCTACACTAGAAGTTCTTGATACGTTCCGGCCCACGCACCACCATCAGGTTTGTAAATACTTTACACCGCAACAAGGGAGTCCCGCAACCTACCACACACCCCCACGCTGTGCGAAGACGAAGTTGAATTCCGCACGAGCCTAAACTTTCTAAACCTATCCACACAAGGTTCAGGCAGTCAGTCAAGGAATTCACAATGTCCCAGTCGCTTGGTTTCGAGGATCTGGTCCCCGCCCCCGCCGGGCGGTTCGAGGGCATCAAGCGCCCCTACACGGCGCAAGATGTCGCAAAGCTGCGCGGCTCGCTGCCGGTGGAGCACACGCTGGCCCGCCGCGGCGCGCTCAAGCTGTGGGAGCTGCTGCGCACCGAGGACTATGTCCATGCGCTGGGCGCCTTGTCGGGCAACCAGGCGATGCAGATGGTCCGCGCCGGGCTGAAGGCGATCTATCTGTCGGGCTGGCAGGTCGCGGCGGATGCCAACACCGCCGGGCAGATGTACCCCGATCAGTCGCTCTACCCGGCCAATGCCGGGCCGGAGCTGGCGAAGCGGATCAACGCGACGCTCCAGCGCGCCGACCAGATCGAGCATATGGAAGGCGGCGCGACGCGCGACTGGTTCGCGCCGATCGTGGCGGACGCGGAGGCGGGCTTCGGCGGGCCGCTCAACTGCTTCGAGATCATGAAGTCGTACATCGCGGCGGGTGCGGCGGGCGTGCATTACGAGGACCAGCTCGCCAGCGAGAAGAAGTGCGGCCACTTGGGCGGCAAGGTGCTGATCCCCACCCAGGCGCATATCCGCAATCTCGATGCGGCGCGGCTGGCGGCGGATGTATGCGGCGTACCCACGGTGATCTGTGCCCGCACCGATGCGGAATCGGCCAAGCTGATCACCTCGGACGTCGACGAGCGCGACCACCCGTTCCTCACCGGTGAGCGGACCCCCGAAGGGTTCTTCCGGCTGAAGGAAGGCACCGGCGTCGACCATTGCATCCAGCGCGGGCTTGCCTTTGCGCCGCATGCCGACCTGCTCTGGTGGGAGACGTCGAAGCCCAATCTCGACGACGCCCGCCGCTTCGCCGAGGCGATCAAGAAGGCGCATCCGAACAAGATGCTGGCCTATAACTGCTCGCCCAGCTTCAACTGGGAGAAGAACCTGGACAAGGACGACATCGCCCGCTTCCAGCGCGAGATCGGGGCGATGGGGTACAAGTTCCAGTTCGTCACCCTCGCCGGCTTCCACAGCCTCAACTACGGCATGTACGAGCTGGCGCGCGGCTATCGGGATCGCGGCATGGCGGCCTATTCGGAGCTGCAACAGGCCGAGTTCGCGGCGGAGGCCGAGGGCTATACCGCGACGCGCCACCAGCGCGAGGTCGGCACCGGCTATTTCGACGCCATTGCCCAGACCGTAGCGGGGGGCACCAGCTCCACCACCGCGCTCGCCGAGAGCACCGAAGCCGCCCAGTTCACCAGCGAAGCAGCGTAAAGGAGAGCATGTCATGTCGAACGAACCGCAGCGCAGCCGCGCCGTCTTCTCCACCGAGGATTTCCGCCTGCTCCGCGAGGCCGTCGGGGCCCATCTGCAGGCGGTGAAGGACAAGCCGGAATCGGTGAAGTTCTCCAACCTCTACCACCGCTTGGGCCGCGTGGCCTGACGTCTTTCCTGGGGAGGAAAGGATGCCCGCCGGGTCGAGGACCTGGCGGGCATTTCCCGTGTCACTCGGCCCGTGCGCCGAGCTGCGCCAGCCGGGCGGCATGCTCCGCCTTGCCGAAGGGAAAGCGCCGGTAGAAGAACGCGGCGATCGCGCCGAGCAGCAGGTAGACGGCGCAGAAGATCAGCGTGAACCGGTCGATCACCGCCTCGGGCACGGTGCCGGGCTTGGCCCCGTCGGGGAAGCCGGAGAAGGTGAGGATCAGCCCGGTAACGAAGATGCCGAGCCCGCTCGAGCATTTCTGGACGAAGAAGAAGCCGGCGAAGAACACGCCCTCGGAGCGGCGGCCGGTCGTCACCTCGGAATGTTCGACCACGTCGGCCAGCATCGAGGCGCCGAGCATGGTGGAGGAGACCGCGAAGGTCGCGTTGACGGTGAAGATGGTGAACAGCACCGGCAGCAGCAGCGGGTCCCCCGGCGCCGGGAACAGCCCGACGAGGCGGAGGACATAGGGGGCGACGAGCAGGAGCACGGCGAACACCATCGCCATCGTCGCCGCCTGCGGTTTGCCCATCCGCCGGGCGAGCCGCGGCGCGATCAGGAAGGCGAGGACGACGCCCAGGAACAACGTCGCGCCGAGCAGCTGGAAGGCGAGGTTCCCGAAGCGCCAGACATGGGCATAGAGATAGTTGGACATCGAGAAGCTGATGCCCTGCGCCACGAAATAGGAAAGCGCCGCCGTCATCAGCACCAGAAAGGCCGGGTTGCGCAGCGTGGCGAACAGCTCGGCGATGCTCTGGCGGAGCGGCTGGGGCGCGATCTCCACCGGCGGCAGGTTCTTGATCTCGCGGTGGGTGCCCAGCGCGGAGCTGAGGATCGCCACCACCATCAGCGCCGCCCCGCCGATGGCGAAGCCCGGGTAGCCCGCGCGATCGAACTGCCCGTGCGGCTGGCCGACGCGCTCGGCGAGGAACCAGCCATAGGAGAGCATCAGCATCGCCATGCCCCCGCCCCAGCCGAACAGGAAGCGGTACGCCATGATCCGCGTGCGCTCCTCATAGTCGGAGGAGAGCTCGGGACTGAGCGCCTGCGACGGCACCTCGAAGGCGGAGACGGCGGTGCGCACCACCACGGCGGAGACGAACAGCCAGCCGAGCAGCGCGTGCTGGCTCCAGGCAGGCGGATTCCACAGGAACAGCCATCCCACTGCGATCGGCAGCCACGCCGCATACATCCAAGGATGGCGACGGCCCCAGCGGCTGCGGGTCCGGTCCGAGAGCATGCCGATTGCCGGGTCCACGAACGCGTCGAACAGCAGCGCGCACATGATCACAAAGCCGACCTGCGCGGCGGGCAGCCCCACCACCTGATTGTAGAACAGCAGCAGGAAGGTGACGAAGCAGAAGTCCTTCACGCCGTACGCCGCGGCGCCGAAGCCATAGGCGAGCATCGTCGGCGTCGCCACGCGCCGGCTTGGCGGTACGGGCGGAGTCTCGGCGGTGCGACCGGCCATCAATCTGTTCTCCACTATGTCCCCCGCGCTCTCCGATACAGGTGCCAGGGCACCCCGGCAAACGAAACACTTTGGAAGATCGGGTACGGCTTGCAGCTCGCCATTCAGCCGTTATACCTGCCGGCAATTAGAACCGAGAGGATGGCCATGGCCCTCGAACCCGAGCTGTTCGACGCGCTGATCGACACGGTCCGCCGCTTCGTTGCCGAGCGGCTTCGCCCGCTGGAGGCCGAAGTGGAAGCGGCCGATGCGATCCCCGACGCGATCGTCGAGGAGATGAAGACGCTCGGCCTGTTCGGGCTGTCGATCGCCGAGGAGCATGGCGGACTGGGCCTCACCATGGCCGAGGAAGCGCGGGTGGCGATCGAGCTGGGGCGCACCACGCCGGCGTTTCGCTCGGCCTTCGGCACCAATGTCGGCATCGGCAGCCAGGGCCTGGTGATCGCCGGCACGCCGGAGCAGAAGGCGCACTGGCTGCCGAAGATCGCCCGTGGCGACATCGTCACCAGTTTCGCCCTGACCGAGCCGGATGTCGGATCAGATTCGGGATCGGTGAAGACCCGCGCCGTGCGCGACGGCAATCTGTACCGGCTGAGCGGCACCAAGCGCTACATCACCAATGCCGACAAGGCGCAGTTGTTCACGGTGATGGCGCGGACCGGCGAGGAAACCGGCGGCCGCGGCGTCTCCGCCTTCCTCGTACCGCGCGACTTGCCCGGCGTCTCGATCGGCGAGCCCGAGAAGAAGATGGGGCAGAAGGGCGCGCGGGTCGCGGATGTGACCTTCGAAGACGTGCCGGTGCCAGTCGAGAACCGCCTCGGCGCAGAGGGTGAAGGCTTCCGCATCGCGATGCAGGTGCTGGACCGGGGAAGATTGCACATCGCCGCGGTGTGCGTCGGCGTGGCCGAGCGGCTGATCGCCGACTGCGTCACCTATGCCAGCGAGCGCAAGCAGTTCGGCAAGCCGATCGCCGAGCACCAGCTGATCCAGGCGATGCTGGCGGATTCGAAGACCGAGACGCTCGCCGCCCGGGCGCTGGTGCTGGAGACCGCCGCAGCCAAGGATGCAGGCAGCAACACCACGATGGAAGCGGCAGCGGCCAAGTATTTCGCCAGCGAGATGGTCGGCCGCGTCGCTGATCGCGCGGTGCAAATCTTCGGGGGCGCCGGCTATATCGCCGATTACGGGATCGAGCGGCTGTATCGCGATGTGCGGCTGTTCCGGATCTATGAGGGCACCAGCCAGATCCAGCAACTGATCATCGCCCGCGAGACGCTGAAGCGGGGTGGATAGTCGAAGCCCTCTCCCCACCGGGGAGGGGTACGGGAAGGGGCAGTCTGCAACACGAACCACGGGGCCGGATTGGAGAGACTGCCCCTCTCCCCGGCCCTCTCCCCGATGGGGAGAGGGAGTTTGGCATGGACGTAGCTTCGCTGTTTCGCCTCGACGGCCGGGTGGCACTGGTGACTGGCGGGTCGCGCGGAATTGGGCGGATGATCGCCGAAGGCTTCGTCGCCTCGGGCGCGAAAGTCTATGTGTCGTCGCGGCGGGCCGAGGCCTGCGAAGCCACCGCCGCCGCGCTGGGGCCGGATGCCATCCCGCTGCCGCATGACGTCTCCACCGTCGAGGGCTGCCGCGCCCTCGCCGCCGACCTCGCCGCACGCGAGCAGCGCCTCGACATCCTCGTCAACAATGCCGGCGCGGCCTGGGGCGAGCCGTTCGAGCGCTTTCCCGAAAAGGGCTGGGACAAGGTGATGGACCTCAACGTGAAGTCCCCCTTCTTTCTGACGCAAGCGCTGCACGACCTGCTCAAGGCAGGCGCTTCCGCCAACCACCCGGCCAAGGTGATCAACATCACCTCGATCGACGGCCAGCGGCTCAATGCGTGGGAGACCTACAGCTATCAGGCCTCCAAGGCGGCGCTGATCCACCTGACCCGTCGCATGGCCGCACGGCTGGTGCGCGACCAGATCCACGTTACCTCGATCGCCCCCGGCGCCTTTCCCAGCGACATGAACAAGGCTGCGCGCGACCATGGCGGCACCGTGGCGCAGGCGATACCCGCCAAGCGCATCGGCGTCGCCGAGGACATGGCGGGCGCGGCGATCTTCCTGGCCAGCCGGGCGGGGGATTATCTGGTCGGGGAAACCGTCACGGTCGACGGCGGTCTGGTCAACGCGTCGCTTGGGGCGAGCATCGACGGCTGATCCGCCGATGCCCGCCTGAACGTCAGCGCGCGATGTCGCCCGCGGCGAGCACCGCCAGCGTCACCAACTCGCTGGCAGTGGAGGTCATCGGCGCGATCTGTACCGATTGCTCCATGCCGATCAGCATCGGGCCGATGGTGGAGTCGCCGCCCAGCTCGCGAAGCAGCTTGGCCGAGATGTTGGCCGACTGCAGGCCCGGCATGATCAGGATGTTGGCAGGGCCCGAAAGGCGCGCGAACGGATAGTTGGCGAGCAGCTTCGGGTTGAGCGCCACGTCGGGCGCCATGTCGCCTTCATATTCGAACGTCACGCCGCGGGCGTCGAGGACCTTCACCGCGTCGCGGATATTGTCGATCCACTTGCCCTCGGGATTGCCGAAGGTCGAGTAGCTGAGCAGCGCGACGCGCGGCTCGTGTCCCATGCGGCGGGCAACCTGCACGGTGCGCTCGGCGATGTCGGCCAATTCGTCGGCGCTCGGACGCTCGCTCACCGTCGTGTCGGCGATGAAGACGGTGTGCGACTGGCCGACCAGCACGTGGATGCCGAAGGGCGTGCGGCCGTCGACCGGATCGATCACGCGCCGCACTTGGCGCATCGTCTCCGCATAGGTGCGGGTGACACCGGTGATCATCGCATCGGCATGGCCGAGGCGGAGCAGCAGCGAGCCGAAGATGTTGCGGTCGCGGTTGACCATCCGCTCGCAGTCGCGGTGCAGATAGCCGCGCCGCTGGAGGCGCTTGTACAGCGTCTCCACCATCTCCTCGACAAGCGGCGAGTTGACGCTGTTGTGCAGTTCGAAATGGTCGGGATTGGCGCCGAGCGCGCGGAGCTGATCGAGCACCGACTCGCGGCCGACCAGCACGGGCGTGCCATAGCCGCCTTCCTGGAAGGCGATCGCGGCGCGCAGCACCACTTCTTCCTCGCCCTCGGCGAAGATGACCCGCTTGGGTTTGGCACGCGCGCCCTCATAGGCCATGCTGAGCACCGACGTGGTCGGGTTCATCCGCGCGCGCAGCTGTTGGCGATAGGCGGTCATGTCGATGATCGGCCGCGTCGCCACGCCCGAATCCATCGCCGCCTGCGCCACTGCCGCCGGAATGATCTCGATCAGACGCGGATCGAACGGGGTCGGGATGATGTAGTCGGGGCCGAAGCTGTGCGAGGTGCCGTAGGCGGTCGCGACTTCCTCGGGCACCTGCTGGCGGGCGAGCTCGGCCAGCGCGCGCGCGGCAGCGACCTTCATCGCATCGTTGATCCCCGTCGCGCGCACGTCGAGCGCGCCGCGGAAGATGAACGGGAAGCAGAGCACGTTGTTCACCTGGTTCGGATAGTCCGAACGGCCGGTGGCGATGATCACGTCCGGCCGCACCCGCTTGGCCTCGGGCGGCGTGATCTCGGGATCCGGGTTGGCCATCGCGAAGATGATCGGCTTCGGCGCCATCTTCTCGAGCAACTCGGCCGGCAACGCATTGGCGGCGGAGAGGCCAAGGAACACGTCGGCACCATCCAGCGCCTCGGCCAGCGTGCGCCGGTCGGTCTTGGCGGCGTGGGCGGACTGCCACTGGTTCACGCCTTCGCGACCCTGATAGATCACGCCGGTGCGATCGCACATCAGCAGATTGTCCTGCGGCAGGCCCATCGCCTTGATCAGCTCGGTGCAGGCGATCGCGGCGGCGCCGGCGCCGTTGACGACGATCTTGGTCGTCTTGAGGTCGCGGCCGGTGAGGTACAGCGCGTTGATGATGCCGGCGGCGGCGATGATCGCAGTGCCGTGCTGGTCGTCATGGAAGACGGGAATGTTCATGCGCTCGCGCAGGGTCTGCTCGATCACGAAGCATTCGGGGGACTTGATATCCTCCAGGTTGATGCCGCCGAAGCTCGGCTCCATCAGCTCGACTGCGTCGATGAAGCGATCGACATCCTCGGTCTTCAGCTCGAGATCGATCGAGTCGACATCGGCGAAGCGCTTGAACAACACCGCCTTGCCTTCCATCACCGGCTTGGAAGCCAGCGCGCCGAGATTGCCGAGGCCCAGGATAGCGGTACCATTGGAGATCACGGCAACAAGGTTGCCCTTGGCGGTGTAATCATAGGCGGTGGCCGGGTTCTCGGCGATCGCCAGCACCGGCACGGCGACACCGGGCGAATAGGCAAGCGCCAGGTCGCGCTGGGTCGCCATCGGCTTGGAGGCGACGATCTCGATCTTACCGGGGCGGCCCTCGGCGTGGTAGCGCAGCGCCTCCCGATCGGAAAACTGGACGTTGCTCTCTTCGGCCATCCGCTCGGCTCCTAACTTCGTTGGCTGTTTGCGCCCCTAAAGCAGCCCGGGCCGGCGAATGCAAACCACAGAAGGCGACTTCCGTGGTTTCCCCTACGTCCGAGGCTCGGGACGAACCACGTAGATTGCGCTCTTTCCGGCATGCCAGACGAGCGTCAGGCGCGGGTCTGCGCGCCCCGGCGGCAGCTGCACATCGATCAGCCAGAGATAGTCGATCCGCTCCAGCGGCAGCGTCGGCAGCACCTGCGCGATGGTATGGCGGCCGCGGCCCGCCCCGGTGGTGCCGACGCAATCGGCGGGCGAGACGAGTTGCGATGGATCGGTGGTGAAGCCCGGGGGCGCCAACCGGGATTCCAGCAGATGGACCGACTTCACCGCCCAATGCGCGTTGACCCAGGCATCGCGCTCGAGCGTGACGAGATTGGCGAGGTGGGTGGTCCGCGGATTGCGCCACGCGCGCGCACCGCAATCGGCCAAGGTGAGGTTCAGCACCCGGCTCCCGCGCGCGAGATGGTCAAGCGCCTGCAGCTCGCGCTGATAGCGCTGGCCGTAGCCGACGAAGCTCGCCGTGGTGACGCCGAAGCGCAGCATCAGCAGCAGTACCCCCGCCGCCGCGACCCAGGCGCGTGGGCGACGGTGCACGCCGCTCCAGTTCTGGAACGCCAGCGCCAGCATCATGGCGGGTGCGATCAGCCGCGCATCGACATTGGCCGTGCCCGAAAGCTGGTAGGGCGCCGCCAGGAACAGGGCGAAGCTGGCCCAGACCGCCAGCCTGCCGCCGCACGCCAATCGCGCGCCGCGCAGCCACCCGAACAGCAGCACCGCGAAGGCTGCTCCCAGGCTCGCCAGGTCGAACGCCATGTTCTGGTCGCGCAGCATGTTGAACAGCGCATCGATCTTGCCGGGGAAATCCCAGACGGTCTTGCCCCCCTTCTCCCCACCCGCCGACAGCAACACTGGCACCGCGACGAACAGGAACGGCCAGAGTCTGGCGGCGAGCGCAGCGAGACCGCGCGGCTGCCACCAGCGGCCGATGCGTTCTGCCTCCCAGGCCGCGACCCAGAGCAGCAGCAGCGCGCCGCCTTCCCCGTGCCCCAGAAACAGCGCGGGGGCGAACAGTGCGAAGACCAGTGCCCGCACCGCCGGCCGCCGCGCCAGCGCCATCCACAGCGCCCAGCTGCACAGCGACAGCGCCGCGCTCAAGGCATAGTTGACGAAGCCCCACAGGAACGAGTCGTTGTAGACGAACAGCAGCGCGAACGGCAGCGCCGCCGCCCCGCCCGGGTTCAGCCGCCGGGTTACCGCCAGCAGCCCCAGCACGGTCAGCGCCGGCACCGCCGCGCAGACCAGCCACATCGCCGCCACGGGCCCCAGCAGCGGGTGCAGCGCCTGGACGATCAGGTCCGCCCCCAGGTTGAGCGTCGGCCGCCACGTGAAGACGAAATAGCGGTGGAGGATGTTCTCCGCCGGGGCCAGCTGCACCGCGAACCGCCCGATATGCCCGGGCACGTCGACCAGCGGCGGCACCCGCACGAACAGGAAGGGCAGGATCGACAGCAGCGACAGCAGCAGGATCCAGTGCCAGCGCAGCACCGCTGCCTTGCCCGTCTGCGCGGAAAAGAAGGTCATGGCCCCGCGCCTTATCCCCAGTTTCCACCAGCGTCACCCCATGGCCGTGGCTTGTGCCGCCCCCCGCGCTTCCGGTAGCGAGGGCCGATGTCCTCTGCCGCCCCTACCCCGATGATGGCCCAGTATCTCGCGCTCAAGGAAGAGGCGGGGGATTGCCTGCTCTTCTACCGCATGGGCGACTTCTTCGAGCTGTTCTTCGAGGATGCTAAGACGGCGAGCGCGGTACTCGACATCGCGCTCACCTCGCGCGGCGAGCATGAAGGCGACAAGATCCCGATGTGCGGCGTGCCGGTGCACGCGATGGAGGCCTATCTCGCCCGGCTGATCAAGGCCGGCCACCGCGTCGCCATCGCCAACCAGACCGAGACGCCTGAGGAGGCCAAGAAACGCGCCGGATCGAAGGCGCTGGTCTCCCGCGCGATCATCCGCGTGGTGACGGCGGGCACGCTGACTGAGGAAGCGCTGCTCGACAGCCGCACCGCCAACTGGTGCGTCGCGGTGGGCGAAGCGGGCGGCGGCGTCGCGATCGCCTGCGCCGACATTTCCACCGGTCGGTTCGAGCTGATCGAGACCGACGCGGCGCGGCTGGGTGCCGAGCTCGCGCGCCTGAACCCCGCCGAGACGATCGCCTGCCACGCGACCGAGTTCGCCGAACTGGCGACGGCGCTCCGCCCCAAGCTCGATTTCGACAGTGCGGGCGGCGAGGCACGCCTGAAGCGGCTGTTCGGCGTGGCGACGCTCGACGGCTTCGGGCAATTCTCGCGCGCCGGATTGGCAGCGGCAGGCGGGCTGGTCGCCTATCTGGACCATACCGCCAAGGGGTCGCTCCCCTTCCTCCGCCCGCCGCGCGTCAGCCGCGCCGAGGCGGCGATGGCGATTGATGCAGCGACCCGCGAGAGCCTAGAACTCACCGTCAGCACTGCCGGCGCGCGCAGGGGCAGCCTGCTCGACGCGGTCGACCGCACCGTGACCGGCGCTGGCGCCCGCCTGCTGGGCGCCGATATCGCCGCGCCGCTGATGGATCGCGCTGCGATCGAAGCGCGGCTCGACCTCGTCACGCTGTTCCACGACGATGCGGGATTGCGTGACAGCATCCGCGCGACGCTGCGCGCGCTGCCCGATATCGGCCGCGCGCTCGGCCGTCTCGCCGCAGGGCGCGGCTCCCCTCGCGATCTCGGCCAGCTCCGCGACGGCCTCGACGGGGCCTGGCGGCTGGGCGAGAAGCTTGATCGTCTCGCCGACGCCCCCGTCCTGCTCCGCGAGCTCGCGCCCCAGCTGCGCGGCCACGGCGCACTGATCGACCTGCTCAGCCGTGCGCTCGTCCCCGAGCCGCCGGTCGACGCCGCGCATGGTGGCTATATCGCGGAGGGGTATGACGCCGCGCTCGACGATCTGCGCGATGCGGGCGCCGGCGGACGCCGCGCCATCGCGCTGCTCGAAGCCGAGTATCGCAGCCGCACCGGCATCACGACGCTCAAGATCCGCCACAACGGCGTGCTCGGCTATCACATCGAAGTGCCGGCCCGCTCGGCTGACTCGCTGATGAAGCCCGACAGCGGCTTCACCCATCGCCAGACGCTGGCCGGTGTCGTCCGCTTCAACGCGCCGGAGCTGCACGACGTCGCGGTGAAGGTCACCCAGGCCGGCGCCCACGCCCTCGCCGCCGAGTCCGCGCATCTGGAAGACCTGACCGGCCAGGCGCTCGCCCGCCGCGAGCCGATCGCGGCGACCGCCGATGCGCTCGCCCGGATCGACGTCGCCACCGGCCTTGCCGAACGCGCAGCCGAGGGCGGATGGGCCCGCCCCGATCTGGTCGAGCATAGCTGCTTCGACATCGAAGGCGGCCGCCATCCCGTCGTGGAAGCCGCCGTGGCGCGCGCTGGCGGCCGCTTCGTCGCCAATGACTGCAGGCTCTCCGAGGACTCGCGCCTGTGGCTAGTCACCGGCCCCAACATGGGCGGCAAATCGACCTTCCTCCGCCAGAACGCGCTGATCGCGGTGCTGGCGCAGGCCGGCAGCTATGTCCCCGCCACGCGCGCGACATTGGGGCTGGTCGACCGCCTGTTCAGCCGCGTCGGCGCCTCGGACAATCTTGCGCGCGGCCGCTCTACCTTCATGGTCGAGATGGTCGAGACCGCCGCGATCCTCGCCCAGGCGACCCCGCGCAGCTTCGTCATCCTCGACGAAGTCGGCCGCGGCACCTCGACCTATGACGGGCTCGCCATCGCCTGGGCCGTGGTGGAGGCGATCCATGAAGAAAATCGCTGCCGCTGCCTGTTCGCCACCCATTATCACGAACTGACCCGGCTGGCCGAGCGCTGCGACGCGCTCACCCTCCACCATGTCCGCGCCCGCGAATGGAAGGGCGAGCTGGTGCTGCTCCACGAGCTGGCGGACGGCCCGGCCGATCGCAGCTACGGCATCGCTGTCGCCCGGCTCGCCGGCATGTCGCCCGCCACGGTCAAGCGCGCCGAGGCGGTGCTCGACAAGCTCGAGGCCGGGCGCGCCAAGACCGGGGGCCTCGCCGCGGGCCTCGACGACCTGCCGCTCTTCGCTGCCGCCGCGCAAGCCGAGGAAGAGAAGGTCGATGCGCTGCGCCACGAACTCGATGCGCTCGACATTGACGCGCTGAGTCCCCGTGACGCGCTGGACGTGCTGTACAAGCTGAAGGGCCTTGCAAGGGACGCATGAGACGGGGCCCCCAACCGCTTTCGACGTAGTCTGCGCCGCTTCCGTTTGATCGCCCCGCCGACCCCAAGATTGGGCGGCATTACTGGCAGAGCATCTTTTCCCTCGGCCCGGCCGGATCCCGCTTCCGCTAGCGCAGGTCAGGCAGCGGCGCGTTCCATGTGCGCCTCGAGGAACGCCGCCGCGTCCTCCGCCGGCAAGGGACGCGAGAACAGATAGCCCTGATATTCGTGGCAGCCGAACAGGCGCAGAAAACTCTGCTGCAATTCGTCCTCCACCCCTTCCGCGGTTACGCCGATGCCGAGCGACTGGCCGATGCCAAGTACGGCCTGAATGATTGCCCGCGCGTCTTGCGAGCTGCCCAGTTCCCGGACAAAGCTTTGGTCGATCTTGACGCGATCGATCGCCAGCTTGTGGAGATGCGACAGGCTGGAATAGCCCGTCCCGAAATCGTCGAGCACCAGCTGCACGCCGGTTTCGCGCAACCGGATCAACGCCAGTTCCACCCCGGCGTCCACCGCCAGCATCGTGCTTTCGGTGACTTCGAGCTGCAATTGGCGCGGATCCATGCCGTGGCGGGCAAGGATTGCAAGAATGCGGCCGGCAATGTCGGGACTGCGCAGCTGGATCGGCGACAGATTCACGGCCAGCGATAGCGCCGGGAAGCGCACCATCATCGCCACCGCGCGATCGAGCACCCATTCGCCGAGCGGCACGATCAGCCCGCTGGCCTCCGCGATCGGGATGAAGCGCAGCGGTGGGATCATGCCCTGTTGCGGATGGTCCCAGCGCACCAGCGCCTCGACGCCGACGACTCGGTGACCGCCGGCGTCGATCACCGGCTGATAATGGACATCGAGTTGGTCGCCCGCAGCGATCGCGGTGCGCAGGTCCACTTCCAGCGTCCGGCGCGCATGCACTTCGCCGGCGAGGGCGGCGTCGTAGAGGCGGAAGGCATTGGCGGGCTGGCGCTTCGCCTCGTAGAGCGCGAATTCGGCGCGACGATGCAGTTCGTCCGCGGACAGGCCAGGTTCCGACCAGGCGCAGCCGATCGAGACGCCCAGCGTCACCGCCCCCGCGGGCCCGACGAGCGGCGCGTCGAGCAGCGCGAGCAGCCGCCGGCATGCCTGTTCGGCCGCTTCCGCGTCCTCGCAATCGTCGACCAACACCGCGAAACTGTCGCCGCCGGTCCGCGCAACGCGGTCCGACCCGCGGGCGTCGCCCGCGAGCCGGTAGGCGAAAGCCCGAAGCAGGGCATCCCCGACGCCATCCCCAAAGGCGTCGTTGATGTCCTTGAACTGATAGAGGTCGATCAGCAGCAGCGCGGGTGCCCGATCGGCCAGCGCTACCGCCAGCGTCTCGTTGAGCGCGGCGCGATTGGGCAGGCCCGTGAGGGCATCGTGATAGGCGAGGTGGCGAATATGCGCCTCCGCGGTGCGCAGCGGCGTGATGTCGGTGAGGATCGTCAGCACCAGCGGAGTCTCGCCGATAAGGATTCGGCGGCGGCGCGTGACGACGTCGCGGCGCGTGCCGTCATGGCCGTCGATCACTTCCTCCGTCTCCAGATCCTCGCCGGTTGCGAAAACTTGGGCGTGTTCGGCCGTGAAGCGCGCGACCTGGTCGGGCGAAAGATAGGCCGCGATCGGGGTCGCGAGCCAATAGGCCCGGTTCTGCCCGGCGAGATCGCAAAAAGCCTGGTTCACTTCGACGATGCGATCGTCGCGATCGATCAGAAGCACCGGCGAGGGCAATGCCTCCAGCATCGTGCGCATACAGGCGCCTAGCGCCGCGTCTGCGTCTCCCTGCTCTGCCTGCTGCATCGGGTGCTCCGCTGCCAAATTCCCTGGAGCATGCGGCTGTGCCCTGCCGACTCGGGTTCTGCCTAGTTGGGGCATATCCATATCGGAAGCGTCACTTTCCGCTAACCATTGGACGTGGCCTGGAGGCGGAAGAAATAGGCGCAAAATGAAAGAGGCCGCCGGGCCCCAATCCTGGGTACCCGGCGACCCCCAACATGGTCAGCGGCCGGAGAGCTCCAGCCCGGGAGACCATGCGGACCGCATTACCTGCAACTGCCGGCGTTGATTGGAGGAGAATACCTCCCGGCGGCACTATGGATGGAGGGCTTCCATCCACGCGGCAGGATCAGCGGCGCGTCTCCCGAACGAACTGAACCGACCTCACTGCTGAACCATGAGACATCGGATCACCTCCTTTCGCTTGTTGAAGAGCCTGTGCCTCTCGACACACTTGACATGTAGGATGACCCCGAGTCGCAGAACAAGTCTTGTAAAAGATTTTTATCGGTGCGATTCTGGAAGTCTGGGCCGAAGCGACGCGCCGCGTTGCCCTATTTGCGGCAGTCCTCCACCACCCGCAGGATCTCCGGCCAGGCCGGAGTCACCAGCACCGGCAGGCCGCCACCCTCGATCACGAACCGCCCGCGGCTGAAGCCCAGCGCGTCGAGGAAGCTGTCGTTCGCGGCGAAGGCCATGGCGAGCATGCCGGGCGCGCTTGCGTCCGGTGTCGCGGGCACGGCCCGGACGGCGCTGGTGGTGCGCAGGGTGAGTGTCGTCGGCGCCGTGCCGGTGCGCGACAGCGTCACGCGCCGTGCCGCCATGTCGCAGCGCAGGATCGCAAGCGGCGCGCCGCCGGCGACGCCATAGGTCGCGGTACCACCCCGATAGCGCCAATCGCCGGGGGTCAGCGGCCAGTCGCGCCAGTCCGCGCCGATCGTCGGCTTAGATACGGGCGGCGGCGGGGGCGCGGGCACCGGGACGGGCCGGGGCGCAGGCGCGGGCGGCGGCGTGGAGGGAGCAGGCACGCAGCCGGCGAGCGCGACGAGGCCGACGCCGGCGAACAGGGAAAGCAAACGCATGGCCAGGCTTATGGACGCGTGCGGGGGGCGGCTCAACCGGTGGCTGCAGCGATCACGACGGAACGCAAGCTGGCGGCGACACGCGGGGCGTCAGGCGGCGAAGCGGGCCGCATAGAGTGCCGGACGGTAGCGCGGCTCCGGGATGGGCAGGCCGTTTGCGCGCGCGGCTTCGATCCATCCTTCCGTGGCCTCCCGGACATTGGCCAGCGCGGCCTCGGGGGTGTCCCCCTGCGTGGTACAATACCGCAGGTCCGGGACGTCGGCGATCCAGCACCCATCCTCGTCGGACCAGAGCAGATTGATGTGGTAATGCGGCTCGCTCACTCTTCCATACTCAATCCGGACTCGGCGACCATATCAAGAAACTGGCGAGTCTGATGCAAGCCGCCCGCGGCTGCCTGGCGCGGTAGCTAGGGTGCAAGCAGCATATTGTCCCCCTCCCGCAAGCGGGAGGGGAGTAGCGGCGGCACCCGCGATCATCTCTGCCTCTGGCGAGACACGCGATACTTATCCCCGCCGAGGCCCACCGAACTTGGTCTTGGTCTGCTTGCCGAACCGCGTCTTGCGCGTGCCCGGCTTGCCCTCGTTCGACCGCCCCATAACCGGCGCCTTGCGCTCGCCTTCGGGCAGCCCAAGCTCCTCCGCCTCCAGCGCGCGGATCTCGTCGCGCAGGCGGCCCGCTTCCTCGAACTCGAGGTTCGCGGCGGCGTCGCGCATCTTCTTCTCGAGCTCCTCGATATAGCCGCGCAGATTGTGCCCGACCATGTGCGGGCGATCGGCGTCGATCTCCACCGTCACCTGGTCCTTGCTGGACACATGCGCGATGATGTCGCCGATATTCTTCTTGACCGTCTCCGGCGTGATCCCGTGTTCGAGATTATACGCCATCTGCTTCTCGCGGCGGCGGCCGGTCTCGGCGAGCGCGCGTTCCATGCTGCCGGTCATGCGATCGGCATAGAGGATCACCCGCCCCTCGACGTTGCGCGCGGCGCGGCCGATCGTCTGGATCAGCGAGGTCTCGGAGCGCAGGAATCCTTCCTTGTCCGCATCGAGGATCGCGACCAGCCCGCATTCGGGGATGTCGAGCCCCTCGCGCAGCAGGTTGATGCCGATCAGCACGTCGTACACGCCCATCCGGAGGTCGCGGATCAGCTCGATGCGCTCCAGCGTCTCGGTATCCGAGTGCATGTAGCGGACCTTGACGCCCGCCTCGTGCATATATTCGGTCAGGTCCTCGGCCATGCGCTTGGTGAGCGTCGTCACCAGCGTGCGATAGCCCTTGGCGGCGGTCGCCTTGCATTCCTGGATCAGGTCCTGCACCTGCTCCTCGACCGGTTTGATCTCCACCGGCGGATCGATCAGCCCGGTGGGCCGGATCACCTGCTCGACGAACACGCCACCGGTGCGCTCCATCTCCCAGTCGCCGGGGGTGGCCGAGACATAGGTGGTCTGCGGCCGCATCGCGTCCCATTCGTTGAATCGCAACGGCCGGTTGTCGATCGCGCTGGGCAGGCGGAAGCCATATTCGGCGAGCGTCAATTTGCGCTTGTGGTCGCCGCGCGACATGCCGTTGATCTGGCCGATCGTCTGGTGGCTCTCGTCGACGAAGAGCAGCGCGTTCTCGGGCAGATATTCGAACAGCGTGGGGGGCGGCTCGCCGGGCAGGCGGCCGGTGAGGAAGCGGCTGTAATTCTCGATGCCCGCGCAAGAGCCGGTCGCCGCGATCATCTCCAGGTCGAAATTGGTGCGCTGCTCCAGCCGCTGCAGTTCGAGCAGCTTGCCCTCGATCTCCAGTTCCTTGAGCCGCTCGGTGAGCTCGTGGCGGATCGCCTCGGTCGCCTGCTTGAGCGTCGGCCCCGGCGTCACGTAATGGCTGTTGGCATAGACGCGCACCGAGTTGAGGCTCGCCACCTTCTTGCCGGTGAGCGGATCGAACTCGACGATCTCCTCGATCTCGTCGCCGAAGAAGCTGATCCGCCAGGCGGTGTCCTCATAGTGCGAGGGGAACAGCTCGAGATTATCGCCGCGCACGCGGAACGCGCCGCGCCCGAAGGCGGCATCGTTGCGCTTGTACTGAAGCGCGACCAGCTTGCGGATGATCTCGCGCTGGTCGACCACCTGGCCCTTCTTGAGGTCGAAGATCATCGCCGAATAGGTCTCGACCGAACCGATACCGTAGAGGCACGAGACCGAGGCGACGATGATCACGTCGTCTCGCTCCAGCAGCGAGCGGGTCGCCGCATGGCGCATCCGGTCGATCGCCTCGTTGATCGAGCTTTCCTTCTCGATATACGTGTCCGATCGCGGCACATAGGCCTCGGGCTGATAGTAATCGTAATAGCTGACAAAATACTCGACCGCGTTCTCGGGGAAGAAGCTCTTGAACTCGCCATACAGCTGCGCGGCAAGGATCTTGTTCGGCGCGAGGATCAGCGCGGGGCGCTGCAGTTCCTCGATCACCTTGGCCATCGTATAGGTCTTGCCCGATCCGGTGACGCCGAGCAGCACCTGGTCGCGCTCGCCCGCCCGCGCCTGATCGACCAGTTCGGGGATCGCGAAGCGCTGGTCGCCGGACGGCTGGTATTCGGAGACGAGCTTGAATGCCTTGCCGCCCTCCGCCTTTTCCGGGCGCTGTGGGCGGTGGGGGATGAACGCCTGCCCCGTTTCGGGCTCGGCAAGGTTGGTCCGGATCTGGATCGCCATGCCCCGGATATGGGGTGCGGAGCACCGTCTGAAAAGCGGGCTTGCGATCAGGGCGTCGGGCGATAGGCGATGCGCCACATCGCGAGGCCGATGCCGCCCGCGAACAGCGTTATCGCTGCGGCCTGGGCGAGCTTGAATGCCAGCCCCAACAGCCAGCTGCGCGTGTCGATCGGCGCCAGGCTGAACATGCCGCCACCGCCCTGCCCGCCGGCGAACAGGCCCAAGCCCAGCAGCCCCGCCACCGCGGCGGCATAGCGCCCCCGCCGCAGCCCGATCGCGTGCAGCAGCAGCCAGATCGGCCCGCCGACTGCCGCGAGCGCCATGCCGGCGAACAGCGTACCCACCGCCCAGCCACCCGCTAGCGCCAGCGGCGCGCGCTGCCCTGCCGAGATCAGAAGCATCAGGATCAGCAGCCCGCCAAGCCCGCTTCCGGTCACAAGCGCCGCCGCGATCTGCCTGCCACTCGTTTCGAAATGGCGCCCCGCGCCGCTATCGTGCTGCATCCGTCCCCGCCCCTCGCGCCTTCTTAGGAACGGTTGCGAAGCGTCTCAACCTCAGCGGAAGCGGTCGAAGCGCCCCTCGGCACGGCATGTCGCAATGCCCTGGTCGTTCGGCGCCGGCGGCGGCGTGCCGATCGCCGGCACGTCGAAGCTCCGGCCGATGCCATGATCGACGAAGCGATCCGCGCTGGTCCCGCCACACCGCAGCATCGCCGCGAGCAGGTCCGGCGGGGTGCGATAGGCTTCCCACGAGAGCCGGAAGGTGCCCCAATGGATCGGCAACGCCCAGGGCCGGCCCAGCCCGTCCCACACCCGGATCGCGTCGCGCGGTCCGATATGCGCATCCGCCGCCATCTGGCCCGGCTTGAAGCGGAAGGCGCCGACCGGAATCGCCGCAAACCGCACCGGCCCCAGCGCCGCCGCCTCGGCGGGCCATTTGCCGTCGCCCCAGCCGGTGTCGCCGGCAAAGAACAGATTGCCGCCCGGCAGCGTCACCACGAAACTGGACCAGAGCGCGCGATTGCGATCGGCGAACCAGCGGCTGCTCCAGTGATGGTTGCGCGTGACGACCACGTCGATGCCCGGCCTGAGCGCCAGCCGCTGACCCCAGTCGAGGCCGCGCGCGGGCACGCCGCCCTGCCCGATCACACTGTCGTTGCCGAGCCCGGTGACGATGACCGGGCGGTCACGCTGCCAGATCGTCTTGAGCGTCGCGAGATCGAGATGGTCGTAGTGGTTGTGGCTGACCACGATCAGGTCGATCCTGGGCAGATCCGTCAGCCGCACGCCGGGCACGGCAACGCGCTTCGGCCCGATGCCGAACGGCCCCGCCACGTCCCTCCAAACCGGGTCGGTGAGAATGTTGAGCCCCTGGGTCTGGATAAGCACGCTGGCATGGCCGATCCAGGTAACCTTCATCGCCTGCCCCTCGACCCGCGCAGGCGGGCGAACCGGTGTTACCGGCACGCTGACGGGCCAGGGCGGCTGCCGGGTCGCATTGGCGAGCCGATGCGCGAGAAAGACGAAGGCCAGCGCCGGCACCGGCGCGGTCTCACCATCAGGGTTGGCGAAATGCGCACCGTCGAAATGCGCCGTCTCCGCGCCCCGATAATAGATACGGTCCAGGAACGGCGGCACCACGGTCAGGAAGAGGCACAAGGCCACGACGATCCAGAGCAGGAGTCCAAGTAATGCCTTCACCATGGTTGCAATACGCATGGGCGCGGGTGATGGCCGCAAAGGCTCTTGCGATCAACCGCTCCGATCCCTTAGCGCGGGCACCATGACGCTGCCCCGCACGCAAGAGGAAGCCGCCGCCGAGCTTGAAAAGCTCGCCGCCGAGATCGCGCACCATAATCGCCGCTATCACGATGCGGATGCGCCCGAGATCAGCGATGCGGATTTCGACGCGCTGGTCCGCCGCAACGGTGAGATCGAAGCCGCCTTCCCGGAACTGGTCCGCGCCGACTCGCCCTCGCGGCAGATCGGCGCCACGCCCTCGGGCCCGCTCGCCAAGGTGGCACATGCACGGCAGATGTTCAGCCTCGACAACGGCTTCGCCGACCAGGACGTCGCCGATTTCCTCGGCCGTGTGCGTCGCTTCCTGAAGCTGCCGGACGATGCCGCCGTGGAACTCACGGCCGAACCCAAGATCGACGGGCTCTCCTGCTCGCTGCGCTATGTAAACGGCGAGTTGGTCCAGGCGCTGACCCGCGGCGACGGCCGGATCGGCGAGGACGTGACCCCCAATGTCCGCACCATCGCCGACATCCCCCACCGCATCGACGGCGCGCCCCCGATCTGCGAGGTTCGCGGCGAGGTCTATATGGCCAAGGCCGACTTCACGGCGCTCAATGCCCGGCTGCTCCTCGAAGCCGAGGAGACCGGCAAGGAAGCCCGCCAGTTCGCCAATCCACGCAACGCCGCCGCCGGCTCGCTGCGCCAGAAGGACGCCGCCGTCACCGCGACGCGGCCGCTGCGCTTCCTCGCCTGGGGCTGGGGCGAGCTGAGCGAACCGCTCGCCGACAAACAGTATGAGGCGATCGACCGGGTCCGCGCGTGGGGCTTCCCGGTTTCCGACCTCTTCATCCGCGCGCCCACGCTGGACGATGCCCTCGCCCAGTATCGCGCGATCGAGACCCACCGTGCTGACCTGCCATTCGACATCGACGGCGTGGTCTACAAGGTCGACCGGATCGATTGGCAGGACCGGCTCGGCTATGTCGGCCGCGCGCCGCGCTGGGGCCTCGCGCACAAATTCCCGGCCGAGCGCGCCCAGACCACGCTGCAGGCGATCGACATCCAGGTCGGCCGCACCGGCAAGCTCACGCCGGTCGCGCGACTGGAGCCGGTGACGGTGGGCGGCGTCGTCGTCAGCAACGCGACGCTGCACAATGCCGACGAGATCGCGCGGCTGGGCGTGCGCCCGGGCGACCGCGTCGTACTCCAGCGCGCCGGCGACGTAATCCCGCAGATCGTCGAGAATCTCACGCGCAAAAAGTCTCGGGCGGACTGGCACTTCCCCACCCATTGCCCGATCTGCCAGTCCGAGGCCGTTGCCGAGGAAGGCGAAGTCGACGTCCGCTGCACGGGCGGGCTGATCTGCCCGGCGCAGCGGCTGGAGCGGCTCAAGCATTTCGTCAGCCGCGGTGCGCTCGACATCGACGGGCTCGGCGAGAAGACGCTGATCGAGCTGCTCGACTTGGGATGGATCGCCGAGCCCGCCGACATCTTCCGCCTGGCCCAGCACCGCGATGCGCTGCTCGGCCGCGAAGGCTGGCAGGAAAAGTCGGTCGACGGCCTGCTCGCGGCGATCGAGGCGAAGCGCGCACCCGACGCCGCGCGCCTGCTGTTCGGCCTCGGCATCCGCCATATCGGCGCGATCACCGCGCGCGACCTGCTCAAGCGCTATGTCACCCTGCCCGCGCTGGAAGCGCTCGCCGACGAGCTGATCGCCCTGCGCGACGCCACCCCGCCCCAGCTTGGCGAGATCGAAACGAAACACCGCGCCCGGCTCGACAAGGCAATCGCCGAGCGGATCGGCGTGGAAAATGTCGGTGCCGCAGTCGGCCACGCGCTGGCAGATTTTTTCCACGAGCCGCACAACCGCACGGTTTGGCAGGATCTGCTCCGCGAAGTAGCGCCGCCGGCTTTCGTCGTGGAATCGCGCGACTCGGAAGTCACCGGCAAGACGCTGGTCTTCACCGGGACGCTCGAAGCCGTGAGCCGGGACGAGGCGAAAGCGCAGGCGGAACGGCTGGGCGCGCGGGTGGCCGGTTCGGTGTCGGCGAAGACAGACTTGGTAATCGCTGGACCCGGCGCGGGATCAAAACTGAAAAAGGCCGCGGACCTGGGAATCCGGGTGATCAGCGAGAGCGATTGGCTGGGCATCGTAAAGGCTTCCGAGTGATGCCTTTTTGCAACGCACCATAGTGGAACGTTACGCGAGGATTGACTGTCACAATTTCGCAATCAAAGCCCCGCAGGGGGCAGCCAGACAGATGGCGCGCGAAGCGCCACGACTGGTAGCCACAGGCTAAAAAGGGAACTCTTCATGCGAACGCACTATCTTGCAGGCGTGGCCGCTGCCGCGCTGCTTCTTCCGGTTGCAGCCCATGCGCAGTCCACGGGCACGATCGACGCTGAATCCGAAGGCAACGAAATCGTCGTTACCGGCAGCACCGGGCCGCGCCAAATCGGCGGCGTCCAGATTCCCGACCAGCCCAAGTCGCGTGCGGTGCTCACGCAGGAATTCATCGAGCGCCAGCAGCCTGGCCAGTCTATCCTCGAGACGGTGAACCTCGTCCCGGGTGTCAACTTCACCAACAACGATCCGTACGGCACCTCGGGCGGCAACCTCCGCATTCGCGGCTTCAGCGGCGACCGCGTCTCGCTGACCTTCGACGGCATCCCGCTGAACGATTCGGGCAACTACGCGATCTATTCGAACCAGCAGCTCGATCCCGAAGTCATCGAGCAGGTGAACGTGACGTTCGGCGCGACCGACGTCGACTCGCCGACCGCCAGCGCCTCGGGCGGCACCGTCAACTATCGGTCGGTGATGCCGAGCGACAAGCTGGGCGCGATGGCCGTCTACACGCACGGCACGTTCAACTTCAATCGCGTGTTCGGCATGCTGAACACCGGTGAGTTCACCAAGTTCGGCACCAAGGCCTGGATCGCCGCCAGCAACGAAACCTACGACCAGTTCCGCGGTTTCGGTACGCTCGACAAGCAGCAGTATAACGGCAAGATCTACCAGCCGATCGGCTCCAACGGCGACTTTATCGCGGTGTCGGGCCACTATAACCGCAACCGCAACAGCTCGTACAGCAACCCGACGATCGCGAACATCCGCACGCTGCTCGGCAACTCGGTCGTCCCGCCTGTTGCCGGCGCCGGTGCGCCGTCCTCGGCAAATCCCTTCACGCTGGATCTGTCGAATGCGCAGTATGACGCGGTGTTCAACAACCGTGATTCGTCGGTCACCGGTCCGTACGACCAGCTCTGCTCGCCTGCATCCTCGAACGCAGCCGTGAAGGGCACTGCCCAGAACGACGCCGCGACCTGCGCCAACACCTCGACCACGGCGATCAACCCGTCGGACACGGGCGTGATGCGCTTCAACTCGCGCGTCACGCTCAGCGAAGCGCTGCTGTTCACCTTGGACGCGGGCTACAGCTTCACGCGCGCCAATGGCGGCGGCTCGACCGTGTTCTCGGAAAGCGGCACCTCGGTTTCGGGTGACAACACCTACCAGGGCGGCCGTCTTGCCGGCGGCGTCGACATCAACGGCGATGGCGACACGCTGGACCGCGTGCGCGTCTACTATCCGTCGAACACCCGTACCCAGCGCTTCGTCGCGATCGCCGGCATGCGCTACCAGATCGACCCCGACAACCTGGTCCGCCTGACCTATACTTGGGATCGCGCGCGCCACCGCCAGACCGGCGAGGCCAGCCGCCTCGACGCGCAGGGCCGTCCGCAGGACGTGTTCGGCTTCGACGGTGACAACCCGTTCGCGGTTCGTGATCCGCAGGGCAATGTGCTCAACAAGCGCAATCGCCTGTCCTACGCGGTGCTGCATCAGGTCTCGGGCGAATATCGCGGCAAGTTCATCGACAACCGCCTGAACGTGACCCTGGGCGTGCGCGCACCGTTCTTCCGCCGGAATCTCAGCAACTTCTGCTACACGATCCCCGGCCAGTCGAGCGACGCCTATTGCACCTCGGAAACGCCGGCACAGGTGGGCGCCAACGCCACCCGTGCCACCTACGGCATTCCGTACCGCAATCGCCTGGAGACCTATAACGCGGTGCTGCCGAACGTCGGCTTCACCTTCCGCGTGGTCGACAATCTCAGCGTGTTCGGCAGCTATGCGAAGGGCTTCTCGGCCCCGAAGACCGACAACCTCTATTCCTATGGCTCGGCACGCGTCGGTAACGGCGTGACCAACGGCGCGGTGATCCGTCCGACGATCGACGTCCAGCCGGAAAAGACCGACTCGTTCGACGGCGGCTTCCGCTACAATGCCGGCATCTTCAGCGCGCAGGCGGACGGCTGGTATATCTACTACAAGAACCGCATCGTCAGCTCGCTGATCGAAGATGCCAACACCCCCGGCTCGTTCTTCAGCGTCGACCGCAACGTCGGCGCGGTGCGCAGCTACGGCTTTGACGGTCTCGTCACCGTGCGCCCGGTTCGCCAGCTGTCGCTGTACGGCTTCGCGTCCTATGTGAAGACCAAGCTGCAGAACGATCTGGTCAACCCCCAGACCGGTGCGGTCACTGCGCTCAAGGGCAAGGAAGTTGTCGAAACGCCGAAGTGGACCTATGGCGGCCGCGCCCAGGTCGACATTGATCCCGTGCAGTTCGGCATCTCGGCCAAGTACACCGGCAAGCGTTGGGCGACCGACGTGAACGACTTCGCGGTCGCGGGCTACACGCTGGTCAACGCCGACATCCGCGTCAATCTGGCGCCGCTCGGCATGGAGCGTACCTTCTTCCAGTTCAACGCAACGAACTTGCTGAAGGAGCGCTATTTCGGCAGCCTCAGCACCAACACCGCGTTCAGCAACTCTCCGCGTATCAACCTCGGTTCGCCGCGGGCGTTCACGGGCTCGATCCACTTCGAGTTCTGATCCAGCAACCGTTTGATCAAGCAGCCGCCGTCCCGAGCAACCGGGGCGGCGGTTTGCTTTTGTTGGCCCTTTGCCCCCTCGCCATCCCGATGGTACAGGCGCAGCGTGGCAAAGACTTCGCTTCCGCAGACCAACACCCGGACCTTGGGCCTTTCCAAGCCCGATCTGTTTTCGCGTCCCTTCTTCGAAGACAAGGGCCGGGCCTTCTGGATTCTCCAGGCGACCGGCTGGAGCGGCTATCTGCTGCTGCGCTCAGTATCTTCGATCTCGAACGGATTTTCGGTCGAAGGGCTGATCAAGGCGATCATCGAGGCGATCGTCGGCTATTGCCTGACGCTGCTGCTCTCCGCGCTCTACGGCTTCTACCGCCGCCTGCCGCGCATCCCCGCGGTGCTGCTCACCCTCGCCACGCTCGGTGCAGCGACGCTGATCTATGCGGTGCTGGAGGCCTTCACCTATTCGTTCACCGCGGCGGAGGCGGGAATCACCTTCGCGCGCGTGATCGGCTACAGCTTCCTCACCTTCACGGTGCTGGCGGGCTGGTCGGCCCTCTATTTCGGGATCAATTTCTACCTGATCGTCGAGCAGCAGATCGACCAGATGCAGATCCTGGAGAACCAAGCCTCCAGCGCGCAGCTGGCGATGCTGCGCTACCAGCTCAACCCGCATTTCCTGTTCAACACGCTCAACTCAATCTCGACGCTGGTGCTGCTCAAGCAAACCGAACGGGCGAACATCATGCTGTCGCGCCTTTCTTCTTTCCTCCGTTACACCCTGGCGAACGAGCCAACCGCGCATGTCACGCTGGCGCAGGAGATCGAGACGCTGAAGCTCTATCTCGAGATCGAGAAGATGCGCTTCGACGAGCGGCTGCGGATGCATTTCGACCTCGATCCGCGCGTCGCCAAGGGCCGGCTGCCCTCGCTGCTGCTCCAGCCCCTGGTCGAAAACGCGATCAAATATGCGGTCAGCACGCAGGAGGACGGCGCCGACATCATCGTTTCGGCTCGGCTCACCGGAGACAGGGTGCAGATCGCCGTGTCCGATACGGGTCCGGGATTGATCGAAGCGCGTCCACGGCCGACGCTCTCCACCGGCGTGGGGCTCGCCAATATCAGGGAACGGCTGGTTCAGGCTTTCGGGCCTGACCATCGTTTCGAGACGCGAACGAAACCTGGGGAAGGTTTCAGCGTTGAGATCGAAATACCGTTCCAGCTTGAGGAACCGAACCGAGAGGCCGCATGACCATCCGTACCATCCTCGTTGACGACGAATCCCTGGCGATTCAGGGGCTCGAGCTCCGACTGCAGGAGCATGAGGATGTCGAAATCATCGACAAATGCTCCAATGGCCGCGAAGCCATCCGATCGATCAAAACACACAAGCCCGATCTCGTTTTCCTCGACATCCAGATGCCGGGATTCGACGGGTTCTCGGTGATCCAGGGCCTGATGGAAGTCGAGCCGCCGCTGTTCGTCTTCGTCACGGCCTATTCCGACCATGCCATCCGCGCCTTCGAGGCGCAGGCGGTGGACTATCTGATGAAGCCGGTGGAGCCGTCGCGGCTCGCCGACACGCTTGACCGCGTTCGCCAGCGCCTCACCGAGAAGCGCGGCGTGGAGGAAGTGGAGAAGCTAAAGGAAGTGCTCGCCGAAGTGGCACCGGACGCGGTCGACGACATCGCTGCTACCGACGGCGGCGAGCCGGCATCGAGCCGGTTCGAGAAGCTGATCAACATCAAGGATCGTGGCCAGATCTTCCGTGTCGACGTCGACACGATCGAGCGGATCGACGCGGCCGGCGACTATATGTGCATCTATACCGGCGACAATACGCTGATTCTGCGCGAGACGATGAAGGATCTGGAAAAGCGGCTCGATCCGCGTCGCTTCCAGCGCGTGCACCGCTCGACGATCGTCAATCTCGACCTGGTTCGCCAAGTGAAGCCGCACACCAATGGCGAATGCTTCCTGGTGCTCAATTCGGGCGCGCAGGTGAAGGTCTCGCGCTCGTACCGCGACGTGGTGGCGCGCTTCGTCCACTGACCTGCAATCGTTCGGATCACCCTCACCCTTCCGCCACTTCGCGGCTCCCTCCCTCTCCCTTGGAAGGGAGAGGGAGCACCCAATACCCTCTCCCTTCCAAGGGAGAGGGAGGGGACCCGCCGCCGCAGGCGGTGGGGAGGGTGAGGGTGACCCGCGCCCCCACCCTCCAATCATCTCAGAACCCGGCTGAGAAGGTTAGGAACCACTGGCGCGGGGCGATCGGATACAGCGAATAGCTGTTGGTCGCCGAACCCACCGAGATGGTCGACCAGCCGCCCACGTCCGCCAGGTTGGTGACGTTGAGGCTCAGTTCCGCCTTCTTCAGCCGCACCATCTCTGCCGGCAGCTTGGCGGCGAGGCGCAGGGAGGTGAGGAAGTAGGACTTCACGCTGGTGTCGTTGGCATAGGTCGCATAGCGGCGGCCGACATAGTCGCCGGTCACCTGCGCCTCGAACGCGCCGAGCGACAGCGTCGCTACCGACTTGTTCATCCACTTCGGGCTGCCCGGCACCTGCTTGCCGCAGGTCGGCACCACGCCGCCGGTCACCACGCCGCCGCCGATGCAGCCCGGCACCGCCGCGCCGATGCCGGCCGCGGTGGAGCTGTAATCGCTCTGGTAAGTCGAGCTGTTGTACGAGGTGGCGTTGTACAGCGACAGCGTGCGGCCGAAGTGCAGCGTGAATGCCGCGTCGACGCCGTCGGTGTGCACGCTGCCAACGTTCACCAGGATCGAGGTGCCGCCGGTGATCGCGCCGCCGGCAATGCCGCCCGGATTGGTGCTGATCGCCAGCAGCCGATTGCTGAAGGTGACGTGATAATAGTTCACCTGCGCGTCAAGCCCGCTGAGGATCCCGTCGAAGCTACGGTGCGTGCGCACGCCGCCTTCATAGGTCCAGCTGGTCTCGGGCTTGCCCTGCTTGGCGAAGGCGTCGAACGCCGACTGGCTGCCGGTGAACCAGGGTGAGAGCGAACCGCCCCCCAGATAGGCCATATACTGGTGCAGGTTCTTCTGGACGTTGAAGTAGAGCTGCTCGTGACCGTTGAGATCATAGGTCGCGCCCACCGAGGGCAGGAACCAGTTCTTGGTATTGATCCGGCCGCTGGGCAGGTTGCCGGTCAGACCCGAGAGCGAGCCCACCTTGGGCTGCACCGGGAAATAGCCATTGGCCCATTGCGCGCTGGTCTTGACGCCCGCCTCGACGCGCAGCTGCTCGGTCACCTTCCAGGCATCCTGCGCATGAAGTTGCAGCACGTTCACCCGCGCCTCGCCCTGATACTGGGTGAACAGCGGGTTGGACGGGCGGATATAGGGGCTGCTGGAATCGGGATTGTTGACGTCCAGCCCGTACCAGCGGCGCCACTGGGTCGCGCTGTTATGTTCGAACCAGGCGCCGAGCTGCACCTGGTGCGCGCCGAGATCGAGGTCGAGGTTCGAGATGCCGCCCTCCCGATCGATGCGGTACTCGGTCGTGCGCGTGACCAGCCCCGAGCCGCCCGTCGCCGCGACCAGCGCGGACGAAGCATTGGCGTTGGCCTTGTACTTCGGCCCGGTTGCATAGTTCGGGTCTAGATAGGCCTGGATCACCGTGATCGACTGGCCGAGCGGCCCCGCCACCACGCCCACGCCGTCATTGTGGTGGTAATAGCCTGTGTTGGACCACGTGATCCGGTCGCCCAGCTTGGCGTCGTAGCGCGCATAGGTCAGGTAATCCGTCCGCTGGGCATCCGAATAATAGTTGCGATAGTTGCCGCCCTGGCCCGCCGGCGTGTTGCCGAACGCGTCCATATAAGCGCGCATGCCGGCGAGGTCGGAATAGAAGAACGGCCGGGTGCGCGGCGTGTACAGCTGCGCCGCGGTCGCGGTGCCGCCCGGCGAGGGCCGGAAGAAGCTGGTCGCGTCCTCGTTCGGCTCCTTCTTGTCCGAATAGTCGAAGAACACCGTCAGCTTGCCGGCGGCATTGTCGTGGACGAACTTGGCATTGGCCTGCCAGCCGCCCTGGATGCCGTTGAAGTCCCAGGCGCGGGCGCGCTGGCGGACGCCGGACACATAGGCGCTGTTCTCGCCGCCCGGGCCGAAGGCGCCGCTGTCGAGCCGCAGATAGGTGCGCGAGGTGCCGTAGCTGCCCACCGTCTGGTTGAAGGTGCCGCCCAGCGTCTTGGCCGGATCGGCCGAGAAGGTCTCGACGGTGCCGCCGAGGTTGCTGGTCGACGCGGTGCCGAGATCGCCGGCACCGGTGGTCACCACCACGCGGCCGACATTCTCAGAGATCACCGCGCGCTGCGGCGACAGGCCGTTGTAATTGCCGTAGCTCTGATCCCCCAGCGGGATCCCGTCCATCGTGTAGCCGAGCTGCTGGAAGTTGAAGCCGTGGATGAAGATCTGGGCGTTCTGCTCGTTATTCCCCCAGGGATCGGCGGTGATGTAGAGCACGCCGGGCAACGTCTGGATCGCCTTGAGCGGCGAGACGCCGGGCAGGATCTTCTGGATCTCTTCCGACGAGATCGCGGTCGCCGAGCGGGTCGTCTTGGCGGTGACGACGATGGTGCTGGCCGTGTCGGTATCGCTGCCGCCCTGGTCGTCGGCGGCGACGCTGCTGGTCTCCTGCGCCTGCGCGGGCAGCGCGGCGGCGGCGGTAAGGAAGGCGGCGACGGAAACCGTCGCGCGGAGTGCGTGGTGGAACTTCATGGTGCGACCCCCCAGGTCTGATGTTGCGGTTGCAAGCTGGGGGGCGGCTAGGGTCGCGATGTTTCAGTTCGGCGGCGTTTCGATAAAACTGGCGTGACGTTGCCTTTTTGCTGCGGTCGCGAGACTCACACGCCGCCGGGCTCGTCCAGTCCCTGCCGGCTGGGCGTGACCGGGAGACGGCGGGGGCCGAGCCAGTGGCCGGCGAGCAGCACCGGCTCCAGCACGGCCATGCCGATCAGCACCGCGATCAGCCGCTCGATACCCGGCAGCACGTCGCCATCGGCATAGCTGTCCGGCACCAGCATCACGAGCACGGCGAGCGTGAACTGGGTACCGACATAGCGATAGCTATGCGGTCCGTTCTCGATGCCCCGCCCGATCGCCACGCCGAGCGCAGTGCCCGCGACCAGCACCGGCGCATGGCCCTGGGCGAGGAACAGGCAGACCGCGGACAGCGCCGCCCCGGCCAAGCAGCCGACGAAGCGCTGCGCCAGCCGCACGCTCACCGGCACCAGCCCGCCAGCGCCGAGCCCATGGACCGGCACCAGCATCACCGCCATCACGCCCACCGCGCTCTGGGCGAGGGCCGGCAGCGCCAGCGCGCGTGCCACGCCGATCAGCAGCGCCAGCGCCACGCCGGCCTGCGCAGCATGGCGGAACGCAGCGGGGTGCCACAGCGCGACCACCGGCGGCGGGGTGGGCGGCGCCGGCCAGCGCCGCCGCAGCGTGAGGGTCGAGACGATGCTCACCGTCGCGCAGGCGACCGTCCCCGCCACCGTCTCCAGAATGCGGGTGAGGACGAACTGGTCGAGCGCCGTCCCCGGTGTCTCGATCTTGTCGAGCAGCACCATCGCGAAGGTTAGGCCGAAGAACAGCCAGGCATAGGCCCGCCGCGCGGTGAGCGCGCGGTAGAGGCTGAGCGTGCCCACCACCATCATCGCAAGCGCTGCGCCCACCCAGCTGGTCGCGACGAGCGGCGCCAGACCCAGCGCGAGCAGCCCGCCTGCGACGGTGCCGACGATCCGCAACAGGCCGCGCAGCACCGTCTCGCTGGCATGGCCGCGCATGACCATGTAGCCGGCGAACGCCGCCCAGGCGACGTTGTCGCCGCCGATCGCGTGCGCCACCAGGATCGCCAGCAGCACGGAAACCACGCACTCGCCGATGTCGACGGTGCGTGGGCTGATCCGCGCAATCAGGGCGTTCCAGGTGGCTGCGATACGATTCATCTCATCCGAACAGCTCGGCGAGGAAAGTGGTCATAGCCTGCCAGCTGCGACGATCGGCCTTGGGCTCGAACGCGACCTTTGGGTTGTCGCCACCCTTGCGGCTGACATCAGTGAAGGCATGGCCGGCATGGCCATAGGCGTGGAGCTGCCAGTCGGCGCCCGCTTCGGTCAGCTCCTGCGCCAGCGCGACGGTCGCCTCGGGCGGGGCGATCGGGTCTTCCCAACCATGGCAGACCAGCAGCTTGGCGGTGATCGGCGAGGCATTGGGATACCCCGGCCGGTCATAGACGCCGTGGAACGAGACGCCGCCGAGGATCGGCAGCCCGGCGCGGGCCATGTCCAGCACGCACTTGCCGCCGAAGCAGAAGCCGATCGCCGCCATGCGGGTGCTGTCGGCCTGTTCGAGTCCCGCCAGCGCCGCGAGCGATGCTTCCAGCCGGGCGCGCAGCAGCGCGCGATCCGCGTTCATCTCCGCCATGTAGCGGCCCATGTCCGGATCGCTCAGCGTGGTGCGCTTGCCCTGGCCGTAGACGTCCGCGACCAGCGCGACATAGCCGAGCGCCGCCAGCGCATCGGCCTTCACATTATCCTCTTCCTTCTGGCCGAGGATGTTGGGCAGCACCAGCACCGCCGGCCGCTTGCCCGAAACCGCATCGTCCCATGCCGCCACGCCCTCGAACGGGCCGCCCGGGCCCTCATAGACCAGCGTCTGTCGAACCAATGCCATGCGTGTCGTCTCCTGCGCTTGTCCCTGTCGCCCCTTCCGCTAAGGACGGCGACGCGCAGTTACAAGGAGATCGCCCATGCCCACCCTCGTCCTGATCCGCCACGGCCAGTCGGCCTGGAACCTGGAAAACCGCTTCACCGGCTGGTGGGACGTGGATCTGACCGAGCAGGGCGTGCGCGAGGCTACCGCCGCGGGCACGCTGATGAAGGACAAGGGGCTGGACTTCGACCAGTGCTTCACCAGCTTCCAGAGCCGCGCGATCAAGACGCTGCACCTGGCACTGGAGGCTATGGACCGCTTGTGGCTGCCGGAAGAGAAGGACTGGCGGCTCAACGAGCGCCACTATGGCGGCCTGACGGGCCTCGACAAGGCGGAGACCGCCGCGAAGCACGGCGACGAACAAGTGAAGATCTGGCGCCGCAGCTTCGACGTGCCGCCGCCGCTCCCCGAAGCGGGTTCGCCCTGGGACCTGACCCAGGACTCGCGTTATGCCGGCATCGCGATCCCGCAGACCGAGAGCCTGAAGGACACGATCGCCCGCGTGCTGCCTTATTGGGAGCAGCGCATCGCCCCTGAGCTCAAGGCCGGCAAGCGCGTGCTGATCGCGGCACACGGCAATTCGCTGCGCGCGCTGGTGAAGCACCTGTCGGGCATTCCCGATGACGAGATCGTCAGCCTCGAAATCCCGACCGGCCAGCCGATCGTGTACGAGCTGGACGGGGACCTGAAGGAAATCGAGCGCTATTATCTGAGCGAGCGGTGATGATAGAGGAATAGCCCCTCCCCTTCAGGGGAGGGGTTGGGTTGGGGCCGTGTCTCACCGAGACCAACAGGCGTTCTGGAATCCCTCCACCCCCAAACCCCTCCTCCAAGGAGGAGGGGCTTAGATTGCAATCACCGCGGCCCCAGGTTCGCCGGGATCGTCGCCCGGTACTGCGGTGCCACCCGCGCCTTGCTCGCCTGCTCGTATGCATAGCCGGCGCGCAGCAGCATTCCGTCCGCATAGGCCGTGCCGATGAACGAAAGCCCCGCCGGCAGCCCGTTCACCAGCCCCATCGGCACCGTGAGGTGCGGATAGCCCGACACCGCCGGCAGCTCGCTCGCCGAGGGGCCGACGAACTGGTCGCCATGCGCGGGGTCGCTCAGCCAAGGGGTGCCGTAGGTGGGCGTCACCAAAACCTGCGCCCCCGCTGCCTTGAGCATCGCGTCGATCCCCTCCTGTCCCGCCAGCCGTTGCGACTTGGTCCTCGCCGCCTTGTACTCGGGATCGTCGAGGCCCTTGGTCGCCTCGGCCTTCAGGAACGTCTCCTGGCCGAAGAGCGCCATCTCCTCGCCCGTATGCGCCTGATTGAAGGCGATGACGTCCGCCAGCGTGCGCACCTTCACCGCCGTCGGCGTGGTTGCGAGATACGTCGCGAGATCGGCCTTGAGCTCGGTATAGAGCACCAGCCCTTCCGCCTCGCCCAGCCCGTCGAGCTTGGGCAGCTTCACCTCCACCAGCGTCGCCCCCGCCGCGCGCAGTTCGTCCAGCGCCTTGTCGAACCGGGCGCCAAGATCGTCCGCCATCTCCGGCCGCCAATAGCCGATCCGCATGCCCTTCAGCGCATCCGCGGTAAGACCGGCCACATAGTCCTTGCGATAGCCGTTGGCCCCCTTGGTCGCCGGATCTGCGGGATCCTCGCCGACCATCGCCGAGAAGAGCAGCGCCACGTCCGCCACGCTCCGCCCCATCGGCCCCGGCGTATCCTGACTGTGGCTGATCGGCACGACCCGGGTGCGACTTACCAGCCCGAGCGTCGGCTTGAGCCCGACCAGCCCGTTCATCACCGAGGGACACACCACCGAACCATCGGTCTCGGTGCCGACCGCCACTGCCGCGAGGCTCGCCGCCGCTGCCGCGCCCGATCCGCTTGACGAGCCGCACGAGGTACGATCGAGCGCATAGGGATTGCGCACCAGCCCGCCGATTGCGCTCCATCCGCTCATCGAATGGTCCGAGCGGATGTTCGCCCATTCGCTGAGGTTGGTCTTGCCAAGGATCACCGCCCCGCCCGCGCGCAACTGCGCCACCACCGGCGCGTCGCGGCCGGTGCGATTGTCCTTGAGCGCGAGGCTGCCCGCGGTGGTCGGCAACTCCTTCGTCTCGATATTGTCCTTGATCAGCACGGGCACGCCATCGAGCGGCCCCAGCGGCCTGCCGGCCTTGCGTCGCGCGTCGCTGGCGCGGGCCTGGGCGAGCGCATCCGGGCTCACCGCGATCACCGCGCGCAGCGTCGGCCCCTTCCGGTCGATTGCGGCGATTCGCGCGAGATAGGCAGCGGTGACCGTCGCACTGCTAATCTTGCCGGACGCGAGATCGGCGGCAATCCTGGTCGCCGGCACCTCGACTATCTGCACCTGCGCCATCGCCGGACTCGCCACCGCTGCCGCCAGTACCACCGCACTTCGAATCCGCATCGGTCCTCCCCTGTGTCGTCTTCGCGCTAGCCTACGCTACCGACGACGGGGCGCAATCCCACGCCATGGGGCCGACAAATGTCAGTCCTCGGCCTTCCCGGCCGGATAGACCTTGCCAACATGGGGCTCGCCGCGTGTGGCGGCGAAGCGCTCTTGCCGCTGCCGCTCGCGGTAGCGTTCGCGGTCCGCATCGCTGCGCTCGTCATAGCACGCCGCACAACTCACCCCCGCCTCGAAGCGCGGCTCGCGGCGATCCTGGACGCTCACCGGGCGGCGGCAGGCGTGGCAGAGTTCGTAGCTGCCGGGCGCGAGACCGTGGCCCACCGTCACCCGCTGGTCGAACACGAAGCATTCGCCGTCCCACAGGCTCTTCGCCTCGGGAACCTTCTCCAGATAGTTGAGGATGCCACCCTTGAGGTGGAACACCTCGTCAATGCCCTCGGACTTGAGGAACGCGGTGGATTTCTCGCAGCGGATGCCGCCAGTGCAGAACATCGCAACCTTGGGCGGCGTCCCGCCGCGGCCCAACAGTTCCTCGCGATGCGTGCGGAACCAGTCGGGGAAGTCGCGGAAGCTCTTGGTGTGCGGGTCAATGGCGCCGCGAAAGGTACCGGCGGCGACCTCATAGTCGTTGCGCGTATCGATCACGATCGTGTTCGGGTCGGCGATCAGGTCGTTCCAGTCCTCCGGCGCGACATAGGTGCCGACGCTGGCGAGCGGATCGATGTCCGGCTGGCCCATCGTCACGATCTCGCGCTTGAGACGCACCTTCATCCGATAGAAGGGCTGCTCGGCGGCGCGGGCATACTTCACGTCGAGCCCGGCGCAGCCCGGCAGCGCGCGGATATGGTCGACCACCGCGGCAATGGCATCGTCGCTGCCGGCAATCGTGCCGTTGATCCCCTCGCGCGCGAGCAGGATCGTGCCCTTCACGCCCTGCGCACAACACAGCTTGGCCAGCGGGCCCTGCAGCGCCGCCGGATCGTCGAACCGGGCAAATTGGTAGAGCGCCGCCACGCGGATCGGCAGCGCGGCATCGTCCGCAACCTGAGTCATTTTGGCGACTGTACCGCAGCTGGGTCGTTTAGACCATGAAGCTTTCGCCGCAGCCGCAGGTGCCCTTCGCATTGGGGTTCGTGAACACGAAGCCCGCAGTGAAATCGTCCTCCACCCAATCCATCGTCGAGCCGATCAAGTAGAGCACCGAGGCGCCGTCGATGAAGAACAGCCCGCCGGCGGTGTCGATCTTCTCGTCGAGCGGCTTGGCCTCGGCGACATAGTCGACCGAATAGGCGAGGCCCGAGCAGCCCTTGCGCGGGGTGGAGAGCTTGACGCCGACCGTACCTTCCGGCGCCTTCGCCATCAGCGCGGCGATGCGCGCCTCGGCGGCGGGGGTGAGGAGCAGCGCGGCGGGGCGCTGGCGGGAAGTGGTCACGGTGGTCATCGTCTCTTCTACCTTCTTGAGCCCCTCCCCTTCAGGGGAGGGGTTGGGGGTGGGGCCTGACCGATCCACAAGTGCGTCGCTCGTGGAGAGTCCCCCACCCCAACCCCTCCCCTGAAGGGGAGGGGCTTAGATTGGGTTACAACATCCCCAGTTCCAGCTTCGCCTCGTCGCTCATCTTCTGCGGGTCCCAGGGCGGATCCCAGACGAGGGCGACATCGGCCGTCGCGATGCCCGGCACCGCGCTCACGCGGAGCTCGACCTCGCCAGGCATTGATTCCGCCACCGGGCAATGCGGCGTCGTCAGCGTCATGGTAATCGCGGCGTGGCCGTTCGCGGTGATGTCGACCCCGTAGATCAGCCCGAGGTCGTAGAGATTGACCGGAATTTCCGGGTCGTAGATCTCCTTGAGCGCGTCGATCACCGCCTCGTACAGCGGCCCGCCCGGCTCGCCGGCGCCGGCCTCGACGGGCTTCTGCGACAGGAAGCCGGAAAGATAGTCGCGCTGCCGCTCGGCGGCGGGCGCTGCGACGGCCTCGTCGACGCGCGCCTTGGGCGGTGCCTCGACGGCGTCGACTTCTTCCACCACGATCCTGCGTTCTTCGTTCATCCGAAGATCCTCGTCACTCGTTCGATACCCTTCACGAGCGCGGCGACGTCCGCCGGCCCGTTATACACGCCGAAGCTCGCCCGCGCGGTGGCGGGGACCTCCAGCAACTCCATCAGCGGCTGGGCGCAGTGATGCCCGGCGCGGATCGCGACATTGCCCTCGTCGAGGATCGTCGCGACGTCGTGCGGGTGCACGCCCTCCACCGCGAAGCTGACGATGCCGGCGCTATCGGCCGGCCCGTACAGCCGCACGCTGTTGATGCCCGCGAGCGCGGCGCGCGTCTCGGTGACCAGCGCGGTTTCGTGCGCGTGGATGCGGTCAAGCCCGATGCCGTCGACATAATCGATCGCCGCATGCAGCCCGGTCACGCCGACGATGTGCGGGGTGCCCGCCTCGAAGCGGCCCGGTGGCGGCGCATAGGTGGTCTTGGCGAAGGTCACGCGATCGATCATCGAGCCGCCGCCCTGATAGGGAGGCATCGCGTCGAGCAGCTCGTAACGGCCCCACAGCACGCCGATGCCGGTCGGGCCGTAGAGCTTGTGGCCGGAGAAGACGTAGAAGTCGCAGCCGAGCTCGGCGACGTTCACCGGCAGCCGGGCCACCGCCTGGCAGCCGTCGATCAGGATCTTGGCGCCGACATTGTGCGCCAGATCGGTCGCGCGGCGGACGTCGAGCACCGAGCCGAGCACGTTCGAGACATGGGCGAGCGCGACCAGCTTGTGCCGATCGGTCAGCATCGCCGCCATCGCATCGAGGTCGATGCGATGATCTTCGGTGAGCGGCACCACGTCGATCTGCGCGCCGATCTTCTCGGCCGCCATCTGCCACGGCACGATGTTCGAGTGGTGCTCGAGCGCCGAGAGCAGGATGCGATCGCCGGCCTTGAGCTGGGTGGCGGCATAGCATTGCGCGACGAGGTTGATCCCCTCGGTCGCGCCGCGGACGAACACCACTTCTTGCGCCTCGCCGCCGATGAACTTGGCCACGCGTTCGCGCGCCGCCTCGAAGGCGAGCGTCATGTCGGCCGAACGCTGGTACACACCGCGATGGACGGTGGCATAGGTCTCGCCATAGCCGCGCGCGATCGCATCGAGCACCGGGCGCGGCTTTTGCGAGGTCGCGGCGGTGTCGAGATAGGCCCAGCCGGCGGGGATCGCGGGGAAGTCCGCGAGAACGTCGAGCGGGGCACCCTGATCCTCCCCGGCACGGGGAGGGGGACCGCCGGCGAAGCCGGTGGTGGAGGGGAGGCTCGACCCGGCGATGGACTCGTGGAGGTCCCCCTCCACCACGTCGCTGCGCGACGCGGTCCCCCTCCCCGTGCCGGGGAGGATCTGATCGGTATCGCTCACAGCGCCGCCTCCAGCCACGTCGCCGCATCCGTCGCGAACGCCTCACGCACCGGCTCCTCGCCGATCCGCGCCAGCGCATCCGCCACGAAGGCGTGGGTCAGCAGCGCCTTGGCCTGCGACTCCTCGATGCCCCGGCTCTGCAGATAGAAGAGCGCGTTGCGATCGAGCTCGCCGACCGTGGCGCCATGCGCGCACTTCACGTCGTCGGCGAAGATTTCGAGTTCGGGCTTGAGGTTCACCGTCGCGGTGCGCTGGAGCAGCAACCCGCGCAACGACTGTTCGCCGTCGGTCTGCTGCGCGCCGCGCGCCACTTCCACCCGCGCGGCGAGGCTCGCCACCGACTGGTCTGCCGCGACCGCGCGCCAGATCTGGCGCGAGCTGCCCTCGATCTGCTCGTGGCGCACCGCGACCGCTGCTTCCTGCCGCTGCGTTCCGCTGGTGAGCAGCGCGCCGCCCATCTCGGCGAACGCGCCCTTGCCGGTGAGCGTCAGCGCGCCGTCGATCCGGCTGCCCATGCCGCCGGCGCCGAGGAAGATCGAGACGAGGCTCGCCGCCTCGCCGATTTCCGCCTCGTCACGGATCGAAACGAAGCCGCCGGTCTGGACCAGCCGCACCGAGCGCATCAGCCGCGCGCCCTTGCCGAGCGCGATCGCGGTCAGCCGGTTCGCCCAGCCGGTGCCGGCGAAGGTCTCGACTACGGACGCCACGGCATCATCGGCGAGCAGGATGCGCGCGGGTACATGGTTCTCGCCGCCGGTGCCGATGTGGACGATCTGGATGCAGGTCGCGGCATGCTCCGGGCCGAGATGCAGCGCCCAGCCCTCGCCCACGGCAAGGCTGCCGAGCGGGTGATCGGTCGCGGCGATCTGGCGGGTGACTTCCACCGGGCCCGGACGGCTATGCGCAGGCTCGAACACGCCGTCGACGAAGCACAGGCGCGGGCCCTCGATGTCGAGGAACAGGCTTGCCGCATCGACGCCCGCCGGCGCCTGCGGGCTCTCGGCCGCGGCGCGCAGCGTGTCCATGTCGGACCAGCGCCATGCCTCCGCCTTCTTCGTCGGGAGATCGAGCATTGTCACGCCGCCAGCGCTCCATAGCCTTCGCGCTCCAGCTCCAGCGCGAGTTCGGGCCCGCCCGAGCGGACGATGCGGCCGCCTGCCAGCACATGGACGAAGTCTGGCTGCACATAGTCGAGCAGGCGCTGATAATGGGTGATCAGCAGCACCGCCTTGTCGGGCGCACGCATGATGCGGTTGATGCCCTCGCCCACGGCCTTCAGCGCGTCGATGTCGAGGCCGGAGTCGGTCTCGTCGAGGATCGCGAGCTTGGGGTTAAGGATCCCCATCTGCACCATCTCGTTGCGCTTCTTCTCGCCACCCGAGAAGCCGACATTGACCGGCCGCTTGAGCATCTCCGCATCCATGCCGAGCGCTGCCGCCTGGGCACGCGCCAGCTTGAGGAACTCGGCGCCCGAGAGCGGGGCTTCGCCGCGATTGCGGCGCTGGGCGTTGGCCGCCTCGCGCAGGAACTGGACGTTGGACACGCCGGGGATCTCGACCGGATATTGGAAGCCGAGGAACAGACCGACTGCGGCCCGCTCATGCGGGGCCAGCTCCAGCAGATCCTGCCCGTCGAAATCAACACTGCCGCTGGTCGCCTCATAGCCATTACGACCGCCGAGGACGTACCCGAGCGTCGACTTGCCGGCGCCGTTGGGCCCCATGATCGCGTGCACTTCGCCCGCGTTCAGCGACAGGGTCAGGCCCTTGAGGATTTCCTTGCCGTCGACTTCGGCGTGCAGGTTCTGGATGTTCAGCATGGGGTTCAGATCGCCACGGTCACGAGAGAGAGGGTGTTGGGCTTGACGCCCGCGTCATAGGCATCGACCAGCGTGCCGCCGGGCAGCTTCCACATGATCTTGTACTGTTTGGGCGCAGTGACGCTGGCCTTGATGTCGGCTTCGATCGCGTCGAGCACCGGGGTCAGCTTGCGCCACGCGCTCGGCTGGTAGGGCCGATCGTTGAGCAGCAGGCGGCCGGCCTGGAAGTCGGAATCGAGGAAGTCACGGCACTGCTTGATCGCGCCGTCGACCTTGGCAGCGCGCGCACCCGCGTCGGCCGGCGCGGTGCCGATCGCGCGGACGATGCAGCGCGCATGGTTGGTCGCCGCGCCGAACTGGGCCGCGCTGTCGATCGCGACGCCGCCCTGAAGGGCGAAGGCTGCGGCAAGAAGGGCGTTCAACATGCACGATACTCCTGCAGGCCCGGAACGCGGCCCTGCGTCGTCACTACATCAGCCGACATGAGCGCAGGCTGAGCGGGGGCAGCGGGGCGGCTCACCCCACTGATCCTTCGAGCGAGATGCCGAGCAGCTTCTGCGCCTCGACCGCGAACTCCATCGGCAACTGCTGCAGCACTTCGCGCGCGAAGCCGTTGACGATCAGCGCCACCGCAGCTTCCTGATCCAGCCCGCGCTGCAACGCGTAGAACAGCTGATCGTCGCTGATCTTGCTGGTGGTTGCCTCATGCTCGATCTGCGCACTGGGGTTCTTCACCTCGATATAGGGCACGGTGTGCGCGCCGCACTGGTCGCCGAGCAGCAGCGAGTCGCACTGGGTGAAGTTGCGGACATTCTCCGCGCTCGCCGCGACGCGAACCAGGCCGCGATAGGTGTTGTCGCTGCGCCCCGCCGAGATGCCCTTCGATACGATGGTCGAGCGGCTGCCCTTGCCCAGATGGATCATCTTGGTGCCGGTATCGGCCTGCTGGCGATTGTTGGTCACCGCCACCGAGTAAAATTCGCCGACGCTGTTCTCGCCCGCCAGCACGCAGCTGGGGTATTTCCAGGTCACGGCCGAGCCGGTTTCGACCTGGGTCCAGCTCACCTTCGAGTTACGGCCCTGGCACAGCGCCCGCTTGGTGACGAAATTGTAGATGCCGCCGACACCGTTCTCATCGCCCGGATACCAGTTCTGGACGGTCGAATATTTGATCTCGGCATCGTCTAGCGCAACCAGTTCCACGACGGCGGCGTGCAGCTGATTCTCGTCGCGCATCGGCGCGGTGCAGCCTTCGAGATAGGAGACGTACGCGCCCTTGTCGGCGACGATCAGCGTGCGCTCGAACTGGCCGGTATTCTCCGCATTGATGCGGAAATAGGTGGAGAGCTCCATCGGGCAGCGCACGCCCTCCGGCACATAGACGAAGGTACCGTCGGAGAAGACCGCGCTGTTGAGCGTGGCGAAATAATTGTCGCGCTGCGGCACCACCTTGCCGAGCCATTTCTGGACCAGCTCGGGATATTCGCGGATCGCCTCGCTGATCGACAGGAAGATGACGCCCGCTGCCTTCAGCTCGGCGCGGAAGGTCGTGGCGACCGACACGCTGTCGAACACCGCATCGACTGCGATCTTGCGCGCGCCCTCGACGCCGGCGAGCACCTTCTGCTCCTCGATCGGAATGCCGAGCTTCTCGTACGTCCGGCGGATTTCCGGATCGAGCTCGTCGAGGCTGGTGATCGTCTTCTTCTGCTTCGGCTCGGCGTAGTAATACGCGTCCTGATAGTCGATCGGCGGCACGTCGAGCTTGGCCCAGTCCGGCGCCTCCAGCGTCTGCCACAGGCGGAAGGCCTTCAAGCGCCAGTCGAGCATCCATTCGGGCTCATTCTTCTTCGCCGAGATGTAGCGGACGGTATCCTCGCTCAGCCCCTTGGGCGCGAACTCCTGTTCGACGTCCGAGGCGAAGCCCCATTCATACTTCTTGTTCGCGGCGGCGAGCGCCTCGGCATTCTTGGTGGCCATCAGAAAGATACCTGGCTTTCCCCGGCGAGCACCGGAGAAGGAGAAGAAAGGTCGGAAGCGGAAGGCGCGAGCCCATGCACCGGTAGGGCGGCGCTCGCAAGCGCCGGCGGGCTGCTGAGACTGGCAAGGCTGACCTGCGCGAGCGCCGAGCGGACCGCATCACTCACCACGCCCCAATGCGGCTTTACCCGACAATTGCCCTCAACGGCGCAATCATGCCGCGCCGTATCGACACAAGTGGTGAGCGCGATCGGCCCCTCAATCGCCTCGACGATGTCCGCGAGACTGATCGCTGCAGGGGGGCGGGCGAGTCGGAAACCGCCACCGGTACCGCGCGCGCTTTCTATCAAGCCGGCGGCGGAAAGCTTGCTCACCAGCTTCTGCACGGTAGGCAGCGGCAATCCCGTTTCGGTGGAAAGCAGCGTCGCGTTGAGCCGGCACGACGCACCGCACTGACGCGCGGCAGCGGCCAGCATCACCACGGCATAGTCGGCAAGGCTCGAAAGACGCATCGACTCCCAATCGGACAAAGTTGATCCGATTGGGCATGTGGGCCTAGCGGTCGCCGAGGTCAACCGTCTCTGGGATCACGTCAGGGAGAAAGTGGAACTTCTCGTTCTCGAGCGTGGCGGCCAGCACCGGATCGATGCCGTCGCGCAGCAGGCCGGGCGTCTGACCGGTGAAATGCTTGATCTCGTTGATCATGTGCGACTGATCGGCGAAGGGCGCCATCACCTCGTCGAGCGGCGCGCCCTGGTGGATGCGCATCGCGGCGCCGATCGCGCGGAACTTTCGCCGCAGATGGTTGGGGGGACCGGCATAATATTCCTTGCACAGCCGCTGCACCTGGCGCTGGCCCATGCCGGTTTCGGCTTCCATGGCGTCGTACAGCGCATCGATCGTCGGATCGCCCGAGGCCGCCCATTCGCGGACGATGCGGAGGAAGGCGACATGCGCCTTGGGTACACGTCGCGCGGAGTCGATCCGGCGGAGCAGGAAGGGTTCGACCGCGGCAACCATCTCCTCCAGCGTGCCGAGGTCGCGGAGCTGCGCGTGCAGCGCGTGGACCTCCGCCCCGAAGATCTCGCCCCCGTCCACCAGCCGGTCCGCCACGAGATTCGCCGGGCGGCCGACCAACGTGCGCCAGCCGATACCCCGCAAGGAGATGCCGAAGCAGCGGAAGGGCCCTTGGATACGGTAGGTCCAGTGCGCGGTACCGGGGCCGTTGACCACCACCGGCAGCGTTGTCTCGCCGTGCCCGTTCGGGAAATGGACCATGCCCTCCCCCTCCAGGAAAAAGCGCCACTGGCCAAGATCGACGCGCTCGACCCCCTCGATGCACGGCGCATCGATATGCGCGAGATAGAAGCTTTCGACGTGCGGTATCAGCCGGCCCGCAGACGGCTGAAAGCGAATATTCAATGGCGGGCGTGCCCCCGCGCTACCGCGCGCGGCTAGTGCAAGCTGGCCCTCCTCGTCGCCCCGCATGCGAAGCTGTTCCCCCGTGCTTCGGTTCGTCGCACATCTGGAGCATGGCGGCGCGGAAAGCGCAACGGAAAAGAGGCCCGGCCGGTTGCCCGGCCGGGCCCAAAGGAAAGGGTTCCCCCCGTTAAGCGGAACCCCTCGGGTCGCAGGGATGCTCTACCCGATTCGGGAGGCCCGGTATTGTACGGAATCGACATTCCGGCCTTTGACGACGTTTGCCTTGCAATGCATGAGGGCAGGCATGGGCAAGATTCTTCGAAAAGCAGTCTTTTCGCTCGACGCCGAACAGGCGCACCGCGCCGCGATTCGCGCGCTTTCGGTTTGGGGCAAGGCAGGCACGCCGTTTGCCCGCGGCCCCGAACGCGGCAATCCCGTGACGATCGCCGGCCTGACGTTTCCGAACGTGGTCGGCGTCGCCGCCGGGCTCGACAAGGATGCCGAAGCGATTTCGGGCCTGTTCGGGCTGGGGTTCGGTGCGGTCGAGGTCGGCACACTCACGCCGAAGCCGCAGCCTGGCAACCCCCGTCCCCGCCTGTTCCGGCTTCCCAAAGACGAGGCCGTCATCAATCGCATGGGCTTCAACAATGGCGGCATCGACGCAGCGCTCGCGCGCATCGCGGGACTGCGATGGGCGCCGGGCGTGCTCGGGATCAATGTCGGCGCCAACAAGGATTCAAGCGATCGGGTCGCCGACTATGCTATCGGCGTGCGCAAGGCCGCGCCGCATGCGGACTATGTCACCATCAATGTCAGTTCGCCCAACACACCCGGCTTGCGCGACCTGCAGTCCCGGCCCGCGCTCGACGAGCTGCTGGCGGCGGCGCACGCGGCGCGCGGCAGCACCCCCCTGTTTCTCAAAATCGCGCCCGATCTGGATCGGGCCGGGCTGGAGGGCGTGGTCCGGGCGGCGATCGACCATCATGTCGACGCGCTGATCGTATCCAACACGACCATTTCGCGCCCGCCGCTTGCGTCGGAGCGCGCGAACGAGGCCGGCGGGCTGTCGGGCAAGCCGCTCAAGGATCTGGCCCGCGCCAAGCTCCTTGAAACTCGCGCGATTTCCGGGGGACAGTTGCCTCTGATTTCCGCGGGCGGCATCGACGGGCCGGACGAGGCCAAGCGCCGCATCGACGCGGGCGCGGTGCTGGTGCAGGTCTATTCGGCCCTGGTCTATCATGGGCCCGGTCTGGCACGCAGCATCGCCAGGGCATTCGCCTGACCGCTTGCCTCACGGGCAAAGCGCGTTACGCCTAACGCCATGAAGAAAATGGTCGCGCTGCTCCTCCTGCTGTTCACGCCGCTGCTCGCCCATGCCCAAGGCATGGTAAGCGCCGCTGATCCCCGCGCGGCGGCGGCGGGCGTCGAGATCCTGCGCGCGGGCGGCAGCGCCACCGACGCGGCGATCTCGACGATGCTGGCGCTCGGCGTGGTCGAGCCGCAGAGTTCGGGGCTCGGCGGCGGCAGCTTCCTGGTGCTCTACGACGCAAAGACCAAGACGATGACCACGGTGGACGGCCGCGAGACCGCGCCGATGGCCGCCGACGATCATTGGTTCTACGATGCCGCCGGCAAGCCGCTCAGCCATTTCGCCGCAGTGCCCGGCGGGCGCAGCGTCGGCGTGCCGGGTGCGGTGCGGGCAATGGCGCTGGCGCATCGCCAGTCGGGCAAGCTGCTCTGGGCCAAGCTGTTCGCCCCGGCCATCCGCCTTGCGCGCGACGGTTTCGTGCTCAGCCCGCGGATGAACAATTCGCTTACCCAGTTCTCGGGTCATGTCGATCCGGCCTATCGCGCGCTGTTCTTCGGTGCCGACGGCAAGCCACTGCCGGCGGGTACAACGGTGCGCAATCCAGACCAGGCCGCGCTGCTCGAGCGCATCGCGAGCCAGGGCCCCGACAGCTTCTATGTCGGCCCGCAGGCGGCCAAGCTCGTTGCGGCGGTGAACGGCGCGGCGCGCAATCCGTCGCAGATGACCACCGGCGACCTCGCCGCCTATGACGCCAAGGCCCGGCCGGTGCTGTGCGGGCGCTATCGCGGCCACAAGGTGTGTTCAATGGGCCCGCCCTCCTCGGGCGGCATCACCGTGCTGATGATCCTGGCGCAGCTCGAACGCTTCGACATGGGGCGTCTCGGCAAGGACTCGGCCAAGGCCTGGCACCTGTTCGCTGAAAGCTCGCGGCTCGCTTATGCCGATCGCGACCTGTATCTCGGCGATCCGGACTTCGTGTCGGTGCCGCAGAAGGGGCTGCTCGACCGCCGCTATATCGCCAGCCGGTCGAAATTGATCGATCCCGCCAGCACGATGACCCGCATCGCCGCCGGTACGCCGCCGGGCGCGCCGAAGCGGGTATCGGCCAAGGTGCAGGAAGTCGCCGGCACTACCGACCTGGCGGTGACCGACGGCGCGGGCAATGTCGTGGAAGTGACCACCACCGTGGAAGGTCCGTTCGGATCGGGGCTGACGGTCGACGGCATGATCCTCAACAACCAGCTGACCGATTTCGACATCGTGCCGGTGAAGGACGGGTATCTCGTCGCCAACCGGGTCGAGGGCGGCAAGCGGCCGCGCAGCTCGATGGCGCCGACGATGGTGTTCGGGCCGGACGGCAAGGTGCGCCTCGCAGTCGGCGCGGCGGGCGGGTCGACGATCATCGCGCAGGTGGCGAAGGCGATCGTCGGCGTGGTCGACTGGAAGCTTTCCGCGCAGGATGCGATCGGCCTGGGGCTACTCTATGCGCCGGGCAAGACCGCCACCGCCGAGCAGGGCACCCAGTTCGATGCGATGCTGCCGGCGCTGCGCGCGCTGGGCGAGGACGTCCGCGCCGCGCCGATGGGCCTCAAGGCCAATGCAATCGAGCGCGTCGACGGCCGCTGGGTCGGTGCCGCCGATCCGCGCAGCGAAGGCGTGGCGATGGATCAGGACGGCACGGTAACGGTTATACAGCGGGTGGGCGCCAAGCCCAACCGCCCGTCGGAATGACGCGGGACGCACGCAGGTAACAGGCGGCGCCCGCTGGGGAGAGAGAATGCGCAAGCTCGAACGTTTCGATAATCTGGTGGCGATGTTCTTTCGGCGGGCCGAGGAGAAGGGCGACGCGCCGTTCCTCTGGCACAAAGCCGGCGGCATCTGGCATCCGACCAGCTGGGCGGAAGCGGCGCGGCAGGTGGCGAGCCTCGCCACCGCGCTCAAGGCGCTGGGCCTGAAGCCTGGCGACCGGGTGATGCTGGTCAGCGAGAACCGCCCCGAATTCTGCATCAGCGATCTCGCGATCATGGCCGTGGGCTGCGTCACCGTCCCCACCTACACCACCAATACCGAGCGCGATCACCAGCATATCCTGGAAAACAGCGGCGCCTGCGCGGTGATCGTCTCGAACACCAAGCTCGCCAAGACGCTGCTGCCGGCGATGCTCCGCTCCTCGGCGGGTCGGATCGTGATCGGCATCGACGACGTCCGGCTGGCGCAGCAAGGCACGCTGGAAGTCCATGATTTCCGCGAACTGATTGCCGCGCATCCCACCGATGCCACTACCGCCGCCGCGCAAGCCACGTTCAAGCGCGAAGACCTTGCCTGCATCATCTACACCAGCGGCACCGGCGGGTCGCCGCGCGGGGTGATGCAGCATCACGGCGCGATCCTGCACAATTGCCAGGGCTGCACCGCGATCATCTCGGAGGACTTTGGCTGGGCGGACGAGGTGTTCCTGTCCTTCCTCCCCCTCTCCCACGCCTATGAGCATACCGGCGGCCAGTTCTTCCCGATCGCGCTCGGTGGGCAGATCTATTATTCGGAGGGGCTGGAAAAGCTCGCCTCGAACATCGAGGAAGTGCGTCCCACCATCATGGTCGTGGTGCCGCGCTTGTTCGAGGTGCTGCGCACGCGGATCACCAAGCAGGTCGAGAAACAGGGCAGTTTCGCCTCCTATCTGCTCGAAAAGGCGGTTGCGATCGGCGCGCGCAAGGCGGCGGGCAAGTCCGGTATCGCCGACGCGCCGATGAACCTGCTGCTCAACGCCACGCTGCGTCCCAAGCTTGCCAAGCGCTTCGGCGGACGGATCAAGGCGCTGGTCTCGGGCGGCGCGCCGCTCAACCCGGAAGTCGGCATCTTTTTCGAATCGCTCGGCCTCACCTTCCTCCAGGGCTATGGCCAGACCGAATCCGCCCCGGTCATCTCGTGCAACCGGCCCAAGGTCGGGCTCAAGATGGACACGGTCGGCCCGCCGATGGACGATGTCGAGGTCCGCATCGCCGAGGACGGCGAGATCCTGGTGCGCGGCGAGCTGGTGATGCATGGCTATTGGCGCAACGAGGCCGAGACCGAGCGCGTGCTCAAGAACGGCTGGCTCCACACCGGCGACATCGGCGAGATCGATGCCAAGGGCCGCATCAAGATCACCGATCGCAAGAAGGACATCATCGTCAACGACAAGGGCGACAATGTCTCGCCGCAGAAAATCGAGGGCATGCTGACGCTCCAGCCCGAAATCCTGCAGGCGATGCTCTATGGCGACAAGCGGCCCTATATGACCGCGGTGATCGTGCCCGATCCCGAATGGGTGCAGGAATTCTGCGCCAAGACCGCGACCCCGTGCAAGTTTCGCAACCTCTCGCGCGATGCCGACTTCAAGGCGACGATCGGTGCTGCGGTGGAGCGGGTGAACCGTGACCTCTCGGTGATCGAGCGCGTGCGCAAGTTCATCCTGGCGGACGAGGCCTTCACCATCGAGAACGAGCAGCTGACCCCCAGCATGAAGATTCGGCGGCATGTGCTCAAGGCGGTATATGGAGAGCGGCTCGACGAGCTCTACTGAACAGGCCTCCCAAATTGGGTATAGATTGGTATTTCATCGAACCGTCTTGGTGCTGTCGCTTCTGCGTCATCGCACGCGCCTAGCGGGCGGGACTGAGAAGCGTCCGGCAGGACGTCCCGGCCACCAAGGGGAAACCGATGAACTTCCGCACCGGCAGCGCGCTCGCCGCGCTGCAGCTCGCCTGCATGCCCGCCGCCTTCGCTCAGGCGCAGACCGAACCCGCCGCGCCCGATAGCGGCGAGCAGATCGTCGTCACCGGCACCCGCGAGCGCGCCCGCACCCAGTTCGATACGCTCGCCCCGGTCGACGTGCTGTCGAACGCGATGCTCGAATCGAGTGTCTCGGGCGACCTCAACGACACGCTGGCGCAACTGCTGCCCTCGTTCAACGTCCAGCGCCTCCCCGCCGCCGACGGCCAGGCATTCGTCCGCCCCGCGACGCTGCGCGGTCTCTCCGCCGACCAGACGCTGGTGCTGCTCAACGGCAAGCGCTTCCACCGCTCGGCGCTCCTCGGCACCCGCGGCGCGCAGGCGCCCGACCTCGCCGCGATCCCGGCGCACGGCATCGGCCGGGTCGAAGTGCTGCGCGACGGCGCCTCGGCGCAGTACGGGTCGGACGCGATCGCCGGCGTGATCAACATGCTGCTCGACGACAAGCCGGGCATGTCGGTGTTCGGCCAAGCCTCCAGCTATTATGCTGGCGACGGCAACGAATATCAGGGCGGGCTGCGCGGCGGCATCGCACTGGGCGACCGCGGCTCGATCGTCTTCACCGGCCAATACGACCATGCCGAGGCGACCTCGCGCACCCGCCAGCGCCCCGACGCGCTCTCGTTCCAAGCCGCCAACCCGACGCTCGCCGTGCCCAACCCGGTGCAGCGCTGGGGCCAGCCGGACCAGGAGCGAATCGCCGGATCGGTCAACGCGCATGTCGATCTGGTCGAGGGCGCGACCCTCTACGCCTTCGGCACCGCCCAGAGCGGCGAAGGCGTGACCGACTTCAACTGGCGCAACCCGGCGGGTACCGCCTCGGTCTACGGCGTGAGCAGCGCCTTCCCCGGCTTCTCCTTCACCAAGCTCTATCCGGCGGGCTTCACCCCGCGCTTCGGCACCCGTTTCGCCGACCACCAGGCGGTGGGCGGGCTACGCGGCGACGCCAGCGACCGCTTCCACTATGATCTCAGCGTCTCGCAGGGCGAGAGCCGCATCGACTATACGCTGGGCGAGAGCCTGAACGCCTCGCTCGGGCCCAACAGTCCGACCAGCTTCTATCTCGGCAGGCTGACCCAGCGCGAGTTCAACCTCAACGGCGACTTCGTCTACCGCCTGCCCGTCGGCCTGGGTGATCCGGTGAACATTGCGTTCGGCGGCGAGCGGCGCGTCGAGACCTATCGGGTCGGCACCGGCGACCCCGCCTCCTATGCGGTGGGCCCGGGTGCGGCGACCGGCCTGGCTCCCAATTCGAACGGCTTCCCCGGCTTCAGCCCGGCCCAGGCCGGCCAATGGAGCCAGCGCAGCTATGCCGGCTATGTCGATCTCGAATGGGCGCCGGTCGAGAAGGTGACGCTGGGCGCCGCCGGCCGCTACGAGGATTTCTCGGCGTTCGGCGACACCTTCACCTACAAGCTCGCCGGTCGCGTCGAGCCGGTGCACGGCCTCGCCGCGCGGCTGACCTATTCCACCGGCTTCCGCGCGCCGACGCCGGCGCAGCTCAACACGCGCCAGGTGACGCAGGGCCTCGACACCAGGACGCTGCAGGTGTTCAACCAGGGCCGCCTGTCGCCGACCGATCCGATCGCGGTGGCGCTGGGTGCCAAGCCGCTCAAGCCGGAAAAGTCGCGCACGCTGACCGCGGGCCTGGTTGGCCAGACCGATTTCGGCCTCGGCGCGACGGTGGACCTCTACCAGATCGACGTTGACGATCGCTTTGGCCAATCGGCAACTTTCGCGGTGCCGGCGAGCTTCGCGAACCCCGATCGCTTCACCTCGGTCAGCTATTTCACCAACGACTTCAACACCCGCACCCGCGGCGTCGATGTGGTGGTGAGCTATGCGCGGCGGGTCGGTCCCGGCAAGGCCAACCTCAGCCTCGCCTATAACTACAACCAGACCAAGGTACGCGGCGGCAACAGCGCGTCGATCGCCAACGATACCCAGCGCCGCATCTTCCAGGAACGTCTGCCGCAGCACAACGCCACCGGCACGCTCGGCTATGATCTTGGCAAGGTCGGCGTGATGCTGCGCGGCCGCTATTACGGCGCCTGGACCGACGTGACCGGCAATGCGACCGGCGAGCTGTTCCAGCGCTTTGGCGGCATCGCGCTGTTCGATGCGTCGGTGAGCGTCCACGTCACCAAGATGCTGACGCTCCGCGCCGGCGCGGAGAACCTGTTCGACACCTATCCGGCGGAGGCGACCAACCAGGCCAATCGCGGCCTGATCTACTCGCGCAACGCCCCCTATGATACCGATGGCGGCCAATATTATGGCCGGGTGGAGCTGCGCTTCTGATGCCCCCTTTTGATCGTCGTTCGGTACTGGCGGGGGGCATTGCGCTCCCCGCCCTCGGCCTCTCGAGCGGAGCATGGGCGATGGACGACGATCCCTATTGGCGCGGCATCGAGGCGCAGTTCACGCCGCCGGCGGACGTGATCCAGCTGGAGAACGGCAATTGGGGGATGATGCCCCGGCCGGTCTTCGCGGCCTATCAGGAGCAGCTGGCCCGGGTGAACCGCGACACCAGCTTCTATGCCCGGCGCGGGCTGAGCAAGGATCTGGTCGCGGTGCGCGACGAGGCCGCGGCGGCGATGGACGTGGGCGCGGACGAACTGGTCCTCACCCGCAATGCCACCGAGGCGCTGGAGACGCTGATCCTCGGCTATAATCGGCTGCAGCCGGGCGACGTGGTGCTGATCGCGGATCTCGATTACGACAGCGCCCAGGCGTGCATGGCGAACCTTGTCCATACGCGCGGCGTGCAGCTGGTGAAGATCGCCCTGCCCGAGCCGGCCAGCCGTCAGGCGCTGATCGATGCCTATGCCGCGGCGCTGGCGGCAAATCCCCGGCTCAAGCTGATCCTGCTGACCCATCTCAGCCACCGCACCGGGCTGGTACTGCCGGTGCGCGAGATCGCCGCACTGGCGCGCGCTAAGGGCGCGGACGTGATCGTCGATGCGGCGCACAGCTGGTGCCAGCTCGACTTCGCGGTGCCCGATCTCGACTGCGACTTCGTCGCGATCAACGGGCACAAGTGGCTCGGCGCGCCGCTGGGCGTCGGCTTCCTCCATGTCCGCAAGGCAGCACTCGGCAAGATCGGCCGCCATCCGGCCAACGCAGCAGGCGGACCGGACACGCTGTTCTCCAAGGTGCATCTCGGCACCTATGACTTCGCCGCGAGTCTCACCGTGCCGGCAGCGCTCGCCTTCCAGCAGGCGATCGGCACCACCCGCCGGGCCGAGCGGCTGCGCGCCTTGCGGGACCGCTGGGTGGTGCGCGCACGGCAGATCGACGGGATCGAGATACTGACGCCCGACGATCCCGCCTCGCACGGCGCGATCACCTCGTTCCGGGTGCGCGGCGTCACGAGCAGCGAGGCCAACGCCAGGCTGGCGGCGCGGCTGCTCGAACAGCACAGGATCTTCACCGTCCACCGCGACGGCATCGCAGGCGGCGCCTGCGTCCGCGTGACGCCCGCGCTGTTCAACAGCATGGCCGACATGGACCGCCTCTCCGACGCGCTGCCCGATATCGTCCGGTTTGCGCACGGCTGATACGAAAAAGGCCGGGGGCGATCCGCTCGCCCCCGGCCTCTCGCCGTATCGCCAGCGTTACTTCGCCGCCTTTTCCGGCAGCACCACCATGGTCCAGTCCTTGTCCGGCCGCAGATACTTGGCGGCCAGCGCCTGCAGCTCGGCCGGCGTGGTCGCCGCATAGTCCTTTGCCAGGCTGCGCATGCCCCCGATCCGCGCTGGATCCTGGGTGCCGCCCTCGACCAGGTTCATCCAGAACATGTTGCCGCTCGACATGCGAAGCAGCTGCTGCTTGAGCGGGGTCAGCGCGCGGTTGAGTTCGTCGGCATCGATCGGCTTCGCCACCAGGTCCGCCGCGATATCGCGGGCGAGCTTGAAGAAGAAGTCGGTCTTGTCCGGCGGCACCATGCCCAGCGCCGCGATCTTGCCGCCCGTGGAGAGACCCAGCGGCCAGTCGCTTATCACGTTTGGCGAGTAGCTCACGCCCGCCTGGATGCGCAGCTGCTCGATCAGCCGGTCGCGGAACACTGCGGTCAGGATCTCGAGCTTGCGGCTCTCGGCGAGGCCGGCGCTGCCGCCGCCCGTCGGCCAGGCGATCACCGCCGCGGCCTGGTCCACCGCGCCGGTGTGCGTGCGCACCACGGGTGTCGTGACGTGCGCCGGGAAGCGCACCGGGGCACCGCTTTCCTTGCCGTCCACGCGCGGCTTGAGCGCGCCGAAGCTCGCCGCCACCGCCTGCACCGTCGCATCGGCGTTCATGTCGCCGAAGATCTCCACCTCGATCGGGCCGGTCTGGAGCAGCGGCTCCCACAGGGCACGGAACGCCTGCGGGGTGAGCGCGGAAACTTCCTCGCGGCTCGGCACGCCCCAGCGGGGATCGCCGTCATGGAGCAGCGCGTCGAGGTCGCGGCCGAGCACCGCGTCGGGCGAGGCCGACAGCCCGGCATAGGAGGCGAGCGTCGCGGCCTTGGCGCGGGTGATCGGGTTGGGATCCCAGCCGGGCGCCGCAAGCTTGGTCGCGAACAGGCGGAGCTGGTCGGCAAGGTCCTGCTTGTTGGTCTGCGCCTGGAAGACGAAGGCGTCCTCCTCGATGTCGAAGCCCAGGCCGATCTGGCGGTTGCCGGTCAGCGCGTCGAGCTCTTCCTGGCCGAACTTGCCGATGCCGCTGGCCATCAGCGCGGTCTTGCCCGCCCAGCCCGGCACCCGCTTGTCGCCCGGCAGCGCACGCAGGCCGCGGCCGAAGCGGATATTGACCCACACCTTGCCGGTTTCGGAGGTGTCCTCGCGCATGAGCAGCTTGACGCCATTGGCGTAGGTAACCTCGTCGATCGCCAGGTCGGGGTCGACGCGCTTGCGCTCGACTACCTTGCCCGGTGCGCCGATGCGCGGCAGCTGGTCGAACTTCACGTTGAGCGCGCGGCGCTTCATCGCCGCCGCCTTCACGTCCGCCTGGAGCGCGGTGGTCACCTTGCGGACCACGTCGGGATCGGGCGCATGGGTGTTGACCAGCGCGCGCGTCGCGGTGCCCTCGAACACCTTCTTGGCCGAGGCCTGGACGGCCGCCGGCGTGAACATTCGCGCCGCGATCGCGCCCTTGAAGATCGCGTAGGAGGCCTCGGGCGTCGTCACCGTCTCGTTGATGTCGACCGCCTGGACAAGGTCGTCCGCCAGCGACACCGCCGATTCGACCGGCGCGGTGGAGATGCGGTTGCGCATCACCGCGTCGATCTCACCGAGCTCGCGGTCGATCTCGGCCTGGCTGGGCGGCGCCGCCATCAGTTCGGCACCCGTCGCGCGCACGTCGCGCAGGGCACTTTCCCAGTCGTCGCCGGTCGGCAGCACGGTCAGCGTCGTCACATTGGCCGAGCGGGCGATATCGTCGAGATCGGCACCGGCGCCGATGAAGGACGCGCCCGACCGCGCACGCGATTCGAGGCGGCGGTTGAGGATGCGGATCGCCACCATGTCGATCATGCGCTTCTGGTTGAAGATCACCGTGTCGGCATAGACCGTCCAGGGCCGCACGATCGCCATCAGCGCCACCGGCTGGAGCGCCGGCTCGACGATGCTGGCGGCGATCGGGTGATCGGACTCGGGCTTGCCGAAATCGGGGGTCTTGGGCGCCTCGCCCTTGCCCTGCCAGCTCGCGAAATATTTGTTGATCATCGCCTCGAGCACCGCCGGATCGACATCGCCGATCGCGATCACCGTGGCGCGCTCGGGGCGGTACCAGCGATCGTGGAAGGCCTGCACGCTTGCAGGCGTGGCGGCGTTGAGCGCCTCCACCGTGCCGATCGGCTCGCGATCGGCGAGCGGCTGTCCGGCGAAGATCAGCTGGTAGAGCGCATCCTGCATCCGCTTCTGCGGCGCGGGCTGCTCGCGGCCCTCCGCCAGCACCACCGGCCGCTCGGCGGTGAGCGATGCCTGCGTGATCGCCGGATTGGCCATCATGCCCGAGAGGATCTTGAAGCTCTCGTCGAGGCCCTCGGGCGTCGCGTTGGGCAGGTCGAGCTTGTAGGTCGTGCTGATGAACGTCGTCGCGGCGTTGCTGTCCGACCCGAAGGTCACCCCCAGCCGCTGCCAGATCCGCTTCGAATCGCCATCGGGCACATAGGTCGAACCGCGGAAGCTGAGATGTTCCAGCAGATGGGCGAAGCCGCGCTCCGAATCGCGCTCCATCAGCGAGCCCGCGTCGATCCGCACCCGAATCGAGATCTGCCCCGGCGGCACGCCATTCTTGCGGACCGCGTAGCGCACGCCGTTCGAAAGCCGCCCGAACCTCCACTTGTCGTCATGGACGAGATCGCTGCCCTTGTAGAGCCAGGGATCCTCGGCGGCCTGGACGCCCTCGGGCCGGCCTTGCGCCAGCACCGGGGTGGGAAGCGACGGAGCAGCGATTGCGAGGAGAAGCAGGGCGAAGCGCGGCATGCGCGGACGTGAGAACATGAAGCCCTTTCTAGAGGCGAGTGGCGCGGCATGCCACCGGCAACCTTTCTGCCGGATGTACGCCACAAGAATCCATGGACCCGCCATGTTTTGGACCCAAGTGACGGCCTAGACCCAAAGAATAGATTGTTGCGTTGCAGCACCGAACTTCGGGCGTAACGTGGAAGCTGCGGGGAAGTTGCGCGTGGACATTGCCACCAGCGAAACGCCGATCGGGCGGATGGGCGAGGTTGCCCTCTTTCCCGAGTCTCGCCCGCGCCCCCGTCCGCTGCTGCTGCGCGGGGGCAAGCATCTGCGCGGCACCTTCGATCGGCTGATCGCAACCTCATCGCTCGTCCCTAACACGCCGGTCCTCGACATGCGCGCCTTTCCCTGGACCGCGGCGCTGCGGGCGGACTGGGAAGCGATCCGCGACGAGGCGCTGGCGGCGATCGGCACCCAACCGGGGGCGCCGTCGCTCGCCGCCATCTCCCCCGACCACCGCGCGATCGCGCCGCTCGGCAAATGGCGCAGCCTGTTCCTGTGCGGCTATGGCTACCGAGTCGACGAGAATCTCGCGCGCTGCCCGCACACCTCGCGGCTGATCGAGCAGGTGCCCAGCCTCAACAGCGCGATGTTCTCGATCCTAGCGCCCGGCACGCACATTCCGGCGCATCGCGGCGTCACCAAGGGACTGATCACCTGCCATCTCGGGCTCGTGGTGCCGCGCGACGGTGACGTGCGGATGCGGATCGGCAGCCGGACGGTGCGCTGGGCGGAGGGCGAGACGCTGGTGTTCGACGACACCTATGACCATGAGGTGTGGAACGACAGCGCCCATACCCGCATCGTGCTGCTGATCCAGTTCCGCCGCCCCTTGCGCAATCCCGGCCGCTGGATCGCCGACACGCTGCTCGGCGTGCTGCGCCGCTCGGCCTTCGTGCAGGAGGCGCGGGCAAATCTGCGGCGGTGGCATCGCGGCGAGAGCATCGCCGACGCCTGAACGTTGTCGGGACAGTGGCAGGCGGCTAAGCCGGGCCAATGCCACGTCCATTCCATCTCGCCTTCCCGGTCCACGACCTTGCCGCCGCGCGCGCCTTTTACGGCGAGCTGCTCGGCTGCCCCGAGGGGCGCTCGTCGGCGCAGTGGATCGACTTCGATCTGTTCGGCCACCAGATCGTCGCGCATCTCGATGCCGCCGCGAAGCCGATCGCGACGACCAACCCGGTCGACGGCCATGACGTGCCCGTGCCGCATTTCGGCGTGGTGCTGACGATGGACGACTGGCGCGCGCTCGCCGCGAAGCTGGAGGCAGCCGGCGTCGCCTTCGGGATCGCGCCGCAACTCCGCTTCCAGGGCCAGGTGGGCGAGCAGGCGACGATGTTCTTCCGCGATCCCAGCGGGAACGCGCTGGAATTCAAGGCGTTCGCCGATGACGCCATGGTATTTGCAAAATGATCCCGCAGACGATCAGCGTCGACATTCCCCACCAGCTCGGCCGCGAGGGCGCCCGGGCGCGGATCGATTCGAAGATCGGCCGGCTGGCCGACAAGATCCCCGGCGGCGCCACTGTCGAGCATCGCTGGGAAGGCGACAGCCTCCACTTCACCGTCGCGGCCATGGGCCAGCAGGTGGTCAGCCGGCTCGACGTGCAGGATACGCAGGTCCATGCCGAGATCGCCCTGCCCGGCATGCTCGCGCTGTTCGCGGGCAAGATCCGCGAGATGCTGGCCAAGGAAGGCCCCCGGCTGCTCGCCTGAGGGCCCCTGAACGGGTCAGCGCGCCGCGCTCACCCGCCAGATCGTGTTGCCGACATCGTCCGCCACGAGCAGCGCGCCGCCCGCACCGGTGATCACCGCGACCGGGCGGCCCTGCGCCTCGCCCTTGCCGTTGAGGAAGCCGGTCAGCACGTCCTGCAGCTTGGCGCCCTTGGCCGGGAAGCCGTTGTCGCCGAACGGCACGAACACGACCTTGTAGCCCGACGGCGGCTGGCGGTTCCACGAACCGTGCAGGCCGACGAACGCACCGTTCGCATAGGCGGCGCCCAGCCGCGCGCCGTCGGCGAAGGTCAGGCCCAGCGGCGCGGTGTGGGCGCCCAGCGCAAAGTCGGGACGGCGGACATATTCGCGCAGGTCCGGGCGGGCCGGCTCGACGCGCTTGTCCTCATAGCCACCCCAATATTGCCAAGGCCAGCCGAAGAAGGCGCCGAGATCGACGCGGCTCATATAGTCCGGCGGCATGTCCGAGCCGAGCATGTCGCGCTCGTTGACCACCGACCACAGCGCCTGGGTCTTGGGCTCGAACGCCATGCCGTTGGCGTTGCGGATGCCCCAGGCGAAGATGCGGCTGGTCTTGCGCTCGGGATCGACCTCCAGAATCACTGCACGGTTGGTCGGCTGCGCGGCGGCGGCCGCCATCTGCGCCGGGCTGTCCGCGGTGTAGATCGGGCCCTCGGCCTCCAGGCCGTCCTCGGCGATGTTCGACGACGAGCCGATGCTGACATAGAGGCGCTTGCCGTCGAGCGACGCCACCACGTTGCGCGCCCAGTGATTGCCGCCGCCGGGCAGCGACAGGATCTTCTCCGGCTTGGCGGTGATCTTGGTCTGCCCGTCGAGATAGGGATAGCGGACCAGCGAGTCGGTATTGGCGACGTAGAGCGACCCGTTGGCCAGCGTCATGCCGCTCGGCGAGTTGAGCCCCGTGAGGAAGACGGTCCGCATGTCCGCCACGCCGTCGCCGTTGCTATCGCGCAGCAGGGTGATGCGATTGGCCGAGGCACCGCCTGCCCCTGCCTTGTTCATCAGGATGCCCATCACCCAGCCGGTGATCCCGCCCTTGTCGCGCGGGGGCGAGTTGCTCTCCGCCACCAGAATGTCGCCATTGGGCAGCTGATACAGCCAGCGCGGGTGATCGAGCTTGTCGGCGAACCGCTCTACCTTGAGGCCGGCGGCCGCCTTGGGCGCGGCACCCGCCGGCCAGCCGACGCCCTTGGCGACGCCCGTCGTGGGGATGTTCTGATAGCGCGGGGCGCTGATTTCGGGCTCGCGGCCGGTGACGGCGATTTCGGGCAGCGTGGCGATATCCGGGCGGCCGAGCCAGTACCAGGCGGCACCGCCAGCGACGATCAGGATGGCGAGGGCGATCAGGAGGCGCTTGAGCATGGCGCCAGCGATAGGGGGCAGCGCGCGCGAATCCAATGCGATTCTGCGGGTGGTGCTTGACTTCACTCGGTCCCGAGCAAGAGTGTCGGTTCATCTGTTCCAGGGGATCAGCCCGATGCGGTTCCTGTTGCGTGCGTCCGTGATCCTGATGGCTGTTTGCGGGGCTGCCCCCGCTGCAGCCCAGCAACAACCGCCCGAGCATCGTACGGAATGGCCCGGCCTCGTCTCCGGTACCCGCGGTATCGACGGCTTACAAAGCGGCCCCGAACTGCAGCGCGGTCGTGCTCCGCAAGCGATGCTGGCCGACGGGCGCCGCCTCGGCGAGGCGCTCGCCGCCCTCCAGCCCGAACGCAAGGGCATCGTCGACGCCTATGTGCTCAGCGTCGCGCTGGACAGCGATCCCGTCTTCGCGCGCGAGGCACGGGAAAGCGCTCGTGTGCTAACGCGCCGCTATGACGCCGAGGGACACACGCTGGTGCTGGCCGGACCCGACGGACGCGATGGCGCAATGCTCCCCGCTGGCAGCATCACCGCGCTGACGCTCGCGCTTGCCCGTATCGCCGAGCTGATGGACCGCCAACAGGACGTGCTGGTACTGTATGTCACCAGCCACGGCGCGCCAGACGCAGGCCTGGCCTATCATGATGGGGACCAAGGCTTCGGCGTGCTGCCGCCGGCGCGGCTCGCCGAACTCCTCGACACGCTTGGCATCCGCAACCGGCTCCTGCTGCTCTCCGCCTGCTACTCCGGCGCCTTCGTGAAGCGGCTGACGAGCAATACCACCGCGATTCTGACCGCCGCCTCGGCAACCCGCTCCTCCTTCGGCTGCCGGGCAGAGAATGACTGGACCTTCTTCGGCGACGCGCTGGTCAACCACGCCCTGCGAAAAGCACAGCCGCTGGCCGAGGCGGCGGCGGAGGCACGCAAGACGATCAACGGTTGGGAGCGTGCCGGGCGGCTAGATCCGTCGATGCCGCAGGTAGCAATCGGGACCGGGGTGGGCGCGTGGCTGGCGCCGCTGGAGGCGCGGATGCCGCAGACGCCCACCGCACCGGTGGGTGCGCCGGCGACGGATGCGCTGAAGCCTTGAGCTCTATTCCCCCCTCCCGCTTGCGGGAGGGGACGGAGGAGGGTGTGCGAGGGTAGCAGGCGACACCGCCGCAGAACGAGCCTCCACGTCACCCCCTCCCCTAACCCCTCCGCAAGCGGGAGGGGATTTAAGAAGACCGGAACTCCCCGGGCCCTCACCGGTTGGCCGCGCATGTCCGATTCCCAGAGCCCGCTCCAGCGCTATCCGCTGCTCGCCACCCCGCATGTGCGGCTGCAGGGCACGGTGGACAATGCGATGTATCAGAATTTTCGGGAGCAGTTGCTCGCCGCGCCCAGCGACGGCCCGCTGGTAGTCACGCTCTCGACGCTTGGCGGCGACCCTGAAGTTGCCCGATTGATGGCCGACGAGCTGCGGCTGCTCCGCGAAGCCACGGCGCGCGAGCTGCTGTTCCTCGGCAAGGTCGCGGTCTATTCCGCCGGCGCTACCTTCATGTCGGGCTTCCCGGTCGACAAGCGCTTCCTCACCCGCGGCACGAGGCTGATGCTGCACGAGCGTCAGATGCAGTCCTCACTGGAACTGTCCGGCCCGCTGCGCATGCTGCCCGCGATCCTCAAAGCCAAGCTTGCCGAGATTGAGCATTCGATCGCGATCGAGGAAGAGGGCTTCCAGGCGCTGGTCGCGGGCTCGCGCGTCGATTTCGAGGAGTTGCGCCGCCGCGCCCCCTATAACTGGTATATCGAAGCCGAAGAGGCGCGCGAACTGGGGCTGGTGCTCGACGTGATCTGAGGGGCGCGGCCCAAAGGGCACTTGCGCTGCGGATGCGAAAGGCATAGCTCGCCCCCCAAAGAGGCGTCGCGCCGAAGCGAAAGAGGAAGTTTCAGGAATGGCCGAATTCCGCCTGCCCAAGAACAGCCGTATCACCAAGGGCCAGGAGCACAAGGCGAGCCCCGAAGCCACCCGGGTGAAGAAGTTCAAGATCTACCGCTACGACCCGGATTCGGGCGAGAATCCGCGCTACGACACGTTCGAGGTAGACCTCGACGATTGCGGCCCGATGGTTCTCGACGCGCTGATCAAGATCAAGGGCGAGCAGGATTCGTCGCTGACCTTCCGCCGCTCGTGCCGTGAGGGCATTTGCGGCTCTTGCTCGATGAACATTGGCGGCAAGAACGGCCTAGCCTGCACCACCGCCATCGAGGACGTGAAGGGCGAGGTGCAGATCACCCCGCTGCCGCATATGGACGTGATCAAGGACCTGGTCCCCGATTTCACGCACTTCTACGCGCAATACGCCTCGATCAAGCCGTGGCTGCAGACCGTCACCACCACGCCTTCGGGCAAGGAGCGGCTGCAGACCCCGAAGGACCGCGAGAAGCTCGACGGCCTGTACGAGTGCATCCTGTGCGCCTGCTGCTCGACCTCGTGCCCGAGCTATTGGTGGAACAGCGACAAGTTCCTCGGCCCGGCGATCCTGCTCCAGGCCTATCGCTGGCTCGCCGATTCGCGCGATGAGATGACCGGCGAGCGGCTCGACCAGCTCGAGGATCCGTTCCGCCTGTATCGCTGCCACACGATCATGAACTGCGCGAACGCCTGCCCCAAGGGCCTAAACCCGGCCAAGGCGATCGCCGAAGTGAAGAAGATGGCCGCCGAGCGCGTGCTCTGAACGCCCTTTCTTCACGCTTTTGAGAGACACCGAGCTGCCTGGCCCTCCGGCCCGGCAGCTCGTTTTCGTTGGTAGACCTGCCCCATGACCCGCGTTCTCGATCGTTACCGCGCCCTCGTCTCTGCCGGCGAGCTTCGCTCCGATCGCGAGCAGGAGGCCGCCGCCGCCCGGCTCGATGCACTGGCCGAGGAGTTGCAGGCCGCACCGCGCAAGGGCAGCGTGCTGTGGAAGCTCACCGGCCGCAAGCCGGCGGTGCCGCGCGGGCTCTACCTGTGGGGCGGCGTCGGCCGGGGCAAGTCGATGCTGATGGACCTGTTCTTCGACAGCCTCGACATCCGCCGAAAGCGCCGCGTCCATTTCCACGAATTCATGCTCGAGGTGCACGAGCGGCTGAACGCCGAGCGCCTTAAGGACACCGCCGACCCTGTGGTCGCGGTTGCCGATGCGCTGGCCAGCGACACGCGGCTGCTCGCGTTCGACGAGCTGGTGGTGAACAACCCGCCCGATGCGATGATCCTGTCGCGGCTGTTCACCGCGATGATGACGCATGGCCTCACCGTGGTCGCCACCTCGAACCGGCCACCCAAGGACCTCTACAAGGATGGGCTCAACCGCCAGCTGTTCCTGCCCTTCATCGATCTGATCGGCGAGCGGATGGACGTGCTCGCGCTGAACGGCCCGGTGGATTATCGCCGTGACCGTCTGGGCAGCGTCGATACCTGGCTGGTGCCGAACGGTCCCGAAGCCACCGCAACGCTCTCCGCCGCCTTTTTCCGGCTGACCGACTATCCAGTGGAGGACCGCGCGCGCGTCCCCACCTGCCAGGTGCCGATCCCCGGCGGGCGCGAGATCCTGGTACCCAAATGCGTGAAGGGCGTCGCAGTTTTCTCATTCAAGCGGCTGTGCGGCGAGGCGCGCGGCGCACCCGACTATCTCGCCATCGCGCGGCGTTTCCACACGGTGATCGTGGTCGGGATCCCCCAGCTGGGGCCGGAGAACCGCAACGAGGCGGCGCGCTTCGTCACGCTGGTCGACGCCCTCTACGAGCACAAGGTCAAACTGCTCGCCGCTGCCGATGCCGTTCCCGAACATCTTTACGAAAAGGGCGAAGGCCGCTTCGAATTCGACCGCACCGTTTCGCGCCTGCTCGAGATGCAATCGGACGACTATCTCGCCAAGGGCCATGGAGCGGATTGATCAGATCACGTTGTAAGTCCAACGCCGCGCTTCTAAAATATCCTTGGACTCCGGGATTTCCCGGAGGAACAGGGAGACAATGATGCGGCCTTTGCGCCTGCTCGCGGCCATGGGGCTCGCGGTTCTCGGAATATCCTCGGCCTGGGCACAGCCCGTGCTCGTCGCGGCGGACCTTCGCCAGCAGCAGAGCCTCGACGGCCCATGGCACTGGTCGATCGATCCGTATCGCGACGGCCTTGCCGGCTTTCATGGCGAGCCGCCGAACGCGCGCACCAACCGCGCAGCGGACGTGATCGCTGCCGACGTGATGCAGGCCAAGCCGCGCACCTTCTTCGAACAAGACATGCAGCTATCGCCGGTGGTGAGCCTGCCGGGCTCATGGATCGGCCATTCGCCCGAGATGCGGCTCTACCAGGGGCTGGTATGGTACCAGCGCGAATTCCCCGCGACCGCGCCCAAGCCCGGCAACCGCGTGTTCCTGCGCGTCGGCGCGGCCGAATATCGCTCGTACGTCTATCTAAACGGCAAGCCGCTGGGCGAGCATCGCGGCGGCTACACGCCCTTCGCCTTCGAGGTGACCAAGCTGCTGCGGCCGGGCCGCAACCAGATCACCATCGGCGTCGATTCGGTGCGCACCGCCAACGACGTGCCGCCGCCGGTAACCGACTGGGAGACCTATGGCGGCATCACCCGCAGCATCACCCTCGTCACCGTGCCCGATACCTATGTTGACGATGCGTTCGTCCGCCTGACCCCGGACGGCAGCCATATCGCCGTCTCCGTAAAGCTCGAAGGACCGAAGGCGGGGAATACCGCGCTCAAGTTCCGCATCCCCACGCTCGGCGCGATGCTCGATGGCAAGACCGATAGCGAAGGCAAGTGGGAAGCGACGCTGCCGGTGCCGCGCAATCTCGTTCGCTGGTCGCCCGAAAATCCCAAGCTCTATGACATCAGCATCGATGCCGGCGCCGATCATTTCGCCGACCGGATGGGCTTCCGCACCATCGCGGTGAAGGGCACCGACATCCTGCTCAACGGCAAGCCGATCTTCCTGCGCGGCATCTCGATGCACGAGGAGGAGCTGGGCGCGAACCCGGTGCGCGCGATGACCCCGGCCGCCGCCCGAGCGCTGCTGAGCGAGATCAAATACGGCCTGCACGGCAATTTCGTGCGCCTCGCCCACTATCCGCACAGCGAGCTGACTACCCGCCTCGCCGACGAGATGGGCCTGCTCGTGTGGAGCGAGATCCCGCTCTACTGGCTGGTCAACTGGAACAACCCGGACACGCTGGCCGATGCCCGCCGCATCCTGTCCGAAAACATCCACCGCGACCGCAACCGCGCGGCAATCGTGCTGTGGAGCGTCGCCAACGAAACGCCGACCAACGATGCGCGCAACGCCTTCCTGCGCACGATGATCGGCGATGTCCGCAGCCTCGATTCCAGCCGTCTGGTCACCGCCGCGCTGCTGAGCGGGCGCGAGGGGAACAAGATCATGAAGATCGACGATCCGCTTGCCGCCGATCTCGATGTCATGGCGATCAACACCTATAACGGCTGGTACACCGACGACGCGCTGGAGGATCTCGCCAGCCAGGAATGGCGCGGGCCTGCCAACAAGCCGCTGATCTTCTCCGAATTCGGGGCGGATGCGCGCGCTGGCTATCACGATCCGGTCGCCAGCCCGCACAAGTATAGCGAGGAATATCAGGCGGCCTATTACCGCGCGACGCTCGCCATGGCTGCCAAGGTGCCGTTCCTGCGCGGGATGAGCCCCTGGATCCTCAAGGACTTTCGCTCGCCGCGGCGCCAGCACCCGATCTACCAGCAGGGCTGGAACCGCAAGGGGCTGATCTCCGAGACCGGCGAACACAAGCTCGCCTTCGACGTGCTCGCCGGCGACTATGCCAAGCGCGAGGCTGCCGACTCGGCCAAGCATTGAGGCATTCGGGCTGGGGCGGGCAAGACCTACCCCAGCCCGACGCTCACCCTGCCCGCGATGAGGCGCGCGGGTGCGCGGCGCGATAGACGTCGAGTAGATGCGCCGCATCCACACCGGTATAGACCTGGGTCGAACTCAAGCTCGCGTGGCCCAACAGTTCCTGCAGCGCGCGCAAGTCCGCGCCGCGGCCCAGCAGATGGGTCGCGAAGCTGTGGCGCAGCGCATGCGGCGTGGTGCGATCGGACAGCCCCAGACTGGTCCGCGCCGAGCGCACGGCCTTGCGGATTGCCCCCGGCGGCAGCGGCCCGCCCCTGGCGCCGCGGAACAGTGGCAGATCGCGGCCGGTGCCCCAGGGGCAGGCCTCGACATAGGCTTCGATTGCAGTGCGGACCTCCGGCAGCAACGGCACGTCGCGCGTCTTGTCGCGCTTGCCGGTGACGCGGAGCGTGGAGCCGAGCGGCAGCGCCGCGCCGGTCAGCGCCACCGCCTCGCCGATGCGCAGGCCCGCGCCGTACAGCAGCAACAGCACGGCCCAGTCGCGCGCGGCGATCCAGGGCTCGCTGGCTTCGTCCGACGCCCATTCGGCGAGCGCCACCGCCTCGTGCGGCGCGATCGGGCGGGGCAGGCCCTTCTTCACCTTCGGGCCGCGCAGACGGGGAAGCTGGGCATCGTCGCCGCCCGCGAACTTCAGGAAGGCGCGCACGGCGGAAAGCTCGCGCGCAGCGGAGGCGTTGGACAGACCCTCGCCGCGGCGGTGGGCGAGGTACGCGCGAAGATCGGCAGCGCTGACCTTGACGAGCGCGTCCTGCGCGACCGGGCCGCCCCAATGTCCCTGCAGAAAGCCGAGCAGCCGGATCGCGGTCGCCTCATAGGCGCGGATGGTGTGCACCGAGCGCCGCCGGTCGCGGCCAAGATGCTCGGCGAAGCGGCGCGGCAGGGGGAGGTCGGTCATGGTCCATCGCTAGCATCGTTCTCATCGCTCAGCCACGGGAACGCCCCGCCATCGAAAAGACGAGCTTGAACGCAAGGCGTGCGATGCGGATTTCGAAAGAGATGTGGCTCAGCCGGAACATGCGAGGACTCCTCAAGATAGACTCGCCGAAGCGAGCAGCAGCGCCGCAGTACCATTCACCACCACCAGCAAGCGCGGAGAGAAAGCTCCGTTTCGGGCGTACGGCGCTTGTTAGGTCACATACGAACATGTATAGAACATTGGAGGATCTAGGGGAGAACAGATGTCGTTCCGGTTGCGCGTACAAGGGCCTCGCGCATGCTTCCCCCGGCCGGAATTCCGCCGGGATCAAATTAGCTACGATGTGATTCCGCCGTTCGTCGCCCGAGCTATTTTCAACGCGATTTACTGTCGCAGTGCGATGCGATGGCACATCGACGCCATCCAGGTACTAAACCCAATTCGGTTCATCGAAGAGCGTTCGCCGAACCGACGATTGCTGCTCGCCGAGCCGCATTATCTGATCGATGGTCATTTCTCGGTCAAAGCCAACGCCAATGCGGCCCAATTCACCAAGATGTTCCTCCGGAACGCACGGCGGAAGCAGTATGCGGCCACACCGTTTCTGGGGATGCCCGAATATTCGGCAGAGATTGATCTGATCGAAGAAGAGGACGATCTGGTCGCTCCGCTCAACATGCACCCCGGATCGTTGGACCTCGGGTGGCTTGCACTCGACCTGGAGGAAGGGGCCCGCCCGAATATGCAGTATTTTCGGGCGATCATGGAAGACGGCCGCATCTCCGTGCCGCCGTTAGGTAGTAACGCGCTGGCGTGCTGATCGCCGCCAGCGCGCCGGATTTCATGCGATCGTCTGGCCGGTCTTGGCCCAGTCGGCCATGAACGATTCGATGCCCTTGTCGGTCAGCGGATGCTTGACCAGCTGCTTGATGACCGCCGGCGGGGCGGTCATCACGTCGGCGCCGATCTTGGCGGCCTGCAGCACGTGGATCGGGTGGCGGACGCTGGCGACCAGGATCTCGGTGCCGAAGTCGTAATTGTCGTAGATCAGGCGGATGTCTTCGATCAGGTCCATGCCGTCGAAGCCGATATCGTCATGCCGGCCGACGAAGGGCGAGATGAAGGTCGCCCCCGCCTTGGCCGCGAGCAGCGCCTGGTTGGCCGAGAAGCAGAGCGTCACATTGACCATCGTGCCGTCGTCGGTGAGCGCCTTGCACGCCTTGAGGCCATCGATCGTCAGCGGCAGCTTGACCGCGACATTGTCGGCGATCTTCCGGACGATTTCCGCCTCGCGCATCATGCCTTCAAAATCGAGCGCGACGACCTCGGCCGAGACCGGGCCCTCGACGATCCCGCAGATCTCCCCCACCACTTCGAGGAAGTTGCGGCCCGACTTGGCGATCAGCGACGGGTTGGTGGTGACGCCGTCGAGCAGACCCGCATCGGCCAGGTCGCGGATGTCGTCGATGATGGCGGTGTCGGCGAAGAACTTCATGGCAGAACCTTCCAGTGGAGTGTCGCCGACCGCCTAGCCGACCCGGCCGCGCCGGGCAAACCCCTGCGAACGGTTGCCGTAGACCAGCATCAGCTTCACCTGCGGCTTCTGCAGCTTGGCCACGGTGACGCGATAGGTGCCGGGTTCGAGGCGATAGTACACGATCTTTTCGATCTTCGCGCATGTGACACCCGGCGCGCGGGAGGCCATGCGCAAGGGCCGGCCGCTGCCCCTGGCGACGTCGATCCAGCCGGGCTGGTCCGCGGCGATGCCAAAGGTGCCGGCCTTGCGGATCGTCACCTGGGTTTCCGCCGCGCCGTGCTTCGCGGCAATGGTCGTTGCATGGCGGGTATCGAGCCCGTCGGCGCTGCGTTCCCAGCCCGACAAGGATCGCGGAAGCTCGGCGCACTGCGGCACCGTCATGGCTAGTCCAGCTATCAGTATCAGCATCGCCGACTCCCCTGTTCAGCGAGTCGCCGTTCTATATTCGTTCCAGCCGCAGAACAAGCCGACTCAGTTCGGCACCAGCATCAGCTTGGCCTTGGCCTGCTGCAGGCCGCTGGCGAAGGCGCGGTAGGTTCCCGGCACCAGCTCGAACCGCACGACCTTGCGGATCGTCGAGCAATCCGGGCCATGCCCATGCGCCACCGACTTCAGCGCCTCTCCCCCTGCAGCCCCCGGCAGCACGTCGATCCAGCCGGGCTGGTCGAGCGCGATGCCATAGGTACCGGCCTTGGCGATGCGGAATTCGATCATCGCGGCGCGCCCCGGCTTGGCGCCCTTGGGCAGGCCCTTGAGCGTCGACGCATCGACCGTCGCCAGCGACACCGCCTTGTCCGCCACCAGCTCGTCGCCCGGCATGCTCCAGCCGGCGAGCGCGACCGGCAGGCTGGCGTCGGGCGCCTTGCAGGCGGTGGTCGCCTGGGCGGGCACGGTCTGGGGAAGCGCAAGGGGCGCGAGCATCAGGGCGAGCAATAGCATGAGCGGGTCTCCTTGGCAGACGAACCGGCGATCGGGGATTCCCGTTCCGCCGAAAATGCCCATATGAGGGGCCGATCATGTCCCGCGCGCGCATTCTCGTCCTCCATCCGGCTCTGGGGCCGCTCGATTATCGCGTGCCGCACGGCATGACGGTCGAGCCCGGCAGCATCGTCATCGTGCCGATCGGCCCGCGCCAGTTCGCCGGCGTCGTGTGGGAGCCCGAACGGCTGCCCACCGAGGAAATCGGCGACAATCGCCTCCGCGCGATCCTCGCCGTCGCCGACGCGCCCCCGATCCCCGCGCCCGTGCGGCGGCTGATCGAATGGACGGCGGATTATTATCTCGCCCCGCCCTCCTCGGTGCTGGCGATGACGCTGCGCACCTCGGCGGCGTTCGAGGCGGCGCCGACGATCACCGAATATCGCGCTACGGGCGTAATCCCTGATCGCCTGACCCCGCAACGCGCCCAGGCGCTGGAGCGAATCGGCGAGCGCCAGGGGCTGGTGCGCGAGCTGGCGGCCCTTGCCGAAGTTTCCGACGCGGTGATTCGCGGGCTGGTGAAGACCGGCGCGATCGAAGCGGTGACGGTCGACACCCAGGCGCCCTACCCGCTCCCCGACCCGGCCTTCGCGCCCCCCGAGCTCAACCCCGCCCAGGGGGCGGTGGCGGGCGGCCTGCGCACCGCAGTGGAGACCGCCGCCTTCCAGCCGTTCCTGCTCGACGGCGTCACCGGATCGGGCAAGACCGAAGTCTATTTCGAGGCGGTCGCCGCGGCGATCGAGGCCGGCAAGCAGACCCTAGTGCTGCTCCCCGAAATCGCGCTGACCGAACCCTTCCTCACCCGCTTCGCTGGCCGCTTCGGCTGCGAGCCGGTGGCGTGGCATTCGGGCCTGCGCAGCTCCGAGCGCCGCCGCGCCTGGCGCGCGATCGCCAGCGGCGAGGCGATGGTGACGGTGGGCGCGCGCTCGGCCTTGTTCCTCCCCTATCCCAAGCTCGGCCTGATCGTGGTCGACGAGGCGCACGAGACCAGCTTCAAGCAGGAAGAGGGCGTGCACTATCACGCCCGCGACGTGGCGGTGATGCGCGGCATGTTCGAGCGCTGCCCGGTCGTGCTCGCCTCCGCCACTCCGGCGATCGAGACGCGGCACCAGGTGGAAATGGGCCGCTATGCCGAGCTCAAGCTGCCGGGCCGCTACGGCGCTGCCGAACTGCCGAGGATCGAGCCGATCGACCTGATCCGCGAGCCGCCGGAACGCGGCCGCTGGCTCGCCCCGCGGCTGGTCGCGGCGATCGAGGAGACGCTCAAGCGCGGCGAACAGTCGCTGCTGTTCCTCAACCGCCGCGGCTATGCACCGCTGACCTTGTGCCGCCACTGCGGCCACCGCTTCCAGTGCCCGAACTGCACGGCGTGGATGGTCGAGCACCGGCTGCTCCACCGCCTGTCGTGCCACCATTGCGGCCACACCATGCCGACGCCGAGCATGTGCCCCGAGTGCAAGTCCGACGACACGCTGGTCGCCTGCGGCCCCGGCGTCGAGCGCATCGCCGACGAGGTGGCGGCGCTGTGGCCCGAGGCGCGCACCGCCATCGTCACCTCGGACACGCTCTGGTCCCCGGCCAAGGCGGCCGAGTTCGTGTCCCGGATGGAGCATGGCGCGATCGATATCGTCGTCGGTACCCAGCTCGTCACCAAGGGCTATCACTTTCCGAACCTCACGCTGGTCGGCGTGGTCGATGCCGATCTCGGGCTGGACGGTGGCGATCTCCGCGCGTCCGAGCGCACCTTTCAGCAGATCATGCAGGTCTCGGGCCGCGCCGGTCGCGGCGAGAAACCCGGTACGGTGTTCATCCAGACGCACGCGCCCGAGGCGCAGGTGATGCAGGCGCTGTTTTCGGGCGATGCCGAGGCCTTCTATGCCGCCGAGACCGAGGCGCGGCGCGAGGCCGATGCGCCGCCCTTCGGCCGCTATGCTGCGATCATCGTCTCCTCGGAGGACAAGGCCGCGGCGGAGGAAGCCGCACGGATGATCGGCCGCTCGGCGCCAGAACTCGCCGAAATGCACGTCTATGGCCCCGCCCCCGCGCCGCTGGCAATGCTGCGCGGCCGGCACCGTTTCCGCCTGCTCGTCCACGCCAAGCGCAGTTTCGATGTGCAGGACGTGATCCGCGACTGGCTGGGCGGGCTCAGCTGGAGCCCGCGCGTGCGGGTCGCGGTCGACGTGGATCCCTACAGCTTCGTTTGAGCGCGCCGATTCGATTTGCCATCGTCCGCGCACGCGATATCGTCATGCGGGGGACGATGGGGGATGCGCATGAAGTGGTTGGCGTTGCTGGCGTCGGTTCTGGCGGGCTTCGTCGCAGGCCCGGCATGGGCCGACTGGCGCGTGGCCGAAACCGCGCATTTCATCGTCTATGCCAACGCCTCCGAAGCGGCGCTGCGCCGCAATGCCGAGCGGCTGGAAAAGTTCGACAAGGCGCTGCGCCTGTGGCGCGGCATACCGGAATCCTCACTGGGCAAGGCCGGGCGGGTGACCGTTTATTTCGTCAGCAACGAGGATCGTGTCGCCGCACTTGCCGGCAGCGCCAACGTTGCAGGCTTCTACATTCCGCGCGCCGGTGCCTCGGTAGCGTTCGTGCCCAGCGATCTGTCGAGCGACGGGCCGCTCGCGCTCGGCTCGCAACAGGTGCTGCAGCATGAATATGCCCACCATTTCATGTTCACCACCTGGCCGGATGCGGCCTTCCCGTCCTGGGTGTCCGAAGGCTGGGCCGAGTTCCACGCCACCGCCAGCTTCGATCGCGACGGCAACCTGCAGTTCGGCAGCGCCCCCCAATATCGCGCTTATGAGCTGCTGACCGGCAACCCGTTGCCGATACAGCAGATTCTGGCCGGTGCGGCGGGCAAGCTGCGCGCAGACCAGCGCGACGCGCTGTATGGGCGCGGCTGGGCGCTGGTCCATTATCTGACCTTCGAGCCGAGCCGCAAAGGCCAGTTGAGCGCCTATCTTCATGCCATCACCAACGAGCGGAAGTCGCCCGAAGCCGCGGCCGCCGCGTTCGGGGATCTCCGAGCGCTGGACAAGGAGCTCGAGCGGTTCCTCCAGAAGCCGCAGATCAACGGCTTCCGTATCCGGGCGGAAAATCTCGCCATCCCGCCGGTAACCCTTCGGCTGCTGCGGCCGGGCGAAGCCGCAATCCTGCCGGTGCGGATCCGATCGGACGCCGGCGTGGACGAGAAGACCGCCCCGGACGTCTATGCCGATGCCAAGAGGATCGCGGCACGCTTCCCCGACGATGCCGAGGTACAGCGCGCGCTGGCCGAGGCGGCTTATGACGCGGGCGACTATCCCGCCGCGCTCGCCGCCGCCGACCGCGCCATCGCTGCCGACCCGAAGTTCGTCGAAGCGCATTGCTATCGCGCGATGGCGCAGATGGCGATCGCCAAGGCCGCGAAGGACGAGAAGCCCGAGACCTGGACCGACATCCGTCGCACGATCGGCCGTGCCAACCGGCTCGATACCGAGGATCCGCGGCCGTTGATCCTGTTCTTTCGCAGCTATGCCGATCGCCTTCAATGGCCGCCCGAAATCGCACGCGACGGCCTGATGCACGCGTTCGAACTTGCGCCGCAGGACCGGGGGTTGCGGATGCAGGCCGCGGGGGTGCTGGTGGCCGAGAAGAAGCTGGCCGTCGCGCGGGCGATGCTGCTGGTGCTCACCTATGATCCGCACGCCTCGGGCCTGGGCGCGGCGGCCTCCAAGATGATCGACACGATCGATGCGCAGCTGAAGGCCGGGGCGGAACCGGCGTCTGCACCCACGCCCACCCCGGCGAATTAGCGGCGTTGGCGCGGCCCCGCTTGAACCGACGCCGCTTTTCGCCGAAAGCGCCGCCCATGGCTAGAACCGGGGTGTTTCCGCGCATGCGGCAGGTGATCATGCTGGTGGTGATGCTGCTCGCCTGGAGTGTGCCGGCGCATGCCGACGACATCTCCGCGGCGGGGCGCGGGGTAGTGCGGATCGTCACCATCGCGGTCGCCGACGACGAAGTGGTCGGCTTCGGCCATGGCAGCGGCTTCGCGGTCGCGCCCAACCGCGTCGTTACCAACGCGCATGTCGTCGAGCTCGCCTCGCGCTATCCCGGCAACGTCGTGATCGGCGTGGTGCCGTCCGAGGGCAGCAAATCCTTCCAGGGCAAGCTGATCGCGATCGACACCAAGCGAGACCTGGCGCTGATCGAGTTCAGCGGCGCCAAGCTGCCGACGCTGGCGCTGTCCAGCGGCGCGGTGACCGACGGCGAGACGCTGATCGCGCTCGGCTATCCCGGCAATGTCGACATCGCCACGGCGCGCTCGGCGGCGGACTTCATCACCCCGCAATCGCCGGTCCGCTCGCAGGGCGGTTTCGCCGGTACGCGCACGCTGGAGGGCATTTCGGTGCTGCTCCACACCGCCAATATCGCGCGCGGCAATTCGGGTGGCCCGCTGCTTGATGCGTGCGGTCGGGTGCTCGGCGTCAACTCGGCGATCACCAACAGCGAGGAAGGCGATTCGACCTTTGCCTTTGCGATCGCCTATCCCGAGCTGACCGCCTTCCTCACCCAGGCGAAGCAGCCCTTCGTCTCGATCGCGGCGCCGTGCATCAGCGTCGACCAGCGCAATGCGCTCGACAAGGCGGCCGAGGAGAAGGACCGCGCCGACATCGCCAACCGGAACGCGCAGGCCGAATCCGCCGCCGCACGTGCGCGCGAAGCGGCGATCGACAAGGCGCGGGCGGCCAACGAGTCGGCGCGCGAGACCTATATGGCAGGCGCCGCGGTGCTGCTGGTGTTCGGTGCGCTGGCGCTGGGCGCGGCGGGGCTGCTGCTCTCGCGCGATCAACAGCGCCCGGGCATCTGGACCGCGGTGGGCGGCGGCGCGCTGCTGCTCGGCGCAGTCGCGCTGTTCGTGCTGCGGCCGAGCTTCGACGAGGCGAGCATCGCCGCGCCGGGCGAGGGCAACCAGACCGCCGAGGCCAAGCTGCCAGCGGATGCCGCAGAGGGCCCGCTGGTCTGCACGCTCCAGCCCGATCGCAGCCGGATCACCGTCTCGCCGGGCGAAGCGGTGAAGCTGAATGTCGGGCCCGATGGCTGCTTCGACGGCGGCACGCAGTACGCCGAATCCGGCCGCCGCTGGCAGCGCGTGCTCGTCCCCGCCGACGAGCAGACGGTGACGGTGCGCGAGTTCGATCCGGACAGCGGCACGCTCACCGACACGCGCTATTTCCTCTCCGCCGCGGACATGCAGAAGGTGCGCGACGTGAAGCCGACGGTGCCGGTGAACCAGTGCACCGCCGATCAGGCCAAGCGCGCGAGCCTCGCCAGCCTCCAGCAGCTGATGCGCGCGACATTGCCGCCGGCCTATAACGAGAAGCTGGTCTATCACTGCGCGCCGGGCGGGGCGCAGTAGGCTACTTCCGCTCGCGCACGCCTTCGCGCGACCGCAGCGTGCGTTTGCGCTCCAGCCCATAGGCATAGCCCCCCATGCTGCCGTCGCCGCGCTGGGCGCGGTGGCACGGGATGGCGAGCGCGACCGGGTTCGCCCCGCACGCCGTGCCCGCCGCGCGGACGGCGCCCGGATTGCCCGCCATCGCCGCGAGTTCAGCATAGCTGCGCGTTTCACCCGGCGGGATCGTGCGCAGCGCCTGCCACACCGCCTCCTGGAAGGCCGTGCCCTGCACGTCGAGCGGCAGGTCGCGCTGGCGATTGGGATCCTCGACCAGCGCCACCACCTCGGCCGCCAGCGCCGCGAAGTCCGCGTCGCCGGGTACCACCGCCGCGGCAGGGAAGCGGCGGGCGAGCATCGCGGCATCTTCGTCGAAGGCGATGCGGCACAGGCCCTTGTCGGTCGCAGCGATGAGCAGCGGGCCGAGGCTGGTGTCGGCAAGCGTCCAGCGGATCGTCACTCCTGCCCCACCGGCACGCCACGCGCTCGGCACCATGCCAAGCCGCGCGCCTGCCTCGGCATAGAAGCGGCTGGGGGCCGAATAGCCGGCGGCATAGATTGCCTGGGTCACGCTGTCCTCCTCGTCGAGTGCCGTGGCCGCCCGGCGCGCGCGCAGGCCCCGCGCATAGGCGGCGGGGGTCACGCCGGTCGCGCGTTTGAACAGCCGGTTAAAATGGTGCGGCGCATAGCCGACCGCGGCGGCCAGCGCCTCGAGCTCGATCGTCTCCTCCGCCGCATCGAGCAGTTCGGTGGCGCGGGCGACGGCGATCGCACCGCGCGCCGCCTCGTCCGGCTTGCAGCGCAGACACGCGCGAAAGCCCGCGGCCACCGCCGCCGGCCCCGCATCGAAGAAGCGGACATTCTCCGGCCGCGGGCGCCGCGCCGGGCAGCTCGGCTTGCAATAGATGCCAGTGGTGGTCACCGCGACGACGAAGCGCCCGTCCTGCGCCCGATCGCGTGCGGCGAAGGCGTTCCAGCGGGCATCGTGCAGGGCAGCGGCAGCGGTCATGCGAGCGCTATACGCCCATTGGCCTAGTTGAAGCATCCCGCGCCATGCGCTCAAAGACGCGATGCTTGCAGTCGGCGCGCATTGCTGGCAACGTTAACGTTAACACGTGGGTCGGCGCGGAAGTTTGGAGAGTGCATGTCCTTCTGGCACCGCACGAGCGCGCTGCGCTGGTGGATCATCGGCATCGTCATGCTGGGCACGATGCTCAACTATCTGACGCGGAGCACGCTGGCGCTCGCGGCGCCGAGCTTCATGGTCGACCTCCACATCAACGAGCAGCAATATTCCTACATCACCGCCGCTTTCCAGGGCGGCATCATGCTGCAGCCGGTGGTCGGCTATATCCTCGATGTGGTCGGCCTGCGCTCGGGCATGGCGCTGTTCGCCGCGGGCTGGGGCCTGCTGAGCATGGCGCACGGGCTGGCGTTCAGTTGGCAGTGGCTGTTCGCACTCCGCGCCATGCTGGGCTTTGCCGAGGGCACCTCGCACACCGGCGGGCTCAAGGTCGTTTCCGAGTGGTTCCCGGCGCGCGAGCGCGGCTTTGCCGGTGGCATCTACAATCTCGGCGCTTCGGCGGGCGCGGCCCTGGCGGCGCCGCTGGTGGCAGGATCGATCGCGCTGTGGAACTGGCGCGCGGCGTTCGTCGTCACCGGCGTGCTGGCGCTGCTCTGGGCGCTGCTCTGGCTGGTCAATTATCGCACGCCGCAGACCCATCCGAGCATCTCGGAGCAGGAACGCGACCTGATCCTCAGCGGCCAGGAAGCGCACATCCAGGAACGCGCCGAGCGCCCCTCGCCGCTCCGCCTGCTCACCCAGCGCAATTTCTGGGGCATCGCGCTGCCGCGCTTCCTCGCCGACCCGACCTGGGGGACGCTCACCTTCTGGATGCCGCTCTATCTGGTCAAGGTGCGCGGCTTCAACCTCACCGAAATCGCGGTCTCCGCCTTCCTGCCCTTCATCGCCGCCGACCTGGGCTGCATGTTCGGCCCGGCGCTGGCGCTGTTCCTCCAGCGGCGCGGGATTAGCCTGATCAACGCGCGGCGCTGGACCTTCACCTTCGGCGCACTGCTGATGACCGGCATGGTGTTCGTCGCCAGCGTCGAGAATGCCTGGGCAGCGGTGGCTTTGCTCTGCCTCGGCGGCTTCGCGCACCAGACCCTTTCGGTCACCGTCATCACCATGGCGACCGACCTGTTCCCGCGCAACGAGCTCGGCACCGTCGCCGGCCTTGCCGGCACCTTCGCCAATGGCAGCATCCTCATTTTCACGCTGCTGATCGGCGGGCTGGTCGCCTCGCTTGGCTATGGCCCCTTCTTCATCGCCCTCGGGCTGCTCGACCTCGTCGCCGCCCTTCTTCTCTGGACCCTCGTCAAGGCGCCCCGATGATCCGCAATCCGATCCTGCCCGGCTTCAACCCCGATCCGTCGATCTGCCGCGTCGGCGACGACTATTATATCGCGACCTCGACCTTCGAGTGGTTCCCCGGCGTGCAGATCCACCACAGCCGCGACCTCGCCAACTGGACGCTGGTCGCCCGGCCGCTGGTGCGCGCGTCGCAGCTCGACATGCGCGGCGATCCGGACAGCTGCGGGGTGTGGGCGCCGTGCCTCACCCATGACGGAACGCGCTTTCACCTGCTCTACACCGATGTGAAGCGCTATGGCCGCACGACGATGGGCGGCGCCTCGGGCGCATCGCTGCGCGACTTCCACAATTACCTCGTCACCTGCGAGACGATCGACGGCACCTGGTCCGATCCGATCCACCTCAATTCGAGCGGGTTCGACCCCTCGCTGTTCCACGATAACGACGGCCGCAAATGGGTGGTGAACCAGCTCTGGGACCATCGCCCCGGCCGCAACCGCTTCGCCGGAATCGTGCTGCAGGAATATGATGCCGAGGCGGGCAAGCTGGTGGGGACACGCACCAACATCTTCCCCGGCACCGCACTCGGGCTGACCGAGGCGCCGCACCTCTATCGCCGCGGCGAGTTCTATTACCTCCTCACCGCGGAGGGCGGCACCGGCTGGAACCATGCCGTCACCATGGCGCGATCGCGGAAGATTACCGGGCCGTACGAGCTGCATCCGGACACCTATATCCTCTCCAGCCGCACCCGCCCCGACGCGGTGCTGGCGCGCGCAGGCCATGCCGATCTGGTCCACACGGCCGAAGGCGAACCCTGGCTCGCCTATCTGTGCGGCCGCCCGCTGCCGAATCGCGGCCGCTGCGTGCTCGGCCGCGAGACCGCGATCCAGCCGATGCGCTGGGCCGAGGATGGCTGGCTCTACACCCGCGACGGCCGCGGCTTGCCCGAACTGGAAGTGCCCGCGCTCAGCAACACGGGGACACCCGCGCGGCCGACCGAGGAACGCCACGACTTCGACTCGGCCACGCTGCCGATCGACCTGCAATGGCTGCGCACCCCCGAGCCCGACCGGATCTTCAGCCTCACCGCGCGGCCCGGCCATCTCCGCCTGTTCGGGCGCGAGACGATCGGCAGCGTCTTCACCCAGGCGCTGGTCGCGCGGCGGCTCCAGGCCTTCTGCACCTCGACCAGCTGCGTGCTCGACTTCGAGCCGCAGGATTTCCAGCAGGCAGCGGGGCTGGTCGTCTATTACAACAGCACCAAGTTCCACTATCTCCATGTCAGCCACGACGAGGATGTGGGCCGCCATCTCCGCGTGATGACAGCGCTGCCCGACGCCCCCCAGGGCGACGCTTTCACCGCGCCGATCCCGCTGCCGGCGGGTCCGATCGAACTACGCTGCGAAATGGATTACGAGCGGCTGCGCTTCGGCTGGCGGATGGCGGGCGCGGAGGCCTGGCACTGGCTTCCCGAACTGTTCGACACCTCGATCCTCTCCGACGAGGCGAGCGCCCCCGGCCTCCCCAACTTCACCGGCGCGTTCATCGGCATAGCCTGCCAGGACATGAGCGGCACGGGGATGCCGGCGGACTTCGACTGGTTCGCCTATCGCGAGCGCGCCTTTTCGCCGAATCTGCCCGATGGTCTAGTCTAAACGCCCGTTCGAGGACACGCACGCGGCAGATCGGGCAGACGCGCTGCACTGTCGCGCCGGTTTCTCTTGTCTACGACACCGTCTTGCGGCATTTATTTCGCACCGATCCGCTGGCGTGGCGTATTTGCAGTGGAACTATGCCGGGCATGCGGTGAGAGCAATTTACGCAGCTTTACAGCAGAATTTCATTCCTCTCATCCCGCAGGTGACTCGATGATCGGACTTCTTCTTGGCGCGTTGATTCTCGGCCAGACCCAGACACCGCAGGTGCCGCAACAGACCTACCAGTCGCGGTCGCCAACGATTCCGGGTGAGGCCATGGCACGCGCGCAGCAAACCACGGCCCTCGACCCCGTAGCGATCCGAAAGATGCAGGCGTTCGGCAAGTGCGTCGCGCAGCGCCATCCGCAGCAAGCGGCCGCATTGCTGCAGATGGATTTCACCTCGCCGCAATATCAGCAGGGCCTCCGCAAGCTGGCGATCTCGCAAAAGGGCTGCCTCGGCGGAAACGTGCGCGCGCAGTTCGCGGGTGTCGTGTTTGCCGGCGCTTTGGCGGAGCAACTGCTTGCATCGACCGGCGATCTCGCCAGCGCGCTGACCTACGATCCGGCCAAAGCTGCGGTGAAGACGTTCAGCCCGTCCGATTATATCGCGGCCTGCGTCGCCCGTACCGCCCCGAAGGACGTTGCCGGGCTGCTGGCTGCCCCGGTGGCGACCGACACTGAGAGAAACGCCATCCGCCAGCTGGTTCCGGTGGTGCAGCAGTGCACCTCGAACGGCCAGCAAGCACGCTTCAACCAGCCGGGCCTGCGCGCGATCCTGGCGACGGCATCCTATCGCATCGTGATGGCGAGCAAGAAGAACGCGGCCGCCGGCTGACGTCGCCGGGCTACGGACATGCGGAGAGGGGCGGCGCGGAACGACGGCATCTTGCATGCCGATCCAAAAGGCGTCGCCTTTCCTGTCGGCCGAGAATAGGCTCGATTGTCAGCGAATGGCGTTTCCGGACAGCATGCCCTCCGCGGGGCAGAGGCAATCCAGCCTGAATCGCCGCGACTACCCGTCCTCGCGCAACATGCTCGCGCGCCGCAACCGCGCCTCCAGATCCTCCACCATTCGCTCGCGGCTCCGAAACGCATGCTGCAAATCCCGTTGGCTGAGCGGCATCAGGAATTCGCAGCCGTGGCGCGTGTCCTCGCGCCACACCACCCGCGCCTCGCGCGCGCCGGCGCCCGACATGCCGATCCAGATCAGCGTGCCCTCGGGCAGCGCGACATCCGCCTTGAACAGGAAGCCGGTGCGCGAGAAATTCTCGACCACCGCGTCGAACGGGCGCCCGTCCATGCCGCGCACCGTGGTTTCCCGATTCACCAGGAAGCGCACCGCGCCGCGCGCGTCCATGCTTCCCCAAACTTCCAGTCGCGCGACGAGCACCAGCAGCTGTTTCCCTTGCCCCAGGCTTCCGCCACTACCGCAATCGGGGTTAACGCCTGACCAACAGGCGACCAGATCCTTGACGCGGCGCAGCATCGCTGCCATATGCGCCATCACGACGAGGCATTTACATGCAGCGTGATCGGCGGCGCGCCCCAAGCGGGGACCTGCTCCGCTAGGCTCTGCTTCGTCGCTTATCGGCTTCCCAAATCACGCGGGGCGTCACTTGTTGACCCCGCCTTCGCGTGCGCCCTTTGAAGATGCGTGCGCGCCGGCCGCATCCATAAGGTACTACCATGTTATTCCAAGACCTCGGCCTTTCCGAGACCGTCCTCGCTGCGCTCGCGGCGAAGGGCTATAATGAAGCCACGCCGATCCAGGCGCAGTCGATCCCCGCGCTGCTCGAAGGCCGCGACCTGCTCGGCATCGCGCAGACCGGCACCGGCAAGACCGCCGCGTTCATGCTGCCGTCGATCGATCGCCTGATCGCCAGCGGCAAGCGTCCGCAGCCGCGCGGCTGCCGTATGCTCGTCCTCGCGCCGACGCGCGAGCTCGCCGCGCAGATCGCCGACAATGCCAAGCATTATGCCAGCGGCACCGGCCTGCGCATCGCCACCGTGTTCGGCGGCACCTCGGTCCACAAGAACAAGACCGATCTGGCGCGCGGCGTCGACATCCTCGTCGCCACGCCGGGCCGCCTCGTCGACCTGCTCGATCAGCATTTCCTGATCCTGCTGGGCATCGAGATCCTGGTGCTCGACGAAGCCGACCAGATGCTCGACCTGGGCTTCATCCATGCGCTGCGCCGCATCGTGAAGGAGCTGCCGACCAAGCGCCAGTCGCTGTTCTTCTCGGCGACCATGCCGAAGACGATCCGCGAGCTGGCCAGCCAGTTCATCCACAACCCGGTCGAAGTGAAGGTGACCCCGGTCGCCACCACCGCCGAGCGTGTCGAGCAGTTCGTCACCTATGTGACGCAGGCCGAAAAGCAGGCGCTGCTGACGATCCAGCTGCGCAACCCGGAAATCGACCGCGCGCTGATCTTCACGCGCACCAAGCATGGTGCCGACCGCGTCGTGCGGCTGCTCGCCGGGAACGGCATCGCCGCCAACGCGATCCACGGCAACAAGAGCCAGCCGCAGCGTGAGCGCGCGCTGGGCGAGTTCCGCTCGGGCAAGGTCAAGCTGATGGTCGCGACCGACATCGCCGCGCGCGGCATCGACGTCTCGGGCGTCAGCCATGTGTTCAACTTCGAGCTGCCGAACGTTCCGGAGCAGTATGTCCACCGCATCGGCCGCACCGCGCGCGCCGGCGCCGACGGCATCGCGATCAGCTACTGCGCCGATGACGAGCGTCCGTACCTGAAGGACATCGAGCGGCTGACCCGCCAGAAGCTCACCGTGCAGCCGCTGCCGGAGAACTTCACGGCCGAGTCCGACAAGATCAAGTCGACCCGGTCGCCGATGCCGGCGAGCCGCGACGAGCAGAACGGCCGCAACGGCCGCGCGATGCAGCATGCCTCGGGTCGTCGTGGCGACGGCCAGCCGGGCGGTCGCGGTCGTGGTGGTCCGCGCAGCGATGCACCGCGTAGCGGCGAGCCGCGCCGGGCCGAGGGCGGTCCGCGCAGCGACCAGCCGCGTCGCGCCGAAGGTGCCGGCCATGCCGGTGCGGGTGCCGGCGCCGGTCGCAGTCCGGGTGCGCCCAAGCGCAAGTTCAACGCGCGTCCGGCCGGCAGCGGCCAGGGTCGCCCCGGCGGCGGCAATCGCGGCCAGGGCGGCGGCGCGGGTCGTTCGCGCTGACACCTAAACTCCTCCCCGGCACGGGGAGGGGGACCGAGCGGCGCAGCCGCGTGGTGGAGGGGCCGCGCCGAAAGGCGCGGTCTTTCGCGTTCTGAGGCTGGGGAATACCGCCGCGTGCCGCGGCGGCCCCTTCACCACCGCCTTCGGCGGCGGTCCCCAGCATCGGGTCGATCGTGCCCCCGGCACGATCTTGGATTGCCGGGGGCAATCCAACCCGATGCTCGTTCCGGGGAGGAATTGGCAGCACCCCGTCCCAACCCGGCACGGCTGTGCCAAAGCCGGTCATTCACCAATTTCAATAAGCTAGCCCCGGCCCCCATGCGCCCGCTAGCGCTCGTCCCCACAACAGGTGGGAACAGAAGACGATGCGCAATGCCCTGATGGCCGCAGCCCTGGCGCTCGGCGCGGTGGTGCCGGCAGCCGCCCATGCGACGGTGGTGATCACCGGCTATGACGACGATCCCGGCTATCTCGCCGCGGACCAGATGATCTACACCCCCACCGGTTTCGTCGGCAACTGGCCGGGCATGAGCCGCTTCCGCTTCACCGGCACCGAGGACGGCAAGACGGTGGAATTCCTCACCTATTGCGCCGACGCCTTCACCGCGATCGGCACCGGCAGCTTCGAGCGCACCGGCATCTCCGCCGTGCTCGGCGACGTCACCCGCCAGCAGCAGTTGCTCACCCTGCTCACCCATTCGGAGGTGCTGCTGGGCAACGAACAGGATCTGCTCGGCCGCAAGACCATCTCCGCCGCCACCCAGCTCGCGGTGTGGGAGATTCTCGAGGAGCATGGCGGCAACTACGACACCACCAGCGGCCAGTTCTACACCGTCGGCGGCAACAGCGACGATGCCCGTGCGCTGGCCAATAGCTACCTGACCCAGATCACTACCGGCGGCTGGACCGCGATCGCCGGCCACAAGCTGCAGCTGCTCTTCTCCAAGGACCAGCAGAGCCAGGTGTTCCTGAGCGGGGTGCCGGAGCCGGCCAGCTGGGCGACGATGATCGGCGGCTTCGCGCTGGTCGGCGGCATGTTCCGGCGCAAGCGTGCGGCGGCGCTGCGAGTCGCCTAACACCGGCTAATCCCATGATTTCGGGGCAGGCGAGGCCATCGCCTGCCCTTTTTCTTGGGCGCTTCCAGACACGTCCAAACGCAAACATGAAACCAGCGTGTGACGTTTCGGCGACTCGGGTTGCATACGGCCAAGCGCGATGCTAGCAGCCCGGCAACCCATCGGGGGCGCAGTTTGCGTCGCCCCCCTTTTGTGCATGGGGTCACTTCCGACCCTCCGAGAGGAAACGAATCGCGTGGAGAATTCCGGCGGTATTCAGGCCAGCCTAAGCGGACGCTACGCAACCGCGCTCTTCGAGCTGGCACGTGACGCCAAGGCCATCGAGGCCGTCGAAGCGAGCCTTGCGACCGTGCGGGCGGCGCTCGACGAATCGCCCGAGTTCAAGGCGCTCACCACCAGCCCGTTGATCGGCCGCAAGGACGCCGGCAAGGCCGTCGCGGCTGCGGCGGGCGTGATGGGCCTGGATGCGACGACGACCAAGTTCCTCGGCGTACTCGCCGAGAACCGTCGTCTGGCGCAGCTGCCGGCGATCATCCGCACCTTCCGTGCGCTGGCGACCAGCCACCGCGGCGAGACGACCGCGGAAGTGATCTCGGCACACCCGCTCAATGCCGAACAGGTCGATGCGCTCAAGCAGCAGCTTCGCACCCGTATCGGCCGCGAGGTCTCGGTCGACCTGTCGGTGGACCCCTCGCTGCTCGGCGGCCTGGTCGTGAAGATCGGCAGCCAGATGATCGATTCGTCGATCAAGACCCGACTGAACTCCCTCGCGCACGCGATGAAAGGCTGAAGGCAAGAAGATGGATATCCGCGCCGCAGAAATCTCGAAGGTCATCAAGGACCAGATCGCCAATTTCGGCACCGAAGCGCAGGTTTCGGAAATCGGCCAGGTGCTGTCCGTCGGCGACGGCATCGCGCGCATCCACGGGCTGGACAATGTCCAGGCCGGTGAGATGGTCGAATTCGCCAATGGCGTGCAGGGCATGGCGCTCAACCTCGAGGCCGACAATGTCGGCGTCGTGATCTTCGGCTCGGACGCCGAGATCAAGGAAGGCGACACCGTCAAGCGCACCGGCACGATCGTGGACGTCCCCGTCGGCAAGGGCCTGCTCGGCCGCGTCGTCGACGGCCTGGGCAACCCGATCGATGGCAAGGGCCCGATCGAATATACCGAGCGTCGTCGCGTCGAAGTGAAGGCGCCGGGCATCATCCCGCGCAAGTCGGTGCACGAGCCGGTGCAGACCGGCCTCAAGGCGATCGACGCCCTGGTGCCGATCGGCCGTGGCCAGCGCGAGCTGATCATCGGCGATCGCCAGACCGGCAAGACCGCCGTCGCGATCGACACCTTCATCAACCAGAAGGGCCCGAACAGCTCGGGCGACGAAGGCAAGAAGCTCTACTGCATCTACGTCGCCGTCGGCCAGAAGCGCTCGACCGTCGCGCAGATCGTCCGCCAGCTCGAAGAGAATGGCGCGATGGAGTATTCGATCGTCGTCGCCGCCACCGCGTCGGAGCCCGCTCCGCTGCAGTTCCTCGCGCCGTACACCGGCTGCGCGATGGGCGAGTTCTTCCGCGACAACGGCATGCACGCCGTGATCGTGTATGACGATCTTTCGAAGCAGGCCGTCGCCTATCGTCAGATGTCGCTGCTGCTCCGCCGTCCGCCGGGCCGTGAAGCCTATCCGGGCGACGTGTTCTATCTCCACAGCCGCCTGCTTGAGCGCGCCGCGAAGATGAACGACGCCAACGGCAACGGCTCGCTGACCGCGCTGCCGATCATCGAGACCCAGGCGGGCGACGTGTCGGCCTATATTCCGACCAACGTGATCTCGATCACCGACGGCCAGATTTTCCTCGAGACGAACCTGTTCTACCAGGGCATCCGTCCGGCGATTAACGTGGGTCTCTCGGTGTCGCGCGTGGGTTCGTCGGCGCAGACCAAGGCGATGAAGAAGGTGTCGGGCTCGATCAAGCTCGAGCTGGCCCAGTATCGCGAAATGGCCGCGTTCGCGCAGTTCGGTTCGGACCTCGATGCCTCGACCCAGAAGCTGCTGAACCGCGGTGCGCGCCTGACCGAGCTGCTCAAGCAGCCGCAGTTCAGCCCGCTGTCGTTCGAAGAGCAGACCATCTCGATCTTCGCCGGCACCAACGGCTACCTCGACAATGTCGCGGTCAAGGACGTGGTCCGCTTCGAAGCCGCGATGCTCGCGCACTTCCGTTCGCAGCATGCCGAGGTGCTCGCCGAGATCCGCGACACCAAGGCTTTCGAGAACGGTACGCGAGACAAGGTGAAGGGCGTGCTCGACGCCTTCACCAAGACCTTCGCCTAAGGGACTGCCGCCGGATGGCCAACCTCAAGGAACTCAAGGGCCGGATCGCCTCGGTCAAGTCGACCCAGAAGATCACCAAGGCCAAGCAGATGGTCGCGGCGGCGAAGCTGCGGAAGGCGCAAGCCGCCGCAGAAGCCGCGCGTCCCTATGCCCAGCGCCTTGAGGGCGTGGTCGCCAGCCTCGCCAGCAAGGTGGGGGCCAGCGACAATGCGCCGCGTCTCCTCGCCAGCACCGGCAAGGCGGACACGCAGCTGCTCATCATCGCCAATGGCGACAAGGGCCTGTCGGGCGCGTTCAACGCGAACATCGTCAAGGCGGCGATTCTCAAGGGTCGCACGCTAATCGCCGAGGGCAAGACGGTGAAGTTCTACCTCGTCGGCCGCAAGGGCCGCGCGGTGATCGCCCGTACCTTCCCCGGCATGATCGTCGGCCAGTTCGACACCACTGCGGTGCGGACGCCGGGCTATGACGAGGCGCGCGCGATCGCCAAGGACGTGACCGACCGCTTCTTCGCGGGCGAGTTCGACGTGGCGACCCTGTTCTACTCGCACTTCCGCTCGGCGCTGGCCCAGGTGCCGACCGAGCAGCAGCTGATCCCGGTCTCGGTGCCGGAATCGGCGGTGCCGGCCACGGGTGCCGCGGTCGAATATGAGCCGGACGAAGAGACGATCCTCGCCGATCTGCTGCCGCGCAACCTGACGGTGCAGATCTTCAAGGCGCTGCTGGAGAACCAGGCCAGCGAGCAGGGCGCGTCGATGACCGCGATGGACAACGCCACGCGCAACGCCGGCGACCTGATCAATCGTCTGACGATCCAGTATAACCGTTCCCGCCAGGCCGCGATCACGACCGAGCTGGTGGAAATCATTTCGGGCGCCGAAGCGCTCTAAAAGCTGCACGAAGCAAGGAAAGCAACAATGGCAACCGCCGCTGTAGACACGACCCCGACCACGGGCACCAACAATGTCGGCCGCATCAGCCAGGTGATCGGCGCGGTCGTCGACGTGACGTTCGAGAACAACCTGCCGGCGATCCTTTCGGCGCTGGAGACCCAGAACAACGGCAACCGCCTGGTTCTCGAAGTCGCGCAGCATCTGGGCGAGAACACCGTCCGCACGATCGCGATGGACGCCACCGAGGGTCTGACCCGCGGCCAGACCGTGACCGACACCGGCAGCCAGATCCGCGTTCCGGTCGGCCCGGCGACGCTCGGCCGCATTCTGAACGTCGTCGGCGAGCCGATCGACGAGCGTGGTCCGGTGGGCACCGATCTGCGTGCGCCGATCCACGCCAAGGCGCCCGAGTTCATCGAGCAGTCGACCGACAGCGCGATTCTCGTCACCGGCATCAAGGTGATCGACCTGCTCGCGCCGTACGCGAAGGGCGGCAAGATCGGCCTGTTCGGCGGCGCCGGCGTGGGCAAGACCGTGCTCATCCAGGAGCTGATCAACAACATCGCGAAGGGCCATGGCGGCACCTCGGTGTTCGCAGGCGTGGGCGAGCGTACCCGTGAGGGCAACGATCTCTATCACGAGTTCCTCGACGCCGGCGTTATCGCCAAGGACGCCGACGGCAACGCCATCACCGAGGGCTCGAAGGTCGCGCTCGTTTATGGTCAGATGAACGAGCCGCCGGGCGCCCGTGCCCGCGTCGCGCTGTCGGGCCTGACGATCGCTGAGTACTTCCGCGACGTCGAAGGCCAGGACGTGCTGTTCTTCGTCGACAACATCTTCCGCTTCACCCAGGCGGGCGCGGAAGTGTCGGCACTGCTCGGCCGTATTCCGTCGGCCGTGGGCTATCAGCCGACCCTGTCGACCGACATGGGCGCGCTGCAGGAGCGCATCACCTCGACCACCAAGGGTTCGATCACCTCGGTGCAGGCCGTGTACGTGCCCGCCGACGATCTTACCGATCCGGCACCGGCAACCTCGTTCGCCCACTTGGACGCGACGACCGTGCTCAACCGCGCCATCTCCGAGCTGGGCATCTACCCGGCCGTGGATCCGCTCGACTCGACCAGCCGCGTGCTCGAGCCGCGCGTTGTCGGCCAGGAGCATTACGAGACGGCACGTGCGGTGCAGGCCATCCTGCAGAAGTACAAGTCGCTGCAGGACATCATCGCGATCCTGGGCATGGACGAGCTTTCCGAAGAGGATAAGCTGACCGTCGCCCGCGCCCGCAAGATCCAGCGCTTCCTCAGCCAGCCGTTCCACGTCGCCGAGGTGTTCACCGGCATCCCCGGCGCCTTCGTGCAGTTGGAAGACACGGTGCGCTCGTTCAAGGCGGTGGTCGATGGTGAGTATGACCATCTGCCGGAATCGGCCTTCTACATGGTCGGCGGCATCGACGACGCGATCGCCAAGGCCAAGAAGCTCGCCGACGAGGCGTAATCAAGGACTAGCCCCTCCCCTTCAGGGGAGGGGTTGGGGTGGGGCGCGAGCGCAAGCGAGCGTCCATAACCCCAGCGAATACCGACGCAGGGGGCGGTGTCCCCCACCCCAACCCCTCCCCTAAAGGAGAGGGGCTTAGGATAGAGAAGATGCTGCACTTCGAACTCGTCACTCCGGAACGTCTCGTCCGCTCGGAAGAGGTCCATATGGTCGTCGTCCCCGGCAGCGAGGGCGATTTCGGCGTGCTCGAAGGCCATGCGCCGATCATGTCGACCATTCGCGACGGCAATATCGAGCTGTACAAGGCGGGCTCCACCACGCCCGAACTTATCCGCGTCGAGGGTGGCTTCGCCGAGGTCAACGAGCGCGGCCTGACCGTGCTGGCCGAACGCGCCGAGTGATGTAGGCGGCCGGGGAAGTCCGGCCACCGCAACGCAGACCATCGTCATCCCCGCGAAGGCGGGGATCCATTCGCGCCAAAGCGGCGGCTCCTGCCGGGACCGCACAGGCCAATGGATCCCTGCCTTCGCGGGGATGACGCGTTTGGGGCATGACTGCATCATGCAGCGCACCCGACGCCCGGCCGAGACGTCTCCCACGCCACTGCCCCGCCGCCCCGCATAGTTAGCCAAATCGCAAGGCTTCTCCTTTAGTCCCCCTGTCTTCCTGGAGGACTGACATTCGATGAGCGCGTTCGGGCGTCGTGGCGGCATTGGAAACGGGACCGGAGGACGACCGGCCTTTGGCGTGGCACGACCGATGCAGGGTGGCAGCGTTCAGCGTGCCGAACCGCTGCCGCTGGGCGGCGAACAATTCCCGCCGCTCGATTCGGTCCCCCTGCCCGGCGAGCACTTCGCCGATCCGATGCTCGAGCGCGACCCTCTGGGCCCAAGCGCGGCCAGCGCCGACGCGATGCAGCGCCTTGCCGATCGCCAGGCCGCCCCCGCCGACCAGGGAAGCTCGCGCAACGAAGGCTTCGAGGCCTCGATCCACCGCATCAAGGAACAGGTGCTGCCGCGCCTGCTCGAGCGTGTCGACCCCGAGGCCGCGGCAACATTGAGCAAGGACGAGCTTGCCGAGGAATTCCGTCCGATCATCGGCGAGGTGCTTGCCGAGCTGAAGCTCACGCTCAACCGCCGCGAGCAGTTCGCGCTGGAAAAGGTGCTGGTCGACGAGCTGCTCGGGCTGGGTCCGCTCGAGGAATTGCTGGCGGATGCCGCGATCAGCGACATCATGGTCAACGGCCCCGAGCAGACCTATGTCGAACGCAAGGGCAAGCTCGAGCTCGCCAACATCAATTTCCGCGACGAGGAGCATCTGTTCCAGATCGCCCAGCGGATTTGCAACTCGGTCGGCCGCCGCGTCGACCAGACCACCCCGCTCGCCGACGCCCGCCTCAAGGACGGCAGCCGCGTCAACGTCATCGTGCCGCCGCTCAGCTTGCGCGGCACCGCCATCTCGATCCGTAAATTCTCCGCCAAGCCGATCACGCTGGACATGATGGCCAAGGGCGGATCGATGTCCGAGAAGATGGCGACCGCGCTCAAGATCGCGGGGGCGAGCCGGTTCAACATCGTCATTTCGGGCGGCACCGGCTCGGGCAAGACGACGATGCTCAACGCGATCTCGAAGATGATCGACCCAGGCGAGCGCGTGCTGACGATCGAGGACGCCGCCGAGCTCCGCCTGCAGCAGCCGCATTGGCTGCCGCTGGAAACGCGGCCGGCCAATCTGGAAGGCCAGGGCGAAATCTCGATCCGCGATCTCGTCAAGAACGCGCTGCGCATGCGCCCCGATCGCATCATCCTCGGCGAAATCCGCGGCGCCGAGTGTTTCGACATGCTCGCCGCGATGAACACCGGTCACGACGGATCGATGTGCACCCTCCACTCGAACAGCCCGCGCGAGGCGCTGGCGCGGATGGAGAACATGGTGATGATGTCGGACATCAAGGTGCCCAAGGAAGCGATCAGCCGCCAGATCGCCGATTCGGTGGACCTGATCATCCAAGTGAAGCGCCTCCGCGACGGCAGCCGCCGGGTGACCAACGTCACCGAGGTGATCGGGATGGAGGGCCCGGTGATCGTCACCCAGGAGCTGTTCAAGTTCGAATATCTCGACGAGAGCACCGACGGGAAGATCATCGGCGAATATCGCTCGATGGGCCTGCGCCCCTACACGCTCGACAAGGCCAAGCAGTTCGGCTTCGACCAGGCGCTGCTGGAGGCGTGCCTCTGAAATCCATCAGATCCTCCCCCGGAGGGGGAGGGGGAGCGCCGCCGGAGGCGGTGGTGGAGGGGTGTACCCGCCAAGGGTGCGCGCCGCGATACCAGCGCTGACACCCCCTCCGACGCGCTGCGCGCGCCACCTCCCCTTTCAGGGGAGGATCTTCAAAGCCTCACCCCGCGTGCAGCGCCACGCTCACCAGCACCAGCGCGGCGAACAGCCCGGCCATCTGGATCGCCATCCACGGCACCCAGCCGACCTGCTCCAGGTTACGCCGCTTGCGCCGGCGATGCTCGGCCAACCCCGCAAGGATCGCGATCAGCAGCGCAACCCCCGCAGCGATCCAGAATTGTAGTTGCATCGTCACCTTGTTGCGTCACAGTCGCGCACCGATAGCAGGGAGCCATCGTTTATGCGCCATCGTCTTATCGCCGTCGCCGCCGTCACCACCCTTGCCGCCGTCGCCAGCGTTGCTGCGCAGCAACCGGCGTCGCTGCGCCATGCGATCGAGAGCGCGGTCGCGGCATCCGGCCGCACCCCCGCCAATACCGCGCGCGACAAATATCGCCACCCCGCCGACACGCTCGCCTTTTTCGGCGTGAAGCCCGGCGACACGGTGGTGGAGATCTGGCCGAGCGGCGGCTGGTATACCGAGATCCTGGCGCCGCTCACCAAGGGCAAGGGCACGCTCTATGCCGCGGTACCGAGCGGCAATGCCAGGGGCATCGAGGCGCTCAAGGCGAAGGATGCCGCGCTCTACGGTCCGATCCGCGTCGTCGCCTTCCCCGCCGCCGCGGGCCAGGCCAAGGTGCCGGACGGCACGGCGGACGTGGTGCTCACCTTCCGCAACGTCCATAACTGGCGGATGGGCGGCCAGGACGGGAAGGACTATGCGCCCGAGGCGTTCAAGCAGATGTACGCGATGCTCAAAAAGGGCGGCACGCTCGGCATCGAGGACCATCGCCTGCCCGAAAGCGCCAGCGACGACCGCGAGACCAAGAGCGGCTATCTCAAGGTCTCGACCGTCCGCCGGTTGGCGGAAGCGGCGGGCTTCAAGTTCGTCGGCGCGTCCGAGATCAACGCCAACAAGGCCGATACCGCCGACTGGCCGAACGGCGTGTGGACGCTGCCCCCCACCTATGCGCTCAAGGACCAGGACCGCGCCAAATATGCCGCGATCGGCGAGAGCGACCGCATGACGCTCAAGTTCCGCAAGCCGTAAGCACCACGAACATGGCGCCGGCCCCCGCTCCGACAGGGCAGGGTCCGGCGCGCACCGCCCGGAGCTTACTTCCCCAGTTTCTCGATCTTTTCCTGCAGCCGGGCAAGCTCCGCCTTGAGCGACGACACGTCGCCGTCGCCCGCGCTGCTCGCGTCGGAGGCCGCCGGTGTGGCTGCGGGTGCGGCATCCGGGGTGGGGTTCGCGGCACCGCCCGGCTGGAAGGCGCTGGCTGCGGCTTCGAACATCGCCATGTTGCGCTTGGCGATCTCGGCGAAGGGCGAGTTGGCGAAGGCACCCTCGACCGCCGACTTGAACTGTTCCTGGTTGCGGCGGAAGCTATCCATCGACGCCTCCAGATAGCCGGGGACCATCGCCTGCATCGAATCGCCGTACAGCGAGATCAGCTGGCGCAGGAAATTCACCGGCAGCATCGTCTGGCCGCGCGATTCCTCTTCCATGATGATCTGGGTGAGGACGTTGTGGGTGATGTCCTCTTCGGTCTTGGCGTCGACGACCTTGAAGTCGCGGCCTTCGCGCGTCATCGCTGCGAGATGCTCGAGCGTGATGTAGGACGAAGTCTCGGTGTTGTAGAGCCGGCGGTTCGCGTATTTCTTGATAATGACCGGACCGCTTCCAGGTGCAGCTTTCTTCATGGGGAACCCCGCGCGTGACAGATGTGCACCTAACTACAGTTTCTGACGCGCCGCAACACGGACCGCGCCCTTTGCCGCTTTTTCTTGCAATGCTGCGCAACGAAACGGCAGCATCGCCCGAAAAACGCGCTGCCGCGCTGGCCGGGCTCGCGGCCTATCAGCATGCGCCTCGCCCTGCCCCCCGCCCCGAAAAGCCGATCGCCGCACGCGCCGGACGCGCCATGCTGCGCGATTATGGCGGACATGGCTGGCCGGTGGTGTTCGTGCCTTCGCTGATCAACCCGCCGGTGGTGCTCGACCTCGCTCGCGGCAATTCGTTGCTGCGGTGGCTGTCGCGCCAGGGCGTACGGCCCTTGCTGGTCGACTGGGGGAGCCCCGCGCCCGAGGAAGCACAGCTCGACATTAACGGCCATGTCGAGCAATTGCTGCTGCCGTTGCTGCGCCAGCTGCAGCGCCCGCCGGTGCTCGCCGGCTATTGCCTGGGCGGCACGATGGCGATCGCCGCGGCGCAGGCGATCGAGACCGCCGGCCTCGTCACGATCGCAGCGCCCTGGCACTTCGCCGGGTATGGCGCGGCGCTGGAGCGGTTCGCGGCATTGTGGGATCAGGCCTATCCCACCTGCGAGCGGCTGGGCGTGGTGCCGATGGAAGTGCTGCAGGCGGGTTTCTGGCAGCTCGACCCCCGCCGGACGATCCTGAAGTACGAACGCTTCGGCCGCCTCCGCGCGCGCGGCCCCGAGGCGCGCGCCTTCGTGGTGCTGGAGGATTGGGCCAATGCCGGCGCGCCGCTGAGCTTCGGCGCCGGGCGCCAGCTGTTCGACGATTTCCTTTCGGCCGATCTGCCGGGCAGCGGTCGCTGGCAGGTGGCGGGCGTCACCGCGAAGCCGGAGACACTGGCCATCCCCGCGCTCTCCCTGATCTCCACCACCGATCGCATCGTCCCCGCTGCCAGCGCCGCGCGGCTGGGGGAGGTGCGCGAGATGGCGCTCGGGCATGTCGGCATGATCGTCGGCGGCCGCGCGCGCAAAGCGGTTTGGGAGCCGCTTGCCGACTGGTTAACTGCACTTTCCCGCACTAGATAGCGAGCAAACACATCCAGGAGACCAGCATGACCGACGTCGTGATCACTGCCGCCAAGCGCACCCCGGTGGGCAGCTTTCTCGGTGCCTTCGCCGCCACGCCTGCACATGAGCTCGGCCGTGTCGCGATCGAGGCCGCCCTCGCCCAAGCCGGCGTGAAGGGTGAGGAAGTCTCCGAGGTCATTCTCGGCCAGGTGCTCACCGCCGCGCAGGGGCAGAATCCGGCGCGTCAGGCATCGATGCACGCGGGCGTGCCCAAGGAAGTGCCGGCCTGGGGCGTGCAGCAGGTCTGCGGTTCGGGGCTGCGCGCGGTGGCGCTGGGCTTCCAGTCGATCCGCAACGGCGACGCCGACATCATCGTCGCGGGCGGCCAGGAATCGATGTCGATGAGCACGCACGCGCAGTCGCTGCGCCCGGGCACCAAGATGGGCGACCTGAGCCTGGTCGACACGATGATCAAGGATGGCCTGACCGACGTGTTCAACGGCTATCACATGGGCATCACCGCCGAGAATCTCGCCGAGCAATATCAGGTGACCCGCGGCGAGCAGGACGACTTCGCGGTGCGCTCGCAGAACCTCGCCGAGAAGGCGCGCGCCGATGGTCGCTTCAAGGACGAGATCGCGCCGGTGACGGTGAAGACCCGCAAGGGCGAGACGATCGTCGCCGACGACGAATATATCCGCGCCGGCGCGACGGTGGACAGCGTCGCCGGCCTGCGTCCCGCGTTCAAGAAGGACGGCACGGTCACCGCCGCCAACGCCTCGGGCCTCAACGACGGCGCCGCCGCGCTGGTGCTGATGAGCCGCGAGGAAGCCGAGAAGCGCGGCGCGCCGATCCTCGCCACCATCCGCAGCTGGGCGAGCACCGGCGTCGACCCGTCGGTGATGGGCATCGGCCCGGTCACGGCAAGCCGCAAGGCGCTGGAAAAGGCCGGCTGGACGATCAAGGACCTCGACCTGATCGAGGCGAACGAAGCCTTCGCCGCGCAGGCGCTGTCGGTCGGCAAGGAACTGGGCTGGGATGCCGACAAGGTGAACGTCAATGGCGGCGCGATCGCCATCGGCCACCCGATCGGCGCCTCGGGCGCGCGCATCCTGACCACGCTGGTGCACGAAATGGGCAAGCGCGACGCCAAGAAGGGCCTCGCGACGCTCTGCATCGGCGGCGGCATGGGCATCGCCATGTGCATCGAACGCGATTGATCGTTCGCAGTTGCGGCAGACTTAGGGAGCCGGGGTGCAAAACCCCGGCTCTTTTTGCATGCGCACACGATTTCATCAGCAATTGTATGAAATTAAATTGCGCCAATATGCGATATATCAGCAACATTTTGTAGCAAGCTGTTGCAGTGCTGCAACAGCGCGTCACAAAGATGTAAACTTCGTTACCAAACCTCTTGTAAGAATCGTGCGTTAGCGGATCAAAGCTTCGTCAGGCATCCCGCCTGTGAGGGGCAACTCATGACATTTTCCAAGCTACTGGGCGCAACCGCGCTGGTGAGCAGCGCGATGCTGATCCCGGCCATGGCGCTGGCGCAGACGACGCCGCAGGACGAAAGCGGCGCAGCAACCACCGGCGAAGACACGTCGATCGTCGTCACCGGTTCGCGCCTCCGCACGGCCAACCAGGATTCGCCGGTTCCGATCACCACCGTCACTGCCGAGCAGATCGCCAATAGCGGTCGTATCTCGGTGGGCGACGTGCTGAACACGATGCCGCAGCTGCGCACCACGGTGGGCTCGCAGAACTCCACCTCGGGCCTGGGTCGTCGCGGGCAGAACTTCCTCGACCTTCGCGGTCTCGGCATCTCGCGCACGCTGACGCTGATCAACGGCCGCCGCCAGGTCACCAGCGACATCATCAACAACGGCAACGCCGTCGACGTGAACTCGATTCCGCTCGACCTGATCGACCGTATCGACATCGTCACCGGCGGCAAGTCGGCGGTGTACGGGTCGGACGCGATCTCGGGCGTCGTCAACTTCATCCTCAAGGATCACTTCAACGGCCTGCAGCTCAACGCCCGCGCCGGCGTGAGCAAGTTCGGCGATGCAGGCAACCAGACCGTGTCGCTGCTCGCCGGCAAGAATTTCGCTGACGGCCGCGGAAACGTCGTCGTCTCAGCGGAATATTCGCACCAGTCGGATTATTACGCTTCGGACCGCCCGTCGCTGCGTCGCAATGACGCCTTCGTCGTGGTCGACACCGACACCGGCGCTTCTTCGGACGACGTGCCGGATCGCATCTTTTATCGCGATCTGCGCAGCACCACCATCTCGCTCGGCGGCCAGCTGGGCTTCCGCTACGGCAACAACAGCAGCCGTCCGTGCGGTACCGATGCCGTCGGCAACGCCTTCACCTGCGCCTATCTGTTCCAGCCCGGCGGCGCGCTGACCCCGCAGACCGGCTTGCGCGTCGGCCTCGGCCCGAACGGCAGCTTCGTCGGCGGCAACGGCTCGACCAGCCGCGAAGGCAAGCTGGTGGTGCTGTCGCCGAACGTGAAGCGCTATGCGTTCAACGCGCTTGGCCATTTCGAGATTTCGAGCGCGTTCGTGCCGTTCTTCGAGGCCAAATATGTGCGCACCGAAGCCTTCGGCTCGCAGAGCGGTCCGTTTTTCTCGCAGGGCCAGACGCTCAGCGACCAGATCACCGGCACGGGCCTCACGGACCTGTCCTATTTCACCAACGGTCGCGTGAACCGTGAGGGCATCCGCCTCGACAACCCGTATCTCAACGACGCCGCGCGTGGCACGATCTCGCAGCAGCTGCAGGCGGCGATTGCATCGGGCGTCAACCCGAACACCGGCGCGGCCATCACCGCCGCGCAGCAGGCTGCGTCGCTCGCGCAGGTTGCGGCGGGCACCTACCGCTTCTCGCTGCGTCGCAACTGGGTCGATCTCGGTACGCGCGACGAGAACATCAAGCGCGAGGTGTACCGCTTCGTCGGCGGCGTTCGCGGCGACATCGCCAGCAGCTGGCACTATGAAGTGTCGGCCGAATACAGCGAGCATCGCGAAACCAACGTGATCAGCGGCAATATCAATCGCCAGCGCTTCCTGCTCGCGAACGACACGACGCGCGACGCCAATGGCAACATCGTCTGCCGTTCGCAGATCAACCCGGCCTATGCCGGCACCGATCGCGGCGGCACGCCGTCGATCCTCGCGGCAGACGTCGCGGCCTGCGTGCCGCTCAATCCGTTCGGCGAAGGCTCGGTCAGCACCGCCGCGCGCAACTATCTGCTGATGAACACCACCGCCACCGGCAGCGCGACGCAATTCGTGGCCAACGGCTTCATCGCGGGCAACCTGTTCGAACTGCCGGGCGGCCCGGTCAGCGTCGCGGTGGGCGGCGAATATCGTCGCGAGACGCTGCGCTACGACCTCGATCCGCTGACCCAGGCTGGCTACGCGTTCTACAACGCGATTCCGACCTTCCGTTCGCCGGCATTCGAAGTGAAGGAAGCGTTCGGCGAGCTTTCGGTCCCGATCCTCAAGGACGTGCCGTTCTTCCAGGAACTGACCGCCAGCGGCTCGGGTCGCGTCGCGAACTATCGCGGTTCGACCGGCACGGTGTTCGCCTATAGCGGCGATGCGATCTGGCGCCCGGTGCGCGATTTCGGCTTTCGTGGCAGCTATTCGCGCGCGGTGCGTGCACCCTATGTGGGCGATCTCTACGCCGTCGCAGGGCAGAACTTCACCCCGGCACCGTCGGATCCCTGCTCGCTGCGCAACATCGGCACGGGTTCCGCCAATCGCAAGGCGAACTGTGCTGCCGCCGGCATCCCGACCACCTATGACTATGTCTACACCGCGTCGCTGCAGATCCTCAGCGGGGGCAACCCGAACCTGAAGGAAGAAAGCTCGCGTTCGTGGACGCTGGGCGGCATCTTCGAGCCGCACTGGGTGCCGGGCCTGTCGATCTCGGGCGACTATTACGACATCACGGTCAAGAACGTGATCACCTCGCCGTCGGTGCAGTCCGCACTGAACGCCTGCTACGACGCGCCGTCGCTGAGCAACCAGTTCTGCGGTCTCTTCCAGCGTGCGGGTGCCAATGGTGGTCCGAACGGCGAGCAGCCGTTCCGCATCATCGAGGGTTCGTATCAGGACGCGCCGCAGAACTATGCACGCTACAAGGCCCGCGGCCTCGATGCGAACGTCACCTACACGCACCGCTTCGACTGGGCGCTGGTGCGGGTGAAGGGCGAGTGGACCCATGTGATCCAGCGCGACAACTTCACCGATCCGTCGCGTCCGAACTTCAAGAACGTCATCACCGGCGAGCTGAACGATCCGCAGGACCGCTTCACCGTCGATACCGACCTGACGTTCGGCAAGTTCTCGATCGGCCATACGCTGCGCTATATCAGCGGCATGTACCTGAACACCTTCGAAGACTATAACAGCGTCAACGGCGAGCCGCCGCAGAACGTGGATTATGCGACGATCCGCATGTATCCGTCGGTCGTCTACAACGACGTCCGCTTCGGCCTCGAAGTGAACAAGAGCTTCAACTTCTACGGCGGCGTCAACAATGTCGCGAACAAGAATCCGCCCTACGGCCTGACGGGCGTGGGCACCGGTTCGGGCGTCTATGACAACCGTGGCCGCTTCTTCTACGTCGGCTTCCGCGCCAACTTCTGATCGCGGAAACCCGCTTATCGAGGCCGGAAGGAGCGATCCTTCCGGCCTTTTTTTTGGTCTGCCTGCCGGGATAGAAGCACCGTATGCACCGCAACCCCGTCGACCATGCCCTGTCCCTCGCCAACGCCGGCAAGACCGCGCAGGCCTGCGCGCTCCTCGCCGATGCGGGGACGCAAGGCAGCGCCGAGGCCTGGATGCAGCTGGCGGTCTGGTATCTGATCGGCGCCCCGGTCGCGCGTGACCTGGATCAGGCGCGAGCATGTCTCGCCAGGGCCGTCGCGATCGGCCATGTCGACGGCGCGCTCATGGAGATCGCGCTGATCGCCAACGGCAACGGCGGCCGGGATACGCCCGATTGGCCGCGCGCGCTACAGGCGCTGGACGTAGCGGCGCGGGAGGATCCGGTGGCGACCACACAGCGTGCCCTGCTCGCCAAAATGAACATACGCGCGGATGGCAGCCCGCAGGCCGCACCCATCGGGCAGGTCCTGCACGAAGCGACCCGGTTGCGCCGCTTTCCCCGGTTGCTGACACCGGAGGAATGCGCACATCTCGCCGCCACCGCGCAACCGCTGCTCGAGCCGTCCTTCGTGCTCGATCCGGGCAGCGGGCGGCCCATGCCGCATCCGATCCGCACGTCCGATGGCGGCGCGATCGGTCCCACGCGCGAGGATCTGGCGGTCCGCGCGATCAATCTCCGCATTGCCGCCGCGACAGGCACCGACGTGCGCAACGGCGAGCCGCTGACGGTGCTGCGCTATGCGCCCGGTCAGCAATATCGCCGCCACCTCGATACCATTGCCGGCGCGGCTAACCAGCGCGTGGCGACGCTGATCATCTATCTCAACCAGGGCTTTGCCGGGGGCGAGACGTGCTTCCCGGCGATCGGAGTCACCGTCCAGCCGCGTGCGGGCGATGCGATCCTGTTCGATACGCTGCTGCCCGACGGATCCCCCGACCCGCGGCTCGTGCACAGCGGGGAGCCGATCCGCGCCGGCGCCAAATGGATCGCGACTCGCTGGATCCGGCAGGCGCCTGTCGATCCCTGGACGATCGCGTCGGGCTGATCAGGCCCAGATGCGATCGAACCGCGCGCCGAGCCCGGTGAGCAGCTCGTACTGCGACAGCCCACTCAGCGCCGCGGTTTCCGGCAGGGCATAGTCCATCGCCACCCAGTCGCCCTCGGCCAGGTCGGGGGCGGCATCGACGCAAATCGCCGTCAGGTCCATCGACACCCGCCCGACCACCGGCAGCACCGCGTCCCCTGCGCGCGCGCCACCCTTGTTGGAAAAGCAGCGCAGATAGCCGTCGGCATAGCCCAGGTTGAGGATGGCCACTTCCATATCGTGCGGCGCGGTATAGGTGGCGTTGTAGCCGATCGTCTCGCCGGCGCAGACCCGCCGCCGCTGGAGGATCTGCGCCTCGGGCGTGACGACCTGTCGGATGTCGCCATGCGCCGCGCGCTGGCGTCCGCCATAGAGCGCGATGCCGGGGCGGGTCAGATCGAAATGATAGTCCGGCCCCAAGGCGATGCCCGCGCTGTTGGCCAGGCTCATGCGGCGTGCCGCGGTGCGGCCGGCGAGCGCGGCGAAGCTGTCGCGCTGGCGCGCGTTGAGCGGCACGTCCTCGTCGGCGGAGACGAGGTGGCTCATCAGCGTGTCGATCACGAGACCGTCGAGCAGCCCGTCCGCCACCGCCTGCGGCGCCACGCCGAGCCGGTTCATACCGGTATCGACCATCACGTCGCACGGTCCGCCGCCCGCATCGCGCCAGCGCCGGACCTGCTCGGCGCTCGACAGCACCGGCCGCGCATGGGCCGGGCGATCCGCCAAATCCTCGGCGCGCACGCCGTGGAGCACCGAGACGGATAGACCGAGGTCGGCGATGTCCCGCGCCTCGGCCCAGGTAGCGACGAAGACGTCGCGGCACCCCGCCGCCGCCAACCGCTCCACCACGCCGCGCGCGCCCAGCCCATAGCCGTTCGCCTTCACCGCCGCGCCGCACGCCGCCGCACCGCTCAGCCGCGACAGCAGCGTCCAATTGGCGGTGAGGGCGGCGGAATCGAGGCGGAGGCGGAGGGGGGAGTCGGTCATCCCCCGTCGGTTAGCGCCGCGCCGCGCGAAGCGCCACCGTCTCGCGCAGGCCGAACGCGGTCACCACCAGCGCCATCGCCACCACCGCGAAGGTATACCACAGCCCGGCATAGGGGTTGCCCGTGCGCGCGACGATATAGTGGCTGATGAACGGCAGGAAGCCGCCGAAATAGCCGGTGCCGATATGATAGGGGATCGACATCGACGAATAGCGGATCCGCGTCGGGAACATCTCGCTGAGCAGCGCGGCGACCGGGCCATAGGTGGCCCCGCACAGCGCCATCAGCACCGTCATCGCCACCAGGATCATGGCGATGTCGATCGGCTCGGGGACGATCCGATCGAAGCGATAGCCGGCTTCCTTGAGCGCGGCTTCCACCATCCTGGGGTCGTTCTTCTCGACGACCTGGCCGCCGATGGTGACAACCACGGTGGGCGCCTCGGCGGTCTTGTAGATCACGCCCAGTCGCGAAAGGTGATCGAGCATCCGCCAGCACTCGTCGGTCTGGGTGGTGGCGAAGGGATCATAGGCGCAGTGCGGCCCGGCGACGATCACCGGCTCGCGCCGCGCCACCTTGGCGAGGCCGGGGTTGGCCGCGCTGCCGATCACGTAGAAGCAGGGGAAGAGCAGCACCAGGGTAAGCGCATAGCCGATCACGATCGGCGGCTTGCGACCGACCCGGTCCGAGAGCTTGCCGAAAAAGACAAAGAAGCCGACGCCGATCACCGCGCCTGCGCCGGTGATCAGCTGCGCCGCGGTCTGGTCGAGCCGCATGGGGCCGGACAGGAAGGCGAGCACCGAGAACATCGCGGTATACCACACCACGGTGAGCCCGCCGGCGATCCCGAACAAGGCGACGAGCAGCCGCTTCTTGTTGCCCGGATAGGTGAAGCTCTCGACGAAGGGATTGCGCGCGGTCTCGCCCGCCGCCTTCATCGCCTTGAACACCGGGCTTTCGGAAAGGCGCAGCCGCATCCACACCGAGATGGCGAGCAGCACCAGCGAGAAGAGAAACGGCAGCCGCCAGCCCCAGCTTTCCCACACGTCCGCCGCGGCGAACCGGAACAGCAGCACCACCGCGAGGCTGAGGATGAAGCCGCCCACCACGCTCGCCTGGATGAAGCTGGTGTGGAAGCCGGCGCGCCCCTCGGGCGAATGCTCGGCGACGAAGATCGCCGCACCGCCATATTCGCCGCCCAGCGCCAGCCCCTGCGCCACGCGCAGCACCAGGATGAGGATCGGTGCGGTCGCCCCGATGGCACGATAGCCCGGGATGAGGCCGATCGCGGCGGTGGCCAGCCCCATCACCGTGATGGTGACGAGGAAGGTATATTTGCGCCCCATCTTGTCGCCGAGATAGCCGAACACCACCGCGCCGAGCGGGCGGAAGCCGAAGCCGATCGCGAAGGTCGCCCACGAGAGCAGGGTCGCCAGATTCTCGTTTTCCGAGGGGAAGAAGGTGCGGCCGAGGACCCCGGTGGCGGTCAGCGTGCCCCAGATGAAGAAATCATACCATTCGAACACGGTGCCCAGCGACGATGCGCCGATCACCATCCGCATTTCGCGCGCGCTGGGCGCGCAAGGCTTCTCCGTCATCCCGTCCCCCCCGTGCACCACCGCTTCTACAGAAATTGGCGCGGTCGTCGAGCGGACGCGCGTGCGATCAGGCGCGGCGGCCCAGCGTCTTGAACATCAGCGTGATCCGCGCGGTCTCGGGGGCGACCGCGTAGATCGGCCGCGCGGCGTGCGGGATGGTGCCGGGGAAGATCACCAGCCGGTCGGGCTTGGGGACCACGGCCTTCACCACGTCGCTGCCGCTGCGGTTGAAGAACAGCGTCTCCCCGCCCTGGTCGGCGTTCCACGCGCCTTGAGGGTAATAGATCGCGGTGAGGTGGTCCTTGCAGTCGGAGTCTAGGTGCACGCCGCCGCCGACGCCCGCCGGCATCCGGTTGGCATAGCAGCGCGACAGGCGCTGGGCACGGAGCGGCTTGAGCAGCAGCGCCTGCCATATCTCGGCGATCAGCGGCGCGCGCGCCGCCAGTTCGAGCGCGATCGCGTTGGGATCGCGATCCTCCTGCGCGCTTTTCTGATAGCCGGCGAAATGCTTGTAGTAATAGCGGGGCGCATCGGCCGCACCCGAGGAATAGGCGCCGTGGCTCCAGCCGGGCTGGTCGAGATAATCCCAGACGCATCTGCGCCGTTCGTCGCCGAGGAAATTGTCGAGTACGCGAATGTCGGTCAACGGCCGGTCCTTGCAACACGCCCGTCAGGGCGGTTGCTGCCTATAGGATCAGGGTTAACAGCGGGTTAGGCACCGCTCACAGGACCAGATTGGTCTTGAGGAAGTCGACGAAGGAGCGCACCCGCAGCGCCAGCCGTTCATGGCCGACGAACAGCGCATGGATGTCCTCGCCGTCGCCGGGATTGAACGCCGCCAGCAGCTCGACCAGCCGCCCGGCAGCGAGGTCGGCGGCGACATGGAAGCGCCCCATCCGCGCAATGCCGCCGCCCGCCAGCGCCATCAGCCGCACCGCCTCGCCCGAATTGGCAAGGAAGGGCCCGTCCATCGTCCGCTGGACCACGGCGCCGTCGATGCGGAACGGCCAGCTGTCGATCGAGCGGCGGAAGTTGAAGCGCAGGCAGGTATGGCGCTCCAGGTCGTGCGGATTCCGGGGCGTGCCGCAGCGCGCGAGATAGTCGGGGCTGGCGACCACCACCATCGTGCTGCGCCCGAGCTTCGCCGCCTTGATGCCGGTATCGCGCAGGGGCCCCACGCGGATCGCGACATCGGCCCGCTCCTCGACCAGCTCGACCAGCGCGTCGGACAAGGTGAGATCTACCGTCACTCCCGGATGCGCCTGCAGATAGGCGGGCAGGATCGGGATCAGAAACTGCATGCCCAGCGGCACCGAGGCATTGACCCGCAAGGGCCCGCGCGGGACCCGGTCGCGCTCGAAGCTATGCTCGATCGCATCGATCTCGGCCATCAGCCCGGCGACGCGGGCATGATAGGCCTGCCCCTCCGGCGTCAGTGCCAGCGCGCGGGTGGTGCGGGTGGCAAGCTGGACACCGAGCCGCGCTTCCAGCCGCGCCATGCCGCGGCTGACCGCGGAGGGGGTGATGCGGAGCGCCTTGGCAGCACCGGCAAGGCTGCCCTCGGCCGCTACTGCCAGGAACATCTCCATTTCGCCGAGCCGGTTGTCCATCCGTGATTCCGATGCACTTCTGTGATGCTGCCCGGCAATCTAATCAGCAATGGCGCGCGCGCCTATCTCCGGTTTCGAATTTGAAAGGAGTCACTCGCATGGACCTGCACCTTACCGGCAAGACCGCCCTCGTCACCGGCTCCACCGCCGGCATCGGCCTCGCCATCGCCGAACGGCTCGCCCAGGAAGGCGTGGCGGTGACGATCACAGGCCGCAGCCAAGCCAAGCTCGACGAAGCTACCGCGCGCATCGCCAAGCTCGGCACTGTCAATCCCGTCCTCGCCGACCCGGCAACCGCCGAGGGCGCAGCGACGCTGATCGCGGCGGTTCCGAACACCGACATCCTCGTCAACAATCTCGGCATCTACGAGGCCAAGCCCTTCACCGAGATCAGCGACGAAGACTGGCACCATCTGTTCGAGGTCAACGTGGTCAGCGGCGCGCGGCTTGCGCGGCATTATTTCCCGCGCATGCTGGCACGCGACTGGGGCCGGGTGCTGTTCATCGCGAGCGAGAGCGGGCTCGTCATCCCCAGCGAGATGATCCACTACGGCACCACCAAGACCGCGCAGCTGGCGATCGCGCGCGGCCTGGCCGAGCAGACCCGTGGTACCGGAGTGACGGTCAATTCGGTGCTGCCGGGACCGACGCGCTCGGAAGGGATCGTCGAGTTCATCCGATCGGTGGTCGATAACAAGGATGCGCCGGAAGCCGATCGCGAAGCCGAATTCTTCACCAAGCTGCGCCCGCTGTCGCTGATCCGCCGGCTGATCGAGGCCGAGGAGATCGCCGCGCAGGTGGCGCTGCTCGCCAGCCCGCTGGGCGCGATCACCAACGGCGCCGCGATCCGCGTAGAAGGCGGGATCGTGCCGACGATCGCGTGAGGTAGGGATAAGATCCTCCCCGGCACGGGGAGGGGGACCATGCGCAGCATGGTGGAGGGGGGTCGCCGCGGGCGAGTCCGGTGTGGAGCCCCCCCCTCCACCACCGCCTTCGGCGGCGGTCCCCCTCCCCGTGCCGGGGAGGATCTTTCGTTAGCCCCCCAGCCCTTCGAGCGCCTCGCTGGCTTCCATCCAGGTCAGCTCGGCCGTCTCGATCAGCGCGCTGACCTCCGCGCGGCGCTTCATCAGGTCGGTCATCGTCAGCTTGGTCAGCGCGGCATCGGCATTGGCCGGATCGAACATCGCCTTTTCCAGCGCCGAAAGCTGCGCCTGCAGCCGCGCAAGTTCGGTCTCGGCCGTCTTGGCTGCCTTGCGCAGCGCGGTGCCCTTTTCGCGTGCTTCGGCAGCGGCGCGGCGGGCTTCCTTGCGATCGGCCTTGGACGCGCCGCCCTTCCCGCCGCTCGAATCCTTCGAGAGCACGAAGCTGATATAATCGTCCAGCGTGCCGTCGAACTCGTTTGCCGTGCCCTGGTCGACCAGCACCAGCCGGTCCGCGGTCATTTCCAGCATGTGGCGATCGTGGCTGACCAGCACGACCGTGCCCGAATAGCCGTTGAGCGCCTGGATCAGCGCCTCGCGCGCGTCGACGTCCAAGTGGTTGGTCGGCTCGTCGAGGATCAGCAGGTGCGGCGCGTCGCGGGTGATCAGCGCAAGTGCCAGCCGCGCGCGTTCGCCACCCGAGAGCTTGCCGACCTTGGTCGTCGCCTTGTCGCCCGAAAAGCCGAAGCGGCCGAGCTGGCCGCGCACCGCACCGGGGCTCGCCCCGGCCATGTTGCGCGTCATGTGCTGCAGCGGCGTGTCGTCGCGGTCGAGCTCCTCCACCTGATACTGGGTGAAGTATCCCACCTTCATCTTGCCGCTGCTGTTGATCGCGCCGTCCATCGGCGTGAGCTGCGCGGCGAGCAGCCGGGCGAGCGTGGTCTTGCCGTTGCCGTTGCGGCCGAGCAGCGCGATCCGGTCGTCGGGATCGATGCGCAGGTTGAGCCGCTGGAGGATCGGCGTTTCGGCATAGCCGACGCTTGCCATGTCGAGCGTGATCAGCGGCGGGCGCAGCTCGTCCGGATTGGGGAAGTCGAAGCTGAGCGAGGGATCGTCGACCAGTTCGGCGATCGGCTGCATCCGGGCCAGTGCCTTTTGCCGGCTCTGCGCCTGCTTGGCGGTGGAGGCGCGCGCCGAGTTGCGCGCGATGTAATCCTGCAGCTTCTCGCGCTCGGCCTGCTGCTTGACGCGCGCGGCGGCAAGCTGGGCCTGGCGCTCGGCGCGCTGGCGCTCGAACGCGTCATAGCCGCCCGGATAGAGCGTCAGCTTGCCCCGTTCGAGATGCAGGATGTGATCAACGACATTGTTGAGGAAGTCGCGCTCGTGGCTGACCAGCACGATCGTCGCGGGATAGGATTTGAGGAAGTCTTCCAGCCACAGCACCGCTTCGAGATCGAGGTGGTTCGAGGGCTCGTCGAGCAGCAGCAGGTCGGGCTGCGAGAAGAGCAGGCTGGCCAGCGCCACGCGCATCCGCCAGCCGCCCGAGAAGCTCTCCAGCTCTCGATGCTGCATTTCCTCGTCAAAGCCGAGGCCGACCAGGATGCGTGCGGCGCGCGAGGGTGCGGCATGCGCATCGATCGCGATCAGCCGCTCGTGGATCTCGCCGATGCGATCGGGGTCGTGGCTGGTCTCGCTCTCCTCGAGCAGCGCGGCGCGTTCGATATCGGCGGCAAGCACCGTCTCGAACGGCGTCGCGGTGCCGCCGGGGGCCTCCTGCGCGATATAGCCGAGCTTGGCGCCGCGCGGCATGTCGACGCTGCCGCCATCGGGTTCGAGCTGGCTGGCGATCACCTTCACCAGCGTGGATTTGCCGGCGCCATTGCGGCCGATCAGGCCGATGCGGCCGCGCGGCGGCAGCTTGGCGGTGGCGGCGTCGATGATCGTGCGCCCGCCCAGGCGCACCGTGATGTCGGTCAGGTTCAGCATGATTGCGCCCCGCCTAGCCGATGCGCGACGAAAGGGCCAGCAGCCTGCGCGCATTCTTCCCCCGCGTGCCGTCGGCGACGTTAAGCGGCCCTAAGGACTCCTCCTGCTAGTCGCGGGAGCGACGATTCTTGCATCGCATGCTGCAAGGGCACGCTGCCCGCGCCGCTGCCGAAGCCCCACGGAGCAGCCCTTGTCCGCACTACCCGCGCTGGATCCGTCCCCCCGCCCCGGCCCCAGGACCGCGCCCCAAGGAGACGGCCATGTTCGCCGCGCCCATTCCTGATCCCGATCCCGAATCGGAATTGTCGCTGGTGGCGATCGAGGCCACGCTGCGCCAGGTCGCCGGCGATCTCGATTCGCGCTTCGTTACGGCAGGCGAGGCGCTGGCGCAGGCGCACGCGATCGTCGAGCGGCTGGTCGCGGCACTGGAGAGCATCACCCATGCGCTCGGTCGCGATGCCGCCGAAGCCGCCGTGCAGAACATGCGCGCCACCGCAGAGCGACTGGAGCGGCTGCCGGCCGTGCAGGCGACGCGGCAGGCCGGGCTGGAGCGGATCGCCGCCGGTGCGCGGCCGCTGGCGCATCACATCGCACAGGTGAAGCGCACGCTGGATTTCCTGCGGATTTGCGGGCTCAACATCAAGGTCGCGGCGGCGGGCCGCAACGGCTTTGCCGACTTTGCCGATACGATGAACGTCCGGCTGGACGTGGGCGAAATCGAGATCGGCGGGATCGGCACCGAGATCGAACGGCTGACCGCCAGCATCCCCGCGTTGATCGAAGTCGATCGCCAGCTGGCAGCCGAATGCGCCAAGGTGATCCCGCAGGTACCACGCAAGCTCGCCGAGGATGCGGAAGCGCTTCAGCGCCACCAGACGGCCGACGCCGCCCGCGCCGCGCGCGTCGCCATCGTGGCGCGCGAAATCCACGGCCAGGTGGCGACCGCGATCGGCGCGATGCAGATCGGCGACATCACCCGCCAGCGGCTGGAGCATATCGCCGCGGGCATCCGCGCGCTGATCGCGTATCGCGACCGCGCCGATCCCGCCGCCGCGATTCCGGTGGTCGGCCATATGGTCGCGTTGTTCGCGGCGCAGACCTCGGACACGGTCGAAGCCTTTCACCGCGATTCGCAGCGGCTTGCCGAAAGCCTGCGCGGCATTGCGCCGAGCGCGGCGCAGCTGCTGGAGATCAAGGCCGAAGGTGATCGCGAGCGGCGCGACGATGGCGGCGTGTTTCTCGCCGCGCTGGAAAAGAGCGTCGCCGATGTGGCGCAGGTTACCGCGCGCCTGCGCGACGCCGATACGAAGGCACAGGCGCTGGGCGGCTCGACCTCGGACAGCGCCGAGCGCCTCGCCGAACGGCTGCGCGTGGTGCACCGCGTCAACGAGGATGTGCACCTGATGGCGTGGAATACCGATCTGCGCTGCCACCGCCTCGGCGACGAGGGCAAGGCGCTCGCGATGGTGGCATCGGAGATCCGCGGCTTTGCGACGGCGCTGGCGACGATCTCGGGGCAGATCCGCCAGTCGGTCGAAGCGCTGGTAGGCGCCGTCACGGCGTTGCGCGATCCGCAGGCAGAGGAAGGCAGCGACTCCGCCGTCGCGCTCACCGAATCGCTCGCCTGCATTCACGAAGGCGCACAACGCATGCAAACCGGCATGGCCGGGCTGGGCGAGGATGCCGCCGCGGTGCACCGCATCCTGGAGACCAGCACCCGCAACGTCGATTGCGAACCCGCGTTCGGCGACATGCTGCGTAGCACGGTGCTGCAGCTGAAGCTGTTCGGCAGCCCCTGTGCGGCACCGCAGGGCGAAACGGCAGCCGCGCTAGCGGCCGAGCTCGACGGCATGGCGCGCAGCTACACCATGGCGCGTGAGCGCGAGATCCATGGCCGTTTCGCGCTCCCGGGCTTCGGCGCGCCAAGTCGAGGACGTGGCCCGGTGGACGATGACGGGCTGTTCTGAACAGCCCGTCCGCCCCGTCACTTCTTCTCCGTATCCGCCGGTTCGTTGATATAGGCGACGAAGCTGCCGACCAGTGAATCCCACAATTCCAGGTTCTTGCGGAACAGCGCGGTCGTCATCGGCTGGTCCTCGAAGTTCAGGTCATATTCGATCGCCGCCTCCCCCTTGTCGTCCGAATAGACGCGCGCGAAGCGATGCTTCTGCGTCCAGGCATTGGCCCGCTCGGGCGTCAGCTTGTCGGTCCAGCCGGCATAGAATTGCAGGTCGCCGCAGTTGCGGCCGTTGGCGCAGCTCATGAAGAAGATAGTGAACTTGTAGCCCTGCGCGCCGCTGCGGATGATCGGGTCGCCGTCGCTGTCCTTGGACAACTCGGCCTTGTACCCCGCATCCTGCAGCGCCTTGACCACTGATTGCGGATCGGTGGACTTCACCTGCGCCTGTGCCGGCACCGCCGCCAGCAGCCCGAGCCCGATCAGCACCCCCATCTTCATGGCGTTCCCTTTCCTCCGTTCGGCGAACGCGGCCCGTATCGCGGATATGCGGGAGCTGCCAAGCCTAGCGGCGCCCAAGCCTGCTGCGCTGTGCCTGTTTGCGCAGCGCGCCCGGCATCCAGCGCGCGGCGAACCACAGCTTGCGCGCGGTCTTGCCGACACGGGTGTGGAGCACCTGCCCATGCACCGCCGCCCAGGCCGCCTTGGCGACCTCGCCGACCGGCGTGATCTCCAGCCCCGCGCGCTGCACATTCTCGCGGATATGCTGGTTGGAGCCACCGCTCGGCTGGTCGAGCAGCGGCGTGTCGATGAACGAGGGCATCAGCGTGCGCACCTGCACCCCCGCCGAGGCCCATTCGCCGTCGAGCGCCTCGGCCAGCCCGCGCACCGCGAACTTGGTCGCCGAATAGATCGCCGCGCCCGAGGTGCCGTAGATCCCGGCCGCCGAACTGGTGATCAGCATCACCGATCCCGGCGTCGCGGCGAGCAGTTCGAACCCGGCATGCGCACCATGGACCACTCCCATCAGGTTGATCGCGACGCAGCGTTCCAGCTCCGCCGGCACCGTGGTGGCGAAGGCGCCGCTGGTCCCGATCCCGGCGTTGTTGAACAGCACGTCCATCCGTCCGCCGCTCGCCGACGCGAACTCGGCGAGCGCCGCCACCCATTGGTCGCGATCGCGCACGTCGAGTCGGTGCGTCGTGGCGCTGCCCGGCGGCAGCATTGCCAGCGTCTCCGCCAGCCCCGCCGCGTTGACATCGCCCAGCCCGACCCGCCAGCCGCGCTGCGCGAACAGCACCGCCACCGCCCGCCCGATTCCCGACGCGCCGCCGGTAATGAAAATCGCTTGCTGGGACATCGCCCGCCTCTCCCCTATCGCTGGCGCCTTTCGTGGCGCCTTGACCGCCATCCTTCCGCAGGATGCTGCGCAATGCCAGCGCGATGTTGCGCAGGCTCAGGCCTTGGCGAGCAGTTCGTCGACCCAGGCCGGGACCAGCGTGGCCGCCGGGCCCATCCGGCTCTCCTCGAACCACTCGCTGCCGCCGGAGGGCTCCAAATTCATCTCCAGCGTCGCCGCGCCGTAGTGCCGCGCGGTCTGGACGAACCCCGCCGCCGGATAGACCGCGCCCGAGGTGCCGACCGAGACGAACAGGTCCGCCTCCGCCAGCGCCGCCTCGATCCGCTCCATTTCGTACGGCATCTCGCCGAAGAAGACGATGTCGGGCCGCAGCGCGAGCATGCCGCAATTGGGGCATTCGCTTTCGGGCGGCAGCGGTTCACTCCAGGCTTCGCGAATGCCGCACGCCGCGCATAGCGCCGAACGCAGCTCGCCATGCATGTGGAGAAGCCGCGTCGCCCCCGCCCGTTCGTGCAGGTCGTCGACATTCTGCGTCACGATCAGCAATTCGCCCGGCCATCCCGCGTCGAGCCGCGCCAGCGCATGGTGCGCGGCATTGGGCTCGACCGTCTCCAGCGCCGCCCGCCGCAGATCGTAGAAGCGGTGGACCAGCGCCGGGTCGCTCGCCAGCGCCTCGGGCGTGCAGACATCCTCGACGCGGTGCCCCTCCCACAGCCCGCCCGGGCCACGAAAAGGGGCGATGCCGCTTTCGGCGGAAACGCCGGCGCCGGTGAGAATCACGAGATTGCGAAGGCTGGCCATGCCGCGACCCTAGGCCCGCCATGCCCCCGCCGCAAAGTCCGGTTTGTCTGGCGGCTCAAGGATCGGAGACAAGATCATGGCCGTGCTCGCCTTTGCCCTTCTCGCGATCCTGCTGCCGCAACAGGCGCGCGGCCCTGCCGGGGACGACGACGGCACCGGCATCGCGTCGCGCTCGCTCACCCGGCAGCGCTGCCCCGTGCCCACCGACCCCAATGAGATCGTCGTCTGCAAGCGCGACGAGCCCGATCGCTACCGCATCGGTCCGCAGTTGGCGACGCCACCGCAGCGCGGCGCGCTCGATCCCAGCTTCCGCCTGCCCGGCGGTGGCGAGGTGCGCGCCGCGGCGCAGCAGCACAGCGCCGGCATCGCCTCGGTTCCCGCCGCGTTCGTCACCCTGCGAATTCCGCTCGGGGGCAAGAAGAAAAAGCCCGACGAGACGCAAAAATAGCATCTGTCGCTACGGCGCAGGATGGTGCAACAGCCCGCAGCATGACGAGCATCGGCATTTATGGCAGCATGGGGCGGATGGGCCAGGCGATCGCCGCCGCCCTTCCCGATTTCGGGGCCCGCCTCGCAGGCGGCGCGGACGTGGGCGACGATCCCGCCGAGCTCGCCCGCAAGGCCGATGTGATCGTCGACTTCTCGGCGCCCGCCGCGCTCGAGGCGAACCTCGCCGCCGCCCGCGCCGCGCGCACGCCGATCGTGATCGGTACCACCGGCCTTGCCGAGCGCCACCACCGGATGATCGACGCGGCCGCCGCCGAGATCGCCGTGCTGCAGACCGGCAACACCTCCCTCGGTATCGGGCTGCTGTCGCGCCTGGTCCACGAAGCCGCCGCACGGCTAGGGCAGGATTGGGACATCGAGATCGTCGAGACGCACCACCGCAACAAGGCCGATGCGCCATCGGGCACCGCGCAGATGCTGGGCGCCGCCGCTGCCGAGGCGATGGGCACCACGCTCGCCGAAGCCGGGGTCAGCGACCGCGCCGGGCTCACCGGGCCGCGCGCCGCGGGCACGATCGGCATGGCCAGCCTGCGCGGCGGATCGGTGATCGGCGACCATACGGTGGTATTCGCCAGCGACGGCGAGCGGATCGAGCTCACGCACCGCGCCGACGATCGCGCGATCTTCGCCAAGGGCGCGATCCGCGCGGCTCTGTGGCTGCCCGGTCGCGACGTGGGCCGCTACACCATGGCCGAGGTGCTCGGCGTGTGAAGAAGGCGCAGGTCGTCGAGTTCTTCGCGCGGCTGGCGGCGGACAATCCGCACCCCGAGACCGAGCTCGAATCGGTCAACACCTACACATTGCTCGTGGCCGTCGTGCTCTCCGCCCAGGCGACCGACGCTGGCGTCAACAAGGCGACACGCGCGCTGTTCGCGGCCGTGGACACGCCCGAGAAGATGGTGGCGCTCGGCGAAGCCGGGTTGAAGGACCACATCAAGACGATCGGCCTGTTCAACACCAAGGCCAAGAACGTCATCGCGCTGTCGGAGGCGCTGATCCGTGACCATGGCGGCGAGGTTCCCGCCAATCGCGACGCGCTGGAGCAGCTGCCCGGCGTCGGCCGCAAGACCGCCAATGTGGTGATGAACGTCGCCTTCGGACAGGAGACCTTCGCGGTCGACACCCACCTCTTCCGCGTCTGCAACCGCACCGGCCTGGCGCCGGGCAAGACGCCGCTGGCGGTGGAGCTGAAACTGGAGAAGGTGGTCCCCCAGCCGTTCCGGCTGCACGCGCACCACTGGCTGATCCTGCACGGCCGCTATCTCTGCAAGGCGCGCACCCCCGAATGCTGGCGCTGCCCGGTGGCCGAGCTCTGCGCATTCAAGCCGAAGACGCCTGCCCCCAAGGCGAAGAAGGCGGTCCAGCCCGCCTGACCTTTTGCGGCGCCTCGGCTTTTGCGCCGCCGGTGCCGAAACGGGCTGGCATTCGGCCAAAGGCTTTGCTAGTCGCCGCTTTCCAGGCACCCGTAGCTCAGCTGGATAGAGCGCTGCCCTCCGAAGGCAGAGGCCACAGGTTCGAATCCTGTCGGGTGCGCCACACCATAAAACGTGGCTTTTCCAACATTCGCTTGGCCTTGCTCCGGTGACAGTCCGGTGATGTCCACAGGCAACCGGTAGTCGTTCACCGTTCGTTCCGTTGCTAGCTGGGGGCGAACGCCCGTAGCTTCGGGACCATGCATCAGTCTTCCAGTCTCGTCCTCCCCTCCCTATCGTTCTTCGGCGACTCTAGCAGCCGCGAGCGGAAGTACATGGTAGCGGGCGGGTTCGCCGTGGCCGGCAATCGTATCACTGAGATCGAGGATCGGATCGCGATCCTCAGAGACGACCCTGGCATCAAGTCTGAATTTCATTGGAGCGAGTATCGCGGCGGGGCCAAGCGACAGGCCTATGAGGCGTTGGTGCGCCTGGCGTTCGACTTGGTGAACAAGCGACAAGCGGCCCTGCACGTGATCATCTGCAAGTTCGGCGGATACAATCACAAGAAGGTGAAAGGCGAAAACCACGACACCAGTGTGAACAGGATGTATTATCGGCTTCTGCTTCACCGCGTCGCCGCACTCTACGGCAGGAAGCGAGCGATTCACGTTCGCCTCGACAGCGGCAACGACTCGGCAGACGTCTGCGCGATGCGGCCTCAGCTGTCCGCGGCGGCATATAAGCAGTACCGCACTAGGCCCAATTGCATCCGGTCGATAGAGTCAGCGAAGTGGCACAACGTCGGCATCATTCAAATGGCGGACGTCATCATGGGAGCGGTCGCGGCTAAGCGGAACGACGTGGTTCACACCTCCCCTAAGGGGGCTCTGGCCAACTTCGTACTTCAAGCATCAGGTCGCCACTCGTGGTCGACGGCGACGGCAAGGGAGGCAAAGTTTCTGACTGTCTGGCAGCACGCAACGAGAGCATAGGTCCCCCAGGGCCCTAGCGCAGGGCAAGCCCTGGCACGGCTGGTCTAGCCAGCGTATTCGGAGCCCGGAGGCCTACGTGTCATTTAGGAAATTTCGGATCAGAAGGCAATGGAATCAGCGTTTTGCTAAGCGCCTACGATGATTCAGTTTTCGCAGCGTTTGCGAATTGTCTCACTAGCTTGAGTTCTCTGACGCCGCCGCCGAGCTCGCATTGGCACGAAACGCCCCGGGGCCATCCTTTCGCTTTCTGCGATAATCGAGTCGGTCACCTCGATAGGGCGCGCCAGATACCCCGTCTCGAAAGGCGCATAGGTATCGGACGTGCTGGTCTTCCGGTGGCCCAGCATGAGCTGCCCTTCGATCCAGTCACGTTCGCCGAGACGCTGCCGCGCCAGCCGCGCCATCGCATCCGGGATCGGCACGATCGGCCGGTGCTTCTTCGTCTGCGCCCTGCCCTTCGGGTTCAGGTTCAGCGCCCGCGCATTCGAGTGCCACTGGTCGCGCGCCCGGTCGACCGAGACGTCGTGCGCCGCGTCCGGCCACGCCCAGGTCGCGACGCTGATCTGCAGGAAGCGGTGCAGCTGCTCGCGCTGCCGGATCCGGTTCTTGATCGAATCGGGCCCATCGCCCGGCTTCGCCTCCGGCGCGACGCAGTAGCGGAACATGGCCGCCAGCGTCTTCACGTCCGCGCGATAGACCGGGGTGCGGCTGACCTCCTCCGGCTTCTTCGCAGCGAACGCAGCCGGGAGCGTGTCCTTGCGCCCATAGGCACCGCCTACCCGCGTTCCCGCTTCAGGTAGAGGGCGCCAAGCTCTTGCTCGCCTGTTCGATGCTCTCCGTGCCCGTTGAGCAGCTGCGGCTGCGGTTGCGTCGCGCTGCGGCGTCGTACCAGACAATCCGGAGAAAGGGGGTTCGGAGAGAGCCGTCGTGCTCGCGGTCATAGGCGAGGCGATATTTGCCGCGCGAGTAGAGCTCTTGATGCGCCGGTTGCATGCTTCCCTCCCCACCATAGCCGCAGGTGAACATGGCGATCCGCCCTAACAGGCCTTGTCACTGCAGTCGGCACGGTCCGACATTGCCCGAGGTACCTGCGTCCAGCAGGATCCGCCGGCCGATCGCCGCCGACTGCCGCTTAACCTGCTGAAGTGCTTCGGCGGCCGGTTGACATGCTGCATTATAATAGTGCTATCGATAGCGAGTAGTCGCGGTCCAGGTTACAAATACATGACTCTACTGTGATGAATTCGTTCGGCAATGCGGCAAAGGTCGCCTCCCTGAACGAAACCCAACTTGCCTATCTACGGCTCGTCGCGCAGGGGATGACCTCGAAGCAGATCGCCTTGGCGATCCAGGGTTCGCATCACACCGTCAATGCGGAGATCGGCATCGCCATGCGGTTGCTGGGCGCGAAAACGCGCCACGAGGCGGCGGCGATGGTCGGATATGTCGACATCGCCTCTTCATACGAGCCTTCATATGAGCCGCCTGCGCTTGTCGTTTCGGCCGTGGAGACCGCAGGATCGGTCGAAGATGAGGGGGAGCAAGCGGACGCCGGGCGGGGATGGGCGATACCGGTAGCGACAAGGAAACGGCCGATCAACACGCTGACCATGGGCCAGCGTATCGGCTGGATACTGGTAATCGCTGCGTTGGTCGCGCTGCTACTGGGGGGACTGGTGAGCGGAATCGCCACGATCCTGGTAAGCCTCGACCGGCTGATGTGACCCTCATCGAGACAGCAAACCGATGAATGGGGGAATGAAGATGCGTCGTGAGCGCCGAGCCATTGCCATGAACATTGCCGAGCAGATGTGGGAATCTGAACGGGCGAACGATCTCGCCATTGCCAGTACGGCGCGCCTTCTGGCGACCGCGCTCGACGCGCGGATCCAGCTCAGAGCTGGCGCTCGCATTGGCCACGAGGCGGTGGAAGCATTGACGCTGACCATCAACCAACAAACTGCCAGTCGGCGATCCCTTTTGGAGGCGCATGACGTACTCAACGACATCAAGGGCATCGCCGTTAGTGCCGATGAGGATTTCGGCGGGTTGGGAGACAAGGAGGTTAAGAAGATCCTGGGTGCGGATGTCACGCCGCTGCGGCGCGCCAGCTGATGTGACGACAGCCGATAGCTTCCCAAAGGCATGACCATTTTTCTAGCATTGCGCGTACTCTATGCAGCATTCCTGATCGCCACGACGGTGTTGGGAATGGCGTTTGGTGGCCGGAGCGAACGGCTTGGGGCAATGATCGTCCTGACCGCATCTCTGGCCACCATCTTCATCCAGATACCGCTGCTATTCGAATGGAAAAGCTTCCGATCGGGGCTTATCGCCGTCGATATATTGACGCTTATAGCCTTCCTTTATCTTGCGCTGAAATCAAGGAGGTTTTGGCCATTATGGGCAACGGCCTTTCATCTCATAGCGGTATGCAGCCACTGCGTCATTCTGATGGGATTGAGCCAGACACTGCAGATGTACATCTTGTTTCAGGGATTCTGGGCCTATCCAATCATGCTGCTCATTATCTTCGGCGCCCTATCACGCCGGCGAACGCCGAACCCGCGGAGACCCACAACTACCTGACAATACAATCGGCGCTCGATCACCTGGAGAGCGCCGTCTATAAGGTGCTAGATCGCGAAGTTGGCCCCCGGGGAATATCGCTCCGCATGGTGCATCAAGCGCGGCGGCACTATGCGATGCGGCGGCGGCGGGACGTGCTGGTCAAGAACATATTCGGCGAGCCTGCATGGGACATGCTGCTGGAACTGTTCATTGCGGAAGCCGAGGGGCGGTCGACGCCGGTCAAGAATCTTTGCCTGGCGGCATGCGCGTCGGTCTCAACCGCGCTCCGGCGTATGGAATGTCTGATCGAGACGGGGCTGGTGGACAAGGTTGACGACGCGACCGACGCACGGCGATCCCTTATCCAACTGACGGATCGCGGCCTAAGCGTAATGACCATGCTGCTGCAATATGAAGTGGTCGAGCGGTTGCCCCCGGACAGCGGGCTCGGGCCGGATCGGCACGTCTTCCGCGGCTAGAGCATTTTCGAGTTGGCCGGCATTGGGCAATGAATCTGCACATGCCGCAATCAGGCCAGCGGGTTTCCTTCAAGCGATAAGGCTCCGGCTCGACCGGGCACGCCGCAGCCGATCCGTTTCGGTGAAGGGCGTGCACGGGGGTTGCGTCGCCCCACTAGCGACGCGCCATCTGGATCAATCGCTCCCAGATGATGAGCGCGATCGGATCCAAATGTATCCTGTGCGGCGCGCCTTGCAGGATGACGACCTGCAGCGGCGATGCGGCCGCCCGCTTGAGGGTGAATGCTTCGGCAACGGGTATTGTTTCGTCGCCGGAACCGTGGAAGATCAACAGCGGCACGCGAAGACGACCGACAGCTGCTGCATTGTCGAAGCGATCCGGCAGGAAGGGGCGCACCCATCGCGGGGCGACGCGTGCCAGGGAGGAAAAGGCCCCAAGGGTCACCACCCCGTCGACGGGCTCATCCGCCGCGAGGCGCAACGCCACGCTGGCCCCCAGGGAAAAACCGAAGAGATAGAGATGATCCGGCTTCCCGAGGCGCGCTTCCCGCAAAAAGGCCGCGCCGTCGCGATAGAGGCCAGCCTCACTCAAACGACCGGGATTATCCCCATAGCCGCGATAGGACGCGACGATGATCTCGGCGTCCGGACGTCGCAGCGGTGCAGCCATGGCGGCCGCTGTGTACCGGTTGCCCGCATTGCCATGGAAAAAGATCAGGGTCGCAAAGGAAGGCGTGGTTGCGGGCCAGCGATACCCCTCGATCGTCAGGCCGTCCTCGGTCTGCACCGTCAGGGGCAGCGGCGGCGGCACCCCTCGCCAATCCGGTACTGCCGGCAGCGGGTCCGGAAAGTAGACATGGCTGCGGATGAGCGATGCGCTGAGGCGGGACGTTATAGAGACGGCCAGGGCCCCGAAAGTCGGGCGCCCCCCATAGCGCCGCAAGCAACTGTGGAGCATCGTCAGCTCGGCAAAACGATAAGGTAGCTTGCCTGGTCTCCGCCGCGATCACGGGATTGGTATAGTGTGTGGAAGAAGCAGGACATTTTGATCAACGCGATGGGCCCAGCATCCCCGGCGACGAAGCGCAGGTCGAGCCCCTCGCGTCGGCGCCGAAGCACCAGTTCGATCGCGTCGGGCGAGGCGTTGGGCGAAAGGCGATATACGACCAGCGCGTCCAGATCGTTCGGATGCTCCCCGCCGCCGACAAAGCTCCCTCCAACCAGCAGGCACATCGGGGTAAGTCCTCGGGACTGCATGTCGCGCAATGCGAGAACCATCAGATCCCAAAGCTGCCGTCGTTTCTCCGAACACCCAAACCGCGCCGCGAATGCTTCGAGTTGCATCACATGCGGGCTGCTGCGGGTGATGAGGGGAGCGTCGACAGGATCGAGGAGCATCGCCGGGGCGGACGCCTCCTGGCTGGAGGATTTGACGCAAATGGATGCGATGGGATCGGTCATTGCGTGCAGTCCCCAACGACGATCGCATCGGGTACGATCATCGCGCTGCCGCGCGACAGCGTATGCGATTGTTTGTCGTACCCAAACACGTTCGAGAAGAACAAAAGGCGCTTCACCAGAATGATGGGGTCGACGTCTACCGGACAGAATTTGAAGTCGACGCGCGGATAGCGCCGCAGACCATCGCGAACGCCATGGATAGCACGCGCGATGGTTTCGGCATCCGTCGGTGCAAGCGAATAGACAACCAGCGCATCCAGGTCGGAGGGAGCGTCGCCCTGCCGGATGAAACTCCCTCCCACCAGCAGCAGATGCCAGATCATGCCTTCGCTTCGAAGCACTTCCAGCGCTGCCTGCGCGTCGGCGAGGATCGTCTGCCGTATCGGGCTGGTGCCGAAGGCAGTACGGAAAGCGGACAGATCGAAGATATAGGGGCCGCTGTTCAGCGGCGTCTCTTGCTGGAACGCCGCCATGAACGGTGGGAAGCCGGCAGCCGAGGCAGCCGGATTAATGGTCTGGCACGCACGAACGAATTGACCGAGCGGATCAGACACGTTGCACCAGCAGCGCTGCGTTGAGCCCTCCGAAGGCAAAGCTGTTCGACAAGATGGTCGTGACCTCGGCGTCGCGCGAGGCATGCGGGATGCAATCGATCGGGCATGCGGGGTCAGGCGACTCGAAATGCGCGGTACAGGGCAGGACCTGTTCGCGCAGGCTCATCATCGACATCGCCAGCTCAAAGGCACCGGACGCTCCCAGCGCATGCCCCAGCACCGATTTATTGGCGGTGACGGGAATGTGTGGCAAACGATCGCCGAAGACGAGGCGGAGCGCGGCGCATTCGGTGACGTCGTTCGCCTGCGTGCCCGTCCCATGCGCGTTGACGTGATCGACGGCGTCGGCAGTGATTTGAGCATCGCCCAGTGCACTGCCAATCGCCCGCGCCATGCCCCCCGCGTTCGGCGCGGTGATGGACCCGGCATCGCAGCTCATGCCGAAGCCGATCAGTTCGGCCAGAATGTCGGCGCCGCGCGCAGCCGCCACGTCATATGCCTCGAGGACGAACATCGCGGCACCTTCGCCGAGCACGAGCCCGCGCCGGCCTAGCGAAAAGGGTCTGCATCCGGTATCGGACAGGATGTGCAGCGCCTGCCATGCCTTCATGCAGCCATGGGACAGGCACGATTCGCTGCCGCCTGCCAGGGCGACATCCACGACGCCGGCTCGAATGTCGGCAAATGCCTGCCCCACCGCATGGGCGGCCGACGCACAGGCAGAACTGACCGCGAACACCCCGCCCATGATCTTTTGATCGAGCGCGACCTGGCTTGCCGCGCCGCTCAGCATGATCCGCGGAACCGTCATCGGATGGAGGCGCGCCGCCCCTTCGCCATAGACCTTGCGCGAGGCGTCGTCATGGGTCCGCTCGCCCCCCGCGCCGGAGCCGACGATGCACCGGGTGCGCTCGGGAGGCGTCTGCGCAAGGTCGATGCCGGCCATTGCGACCGCTTCCCGCGCCGCGATCACGGCGAACTGCGCCACCGGATCCAGCGTCGTCACCTCGCGCCGCTCGAAATGTGCGTCCGGGTCGAACCCGCGGATCTCGGCAACCAGCAGTTGCGCGGTTTCCGCATAACCGGCGGACGCAGGCTGCAACAGCCACCGCCCCTCCCGCACCGAATGCCAGCTATCGGCCAGCGTGAGCCCGCCGGCCGAAATCATGCCCGCGCCGGTAATCGCTACACGTCTCATGCCGCCTGATGCTTCTGTTCGATCAGCGATCCCACGGCTTCCGCCGCGCACCCAACCGTCTCGAACGGAAACGTGCCGTCCGTATTCGCATTGAATTCGATGGAGATATCGTACTTTTCCTCGATCATGAACATCAGATCGACAAAGTCCAGCGAGTCTATTCCCAACGGGGATATTTGTGTTTCCCGACCTATGTCCAGGTTATCGTCACGCTTTATATGGCGAAGCATGGCAGCGATGTCGGCAACGATGGCATCATTCGGCATGTATATTCTCCATGTTCCCGGAAGGATCTGGGCAAACCGTCGCGACATCCACTTCCGTGAGCGCGCCGGCCTCCATGCGGAAGACACGGTCGCTCATCGCGACGACGTGGAGATCATGCGAGGTGATCACCTTCGTCGCGGGATGCGCGACGAGGTTTCTGAGAATCATGCCCGCCGTCTGTTCGTCCAGATTGGCGGTGATTTCATCGAGCAGGAGTAGCGGCGGATCGTTGTACAGCGCGCGGGCCAACATCAGCCGCCGGCGCTGCCCGCTCGACAACACACCGTTCTCTTCGCTGACGACCGTCTCGATATCGCGCGGGAGATCGGCCACGATGTCTGAGAGGCATGCCAGGCGAAGAGCCGCCTGGACCTTGGAAATATCGGGCTCGAACGAAAACGCCGTTACGTTTTCGACGATCGAGCCATGCAGCAGCTTGTCCGCCCCTAGCAATAACCCGATGTTCCTGCGGTACGCGGCGAGCCCCCATGCGGAAAGGGGAGTCCCATCCACCTCAATCTCGCCTTCGCTGGGCTTGTACAGGCCAGCCATCACCTTCAGCAGCGTCGTCTTGCCCGATCCCGAAGGGCCCAGGATTGTGATGGTCTCGCCCGATCCCGCCGGAATATCGAGATCGATCGCATCCAGGATCGGCTTGTCCGCAAAGCCCGCGCGGTACGAAGCCTGCCGAAGCGACACACCCCGCCGGATCTGGCGCTCCACCATCCGGTTGACGGGCTCTGGATCGGTCTCAAGGAAATCGGACAGCCGCGCCATGTTCGCGCCGAGCATCGAGATCTGGGTCATGGTGGTGACGAGATTGTCCACTCGGTCGAAGAACATCGTTCGATAGGTGAAGAAGGCATAGAGCATGCCCACGGTGAGCTGCGCTTTCAGCACGGCGCTGACCCCGAGATACAGGGTCGCGGCGGTGCCGATCCCCGTGACGATTTCGACCAGCAACACCGCGTTCGCCTCGGTCATCTGCATCTGGAACGATGCATTCACGAACCGCACGAAGCTGTCATACCAGCGTGCCGCCGCCGGCACCGTGGCATTGGCGGTCTTCAGCGCGGCGATCGCGCGAAGGCTGTCGATCATCTTCGATCGCTCTTCGGAACGCGCCTTGAGCGACGCTGCCCCCTGCCGCCGCATCCGCGGATACAGCAACAGCCGTATCGCGATCACGACCAGGAAGATCGACGAGACGATCAGCGCCAGCGTCGGCGCGTACAGGAACATGATCGCGCCGCTGAAAAGGATCATGACCAGATCGACCGCCGCCGCGACAAAGGCGTTGGTGACGATGTTCCGGATGAAATCGATCGATTCGAGGCGGGTGACGATGTCGCCGGGATGCCGCCCCTCGAAATAGCGCAAGGGGAGCCTGAACAGCTGTCCCACAGCATTCCGCGTCAGTAGCGCGAAGAAGGCGCCGCCGGCATTCGCGATGATACGCTTCTTCAGCCAATCGGCCGCGGCGGTGGTCAGCGAGACGAGCAGCAAGCCGATGGCGAGCGCGCCGAGCAGATCGAGATCGCTCTGCGGCAGCACCGAATCCAGCGCAGCCTCCACGAACAACGGCAGCGTCATCGAGACCATGCTCGCGATGATCGCCACGCAGATGATCTGGGCCAGCGACGTCCTCAGCCCATGGGTGAGTTCGAGAATGCGCGCTAGGGGGTAGCGCTTCTCCTTGACGATGACCCGGAACGCTTCGGACGGCTGCAACTCGAGGACGAAGCCCGAATAGCTGGCTTCGACATCCTCGCGCGTCAGCGTGCGCACGCCAGCCGCCGGATTGTGGATCACGAAGCGTCGGCCGCGGACCTTCTTCAGGACAACGAAGTGGTTTCCTTCCCAGTGGAGGATGGCGGGGAGGCGCACGCGCTTGAGGTCGTCGAGCACATCGACTTTGTAGCCGCGGACGTCGAACCCCAGCTGATCGGCGACCATGGCAAGATTGGCGAGGCTCAGGCCGCGACGGGTGGTCGGATAGGACGCCCGCAGATTGCTGAGGTCCATGCGGTGGCCATACCATCGCCCGATCATAGCGAGGCACGCGAGGCCGCACTCCCCGTTGCTGTCCTGCAGGATCATCGGCAGCCGACGGCGGCCGGATTGGAAGAGGTTCATGTCAGGCGTCCCGCTATCGAGAGGAGGGGCGCGAGCCACCACGCCAGGATGCTGCGGCGCTCCACCTCGATGTCCGCGGTGAGCATCATGCCGACGCGCAGGGGACGGGGCCGCCCATAGGCTTTGATGAACAGATCGTCGGGCTGGATTTCGACCAGGAAGCGCCGGTCGACCTCCTGTTCATCGGTGGCGGGGCGCTCGCCCTCGAGCGAAGCGGCCTCGACGCGGGTAACCCGCCCGTAATGCAGCCCGTAGGTCTGAAACGGAAAGGCATCATATTTGAGCGACACGCGCTGGCCGCGTTCGATCAGGCCGATCGCCCGCGAGGGCACTTGGAGCACAGCGGTCAATTTTGCATCCGGACGGGCGATCGCGAAAATGCGCTGCCCCTCCTCCACGCGGCCCCCCGCCCGCATGTTGACCGCCGCGACGATTCCCGCCTCGGGGGCCACGATCGTCTGCTCCTCGCCCACCTGCAGGGAAACGAGTTGCTGCTCAATCTGCAGCCGCTGCGTCCGAAGCGTCATCGCCGCCTGATAAAGCTCGCGGCTTCGGCTATCCAATGCGCCCACCCGTTCGTCGCGTCCCCGGGCGATCTCGTTGATCGTCATGTCCGCATCGGCGACTTCCTGAAGAAGCTGCATGGATTGCACGCGCGCCTGATCGACGGCCATCTGCGTCACCAAGCCTTCGGAAGCCAGCGTCTCCAGCCCCCCAAGGCGCTTCTGCGCGACCTGCTTGCGTTGCTCGGTCAGGCCCCGGCGCGCGCCGGCTGCCGTGGTCGATATGGTGGCGCCGCGACGGATCTGGGCGATCTGCGCCTGGATCGCGGCGATCGATCGCGCATTGTCCGATAGCTGCAGGTCGATGTTCCGCAACATCGCCTTGCTCTGCTGGATGGACAACTGCGTGGCATCGCCACCTGCGACCACGATCTGCGGACGCGTCAGGCGTGCCAGCGCCTGGCCTTTGGCCACTTGCTGGCCCGGCCGTACCAATATCGCGGCGATCACACCGCTATGTTCGGCGACAAGTGCGGAGAACCCGCTGGCCGCCGCCACCTCGCCACGCGCGGCAGTGGTGCGGGAATATTGGGTCAGCGCGCAGAAGACGATCGCGACGACGAAGGTGGCGCCGAAGAAGAGCGTCAACACGCGCTCCAGCAGCGGCTGCGCCAGCAGCACGGGCGACTGCATGTGATAGGCAACGCCGGTTCCAGGGGCGGTCTTTTTCACGCGGTGGATCCTGGCTGAGAGGGCAGATATTCCCCGAACCGGGACCACATGTGCCATTGCTCAGGGTAGACCTGCAGGGTTTCGGACACGAAGCGCGTGATCCGGGAAACGGCACGGTCGCGCGAGCCGGCGTCATGATGTGCGACGTCGAAGATGTCGCCAATCTCGATCCGGTCTCCGCGCCGGTCGGCGCGAACGCGCAGCAGCATCAGCGGTGCGCGGCCAAGCGCGGCCAGGTCGACCGCGCCCGTCGCGACGGCCACCTGCCGCCCCAGCAGATCGAAACCGTCGCTGCGGCTGGCAGCGGGGGGCAGGTCCACCATGATGATGACGATAGCGCCCTCGCGCACCTCCTTGATGATTCGGTGGAATTCGCGAAGTGCCGTCGGCGAGACGAATTCGACGTTCGCACCCAGATTGCCGAGGCGCTCGATCGCCCGCGCTTCTTCCTCCGCGTTGGTGTTCTTGAAAATGATCACCTTGCGGTTCTGGAAATGGAAATGGATCAGCCATACCAGCCCCAGCGCGTAAGGCCCGAAATGCATCGTGCCGATGATCGCGCCGCGTTGCGCGGCCAGCCATTCCAGATCCTCGTTTGAATCGCTGGAGAGGTTCTGGATATCGCTCGCCAGTCCCGCGATGCTTCGCCGGCCGAGCGCCAACCATTCGATCATCGCGACCATGTCGTAATACATTTTCCGGCCCGCAAATTTCCGGCCCTGGCGTTTCGACGAGGCAAGGATGGTAGCGAATGCACGCGACGTGGAATCGAGATCGAGCCCCGCCATCACTGGGGCCAGGCACAAGAACGCGGATCGCAACCCCCGTCTACGCAATCGATATGGCAAATAGGAAAGCGCCTGGAGCCAGCCGTTCAGCAGGATCAGAAACGCCACTTCGAACGCGCGGCGACACGCCTGTCGCGCCTTTGTCCCGGTCGTGGCCATCATGGCCACACCCTCCCGCATGCGGCCGCCGGCAGGGTGGTGCGCCGCATGGCGCACCACCGCGTCGACGCGCTACATGCTGCGCCGTTACGAGAGCTTGACCTTCGGGGTCGTGATCGAAATCTTAAAGCCACCGCCGAGATCGATCGGGATGGTGATCGGCGGAATGGTAAGACCAGCCGCTTGCATCTGCGCGGCGCCGCCTGCGTAATCGGCGGCGGTGACGGTGATGTTCGCGTTATCCCCGTCGATGACCAACGACGAGTCGCCATAATCATAGGACTCGTTGTATCCGCCGATGATGAGCTCCAGTTCGATCGTGGAAAGCTGACGCATATCGATTTCCCTTTTGAAGTGTCTCCCTCGAAATGATTCTCGAGAATGACGCCCGTAGGATTACGAAGACGCGGCATCACGGTAAGATAGTTTCTGGTTCGGATACGGATCGATCCGAAATCGGAGTTATCTCGCAAGCGCTGTCATCCTGGTCTTCCAGCGCGTCGCTCTGCGATACTTTGAGGGACACGCGCATCGGCAGGGGCCGACATTCGCCTTGCTGGCTGAGATAATCGTTGAGCACTGCTTCGGCATAGGGAGTGAGCTTGAGCAAGCGCCTGCGGGCATCCCGCGCATCGCCGACGCTTGCGACCAGGCCGCGCCGTTCGAGTTCCAGAATGGTTCTGTTGGCGGTGGACGGCGCGCTCCCCAGGGTGAGCGACGCACTTTTGATCGAAACAGGCTCGTTCGAACGCCCTGCCACGAACAGTTCGAGCATCAACAGCCATGCAGGGCTCCGAAAAATTGCGGGCGCTCCGAAATCCGGCTGTTGCAGATGTGCCGCCATGGCGCGCTTCGATGCATGGACGAGCCTCTCGCCGACCTGTGCCGGCACGCCGTCGTGCTGCGAAATCACATCGTTTGCAGGGCTCCCCACCATCTCCTTTTCGCGCCCGCGCTGTGCGATGTTCTGGGCAAGGCGCGCCATGCGCTCGGCTGCCCGCACGAGGCGGGCGACATCGTCTGCCACGATGAGATGCTGCATCTTCCCCCCTTTCAGGAAAATGGACTCCGATGCGGAATTTGTGCCGGATCGCAATTTTGCTGTCACGGTGCCACCACCAACAATATGCGTTCAAATTGAGTGACAAAAGAGGATCGATTACAGCCCGTCACGCCGGCATTTCTTCTATGATCCCGAGAATGTGTCGGCATTTGCGCGACGATTGCGCCCGAAAGCACTTCAACTTGAGAGTCATTGGTTTTTGAGGCCTGCACGCCGGCACGATATGTGTTGCCGATATCGAGGGGGCCATCGTGACAGTTTCGAGGTTGCTTGTCGGAGAGGTACCGCGTGCGCGCGCCGCCACGATCCTGGTCGGGCGATGCGCCATGGCGTGCGCGCTATGCGCGACGTTGGTGGCCGCCGCCTTCCCTCCAGACGCGCGCGCCGATACGCTGGAAGAGGCACTGCGTCGTGCGCTGCAGACGAACCCTGGCCTGGCAAGCGCCTTTGCCGACAATGTCGCAAGCGGCGAAGAGGTCGTCCAAGCAAAAGCCGGTGGGCGACCACGCGCGGCGTTCACGAGCAGCGAAACCGAATTCCTGAAACGATCTGCGAACAGCGCCTTGCTGCCGGATCGGACACTCGACGCCGACCTTTCGATCACCGTCCCGCTCTATCGCTCCGGCGTGGTCAAGTTCGCGGTCAAGGAAGCGCAGACGCGGTACGATTCCTCCCGGCAAAGCTTTCGTAGTACCGTCTCCGCGCTGTTCGCGTCCGTGGTCGAGGTGTACAGCAACGTGCTCCGTGACGAAGCCATCGTCCGCGCCAGCGAGCGGAACGTTGCGTCGTTGCAGGCCAATCTTCGCAGCGTCCAGGGGCGATTTTCGATCGGCGATCTGACCATCACCGATGTATCGCTATCGAGCGCTCGGCTGTTGCTGGCCGAAGGCAGTCTGCAGGCAGCGCGGGCGCAGTTGATCAGCAGCCGCGAAGACTATGTCCGCGTCGTCGGCGCGCCGCCCAGCAATCTGATCGATATCGGCAGCTGGTTTGCCGGGCCGCTGAGGGTCGAAGACGCGATCGACGAAGCCATTCGGGACAATGGATCCCTCCAGGCCGCGCGGATGAACGTGCATGCGGCAGAGTATCGGATACGTTCCGCCCAAGGCGAACGTGGCCCCCAGGTTTCGGCGTTCGGATCCGGCAACTACTTCAACAATCTCCAATCCGTCTCCAGCCAATCGATTTTCCGGCCGCAAAATCGCGGGACAGCGGCGCAGGTGGGCATCACGGTAAGCCTCCCGCTCTACCAGGGCGGTCTGCCAGCCTCGCACGTGCGACAGGCGCGTGCCGGATTGCACAGCGCCATGGAAGAGGTCGTTGGGCTGGAGCGCGACGTCGTCGCCCAGGTCCGCTCGGCATATGCGACCTGGCGATTGTCGCTCGACTATCTGCAGAAAGCGCAGGAAGCCATCGCGGCCAACGAAACGGCGCTCAAGGGCGCCAGATCCGAAAACAATATCGGCTCGAGAACCTTGCTGGATGTTCTCGATACCGAACGAGAGATATTCAACAACTATGTGACGGCAGCGATCATCCGCAGGGACGTCAACGTATCCTCATTCCGACTGCTGGCATTGATGGGCAGGGCGGACCCCGGCGATCTGCACTTGCGCGATGTCGCGACGGACCGCTGGACGCTCCCGGTGCGGTCGCGCCAGTCGTTCAGCGATTGGGCGGACGGCCCGCGACGCTATGTTTCCGAGAGCACCGCCACCCAATCGGTCCCTCTCCAGGACGGAAACGTCCATCCATGAGCAAGTCTCTGCTGCTCGCCTCACATCCGAAGGAAGCGAAGATGCAATCAGCTAGGCCGCGTGTGCGCGCCACGCTTCTGCGTGGCATTGTCTTTGCCGGCATTTTTTTGAGCGGGGGGTGCGGTGGCGGGTCGGGCGAGGGCATGGTCGTGGTGCCCGGGCCTCCCGCTGCAACGCCTGCGCCAAGCCCGACACCGGCCCCCCCGCCGACAGCAGCGCAGGAGGAAGAGCAGCGCTCGAACGCGGCGGTCGCGGCAGGGGCCGCCGCTGCCTATAGCGCCGGCGTGACGGGCAGCGGGATCAAGATCGCCATTGTCGACACCGGTATCACACCCGGCTTGCGCGAATTCAGCGGCCGGATCGATCCGGCCAGCGCGGATATGGCGGGCGCGCGCGGCCTGGTCGACACGAGCGGGCACGGTACGTTCATGACGTCGGTCGCGGCCGCGGCGCGCGATGGCAGCGGCATCCACGGCATCGCCTATGGTGCGACCATCGTCTCGCTCAACTTCTCCAATCCGGGCAACTGCACGTCGCTGGCGAACTGTACCGTGTTGAGCGCCGCCCTAATTGCGTCGATCGACGCCGCGATCGCCGCCAAGGTGCGGGTGATCAATCTGTCATTTGTGATCGACGAGAGTTACGACCTGTTCCTCGATGCCGTTCGTCGCGCGGCCGCGGCGGGCATCGTGATCGTCATCAGCGCCGGCAACAACGATGCGGGCGGACAAGAACCGTTGCGGATGGCGCGCGCCTTTGCCGAAGCCGCTCCCGGCTGGGTGATCATCGCGGGCGGGCATGATGCTGCCGGCAATTTCGATTACACGCATGCCAATCGCGCCGGCAGTGGACCTTCGGCGAGCTGGTATCTCACCGCACTGTCGCAGGGCGTGGCCATGATCGCGCCGGACGGGCGTGTGGTAACGTACAGCGGCACCTCGCCCGCCGCCGCCGCGATCAGCGGGGCGGTCGCGCTGGTCGCAGAAGCGCGGCCGAAGCTGACCGGGATGCAGATCGTTTCGCTGCTGCTCGCCAATGCGACCGATGCCGGCGCGGCGGGTCGCGATCCCGTCTTCGGCAATGGCATTCTGAACCTCGCCAAGGTCTTCGCTGCCCTGCCTCCGCAATAGCGCCAAGGGCGTTTCCCGACGCGCGGTTGGCAAAAGCCCGGCCGGCATCGCCGCAGGGCAGGCATGCTGATGCTAGCCGCCGATCGTCGCCCGGCGCGACCTGCAGCGGAGAAGCTGCGCAGCGGGTGGCGCGTCGCCGGCATGGACCAACCCCATCGCGACCTCAACCGCACAGGGGCCGATGGCCGGCGCGCGCGCGGTAGCGCGCCAGCGCGGCAGGCTCGTCGGTCTGGAAGATCGAGACGCCTGCGCTGCAGAGCCGCCCCCACACCGCATCCGGGTCCCGCAGCGCGTCCAGATCGCTGAACCCGCCGAGAACGAAGCCATCGAACAGCGTGTTGACCCACAGCCGCACCCCCAGCGTGCGGGTGCGCTGCGCGATCGGCGGCAAGCGGGGCGCCGCGATGTAGGGCAGCTCGATCGCGAGGGGGCACCGTGCACCCGCCATCTGGGCATCGACGATCCCGGCAACATCGGCACCGCTGCCGTCCCCGCTGACCGGAATCACCACGAACGGCACTTGGTCATAGGGCGCGATGGCCGCCAGCGACGGCGATCCGGTACCCGCGAAGGTCTTGACGATCACCCCGTCCTGCAGGCCGGCCCGCGCCACCTCGGCCACGACTTCGCCGTAGATCGCGTCCTTTACATCGAGGTTGAGCAGGATGCGTCCCTTGGCGCGGGCCAGGATTTCGGCGAGCGTAGGCACCGTCTGATCGGTAACCTGCTGCGCCGCGCCGCCCATGTCCTGCCGCAAATGCAGCATCTTGATCCGGGCGAGCGTCAGTTCGCTCACCTTGCCATGGCCATCGGTGGTACGATCGACGGTCTCGTCATGAACCATCACCAGATGGCCGTCGCGGGTGCGACGGACGTCGGTTTCCATCACCTCCACACCCAGCGCGACGCACTTCTCCAACGCGGCGAAGGAGTTTTCGGGCACCGGACCCATATCGCTATAGGGCGCTGCGCGATGGCAGCCGCGATGGGCGACGATGATCAGCCCGCCTTTGGGATTACGCAGGCGGTGCATCATTTTGGTAGCGTCGCCGGCATGCGCGGCGGAGGGCTGGACGGTAGCGGTGACGGCGGCCAGCAGACAGACAAGCGATTTCATGGCGTGTTCCGTTCGGATGCAGGCGGGGCGGGAAAGCGCGGCAGCGGACTTTCCCGGGTGCGGCTCGGCGGATGGCAACTCCTGCCTACCATTTCTTGCTGACGATCAGCCGCACACTGCATCGACCGGGTTCGACGTGGAATAGAGCGCATCGAAATCGTTGCGGCCATCGGTGTAACCGGCCTTTGCCGAGACGTGCCAGGCGTCAAAATCGCCTTCATAATCGAGCGCGACATTGCCGAACTGCATATGCCGGCCATTGGCGAGATCGCCGGTGCGGCTCTGGATCGCACCCGAGCCGTCGCGATATTTGATCGTCACCGCACGCAGCGCCGGCGTGTTGAGAGTGCCGGTGAAGTAATCGAGATAGTTGTTGAGGCTGACCGCAGTGTTGCGCGGATCGGCCGCCGAGATCGACAGATAGAAGAGGTTGTGGTCGTTGGTATATTGGCCCGACAACTTGAGCGTACCGTTGTCGAGTTCGCGCAGGATGTTCGCGCGGATCTGGCCGCCCTTGTCCGACGGGAAGCCGTTGTCGCGGTAGCCGTCATGATAGCGATAAGCCGCCCACCGCGAAGCTGGTGCGCGCCCCGAGGGGCCCCGACTGATAGCCTTCCAGCCGGTAGAATCTGGTGGTGCCCAGCGTCACCTGCGCCGCGCCATGCGGGGTTCTGCTCGCCGCTCACCGTGATCACATTGATGATCGCCGCCGCGCCCGAAGCATAGATCGGCGCCGGCCCGCCGCGCACCACTTCGACGCGATCGGTCATCAGGTCGAAGGGATTCATGCCGTCGCCCTGGTTGAAGAAGAAGCCGTCCAGCTCGTGGTAGAGCGGCAGCCCATCGGGCTGATAATAGAGATAGCCGCGATCAGTTGGGATGCCGCGTACGCGGGTGATGTTCTGAACCTCGCCCCCGGTCTGCTCGATATGAATGCCGGGTAGCGCACCGACCAGCTCAGTCATGCTCTTTGGCGCAAGCTTCGCCACATCGTCCGACGACAGCGCGTTGACCGCGTAGGAGACGTCGAACCGGCGCTGTGCGCGCCGATCCGGTGACGACGATGTCCTGGGGCGGCTCTGCGGCCGGCTCTGCTTGCGTCTGCGTCTGTGTCGGCGCCTGCGCCTGCGCCGGCATCGCCCCCATCAAAAGGGCAGGCACCGCGGCGCCCGCCAGAAGGATTTTCGATCCCATGTATCGTCCCCGTTGTTGCCTGATGCGGGGCGGGTGACGCCGCTTCGTGACTCTTTTATTTGCTTACATGAAATTAAATGGCGTCAAAAAGCGGCAGCCGTCACCGCATGGATCGGCGCCATCGCCGCCCCTATTACCACCGCCCGGCTTCCCAATGGGAGGGCAACACCGCCGGTACCGGTGCCTGATAGCCGCGATGGCGGGGCGCGCTCAGCGCTGCGATGCGTTCGGCCAGTCGCCGGAGCACCTCGCGAGGCAAGGCGCCTGAGACAACCACCGCGCCCGGATCAAGCCACACCGCCCCACCGATGATCGCCTGCTCCAGTTGCACCGCGACCCGCTCGATCCACGCCGCGATCAGCGCGGCGTGCGGCTTTAGCAGGGCCTCCACTTCGGCCAGCGACGCGATGACGCCCCGGCATCGCGCAGCGTGTCGATCAGGTCGATGCCCGAGGGACGAAGCACCTCGCCGGGGAACAGCTTGCCGATTTCCCCGGCATTGCCATGGTCGCTGCGGAACAGATCGCGCGCCGCGATGAGGCCTCCGACAATGCCAGGGCCCAGAAACAGCACCAGGATCGATCGATAGCGGTCGATGATCCCGGGCTGGTAATATTCGGCGAGTGCGGCGGCGGTCGCGTCATTCTCGATCCAGATCGGCATGTCGAGCACGTCGCCCAGCGTTTCCGCCAGCGGTACGTCGCTCCATCCCGCCAGCCGCCGCACCACGGCGCGCCGATTGAGAAGGCCAGGGTGTCGTGCAGCAGCGGGCGCCCGCAAAAGTCGACCAGCACCAGCTCCAGCCAGCCGGGGTGGGCCGTCGCGCCGACCGACCAGCCGCCGCTGCCGGCGATCGCCAGCGGCACGCTGGGTCTGCCCCGTGCGCCCTGCTCCTGCTGCGCGCCTTCGGCGATCAGATCCAGCGCGACCAGCTGCTGCGTCACGCGCGTGATGGTTGCGCTGTTGGTGCGGAGCGCGATGGCGAGATCGATGCGCGGTTGTGGCCCGGTGACCCGCAAATGCAGCAGGACGCGCTTTTGCAATTCGGTGAGGAGCAGTTGCGGGCGGGGGGCAGCAGGCATCCCCAACGATATGATTTTATCATGTCAAAAAGACGAAAGCGCCCTGGCACTCTCCGTCTTCGCGCGTGCAGGGCCGGCAGCAAGCAGGCCCGCCCAGCCCGCGGGGACTGCTGAAATCGCTGCGGTCTTCACAGCACCAACTTGGCAAAAATCGCCATCACATGAAGAATAGATGAAACCCGCTTCTATCCATTGCAAGTACAGTATATAAAAGCCGCGACTCTGGAGAGTCATAGGAGGGATTCATGAGCAATAGCAATTTCCAAGGCGACTGCGGCGAAGCAAAAAGCGGATATCATTCGGCAACCTGCCCTGGCGGCATGGAAGTGGGCGGATCAGCGACCGTAAATGGCGGACCGACCCAGAATTGCGTGATTGCAAACGATGGCGGCACAGTCTTCGCGATCGAATTGATCGAGACTGCGGGGATCTATGATTACCAAGTTCGCGTCGATGCCCAGGGCCCGCGCGGCATCTTCAGCGGGTCGATGTATCTCGCCTTTGAGGATCTGACCGGCGACGTCTATTATCTTTCGATCACGGCGTCCAAACGCGAGTGGCACGAGGTCTCCTACAATAGCAGCAATCCCGCGATTCAGCGCATCTTCTGGAGCGACGTGTCGTTCGACGTGGAAGGCAGCAAGGCCGACGGTGAAAAGCCGTCCTATCAGGTTGTCAGCCCCGCGCATGCGGACGCGGACGCCTGAGCTCTCCCGGCAAGGCGGTCCGGACGCCGTTGACGGCGGCCGGATCCGCCCCCGGACGACCGAGGCGCTCGGCGCCGAGTCGGTACCGTGGCGATTCTCGCGTGCGGCAGGCTGTGTTCGACCAATCCCCCGGAGATGCGATCTCCGGGGGATGCAGCACGTCCGTTACAGGCGCAGCGAGACGCCCGCGACCAGCTGGCGGCCCAGCAGGTCGTAGCCCATGATCGTGTTGCCGCGCAGCAGGCCGATGCGGCTGCGGCTGTCCGGCACGATCGGCGGGTCGCGATCAAAGATGTTGTTGGCGGCAAGACGGAAGGTCATCCGCTTGTTGATGTCGAAGGTCAGCGCAAGGTCGAACCAGTCATAGGCCTTGATGCCCGGATAGGCATCACGCTTGTCGGCTTCCGGCAGCGCCGGGATGCCGGTGCTGGCGGGCGCATAGACCGTCCGCGGCATGGCGCTGCGGTGACGCCAGTTCAGCGAGAGGCTGGCGACGCGGCCCGGCGCCATCCAGGTGGTGCGGAACTGGTGCGCCCAGGTCGGCATGCTCTCGCCGCAACCGCTGTCGAAATAGCCCGTGCAATCGCGCGGCGTGATGTCCGGCGCGCCCTGGCTGCCGACCAGCGTCATCAGCGTACCGTTGAAGGTCATGTCGAGCGAACCCAAGCTGCCCAGGCCGGTATTGTACTGACCCTGGAAGTCCCAGCCATGCGACTTGGACTTGTAGCCGTTGGTCGACCCGCGCGACACATAGCCCGCGGACGGGGTGCTGGCCGGCGAGCTCGACAGCGTGCCGTCGGGATTGCGCTTGATGCCGCGGCAATAATAGTCGTTGCCAGTGGACAGGCAGCCGTTGATCCAGTCGAGCGGGTTGAAGAACTCGAGCTGGTCCTTGAGGTCGATCATCCAGCGGTCGACCGAGACCGTCAGGCCCGGCACGAAGCGCGGACGCAGTACAACGCCGAACGTCTTGCCATAGGCCGTTTCGGGACGCAGCGCAAAGCCGCCTTCGCGGACGGTGCAGCGATCGTCCGGGCAGATCAGCGTGGCGCTGTTGTACAGGTTGGTCGCGAGGCCGGTGCGGGCGCACTGCTGCGGCGACCAGGACGGCGCGACGCGCGGGCCGTTCGGGTTCGATGCATTGATCTGCGGTGCGCAGGGATCCGCGTAGAAGCCCTGGTTGTACGAGATGTTCGACGCATTCGCCGCCGCGCCGACGCCGGGTGCCGCCTGCGACTTGTTGATCGAGGCACGGAAGGTGATGTCCTCCACCGGCGCCCAGATGCCTTCTATCTTCCAGGTGCCGAACTTGTCGTCCAGGCGGTTGTACTTGGACACACGATAGCCGCCGTTCAGCTGCAGCAGGCTGGTCCAGGACTGATGCTCGACGAGCGGCGCCTGGATTTCGATATTGCCTTCCAGGATGTTCTGGGTGGCGCGGACGTTGTCGCCGCTGCTGTTGTTCTGACGAAAGACGTCGTTGTAGTCGGTGCGGTCCATCTCATCGCGATATTCGGCGCCGACCGCGATCGCGATGCCCTGCTCGGCGAAGGGCGAGGTGACGCCGTACTTGCCGAGATCACCGCTCACCGTGCCGACGAACTGCAGCAGGCGCGGGATGCGCTTGGCGATGCCGCCAGTGGCGCCGCCATACAGATAGTTGTTCAGCGCCGAATCGTTGTTGAACGGTGAAAAGGCGTTGAACGGCACGCAGGAAGGATCGCTGCCGTCGATCACCGAACGGCAGGTCGGGCGACCGTTGACATTCACCACGTTGAGCGAGCGGTTGATCTTGGTGGGGCTGGCGAAGGGCTCGTCGATCGTGTCGAGCTGCGCGCGCGACAGCATGCCGGCGACATCATAGGACCAGACATTGTCCAGCACCCGGCCGCGCAAGCCCGCGGTGATGCGATACCCGGCATTGATATACTGGTCCTGCACCAGCGGCTGCGAGTCGAAGCGGTAGCGCACGTCGAGCGGTGCGAACCGCCCCGCCACACCCGCATTCGCGCCACACAGCGTCTGGCCCTGCGAGGCCGAGAGGAACGGGTTGTCGCAGTTCACCTGGTATGGATCGCTGCCGAACGCGGTGTAGGAGAAGTTGCGGTTGAGCTGGGTGTTGTACGACTTGTCGCGATACCACAACACGTTGCTGTACAGCTCGATGTGGTCGTCGAGCTGCGCGGTGAGGAAACCGCCCGCGTTGACGCGGTGGAACGGCCGCTGGAACGCGAAATCGTCATACGGATTGGCCGAGCTGCCAGGGCCACCGGTGTTGATCGGAATGAACGTCCCGTTGCCGTTCGGATTGTTGACATATTGCGTGCCGGCATTCGGCCCCGCCTGCGGGATGATCGTGCCAGCGGGCGTATAGCTGGCGCGCGAGCAGGCGAGCGGCGAGGTGCGGCTGCTGGTGATCACTTCGCAGACCGCGTTGGAGCGGTCGCGCAGGCGCACCAGGCTCGACTGGCGATAATCGGCAAAGGCAGAGATGTTCACCTTGCCGTCGAACAGGTTGGTGCCCGCGGCGATGCTCACATCGGCGCGGCCGCCATCATTGGTCATGCCGGTCGGCGCATTGAAGCCAGCGCGCTCCGCTGCATCGGTCACTGCGCTGCTGCGGTTGTTGTGGTTGAAGAAGCTGTAGTTGCCGTCGATGCGGATGCCGGTGAAGTTCTTCTTCAGAACGAAGTTCACCACGCCCGCGACCGCGTCCGAACCGTAGACAGACGAGGCGCCGCCGGTGAGCACGTCGATGCGATCGACCAGCGCGTTCGGGATGATGCCGACGTCGACCGAGTTGGGCAGGCCGATGCGCAGGCCGTCGATCAGCATCAGCGTGCGCTCATAGCCCAGGCTGCGCAGCTTAATGCGCTGACGGCCTTCGGAGTCGCTGAAATTCTGCTCGGAATTGACCTGCACCTGCGGCAGGCGGTTGGTCACTTCCTCGATCGTGGTCGCGCCCTGCGCGGCGATTTCGGCGGCAGTGGTGGTGACGATCGGCGCGGCCGAGCGGTTGTTGAGCCGGACGATGCGCGTGCCGGTGACCACGATGGGGCCGCCGGCGGCATCCTGGTCCGGCGTGTCCGCCAGCTTGGCCGAAGCGACCGGATCGCCGATCGAGACCGGCGGATTGTCATTGGTCTGTGCGGCGGCAGGCACCGCCATCAACGCGGCCACGCAACAGCTGCTGGCCCAAACTCCCCGTAGCATCATGAACAAGTCCCCTCTTGCTGGCCAAGGCCTCGGAAACATCCGGCCGATCGGGACCGCCATGCTCCGGGGAGCGCGGCTGCGCGGTGTTCGCGTCTCGGGTCCCAAGCGGCCTTACCGGGCTTGGTTCCAAGAAGGTGTCATGCTGGTTTCATCTGGGCAACAACCAGGTTACCTAAAAAAGCAATTTGATTGCGATATTTCGCGAAGCGTTGCCGAAAGGTTACAATCTGGTTTCTATGCAAACGATTACGGGGCGTCTCATGGACGCCCCGTGCCTTCATCAGCGCAACAGTCGGCCATAGGATGGCGGCCGGTCCGCCTTGGCAGCACCGAAGCGGGACGGCTTGGCACCCATGGTAAAGACCAGTTCGCCGCCGCGCGCGAGATCGGCATGGCCGATCCAGTTGCGGGTCCAGGGCTTGCCGTTCCAGGTTACCGATTGGACATAAGGCCGGTCCGCTGCATTGCCGACCGCGCGGATGCGCAGGGTGCGCCCGCCGCCCAGCTGCATCTCGGCCCGGTCGAACAGCGGCGAGCCGAACACATAGACGCCGCTCACCGGATCGACCGGATAGAAGCCGAGCGCGCTGAGGATGAACCAGGCGCTGGTCTGGCCGCAATCGTCGTTGCCGATCACGCCGTCCGGATCGGCCTTGTACATCTCGTTGCACAGGCGGCGGACCATCGCCTGGGTCTTCCACGGCGCGCCGGCATAGGCATAGAGATAGGCGACATGCTGGTTGGGCTCGTTGCCATGCGCGTACTGGCCGACCAGACCCGAGATATCTGGCGGCGCGTTCTTGGGCAGCGTCGAGGGCGCAGTGAACAGCGCGTCGAGCTTGGCCTCGAACTTGGCGTCGCCGCCGAACAGCTCGATCAAGCCGTAGACGTCGTGCTGGTTTAGGAAGGTCGCCTGCCAGCCATTGGCCTCGGTATAGTCGCGCTGCTTGTCGGGGTTGTGGCCGAGCTGGATCGGATCATAGTCCTTCCACCAGCTGCCGTCGGCGAAGCGGGGCCGCGCAAAGCCGATCTCGGTGCTGATCACGTTGCGATAGTTCTGCGCGCGCTTGCGCAGCGCCGCGGCATCGTCGTGTGCGCCGGCCGCTTCGGCGAGCACCGCCATCGCCCAGTCGTCATAGGCATATTCCTGGGTGCGGCTGACCGACTCCCAGATCTTGTCGGCGGGCACATAGCCGAGATCGTAATAGAAGCCGCGGCCAAGCGTGCTGTCGATGTCCGGGAAGGTCCGATCGAAGGCGCGCGCGCGGATCTTGGGCCAGGCGGCGGCATAGTCGGCCTGGATGCCCTTGTTGCGGGCTTCCGCCAGCACCGACACGGCGTGCCAGCCGATCATGCACGCGGTCTCGACGCCCTGGAGCGGCCACACCGGCGGACCATAGGGGCTCTGCTGGGTCTGGCGAACAAGATCCTGGGTGAAGCGCGCCGCCATGTCCGGACGGATCAGCGTGAGCAGCGGGTGCAGCGCGCGATAGGTGTCCCACAGCGAATAGGTGCTGTAGGCAGGCGCGTCGCCGGTCGTCCGGTGCACCTGCCGGTCGAGCCCGACATAGCGGCCATCGCGATCGGTGAAGAGCGTCGGCGAGAGTGAGGCATGGTAGAGCGCGCTCGCCATGATGGTGCGGTGCGCAGGCGTGCCGCCCTCGACACGGATGCTGTCCAACTCGCGCGTCCAGGTCCGCGCCGCCGCCGCGCGGGTGGCGTCGAACGCCCAGCCGGGTGCCTCGGCCGCGAGCGCCGCTTTGGCACCGGCGATGTCGACCCCCGAGATGCCGGTCTTGATCTCGATCGGCGCGGCACCCGCATCATCGAAGAAGAAGGCGACCTTGAGCCGCTTGCCGGTGACGCCGGTGGCCCCTGCAGGCGCAGGCGCATCATCGTCGCCGAAGAATTGCACGCGGCTCGGCTTGCGCGACAGCTGCAGTGCGAAATGGATGTGCCGCCCCTTGGCCCAGCGATTGACCTTGCGGCTGCCGGTGAGCAGCCCGTCCGGGGAGAGCGTCAATGACGCGTCCTCGACCAAGGTGCCCTTGTCCCAGCTGTCGATGATCGCATGGGCGAAATCGATCAGGATATGCCCCTCGCCCTTGGGAAAGGTGTAGCGATGCTGGCCGGTGCGCTCGGTGACGGTCAGTTCGGCGAGCACGCCCGATTCCAGCCGGACGCGGTAATAGCCGGGCTCGGCATGCTCGTCCGAGTAGCGCTGGCGATAGCTGCCCTCGGGCTTTTCCAAGGTGCCCGGCGTCAGCTTGAGCGGCCCGCGGCTCGGCACCACCAGCACGTCGAGCATGTCGCCGATGCCGGTGCCGGACAGATGCGTATGGGAGAAGCCCATGATCGTCGCATCATCCTTGTGGTAGCCCGAACAGGCGTCCCAGCGGCTGTTGTCGGTATCCGGCCCCAACTGGACCATGCCGAAGGGCAGCGCCGGCCCCGGGAAGGTATGGCCGTGCCCACCGGTGCCGATGAACAGATCGGGCCGCGCCGCTTCGAAGGCGGCGGACCAGGCGGTGCGCGGCAGCGCTGCGGCGATCGCGGCGGTGCCGCTGCCCAGCAGGAGTTGGCGGCGTGTGGCGACGGTCATCGGCATCGGCTCCGTAGAAGCAAAGGGATCAGTAGGTGCGGGCGAGCAGCGCGGGGCGGCGGCGCTCGAGATCGAGGATCAGGTCGCCGAACAGCCCGTTGGTCCAGGCGAACCAGGCGCGGGTGAACTTGGCGGGATCGTCCTTGTTGAAGCTCTCGTGCATGAAGCCGGTGCCGCCATGCGTGGTCTTCAGCCAGGTGAGGCACTGGGCGATCACGGCATCGTCGTCGCTGTTCAGCGCATGGGTGATGATCGACATCGGCCAGATCATGTCGAGCCCGATATGCGGTCCGCCGATGCCCTTCGCTGCCTTGCCCTCGAAATAATAGGGATTGCGGTCGCTCCAGGCGAGCGCGGCGGTGCGGCGGAACAGCGGATCGTCGCGGCGGGCGGCGTCGATCATCGCCAGGCCGGAGAGGCTGGGGACATTGGCGTCGTCCATGAAGATCCAGTTGCCGAAGCCGTCGATCTCAAAGGCCCAGACCTTGCCGCCCTTGCCGTCCGGCACCAGCGCGTGTTCGTGCAGCGCCTTCTCGACCTCGTCGGCGAGCGCCTCCGCATCCTTCGCCGCGGCTTCGTCGCCGCGCGTCTCGCGGTGGAGCTGCGCCACCTTGCGCAGCGCCGAGACCGCGAAGAGGTTCGACGGGATCAGGAACGGATAGACGCAGGCGTCGTCCGAGGGGCGGAACATCGAGTGGATCAGCCCGATCTTGCGCGTCGGCGCGCCATAGCCGCCCATCGGCACGCTGTCGGTCGGCGCCACCGCTTGGCGCTGGAAATGATAGGGCCCCGTCCCCGCCTTGCGCTGCTGCACGCGGAAGGTGGCGACCGCCAGCTTGGCGCCCTGCGACCAGAGATCGTCGAACGGCGTCTTGTCGCGCGTGTGGGTCCAATAGGCGTGCGCGATCCGCATCGTGTAGCAGAGCGAATCGATCTCCCATTTCCGCTCGGCGACGCCCGGCTTCATATCGGTTACGTCGACCTGCGACCATTCGAGGCTCGACTTGGCCTTGGGATCCTTCTCGAACGCATTGGCATAGGGATCGACCAGGATGCAGCGCGCTTGGCGCTGGATCAGCCCGACAAACAGTCGGCGCAGCGCCGGATCCTGGCCCGCGAGGTGGACATAGGTCTGCGCCTGCGCCGAGCTGTCGCGCAGCCACATCGCGTTGATGTCGCCGGTGATGATGAAGGTGTCCGGCCGGCCGTCGAGCGTGCCGATCTCCACCGTGGTGTCGAGCGTGTTGGGGTAGCAATTCTCGAACAGCCAGGCGAGTTCGGGATCGGCGATGCGCGCCTTCACCCGCGCGATCTCGGCCTCCACCGCCTTGCTGACGAAGCGGCGCTTGGCCAGCGGCGGGCGCTTGCTGACGAAGCCCGAGGCGGCGCGCGCGGCGCCCGGCAGCGCGGCAGCGGCACCCAGCGCCGCGGCACCGGCTATCAGCGAACGTCGATCGAACTGCATGCGATAGTCCCCCGCGCTCACTTGGGCGCGCTCATCGAGAAGGGCGCATCGGCCTTGCGCGCACCCCAAGTCTTGTTCGGCGTCGGCCCCATCACGAAGCGCAGCGTGCCGCCCGCCTGCAGCGCCTCGCGCGACAGCCAGGGCTTGGTGTAGGCGCGACCGTTCAGCGTAGCGGACTGTATGTAGACATTCTCGGCGCTGTTGTTGGTCGCCTCGATCGTCAGCACCTTGCCGCCCGGCATGGTGAGCCGGACGTTGCGGAACAGCGGGCTGCCCACCGCATATTGCCCCACCGTCGGCGTCACCGGATAGAAGCCGAGCGCCGAGAAGACATACCAGGCCGAGGTCTGGCCGTTATCCTCGTCGCCCGGATAGCCGTCCGGCGTCGCGGCATAGAGCTTGCGCATCACGTCGCGGACATGGGCCTGCGTCTTCCACGGCGCGCCGGCCCAGTCGTAGAGGTAGATCATGTGCTGGATCGGCTGGTTGCCATGGGCGTACTGCCCCATGTCGACAATCTGCATCTCGCGGATCTCGTGGATCACCTGACCGTAATAGCTGTCGTCGAAGATCGGCGCGGTGGCGAACACCGAGTCCAGCCGGTCGACGAACTTGGCGTCGCCGCCCATTAGGTCGATCAGCCCCTGCACGTCCTGCATCACCGACCAGCTGTAATGCAGTGCATTGCCCTCGGTGAAGGCGTCGCCCCATTTGTACGGATTGAACGGCGTCTCCCACGATCCGTCCTTGTTGCGGCCGCGCATCCAGCCGCTCTCGGGATCGTAGAGCTTGCGGAAGTTCTGCGCGCGCTCGGCATAGAGGCGGGCGTCGTCCTTCTTGCCCAGCGCCGCGGCGAGGCGCGACAGCGAAAAATCGGCGGTGGCATATTCGAGGGTGCGCGCGGCATTCTCGTTGATGCCCACGTCATAGGGCACATAGCCGAGCTGATTATAGTACTCGACGCCCTCGCGGCCGACCGCGCCGACGACATTGCCGTTCTTGTCCTTGGGCCGCCCCTGGCTGGTCGTCGCGTTCTTGACCATCGCCTCATAGAGCGGCGCGATGTCGAAGCCGCGCACGCCGTTGAGGTACGCATCGGCGATCAGGTTCGCCGAGTTGGAGCCGATCATCACGTCGCGATAGCCCGGGCTCGCCCATTCGGGCAGCCAGCCGCCTTCCTTGTAGGTGTTGACCAGCCCCTGCATGATCTCGGCATCGCGTTCGCGGTACATCAGCGCGAACCAGGGGAAGACCGCGCGCCACGTGTCCCAGAAGCCGTTGTCGGTGTACATCGGGCCGGGATGCACCTGCCCGTCATAGGGGCTGTAATGCACTTGGCGGCCCTGAGCATCGACCTCGTAGAACATGCGCGGGAACTGCAGCATGCGGTAGAGCGCCGAATAGAAGGTGCGGCGGTTGTCGAGATTGGGATCGGTGACGCGGACGCGGCCGAGCTCCTTCTCCCATGCCGCCTTGGCCTTGGCCTTGGTCTGCTCGAAGCCGTCGCCGCCGATCTCGCTGGCGAGATTGCGCTCGGCCTGCTCCGGGCTGATGAACGACGAGGCGACCTTGACGTGGACTTGCTCGCCCGCGCGCGTCGCGAAGCTCACCACCGCACCGACATGGTTGCCCTCGCGCTGTGCGTCGGCGGTTAGCTGCCAATTGTCGTCCCAGCTGCGGCTGACCGCGAAGTCATGGTCGAACTCGGCGACGAAATAGTTGCGGAAATTGCCCGGCACGCCGCCATGGTTGTTGCGCACCCAGCCGCTGATCCGCCGCCGCGCGCGGTCGATGGTGACGCTCGATCCGCCAGCGAACGCGTCGAGTACGATGTGCGCGTCGTCCGCCTTGGGGAAGGTGAAGCGAAACTGCGCGGCGCGCGCGGTGGGCGCCACTTCCGCGGTCACGTCGTAATCTGCGAGGTACACCCGGTAGCTGTACGGGTGGCTCTCCTCGGCCTTGTGGCTGTACCAGGAGGCGCGCTCGGCCTCGCGGATCCGCACCGGGCCGGTCTCCGCCATCAGCGAGAAGGCGGCATAGTCGTTCATCCACGGGCTGGGCTGGTGGGTCTGCTTGATGCCGTTGATCTTGTTGTCATGGTACATATAGCCCCAGCCGCTGCCGGGCTTGCCGGTGACCGGCGTCCAGAAGTTCATGCCCCAGGGCACGGCCACCGCAGGATAGGTGTTGCCATAGGACAGCTCGTAGGTGGAATCGGTGCCCATCAGCGGGTTGACCAGATCGACCAGCGCCTCGCTGCGATCGGATTGCTGCGCGACGGCAGGCAGCGTGGCAACGCTGGCGAGAAGCGCGAAGGCGGCGGCGCGGAGCGGCTTGGGGGAGAAAAGGGGCACGAGGGTTCCTTTGGCTGAGCGCGTCGTCATTTGCGGCGGGTGCGGCGAAGCGGCTCGGGCGCCACGCCGTCGTTGGTGAGCGTGACCGGCTGGATCGAGCCGTCCGGATTGAAGGTCATGCGGTCGATGGCGAGCTCGCGATGCTCGCCCTGCTGGTCGGCCAGCGGACGGCGATGATAGGCGATGTACCAGCGATCGGTGCCGGGCACGTTGACCACGGAGTGGTGCCCCGCCCCGCGCGCGATCTTGGGATCTTCCTGGAGGATGGTGCCGCGCGGGGTGAACGGGCCAACAGGGCTGGGTCCGGTCGCATAGGCGACGCGGTAGTCCGATCCCGTCCATTCGCCTTCGGACCACATCAGGTAATAGACCCCCTTGCGCTTGATGACGAAGGAGCCCTCGACATAGCCCGGCGGCGTGATCTCCTTCCAGGTCGAACCGTCGGGATAGGGTAGCACGCGGCGCAGGTCCTTGCTCAGCCGCACCACGTTGCAGTGCCGCCAGCCGCCATAATAGAGATAGACCTGCCCATCGGTGTCGCGGAACACGAAGGGGTCGATTGGCTGCGCGCCATTGTGGAAGCCGCCGATCAGCGGCTTTCCGAGCGCGTCGCGGAACGGGCCGCCGGGCTTGTCGCTGACCGCGAGGCCGATGCCGCCCTCTTCCTTGTCGCTCTGGATGTCGTTGGCGGAGAAGAACATGTAGTAGCGCCCCTGCGCCTCGATCACCGAGGGCGCCCAGATCGCATAGGCCGCCCAGGAAATCCGCGTCACGTCGAGGACGTGGGGGTGCTTGGTCCAGTGGACGAGATCGGGCGAGGAGAAGGCGTTGAAGAAGGTCTGATAGGCGTAAGAGGGCCGCACCGTCTTGCGCTTGCGTGCTTCTTCCTGCGCGGGGGTGAAACGGCGGGTACGATCGGGCGCGCCGTCATCGGCGGAATAGGTGGGGTAGATCCAATATTGCCCGTCGAACACCCGGATCTCGGGATCGGCATACCAGCCGCGCACGATCGGGTTGGACGCGGAGGCGGCGAGCGGCGCCATCAGGGCGAGAAGGGCGAGCGCCCGGCGGAGCTTCGATCGCATGAGCCTCTCCTTGGCCGATCCGCAGCGTGAAAAGCGGATAAAAAAGGTGGCGGGGCGGCACGTGGCCGCCCCGCCAGAGGGGGGTTTGATCAGAATTTGTAGGCGAGGCCCAGATAGGCACGGCGCCCGGTATATTGGTTGCTGATGAAGCGCGCGTCGGTGTCGTTGCCGAGATGCGCCCGCTCCTCCGACTTGGTGAGGTTGATCACCGAAGCGGTCAGTTGCAGGTTCTCGAAGAAATTGTACGAGGCGTTGAGATCGATTTGCTCGTACGGATCCGAATAGACGTTCAGGCCAGACTGGATGCCGCCGACCCGCTCGCCGCGCCGATTGTACGAGGCACGCAGCAGCAGCTTCTTGTTTTCGTAGAAGATCGAGCCGTTAATCTGCGTCTTGGCACTGCCGACCAGCGGGGAGTCGCCCACCTTCTTGCCGTCCAGCGTGATCTCGGCGACCGAAGTGTCGTTATAGGTGAAGTTCACCTGCGCGCCGAGACCGAAGGGCAGCGTGTGCTGCGCATAGAGCTCGACGCCCTGCGACACGGCGTTGGAGCCGTTCGCCTGGGTCGAATATTGCTGCACGGTCACGTTGTTGCCGGCGACATTGCTCTGAATGTCGAGCACCAGCGGGACGATGAAGTCCGACACGTCCTTGCGGAACAGCGTACCGCCCAGCACCGAGCCACGGTGGAAATACCATTCCACGCCGACGTCATACTGCCACGCCTTGAACGGCTTCAGGTTGAAATTGCCGCCGCCGCCGAACCAGCCGGGCAGCGCGCCGAACTGCTTGCGGTCGTAGACAAACGCGTCCGAGTTGAAGGTCAGCGAACGGGCGCCAGCGAGATCGCCATAGCCCGGACGCGCGATCACCTTCGATGCCGCACCGCGGATCAGCAGGTTGGGCGTCACGTCCCACGAAATGTTGAAGCTCGGCAGGAAGTCCGTGTAGCGCTTGGACTCGTCGTTGGGGCTGAACACCTTCACTTCGCGCTGCGCCTGCGGGAGTACCAGGCAGTTGCCGTCCGGGCCGACTGGCGGCGGCACGAACGGATTGCCGTTGGTGTTCTGGCAGTAGTCATTCTCGTAATAGATCACGTCGGTCGAGACGCCAGACTGCTTGGTGCTGACGACGCGCAGGCCGATATTGCCGCGCACATTGTTCATCTTGAAGTTCGCCTGGGCATAGCCCGCCCAGATCCGCTCCTTGATGTCGTAGCGATTCTCCGGCTCGGGCACGCGGACAGGACCGTTATAGGTCTTGTTCAGATAGGCCAGATAGTTGTCCATGTTGAACGCCGGGAAGACGCTCGTCGCGAAGCCGCCGGCGATGTTGCCGATCGGCTGGCTCTGGAAGAAGGCCGGCTGGGTCACCGCGGCGCCCGCGGTATCCTGGTAACGCAGCGTCCCCGCCGCATCCGAATACCATTCGAACCGCCCGGTCTGGCGCTCCACCTTGGCATCGCGCCACTTGGCGCCGACCTGGATCGAGTCGATGAAGCTGTCGAAGCGGCGGGTCAGGTCGATCTGAGCATATTTCTGCTCGATCGCGCTGTTGGTATAGCCCGACCCGGTCGAGCCGAGATCGACCTGCGAGATGCCCTTCATCAGGTTCTGCTGCAACTCGGGCGAGAACTGCATCGCCACCGACTGGTCGGTGAAGCTCCACTGGCTGAGCATGTTGCCGTTGACGCGGTTGGCAAGGCCGTCGCCGACCACCAGCCGCGGCTTGGCCTGGGCGTAGAACTGGAACGACGGGCCGCCGGTCGCGCGCGTCTTGCCGCCGGTGAACGACACGGTCAGCCGATCGCGGGTGAAGTCGCCGTGCAGGTCATAGGTGTTGGAAACGGTCTTCTGGCGCGCATAATAGCTCTGCATCGCCGGGGTTTCCATCGTGCAGGCATTGGCGCCCGTCCGACATGCCGTGCCGTCAGGCGGCACCTGGAAGGTCGCCGAAGTTAGAACCGTGCCGCTCTTGTCGAACTTCGCGCCGGTGAAGAATTTGTCATAGCCCCATTCCGGAATTTTAATGAGGTTGGAGACGTTGTCGCCGTTGAGCTGGAAGCGGAAATAGTTGGCAGTGAGGTTCAGGCCTTCGAACGGCTGCCACTGCGCAGTCGCCTGGATGCCCAGCCGCTTGCGCTTCTCGATCAGAACCGTCTCGTCGACCGACTGCGGCGCCCAATAGCCGTTATAATGCGTGCCGCCCTGGGTGGTCACGCCATCGTTCCAATAGGAGATCGCGTCGTCATTGGCGTAGGTCTTGCCGTTGACGTCGGTCGCCTGCTTGGTGTTGTTGGCGTCGGTCCACCAGTGCCAGCTCTCGGTGGCGGCGCTCAGCGTGCGATTGGTACGGACCTGGTAGGTCGCGCCCAGCAGCAGGCCGAAGGTCTTGGCCTCGTTGTGCCACGACAGCAGGCCCGAGACACTCGGCTCGACCTTCTTGGTGACATCCGAATAGGTGCCTTCGACCTGGACGTTGCCCGACCAGGGCTTGAGGTCGAAGGGGCGGCGCGTGTGGTTGATGATCACGCCGCCGACGCCGCCTTCGTCCAGCCGCGCTTCGGAGGACTTGAACACCTCGACGCTGCCGATCAGGTTTGCGGGGAGCAGCAGATAGTTGAAACTGCGCGAGGGATCGCCGGAATCCGCCGAGGCGATGAAGTTGCCGTTGAGCTCGGTCAGCGTCAGGTCTGAGCTGAGGCCGCGGATGCTGACTCGGCTACCTTCGCCGCCGTCACGCTCGATCACCACGCCCGGCACGCGCTGCAGCGCGTCAGCCACGTTCTTGTCGGGGAACTTGCCGACGTCCTCGGCGGTGATCACGTCGACGAACGCATTGGCGTCGCGCTTCTGCGCCAGGCTGGTCTCGATCGACGCGCGGTAGCCGGTGACGACGATGTCACCCTCGCTATCCCCCGGCGCGGCGTTCTGGGGCGCGGACGTGTTGCCGGCCTGCGGCTGGGTCGTGGCGGCCTGGGCAAACGCAAGCCCCGGCAGCGCGGCACACAGGCTTGTGCCCAGCATCAGCTGGGTCAGCAGACGCTGGCGCGCAGACGCCGACGAACGAAACAGATTGCCGTAGGACACGATCCTTCTCCCTCTTTCCACCCGCAGGCCCCAGGCCCCGATCGGTTGTTTGTGACCGCGCTGTCAGATTTGAGTTCACGGTTCTTGTGAGGGGTTTCGCAATTGAAAAACAAATTGTCAATTAAATGCGAGGGCGTTGTTGTGGCTTTTCGGCAACGGGCAGCAACAAATTGTGTCGGCTGTGCAAACGTTCTCATATTGACGTGAAGCAGCGAAGAACCGTCAACAATAACCCCTCATGCGCGCACAGTTGTCCTGGCCCGCCTGGGGATCGACAGTAGGTTTGCCTAGGCGACCACCAGCCGGTACCCGACACCGGGCTCGTTGAGGATGAGTTGCGGGCGGCTCGGGTCCGCCTCCAGCTTCTGGCGGAGATTGCGCACGACGATCCGGAGATAGTCGAGCTGCTCGATATGCGCCGGCCCCCACACGTCGCGGAGCAACTGGCCATGCGCGATCACCCGGTCGGGATGCGCCGCGAGCAGCGCAAGCACGCCATATTCCTTGGGCGCGAGATGCACCGCCTCGCCATCGCGGCGGACGCGGCGATGGACGAGGTCGATCTCGACCGCCCCGATGGTGAGCCGTTCGCGCTCGGCCGATCCGGCGATACGGTGGCGGAGCGCGGTGCGCAGCCGGGCGAGCAGTTCCTCGGTGTCGAACGGCTTGGTGCAGTAATCGTCGGCGCCCAGATCCAGCGCCGCGACCTTCTCGCTGGTATCCGTGCGCGCTGAGACGACGATCACCGCCGCCCCGCCCGCCTTGGCCTGCTGGATCAGCTCGATGCCGTCGCGATCGGGCAGGCCGAGATCGAGCAGCACCGCGTCGGGCTTGTCGATGCCGAAAGCGGCGATCGCCTCGCGCGCGGTCGCCGCCTCGATCACCTGGTGCTCGGCGCGGGTGAGGGCCCCGCGCAGCAGCCGCCGGATATGGCTGTCGTCCTCGACGATCAGGACCTTGGTTGCGCTCGCCATGGCTTCGCTTAGCGAGCGCCGCCCTGCCGGTCGAGCGCGAGATTGAGCGCGAGCACGTTGACCCGCGGCTCCCCGATAATGCCCAGCAACCGGCCCTGCACGTTCGCGTCGACCAGCTGCGCCACGCGATCGGGCGCGATGCCCCGTGCCCTGGCGACCCGCGCGACCTGGAAGCGTGCGGCAGCCGGGCTGATCTCGGGGTCGAGGCCCGAACCCGATGCCTGGAGCAGGTCGGCCGGGGCATCGGCACCGAGGCGCTTCTGGTCGGCGGTCACCCGATCGACCAGCTTCTTGGAGGCCGGACCCAGATTGGAGCCGCTCGAGGCGAGAGGGTCATAGCCATTGCCCGCCGCCGACGGGCGACCCTGGAAATAGCGGGGCCCGGCGAAGCTCTGCCCCAGCAGCATCGAGCCGCGCAGCTTGCCGGCATCGTCGCGCACCAGCGAGCCGTTGGCCTGGGCCGGGAACAGCAGCTGCCCGGCGCCGGTCACCACCAGCGGATAGACGATCCCCAGCAGCGCCGCGAAGATCAGCGTGAACAGGAGCGTTGGACGGAGGCCGGAAACGAGATCGGAACGCATGGCGAAATCCTCCTCAGAAGCGGGTGGAGACGCCCAGATAGACCTGGGCATCGGGGGTGGCCTGGTTCAGGCCGAAATTGGCGCCGAGATCGAGCTGCAGTGTCGGACGCAGCAGATAGCTGGCGGCGATGTCGGCGGAGGTCTGCGTGACATAGGCCGCCGGATCGAAGTTCCGGGCCACCCAGAACTCGCCGATCAGCGTGAACTTCGACGTGACCGCCTTGCCGAGATTGACCGTGCCGACCAGCTGCGCGTGATGGCCATGGCCGTCGCTGTCGGCGAGCACGTCGCCCTCGGGGCCGAAGGTGAGCGTGAAGCCCTTGGGCAGCGCGATATTGATCGGCACGGCGACGCCACCCTCGGTCTCGCCATTGCCGATCCCCGTCTTGGCCGTGGGGATCTTCACGAAGGGCAGCAGCGCGATCTGCACCTGCCCCGCCGGATCGGTGAGCCGCTGCTTCAGCCGCAGCGTGAGGTCGCCGACGCCGCGCAGCGTCTGGGTCCCTTCCGCGGTGCGGGTGCGCACGGTCGCATAGGGCGCGATGCTCGCCTCGATGTCGGTCGAGCCGGTCAAGCCAACTTTCAGCGTCGGGTTGGTGTAGAGGATCGTGTCGACGCGGGTGTCGCCCGCATCGGTACGGGTCCAGTTGCCGAGATCGGTCTCGAGCTGCACCATGCCCTGGGGCACGGTGCAGGCGAAGTTCGACTTGGTCGGGCGGTCGGTGCACAGCGCCGGCGCTGCCGGTGCGGCTGCCGCCGGGGCGGCAGGCACGCTGTCCTGCGCGAAGGCCGGAGCGGCGACGACGGTGAGCGACGCGAACGAAAGAAACGTACGAAACATGGGATATCCTCAGGCGAGGTGAAGACCGGCGACGGCCAGGTCGATGAGCTTGATGCCGATGAACGGTGCGACCAGGCCGCCCAAGCCGTAGATGGCGAGATTGCGGGCGAGCAGCTGGCCCGCGCCCATCGGCTTGTAGGTCACGCCCTTCAGCGCCAGCGGCACAAGGAACGGGATGATGATCGCGTTGAAGATCACCGCCGACAGAATCGCGCTGGTCGGGCTCGACAGGCCCATCACGTTGAGCACGCCAAGGCCGGGATAGAGCGCGACGAACATCGCCGGGATGATCGCGAAATATTTGGCGACGTCGTTGGCGATCGAGAAGGTGGTGAGCGCGCCGCGGGTCATCAGCAGCTGCTTGCCGAGGCCGACGATCTCGATGAGCTTGGTCGGATCACTGTCGAGATCGACCATGTTGCCCGCCTCGCGCGCCGCCTGGGTGCCGGTGTTCATCGCCACGCCGACATCCGCCTGGGCAAGCGCCGGTGCGTCGTTGGTGCCGTCCCCGCACATCGCGACGAGCTTGCCGCCCTGCTGTTCCTGGCGGATCAGCGCGAGCTTGTCCTCGGGGGTGGCTTCCGCGAGGAAGTCGTCCACGCCCGCCTCGGCGGCGATCGCGGCGGCGGTGAGCGGGTTGTCGCCGGTAATCATCACCGTGCGGATGCCCATCCGGCGCAGCTCGGCGAAGCGCTCGCGCACCCCTGCCTTGACGACGTCCTTCAGCGCCACCGCACCGAGCAGGCGGCCGTTCCGGACCACCGCCAGCGGCGTCATCCCGCCACGCGCGATGCCGTCGGTGATGCGCTTGAGCTCGGCGGCACCAGCAGCGTCCGGGTCCATCTTGAGGATCGAATCGACCGCGCCCTTCAGGATCACCGTGTCGCCCTGGCGCACGCCCGAGCTGCGCGTCTGCGCGGTGAAGGGGATCACTTCCGCCGCGGCATCAAGCTTGGCGTCGAAGGCGAACTTCTCGCGCCCCAGCGTCACGATCGAGCGCCCCTCGGGCGTCTCGTCGGCGAGGCTGGCGGTCAGCGCGGCCTCGGCCAGTGCGCGTTCTTCGACGCCCGTCAGCGGATGGAAGGCGCTCGCCTGGCGATCACCGATGGTGATGGTGCCGGTCTTGTCGAGCAGCAGCACGTCGACGTCGCCTGCAGCCTCCACCGCGCGGCCGGACTTGGCGAGCACGTTGAAGCGCACCAGCCGGTCCATGCCCGCGATGCCGATCGCGGAAAGCAGCGCGGCGATGGTCGTCGGGATCAGCGTGATCAGCAGCGCGGCCAGCACCGCCACCGGGATCGCCCCGCCGGCATAGGTTGCGAAGGCCGGGATCGTGCCTACCGCGATCAGGAAGATGATCGTCAGGCCGACGAGCAGGATGGTCAGCGCGATCTCGTTCGGCGTCTTCTGCCGCTCGGCGCCTTCGACCAGCGCGATCATCCGGTCGAGGAAGCCCTTGCCGGGATCCTGGGTGACGCGGAGGATGATCTTGTCCGAGATGACGCGGGTGCCGGCGGTGACGGCGGAGCGGTCGCCGCCCGCCTCGCGGATCACCGGTGCGCTTTCGCCGGTGATCGCGGCCTCGTTGACCGAGGCGACGCCCTCGACGACTTCGCCGTCGGCGGGGATCAGGTCGCCGGTCTCGACCAGCACGAGGTCATCGCGCTGGAGCAGATGCGCCTCGACCTTGCGCCAGGTCTCGCCGACGCCGGTGAGCTTCTTGGCCTCGAGCTCGGACTTGGTGGCGCGCAGCGACGCCGCCTGGGCGCGGCCGCGGCCTTCGGCCAGCGCCTCGGCGAAGGTGCCGAACAGCACGGTGAGCCACAGCCAGACGATCAGCTGGACCTGGAACCCCACCGGCAGCGGCTCGCCGCCGATCGCCAGCAGGACGGTGAGCAGCAGCGCCGCCACGGCCGTGGTGAACAGGATCGGGTTACGGATCAACTCGCGCGGATCGAGCTTGCGGAACGCGTCCCCGATGGCCGGGCCGATCAGCTCGGCCGCGAAGATGGACTTGGGTGCAGACATTGCTTGTCGTCCTCAGAAGAGCTGGCCGCGGAGCAGGGTGACGTGATCGGCGATCGGCCCCAGCGCCAGGCTCGGCAGGAAGGTGAGCCCGCCCAGGATCAGGATGATGCCGACGAGTAGCCCCACCCACAGCACGCCGGTGGTCGGGAAGGCGCCGACGCCGCCCGCCACCTGCTTCTTGGCGGCAAGGCTGCCGGCGATCGCCAGCACCGGCACGATCACGAAGAAGCGGCCGAGCCACATCGCGATGCCGAGCATGGCGTTGTAGAAGGGCGTGTTCGCCGAGAGGCCGGCAAAGGCCGAGCCGTTGTTGCCGGTCGCGGACGTGAAGGCGTAGAGGATCTCCGAGAAGCCGTGCGGGCCGTTGTTGGCGATCCCCGCCAGCCCGGCCGGCAGCACCGAGGCCAGCGCAGCGCCGCCCAGGATGCACAGCGGCAGCACGGCGACGGCGAGCACCGCCAGCTTCACTTCGCGCGCCTCGATCTTCTTGCCGACATATTCGGGGGTGCGGCCCACCATCAGCCCGGCGACGAACACCGAGAGGATGGCGAACAGCAGGAAGCCGTAGATACCCGCACCGACGCCGCCGACGACGATCTCGCCGAGCTGGATATTGAACAGCGGGATCAGCCCGCCCAGCGCGGTGAAGCTGTCATGCATTGCGTTGACCGCGCCGCACGAGGCTGCCGTGGTGACCACGGCAAACAGCGCGCTGCCGACCACGCCGAAGCGCGTTTCCTTGCCCTCCAGATTGCCGCCGGCGACATGAAGCGCGTCGAGCGCCGGGTTGCCCGCCGCTTCCGCGGCATAGGTCACCGCGATGCCCCCGAGGAACAGCACCGCCATCGCGGCCAGGATCGCCCAGCCCTGCCGGGTGTCGCCCACCGCCTTGCCGAAGGTCCAGGTGAGGCCGACACCGACGAGGAAGATCGACAGCATTTCTGCGAGGTTGGTGAGCGCGGTCGGGTTCTCGAACGGGTGCGCGGAGTTGGCATTGAAGAAGCCGCCGCCATTGGTGCCGAGCATCTTGATCGCTTCCTGGCTGGCCACCGGGCCCAGCACGATCGTCTGGCGCACACCTTCCAACGTGGTCGCGTCAATGCTGCTCGCCAACGTCTGCGGCACGCCGCTCGCGACGAGGAACAGCGCATAGACGAGGCAGATCGGCAGCAGCAGATACAACGTCACGCGGGTGAAATCGGCCCAGAAATTACCGATGCCGCGCGACTCCTTTCGCGCGAAGCCGCGGAACAGCGCGAACGCGATCGCTATGCCGGTCGCCGCCGAGGTGAAGTTGTGCAGCGCCAGGCCAAGCGCCTGCGAGAGGTTCGAGACCGTCGATTCGCCCGCATAGCCCTGCCAGTTGGTGTTGGTGGCAAAGCTGATCGCGGTATTGAACGCGCCGTCCGCGCCCATGCCGGCAAGCCCGCGCGGGTTCCATGGCAGCACCGCCTGCAGGCGGAGCACCGCATAGGTCAGCACCGCGAGCGCGAGGTTGAACAGGATCAGGTGCAGCGCATAGGCGCGCCAGCCCTGCTCGGCGTTCGGGTCGATGCCGCCGATGCGGTAGATGCCACGCTCGACGGGGCCGAGGATGCGGTGGAGCGGTGTGCGGCGGCCTTCGTAGAGGGCGAAGAGCCACAGGCCCATTGGCTTGGCGGCGGCCGCCAGGATGGCGACGAACAGGGCGATGAAGCCCCAGCCTTGGAGTGTCATGCGGCCCTCCTCAGAAACGCTCGGGCCGCAGCAGCACTGCGACCAGGTAGAGGAGCAGCGCGAGCGCGGTCGCGCCGGCGAGCATCAGGTGCAGGCCCATCGCTCAGGCCTTCACGCACAGCTGGACGAAGGCCAGCGTCAGCAGGAAAAGCCCGCCGAGCGCGGCGAGCCAGAGAATGTCGGACATGGGGTTGGCCCTTGCTTGGCGCCGCCGGGTGGCGGCCTGGGCGCGATCTAGGGCGGAGCGCCGTTAAGCTTCGACGGCGAAACCCGGCCCCGGCATTAAGATTCCATATAGTCCGGCGGTCGGCCGTGGCGCCGGGCAGGCCGGCGCTCTAGGACAGGCCGCGATGAACGATCGCCCCAACCCCGACGCGCTGCTGCGCGAAGCCCGGCGCGAGGCGCGCGGCCGGCTCAAGATCTTCCTCGGTGCCGCACCAGGCGTCGGCAAGACCTTCGAGATGCTGCGCGAAGGCGCCGAGCGGCTGCACGGCGGCAAGGACGTCGTGATCGGCGTGGTCGAGACGCACGGCCGCGCGGAGACCGAGGCGCTGGTCGCCCCGTTCGAAGCCCTTCCCCGCAAGGCCATCGACCATCAAAGCCACCGCCTCGAGGAAATGGATCTCGATGCGATCCTCGCGCGCCGCCCGGCGTTGGTGCTGGTCGACGAGCTCGCCCACACCAACGCCCCCGGCAGCCGGCACCCCAAGCGCTGGCAGGATGTCGAGGAACTGCGCGACGCCGGCATCCACGTCTACACCACGCTCAACGTCCAGCATGTCGAGAGCCTCAACGACGTGGTGGCGAGCGTCACACGGGTGCGGGTGCGCGAAACGGTGCCCGACGCGATCTTCGACGATGCCGAGATCGAGCTGGTCGACTTGCCGCCCGACGAGCTGATCGACCGGCTGAAGGAGGGCAAGGTCTATGTGCCCGCCGAAGCGAGCCGCGCGCTGGCGCACTTCTTCTCCAAGGCCAATCTATCGGCCTTGCGCGAAATGGCGCTGCGCCGCGCTGCGCTCAGTGTCGACCGGGCGATGCTCGACCACCTCGATGCGCTGGCCATGCCCGGTACCTTTGCCGCCGGCGAACGCGTCTTGGTGGCGGTGAGCGAACTGCCCGGCGGGGACGGGCTGGTCCGCGCGGGCAAGCGGCTTTCCGATGCCTTGAAGGCCCCCTGGCAAGTGGTGTTCATCGAGACCCCGCGCGCCGAACGCTTCCGCCCCGAACAGCGCCACCGCGTCGCCGAGACGCTGCAGCTGGCAAGCAGCCTGGGCGCCACCGTCACGACCGTCCCCGCCGCCACCGTGATCGACGGGCTGCGCACCCATCTCGCGGGCATGCGCGCCACGCAGCTGGTGATCGGCCGCTCGCGCCGGAGCTGGTGGTTCGAGCTGCGCCACGGCTCGGTCGTCGAATCGCTGCTGCGCGCAAGCCAGGGCGTGGCGGTCCATGTCCTGCCCTCCACCGAGGAGCGCGTGCGCGAGCGTCGCGCCCCCGCCCTGCCCGCGCTCGGCCGCTGGCAGGAGCATCTGCTCGGTGCGCTCGCCGTGGCGCTGACCGTGATCCTCGGCCGGCTGACGCTGCCGTTGATCGGCGCGGGCGGCACCGACCTTCTCTTCCTGCTGCCGGTGATCCTGATCGCCTTCCGCTCGGGCTTCGGGCCGGGCGTGTCGACCGCGATGATCGGGGGCCTTGCCTATAATTTCTTCTTCCTGCCGCCGCTCTACACCTTTACGATCGGCGAGCCGCAAAGCGTGCTGACCTTCTTCGTGCTGACGGGCATCGCGCTGTTCACCGCCAACCTTACCGGACGCCTGCGCGCGCGGGCGACGCTCGGCACGCGCAGCGCGCAGGAGAATGCCGCCGTCGCCGCCTTCGGCCAGGCGCTCGCCCGCGCCTCGGACACCGAAAGCACCAGCCGCGTCGTCTGCGAGGAGATCGCCCGGCTGCTCGACGTATCGGTGCTGCTGCTCGTCCGCCGCGAAGGCACGCTGACCCGGATCGCCAGCTGCCCGGAGGACGCAGCCCCGATGGGTGCGGTCGACCATGCCGCGGCCGAATGGGCGTGGAGCAGCGGCGAGGCGGGCGGGGTCGGCACCGGCACGCTGATCGCCGCCGACTGGCAGTTCCACCCGTTGCGCACCAGCCTGGGCGTCCTCGCGGTGATCGGACTCGCCGCCCCCGACGGCCGCGAGCCGATCACCCCCGATCGCGCGCTGCTGCTCTCCACCCTGCTCGGCCAGGCGGCACTGGCGCACGAGCGGCTGCGGCTGGAGCAGGACGTGCGCGAAGTCTCGGTGCTGCGCGAGCGCGACCGGCTGCGTGCGGCGTTGCTCTCCTCGATCGGCCATGACCTGCGCACCCCGCTTACCTCGGTCGCGGCAGCGGTCGATGCGCTCGCCCATGCCCATCCGGACGAGCCCGCCACCGCCATCGCCCGCGCCGAAGTCGCCCGGCTGCGGCGCTTCCTCAACAACCTCATCGACATGGTGCGGATCGATGCCGGCGCCGTGGCGCTCAGCCTCGAGCCGATCGACCTCACCGATGCCGCCGCGGCCGCGGTGCACGACCTGCGCGACGTGCTCGCCGGACGCGCGCTGGTCCTGCGCGTGCCGCCCGACCTGCCGCTGGTCCGTGCCGATCCGCGGCTGCTCCACCACATCCTGCTCAACCTGCTCTCCAACGCCGCGGTGCATGGCGGCGAAGGCCCGATCGAAATCCTTGGCGAGCGCCGCCCCGATGCGGTGCGGCTGGCGGTGCGCGACCATGGCCCGGGCCTGCCGCCGGGCGAGGAGGCGACGATCTTCGAAACCTTCGCGCGCGGCGCCGGCAGCGATCGGGCGGGCGGCAGCGGGCTGGGGCTCGCCATCGCCAAGGGCTTTGCCGGGGCGATGGCCGCACCGATCCGGGCAATGGATGCCGAAGGCGGCGGTGCGCTGTTCGCGGTGGATCTCCAGCCGGTATGATCCGCCTGCGCAAATATTAGGATAAAACATCCAAATCCGACTCCATGCCTCCGGATCGGACTTGCCATGCCGCGCGCCAGCCAACATGGTATCCGCGCAGACTTACATCGAACGCGGGGCGTGGGGGCAAGCGAGATCGATCTGGCGACGCGGTTCGCCCAACTCTTCGCGTGCAGCGAAGCGGTCGCGGCCGAGCTGGCCGCGGCGGCGATTTTGCGTCGCTGTCCGCCCAGCGCCACCATCGTCCACCAGGGCGAGCGGCTGGCGCGGGTCCTGGTGCTGCTCGAAGGCCATGTCCGCGCCGCGATGGTGACGATGGACGGCCGGGTGCTCCAGATCGCCGAACATCACCCCGGCGATATCTTCGGCGGCGTCGATGCGAGCCGCGAGCAGGCGAGCGACTGCACCGCCACTATGGCGACGCAGATCGCCAGCTTCGCCACCGCCGACTTCTACGCGCTGGCCGAACGCCACGCCTGTGTCGGCCTTGTCCTGGCACGCGCAATGGTGCGCCAGTTCGGCGCGCTCAGCCAGCTCGTCTCTGCGCGGCTGACGCTTTCCGCCAATGGCCGCGTCCATGCCGAGCTGCTGCGCCTCGCCCGCGAGCAGGACGGCCGCTGGATCCGCCCGCTGCCGGTGCTGTCCGATCTCGCCTTGCGCGTCCAGACCGCGCGCGAGACCGTATCCCGCGCCGTTTCCGCGCTCGAGCGGCGCGGCATCGTCCAGCGGCACGAGGACGGGCTGGAGATCGTCGCCCCCGCCCGGCTCGAAGCGCTTATCGTCTGAACCGCGGCTTGAGCGCGTAGACCGTCGTCGGCGCCTGGCCTACCAGCGCCATCTCGCCTACCAGTTCGGCCCGCCCGGCATCGGCCTCGCACGCGGCGAGGCTGGCGGCGAAGGCTTCGCTGGCGAAGGTGGCGCCGGCGGTGGTCACCCCCAGCAGGCGTTCGGCGAGGTCGAAGGCGCCGCCCAGCAGCACCGGCGCGCCGGTCACCGGATCGTCGATCGACGTCGCGAGGCCGATATGCAGCGCCTGGCGGAACGGCCCGCTCGCGCCCAGCGTCGCCGACAGGCGCACCGCTGCGGCATAGGCCTGGCTGGTGCCCTCGAACGCGATCAGCAACCGCCGCGACGTCCAGCGGATGGCGAGCGTCGGGGTGTGACAAAGCGCCTGGCGCAGCGCCGGCAGGCGCCCCGCCACGTCGCGGTCGAGTGCCACGAAATCCTCGCCCTCGCCGCCGAGCAGGTCGACCGCGAGCACCGAGATCACCTGCGGCGCGGTGCGATCGGCGCCCTGCGGCCCCGAGGGCGCGCGCAGCGGCAGCAGGTGCTGGCGTCGCCCGGCCTTGCGCCACAGCCCGCCGGCATGCGCGCTCTGCCCGACCTCGTCGACCGAGGCGGGACCGAGCAGCAGCTGCACCGCTTCGGACTGGAGCAGCCCGGCATGCATCGCCGCGCGCCCCATCGCGACGAGATCGGCGAGCCGGACCGAGGGCATGAACGCCCCCGGGCTCGCCTCGCCCATTTCCTGGACGCTGGCGGCCTCGGCCAGCGCCGCCTCGAAGCGGGTCACCCAGCCTTCGCCATGCGGGCGCACCGAGCGATCGACGAACGCCGCGACGTCGCCGGGGAGCACCACATGGAGTTCGGCACCGCGCGCGATCAGCCGCTCGGCGATCAGCAGGTCGGCGCCCGCAGCGAGCGCGCCATAGCCGAAGCCCACCCGCTCCTGCGCCAGCAGCGCATCGATCGACTCGGAAAGCGCCGCCACGTCCTCGGGCAGGCGCATATGGCCGGCGAAATGGAGGCTGCGCGGCGGGCGATAGGCATCGAGCCATGCCGCCGGTGCGCCCAGTTCGGCGAGGATCACGCCGAACTGGCGCAGCGTCGAGGCATGGTCCTCCCAGGCGAGCGGCGCCGCGCCGATCGCGCGGGCGAGCGCGGTCTCGGCGGCGTCGCGGTCGCCCGCCAGCAGCAGCGCCTCGGCCTCGGTCGCGCCGAGCCAATAGGGGGTTTCGTCGGGAACGCCGGCCTGGAGCAGGTCCTGCACATCGGCGGCGAGCGCCCGGCTGCCCGCCACGTCCCCGGCGATCAGCGCGAGCGTTGCCGCGTTGATCAGGGGATAGGGCGCCGGCGCCAGCTGCGCCGCCGCACTATAGGCGGCGGCGGCTTCGCGGGCATGCTGCCGCCGGGCCTCCCCGGCGAGCAGCAGCGCCTCGTCCTTGAGGAGCCTGCCGCGCAGGCTGAGCACGGCGGGATCGTCCGCGACGCGGTCATAGCCCGCGTCGCGAAACATCCGCCAGGCGAGATCGAGCGCACCGGCACGCGCCTGGGCCGTTATCGCTAGCACACTCGACGTCATCCTACCCGGCATACTCCCCTAAGGCGTTACAGTGAAACGCCGATCATTCGTCGCCATCGGGCTCCTGCGGCTTCGGGTCCTTCGGCGGTACATGGCCACCCTGGTTCTCCACGTCCGGATCGATAATGGTCGGCATGCGCATATCTCCTTGCAAAAAGTCCACGTACAGATTTAGCCCTTCGCACGTCTTACGGTCCTCTGGATTGGTGACGTACTCCACGAAGAATCCGACGGCGGAAATCCTGCCTTTGTCATCGAGCAGTGGGAAGGCGCGGCGATACTTGCCGTCCGGGAATTCGTGCTTCGTGCTGACATACAGGCTGTTCGGCGTATATTCCCAGAAATCGCCGATCAGCTTGAAGATGACGCAGCAAGGCTCGCGGACGACGATATCGAGCGGCGTTGGCGGGGGTGTCGTCGGGCCGACGAGGATAGGTGTGATGTTCGGCGGCGCGGCCACGAAGTCGCGGACGATCTTGGTAAAGTCGTCCGCCTCGGTCACTTGCTTTCCGTTGCCAAACCGATCGACATCCTCATACCCTTCGATATGAAAATTCAAATCGCCCAGCGGATAACCGCCCCTGCTGCTAGCAAATATCTGATATCGCTTGACCAGCTTTATGTACGATGGTGAAAGTATCGACAGCGGATATTGACCGTTCATTTACGTTTCCCCTCGATTCGGACCAGTTCGGCCTCCATCTCCTTCAACCTAGTCGCGAGTTCTTGATTTTCGGTATCTTCCTCCGTCATTGTACGGAGGTCACTGATGGCGGCACGCATACGACGCACGGCCAAGGCGTCGTCACCGTTGCGGTTCTCCAACTTTGCGAGAGCGCGTTCCGCCCAAATCAGCATGCGTCGGTTGCGCGCGTTCCCTTGGTCCCGAGCAAAAAGGCGCTCAAGCAGTGCAACCTGTTGCCGGCGAAGGTCTAACGCAGCATTCATGTTACGAGCATCAAACTGCGCATCAGCCAACCACCCTTGCCGATTGGCAACATCTCGCCAGCGCTGTTCCGAATCGGGTTCGCGTTGCGCAAGGGCTTCGTTGGCGCGTAGCGCTTCGCTACATAGTGTCACTGCGCGCTCCGCTTGACGCTGCTCCATCCTAAGAGCGCATAAATTGCCGGCGGCATAGGAAACCTCTTCCGCGCTGCGCGAATTGGCCGGAGAGAGCGCCATCAATCGATGGGCCAACGCGGCATAGGCTTCGAAATGCGGCTCGGTCGCCGCCAGTTCGCCTGCCTTGAAATGCAGCAAGCCGAGATAGAACTCGCTCTGCGCATGCGCGAACACGATGTCGTACTGGTTCGGCTCGCGCTCGATCAGCGCGTGGGTGATACGGTTGGCCTGGAGGAAGGCGGTACGGGCGCGGGCGATTTCCTTGGCCTCCATCGCATCCTCGCCCATCGTCATGATCGCGCGGGCGCGGCGGGCGAGGACATCGGGGGGCAGTGTCGCCAGATCCTGCTCGCCATAATAGCGGAGCGCACGCGCATTGGCTTCCCGAAGCACGTCGAGCCGGCCGACCTCTTTCAGCCGGCCCCGCAGATCGGTCAGCATGAATTCCACCAGCCCCTCCGCCTGGGCACGCCGAGCCTCCGCCTCCCCGCGGGCCCGCACGGCCAGGATCGTCAATCCGGCCATGGCTAGCAGCAAAAGAATCGCGAGCGCCGTGACGGCCGTCACGCGCCGCACCCGCGCCTGCGCGTCGCGCTGCACCAGCGCATCGAGCGGCACCCCCACCGCACCGGCGACCAGCTTGAGCAGTGCCAGTCGCCTGCCGTCCTTGCCCTCGCGGAAATCGGCGGCGAGCGGCTCGGTCTCCGCACCGTCGGCGGTGCGCCGCAGCGGCAGCGGCAGTGCCTCGGCCGGTTCGCCGGCGAACAGCGCGGCGAGCACCGGGCGATCGGGATGGAGTTCGCGGAACAGCGCGATCTCGCGCGCCACCCATTGCGAGGCGGCACCCGCAGGCGTGCACACGACGATCAGGCAGGCGGACTCGGCCAGCGCGGCGCGCACCTCGGCGCTCAGGTCGCTGGCGGCGGAGAGTTCGTCGAGATCGCGGAAGATCCGCCCCAGCCGCCGCGGCACCAACCCGAACGCCGCCGCGCGCCCGACCAGCTTGGCGGGAATGCGATAGCGCTCCAGCGCGCGGTGCAGCCAGCGCGCTGTTACCTGATCGGCGTGGTTGTAGCTGATGAACGCGCCATACCGCGCGCTCGCCTCGATCTCTGTCGTTGTCACGCGGCCCCTTCCCCGGCCGCGACTATCTCAGAGCGCTGGGAGACCGGCAAGGCTTTCGATCCGCAGCGTCGCACGATGGTGCGGGGCGCCGGACGGCACCCCGCACCCTTCTCCGTTCAGGCCAGCGCGGCCTTGCCGCGACGCCGCAGCATGCCGCCGATCATGCCGAACCCGGCGATCAGCATCGCCCATACGCCCGGCTCCGGCACCGCCGCCACCGACTGGGCGACATAGCCCGGCAGGTCCTTGTCCTGGAAACCGAACACATAGAACTGGTTGGCGCCCGCCACGCCTGGCACGAAGTCGTTGTCGTTGGCGAGGTACAGCGTGTGGTAGGTCCCGCCATTATACGCCACGTCCTGCCCGAAGCTGACGCCTTCGATCTTGGCGGGCACGTCTGCGCCGTTGACGCCCTGCTTGGCCAGCTCGGCCACCAGGTCGAGGAACGGCGTGGAGGACTTGGCCACCGCCTTGTCCAGCGCTGCCTTGCCGCTGAGGTTGGTGATGTCGGTCGCGCCGGCCAGGTCGACCAGGAACAGCTGCTTCACCTTGGCGGTCGAGCCGTCGCCCAGCCCCTTGCCGTCCCGCTCGTCGACCAGGAACTGGTGGTCGTTCAGCGCCACGATCTCGCTCACGCCCGAACCGTTGGTGAGCTTGTAGCCATATTCGTGGGTCGTGCCCGTCGCGATGTCGATCGTGACGATGCGGACCAGCTTGCCCGCCTTGTCGGCATCCTGCTCGAGTGCTGCCTGCAGGATGCCGACCAGCGTCTTGCCGTCGGGGGTGATCGCCAGGCCTTCCATGCCCTTGTTGGCGACGCGGCCCACCGTGTTGCCGCTGATCTCGGTATCGCCGTGCGGCGAGAGGTTGGTCACGTCGAGGTTGGTCGGCAGGGTGAAGGTCTTGACCAGCGCGCCGGTCGCGCGGTCGAACTGACGGACATAGGGGCCGTATTCGTCGGAGATGAAGACGCTCTTGCCGTCGTTGGAGACGCGGATCGCCTCGGGATCGAAGCGGCCATTGGCCGGGTTGGCCGAGGTGCCGGCGCCGTAATTGTCCGAGCGGCCGCTGAAATAATAATGCCCCGCGCTGTTCACCACCGGCGCGCCCGAGCCGAGCGGGGTGCCGTCGATCTTGGTGCCGAGCCCGGCGCCGGTGCCATAGGTGAGCGTGGTCGGGCTGTAGAGCAGCGTCGTCTTCTGCAGCTGCGGCGTCAGCGTGAAGGGCAGCGCGCCGCCGGCCGAGGCGGTGAGCGTCATGCTGAGCGTCTGGAAGCGGCTGATATACGAGGTCGTGTCGTCGATCAGCGCGTTATAGCCGGTGGCGTTGGGCCCGCGATCGGGCACCGCCAGGAAGGTGTTGCCGCCGGCATAGCTGAGCCCCGAACCGATGCCGCCGAGGATATTGGCGGAAAGCCCGTTCTCCAGCGTGTAGCCGAGGCCCGACAGGTCCTTGCCGGTGCCGGCGGCGCTGCCGGTCAGCTGGCCTTGCGCGAGCAGCACCAGTTGGGCGTTGGCCGGGGCGATGACGGCGCAGGAAAGCGCCAATGCGATACCCATTTTGCGAAGCATGAAAGTCCCCCTGAACGCGCCATCACCGGCGCCAAGGTCTTGTTAACCATGCCGCATGACGCTTCCGAGACAGGCTGTACCTCTGCCGGGGTTGCGGGCGCGCACGGCGAGGCATAGCTGGAGAGCCATGACCGACTCCGTCCTTGCCATCGCCGATGCGCAGCTCGATTCCAGCATCGAGCGCCTCGCCGCACTGATGCGCGTGCCCTCCATCTCCACCGATCCGGCCTATGCCGCCGACTGCCGCCGCGCCGCCGAACAGCTCGCCGCCGAACTGGCGGAGCTCGGCTTCGACGCGCGCGTCGCCGATACGCCGGGGCACCCGATGGTGGTCGCGCACCATGACGGCGACGGGCCGCATGTGCTGTTCTACGGGCACTACGACGTCCAGCCGGTCGACCCGATCGAGCTGTGGACGCGCGACCCGTTCGACCCGTGGATCGACACCCGCGCGGACGGATCGAAGACGATCGTCGGCCGCGGCGCCTCGGACGACAAGGGCCAGCTGCGCACCTTCGTCGAGGCGTGCCGCGCCTGGAAGGAAGCCGAGGGCCGCCTGCCCTGCCGCGTCACCATCCTGTTCGAGGGCGAGGAAGAATCGGGCTCGACCAGCCTCGAGCCCTTCCTCCACGCCCATGCCGAGGAGCTGAAGGCCGATTTCGCGCTGATCTGCGACACGCTGATGTGGGATCGCGACACCCCCGGCATCACCATCGGCCTGCGCGGCATGGCCGCCGGCCAGGTGACGGTGCGCGGGCCCTCGCGCGACCTCCACTCGGGGCTGTACGGCGGCGCGGCGCGCAACCCGCTCCAGCTGCTCGCGGGCATCCTAGGTGAGATGAAGGATGCCGATGGGCGGGTAACGCTCGACGGCTTCTATGACGGCGTGCCGGACACCGACCCGACCGTGCTGGAGAGCTGGAACAAGCTCGGCTTCGATGCGGGCGAATTTCTCGGCGAGATCGGCCTGCGCGTACCGGCGGGCGAGACCGGTAAGACCGTGCTCGAACAGGTTTGGTCGCGCCCGACCGCCGAGATCAACGGCATGTGGGGCGGCTATACCGGCGAAGGCTTCAAGACGGTGATCCCCGCCGAAGCGCACGCCAAGGTGAGCTTCCGGCTGGTCGGCACCCAGGATCCGGACCAGGTGTGGGAAGCGTTCCAGACCCATGTCCGCAGCCGCCTGCCCGAGGATTGCTCGGCCGAGTTCGTCACCCGCGGCCCCGGCAGCTTCGCGATCAGCCTGGCGAGCGACAGCGGTCCGCTGGCTGCGACACAGGGCGCGCTGGATGCCGAATGGGGCACGTCGGCGCTGCTCGGCTGCGGCGGCTCGATCCCGGTGGTCAATTCGATCCGCTCTATCCTGGGAATGGACAGCGTGATGGTCGGCTTCGCGCTGCCCGACGACAATATCCACTCGCCCAACGAGAAGTATGAGCTGAAGAGCTTCCACAAGGGCATCCGCTCCTGGGTGCGCATCCTCGGAGCGCTGGGCGAGGCGGCCCGAGTCGAACGCGCGACGGTCGCCGCCTGACAGGCATTGACGACGGCGAACGGAAGCGGGATAGCAGAGCCATGGTTCCCCTTTCGTTCGCCGGTCATGACTTTCGTGCGCTGCCCGAGGGCGCGCTCTATTGGCCGGCGCGGCGGGCGCTGCTCGTCGCCGACCTGCATTTCGAAAAGGCGAGCTGGTTCGCGCTCGGCGGCCAGATGCTGCCGCCCTATGACACGCTGGCCACCCTCTCCGCGCTGACCGCGCTGGTCGAGCGGGTCGCGCCGATCGAATTGTGGTGCCTGGGCGACAGTTTCCACGACGTCGAAGGCTGCGACCGTCTGCCTGGGCAAGCCCGCGCGATGCTGACCGCGCTGACCGGTGGGCTGGCCTGGCACTGGATCACCGGCAACCACGATTCGGTGCTGGTCGATCATTGCGGCGGCGTGGTGCACGAGGAGGCCGACGTGGACGGACTGGTGCTTCGCCACGAAGCCGAGGCCGGCGAGCCGCGGCCGGAGCTGTCGGGCCATTTCCACCCCAAGCTGCGCCTCACGCTACGGGGGCGGCACGTCGCCCGCCGCTGCTTCGTCGCGACCGGCACCAAGCTGATCCTGCCGGCCTTCGGCGCGCTCACCGGCGGGCTGGATGCGGGGCATCCTGAAATCGTACGTGCCGTGGGTCCGGGCGCGGAGGCGCTGATCGCCACCGAACGCAAGCTGCTGCGCTTTCCGCTGGCGGCGTAAGGCCGCCCCGCCGCCCTTGCGAACGGGCGGCGGAAACGCCGTGTGCGTTAGGCCCGCACCAGGGATTGATGCGCGCCGATCCCGGCAAGCACGCCCGACGCCGCGGCGAGCGTGGCATTGTGCATCGGACCGGCCGCATCCCCCGCGGCATAGACTCCCTCCGCATTGGTCGCCCCCCAGGTATCGACCCTCACAAAGGGGCCGCTCGGCCCATCCTCCATCGCGCAACCGAGCTCGCGCGCGATCGGGCTGGTCGGGCGGGTCTGGGGCGCCGTGAACACCGCCTCCACCGGGAGGATGCGCCCGTCTGCAAGCCGTACGCCCGACAGGCGGGGTGGGTCCCCGAGCAATGCCACGACGGGAGTCCGCTCGATCGTGACGCCGCGGCGGGCGAGCAGCGCTGCCGGCTCGGCATCCGGCTCGAACAAGCCTTGCGTGAAGAAGGTGGCGGGTCCCCAGTCCGGGATCAATGCCGCTTGATGGGCGGACATCGGATGCGCAGCGATGATGCCCAGCGGGCGATCGCGAACTTCATAGCCGTGACAATAGGGGCAATGGAGCACGGATGCACCCCAGCGCTCAGCCATGCCGGGGATATCGGGCAGCGTGTCCGTCACCCCGGTGGCCAGGATGAGGCGCTTGGCACATCGATCGATACCGCTTGCCAGGCGCACCTCGAAGCCCCCCGCTATCCGCTTGGCGCGGACCGCCTCGCCCTGGACCATCTCGGCGGTCGGATAGGCAAGCAGCTGGCACGCCGCTTCCCGGAGGATCGCAAACGGCGCGCGGCCGTCCTGGCCCAGGAAGCCGTGCGCTGCATCGGCGTAGCGATTGCGCGGTGCCCCCGCATCCACCAGCAGCACATCCTGCCGCGCGCGCGCCAGTTGCAAGGCGGCAGCATGGCCTGCGAAGCTGCCCCCGATAACGATAACGTCGTGCATTACCTGACCACCCGAATCATGAAACATATGGTGTTACGTTATCGGATGGTGGTCAGTTTGCAACTTCAAAAGTGTCTTGATAAAGCCACCGCGAGGAGGTCGCCACATGCAGTTGGACGCCAGATTGTCGCGCATGCTCCATCTGCTGATTCACCTGGATCGTGCGGACGGACCCATGACGTCGGAGGCCGCAGCGGAAATGCTCGGGACCAATCCGGTGGTGGTGCGCCGGACGCTCGCGGGGTTGCGAGACGCGGGCATCGTCCGCTCGACCAAGGGGCATGCAGGCGGCTGGACGCTTTCCAAATCGCTGGACGACCTCCGCATGCTCGACGTCTACAAAGCGCTCGGCGAACCCCGGATTTTCGCGATCGGGCTTGCAGACGCGGCGCCCGAATGCCTGGTGGAGCAGGCGGTCAACGCCTCGATGTCCGAGGCGCTGCGCCGCGCGGAGCTGCTGCTGGTAGAGCAGCTCTCGACCATCACGCTCGGGGACATCGCCGCCGATTTCGACCGGCGCCTGTCCGTTCATCTGGAAGGCCGCGCCAACGGATCCTAGGCGAGGACGCGCTTCCTTACGAGCACTTCACCTCGCCCGAGCCGACCTTGCTCACCTCGCACTTGGCGCCGCCGCCGAGTTCGACATCGCCCGAGCCGAGGATCGAGACCGATGCCTTGCCCGTCACGTTTGCACGGACGCTACCGGCGCCGGCGATCGAGATGTCGGCACTGCCCGCGGTAAATTGCCGCCCCTCCAGATCGCCCGAACCCGCGAGCGAAAGGTCGATCTTTTCCGCGCGCCCCGCCAGCGCGATGTTGCCCGAGCCGGCAATCGACAGCGAAGCTTCACGGGCGGCGACCGCGGCGATGTCGAGATCGCCCGACCCGGCGACCGCGCCTTCGAACTTGCCCTCCACGCGATCGACCTTCATCGTGCCCGAACCTGTCACCGTGGCCTCGCGCAGCTGCGGCATCACGATGTGGATTTTCGCGCCATCGCCCTTCTCCCACATCATGCCGGCGCGCTTCCTGCGGCCGACATTGAGGGTCTTGCCGTCGAGGCGGATGTCGAGCTGGTCCAGCACCGCCGCATCGCCTTCCGCCGTTATCAAGAAAGCCGAGCCGCTCCGCACATCGACGTCGTCCGAGCTCTTCAGCGCGACGCCGCTAAACCCCGTTGCGGCAAAGCTGCGGCTGGTGCCGGTGCCGCTGGCCTCGACTTTGGTTCCCTTGGTGTCGCTCCAGCTGGCGTGGCAAGCGGTGGCAAAGGGCAACAGAGCGAGTACGAGCAACGGACGCATGAGGGACCTCCCGGATCGTGTATTGCCATCATAATACACAATCCGACCGTAACGAAAAGGGGGCGCGAGCCCGTGGCTCCGCCCCCCTTTGATCCGACCCTTCGGGTTTCCGCGTCGTCAGGCGGGAACCTTGTCCTTGTTGTGGATCGCTGCGGCCTTGCGCAGGATGTCCAGGATCTTTTCCAGCGCCGCCGGTTCGTCAATCTCTTCCATCGCCGCCAGTTCGCGGGCGAGGCGGCTGGCCGCGCCTTCGAAGATCTGGCGCTCGGAATAGCTCTGCTCGGGCTGGTCGTCGGCACGGAACAGGTCGCGGACCACTTCGGCGATCGACACGAGGTCGCCCGAATTGATCTTGGCTTCATATTCCTGGGCGCGGCGCGACCACATGGTGCGCTTGACCTTGGGCTTGCCCTTCAGCGTATCGAGCGCTTCGCGAAGCGTCTTGTCGCTGGAAAGCTTGCGCATGCCCACGCTCTCGGCCTTGTTGGTCGGCACGCGGAGCGTCATCTTCTCTTTTTCGAAACGCAGGACGTAAAGCTCGAGCTGCATGCCAGCAATTTCCTGCTTTTGCAGCTCGATCACACGGCCCACGCCGTGCTTGGGGTAAACGACATAATCGCCGACATCGAAGGACAGCGCCTTGGCAGCCATGTGCGAGGAACCTTTCGTGAATTACCGGCCCCGGTAAGATTGCGGATCCCGCCCAGGCGCGCGACACGCGGCGGACGAGGGAACACGGGGCATACGCTAGCGTCTCCGGGCGAAGGCGAGTCTTTCTACCTTCGTCCCGCGCTATTTAACACGCTCGTAATAAAATTACCAGTGAAAGGTCACGCGAAAGGCGCATAAATCCATGCGCCCTGCACCATTTCGGGGCCATCGCTCACGCCTGAGCGAACGTGCCCCGAGTCCGTTCAATCGCCCGAGCCGGGGTTCGGCGAGAAATATTTGTCGAACTTTTCGGTCTCGCCCTTCATCGCATCGGCATCGGCAGGCGCCTCACCCTTGGTGGTGATGTTGGGCCACTGCTCCGAATAGGTGCGGTTGAGCTCCAGCCACTTTTCCAGGCCATTCTCGGTGTCGGGCAGGATCGCCTCGGCCGGGCATTCCGGCTCGCACACGCCGCAATCGATGCATTCGCTAGGATTGATGACGAGCATGTTCTCGCCCTCATAGAAACAGTCCACCGGACAGACCTCGACACAGTCCATGTACTTGCACCGGATGCACGCGTCGGTGACGACATAGGTCATTGGGGAAACGGTCCTTGGTTGCGAACGATCAAAGCGGGGGCCCTGCTATGCGCGTGCGGCGCGCACGTCAATCATGGCCCGGGAGCTGAACGTCCCGATCGGTGACGAGATCCTCATAGCACAGCCGTGCCTCGCCCGGCGGCCCGCGGCGTATCGGCAGCACCGCGACGCGCAATACCCGTACCTTGCCCATGATCGGAAAGGCGATAATCGATCCCACCCGCACCGAGGCGGCGGAGCGTTCCACCCGGCGGCCGTCGATCCGCAGCAGCCCCTTCTCGCAAAGCGCCTGCGCGGCACTGCGCGTCTTCACGATCCGCACATACCAGAGAAATCGATCCAGCCGCATCGCCGGGCCATGCCCCGAAGGCTCAGCCATTGCGGAGGGCCGCCAGCGCCGCGAAGGCATTGCCGGGCACCGCCACCGGCTTGGGCTTTGCCAGCGGGGTGAGGCCCTGCCAGATCCAGCGCTGCGGCGCATCGCCATCGCCCCGTGCGGTGCGGAAGCCCATCTGCGCCATCAGCCGCGCGATGGTCTCCGGCTTGAGGCCGATCGAGGTGGCGAGCGCCGGATCGGGGGCGAAGGGCTTGCGGCCCTGCCGCGCCTCGTGCGCCGCGCGCGCGATCCGCTCGACCAGATCGACCCGGACGGCCTGGGCACCGAAGGGGCGGAAGCCGTGGACGAGATCCGCGCCGCTCCCCTCGCGCGGCAGCACCACGGCGGCATCGGGTGGCCCCTGCTCCAGCCCCATCAGCGCACGGCGCCGGGCGGCGGCACGCGGCTTGAGCAGCGCAGGCGCGAACATATCGAGCGTGCCGATCGTCATGCCGATCTTGCGCAGACGGTGCCGGGCGGGCCCATCGAGCGCTTCGAGCATGGACCCGGCTGCACGCCGGGGCAGCAGCCCGCCCTGTTCCAGCAGCGCATTGGCCAGCGCGCGCAGGGGTGCCCCCGCCGCTTCCTCGCGGGTGATCGCATCCAGCTTGGCGAGCACCGGCAGATCGGCCGCGACGCGCTCGGCAAACCAGCGCTCGAGCCGCGCCTGTACCGCGCTCTTCGTCTGCGGATCGAGCACGTCGAGCGCACGATCCAGTTGCACGCGCGGGCGCACCAGATTCGCCCCCGGCTTGAGCAGCGCGACATCGTGCCCGCGCCAGTGGAGCGCGGTGCCGATCTGCGCCAGGTCCGCATCGGGCGCCGCCGCCAGTGCCGCACCGCGCCGGCGATATTCCCCCGCCAGCCGTTTTTCCGCGGCGGCGAGCAGCATGCGCTTGTCGCCCGCCCGCGCCTCGGCGGCGACGGTGAAGCGGAAGCCCTGCAGCGTACCGAGGGGGTGCTCCTCTATGCTCACCTCGCCCTCGGGCCCGATCGTTACCGGCAGGTTCGAGGCATCGGCGCCGATCTGGCGGAGCAGCACGGTGGTGCGCTTGTCGACGAAGCGCTGGGTGAGGCTGGCGTGGAGCGCGTCGGAGAGCTTCTCCTCGATCGCCCGGGTCCGCTCGGCCCAGTGCGCCGGCTGCTCCAGCCAGTCCGCACGATGGGCGATATAGGCCCAGCTGCGCGCCGCGGCGATGCGCCCGGCCAGCGTCTCGACATCGCCGCCCATATTGTCGAGCCGCTGGATCTCGTCGGCAAACCATTGGTGCGGCACATGTCCGCGGCCTTCGGAGAGGTGCCCGAACAGCCGCCCGACGAAGCGCGCATGCGGATCAACGCCGAGCTTTCGGAAATCGGGCAGGCCGCACGACGACCAGAGCCGCGCGACCATGCGGGGATGCCGGACGCGATCGCGGACCCAGCTTTCTTCCGAAAGGCGCTTGAGCACCGCCAGATCGGTCGCCTGGGGCGCCGCACGCAGTACCTCGGCGCGGGGCTTGCGCTCCAGGCTGGCGATCAGCGCGTCGATGCTGTCGAAATCGGGCTCACCCTCGCGCCAGTAGAGATGCTCGAGCCTTGGCACCTGGTGCCCCTCGATCGCCAGCACTTCCTCGGGGGTGAAGGCGCTCGGCCCTTCCTCGTGGAGCGCGCCAAACGTCCCGTCCTTCTGATGGCGCCCCGCGCGGCCGGCGATCTGCGCCATCTCGGCGATGGTCAGCCGCCGCTGGCGACGCCCGTCGAACTTGTGAAGCGAGGCGAAGGCGACATGGTGGACGTCCATGTTGAGCCCCATGCCGATCGCGTCCGTGGCGACGAGATAATCCACCTCGCCCGCCTGGAACATCGCCACCTGGGCGTTGCGGGTGCGCGGGGACAGCGCCCCCATCACCACCGCCGCGCCGCCGCGTAAGCGCCGCAGCGCCTCGGCCACGGCGTAGACTTCCTCCGCCGAGAAGGCGACGATCGCCGAGCGGCGCGGCAGGCGCGAGAGCTTCTTCGCCCCCGCATAGCTGAGCGTCGAGAAGCGCGGGCGCCCGACGATCTCCGCCTCGGGCACCAGCGCCTTGAGCATCGGGCGCAGGCTGTCCGAACCGAGGATCATCGTCTCCTCGCGGCCGCGGGCGCGCAGCAGGCGATCGGTAAAGACATGGCCGCGCTCGGGATCGGCACCGAGCTGCGCCTCGTCGAGCGCGACGAACGCGGTCTCGCGCTCCAGCGGCATGCTCTCCGCCGTGCAGCAGAACCAGCGCGCCTTGGGCGGCAGGATCTTCTCCTCGCCAGTGATCAGCGCGACTTCGGTCGGGCCCTTCATCCGGACGACCCGGTCATACACCTCGCGCGCCAGCAGCCGCAGCGGGAAGCCGATCATGCCGCTGGCATGGCCGCACATCCGCTCGACGGCGAGGTGGGTCTTGCCGGTATTGGTGGGCCCCAGCACTGCCGTGACGGGCGAACGGGAGAACTGGCTCATGTCAAAGTCCAAGATCGGCGCCCGCGCGGCATTAGGCAACTCCTTGGCGCCGCTTTTCCACGACTTCGTGACGGTTGCGCCCGATTCGGCCGTTTCGCCGCGCGCGTTGCACGGGTTGGCGCGTGCGGTGCCACCGGGTGGCAAACTTAATTTGACTTTAAGCCGGTGATTCCAGAGTGATTCGATGGACGCGCCGCTTCTTGCCGCGCGCAATCGGGTCTTAGGGGCAGCACGGCTTGTTCTTTCGCGACGATCATGGCTCGGGCCTTGCCGGCGGCGGCGGTGGCCTGGCGCGCGCGATCCCGGCGGTTGCCCCCACCCGGATCGGCACGCGGCTGGCGACGCTCGATCTGGTACCCGATCTTGGCGCTGATATCGGTTCGCGGGCCTGGTTCCGCGGCGCGGCGACCTGCGCAGCGCTCTGCGCGGCGACCTGGATGCTGTCGCCCGGCTTCGACCGGCCGATCGCGGGCATCGTTCCCGCCCCGCTGACCGGCGAGGCGGAGCTCGCGCAGCAGGCGCAGGCGATCACGCCGCTGGCCAAGGGATCGCGCACGGGCGTCCACGTTGCCGCGACCGGCCTGGTCAAGCCGCTTACCGACACCCCCGAGCGCCCGATCATCGAGCATGAGGCGAGGCTCGCCAGCGGCACGATGCTGCGCGGCGTGTTGCAACGCTCGGGCGTGGGCGAAGCGGATGCCGGTATCGTCACAAATCTGGTCTCCGGCGCGATGCCGCTGGGCCAGATCCAGCGCAACACCGTGTTGGAAATGACGCTCGGCCGCCGGGCCGACACATCGCAACCCCGCCCGCTCGAGAAGCTCGCCTTCCGCGCCGCCTTCGATCGCCGGATCGAAGTGGTCCGCACCGGGGCCGCGCTGGCGATCAAGTCCATCCCGATCGCGATCGACCGCACGCCGCTGCGCGTGCAGGGGCTGATCGGATCGAGCCTCTACCGCGCTGCCCGCGCCGCCGGCGCGCCGGCCAAGGCGGTGGAGACCTTCCTGCGCACGCTCGCCAGCCGGGTGTCGGTGTCCAAGCTGGGATCGTCGTGCAAGTTCGACCTGATCCTCGGCCAGGCGCGCGCCGCCACCGGCGAGGTCCAGTACGGCCAGCTGATGTATGCCGGCGTCACCGGCTGCGCCAACGGCGTCCAGCTCGCCCCCTGGGAGAGCGACGGCAAGACCGAATGGTTCGATGCCAGCGGCACCGGCAGCAAGACCGGCATGATGACGATGCCGGTCAACGGCCGCTTCTCCTCGGCCTTCGGCATGCGGATGCACCCGATCCTCGGCTTTACCCGGATGCACAAGGGCATCGACATCGCCGCGCCCTATGGCTCGCCGGTCTTCGCCGCGGTGGACGGGGTAGTGCGCGTCGCGGGCGGCGCCTCGGGCTATGGCAATCTGGTGCGGATCGACCATGGCGGCGGCTTCGCCACCGGCTATGCGCATCTGAGCAAGGTGATGGTCCGGCCCGGACAGTCGGTGCGGAAGGGCCAGCAAATCGGCCGCAGCGGCAATTCGGGCCTGTCGACGGGGCCGCATCTCCATTTCGAGACGACCCGCAACGGCCAGGCGGTCAATCCGCGCGCGGTGTCGTTCACATCGGTACGGCGCCTCGCCGGCGGGGCGCTGGGCGCGTTCAAGGCCAGGCTGCACGGCCTGATGGCGGTGCCCGTCGGTCACGGCGCCGAGAAGGAAGCTGCCGAATAACGGACGGCGGGGGTCACAAACCCCCGCGTCATCCCGTGGCAGCAGGAACGGCACCGACTCCGCCAATGGATTCCCGCCTTCGCGGGAATGACAATGGTGGTGGAAGGGCGGAGTCCTACCGCCCCTGCGAGCGCCAGCGGCGGATCGTCCGCTCCAGCATCGCCTCTTCACCGCCGACCTCGCGCCATAGCTCGGAGAAGAGCGGGTCGTCCGAGGCGGGGCGCTTGGCGGGATCGAGATCGTCGAACAGCAGCCGCACCGGGGTCGCCACGCCCTCGCCCACCGCAATGCATTCGCGGTTGCGCAGCGCCGGGATCGCGTCGAGGAAGCCGCGCGCGCCTTCCGGCATGGCCGCGCGAACAAAGGCCTGGTCGCGCTCGTTGTTGAGCCGCATCGACAGGATCGTGCCGCACTGCGAGAGCACGCCCTCGGCGAGATCCGACGGCCGCTGCGTTATCAGCCCCAGCGACACGCCGTATTTGCGGCCCTCCTTGGCGATGCGGCTGAGGATCCGCCCCACCGACGAGCCATCGGCATCGCGCTCGTTGGGCACATAGCGGTGCGCCTCCTCGCACACGAGCAGCACCGGCCGCTTCGCCTCGCCGCGCGACCAGATCGCATAGTCGAATACCATCCGGCTGAGCACCGCGACGACCACGCTCGTGATCTCGTTGGGCACCCCCGACACGTCAATGATCGAGATCGGTTTGCCGTCTCCCGGCAGGCGAAAGATGCGCGACAGGAATGCCGCCATCGTGTCCGCCACCAGCATGCCCGAGAACATGAAGGCGTAGCGCGGGTCGGCCTTCACTTCGTCGATCTTGCTCTTGAGGCGGAGATAGGGCGCGGTATCCGTCGCCTTGTCCATCTTGCCCATTTCGAGCGTGAGCGCGTTGGTGAGGTCCGAGAGCAGATAGGGCACCGGCGCATCCACGGTGAGCTTGCCGATTTCCTGCCCGATCCGGTTCTTCGCGCGTGCTGCGAGCAGGCACTTGGCGAGAATGTCGGCATCCACCTGCCGATCGCTGCCTTCACTGGTGAGGAACACCTCGCAATGTTCCTCGAAATTCATCAGCCAATAGGGGAGCTGGAGGTTCGACACGTCGAACAGCGCGCCATTGTGCTGGAAGGCGCTGCCATATTCACCGTGCGGGTCGATCATCACGACATGGCCCTGCGGCGCGAGCTCGCAGATCCGGTGGAGGATCAGCGCCGCGGAGGTGGACTTGCCGGTACCGGTCGAGCCGAGCAGCGCGAAATGCTTGCCGAGCATGGCGTCGACGTACAGCGCGGCGCGGATGTCCCTGGTCGGGTAGACGGTGCCGATCTCGATATGCGGGCGGTCGTCGGCGGCGTAGATCTGGCGCAGATCGGCGGTGGTGACCGGGAACACCTCGGCGCCAGGCGTCGGATAGCGGGTGACGCCGCGGCGGAAGCGGTAGAGCTTGCCGGTCAGTTTCTCCTCGTCGCCTTCGCCGAGAAAGTCGATCGCGGCAGTGACTCGCGCGCCCGAAGCATCGAGCCGCGCGGTGCGGATGCTGGCGATCAGCCAGGCATTGCCGACCCGAATCTTGACCTGCGCCCCGACCTGCCCGGCATTGGCGAGCGCAGCATCGGCGCTGCGCGCGAGCGCATCGAGCTCGGCAAGATCGAGCAGTACCTGGCTCGACGCACCGGCGATCTCGAACACCGCGCCGATGGCGCGTGCGCCACCGGGCATGCGTCCCATGGGCATGCTGCCGCCGCCGCCTTCACTCTCGAAACCACCTACGCGAAACTGGCCTTCCATCGTGCGTCCCCCAAAAAGGCCGAGGTACCATGCGCAGGTCAGGGTAAATTTTGGGTGTCCGCCCTCAGAAACGGCGCCAGAGCGCCCCCGCGCCCCAGCCGAACAAGAAAGAGACGCCCACCGCCACCAAGCCATAGGCGACCGCGTTGCGGTCGGCACTGGTCGCGACGAAGCGCTCGAAGCCGGACTTGCGGATCTCGATCGGCCGCACCGCCGCCGCCAGCACGCGGCCGTCGCGGATCAGGAAGGTCTCGGCGGTGAAGCGCCCCACAGGCACGCGTGCGGGAATGGTGAGCCGCGCACGATAGAGCACGCCCCCGGTGATCTCCACGGCCCCCGGCGCCTCGTAGAACAGCCCGTTTCGCCGCTTGAGATCGACGAACCCGCGATCGAAGCGCTGCTGGATCCGCGGCGTGGCGCCCGACGCGGGGGAGAGTTGCAGACTGTCCAGCCCCAACTCGTAGATCGCGCGCGTCCGCTCGTCGACGAGCTGGCGGATCGGCCGCGACGAGGCCATCGCGTAGAAGCTCGGCGCCGAACGATAGCGCATCTGCTCGGCATTGACCCAGATGCCCGCGACCTTCGATTTCTCGCGGACCACCACCGATTCGGTGGGCCCCTTGATCACCACGACGATGTCCGCCGGCCGCTCGCCCTCGCCCGGTGCGCGGCCACCGGGATAGAGGATCGCGCCGAACAGCAGCAGCTCGGCACCGGTGAAGCTGTAGGCGATCTCGATGTCGCGCTGCGAGACGTCGGGCACCAGCTCGGGCTTGGCCTGCCCCATCAGCAGCGGGGCGAGCAGCACGAGCGCGCCCGCCCGTTTCACGCGGCGCCGACCGAATAGATCTCGTCGGGCCGCCAGGCGAGACCCGCCAGCATTCGCGCCGCGACCAGCAGCACGATCACCGCGAGCAGCAGCCGCAGGTATTCGGGCTTTGCCTTGGCGGCGAAGCGCGCGCCGAGCTGCGCGCCGACGACCGAGCCGAGCAGCAGCAGGATCGCCAGAACGATGTCGACCGCCTTGGTCGTCGTCGCGTGGACCATCGTCGCCACCGCGGTGGTGAACAGCGTCTGGAACAGCGAGGTGCCGACCACGGTCTGCGTACCCATGCCGAGGATATACAGCATCGCCGGTACCAGGATGAACCCGCCGCCTACGCCGAGCAGCATGGTCAGCACGCCGGTGAACACGCCGAGGAGCAGCGGCGCCAGCGGCGAAATGTAGAGGCCCGAGGCGTAGAAGCGCCAGCGGAACGGCAGCGCCGCGACCAGCGGATGGTGTCGCCGCTTGCGCGCCTTGGCCGGCCGCGCGCCGCGCGAGACGCGGATCGCGCCGACCGATTCCTTGGCCATCAGCCCGCCGATCGATCCGAGCAGCACGACGTAGAGCACGCCGATCACCACGTCGATCTGGCCGCTTGCCTGCAGCAGCTTGAAAAACCAGGCACCGAGCAGGCTGCCGAGAATGCCGCCGGTGACAAGCACCGCGCCCATCTGCACGTCGACACCCTTGCGCCGGAAATGCGCGAACACGCCGGAGACGCTGGCGCCGGTCACCTGGCTTGCCGCCGAGGCCGCCGCCACGGTGGGCGGAATGCCGTAGAAGATCAGCAGCGGCGTGGTGAGGAAGCCGCCGCCAACGCCGAACATGCCCGAAAGCAGCCCCACGCCCAGCCCCAGCGCCACGATCACAAGCGCGTTCACCGAAAGGTTGGCGATGGGAAGGTACAGATCCATGCGACCCTAGGCCTAGCCGGTTTGTGCGGGCATGCGAAAGGGCGAAGGTGAGGTTTCGCGGGACGTAGGCCTCAGAAATCGCTGCCCAGCGTAAGCGCGACGCCCGAGCCTGGGCGCGCGTTGCCGGCGATCCGCTGCCGCCAATCGAGCGCGATGCGCGTTTGCAGCGCACCGATCGGCACGCTGGCGACCAAGGTGGGGCCGATATCGAGCCGCTGCACGCCACGCTGTGCGGCGCCCCAGCCGCCGACCCCGGCCGACAGCATTGTCGCGCGTTGCGCAGCAACGGTGCGGGTCAGCCGCAGCGCGCCATCGGCATAGGGCTCCAGCCGCGTGCGGAGGATTCCGCCAGCCTGACCATAAGCCTCGATACGCATGCCTGCGAGGTCGCGGTATAGCCCGGTCACCACGCCCAGCCCCGGCCCGCCCTGGATGCCGTCCAGGCCGAACCGCTGTTCGACGGCCAGCCGCAGCGGGAGGCGGGCCGGCCCCCACTCGAACCCGAGCGAGACTTCCGCCCCCCGCCCGCGCAGGGGCTCGGCAAGGCGTCCGACCGCCGCCAGCCTGCCCCGCGCGTCGAGCGCTCGCACCACGCGCACGCCATATTGGCTGCCACCAAGTTGGCCTGCCGCCGGCGCCACGCCGATGCCTTGGCCGGCGCGCAGCGCCAGCCAGGCGCTGCCGCTCCACCGGCGTGATGCCGTGCGCACCGGCAAGTCCGAGCGCAGCCCGGGAAAGGCCTGCGCCGGCGCCGTCATCGATACCATCCCCGCACCCTGGGTGCCTAGGGCCGGCGCCGAGGCGCCTCTGGTAACTAAAACGGGCGACGACGTTGCACGTCGTCCGACAACCGGCGCGGCGAAATGCGGCAGCGCCGTCCGCCTCGGCCGGAGGCGCATCACGACCCGGGCGGGATCGAACGCAATGACCCGCTGCATCGGGGGCGCCGCAGGTACCGCGCGATTTGGCGGCCGCGGAGTCGCTACCGATGCCATGTTTGCAACCGGCGGCCACAACAACACGCACCGCAGTCCGATCCACCCCAGCCCCACAACGCCGACGAACCGCAGCGGCCGACCGCGGCCCCTGCGGTTCATGCGGCGGCCATTTGCGGATCGAACGATGTACCGGGAAACTGGTGCGCGGTCTTTTCCCAGCGCAACGGGCCGCCGGCGAGCAAGCGGACGTACATCCACAACGCGCGTCGTGCGGCGAGCAGATCGATGTAATTGCCGACCATCATCCGCGGCGTCGCCCAGCAGCCCTCGCGCCAGCCGTGGAGGCGCACGACGAGCGCGGTACGCATCACCAGTCGCCAGCCGAGCAACGCCAGGTTGAGTGCCACCAGCCATGCGAGCAAAGGGTCTTGCGCGGAAGGCGCGTCGCCGATCAGCACATGGCAGAGCGCCGAGAGCCCCCAGCAGAGCAGCGCAGCATAGGCGATGGCGAGCACCGGCATCGCGAGCGTGACGCGGCGGTCGCGCATCCGCATCCAATGGTCGCCAACGTCCCACGGCAGCCCCCAGCCGGTGCGATCCCATCCCGCTAGCGCGATGCCGGCCATCCAGCGCGCCTTTTGCCGCACCGCCGCCGAGACGCTGGCCGGAAAATAGGCGCGAACGGCCACGGGGGGGCCGCCAGGACATTCGGCCGCGCGAACAAAGGCGCAGCGGCTACCCAGCGCACGCAGGTGCAGACCGAGTTCGTAATCCTCGGTGAGGCTCGTCGCGTCGAACGGGGCGCCGCGTATATCGGCGATCCGGCGCAGCACGTCGCAGCGGATCGCGCATCCCACACCGGCAAGCGGCATGCTGGCGCCCAGCATCTGTCGCACCAGCAACGTCGCGCCATGCGACTGGGCGAACTCGTCTAGATAGTGGCCCGACACCAGGCGCGATCCCGGCTGGCAGAGCGGCGCCACCGGCAGCTGAACCGCGGCGTGCGTGCCGATCCATCCGGCATACACGTCGAGCTCGCGCGGGTGCACCACGTCCTCGGCGTCGTGCAGCACGACTGCCGTAAAGCGCTCCCCCTCGGCTGCCTCGTCCCGCGTCAGCGCCGCCCATAGCACGTTGAGACAATCCGCCTTGGTCGTCGGCCCCGGTCGCCCGCCGATCACCAGGCGCACGCGCGAATCGTCCGCACCGAGCGAAAGCACTGCTGCGATCGTTGCCGGATCATTGGGGTAGGTGCCGACATAGATGCGGTATGCCCCCCCCCGCCAGCGTGCGAGCATCGCACGCAGCATCGATGCGATTACCGCAGACTCGTCCCAGGCCGGCACGAAGATGGCGAACCGGCAACCTGCAGCCTCATCGGGTATCTCGACAATCGACTTCCGGGCATCGGCACGTCTTGTTATGCAAAGGACAAGAAAAAGTGCATCGACGATACAATCGTCGATCCCGCCGATCGCAAGAAATATGGCAGCGAATAGGGTCAGCTCGTGCGTCGCAGCATCAAGGATACTCAGCACCATTCGCATTCCCCCCCCCGGGTTATGCATCCGATTCGGATACCCGCATAGTTGCGAGGAAAGGCAGCTAGAGCAACCTGAACGTTTCAGGAACCGCGTAGAAGACGGCCGTAAATCACGACGCGATAGGCGCGTTTGCTGGAAGATTGAACCATTCCGGCGGTATTTTCACGGAACCACCGGAGATCGCCGACGTTCTCGCGAGGCAACAGTTCCCTGGGATAACCCGCAACTTGGAACCGGCCGCATCGACAGAGTCGATGCGGCCGTTTTTTGTCAGCGATAGAAACCCGGGACTACCCGTATCACGCTGCCGCGCCGCGTATCGACCAGCAGTACGTCGTCATAGTGGCGTACCCACTGCTGGCTGTATCCGGGCCGTGGCAGGTGATAGCGCCAGGGATCGCCGATGACATAGCGCGGTCCGTAATAGGCGGCACCGATCCGCGCCCCCGGCTGGAAGCGATTATACCGGAACGGCGCCCGCCACTCGCCGCGGGCATAGAGCCCGCGATTGTGGTCACGCCAGCTGCGCCAGTCATTGTCGGCCCAGCGGCGGTCGCGGTCGCGCAGATCCTCTCGATATTCACGATGCGCCTCGCGCAGGTCGCGGCGTTCCTGCTGGACACGGCGCGGATCGCCCGACCATTGGGCGCGGCGCAAGTCCTGCTGGGCGTCACGAATGTCGCGGCGATCGTCGCGCAGCTCGGCGCGCGATTGCGCCATGGCGCCCGCGGGCACCAGCATCGCGGGAGCCGCGATCGCCGTCAGCAGGGCGATGGGAACGAGCTTCTTCATATGCTTCTCCATCCTGATCGAACCCGCCGGTCCGAAGCCCGGCTTGCGAACATCTATGGTCAAGCATCGCTGAACGTTGCGCGAACGGTTCAGTCAGCCGATTGAAAGCAACTTAGGGGCCGGTGTTGCCGCCGCCACCCGGGCCGGCACCCGGCGCGCCGACGGTACCGATATTGCCGAACAGATCGGAAAAGAAGCTGCGGCGGCGGCCCAGCGTCGGGGTGGTCTTGCCATAGGGATCGATCGAAGCGGCCAGCTCGACGCCGGTCTGGTCGATCGACGTCACGTTGCCCGCCTGGTCAAAGCGGATGCGCAACGTCGTCTGCGTCTTCACCTTGGGGTTTCGGAACGCGAAGTTGCTGCTGTCGCGGGCGACGTAGAACCACTCGCCTTCGTTGAACTGGCTGGTGAAGCTCGGATGACCGAGCGTCTGCATCACCGAATCGCGCGTATCTATGCCCGGCTGCACCGAGGCGACCAGGTCGTGATCGACGACATAGCCCTGATGCGTCCGCACCGGCGTACAGGCGGTGGTGCCGAGCACGACCAACAACGCGGCGGTGCCGAGCGTGCGAACGGGAAGCGACATCAGGATCTCCAGGCAAACACGAGCGGCCCCCGGATTGCATCGCGGGCCGAAGGCCTCAATATGCGGCAAAATGCGGCCAAACAAGGTCGCACCCAAGGAAGGCACGAACAACGGCGATGCGAATGCTCCAGCGGCTCTTCGGCAAGCCCCATCGCGGCACCGCCCCGCAGCTCTATGCGGGCGTGGTCGCGCGCGGCCGTGCGCCGCACTGGTACACCGCCGGCGCGGTGCCGGACACGGTCGACGGCCGGTTCGACATGATCGCGGCGGTGCTGTGCATCGTACTGCTTCGGCTGGAGGAAGCGCCTGCCGGCATCCCGACCAGCACTGCGGTCGCGGAGTGCTTCATCGACGATATGGACGGCCAGCTGCGCGAGATCGGCATCGGCGACATCATCGTCGGCAAGCATGTCGGCCGGATGATGGGCATGCTCGGCGGCCGGCTCGGCGCCTATCGCAGCGGGCTTGCCGAGGGCGACCTCGGCCCGGCGCTGGTCCGCAACCTCTATCGCGGCGAGGCCCCCGCGCCCGCCGCCGTCACCCATGTCGAGGCGCGGCTGCGCGCCTTTCGCGATGCGCTGGCGGCATTGCCGCTGGCGCGGGTAATCGCAGGAGAGCTTCCCGAATGACCGATGTAGAATTTCCCCGCCCCCACCGGCTCGACCAGATCGGTGCCGGCGAAAGCGACGTCCAGATCACCGCGAACGAAGCCGAGCGCGCTGCGCTCAGCACCCGCTTCGGCCTCAAGACGATCGAGAAACTGGAGGCCGTCTACCATCTACGCCGCGATGCGCAGGGGGTGGTCGCGCGCGGGCATCTGTCCGCGCGGCTGACGCAGGCCTGCGTCGTCACCGGCGATCCGCTGCCCGCCAAGGTCGAGCAGGATTTCGCCATCCGCTTCGTCCCCGAGCCCGCCACCACCGGCGAGGACGAGGTGGAGCTGACCGAGGACGAGTGCGACACCGTCTTCTATTCGGGCGGCACGATCGACCTGGGCGAGGCCGCGGCCGAGACGATGGCGCTCGAGCTCGATCCCTATCCGCGCAGCCCGCGTGCCGCCGAGGTGCTGCGCGAAGCCGGGGTGAAGAGCGAGGAGGAAGCCGGGCCGACCAAGGCGCTGGCCGGCCTCAAGGAGCTGCTCGCGAAGAAGTAAGGGGCTGTCGGCGGGTGGCGACCAGCCCGCCCGCCAGCAGCAGGCCGATCGCCAGCACGAGGAGCGAGCCGGCGGCAAACGAATCGCCAAGGATCACGAAGCGGCCGATCGGCGTGCGCAGGTCGCGCAGCCCCGCCCAATATGGCAGCACCAGCAGCCCGCGAAGGACGAAGAGGCCGGCGATCCCCGCCAGCGCCGCGCGGTGCAGTCGCCCGCGTGGCGGCACTCGACACAGGGCGGCCAGCCCCAGCAGCAGTCCCGCGATCAACATCGTCCCGACCGGCGCGAGCCACGTCCCCGCGGCGCGCGAGGCAAGCACGATCGGCGGCGCGCCAAGCCAGGCCATCCATGCCGGACCGGCTGCATAGGCGGCGAGGTGGACCGCCGCGGCGAACGCCAGCCCGATGCCGGCCAGACGGAAAGTAAACCGCCCGGAACCTTGTGCGTTACTCATATAACACACGCTAGCATCGCGACGTGGCGTTGCAAGCCGCTAGCGGCCGGTGCCGATCCCCCGTGCCAGCAGCTGCGCCACCACGTCGGCGATCGCCTCGGGCGGCGTGCCCTCGTCCCACACGCTGTAGCGCAGGCCGAGGAACACGTTCATCCCCATGATCGCCCAGGCGTGGATCTCGCTCACATCCTCGCGCACCTCGCCGCGCTCGGCGGCGGCACGCAGGCGGGCGGCGATGCGATCGGCGGTGCTGGCATAATGGTGGCGGAAGCTCGCGGGGTCGACGAACTCGGCCTCGTCCACGATTCGGTAAATCTCCTTGTGCGTGCGCGCGAAGCGGATGAAGGCGAGCAGCGCCGCCCGTTCGGCATCGATCTGGTCGCGTGCGCCGCGGAGCGCCGGGCCGACATGCTCGCGCACCTGGTCGCTCATGTCGCGGACCAGCGCCCGGAACACCGCGTCCTTCGAATCGAAATAGGTGTAGAAGCTGCCTAGCGCGACGCCGGCCCGCCGGGTGATCCCGCTGATCGAGCCTTCGTGGAAGCCCTTCTCGCCGAACTCCGCCGCGGCGGCATCGAGGATTGCGCGCAACGTCCGGCGGCCGCGCTCGGTGCGCGGAACCTTGTTATCGCTGGCAGCTTCACCCGCTACGGCTCCGGAAGTGGCTAGAATGCCACGCTCGCCCGCCATGCTCCGCCTCCCCTTCACATCCCAAGTTGAAACCCGGTTCAGGTTTCAGTATAGCTTCGCGCAACGGCTTACAACCCGCGTTCAAAGATGGGTTGCACCAGGGGAGGATTACCATGTCACGGCACGATTCCGTTCGTATCGTCCTGCTCGCGAGCGCCGCATTGCTCGCCGCCACGCCCGCCTTCGCCCAGGACAGCGAAGCCGCCGGCCAGACCACCGAAATCGCCCAGCAGCAGCAGGACGGCGAGATCATCGTCACCGCCCGCCGCCGCGCCGAAAGCCTGATCGACGTACCGATCGCCGTCACCGCGATCAGCGGCGCGCAGCTGAACGCGCAGGGCGCGCTCGACATTACCGACATCGCGCAGTCCGCCCCGAACGTCTCGCTCGAGGTCTCGCGCGGCACCAACAACACGCTGTCCGCCTTTATCCGCGGCGTCGGCCAGCAGGATCCGGTCGCCGGGTTCGAGGCGGGCGTGGGGCTCTATCTCGACGATGTGTACCTGAACCGCCCGCAGGCGGCGGTGCTCGACATCTACGACGTCGAGCGGATCGAGGTGCTGCGCGGGCCGCAGGGCACGCTCTATGGCCGCAACACGATCGGCGGCGCGGTGAAATACGTCACCAAGCGGATCGGCGCCGACCCGACGCTCCAGCTGCGCGGCAGCTATGGCAGCTACAATCAGGCCGATCTGGTGGTGAGCGCCAGCGCGCCGATCGGCGACACTGGCCTCAAGATCGGCGCCGCCGGCGCGCGGCTGAGCCGCGGCGGCTTCGGCACCAACCTCACCACGGGGCAGGACAATTACAACAAGGACCTGTGGGCCGCCCGCGGCACGATCGAGTACGAACCGAGCAGCGGCGCCTTCTTCCGCGTCTCCGGCGACTATACCCATGACAAGAGCAACAGCCGCGGCGGCCACCGGCTGATCCCCGGCATCGTCAGCGGCACGCCGGTGCTGGTCGACAAGTTTGATTCGCAGGGCGGGCTCGTCACCCCGCGCCAGGATGTGAAGGCCTGGGGCGTGACCGGCCTCGCCGAGCTGCGCCCGGCCGACTGGCTGACCTTCCGATCGATCACTGCCTATCGCAAGGACGACAGCGCCACGCCGATCGACTTCGACGCGCTGCCGTCGGTGCAGGTCGACGTGCCGGCTTTCTACAACAACAAGCAGTTCAGCCAGGAAGCGCAGCTGCTGGTGGATACCGGCGGACTCTCGGGCCTGCTCGGCGTCTATTATCTCGATGCCAAGGCGCGCACCGTGTTCGACGTGCGGCTGCCCGGCGGGGTGACCGCGCTGACCTTCGGCGACGTGAACACCGATACCGTCGCGGTGTTCGGCGACTTCACCTACGATCTCACCCCGATGTTCAGCATCTCGGCGGGTGGGCGCTACACCTGGGACCAGCGCCAGTCGCGCGTGCTGCGCCAGACCTATCTCGGCGGCGGCTCGCCCTATTTCGGCGGCACCGGCGTCCTTGCCGTCACCACTTCGGATTTCCGCGGCAGCGCCGATTTCAAGAAGTTCACCCCGCGCGCCTCGATCAGCTTCAAGCCGAGCCGGGACCACACGCTCTATGCAAGCTGGTCGAAGGGCTTCAAGGGCGGCGGCTTCGATCCGCGCGGCCAGACCAGCGCCTGCCGTACGCCGAGCGGCACGCCGTGCACGCCCGCACAGGTCTATGACTTCATGTCGTTCGATCCCGAGACGGTGAGCAGCTACGAGCTCGGCTACAAGGCGGCGCTGTTCGATCGCCGGCTGACCTTCGCGCTCGCCGCCTTCCATGCCGACTACACCGACGTGCAGGTGCCGGGTTCGATCGGCACCACCATCAACGGCCAGCAGACCTTCATCGGCATCACCACCAATGCCGGCAAGGCGCGGATGCGCGGTGTGGAGTTCGAGGGCAATCTGATCGCCGCGCGCGATCTGGTGACCCCGGGCGGCACGCTCAACCTCAACTGGTCGGTCGGCTATCTCGATGCACGGTACAAGCGCTTCATCGATTCGCGCGGGATCGACGTCGCGAGCCGCCGCCGCATCCAGAACACGCCGGATTGGACCGCCAGCGGCACGATCGGCTATTCGGTGCCGGTCGGCAGCGACGGCCAGGTGGCGGCGAGCTTCACTGCCTCGTACCGCAGCGCCTCGCAGCAGTTCGAGCTGCGCACGCCGATGCTCGACCAGCCGGGCTTCACGCTGTTCGACGCGAATGTGAACTGGGACATCAACAAGATGTTCTCGATCGGGGTGCATGGCCGCAACCTGTTCGACAAGCGCTACATCGTCTCGGGCTACAACTTCCTCGCACAGAACCCGGACACGGGCGATTTCCTGCGGACGCCGGCGGGGGCCTATGTGCCGACGCTGGGGACCGAGGGCGTGCTGACCGGCTATTACGGCAATCCGCGGCAGGTGTTCGTGACGGGGACGGTGAAGTTCTAGGGGACGACAATCACCCTCACCCTCCCCACCGCCTACGGCGGCGGGTCCCCTCCCTCTCCCTTGGAAGAGAGAGGGCGCCGGAATCCCTCTCCGTTCCAAGGGAGAGGGAGGGAGCCGCGTAGCGGCGGAAGGGTGAGGGTGACCGCAAGCAACGCACTAGCACTTTTCGAGCTTGCCCCGCACAAAGGACCCACCATGCCCCCGCACCCCACCCGTCCCACCACGCCGCGCGGCCTCGTCCTCGCGATGCTGCTGCTGGTCTATATCTTCAACTTCCTCGACCGGCAGATCCTCTCGATCCTCGCCCAGCCGGTGAAGGCGGACCTGGGGCTCGACGACGGGCAGCTCGGCATGCTGGGCGGCTTCGCCTTCGCGCTGCTCTATTCGACGCTCGCCATCCCGCTGGCGATGCTGGCGGACCGCACCAGCCGCAGCTGGGTGATCGCCGTCTCGCTCGGCATCTGGAGCGCCTTCACCGCGCTGTGCGGCACGGCGCAGCATTTCACGAGCATGTTCCTCTTCCGGCTGGGCGTCGGCGTCGGCGAAGCGGGCGGGGTGGCGCCCAGCTATGCGCTGATCGCCGAGGCCTATCCGGCCGAGCGCCGGTCGCGCGCGCTGTCGATCTATTCGCTGGGCATTCCGCTAGGTTCGGCCGGCGGCGCCCTCCTCGGCGGCTATATCGCGCAGACGGTGGAGTGGCGCACCGCCTTCCTCGTCGTCGGGCTGCTCGGGCTGCTGATCGCCTTGCCGTTCAAGTGGATCGTCCGCGATCCGCCGCGCGCCGCGCCCGCCAAGGACCAAGTGCCGCTGTCCCGCGTCTTCGGCATCCTCTCCGCCAAGCCGAGCTTCTGGCTGCTCGCCTTCGGCGCGGCTGCGGGATCGATGTGCGGCTACGGCGTCGCCTTCTGGCTGCCGAGCCTGATCCTGCGCAGCTTCCAGCTCAACCTGGCGCAGGTCGGCCAGTTCTTCGGCGGGCTGGCGCTGACCGGCGGCGTCGCGGGCATCCTGCTTGGCGGCTGGCTCGGCGACCGGCTGGGGCGCCGGGATCGCAAATGGTACGCGCTGGCGCCGGCGATCTGCTACGTTCTCGGCCTGCCGTTGTTCGTCGCAGGCGTGCTCGCGCAGAGCTGGCAGGCGGCGTTCCTGCTGTTCCTGGTGCCGCAGGCCTTGGTCTATGTCTGGCTCGGACCGGTGCTCACCGCCGTCCAGCACCTCGTGCCGCCACAGATGCGCGCCACTGCTTCGGCCTCGTTCCTGCTGATCAACAACCTGATCGGGCTGGGGCTGGGCAGCTGGGTGATCGGCCTGCTCTCCAAGCAGCTGACGCCCGCATACGGAGCGGCGGACGGCCTGCGCTACGCGATCGCGGCGGGCCTCGGCCTGTACCTCGTCGCCGGCATCCTGATGGCGCTGGCGAGCAAGCGGCTGGCGGCGGACTGGGTCGAATAGCCGCGCGATTCCCGCTTTTGCGTGGTTACTTCTATAATAACCACATGAGCTATACCCCGACCGACCTCGTCAAAGCCGAGAAGAATGTGGTGCTCGCCGAGCGTCACATTGCCGCCCAGCAGGAAGTCCTCGCCATGATGCGTGCCGCCGGTACGGACACCGGCGGCGCTGAGGAGCTGCTCGCCAAGTTCGAAGCCGATCGCGGCCGCGCCGAGCGCATCCGCGACTGGATCGCCAGTGGCCTCGGCGAGCGCGGCCGCGAGCAGCAGCGCGCAGCGGCCTGATTACCGCTCGCGCGTCGCCGCGAACTTCACCTTGTTGTAGCGCTCGGCGATATAGCCGACTTCCCAGGCCGACTTGGCCAGGAAGACGGGATTGCCGTCGCGATCCTTGGCGAGCGCGCCGCGGTTGAGGTCCAGGAACTCCTTGAGCGCGGCCGGGTCCTCGGACGAAATCCAACGCGCGGTGTCATAGGGCGAAGGCTCGAGCACCGCGCCCACCTTATATTCCGCCTCGAGCCGGCTGAGCAGCACGTCGAGCTGCAGCTGGCCGACCACGCCGATAATCCAGTTCGATCCGATCTCCGGATAGAAGACCTGGATCACGCCCTCCTCGGACAGATCGTCCAGTGCCTTGCGGAGCTGCTTGGTCTTGGTCGGGTCCTTGAGCGCGACGCGGCGCAGGATTTCCGGCGCGAAATTGGGCAGCCCGGTGAACCGCACCCCCGCCCGCTCAGACAGCGTGTCGCCCACCCGCAGCGTGCCGTGGTTGGGGATGCCGATGATGTCGCCCGGAAACGCCTCGTCGGCCAGTTCGCGCTCGCGGGCGAAGAACAGGATCGGCGAGTGGATCGCGATCGGCTTGCCATGGCCGGTCGGCGTCAGCTTCATGCCGCGCTTGAAGGTGCCCGAGACCAGCCGCATGAACGCGATGCGGTCGCGGTGGTTGGGGTCCATGTTGGCCTGGACCTTGAACACGAAGCCGGTGACTTCGTCACGGGTCGGCTCGACGGGTTCGGGCTCGGCCGGCAGCGCGTGCGGCGGCGGGGCGAACTCGGCGATCGCGGCGATCAGCGAATCCACGCCGAACTCCTTCAGCGCCGAGCCGAAATAGACGGGCGTCATGTCGCCATTGCGAAAGGCCTCGCCGTCGAACGTCGCATAGCCGGCCTGGGCCAGCTCGACATCCTCGCGCAGCTTGGCGAGGTTCGCGGGCGAGACGATTGCGTCAAGCTGCGGATCGTCGACGCCGCTGGTCTGGATCACCTTGCCCTGGAACTCGCGGCTGTCGCCCTCGGGCAGCAGCAGGCGGTTGGTGGCGAGATCGAAGATGCCCTCGAAGGTGCCGCCCATGCCCACCGGCCAGGTCATCGGCACCACGTCGAGCTGGAGCAGCTCGGCCACTTCGTCCAGCGTCGCGAACACCTCGCGGCCCTCGCGATCGACCTTGTTGACGAAGGTGATGATCGGCACGTTGCGCAACCGGCAAACCTCGAACAGCTTGCGCGTCTGGCTCTCGATGCCCTTGGCGACGTCGATCACCATCACCGCGGAATCCACGGCGGTCAGCGTGCGGTAGGTGTCTTCCGAGAAGTCCTCGTGGCCCGGCGTGTCGAGCAGGTTGAACGTCACGCCCTGCCGCTCGAAGGTCATCACCGAGCTGGTGACCGAAATGCCGCGCTGCTGCTCGATCTTCATCCAGTCCGAGCGCGCACGCCGCGCCTGGCCGCGCGCCTTCACTTCGCCGGCAAGGTGGATCGCGCCACCGAACAGCAGCAGCTTTTCTGTGAGCGTGGTCTTGCCCGCGTCCGGGTGCGAGATGATGGCGAACGTACGACGATCGGAGGGGGACATGCGGGTGCTTCGAACGGAGGGAGAATCGCGACGCCTTAGTCGGTGGCGGGGTTTTTATCCAGCAGCGAGTGGACATCCCGCGCGCCGTGCAGGACGCGGAGGACAGTCAGCCGCTCGCCCGTCACGCGGTAGTACAGGCCATAGCCGCGGTAGCTGCGCCGCCGAATGTCCTTGGCGCGGATACCATCCACCAACGGATAGCCACGTGGCACATCGAGCAAGGCTTCGCCCACTGCGGTGAGCCCGTCGATGAAGCGCAGCGCCGTCGCCGGATCGTCAGCAGCAATATGGAGAAGGATGTCGGTCAGATCGTCCCGCGCGGTCTGCGACCATCGAAGGATCATGCTGCGGAGCGTTTGCTCAGCTGGCGATGCAGATGGTCGACCAGTTCGTCGGTGTCGAGAAGTCGGCCCGCTTCTTCATCGGCAATCCCGGCCTCGATCGCGGCTTCAAGCGCGTCCAGCTGCCGGCTGTATTTGACGACGAGGCGGGCGCCTTCCTCCAACAGCGCATGCCGCGAGGCGAAACGGCCGCTGGCGACGAGATCGGCCACGAGCTTTTCCAGTTCCGGGCCGAGATCGACGTCCTGCGCCATGTCGTGAAGATACGCCCTTGGACGTAATCCTGCAACGCCGACTCAATCTAGAAGCGTGACATCCATCGCGAAGCGCCGCGTCTCGCCGGGGGCCAGCCGCTGGATGCCGGGCTTGTCCCAAATCTCGCCGTCGAAGCCCGCCGGATCGGCCATGCCCCACCAGGGCTCGACGCAGACGAAGCGCGCGCCCGGCTTGGTCCAGATGCCGAGCAGGCCGGTATCGGGGAAGCGGATGCGCAGCTGCGGCCCGTCCTCGGCGCCGTACAGCAGCCCGCGGCTGGCGAGCTGGTCCCAGATCAGCGCGTCGGCGGTGAACAGGTCGTCGGAGAGTGGCAGCGTCTGCCCTTCCACCGGGCTGGTCCGGCGGTCCGGCGCGATGCCGCCTTCGCCGATGTAGCGGAGCGACGAGAATTCCGGTTCATCGAACAGGATCCGGTGGTCGGCACGCGGATGCCCATAGGGCAGCGGCCACGCGAAGGCCGGGTGGAAGCCGAAGCTGGCGGGCATGTCGCGCGTGTCGCGATTGGTTACCGCGATCTCGATCCACAGCGTCTTGTCTTCCAGCCGATAGCTCGCATCGAGCGTGAAGGCGAAGGGATAGACCGCGCGGGTCTCGGCATCGTCCTCCAGCCGGAAGATCGCGCGATCCGGGCCGTGTTCGATCAAGGCGAAGTCGCGACGTCGCGCGAAGCCATGCTGCGGCAGGCTATAGTCCTTGCCGTCCAGCCGATAGCGGTCGCCGACCAGCCGCCCTACGATAGGGAACAGCAGCGGCGCCCGGCCCGACCAGAAGGCAGGGTCGCCGTCGGTCATCAACTCGCGCCCGGCGGGATCGCGCAGCGACGACAGCTCGGCCCCGTGCGGGTTGATCGCGGCGGTCAGCCGCGCGCTGGCGATCTCGATCATACCGTCTCCCCTGGCAGCGCACCCGCCCTACAGGCGCGCCGCCGTCAGGGGAAGCCGTCAGAAGCCCAAACTCAGCCGCACCGCGCCGCCCAGATCGCTCGGCATCGCGGCAATGTTGCCCGGCTGGCGGCGGAGGAACAGGTTGCTGCTCACATCGCCATCGGCGAAACGCCAGTGATAGCGGAGTTCGTAATCGATCTCGCGGCCGAGGGGCGCGAGGTTGATCCGCTGGCTGTTCCAGCTGGTCACGCTCAGCGTTTCATAGTCCCAGCCCTGCGGCAGGGTGAGGCCGATGCCACCGCGCGCCACCCGCAGCGGCTGGGCGACCCGCAGGCCGATCGAGTCGCTGCCGAACAGCCCGTCCCTGCCGATGTCCGCCGCCCAGGCGTTGGTGCGGATGAGACCGGAGCCCTGGATGCCCTCGCGCAACCGGACGTTGGTCCAGCCCTGGCGGAGCGACCCGCCGAGGCTGAGGCCCAGGCCGATATCCCAGCGAACGCCCAGATCGGCGAAGAGGCTGCTTGCCCGCGCCGCGCCCAGCCCCGCGCTGAACCGCGCTCCCAGCACGGTATTGTCCTCCGACAGCCGGGTGACGCCGACGCTGGCGTTGAGCCCGCCAAAGCGGCGATCGATCGCTACCGTGCTGCGGCCATAGCCGAAACGCAGCCAGCGCGCCTGCAAAGCCGCCGCGTCGCCTGCCCGCTGGCTGAGTACGTCGCCGACTTCGCTGGCGATCGTCAGCCCCCAGGGGCCGAGTGCCTGGCGCACCGCCGCCGATCCGCCGACGTCGGTATCGAAGCCGGCATTGCTCAACGGATCGCGCGCGATCAGGAAGGCGGGGTCGTCGCGACCCGCCAGCTGCGCGGTGAGGACGTTGCCGGTCTGGGAGGCGCCGAAGGCGAACTGTGCCTTGGCGCCCAGCCGGCCACTTACCGTCGTCGCCAACATGCGCGCCACGCCCGCGTCGCGGCTGGTGATGCCGAGCCGCTCGATCCGGACTGAGTCGGCCGAGGGGACGAGCGATACGGCGACGCGCATCTGATCGCCGCCGACCGAGAAGCTGCGATCGCGCGTCGCCATCAGCGCCGGCAGGTTGCGCGACAGGCTCTGGCGCTGGAAGCTGCGGTTGATCGTGGTCGTATAAGCGCGCCCGAAGGAATCGAGCGCCGCCATGCTGAGCGCGCCCTGGCTGGCATCGCCCATCGGCCCGCTCAGCGTGCCGTTGATCGTCGGTGAGATCACTGCGCCGGTGCCTGCAACCGACATGCTGCCCACCGGCTGGAAGGCGCGGGTGAGATCGAGCACGCCGCGGCCATAAATCGCGTCCACGCCGGGATCGCCCACGTCGCGCGCGGTCGCGTAAAGCAGGTCGACGATCTGCTTGCCGGTCAGGTTCGGGAAGGCTTGGGCGAGCAATGCGATGGCGCCGGTTATCTGCGGCGCCGAGAAAGACGTGCCGGACCAGATATAGGCGGTGTTGTTCGCATCGGGCGCGCGCACGCCCTCGCCTACCGCCGCCAGATAGACGGCGGCGGAGGAGCCGGCGCGGTTCGAGAAGCTGGAAATCTTGTCGCTGGCATTCACCGAACCCGCGATGATCACCAACCCGCGCGAAATTGCCGCGTTGGTCGCCGCGCTGGTGAAGGCATCTGGATTGGCGCCGCCGTCATTGCCGGCGGATATCACCACGATCACCCCCGCCGCGGTCGCGCGGTCGATCGCCGAGGCTAGCGTCGACGACGCCGTATCGCCGCCGAGCGAGATGTTGACGACACGCGCGCCCGCCTGCCGCGCGCGGTCAAGCCCCGTGGCGATGGCGCTGTCGGAGAATTTGCACGTGCCGGTGTCGGTGCCGTTGCAGCTGCCGGGTTGGTCCGCACGTTCGACGACGAGCTGGGCGTTGAATGCCACGCCATGCGTACCCGCATCGTTGCGCCGGCCGGCGATGGTGAAAGCTACCGCGGTGCCATGCCCGCCGACATCGTCGACCGAGCCATTGCCGCCGGGATCACTCGAGCTGGCGAGGATACGGCAGCTGCCGGTGCCAAACCCGGCCGAACAATCGCCGAACTCAGGGCTCTGCACGTCGATGCCCGAATCGATCACGCCCACCTTAATGCCGCTGCCGGTGGCGCCCTTGTTGTAGGCCACCAGCGCGTTCATCGAGACCGCGCCAACGGTGGTGCGATACTCTGTCGTATCGTAATTGGTGGTCGGCACCGGTGTCGGTGTCGGTGTCGGCGTGGGTACCGGGGTCGGCGTAGGGGTCGGCGTCGGTGCCGGGAGCTGCGCGGGCGCGGGTGCCGGCGTGCTCGCAATGCCACCCCCGCCGCCGCCGCCGCTGCACGCACCCAGCGCGACGAGGCCACCGAGCGCGGCCGTGTGCATCCATCCTACGCGCAACGCCACTCGCATACCGAAAAACCCTCGTGTCAGAGGGTCTTCCCCTACGCGCGCAGTCGTTTTTTTTGCGTTTACCCGGCCGCGAGGAAAGCCACGGCGATGCGTGGCGCTTGCGGCGGCGGGGGGCACCTCCTACACGCCCCGGCGATGCTCGCCTCGCTCTCGCACGTCCGCACCTGGATCTTCGATCTGGACAACACGCTCTATCCTGCGAGCGCCAATCTGTTCGCGATGATCGACGCGCGGATCGGCGACTATGTTCAGCGCCTGCTCCATTGCTCGCCGGAAGAGGCACACAAGGTGCAGAAGGCCTATTTCCACGCGCATGGTGCCACGCTGTACGGGCTGATCCAGGAACATGGCACCGATCCGCACGACTATCTCGACTATGTCCACGACGTCGACATGAGCGTGCTGGAAGCGAACGAAGCGCTGGTCGAGGCGCTGGCACGCCTCCCCGGCCGCAAGCTGATCTTTACCAACGGCGATGCGCCCTATGCCCGGAAGGTACTCGACAGGCTCGGCCTGGGCGAGACCTTCGAGGCGATCCACGACATCCACGCCACCAGCTACCGCCCCAAGCCCGAACCCGCGGCGTATCAGGGGCTGTGCGATGCGTACGGCCTCGATCCGCACGCATCGCTGTTCGTCGAGGACATGGCGCGGAACCTGGGCCCAGCCAAGGCGATCGGCATGACCACCGTCTGGATCGACAACGGCTCGGAACAGGCACCTGACGCCGACCGCAGCTTCATCGACTACACCATCACCGATCTCGGAGCCTGGCTCCACAGCATCTTGGAGAGCTGACATGACCGATCTCACCGCGACGATCGACGCCGCCTGGGAAGACCGCGCCAATCTGAGCTTCGCCACCGACGGTGCGGTGCGCGAAGCCGTCGCCGAGGCGCTCAACCTGCTCGATCGCGGCGAAGCCCGCGTCGCCGAGCCGGTGGACGGCGGCTGGCAGGTCAACCAGTGGCTGAAGAAGGCGGTGCTGCTCAGCTTCCGCCTCAACGACAATGTCGTCGTGCCCGGTCCCGAAGGCACCGCCTGGTTCGACAAGGTGCCCTCGAAGTTCACCGGCTGGGGCGAGGCCGCGTTCCGCGACGCCGGCTTCCGCGCGGTGCCGGGCAGCATCGTCCGCCACGGCGCGCACATCGCCAAGGGCGCGGTGCTGATGCCCAGCTTCGTCAATATCGGCGCCTATGTCGGCGAAGGCACCATGGTCGATACCTGGACCACGGTGGGCAGCTGCGCGCAGATCGGCAAGAACGTCCATCTTTCGGGCGGCGTCGGCATCGGCGGCGTGCTCGAGCCGCTGCAGGCCGATCCCGTGATCATCGGCGACGGCGCGTTCATCGGGGCGCGGTCCGAAGTGGCAGAGGGCGTCCGCGTCGGCGAAGGCGCGGTGCTGTCGATGGGCGTCTACCTCGGCGCTTCGACCAAGATCGTCGATCGCGCGACCGGCCAGGTCCATCGCGGCGAGGTGCCCCCCTATGCGGTGGTAGTGCCCGGCACGCTCCCGTCCGAGGACGGCAAGCCCGGCCTTTACTGCGCGGTGATCGTGAAGACGGTCGACGCGCAGACCCGTAGCAAGACGGGCATCAACGAGCTGCTGCGCGACTGATTGTTGCAGAGGCCGTCACAAAGGCGGCGGAAGTGCGGAATGCCGACACGGTTTCGCCCCACTCCCGCCGCCGCGGCCAAGGTGTATAGCGACCGCTTCGGCGATCCCGGATTCCCCGGATTCGCCCCTTCCTGAGTGTCCTGCGCGCCATGCTGTCCACCACGTCCGCCTCGCCCGTGCGCCGGCTGCGCGCTTCGCTGCGCGGACGCACCGTTGCGATTCTGCTGGCGCTGGCGATCGAGTTGCTGATCGCACTGCTGCTGTTGTGGATGGCGCCCCATATCGAACCCAAATCAAAGCCGAAAACGGTGGTATTCGGCATCGAGGCTTCGGAAGGCGAGCAGGCCCCGGCCGAGAAGGACGCCGCGAAGGCACCCGAAAAGGCCCGCAAGCGCGCCGGTGAGAAGGCGGAGGCACAACAGCCGACGCCACCCACTGCCGCGCTGCCCCCGCCGCCGGTCACGCCGCCTGTCTCCAGCGGCCCGCCGAGCTTCATCGTGATGAGCCGCCGGGATTACGCTGCGTCGGACATCGCCAAAGCGCCTGCATCGCAATCGGGCGACCAGGGGAACACCCAGACCGCCGATGCCGGCGGCGGCAGCGGTGCCGATGACACCCCCCGCGCCGGCAGCGGCCCGCATGGCGAGACGCTCTATGCCGCCGACTGGTATCGTCACCCGACCAATGCGCAGCTCTCCCCCTATCTGCCGCAGCGCGCGCTGGGCCGCGAGGGTTGGGGTGAGGTCGCCTGCCGCACGATCGAGCGCTATCAGGTGACCGACTGCCAGGAGCTGGGCGAGTTTCCGCGCGGATCCGGCTATGCGGGCGCAGTGCGGCAGGCGGCATTCCAGTTCCGGGTCAAGGCGCCGCGGGTCAACAGCCGGCTGATGGTTGGCAGCTGGGTGCGCATCCGCATCACCTATTCGCAGCGGTCCGGCGGCGATGGCGGGGATGCCGACTAGGCATCGCGCTCCCCGCTCACTCGGCGGCGAGCGGCAGATCCTGGGTCGTCTCGGCCTGCGCGGGTCGGGTCGGGTCGGCGCTCATCACGCGGTTCCGCCCATTGGACTTGGCGGCGTAGAGGGCGCCGTCCGCCGAGGACATCAGCGCCGGGATGGTCCGCCCGTGCTGCCCGGTGGTGGCGACGCCCAGCGATGCGCTGATCCGGAAATTATAGGCGTCGGACAGCTGCTCGATGCGCGCGCGGATCGTCTCGGCGCGCGCCATCGCATGCTCATGGTCGCAATTGGGCAGAACGACGACAAGCTCCTCGCCGCCGTACCGGCAGGCGACATCGGTCTTGCGCAGCCCGGACAGCAGGAGCGGCCCGACATCGCGCAGGATGTTGTCGCCGATCGCATGGCCGTGCTCGTCGTTGATCCGCTTGAAATGATCGAGGTCGATCATGATCACCGACGAGGTGGGCGAATCGGGGCCGCTCGCATCGAAGATCCGCTCCAGCGCATCCTCCATGTAGCGGCGGTTGTAGAGGCCGGTCAGTCCGTCGCGGAGTGCCTGGTTGCGCAGCCGCTCGCGCAACGCGATGTTGGACAGGGCCAGCGACATGCCATCGGCCAGTGCGGTCGCGATCAGCAGCAAATCCTTGTGCGATTCCCGGGCCACGCCGCTGGGCATCAGCATCAGCATGCCGAGGATGTTGCCGCGCGCGATCATCGGCACCTCGATCGCCACGCCCACACCACAGCCCGCGTGGATGCAGCGCAGACCGTTGTCGCGCTCGCCGTTGAGATGCGGCTTGCCGCGCTTGAGCGCCCAGCATTCGTTGGGCGCGATCGTCTGCGGCGGCGCCGCGGCGTCGGGCGCCTGCCCCCAATGGGTCGACAAATGCAGCCTGTCGCCGCTGTTGTTGAACACATAGAGCGCGCCGACCACGTCGGGCGCCAGTTCGGATGCCGTTGCCGACAGGATCAGGTTGGCGTCGCTATGGTCTTCGGCCGCCTGCAGCATGTCGTGCATGCCGAACAACAGTTCCAGCCGGCGCCGCGTGCCCGCCTCGTTCTCGATGGCCCGCCAGCGCGCCTGCGATTCGGCCTGCACGCGGCGATAGGCCCGGCCGATGGCAAGCACCAGCAGGATGACGGAGCCGATCTGGAACCAGAACAGCGCCGAAAAGACCGTCTTGATCGTCGTCGAGCGACGCGCGGAATCGGCCCGGCCTCGGGCGATCACCGCTTCGATCGATCGCTGCACCGTATCCATTGCGCGCTCGGCGGCCGGCAGGGTCAGGTAGCCGATCGCCTGCGCGTCGTTGCGCGCCTCGAACGCCGCCACCGTCCGCCGCCACCCGGTGACGAGCGTGCGGATATCGATGCGGACCTCGCGGGTCAGCCCCAGCTTCTCGTTCGCCTGGTCCAGCCGCGGTGCCAGCGTCTCGACATCACGCAGCGACATGTAGAACCGCGCGATCGACTCACTGCTATTGCCATGACCCGCCACATTGTGGAGCGCATCCTCGGCGTTGGAGATGCTGCGGGCGAGATCGGTCAGCGTCTCGATTTCGGCTTCGAGCGCAGTGCGATCCGCGCGGTTTGCTTCGATCAGCATATAGGCCGCGAATTGCGCCGTCACGATCAGGCAGGCGCACAGGGCAAGGACGCGAACCGCGGTCAAGCGCGCCAGCACCGTATTGCGCAGCGATGCGCGCTTCTGGGGGGCGCGTCCTCCTTCATGCCTTCACAGGTACGCGGCCGCGCTTAACAAGCTTCTAAGATTCGCCGCCTCCGTGTTCCACCGGATCTGCGCGCGTCGCGACCTATCCGCCCGCCTCGACGGCCAGCCGATCCAGCCATGCCCGCGCCTGTTTGGGCTCGCCTACCGCCGAGGGCCCGACCGGACCGCGCGCGGCGAGAAACTGCTGCTGCAGCGGATAGGGCGGGAGCCCCAGTCGATCGCGCGCGGCATCGATCTCCTCTCCCAACTCCGCCAATTGCTCCAGCGTCGGCTTGACGGCAGCGCGCGCGTGGCGATCCCGCTGATGATCGAACAGGCCCCATTTGCCCGCGGCAGTGCGCTCCAACGCGGTGATCAACACGGCGCGATACTCCGCCTCGCATTCGATGCGCCGCTGGTCGAGCCGTTCGAGGCGTTCTGCTTTAGCCATGGTCCCGATCTATCCGGCGGGGGAAGTGCGGGCAACCACGCGCCACGCCGCGCCTCCGGCATGCGACCGGGATCGGCTGCGTCACGCGAATGCTTCGTCGATACTCGCAGCCGTGCGAAAGCGAAACGCCATGCTGTGCCGGTAGATTTCGCCCGCTTCGATCCGCGCCGAGGGGAACGCGGGCTGGTTGGGGCTGTCCGGGAATTTCTGTGGCTCGAGGCAGAGCCCGCCGCGCTTGGGATACACGCCGCCACCGGTACCGGGCGCGCCGCCGGCGAGATGATTACCCGAATAGCATTGCACGCCCGGCTCGGTGGAATGCACCTCCACCACCCGCCCCGAGCCCGTATCGAACAGCGTCGCGACCCGACGCTCGAACCCGGCCGGGCCATCGAGCACGAAATTATGGTCGTAGCCCTGCCCCAGCGCGAGCTGTGCATCCGCCGCATCGATATCGCGGCCGACCGGCTTGGGGTTGCGAAAGTCGAACGCGCCACCCTTCACCGGCGCCAGTGCGCCGGTGGGGATCATCGCGTCGTTCACCGGCGTGATCGCACTGGCCGGGATCTGCAGCAGCTGATCGAGCACCGTCACCCCACTGCGCTCGCCCGCGAGGTTGAAGTACGCATGCTGGGTGAGATTTACGATCGTCGCTCGGTCCGACGTCGCGGTGAAGCGCACCGCCAGGCCGTCCTCCTCCAGCGCATAGTCCACCCGCGCGACCAGATCGCCGGGGAAGCCGTTCCAGCCATGCGGCGTGTCGAGCCGGAAGGTAACGGCGCTCTCGCTGCGTGCCTCGATCGTCCAGAATTGCTGATCGAACCCGTCCGGCCCCGAGTGGAGGCTGTTGCCGTTCTCATTGGTGGTCAGCTGGAAGGTCTCGCCATCCAGCGGGAAGCGCCCGCCAGCGATACGGTTGGCGTAGCGCCCCGCCACCGCGCCATAATAGCGCGGCGGCTGGCGGCGATAGTCTTCGAGGTCGGCATAGCCGAGCACGACATTCTCCGACCGGCCGTGCCGATCGGGCACCTCGAGCCGGTGGAGCGTCGCGCCCAGCGTGAGAAACTGCGCACGGAAAGCGCCGCGCGCAATCTCGACGACCTCGATATCGCTCATTGGCCCGGGCAGACCGAATTGTTGGGATCGGAGACGATCTTTGCCTCGGCCAGAGAGAGCGTGAAGGGCCCGCTCGCCTGGAGCACGATCGGTGCGTTTACCTTGGTCACGTCGACTCCGTTCTTCTGATAGCATTTCAGCAGCACGTTGACCGTCTGCCAGCCGCTTTTGCCGGTGAACAGGCTGGTCGCATCGATCGTTCCCGTGTTCTTGCCGCCTTCCATCGACAGCCGCACCGGACCGGTGGGTGCCGTATCGACGCGGTAGACGAGCCGCAGCGACAGGTCGCCATTGGTCTCGCGGCTGAGATCGAGGTCGCCGCCGCCGATGCGCAGCGTCGCCGGGCCGGCGGGCCAGGTGAGCTGCTGCGCGCCTTCCTGCGTCGCCGGGCCGTCGACGGTCTTGCGGGTGATCTTGCTGTCGGTCGCGAAGGAGAAGGGTGCCGGGGTGACACCCTTGGCGAAGAAGATGCTGGTATTGGCCAGCGATGCATCGACGCCCGAGACTTCACTCAGCGCGCCGACAGCGCCAGGCTTGGCGTAGCGGAGGCCATAGCCGAAGGCGAAGAGCGGGTCATAGCCCGGCTCGCCGCGATTGAGCGTGAACTGGCCGGCGGTCTTGGGCCAGCTGAAGGACAGCGTGCCGGTGAAGTCGCGGCGCGGCTTGCCGGCCTTGTCGCCGATCAGCACGTCCGCCACGCCCGCGCCCTCGCTGCCGGGCAGCCAGGCGGCGACGAACGCGTCCGAAGCGTTGAGCTCGGGGTTCACCCAGAGCGGACGGCCGGAGAGAAACACCGAGACGACCGGCACGCCCGCCCCCTTGAGCTTCTTGAGCAGCGCCAGCGCCTGCTTGTCGCCCGGCTGGAACTCCAGCGTGCGCACGTCGCCGCGCATCTCGGCATAGGGTTCCTCGCCGAACACGACGATCGCCACGTCGGGCTTGGCGGTGAAGCTGCCGTCCGCCGAGAGCGTCGCGGTGCCGCCGCCGGCCTTCACCGCCGCCTGGATGCCCGCGAAGATCGTCTCGCCGTTCGGGAACATATCGTTCGGGTTGCCGTCGCCCTGCCAGCTGAGCGTCCAGCCGCCCGATTCTTGCGCCATGGAGTCCGCACCGGGCCCCGCGACCAGGACATTGGCGCTCGCCTTGACCGGCAGCACGCCGCTGTTCTTCAGCAGCACCAGCGACTTGGCCACCGCCTCGCGGGCAATCGCGCGATGCTCGGCCGCACCGACCAGCTCGGCCTTGCTTTCATAGGGGCGGGCGGCGTTGAACAGGCCCATCTGCACCTTCACGCGCAGGATGCGATGCACGGCGTCGTCCACCCGCGCCATCGGGATCGTGCCGTCCTTCACATGCGCGACCGTCGATTCGTACAGCCCCTTCCAGCTGTCCGGCGCCATCGCCATGTCGAGCCCGGCGTTGAACGTCGCCGCGCAATCGGTCGCGGTGCAACCGGGGATCTGGGCATGGCCGTTCCAGTCGCCGACGACGAAGCCGTCAAAGCCCATCTTGCCCTTCAGCACATCGGTGAGCAGCGACTTGTTGCCGTGCATCTTCACGCCGTTCCAGCTGCTGAACGAGGCCATCACGGTCATCGTGCCGGCATCGATCGCGCCCGGATAGCCGGCGTTGTGGATGCGGATCAGCTCCTCTTCGGAGACACGCGTATCGCCCTGGTCCTGCCCGCCGAACGTGCCGCCGTCGCCGAGGAAGTGCTTGGCCGAGGCCGCGACATAGCCCTTCTGGAGCCGGTCCTTGGTGCCCGGCGCACCCTGCAGGCCGCGGATCATCGCGCTGGCATAGCTGCGCACGACCTCGGGCTCCTCCGAATAGCCTTCATAGGCGCGGCCCCAGCGCTCGTCCTGCGGCACGGCCAGCGTCGGCCCGAACGCCCAGTCGATACCGACCGAACTCGTTTCCTCGGCGGTGGCTCGGCCGATCTTCTCCATCAGCGCCGGGTCGCGCATCGCTCCCAGGCCGACATTGTGCGGGAAGAGCGTTGCGCCGACGACATTGTTGTTACCGTGGACCGCGTCGATGCCGAACATGATCGGGATGGCGACATGGTTGCCCTTGCGGGCGAGCGCGGCCTTCTGGAAGGCCTGCGCCGTCGCCAGCCACGGCCCGCGGGGCGAGCGATCGGGGGCGCCGAGCGGCGGCGAGCTGCCACCCGCGAGGATCGAGCCGAGCGGATAGACCGCCAGATCCTCGGGCTTGATGCTGCCGATATCGGCCTGGATCATCTGACCGACCTTCTCCTCCAGCGTCATCTTCGCCAGCAGATCGGTGACGAATTTCTCGGTGGCGGGATCGATCAGGCCCCGGCTTTTGGCCACCGGCCATTTCTCCGGATGCGCGGCCCCGGACAACGCTGTCGGCGCCTGCTGCGCGATCGCGGGCGCGGCGGCGAGGATGGTGGTGGCCAATAGCAGCTTCAGGCCTGCGGACATGTCTCTCTCCCCTTACGATGTTGGGGGAGGCGATACCGCAGGACCGGCGCACAAGTCCATGCGCCGGCCGAACTTTGCGCGCGACTAGTTGCCCTGCGCCTGCAATGCCATCGCGATCGGCCCCAAGGGCCCGGCCTGGTCGCCCAGCGCGGGGGAGACGATATAGGGCGCAGGCGGCACCATCAGATAGCCCGCGATGCTCTCGCGCAGCAGCGGGTCGATCCGGGCGAGCAGATGCGGCTGGCGCTGCATCACCCCGCCGCCGATCGCGATGCGCTGCGGCCCGGCGGTGGCGACCATGGTGTGGCACAGCAGCGCGATCGCCGAGGCGACACGGTCCCACACGGGATGGTCCTCGCCAACGCTGTCGACGGGCTGGTCGCCCAGCGCCGCGCGGATGCCGGTGCCCGAGGCGAGACCCTCGATGCAATCGTCATGGAAGGGGCAGCCGCTCGGCGCAGTGTCGGTCGGCAGGCGCGGCACGCGGATATGGCCCATCTCGCAATGCCCGATGCCGCGCGTCGGCTTGCCGTTAATCACCAGGCCCACGCCGACGCCGGTGCCGACCGTGACATAGGCGAAGTCGCTGAGCCCCTGCCCCGCGCCCCAGCGCATCTCGGCGAGTGCCGCGCCGTTGACGTCGGTGTCGAACGCCGTCGGCACCGCGAACGGCGCGGCGAGGCGGCGCGCAACGTCCGTGCCGCTCCAGTTCGGCTTGGAAGTGGTGAGGATGTGGCCGAAGCGATCGTCCGCGGGATCGAGGCAGACGGGGCCGAAGCTTGCGATGCCGAGCGCAGCGAAGCCCTCGGCCCCCCACCAGCCTGCCAGCACGGCTTCCAGCGCGGCAAGCGTCTTCTCGGGCGCTTCGGTCGGCACAGTTTCCTGCGCGAGGATCCGGTCGGGGCCATAAGCGAGGGTGAGGATGCACTTGGTGCCGCCGAGCTCGATGCCGGCAACCGGACGCGTTGCGCTCGGCATCAGCGACGGACGCCCTGCGCTTGCTGGTTTCGCACGCGATCGATCGCCACCGACATTCCTCCCCGACGGGCCGGCAGCACGCCGGTCTGTTCCTGAACCATCGCGCAACGCGCGCGGCCCTTCCTCTGCCCCGCGGGGGCGCCGGGCACAAGATTAAAGTTATTCGGTTTATTTAATGAAGGGTCAAGCCGTGGCGGTTGCGCCGTCAGCGGTGTCTTTCCACAGCGCACTACTCTTGGGCAGCAGGAAATAGCTGAACGGCAGGATTGCCGCCCCGACGGCGGGCGCGTCGGCGGAGAGCTGCGCGCGGGCGATCGGCGCCAGCGCCGGGGCATCGCCCCCCTGCTCGGCCAGCAGGACGTTGGCGCGTTCGGCGAGCCGGTCCACATGGCGGCGCGGCAGGCGACCGCCGATCAGCACTGTCTCGGGATTGATCAGGCAGTTCACCGCGAGCAGCGGCCCGACCAGCAGCCGTGCGGCTTCCTCGATCCAGGCGTCGACCACGGCTTCGAGCGTCGCATCGCCGCCGTCACAGGTCAGCATGTCCTGCACGGAGTAGCCCGCTGCCTCTAGCGGCGCGGCGAGGCCCGAGAGCGACACATGCGCCTGGATCTGCCGCACCACCCCGTCCGGGTCGCGGTGCGTGAGGAAGCCGAGCTCACCGCTGCGGCCGGTGGCACCGCGGAAATAATTGCTGTCGATCACCAGGCCGCCGCCCAGCGCCGAGGAGATCAGGATGTAGAAGAAGCTGGAGTGCTGGAGGCCGAGGCCCAGCTGCAGTTCGCCCATCGCGGCGGCGGCCGCGTCGTTCTCGACGAACACCGGCACGTCCAGCGGCCAGGCGAGCAGTTCGGCAAGATCGGTCTGTTCCCAGCGACGATAGGCATCGGGCTTGCCGGGCAACTCGATCAGGCCAAGATCGTCGGGCGTCGCCACGCCCAGGCCAACGATCCGGCTGGAATCGATTCCGGCCGAGGCGATCAGCACCTCCACCTCGGCGCGGTAGAACTCGGCGACCTGCTCGGGCAACGCAAAGTCGATTTCGCGCGAAGCGCGGGCGACCGTGTGGCCGAGAAAGTCCACCAGTACCAGCGTGACATGGTCGCGATCGATGTTGAGGCCCAGCGAATAACAGGCCCGGGGATTGATGATCAGATTGGTCGGCGGCTGGCCGCGCCCGCCGAAGCGCCGCCCGGCCTCCTGGATCAGCCCGTCGGCGAGCAGCCGCTTGGTGATGTTGGCGATCGCCGCCGCAGTGAGGCCGGTGATCCGCGCCAGATCGACTCGGGTCAGCGAGCCATTGGCGCGGATGGCGTGCAGCGTCACGCGCTGGTTATGGTCCGCGGCGCGTTCCAGATTGGTCCCGGAAAGGCGGATTGGAGGGCGGCCGCTACTCATCTTGAGCGCGATAACAGTCGATTTGCGGCCGGGGCGCAAGCGTGGAACCGTTCTCGCCGGTTGAATTGCAAAATTTGGTGAATAAAAAAGCAGCGCCGACCGTTCCGGCGATATGGGTTCTGCGCCGCCGATCTGGCGTGCCCGGCGCGATTTTGGGGGAAGACAATCGATGCGCAGTTTCACCCGTGCGATGCTGGCCGGCGCCGCGCTGCTCGCCATCTCCGTTGTCCAAGCGGCTGAGCCGGACAATGCCGGGCCGTATAATGCCAGCTTCCTCGCCGGCGGCATCGGCATCGACCGGCCGCTGAGCGGCGCCGACGCGCTGCTCCGCTCGGGTGCGCCGGTGACGCTGTCGGCCTGGGTGAAGCCCGATGTCGTGCCGCAAGGCGTTGTGACGCTGATCGCGTTCGGCGATCCGGCGGGCGACTGCCGCTGCCTGGGGCTGCGCAACGGCGCGCTGCACTTTTTCGGCAGCGGCTCGACGGTGAACAGCACGCCCAAGCTCGCCGCCGGGCGCTGGGCGTATGTCGCGGCGGTAATCGAGGGCGGGCGGGTACGGCTCTATCTCGACGGAAAGCAGGTGGGCGAAGGCGCGCTCAACGGCTCGGCAGTCGCCTCGCGTATTGCGCTGGCGCCCGTTACCCCGGGCCAGCCGCATTTCGGCGGGGCGCTGGTCCAGGCGCAGCTGCGCGGCGTCGCGCTGGGCGCAACTGAAGTGCAGGGCGAGGCCGCGGCCCCGCCTGCGTTCGAGCTGGTCCAGATGTGGCAGGTCGGTGTCGGCTGGAACCTGCAGAAGACCGCCAATATCGGCATGACGCGCCAGCAGGATCCCTGGACGTTGCCGCAGAGCGACACCGCCTATTCGCCCCCCGTCGCCAAGCCGATGCCCGCGCTGCCGAGCCTCGCTCCCTCAGGGCCGCTGCGCTGGCAGATCAACGGCTGGCAGCTTGCGGCAGCCCCCGGCGTGCCCGCCGACGGCGCAGCGCTGTCCAGGCCCGGCAAGCCGGAAGGCACCTGGTACGCCGCCACCGTCCCCGGCACGGTGCTGACCACGCTCGTCGATCGCGGTGTTTATCCCGATCCCTATTACGGGCTGAACAACCTCAAGATTCCCGAGAGCCTCGCCCGGCAGGATTATTGGTACCGCACCAGCTTCACCGTGCCCGCGGAAGCCGCGGGCAAGCGGCTGACGCTCGTGTTCGGCGGAATCAACTATGCCTCGGAAGTGTGGGTCAACGGGCAGCGCCAAGGGGAAACGCGCGGCGCCTTCATCCGCGGCCAGTTCGAGATCACGCCCGCCGCCGGCGAGAATGTCGTGGCGGTGCGCGTCTCGCCGCCGCCGCATCCCGGCATCCCGCACGAACAGTCGATCAAGGCCGGCGTCGGCGAAAATGGCGGCCAGCTCGCCATCGACGGCCCGACCTTCGTCGCGACCGAGGGCTGGGACTGGATCCCCGGCATCCGCGATCGCAACACCGGCATCTGGCGCCCCGTGGAGCTGGTGGCGACCGGCGACGTCAAGATCGGCGATCCGCATGTCGTGACCGACCTGCCGCTGCCACGCATCGACAGCGCCGATGTCTACATCACCGTACCGTTCGAGAATCGCGGTAGCGCTGCCCAGTCGGTGACGATCCGCGCCGCCTTCGACGACGTGACGGTCGAGAAGACCATCACCGCCCAGCCCGGCCGGGGCGAGGTCCGTTTCACGCCGTCCGAGTTCCGCCAGCTCACCGTGCGCAATCCCAAGCTCTGGTGGCCGAACGGCTATGGCGATCCGGCGCTGCACGATCTTAAGATCGACCTCGCCGCCAGCGGCCAGCCTAGCGACAGCAAGGCGCTGCGCTTCGGCATCCGCGAAGTGAGCTACGACCTCTCGCTGTTCGACCATCTCGGCCAGCTGCGCCGCGTCAACGTGCAGACCACCGATGGCGGCCTTGCCGGCCAGCAGCTGATCGACGTCCGCCACGAGGCGCTCAAGCGCAGCCCCACCGGCTGGGCAGAATCGCTCACGCTGGCGGGGGAAACCTCCAAGGCGGTCACCGCCATCCCCGACGAGACGTTGCCCGAGCCGCATCTCGTGCTCCGCGTCAACGGCGTGAAGATCGCCGCGCGCGGCGGCAACTGGGGCATGGACGATGCCATGAAGCAGGTCAGCCGCGAACGGCTCACCCCCTATTTCCGCCTCCAGCGCGAGGCGCACATGAACATCATCCGCAACTGGATGGGCAATAACGACGAGGAAGAATTCTACCAGCTTGCCGACGAGAACGGCATGATGGTGCTCAACGATTTCTGGCAGTCGACCCAGAATTTTCAGGTCGAGCCGGACGATGCGGCGCTGTTCCTGGCCAATGCCCGCGACGTGGTGGCGCGTTATCGCAACCATCCCTCGATCGTCGTCTGGTTCGGTCGCAACGAAGGCGTGCCTTATCCCACGCTCAACGAGGGCCTCGACGAGCTGATCCGCGAGTTGGACGGCACGCGCTGGTACACCGGCAGCTCGAACGAAGTGAACCTGCAGGGCTCGGGACCGTACAACTATCGCAAGCCGGAGGGCTATTTCACCGATCTCGCCACCGGCTTCTCGGTGGAGACGGGCACGCCGTCGCTCTCCACGCTGGAGTCCGTCACAGCGACGATGCCCGCCAAGGATCGCTGGCCGCTGTCGGACACGCTGGCCTATCACGACTGGCATTTCGGCGGGAACGGCGACACCAAGACCTTCATGAGCGCGCTGACCGCAATGTTCGGCCAGCCGCTGAGCTTCGAGGATTTCGAGCGCAAGGCGCAGATGATGAACATCGAGACGCACAAGGCGATGTTCGAGGGGTTCCTGGGCCATCTGTGGACAAAGAACAGCGGCCGCCTGCTGTGGATGACGCACCCCGCCTGGCCGTCCAACACCTGGCAGATCTACAGCTGGGACTATGACACCCAGGCCTCCTACTACGGGGCGAAGAGTGCGGCCGAGCCGCTGCACATCCAACTCAACCTACCGGACAACCGGCTGGTGGTGCTCAACACCACCCGCGACGATCAGCGTGGTCTCACTGCCAAGACGCGGGTGGTCAGCCTAGACAATGTCCAGCTCTTCGCGCGCACCGACAAGGTCGACGCCCGCGCCAACCGCGTCACCACGCTCGACGTGCTGCCGCTCGACCGGCTCTATGCGGCGAGCCCGATGCTGCTCGTCGAGCTGACGCTGACCGATGCCAAGGGCACCCAGCTCTCGCGCAACTTCTACTGGCGCGGCCGCGACGACACCGCCTATCGCGCGCTGGAAAGCCTCGCCTCGGTGCCGCTGGAGGTGCAGGCAAGCACGCCCAAGGTGGAGGGCGAGGACAAGGTGATCGCCGTCACCGTCGCGAACAAGGGCACGGTGCCGGTGCTGAACGCCAAGCTCACCCTGGTCGATGCCGAGGGCAAGCGTATCCTGCCGGCCTTCTACAGCGACAATTATGTCTCGCTGCTCCCCGGCCAGCACCGCGTGCTGAGCGTGCGCTATCCGGCAAGCGTGACCGCGGCGGCGCATCTCGCGGTGCGCGGCTGGAACGTCAACGCGGCGAACGTCCCGGCAACGGGGAAGTAACTCAGCGGCCGGCGGACTGCAGGTCCGCCGGCGTGCTGCCCGAAGCCAGATACAGCGCCACGCTGTCGGCCAGCCGCGCACCCTTGGCCTGGACGAGTTGCACCGAGGCCTGCGACGCCGCCGACGCCGCGTTGAGCAGCTGCAGCGTGCCGAGTGCGCCCAGTTCTACTTGCCGCCGCGTCATCGCCAGCGTGCGGCTCGCCGCCGCATCGGCGCGCGATGCCGCATTCAGGGCCTCGGCATCGGTGCGCAGCCCCGCGATCGCATCGTCGACGTCGAGGAACGCCTGCAGCGCGGTCGCCCGATACTGCGCCTTGGCTTCCTCCAGCGCCGCTTCGGCCGCATGCTGCTGGTGCTTGAGCTGCCCGGCGTGGAAGATCGGCTGGGTGATGCCGCCGACGATCGAGAAGAACGGGTTGCCGTCCTGGAACATGTCGAGGAACTTGGTCGCCGAGCCGCCGGCATTGCCGCTGAGTGTGATCGCGGGCAGTCGCGCGGCGATCGCCGATCCGACGTCGGCCGCAGCACCGCGCACCTGCGCCTCGGCCGCGCGCACGTCCGGGCGGCTCGCGACGATGTCGGCCGGCAGCGCGAGCGGCAGGCTGGCGGGCAGCTGCAGTTCGGCGAGCGTGGGCAGGTCGCCGGCAGTGCCCGGCGCCTGGCCGGTCAGCGTCGCGATCAGCCCGGCCTGGTGCTGCGCCTGGCGGAGCAACAGCGGCAGCGTCGCCTCGATCGTGGCGAGCGCGGTCTGCTGCGCGCCGACATCGGCCTCGCCGATATCGCCGAGCTTGCGGCGCTTCTCCAGCAAATCGACCAGATCGCGATTGTCGCGGATCGCCGATTGCGTCGCCTCGATCTGCGCCTGCAGCGTGGCGTGCTGGATCACCGCCAGCACCAGATTGGCGACCGCGGTGGCCTGCGCCGCGTGCAGCCGGTGCGCAGCCACTTCGGCCGCCGCCCGTGCCGAACGCACCTTGTTGCGGCCGGCGCCGAACAGGTCGAGCGGATAGGCGACGCTCAGCTGTGCGGTGTGCAGCGTGTAGAGATAGTCGTTCTGGTCGGCGAGTGGGCCGGACAATGCCTTGGAGATCCGCGTGCGCTGTGCCTGGTAGCTCGCATCCACCTGCGGCCCGGTGCTGCCCGAGGCGGCCTTGGTCAGCTCCTGCGCCTGGCGCAGATTGGCCTCGGCCGCGGCAAGGTCGTTGTTGTGCGCCAGCGCCTGCGCGACCAGCGCGTCGAGCCGGGCGCTGCCGAAGCCCTGCCACCAGTTCGGCACCACCGCCGCGCCGGCGACCAGCTGCTGCGCCGCGCCGCTCGTCGGGGCGATCGTGCCGGGCGCCCGAGGAGGCGGCGTCGGCACCGGGTTGCTCAGGTCGTGCGGGCCCACCGTGCAGCCGGCGAGCAGGACGAGCGCGATCATGGAAGTGCGGCGCATCATGCCTCCTCCGCCGGGGTGCCGTCGACATGGTGGCGACGGACGGTGTGGCCATGCGCGCCCTGGTGGCGCGAGAACTTCAGGATCAGCGGCGGCAACACCAGCAGGATCAGCATCGGCGCGAGCGTCATGCCGCCCACCACCACCAGCGCCAGCGGCTTCTGCACCTGGCTGCCGATGCCCGTGGACATCGCCGCGGGCAGCAGGCCGATCGCGGCGGCAAGGCAGGTCATGATCACCGGGCGCAGCGAATGCTTCACCGTCGCCGCCATCGCGGCCGTGTGATCCATGTCCTCGTTGACATTCTGGTTGAACGTGCTGACCACGAGGATGCCGTCCATCACTGCGATGCCGAACAGCGCGACGAAGCCGATCGCGGCGGAGATGCTGAAGGCCGTTCCCGTCAGCGCCAGCGCGAGCACGCCGCCCACCATTGCCATCGGGATGACGCTGAACGCCAGCAGCGTGTCGCGGATCGAGCCGAAGTTCGCGAACAGCAGCACCAGGATCAGCACCAGGCTGATCGGCACCACCACCTCCAGCCGATTAACGGCGTTGGTCAGGTTACCGAGCTCGCCCGCCCATTCGAGATGATAGCCCGGCGGCAGCTGCACATGCTTGGCGATCCGCGCCTGCGCCTCGCCGATCGTGCTGCCCAGATCGCGCCCGCGCACGCTGAACTTGATCGGGACATAGCGTTCCTGATGCTCGCGGTAGATGAACGACGCACCCGAGGTCAGCTTGACCGTCGCCACTTCGGACAGCGGTACCTGGATGATGCCGTTGCCGGTTGGAGACGGCGCGCCGATCTGGATACGGCGGATCGATTCGATGTCGTCGCGCTGCGCGGCATCGAGCCGGACGACGATCGGGAAGTGCCGGTCGGTCGACTTCTCGTAGAGGTCGCCGCTCGACTGGCCGCCCACTGCGGCGGCGACGGTGGAGTTGATGTCGTCCGGCGTCAGCCCGTAGCGGGCGGCGGCGGCGCGATCGACGTCGATGCGGACCGTCGGCTGGCCGAGCGAATCGGAGATGCCGAGATCGGCGACGCCCTTCACCTGCGCCATCTGCGCCTTGATCTGGTTGGCGATAGATTCGAGCGTCTCGAGGTCGCTGCCATAGATTTTGAGCGAGTTGGAGCTCTTCACCCCCGACGACGCCTCTTCGACGTTATCCTGGATGTACTGGGAGAATTCGAACTCAACGCCCGGATATTTCGCCTGCAGCCTGGCCTGCAACTCGGCGGTGAGCTTCTCCTTGGTCACCCCGCTCGGCCAGCTGTCGAAGGGCTTGAGCGGCGTGTAGAATTCCGCGTTGAAGAAGCCGGTGGGATCGGTGCCGTCGTCGGGGCGGCCATGCGTCGAGACGACGCGATCGACCTCGGGATAGCTGGCGATGATCTTGCGGATGCCGTTCACCGCATCCTCGCCCGCTTCGAGCGAGATCGACGCCGGCAGGCTGGCGCGGATGTAGAGGTTGCCCTCTTCGAGATGCGGCAGGAACTCGACGCCGAGCACGCGGATCGTCGCGAAGGAACCGAGCACCAGCAGCCCCGCCAGTGCGAAGGTCAGCACGCGGTTGGCGATCGCGAAGGAAATGGCGGGCTCCAGCACGCGGCGAATCTGCCGCACCACCCAGGTATCCACTTCCTTCAGCTTGTCCGGCAGCAGCAGTGCGGAGAGCACCGGGGAGACGGTGAACGCCGCAAGCAGGCCGCCGGCGATGGCATAGGCATAGGTCTTGGCCATCGGGCCGAAGATATGGCCTTCCACGCCCGTAAGCGTGAACAGCGGCAGGAAGCTGGCGATAATGATCGCGGCGGCGAAGAAAATGCCGCGGCTGACATCGCTGGAAGCATGCAGGATCGCCGAGAAGCGGTTGGCAGGACTTGCATGGATCCGCCCTTCGGAGATCGCGTGCGATCGGTCCGCCAGCCTTCGGTAGATCGCCTCGACCATGATCACCGCCGCATCGACGACCAGGCCGAAGTCGAGCGCGCCGAGCGATAGCAGATTGGCCGATTCACCCTGGATCACCAGGATCAGCACCGCCACCGACAGCGCAAAGGGGATGGTGATCGCGACGATCAGCGCGCTGCGCAGGTCGCCGAGGAACAGCCACTGCAGGATGAAGATCAGCAGCACGCCTTCGAGCAGGTTGTGCATCACCGTCTTGGTGGTGACGCCGATCAGGTCCGAGCGATCATAGATGCGCTCGATCTTCACCCCCGGCGGCAGCACGCCGCTGGTGTTGATCTCCTCGATCTCCGCCTTCACCCGGTTGATCGTCGGCAGCGACTGGGCGCCGCGCTGCATCAACACGATACCCATGACGATGTCGTCGTCCTGGCCCTCGCCGGCTACGCCCAGGCGCGGCAGGTTGCCGATCTTCACCTGGCCGACGTCGCGCAGCAGCAACGGGGTGGTGCCGGCGCTGCCGACCAGCACGTTGTTGATCGCGTCGACCGACTGAATCAGACCCACGCCGCGGACGATCGCCGCCTGCTCGCCGAAATTGACGGTCTGGCCGCCGACGTTCGAATCGCTCTTGCCGATCGCGGCGAGCACCTGCGGCACGGTGATGCCGTGCGCGGTCAGCTTGTCGCGGTCGAGCTGGACTTCGTAGGAGCGCAGCTTGCCGCCCCAGCCGGTCACATCGATTACGCCCGGGATGCGCTTGAAGCGGCGCTGGAGCACCCAGTCCTGGATGGTCTTGAGGTCCATCACCGAATAGCCGCTCGGGCCGGTGAGGCGGTAGCGATAGATCTCGCCGATCGGACTGGTCGGCGAGATCAGCGGCTGCGCGTTGTTGGGCAGGTTGCCGAGCTGCGACAGGCGGCCGAGCACCATCTGCTGCGCCTGTTCGTGGGTCACGTCATAGCTGAACTGGATCTTCACGTCGGACAGGCCGAACAGCGAGATCGAGCGCACCGCAGTCAGATGCGGCAGGCCGGCAATCGCCACTTCGATCGGGGTGGTGACGTTGCGCTCCATCTCCTCGGCGGAAATGCCGTCGCTCTGCGTCACCAGCTCCACCATCGGCGGCACCGGATCGGGATAGGCCTCGATATTGAGATTCATGAAGCCGATCACGCCCGCTGCGATCATGCCGATCAGCAGGGTGAGCACCAGCATCCGCTGGCGCAGCGCCATTTCTACCAGGCGGTTCATTCTCCGAGACCCGCCTCGTTGACGAACAGCGCGCCCTTGGCGACGATCCGATCCCCCGGACTCAGGCCGCCGAGCACGCGGGTTAGCCCGCCATCGGTCTCGCCGATCTGCACCGGGCGGCCATAGATCAGGCCGTCCTTGGCCTTCACCCACACGCGCGTCGTGTCGCCCTCATGGATCACGGCGACGGCGGGGACGAGCACGCCCTTGCCGCTGTCGACCGGACGGCGGATCGTGAAGGAGGCGAACATCTGCGGCTTGAGCGCGCCGCCGGGATTGGCGATCGTCGCGCGCACCGGCAGGCGATGCGTCGTCGGATCGAGGCCGGCGGCGACATTGTCGACCGTCGCGGTGAATTCGCGGCCGGGCAGCGCGGGCGTGGTCACGACGACTTGGTCGCCGACGCGGATGCTCGCGGCCTCGCGCTCGGCCAGCTGCGCGACGAGCCAGACGCGGGCCGGATCGGTGATGGTCATCACCGGCGTCGCATTGCCGCTGCTCAGGAACTGGCCCGGCGCGACGTTGCGATCGGCGATGATGCCCGAGACCGGCGCGCGGTACACGGTATAGGCGGAGGTGCCGGCGCCTTCGGTCTTGCCGAACAGCGCCAGCCGATCCTGCGCGGCGCGCTGGGCGGATTCGGCCTGGCGGGCGGCGGACTGCGCGGCGACGAAATCAGCCTGCGCCTGAAGATAGTCCTTCATCGCACCGCCAGCGGTCTCATAAATCGCCTTCTGCCGGGTGACGTTGCCCTGTGCGATCCGGAGCGCCTCGGCGGCGCTCGCCCGCTGCGCGCTGGCGCTGAGCAGGGTATTGCGCGCGTCGATCAGCTCGGGCGAGGCGATGCGGAGCAGCGGCTGGCCGCGCGTCACGCGCTGGCCGGGCTCGACCAGCACCTGCAGCACTTGGCCGGAAAAGGGGAGGACGATCGGCGTGCTATGGTCGCCGTCTGCTTGGATCGAGCCGCTGGCGCGCACCAGCTCGACATTGGCGCCGCCCTGGACGGTGGCGAACTGCATCTGCGCCAGCTGCTGCTGGGTCGGGCGAAACGCGCCCGCTGGCACCGGCGTATCGGGAACGGGCTTGGGGGTCAGCGCGGCTCGGACGCCCATCGCCAGCACGAGGATGGCCACCACCGCGACCACGATCGCCCCGACCAGCAACCCCTGCGCGCGCAGTGACATCCGGCGTGCTGCCGGCAGGGTATTGCTTTCCACATTATGTCCAGTCACCAGCTTCACCTCTCGGGTGCAATATAGCAGACACACATCCGTTGCGGTCGATGCTGCAGCGCGCCATTAGAAGCGTCGGCTGACAGCAAACTTACGGGAAGATGAAATCGTGCGCGTGCTGATGATCGAGGACGACCAGCCGCTCGCGACTGCGTTGATGGAAGCGCTGAAGCGCCGCGGCATCCAGAGTGACGTCGCGACCAACCTCGCCGATGGACGGCAGATGCTGGCGGCGGCGCGCTATGCGGCGGTGCTGCTCGACCTTGGACTGCCCGATGGCGACGGACTGGCACTGGTCCGCAGCCTGCGTGCACAAAGCGACCCGATCCCAGTGATCGCAGTATCCGCCCGCAGCGCGCTCGATGCGCGGATCGCCGGGCTGAATGCCGGCGCGGACGATTATGTCGTCAAGCCGTTCGACGTCGAAGAGCTCACGGCGCGGCTCCACGCGGTACTGCGACGGCAAGGTGCGCTGTCCGGCGCCGAGCTGCGCTTCGGCAATGTCCGCTTCGACACCGTGTCGGGTGACCTCACCGTGGGCGATGCCGCCGTCCTGCTCACGGCGCGCGAGCGCCAGTTCGCCGCACTGCTGCTCCGCCGTTTCGGTCAGGTGGTGAGCAAGCAGTTCGCCGAAGACCAATTGTACGGCCTCACCGAGCCCGTAGGGTCCAACGCGCTCGAAGTGCAGGCCTATCGACTGCGGCGCAAGCTGGAAGCCGCGGGCGCGACTCTGCGCATCGAGACGATCCGCGGCGTGGGCTACATGATGCGCGACGTTGCCGCCTGATGGCGGCCAGACCCGGGTTCCGATAGACCGGCGCGATGAGATTCTGGCCGCGCTCGCTGATCGCCCGCATCCTGCTGCTCGAACTGGGCGCGATCGCGATCGCTGCGGTGGCGCTGCCGATGCTGCTTGCCTCGTTCCTTCGAACCGAGGCGCATCGCTACGAACAGCGCATCCTGGCCGATCAGGCGCAGGCGATCGCCCAGCGCATTCGTGTCGACGTGCGCGGGCCGGTGGTCCGGCTCGATCCGACGCTGACCCATCTCTACGCCTCCCCCTATGACGGCCGCGCCTTCGTCGTCGCGGATACCGGGGGCCGGACGCTCGCCGAAAGCCCCTATGCCGATCTCGTGCCCTGGCGAAATGCCCCGCGCGCGGCCGGACCGGTCCCATTTCGCGCGGGCGCCTTTGTCGGCGTAAGCCAGCCGGTACGGGTGGGCGCTGCCCGCATCTGGGTGATCGTGACGCAGGATCGCACCGGCCCCGGCGCGATCCTCGACGACGTCATCCACGGCTTCGTCCGGCGCTATGATCCGGTGCTGATCTCGATCCTGTTGCTGTTGCCGTTGATCAACAGCGCGCTGATCGCCCGGCTGTTCTTCGCGGTGCGCGATGCCTCGCGCCAGGCAGCGGCCATCGGCCCGCACAATCTCGATCTCCGCATCGAAGAAGCCGGCCTGCCGTTGGAGGTGGCGCCGCTCGCGCACGCGACCAACGACCTGCTCGCACGGTTGCAGGCGAGCTTTCGCAACCAGTCCGAGTTCGTCGCCAACGTCGCGCATGAGCTGCGCACGCCGCTGACCGTGCACCGGGTCGAGCTCGAAGGCGTCGAGGATCCCGGCCTGCGTGCCAGGCTGCGCGCCTCGGTCGATCGTCTTGGCCATGTCGTCGCGCAGTTGCAGGACCTCGCTACACTCGAGGCGACGGCCGACGACAAGTTCGAGACATTCGACGCGCGCACCCTTGCCCAGGAAGCGATCGGCCTGCTTGCGCCGCAGATCCTCGCGGTGGGCGATACCATCGCGCTCGATGCGCCGCCGTCGCCGGTGCCGATACGCGGCAACCCGGTGCTGGCCGGTCTCGCGCTCACCAACCTGATGACCAACGCCAGCCGGCACACGCCGCCGGGAACCATGATCGAGGTGCTGGTCGCGCCCGACGGCGTGTTGCTGGTCCGCGACGACGGTCCCGGTATCGCCGCGTCCAACCCGCAGGACGCCACCGACCGCTATTGGCGCGCCGACCACCAGCGCTCCGACGGCGCCGGTCTCGGCCTTTCGATCGTCCGCCGCATCATGGAGGTGCATCAAGGACGGCTGATCGTGCAGAGCCGTCCGGGCGAAGGCACCTGCGTTTCACTGCGCTTTCCGCTGGTCCCCGAGGCGGACGTCACCACCCCGTCGTGATCCCGATCCGGATGTTGCGCGGGCGCAGCGGGGTCAGCTGGTCGCGCAGGCCCAGGCTGAACGGATTGCCGAAGGCGAACTGGTTGGCGCGGCGATCGGCGAGATTGTTCAGCGTGACGCTCAGCTCCGCCTTGCCGAAGCGCAGGGCGGCGAAAGCATCGGCGGTCCAGTAGCGTCCCTGGCTCACGTCGAGAAAGTCCCCGGTGCCCAGCACCGAGCGACCAGTATAATCCGCCGACAGCCCGACCCGCGGCTGTGCCCGGGAAGCCCCCCACGCATAGGAAAGCCCGGCATGTGCGGCGAAAGGCGGCGTCTCCGGCAAGCGGCGGTTGTTGCGCTTGGACAGGTCCGCGATGGGTCCCTCGACATGATTGTCGGTGAACAGGAACAGCGCCTGCGCATGAAGGCCGGGCACCGGCATCCAGTCGAGATTGCCCTCCAGCGTGACGATCTTCGCGCTGCCGATATTGGCGGTATAAGGCTGGCCCAATCGCGTGATGAGATCGGCCTGGACATTTTCCCACCATGCGGCCGAGACGCTGCCCGATGCGGCCAGCCCCGTCGGCCCGCGCCGAAGCTTGCGGATGCCAGTCTCCACCACGGTGATCGCATCGGACTTATAATCTGCCACCCGGCCAATCCCCGGCGCCACCGCGAGACCGCCGGTCCGATAACCGGTCTGGAAGCGCGCAAACAGCGCGAGGTCCGAAGCGAGCCGCCACGACGCGGCAAGGGTAGGATCGAGGCGACGGGTCAGCCGCCCCTTGACGAAGGCGGACGGTCGCGCCTGCGCCGAGGGATCGCCATCGGTACGCGCGCTCGAATAGCGCCCGCCCGCCGTCACCGACAGCCGGGGGCTGAGCGCGAAGGTCGCCTCGCCGAACCCCGACGCCGCATTGGTGACGTTGGTGACGCCGACGATGGTGATATCCCGGCCGGCCTGGGCGACGCTGCGGGTCAGGACGTCACGATCGCTGACCAGCGTGAAGCCCGCGACCCAGCTGTTGCCATTCGGCAGCGACCGCGACAGCCGCGCTTCCTGGCTGAGCAGCTGCTTGTCGTGATTGGCGCGGTAGATGGTGCGCGGACTGAGTACCGCGCCACGCGCATTGCGCGCGGTGGCGTCGAACGTCTCGCGCGTGTCATAGCCCGTGATCCCGCTGGCCGAGACAAAACGAAGACCGCTGTCCCAGTCCTTGCTGACGACCAGGCGGCCGAACAGCAGCCGGTTGTCGAAGGGCTGGGCGAGCAGCGTGCGGCGCACCAGCAGCCCTTCCAGACGCTCGGCATATTGACCGTCCTTGGCCTCGATCCATTGCCCGGCCCCGCTCGCTTCCACCTGCCAGCCGTCGCCGGGCGCCACCCGAATGGCTGCGCGCAGGCCACTGGTATCGCTACGGTTGACGTCGTGGATGCGGCGATCGTCGTCGCGCAGATAGCCGCCGTCGCGGATGTGATAGCCCACAAGGCGCACCCCCACCCTGTCCTGCAGCAGCGGCAGGTTGAGCATGCCGGCGAGATCATAGCCGGGCTCGGCACCCCCGGTCGCGGTAACGCCGCTCGTGGCGGCGGTGGCGACGGCATGCAGGTTGACCGGATTCGAAGTCAGGCGGATCACCCCCCCGATCGCGCCCGACCCGTACAGCGTGCCCTGCGGCCCCTCGAGCACTTCCACGCTGGCCATGTCGTACAGCCGCAGCCCCGGCTCGGGGCCCGAATAATTGAGCTGGACGTCGTCGAGATAGACGCTCGTCGGTGCCTGGGTGCTGCCGTTGAAGCTGCTGTCGGCGATGCCGCGGATGAACACCTTGTTGCGGCCCGCGCCCAGCTGGGTGCTCTGGAGGATCGGCACCTGATGCGCGGCATCGCTCAGCGTGCCTGCGGCGGTGCCTGGCAGCGCCGACCGGTCCGCCACCTGGGTGAGACTGCCGGGATACCGCAACAGCGTGATCCGCTGCTTGCTGGCGGTGACGACGATATCGGGGTCGGGCGCGAGCGGCGGGGGCGGGGCGATACGGGCCGATGCTGGCGGCGGCTTGCGGGCGGGCACGGAAGATTCGCGTTCGATCCGGTAGCCGCCCCCGGCGAGGCGTCGTGCCCGATACCCGGTGTTCCGCAGCAATTGCCGGAGCGCGGCTTCCAGATCGGCCGCCCCTCGAATGGACGGGGTACGGATCGAGCGGAGGCCGGGATCGGTGCTGACGATGTCTGCGCCGGTTTGTCGGGCCAGCTGGCCGATGGCGATGTCGAGCGTCGTGGCGGGCAGCGTGATCGTGCTGCGTTGGGCAAGCGCCGGCGCGGCGGCAAGCGCCAGGGCAAGCGCGAGACTAAGGCGCGCTAGCGCCCTGCTCCGCCAGGATCCACTGCCCCCCGTCACGACGCCACGTCGCCCCGATCAATTCCGCGAGGCGCGGCACATCGCGATCGGCGACGCCCGAAAAATGAACGACACCGGTGAACGGCCTTTCCGACAGCGTGCCCCGCAGGGCGATGTCGGTGCCGTAAAGCCGTTTCAGCGACCCCGCAACCTCGCGCAAGGGTTCGTCCGCAAAGCTGAGACGTCCGCTGCGCCAGCCGCCGACGAGGTCGGGCGCCACGCGCGTGCGCGCCACATCGCCACCATCGTCGCGCGCGGACAGCGCATCGCCGGCATGCAGCGTCACCACCGCGCTGCCCGGACGGAACGCCACCGACCCTTCGGAAACCGCGACACGCATCCGACCGCCGGAATGCGTCACGTTGAACACGGTACCAAGATCCTGCACCGCGACGTCGCCCACATTGAGGGTGAACGCCGCGCGGGAATCATGGCGGACATGGAACAGTGCTTCGCCGCGATCGAGCCTTGCGACGCGCGGATTGGCGCGATCGAGCGTCAGCTGGGTCCCTCCGCTCAGCTCGATCCGGGTGCCGTCGTCGAGCGCGACCGTCCGGCGTTCACCGTCGTGGGTGGCGATCTGATAGGTTTGCGCGCGCGGCTGGATCGTCGGGACCACCGAGAGCGCGACGGCCGCCGCCGCCGCGGTGCCGCCCGCCCACCAGAACCAGCGTCGCGACGCAGGCAGATTGTCGTTTTCCGCCACGAGGGCCGGTTCGGGAAAGCGGGCCTCGGCGATCAGGCGATCGGCCGCGGCGACGCGGTCATAGGCCGCCGCATGCGCAGGGCTTTCCTCCAGCCAGGCGATGAACGCGGCCCACACGGCTTCATCTGCCTCGACCAGCCGCAGCTGCCAGGCAATCGCCGCCTCGATCGCGTCTGCCGTCTCAACCTGCACGGTCGGAACCCCTTTCACTATCGAGACGATGCTCGCCGGGGGAATCCACACCGCCGGAATCGAGCCGCTCCTGAATTTTCTTGTAGGCGCGTTGCAGCAATTTCTCGACGCCGCTCACCGTTATCCCCAGCTGCTCGGCGATCGCACGCTGCGGCCGGTGCTCGAGACGGAACAGGCGGAGCGCGGTCGCCATGCGCTCGGGCATCTCGGCGATCGTTTCCTCGACCGCGTGCCATTCACTGCGCGCGACCAGCGTGCGCTCGGCATCGGGCACTTCCTCTGCGCCCGGCTGTGTCTCCATCCAGCCGGCGTCGCGGTTGCCCCGACGGCCGGCGGCGATGCGCCGATCGGTGGCAAGATTGGCGGCAACGCGAAAAAGGAACGCCGCGGGTTGCGCGATCGGCTGCTCGGCGAGCTGGTCGATCCGTAGCCACATGTCCTGCAGCGCGTCCTCGGCATCGTCGCGGTTGCCCAGGCGCGCGGTGAGCAAGCGCAACAGCATCGGCCGCTGCGCCAGGAACACTGCCTTCAGCCCGTCGTCGCCCACGCCCCCACGATCCCCCGGCGAGGGTCAGGCCGGAAACGCCAGTCCCTCGGCTGCAGCCATGTCGGCGATCGGCAGCCGGTGCAAGGCCTTGGCTTCGACGACGCGTGCCGCGGCGATACTGTCCCCGGCACCCTCGCCGGCACCGGGATGGCACATCACCAGATGCATCGGTCCGGCGCGGCGCAGGAAACGCGGGAACAGCGCGGCATAGTCGCCGCGAAAGTCGTAATGGCCGGCAAAGCCGCGATTGGTCCGCAGCCCCAGCGCCGCGGCCGCCTTGCGAAGGCCCCGGCTATGCCAGGCGCTGCCGATCGCCTTGCCGGCAAAAGGGCGCCGCAGAATCGCCAGCGGGCGGTCGGTGCAGTCGCGGACCCACGCATTCGGTGCCCGGGCGGCGGTTTCCGCCAGTACCAGGTCGCGGATCCCAGGCAGCGCATGGACATGCTGATGCCCATCGACGAAATCGGGCGGCAGCCGCATCGCCGCAAAAAAAGCGTCGAACTGTGCCGAAATCTCCATCGCCACTTCGTCGAGCGGCACCCCCCAGCGCCCGGCCACGCGCGCGAGCGGATCGATTGCCGGCATCCGCCCGGCCGGCGCAAAACGCGGCATCGCGGTGCGCGGCATCTCTTCCGTCAGGGTCAGGTGCAGCCCGATTTGGACATGCGCAGGCACCTCCGCCAGCAGCCGCGAATCCTCGACCCAGCCCGGCATCACCGCCATGCAGCTGATCGCGTTGATCTTGTCCGCCTGGGCGAGAAGGACGATCGCGGCGCTGATCGCCGGCGAATAGGCGAAATCGTCAGAGCAGAGAATGAGACGCGACAAGCACCGGTCCTTCGAGATGCTGATACTGGCGCTCGCGGATGCGATTGCTCAGCAGGCGGCGGCGCTGCAGCCGGCGCGCCAGAAACTTGTAGAAGAACCAGTCGCCCGCGACCGGCGCCGCCGCCGAGTAGAGCAGCCGTTCGAACAGCGTCCAGCGGATCGAATCGCGATCGCGCTCACGCGGGCTCGGCGTACACCACAGATCTGCCGCATAGCCCATGCGACCGTGGCGCAGGATGCGATGGATCACTTCATGATCCTCCAGGACGAAGTTCCACCGCGCCGCATCGAAGCCGCCCGCCGCCCGCAGGCTGCGGGTGCAGAAGGCCTGACCTGCGCCGCCGGCATGGCACTGCCGCGGCAGCAGCCGCGCTGCGGTGAGAAACCGTGCCGCCTCGGTCAACCGCGCCGGATCGCTGATCTCGCGCGCGATGAAATAGGCGCCGGCAACGACATGGCCGGGGCGCGACAGAATTGCCTCCGCCGCGGCGAGATACTGGGGCGGATAGACTGTGTCGGCATCGCAGGTCGCAACCCAGCGCGTGTGCACCCAGGCGAGCCCGGCCCGCAGCGCGGCGACCTTGCCGGGGGTGCGTTCGGTGATCAGCAGATAATCGAGCTTGTGGGCCCGGCAGAACGCCTCGGCCACCGCGGCACTGCCGTCGGTCGAACCGTTGTCGACCAGCAAGAGCGTGCATTTCGTCGTCTGCCGGGCGAGGCTTTCGATCGTCGCCGGGAGATAATCGCGCTCGTTGAAGAACGGGACCAGCACCGTCCATTGCAGGGCCGGGCCTTCCGGCTGACGGTCGAACGGGTCCTTCGAAAGATCCAGAAACATCGCTGCGAGCATCCCATCGATTCGAATGGGCGCAGGGGACCGCTTCCAGAAACCGCGGCCGCATGCGTGCGGCCGGCTGGTTCCTGGCTTGGCCAGCTCCTCCCACCCGATCGAGAGACGACGCCTTCCCGACCGATCCGCACTGGCCTCGCGATAAAAATTTACCGCCGGCCGCGCTGCACCGTTGCGACGATATGACTCCGGGATTCCGCACCAATCGTCGCAGAAATTTCGCGCATGACGGCGGCGCCCGGGCCGACTAATTGGTCGCCCCCGTGGAGCATTGGACCCCCGTTCGCGCCGCCCGTCCGGTACGCAGCTTGCCGCGCACCGCGCTGGCGCTGGCATTCTTCGCGTGCGTTGCGGTGGCGCTGCGGCTGCACGATTTCGGCAACCCGGTGATCCATGTCGACGAGCAATATTATCTACTGGTCGGCGACCGCATGCTGCACGGCGCGCTGCCCTATGTCGATTTCTGGGACCGCAAGCCGCTCGGGCTGTTCCTGCTGTTCGCGGGGATGCGGCTGCTGCCGGGCGACGGCATCCTTGCCTATCAGCTGACCGCGACGCTGTTCGCCGCACTGACCGCCGGGCTGATCGCGCTGTCGGCGCAGGAGCTCGGCGCACGGCGGCTGGGTGCCGCGGCGGCGGGTTGCGCCTATCTGCTGTGGCTTGGCTATCTCAGCGGACGCGGCGGCCAGTCGCCGGTGTTCTACAACCTGTTCATGGCGGCGGCCGGCTGGCTGACGCTGCGGCTGCCCGCCCTCGCGACGGCGCGCGACCGGCGCCAAATCGTCCTGCAGGGTGCCGTCGCCTGCCTGCTCGCAGGGCTCGCAATCCAGACCAAATACACGCCGGTCGTGGAAGGCGCATTCTTCGGGCTGGCGCACCTCTGGTACCTGCACCGCGCGGGCGCGAAGCTGCCGCTACTTTTCGGTGCGGGTGCGTTATGGGCATTGCTCGGTCTCGCGCCGACGCTTGGCGTGATCGCCTGGTACCGTGCCCAAGGCCCCGCTGCGTTCTCGAGCTTCTGGTTCTCCAATTTCGCATCGGTGGCACTGCGGCGCAGCTATCCCGCCGCCAAGATCGTCGATCGGCTCGCGGGCACGACCGCGCAGCTCTCACCGTTTCTCGTCTGTGCGGTGCTGAGCTGGCGCTGGCAGCCGAAGGCGCGTCGCGCGGAGTTGCTGGCCGCCCTTGGCTGGCTCGCCGCGGCGCTGATCGGCTTCGCGATGATCGGGGCGTTCTTCGATCACTATGCCCTGCCGCTGCTGGTGCCCTTCGCGATCGTCGCCGCCCCCGCGCTCGGGCGCTCCCGGATCGTACTCGGAGCAAGCGCCCTCGCCGCAACGATCCTGTTCGTCGTCCACTGGCAGATCGAGCCCGACGATCGCGCCACCGCCCGCGCCGCGGCGCGGATCGTCGCCGCGCATGCCGGTGAGGGCTGCCCCTATGTCTTCGCCGGCGATTCGGTGCTGTACCTGCTCGGCCATGCCTGCGTGCCGACGGCCTATGCCTTTCCCTCCACCCTCGCCTATGAAGCCGAGCAGGGCGCGACGGGGATCGACGAGGCGGCCGAGGTGCGCCGCATCATGGCCCAGCGTCCGCCGGTGGTCGTGACGATGGACCCGCCGCTCGCGCCGTGGAACCGGCAAAGCCTCGCGGTGATGACACCGCTGCTCGTCCGCGACTATCGGTTGGACCTCCGCGCGCCCCGCGAGGAGAGCCATCTCCTCGTCTACGTCCGCCGCGATCTGGCGCGCTAGGGGTTTACACGGCGGCCCGGCTTCGGCTTGGGTGGGCGCACGTAGAAGCGAAGAGGTTCCGATGAAGCGCATCCTGTTGGTGGTCTTGGCCGCGATCGTGCTGGTCGGAGGCGCCGCCTTCGCCTTCACCCGGATCAAGCCGAGCGGCATTCCCGTGGTCCGCGCCGTCGCCGTCGCGACGCTACCGCACGACAGCAGCGCCTTCACCGAAGGTCTCTTCTTCGAGAAGGGCGCGATGTACGAGAGCACGGGGCAGATCGGCGAATCGGTGATCCGCAAGCTCGATCCCGCCACCGGCAAGGTGCAGCAGGAAACCTCGCTTCCCGCCCCCTATTTCGGCGAGGGCATCGTCGCCTGGGGCGACAAGCTCTTCCAGCTCACCTGGCAGGACAAGACCGGCTTCATCTACGGCCTCGACAAGTTCGAGCCGCGCGGCACCTTCTCCTACACCGGCGAAGGCTGGAGCCTGACCCGCAACGACAAGGGCATCATCATGAGCGACGGCACCCCGGTGCTGCGCTTCCTCGATCCCAACACGATGCAGGTCACCTCGACGCTGCGGGTGACCGCCAATGGCTGCCCGCTCGCCAATCTCAACGAGCTCGAATGGGTCGACGGGCAGATCTATGCGAATATCTGGCAGACCAACCTAATCGCCAAGATCGATCCCGCCAGCGGCAAGGTCACCGGCTTTCTTGACGTGAGCGACCTGGGCCCCAAGGACCGCGGCACCGACAATGTGGCGAACGGCGTCGCCTATGACGCGGCGACCAAGCGGCTGTTCGTCACCGGCAAGCGCTGGCCGCAGCTGTACCAAGTGAAGGAAGGCGATGCGGTCGCCAAGTCGTCCGAGGCAGCGAAGCTGACGAGCTGCAGCCAGCAGTAAGCGCGCCACGGGCTTGCCCCCTCCCCCGACCCCGCTATCACCGGCGGGCCAAAAATAACGGGGAGGATCCATGGCCAGTCTGTTTCGTCTGAAACCCATCATCGCGGCGGAGGACCAGCCGCACGGGCACCAGCTCGCGCGCACCCTGAGCTGGTATCACCTGGTGGCGCTGGGGGTCGGCGCGATCGTTGGCACGGGGATCCTCACCCTGATCGGCGTCGGCGCGGACCGGGCAGGGCCCGCCGTGATCCTGTCCTTCGTCGTCGCCGGCGCGATCTGCGCCTGTGCGGCGCTCGCCTATGCCGAGCTGGCGACGAGCATCCCCACTTCGGGCAGCGCCTATACCTACAGTTATGTCGCGCTGGGCGAGATCGTCGCGTGGGTGGTGGGCTGGAGCCTGCTCGCCGAATATACGCTGGTCGTCGCCACCGTCGCGGTCGGCTGGTCGGGCTATGCGACGCCGTTCCTGCTTGGCATGGGCGTGCCGCCCGAGCTCACCCACGGCCCGCAAATGGTCGCCGGACAGGTGGCGCATTGGGGCGTCAACGTGCCGGCGCTCTTCGTCGTCTGGCTGGTCGCCGGGCTGCTGATCCTCGGCACCCGTGAAAGCGCGACATTCAACGCCATCCTGGTGGTGGTGAAGCTGATCGCGCTCGCCGTCTTTGTCGCGGTCGCACTGCCCTATTTCGATTCCGCCAATTTCGAGCCGTTCGCGCCGTTCGGCTTCGCCAAACATGCCAGCGGCGGGATGGAGCGCGGGATGATGGCCGCCGCCGCGATCATCTTCTTCGCCTTCTACGGCTTCGACGCGATCTCCACCGCCGCCGAAGAGGCCAAGAATCCCGGCCGCGATCTCGCCATCGGAATCGTCGGGTCGATGGTGGCATGCGTCGCCATCTATATGATCGTGGCGCTCACCGCGGTCGGCGCGCTCCACTATACCCGCTTCGCCGACAGTCCCGAGCCGTTGGCGCTGATCCTGCGCGAGATCGGCCAGCCCGGCGTCGCCAAGTTCCTGGCGCTGAGCGCGATCGTCGCGCTGCCCACCGTCATCCTAGGCTTCCTGTTTGGCCAGAGCCGGATCTTCTTCGTGATGGCGCGCGACGGGCTGTTGCCCAAGCGCCTCGCCAAGGTATCGCGGCGCGGGTCGCCGGTGCGTATCACGCTGTTCACCGCCGCGATCGTCAGCGTGTTCGCCGCTTTCCTGCCGATCGACGAGATCGCCGCACTCGCCAATGCGGGCACGCTCACCGCCTTCGCCGCGGTCGGCCTGTGCCTGCTGGTGCTGCGCCGCCGCGCGCCCGAACTCGTCCGCCCGTTCCGCACCCCCGCCGCCTGGGTCGTCGGCCTCGGCGCGATTTTCGGCTGCCTCTATTTATTCCTCAGTCTGCCGACCAAGACGCAGCTCTGGTTCGGCTGCTGGAACCTCTTGGGTCTCGTCGTCTATTTCGCCTATGCCCGCCGCAACGCAGCAAAGGGTGACGCATGAGCGGTTGGACGATCGGAATCATCGGCGGTTCGGGCCTCTACGATGTCGAGGACATCGAAGGCGGCGAATGGGTGGAGGTGGCGAGCCCCTGGGGCACGCCGTCGGACGCCTGCTTCGTCGGCCATGTCGGGCATGTGAAGGTGGTGTTCCTGCCGCGCCACGGCCGCGGCCACCGCATCAGCCCCTCGGACCTCAATGTCCGCGCCAATATCGACGCGCTTAAGCGGCTCGGCGTGACGGACGTGCTCGCCGTCTCGTCGGTCGGCTCGCTCGCCGAGGAGCGCGTGCCAGGCACCTTCACCATCGCCGATCAGTTCATCGATCGGACCAAGGGTCGCACGTCCAGCTTCTTCGGCACCGGGATGGTCGCGCATGTCTCGATGGCCGATCCAGTCTGCCCGCGCCTCTCCGCATTGGCGGCCGAGGCGGCGCAGGCATCGGGGGCGACCACGCATGTCGGCGGCACCTATCTGGCGATGGAGGGCCCGCAATTCTCGACGCGCGCCGAGAGCAACCTGTATCGCAGCTGGGGCTGCGACATCATCGGCATGACCGCGATGCCCGAGGCCAAGCTCGCCCGCGAGGCGGAGCTTCCGTACGCGCTGGTCGGCATGGTCACCGACTATGACTGCTGGCGCGAAGGCGAGGAAGCGGTGGACGTGGCGCAGGTGATCGCCCAGCTCTCGAACAATGCGGAGAAGGCCCGGAAGATGGTGATGCACCTGCTGCGCAATTTGCCTGAGGAGCGCACGCCTTCGCCGATCGACACCTGCCTCGACATGGCGCTGATCACGGCTCCCTCTGCCCGCGATCCGAAGCTGCTGGCGAAGCTCGACGCCGTTGCCGGCCGGGCGCTCGGCTGATGGCGCGCGGGTTGCTCATAGTCGCGGCATTGCTCGCCGCCACCCCCGCCCTCGCGCAGGAAGCCCCGGTCGATCGATCGCAGGACATGCGCTGGCAAAGCGCGCAATCGCTGGCGCTGGCCAGTCGCGGTTCGGCGCAGGGCTGGCGCGTGCTCGACGGCGGTTTGCGCTGGCGGCGGATCAAGGGCGACGGCTCGGGACCCCATCCCGCCGTTACCGACACGGTTTCGCTTCATTATGCCGGCAGCTTCGTAGACGGCACCGAGTTCGACAGCTCGTACGGCGGCCCGCCTGCGCGCTTCCCGCTCGATCGGCTGATCCGCGCGTGGCAGATCGCGGTACCGCTGATGGGCGTAGGCGACACGATCGAAATCGCGGTGCCCGCCGAGCTGGGCTATGGCTTCGGCGGCAAGGGGCCGATCCCCGGCGGCGCCACGTTGCTGTTCAAGATCGAACTGCTCGGCATCGGCGGCTGATCGGCGAGGGGCTGCGGGACTTTGGGCCGGGTCTCGCAGCTCAACCGAAGCGGACGAGCGCCCGCCTCCGCCGATAGCGTGCCGCCGCGCCCACCCAGCCAATCCCCGCGATCAGCATCGCCCAGGCGGCCGGTTCCGGCACGATCGCAAAGGAACGATGGGCGTTGAAGGGGTAATAGCGCTGATAGATCTGCGCCGTGGAGACGGCATAGCCTGGGTTCGCCAACACGTTGACGTTGAGGTTCCAGCCGATCGCGTCGAACACCGCCAGATCGGCAGCGGTGACGACGTCGTTCACGCCATCACACGAATAGGGGTTCATCATGCCGATGAAGCCGGTGCAGTTGCCTACGATCTTCCAGTGCGAGGCCTCCCAGCCGTCACCGTAATTTTCACCCGTCGAGAAATAGGCATTGCCGCCGAACGCCGTGGCGCCGCCATCGGTCGAAAAATAGGCGGGCGCGCCGAACCGCCAGTCAAGCTGGCCCGGCGCCGAATAGCGGAACAGGTCCATGCCATAGGCAACCGGAATGTCGTCGATATGCTCGACCGGCCCAACGACGTTATCGAACGTATCCACGCCGCTGGTGAAGCCCAGCGCATGGCCCATCTCGTGGATCGCGGTGCCGATAAAATCATAGCTGCCGACGGCGATCCCGTCGGATGGATTGAAGTCGAACGCATAGTCGCTCGAGAAGATGATCTCCGCGTCAAGACCGGTCACGTTGTTCACCAGCGCCTTCAGATTGGCGCCGGTCAGCGCGACGGTGCTGCCGATGATGCTGCCATTGGGCGCGATGCGGCCGCCCGAGGTGCCGACACCGTTCTTGTGCACCGGATCGTCATAGGCCGGGATCAGAACCGAGGGGGTACCCGCGCTGCTGAGCGGCTGGAAGTGGCTCGCTGCCTGCACGTCGAGCGCGCTGTTCCCGGTGACCGCCAGCGCGTTCTGGTAGCTGGCGATGCTGATGCCGTCATAGTAGCGGAAGCCGGTCGTCCCCAGATCGCCCGGATCGAGCGCCTGGAAGCCGACATTGATCTGGATCGTGGCGTTGTTGGTGAGGACCGATTCCCAATAATGCGCCGCGATCTTCAGCGCGACGTCGGCAGGAGAGCCCGCGACACCGCCGATGTCGTGCAGCACGATATGCGTCTGCGCCGCAGCCGGGTCCGCGAGTACAACCAGTGCTGCCGCGATGCTCGTCAAATATAATGCGCGATACGTTCCCATAGCCGTACTCCCGGTCGAGGCGAACGACCGGCGCGATGCGCCGCTTCGCACCGTTCTGCTATCGCCACCGATCGCAGGCTGGAAAGCAAAGCTAGGTGCAAAACGGAGGTGAATGCAGCAGGCGCCACGCAAAACGGCCCCGCTTCCGGAGAAGCGAGGCCGTCAAGCCTGCCGTCAGCAGGGATCAGGCGAAGCGGACCTGCCGCGAGCGATTGCGATAGCGCATCGCGCCGCCGATCGCGCCGAAGCCGAGGATCAGCATCGTCCAGCTTTCCGGCTCCGGCACCGCACCGCCAGCGGCGATCCAGGCCTTCGCCACGTCGTTGGTCGTGAACTTGTAGCCGCCATTGGCCAGCACATCGACGTTCACGTTCCAGCCGATCGCGTCCATCAACGCGAGGTCGGCGGACGTCATCTGGTCCATCTGTCCACCGCAGGTGTACGGGTTCATCACCCCGACATAGTTGCTGCAGGTGTTGTTCGCCTTCCAGTGCGAAGCCTGCCAGCCATCGCCATTATTCTCGCCAGTCGAGAAATAGTCCTTGCCCTGGAAGACGGTCGCGCCGCCATCGATCGAGAAATAGGACGGCTGGTTGAACGCCCAGTTCAGCTGCCCTTCGCCGCTGTAGCGGAACATGTCGAGCGCATAGGCCCACCAATAATTGTCGGTCTTGAACCCGGTCCCGACCGAATAGTCGAAATCGTCGGCGCCGCTGAGGAAGCCCAGCGCATGGCCCATCTCGTGGATGGCGACGCCGATGAAGTCGGCCGTCCCGGCCTTGATGCCGTCCGTGGGGTTGAAGTCGAAGGCAAAGTCGCTGGAGAAGCGGATCGTCGCATCGACACTGGCGGCCGCCGCGCCCAGCGCCTGCGCATTGGCGGTGCTGAGCGCCATGGAGTTGCTGATCGCCTTGCCGTCGGGCGTGAGGCGCAAGCCGGTGGCGGCGACGCCGTCCAGCGTGGCGGGCCGGGCATAGTCGGGCACGATCGCCGACACGCTGCCGGTGCCGCTCAGCGGCGCCAGATGCGAGAGCACACTCGCGTCGAGTGCGCTGGTGCCGGTGGCGGCCAGCGCGCCATAATAGCTGCTCGTCGAAACGTTGGTGAGCAGATTGCTGTTGGTGCCGCCGAGGATGTTGCCGCCGAGATGGGCGAAGCCGACGTCGAAATGCAGCGTCACATTGTTGGTGAGAACGCTTTCCCAGTAGCTCGCAGCAATTTTGAATCCGAGTTCCGCCGGCGAGCCCGTGACGCCGCCAATGTCGTTGAGCACGATCTTGGTCTGGGCAGCGGCAGGCGCAGCCGCAGTAATCGCGAGGCCGAAAGCTGCCGCAGTCGCCAGCAGGCCCTTAATCTTCGTCGTCTTCATCCGAACCCCCATTTTGGTCGATGACTTCGATCGCACCGAATCCCGGTTTACCGATCGTTAACCAAGGTGCTGGAGCCGACGGCATGGGGTCAAGCAAGAAATGTTACAATTTTTTGTTTTGATGAAACCTTGTGTTGCGGGATCATCACATATATTCACGTTCGTGAATACTTAGCCGGTTGTAGAATTGCTGCCCGGCACATCGCGGGCACAAAAAACCGGCGTCCTCCGCGGGGAGGACGCCGGCCTTTTGCTTGCAGTGATGGGTCAGGCTGCGAGCTTGCGCAGCACGTAGTGCAGGATGCCGCCGTTGAGGAAATATTCCAGCTCGTTGACGGTATCGATGCGGCAGCGGGTGAGGAAGGTTTCCGACGAACCGTCGGGACGCGTCAGCTTCACTTCCACCTCCTGGCGCGGGCGGAGACCCGCGACGCCGGTGATGGTGAAGGTTTCCGAGCCGTCCAGCTTCAGCGTCTCGCGGGTCACGCCGTCGGCGAACTGCAGCGGCAGCACGCCCATGCCGACCAGGTTCGAGCGGTGGATACGCTCGAAGCTCTCGGTGATCACCGCGCGGACGCCGAGCAGGTTGGTGCCCTTCGCTGCCCAGTCGCGCGACGAGCCGGTGCCATATTCCTTACCTGCAACGATAACCAGCGCGGTGCCGTCCGCCTTGTGGCGCATCGCCGCGTCGTAGATCGGCATCACCTCTCCGGAGTACTTGGTCATGCCGCCTTCGACGCCCGGCACCATCTCGTTCTTGATGCGGATGTTGGCGAAGGTGCCGCGGACCATGACTTCATCGTTGCCGCGGCGCGCGCCGTAGCTGTTGAAGTCCTTCTTGGCGACCTGGTGCGACTGGAGGAACGCACCGGCGGGCGAATCCGCCTTGATGCTGCCGGCGGGCGAGATGTGATCGGTGGTGATCGAATCGCCCAGGATCGCCAGCGGCTTGGCGTCGACGATGTCCTGCACCGGCGCCGGGGTCATCGACATGCCGTCGAAGTAGGGCGGGTTGTGGATGTAGGTCGAGCTGGTCGGCCAGGCATAGGTGTCCGACACGGTCACCGAGATGCCCTGCCAGTGGCTGTCGCCCAGATAGACGTTGCCGTAGCGCGAACGGAACATCTCGTCGTCGATGTTCGCCGAGATCAGACCCTGGATTTCCTCGTTCGAGGGCCAGATGTCCTTGAGGAACACGGGGTTGCCGTCCGAACCGGTGCCGATCGGCGTCTCGTACATGTCCTCGGTCACCGTGCCCTTCAGCGCATAGGCGACGACCAGCGGCGGCGAGGCGAGGAAGTTGGCGCGGACGTCCGGCGAAACGCGGCCCTCGAAGTTGCGGTTGCCCGACAGCACCGAGGCGGCGACGATGTCGTTGCCGTTGATCGCAGCCGAGATCGGCTCGGCGAGCGGACCTGAATTGCCGATGCAGGTGGTGCAGCCATAGCCGACCAGGTTGAAGCCGATCGCATCGAGATCCTCGGTGAGACCGGCCTTGTTCAGGTAATCGGTCACGACCTGCGAGCCCGGAGCGAGCGAGGTCTTCACCCACGGCTTGCGGGTCAGGCCCTTTTCGCGCGCCTTGCGGGCGACGAGGCCGGCGGCGATCAGCACCGACGGGTTCGAGGTGTTGGTGCAGCTGGTGATCGCGGCGATCACTACGTCGCCGTCGCCGATGTCATGGTCGCGCCCCTCGACGCCCACGCGCGCGGGCTGCTCCTTCTTGTACACCTTGGTCAGGTCGCCGTTGAACACTTCGTCGACGCTGTCGAGGCTGACGCGGTCCTGCGGGCGCTTCGGGCCGGCGAGCGACGGACGCACCGTCGACATGTCGAGCTCGAGCGTGTCGGTGAAGATGGGCTCCACCGCATCCGCGCCGTGCCACATGCCCTGCGCCTTGGCATAGGCTTCGACCAGCGCGACATTCTCTTCGCTGCGGCCAGTGAGGCGCATATAGTCGAGCGTCTTGTCGTCGATCGGGAAGAAGCCACAGGTCGCGCCATATTCCGGCGCCATGTTGGCGATGGTCGCACGATCGGCGAGCGTCATCGCGTGCAGGCCGGGGCCGTAGAACTCGACGAAGCGGCCGACGACGCCCTTGGCGCGCAGCATCTGGGTGACGGTGAGCACCAGGTCGGTCGCGGTGATGCCCTCGGCCAGCTTGCCGGTGAGCTTGAAGCCGACGACTTCGGGGATCAGCATCGACACGGGCTGGCCGAGCATCGCGGCTTCCGCCTCGATGCCGCCCACGCCCCAGCCGAGCACGCCCAGGCCGTTGACCATCGTGGTGTGGCTGTCGGTGCCGACCAGCGTGTCCGGATAGGCGATCGTCGCGCCGTCCGGCGCCTGCGACGACCAGATCGACTGGGCGATATATTCCAGGTTCACCTGGTGGCAGATGCCGGTGCCCGGCGGGACCACCGAGAAGTTGTTGAGCGCCTTGGAGCCCCATTTGAGGAACTCGTAGCGCTCGGCATTGCGCTCATATTCGAGCTTGACGTTGTCGTCGAACGCCTGGGGCGTGCCGAACTCGTCGACCATCACCGAGTGGTCGATCACGAGGTGCACCGGCACCAGCGGGTTGATCTTGGCCGCGTCGCCGCCGAGCTTAGTGATCGCGTCGCGCATTGCCGCCAGGTCGACCACGCAGGGCACGCCGGTGAAATCCTGCATCAGCACGCGCGCGGGGCGATACTGGATCTCACGGCTCGGGGCCTTGGGGTTCTGCTGCCAGTCGACGATCGCCTGGGCGTCCTCCGGCGTGACGGTCACGCCGTCGTCGAAGCGAAGCATGTTTTCCAGCAGCACCTTCATCGAGAAAGGCAGGCGGCTGATGTCGCCGAGCTTCGCCGCCGCCTTGGGGAGCGAGTAGAAGCTGTAGGTCTTGCCGGAGACGGTGAGCGAGTCACGCGTGCCGAGCGTATCGTTGCCGATGGCGGTCATGAGGCGCGGGGTCCTTTCCCTGATCTGGTCCGCCGGGCGCTCGGTGGACGCAGCCCATTATAGGCCGCGCGGGCGCACCGTCGGGGTGCTGCGAATGCGAAGATTCGCGAGGGGCCTTAGCGCGGTGCGGCGGGGAGGGAAAGGGGACGTTGGTAGGGGTATGGGCGGTGGTAGCGGTAACGATCCCCAACCAGCGACGCAGAGGGGTCCTGCCCGCTCACGCCCATCATCGGCCATCGAAGGTAGCGCGCCACACGCCGTCGCCCCACTCACCTGCCCTATGATCATCTCTTGCCTTGAGATGGGTATTTGGTGTTGCTCAGAACTTTCGGGTGGGGAACCCAGTGAATGGCGCACGCTCGCAAGAGCCGGTATCCATACGCACGTAGTTGATCTCGCTGCCGCGCACCCGCAAGATGTACGAGCCGCTCTCGCGGTTCACCATGTGCCACGTTTCTAAGCCCGCCTCCTCCTTCAAATCGAAGACGATGCCAGTCTCGGTAAAGGATTTGATGGGCCTCGTCGCTGTACACTCGTCATCGCACCAGCGCATGCGCTCCAGATCAACGCGAATCTCTCGTTTAAATGGGCTCTTCGCCTCGAACGTCTTAAAGTCGTCTATTCTGCCGCTGACTGAGTTCCCCGTGCATACCAGATTGAACGCCGCAACAGCCTGCAGCCAGATCAGCGACAAGCCCATTTCCATCTTCCCACGTTGCCGACAATCTGTCTGATAAATATCAGGTGATTGACGTTGTCAAAACCAATTCTTTGATGAGCTTGGTGAATGGCTACGAGTTTATCCCGATTTCAAACCGGCGGTGATCGACCTGCTCAATCAGGCTGAGCTCATGCAACTCGAAATCCGCCCGTCGGCGAAAAATGAAACATTGTCAGGTTGCCACCAATATCGGTCGGTTCAGACGCCGCGGAAAGAGCTCAGCGTGGTCGCCACATGCTGACGACACCCTCCCCCATTGCCGTTTCCCGCCCCGCTGCTAGCGTCGCGGCCATGACCGAAGGCATGACCTATGGGCGCTATCTCGCCCTCGACCAGCTGCTCGCCGCCCAGCATCCGCTGTCGGACCGGCATGACGAGCTGCTGTTCATCATCATCCACCAGACCAAGGAGCTGTGGCTCAAGCAGATCCTCGCCGAGTTGCACCTCGCCAAGGGGCTGGTGCGCGACGGCAAGCTGATCGAGGCGTATAAGGGCCTGGCGCGGGTGAGCCGCATCCAGGCGGTGATGACGCTGAGCTGGGACGTGCTCGCGACGATGACGCCCAGCGACTATACCCGCTTCCGCTCGGTGCTCGGCGGCAGCTCGGGCTTCCAGTCGGACCAGTTCCGCGCGGTCGAGACGATGCTGGGCCTGCGCGGGGGCGGGGTGCCGGGGCCGCTGACCGACGAAGCCGCCGCGCTGCCGAGCCTGTGGGACGATGCCAATGCCGCGCTCGCCGCCGCCGGCTTCGCGCTGCCCGATGCCGCGCTGCATCGCGACTGGCCGACGCCCTACCAGCCGAACGACGACGTCCGCGCCGCCTGGGGCCAGGTCTATCGCGACACCAATCGCTACTGGGACCTGTACCAGCTCGCCGAGAAGCTGGTCGACATCGACGACGCCATGGCGACCTGGCGGCACAAGCATGTCCTCACCGTCAGCCGGGTGATCGGCGGCAAGATGGGGACCGGCGGCACGCCGGGGGTGAGCTATCTGGAGTCGACGCTCGCCAAGCGCGCCTTCCCCGAGCTCTGGTCGCTGCGGACCGACCTGTGAGCAGCTTCAAGCACCTGTTCCAGCGCGCGCTGGCCGCCGCCCCCGACCGGCTGCACTTCGCCGCGCACAGCCATCACCTCTGGCCGGACGCCTCCTGGCTCGGCCAGCAGGCGGCGTGGGACGATGCCGCCCGGCTCGCCGACCGCAAATGGGGCCGGGTGATGGACGAGATCTGGCCCGCCGCGCAGGCCCATGTCGCCGCCGAGCTGCACCTGCCCGATCCGTCGACGGTGGTGTTCGCGTCGAACACCCACGAGCTGCTACTGCGGATCGTCTCGGCGATGGCCCCGCGCCGGCCGCTGCGCATCCTCGCCACCGACGGCGAGTTCCACAGCTTCCGCCGCCAGTCGCTACGCTGGGAAGAGGCGGGCACGGCGGTGGTTACGCGGGTACCGATGGGCGAGATCGTCGCCACCGCACAGAGCGGCGGCTTCGACCTGATCGTCGCCAGCCATGTCCAGTTCGGCACCGGCCATATCTTCGACGGCATCGCCGACCTCGCGGCGCTGGCGCGGCCGGAGGGGCCGTGGGTGCTGGTCGACGGCTATCACGGCTTTATGGCGGTGGAGACCGACCTGTCGGCGGTGGCGGACCGGGTGTTCTACGTCGCGGGCGGCTACAAGTACGCGATGGCGGGCGAAGGCGTCGGCTTCCTCCACGCGCCGCCGGGCTTCGGGCCGCGGCCGGAGATCACCGGCTGGTATGCCGAGTTTGAGGACCTCGCGCTGCCGCCGGGGCGAATCGGCTATGCGCCCGACGCCCGACGCTTCCTCGGCGCGACCTTCGATCCGTCGGGGCTCTACCGCTTCGTCGCGGTGCGCGAGATGCTGGCGCGCGAGGGGCTGACCACGGCGGCGATCAACGCCCATGTCGCGCCGCTACGCGCTCAACTGCTGGCGGACTTCCCGCTCGACGCCGAGCGGATCAACCCCGCCGCGCCCGATGCCACTCAGGCCCGCTTCGTGGCGCTGCGGAGCGCCCATGCGGCGAACTGGCAGAAGGCGCTGCTGGAGGACGAGATCGTCACCGACGTGCGCGGCGACGTGCTGCGGATCGGTCTGGGTCTCTACCAGGATGCCCGCGACGTGGCGCGGCTGCGCGAGGCGCTCGCCGCGCTCTGATCAGGCAGCGGCGAGCGGGGCAAGGCCGAGGCGGCGGATCTCGATCGCGGGGCAGCGGTCCATCACCACCTTGAGCCCGGCAGCCTCGGCGCGCGCCGCGGCTTCATGGTCGATCACGTCGAGCTGCATCCACACCGACTTGGCGCCGGCGGCGATCGCCGCGTCGACGATCTCGCCGGCATGTTCGGACTTGCGGAAGATGTCGACCATGTCGATCGGCACGCCGATCTGGCTCAGTTCGCGAAAGACGAACTCGCCATGGATATGCTCGCCGGTAATCTGCGGATTGACCGGGATCACACGATAGCCGTGGCGCTGCAGCAGCACCATCACGCCATTGCTGGGTCTATTCGGACGATCGGACGCGCCGACCATCGCGATGGTGCGCGTTTCCTCGAGCAGGGTGCGGATGTCTTCGTCACGCGTCAGCGGCATGCATCACCTCTTTAGCCATTCATAGACCGAATCGGCGAGCGTTACAAAGGATCCGGAAGACTCCGTATCGCCAGCGGCAGGCGGGGTGCCTGCATCCGAAGCAGCGCGGATTTCCATCGCCAGCGGAATGCGGGCGAGGAACGGGATACCGAGCGCGCCCGCTGCCTTCTCCGCCCCGCCGCTGCCGAACGGATCGGAGACGCCGCCGCAATGCGGGCAGCAATAGCCCGCCATGTTCTCGACCAGCCCGACGATCGGCACCCCGGCCTTGTTGAACAGGTCGATCGCGCGGGTGGCGTCGATCAGCGCGAGGTCCTGCGGGGTGGAAACGATCACCGCCCCCGCCGGCTTGTGCTTCTGGATCATCGTCAGTTGCACGTCGCCGGTGCCGGGCGGCAGGTCGAGCACGAGCAGCTCGGTATCGCCCCAGTCGGCGTCGACCATCTGGCCGAGCGCCCCGCCCGCCATCGGCCCGCGCCAGGCGATCGCCTGCCCCTCGGCGACGAGCCCGCCCATCGACAGCATCTTGAGCCCGAACGGGGTTTCGATCGGCAGCAATACTTTGTCACGCGCCTGTGGCTTCACGCCCTCGACGCCCAGCAACTTGGGCTGCGAGGGGCCGTAGATATCGGCATCGACCAGCCCGACCTTGAGCCCGCGCCGCGCCAGCGCAATCGCGAGATTGGCGGCGACGGTCGACTTGCCCACCCCGCCCTTGCCGCTGGCGACAGCGAGGATGCGGCGCGTGCGGCGCTCGCTGGTGAGGAGAATGCGCACCTCGGCGACCCCCGGCAAGGCCGCGGCGGCGCTTCGCACTTCGGCTTCGAGCGCGTCGCGCGTCTCGGGCGCAAGGCCGGTCACGTCGAGCACGACATTGGCGCGGCCGCCTTCCAGCCGCACCGTGGCGCGGCCGGCGGAAACGGGGGCGAGGGCGGCGGAAAGGTCCTGCGGGTCAGTCATGCCGCGGCACATAGGTACACAATCGTCCGACGCCACTGTAAATCCGCGTCGCCCTGCTTATAAAGGTCGGCATGGTGAATAGTTCTGGCCGTGACGCGCTGTCCGGCACCTTCCACAACGAGCCGCCGAAAAGCCCCTGGGGCGGCGGCCCGGACAAGGATGACGGCAATGGCGGGGGCCCACGCAACCCGTGGTCCGTCCCGCCCGAGGGCCGTCGCGGCAAGCCCGGCTCGCCCAGCGCGCTCGACGAGCTGTGGCGGCGGGCACGCAGCGGCGGCGGTGGCGGCGGCCTGCCCGGCGTGCCCACCGGGGCGCGGCTCTGGCTGCTGATCCTCGCCGGCCTGCTGGCGGTGTGGGTGCTCTACACCTCGATCCATCCGATCGGACCGCGCGAGAAGGGCGTGGTCACCTTCCTCGGCCGCTATTCGGGCACGCTCGATCCCGGCATCCAGTTCACTCTGCCCGCCCCCTTCCAGCTGGTCGACGTCGTCGATGTCGGCAACATCCGCACCGAGAATTTCCCGAACAGCGGCGAGAACCTGATGCTGACCGGCGATCAGAACATCGTCGACCTCGCTTATTCGGTCCGCTGGGATGTGCGCAGTGCCTCCGCCTATGTGTTCCAGATCGCCGATCCGCGCGACACGGTGCGCGCGACCGCGGAAAGCGCGATGCGCGCGGTGATTTCCAACACCACGCTCAACGAGGCGATCGGCGAGGGCCGCTCGAAGATCGAGGCCGAGGCCCAGGTCGCGATGCAGAAGATCCTCGACGAATATGGCGCGGGCATCCGCATCCAAGGTGTCGCGATCCAGAAGGCCGCCGCGCCCGCGCAGGTCGACGACGACTTCAAGGCCGTCACCGCCGCGCAGCAGGAAGCCGAATCGAACCGCAACAACGCCAATGCCTATGCGCAGCGCGTGATCGCCGCGTCGCAGGGCGAAGCCGCCGAGTTCGACAAGATCTACGAACAGTACAAGCTGGCGCCCGAAGTGACCAAGCGCCGGCTCTATTACGAGACCATGGAGGCCGTGCTGGCCAACACCAACAAGACGATCGTCGAGGCACCAGGCGTGAACAGCTATCTGCCGCTGCCGGCACTCCGCCGGGGCAATGCGCCCGCCGATGCGCAGAATTCGGGAGGCGCCAAGTGATGGCCTGGGCCCGCAATCCGATCGCGCTCGTCGTCGCAGTGATCGTCGTGCTGATCGTGCTGATGAGCACCGTCGCGATCGTGCCGGAGACCAAGCAGGTCGTCGTGCTGCGGCTGGAGAAGCCGTACCGCACGGTCAACGCCTACAAGGATGGTGAGGGCTTCGGCCGCACCAATGCCGGGCCGGTGTTCCGCATCCCGTTCGTCGACCGACTGGTGTGGGTCGACAAGCGGATTCTCGACGTCGACCTGCCCGACGAACCCGTGCTGTCGACCGACCAGCTCCGGCTCGAGATCGACGCCTATGCCCGCTACCGCGTCACCGATCCGCTGCGGATGGTGGTGACGGTGGGGACCGAGGACCGCCTGCGCGAGCAGCTCCAGCCGCTGCTGCGCTCGTCGCTACGCAACGAACTGGGCAAGCGCCGCTCGAGCACGCTGCTCAGCCCCGAGCGCGGCCAGGTGATGGACAATGTCCAGGATTCACTGCAGCGGCTCGCCAGCCAGTACGGCGTGCAGATCGTCGACGTCCGGATCAAGCAGACCGAGCTGCCCTCTGGCTCGCCGCTGACCAGCGCGCTCACCCGCATGGCCACCGCGCGCCGCCAGGAGGCGGAGACGATCAAGGCGCAGGGCCTCAAGGACGCGCAGATCATCCGCGCCAATGCGCAGGCACAGGCTGCGCAGATCTACGCGGCGGCGTTCAACAAGGATCCGAAATTCTACGACTTCTACCGCGCGATGCAGTCGTACCGGACCACCTTCCTGAGCCCCGATGCCAAGGGCGAGAGCCAGATCATCCTGTCGCCGAACAACGAATATCTGCGCGAGTTCACCGGGCAACGATGAGTCTGTCCGCTCGTTCATATTCAAATCAGGTTCAGCCGCGCTGGGTAGAAGCGCGGATCGAGACGAACACCATTCCTTTCGAGAGGAAATGACCCCGTGCGTTACGCCTACGCCTTGACTACCGCGATCCTGCTGGGTGGCGCCGCCACCGCACTGTCGCTCAACCAGCCGGCCGGCGCGCAGACCGCGCAGAACGAGCCCGGCACCATCCAGGCGATGGCCCCCAAGGCCGGCGCGCCGATGAGCTTCGCCGATCTCGTTGCCCGCCTCCAGCCCGCGGTCGTCAACATCTCGACCACGCAGCGCGTGAAGGTGAACGCTAATCCGTTCGCCGGCACGCCGTTCGAGATGTTCGGCCAGGGCCAGGGCCAGGCGGTGACCCGCGAGGCGCAGTCGCTGGGCTCGGGCTTCGTCATTTCGGCGGACGGCTATGTCGTCACCAACAACCACGTCATCTCGGCCGGTGCGCAGGGCGCGGTGGTCGAGTCGATCACCGTCACGCTGGCCGACGGTCGCGACTTCAAGGCCAAGCTGATCGGCCATGACGCGCAGTCGGACCTCGCGGTGCTCAAGATCGACGGTACCGCGCTGCCCTTCGTCAAGTTCGGCGATTCGGCGCGCGCCCGCGTCGGCGACTGGATCCTGGCGATCGGCAATCCGTTCGGCCTGGGCGGCACCGTCACCGCCGGCATCATCTCGGCGACGCACCGCGTGACCGGCGCTGGCGCCTATGACCGCTTCATCCAGACCGATGCCTCGATCAATCGCGGCAATTCGGGCGGCCCGATGTTCGACCTCAACGGCAACGTGATCGGCATCAACTCGCAGATCCTGTCGCCCACCGGCGGCAATGTCGGCATCGGCTTCGCGATCCCGGCGGAGGAAGCCAAGCCGATCATCGACAAGCTGATGAAGGGCCAGACGATCACCCGCGGCTATCTCGGCATCGCGATGCAGGACCTGACCAAGGACCTCGCGGCCGGCTTCGGCTTGCCCTCGGACCGCGGCACGCTGGTCGCGCGCGTCGAACCGGGCCAGCCCGCGGAGAAGGCGGGGATCAAGCAGGGCGACGTGATCGTCAAGGTCAACGGCAAGGACATCACGCCCGACCAGACGCTGTCCTACATCGTCAGCAACGTCACCCCTGGCACCCGCATCCCGGTGGAGCTGCTGCGCGACGGCAAGCGCCAGACGGTGAATGTGACCGTGGGCACGCGCCCCCCCGATGAGCAGCTCGCCCAGTTCGATCCAAACGACCAGGATGGCGCGCAGGGCGATGACGGCGACGACGGCAGCAGCGCCGCCACCGCACCCGCCGCCTTGCTCGGCATCGGCGTCACCCCGCTGACTCCGCAGATCGCGCGTTCGGTCGGGGTCGATCCGTCGATCGGCGGCGTGGTGATCCTGGGCGTCAACCCGAGCAGCGATGCGGCCGGCAAGGGCCTGCAGCGCGGCGACGTGATCGTCTCGATCAACCAGACCCCGGTGCGCACCGCAGCCGACCTGAGCAAGGCCGCTGCTGCCGCCAAGGCCGCGGGCCGCAAGCAGGTCGTCCTCTACGTCCAGCGCAAGAACATCGGCAACTATATCCCGATCGGTCTCGCCGGAAACTGATCGCCCGCAAAAGCGGCTGACCAAGGCCCGTTTCTTCCCTATGCCTGTCCGCGAAGGAGCAGGAAATGGCGGAAGAGACGGGCCTTTTCGTTGGTGCAGCCGGTGACGCGCGGATCGAGCTGAACCTGCGCCGCGCCAATCGCCACGGGCTGATCGCGGGCGCGACCGGTACGGGCAAGACGGTGACCCTGCAGGGCCTCGCCGAGGGCTTCTCCGCCGCCGGGGTCCCGGTGTTCGTCGCCGATGTGAAGGGCGATCTGGGCGGACTCGGCATGGCCGGGTCGCCGCTCGCCAAGGCGCACGCCGCCTTCGCCGCGCGCGCGCAGCAGATTGGCGATAGCGACTGGAAATACCAGGCGATGCCGGTGCAGCTCTGGGACCTGTTCGGGGAGCAGGGCCACCCGATCCGCGCCACCGTCTCGGAGATGGGGCCGCTGCTGCTCGCGCGGCTGATGGACCTCAACGAGGTGCAGGAAGGCGTGCTGACCATCGCCTTCCACGTCGCCGATGCCGAGGGGCTGCTGCTGCTCGACCTCGACGACCTGCAGGCGATGCTCGCCCACTGCGCCGAGCGTGCCGACGAGCTTTCGACGACGTACGGCAATGTCTCGAAGCAGAGTGTCGGCGCCATCCAGCGTCAGCTGCTCCAGCTGCGCTCCCAGGGCGGGAGTCATTTCTTCGGCGAGCCTGCGCTGAGCATGCAGGATTTCCTGGCGCACGACGATAGCGGCCGCGGCGTGATCAACATCCTCGCCGCCGACAAGCTGATGGCGAGCCCGCGGCTCTATGCCAGCTTCCTGCTCTGGCTGCTTTCCGAACTGTTCGAGACGCTTCCCGAGATCGGCGATCCCGACAAACCGGTGCTCGTCTTCTTCTTCGACGAGGCGCATCTGCTGTTCGACGACGCCCCCAAGGCGCTGCTGGAGAAGATCGAGCAGGTGGTGCGGCTGATCCGGTCGAAGGGCGTCGGCGTGTATTTCGTCACCCAGAACCCGATCGACATCCCCGAGGATGTCGCCGCCCAGCTCGGCAATCGCATTCAGCATGCGCTGCGCGCCTTCACCCCGCGCGACCAGAAGGCGATCCGTGCCGCCGCCGAGACCTTCCGGGCAAGCCCCGGGCTCGACGTGGCGACCGCGATCACCGAGCTGGCGGTGGGCGAGGCGCTGGTTTCGCTGCTTCAGGCCGATGGATCGCCGGCACCGGTATCGCGCACGCTGATCCGCCCGCCCGCCTCGCGCGTCGGCCCGCTCGCGGCGGACGAACGCAAGGTCCTGGTCGAAACCGACGCGGTCGGCGCCAAATACGACACTGCGATCGACCGGGAGTCTGCCGAAGAGCTGCTCGCCGCAAAGCGCGCAGAGGCCAGCGCCGCCGCCGCCGAAGCCCAGACCCGAGACGTTGCGGAGAAGGCCGCCGCGGCGCAGGCCAAGGAAGATGCGCGCCGTGCCAAGGAAGAGGAACGCGCCCGCATCGCTGCCGAACGCGAGGCGGCGAACAACCCGGTCAACCGCGCGATCCGCTCTGCCACCCGCTCGGCATCGTCGGCGGCAGGGCGCGCGGTGGCCAACGAGGTGAGCAAGGCGGTGTTCGGCACCAAGGGCGGCGGCGGCATGCTGGGCCAGGTGGTCCGCGGCGTCCTGGGTGGGCTGTTCCGCGGCTGATCGGCGGGAAAAGCCTGTCTTTTGGCGCCCGCCGGTGCCACGGTGCCGTCCATGCGACGGGGAGGGCGCCCATGCTGATCCGGAGAGACTGCGACCAAGCGCCGCAGCACCGGTGGCTGTGCACGCGCTCTCCTCTACCCGGCGTCATCCCCGCGAAGGCGGGGATCCATTGGCACCGATCTGTCGGTTCTTTCCACGACCGGCACGGCGAATGGATTCCCGCCTTCGCGGGAATGACGGCAGTTTTTGTTCGGGGCTTGATCGCCCCCACCCCCCTTTCGGAGCTTCTAGCGCATGGCCACTGCCCCTGCCCGCGCGCCGCTTGAACTCACGCTGCGCGGCGTGCTGCTCGGCGGCGCGATCACGTTGCTGTTCACCGCCGCCAATGTCTATCTCGGCCTGAAGATCGGCCTGACCTTCGCCACCTCGATCCCCGCCGCGGTGATCTCGATGGCGATCCTGCGCTTCTTCCCCGGCTCGACGATCCTCGAGAACAACATCGTCCAGACCGTCGCCAGCGCGGCGGGGACGCTGGCGGCGATCATCTTCGTCCTGCCGGGGCTGGTGATGATCGGCTGGTGGAACGGCTTCCCCTACGTAGAGACCGCCGCAATCACGATGTTCGGCGGCATCCTGGGCGTGATGTTTTCGGTGCCGCTGCGCCGGGCGCTGGTGGTCGATTCGCCCGACCTGCCCTATCCGGAAGGCCGCGCCGCCGCCGAAGTGCTGCAGGTCGGCGCCGGCAGCCGCGAAGGCGCCGAGGAAAGCGCGCGCGGGCTTAAGGTGATCGTGGTCAACGCGGTGGCCGCGGCGGGCTTCGCGCTGATCACGCGGATGAAGCTGGCAGCCGAGGAAGGCGCGGTGTTCTTCAAGGCGGGCGCGGGCTCGACCGGCATCATCGGCGGGCTCCAGTTCGCGCTGATCGGCGCCGGGCACCTCATCGGCCTCACCGTCGGCATCGCCATCCTGGTCGGCGTGGCGATCGGCTGGTGGATCGCGCTGCCGATCCTCAACGCGGGCATGCCCGGCACGGCCGAGGCGGTGGCGAATGCGGTGTTCCGCAGCGACGTCCGCTTCCTCGGCGCCGGCACGATCGGCATGGCGGCGATCTGGACACTGCTCAAGATCATCGGACCGGTGATCGGCGGCATCCGCTCGTCCCTCGCCGCCTCGGCCGCCGCGCGGAGCGGTGCAGACGTGCCGATCGGCGAGCGCGACCTGCCGATCACCATCGTCGCCGTCGTGACGCTGGGCATGCTGCTACCGATCGGCTGGCTGTTGTGGAGCGTGCTGGCGGCCGGTCCGCTCTCCGCCTCGGCGGGGCTGCTGGTGGCGGGCTCGCTGGTGTTCGTGCTGGTGGTCGGACTCGTGATCGCCTCGGTGTGCGGCTATATGGCGGGCCTGATCGGCGCATCGAACAGCCCGGTATCGGGCATCGGCATTCTCTCGGTGGTCGCCGCCGCGCTGATGCTGGTGGGGCTGTACGGCCGCAATCTCGATCCCGGCACCACCCAGGCGCTGATCGCCTATGCGCTGATCGTCACCGGCATCGTGTTCGGCGTGGCGACGATCTCCAACGACAATCTCCAGGACCTCAAGACCGGCCAGCTGGTCGGCGCGACGCCGTGGAAGCAGCAGGTGGCGCTGCTCTTCGGCGTGGTGTTCGGCAGCCTGGTCATACCGCCGGTGCTGAGCGTGCTCAACGCCTCGTTCGGCTTTGCCGGGGTGGCAGGTGCCAGTGCCGATGCGCTCCCCGCCCCGCAGGCGGCGCTGATCTCCTCGCTCGCCAAGGGCGTGCTGGGCGGCGATCTGCGCTGGGATATGATCGGCGTGGGTGCGCTGATCGGCGCCGGCGTGATCCTGGTGGACGAGCTGCTCGCGCGGACGTCCAAGCTGCGGCTGCCGCCGCTGGCGGTGGGGCTCGGCATCTATCTGCCGATGGGGGTAACGCTGACTGTGGTGATCGGCGCCGTGATCGGCTGGTTCTACGACCGCGCCGCCGAACGCGCGCGCGACCCCGAGTTCGTCAAGCGCATGGGCGTGCTGATGGCGACCGGCATGATCGTCGGCGACAGTCTGTTCGGGGTGCTCTACGCGGGGATCGTGTACGAAACGGGGAGCGAGTCCCCGCTCGCGCTGGTCGGGCCGGGCTTCGCGGGCGTGGCGCTGGCGGGGGGCACGGCACTGTTCCTGGCGATCACGGCGGGGCTGTACCTCTATACCCGGCGACAGGCGCGGTGACCTGAAAAGATCCTCCCCCGGAGGGGGGGGACCACCGCCGTAGGCGGTGGTGGAGGGGTGTCCCCGCTGAGGTCGGCTTACCTTCCCTCCAGCGGCTACACCCCTCCGTCGCGCCCCGCGCGCCACCTCCCCTTGCAGGGGAGGATGGTCGGCCTGCTCAGCCCGCCAGCAGTTCGCCGAGATTACCCGACTGGATCGCCGCGAACGCAGCGCCGAGCGCCTCGCTGTACCGCGCATCCTCCGCCAGCCGCGCCGGGAAGACCTGTCGTATTCCCAGCATCGCCTCTGGCGGCGCCGCGTCGGTCGCGGCCGCAGCGAGGATGTCCGCCAGCGGATCGGTGATCGTCTCGCCTGCCTTGGCCTTGTTGCCCAGGAACGCGATCCACGCCGCCACCGGCACCGCGAGCCGCTCGACCGGACGCCCGGCGTCCAGCGCCGCCGCCGTCGTATCCAGCAACCGGTAGGGCAGCTTCTGCGAGCCGTCCCAGGCGATCTGCGCCAGCAGATGCCGGATCGCCGGATTGCGGAAGCGATCGAGCACCGCATCAACATAGCCGGGCACGTCCAGCCCATCGACCGGACCCAGCGACGCTGCAATGTCCTGATGCGCCAGCTGCGTCACGAAGCCGCCGAGCGCGCCGTCCGACATCGCTTCGAACACCGTCTCATGGCCCAGCAGCAGGCCGATATAGGCGAGGCTCGAATGGCTGCCGTTGAGGATGCGGAGCTTGGCCTGTTCATAGCCGCGCACGTCGCTGGTCAGCGTGACGCCCGCCGCGTTAAGATCGGGTCCGTCGGTCATGTCGAAGCGCTGCAGCACCCACTGGGTGAAGGATTCGCGCTGCACCGCTGCCTTGTCCTCGACGCCGAGGTCGTCCTCCACCTTGGCGAGGAACGGCGCGTCGCTCGCCGGGGTGATCGAATCGACCATCGAATCCGGAAACGCCACTTCCGCCGCGATCCAGTCGGCGAGACCCGCATCCCATTCGCCGGCGAGGGCCACGCAGGCAGCGCGGAGCTTGCCGCCATTGCCCGTCATGTTGTCACAGCAGAGCATCGCGAAGGGCGCCACGCCCGCCGCGCGGCGATCGGCCAGGCCGGTGACGATCCAGCCGATCACGCTCGCCGGATCCTCCGGACGCGCGCGATCATGGACGATGTCGGGGTGATTCATGTCGAGCGTGCCGTCGCCGCCCAGGCAATAGCCCTTCTCGGTCACCGTGCTGGTGGCGATCCGCACCTCGGGGCTGGCGAGCAGCGTGCGAAGGCGGGCGCCCTCGCCCGGGCCGATCGCATCCGAATGCGCGGCGATGATGCGCGTCGAGGGCTCGCGGTCGATCACCGCCAGCGTGTAGAGCCCGTCCTGCGCCTTGAGCGCATCCGTCGTCGTCCCGCTGCGCAGCGACACCGCGGCGATGCCCCAGCGCGGATCGCTGTCCAGCACCTTGTCGATAAACGCCGCCTGGTGGGCGCGGTGGAAGGCGCCGGGCCCGAAATGGACGATCCCGGTGCGGATCGCGGCCAGGTCGTGGCCGGGGCGGAGGATGCCGGCAGGAAGCCCGGCGAGCGTCGCGCGCGAAAGCGTGGTCATATGGTCAGGCCAATCAGACCCGGCCGGTAAAGTCAATCGCGTCCGGCGGTTCCGAGCGATGCCGGGAGCAATGGCCGCGAGAAATCGGGTCGGCGTTCGCGATACCCGCGCGGCATGAAGAAACGCACCTGCCGATTGGGGAAATCGATTTCCACCCGGCGGAAGCTGCGCATCGCGTCCATGCCGAGCATGATGGCCGGGCGCTTGGTGAGCCCAAAGCGCTCGAACGGCGCCGCCTCCGCAAAAGCGACCGGCAGCGTATCGAACGCGACGTTGCTCACCCGCATCGACGGTACATGACCATATTGGGCCTGCGTCTTGCCGCCATCGACACTGGTCAGCTCGATCGCCTGCAGCAGCCCGACATTGCGGCCGACCTTCCGACGGAGCGCGTCGTTGCCCATCGTAACCTGCGATCCGGTATCGAGTACCACCTGCACCCGTACGTTGCCGTAATAGGCATCGGTGACGATCAGCTGGCCGAACCGATCTTTGGCGGAGACGACGATCTCGTCGGGCCCATGACGTTCGCCCCGCTTGCGTTTCTCGCTGGGTCGGACCGCCATGGTGGCGGTGTCGAAGTCTATCGTCACCTGATGATCGCGCAGCGTATCGATACCGAGCAGTCCGGCCGCGCCAATATTGGCCGCTTCGAATGCTGGCGCGACAATCGCATGGGGCGTACCGATCGATTCGATACGGAGATCGGGCACGATGACGGTCGCCGCGAGGCTGCGACCGCTCATCGACGTGACGTGGACCGGGCCTCCCGCTGCCAGGCCCAGCCGTCCGGCCAACTCGCGCGAAACGACGGTGCGCTCGGCGCCGGTATCGATGATGAAATTATAGGGGCCCTGCCGGGTGATCGCGACGGGCACGGTCAGCCGGGCGCTGGTCTCGCCAAGTGCCAGCTGGATTGCGTCGGGCTGGCCGGCGGCGGGGGCCGTTTCCGGATCGCTGCGCACTGCCAGCGGCCCGCTCGACAGCAGCCCAAGCGGCAAAGCCCACAAGACCAGCGAGGACGAGACTCCGAACATAGCGCGAAAATACGCCTGTCCATGCTGCGCAGCAATCCCGCAAAAGAACGGGATCAGTCGAGCCGCATCGCCTCTGCCGCAATCGCCTCGGCCTCTTCGAGCAGCGCGTCTTCGGTCGTCCCCTGGGCCACCGACTCGCGGCCTATCATGATCAGCACCGGGACGGCCAATGGGCTCACGCGCTCCAGATCGACGTGCAGCATCCGGTCGCCTGCCTCGTCGAGCAGGCGGGCGAGACGGCCGACATCGGTCATCTTGGCGCGCGCGTCTTCCCACGCGGCGCGGAGCAGCAGGTGATCGGGCTCGTACTTGCGGAGCACATCGTAGATCAGGTCGGTCGAGAAAGTGACCTGCCGCCCAGTCTTCTTCTTGCCGGGATGCTGGCGCTCGACCAGGCCGCCGATGATCGCCACTTCGCGGAAGGCGCGCTTGAGCAGCGCCGAGCCCTGCACCCAGTCGACGAACTCGTGCTCGAGGATGTCGGGCGAGAACAGCGGGCGCGGATCGAGGATCTTCTCCAGCCCATAGACCGCCAGCGCATAATCGTTGGCGACGAAGCCCAGCGGCTTGAGCCCCATCGCCTCCATCCGCCGCGTGACCAGCATGCCGAGCGACTGGTGCGCGTTCCAGCCCTCGAAACTGTAGATGACACAGTGGTGGCGGCCCTCGTGCGGGAAGGTCTCGACCAGCAGCTGGCCGGGCGCAGGCAGCGTCGAGCGGCGGTCCTGCGTCTCCAGCCATTCGCGCACATCCGCGGGAAAGCGTGCCCATTGGCTGCGATCGAACAGGAAGCGCCGCACGCGATCGGCGAGATTCGAGGTGATCGCCAGCCGGGCGCCCATATAGCTCGGCACCCGCGCCTGCTTGGCGGTGGCGCGGACGATCAGGTCGGTCGCCTCCACCCGCTCCACTTCCAGCGCCAGGCCGCCGAAGAAGAAGGTGTCCCCAGGCGAGAGCGAGGCCGCGAAGCCCTCCTCCACCTTGCCCAGCCGCTTGCCGTTCTTGAACCGCACCTCGAGCATCGGCGATTCGACAATGATGCCTGCGTTCAATCGATGCTGCGCGATGAAATTGGGCTGGGTCACCCGCCAGGTGCCGTCCTTGCCCTGGGTTAGCCGCTTGAACTTGTCATAGGCGCGTAAAGAGTAGCCGCCATCGGCGATGAAATTGAGGACGCGGTCGAACACCTCCTCGGTCAGCGCGGAATAGGGCAATGCTGCACGCACTTCCTGCAGCATGTTAGCGGCGAAAAAGGGTTCCGCGCAGGCGCAGCCCATCACATGCTGGGCCAGCACGTCGAGCGCGCCGGGACGGAAGATATCGGGGTCGAGCTCCCCTGCCTCGACCGCGTCGAGCGCGGCGCGCGCTTCCAGATACTCGAAGCGGTTGCCGGGGATCAGCACCGCCTCGCTGGCCTCGTCCAGCCGGTGATTGGCGCGGCCGATCCGCTGGAGCAGCCGCGACGAACCCTTGGGCGCGCCCATCTGGATCACGCAGTCGACATCGCCCCAGTCTACCCCGAGGTCGAGGCTGGCGGTGGCGACCAGCGCGCGCAGCCGTCCGTCCGCCATCGCCTGCTCGGCCTTTTGCCGCGCCTCCAGGCTAAGGCTGCCATGGTGGACTCCGATCGGCAGCTTGAAATCGTTGACCTTCCACAATTGCTGGAAGACGAGTTCGGCCAGCCCGCGGGTGTTGCAGAACACGATGGTCGTCTTGTGCGTCTCGATCTCGGCCATCACCTGCGGGATGGCATAGATGCCCGAGTGCCCGGCCCAGGGCACACGACCTTCGGGCAACAGGATCGCGATGTCAGGGTCGGCACCCTTCTCGCCCTCCACCAGCGTCACCGCATCGATGTCGCCGTAAGGCGCCAGCCAGGCGCGATAGCCGTCCGGATCGGCGACGGTGGCCGAGAGCCCGACGCGGCGGAAGCCCGGCGCCAGCCGCTCCAGCCGGGCGAGCGCCAGCGCCAGCAGGTCGCCGCGCTTGCCGGTGGCGAAGGCGTGGATCTCGTCGATCACCACCGTCTTCAGCCCGGCGAACATCGTCAGGCTGTCCTCGTAGGAGAGCAGCAGGCTGAGCGATTCGGGCGTGGTCATCAGCACCTGGGGCGGGCGGGCGCGCTGGCGGACCTTCTTCTCGTGCGGCGTGTCGCCGGTGCGCGTCTCGACGCGGATCGCCAGCCCCATCTGCTCGATCGGGGTGAGCAGGTTGCGCTGCACGTCCACCGCCAGCGCCTTGAGCGGCGAGATGTAGAGCGTGTGCAGCCCCTCCGCCGGCGCCTCGATCAGCTCGGCGAGCGTGGGGAGGAAACCCGACAGCGTCTTGCCCGCACCCGTGGGCGCGACGAGCAGCGCATGACTGCCTGCCCGCGCAGCCGCCAGCATGTCACGCTGGTGCCGCCGCGGCGCCCATCCGCGCGCGGTGAACCAGTCGGCCAGAGGTGCGGGGAGATCGGCGGGCACGGACCCTATGTAGGGAACGCGCAAGCGTCTGTGGAGACGCCGCGAATCACGCAGGCTCCAGCCTGCCATCAGCGACCCGATAGCGGGTGGCGGTGACGGGGACCGCTTCGAACAGCGCGGGTTCGGTACCGGTCATCCAAACCTGGCCGCGCCCTGCCAGCCGCTCGAACAACGCCGCGCGGCGGCCCGGATCGAGATGCGCGGCGACCTCGTCGAGCAGCAGGATCGGCGGCGTGCCGACCCGGTCGGCCACCAGTTCGGCATGGGCGAGGACGATGCCCAGCAGCAGCGCCTTCTGCTCGCCGGTCGAGCAGAGATGCGCGGGCTGGCCCTTGTCGAGATGCGTCACCTGGAGATCCGCGCGATGCGGGCCGGTGAGGGTGCGCCCCGCCGCGGCGTCGCGGCGGCGGCCCTCGCGCAGCGCTGCGGCGAGTGCGGGCGCATCGCCCTGCCACCCCTCCAGCGCGAGGCCAGCGCGCGCGAAGGGGCCCGGAGGCTGGTTGGCGAGCCGGGCACCGAGCGCAGCAACGGCATCGCGCCGGGCCGCATCGATCGCAGCGCCATGCTCAGCCATCCGCGCCTCCAGCGCGTCGAGCCAGGCAGGGTCGGGGGGCAGCTCATCCGAGAGCAGCCGGTTGCGCTCGCGCATCGCGGCTTCGTAGCGGGTCGCCTCGTGCGCGTGGCGGGGGTTGAGCGCCAGCGTCAGCCGGTCGAGGAAGCGGCGGCGGTCCCCCGGCGCTTCGAGAAACAGCCGGTCCATCGCCGGGGTAAGCCACAACACCACCAGCCATTGCGCGAGGCTGGTGGCGGCGGCAGCGGCGCTGTTGACGCGAACGATCCGCCGCTCGGGCGCATCGGCACGCGTGCCGGTGCCGATCTCGGCTTCGTCCAGCGTCGCGGCGATGCCGAAGCCCCCTGCTCCGCCCTGCCGCGCCATCTCGCTCAAGGGGGCGCCGCGCAAGCCCCGGCCGGGGGCGAGCAGCGATACCGCCTCGAGGATATTGGTCTTGCCCGCGCCATTCTCGCCGCTCAGCACGACAAAGTCCGCCCCCGGGGTCAGCAGGGCATCTTCATGGTTGCGGAAGTCGGTGAGCAGGAGACGCTTGACGGCCATGAAAGGGGCTGTAGCGCAGCACCTTGCCCACGAACACCGCTTGGCCGATAGATCAGGGCGAAGGGATAGAAACACATGATCCGCAAGACTGTTACGATTGCCGCGCTCGCGCTGGTCGCGGCCTGCACCAAGGCACCCGAGGACGTGACCGCCACCTACGCCGCCGCCGGCGGCCGCGGCACGATCACCGTCAAGGCCGCCGCAAATGGCGACGCCAAGGTGGAAGCCGGTCCGCAGACGCTGATCCACAAGGGCGGCACCGATTACGTCGTGATCACCGACGGCAACGACAAGTTCGCCGCCAGCTTCGCCGATTTCGTCGGCGCGACGCAGGACATCGCCAAGGCGAAGGGCATGAAGGCCCAGGCGCTGCCGCAGGACCCGGACTATGAAGCCGTCCAAGTCGGCGAGGAGAAGGTCGGCGACCAGAAGGGCACGATCTGGAGCGTCCAGCCCAAGGGCAACCCGCAGGGCGATTCGATCCGTATCGTCGTCAGCGACGACAGCCGCCTGAAGAATATCGCGACGGCGATCAGCATGCAGACCAAGCTGACCGGCGCGCGCATGGCGACCGTGTTCACCAGCGTGCCCAAGGCCGAGAAGGTGCTGGAAGACGTGATCGCCAAGGGCGCGGTGCTGCGCCTCGGCGACGCGCTGACGCTGCAGAGCGTCAAGCCGGGCACGATCCCCGCCAACGAGTTCGCGCTGCCGACGGTGCTCGACCGCGCCGCGCTCCGCAAGCGCATCGAGGACCAGGCGAACAAGGCGCTCGAAGCCGCCAAGGCTGCCGGCGACAAGGCCGGCGCTGCACCGGCTCCGGGCGCGGCGACTGCACCCGCCCCTGCCGCTCCGGAAGCGACTCCGGCCGCCAAGTAACGCCGTACCGAACCGAAAAAGGGCGTCCGGTTCTCACCGGGCGCCCTTTCTTTTTGCTTACAGCGCGCCGATCCCCGCCTCGGCCAGCCGCGCCTGGGCGACGCGGTACCGGGCCGGCTCGCCGATACCGAGCCGCGCCCGCGCCGCCGCCAGCGGTTCCTCGAGCAGCTTCTCGTAATCCTCGGCATGGAGCCAGCCGGCACGCTTGCCGCGGCGATAGCCTTCCCAAATCGCCTTCACGCAATCGAGCTTTCCGGTGGTGCGGATGCTCTTGAGCGCACCGCCGATCGCGATGAAGCCCCAGCCGGTGCCGCCGGTTTGCGCATAGGAGAAGGCGACCAGGCAGAGTTCACCGAGATGCTCGTCGGCCTTGTAGCCGGTCAGCACGTGCCAGAGATCGTGGATGTCGCGCTCGCGGCGGCCCATCCAGGCATAGGGATGCTCGACCTCGATGCCCTGGAACCCGCCCTCGACCATGCTGACCTGGACCAGCCCGTCGGCCGAATAGCCGGTCGAATCGAGGAAGTCGCGGTACGCCGCACCGAAGGTGCCGGGGGCGAAGCTGTCGATCCAGCTGCGATCGGAGAGCCGCTGCGACAGCTCCAGCCGGCGATAGGCGAGCTTGCCGCCGCCGGGCATGGTCAGCAGCTTGCGGTAATTGCGCTGGCTGACGTCGCCGTTCAGCGCGCGCATGATCTTGAAGACCTGTTCGGTATCGTCGCCATTGGCGAGCAGCTTGCGCAGCGCCGTCAAGGCGGTGCCCCATTCGCGCTTGAGCGGCACGCCGGGGTTGAGCAACGGTTGCGGAGCCTTGGTCGCCATGCAGTCCGATCCCTCTAACTGACATGACTGTTAATAGCAGAGATGCCGCGCCGTTTCAACGCGCCGGCCCGAACCTTCGAGGCGGACGACGGATCCAGGGGGATCCGCCGTCCGGCCCAGTCCCGTAAAGTGCGACCCTCGGGGCTTGGCCCTGCCTATGGTCGCAAAGAAACGGCCGACATAGCCGGGGAAAGCGCGGGGTACGCCGGAAAGCGACCGTCAACCATCGACAAGCCGCTGTAGTGTCAAGAAAACCGCTGCGGGATCAGACCCGCATCGGCATCAATACGTAGAGCGCGGGCGACGAATCATTCTCGCGGATCAGTGTCGGTGCAGCAGCGTCCGCCAGATGCACTTCGACGAGATCACCTTCGATCTGGCCGAGAATGTCCATCAGGTAACGGCTGTTGAACCCGATCTCGAAACCCATAGCGGCATATTCGCCGGGGACTTCCTCGGCCGCGACGCCGTTCTCGGGGCTGGTCACCGACAGCACGACCTTGTCGCGCTCCAGCGCCATCTTCACCGCGCGGGTCTTCTCGGTCGCGATGGTCGAGACGCGGTCGACGCCCTGCATCAGGCTCTTCGGATCGAGCTTGAGCAGCTTGTCGTTCGCGGTAGGGATCACCCGGCTGTAATCGGGGAAGGTGCCGTCGATCAGCTTCGAGGTGAGGATCGCCTGGCCCAGGTCGAAGCGGATCTTCGAGGGCGAGAGCGACACGCCCACCGAACCGTCGACTTCGTCGAGCAGCTTGCGCAGCTCTGCCACGCACTTGCGCGGCACGATCACGCCCGGCATCGCATCGGCCCCGTCCGGGCACGCCACCGTCACGCGCGCCAGCCGGTGGCCGTCGGTAGCCGCCGCGCGCAGCATGCGGGTGGCATCGTCGGTCACGTGGAAGAAGATGCCGTTCAGATAATAGCGAGTCTCCTCGGTGGAGATCGCGAAACGGGTCTTGTCGATGATCTGCTTGAGCGTCTCGGCGGGCAGCTCGAACGTGGTCGGCAGCTCGCCCTCGGCGATCATCGGGAAATCGTCGCGCGGCAGCGTGCCGAGCTGGAAGCGGGCGCGGCCGGCGACCACCGTCAGCTTGCCCTCGGCCGCGGTGAGCACCACCTGCGAACCCTCGGGCAGCTTGCGGACGATGTCGAACAGCGTGTGCGCCGACACGGTCGTCGCGCCGACCTGGTCGACCGCCGCCGGGATCGTCTCGTCGATCTGCAGATCGAGATCGGTCGCCATCAGCCGGATCGTGCCGCCCAGCTGCGCATCGATCAGCACGTTGGACAGGATCGGAATCGTGTTGCGCCGCTCGACCACGGACTGGACGTGGCTCAGGCCCCTCAACAGAGTTGCGCGTTCGATCGTCGCCTTCATGTACCTCAAACCCCCGGGCCGTCGCCCTGCTTCCTACCCGGCATGACCCGGCCGGTGGCAATGCGCCATGACGTACCCTTAACGCGAAAAAGGGCCGGAGCAAGCTGCCCCGACCCTCTTTTTCCGCGCTCGGACTGCCTTTTCGGCGATCAGAAGCGGACGCCCAGCCCCGTGACGATCTGGTGACGCTCGGGATCGACGCCATTGGTCTGCGAGCCATAGTTGGAATAGCGATATTCCGCCTTGGCGAAGACCTTGTCGGTCACTTTGAACTCGGCACCCGCACCCAGGCGCCAGCCATCGTAATTGTCGCGCTGGCGGAAGGACAGCGCCGGCGTGGTCGCGGGCGAATCATAGTCGGTGATGAACTGGGCGTTGGTATAGCCGGCCTTGGCGTAGATCAGCGTGCGCGGGTTGGCCACGAAGCCGAGGCGGCCGCCGACATACAGGTCGCGGCCCGCCTTGACGCGCAGGCGGTCGCCGGCGTTGAGCACGTCGTTGCTTCGGTCGCTGATCGTCGAGCCCGTCACTTCGCCCTCGACGCCGAACACGGTGCCGCCGCGCTGGATGTCATACCCGATATTGCCGCCATAGGTGACGCCGTCCTTGGACGCGTCATAGGACGACTTGTCGTTCACGCGGTCCCAGCCGGCGATCACTTCGGCGTGCGATCCGGCAAAGCTCTGGTCCTGCGTCTGCGCGAAGGCAGGCGTAGCGAAGGCGGTGGTGGCTGCCAGAATGGCGATGGAAAGCTTGGTACGCATAACGTTACTCCTCACTGAAGCCGCACCAACAGGGTGCAGCCTGGCTACGGCCGCAAGCCCTTGCGGGCCTCGGCCGGACGCTCGGTATCGAGGGGAAAGGGGCGGCCCAACGCGGGGGCCGCGGCCTTCTTCCTCCCATTCGCTCCCGGCGTGCTCTGCGAGCGAGGTGACGGATGCACGTCGCGCCCTGTCGCCCGCATGAACGAATCAGGGCCAAAACGGGGCATTGCGTTTCCCGGGGTTTCGCCCGAAAGACATGGCCCATGGCCAGCACCCGGAAAGGCCGCGACTTCATCGCGCGGCACGGCGAGACCGTGTTCAACATCGCCCGGCGGATGCAGGGCGACCATCCCCACACCCCGCTGACCCGCGCCGGCTTTGCCCAGGCCGATGCGATGGGCGCGGCACTGCGCGAACTGCTGGGGCCGAAGCCCAAGCTGACCTTGTGGGCGTCGAGCGCCGGCCGCGCGCTGCAGACGCTGGCGATCATCGCCGAGCATCTCGAGCTCGACTGGCACCAGACGCGCACCGACGACCGGCTGGTCGAGATCGGCATGGGGAGCTGGAGCGGGCGCTATTATGCCGATCTGGAGCGCGAGGTGGGGACGTTCCTCGATCGCGAGCACGGCCTCTATAGCCGTCCGCCCGAGGGCGGCGAATGGTATGACGCGATCACCGAGCGCGTCTCGGGCTGGCTCGCCGACACCGACACCGATCCCGGCGACCGGCTGGTGATCATGCACGGCATGTCGAGCCGCATCCTGCGCGGGGTGATGACGGGCCGCGACGTGCTGCCGCAGTTCGATGCGCCCGTCGCGCCCGACCTGCCGCAGGGCTCGATCGTCCGGATCGAGGGTGGGGTGGAGACGGTGGTGCATCTCGGCACCGGGCGCGGCGCGGCACCGGCATGATCCTGGCGCTGGCGCTGCTCGCGCTGGCGGGCCCGCGCGCGACCATCGGCATCTTCGAGCGCTGGGGCGCCTTCCGCGACACCGCGCCGACCCGCTGCTTCGCGGTGGCGCGACCGACCGACCTGGCGCGGCGCGGCGAGGCCTATCTCAGCATCGCGAGCTGGCCGGGGCGCGGGGTGCGGCACCAGCTCTATGTCCGGCTCAGCCGTGCGCGGGCGGACCATGCGCGGGTGATGCTGGTCGCGGGCGAGCGGCGCTTCGAACTCACCTCTAGCCGACACGATGCCTGGGCCCCCGATGCCCGAACCGACTCGGCGATCGTCGCCGCGATGCGCGACGGCCGGGCGCTGAGCGTGGAGAGCGTCGATACCGGCGGCGTGCCGTTCGTCGACGGCTATGCCCTGCAGGGCGCCGCGAGCGCGATCGACGCGGCGACTCTGGCCTGCTTGTAGCGCCGATTATCTGTCTCTAACGCCGCAACAAGTGCCAACCTCCCGCCTCTTGCGCGCCCCTCCCGCCTGCGGGAGGGGACGGGGGAGGGTGTGTGAGGGTGGCAAGGGCTGAGGGAAAAGAAGCGCACTGAAGCGATCCGGGCACATCGCGACCGCATCGCCCGCTACCCGCACTCACCCTCCCCTAACCCTTCCCGCAGGCGGGAGGGGGATTTGACTGCAAAACCACTGGCACCCATCGCGGGACGCACTATCTTGCCCCCCGTGCGATCTCCATCCGTCACCGCCCGCCTCGCCGACGGCGTCGCCTCGATCCCGCCGGCCGAATGGGACGCCTGCGCGGGCCCCGACAACCCGTTCCTCACCCACGCCTTCCTTTCGATCCTCGAAGCCTCGGGATCGGCGACGGCCAAAAGCGGGTGGCAGCCCCTCCCGATCATCGTCGACGGGCCCGACGGCACCCCTGCCGCGATCGCCCCTGCCTATGCCAAGAGCCACAGCCAGGGCGAATATGTCTTCGACCATAGCTGGGCCGATGCCTGGGAGCGCGCCGGCGGCGACTATTATCCCAAGCTGCAGATCGCGGTGCCGTTCACGCCGGTGCCGGGGCCCCGCCTACTCCTGCGCGACCCCGCCCAAGCGCCGGCGCTGATCGCGGCCATCGAAGCGGTCGTCGACCGGCACGAATTGTCTTCTGCCCACGCCACCTTCCTCGAAGAAGCGCAGGTGCCGCTGTTCGAAGCCGCCGGTTGGCTGATCCGCACCGGCACGCAGTTCCACTGGCAGAATGACGGCTATGCCCGCTTCGACGACTTCCTCGGCGCGCTGGCCAGCCGCAAGCGCAAGGCGATCCGCAAGGAACGCGCCGCAGCAGTGGAGGGTCTGACGATCCGTCATCTGACCGGTGCGGAGATCACCGAGTCGCATTGGGATGCCTTCTGGGCGTTCTACCAGGATACCGGCAGCCGCAAATGGGGCCGGCCCTATCTCACCAGATCGTTCTTCTCGATGCTCGGCGAGGCGCTGGGCGACAAGGTTCTGCTGATGCTTGCCGAGCGCGACGGCCGGCCGATCGCCGGGGCGCTCAACCTGATCGGCGCCGATGCGCTGTACGGCCGCTATTGGGGCTGCGTGGAGGACGTCCCGTTCCTCCATTTCGAGCTTTGCTATTACCAGGCGATCGACGCCGCGATCCAGCGCGGCCTGCCCCGCGTCGAGGCGGGCGCGCAGGGCGAACACAAGCTGGCGCGCGGCTATGTGCCCGTGACGACCTGGTCAGCCCATTATCTCCCCGACCCCGGCTTCCGCCGCGCCGTCGCCGACTTCTTGGTCCGCGAGCAACAGGCGGTGGAGCGCGAGCAGGAATATCTGGAAGAGCTGACGCCGTTCAAGAAGGGAGAATAGAACGCATCGGACGTCCCGACGGGATCAATGGGGGCGACTCGTCCAGGCAAAGCACTGCGACAGGCGCTGCACGATTGGCCGGTACGTTGCCGCCTCTGCCGCGCGATATTCGATCTGGAAGGTGACGAACGCGTCGTCATGTCGCACTGCCTTGAGGTAGAATTCGACTCCGGATCCGGTCGTGCCGGAAATTACCCGCCAATTGCCGCGCCCCGCGCGATAGGTGATTTTGCCGTACTTGCCGGCATAGAACGCCGCCTGGCCCGCAGTCCAAGCCGCCAGACTGACGGACTCGCTGTTCCGCTGCCCGAACGCCCGCAGCGTAGCGCCATTGCCCCCGAGGAATTTGCGTCCATCGCCATTATCGGCCTCGTCCTGCGCGCGCAGGACCGAGGGCGGATAGCAGATGGAATAGCCGAAACGGACGTTCGTGTAGATCGCCCATTGGGCAAGGGCAGCCATGGCAAATGTGGAAATCATGGCGTCTCATGCCGCTCTGACGCCATCGCTGCCAATGGCGGATCGGGTCGAGGATATTGCTTGCCGCTTAAGACGGCGGCGCGGTTCCGTTGCCAGGCAGCTCGCCCGCGGCTTCGGCCTCGCGGATCAACACGGCTTCGGGGCGCGGAATGGGCAGGTCGCCGGGATTGAGGCCGGGCCCCGGGACATCGTGGTCGACCCGGTACAGCACGCTGGGCCCGTCGCGCCAGACGGGGATCAGCCCCTGCTCGTAACGCTTGTCATAGGCCGGCGGGCGGATCAGCCAGACATAGTCGAACGCGTCGCGCGGGAAGAGCGCGAGGCTCCGCGCGATCGGCCGCCACCATTCGCGCGGGCACTGGATGTTGGTCACCAGCTCCGACGGATCGTGCGCAAACCGCTTGGCAGCGCGGTAGCGCACCGTCATCAGCTGGCCGCCGGCCATCGACCATTGATCGTTGGTATAGGCCAGCCGCCTTTCCAGCGCGAGACCGGGGACGTGCTGCAGCCGGGTCATCGCCCATTCGTTATAGCAGGTCTCGCCGACGAAGCTCACCAGCCTTGCGCCGACGGGGACGTGCGCCAGCGCCTTGAGCTCGCGGTCATAGGCCTTGTCGTAGAGATAGAAGCTCGCCGTCGTCGCGCCGATGCGGGCGAGGAAGAAGGCGAGGCCGAGCACCGCCACCAGGGTCGCACCGCGCATCGACAGGCCGGGTTTGGGCCGGATTGCCAGGATCGCGATCGCGAACATGAACGGCACCATCCGCATGTCGGCATAGGCCGATCCGAACACCACGCGCGGCAGGAAGATGTAGACCAGCAGCAGGAACAGCGCGGAAAGGCCGAGGTTACGCGAATATTGGATGTTCGGGTCGCGTACCGCCTTGAGCAGCAGCAGGAAGATCACGCCGACGCTGGCGATGTCGAACAGCTGCCAGCGGTCACGGAACATCTGGGTGACCCACAGGGTCTTGGCACGCCAATTATACCAGTCGAAGGTCTGGCCCGAGACATGCTCGCCACCGCGCCAGATCACCATCAGCACCGCCGGCAGCGCCATCACCGCGCACTGCAGGCCGGCAAAGAACACCGGCGCGAGCCAGCCGCCCGCCAGATCCCTGTACCAGGGCAGGTCGCGGTTGCGGCGCAGGTCGTGCTGCCGGATCAGCTCGGCCGAAAAGGCGAGCACGCCCAGCACGCCCCAGCCGAAGGTGTGGGTGATCCAGATGATCACGGAGAGCGGCACGAACACCAGCGAGCGGAAGCGGAACCTGCCCAGCCGTGCCAGCCGCAGCCACCAGCCGAACGCCAGCATCGCCATTGCCATCGACAGGGCGAAATTGACGAAGCCGAAATGGAAGGGGAAGGCATAGGCGAAGGGCAAGGCGAACAGCGCCGTCGCGGGAATCCGGCCATGCACTTCGCGCGCGATCATCAGGAAGCCGGCGACCGTCATCGTCGGGATCAGGAGGACGATCAGTTTCACGCCCAGTTCGAGGCCGAACATCTTAGCCATGGGGAAGACCAGCAGGTCCACGCCCAGATTGCCCATCAGCTGCCAACGGAAATCATACCATTGCCGCAGCCAGGGCACCTGGTCGTAGACCAGCTGCACGCGGTAGCGGCCCATATGGCCCGGCAGGTCGACGAGCGGCGGGATGTCCGGCCATAGCAGCGGTACGGCCGCCAGCAGCGTGGCGAGCAATACGAACCAGCGCGTCTGCCACCAGCGCAGCGGAACCCCTTTATCCATCGCGCCGCTTTAGTGCGCGAGCGGCCCGTACGGCAAGCGCTTGTGGGGCGTAGGTGAGACACGATACAGGATCGAGGGACCGGAACGGGCGACGGGCACGAGGTCCGGGGGCAGCTGCGGCACGGGCAGGTCGATCGTCCACACATAGGCGAAGGTGCCGCGATCGAAGCGCCGGAGCATCGTCGGCAGGTCATTCCCGTTCCACGCACATTCCGCATCGAAGATCATCTGCGAAGGGTCGGCGCGGAAGGCCCCCGCCCGGGGGTGCCGATCGCGCAGCAATTGCTGGCCTGCCAGCGTCCATTCGCCATTCTCGAACGCATCGCGCCACACGATCGCCAGTCCGGTGACGTGCGACAGCCGCGCTATGCTCCACGATCGGCACGGTTCGCGCACCGCGACGAGGACGGCGGCACCGCGAGGAAGCCGATCCGCCACCGCCGCCGCTTGCTCCTGCGCGGCCGCGGCACCCAGGAATACCCAGGTCGTCGTCGCGATGCGCATCAGGAAGAAGAATGTCCCGACCAGCGCCAGCAGGTTGGCGAACCGAGGGTCGCGCGCCCGGATCGCGACGATCAGCAGCGCGACGACATAGGGCGTCATCCGCATGTCGACATAAGCGCCGCCGAGCAGGCGGTAGGGCAGCACCAGCCACGCCATCGCGCCGATCCCCGCCGCCCAGGCAAGCGACCGATCGACGCGCATCGCCGCACTGCGCAGACCGAGCCAGACGAGCGCGAGAAGCGGCAGCGCGCACAGCAGGTCATAGCTTTGCCATTGCTCGCGCAGCAGCGATGCCACCCATTGCAGCTTGGCCACCCATTCCCAGCTCGCCCCCAGGCTGCCGTCTCCCGAGCCGCCGCCCGCGAGCATCGGCACCAGCGGCACCGCGAGCGGCACGCAGCGCAGCCCGGCGTGCAGGATCGCTTCACTCCAGGCGCGACCTTCCCCGCGCAGGGCCGCCAGCTCGGTGCCGAAGGCGAACAGGCCGAACATGGCCCAGCCGAAGCAATGCGCCACCCACAGCAACAGCGCGATGGGCACGAACAGCATCGCGCGCGAGGCGACCGCACGCTGCATGCGCATCCACAGCGCCAGCGCGGGCAGCGCGAGCGCGGCCGACAGCGTGAAGTTCACGAAGCCGAACTGGAACGGAAAGCCATAGGCGAGCGGGAACGCAAAGGGCGCGGCAGGGGCGAGCCGCCCGCTGCCCGCGGTGCGCGACACCAGGATGAAACCCGCCACGGTGAGCGGGGGTATCGTCAGCACCACCAGCTTTGCGGCTAGCACGGCCCCCAACATCCTCGCCAGCGGCAGCACCGGGAGATCGACACCAAGATTGCCGATCAGCCGCCAGCGATATTCCCAGTGCTGCCGGAGCAGCGCCGAGTCTCCCAAGGACGCGGCGATGTGGTATCGCCCGATATGCGCCGGTAGATCGGTGAGCGGCGGCACCGCGGGCCAGAGCAGCGGCACCGCGCTGAGCAGCACCGCCGCCACCGCGAACCATCGCCGCTCCCACCAGCGCGCATCCCCCCTGGGCGTATCGTTCACGGGGCGATGCGTCGCGCGGGCTGGGTGAGGGTGTAGATTCGCGTGCTCGATCCCGCAGGCGAAATCGGCCGCAGCCAAGGCGGCACCCGGCCCGCCATCAGGCTACCGGCCAGCAATCGTTGATCGTGCCGTTGCTCGCCGACTTCGGCAAAGCCGTCCTTGCAGAGCACGACATATTCCACCCCCCATCGCCGCGCGAGCGCTTCGGCCTGGGCCGGGGGGCTGAGGAACAGGTCGTACATGGCACGATTTCCTTGCGTATTGCGGTGATAGGGACCGGCGAGGACCCGATGACGGGTGGTGGCGAGCAGCGTCGGGCCGAAATCGACCGGCGCGGCAACGAGGCCGGGCGTCCGCGCGGCGAGCCGACTGGCAGCTTCGGTGGGGGTACAGCCATGGACGGCGGCGGGCGCGACGGGGGTCCATCGGTCACCGATCCCCGCATAGGCGATGCCGCTGGCGGCAAGCCAGGCGCCCGCCTGTGCCAGCGTGCCGCGCGGCCGGGCGGCGGCGATCATCGCCGCCAGCGCGGGGACGGCGGTCAGTGCCCCCAGCGGGGCGCCACGCACCTGCACCAGCGTGACCGCGACCGCGGTCAGCTGGAACGCCAGAAGGATCCATGCCGCAGCCGTCCGCGTCGTCCAGACGAACCAGATGCCGGCGCCGAGGCCGACCAGCGCCATGCCCCCGGCCGCGACAGCCTTGCCGATCGGCAGCGCGGCGAGCGGCTGGGCTTCGTTGACATGCGCGAGCCATAATCGCGCGAGCAGGGGATCGACCTGGCCATATGGGTGGAGGCAGGCGGGTGCGCTCGCGGCGGCAACCGCCAGCGCGAGACCGCCGGCGACGAGCAGCACCACGCTCCGGGCAGCAACGCTGGGGGTCGCGAAGCCTGCCACGGCCATGGCCGCGGGGGCCAGCGCCGCCAGCATCGCCGCGCGCCAGAGGGTGGCGGTGAAGCCGTCGCAGGCGGCGACGTTCCAGCCGCTCGACCGGAACACCACCGCAGCGGCACACAGTCCCAGCAGCAACGCGGTGGCATAGCCCGCCATCCGCGCCTGACCGGCGGTGGCATCGAGCCGCCAGCGCAGCGCGATCGCGATTCCGCCCGCCGCCAGCAAAGGGGCCGTCTCCATCCCGATGACGAGCGACAGTACCGTCGCGCTGCCGGCGATCGCCCCCTGCCCCAGCGTGCCCCGCCCGACACAGGCGTGGAGCAGCACGAGCACCAGCACGATCTGCAGCGCGTGATGATCGATTCGCCCGGGGGTGAACAAGGTGATCGCAGGAAACGCCAGTGCGCCGAGGATGACGGCAACAAAGCCGGACTGGCCGAGCCGGCGGGCGATCGCGGCAAGGACGATCAGCATTGCCGCGAACAGCAGCAGCGGCGAGACGGTGACGGCGACGACGCTCGCTGCGTGCACGCCCAGCAGCGGCGTCAGCGTCCGCAGCAGCGCCGCGGGCACCAGATCGGCAAGCCGCGACCAGTGCATCTCCAGCCCCGGTACGGGCCCCAGGCGATGCTGGGCAAGATCGGCAAAGCCCTGCCCGGCCAGCCAGTCGCGGATCTGCTGGAGCCGCATCAGATCGTCGGTATCGGGCAGCCGCAGCGCGCCGAGGGCGGCATGGTCGCGCACCGTCCAGGCGATCCCCATCAGCATTGCAAGACCGATCGCCAAAAGCGAATCGCGTCCCACGCTGCGAAGATGCCCCGCTCCCATGCGCACCAGCGCTAGGCTCCCATGGTTAATCAGGCGTTTCGGATCGGCTCCGGGGGTTACCCGCTGTTGCGCAGCGCGGTGGCGATCGCGTTGATCGAAAGGAGGATGCCCTCGCCGATGCGCGGATCTGCCTCGCCCGCGCGGTGGCGCTTCATCAGCTCGATCTGGAGCAGGTTGAGCGGCTCGATATAGGGCAGCCGCAGCCGGATCGAGGTGTCGAGCAGCGGGTGCTTCTCCAGCAGCCGCGTCTGGCGCGTCACCTGGAGCAGCCCGTCCTGGGTCTGCTGCCAGCCGTCCTTGATCCGCCCGAAGATGGCCTCGCGCAGCTCGGCATCCTCGACCAGCGCGGCATAATGGCTGGCGATGCCCATGTCGGACTTGGCGAGCACCTGCTCCATATTGTCGAGCGTCGCGCGGAACAGCGGCCAGGCGCTGGCCATCTCGCGCAGCAGCCCCTTGTCCTCGAACGCGTCGAGCGCGGCGCCGACGCCGTACCAGCCCGGCAACATCACGCGCGCCTGCGCCCAGCTGAACACCCAGGGGATCGCCCGCAGATCCTCGATCGCGTCGCTCTTCTTGCGGCTGGCGGGGCGCGAGCCGATCTTGAGGCCGGCGATCTCGGCGATCGGCGTCATCTGGCGGAAGAAGGTGGTGAAGCCTGGCGTCTCGTAGACCAGCCCGCGATAGGCGCGGAAGGCGCTGTCCGAAAGCTGGTCCATCGCCGCGGCGAAGCGCTCGGCATCGGCGGGCGCCAGCCGTTCGGGCTCCAGGCTGGCGAGCAGCGTGGCCGAGGTCATCGCCTCCAGATTGGTCATCGCGCTTTCGGGGCTGCCGTACTTGGCGGCGATCACCTCGCCCTGTTCGGTGATGCGGATTCGGCCCTGCACCGTGCCCGGCGGCTGGGCGAGAATCGCCGAGAAGCTGGAGCCCCCGCCGCGCCCGACCGCACCGCCGCGGCCGTGGAACAGCTGCATGGCGAGCCCCGATTGCTCGAACACCGGCTTGAGCGCGGTCGAGCCGCGGCTGAGCTGCCAGGTGGAGGTGAGATAGCCGCCGTCCTTGTTCGAATCGGAATAGCCGATCATCACTTCCTGGTGCCCGCGCGCCGCGGCAATTGCGGCGACCTCGGGCAGGCCCAGCCAGGCTTCCATGATCGGCGGCGCGGCTTCGAGATCGGCGATCGTCTCGAACAGCGGGATCGCCATGATGTGCGCCTGCGGGGTCTCGCCCGGCACATAGAGCCCGGCTTCCTTTAGCAGGACATGGACTTCGAGCAGGTCGGACACCGACTGCGCCATCGAGACAATGTAGTGGCGGATGCAGTCGCGGCCGTAGCGGGCATGCGCCGCCGCCGCCTCGCGGACGATCGCCAGCTCGGTGGCGGTTTCCTCCGAATAGACGGCATAGGGGCTGGTCAGCGGCCGGGCATTGGCCAGCTCGCGGCGGAGCAGATCGATGCGGGCCTGTTCGTCGAGCGCGGCATAGTCGTCGCACACGCCCGCCGACTGGAGCAGTTCCGCGACCACGCGCTCATGGATGGCGCTGTTCTGGCGCATGTCGAGCGTGGCGAGGTGGAAGCCGAAGGTCTCCACCGCACGGATCAGCCGGCCGAGCGCCCCGCCGGTGGCGAGCGGACCGCCGTTCGAAAGACCGCGCGCGACCGCGGCAAGATCCTCGCGGAAGGCGTTCGGATGCGCATACGGCGTCGCGGCGATCGGCGACGGGCGGCCGGGCTTCTTGCCGACCAGTTGTTCGTGCGTCGCGGAGAGGCGCGCGTAGATGCCGGTCAGCGCGCGGCGATAGGGCTCGTCGCTGCGGCTCTTGCCGGTATCGCCGCTCGCCTCGGCGAGCGCGAGCACCGCCTCGGGCACGTCGGTATGCTCGGTCGAGATCGACAGCTCGGCGCCCAGCGCGTGAACCGATTCGAGATAATGGTCGAGCACCGTCTCCGCCGCGCGGGCGAGCGCGAAGCGCATCGATTCGGCGGTGACGAACGGATTGCCGTCGCGGTCGCCGCCGATCCAGCTGCCGGGGCGCAGGAAGCTCGGCGCGCGGTCGCCCAGCGCGCGGTCCCAGCGGGCATAGAGCGCGGGCAGCACCGGCAGGAACACGTCGCGGAAATAGGAAAGCGCGGTTTCGACCTCATCGGGGACGCCCAGCTTCTCGCGGCGCAGGACGCGGGTCTGCCACAGCAATGCGATCTGGCGGAGGATCGCTTCCTCGACCTGATCGCCATCGGGCGTTTCCTCGGCGCCCTGGTCGCGCAGCGCCATCAGCTCGGCGATGCGGTTCTTGTGGTCGATCATCGACTTGCGCCGCACTTCCGTGGGGTGCGCGGTGAGCACCGGGCTGACCAGCGCATGGTCGAGCAGCGCCATCACCGGTTCGCGGCCGATCCCCGCCTTGGCCAGCCGCTCCAGCGCGGCAGCGACATCGGCATCCTTCTCGGTCGCGACGCCCTGACGGTCCTCGGCCAGGTTGGCGAGCATCGAGAACAGCATGAAGCCGCGGACGAAATCCAGCGTCTCGTCCAGGCTCAGCCGGTCGAGCCCGGAATCGATCTTCCCCGCCCCTGCCACGCCGCGATGCCGGTCGACCGAGGTCGCGCGGATATATTCGATCCGCTTGAACAATTCCTCGCCGCCATAGGCACGAATGACGTCGCCGAGCAGCCGTCCGAGGAAGCGGATGTCGGGGTTGTTGGTGATCGCGAGTGTGGCCATGGGGGCGATTGCTGCACTGCAAAGCGAGGTCGGTCAACTTGTTCGCGCTACCAGAGTACCTAGCTTAGCAAGATGGATTTCGTTGCATTTGCAACCCACAGCGTACGGCGGGCGATGGTCGGCCAGGTACGCGCCGTGTTCAATGATGCCGCGCGCGGCGAAGCGCCGGTGCAGCCGAGCGACGACGCGCTGTTCGCCCGCGATTCGGTGCTGTGGCGGGTGCATGGCGACGTGACGACGATGATGGTCGGCGGCGTCGCGGCGCTGCTGCTGCAGATGCTCCACCCGGCGGTGCTGGCGGGGGTGTGGGACCATTCCAAGTTCCGCCACGACATGCTCGGCCGGCTGCGCGGCACGGCGCGGTTCATTGCCCAATCCAGCTATGCGTCGCGCGCGGAGGCCGAGGCGGCGATCGCGCGGGTGCGCACCATCCACCAGCATATCCGCGGCACCCTGCCCGACGGCACCCCCTATCGCGCCGACGATCCCCGGCTGCTCGCCTGGGTGCATGTGACCGAGGCGGTGAGCTTCCTCGACGCCTGGATCCGCTATGCCGAGCCGGGCATGTCGCGCGCCGACCAGGACCGCTATTTCGCCGAGTTCGCGCAGGTGGCCGAGGCGCTGGGCGCCGATCCGGTGCCGCACAGCCGCACCGAGGCAATGGCGCTGATCGCGGAGATGCGGGGAGAACTCCGCTATGACGATCGCACCCGCGAGGTCGCCCGGCTGCTGCTCGAACAACCCGCGCCCAACCTCGCGACCAAGCCCTTCCAGGCGATGACCTTCGCCGCCGCGATCGACCTGCTGCCCGGCTGGGCGCGGCAGATGCACCATCTCTCCACGCCGCCGCTTGCCGCACCCGCCGTGCGGCTGGGTACCCGCGGCGTGGCGGAGACGCTGCGCTGGGCCTTTCGCTAACTTTCCTATCCGGAAAGTTTCTGCTTTCCATTTCGGAAAAACACGCTATCTCTTTCCACATCGGAAAGGGAGAATCATCATGTCGAGCGTCGCCGAAGCCCAGCAAGCGCTGGCACAAATCCACGCCAGTCGCGCCCAACTTGCCCGCGTTGCGCAGTGTCCGCCGGCGCCGCATCTAGCCTTTGCCGCGCTGGAGGCCGGGATCTCGCCTCCCCCGCCGCCGCACCCTATCAGCTGCTGGCCATGATCCCGCTCGTGCTGGGCCTGGTGCTGGTCGTGCGCTGGGATCGTCGCCGGCTGGGCATGTTCATCAACGGCTATCGCCGCGGCCGCACCCGCCTGGTGATCGCGGCATTCCTGCCGATCCTGCTCGCGCTCTATGGCGCCAGCGTCTATTTCGTCTTCGCCACGCAGGAAATCTGGCCGTCGCTGCTGCTCGCCGCGCTGATGTTCGGCGTCGCGACCTATATAAGCATCGTCTGGCAGCGGGTGTTCGTCCGCGAGCTCGAGCGCAGCCTGTGAGCGCGCCGGACTTTGACGCGGTCATTCACCCGCCCACCCGGCTGCAGATCATGGCGGTGCTGACCAACGTGCAGGAAGCCGAGTTCGCGACGCTGCGCGATCTCACCAAGGTCAGCGACTCGGTGCTGTCGAAGCACCTCTCGGCGCTGGCGGAGCCGGGCTATGTGAAGCTGCGCAAGGCCGCGGCCAACGGCCGGCAGCGGACCTGGGCTTCGGTGACCCGCACCGGCCGCGCGGCGTTCGAGCGCCACGTCGCGGCACTCCAGGCGCTGGCCGGGCTGGTGCCCGCGGAGCCGGTCACCGCACCAGCGTGAGATCGGGCCGCGGGCGCGGGCGGGTCATGCTCGCCAGCAGCAGCGTCAGCACGGCCGAGAAGATCGGCGCCAGCCACAGCGCGTTCCAGCCCCAGCGGAACTGGCTCTCGGCGCCGATCACCACCCCGCTGACGAAGCCGAGCCACAGCGCCAGATAGCGCAGCCAGCCGAAGCGATCGGCATCCCCCATCAGCGCGCCCGCCAGCTTCTGCCCCAGCTTGACCAGCGAGCCGGTCATATAGGTGAGGCCGATCGTCACTTCGCCGTCGCGCTGGAACACGCCGTTCTCGGTGCCCATCGCGGCGGCGAGGAGCAGCAGCACGATCGGGCCGGGCATCAGCGTCGCGACGATCGCGGCAAGCGTCAGCAGCAGCGTCACTACCGCCATCACCACCGGCTGGTGGCGCTGCGGCCGGGCGCGGCCGATCACGCTCGACAGGATCACGCCCGCGACGAAGCTCATCACCAGCGACGCGGCGATGGCGGCATCATAGCCGGAGCCGCTGCCGAGGCCGACGCCCAATCGTGTCGAATTGCCGCTCATGAACGAGGCGAAGAAACCGCCCAGGCTGGTGAAGGCGAGCGCATCGACGAAGCCGGCGAGCGCCGCCAGAAGGATCGCGATCGCGATCAACGGGGACTCGGTACGTTGCATGCAGTCTCTCTGCCCCAAGCGGCCGCGCTCCGCCAAGACCCGTGTTTGACTTGGGGTATGGCCGCGCGGCAAAGCGAGGGCATGAACAGTTCGGTCGCCGTCCAGATCGGTCCCATCCTGCCCTGGCTCGACCTGCTCGGCACTGCGGTGTTCGCCGCCACCGGCGCGCTCGCGGCGACCCGGCACCAGCAGACCATCGTCACCGCCACCTTCTTCGCGCTGATCACCGGCGTCGGCGGCGGCACGGTGCGCGACCTGCTGATCGGGGCACCGGTCTTCTGGGTGCACGATGCCTCGGTCGCGTCGCTATGCCTCGGCATGTCGGCGATCGTCTGGATCACGCCGCAGCATTGGTGGAGCGACCGCACCTTCGCCTGGCTCGATGCGCTGGGGCTGGCGGCCTATGCCGCGTTCGGCGCCGCCAAGTCGCTCGGCTACGGCATACCGCCGGTACCCGCGGCGGTGATGGGCGTGGTGGGGGCATGCGTGGGCGGCATCATCCGCGACGTGCTGGCAGGCGAGCCGTCGATCCTGATGCGCCCCGAACTCTATGTTACCGCGGCGGCCCTCACTGCCTCGGTGTACGTTATCCTCACGCTGCTCGGCTTGCCGCCCTATGCCGCGGGGCTCGTCTCGGCCACCGCCGGCTTTGCACTGCGCGGCGCCGCGATGATCTGGAAATGGGGTCTTCCCGCCTATCGCGGCGGCCGCGTTTAGCGCAAGAATTTTCCGCAGACATAGATAGTTGCTTTGCACTTGCCCCATAGCGAGGCACCCGTTGTCGATGATTTGTTGCACATGTTCGCCCAAAGCTGATACGTCCGCCCCGCACCTTGCCTGTACTGCGTAGGATTACAGCCCTGTCACATACTTGGTGGAGGATTACATGAAGGGGACGTTTTTCTTGGCCGCGTGCTGCGCTGCTGCATTGACAGCCGCCGCGCCAGCTCAAGCCGCACCATATTCGTTCGTGATCACCGGCAGCCAGACGATCAAGTTCATTCTCGACTCCTCGCCGGCACCAACGGCGGTCGATACCAGCAATTACTTCCGCGTCGATGGAACGACCGGCACGATCAACGGCGCTGCCGCAACGTTCAACCTGGGCTTCGGGAGCCCGACCTATTTCTTCAATTTCGGTCTGTTCGACAACAGCATCGGCTCGAGCATCTTCTCTACCGGACCCACCCTCTATACCGGTTCCGAGTCGGCACCGACGTTCAAGCTGGGCACGTTCGCGCTGGCGCCCGCCTATAGCGTGACCATCTCCGCCGTTCCCGAGCCGGCGAGCTGGGCGCTGCTGCTGGCAGGCTTTGGCGGCCTCGGCATGGCGATTCGCCGTCGCCGCGACGTCACCGTCCGCGTGCGTTTCGGCGGCTGATCCGCGTTCGACGCCGCCGGTCCCGGGGGGATCGGCGGCGCGTTCCTGCGCGGCGTCAGTCCTTCATCGCGTCGATGAGCTTCTTCACTTCCTGGCTGCGTCCGCGCGGCAGCACCAGCACGTCGGCGCCCGAAACGACCACGATCAGATCCTGCACGCCCACCAGCGCGACGCGCTTGCCGGGCTCGCTCTGCACCAGGCAGTTGGTCGCCTCGATCGCCACCACGTCGCCGCGTACGACATTGCCGCCGGCATCGGGGTTGCTGATCGCATGCAGCGCATCCCAGCTGCCGACGTCGCTCCAGCCCATCGCGACCGGCACCACCGCGACGCGCGGGGCCTTTTCCATCACTGCATAGTCGATCGAATCAGACGGGCAGGCGGCGAAGCTCTCGGCATCGGGGAAAATCCGCGCCCCTTCGCGCCGGCCCTTTTCCATCGCCTGCTGCGCAGCGACCAGCATCTCGGGCGCGAACACGCTCAGCGCACCGAGATACATGTCGGCGCGGAACAGGAAGATGCCGCCGTTCCAAGCATGGTCGCCCGAGGCGAGCATCGCTTCGGCACGGTCGCGGGGCGGCTTCTCGACGAAGCGATCGACGCGGTGCACGCCCGGTGCCAGTTCTTCCTCGCCGATCTTGATCCAGCCATAGCCGGTTTCGGGCGAGTCGGGGGTGATGCCGAAGGTGACCAGCCAGCCTTCGTTGACCAGCGGCAGCGCCGAATCGATCGCGGCATGGAAGGCATCGACGTCCGAGATCACGTGATCGGACGGCATCACGAGAATCGGCTCGCTGCCGCTGCCCGCCGCCATCGCTGCCAGGGCGATCGCCGGCGCGGTATTGCGGCCGATCGGCTCGAGGATCAGCGCCCGCACCGACAGGTCCACCTGCGCGAGCTGCTCCTCGACGAGATCGGCGTGGAAGGCGTTGGCGACGACGATCGGCGCGGTGAACCGCGTGCCCGAGGCGCGCTTCGCCGTTAGCTGGAGCATCGTTTCCTCGGCCGTGAGCGACAGCAGCTGCTTGGGGCGTTCGGGACGCGACATCGGCCACAAGCGGGTGCCCGAACCGCCCGAGAGAATGATAGGCGTGATCGGCTTGGTATCCGGCATGCGGAAGGGCTCCCTGGAGTTCGGTGCTGTGGAAATAGCTGGGCGGTCTGCGCCTGTGAAACAAGGGTGAGCCGAAACGGTTGCGATACGACGCAAATTTGATGCGGCGGCGCGGGCTTGGCCGTTCGTTTACCCTTCCGCGCTATAGCGGACGGCGCCATGATCCGCCTGTTCAAGCATTATGTCCCCAACACCGTGCTGTTGCTCGGCCTGCTGGACGTCATCCTGCTGGTCACCGCAGGCGAGCTCGGCTGGCAGCTGCGTGCGCACCAAGCCGGCATCGATGTCGGACCGATCGGCGAGCGCGTGCCCCAGCTGGTCAGTTTCGCGCTGGTGCTCGAAACCGCGCTCGTGGCGCTTGGCGCCTATGGCGCGGAGGCGCTGCAGTCGCTCCGCCACGCGCTGGTGCGACTGCTCGTCTCGATCGGGCTCGGCGTGCTGGGCCTGGGCTTCCTCTATTTCCTGGTTCCGCCGATCGGCTTCTGGCGCTCCAACCTGCTCTACGCCGCCGTCACCGCCTTCGTGCTCCTGCTGCTGATGCGGGTGCTGCTCGGCAAGACGCTGGGCGGTGCGGCGTTCAAGCGGCGGATCGTCGTGCTCGGCGCAGGCCCTCGCGCGGCGCGGCTCAAGCAGCTGTCCAAGGCGCCCGGCGCCAGCTTCGCCATCGTCGGCTATGTCGCGATGAGCGACGCCAACCGCGTCATCCCCGAGGCGATCGCGCGCGACGCGATCTACAATCTCGCCGATCACGTCGTGCTGCTCAACGCCAGCGAAGTGGTGCTGGCGCTGGAGGAGCGCCGCAACGCGCTGCCACTGAAGGACCTGCTGCGGATCAAGACCACCGGCGTCCATGTCAATGAATTCTCGACCTTTCTCGAGCGCGTCACCGGCCGCGTCGATCTCGACAGCGTCAACCCGAGCTGGCTGATCTTTTCCGACGGTTTCTCTTCGGGCCGGCGGCTGTCGGGCCTGTTCAAGCGGCTGTTCGATATCCTCGCCAGCCTCATCCTGCTGCTCGTCGCCTTCCCGCTGGTGATCGTCACCGCGATCCTCATCAAGCTGGAAAGCCGCGGACCCGCGCTCTACCGCCAGCAGCGCGTCGGCCTGTATGGCCAGGCCTTCGACGTGCTCAAGCTGCGCTCGATGCGCCAGGATGCCGAGGCGCCCGGCGAGGCGGTGTGGGCGGAGGAGAACGACCCGCGCATCACCCGTATCGGCCGAATCATCCGCAAGATCCGCATCGACGAGCTGCCGCAATGCTGGAGCGTGCTCAAGGGCGAGATGAGCTTCGTCGGACCACGCCCCGAGCGGCCCAAATTCGTCGAGGATCTGGAACAGGCGCTGCCTTATTATGCCGAGCGCCACATGGTGAAGCCAGGCATCACCGGCTGGGCGCAGATCAACTACCCCTATGGCGCCTCGATCGACGATTCCCGCCAGAAGCTCGAATACGACCTGTTCTACGCCAAGAATTATTCGCCTTTCCTCGATCTGCTGATCCTGCTCCAGACCGCGCGCGTCATCCTGTTCCCCAGCGGGGCGCGCTGATGCTCGCCGCGGCGCTGAGCCTGTGGTTGCACGCGCTGGCAGCCCTGCTGTTCGCGCTGCTGCCCTTCGCTGCACTACGCACCGGCGGCGATCCGCTGCCGCGCCGCGCACTGGCGGCCGCGCTGGGACTGACGGCGCTCGCCGCGCTCGCCACCGCCGGGATCGGCGCGGAAGAAATCGCCACGCGCCTTGCCGAGACGCTGCGCACGCTCGCCTGGCTCGCCTTCCTGCTGCTGCTCCACCGTCGCGCCGGCGAGCCGCGGCCACCGCTCGCGCTGGGCACCGTCTATGGCGTGGTCGCGCTCGTCGCCGTTGCGGCGCTGACGCTCGACATGGTCGCGACCAGCCCGTCGCCGTCCGCCGGCGACGCCGCATCGGTGGCGCTGCTGCTCCACCTGCTCGTCGCGGTGGGGGTCCTGGTGATGGTGCAGGCGCTCCATTCCGCGCTCGCCCACACGGCCGTCGGCGGCCTGCGCTGGACGGTGGCGGCGCTGGGCGGCTTCTGGCTGATCGAGTTCGCGGTGCTGACCCTCGCCTATCTCGGCGTGCCGATGGGCGGCCTGCTGCTCGTCGCGCGCGGCGCGGCGCTGGTCTGCGCCGCCGCCGCGATCGGGCTGGGGCTGCAGCGGCGCGGCGATTGGCGGGTGCGGATGTCGCGCACCGTCGCCTATCAGTCGCTCACCCTGGTTGCAGTCGGCGCCTATTTCGTGCTGCTCGCGCTGGCGACGAGTGCCTTGGCGACCTTGGGCGGCGCACATGCCCGGCTGCTCCAGACCGCCTTCGTGTTCGGCGCCACCGCGGCGATCCTGGCGCTGGTGTCCAACTCCGGGCTGCGCGGCTGGGTGAAGGTGAAGCTCGCCAAGCATCTGTTCCGCCACCGCTATGACTATCGCGCCGAATGGCTGCGCTTCACCGAGACGCTGGGCGCACCGGGCGCCGCACCGCTCGACCAGCGCATCGTTCGCGCGCTGGCCGACCTCACCGCCTCGCCCGCCGGTCTACTGCTCGTCGCCGAGGAGGGCGGACTGGTGGCAGGCGCCGGCTGGCACTGGGACCGCGCGACGCTGCCGCCGGTCGCCGACGCTGCGCTCGCGACGCATCTGGAAACCACCGGCCGGATCATCGAGGTCGACGCGGTGCGCCTCGCCCAGGCCGACCCTGCCGATGCCGCGGTCACCCCTGCCTGGATGCGGGCGGCAGACGCGGCCTGGGTAGTTGCGCCGCTGCTCCATCGGGGCGCGCTGGTTGGCGCGATTCTGCTCGGCCGCCCGGCGCTGGCGCGGCGGCTCGACTGGGAGGATTTCGACCTGCTCAAGGCCGCCGGGCGCCAGGTGGCGAGCTATCTCGCCGAGGCGCGGGCGCAGGAGGCGCTTGCCGAGGCGCAGCGCTTCGACGAGTTCAACCGCCGCTTCGCCTTCCTGCTCCACGACATCAAGAATCTGGTTAGCCAGCTGGCGCTCACCGCGCGCAATGCCGAGCGCCATGCCGACAACCCCGCCTTCCGCGCCGACATGATCGCGACGCTGCGCGATTCGTCGGACCGGCTGAACGCGCTGCTCGCCCGGCTCGGCCAGCACCATCGCGGCCGCAGCGAGCCGCCGCGGCCCACCCCGTTGCTGCCGCTGCTGGAGCGGCTCGTCGCACGCCAGCCGGGGCAGGTACAGCTTGTTTCGGGCGCCGAGTCCGCCATCGCGATCGCCGAACCCGCCGCGCTCGAGCAATTGCTTGTCCACCTGATCCAGAATGCCATCGAAGCGAGCCCGGCCGACGCGCTGGTGATGCTCGCGCTCGCCACCGACGAGGAAAACGCCATCATCGACGTGATCGATCGCGGCTGCGGCATGTCGCCCGGCTTCGTCCGCAACCGCCTGTTCAAGCCGTTCACGTCGTCCAAGCCGGGCGGCTTCGGGCTCGGCACCTTCGAGGCACAGCAATTGGCGCAGGGCATGGGCGGGCGGATCGACGTCATCTCGCGGGAGGGCGAGGGTACGCGCTTTCGCGTGGTGCTGCGCGCAGCACCCGCGGTGGAGCAAGCGGCATGAGCGCTGCCCTGCCCAAGCTTCTCATCGTCGAAGACGATGCCGGGCTCCAGCGGCAGCTGCGCTGGGCCTATGAGGGCTATACGATCCTCGCCGCGACCCGGCGCGACGAGGCGATCGCGATACTGCGCGCCGAAGAACCGCCGGTAGTGACGCTCGATCTCGGCCTGCCTCCCGATCCGGACGGCACCAGCGAAGGCTTCGCGACGCTGGAGGCGATCCTCAAGCTTGCGCCCTCGACCAAGGTGATCGTCGCCTCGGGGCATTTCGAGCGCGAATCGATGCGCCGCGCGATCGAACTGGGTGCCTGGGATTTCTACCAAAAGCCGATCGATATCGATGCGCTGGGGCTGATCGTCGCACGCGCCTTCCACGTCCATGCGCTGGAGACGGAGAATCGCCGGCTCGCCGAGAAGGCGGAGGCCAAGGCAGTGCTGGGCGGCATGCTCACCGCCGCGCCGGAGATGCTCAAGGTCACCCGCACGATCGAGCGGGTGGCGGGCGCCGACGTCTCGGTGATGCTGCTGGGCGCGAGCGGCACCGGAAAGGAATTGCTGGCGCGTGGCCTGCATGAGGCGAGCCCGCGCGCAAGGGGCAGCTTCGTTGCGATCAACTGCGCGGCGATCCCCGAGACGTTGCTGGAATCCGAGCTGTTCGGCCACGAAAAGGGCGCGTTCACCGGCGCGGTGAAGACCACCGAGGGCAAGATCGAACTCGCCCAGGGCGGCACGCTGTTCCTCGACGAAGTCGGCGACATACCGCTGCCGCTTCAGGTCAAGCTGCTGCGCTTCCTGCAGGAGCGGGTGATTGAGCGGATCGGTGGCCGCAAACCCATCCCGGTCGACACGCGGATCGTCTGCGCGACGCACCGCGATCTGGACGCGATGGTGGCGGAGGGCCGGTTCCGCGAGGATCTCTATTACCGGCTGGCCGAAATCGTGGTGCGGATTCCCTCGCTGGCGGAGCGACCGGGCGATGCCGGGCTGCTCGCGCGCCACTTCCTCGCCCTTTATGCCGAGCAGATGAGGGCAGGGCAGAAGAGCTTCGCCCCCGATGCGCTGGCGGCAATCGACGCCTGGGGCTGGCCGGGCAATGTCCGCGAGCTGGAAAATCGCATCAAGCGCGCGGTGATCATGGCGGAGGGCAAGATGGTCCATGCCGAGGATCTCGACCTCGCACCGGGCGACGCCGCCGCGATCAACCTGCGCGCCGTACGCGAGGCGGCGGACCGGCAGGCGATCCGACATGCGCTGGCGCGAAGCGACGGCAACGTCTCGGCCGCCGCGCGGCTGCTCGGTATCAGCCGGCCGACGCTGTACGACCTGCTGAAGGCGTATGATCTGCAGGGGTGATCCCCTTATCCCCCCTCCCGCCTGCGGGAGGGGATGGGGGAGGGTGCGACGTGGAGGTTCTTGCTGAGACGCCGTCGCTCGCTACCCTCACGCACCCTCCCAGCATCAGGTCAGCCATGCCCCCGGCATGGCCTGAACAGCGCGGGGCGCTGTTCACCTAAATCCCCCTCCCGCAAGCGGGAGGGGGATTTAGGAGCGGAGGGAGGCCAGGAGCCTTACTTTTTCTTTTCGGCCTGCACCGCGGCCTGCGGATCCTTCGCCGGCGTGCCCTCGGCGGGCGTCGCCTGCTGGACATTCACGGACACGTCGGCGCCCTCCGCCGCGCTGTTGCTCTGCACGCCGGCGTTGTCGGGCTCGGAGCCGGCAGCCGGCGCCGCCGGCAGCGGCAGGTTCGAGCCCTGCTTGTTAAGGTACAGGATCACGTCGGCGCGCAGCTGCGGGTCCGAGATGCCGGCAAAGGTCATCTTGGTGCCGGGCGCGAACTTGCGCGGGTTGGTCAGCCACGCGTCCATCTTGTCGAGGTCCCAGGTTCCGCCCACGCCCTTCAGCGCGTCGGAGAAGGCGAAGCCGCCCTTGCCCTGCGCGATGCCCTCGCCCAGCGTGGCATAGAGGTTCGGGCCGATGCCGTTGGCGCCGCCCTGCGCGATGGTGTGGCACGAGGCGCATTGCTTGAAGCCGCTTTCGCCCTTGGCGGCGTCGCCCTTGGCGAGGCGCACCGGCAGCGGCTCGGCCACGGCGGCACCACCCGCGGCGTCTTCTACCGCCTCGACGACATAGCCGGGGCGTTCAGGCTTTTCGGAGTGGAAATACTTCGCGCTCGCGATCGAAAGTCCCAGGGCGGCAATACCCCCCGCCAGCGCCCAACCTGCGATCGTATTGAAGCGATCTTGCATTCATCCGCTCCCACCTGTGCTTTGGTTCATCTTTAGAGCGCGCTCGCGCCGGAAGGCAAGCGGACTTGCGGCGCAGTTCACCGGAGGCTAGCCCCGCCGCCCATGGAGAATTTTGCTGCCCCCGCCCGTCCGATCGTCGCCCGCATGCTCGCGGAGGCGGACGCGGCACCCGCACGCGCGGTGGCGTTCCAGGGCGCGCCGGGCGCCAATTCGCACGTCGCGGTGCGCGAAGCCTTCCCCGATGCGCTGCCGCTGCCCTGCTTTTCCTTCGACGACGCGATCGATGCGGTGAAGGAAGGCCGCGCGGACCGGGCGATGATCCCGATCGAGAATTCGCTCCACGGCCGCGTCGCCGACATCCACTTCCTGCTCCCCGAATCCGGCCTGTCGATCATCGGCGAGCATTTCCTTGCGATCCGCCACACGCTGATGGGCACCGGCCCGATCGAGGGAGTGCGCGAGGCGATGAGTCATCCCCAGGCGCTCGGCCAGTGCCGCCACTGGCTGAAGGCGCACGGCATCGCGCAGGTCGCCTATCCTGATACCGCAGGTGCGGCGGCGATGGTGGCGGAGCTTGCCGATCCCAGGATCGCGGCGCTCGCGCCTGTGCATGCGGCGGAGCTGTATGGCCTGCAGGCGCTGGCGAGCGATATCGCCGATGCCGCGCACAACATGACCCGCTTCGTCGTGCTCGCGCGCGACGCCCCGGGAATCACTGGCGACGGCCCGTGCATGACCTCGCTGATCTTCGAGGTGAAGAACAGCCCCGCCGCACTGTACAAGGCGCTGGGCGGCTTCGCGACCAACGGCGTCAACATGACCAAGCTCGAGAGCTATCAGCGCGAGGCGAGCTTCTCGGCGACCGAATTCTACGCCGACATCGTCGGCAGCCCAGAAGAGCCGCGCGTGATCCGCGCGCTGGAGGAGCTGGGGTTCCATTCCAAATGGGTGCGGCTGCTGGGCACTTATCCGCAGGCGCGCCCGCGCCCCTGAGGGTCAGGCACGCCCGCGCGCGATCCACGCACGTGCCCGCGCCATCGCCACATCGCGTTCCATCGCGATGTCCGCAGCGGTCAGGATGATCTGTTCGTCCGGGACGATGCCGGCGTCGGGCTGCGCGGTTGCCGGGAAATAGCCGACCAGCGGAAGGTCGAACTCGATTCCGCTGGCGGGCAGTCGCACGAAGAAGAAGCACCCCCCGTTGATCCCGCGCCGGTTGCCACCGGTCGTCGCACCGATCAGGCGCGCGACGCCGAGCGCGCGCACGTTCTGCACGAACTGGAAGGTGGCCGAACTGTTCACCGGCGACGTGAGGACGACCATCGGGAGCGCCAGCTGCTTGCCGACGGGTTCGATCGCTCGCCGCGCCGGCACATTTGGCCGCAGGTAAAAGCCGTCGGACAACGCGACGGCCCCCTCGCCCAGCGTGCGGAAGCCGGCGTCCCAGGTATCAAGATAGGGATCGAGCGCGGGCGGCGTGGTTCGAAAGCGGAGGCGTTGCTCGATCGCAGGCGGCTCGAAACGCTGCGCGACAAATCGGCCGAGCAGCGCGTTGCCGCAGGCTTCGTCTCCGCCCTCATTGTCGCGCAGGTCGACGATCAGGGCCCGCGCATCCGAGACGCCGTCGAGTGCGTCCTGCAGCCAGGATCGCCAGTCCCATTTGCTGTCCCAGAGGCCCCAATTGGACATGGTGAGGCAGGCCACACCGTCTGCCGATGCCTGCATCTGCCACAGCGGCGCGGACGGCGTAGCGGCAATGGCAGGCTGCGCGGGGCCGGGCCGAGCGGCTGGAAGCAGAAACGATCGCCGGCGCTGGTCGCTCCCAAGCACCGTCAGGCGGTGCACGCCGCCCGCTGGCGGCGCAAGCAGGCCCTGGAACACGTCGAAGGTCTCGATCGCGGTATCGCCGCGCCGTTCGATCAGCGCGCGCCGCTTGCCGTCATTGTGGCCGTCGGCGCGGACATAGGGCAGCAGCAGGTCCTGCAGTTCCTGCGCGGACCTGCCGTTGACCGCAACGATCTGGCTGCCGCGCTGCAATCGGCCGGAGGGATCGCGCGTGACCACCATCGCGTTCCCGAGCCAGCGAAACTGGAGCGGCAGGCATGTCGGACGATCGAACAGCGCCGTCGCGATGGGCGCGCGCTGATTGAAGAAATTGCAATAGGAGTGGCCGCACCGCAGCGACGCCAGAAATCGCGACAGCAGTAGGTAGCGCACTTCCAGCGAGCCGCTCCGGACGAAGGCATCCGCAAGACCCGACAGCCGCCCGTCGATCTCCGCTGGGCTGTTATAGCGATAGAGACCGGGATGCAGCGTCAACGCTTGCCGCAGGATCGCCATGTCCCCGGCAAGGTCACCACGGGTCGGCTGGTCCGCCGCGTAGCTGCGGGCGGCAAGGCCGATCATGCTTGCACCCATCGCAGACAGGACCGTGCGTCGCTTCATCTCGCCCCCCCCCGGTGCCGCGGGACTTTGCGCGCGGCCAGGGCAGTGTCGCGCTGAACGGCGCGACGTGCAACGGGTCAGACGTGCTCCGCCCAGGCCCGGAGCAGCGTGTATGCGATCGCATAGCCCGGCGGGGCGAGGAACGGCGCTTCCGGATCGCGCGCCAGCGCCTGCCGCACCTGCGCGCGGTCGAACCAGGCCGCGTGTTCCAGTTCGTGCACGTCGATCGCGATGTCCTCGTCGAGCGCCTCGCCGATGCAGGCGATCATCAGCTGCGACGGGAACGGCCAGGGCTGGCTGGCGACATAGCGGACCGTGCCGACATGGACGCCCGATTCCTCCAGCGTCTCGCGGCGCACCGCATCCTCGATGCTCTCGCCAACTTCCAGAAAGCCGGCGAGCGCGGAATAGCGGTGCGGCGGCCAGCTCGGCTGGCGGCCGAGCAGCACCCGGTCGCCGCGCTCCGCAAGCATGATGACCACGGGATCGACCCTCGGATAATGCTCGGTCCCGCAATTCGGGCAGAGCCGACCCCAACCGGCGCGGAAGATGTCGCTGGGCGTGCCGCAGCGCGAACAGAAGCCGTTGCGCGCATGCCAGTCGATCAGGCTGCGCGCGGCGGCGTAATTGGCGGCATCCTCGGGGCGGAAGGCGTCGAGGATCGCCGACAGCTCGGGCGGACGGCCCGGCGGCAGCGGCGTGCCGGGCGCCAGCGTCTGCACGAAGCGCGGCTCGCCATCGATGAAGCCGAGGAACAGCAACGACTGGGTCGCGGCATCGAGCCCGGTCCAGACCAGCCGCCCGTCCCCGTCCAGCTCCGGCACCAGCCCGTCCATCACCAGCAGCCGCGCGCGCGGATCGGCGAGCGCCGCCGCCAGCAGTTCGGGCTCGTGGCGGACGCGATCGTCGCGATCGAGCGTGCCGCCGGTAAAGCCGGGCGCGATCACTTGGCGAGATCGGCGTAGACGGCGGTTCGCATCGGCACCTTCAGGCCCAGCTCGGCGAGCAGGATGTTGACCATCATCGTCGCGCGGACCTGGTTCTTCGGGTCTACCCAGGCGAAGGTGCCGGCGGCGCCTGACCAGCCATAGGTGCCCTTGCCCGCGCCGCCCGGCTGGTCGGCGAGGAACACCGATCCGCCCGCGCCGAAGCCCATCGGCACGCCGGTATCGCGGGCCATCACCGCGAGGTTGGTCTTGTCGACACCCGGCGGCAGCAGGTCTGACATGGCGAGCGCGGCGGTTTCCGGCTTGAGGATGCGCACGCCGTCCAGTTCGCCGCCATTCTGCAGCATGTGGAGGAAGCGGTCATAGTCGCGCGCCGACATCGCCAGCCCGGCGCCGCCATACGGGAAGCTCGGCTTCTTGAGATAGACCGAGGTCGCGCCGGGATCGATCGGCAGGCGGTTGCCGCCCGCAATCGCATATTCGGTGGCGAGACGCCCCGCCTCGCCCGCCGGCACCGTCCAGTAGCTGGACGCCATCTTGAGCGGCGCAAGGATGCGCGTGTTGACGAAGCTGTCGAACGGCATCCCGCTCGCCGCCTCGATCACCCGGCCGAGCACGTCGAGACCGATCGAATAGCTGAACTTGGCGCCGGGCTCGGCGATCAGCGGCAGCGTCGCGGTGCGGTTGGCGAATTCTTCCAGCGTCGCCGGGCGCACCGGCCGCGCGGTCGCCTCGAACGAGTCGCTCACCTGCGCCGGGTTGATGCCGAGGCGGTTATATTCGTTGAGCAGCGGCCCCTTGGTGATGATGTTGTAGCCGAGGCCCGCGGTATGGGTGAGCAGGTTGCGCACTGTGATCGGCTTGGTCGCCGGGCGGCTGGTCAGGTCCTTGTTCGGATCGACCAGCACCTTCATGTCCTTGAACGCCGGAATGAAGTCGCTGATCGGCTGGTCGAGCTTGAGCTTGCCTTCCTCGATCAGGATCATCGCGGCGATGCCGGTGATCGGCTTGGTCATCGAATAGACCCGCCACAGTGTATCGCCATTCACCTTGGGCGCGGTCGGCTCCTCGGACATGCGGCCTTCCGCCACGATCGTGGCGGGCGCCTGGCCCTTGGCATAGGTGATGACGATGCCGGGCACCTTGCCCGAGGCGACGGTCTGGCGCGCGAAGCTCTGGATCTGTCTGGGGGCCGTCTGGGCCTGCACCACAGGCGCCTGGAGCAATAGTGCCGCCCCGAAAAGTCCGAATACGCGCTTGGCCGTCATCGCAGTCTCCGTATCGCTTTTGCCGCCTTGGCGAAAACGGTGGGCAGACCCGCCGACTCGATGTCGGCGATCGGCCACCATTCGCCGGGGGGTGCGCTTGCATGGCGAGGGATTGTTGCAGTCGCAAGCGCCACCTCGAGGTCGAAATGGGTGAAACCGTGACGGACGGTTTCGTTCAACATCCGCCAGTGGGTGGCGGCCGGCGCATCGACGACGCCCGGGGGCGAGTCGCTCCAGGGACCGGTGGGCAGCGCCCGCATGCCGCCGAGCAGCCCCTTGTCCGGGCGGCGGACCAGCAGCACCGCATCGTCGCGCTCCAGCCAGAACATCGTGCCGTGGCGCTGCGGCTTGGGCGCCTTCTTCGCCTTTACCGGATAGGTCTCGGGATTCCCTTCCGCCCGCGCCGCGCAACCGAAGGCGATCGGGCAGAGCAGGCATTTCGGCGCGCGGACCGTGCAGATGCCGCTGCCCAGGTCCATCATCGCCTGGGCGAAATCGCCGGCGCGGGCATCGGGCGTGATCGTCTCGGTCAGCCGCCGGATCGTCGGGCGCGAGCCCGGCAGCGGATCGGCGAGCGCGAACAGCCGCGTCACCACCCGCTCGACATTGGCATCGACCACCACCGCCCGCCGCCCGAACGCGATCGCGGCGATGGCCGCCGCCGTATAGTCGCCGATGCCGGGGAGCGCGCGAAGTCCCGCCTCGGTATCCGGCAGCGCACCCAATCGCGCGACCTCGCGGGCACAGGCGAGCATGTTGCGGGCCCGGGCATAATAGCCGAGCCCCGCCCAGGCGGCCATCACATCGGCGTCCTCGGCCGCCGCCATCGCCGCGAAGCTCGGCCAGCGCGACGTGAATTTCTCGAAATACGGTATCACCGTAGCGACCTGCGTCTGCTGCAGCATCACCTCGGAAAGCCACACCCGGTACGCCTCGGTCGCATCGGTACCGGGCGGCGCGCGCCAGGGCAGGCGGCGGGCATTTGCGTCGTACCAAGCGAGCAGGGCGGGGGCGATCGATTCAGGGGCGTTGTCGGGCACGCCCCGCCTATGGCATGGGGGACCCGATATGACGAAGCCCCCCCGTGCCACTACCCGCCAGCCGCGCCCCGAGCCGCAGCGCTCGAACCGCGTCCGTGCGGTGTCCGAGCTACTGCCGGACGTGGGCGGCGCGGCGTTCCGCAAGTTCGGCTTCGTCCAGTCCGCCGTGGTCAGTCGCTGGAGCGAAATCGTCGGCGAGCGCTATGCCCGCGTTTCCTCCCCCGAATCGATTCGCTTTCCGCGCGGCAAGCGCGAGGAGGGCGTGCTGGCGCTCACCGTCTCGGGTGCCTTCGCGCCGATGATGCAGCATATCGCGCCCGAGATTATCGAGCGGGTCAATCGCTTCTTCGGCTATCCCGCCGTCGCAAAGCTGGCGATCCGCCATGGCGACCTGCGCGCCCCCAAGGCCAAGCCCGCGCCGCCGCCCAGCCTCAAGCCGATTCCCGAGGCAATGGGCGACAGCCTGCGCGGCATTGCCGATCCGGAGCTGCGCGCGGTGCTCGAATCGCTTGCCGCGGGTGTCGCGGCGCAGGACGACGTGCCGGTGTTCGGCCGGATCGATTGAGATGATGCAGCGACTTTTCACTCTGATGCTGGCCCTGGTGCCGCTTTTCGCGCTCGGCGCCGCCCCGGCCCCGCAGGCCAATTGGCTGACCACCGTCGCCACCACGCCTGAGGGCGGCTATCGTCAGGGCAATCCGAACGCGCCGATCAAGCTGGTCGAATATGGGTCGCGCACCTGTCCGACCTGCGGCCGCTTTGCGACCGAGGGCATGAAGCCGCTGCGCGACCGGTATATCGCCACCGGCAAGGTCAGCTACGAATATCGCGACTATCTGGTCCACGGCGCGCCCGACCTGGCGCTGGCGCTGCTCAACCAGTGCGTCGGCATCCAGCGCTTCTTCCCCGTGCTCGACGCGATCTATGCCCATCAGCCCCAGTTCGAAGAGAAGCTGATCGCGCTGGAGAAGACGCCCGCCACGCTGGAGGCCTGGCAGAAGCTGCCCCCGCCGCAGATGGCAACGCGCTTCGCCGAGAATATGGGCATGATCGCCTTCCTCAAGACGCAGGGCCTGCCCGAGGCCAAGGCGCGCCAGTGCCTTGCCGATCCCAAGGCAATCGCCCGCATCGCCAAGACCCAAGCGGACGGCGCGAGCCTCTACAAGGTGGACGGCACGCCGAGCTTCTTCGTCAACGGCCGCAGGGTCCGCGCCTATAGCTGGCCCTATCTCGAGCCCGAACTGCGCGCCGCCGGCGCCTGACCCTTTCGTAACCCGGAGACTTCCATGCGTTTCGCCCTCGCGCTTCTTCCCATCCTGGCGCTCGCCGCCTGCAACGGCGGCAACAAGGCCAGCGGCACCGGCGGCAACAGCAGCGCGCCCGTCCAGGCCTCGGCGCCGGTCGCCGGCGCGGCGGCCCCCGCCGGCAAGCAGTGGACCGACATGGTCGAGAAGACCAAAGACAACGGCTTCCGCCAGGGCAACCCCAACGCGCCGATCAAGCTGGTCGAATATGGCTCGCGCATGTGCCCGTTCTGCGCCCAGTTTGGCACCACCGGCGTCGGGCCCTTGCGCGAAAAATACATTGCGACCGGCAAGGTCAGCTATGAATATCGCGACTTCCTGATCCACGGCGCCCCCGACCTTGCGCTCGCATTGCTCAACCAGTGCGTGCCTTCGGACGCCTTCTTCCCGACGCTCGACCAGATCTATGCCGGCCAGGAGGAGTTCGAGAAGAAGATCATGGCGCTCCAGCAGACCAACCCGCAGGTGCTCGACCAGATCCAGCAGATGCCGCCGCCCCAGGCCGCGGCCGGCTTCGCCCAGGCGCTGGGCATGGTCGACTTCATGAAGCAGCGCGGCCTGCCCGAGGCGCAGGCCAAGGCGTGCCTCGCTGACCAGAAGCAGATCGAGACGATCGCCAAGGTCAATGCCGATGGCGCCAACGTCTATGGCGTGAACTCGACGCCGACCTTCTTCATCAACGGCCAGAAGACCGACGTGAACAGCTGGGCCGATCTGGAGCCGCTGCTCCAGAAGGCCGGCGCACGCTGATCGACCACCCATGCAGATAAAACGGCTGCGGCTGACGGGCTTCAAGAGCTTCGTCGACCCGGCCGATCTGCGGATCGAACCGGGGCTGACGGGGATCGTCGGCCCCAATGGGTGCGGCAAGTCCAACCTGCTCGAAGCACTGCGCTGGGTGATGGGCGAAACCAGCGCCAAGTCGATGCGCGGCAGTGGCATGGAAGACGTGATCTTCGCCGGCACCGCCACGCGCCCGCAGCGCGACTTCGCCGAAGTGGCGGTGGTCGCCGACCTGGACGACCAGCAGGACGAACTCGAGATCATCCGCCGCATCGAGCGCGGCGCCGGATCCGCCTATCGCATCAATGGTCGCGACGTGCGCGCCAAGGACGTGGCACTCGCCTTCGCGGATGCCGCGACCGGCGCGCATTCGCCCGCTTTGGTCAGCCAGGGGCGGATCGGCGCGATCATCGCCGCCAAGCCGGGCGAGCGGCGCGCGATGCTGGAGGAGGCGGCGGGAATCGCCGGCCTCCATGTCCGCCGCCGCGACGCCGAGCAGAAGCTGCGCGCGACCGAGACCAACCTCACCCGCCTCGACGAGCTGATCGGCGAGCAGGAGCAGCGCGCCGCCGCGCTCAAGCGCCAGGCGCGCCAGGCCGAACGCTATCGCGAGCTGTCCGACCGCATCCGCGTTGCCGAGGCGCGGATGATCTTCGCCCGCTGGCGCGACGCCGCGACGGCCGCCGATGTCGCGCGAAAGGAAGCCGCCGAGGCCGAGTCGCTCGTCGCCGAGCGCACCGCCGCCCAGGCCGAGGCGGAAGCCGCGCAGAGGGCGGCGGCCGAGGCGGTCGGCACGCTCCGCGCCGAATCGCTGCGGTTGCGCGACGCCGCCAGCGACGCCCAGCACCGGCTCCAGACGCTGCGGAGCACCCGCCACGGCGTCGAGCGGCGCATCGCCGAACTAGCCGAAGCGAGCCGCCGGCTGGAAACCGATCGCGCCCGCGAAGCGTCGCTCGCGCGCGATGCCCACGAGGCGATCGAGAGGCTGACCGACGAACAGGCGGCGCTGGAGGCGCGGATCGCCGAGACGAGCGCGCGCGCGCCCCTCCTCAATGCGTCGCTGGCCGATACGGAACGCGCCGCGCGCGATGCCGAGGTCGCGCTGTCGCAGGCGCTGGCCCAGCAGGCGAGCGAAGCCGCCGAGGTACGCGTCGCAGATGCGGCGCTGTCCGCCGCGCGCGGCCGGGTGGAGCGCAGCCAGCGCGATCAGGCGCGGATCGAAACCGAGGGGCGGGCGCTCGGCGATGCCGCACCGCTTCACGCCGAGCGGCAGCGCGCGAGCGAAGCGCGGGCAGAGGCGCAGCGTCAGGCAGAGGCCGCGCGCGACGCGCTCACCCGCGCCGATTCCGAGGAGCGCGCCGCGATCGAGGCGCGCAACAGTGCTCAGGCGGCGCGCGCGGCCGCGCATGCCGAACTCGCCCAGATCGACAGCGAGGCAACCGCGCTCGCCAAGGCGACCAAACCCTCGGGCAAGGACCGGCTGCTAGACCGGGTGACCGTCGCCGCCGGCTATGAGCGCGCGCTCGCCGCCGCGCTGGGCGACGATCTCGAAGCCGGGCTGGATGCCAGCGCCGAGCGGCACTGGGGCGGCGCGGACGCGCTGCCGACCGACCCTACCCCCCCGCAAGGCACGACCCCGTTGGCCGGGCACGTTACCGCCCCGTCCGAACTCGCGCGTCGCCTAGCGCAGGTGCTGGTGTGCGAGGCGGACGAAGGCCAGCCCCTCGCCGCCGGTCAGCGGCTCGTGACGCTGCAGGGCGTGCTGCGCCGCTGGGACGGCTATCGCGCGCGCTCGGGTGGTGCGGCCGCGGCCGAGCGGCTGGAGCGGATCAACCGGCTCGCAGCGCTGGAACAGGCACGGCCCGCGGCACAGGCGGCGCTGGAAGCCGCCGCAGCGGAACTCAGCCGGATCGAGGCCAGCATCGCCGAGGCGCGCCGCAGCGCCTCAGAGAACCGCAAGCGGCTCGACCAGGCCGATCTCGCCGCACGCGAGGCGACGCGTGCCGAGGATCGCACCGCCAACCAGATCGAACGGCTGGAGGCGCAGCGCGCCGACCTCGAGACCCGCCGTGCCCGCATCGCCGCCGAAGCCGAGGAAGCCGCCGGCGAGCTCGCCTGCGCCGAGGCGACCAAGGCCGCGCTGCCGGACGGCACCGAGACCCGCGCCACGGTAGCCGCCCTCTCCCGCGCGGCGGACCATGCCCGCGCCGCGGTGGCCAGCGCCCGCACCGAACGCGCCAGCCTCGACCGCGACCTCGCCCAGGCCCGCGAGCGGCGTGCCGCCGCCGGCGCCGAGGCCAAGAGCTGGTCCGCCCGCGCCGCCGATGCCACCCGCCGCTCCGCCGAAATGGAAGGGCGCGCCGCCACGCTGGCGCAGGAGCGCGAGGCGATCGCCGGTCGCCCGGCGCAGATAGCCGCACAGCTCGCCGATGCCGAGGCAGCCGACGCCTGGATGCAGCAGGAATCCGCCGCCGCGCAAATCGCGGAGCGCGAAGCCGACGTCCGGCTGCGCGCGACCGAGGCGGCGCTCCGCACGGCCAGCGAGTCGCTCTCCGAAGCCCGTGAGCGCCGTGCCGGGGCGGCCGCACGTGCGGAAAACCAGGACCTGCGCCGGGTGGAGATGGGCCGCCTGTCCGGCGAACGCTTCGAATGTCCGCCGCCGTTGCTCCCGGCACGGCTGCATTTCGATGCCGACGGCGTGCGCAGCCCCCAGGACGAATCCGCCGCGATGGAGAAGCTGTCCACCGATCGCGAGCGGCTCGGTCCGGTCAACCTCGTCGCCGAGACCGAGCTGGCCGAAATCGAGGCCGCGTTCGGCACCAACGCCAAAGAGCGCGACGAGCTCCTCCAGGCGGTCAACCGGCTGCGCGGCTCGATCGGCACGCTCAACCGCGAGGGGCGCCAGCGGCTGCTCGCCGCGTTCGAGGCGGTCGACCAGCATTTCCGCCGGCTGTTCACCACCTTGTTCAACGGCGGCCAGGCGCATCTCGCGCTGATCGATTCGGACGATCCGCTGGAGGCGGGTCTGGAGATCCTGGCGCAGCCGCCGGGCAAGAAGCTGCAGTCGCTCACCTTGCTCTCGGGCGGCGAGCAGGCGCTGACCGCGGTCGCGCTGATCTTCGCGCTGTTCCTAACCAAGCCCTCGCCGATCTGCGTGCTCGATGAAGTCGACGCGCCGCTCGACGACGCCAATGTCGACCGCTTTTGCGACCTGCTGGAAGCGATGACCCGCGAAACCGCGACGCGCTATCTGATCGTCACCCACAATGCCGCGACCATGGCGCGGATGCACCGGCTGTTCGGGGTGACGATGGTCGAGCGCGGGGTCAGCCGGCTGGTGTCGGTGGACCTCGGCGGGGCGACGAGCCTGCTGGCGGCGGAGTAGAGGGGCCGCCCTTCGACAGCCAATCGCGCTTACCTAGCCTGTCGACATGGCAAATTTTGTTGGGAAGCGGTCATTGGCCCGGCGAAATCGGTGTCATTGAAATCAGTCTCTCGACCACGATTTCGCGGGACGTCATTCCCATGTGGCCGAACGACCCGAGACAGAGCGAACGCCGACCCTCAAACGTTACGGCGAACTCTCGCGGCCCCTCCCCCTGCGTGGAATCGGTCACAGCCTGCGGCCCATTGTTTACTTCCAACCACGTCATAGCTTTACGCGCTTCACTGGGAGATGAGCCAAAATATGACCCCTCAAGATCGGTGTACCAGAAGCCCGCAACTTGCTCGGTTTCACTGAATGGAAAACATGCTGTATCGCCGACGTAGTGCCCCTTGTGGAGAGCGCCTAGATAACACCTCTCCACAATCAGCTTGATGTTTTGAGCATCGGCGCAATTGGCGAGGCGCGGAACGGAGCCGTGGCAAGCTGATAGTGCCATAATTGGAAGTGTCACGAGCCAGCGCATCTCTCGAACGTCCGGGACATTTCGTTGGTCCGCAACTGGGCGCTTACAGACCTACAATAAGCCGCCCACCCGCCTCAATGCCGCGTCTGGAAACTCGGCTCGCCCTGCAGCGCGGCGGCGACCAGCAGGCTTTCCTCCAGCTTCACGCGGTTGCGCAGGCGGGGCAGCATCGCGCGGCTGGCGTCGGCAAAGCCCTGGCGGTCGGTGGCGATCTGCTCAGGAGTCCAGAACAGCAGATATTCCTGCCAGTTGGCCTTGAGCCGCTCGAACTCCTCGCGGACCTGGTCGACCTTGGTGCGCGAGATACCCGGCTGGGCCGAGAGCGTCAGCGTGTAGATGGTGGTGTCTTCACGAGCCAGATGCTCGGCGACGCAGTGGAGGAGGTGATCCAGCGCGGTAGAGAGCTCGACCGGAGTCGCGTCGCTTTCGAGGAGGCCGGACAGGCGCCGTGCGAGAATGTCGATCATCTCGTGATCGTGCCGCAGTTCGGCGATCGTCGTCGTTGCCATCATCGGTTGGCCCTCACCCCTTTGTCGTTGCTCCGCTCCCATCCCCCCACCGCCTAGATAGCGCGCTTTGGCGCAAAGTGGAAATACGGAATGGGTTAATGAAAAAAGGGGCCCGGCAACGCCGGACCCCTTCGTTTCTTGCGCGTAACGCGTGCAATCAGTCGCGATCGCCGGTCAGGAACGCGGGCAGGCCGATGTCGCCGCCATCGTCCTTGCCGCCTTCGCTGCGCTCGCCGCGCGGCTTGTCGCCACGGTCGCGGCGGGGGCCACGCTCGCCTCGCTCGCCACCGCGCTCACCGCCACGGCCGCCTTCCCGACGGCGGTCGCCGCCACGGTCGCCGCGATCGCCGCGATCCCCACGGTCACCGCGCGGCTCGCGCGGTTCGCGGGCCGGACGCGAGTCTTCCAGCTCGGCACCGGTTTCCTGGTCGACGACGCGCATCGACAGGCGAACCTTGCCGCGCGGATCGATCTCGAGGACCTTGACCTTGACTTCCTGGCCTTCGCTCAGCGCATCCGAGACCTTCTCGACGCGCTCGTTCTTGATCTCCGAGACGTGGACGAGACCGTCCTTGCCGCCCATGAAGTTCACGAACGCACCGAAATCGACGAGGTTGACGACCTTGCCGTTGTAGATCTTGCCGACTTCGGCTTCCTCGACGAGGCCCTTGATCCACTTGATCGCGGCTTCGATCTGCGCCGGATCCGACGAGCTGACCTTGATCACGCCCTCGTCGTCGATGTCGACCTTAGCGCCCGTGGTGGCGACGATCTCGCGGATCACCTTGCCGCCGGTGCCGATCACTTCGCGGATCTTCGACTTGTCGATCGTGAAGGTCTCGATGCGCGGCGCATGGGCGGAAAGCTCGGTGCGGGCTTCGCCCAGCGCCTTGTTCATCTCGCCCAAGATGTGCGCGCGACCGGCCTTCGCCTGGTTGAGCGCCGCCTCGAAGATCTCCTTGGTGATGCCGGCGATCTTGATGTCCATCTGCATCGTGGTGATGCCCTCGGACGTGCCGGCGACCTTGAAGTCCATGTCGCCCAGGTGATCTTCGTCACCCAGAATGTCGGACAGGATCGCGTAATCCTTGCCCTCGAGGATCAGGCCCATGGCGATGCCCGAGACCGGACGCTTGATCGGCACGCCGGCGTCCATCATCGCGAGGCTGCCGCCGCACACCGACGCCATCGACGACGAGCCGTTCGACTCGGTGATGTCGCTGGTCAGGCGGATCGTGTAGGGGAAGTCCTCCTTGGCGGGCAGCACCGGGTGCAGCGCGCGCCATGCCAGCTTGCCATGGCCGACTTCACGACGGCCCGGCGCGCCGAAGCGGCCGACTTCGCCGACCGAATAGGGCGGGAAATTATAGTGCAGCATGAAGTTCTGGTAGCTGAGGCCGTTCAGGCCATCGATCATCTGCTCGGCGTCCTTGGTGCCGAGGGTGCAGGTGGCGATGGTCTGGGTCTCGCCGCGGGTGAACAGCGCCGAGCCGTGTGCACGCGGGAGGAAGTGCGTCTCCGCCTCGATCGGGCGGATCTGCGTGGTGGTGCGGCCGTCGATGCGCTTGCCGTCCTTGAGGATGGCGGTGCGGACGATCTCGGCTTCCAGCTTCTTGGTCAGCTTGATGCCGGCCATGACGTCCTGCGGGCTCAGGCCGTCCTCGGTGAACTGCGCCTTCGCCTTGGCACGCGCCTCGTTGAGCGCGTTCGAGCGGGCCGACTTGTCGGTCAGCTTGTAGGCGGCGGTGATGTCCTTGCCGATCAGCTTCTTCAGCTTGTCCTTGAGCTTGGCATTGTCGTTCGACGACGCCATTTCCCAAGGCTCCTTGGCGGCCTGCTCGGCGAGCTTGACGATCGCCTTGACGATTTCGCGGCAGGCATCGTGCGCGAACAGCACGGCGCCGAGCATGATCTCTTCCGAAAGCTCCTTGGCTTCGGATTCGACCATCATCACCGCGTCATAGGTGGCGGCGACGACGAGATCGAGCTCGCCCTCGGCAACCTGCGCGTCAGTCGGGTTGAGGATGTACTCGCCGTTGACGTAGCCGACGCGCGCCGCGCCGATCGGGCCCATGAAGGGCACGCCCGAGAGCGTCAGCGCTGCCGAGGCGGCGATCATCGAGAGGATGTCGGGCTCGTTCTCGCCGTCATAGCTCAGCACCTGAGCGATGGCGTTGATCTCGTTGTAGAAGCCTTCCGGGAAAAGCGGGCGGATCGGGCGATCGATGAGGCGGGAGACGAGCGTCTCCTTCTCGGTGGCGCCGCGCTCGCGCTTGAAGAAGCCACCCGGGATGCGACCGGCGGCCGAGAATTTTTCCTGGTAGTGGACGGTCAGCGGGAAGAAGTCCTGGCCTTCCTTCACCGACTTGGCAGCCGTGACGGCGCACAGCACCACGGTCTCGCCGAGGGTCGCGATCACCGCGCCGTCGGCCTGGCGGGCAACCTTGCCCGTTTCGAGAGTCAGCGTCTTGCCGCCCCACTCGATCGATACAGTCTTCTTGTCGAACATGTCGTTTCCTTCACTCCCCGGTGCCAATCACGCGGGGGGCCTATGCGTGAGCCGTATGTGGCTCGTGGGACCGACCGTATTGCCGATCCCCCGTTCGCTCCCTGCCTTGTCGCGGGGAGCCGCCGATGCGTTATCGCACCGGAATGACAAAAAGGCGACCCGAAGGTCGCCTTTCCGTTGTTACTTGCGAAGACCGAGCTTCGCGATGAGATCTGCGTAGCGCGCCTGGTCCTTCTTCTTCAGATAGTCCAGCAGGCTGCGGCGCTTGTTGACCAGCATCAGCAGACCGCGGCGCGAGTGGTTGTCCTTCGCGTGGGTCTTGAAGTGCTCGGTGAGGTTGGCGATGCGCTCCGAGAGGATCGCGACCTGCACTTCGGGGCTGCCGGTATCACCCTCGTTGCGAGCGTGTTCCTGGACGAGCGCTTCCTTGCGCTCCTGCGTGATCGACATGCATTTTTTCCTTCGACATCAAAGCTACAGGTTGAAACCGCGGACGACCCGGATGCTTCCGGCTTCCGCCTCTACCAGCGCAACCGGGGTATCCCCGAGCAGCGCGAAATAGAGGCCGTCGTCTTTGGCAATCCCGACCAAGACCCGCCCCTGGCGGAGCAGCCCTGCCTGATCGGGGGTGAGGAGTAGAGCCGGGATGTCGTCCAGCCCCGCCCTCAGCGGCAGGCAAATGTCTTCAAGGCGCCGCTCCTTAGCGGCATCCGCCAAAGAGTCCAGCGAAATCGCCTGGTCCAGGGTGAAGGGACCCGCCTTGATCCGACGGAGATAGGTGACATGGCCGACGGCGCCAAGGGCGCGGGCGATGTCGCGGGCGAGGCTGCGGATATAGGTCCCCTTGGAGACATGGGCGCGCAGAGTGATTTCGTCCGGATCCTTCCCGAGCACCGCTCGGGGAGGGGGACCGTCGCGCAGCGACGGTGGAGGGGCCGCCGCGGCACGCGGCGGTTGCCCGCCGCGCCCCTCCACCATCGGCTGCGCCGATGGTCCCCCTCCCCCAGCGAGCTGGGGGAGGATTTCCAGCCCATAAATCGTCACCGCGCGGCTCTTCAGCACCACCGTCTCACCGGCACGCGCGAGGTCATAGGCCCGCTCGCCATCCACCTTGAGCGCGGAGTAGGCCGGCGGCACCTGCTCGATCGCCCCAGTGAAGCGCGGCAGCACTGCCTCCAACTGCGCCCGCGTCGGCCGCACCTCCGACTCCGCGATGCCCTTCCCCTCGGCATCGAGCGTATCCGTCTCCACGCCGAACTGGATCGTAAAGTCATACACCTTGTCGCTGTCGAGCATGCGACCGGCCAGCTTGGTCGCCTCGCCCAGCGCGATCGGCAACACACCGGTCGCCAGCGGATCGAGCGTGCCACCATGGCCCACCTTAACCTTGGCATAGCCGCCCTCGCGCAACGCGCGCTTCACCGCGCTCACGCCTTGCGTCGAACCGAGGCCCAGGGGTTTGTCGAGAAGGATCCAGCCGTGCATCGCCGCGGCCATAGGTGGCAGCGCGGCCCCAAGCAAATCACGACATTATTGCAACACCCGCAAGCAATCCGTTCGGGCGCAGCCCGAAGCGCTTGCTGCTGATGACGGTTCCGCTACAGGCGCGCGAAAAATCAGCGACACCGTCGAGAAACGATCGCGACTGCGCTCCGGAGAGGACGGCCATCACAGCACGGGGACTCGATTCCGCCATGACCAACGCTACCCTCCTCCGCGGCCTGCTGCTTGCCAGCGCCGCGCTTACGACGCCGTCGGCCTTCGCCGCCAATCGCACCGAGACGCCGGCGCCGGTGCAGGGCGTTCAGCCCGACGAAACGGTCCCCCAGCAGACCGGCGAGATCGTCGTCACCGCGCAGCGCCGCACCGAAGCCGCCAAGGACGTGCCCGTCGCCGTCACCGCGATCGGCGGCGAGAAGCTCGACGTGCTCAACTCGTCGGGCCTCGACATCCGCTTCCTGTCGGCGCGCACGCCCAGCCTGCAGATCGAAAGCTCGTTCGGCCGCACCTTCCCGCGCTTCTACATCCGCGGCCTCGGCAACACCGATTTCGACCCCAATGCCGCGCAGCCGGTGTCGGTAGTGTACGACAATGTCGCGCTCGAGAACCCGATGCTCAAGGCGTTCCCGGCGTTCGACCTGGCGCGCGTTGAAGTGCTGCGCGGTCCGCAGGGCACGCTGTTCGGCCGCAACACGCCGGCCGGCGTGGTCAAGCTCGAATCGCAGCGCCCGACGGACAAGTATGAAGCGCAGGGCAGCGTCAGCTGGGCGACCTACAACACGATCAACGCCGATCTCGCGCTCAACGCACCGCTGGGCAACGGCTTTGCACTCCGCGTCTCGGGCCTCGTCCAGCACCGCGACAATTGGGTCATCAACGACACCACCAGCCCGCTCAGTGTCGCCAACCGCAAGCTCGAGGGCTATACCGATCGCGCCGGTCGCGTGCAGCTCAGCTACACCAGCGGCGATTTCAACGCGCTGATCAGCGTGCATGGCCGCGACCTCGAAGGCACCCCGCGCGTGTTCCGCGCCGGCCTGTTCCAGCGGGGCTCGAACAACTTCTCGGCGGGCTTCGATCCGAAGCACGTCAAGCTCGACGGCTATACCAGCCAGTGGCTGGAGCAGTGGGGCGGCAACCTGCAGCTCGACTATCATTTCGAGGGGCTGGGCACGCTCTACTCGATCACCTCGTACGAGCGCGCAAAGGTGCAGAGCACCGGCGACGTCGACGGCGGCGACACCTATGGCTTCCCCGCGCTCGGCCTGAACAAGGCACTGTTCCCGTCAAACACGGGCGGCATCACGCAGCCCAAGGAGTTCAGCCAGGAACTGCGCTTCGCGACCGACCAGTTCGGTGCGTTCCGCGGCCAGGCAGGTCTCTACTATTTCGACCAGAACCTCGATTACAGCGAATATGGCTATGATTTGGGTGGCGGCGCGCAGACCCAGAATATCGGCCACCGCAACATTAACGAGAATATCGGCGTGTTCGCCTCGGGCGAGTTCAAGGCGACCGATGCGCTGACGCTGCGTGCCGGCGTGCGCTATTCCCATGATCGCAAGAACGACGTGATCTTCGGCTTCGGCCCGCTCACCGGCGGCCTCACCCTGCCGCTGCAGACCAAGGTGAAAGGCGAGGCGGTTACCTGGGATGCCAGCGCCACCTATGCGCTGACCCCCGACGTCAACGTCTATGCGCGCTTCGCCACAGGCTATCTCGGCCCGGCAATCCAGGATCGCGTGACCTTCGGTTCGGTGCCGACCACCGCGGGCAAGCAGTTTACCAAGTCTGCCGAGGCGGGCATCAAGGGCGCGCTGCCGGCGCAGGGATTGAATTATGCGCTGACCGGCTACTGGTTCCGTACCGACGATCTGCAGCTCACCGCGGTCGGCGGCGCGAGCAACGCCAACCAGCTGCTCTCGGCCGATCACGTCAATGGATACGGCGTCGAGGCGGAGTTCAGCTACCGTCCGGTCCGCGGGCTCGACCTGACCGCCAGCGGCAGCTACAACTTTACCCAGATCCGCGACCCCAAGCTGGTCGTGGCGGCATGCGGCTCGCTGTGCACGATGACGGATCCGACTTTCACGGATGGAACCAACACCTTCGCACGGATCGACGGCAACCGGCTGCCCCAAGCGCCCCGCTTCGTGCTCAACGCCACTGCCCGCTACGGCGTGCCGCTGGCCAATGGCGGCGAAGTCTATGCCTATACCGACTGGGCGTATCGCAGCTCCATCAACTACTTTCTCTACGAAGCGCGGGAGTTCCGCGGGCGCTCGCTGGTCGAGGGCGGTCTGCGCATCGGCTACCGTGCGCCGGAAGGCTTTGAGGTGGCGGCGTTCGCGCGCAACATTCTCAACCAGATCCGCGCGCAGAGCGCCATCGACTTCAACAACCTGACCGGCATGATCAATGAGCCGCGCATCATCGGCGGCGAGATCCGTTTCCACTTCTGATCGGGAGTGCGAGGAGCGATCCTAGCATTTTCATAGCCGAAGGGCGTCGCGGGAAACCCTCGCGACGCCCTTTTTCGTTTCAGCCGATGGCGCCGCGCCGCTCGACGAAATGGCGGCGACAGAGCGCGACATAGCGGTCGTTCCCGCCGATCTCGCGCTGCTCGCCCTCTCGGACAGCCCTGCCCTCGGCATCCACGCGCAGGTTCATCGTCGCCTTGCGCCCGCATTCGCAGACCGACTTGATCTCGACGAGCGAGTCTGCGATCGCCAGCAGCGCCGCTGCGCCGTCGAACAACACGCCGCGGAAATCGGTGCGCAGCCCGTAGCAAAGCACCGGCACCTCATCCTCGTCGCACACGGCCGCGAGCTGGCGGACCTGCTGCGCGGAGAGGAACTGCGCCTCGTCCACCAGCACGCACGCCAAGGGCGCCGCGAAATGGGCATCCTGAACGATCGTGCGGAGGTCTGTGGTGGCGTCGAAGGGAATGGCATCGGCGTGAATGCCGAGCCGCGAGTCGATCACCCCATGGCCGCCGCGATCATGCACACCGGCAGTGAACAACAGGGTGCGCATCCCCCGCTCGCGATAGTTGAAATCGGCCTGCAGCAGCGTGGTCGATTTGCCCGCGTTCATCGAGGCATAGTAGAAATAAAGCTTGGCCATCGGCGCATCACACCAAAAGCGCGGCCGATGTCCAGTGCGCGCTTCGGCGCGTCGGCTTCAGTCCTGCTCGCCCTCGCCCAGATCGCGTGCCACGTTCGGCGCGCGGAGCAGCTGGTCGATATGGCTGCCCTCGTCGAAACTCTCGTCCGCCAGGAACTTGAGCTTCGCTGCGTACTTCATCTTCACGCGGTGCGCGACTTCACGCTGGAGGAAGGCGGTGTTGGTGCGCAGCGCCTTGAGCACCGCGTCTTCGTCCTTGCCGAGCAGCGGCTTCACGAAGACGGTCGCATGGCGCAGGTCCGGCGACATGCGCACTTCGGTTACCGAGACCAGGTGCTTCGCCAGCACCTCGTCATGCACGTCGCCGCGCTGAAGGATCTCGCTGAGGATATGGCGCACCTGTTCGCCCACGCGCAGCACGCGGACGGAGCGGGTTTCATCGGTGTCGTTCTGGCGCATCTTGTGATTCTGACCGGTTTTCGCTATCTGAGAGACACTGCAACTGTGACTGTTGGCAAGACGTCACCTCCTGAGCCCGGGTGTTCCAGCGCCCGGGCTCAAATCATTTTGGGCTCCCGGCGTTCCAGCACCGAGAGCCCGCACTGGGTTACCTGCGACTCAGCTCAATGAGCTTAGCCACCAGCCCGAGCAACGCGACGATGAATGTCGCGAAACCCAGAACCAGACCTGCAACTACTTCTATTGGCACATGAACCACCTCCTTTTCGGCCGCAGGTGCAGCCGAAAAGGAGGCGTATCGCAGGCTGAACCGCCGAGGAACAAAAGGTGTCCGTCGGCAGCCCTACCCCATTACAGCGTACGTTCGCGCAGTTCGACTTCGTAGGTTTCGAGATAGTCGCCGGCCTTGATGTCCACGAAGTTCTGCGTGAACGTCACACCGCACTCCAGACCCGCGCGCACTTCGGGAACGTCATCCTTGAACCGGCGCAGCGAGGCAATCTCGCCCTGGTAGATGATGACGTCGTTGCGCGTGATGCGTGCCTTGAGCGCCTTGCGGATGGCACCGTCGACGACCAGCAGACCGGCGGCCTTGCCGTGCTTGCCAGCCGAGAACACTTCCTTGATCTCGGCACGACCCACCACGGTTTCGAACGCTTCCGGCCCGAGTTGCCCCGCCATACCGGCGCGGATCTCGTCGGTCAGGTCGTAGATCACGTCATAATATTTGAACGCGATCTTGTTGCGCTCGGCGATCTCGCGCGCCTTGGCATTCGGACGGACGTTGAAGCCGATGATTGGCGCGCCCGAGGCACCCGCCAGCGTGACGTCGCTCTCGGTGATGCCGCCGACGCCCGAGTGCAGCACGCGCGCGCGGATCAGATCGGTGGAGATCTTGTTGACCGCCGCGACGATCGCCTCGACCGTGCCCTGGGTATCCGCCTTGATGACCAGCGGATATTCCATCGCCTGCTTCTCCTTCAGCGCGGAGAACATGCTCTCCAGGCTGGCGGGGGCATTGGTGGTGCGCTTCTGCAGCGCCACACCCTGGCGATATTCGGCCACTTCGCGGGCGCGCGCCTCGTTTTCGACGACCTGCAGCGGATCCCCCGCCATCGGCACGCCCGACAGGCCGAGCACCTCGACCGGCATCGCCGGCCCGGCTTCCTTGATCTGGCGACCCTTGTCGTCGATCATCGCACGGACCTTGCCGCTCTCCGCGCCGACGACGAACACGTCGCCCACGCGCAGCGTACCGCGGCTGACGAGCACCGTCGCAACCGGGCCGCGACCCTTGTCGAGCTTGGCCTCGATCACGGTGCCTTCGGCCTCGCGATCGGGGTTGGCGCGCAGTTCCAGCAGTTCGGCCTGCAGCTGGATCTTCTCGATCAGCGCGTCGAGGCCGATCTTCTTCAGTGCCGAGACTTCAACGTTCTGAACGTCGCCGCCCATCTCTTCGACGATCACCTCGTGCTCGAGCAGGCGCTCGCGCACCTTCTGCGGGTTGGCGCTGTCGAGGTCGACCTTGTTGATCGCCACGATCATCGGCACGCCGGCCGCCTTGGTGTGGTTGATCGCCTCGATCGTCTGCGGCATCAGCCCGTCGTTCGCGGCCACCACCAGCACCACGATGTCGGTGACATTGGCACCGCGCGCACGCATTTCGGTGAAGGCTTCGTGGCCCGGCGTGTCGAGGAAGGTGATCTTCGACTTGTCCTTCAGGGTAACCTGATAGGCACCGATATGCTGGGTGATGCCGCCGGCTTCGCCGCGCACCACATCGGTGCCGCGCAGCGCGTCGAGCAGCGAGGTCTTGCCGTGATCGACGTGACCCATGATCGTGACGACCGGCGGACGCGGCTGCAGCTTGTCCTCGGGATCCAGCTCGGTATCGACCTGGATGTCGACGTCGCTCTCGCTGACGCGCTGCACGTTGTGACCGAAATCGGTGACGAGCAGTTCGGCGGTATCCTGGTCGATCGACTGATTGACCGTGACCATCATGCCCATCTTGAACAGGGCCTTGACCAGATCCGCACCCTTTTCAGCCATGCGGTTGGCGAGTTCCTGCACGGTGATGGCATCGGGCACCACCACGTCGCGGACCTGCTTGACCTGCGGCTCGCGCGGGCCGCCATAGGAGCGGCGATGCTCCTTCTCACGGGCGCGCTTCAGCGCCGCGAGACTGCGCGCACGCGCACCATCGTCGCCGCCCAAGGCGCGCGTGACGGTGAGCTTGCCCGACTGGCGGCGATCGTCGCCCTTGCGGTCGCGCGACGGCTTGGCCGGATCGGCACCCGGACGGCGCGGCGCGGCGCCGGGACCCGAAGGGGCCGGACGCGCGGCACCGGCACCAGCGGCGGGACGCTGCTGGTTCTGGTTCTGCGCAGGCTGCTGCTGCGACGCCTGCTGGGTCGCGGCAGGGGCTGCCTGCTGCGGCTCGGGCTTGGGCTGCGGCTTGGGAATTTCCGGACGCACGACCGGCGTGAAGCGGCGCGGTGCGGGCAGCGACGCGTCGAGCTGCAGCGTGATCGGGCCCTGCGGGATCGGACGACGCGGCGGCTGTGCCGGTGCGGCCGGCTTGGGCGCTGCGGCCTGCGGCTGGGCAGGCTTGGGCGCTGCCGGCTGCTGCGGGGCAGCGGCCTGCGATGCCGCCGGAGCAGCTGCGGGCGCGGGTGCAGGCGTCGGTTCCGGAGTCGGCGCAGGCGCGGCGGCCGGAGCCTCCGCTACCACTTCCGGCTTCGGTTCCGGGGCTGGCGCAGGGGCCGGCGTCGGCTCGGGCGCGGGGGCCGGGGCGGCAGCCGCCTCGGTCTGGGCACGCGCGCGCTCTTCGACGCGGCGACGCTCTTCTTCCTGCGCTTCGGCGCGAAGGCGATCGTCGCGACGACGTCCCTCTTCCAGCGCCTGCATGCGCTGTTCCTCGGCCTCACGAAGCAGCTTTGCCTGGCGCTCCTGCGGGGATAAATTGTCCATCGGCCTGCGCGGCGGCTGGGCGGCGGGGCGCGCGGCCTGCTGCGGCGCCGCGGCACTGGGGGCCTGAGCAGCCGGAGTCTCGGGCGCAGCGGCGGGGGCCGGCGTCGACTCGTCGATCGGCGCACCCTGCGGGCCGAGAACACGGCGACGCTTGACCTCCACGACCACGGTGTTGGAACGGCCATGGCTGAAGCTCTGCTTCACCTTGCCGGTTTCCACCGTGCGCTTCAGACCCAGCGGTGCGCGCATGCCCAGTTTCGGCTTGTCGTTTTCGGTGTCGCTCATGCGGCTACTCAAGTTCCTCGATAGTGTTCGTCGTCAATGGCACGGCGGACGGCAAAGCCGATGCGCCTTGCGATGCGGAATCGCAAGACACGGGATCAGGTTCGGGTCCGATAAAGTGCAGCCAGCGATCGAGCGCTTCGCTCGTCCGTTGCGCCGCCCGGGCGTCGATAAGTCCGGCGTGTACCACATTTTCGCGGCCTAACGCCAAGGACAATATGGTGCGCGAGACCGGCAATGTTAAGCCCTTGAGGGAAGAACCTTCCCGATCCGAGCCAACCCGCCACGCCTGCGCAAGCTTTCGGCTGCCATCGTCGCGCGCGTCGGCGGCGTGGAGCAGCAGATGGAGTCGGCCGCTGCGCGCGGCCTTTTCGATCCGCTCGGCGCCGATTACCACATAGCCGGCCTTCGCCTCCAGCCCCAGCCGGTCGAGCGCAGAGCGCTGCAGCTGGGCGGCGATCCGGTCTTCCAGATCGTCGGGAATGCGAATCTCGCCGGTGCGGAAGCTGCGCGAGAGGGCGCCCTTCAGCTTGCCCTTGTCGCGCGACGCCGCCAGCCCCGACTTGTCGACGGAGATCCAGGCGCCGCGGCCGGGGGCCTTGGCACGAATGTCGGGCAGCACTTCGCCCTCGGGCGAGAGCACGAGTCGGATCAGACCTTCCCGCGGCGATTCCTCGCGCGACAGGATGCAGGTGCGGACCGCGTCGGTCATCGTCCCCTCCCGTTGCCGAGAGGGGGGATGACCAACGCCAATGTCAGTCGGCGCGTATCATTGTTCGGAGTCCGCAATTGCGTCCTCCTCGCCTGCTTCCGCAGGTTCTTCATCGGCGAACCAATGGGCGCGGGCCGCCATGATGATCTCGTTGCCCTGTTCGTCGCTCAGGCCGTACTCCGCCAGGATGCCGCCCTTGGGCTCCTTGCGGGGGGTGTCGTCGCCGCGGCGACGCGGCTCGGCGCGCTTCTTCTCGACAAGCTCGTCGGTCGCCAGGTCGGCGAGGTCGTCGAGCGTCTTGATGCCCGCCTTGCCGAGCGTGACCAGCATCGCTTCGGTGAGGTACGGCATGGTCGTCAGGTCGTCGTCGACACCCAGCGCGCGGCGCTGCTCGCGGTTCGCCTCTTCGCGGCGCTCCAGCGCTTCCTGAGCGCGGTTCTGGAGCTCCTGCGCGAGGTCTTCGTCGAAGCCCTCGATCGTGGCAAGCTCCTCGATCTCGACATAGGCGACTTCTTCAAGCGCGCCGAAACCTTCGGCGACCAGCAGCTGGGCCAGCGTCTCGTCGACGTCGAGCTCGTTCTGGAACATCTCCGAACGCTCGACGAATTCCTTCTGGCGCTTCTCGCTCGCATCCGCCTCGGTAAGGATGTCGATCGCCTTGCCGGTCAGCTGCGACGCCAGGCGCACATTCTGGCCGCGACGGCCGATGGCGAGGCTGAGCTGATCGTCGGGGACGACCACTTCGATGCGGTCCTCTTCCTCGTCGATCACGACGCGGCTGACATTGGCCGGCTGCAGCGCGTTGACGACGAAGGTGGCGGTGTCCGGCGACCAGGGGATGATGTCGATCTTCTCGCCCTGCATTTCCTGCACGACGGCCTGCACGCGGCTGCCCTTCATGCCGACGCAGGCGCCGACCGGATCGATCGAACCGTCATGGCTGATCACGCCGATCTTGGCGCGGCTGCCCGGATCGCGGGCGGCGGCCTTGATCTCGATGATGCCGTCGTAGATTTCGGGCACTTCCTGCGCGAACAGCTTCTTCATGAACTCGGGGTGCGCCCGGCTCAGGAAGATCTGCGGCCCGCGGTTCTCGCGGCGGACGTTGAGCACCACCGAGCGGACGCGATCGCCGACGCGAACGACTTCGCGCGGGATCTGCTGGTCGCGGCGGATCACGCCTTCGGCGCGGCCCAGGTCGACGACGACATGACCGAACTCGACGCGCTTCACCACGCCGGTGATGATCTCGTTCACCCGGTCCTTGAACTCGTCATACTGGCGCTCGCGCTCGGCGTCGCGGACCTTCTGGAAGATGATCTGCTTCGAGGCCTGCGCCTGGATGCGGCCGAACTCGATCGGGGGCAGCGGATCGACGATGAAGTCCCCGACCTTCGCACCCTTCTGGAGCTTCTCGGCGCCCTTCAGATCGACCTGCTTAAAATAGTCGTCGACGGCTTCCACCACCTCGACGACGCGCCACAGGCGGAGGTCGCCCGAGATCGGATCGAGTTTCGCGCGAATGTCGTTCTCGACGCCGTAGCGATTCTTCGCGGCGCGCTGGATCGCGTCTTCCATCGCCTCGATGACGATGGCCTTGTCGATCAGCTTTTCCTTCGCGACCGAATCGGCAATCGCGATGAGCTCGGCCTTGTTGGCAGAAATGGCGGTGGCCATCCGGGCTTATCCTTCTACTTCGATAATCTTGTCGGCGCCCTCGGCAGAGAGCGGCGCGGTGGCGGCGATCAGGCGATCGGTCATCGTCAGCTTGGCATCCTCGATCGCGGCGAACGGCAGCACATGCTGCGTCTCGTCCTGCGTCACGATCGTGATCGTCCCGGCCTGCGCATCGATCCCGGCGAGGTCGCCCTTGAACTGCTTGCGCCCGTCGAGCTTCTCGGCGAGCGTGATGCGCGCCTCATGGCCCTGCCAGTCGGCGAAATCCTGCAGCCGGGTAAGCGGCCGGTCGATGCCCGGCGAGCTGACTTCCAGCCGATAGGCATGGTCGATCGGATCGCGGCCCTCGGCCTCCAGCCGGTCGAGCAGGTCCGAGACGCGGCGCGACAGATCGGCGCAATCGTCGATCGTCAGCTGGCGCGTATCCGGGCGCTCGGCCATGATCTGCAGCGTGGGATCGCTCTGGCCGCCGAACAGCTTCACGCGCACCAGGGCAAAGCCCAGCGCCTGCGCTTCGGTTTCGATCATCTTGGCCAGTTCGGCGAGATTCGCCACACATGTCTCCGGTTGAATTCAAGCAGCTTCGGCGCCGGTGCCTGGCGGCGCCGACCTCGATCATGTTTGACGATGTCCGAGAAAGCTTCCGCGATATACGCAATCCTGTGTGCGGGAGCAAGGGGGCGCCGCGCAGCTTGCATCTTTTGGCAGACGAAAGTCGTTGCAACCTGTTGCAAAACCGGCTGCGTTCGCGGCCGAACCATCGCCGGAGAGGATTCCCCATGCCCCGTTCGCTGCTGCTGATACCCGCCCTGTTCGCCGCTGCCTGCTCGTCGCCAGGTTCCAATGCCCAGCAGCCGACCGGGACGGCCGCCACGCCGACGCCCCTGCCGGTCCCGAGCGGTACCCCCGCCCCGCTGCCGGCCAGCGTGCCGTTCACCGCGATCCGCGTCGCCGATTTCGATTCGCCCTTCGCGCTCGCCTTCCTGCCCGACGGCGCCGCGCTGGTGACCGAGAAGGCCGGGCAGCTGCAATATTGGGAGGTCAATCAGAAGGCGCAGGCGGTGACCGGCGTACCCAAGGTCGCCGCCGGCGGCCAGGGCGGACTGCTCGACGTGGCACCCGCACCGGACTTCGCCAGCAGCAGCACGATCTACTTCACCTATTCGGAGCCGCGCGCCAATGGCAGCGCGCTGGCGCTGGCCCGCGCCAAGCTCACCCGCGGCAAGGCGATGGCGCCGCGACTCGACAGTGTCGAGGTGCTGTTCCGCTCGGGCGCGGACGGCGATGGCGGCCAGTTCGGCGCGGTGATTGCCTTTGCGCCGGACGGCAAGTCGCTGTTCCTCTCCTCGGGCGAGCGCCAGCGCTTCACGCCTGCGCAGGACCCCAACCAGGCGATCGGCAAGATCCTCCACCTGACGCTGGACGGCAAGCCGGCCTCGGACAATCCCGATGCGGGCAAGGTCGGCGCCACCAGCGTGCAGGTCATCGATCCGCCCGAAGACACCGAAGCCGCCAAGACCGCCAAGGGCCGCCCCTTCGCCTTCGACGGGCCCAACCCGGCACCCGCCGCGATCTGGAGCAGCGGCCACCGCAACCCCTACGGCCTCGTCTTCGATGCATCCGGCAACCTGTGGGAGCACGAGATGGGCCCGCAGGGCGGCGACGAGCTCAACCTGATCGTCAAGGGCCGCAACTATGGCTGGCCCAACGTCTCGTTCGGCGAGAATTACAACAATAAGCCGATCCCCAAGCCCAAGGCCGGCGACGGCTATGAGATGCCCAAGCTCTATTGGGTGCCGTCGATCTCGCCCTCGGGGCTGATCTATTACAGCGGCAGCGAGTTCCCGCAGTGGAAGGGCTCGCTGCTGATGGGCGCGATGTCCGGCCAGGCCCTCATCCGCATCGCGCTCGACGGTACCAACGCCCGCAAGGCGGACCAGTGGAACCTCGACATGCGCATCCGCGACGTGGCGCAGGGCCCGGACGGGTCGCTGTGGCTGCTGCAGGACGGCGCCAAGGGCGATGGCGGCTGGCTGATGCGGGTCTCGCCGAAGAAGTGAGGCCATGAAATTCCTCCCCGGGCGCAGCTCGGGGAGGGGGACCGCCGCCGCAGGCGGTGGTGGAGGGGCCGCTGCGCAAGCGGCGGTTGCCCTCGATGCGGAGCGAACCGCGCCTTGCGGCGCGGCCCCTCCACCACGCTGCTGCGCAGCGCGGTCCCCCTCCCCCGTCGGGGGAGGAATTGCATCACCGCACGATCAGGAAATTCATCCGCGCCGCCGCGATCGGCCGGTCTTCCTCGTCCTGCCACGCCACCGCGCTCACATTCGCCACCCGGTTGCCCAGCCGAGTGACCGTGCCCTTGGCCCGCGTCTCCTTCTCGCGGCCGCCGCGCATGTAATCGACGGTGACGTTGACCGGCTTCACCTTGGCCCCGCCCTCGACCTCCAGCGCCTGGAGCAGCGCGCCCACCGCTGCCATCTCGAGCAATCCGCCGATCGCACCGCCGTGGAGGAACCCCGGCCGCCCGACCACGTCGCCGGAAAACGGCATCACCAAGACCGGTGTCTCCGCACCCGGCTCGACGCTGAGCCCCAGCAGTTCGGCATAGGGAGGAAGCTTCACCAGTATTCCTCCGCCGCCATGAAGGTGCCCGCGACATGCGCCAGCGGATCGGCCGGGTCGCCGTCATGCGCCTGGCCCCGCACGAAGGCGATCGAGCGGGTCAGCCGGTAGCATTCGCAGCGCCCGATCACCGTCTGGCCGGTGCGCGCCGGGCGCAGATAGTCGATCCGCAGGTCGAGCGTCGCATGCGGCAGGAACTTGCCCACCTTGAGCCACACCGCGACGCTGCTCGCCATGTCCATCAGCGCGAGGATCGGCCCCGAGGCGAGCACGCCCGTCTCCTCCTGCCCCACCAGATCGGCGCGCCAGGGCAGCTCGAGCTCGGACCAGTCCGCGCCATGGTCGCGGTGCGCGACGCCAAGGCGGCTGCCATGGTTGGGAAAGCGGAGCGCGAAGAAGGCGCGCGGATCGAACCGGGGCGGCGCCGCGGGATCGCTGGATTGGGACATACCGACTTTTCTAGCGCCGCCGTCTTGCCCGCGCAAATGCTTCGCCGCACATTGTCCGGGGACGAGAGAGGATGCCGGAATGAGCGAGCGCGTGACATGGACGATCGAAGGCGGCGTGGCCGACGTGCGGCTGAACCGCCCGGACAAGATGAATGCGCTTGATCCCGCCATGATCGAAGGACTGCTCGCGGCAATCGAAACGCTCGGCCAGACCTCGGGCCTGCGCGCGGTGGTGCTTTCCGGCGAAGGCCGCGCATTCTGCGCCGGCCTGGACATGGCGAGCATGGCGGGGGTCGGCGCAGGCATCGACATCGCGGCGCGGACGCATGGGCTGGCGAATAGCTTCCAGCAGGTCGCCTGGGGCTGGCGGACGCTGCCGGTACCCGTGATTGCGGCTGTCCACGGCGTGGCGTTCGGCGGCGGGCTTCAGATCGCGAGCGGCGCCGACATCCGAATCGCCGCGCCCGAAACCCGGCTGTCGGTGATGGAGCTAAAATGGGGCATCGTGCCCGACATGGCCGGTTTCGTGCTCTGGCGCGGCACGGTGCGCGACGACCTGCTGCGCGAACTTACCTACACCGCGCGCGAGTTCGAGGCGGCCCAGGCACAAGACTTCGGTTTCGTCACCCGTCTGGCGACGGATCCGCACGCCGAGGCCCTCGCGCTCGCCCGCGTCATTGCTGGTCGCAACCCGGACGCGATCCGCGCTGCCAAGCGCCTCGCCAATCACGAGGGCGACGCCGCCGCGACACTGCTGGCGGAGAGCGTCGAACAGGCAGCCTTGCTGCGCGCACCCAACCAGATCGAGGCGGTGATGGCCAATATGCAGAAGCGCGTACCCCAGTTCCGCGACTGAGCCGGTTGCATTCCGGCGGCGGATCGCGGAAGCGTACCCGAAACTCGAAAGAATGAGAGGCTGCCATGCGCGAAGCCGCGATCGTCTCCACTGCCCGCACCGGCATCGGCAAGGCGGCCCGAGGCTATTTCAATGACACCGAGGCGCCCGTGCTCGCCGCGCACGTGATGAACGCGGCGGTGGAACGCGCCGGCATAGACCCCGCCCGGATCGACGACGTGTTCTACGGCATGGGCAACCAATGGGGCACGCAAGGCGCCAACATGGCGCGGATGGCGCTGTTCGCCGCAGGCATCCCCCACAGCGTGCCGGCGTTCAGCCTCGACCGGAAATGCGGATCGGGCCTCACCGCGATCGCCCTCGCCGCCCGCTCGATCATGACCGACGAGATCGACGTGGCGCTGGCCGGCGGCATGGAGTCGATCAGCCTGACCATGGCCAACGCGCCGCGCTATGCGAATCGCTCGGTCACGGACCAGGTGCCCGCTGCCTATATCCCGATGATCGAGACCGCGGAGATCGTCGCCGAACGCTATGGCATTTCGCGGGAAAAGCAGGACGCATTCGCTGCGATGAGCCAGCAGCGCGCTGCCGAGGCGCTTGCCCGCGGTGCGTTCGCGGAAGAGATCGCGCCGATCACCGTCACCAAGGCCGTGCTCGACAAGGCCGGCACCCGCACCGGCAGCGAGACCGTCACGGTCACCCAGGATGAAGGCATCCGTCCCGGCACCACCGCGGAGGTGCTCGCCGGTCTCAAGCCGGTATGGAAGGACGGCGCCTTCGTCCCCGAGGGCCGCCACGTCACCGCCGGCAATGCCAGCCAGCTCTCCGACGGGGCCGCCGCGCAGATCCTGATGGACCGCAAGACCGCCGAGGCGGAAGGCCGCCCGATCCTCGGCATCTATCGCGGCTTCCAGGTGGCGGGCTGCGAACCCGAGGAAATGGGCATCGGCCCCGTCTTCGCGGTGCCCAAGCTGCTCGTGCGGGCAGGGCTCACCGTTGACGACATCGGCCTGTGGGAGATCAACGAGGCGTTCGCCAGCCAGTGCCTTTACTGCCGCGACACGCTGGGCATTGATCCCGAGAAGCTCAACGTCAGCGGCGGCGCGATCGCGATCGGCCATCCCTTCGGCATGACCGGCAGCCGGCTGGTCGGCCATGCGCTGATCGAAGGGCGACGTCGCGGCGTGCGCTACGTCGTGGTCTCCATGTGTACGGCCGGCGGCATGGGCGCGGCGGGGCTGTTCGAGATTCCCTGAACGGGTTGCAGCCACGCGCGACACCTGCGAAACGGCCCGCGGTTTCAACCCAGACGGAGGGCGTGCGCCGATGTCGTTCAACAGCTTCGGTCGCGTGTTCCGCTTCACTACCTGGGGCGAGAGCCATGGCCCCGCCCTCGGCGCGGTGGTCGATGGCTGCCCGCCGGGGCTGAGCTTGAGCGAGAGCGATATCCAGCCCTTCCTCGATCGCCGCCGCCCCGGCCAGTCGCGCTTCACCACCCAGCGGCAGGAGCCGGACCAGGTCCGCATCCTCTCCGGCGTGTTCGAGGGCCGCACGACGGGCACGCCGATCGCGCTGCACATCGACAATGTCGACCAGCGCTCCAAGGACTATTCGGAGGTGGCCAAGGCTTATCGCCCCGGCCATGCCGATTATGCCTATGACCAGAAATACGGCTTTCGAGACTATCGCGGCGGCGGCCGCTCCTCGGCGCGCGAGACGGCAGCCCGCGTAGCAGCCGGCGCGGTCGCGCGGGCAGTGATCCCGGAGGTGACGATCACCGCCTGGGTCGAGGCGATCGGCGGCGACGCGATCGACTATGCGAAGTTCGATGCGGCTGAAATCGGCAACAACCCGTTCTTCTGCCCCGATCCGGTGGCTGCACAGCGCTGGGAAGCGCTGGTCGACGCCGCACGCAAGGATGGCTCCTCGCTGGGCGCGGTCGTCGCCTGCGAGGCGACCGGCGTTCCCGCCGGCTGGGGCGCGCCGCTCTATGCCAAGCTGGACAGCGAACTGGCGGCGGCGTGCATGTCGATCAATGCGGTGAAGGGCTTCGAGATCGGCGACGGCTTCGCGGCAGCGGCTTTGCGCGGCGAGGAGAATGCCGATGCGATGCGCCCGCGTAGCGACGGCGGCGTGGACTTCCTCGCGAACCATGCCGGCGGCATCGCGGGCGGCATCGCGACGGGACAGCCGGTACGGATGCGGGTCGCGTTCAAGCCGACCAGCTCGATCCTGATCCCGGTCGAGACCGTCACCCGCGAGGGCGAGGCGAGCGAGATCCGCACCAAGGGGCGCCACGATCCGTGCGTCGGCATTCGTGGGGTTCCTGTCGTCGAAGCAATGGTCGCGCTCGTACTGGCGGACCAGAAATTGCTGCATCGGGCGCAAGTCGGCTGATCTTGCGCTCGACTCGCCCCTGAGCCGTTCGCTTTTATCGATTAATCGAAATCAGTTGGTGAGACTTCTTGCGCATCCGGTGGTTAACCTTGTGTTGGCATAATCAACAGAAGGATGCCGTGTAATGTATATCAAGACCATTCTCGCCGCTGCTACGCTGATCGCCGCGCCGGCCGCCTTCGCCCAGCAGACCACGCCGGGCCAGACGACGCCGGGCGGTTCGACGATGGACCAGAGCACCACGCCGGGCCAGCCGTCGGCCTCGCCGACCGATCCGTCGATGAACCCGTCGACCACGACGACGCCGGGTGGCACGACCGGTTCGGGAACGATGAACACGCCGGATTCGTCCACCACGACGACCTCGCCGACCGATCCGAGCGCGACCACCACGGACTCGACCATGGGTGATCAGACCGGCGACAAGCCGAAGCGCAAGCGTCCGCGCTAACTAGCGTAGCTCGGCAAAGGGCCTTTTCCCCCTTTCAGCCCCTTGCTTCGAGCGCCGATGCGCCCGGCCCTCTCTCCCGAGGGCCGGGCGTTTTCGCGTCAATCCGCGAAGGGGTCGCGGACGAGGATGGTGTCCTCTCGCTCGGGGCTGGTGGAGACCAACGCCACCGGGCACTGGATCAGTTCTTCCACGCGGCGGATATATTTGATCGCCTGCGCCGGCAGATCGGCCCAGCTGCGCGCTCCGAAGGTCGATTCGGACCAGCCTTCCATCGTCTCGTAGATTGGCTCCACCGCCGCCTGGTCGGGGGCGCTGGCGGGATAGTAATCCAGCACTTCGCCGTTCAGGCGATAGCCGGTGCAGACCTGGATTTCGTCGAAGCCGTCGAGCACGTCGAGCTTGGTCAGCGCGATGCCGGTGATGCCCGAGACCGCAACCGACTGGCGCAGCAGCACCGCATCGAGCCAGCCGCAGCGGCGCTTGCGCCCGGTGACGGTGCCGAACTCATGGCCGCGCGTGCCGAGCCGCTCGCCCACTTCGTTGTCCAGCTCGCTCGGGAACGGGCCCGAGCCGACGCGGGTGGTATAGGCCTTGGCGATGCCGAGCACGAAGCCCACCGCGCCAGGCCCCATGCCGCTGCCGCTCGCCGCGGTGCCCGACACGGTGTTGGACGAGGTGACGAACGGATAGGTGCCGTGATCGATGTCGAGCAGCACGCCCTGCGCGCCTTCAAACAGGATGCGACGCCCGCGCGACCGCGCCTCGTTCAGCATTTTCCACACCGGCTGCACGAAGGGCAGCACGAAGCCGGCGATGCCGCGCAGCTCCTCGAGCAGACCCTCGCGGTCGATCGGCGGCTGGCCGAAGCCGGCGCGCAGCGCGTCGTGGTGCGCGGCGAGGCGATCGACCTGCGGCCCGATCGCATCCAGATTGGCGAGGTCGCACACCCGGATGGCGCGGCGGCCGACCTTGTCCTCATAGGCCGGGCCGATGCCGCGGCGGGTGGTGCCGATCTTGCCGGCGCCGCTGGCATCCTCGCGCAGCGCGTCGAGATCGCGGTGGAAGGGCAGGATCAGCGGGCAGGTATCGGCGATCTTGAGCGTGTCCGGGGTGACGTCGACGCCCTGGTCGCGCAGCTTCTCGACCTCAGCCTTGAGCGCCCAGGGATCGAGCACGACGCCATTGCCGATCACGCTCGGCGTGCCGCGCACGATGCCCGAGGGAAGCAGCGAGAGCTTGTAGACCTTCTCGCCGATCACCAGCGTATGGCCGGCATTGTGCCCACCCTGGAAGCGGACGACCACGTCGGCGCGCTCGGCGAGCCAGTCGACGATCTTGCCCTTGCCTTCGTCGCCCCACTGAGCGCCAATCACTGCCACATTTGCCATGGATACACGTCCTCCGCCTGCCGGGCGGACCCAGGCCGCCCTTCGACAGGACTCGGCAGCCGGGCTGGTCAAACGGACGCGTCGCCCGAAGCCGCGGCGCGAATGACGACTGTGCGCCCGAAGGTCAAGCCTTTCCTGCCGTCACGCGTCCAGTGCAGCGCGGATCGCGGTGGCCAGCGCGGCGATGTCGAACGGCTTGGGCAGGATATTCTCGTCGCTGCCCGCGGCCGGCGAATCAGGGGCATAGCCGCTGGTGAGCAGCACCTTGAGCCCGGGCATCCGCTCGCGCACCCGCGTCGCCAGCTCGCGCCCGCTCATTTCGGGCATCACCACGTCGCTGAACAGCAGCGAAATCTTTTGCCCGCGCTCGAGCAACCGCAGCGCTTCGATCCCGTCGCGGGCAAAGACGACGCCGTAGCCGAGCTCCCGCAGCGCCTCGACCGAATAGGTGCGCACCCGATCCTCGTCCTCGACGACGAGGACAACCTCGCCCGCGCGGCCGCGCGGCAGGTCGCGCTCGATGCTGTTTGCAGCGGGCGCGGGCACCGCTTCGGGCCGGGCCGGCAGCAGCACCCGCACGCAGGTGCCCTCCCCGGGGGCGCTCTCGATCATGACATGCCCGCCCGACTGGCGAACGAAACCGAACACCTGGCTGAGCCCGAGCCCAGTACCCTTGCCCACCCCCTTGGTGGTGAAGAAAGGATCGAACGCGCGCGCCGCCACCTCGGGCGGCATGCCCACCCCCGTATCGCGGAGGCGGATCTCGACAAAATCGCCCGCGGCGATCTCGTGGCGAGCGGCCTCGTCCGCATCGATCGCGAGTTGCTCGGTCTCGATCGTCAGCGTGCCGCCATCGGGCATTGCATCGCGGCCATTGACCGCCAGATTGAGCACGACATTTTCGAGCTGGTTGCGGTCCGCCACCACCGGATCGAGCCGGCGGGCGAACTGCGTTTCGATCACCACTCCTTCGCCCAGCGTGCGCACGAGCAGCTCGATCATCCCCCCAAGCATGTCGTTGACGTCGAGCGCGGTCGGTGCGAGCGGCTGGCGACGCGAAAAGGCAAGCAGTCGCTGGGTCAGCGCGGCGGCGCGGCTGGCGCCATCGCGCGCGGCGACGAGATAGCGGTCGATATCGGTCCGCCCTTGCGCGACGCGGCGCTCCATCAGGTCGAGCGCGCCGATCACCACCGCGAGCATGTTGTTGAAGTCGTGCGCGATGCCGCCGGTCAGCTGGCCCACCGCCTCCATCTTCTGCGCCTGGCGGAGCTGCGCCTCGGCCGCCATCAGCCGCTCGGTACGCTCGCGCACGGCGGCCTCCAGTTCCTCGCGCGAACGGGCGAGCACTTCGCGCGCGTCGACGATGTCCTGGATGTCGGTGCTGGTGCCGAACCAGCGGACGATGCGGCCGGTCTCGTCGCGCAGCGGCTGTGCGCGACCGAGCGCCCAGCGATAGATGCCGCTATGGTGCCGCATCCGATATTCGATCCGGTAGAGATCACCGGTGCGGATGCAATGCTCCCACACCGCCGCTGCGCGGCGCTGGTCGCCGGGATGGAGCACTGTGCCCCACGCGTCCCCGTCGGTGCTGCCGCGCTCGACCCCGGTATAGTCGTACCAACGGTCGTTATAATAATCGACGCCGCCCTCCGCATCGGCCGACCAGACCATGTGATCGATCGAATTGGTGATGGCGCGGAACTGTGCCTCGCTCTCGCGCAGCGCCAGCACCGCGTCGGCGCGTTCCACCGAATCCCAGGTGGTCTCGACGACGGTCTCGACGAACGCGATTTCCTCCGGCTGCCAGGATCGCGCGCCTGCGCCATTGGCGTAGAAGGTGGCGACCCAATTCCCGCCGCGCAGCAGCGGCACGCCGATCGCCGAAGGCGAGAGCTTGCTCAGCTCGGTATGTGGGAATTCGGTACTGCTGTCGTCGAAGGTGACGGTGCGGCCCTGGCGATAGCGTTCGACCAGCGGCGCCACCGCATCCAGCCGCCACTGGCCGGCGAACTTGGGCAAGCTGCCGTCGGTCCAGCAGGGCCCGAGATGGATCACCTCCCCCGCCACCCGGTAGAAGCCCACGCGCGCCAAGCCCAGCCTGGCCCCCAGCTCGGCCGCGGTGAGTTCCATGATCGCCTCGGGCGTGTCGAGCGCGCGCTGGCGCTCGGCCAGGCCATGCAGAAAGGACTGCGCCTCGGTGGCGGAGCGCAGGTCGTCGGCGGCTTCCTGCGCGGCTTCCTCGGCCAGTTTGCGATCGGTGATGTCGAAGCTGACGCCAGGGAAGCGGATTGGGCGCCCGGCGGCATCGAAGGTGCAGCGGCCTTGGGTGAGCAGCCAGCGTACCTCACCATCGGCACGCACTACGCGAAATTCGAGCTTCAGCGGGGCATGATCGGCCATCGACCGGCGCACTTCCCGCGCGATGCGCGCGCGATCGTCAGGATGAATGAAGTTGAGCACCGCGTCGAAGGCGCCACCACTCCCGACCCGCTCCGAGTTGATGCCGAACAGCGCGGCGAAGCGTTCATCGCCGGTCACCCGGCCACTTTCCGCCGTCCAGTCCCAGGTGCCGATGCCCGTCGACGCGTTGAGCGCGAGCTGCAACCGCTCTTCGCTCCGCCGCAAGGCCTCTTCAGCGACCGCCCGCTCGGTGATGTCGGCGGCCGAAATGAAGATGCCGGTGCAGGCGCCGACAGAGTCCTTGATGGGCTGGAAGGTGAAATCGAGCACGCGGCGTTCGGGCGAAGCGGCGGCCCGACGCTGCAGCAGGACGTCGCGGCCCAGCGCGCGATAGGGCTCGCCGCTGCGATACACTTGGTCGAGCACTTCGACATACCCCTGCTCGACCACTTCGGGCAGCGCCTCGGCTACCGACCGCCCGACCACCGCGTCGCGACCGACCAGTTCGAGATAGGCCGGGTTGGCGAGCACAAAGCGATGCTCCGGCCCGTCGAGCAGCGCCACGGCGCCAGGCGCCTGCTCGAAATAGTCGCGCAGCCGCTCGAGCTCGGCCTGCCTGGCGCGCTCGGCGAGCACCACCCGCGTCGTCTCGTTGCCCTGATTGAGGATGCCCAGCACGCGGCCTTCGGCATCGCGAATCGGTGTAAAGCTGTAGTTCCACCAGGTGTCGCGCGGCACCCCGTCGCGTGCCATCCGCAGCAGCTGGTCGTAGACCGCAAAGCCGCGGCCTGTTGCGACCACCTCCGCCATCTGCGGGCCGACCACGTCCCAGATCTCCGCCCAGACCTCACCGCCCGCGCGGCCCAGCGCCCAGGGATGCCGGTCGGCCGCGATCGGCGCCCAGGCATCGTTGTAGAGCAGGCGGAACTCGGGGCCCCAATAGAGCGCTTTGGGAAAGCGTGAGGCGAGCATCATGTCGACGGTGATACGCAGCGGCTCACACCAGCGCTCGGGCGCACCGAACGGATGGCCGGCCCAGTCAAACCCGCGAATGCGTTCGGCCATGTCACCGCCATGATCCAGAAAGCGAAGCGGCGCAGCCATGTGCAATTCGTTGATCATGGCCCACCCCGAAGTCAATGCGACTGGGCAAAATACCTAGCAAAGGGCTACGGTTCCGTGGCGAGCGACGTTGCCCTATGGCGACCGCCGAAGGAGATGGTGTCCAATGAAACTAGCCAGCCTCAAGCAGGGCCGCGACGGCAAACTCGTCGTCGTCTCGAACGATCTCGCCTGGTGCGCGGACGCGAGTCACATCGCGCCGACATTGCAGGCGGCGCTGGACGACTGGGAGCGGGTGGAAGGCGATCTGCGCAACCTCGCCACCGATCTCGAGCATGAGACCATTCCGATGATGCGCTTCCACGAGCGCCAGGCGGCGGCACCGCTGCCGCGCGCCTATCAATGGGCGGACGGGTCGGCCTATGTGAATCATGTCGCGCTGGTGCGGCAGGCGCGCGGCGCAGAGCTGCCCGAGAGCTTCTGGCAGGATCCGCTGATGTACCAGGGCGGGTCCGACGGATTCCTCGGGCCGCGCGACGCGATCCCGCTCAAGGACGAGGCCTGGGGCTGCGATCTGGAGGCCGAAGTGGTGGTCGTGACCGGCGACGTGCCGCTGGGCGCGAGCCGCGAGGAAGCGCTGGCGGCGGTGCGGCTGGTCGGCCTCACTAACGACGTGTCCCTGCGCAACCTGATCCCGGGCGAACTCGCCAAGGGTTTCGGCTTCTTCCAGTCCAAGCCGGCCAGCGCCTTTACGCCGGTGTTCGTGACGCCGGATGCGCTGGGCGATTGGTGGCAGGACGGCAAGCTGCGCCGTACCCTGATGGTGGAGTTGAACGGCAAGCCCTTCGGCCGCGTCGATGCCGGCGAGGACATGACCTTCGATTTCGGCACGCTCATCGCGCACGCGGCGAAGACCCGTGCGCTGGGCGCGGGCACGATCATCGGATCGGGCACCGTCTCTAACCGCGATTCCGATGGCGGCCCGGGCAAGCCGATCGGCGAGGGCGGCAAGGGCTATTGCTGCCTCGCCGAGGTCCGCACGGTCGAGACGATTCTGCGTGGGAGCGCCGAGACCCCGTTCCTCAAGGGCGGCGACACGATCCGCATCTGGGCGGAGGACGACAAGCACCACCCGATCTTCGGCACCATCGAGCAGACGGTGGTCGCGGGCTGAGTTCCGGTCGGCGGGGCGGCTTCAGAAGTCGAAACTGCCCTGCCGTTCGATCAGCGGCCAGCGGCCCAGCTCGATATGCCGGTGCGCGCCGACGATGCTGTGGATCAGCACGAAGCCGGTCGCCGTCCAGCAGATCGGATCGATTCTTCGGGTGAACGGGACGCCGCTGCGGTAGAGCAACGTGACGTGGGGGCGAAAGACCCACTCCGTCCGCAAGAGTCCCGCGCGTGCCATGCGGCGCTGAAGGGGCCCGGCCAGCGCGGCAAGCGGCGGGCATCGACCGCTCGAACGCAGCGCGATCGACTTCTCGCTCGCGGAAAGCTGGTCGAGGCGCATCGGAATGGGCGCGGCTGTGACGCTTCCGCCAATGGACAGCAATGCGGTCTCCAGAAGGGGGCAGGATTGCGTGAAGTCGTCCGTGATGGCGAGCGTAGCATGCAGACGGGTATCGGACACGATGTGCTCGGCGGGTCCGAGTTGATCCCATTGTCCGGCGATGGCGCAGCGCATCAACAATGGTTGCACGGCGAAGAAATAGCGGTGGGCAAGCGTCGACATCAGTGGAAATCGTGCGACTTGATCGGGATGATGTCCTCGCGCCGCGACGGCCAGCTCTCGGGCGTGCGCTGCTTCGGATAGGCATGGGCGGGATCGGTAGCGCGGATGACCTTGCGGTCGCGCGAGTCGATCGTGCCGCCATGCGTCGCGCCGTCGCCGGGCATCGTCATCCGCGGCAGGTCGATCGCGCCGACGCTGCGCAGCAGGTCGGTCAGGTCGGTGATCGTCTCGGCGATCAGGTGCAGCACCTCGCCTTCGCGCTGGAGGCGTCCTCGCACGGAAATCATCGGCGCGGCGAGGATGATCGGGCGGTAGAGCGCGAAGCGCGCCGGCCAGACGATCGCATTGGCGATGCCGGTCTCATCCTCCAGCGTCAGGAAGATGCTCTTGGCGCTTCCCGGCTTCTGGCGGACGAGCACGATGCCGGCCACCTCCACCCGCGCGCCGTCCTTGAGCCTCTTGAGGTCGCCGCACGGGCGGATACGGCGCGCGGTGAGCGTATCGCGGAGGAAGTGGAGCGGATGCGCGCGCAGGCTCAGCTGGGTGGCGCGGTAATCCTCCACCACTTCGCGCCCGGCGGTGAGGGGCACGAGCGTCACCGCAGGCTCGGCGGCCTGGATCGGCCCCTCGATTCCCGCGAACAGCGGCAGCGGCGCCTGGTCGAGCGCCTTGATCGCCCAGAGCGCCTGGCGCCGATCCTGCCCGAAGGCGCTAAAGCCATCGGCGCGCGCGAGCTTCTCCAGCGCGGCAGGCGAGACGCGGGCGCGGCGCCAGACATCCTCGATCGAGGTGAAGGGCCGCTCAGCGCGCGCGGTGAGGATTGCGTCCGCATCGCGCGCGGACAGCCCCTGCACGACGCGCATGCCGAGTCGGAGGGGGCGCAATCCCAGATCCTCCCCGGCACGGGGAGGGGGACCGCCGCCGAAGGCGGTGGTGGAGGGCGCGCTCGGCAAGGCAGGCCCGTGTGCCGCCCCCCCTCCACCATGTGCTGGCGCACATGGTCCCCCTCCCCGTTCCGGGGAGGATTGTAGGACCCGCGTATCCCACGCACTGTCGTTGACGCACACCGCGCGCACCTCGACGCCGTGCTCGCGCGCATCGCGGACGATCTGCGCTGGGGCGTAGAAGCCCATCGGCTGCGCGTTGAGCAGCGCCGCGCAGAAGATGTCGGGATGGTGGCACTTCATCCAGCTCGACGCATAGGCGATCTTGGCGAAGCTGGCGGCGTGGCTCTCGGGAAAGCCGTAACTGCCGAAACCCTCGATCTGCTTGAACGTGCGCTCGGCGAAGTCCTGCTTGTAGCCTTTCTCCAGCATCCCGCTGATCATCTTCTCGCGGAAATGGGTGACCCCGCCGGTCGACTTGAAGGTTGCCATCGCGCGGCGCAGCGCGTCCGCCTCGGCCGGCTCGAACCCCGCCCCGACGATGGCGACCTTCATCGCCTGCTCCTGGAACAGCGGCACGCCGAAGGTCTTCTCCAGCACGTCCTTGAGTTCCGCGCTCGGATACTCGACCTCCTCCTTCCCCTCGCGCCGGCGCAGATACGGGTGGACCATGTCGCCCTGGATCGGCCCTGGCCGGACGATCGCGACCTGGATGACGAGATCGTAGAATTCCTTGGGCTTGAGCCGCGGCAGCATCGACATCTGCGCCCGGCTCTCGATCTGGAAGGTGCCGAGCGTGTCGGCCTTCTGGATCATCGCGAAGGTGGCGGGATCATCCTCCTGCATCGCATCCGACGCCAGGGTGAGCTTCACGCCCTTGTGCTGCTGGAGCAGATCGAACGCGCGCCGCATGCAGCCGAGCATGCCCAGCCCGAGAATGTCGACCTTCATCAGGCCGAGCGTCTCGATATCGTCCTTCTCCCATTCGATCACGCGCCGGTCGACCATCGCAGCCGGTTCGATCGGCACGATCTCGTCGAGATTCGCCTGGGCCAGCACGAAGCCCCCGGGATGCTGCGAGCGGTGGCGTGGGGTGCCGATCAGCTGGCGAGCGAGATCGAGCGTCAACGCGAGGCGCGGCTCGCTGGCGTCGAGATTGAGCGCGGCGGCATCGGCCTCGCTCACGCCCTCGTTCGACCAGCCCCACACCTGCCCCGCCAGCCCCGCCGTCACGTCCTCGGACAGCCCCAGCGCCTTCCCCACTTCGCGCACCGCCCCGCGCGTGCGGTAGCGACTGACCACAGCGGTCAGCGCGGCATGGCGTGCGCCATAGGTCTCGTAGATCCACTGGATCACTTCCTCGCGCCGCTCATGCTCGAAATCGACGTCGATATCCGGGGGCTCGTCGCGGTCCTCGGAGATGAACCGCTCGAACAGCAGCTTGTGCACCACCGGATCGATCGAGGTGACGCCGAGCAGGAAGCAGATCAGCGAATTGGCCGCGCTCCCCCGCCCCTGGCACAGGATTTCCTGCGCGCGGGCGAAGCGGACGATCGAATGGACGGTAAGGAAATAGGGCGCGTAGCCGAACTTCTCGACCAGCCGCAGCTCTTTCTCCAGCAGCTCCGCATAAGCGGGCGGCGGCCCCTCCGGGAACTTGGCGGCGAGTGCATCGCGGGCGAGCTTGGCCAGCGCCTCCTGCGGGCTGCGGCCGGACATCACCACCTCGTCCGGATAGCGATAGAGCTTGCCGAGTTCACGCGGATTGAAACTGCACCGCTCGACCACAGCCTCCACGGCCTGCAGCGCCTCGGGCCAGGCGGCGAAGCGGCGCGCCATTTCGTGCGGGGGCTTGAGGTGGCGATCGGCGCTGCGGGCGCGGCGGAAACCGAGATCGTCGACCGTGGTGGTGTGGCGGATCGCGGTCATCACGTCGTGCAGCATCCGCCGGTCGGGATGATGGTAGAGCACGTCGCCGGTGGCGAGCGGGGTCAGCCCGTGCGCGGCGGCGGCCTGCGCCAGGCCATGCAGCCGCACCGCCTCCTGTGGCCGGCGATGGCGGGTGAGCGTGACATGGCCGCGCTCCCCGAACACATCCGCCATCCAGCGCAGCGCCGCCGGGTCGCCCGCATCCGCCATGCCCGGCACCAGCGCGGCGACGAGGCCGTCGGCATGCCCCGCGACATCCTCCCAATGGAGGAAGCACTGCCCCTTCTCGCCATGCTGCGCATCCGCCCGCGCCTTGCCGATGCTGAGCAGCCGGGTGAGCCGCGACCAAGCGGCGAGATCCTCGGGCCAGACCAGCACCCCGCTGCCGTCGGTCAGGTCGAGCCGGCAGCCGGTGACCAGCCGCACGCCGGTCTCCTCCGCCGCGACCAGCCCGCGGACGATCCCGCCGACGCTGTTGTGATCGGTGATGCCCAGCGCGGGCATGCCGTACGCCGCCGCCGCCTCGAACAGTTCCGAGGGTGCGGAGGCGCCGCGCAGGAAGGAATAATGGCTGGTGACCTGGAGTTCGGAATACATGCCGCTCACCCGAACAGGCCGTGCAGGTACCAACTGAGATCGCCGGTCACTTGGCGCTCGCCGTCGCCTTGACGGAACAGCCAGTAGCGGCGGCCGCGCTCGTCCTCGACGCGGAAATAGTCGCGCGTGGCATGCGTCTCGGTCGCGCGCTTCCACCATTCGCCATGGATGCGCTCGGGCCCGTCGGCATGGACCACCTCGTGCCGCTCGCCCCGCCAGGTGAAGCGTCGCGGCGGCTGGTCGGGGAGCGCGGCGACGACATGGTCGAGCCGCTCAGGCCGGCGCAGCAGGCGGATCGGGCGCGGCCAGTCCGGATGCCAGGGCGGCAGCGGGGCGTTCCGATCCAGCTGGCGGACATCGTCGGCCTTCATCGGCGCGGCCTCGCGTTCGGGCGGATCGAGCGGCGGCAGGGCCGCGGCCGAGCGCTCGGGCACGTCGCTTTCCACCGGCCGCATCCGCCACAGCCGCGCCATGCCGATCCGCGTAGCGAGTGTGTCGATCAGCGGGGCGAGATCGGGCACCGTCTCGGCATCGAGCCGCTCGTCGACCGGCAGCGCGCCCAAAGGTTCGCTGCGCAGCAAATGCAGCGTCATCGCGTCGAGGCCATAGCCGGGTTCGATCTGGTCGATCCGCCGGGCGAGCAGGCGGAGGAGATGCGCGGGATCGCGACTGGCGCGGGCGAGACCGATGCCGATCCGCTGGGGTACGCCGTCGACCCGGTCGGCGACCAGCCCGATGCGGCGCGCGCCCTGCCCGGCTTCGGCCAGCGCTTCGGCGAGGCGGTTGACGAGATCGCCCAGCCAGTGGGCGATTGCCTCGGGCGTGGCGATCGGCTCGGCGAAGCGCTGGGTGACCGCGATCGGCTCGGGCGGGGTGACCGGGGTGACCGGCTCCGGGATGCGCCCCAGCGCCTGGTCGAGCCGCGCGGCGATGACGGTGCCGAAGCGGCGGACCAGCGGCGCGCGGGGAAGCGCGGCGAGCTGGCCGATGCTGTCGACGCCGAGCCGGTGGAGCAGGTCGATCGCGTCGTTCTCCAACCGCAGCGCCTCGACGGGCAGCGGGGCCAGCCACGCGCCATGTTCGCCGGGGGGGCAGAGGAGCAGCGTCTCGGGGCGAAAGCGCGCAAAGGCCCAGGCGGCGCCGGGGGTGTCGGCGACCGCGATCCTGGCCGCGAAGCCCAGCCGGGCGAGCAGCGCGTGCAGGCGGCGCAGCATCCGTGCCTCGCCACCATGGAGATGGGCGACGCCGGTCAGGTCGAGGAACAGCAGGTCGTCGCCGGCGAGGGTGACGCTCGGCGACCAGCGCCGGGCAAGGCTGTGCGCCAGCCGCTCGAGATCGACGCGGTCCCCTTCGGGGTCGGCCGGGTCGATGCGGAGTTCCGGCACCAGCGCACGGGCCTGGGTGAGCGCCATGCCGATGCGGATTCCGGCAGCGAGTGCGGCCGGGCAGGCGGCGGCGACTTCGCTGCGGCTGCCGGTGCGGCGGGAGAGGATGCGGGGGAGGTCCACCGCATCCGCTGCCGCTGACGTCCGCCTGTGGCTCCCGCGCTCCCCCCGCCCCCTATCGTCATCCCCGCGGAGGCGGGGATCCATTCGCCGTGCCATTGCGGCGCCATCTTCGACCGATGAGTCAATGGATGCCCGCCTTCGCGGGGATGACGAAGAAAGGGTGGCGGGGGCGGGGGCGCTAACAGTCGGCGCAGCCGCGCGCGCGGCCAGCGGCAACCGCACCACCTCGCCCGCCATCGCCCCGCCCTCGTCGGGGCGCATCCGCTTGAAGGCATGATCCGCCGCCTCGCTGCGCCGGCCGAGCTCGCGCATCGGCGGCCGCTGGTGCGGCGGGAGCGCGGCGATCGCGGCGTCGCGCGCGGCCCGCGCCCAGCGTGCACCCGGCCGCCAGCCACCGCCGCGCTGGACGGAGCAGGCAACCTCCTGTTCGGCAGCGGCGAGCGCCTGGACGGACTCCAGGCGCCCGTCGCTGTCGCTCCCCTCCCGCTCGCGGGAGGGGGTGGGGGAGGGGCTGGCGTGGAAGAAGTACTGATCCGTTTCAGCCCCTCCCCTAGCCACTCCCGCAGGCGGGAGGGGTACGAGAGCTACAGCGTCGTTCCCATATACGTTCTGGTGCGCCCGCTCAGGCGGCGGCAGCGCGCGCCGCTCGGCCCGCCGCACGCGGTCGAGCGACCAGTGGGGCAGGAAGAGCGCAGCGACCCGTTGCATCGCAGGCCTCCACCAAGAGTTGGAACGATTCCCCCCCACGTTGCCGCGCCAGCGACAATTCCCAGCGCGGCCGGCCGACCCCCTCCACCGGCAGCGGTGCCGAAGGCGCGCAGCCGATCCGCCAGCGCGTCACCGCCGCGGAAGGCGCCCCCAGCGGATCGCTTCCTTCGCGGGCATGGCGCTTGAGCAGCAAGGCGATCGTGCGGCCCCCCTCGGCCACCAGCTGCAGCCGCCGCGTCGCCGGCATCCCCAGCCGCTTCACTTCGCCGATCACCGCGCCGAGGCCGCGATGGCGCAACCCCTCCTCCATGATCGCGAGCAGCTCGTCGTCGTCGCGCGCCTCGGCATAGATCACCCGCTTGGGATCCAGCCCGACCTGCGCCAGCCCCGGCGCGAACAGATCGCGCCGCCGCACCACCCACAGCACCGGGCCCCAGCAGCGTGCGGCGATTCCACCGATAAAGGTGGTGGCCGCACAATCGTCGGTCAGGTCGGGCGTGGCGCCGGCAATCTCGTGCAGCGCATCGAGCCGAAGTCCCCCATCGGCCAGCTTCGCATCTAGCCGCTCCAGCCCGAAGGGCAGCACCGGGCGCCGACGGAATCCGGTACCGTCGAGTGCGCTGAGCATTGCGCGCAACTGGTCGAGAGTGGCAGGATCGGGCACGGCGACTCGCTCGGGGTTGATGACAGGTCCGACTCGTTCGTTCCTATTTTGTTCTAATCCGGCACGGAGTCAATCAGGCTCCGTGTCCCAAATTTTTAGGCCAGCCCTGCTGCCCCATCTCGACAGGCCCATTGAAATTTTATAACAAGCGCTGGAAATCGAGTCCGTGGGCGACACGGCCGTATCTGATGGAGAGACCATGACGGTGGACGCCCCGCGCGCCAACCTGCCGCCCTTATCGCTGCACGTGCCCGAGCCGCGCTTTCGCCCCGGCGACGAGGCCGATTTCAGCGATCTGTCGATCCCGCCCGCCGGCGCCGCGCGCCGCCCGGATACCGCCGAGCCGGCCGATCGATTTCACGAACTCGCCTATGGCCTGGTCCGCGTCCTCGACGATGCAGGTAATGCCGTGGGGCCCTGGGATCCGCGACTCGACGCGGAGGCCAAGCGCAAGATGCTGCGAAGCATGGCGCTCACCCGCGCGTTCGACGAGCGCATGTTCCGCGCCCAGCGCCAGGGCAAGACCAGCTTCTACATGAAGTCTACCGGCGAGGAGGCGGTGTCGGTGTCGGCCGCGCTGGCGATGGCCGGCGACGACATGTGCTTCCCCAGCTATCGCCAGCAGGGCATCCTGCTCACCCGCGGCTATCCGCTGGTCGAGATGATGAACCAGATCTACTCCAACCGGAGCGATCCGCTGCAGGGCCGGCAGCTGCCGATCATGTATTCGTCGAAGGAAACCGGCTTCTTCTCGATCTCCGGCAACCTCGCCACGCAATATCCGCAGGCGGTGGGCTGGGCGATGGCGAGCGCAGCGCGCGGCGACACCCGCATCGCCGCCACCTGGTGCGGCGAGGGTTCGACCGCGGAAGGCGATTTCCACTCGGCGCTGACCTTCGCCACCGTCTATCGCGCCCCGGTGATCTTTAACGTCGTCAACAACCAATGGGCGATTTCGAGCTTCTCGGGCTTCGCGGGTGCCGAGGCGACCACCTTCGCGGCGCGCGCGATCGGCTATGGCATCGCCGGGCTGCGCGTCGACGGCAATGACGCGCTGGCGGTCTATGCGGCGACCGAGTGGGCGGCCGAGCGTGCGCGGACCAACCAGGGCCCGACGCTGATCGAGCATTTCACCTATCGCGCCGAGGGCCATTCCACCTCGGACGATCCCAGCGCCTATCGCTCCGCGGGCGAGACCAATGCCTGGCCGCTCGGCGATCCGATCCGGCGGCTGAAGGATCACCTGATCGGTCTCGGCGAATGGGACGAGGAGCGCCATGCGGCGATGGACCTCGATCTCGCCGAGACGGTGAAGCGCGCGCAGAAGGAAGCCGAGAAGAACGGCATCCTCGGCCACGGCATGCACCAGCCATTCGAGACGATGTTCGAAGGCGTCTTCGAGGAGATGCCCTGGCACTTGAAGGAACAGAGCGACCAGATGATCGCCGAGCGTAAGGCGGCCGGGATTTGACCGCCCCCCGGATGAACATGATCCAGGCGATCAACTCCGCCATGGACGTGATGATGGAACGCGACGACCAGGTCGTCGTGATGGGCGAGGATGTCGGCTATTTCGGCGGCGTGTTCCGCGCGACCGCCGGGCTCCAGGCAAAGTACGGCAAGACCCGCGCCTTCGACACGCCGATCACCGAGATCGGCATCATCGGCGTGGCGATCGGCATGGGTGCCTATGGCCTGCGCCCCGTGCCCGAGATTCAGTTCGCCGATTACATCTACCCCGCGCTCGACCAGCTCGTCTCCGAAGCCGCACGGCTGCGCTACCGCTCGAACGGCGACTTCACCGCGCCGATCACGGTGCGCTCGCCCTATGGCGGCGGCATCTTCGGCGGGCAGACGCACAGCCAGTCGCCCGAGGGCATCTTCACCCATGTCTCGGGCATCAAGACGGTGATTCCGTCGACGCCCTATGACGCCAAGGGCCTGCTGATCGCCGCGATCGAGGACAACGACCCCGTACTCTTCCTCGAGCCCAAGCGCATCTATAACGGCCCGTTCGACGGCCATTATGATCGTCCGGCCAAGAACTGGACCGCGCATCCCGCGAGCGAAGTCCCCGAGGGGCATTACCGCGTCGAACTCGGCAAGGCCGCGACGGTGCGCGAAGGCGAGGCGGTGACGATCCTCTGCTACGGCACGATGGTCCATGTCGTCGCCGCGACGATCGAGGAACTGGGCGTCGACGCCGAGATCATCGACCTGCGCACCTTGGTGCCGCTCGACATCGAAGCGATCGAAACCTCGGTCAAGAAGACCGGCCGCTGCATGATCGTCCATGAGGCGACGCGCACCTCCGGCTTCGGTGCGGAATTGTCGGCGCTGGTGCAGGAGCGCTGCTTCTACCATCTCGAAGCGCCGATCGCCCGCGTCACCGGCTTCGACACGCCCTATCCCCACAGCCTCGAATGGGCCTATTTCCCGGGTCCGGTGCGGATCCGCGAGGCGCTCAACAAACTCCTCAAGGACTGACGCCCATGGCTCGTTTTACCTTTCGTCTGCCGGACATCGGCGAAGGCATTGCCGAGGCCGAGATCGTCGCCTGGCACGTGAAGATCGGCGACCGCGTCGAGGAAGACCAGCAGGTCGCCGACATGATGACCGACAAGGCCACGGTGGAGATGGAATCGCCCGTCTCCGGCGTGGTGGTCGAGCTCGCCGGCGAGGTGGGGGACCAGGTGCCGATCGGTTCGGCGCTGATGGTGATCGAGGTCGAGGGCGAGGCTGCGGCGGAGACGACCGTCGAGGAGCAGGTCGAGGCCGAGAACCCGGGCGTCGAGGAATCGATCCTCCCCGGCACGGGGAGGGGGACCGCCGGCGAAGCCGGTGGTGAAGGGGGGGCGTCGCTGGACGACTCCGCAGAAACTGCGCCCGCGTCCCCCGCTGAGCTCCCCCTCCACCATCAGCCTGCGGCTGATGGTCCCCCTCCCCGTTCCGGGGAGGATCTTAAAATCCTCGCCTCCCCCGCGGTGCGCGCCCGCGCGGCCGATCTCGGCATCGACCTCGCGCAGGTGAAGCCCGCCGAGGGCGACCGCCTCCGCCATGCCGATCTCGACGCGTTCCTCCGCTATGGCAGCGCGCAGGGCTATCACGCCCCCCACGCTAGCCGCGCCCGCGAGGACCAGCCGGTGAAGGTGATCGGGATGCGCCGCCGCATCGCCGAGAACATGGCCGCGTCGAAGCGCGCCATCCCCCACTTCACCTATGTCGACGAGATCGACGTTACCGCGCTGGAAGCGATGCGCGGCGACCTGAACGACAACCGTGGCCAGCGCCCCAAGCTGACCATGCTGCCGTTCCTCATCGTCGCGCTGTGTCGCACGCTGCCCGAGTTCCCGATGCTCAACGCCCGCTATGACGACGAGGCCGGCGTGGTCACGCGCCATGGCCGCGTCCATCTCGGCATGGCGACGCAGACCGATGCCGGGCTGATGGTGCCGGTGATCCGCGATGCACAGGACCGGAATGTCTGGCAGCTGGCGAGCGAGATCACCCGCCTCGCCGAGGCAGCGCGCACCGGCAAGGCGACCTCGCAGGAGCTGAGCGGCTCGACGCTCACCGTCACCTCGCTCGGGCCCCTCGGCGGCATCGCGACGACGCCGGTGATCAACCGGCCGGAGGTGGCAATCATCGGCCCGAACAAGATCGTCGAGCGGCCGGTCTTCCACGGCGACGACATCGTCCGCGCCAAGCTGATGAACCTGTCGATCAGCTGCGACCACCGCGTCGTCGACGGCTGGGATGCGGCAAGCTTCGTCCAGGCGGTGAAGAAGCTGCTCGAGACGCCGGTCCTGCTGTTCGCCGACTGAGCATGGCGCATGTCCTGCTCCGCTACACCCTGGCGCCCGATTATCTGGCGCGCCGGGGTGCGCTGCGGGAAGCACATCTCGCGCTCGCCTGGGCGGCAGCGGATGCGGGCACGTTATTGCTGGGCGGTGCGGTTGGCGACCCGCCCGAAAGCGCGCTGCTGCTGTTCGGCGATGCCGAGGCAGCGCGCGCCTTCGCTGCGCAGGATCCGTATGTGACGGAGGGCATCGTCACGCATTGGGATGTCGTCCCTTGGACGACCGTCGTCGGCGCCGAGGCAGCGACTCCGATCCGCCCGGCCTAAGCTTCGCCTCAGGTTGCGTTGCACCGCAACACGGCGCAACAAGGCGTCATGTCCAACGCTCAGGGCGCCGATCGCGCCGGCTTATTCCTCGGCATCGCCGCCTATAGCCTGTGGGGCGTGCTGCCGCTCTATCTGCACCTGCTGCAGGTGGTGCCCGCGCTGCAGGTGCTGTCCCACCGCGTGCTCTGGTCGCTGCTGCTCCTCGCCGTGATCGTGGTGGTGCTGCGCCGCGTGCGCAGCATCGCCGCCGCTGCCAGGGGGCGGACCCTGCTGCTTCTCGTCGGCAGCGCGGCGCTGATCGCGATCAACTGGCTGGTCTATATCTGGTCGGTGCAGCACGAACATGTGCTCGACGCGAGCCTCGGCTATTTCATCAACCCACTGGTCAATGTCGCGCTCGGCATGCTGGTGCTCGGCGAGCGGCTGCGGCGCTGGCAGGGCGTGGCGATCGGTCTGGCCGCGCTGGGCGTGCTGCTGCTGACGCTGCATGGCGGCGGGGCGCTGTGGATCCCGCTCGCGCTGGCGCTGAGCTTCGGCGGCTATGGCCTGCTGCGCAAGGTGGCGGCGATCGATGCGCTCGGCGGGCTGACGGTGGAGACGCTTCTACTGGGTCCGCCCGCGCTGGCGGTGCTGCTCTGGGCAGAGCATAGCGGCACGGCGGCGTTCGGCGGATCGACGCGGATCGACCTGCTGCTGATCGCGGCGGGCGTGGTCACCGCGACGCCGCTGCTGCTGTTCGCCGCGGCGGCCAAAAGGCTGCCCTACGCGACCATGGGGCTGCTCCAGTACATCGCGCCGACGCTGCAGTTCCTGGAGGCGGTGTGGTTGTTCGGCGAGGCCGTTCTGCCGGTGCACATCGCCACCTTCGCGCTGATCTGGTCCGGCTGCGCGCTTTACGCGTGGGACAGCCTACGCGCGTACCGGGCGGCGGTGAAAGGCTGAGCGTCTCCTCCCTCGGGCGCAGCCCGGGGGAGGGGGACCGCCGCCGCAGGCGGTGGTGGAGGGGGGCCCTAGCACGTACAAAAAAGGACGCCGCAATCTGCGGCGCCCCCTCCACCACGCCGCTACGCGGCGCGGTCCCCCTCCCCCGGCTGCGCCGGGAGAGGGAACACTGGTTTGCTCAGCCCTCGCGGCGGCCGAGCAGGCGCAGGCGGAGTGCGTTGAGCTTGATGAAGCCCGCCGCGTCGCGCTGGTCGTACGCGCCCTGGTCGTCCTCGAACGTCACGACCTTCTCGCTGTACAGCGAATAGGGCGATTTGCGGCCGGTGACGATCACGCTGCCCTTGTACAGCTTGAGCCGCACGGTGCCGGTGACCTTCTCCTGGCTGTAGTCGACCGCGGCCTGCAGCATCTCGCGCTCGGGCGAGAACCAGAAGCCGTTGTAGATCAGCTCGGCATAGCGCGGCGCCAGCTCGTCCTTGAGGTGCGCGGCGCCGCGGTCGAGCGTGATCTGCTCGATGCCGCGATGCGCGAGGTGATAGATGGTGCCGCCCGGCGTCTCGTACATGCCGCGCGACTTCATGCCGACGAAGCGGTTCTCGACCAGGTCGAGCCGGCCGATGCCGTGCTTGCGGCCGAGCTCGTTGAGCGCGGTGAGCAGCGTCGCCGGCGACATCGCCTGGCCGTTCAGCGCCACGCCGTCGCCGCGCTCGAAATCAATCGTGATCGTCTCGGGCGTGTCGGGCGCGTCTTCGGGGTTCACCGTGCGCGAATAGACATAATCGGGCACTTCCTCCCACGGATCCTCGAGCACCTTGCCCTCGGACGAGGTGTGGAGAAGGTTCGCGTCGGTCGAGAAGGGCGATTCGCCGCGCTTGTCCTTGGTCACCGGGATCTGGTGCGATTCGGCGAACTCGATCAGCTTGGTGCGGCTGGTCAGGTCCCATTCGCGCCACGGCGCGATCACCTTGATGTCCGGGTTCAGCGCATAATAGCCGAGCTCGAAGCGGACCTGATCGTTGCCCTTGCCGGTGGCGCCGTGGCTCACCGCATCGGCGCCAACCATCTTGGCGATCTCGATCTGGCGCTTGGCGATCAGCGGCCGCGCGATCGAGGTGCCGAGCAGATACAGCCCCTCGTAGAGTGCGTTGGCGCGCATCATCGGGAACACATAGTCCTGCACGAACTCCTCGCGCACATCTTCGATGAAGATGTGCTCGGGCTTCACGCCGGCCATCTCGGCCTTCTTGCGCGCGGGCTCCAGCTCCTCGCCCTGGCCGAGATCGGCGGTGAAGGTGACGACCTCGCAGTTATAGGTCTGCTGCAGCCATTTCAGGATCACGCTCGTGTCCAGGCCGCCCGAATAGGCGAGGACGACGCGATTGATCTTATCCGACATGGGGCAGCGACTCCGGGGAAAAAGGAAAGGGGAAACGCGGGGCCTCTAGGGTCCCCGCGCCGTGCGTGCAATATCCGCCGTCCTCCCCTGCGCGGGACGGGTCAGTCCTGGCGGAGCTTCCCTTCCGCTTCGGCCATGTAATCGCGGGTCAGCGGCAGCGCGGTGCGCGAGCGCGAGAATTGCAGCTGGTAGTTGACCAGCCCGCCATTCATGAAGCTGACATAGCAGCCGGCGAGATAGAAGGTCCACATCCGGTAGAAGCGCTCGTCATACAGCGCGACGATATCGTCATGCGCAGCGACGGTGCGATCGTACCAGGCCTTGAGCGTATGGCCGTAATGCATGCGCAGCACCTCCACATCGGTGAGGAAGTAGCGCAGCCCCTCAAAGCCCTCGCAGATCTCGGACAGCGCCGGGATATAGCCGCCGGGGAAGATGTATTTGAGCGTGAACGCGTCGGTATAGCCCGGCCCGCCCGCGCGCCCGATCGTGTGAAGCAGCATCACGCCCTCGGGCGTCATCAGTTCGCGGCACTTGGTGAAGAAGGTGCGGTATTGCGGCGTGCCGACATGCTCGAACATGCCGACCGAGACGATGCGATCGAACTGCCCGGTGAGCGCGCGATAGTCGATCAGCTCGAACTTCACCTTGTCCGCCACGCCTGCCGCCTCGGCGCGCTCGCGGGCGATCTTCAGCTGCTCTTCGGAGAGGGTGATGCCCAGCACCTCGGCGCCGGTCTTGGCGTGGATGTAGAGCGCCATGCCGCCCCAGCCGCAGCCGATGTCGAGTACGCGCATGCCCGGCTCGATCGCCAGTTTGGCGACAATATGCGCCTTCTTGTCGGCCTGGGCCTGCTCCAGGCTATTCGCCGGATCGGTATAATAGGCGCAGCTATATTGCCGGTCGGCATCGAGGAAGAGATCGTAGAGCCGCGCCGAGAGATCGTAATGATGCGCGACATTCTGCCTGGACTTGCGGGCCATGTTCTTGCGGCCGAGCCAGTGCGCCACCTTGCCGGCAGCGAGGCTGAGCTTGCCCGGGCTGAGGGCCGCGTTGCTCTTTTCCCAGGTGTTGTTCGCGGTTACCAGATTGAGCAGGTCGAGGATGTCGCCATGCTCGAGGTTCAGGCTGCCGTCCATATAGGTCTCGGCCGCGCCGAGCGCAGGGTCGCGGACAATGCGGCCCTCGGCGCCCTTGGACAGCCGCATGGTGACGGGCTTGAGGGCGGGGTCGGGGCTGCCAAAGGTGCGGGTGGTGCCGTCGGGTCGGATCAGGGTGAGCTCGCCGCGCTTCACGGCACGGTCGAGGAAGCGGTCAATCAGGGCCATGGCGCTCCACTAGGCAGAGATTGTGTCGGGAATACGCATAGTAGGTTTCGGCGCCCCGCAAACGATTACGTTACCGCAGGATCCGGGGTACGGTTCAAATTCCCGCATACCATTGGTAGCCGCTCATATCCTCCCAGGTGCCGCCCTTGCCCTTGCCGATCCCGGCGAGCGAGGCGACCGCCTCGATCCCCACCAGATATTTGGCCTGCTTGTAGCCGAGCTGCCGCTCCACTCGCAGCCGCAGCGGCGCGCCGTGGCCGACATCGAGCAGATGGTCGTTGAGCGCCCAGGCGAGGATCGTCTGGGGATGGAAGGCGTCGATCAGGTCGACCGATTCATAATAGCCGCCATCGCCATACCGGTCGGCGCAGTGGAACACGATGTAGCGCGCCTGCGAACGGAGCCCCGCGGCGTTGAGGATGGTGGCAAGCTGCGGCCCCTGCCATTTGCCGATCGCGCTCCAGCCCTCGACGCAGTCGTGGCGGGTGATCTGCGCGCGCTGCGGCATGTGCTGGAGCTGGTCGAGCGTCAGCTGCATCGGCTTCGCGACCAGGCCACCCACCTTCAGCCGCCAGTCGGCGAAACGGGTACCGGCCCAGATATTGTACTCGGGCGTGTTCGGGTTGTGGGTGCCGTTGACGCGGAAGATCGGGCTGCGCTGCTCGGGCCGGAATTCGGTGGCGAGTGATCCGCGGCCGATCGAACGCTGGAGGAAGCGGTGCGCTTCCTCCGCGCTCGCCAGCACCGGGCTGTCGGTGAACTGGTCGCAGCCGGTGAGCAGCCCGGCGGCACCGCCGATCAGCAGGTTGCGGCGGGTGAGGATCATGGCTGCTTCTCCGCGGGCACGCGCCACCAGCCGGTGAGCATCGCGCGCAGTTCGTTGATCGGTCCCGCCAGCAGCACCAGGGTCAAATGGACGAGCAGGAAGGCGAGGATCGCCCCCATCGCGAGGAAGTGCACCGACCGCGCCGACTGCCGCCCGCCGAACAATGCGGTCAGCCAGGGCCAGGCGGCGTCCATGCCGGGCGACAGCGCGAGGCCGGAGAGGATCACCGCCGGCAGCAGCACGAACAGCGTGCCGACATAGGCCAGCTTCTGGAAGATATTGTAGGCGCGCGGGTCCTCGGGATCATGGAAGCGCAGGGCGAGATGGTCCTTGAAGTCCTTCCACAGATGCCCCGGCCCCAGCTCGCGTGCGCGGATGCGCAGGTCGCGCAGTATATGGCCGTTCGCCAAGCTCCACAGCAGATAGACCAGCAGCCCGAAGGCCAGCACCAGCGCGAAGAAGAAGTGCCAGTGCCGCGCACCGGCGAGGCTGTAATAGGACGGGATCGTCACCCAGCCGGGAAAGCGCGGCAGCTCGAGCCACGCATGGTCGAAATTCGCGCCATATTGCCCCCAATAGAGCCGGGGATGCGCATTGAAGATCATCAGCCCGCTGCCGACCATGATCAGCAGCGCGACCGCGTTGATCCAGTGCCACAGCCGGGTGATCAGCCGGTGGCGGTAGATCGCAGGGGATTGCTCGGCCATTGGTGCGCCTCTTCCTTCGCCCGTTCAGATCCTCCCCTGGAAGGGGAGGTGGCATGCCGAAGGCATGACGGAGGGGTGTAACCGCTGGTGCTGCACCCCACCATTGCAGCCGGGACACCCCTCCACCGCCCTGCGGGCGGTCCCCCTCCCCTTCCAGGGGAGGATCGCAAGGGTGCAACGGCAGGCGCTTCCGGCGTCTTCGACGATAGGATATTCGCAGCCCGAGCGGAATCGGTTTCACCCCGCCACAAAAAATCCGGAGCGCGCATGCCCACCGACTTCCACTTCTACGAACCCGCATCGGGCCACGGCCTTGCCCATGATCCCCTCAACGCGATCGTCGGCCCGCGCCCGATTGGCTGGGTGAGTACCGTCTCGGCCAGCGGCGTGCGCAACCTTGCGCCCTACAGCTTCTTCAACCTGTTCAACTATCGCCCGCCGATCCTCGGCTTCGCTTCGACCGGGTGGAAGGACAGCGTCGCCAACATCGCCGAGACCGGGGAATTCGTGTGGAACCTCGCCACCCGCCCGCTAGCGGAGGTGATGAACGCCAGCGCGGCGATGGTCGATGCCGGGGTGGACGAGTTCACCCTTGCCGGCATCGAGACGCTCCCCGCGCGCACCGTCAAGCCCGATCGCGTCGCAGGCAGCCCGGCGCAATTCGAATGCCGGCTGACACAGCTGATCCGGCTGGAAAACAAGGAAGGCGCGGAGGTCGATACCTGGCTGGTGCTGGGCGAGGCGACCGGTATCCATATCGATCGCGCGATGCTGGAAGACGGTGTGTACCAGACCGCGCGCGCCCGCCCGATCCTGCGCGGCGGCGGCCCGGCCGACTATTTCGAGATCAGCGAGAAGGCGCTGTTCAGGATGTTCCGTCCGGGCTGACCCCGGGCTCGGGCAGGATCGGCGGGGTCGAATCCGGATAGGTCAGCCAAGTCTTCCACAGCTGGTGGATGCGCGCCTCGGTCAGTTCGATCCGGCAGGTGAGCAGCGCGGCATTGCGGATCGTGCCGCCCTGCCAATGCGCATAGACCGCGTCGCACTCGCCCTTGCGCCAGGCGATCCAGCGGCCCTGCGCCTCGTCGAACGCCTTGACCACCGTCACCCCGTCGCTTGCGGCGCGCTTGCGGGCGGCGACCAGATAGGTGTTCATCTGCACCTCGGCGGCGTTGCTGGCGCGGGCGAGGCACAGGTTCATGTCCACCGTGGTCTTCGCATCGGCGCAGCGGTCGACGGGGGCGGCAAGCGCGAGGGCGAGCAAGAGCAGCGGCATGGTCTTACCCTACGCGCAGAAGCACGCGGCACTCAACCGAGGGCGGCGAACTTCTCTTCGGCCTCGCGGTCGAGCTGGGCGCGGCTCTTCTTCTCGGACGCCGTTTTCAGCTGGCCGCACGCCGCATCGATGTCGCGCCCGCGCGGGGTGCGCACCGGCGCCGAGATGCCGCCCTCGAACACGATGTTCGAGAAGGAGCGAATTCGCTCCGGCGTCGAGCATTCGTAGGGCGCGCCGGGCCAGGGGTTGAACGGGATCAGGTTCACCTTGGCGGGCAGCTTGTACTTGCGCAGCAGGCGGACCAGCTCGTGCGCATCGGCGTCGCTATCGTTCTTGTCCTTCAGCATCACATATTCGAAGGTGATGCGGCGGGCATTGTTGGCGCCGGGATAATCGGCACAGGCCTGGAGCAGCTCCTCGATGCCGTACTTCTTGTTGAGCGGCACGATCTCGTCGCGCACGTCCTTGGTGACCGCATGGAGCGACACCGCCAGGTTCACGCCGATCTCCTCGCCCGCGCGTGCCATGATCGGCACCACGCCCGAGGTGGAGAGGGTAATGCGACGCTTCGAGAGCGCGAGCCCGTCGCCGTCCATCACGATCTGAAGGCCGGCCTTCACTTCGTCGAAATTGTACAGCGGCTCGCCCATGCCCATCATCACGATATTGGTGAGCAGGCGCCCCTCGGGCTGGCTTGGCCATTCGCCGAGCGAATCGCGCGCCAGCATCACCTGGCCGACGATCTCGCCCGCGGTGAGGTTGCGCACCAGCCGCATCGTGCCGGTGTGGCAGAAGCGGCAGTTGAGCGTGCAGCCCACCTGGCTGGAGACGCACAGGGTGCCCCGATCGGCGTCGGGGATGAACACCATCTCGTAATCCTGCCCGTCCGGCGAGCGGAGCAGCCACTTGCGGGTGCCGTCGTTCGAGACCTGCGCCTCGACCACTTCGGGCCGCCCGATCACGAAGCGCTCGGCCAGCCAGGGGTGCTGCGCCTTGGCGATGTCGGTCATCGCCGAGAAGTCGGTGGCACCGCGATTGTAGATCCAGTGCCACAGCTGCTTGGCGCGCAGCTTGGCCTGCTTGGGCTCGAGCCCGGCGGCGGCCAGCGCCTCGCGGATACCATCGCGGGAGAGACCGATCAGGTCGGTACGCCCGTCTTCGCGCGCGGCGAGGGCACGCGGCACGGGCACGGGATCGATGTGCCCGGGGATGGGCATGGGGGCGGCCGACACTGTCTGCATCCGCGGCATATAGGCGAAAATCCTGGCCTTTTCCAGCGGCGTGATTTCGCTTCGATGCCTCCCTGGATGGGTCATGCCGTCCCGCCATGGCCACAGCCCATCGTGAATTGGGTGTGAAGCGGAAAACCATTTCCCACTGTTACGTTACACCGATGCAAAACAGTTTCATTGTTGCGAGGAGTTGAGAATGAAGACGATCTTTTCGAGCCTGGCAATTGCCGGCACGCTGATGGCGTCGACCGCCTTCGCCCAGACCACGACCCCGGCCCAGACGACCCCGGCCGACGCTGCTCCGGCACAGACCACGCCGGCGACCCCGGACCAGGGTACCACGGGCGCAGGCACCGCCGCCACGGCAACCGCCGGCGCGTCGACCTTCACGGATACCGAGGTCCAGCAGTACGCCAAGGCGGCGCTCGCGGTGAACAAGATCAACGCGGACACCAGCATTCCGACCGCGGAAAAGAACCCCAAGTTCGTCGCTGCGATCACGTCGTCGGGCCTGCAGCCGCAGCGCTTCAACGAGATCAGCCAGGCGATGGCCTCGGATACCGCGCTCAACCAGCGCATCCAGGCGGCCGCGGCCCAGGCGCAGACCAGCGGCCAATCGGCCCAGGCAACCGCGCCGGCCAGCCCGACCGGCAACTAATCGGTTAGCTCCCTGAACCGGCGGCGGTCCCCAGCGGACCGCCGCCGTTTTTGTGCGCGCGACTGTCATCGATCCGGAACGAAAGCCCGCCAAAGGCACCGCCTTGGGTTCGCTTCGCAAGGGACAGGACGGAATGCGCAAAGGGATGATGGTCGCCGCGGCGGCGCTGCTGATGGCGATGGCACCAGGCGGGACGACGCCCGACGCCGACAAGGGCCTGGATTCGCTGCGGCTCGACCAGGTGCGCGTGCTCGGTTCGCACAACAGCTACCGCCCCTATCCGCTCCCCGAGGTGGAAGCGCGCCTCCGCACGCTGCTGGCGAACAACTGGGAGGGCCTCGCCTATGGCCATCCACCGCTCGAAAGCCAGCTCGCGCTCGGCCTGCGCCAGCTCGAGATCGACGTCGCACCCGATCCGCAAGGCGGCGCCTATGCCGCGCCCTATGCGAACGCCACCGACGCGATAAAGGCCGAGATGGCCGCGCCCGGCGCCAAGACGATCCACATCCCCGGTATCGATTGGCAGACGCATTGCCGCGTCTTCCGCGCCTGCATGGCGCTGTTCCGCCGCTGGTCGGATGCGCATCCCGGCCATCTGCCGGTGATAATCCTGGTCAATGCCAGCGACGTGCGCCCCATCCCCGGCGTGCGCACCACCGATATCGGCTTCGACGCCGCGACGCTCGACGCGTTGGATGCCGACATCGCCGCGACCATCGGCCGCGAACGGGTGATCGCGCCGGACGATGTGCGCGGCAGCTTCCCCACGCTGCGCGACGCGGTGACCGCGCATCGCTGGCCCACGATCGGCGCCTCGCGCGGCAAGTTCCTGTTCGTGCTCGATACCTCGGAGGCGAACGAGGAACGCTACCGCACCGGCCATGCCAGCCTGAAGGGCCGGATGATGTTCGGCTGGTACCCCGAGGAAGCGCCCGAGGCCGCCTTCTTCAACACCCAGAGCCCGACCGAAGACCCCGCCACGATCACACGCCGGGTGAAGGCCGGCTTCATGGTCCGCACCCGCGCCGATGCCGAGACGCTGGAGGCACGCACCCATGATCGCCGCCGGCTCGACACCGCGATCGCCTCGGGCGCGCAGCTGATCAGCACCGACTATTATGAGGGCGTGCCCGATCCGCGCGGGCTGAACTGGGCAGTGTCGCTGGGGAAGAGCACCGTGATCTGCAACAGCGTGACGGCGCGCTGCCCTGGGCGCTGAATCAAACAGTCACCCTCACCCTCACCCTCCCCACCGCCTACGGCGGCGGGTCCCCTCCCTCTCCCTTGGAAGGGAGAGGGAGTTTGCTCGGAATTCCCTCTCCCTTCCAAGGGAGAGGGAGGGAGCCGCGCAGCGGCGGAAGGGTGAGGGTGACTGCGCTACCCCTCCACCCCCCGCACCCGCACATCCCGCCGCGGGGCCGGCACGGTGATGCCGTGCTCGCCGAACAGCTTCCACAGCCGGTTGAGCACGTCGCTGCGGACATTGCCGACCCCGCTCTCGGGATCGCTGATCCACACCAGGATCTCGTGCGCCGCGCCATTCTCACCCAGCGCCGTCAGCCACACATTGGGCGTAGGCGTATCGAGCACGCGCGGGCTTTCGGTCGCGGCGCGCAGCATCAGGTCCTGCGCCAGTTCCAGGTCGCAGCCATAGGCCACCGTCACCGCGATCCGCACGCGCACGTTGCGATCGGTATAGGACCAGTTCTCGACTTCCTGGGTCATCAGATTCTCGTTCGGAATCAGATGCTCCTTGCCGTCGCGGGTGATCACCGAGACCGCGCGCACGCCGATCTTGTTCACCCAGCCGAAACTGTCCCCCACCACGATCACGTCGCCCGGCTTGATCGAGCGGTCCATCAGGAGGATGATCCCGGCGATCAGATTGCCGACCGTCTTCTGCATGCCGAAGCCGATCGCCAGGCCGAACGCGCCGGAGAATACCGCGAAGGTCGTCAGGTCGATGCCAAGCAGATCGATGCCGACGAAGAAGGCCGCAGTGACGATGGCGATGCTCGCCAACTTCTGGCCGAGCAGCTGCTGGGTGGGATCGAGCCCCTTGGCCCGACCGATCCACTGGCCGAGCAGCCGGTTGGCGATGCGCACCAGCGCATAGATGATCGTGACGGTGACCAGAAAGGTGAGCAGCGACAGGAGCGACAGCCGCCGCGTGCCGATGTCGAAGCCGATCTGCGCCAGCAGCGCCTCGATCACCCCGAGCCCGCCCATCGTCTTGCTGAGCAGCGAGGTGAAGGCGATCGCCCCCATCGGCCAAGTGGCGAGCCGCGGCAGGCCAAGGCCACGCAACACCTCCACCACCGCCAGCGCCATCGCCAGCCCCAGCGCAATGCCGAGGAGCAGCGTCGCCGGTGGGTGCCAGTCATAGCCGCTCGCTACCGGCGACAGCAGCAGCGCCACCGTAAAGTAGCGGGTGATCCGGCACAGCCGCGCCTGGATGCCGTTGATATGCTCGCCGGCGATGCGGTGCCACAGCCCGGCAACCTGCGCGCCGATGCGCCGGCCGACCAGCACGCCGATCGCCACCGCCAGCACCGCCAGGCCCAGCGCCACCGCCAGCTCGCCCAGCTCGGCCGGCGAGGGCATGCGCATCCCCATGCCGGCGAACCGGTCGAGCAGTTCGCGGATCATCCGCGCGCGGCGGCGAAGCGGGCGAGCCCTGCCTCGAGATCGGCGATCAGATCGTCGGTGTCTTCCAAGCCCACATAGAGCCGGAGCATCGGCCCCTCGGCTTCCCAGGGCGACGCGGTGCGGATGCGCTGCGGATCGGCCGGGATGGCGAGGCTTTCATAGCCGCCCCAGCTGAAGCCGATGCCGAAATGCCGGAGGCCATCGATCAGCGCGGTGCGCGCGGCATCGTCGCCGCCGTTCAGCACGAAGGAGAACAGGCCGGCGGACCCGCGGAAATCGCGCACGAACACGTCGTGCCCCGGGCAGTCGGGCAGCGCCGGGTGGAGCACCCGCGCCACTTCGGGCCGGGTCTTCAGCCACTGCGCGATCTTGAGCCCGCTCGCGCCCGACTGGCGCAGCCGCACTTCCATCGTCCGCAACCCGCGCGACCCGAGATAGGCATCGTCCGGGCTGGCGCAGAGGCCCAGCTGATAGGTGGTCGCGCGCAACTTCTCATAATGGCCGGGAGCGGCGGTGACCGAGCCCATCATCACGTCCGAATGGCCGACGACATATTTCGAGCAGGACAGGATCGTATAGTCCACGCCCTTCTCGATCGCCGGGAAGTAGAGCGGCCCCGCCCAGGTATTGTCGAGCAGCGTCACGATCCCGCGCGCCTTGGCGACTGCGACGATGGCGGGCACATCCTGCACCTCGAAGGTGAGGCTGCCGGGGCTCTCCAGCAGGATCGCCCTGGTCCGCTCGGTGCACAGCGCCGCGATGCCCTCCCCGATCAGCGGGTCGTAATAGGTGGCGGTAATGCCCAGCCGCTTGAGCATGCCGTTCCCGAAGGCGCGGGTCGGTTCGTAGCTACTGTCGGGCAACAGCACCTCGTCGCCCGGCGACAGCACCGCCAGCAGCGCGGTGGTGATCGCCGCGACGCCGGAAGGATAGAGCAAGGTCGCCTGCGCGCCGGGCTCCAGCTCGGTCAGCGCATCGGCGAGCGACCACTGGGTCGGCGTGCCGCGGCGGCCATAATAGAGCTTGTGGTGGGTGTCGGCGCTGCCGCGCTCGCGCATCTCGGCGATGTTGTCGTAGAGAATCGTCGAGGCGCGCCACACCGGCGGATTGACGATGCCCTGCGTCCATTCCGAACGGCGGCCGGCATGGACGACCTTGGTCGCATCCTTGTCGTGATCTCCGCTCATGCGCCGACCACCTTCGACGTGTCGGGCTGCGCGCCCCATTCGGTCCAGCTGCCGTCGTACAGCGCGATCTCGTGCCCCAGCAGGTGCGCGGCGAAGACGATCACCGAGGCGGTGATGCCCGAGCCACAGGTAGCGACCAGCGGCTGGGTCAGGTCGAGCCCGGCGGCATCGAACACCGCCTGGATGCCCTCGGCTGCCTTCCAATGCCCGTCGCTTTCGAAGAAGCGGCCATAGGGGATGTTCTTGGCTCCCGGCATATGCCCTGCGCCGCATTCGGGGCGGGGGTCGGGCTCCTCGCCGGAGAAGCGCGCCGCCGAACGCGCATCGACGATCTGCTCCGCCGTCGTGCGCATGTCGTCGAGCGTCCGCAGCTGCGCGGCGGGCGCGCCGGCCGTGAACTCCGTCGCGGCAGCGAGCTGCGGCCCGGTCTGCACCGGCCGCCCCTCGGCGCGCCAATGGCCCATATTCCCATCGAGGATCTCGGCATGCACGCCGAACATCCGCAGCACCCACCAGGCACGGCAGGCGGTGTGGTGCGGGCTGTTGTCATAGAGGACGATGCGGGTGGTCCCCATCACCCCCAGCTGCGCCATCCGTTCCTCGAAAACGCTGCGCTTGGGCAGCATCGAAGGCAACGGGTTCTCGGCATCGACCAGCGTATCGAGATCGAGCAGCCGCGCGCCGGGGATGTGCCCGGCCTCGAACTCCGCACGCGGATCCTGCCTGGGCGCGCCCGGAATGGTGGAGGTGTAGGTCGCGTCCAGGACCAGCAGGTCGGGGGCGCCGAGCATGCCGGCCAGCGCGTCGGTGGTGATCAATCCGTCCATGCGGGTAGGTCCTAGCCCTATGGAAACCGCACGGCAAACGCCTACATGGCGGCCATGGACGCCAAGCATCTCGGTAAGCAATCCGCCCTGCCCGCCAGCCCGGAGGAAGCGGAACTCGACTATGTGCCCAATCCACGTGCGGGCACGCGCTATCTGGTACGGTTCGCCGCGCCCGAATTCACCTCGCTCTGCCCGATTACCGGCGCGCCCGATTTCGCGCACCTCGTGATCGACTATGTGCCCGGCGAGAAGATCGTCGAATCCAAGTCGCTCAAGCTGTTCCTCGGCAGCTTCCGCAACCACGGCGCGTTCCACGAGGATTGCACCGTCGGCATCGGCGAGCGGTTGTTCCGCGAGATGCAGCCGCTCTGGCTCCGGATCGGGGGCTATTGGTATCCGCGCGGGGGCATCCCGATCGATGTGTTCTGGCAGTCGGGCAAGCCGCCCGAGGACGTCTGGATCCCCGATCAGGGGGTTCCCGGATATCGCGGTCGCGGCTGAATGGCAGATTTACAGCACGGCTCGTCAGGTATAGAGTTGTGCGTCGCAGCAGAACTGCAACTTATTTGAAAATCGGGAGTTTAGCAGGACATAAGGCCCAGTTTTGGGCCGAGTCCATCATGCAGTAGCGAAAGGTCCGCCATGGCACGGTCTCCTATGGGTCCTCGGATCCGGCATCTTGCCCTGATCGGCAACTTCCTGCCGCGCAAGTGCGGCATCGCCACCTTTACTACCGACACCTACACCGCGCTCGCGGAGCGGTATCCGGACATCCAGGTCGACGTCTATGCGATGGACGACCTGCCCGGCCATTATGCCTATCCGCCGCAGGTGACGGGTTCGATCGCGCAGAACGATCGCAGCGCCTATCTGGAAACCGCGCGCAAGATCGAGGCGAGCGGCGCCGAGGCGCTGTGGATCCAGCACGAATACGGCATCTTCGGCGGCGCGGCGGGCGAGCAGCTGCTCGCGCTGACCGATCGCGTCTCGGTGCCGGTAATCGTCACGCTGCACACCGTGCTCGAGCGCCCAAGCGCCGACGAGCGCCGGGTGATGGAAGCGCTGATCCGTCGCGCCTCGACGCTGATCGTCATGGCCGAGAAGGGCCGCGAGATCCTCAAGCGCGTCCACGGCGTGGAAGACAGCAAGATCGAGGTCATCCCGCACGGCGTGCCCGATCGCGCCTTTGCCGACACCGCCGATTTCAAGCCGGCCTTCGGCTGGCAGGGCCGCGACGTCATCCTCACCTTCGGCCTGCTCGCCCCGAGCAAGGGCATCGAGACGATGATCGAGGCGATGCCCGCGGTCGCCGCCGCGCATCCCAGCGCGCTCTATGTGATCCTGGGCGCCACCCACCCGCATCTCGTCGCGCATGAGGGTGAGGCCTATCGCGATCGCCTCAAGGCGCAGATCGCGACGCTCGGGCTGCAGGACAATGTCGCCTTTGTCGACGGTTTCGTCGAGCAGAGCGAGTTGCTCGACTATCTCCAGGCGGCCGACATCTATGCGACGCCCTATCCCAATCCGGCGCAGATCACCTCGGGTACGCTGTCCTATGCGGTGAGCATGGGCAAGCCGGTGATCTCCACGCCCTATATCCATGCGACCGAAATCCTCGACCAGGATCACGGCGTGCTCGTCGATTTCGGCGACAGCGCGTCGTTCTCGCGCGAGATCAACCGCCTGCTCGGCGACAAGGACGCCCGGCTGGCACTGGCCAAGCGCGCCTATGATCGCGGCCGCACGATGCTCTGGGCGCGCCTCGCAGAGCGCGCGATCGAGGCGTTCGACGCGATCCTCGACGAGAAGCCGCACCGCATCCGCACCGCGACCAACGAGCTTCCCACGCTCTCCCCGGTACTGACCGCGGTGGAGCGGATGAGCGACGCCACCGGCATGCTCCAGCACTCGATCTATTCGGTGCCGGATCGGCGCCACGGCTATTGCATCGACGACAATGCCCGCGCGCTGATCCTGATGAGCAAGATCGACGCGGTGGACGAGACGGTGCGCGATCGCTGGACGGCCATCTATGGCGGCTTCGTCCAGCACGCCTGGAATCCCGATAAGCGCAAGTTTCGTAACTTTATGAACTTCGACCGCACCTGGTGCGAGGACGAAGGCTCGGAAGATTCAAACGGCCGCGCAATCTGGGCGCTGGGCGTCACCGCCCGCGACGCCCGCGCGCAGAAGCACCGCGACTGGGCCTCGGTGCTGTTCGACGAGACCGCCTCGATCGCCTTCGACCTCGGCAGCCCGCGCGCGCATGCCTTTGCGATGCTCGGCGCCGCGGCGATGGCGGAAGCACATCCGGGCCATGCCCTGTCACGCGAGATCCTCACCCGCTTCGGCGACGAGCTCGTCGCGCTGCTGGAGCGCACCCGTCGTCCGGCGTGGAGCTGGTTCGAGATCGTGCTGGCCTACGACAACGCCCGCCTGCCCGAGGCGTTGCTGCGCGCCGGGCATGTGCTCGGCCGCCAGGACTTCCTTGATACCGGGCTGGAAACGCTCGCCTGGATTGCCGAGCGCCAGACCTCGCCCGAAGGCCGTTTCCGCGCTGTCGGCACCGAAAGCTTCGGTCGCGAATATGCCGAGCCGCTGCCGTTCGACCAGCAGCCGCTCGAAGCGCAGGCGACGATCGATGCCTGCCTGGCCGCGCATGAGGCAACCGGAGACGGACGCTGGGCCGAGGAGGCGATGCGCGCCTATCGCTGGTATCTCGGGGCCAACGATCTCGACACGCCGCTTGCCAGCGTGGCGGACGGTGGCTGTTTCGACGGGCTGATGCCGACCGGTCTTAATCGAAATCAAGGTGCCGAGTCGATTCTCGCGCTCCAATTGGCAAATTGCGCGATCTCGGCTCTTTCAAAGGGCAATAAAAGCGTGGCAGGACCGGAACTCGCCGTCGCCTGAAGCGATACCGGGGGACGGCGCCGTAACGAGCGCGTTCCCCGGGGGTTGCTAAATGCCGGAACTGTTTCACCATCCCTTGCGGCTTCGTGCCGATCCGTCGCGCGTCGTCGTGCGGCCGTTCCACGTGGCTTGGGCGTCGACCAATGGCGGCGCGCCCAGCCGCACCGAGCGGATTGTCAGCGAGGTGCTGGCACTGTCACCGGGCCAGGCGCGTGCCGAACTCGAACTGGTCCTCAAGGATTTCGAGGCCCGCCACTGGCAGACCCGCCGCGTGTTCATGACGCGCTATGACGAGATTGAAGCGATGCTCGGCCTCGACGGCGCGGCGATCGGCGACGAGAAGCGCCAGCTGCTCGGTGCCTATTTCTGCCATGAATACAGCTATGCCGCCGCCGCGCTGATGAACCCCAGCGCGGTGCCGCATTACGATCAGACCGGCATGCCACCGGGGAGCATGCGCATCCTGATGTCGCTGCGCGCGGTCGGCGAGGGGCATATCTCCTCGGTTGCCTTCCGCGAAGGCATTATCACCGATGGCAACGAGCTGGTGCTGGCGCCCGAGCCGCCCTTCGCCACCGCTGCCGACGCCCGCGAGCCCGACGAGCGCGCGATGGAAGGCCCGGTACGCATCTACCGCCACCGCGATTCGACGCTGTCCGGCACCGTGGTGTTCCCGATCACCAAGGCCCAGTCGAACGGGCTGGAGGATCTGCGGATCTGCCATTTCACCCATGACGACGGCACGGTCGAATGGATTGGAACCTACACCGCCTATAACGGCTCGGGCATTCAGTCGGAGCTGCTGCGCACGCATGACTGGCGCGGGCTCGACCTGGTCCCGATGACGGGCAGCGCAGCACGCAACAAGGGCATGGCGCTCTTCCCGCGCAAGGTGGGCGGCAAATACATGATGTTGGGTCGGCAGGACGGCGAGAACATCTTCCTGCACACCTCGGACGACATCACCCATTGGGAGGGCGGCGAGCTGATCATCAAACCGCAATTCCCCTGGGAGCTGGTGCAGATGGGCAATTGCGGCCCGCCGATCGAGACCGATCAGGGCTGGCTGGTGCTCACCCACGGCGTCGGCGCAATGCGCAAATATTCGATCGGCGCGGCGCTGCTCGACAAGGACGATCCGTCGAAGGTGCTCGCCCGCTCCCGCGCGCCGCTGCTCGCGGCGGCCGACCAGGACCGAGAGGGCTATGTGCCCAACGTCGTCTACACCTGCGGCGCGATCCGCCACGGTGACAGCCTGTTCATCCCCTACGGCGTGGCGGACAGCTCAGTGGCGTTCGCCTTCGCGCCGATCCAGGCGCTGATCGACCAGATGGAATGATACGCATGCCGTCGCCCCGCCTAGGGGCGACGGCCATGACTCAAAGCGCGGTCGGCACACCGTCGCGCAGTTCGTGGCTGCACAGCTGGGCCTGGGGCGTATCCTCCGCCTCCAGCGCCGCGACCGTTACCCAGCCCTCCGCACGCAGCGCTGCGCCGGTCACCGCATCCGTACCGAATGGCAGGAACAGCCGCCGCCGCGCATCGCCGCCCATGCCTGCATCGAGAATCGGATCGGCGTAGAGCGAGAAGCCGACCGCCGGTTCCTCGCGGCCCCCGTCATGCACCACCATATAGGTGCCGCCGCGCCCGATCTCGCCGCGGCCGCCGCGCGCGAAGATCGAGAAGCCCAGCCAGGTCTGATATTCGAAGCCGTGGCGTTCGGTGGGGTCGAGCGTGAGCGCCACGCCAGCCGGAATGCTCGCGGCAATGGTGGCGAGGCCGTCGATCCGGCTCGCCAGCGCAGTGCCGGCGTCGGTCGCGCGCAGCCTTGCCATGGCGCCGTCGAACGGACCAGCGGCTTCGATCAGCGGCAGGTATCTGGGATCGATCGCGGCGACGCCGCCCGCATCCTTCGCATCGAGCCGTTCGCGCAGCGCCGTCAACGTCTCGCGCGGCAGCGTATTCTCGGCCAGTGTGTCGACCAGATCAGGCAGCGTGAAGTCGATCGCAAGCCCCTCGACGCCAGCCGACTGCAGCGCCTCGATCGCGACGCGGACGATCTCCATCGCCGCCGCCACGCTGTCGCGCCCGATCAGCTCGCAGCCGATCTGGCGCATTGCCCTGCGCGGATCAAGCGCCGGCGCCTTGAGCTTGAGCACCTGCCCCGCATAGCAGAGCCGCACCGGGCGTGGATGGTGCCCCATGCGCGTCGCGGCGATCCGGCCGACCTGTGCGGTCAGGTCCGGGCGGATGGCGAGGCTGCGCTGTGACACCGGATCGACGAAGCGCACGGCATTATGCACCGCGCCGGTCTTGAGCCGCGTCGCCAGCTCGTCGGCGAATTCGGCCAGCGGCGGGTCGACCTGTTCATAGCCATAGAGCCGCGCGAGCCCTAGCACGCGCGTTTCGAGGCGGGCCGCCGCATCGGCGGCAGGCGGCAATCGATCGTGAAACCCTTCGGGGAGGAGACCAGTCATGGCCGCCTCCCCTAATGGCTTCAGAAGCCGAGCGCCATGGCGGTCTTCACGCCCGGAAGCGCGCGGACCTTGCCGAGCAGCGCGTCGTCCACCGCCTCGTCGACCGAGAGCAGCAGGATCGCCTCGCCGCCGGCCGAGCGGCGGCCGAGATGGAAGGTGCCGATGTTGACGCCCGCCTCACCCAGCGTGGTGCCGAGGCGGCCGATGAAGCCCGGCGCGTCCTCGTTGACGATGTAGAGCATGTGGCCGGCGAGATCGGCCTCGACCTTGATGCCGAACAGCTCGACCAGGCGCGGCGCGGCATTGCCGAACAGCGTGCCCGCCACCGAGCGGTCGCCCGCCTGGGTGCCGACGGTCACGCGCACCAGCGTGTGGTAATCGCCTTCGCGATCATGACGAACCTCACGCACATCGAGACCGCGCTCCTTGGCGAGGAACGGCGCGTTGACCATGTTCACCGTGTCCGAATGGACGCGCATCAGCCCCGCCAGCACCGCGCTGGTGATCGGCTTCTGGTTGAGCTCGGCCGCCGCACCCTCGACTTCGATGGCGATGCTGGTCAGCTCGCCATGCGCCAGCTGGCCGACCAGGCCGCCCAGCTTCTCGGCCAGCGCCATATAGGGCTTCAGCCGCGGCGCTTCCTCGGCCGAGAGGCTCGGCACGTTGAGCGCGTTGGTGACGCCGCCGGTCACCAGATAGTCGGCGAGCTGCTCGGCGACCTGGATCGCGACATTGACCTGCGCCTCGGTGGTCGAGGCGCCGAGGTGCGGGGTCGCGACGAAGTTGGGCGTGCCGAACAGCGGGTGTTCCTTGGCCGGCTCCTGCACGAACACGTCGAGCGCCGCGCCGCCGATATGGCCCGAATCGAGCCCGTCCTTCAGCGCCGCCTCGTCGATCAGGCCACCGCGCGCGCAGTTGATGATCCGCACGCCCTTCTTGGTCTTGGCGAGATTCTCGCGGCTGAGGATGTTGCGGGTCTGGTCGGTCAACGGGGTGTGCAGCGTGATGAAGTCGGCGCGCAGCAGCAGATCGTCGAGCGTCATCTTCTCGACGCCCATTTCCAGCGCACGCTCGGGCGTGAGGAACGGATCATAGGCGATCACCCGCATGCGCAGGCCGATGGCGCGGTCCGCCACGATCGAGCCGATATTGCCCGCACCGATCAGGCCCAGCGTCTTGCCGGTCAGCTCGACGCCCATGAAGCGGTTCTTCTCCCACTTGCCGGCCTGAGTCGAAACATCGGCCTCGGGCAGCTGGCGGGCGAGCGCGAACATCAGCGCGATGGCATGCTCGGCCGTCGTGATCGAGTTGCCGAACGGGGTGTTCATCACCACCACGCCCTTGGCCGAAGCCGCGGGGATATCGACATTGTCGACGCCGATGCCGGCGCGGCCGATCACCTTGAGGTTGGTTGCGTGCTCGAGAATGTCCTTGGTGACCTTGGTCGAGCTGCGGATGGCGAGGCCGTCATAGGTGCCGATGATCGCCTTCAATTCGTCCGGCGTCTTGCCGGTGATCTCGTCGACCTCGACGCCGCGCTCGCGGAAGATCTGCGCGGCCTTGGGGTCCATCTTGTCGGAAATCAGTACCTTGGGCATGGAATGCTCCTGTGCACAGCGGTGCACCTGCGATGGCAGGCGCCCGGAATTCATAAGGGGAATCGGGTGTGGGCCTGGGCTCCTGCTTTCGCAGGAGCACGGCCGGATCAGCCCGCCTTGGCGGTGGCGTAGGCCCAGTCGAGCCAGGGGCCGAGCGCCTCGATATCGGCGGTGTCGACGGTCGCGCCGCACCAGATACGCAGGCCTGCCGGCGCATCGCGATAGCCGGCCACGTCATAGGCCGCGCCTTCCTTTTCGAGCAGGCCGGCGAACTTCTTGATGAAGTCGGCATCGGCGCTTTCGACGGTGAGGCACACGCTGGTGCGCGAGCGGATCGCGGGATCCTCGGCGAGGTGGCCGAGCCAGTTGCGCTCGGCGACGATCTTGTCGAGCGCCGCGGCATTGGCGTCCGAACGGGCGATCAGCCCCTCGGCGCCGCCCAGGCCCTTGCCCCATTCGAGCGCGAAGATCGCATCTTCCACCGCCAGCATCGACGGCGTGTTGATCGTCTCGCCCTTAAACACGCCCTCGGCAAGCTTGCCCTTGGAGACGAGGCGGAACACCTTGGGCAGCGGCCAGGCGGGGGTGTAGGTTTCGAGACGCTCGACCGCGCGCGGGCCGAGGATCAGCACGCCGTGCGCGCCCTCGCCGCCCAGCACCTTCTGCCAAGAGAAGGTGGCGACGTCGATCTTGTCCCAGGGCAGGTCGTAGGCGAACACCGCCGAGGTCGCGTCGGCGAAGCTCAGGCCTTCGCGATCGTCGGCGATCCAGTCGCCGTTCGGCACGCGCACGCCCGAGGTGGTGCCGTTCCAGGTGAAGAGCACGTCGTTCGACCAGTCGACAGTCTTGAGGTCCGGCAGCTGACCATAGTCGGCGCGCAGCACGGTGGGATCGAGCTTGAGCTGCTTGACCGCATCGGTGACCCAGCCCTCGCCAAAGCTTTCCCAGGCGAGCGTGGTCACGGGGCGTGCGCCCAACATCGTCCACATCGCCATTTCGAAGGCGCCGGTATCCGAGCCCGGCACGATGCCGATGCGATGCGTGTCCGGCAGGCGGAGCAGCTCGCGCATCAGGTCGATGCAATATTGGAGACGAGTCTTGCCCAGCTTCGAGCGGTGCGAGCGGCCGAGCGACTCGATGGCGAGCTTCTCGGGCGACCAGCCCGGGGGCTTGGCGCAGGGGCCGGAAGAAAAATAGGGACGCGCCGGTTTGGTGGCGGGCTTCGCAGGCGCAAGGGTGGCGTCGGCGGCAGTCAAATCAGTCATGTAGACTCTCCTCACAGAGAGCACGCGCGGCGTTGGGACCGCGTGGCCCGCCGACGGCCCTAGCGGCACCCAATCGAAAGTCAATCGCGGACATCGTTTCGGTGGAACAATGTTGTGCCTCTGCGGCTTTTCCCGACAGCTTTGCAAAATATCTGGGAGGTACGACATGCGGATCATTCTGGCGGCGGGATTGGCCGCAATGCTGCTGACGGCGCCGGTCGCGGCGCAGCAAAATGTCGGCGATGGCGCCAAGGCACCGCTTCGCGACCTGCGAATCGACGAGAAGAAGATTCCTGAGGTGCTGCTGCTTGCCGCCTCCGCCCCCTATTCGTCGCAGGGGACCAAGAGTTGTACGCAGATCCGCGCCGGCATTGCCGAGCTCAACGGCGTCCTTGGCGCGGATGCCGACGCGCCCGAGGCGCGAAACGGCAAAGGCGGTGAAATCGCAGCAGCGGGCAGCCGGGCGATCGTCGGCGCGCTGATCCCGGGCTTCGGGCTGGTGCGCATGATCACCGGTGCCGACAAGCAGGAAAAGCGGGTGTCCGCCGCAATTTATGGTGGCACGATCCGCCGCGCCTATCTGAAGGGCCTCGGCCTTTCCAAGGGCTGCAAGCCGCCCGCCGCACCGGCCGCGACGGCCCGCGCCGCCGTCCCGAAGATCCCGGCGGAAGAGAAGGACAAGAAGTAGGATCGATCGCTGCCGGCCACCCACGTCCCCTTCCGCAGGCGGAAGGGGGCCGCGGGAGCCGAAGGCGACGGTCCCTGACGCACAAAAAAAGGGCCGGCGGATCGCTCCGCCGGCCCCTCTTTTTGCGTCGAGCGCGGACTTAGAAGTCCATGCCGCCCATGCCGCCCATGCCACCCGGCATCGCCGGCGCTGCGGTCTTGTCTTCCGGCAGCTCGGCAATGGTCGCCTCGGTGGTGATCAGCAGGCCGGCGACCGAAGCCGCGTTCTGCAGCGCGGTGCGCACCACCTTGGTCGGGTCGATCACGCCGGCAGCCACGAGGTTCTCGTAGGTGTCGGTCGCGGCGTTGAAGCCGAACGAAGTGTCGGCCTGGTCGAGCAACTTGCCCGAGACGACGGCGCCGTCCTGGCCGGCATTCTGCGCGATCTGACGCACCAGCGCGGTCAGCGACTTGCGAACGATGTCGATGCCGCGGGTCTGGTCCTCGTTCGCGCCGTTCAGGCCGTCGAGGGCCTTGGTCGCGTACAGCAGGGCCGTACCGCCGCCGGGGACGATGCCTTCTTCAACGGCTGCACGGGTCGCGTGCAGCGCGTCGTCGACGCGGTCCTTGCGCTCCTTCACCTCGACTTCGGTCGCACCGCCGACCTTGATCACGGCCACGCCGCCGGCGAGCTTGGCGAGACGCTCCTGGAGCTTCTCACGGTCGTAATCGCTGGTGGTGACTTCGATCTGCTGGCGGATCTGCTCGGTGCGAGCCTTGATCGACTCGGCTTCACCGGCGCCATCGACGATGGTGGTGTTGTCCTTGTCGATGGTGACGCGCTTGGCGGTGCCGAGCATGCCGAGCGTGACGGTCTCGAGCTTGATGCCGAGGTCTTCGCTGATCACTTCACCCTTGGTGAGGACGGCGATGTCTTCCAGCATCGCCTTGCGACGATCGCCGAAGCCCGGTGCCTTGACCGCTGCGACCTTCAGGCCGCCGCGCAGCTTGTTGACGACCAGGGTCGCCAGCGCTTCGCCCTCGATGTCCTCGGCGATGATCAGCAGCGGGCGACCCGACTGCACGACCGCCTCGAGGATCGGCAGCATCGACTGCAGGTTCGACAGCTTCTTCTCGTGGATCAGGATGTACGGATCCGCGAGCTCGACCGCCATCTTCTCCGGGTTGGTGATGAAGTAGGGCGAGAGATAGCCGCGGTCGAACTGCATGCCTTCGACGACGTCGAGCTCGAATTCGAGACCCTTCGCCTCTTCGACGGTGATCACGCCTTCCTTGCCGACCTTCTCCATCGCTTCCGCGATCTTCTGGCCGACTTCAACGTCGCCGTTCGCCGAGATGATGCCGACCTGGGCGACTTCCTGCGAACCCGAAACCGGCTTCGAGCGCGCCTTGACGTCCTCGACAACCTTGGTGACAGCGAGGTCGATACCACGCTTCAGGTCCATCGGGTTCATGCCGGCGGCCACCGACTTCATGCCCTCGCGGACGATCGCCTGCGCCAGAACGGTCGCGGTGGTCGTGCCGTCGCCGGCGATGTCGTTGGTCTTCGAGGCCACTTCGCGCACCATCTGCGCGCCCATGTTCTCGAACTTGTCCTTGAGCTCGATTTCCTTCGCGACCGACACACCGTCCTTGGTGATGCGGGGCGCGCCGAAGCTCTTCTCGATCACGACGTTGCGGCCCTTCGGGCCCAGCGTGACCTTCACCGCGTCGGCGAGGATGTCGACGCCGCGCAGGATGCGCTCACGAGCGTCACGCGAAAACTTTACGTCCTTGGCTGCCATGGGACTGCCCTTTCAAATTTCGCTAAGTTTAGGAAGTTGAGGTTCGTGACGTGCTCAGCCGACGATGCCGAGAATGTCGCTTTCCTTCATGATCAGCAGGTCTTCACCATCGACCTTGACCTCGGTGCCCGACCACTTGCCGAACAGGATGCGGTCGCCGGCCTTGACGTCCAGCGGGGTCACCTTGCCATCTTCGGCCTTGGTGCCGGTGCCGACGGCGACGACTTCGCCTTCCTGCGGCTTTTCCTTGGCGGTATCGGGGATGATGATCCCGCCGGCGGTCTTTTCCTCGGCTTCGACGCGGCGGACGAGCACGCGGTCGTGCAACGGACGGAAGTTCATTGCCTGATCCTTTTTCAGGTGGATTTCGGTGTTTAGCACTCGGTCCCCCGGAGTGCTAACATGAGCGATATGTGAACCGAAATTTGCTTCGTCAACAGGTGCGACGGGAACTTTTTTGGCGTGTTGGATCGATAAGACGGGTCGTTGCCTCGCTTGCGCGCATCCGGTAGCACCGCTGGTGGAATACCCTTTGAGGAGCCGCCGGTGAAGCTGGTTCGTACCGCCTGGAAGATACTCGTCGGAATCAAGGACCTGCTCGTCCTGGTTCTGCTCCTCCTGTTCTTTTCCGCGCTGTTCGCGGCGCTGTCGCACCGGCCGACTCCGGCAACGATTCGTGATGGCGCGCTGATCGTCGCGTTCAACGGCGCGCTGGTCGAGCAGCCGAGCGAGGCGGATCCCTTCGCCAGCGTGAGCGGTGCCCGCGCCGCCGGCCAAGTGGGCGCGCGCGACGTGATCCGCGCGCTCGACGCCGCCAAGACCGACTCCCGCGTCAAGGCGGTGGTGCTCGATCTCGACAGCTTCCTCGGCGGCTATCCCGCGACGGTGAGCGACGTCGCCGCTGCGGTCGGCCGGGTTCGTGCCTCGGGCAAGCCGGTGCTTGCCTATGCCACCGCCTATACCGACAGCGGCTACCAGATCGCGGCCAATGCCAGCGAGATCTGGGTCCACCCGATGGGCGGATCGCTGTTCATGGGCCCGGGCGGCCGCCAGCTTTATTACAAGGGGCTGACCGAGAAGCTCGGCATCAACGTCCATGTCTACAAGGTCGGCAAGTTCAAGTCGGCGGTGGAGCCCTATATCCGCGCCGACATGTCGCCCGAGGCGCGCGAGGCAAACACCGCGCTCTATGGCGGCCTGCTCGACCAGTGGCGCGAGGGCATCCTGAAGGCGCGACCCAAGGCCCGCATCGCCGATTTCCTGATGAAGCCCGACGTGGCGATCACCGCCGCCAAGGGCGACATCGCCAGCGCCAACAAGGCCTATGGCCTGGTCGACCAGCTCGGCGACCGGATCGCCTTCGGCAAGCACGTCGCGCAGCTGGTCGGTGCGCCGAGCGGCGCCCGCGCGGGCAATTTCAACGGCATCAAGCTCGCCGACTGGTTGCAGGCCAATCCGCTGCCGACCAGCGGCGACGCGATCGGCGTGATCACCATCGCCGGCGAGATCGTCGACGGCAAGGGCGGCGCAGGCACAGCGGGCGGCGATACCGTCAGCAAGCTGGTGCTCGACGGGCTCAAGGACGGCAAGCTCAAGGCGCTGGTCGTCCGAGTCGATTCGCCTGGCGGCTCGGCCATGGCCTCGGAGCAGATGCGCCAGGCGATCCTCCAGGCGAAGGCGCAGAAGCTGCCGATCGTCGTCTCGATGGGCGGGCTCGCGGCGAGCGGCGGCTATTGGGTGTCGACCGCGGGCGACGTGATCTTCGCCGAGCCGAACACGATCACCGGCTCGATCGGCATCTTCGGCATCATCCCCACCTTCGAGAACAGCCTCGCCAAGATCGGCGTGACCACCGACGGGGTGGAGAGCACGCCGCTCACCGGCCAGCCGAGCATCTATGGCGGCACCAACGCCACGGTCGACACGATCCTGCAATCGGCGATCGAGGCGGGCTATGGCCGCTTCGTCGGGCTGGTCGCCGCGTCGCGCAAGCTTACCCCGCAGCGGGTCGACGAGATCGGGCAGGGCCGGGTATGGATCGGCGGCATCGCGCGGCAGATCGGCCTGGTCGATCGCTTCGGCGGGCTGAACGACGCCATCGCGGAGGCTGCCAAGCGCGCCAATCTGGATCCCGCCAAGGTGCGCCCGGTATATCTCGCCAAGAAGCCGAACGCCTTCACCGCGGCGGTTGCCGGCTTCCTCGGCGCGCTCGGCAATGACGATGACGACGATGGCAACTGGGCCGACGCGCCCGCCGGCAGCGATGCCTATGCGCGGATCGGCGAGGAGCGACGCATGCTGCTCGCCCAGGCGCTGGGGGATGCCAAGCGGCTGACCGCCAGCGGCTCGGTCCAGGCGCGCTGCCTCGAATGCATGGCGCTGGGCGTACCGAGCGCCCAGCCGAGCGACCTTGCCCTTCTCCAATTCGCCATGGGAGCCCTGAAATGATCGGCATTCGCGCCGCCACGCCGGACGACGCCGCCGCGATCGCCGCCATCTATGCGCCCAATGTGCTGACCGGCACCGCCTCGTTCGAGATCGAACCGCCCGACGCCGCCACGATGGTGGCGCGGATGGCGGCGAGCGAGGGCTATTATCCCTGGCTGGTGGCCACCAATGGCGACGGCGTCGACGGCGGGGTGATCGGCTATGCCTATGCCAGCAAGTTCCGCGATCGCCCGGCCTATCGCTATGTCGTCGAAAGCTCGATCTACATGGCCGATACCGCGCAGCGCCGCGGCGCCGGGCGGCTGCTCTACGAGGCGCTGGTCGATACGCTGCGCGCGCAGGGCTTCATCCACGCCTTCGGGATGATCACCCTGCCCAACGACAATTCGATCGCGCTGCACGAAGCGGTGGGCTTCCGCCGTACCGGCGTGTTCCGCGAAGCCGGATACAAGCACGGCCAATGGATCGACGTCGGCATCTGGCAGTGCGAGCTCAACGAACCGACCCGCCCGCCCGAAGAGCCCAAGCCCTTCCACGAATTGGGCGTGGTGCGCGCCTGACGGAGGCCTTGTCGACCGGTATTACAACCGAACGCGATATTATTGGCAATCAATGCCTTGATTAGTACACTTCAGTATCGGCGACTCGACGCCGACTATTGGAGGTGCGTTTTGACGAAGCTCGTTCACGCTCACATTCCATTCGCGCTCGCTGCGGTGGCGCTGCTCCAAGCCATGCCGTCGACGCCTGCGATGGCGCAGACCACCAACGAATGCTCGGCCTACTCCATCCGGGTTTGCGCGAGCTGGCAGGAACTCGGCTATAGCGCGCTGAAGGACTGCCGCTTGCAGGAATATGCCAACTGCATGGCCGGGGTGCCGCCCTATGAGCCGATCAGCATGATCCGCACGCAGGACGGCGTCCAGGCGCGAACGCATCGCACGGCAGCGCTTCCGGCCACCCCGAAACAGTCCTGATCGTGCACGGCGGGCGCCCGTGGCGTCCGCCGACACGGCGATTGACCGGGGCGTGCGAATGGGGGAGATCGGTTAGGATGGACCCATCTTCCCCGTACACGGTCGGCTTCAGGGTCGAGGTCGAACGGGAGTTGCGCCTCGTTGTGGTGACCCTTGCCGGCGTACCCTCGCCGGAAGATGTCGGCTGGATTGCGGAAGAGGCACGCGCGGCGATCCTCACGCTCGGAGACGATGCGGGGCAGCACCGTACGCTCTACGATGTCCGCGGCGTGCACGTGCTGCCGCAGGCTACCGCTGATTTCGTGCTCAAGAATTTCGCCGATACCGAAATGACGCATTGGGCGCGCCGGCTCGCGTTCGTCGCTTCGACAATGATGACGCGGCTGCAGCTCCGCCGGATCGTCGAGGTGCGGCCCGGCGCGATGCTGTTCGACGATTTCGAGACTGCCCGCGCCTGGCTGCTCGCGGCGGATTGAGCGGGGCGACGCGCGGCCGCCCCGGTTTCGATCAGGCCAGCGCGATGTCCGGCGCGTCTTCCGCCTTCATCCCGATCACGTTGTAGCCGGCATCGACATGGTGGGTCTCGCCGGTGACGCCCGAGGCGAGGTCCGACAGCAGATAGAGACCGGCGCCGCCGACATCCTCGATCGTCACGTTGCGGCGAAGCGGCGAGTTCAGCTGGTTCCACTTGAGGATATAGTTGAAGTCGCCGATGCCCCGCGCTGCCAGCGTCTGGATCGGGCCCGCCGAGATCGCATTGACGCGGATATTCTCCGGCCCGAGATCCATCGCCAGATATTTGACCGAGGTTTCCAGCGCCGACTTGGCGACACCCATCACGTTGTAGTGCGGCACCACCTTCTCGGCGCCGTAATAGCTCAGCGTGAGCAGGCTGCCGCCGTTGGGCATCATCCGCTGCGCGCGCTGCGCCACTGCGGTGAAGCTGTACACCGAGATGTTCATCGTCATCAGGAAGTTGTCGAGCGTGGTATCGTAATAATGGCCGCGCAGCTGGTTCTTGTCCGAGAACCCGATCGCATGGACGACGAAGTCGATCGTCGGCCAGCGCGCCGCCAACGTCTCGAACGTGGCGTCGAGTGCGGCCATGTCCGCCACATCGCAATCGATCAGGAAGTCGGAGCCGACCTGCTCGGCCAGCGGCTTCACCCGCTTGAGCAGCGCATCGCCCTGATAGGAAAAGGCCAGCTCCGCACCCTGGGCGTGCAGTGCCTTGGCGATGCCCCATGCCAGCGACTTGTCGTTGGCGAGGCCCATGATAAGCCCGCGCTTCCCTTGCATCAATCCGGTCACGTCTTCTGAATCTCCTGTGCTTGGTCCCCCTCTAGACCGGCTTCGGGCACTTCCGCCAGAGCGGCGTTGAGCTCCGCCCCTACGACGAGGCCGAGTCCCACCAGGAAAAAGAAGATCAGCGCGACCATCACGCCCGCCAGGCTGCCATAGGTGGCGCCATAGCCACCCATGGTGGATAGTACCCAGGGCAACGCCCCGGTGACGCTGAGCCACCAGAGCGTGGTGCACAGCGCGCCCGGCCATTTGGGATAGGCGCGCGCGCGGTAGCGCGACGGGGTGAGCGCGAAGAACAGCACATAGAGCGCGCCGAACAGCGCGAAAGCGGGCACCGCCTTGCCCGCCGAGGCGAAGCGCTGCGCCTCGGTCGCCCAGGGCAGGATGCGGTACAGGAATTGCTCGATCCCGGTCAGGATCACCTGGAAGGCGAAGGCGAGCATCACCATCAGCACCGCCGCGACGATCATCCCGATCGCGCCCAGCCGGTACCGCCAGAACGGCTTGTCCGACGAAACGCCATAGGCCTGGCGGACGATGCCGCGGATCGTCTCGATGAAACCGGCGGTGGTCCACAGGCCGACCAGACCGCCGAACCAGAGCAGGCCACCCGAACTGCGATTGTGCAGCACTTCGATCACGGGTTCGCGGAGCAGCTTGGCGACGTCGGGCGGCACGGTCTGGAGAAACGCCTCCAGCGCGTGGACGCCGGTGCCGGTGCGGCCGACCAGGCTGGCGAGCGCGGTGGCGACGATAAAGAACGGGAACAGCGTGACCAGCGACAGATAGGCGAGGTTGCCCGCATAGGTGAAGCCGTCGTTGAAGGTGCCGATCGCGACGCGCTTGGTGATCTCGAGCATACGCTCGGTCACGCCGAGCTCGGCGAGCCGGCGCGGTACCTTCCCGCTGACGCCCAGCCGCCGTCCTTCGGGCGACTGTGGCGAGATCGAGGCGCGCGTCGGTTCGTCCACGCGGGTCAGACGCCCATGCGTCCCCGCGGGTTCCCCTGGTTCTTCCATCCTTGCGCAAATTCGATGAGCGCGTCGTCGTCGACCGGCAGCTCGACCATCAGCGTGACGAACAGATCGCCACGCGCGCCGCCCCGCTTGTGGAATCCCCGCCCCTTGAGCCGCAGCACCTTGCCCGAGCTCGAGCCCTTGGGCACCGTCAGCATCACCGGACCGTCGGGCGTCGGCACGCGGACCTGCGCGCCCAGCACCGCCTCGCCCAGCGTCACCGGCAGGTCGAGCTTGATGTCGTCGCCATCGCGCACATAGAAACGGTGCGGCTGGATCTCGATCGTGACGATCGCGTCGCCGGCGCCGCCGGGGCCTTCCTCGCCCTTGCCGGCGAGGCGCATCTGGGTGCCTTCCTCGACGCCGGCGGGCAGCTTGAGGTCGATCGTCTTGCCGTCCTTGAGCGTGATCCGCTGGGGCGCGAGCCTGGCGGCATCCTCGAACGACACCGCCAGGCGATAGGCGATGTTGGCGCCCTTGGGCTGCGGTCGCCGGCCGAAACCGCCGAAACCGCCGCTGAAGCCGCCGCCACCGCCGCCGCCGCGCTTGCCGCCGCCGAACAGCCCTTCGAAGATGTCACCGATATCGGCCTCGCCGCCGCCGCCGAAATCGAACTGGCCGCCACCGGGACGAAACCCGCCCGCGCCGCCGCCCGCGCCTGCTCCCGCACCAAAGCCGAACGGGGCGATCGGGTTGCCGTCCCCGTCGATCTCGCCGCGATCGAAGCGGGCGCGCTTGTCCTTGTCGGTCAGCAGGTCATAGGCCTGGGTGACCTGGCTGAACTTCTCCGACGCCTTGGGATTGTCCTTGTTGCGATCGGGGTGCAGCTCCTTGGCGAGCTTGCGATAGGCCTTCTTGATCTCGTCCTCGCTCGCGCTGCGCGCCACCCCGAGCGTACCATATGGATCTGCCACCAAAATCCCCAATGCGTGCAATACCGATCGCCCGTCCCTTACAGGACGGGGGTTAAAGCCCAAACATCGGCGTGCGGATCGTTTCGCGCAAGAGGCGCGGCGCTATGCGCGCCTAGCGGCACTTGGCCTCGCGGAGGGTGTAGTGCGCGAAGGGCGTCTCCTTGCCCACCTTGTCCTTCGCCGTGATCTGCCATTCGAGCGCGCGATCATGCTTGCGCCACCGATTGACGAAGGCGGCGTCGGGATAGGCATAGGTGATCGTGAAGCCGTCGCCGGTCAGCGCGCCCTTGCCGGTGGCGGTAAAGGCAGCGCCGAAGCTGTCCGCCCAGAGGCCGGCAACGCCGCCGTCCTCGCCGACCGCGCCGAAGAGCAGGTGGGCGGCATAGCGATCCTTGGCATCTGCGACCGCCACGCTGGTGGCGTCGATCGCGAACATCGTCCGCTCCAGCGTGGGATACGCCGCGAGCGTGAGCGTCACCGGCTTGCCCCGCACTTCGCCTTCGCCCTGCCAGCAGCCGCTCAAGGCGAACATCGTCAGCGGTATCTTCGAAAAATCCTGCGCCGATGCGGAGAGCGGCAGCAGCAGCGCGAGCGCGGCGCCCAATATCGTCTTCATCATGCGCCCCTTTGACGCGGCTTCCTGCTCTAGAGCAAGGCCCAGGCGCCGCGCAGATCGGCGACGAAATCCTGGTACGCCTGCGCCGCCGCCTCGGCATCGGGCAGGCGAAGGAGGTAACTGGGGTGGACCGTCACCCAGCCGGCGCCGCCTTCGGGCAGTGCGAGCTTCTGGCCGCGCAGCCTGGAGATGGTCGCGGCCTTGCCGGTGATCTGGCGCGCCGCGGTCGCACCCAGCGCCACGACCAGCTTGGGGCGGACCAGTGCCAGTTCCTGTTCGTACCACCAGCGGCAGGCGGTGATTTCGCCGGCATCGGGCTTGGCGTGGATGCGCCGCTTGCCGCGCGGCTCGAACTTGAAGTGCTTGACCGCATTGGTGACGTAGACGCGGGCGCGATCGATGCCGGCCTCGTCCAGGGCGCGGTTGAGCATCTGCCCGGCGGGGCCGACAAAGGCGCGGCCGGCGAGATCCTCCTGGTCGCCGGGCTGTTCGCCGACCAGCATCATGTCGGCGTCGAGCGGCCCCTCGCCGAACACGGTCTGGGTCGCCGGCTTGTAGAGCGGGCAGCGGGTGCATGCCGCCGCCTCGTCGCGTAGCGCCTCCCAGGCGCCCTCGACATTGCCGCCGATCGAACTCCGCGCCGTCTCCACCATCGCCGTCTCCCGTGCCCGGGCACCGGCCACGAGCTCCTTGACCAACGCGGTTTCGGGCATGTTTTTCCAATATTTGCGCGGCATCTCCTTCAGCATCGCGCCGGTCTTGAGACGGGCGGGATTGAAGATGGAGGCGTAATAGGTCTTCCACACCGCCTCGACCGGATCGTCGGCGGGCGCATCGCCGCGGGTGGCGGCAGGGCCTTCGCTGAGCGTGGTGCCGTCCCAGTGGATGGAGAGTTCGGGGGTGAGGATCGACCAGCGCATGCTCGCGAACCGCTCGACGAAGAAGCGGGCATTGGCGCGAACGATGTGATGCTCGGGTTCGAACCAGGCGATGAAGCGCGGTCCGCTTTCGTCGACCAGCTCGCGGAAACGGACGAAGGCGCGCATCTTGTGGATGTCGCGGCGCACCGCCTTGGCCATCAGCTCCAGCCGGCGGACCAGCGGGTCGGCACGGTCCTCGATCCGGTGCGGATCGGTGGCGAGCAGGGTGTATAGCAGCGAGAAACGCTGCGGGTCCGAATGGAGGAGGACCGCCTGCGCCAGCTCCACGAACGCCTTGGGAACGCGCAGAGGCGTCCCGCTGGCGACCGGCGGCGGCGGGGCGGCCTCGGCGGCGAACAGATCGCCGCCGCCTTCGCCTACCCGCCACACCACCTCGGGGGGCGCGACATGCGCTTGGGCCAGCGCCCGCGCCGCATCGCGCCAGCCCTCGAAATCATCCTCGGCGGCTAGCGTTACGGCGCGCAACGCTTACTCGCGCTCATCGCCCGGCGGGTGGGCTTCGGCGCGCTCCAGTTCCTTGGGCTTGCGCTGCTCGAAAATCTTGCCCAGCCGCTCTTCCTCTTCCGACGACAGCGCCTTCTCGGCGGTGGGGAACATCTCTTCCTCTTCCTCGTCGATATGGTGGAGGTAGCGGTCCTTCATCTCGCGGAACTTGGAGAGCCAGGCCGAGGAGGACATCTCGATGTCCATCAACTCGCCGAGCAGGTCGTCGACTTCCTTGTGCTCGGAAACCGAATGCCGCGCGTCTTCGCGCAGATCGGGGTTGGCGAGCATCGTCGCGTAAAGCGACTCTTCCTCGGCCGCGGCATGCGACTGGAGCTCGAGGCGAAGTTGTTCGAACAGGTCGCGGCGCTCGGCGCTGTCGCCCGAAGTGGTGTCGATCTTGGCGATCAGATCGCGCTGGCGATCATGATCGGCGATGAGGTCGGCGAAGATGCGGGGCTGGTCGGCCATATGGGTATCTCCCTGGTTTCCCAGCCCCAACCGGCAGCCCTGCGCTAGGTTGCTCCCGCGAGTCGTTCGCAAGCCCGGCATTATGCGGCGAACAGCTCCAGCTGCTCCTTTTTGGGCGCGATCCAGGCGCGCAGATCGGCCTTGTCGGTCAGCGCGACGGGGCGCCAGTCGGCGGTGACGATGAATGGGCGGATCTTGGCCAGCGAGACGGTGAGCCGAGCGACATCCTCCAGTCGCAGCCGCCGCCATTTGCGCGCGGCGAGGATCGAGGCAACCGCCTTGGTCCCCAGCCCCGGCACGCGCAGCAGCGCCTCGCGCGGGGCACGGTTGAGGTCGACGGGGAATCGGTCGCGGAAGCGCAGTGCCCAGGCGAGCTTGGGGTCGATATCGAGCGGCAGCATCCCCGTGGCCGGGTCCACCGCCTGCGCGACTTCGTCCGGGCGATACTCATAGAAGCGCATCAGCCAGTCCGACTGGTAGAGCCGGTGCTCGCGCATCAGCGGCGGGCGCTGGAGCGGCAGCACCGTGCTGGCATCGGGGATCGGGCTGAACGCCGAATAATAGACGCGGCGCAGACCGAAACGGCCGTACAGCCCGGCGGCGCGATCGATGATATCGCCATCGGTCGCCGCATCGGCGCCGACGATCATCTGGGTCGATTGGCCGGCGGGCGCGAACTTCGGCGCCGAACGATAGCGCTTCCGCGCATCCGCTCCGTCCTCGATTGCGCTGCGCATGCCCGACATCGCGCCTTCGATCTGCGGCGCCGATTTCTCGGGCGCGAGCCGCTTGAGACCGGCAACGGTGGGCAACTCTACATTGATCGAGAGGCGATCGGCATGAAGCCCGGCCTGGTGGATCAGCGCCGGATCGGCATCGGGAATCGTCTTGAGGTGAATATAGCCGCGGAAATGATGGTCTTCGCGCAAGCTCCGCGCCACCTCGACCATCTGCTCCATCGTATAGTCGGATGAGCGGATGATCCCCGAGGAGAGGAAAAGCCCCTCGATATAATTGCGGCGGTAGAAATTGAGCGTGAGCTCGACCACCTCGGCGGGCGTGAACCGCGCGCGGCGCACGTTCGAGCTCTTGCGATTGATGCAATAATGGCAATCGAAGATGCAGCTGTTGGTCAGCAGGATCTTGAGCAGGCTGATGCAGCGGCCGTCGGGCGCATAGGCATGGCAGATGCCCATGCCGGTGGTGGAGCCCAGCCCCTTGCCGTCCTTGGACGTGCGCTTGGCCGTCCCCGAGGACGCGCAGGACGCATCGTATTTCGCGGCATCGGCAAGAATCGCCAGCTTTGCACGGGTATCGAGTTGCGCCATAGCGTTCTTTCTATGTTCTCAAACACCTGCTGTCCAGATGGACGGTCGGCCATCGGCCCTGTAGCAGCGCCGATCGGAGGGTTTCGGGCATGATTCAACGGATCGACGGGCGCGTGCTGGCGCTGGCACTCGGCATGGCCTGCACGTGCCTGCTCGGCTGGTTGTTCAAGGCGCATTGCATGCCGCAGGGCTGGACCGGCGCGATCCAGTATATCAGCGGCTGCTACAGCGATGCGCCGCCCTTCTGGGGCGAGCGCCATGTCGGCGCGGGGCGGATCCCCTATTTTCAGACGCCAATGGAATATCCGGTGCTCACCGGGCTGCAAATCTGGATCGAGGGCGCGCTCGCCCGCGGCCTGTTCGGCGCGGGTGCGGACGGCGCGACTTTCCTGGCCGCAGTGTCGCTGGGCAATGCGCTGCTCGCCGCGCTCATCCTGACGATGTTCGTCCGCGCGGGGCTGGACCGGGTGCGGCTGTGGCTCTGGGCGTGCGCGCCGCCGCTGATCCTCTATCTCGGGCATAACTGGGATCTGGGCGCGGTGACGCTGGCGGTGGCGGCGATGCTTGCCGCGCGCCGACAGCGACTGGTGCTGGCTGCCGCGCTCGCCGCGCTGGGGGCGGCGGCAAAGCTGTTCCCGGTGCTGCTGCTGCCGCTGATCGGGCTGGCGGCGCTGACCGCCCCGGGGCAGGCCTGGCGCATACGGATGATGACGGCAGCACGCTGCGCGCTGGCCGCGATCGGTACCTGGGCGGCGGTGAACCTGCCGGTCGCGCTCGCGGCACCGGAGAACTGGTCCGAATTCTACCGCTTTTCCGCAGCGCGCCCAGGCACCGTCGCCGCCACCTGGTCGGTGCTGTCGGACCAGGGCGTCTGGGTGACCGGGACGGCCCAGCGCAATCTCGCCGCCTCGTTCGCATTTCTGCTCGGGGCGACGGCGATCGTCGGGTTGGGGTGGCGCAAGCATCGCGAGCGGCTTTTGGTGCTGTTCACCCCGGTGCTCGCCTGGTTCCTGCTCACCAACAAGGTCTGGTCGCCGCAATTCGACCTTTGGCTGTTCCCGCTTCTGGTGATGACCGGCCCGCGCCTCACGCCGATCGCAGTGTTCGTGATCGGCGACATCGCGGCTTATGTCACCGAATTCTGGTGGCTCGCCGGCCTGGCGAACGCCTGGCCCTATGCCACCCAGCAGGACATCATGATCGCCGCGAGCGTGCGCGCGGTGGCGATGCTGTGGCTGATCGCCGATGCGGTGCGGCTGCCGGCGCCCGCATGGATCACGCGCGCGCCGGCCTGACCCCGATCAGGGCAGCGGCAGGTCCGTCTCGGCCTTCTTCTGCGCGCGACGCTCGGCCCGCGCGGCGGTCGCACGCTGGACGAAGCAGCCCGTGCCGCCGCCCGCACCGGTGGTCGAGCAGCTGCCGGTGCCGAAATTGCCGGTGGTCAGCGCGTCCTGCTGCCGCACGGCCCAGGATTGGCCCTTTTGCGGATCGGTCGGGGTGGTATCGCGGATGTTCTTGGGGATGCGGAAGCGCTCGCCCTCGTCCAGCCGCTGGCAGACCACGATCTCCTCGCCATTCTTGTTGGTCGGGCACTTGTCGTTGCCGTAGATGATCAGCACGCCGTTCTGGACGGCATTCTGCGCATGCGCCGGCGCGGCGGCAAGCAGCGGCGCCGCAACGGCCGCGGTGATGATGGCGATCCTCTTGAGCACCCTGTTCCTCCTGTATTGGCCCGCCACCCTGAAGCCGCGCGCCTGAATAGCCGCTGTCAGATCCGCTTCGACACGCCGATCGCGAACCGGCAGCCTGCCCGGATCAGCGCCGAGAGCACCGGATAGCCGGGCGTGCTTTCCGCGCCCGAGGCGATCGCGGTGTCGCGATGCTCGATTTCCTCATCGCGGAATCGCGCGACAGCGTCGCGGAGTTCCGGATCCTCGTCGCCCAATTGCTCGAGCTGCTGCTGATAATGGAGATCGATCTCGGTCTCGATCGCCGCGGTGCAGGCCATCGCCGCCTGCGGGCCGAGCGCCGCGGTGACGACGCCGAGCCCGAAGCCCGCCACGTCCCAGAAAGGCTGGAGCACCGTCGGGCGAACGCCGCGCCGGGCGATCAGCGCGTCGAAAAAGGCGCGATGATGTTCTTCCTGGTTGGCCATGCCGGCGATGGTGCGCGCGGTGGGCGTGCGATCGCCCATCACCGCGAGCTGCCCCGCATAGATTCGCGTCGCGCCATATTCGCCGGCCTGGTCCACCCGGACCATGGCGTCGTGCGCTTCCCGACGATCGCCCGGCTTCCAGCTCATCGCACTGCCTTTCGCGTTGCGAGCAGCGCGATCAGCACCGCGCCGCCCAGCGAGAAGATGGCGTTATAGCCGGCGAGGCTGATTCCGAACATCGTCCATTGGGGCACGTCGCAGCGGACGATCGGCGCGCGCAGCGCCTGGGTGAGCATCTCCATCGGCGAGCCCTGCCGCGGCGCGGCGGTGCATTCGGTAATGCCCTGCCACCAATGATATTCGGTGCCCGCATGATACACGCCGATCGCGCCGCTCAGCGCGATCAGCAGCGCGGCGAGCAGCACCAGCGCCGCCACCTGCCGCCGCCCGCGCACCAAGAAGGCGAGACCCGCCACGATGATCGCCGCCAGATGCGGCCAGCGCTGCCACACGCACATCTCGCATGGCACCAGGCCGCCGATGAACTGCGAGCCGATCGCCCCGCCGAGCAGCGCCAGCGGCAGCAACAGCGCCAGCCAGCGCGCGAGCACCGGCACGTTGCGCGGCATGCGGCTCACTTGGCAGCACTCGCCGCCGGCGCCTTGCCCAGCCGGGCAAGCGTCTGCACCGCATAATTGAGCTGGAAGTCGATGATGCCCTTCTTCTTCAGCTCGTCCGCGGTGGCGGTGAAGCGCGGATCGGGCGTGTCGTCCGATTCCAGCACGCTGTCGTCCACCTTCTCCATATTGATCAGGTGGCGACGCAGATCGGCCTCGCGCAGTTCCGGCCGCGACTTGTAGTCGGGATCGCTCAACTGCGGCACGGCGATGTCGGGCTTGATGCCGCCTTCCTGCACCGAGTGGCCGGAAGGCGTGAAATAGCGCGCGGTGGTGAGGCGCAGCGCGGCGTGCGGGCCCATCGGCAGGATGGTCTGCACCGATCCCTTGCCGAAGCTGCGTACGCCCAGCACCAGCGCGCGGTGATGATCCTGCAGCGCGCCGGCGACGATTTCGGAGGCAGAGGCGGTGCCGGCATCGGTCAGCACGATCACCGGCAGCCCCTTGGCGAGATCGCCCGGGAAAACGCTCTCGGCATAATAGCGCTCGATATCGGTCTTCTCTCGACCGCGTTGCGAGACGATCTCCCCATGGTTGAGGAACACGTCGGAGACGCCGATCGCCTCGGTCAGCAGCCCACCGCCATTGTTGCGCAGATCGAGGATATAGCCGAGCGGCTTGTGGCCCAGCTTCTTGTCGATCTCCTGGATCGCCAGCGCGGTGTCGCCGCCGGTATGCGCGGTGAAGGTGCTGATGCGGATGATGCCGATGCCGTCCTTGACGTCGGCCTTCACCGATTTCTGCGTGATGATCTCGCGGGTCAGAGTGAACTGCAGCGGCTTGTCGGCGCCGGGGCGGACGATGGTGAGCGCGATCTTGGTGCCCGGCTTGCCGCGCATCTGGGTGATCGCCTCGTCCAGGCTGCCGCCGACGATGAACTTGCCGTCCAGATGGGTGATGTAGTCGCCCGCCTTGATGCCGGCGCGCGCGGCGGGGCCGTCGTCGTTCGGCGCGATCACCTTCACCGCGCCGTCCTGCTGGGTGACGGTGAGACCGAGGCCGCCGTAATTGCCTTCGGTCTGGATCTTGAGATTGTCGAAATCGAGCCCGTCGGCATAGCTGCTGTGCGGATCGAGCGCCGCCAGCATGCCTTCGATCGCGCCCTTCACCAGCGTCTTGTCGTCGACCTTCTCGACATAGTTCGCCTTCACGGTGTTGTAGACTTCCATGAAGGTATCGAGCTCGCGATAGCTGCTGGTATCGACCCCCGCCATGGCACCGGATGTGATGGGAATGATCGCAAGTGCGCCGACGGCGGCGGAAACCTGTAGAAACGAACGCAGCATCAAGAGACTTTCCGGAAGGGCGACCCTGGTAATGTAGGCGAGACTAGCGGGATTTGCACGCGGTGTCAGTCGAGCAATTGGGTCAGGTCCAGCGGCTGCCCGCGGCGGCGTAGCTCGACGGTGATACGCGGGCCGGCGCTGCCGAGGGTTGCGCCTTGCGCGACCTTGGCGCCGGGGCGAACGGCCAGCGTGGAAAAGCCGGAGATCAGGCTGGTCCAGCCCTTGCCATGGTCGACGATCACGACCTGGCCATAGCCGGCGAAGGGCGCGGCATAGGCGATGGTGCCGGCGGCGGGCGCGACCACCGAGGAACCCGGCTGCACCGCGAAGCTGGGTCCGCGCGCACGGACGCCGGCGGGGGAAATCTCGCCGAAGCCGGTGACAAGCTGGCCGGTGACGGGCAGGCGATAGGGTCCGGGGCCGGTTGCGCGATCGGCCGAGGCGCCAGGCCGGGGCAGCGGGCCGTTGAGAACCAGCAGGTCCGATCGCACCTGCGCGGCACTCTGGCTGCGGTCCTGCTCGGCGGCGAGGTCGCGGGCCTTCTCGCCCAGTGCCAGGGCGCGGTCCGATTCCACCAGCGCATCGCGGCCCAGCGTCATCGCGCGCAGCCGATGCTCGGATTCGAGCTGGAGCGCGGCCAGTCGCCGCGATTCGAGTGCGGTGCGCCGGGTGCGCAGCTCGGCGACTGCCTTGCTCGCCGCGACGCGCAGTGTCTCGGAGCGCGCCAGGTCCGCCCGCACCCCGGCACTCCGCGCTTCGATCGCGGGCAACAGGCTGGCCAGCGTCGCGCGGACATGGACGAGGTCCTGCGCCGATCCCGGCTGGGCGAGCGCCAGCACCGCCGGGCGCCGCGCCATCGCCTGCAGCGCGGCGACGAGTTCGATCGCGGGTCGCTGGCGTTCGGCAAAGGCGGTGCGCTGGCGGGCGAGCAGTCGGTCGAGCAGCGCCACGCGCGCTTCGGCCGCGGCCTGCTCGGCTTCGGCCGCCTTGATCCGCTGCGCTGCTGCCGCCTGTTCGGCACGGGCGCGGGCTTCGCTATCGCGCTCGCCGGCTGCGGCATGATCCAGTTCGGCGGCGCGCCGTTCGGCGGCCTGCGCTGCCTGCGACGCTTCGGTCACCAGGCGCGCGGTCTGTTGGGTAGCGTCGAGCTGGGGCTGGGCGAGCACGCCGGTCACGCCGATCGCGATCAGCGCCGCCGCGATGCCGAGGCCGCGCGCCGGGCCCATCAGCCTTCGCGGTGATAGGGATGGTTGGCGAGGATCGAGACCGCGCGCCATAGCTGCTCGGCAAGCATCGCGCGCGCCATCATGTGCGGCCAGGTCGCTTTGCCGAAGCTGAGCAGCATGTCCGCTGCCTGGCGATCGGCATCGTCGAATCCGTCGGCCGCGCCGATCAGGAAGCGCGTCTCGCGCACCCCGTCGTCGCGCCAGGCGCCGAGCCGGGTCGCGAGCGTCTTGGAGGGCAGGTTCTCGCCCAGTTCATCGAGCATCACCACCCGGGTGCCGGGGGCGAGCACCGGCATCTTGCCACCGGTATCGGGCAGTTCGGTGACGCGCGTGCCCCAGGTCACCCGCTTCAGATAGCGGTCGACCAGGTCGGCCTCGGGGCTGCGCCCGATCCGGCCGCGCGCGACGATGTGCAGCAGCATTGCGCGCGGACCTTCGGGATCAGATCAGGCCTGGCCCTCGAACGACCACATCCGCTCGAGATTGTAGAAGCTGCGCACTTCCGGGCGGAACAGGTGGACGATCACATCGCCCGCGTCGATCAGCACCCAGTCGGCGGCCGGCAGGCCTTCGACGCGGGGCGTGCGGCCCTGCTCGGCCTTGATCTTATCGGCCAGCTTCATCGCCATCGAGGCGACCTGCCGGGTCGAGCGACCCGATGCGATCACCATGTAATCGGCGATGCTGCTCTTGCCGGCGAGCGGGATCGAAACGGTTTCCACCGCCTGATCGTCCTCCAGCGAGGTGAGCACGAGCCTATGCAGCGCTTCGACGCTGTCGGCGTCGTTCGAACGCTGCATATTGGGGGAAGTGGCCAAGGTTGCTCCTAGTCTAACGACTGTCTGTGCAAAGTGAGTGGAGACGGCGCCGGCCCTTCCTTTTCCATATCCGGAGAGGTGCCGAGGAATCGCCGGTGCCAGGCGGGATCGGCAGCCCGAAGGCGTGTTGCCGACGTCGGATCGGGGCGGAAGCGCAACAGCACAAGTGCCGGCAATCTCCATCGCGTCCAATGTTTCGCCTGGCCTGCGGGCCGCACAGCGCGCCGCAGCCAACCCATTGCAGGACTTGCATGGGCGCCCCTGTCATACCCCGGACGCGCGATAACCGCAATCGGAACCTGACGGGCGATGTGCCGCCACCGTTCCCAGCGATGGAACTGCGCGAGATTGTCCGCGCCCATCAGCCAGATGAAGCGGTGATTCGGGTAGAGCCGAGGCAGCTTGGTGAGCGTGTCGGCGGTATAGCGGGTTTTCATCCGCTTCTCGATCGCGGTGGGGCGGATCGGCGCATGCCGCGCCATCGCCCGTGCCGAGGCCATGCGCGCCTGGAACGGCGCCATGCCCGCCTTGTCCTTCAGCGGATTGCCGGGCGATACCATCCACCACACTTCGTCGAGATCGAGCGCGCGCAGGGCATGGAGCGACAGCCGCCGATGCCCGCGATGCGCCGGATTGAACGAGCCCCCAAGAAGTCCGATGCGTTTCATTGCCGTCCAGTCAGATCGCGCGCGCCATGCAGGATGCGGAGCACGCGGATGTGATCGGGCGTGACCCGATAGAAGAGCAGATAGGGGGTTTTAGGTACACGCCATTTCCGACGTCCGCGGATCGTGAGCGGTCCCGCCTCGGGCAGCTCCGCAAGAAACGCGCCTGCCGCGACGATGCGTTCGACCAGCTCGACGCCAAGTGCCGGGTCGCTGGATTGATGATGGCGCATGATCGCGTCGAGATCCGCCAGGGCGAGGTTTGCCCATCGAAGGTCCGCCACTCAGGCCGCCGGACCGCGCCGCAACTCGGCCACCAAATCCTCCATCTGCGCCTGCGTCCGGAATTCGCCGTTATCGATCTGACGTTCGGCTTCGTCCAGAGAATCGAGCAACTGCGTCTCTGCGGCGACGAACGCCTCGATGGCCTGCGAGACCACCCAGGACCGCGACCGGTCCATCCGCTCTGCCAGACGATCCAGCTGATCCGAAATCGCTTCCGGAACACGACCCGTGATGACGGCGGTCTTGCTCATACAGACAATGTATACAAGCGATACACCGCGTTCAAGGCCGCGCCTGGCCGGTGCCAAGGACCAGCCATTTGTAGGTCGTTAGCCCCTCCAGCGCCACGGGTCCGCGGGCGTGGAGGCGGCCGGTGGAAATGCCGATCTCGGCGCCCAGCCCGAATTCGCCGCCATCGGCGAACTGGGTGGAGGCGTTCCACATCACGATCGCGCTATCCACGCCGTTCAGGAACCGCGCCGCCGTTCCCGCATCCTCGGTGATGATCGCATCGGTGTGGTGCGAGCTGTGCGTTGCGATGTGCGCCAGCGCGCCCGCCACGCCGTCGACCAGCTTCACCGAGAGGATCGCCTCGAGATATTCGGTATCCCAGTCTTCGTCGCTCACCGGCCGCACGCGCGGGTCGAGCGCCTGCACCTCGGCATCGCCGCGCAGCTCGCAGCCGGCTTCGGCTAGCGCGGCGAGGATCGGTTTAGGATCGGCAAAGCCGCGGTCGATCAGCAGAGTCTCGGTCGCCCCGCAGATGCCGGTGCGGCGCATCTTGGCGTTGACGACCAAGTCTCGAGCCATCGCCGGATCGGCAGCGCGATCCACATAGCTGTGATTGATCCCGTCGAGATGGGCGAGTACCGGCACGCGCGCCTCGGCCTGCACGCGTGCGACGAGGCTCTTGCCGCCGCGCGGCACGACCATGTCGATCAGCCCCTCGGCGGTGAGCATGGCGCCGACCGCCGCGCGATCGGTCACCGGCACCAGTTGGATGGCGTCGGCGGGCAGGCCTGCCTCGGTGAGCCCTTGGACAAGCGCGGCATGGATCGCGCGGTTGCTGCGGATCGCTTCCGAGCCGCCGCGCAGGATCGCGGCGTTGCCCGACATCAGGCACAGGGCGCCCGCATCGGCGGTGACGTTGGGGCGGCTCTCGTAGATGATGCCGATCACGCCGATCGGCACGCGCAGCCGCTTGAGCACCAGGCCGTTGGGCCGCGTCCGCTCGTCGAGCACGCTGCCGACGGGATCCTCCAGACCGGCTACCGCTTCGATCCCGGCGGCCATGCCCTCCACGCGCTTGGCATCGAGCAGCAGCCGGTCGAGCATCGCGTCGGACAGTCCGTTCGCCTTGCCGGCGGCCATGTCCTCGGCATTGGCGGCGAGGACCGCGGCCTGCGACGCGCGGATCGCGGCGGCGGCCGAGCGCAGCGCCTGTGCCTTGGCCGGGCTTGGCAGCGCCGCCAGCACCGTGGCGGCGGCGCGGGCGCGGCGGCCCATGTCGGCGATCAGCATCTGGGTGTCGGGCGTGTCACTATCGGCCATGTTGCGGATGCTAGCATGGGCGTCGCGAAGCTGATAGCCTCGGGCGCCATGGGGGAATTCGACGCAGCCGGCGAACTGGTAATGGGGGGCATGCTCGGCCATGCGGTAGAACCGCACGCCGGGGAAAGCCATGGGTATGGTGGCCACGGGCACGGCACGATCTGCCTGAATTGCGGGACCGCGCTGGTCGGCCCGCATTGCCACGAATGCGGGCAATCGGGGCATGTCCACCGCTCGCTGGGCGCGATCGGGCACGAGCTGCTCCACGGGGTCGCGCATTTCGAGGGCAAGATGTGGCGCACGCTGCCGCTGCTCGCCTGGCGGCCGGGCGACCTGACCCGCCGCTACATCGCTGGCGAGCGCGCCCGCTTCGTCTCGCCAATGGCGATGTTCCTGTTCTCGATCTTCACGATGTTCGCGATCTTCCAGATCCTCGGTATCTCGATGCCGACCGACCTGGAGACGCCGACAGCGCGGCCCACCGCCGCGCTGCAGCGCGCGCTCCAGCACAGCGAAGCAGGTCGCGCGAAGGATATCGCCAAGCGCGACAAGCTTGCCGCCGGCGACAGCGGTCGCGCCGAACTGGATCAGGATATCGCGAAGGCCGATCGCGAGATCGCCGCGATCAAGGCTGCCACCGCACAGATCGCCCCGATCGAAGCTGTTGCGGGCGACGACGACGTCATCAAGCATGTTAATACCGGCTGGTACACGCTCGATCATGGTGTCGAGAAGTGGCAGAAGAATCCGTCGCTGATGCTCTACAAGCTACAGTCCAGCATTTACAAATTTTCGTGGCTGCTGATCCCCCTTTCGATCCCGTTCGTGTGGCTGCTGTTCTTCTGGAAGCGGCAGTACAAGCTCTACGACCATGCGGTGTTCGTCACCTATTCGATCGCAGCGATGTCGATGCTGTTCATCGTCGTTACCCTGCTCGCCGCGATGCGCGTACCCCGCGATGTCCTGGTCTGGATTGCCCTGCTCGTACCGCCGATCCACATGTGCCGGCAGCTGAAGCAGGCCTATGGCCTGGGGTGGCGCTCGGCGATTTTCCGGACCAGCCTGTTGCTCTGGTTCATCGGCATCATCGCGTCGCTGTTCCTGCTGATCCTGGCGTTGCTCGGCATCATGGGCTGATCCGGCGGATCACGGGAAACCGTGCATCTGCCGGCCCATCGGCATCATGTTGTGGTCGAGGTGCCCCAGGATCCACACCGATCCGCCGATCAGCAGCAGCACGACCAGCGTGCCGAAGGCGAGCGCCAGCACGTTGTTGGTGTTGTCCGGCCCGGTGGTGACGTGGAGGAAGAAGACCAGATGCACACCCATCTGCGCGATGGCGAGCACCACCAGCGCCATCGGCACTGCCGGCCGCCAGACCAAGGGCAGGTTGACCATCGCGAAGGCCGCCGCGGTCAGCAGCGCGGCGAGCGCCAGTCCGACCGCATAGCCGCTGGTGCCGCCAGCGAATTCCTCGCCCTCTGCGGCTTCGTCGCCGGGTGCGGTATCGCCGCTGTCGATTTCGCGCTCGCTCATGGCGCCACTCCCATCAGATAGACCATGGTGAAGATGCCGACCCAGACGATGTCGAGCGCGTGCCAGAACAGGTTGAAGCACATCAGCCGCCGCTGGATCGGCGGCCGGAAGCCCTTCACCCAGAGCTGCGCCATCATCGTGCCCAGCCAGAGCAGCCCCACCGCGATGTGCAGCCCGTGCAAGCCCACCAGCCCGTAGAAGGCCGAGAGGAAGGCGCTGCGCTGCGGGCCGGCGCCCTTGCCGATCATCTCGGCGAACTCGGTCAGCTCAAGCCCCAGGAATACCGCGCCGAGCAGTCCGGTGGCGAGCAGCCAGAGCTGTGCGTGCAGCAGCTTCCGCTTCTCCGCCGCGACCCCGGCCAGCCCGCAGGTGAAGCTGGAAAGGAGCAGCGCCGCCGTCTCCAGCGCCACGCGACCCTGGCCGAACAGTTCGTGGGGGCTCGGGCCCCCGGCAGTCTGTTTGGCGAGCACCGCATAGGCGGCGAAGAAGCCAGAGAAGAGGATGATGTCGCTGAGCAGGTAGATCCAGAAGCCATAGCCCACCGTGGTGCGCTTGCTCGCCGGGCCGCCCTCGCCGCGGCCGGTGTTGCTGTCGCCCCCGCCGCCGCGGCCGATGCGATAGGGATCCTGTGCCTTGGCGCTCATGCCGGCTGCTCCGGATTTTCCCGCAGCCACTTGTGGCGCGCGGCGCGGCGGGCGCGATCGATCCGCGCCACCTCCTCGGCCGGGATTTCCTTCTCCTCCTGGTCGCGCCAGGCGAAGACCACGAAGGTGGCATAGGCGCCGACAAAGCCGAGCGCCGCCAGCCACCAGATCATCCAGATCATCGCGAAGCCGATCAGCGTGGCGAAGAAGGCGGTGACGACGCCGGTCGCGCTGTTGCGCGGCATCTCGATCGCTTCGTACTTCGGCTCATCGGCAAGACCTTGGCTCTCGATCGCCTGGCGCTTGATCGTCCAATAGGGCTCTTCGCCGTGTACCTTGGGCAGCACCGCGAAGTTGAACGCGGGCGGCGGCGAGGTCGTCGCCCATTCGAGCGAGCGCCCGTCCCAGGGATCACCGGTTTCGTCCCGCAACGCCTCGCGGTTGCGGATGCTGACGACGATCTGGATGATCTGCGAGGCGACGCCGAGGATCATCACCCCGATGCCCGCCACCGAGACGTAGAGCCACGGCGCCCATTCGGTGAAGTCGATATGCTGCAGCCGCCGGGTCATGCCCTCCAGCCCCAGCACGTAGAGCGCGCCGAAGACGATGAGGAAGCCGGCAAGGGTCAGCCAGAACGCCATCTTCCCCCAGAATTCGTCGAGCCGGAAGCCGAACGCCTTGGGGAACCAGTAGGTGATGCCGGCAAAGGCGCCGAAGATCACCCCCGAGTTGATCACGTTGTGGAAGTGCGCGACCAGGAACATCGAATTGTGCAGCATGAAGTCGGCCGGCGGCACCGCGAGCAGTACCCCGGTCATGCCGCCGATGATGAAGGTCATCATGAAGGCGAGCGACCACAGCATCGGCGTGGGGAAGCGCAGGCGGCCGCCATACATGGTGAACAGCCAGTTGTAGATCTTCACGCCGGTGCCGACCGCGATGATGCTGGTGGCGATGCCGAAGGCGGCGTTGACGTCCGCCCCCGCCCCCATCGTGAAGAAATGGTGCAGCCACACCGTGAACGACACGACAACGATGAACAGCGTCGCCGCGACCATCGAGCGATAGCCGAACAGCGGCTTGGACGAGAAGGTGGAGAAGATCTCCGAGAAGATGCCGAACGCCGGCAGGATGAGGATGTAGACCTCCGGATGCCCCCAGGCCCAGATGAGGTTGACGAACATCATCATGTTGCCGCCGGCTTCGTTGGTGAAGAAATGGAAGCCGAGATACCGGTCCAGCGCCAGCATCCCCAGCGTGGCGGTGAGGATCGGAAAGGCTGCGACGATCAGCATGTTGGCGCCGAGCGCCGTCCAGCAGAACATCGGCATGCGGAGATAGCCCATGCCCGGCGCGCGCAGCTTGAGGATCGTCGTCACCAGGTTGATGCCGGACATCAACGTGCCGACACCCGAGATCTGGATCGCCCAGACATAATAATCGACGCCGACCCCGGGCGAGTAGGTCGTCTCGCTCAAGGGTGCATAGGGCAGCCAGCCGGTGCGGGCAAATTCGCCGATCACCAGGCTCATGTTGACCAACAGCGCGCCCGAGGCGGTGAGCCAGAAGCTGGTCGAGTTGAGCGTGGGGAAGGCGACATCGCGGACGCCAAGCTGGAGCGGCACGACGAAGTTCATCAGCCCGATCACCACCGGCATCGCGCCGAAAAAGATCATGATCGTGCCGTGCGCGGAGAAGATTTGGTCGTAATGTTCGGGCGGCAGATAGCCCTGGGCATGGCCGATCGCGCTCGCCTGCTGGGTGCGCATCATTATCGCGTCGACAAAGCCGCGCAACAGCATGACGAGGCCGAGCAGCACGTACATCACCCCGATCCGCTTGTGATCGACCGAGGTGATCCATTCCTTCCAAAGGTACGGCCAATGCCCCTTCACGGTGACCCAGCCAAGCACGGCGAACAGCGCCAGCGCCACGCCGCCGGCCGCGATCAGCGGAATCGGCTGGCTGAACGGAATGGCCGACCAGGTGAGCTTACCGAGCATCTTCACTCCGCCGTTCCGGGAGAAATCTGGGGTTGGCCGTCGCGGCCCTGTTCGGGGCCGGGGGCGGGCGGGAGGTGTTGCGCGACGATCATGTCGAACAGGCCCGGTTGCAGCGCGCCCCAATGCTTGCGCGGCTCGTTCTGGCTCTGCCGGGCAAGCACGCGATAGGCGCGCCCGTCGAGCAGACCGCCCGCCGCCTTCACGCCGGATACCCAGCGGTTGAACTCCGCCACCGGCACCGCCTGCAACCGGAAGTGCATGTCCGAAAAGCCATCGCCGCTATAATGCGCGCTCTGGCCGTAATAGCTGCCGGGCTGGTCGGCCTGCAGGTGCAGCGTCGTCGCCATGCCGTTCATCGTGTAGATCTGGCTGCCCAGCCGCGGCACGAAGAAGCTGTTCATCACGCTTGCCGACGTTAGGCGAAAGCGGATCGGCACGCCCGCGGGCACCATCGCCCCGTTCAGCGTCGCGATCCCTTGCGCGGGATAGACGAACAGCCATTTCCAATCGAGCGACACCACCTGCACCTCGAGCGGCGGCGTCTTCTCTGCGAGCGGCTTGGCGGGATCCAGCGCATGGCTGCCGATCCAGATCAGCCCGCTGAGGAACAGGATGGTCAGCAGCGGGATCGACCAGACGATCAGCTCGATACGGCCGGAATAGACGAATTCCGGCCGGTACTTGGCCTTGCCGTTGCCGGCGCGGAACCACCAGGCGAAGACCAGGGTCGCGATCATCGTGGGGACGACGATCGCCAGCATGATCGCCAGTGAGTCGAGCAGGATGATGCGGTTGTTTGCACCGATCGGCCCGCCCGGACGCAGGATGCTCGCGCCGCTGCAGCCGCCGAGCAGCAGCAACAGGGGAAGAAGACGCGCGCTGCGCTCAGGCATGTTCGGCCTCGGCGAGCCACTGGTCGGGCGATCGCGCGCTGATCGCGGCGGTATCGGCACCCATGCTCTGCGCGATGATCTCCAGTGCCCAGCGGCCGCGATCGTCGTCCTGCGTCGCCACCGCGTCCTCGGGCACCCAGAGCGCATAGTCACGCATGTGCGCGTCGCCCGCGGTGAACAGCACGCAGATATCCGTCGCGACCCCGGTCAGCACCAGCCGCCGCGCGCCGAGCTTGGGCAGCAGCACCGGAAGGTTGGTCGCATAAAAGCCGGAGAATTGCGGCTTGAGCACGAAATAGTCGCATTCGCGCGGCTTGAGCTTGGCCAGTCCGTCGGGGGCGCCGTCCAACCCCTGTTCGATCAGCCGCGACTTTTCCGAATGCCATTCGCCAAAATTATCGTTGACGTAGACCGTCGGCAGGTCGGCCGCGTCAAAGGCATCGCGCAGTTTCAGGATCGGCCCGGCGATGGCGTCAGCGCGGGCGCGCAGGTCGTCGCCGCCCTCGAAGTCGAAGGTGTTGATCATGTCGATGATCAGCAGCGCAGCGGTGGCGCCGCCCTGATCGCGCGCAGGTGCGGTGGCGCCCGTTTCGGGTTCTTCCATGGGACAGCGCTCCTCCTGTCCCGCCAACGACGCGTGCGCGCCGCCGTTCCCGCGAAATCGCCTAGGTTAGTGCTTTCGGCGATTCATCAGCTGCAGCAGCGCGGCAATCAGCGACACGCACCCGCCGAGCAGCGCCACGCCGGTCCACCCGCCCATGCCCCAGGCCAGCGTCGCGGTGGCGGAGCCGGCGGAGGCGCCGAGGAACATCGAACCCATCAGCACGGTGTTGAGCCGCGCCCGCGCCTCGGGCCGCAGCGCGAAGATGATGTGCTGGTTGGAAACGAGCGCGCTCTGCACCGCGAAGTCGAGCACCACGACGCCGATCACCAGCGCGGCGATGCTCACCCACAGGCCGAACAGCAGCCAGCTCGCCACCGCCAGCAGCGCGCCGATCAGCACCACTAGGTGCGGGCCGCGCCTGTCGGCGATCCGACCGGCGAGCGGCGCGCCGAGAATACCCGCCGCCCCGACCACGCCAAACAGCCCGGCCACATCCGCGCCCAGGTTGAAGCGCGGAGTCTGCAGGTAGAGCGCGAGGATGGTCCAGAAAGCCGTGAAACCCGCGAACAACAACGCCTGGGTGATCGCCGCCAGCCGCAGCGCCGGAAACTCGCGCCAAAGCCCTCCCAGCGAGCCGAGCAGCGCCCCATAGCCGAGCGTCGCCTCGGGCTCGCTGCGCGGCAACCGCCATGCCATGATGCCTGCGGTGCCCAGCGCCAGCGGTACGCCCAGCCAGAACATCTCGCGCCAGCCCCAATGCGTGCCGACAAAGCCGGACAGCGTCCGGCTGAGCAGGATGCCGCAGAGCAGCCCGGCCATCACCGTGCCCACGGTCTGCCCGCGCCGCGCCGGATCGGCGAGGTGCGCGGCGAAGGGCACGATCTGCTGCGCCACGCTCGCCGCCGCCCCTACCAGCAGCGACGCACCGATCAGCATCCACGCATTGGGCGCCAGCGCCGCGCCGACCAGTGCCGCCGCCAGCACCAGGAACTGGAGGATGATCAACCGCTTGCGCTCGTGAAGGTCGCCCAGCGGTACCAGCAGGAACAGGCCTGCGGCGTAGCCGAGCTGCGTCGCGGTCGGCACCAGGCCCGCCGGCTGGCCGGGCAGGTCGCGCTCGATGATGCCCAGCATCGGCTGGTTGTAATAGATATTGGCGACCGCGATGCCCGCTGCTGCCGCCATGGCGAAGGTCAGGCCGCGGCCAAGCCGGGCGGTGGGTTGGGGGGCATGCAAGACGGCGACTCCTCGGGCGTTGGGTCGCACAGATAGGGAGCGCTTGGCCCGGTTGTTACTGTCCGATGGTTTGTGAACCGCCATCCTCCAGCAGATTGGTCTCGGCCATCGCATTGTCGGGCTCGTCCACATGGCCGTCCGGATCGACATGGATCAGGATCTCGGTATCCGGGAACGCCTCGCTCAGCGCGCCCTCCAGCCGCTCGACCACGTCATGCGCCTCGGCGATGGTCATGCAGGCGCGCATGGCGACGTGGAACTGGACGAAGTCGCGGTTGCCGCTGGTGCGGGTGCGCAGGTCGTGGAGGCTCTTGAGCTCGGGATGCGTCGCCGCGATCTCGACGAAGCGGCGGCGCTTTTCCTCGGGCCATTCGCGGTCCATCAGCTGGTCGATCGCGGCCACCGAGGCGCGCCACGCGCCCCAGAGCAGCCAGAGGGCGATGGCGATGCCGAACACCGGGTCTGCGCCGGGAAGGCCGAGATAGCTTTCGCAGACCAGCGCGCCAATCACCGCGGCGTTGAGATAGAGGTCCGAGCTGTAATGGATGCTGTCGGTCGTGATCGCGATCGAACCGGTCTGGCGGATCACCGCGCGCTGGTATTGGGTGAGCGCCAGCGTCACGACGATCGCGATCACCGAGACGACAATGCCCGCCTCGGGATCGGCGCTCAGCTGGTTCTGCATCAGTCGCTGCACTGCGCGCAGCAGGATGGCGAAGCCGGAAATGGCGATGATCACCACCTGGAACAGCGCCGCCAGCGCCTCGGCCTTGCCATGGCCGAAGCGGTGTTCGTCATCCGCCGGCTGTGATGCCCAGTGCACCCCGCCCAGCGTCACCAGCGAGGCGACGAGGTCGAGCCCCGAATCGGCGAGGCTGGCTAGCACCGCGACGGACCCCGTCTTCACCGCCGCATAGGATTTGAGCGCGCCGAGGAACAGCGCGCTGCACACGCTGGCGATCGCGGCGCGGCGGGCGAGGTTGCTCATGGGTAGAGCATGCCTTCGGCCCAGCCTTCGCCGGCGCGGGTGAACACCCGGCGCTCGTGGAGGCGATGCTCGCGGTCGAGCCAGAATTCGATCCGCTCGGGCGTCACGCGATAGCCGCCCCAATGCGGCGGGCGCGGGACCGGGCCGCCTTCGAACCGCGCCTGCGCCTCGGCGAAGCGCGCCTCGAAGGTGGCGCGGCTGTCGAGCGGGCGCGACTGGTCCGATGCCCAGGCGCCGAGCTGCGAATCGCGGCTGCGACTGGCGAAATAGGCATCCGACTCTTCGTCGCTGGCGAAGGCGATCGGGCCTTCGATGCGGATCTGGCGGCGCAGCGATTTCCAGTGGAAGAGCAAAGCGACATGGGGATTGGCGGCGAGCTCGGCTGCCTTGCGGCTCTCACGGTTCGTGTAGAAGACGAAGCCCCGTTCGTCATAGCCCTTGAGCAGCACCATGCGGACGGACGGGTGGCCGGACGCGTCCGCCGTCGCCAGCGCCACCGCGTTGGAATCGTTGAGTTCGGTAGACCGCGCCTCGGTGTACCAGTCGTGGAAAAGCGCGAAGGGATCGGTGCTCATGGGGTCTGCCTCTACAGCCTAAACGCCGCCGTTGCGATGGGCGGAACAGACTGAACTTTGGGGAATTGAATCGGGTCTGCAACGAGGAGACTTCCGCATGGCCGCGCGCGCCTATTGGCAGGGACAGATACGGCTGGCCCTCGTTTCGATTCCCGTCGAGATCTACACCGCCACCAAATCGGGCGCGCAGATCGCCTTCCACCAGATCCACGAGCCGAGCGGCCAGCGGATCAAGTACGAGAAGGTGGCGCCCGGCGTTGGCGCGGTCGAGCCCGACGAGATCGTCAAGGGCTATGAGGTCGAGAAGGGCGAGTATGTCCTGCTCGAGCAGGACGAGATCGACGCGGTAAAGCTCGAATCGCGCAAGACGCTGGAGCTCACCCAGTTCGTCGATGCCGACGAGATCGACGTACTCTATTATGAGCGTCCCTATTTCGTGGTGCCCGCCGATGACCTTGCCGAGGAAGCCTTCATCGTGCTGCGCGAGGCACTGCGGCGCGCACGCAAGGTGGGGCTTGGCCAGCTGGCGATGCGCGGGCGCGAATATATCGTCAGCCTCAAGCCCTGCGGGCGTGGGCTCATCCTCGAGACGCTGCGCTACGCCGACGAGGTGCAGAAGGCACAGGGCTATTTCCGCGAGATCCCCGACAGCGAGCCCGATCCCGAACTGCTCGACCTCGCCCAGACGCTGATCGAGAAGAAGGCGAGCAAGTTCGACCCCAAGGGGTTCCACGACCGCTATGTCGATGCGCTGCGCGACCTGATCGAGAAGAAGAAAAAGGCCAAGGGCGCCAAGATCCTGGAGGACCCGGACAAGCCGGAGAGCCGTGGATCGAACGTCGTCGACCTGATGGCGGCGCTGAAGAAGTCGCTGAATACCGGCGACGCCAAGCCCGCGGCGAAGGCCAAGGCGCCGGCGAAGAAGGCAGCCCCGAAGAAACCGGCGGCGAAGAAGCGTGCCTGACGCCGACAGCCTCGCGCGCTACAATGCCAAGCGCGACTTCGCCAAGACGGCGGAGCCGGCGGGCAAGGTCGCCAAGGGCAAAGGCAACCGCTTCCTCGTTCAGAAGCACGACGCGACCCGGCTGCACTGGGACTTCCGGCTGGAGGTGGACGGCGTGCTCAAGAGCTGGGCGGTGACGCGCGGCCCCAGCCTCGATCCCGACGAGAAGCGGCTGGCGGTCCGCACCGAGGACCATCCGCTCTCCTATGCCGATTTCGAGGGGACCATCCCCAAGGGCGAATATGGCGGCGGCACGGTGATGCTGTGGGACAGCGGCACCTGGGAGCCGATCCCGGGCAAGAGCGCCAAGGATCTGGAGAAAGGCCACCTCCATTTCGTGCTCCACGGCGAGCGGATGCACGGCGAATGGCTGCTGATCCGCCTCAAGCCGCGCGGCAAGGAAAAGGCCGAGAACTGGCTGCTCCGCAAGATCAACGACGAGCATGCCGGCGCCACGGACGAGCTGGTGGAGACGGGTCTCACCAGCGTCACCACCGGCCGCACGATGCAGGAGATTGCCGAGGGCGCGAAACCCAAGATCCTCCCCGGGACGGGGAGGGGGACCGAGGCGCGCAGCGGCTTGGTGGAGGGGGAGCCCGGCAAGGGAAGCCGGTCCAGAAAGGGCAAAGCCCAGCCGAAGCCCCCCTCCACCACCGCTTCGCGGCGGTCCCCCTCCCCGTCCCGGGGAGGATCTAAGCCTCCAGCCTTCCAATCCCCCCAGCTCGCCACGCTGGTCGACACCGTTCCCACCGGCAACCAGTGGCTCCACGAGATCAAGTACGACGGCTATCGCGCGCTGATTGCCACCGGCAGCGGCGGGCCCAAAATCTACACGCGCTCGGGCCTCGACTGGACCGAGAAATTCCCCGGCATCGCGGAAGCCGCCGCCACCCTGCCGCCTGGCGCGCTGATCGATGGCGAGATCGTTGCGATGAAAGGCGACAAGCCCGACTTCTCCACGCTGCAGGAGGCAATCTCCGCGGGCGGCGAGGGGCTGCTCTGCTTCGCCTTCGACCTGCTCGCCGAAGGTGGCGAGGACCTGACCGCCCTCCCCCAGCTCGATCGCAAGGAACGGCTGCGCGCGCTGATCGACGGCGCCGATGATCGCATCCGATTCTCCGAGCACATCACCGGCCAGGGCGAGAAGCTGTTCGAGAGCATGTGCCGCGAGGGCTTCGAGGGCGTCGTCTCGAAGCGCGCCGATGCGCCCTATCGCGGCACGCGCAGCAAGGCGTGGCTCAAGATCAAGTGCACGCACCGCCAGGAATTCGTGATCCTCGGCTGGACCGCGTCCACCGCGCGCGGGCGAGGCTTCAAGTCGCTGCTGCTCGGGGTGAACGGGTCGGAGGGGCTGGTCTATGCGGGCAAGGTCGGCACCGGCTTCAACACCGAAACGCTGCTCTCGGTGCGCGAACGCCTCGATGCGCTCGCCACCGACAAGCCCGCCGCGAAAGTCCCCCGCCCGGAGGCGCGCGGCGCGCATTGGGTGAAGCCCGAGCTAGTCGCGGAGATCGCCTTCGCCGAATTCACCGCCGAGAAGGTCGTCCGCCACGCCAGCTTCCTCGGCCTGCGCGAGGACAAGGCTGCGGACGCGGTGGTTGCCGAGGAACCGGCCACGCTGCCCGAAGCGACGCCCAGCGCGATCAAGATCAGCAGCCGCGACCGGGTGATCTTCCCCGAATCGAAGCTGACCAAGGGTGATCTCGCCGACTATTATGCCGCGGTAGCGCCCATTGCGTTGCCCTGGTTGGGCGAACGGCCGATCAGTCTGGTCCGCTGTCCGCAGGGCCGCGCCAAGCAATGCTTCTTCCAAAAGCACGATGCGGGCAGCTTCGGCGAGCAGGTCCACCATGTCGATATCCGCGAGAAGGACGGGTCGACCGAGCCCTATCTCTACGTTTCCGATGCCGACGGCATGCTCGCCTGCGTGCAGATGGGCACGATCGAATTCCATGGCTGGGGCTCGCGCGTCGCCGATGTCGAGAAGCCCGACCGGCTGGTGTTCGATCTCGACCCCGATGAGGGCCTCGACTTCGAGGTGGTGAAGAAGGCCGCCGAGTTCCTCAAGGAACAGCTCGCCGAGATCGGCCTCACCAGCTGGCCGATGCTCTCCGGCGGCAAGGGGGTGCACGTCGTCGTCCCGCTGGTGCCGCAGGCCGAATGGCCTGCGGCGAAGAGCTTCTGCGAACGCTTCGCCCGTGCACTCGCTCAGGCCGAGCCCGAGCGCTTCACCGCCAATCTGAAGAAGGCGAGCCGGACGGGGCGCATCTTCATCGATTATCTGCGCAACCAGCGCGGGTCGACCGCCGTCCTCCCCTATGTCGCCCGGGCACGCGCCAACGCGCCCGTCGCCGCCCCCGTCACCTGGACCGAGTTGCGAACCATCGACAGCGCCCATGCCTTCACCATCCAGGACGCCGCCGTGCTGATCGAGCGCGCCGGCAGCCGGGCGTTGCGCGGCTGGGGCACCGCAGACCAGACGCTCCCCGATCTGTAACCGCTTCGTCACGAGACTTTCGCACGACCGGCCTAGCGGGACCTCCGGGAAGGCAGGTCCGTGCGCACAGCTTCGTCCGAGATCATTCGCTGGGTGGCGCGCTATGTGGTGCCGCAGGAGCCGCAGGTACGCGGCGCGCTGCGCCGTGCCGGCGTCGCCGAAGCCGACATCGACGACCTGATCCAGGAAGCCTATTGCCGCTTTGCAGCGATGGACAGCATCGACCATGTCGATCGCCCCGGCGCCTATTTCATGCAGATGGTGAAGAACCTCTGGCGCGACCAGCTGCGCCGCGCCCGCGTCGTGCGATTCGAAGAAATTACGGAAATCGCGCAGTGGCTCGTCGAGGCAGAGGAACTGGGCGTGGAAGCGGCGGTGGCGGCGCGCGAGCAGGTGCGGATGGTGGAGCGATTGCTCGCCGACCTGCCCGAGCGATGCCGCACCATCTTCACGCTCAAGCGGGTCGAGGGGTTGCCGCAAAGAGAGATTGCGCGGCGGCTCGGGGTAAGTGAAAGCATCGTCGAGAACGATGTGCAGAAGGCGCTGCGGCGCATCCAGCACGCGGTACGGACCGAGCGGTTCGAGAAGGAAGATCAAGGCGTTGGCGAACCGCGGCGACACCGCATCCCGGCTTGAAGACGAGGCTGCCCGCTGGGCGGCCCGCATCGACGCATCGCCCGACATCGCCCCGCCCGGCCTCGATCGCTGGCTGGCCGCGGACCCCGTGCATGCCGGCGCCCTGCTCCGCGCCCAGGCCACGCTGGTGCTGCTGGGTGGCGCGGTGCCGGAGACGCTGGTCGCAAAAGATCCCAGCCGCTCGCGCCGATTCTGGTGGCTGGGCGGAGCGAGTGCCACGCTCGCCGCCGCGTGTGCCGCCGCCGCGCTGCTGCTCCCCGCGCGCGGCGAGGCGATCCGCACCGGCATCGGCGAGGTGCGATCGGTGGCGCTGCACGACGGCTCCTCGCTGGCCGTCGACGCGCGCAGCGATCTCGTCACCCGCATCGGCAGCAGCGCCCGCACCGTCGCGCTCCACGACGGCAAGGCGCTGTTCCGCGTCCGCCACGACGCCGCCGCGCCGTTCCAGGTTACCGTGGGCGCGGTGAGGATCACCGATATCGGCACCGTCTTCCAGGTCGACGCCGATCGCGCGGGCGGCACCGTCGACGTGCTGGTGAGCGAAGGCGTGGTCGAGGTGGCCGCCGCCGGTCGCACGCTGCGCCTCGCCGCGGGCCAGCGTGCGCGCTTCGCGATCGACGGCACCGCGCCCGCCAAGGTCGAGCATGTCGACGCCCCCGGCATTGAGCGCGCGCTCGGCTGGACCAGCGGCCGGCTCGATCTCGACGGCGAGACGCTGGGCGAGGCCGTCGCCGAGCTCAACCGCCACAACCAGTTGCAGATCACGCTCGCCAGCCCTGCGCTCGCCCGCGAGAAACTGTACGGCGCCTTCCGCATCGACGATCCCGCCGGCTTCGCGCAAAGCGCCGCGATCGGCCTCGGCACCCGGGCGCGTATCGGCCCGGACGCGATCCTGCTCGGCACGCCCGAAAAAAAGTAGCGCACGGGTAAGGAAATCGCCGCGCCCACCGTCAGGCAATCGAGAACCGCGCCATTCCGGCGCCTTGGGGTGGAAGACATGATCTCGAAGAATCGCTGGCTCGGCGCGACGGCAGTCGTGGCGATGAGCACGCTCGCAGAGCCGGCGCTGGCGCAGGTGCAGCGCTTCAACATTCCGGCACAGGACGTGACGAGCGCCGTGCTGCTGTTCGCGCGGCAGAGCGGCATGCAGATCCTCATTGCGGGCAGCGTCGGTGGGGGCCGGCGGATCAACGCGGTATCGGGCAAGCTGCCGGTCGACGAGGCGCTGCAGCGGATGCTCGCGCATACCGGTCTCGCCGCACGCAGCACCGGCCCCGGCCGCTACGTGATCGTCGCGGAAGAGCGCCCGACCCAGACCAGCCAGGCCGAGCCGGACACGGTCGAGGTGCCCGCCGACATCGTCGTCACCGGCTTCCGCGCCTCGCAGCGCGAAGCCGTCGCCGAAAAGCGCGCCGCGGACAATGTGATCGAGACGCTGCACGCCAATGACGTGGGCAAGTTGCCCGACCAGAATGTCGCCGAGGCGATCAAGCGCCTGCCCGGCCTGTCGGTCGCCAACGACCAGGGCGAGGGCCGCTATGCGATCGTCCGCGGCATCGATCCCAGCCTGCTCAACGTCACCCTCAACGACCAGACGCTGCCTGCGCCCGAGCCTGCCGGTCGCCAGGTGAAGCTGGACGATCTGCCCTCGGCGATGATCCAGTCGGTCGCGGTCACCAAGTCGCTGCTCGCCAGCCAGGACGCCAACGCCATCGCCGGCGAAGTCGCGATCCGCACCCGCACCGGTTTCGACAGCGTGAAGCCCTTCTTCCTCGATGCGCGCGCGGCGCAGGGCTGGTACTCGCTCAACCACAAGGTGCCGTACGAGCTCGACGCCACGCTGGGCGGCCGCTTCGGCGCGCGGGAGCAGTTCGGCGCGGTGGTTTCGGTCAACTATTCCGAGCGGCCGATCCAGAGCGAGAACTACCAAGGCTCGACCGCCTTCAACGCCGCCGGCGTTCCCGACGGCAACGGCCTGCGCGAATACAACCTCACCCGCAAGCGGCTGGGCGTGGTCGGCAATTTCGACTGGCACGCGCGTGACACGGTGAAGCTGTACCTGCGCTCCAGCTATTCCAAGTTCGAGGACCACGAGACGCGCGACCAGAACCGGATCGCGATCACCAGCTTCGGCACGCCGCTGAAGGGCACCGGCACGATCCTCGTCCGCCGCCGCAATGAGAACGACAATACCAAGTCGGTGACGCTGGGCGGCGAGTTCGACGCGGTCGCCAGCGGCACGCTGGAAGTCTCGGGCAACTGGACCCGCGCCGAGAAGAAGGACCCGCTGCGCAGCGAGTTCACCTTCACCACCGCCAAGGGCGCGCTGACGCTCAACTATGATCCCTCGACCTACCCCTACACGCTGGCGCCGGCGACGGCTGCCTTCGCGAATCCGTCGCTGTTCACCTACAGCAAGGTCAATTTCGACCAGCGCAGCACGTACGAAGAATTGTGGCAGGGCCGGTTCGACTATACCCACGATCTCGCCATCGGCGACGGCTCTACCTTCAAGCTCGGCGGCAAGTATCTCAGCCGCGAGAAGGTCAACGATCAGAACAAGACCAATTACAAGACCGGCAGCGCGAAGTGGACGCTCGCCAACCCGGTCGGCTATCCCGGCGACAGCGATTTCTACGACGGCATGTTCGGCTTCGGCACGCGGATCAACTATGACGCGGCCAAGGCGTATCTGGACGCCAACCCGAACGCCGTGGCGATCGACAAGAGCGGCACGGTCAGCGACACGCTGGCCAACGACTTCGCGGTGAAGGAAAAGATCGCCGCCGGCTATGTGATGGCGACGCTGCAGTTCGGCGGCCTCACATTGGTGCCGGGCGTGCGCGTCGAGCATACCGAGGATGACGTGAAGGCCAAGCTGGTCAACGCCGCCTCGACGCTGGCCGACGGCTATAACAGCTTCGGCCATACCAGCTACACCGACGTGTTCCCGGGGGTGAACGCCAAACTCGCGCTTGCCCGCAACCTGCTGCTGCGCGGCGCGGTGACCACCTCGATCGGCCGGCCCAACTACGCCAATCTCGCGCCCTATGTGCTGGTCGACACCAGCGATCCGGCGGTGGCGGCACTCTCGCTCGGCAATCCCGGCCTCAAGCCCTATCGCGCCGTGAACTATGACGCGGCGCTGGAATTTTACCCGGCGCCGGGGTCGATCCTCTCGGCCGGATTCTTCCACAAGCAGATCGACAATCCGATCTACAGCAATACCAGCCGCCAGACCAACGTCACCGCCGCCAACGTCACCTATACGGCAGCCAATGTCACGACCCTGCTCAATGCTGACTCGGAGCAGGTGACCGGCGTCGAGGGCAACGTGCAGGTGCAGTTCACCTTCCTGCCCGGCGTGCTGAGCGGCTTCGGCGTCTCGGCCAACTTCACCCATGTGTGGGGCCATGCCAATGCCGGGGCGATCCGCGCGGGCGACGTGCCGCTTGCCTATCAGTCGAAGAATGTCGGCAACGCCCAGATCTTCTTCGAGAAATACGGGCTGAGCGCGCGCGTGGCGTTCAACTACCGCTCCTCCTATCTCGACACGATCGCGACCACCGCCGCCGCCGACCAATATACCGACGGCAACGGCCAGCTCGACCTGCACCTGAGCTATCAGGTGACGCCGCAGTTCACGCTGTTCGGCGATGCGATCAACCTCACCGACGCGCCGTGGCGGCGCTATATCGGCACCCGCACCCAGCTGGTCGAGCGCGAGCGCTACGGCACCCAGCTGCGCGGCGGCGTGCAGATCCACTTCTGAAGGACGACCGGACGATGAAACTGCGGATCGGATTCGGGCTCGCCCTCGCGATTGGAACCCCGGCGGTGGCGGGCACCCGCCCCGCCGATCCGCTGGTGGTGGACCGCGTCGTGCTGCTGATGCGGCACGGCGTGCGTCCGCCCACCAAGGCCCCGGCGATGCCGCCCGAGGTGACCCCGGAGCGCTGGCCCGACTGGCCGACCAAGCCGGGCTGGCTAACGCCGCACGGTGCAGCGGCGGTAGCGCGATTGGGTGCAGCCGACGGTACGGCGCTGCGCTTCCACCGCCTGCTCCCGGCCAAGGGCTGCCCGGTGCCCGCCGCGATCCGAATCGTCGCCGACAGCGACCAGCGGACGATCGAAACCGCCAAGGCCTGGGCGGCGACGCTCGCACCGGGCTGCACCCTCGCCATCGATCACTACGCGCAGGACGTGCCGGACCCGCGCTTCAACGCGATCGAATCGGGCAAGGCACCGCTCGACCCGGCCAAGGCCGATGCGGCGGTGGCGGCCGAAGTCGGCCCCGGCGGGTTCGCCGCGCTCGATGCGCGCTACCGGCCGCTGCTGGCGCGGATCGACACCATCTTGTGCGGCACCCCGCGTCCCGGCTGCGGCGTGTCGGGCACGCCGACCGGCCTCGCCCCCGCCCGCGCGGACAAGCGCCCCAAGCTGACCGGCGCCATCGACCGCGCCTCCACCGCCGCGCAGATCCTGCTGCTGGAGGCGGCCGAGGGCATGAAGTTGGCACAGATCGGCTGGGGCCGCGCGACGCTCGCGGACGTCACTGCGCTGGGCGAATTCCACGCGCTCGAATTCCGCATCCTCGCTCGCCCGCGCGTGGTCGCCGCGGCGAACTTCGCGGGGCTGGCAGAAATCGTCCGTGCCGGGCTGGCCGACAGCGGCCCGCGGGTGACGATGATCTCCGGCCACGACACCAATATCGCCAATCTCGGCGGGCTGTTCGACGTGCATTGGCAGGTGCCCGGCTTCGCCGCCGGCGACCCCGTGCCCGGCGGCGCACTGGTGCTGGAGCGGCTGCACGACAAGGCGGGCAAGCGTTATGTCCGCCTCCGCTACCGCGCGCAGACGCTGGCGCAGCTCCGCACCGCAGCACCCCTCGGCGTGAAAGGCCCGCAAGACCGGATTCTTCCCGTGTCGGGGTGCAACGCACGTGGCGTTGCCGGGTTGTGTACCCTGGACGAGGCGCTCGCCAAGCTCGGCTGAGACAGTCCCGCATATCTCCCGTGTTGCATGGCACCATCGTTTCGCCCATCACCACGGCCGAGAGAAGGGAAGCAGCTGTGGCCAGCCTTGCCGAGGCGGGATTGTTCGACACGGGCACGATCGCCGATCGTTGGATCGCCGATTATTGCGGCCATGCGCCCGCCGGCGACGTGCTGTGCGCCAAACCCGGCGTCCCCTGGAGCGGGCTGTTCGAGGAACTGGCGGGGCTTGCCGGCGACGGGCTGACCATCGCCCGCGAGCGCGCGCATCGCCATGCCGAGGATATCGGCACCGGCTATCGCATCGGCGACGAGGGTGACGAGCGCCCCTGGCCGCTCTCCCCGGTGCCGCTGCTGATCGACCAGGCCGAATGGCGGGGTATCGAGACCGGCGTCGCCCAGCGCGCCGAGCTGATGGAGCGGCTGCTCCAGGACCTGTACGGCCCGAACCAGCTGATCGCCGACGGCCATCTCCCCGCCGCGCTGCTCACCGGCAGCCCGTTCTTCCTGCGCCCGCTGACCCATTTGACGCCACCGGGCGGCCACCACCTCCATTTCGTCGCCTTTGACCTGTGCCGCAGCCCGGACGGACATTGGCGCGTGCTCGCCGATCATCTCCGCGGACCGGCCGGTGCCGGCTATGCGCTGGAGAATCGCCTGGCGATGGCGCGGACGCTGGGGGGCTTGCAGGGCCGGCTCAACATCGAGCGTCACGCCCCCTTCTTCGCCGCCTTCCGCGACGGCATTGCCGCTGCCTGCCGCCGCGCCGAGCCGCGCATGGCGCTGCTCACCCCCGGCCGCTTCACCGCCAGCTATGCCGAGCAGGCGCACCTTGCCCGCTATCTCGGCTTCCTGCTGGTCGAGGGTGCCGATCTCGCGGTGCTCGACGACCGCGTCTATGTTCGCACGATCGCCGGGCTGAAGCGGGTGGATGCGCTGTGGCACCGCTTCGACCCGCGCTATCTCGACCCGCTCGCGCTCGATTCGCATTCGAAGATCGGCGTCGCCGGGCTGATCGACGCGACGGTGGCGGGCAATGTCGTGATCGCCAACGCGCCGGGCGCGGGGCTGCTCGAGGCACCCGCCTTCGCCGCCTTCCTGCCGCGGCTCAGCGAGATCCTGCTCGGCGAGTCGCTGCGCCTGCCCAATATCGCGACCTGGTGGTGCGGCCAGGCGGCCGAGGCTGCACATGTCGCGGCGAATCTCGACCAGATGGTCGTCGCCCCCGCCTTCGGCACCCCGCCGCTCGGCCTGCCCGAGGGCAAGGCGGTGCTGGGCGCGCATCTCGACGAGGCCGCGCGCGCGGCGCTCCGCGACGACATGACCCGCCGGCCGCAGGATTATGTGGGGCAAGAGGTGGTCTGCCTCTCGACCATGCCCTTCGTCGCCGAGGACCGGCTGGCGCCCCGCCCCTTCACGCTGCGCGTCTTCGCCGCGCGCGATGCGGCGGGCGCCTGGACGGTGCTCCCGGGCGGGTTTGCGCGGATCGGCGAGCATGCCGATACCCGCGCCGCGGTGATGGGCGAAGGCAGCTGGTCGGCGGACGTCTGCATCCACGGGCCCGATCCGGTGGCGCCGGTGTCGCTGCTCCCTTCGGGCGATTCGACCCAGCTGCGCCGCAACCCCGGCACGCTGCCCAGCCGGGTGGCGGACAACATGTTCTGGCTCGGCCGCTATCTGGAGCGCGGCGAGGCGCTGCTCTCGGTGCTGCGCGTCCTGCTCGGCCATTCGATCAGCGCCGATACGGGCGCGGCGCTCGCGGCCGACACGGTCGACCGGCTGGCGCAGCTGGTGGTGGGCGCCAACGCCGCGCCAGCCCCGCGCGGCCTCAAGCGGCAGGACCTGAACCAACTCGCCCGCACCGCGCTCGAATCGACGGAGGGCTGGACCAGCGTCCGCGCGATCAACCGGCAGGCGCGCTCGATCGGCGCGGTCTCGCGCGACCGGCTCTCGGCCGACATGATCCGCCTGCTCGACGCGCCGTTTCCCGAACGCGGGGTGCTGCTCGATCGCGCCGGCTCGCTCCAGCGGCGCTATTCGGCGCTGGCCGGGCAGGCGGGGGAGCATATGGGGCGCACCGATGCCTGGCGCTTCCACGATCTCGGCCGCCGCATCGAGCGTGCGCTGGCGACGATCGGCTTCCTGCGCGCGCTCGGCGGCGCCCAGGCGACGGCCGACGACCTCTCGACGCTGCTCGACCTAGCCGACAGCCAGATCAGCTATCGCCAGCGCTACCTCACCGGGATCGCGCGCGTGCCGGTGCTCGACCTGCTCGCGCTCGATCCCGGCAATCCGCGCGGGCTGGCCTTCCAGGCGGCGGCGATCTCGGCGCACCTCAACGCGCTGCCGGTCCTCTCTGATGACGGCCTGGCCGAGGCGCAGCAGGAGCAGGCGCGCAGCATCGCCGCGACGCTGGTGACCGCCCGCGCCACCGCGATCGACGATGCCTGGCTAACCGATCTCCAGGCACGGCTGTGGAGCGTGTCCGAGGCGATCGCCCGCCGCTACTTCCTCCACGGGGCCGAGCCGCTGCGTGCCGCGGGGCTCGTCCTCGCATGATGCTCTACAATATCCGCCATGTGACGCGGTTCGACTATGCCCAGCCGGTCGCCTTCGCGCGCTGTAATCTGCGGCTGAAGCCGATCCTCTGGTCCGGGCAGAGGGTCGAGGAATATGCACTGAGCATTCAGCCGGGCGGCCGCACCTATCCCGCACGCGCCGAGGCCGGGCTTGCCAATGTGGTGCGGCTGGTGGTCGAGCATGCGGCGCGCAGCCTGACGATCGAGAGCCGCGCGCGGGTGCGCGTCGACCGCCAGATCCCGATCCCGGTCGCCGGCGACCCGACCATCGCCCAGATCGCCGCCTGGGCGCGCGACAGCCGCGACCCCTCGCCGGCGGGTCCCGCCGCCTATCTCTTCCCCTCGCCGCTGATCCCGCTGTACCGCGACATCGCTGCCTGGTGCGCCGAGGAGCTGCGGCAGGACCGCGGCATTCTCGACGCCGGAATCGCGCTCGCCCGGCGCATCCAGCGCGACTTCGCCTTCGATCCCACCGCCACCCTGGTCGACACGCCGCCGCACGAGGCCTTCGCCAAGCGGGGCGGCGTCTGCCAGGATTTCGCGCAGATCATGCTGTCCGGCCTGCGCGCCGCAGGGCTGCCCGCCGCCTATGTCTCCGGCTATCTGCGCACGCTGCCGCCACCCGGCCAGCCGCGGCTGGTGGGGGCGGACGCCACCCATGCCTGGGTGCTGCTGTGGTGCGGGCCCGATCTCGGCTGGGTCGGCGTCGATCCCACCAACGGCATCTGGATGGCCGAGGATCATGTCGTCATGGCGATCGGCCGCGACTATGCCGACATCGCCCCGATCGACGGCATCGTGCTCGGCTCGGGCGCGCAGGCGATGCACGTCTCGGTGGATGTCGAGCCGCTCGCGGTCACTGTCTAGGACTCGACGGGCCCCTTGTCGCCGAAGTTCAGCCGCCGCGTGACGTTATAATCGAGCACCGCCATCACGAAATACGCGCCGAACTGCTTCACCCGCGTCCACCACCCAGTCCGCGCCTTGTAGAGCTCCGGCGTGATCCGCTCGGACTGCGCGATCTCGCCGTCGACATAGCCGCGGACATGCGCGGCAAAGGCCGGGTCGCGGACGCGCAGCATCAGCTCGAGGTTGAGGAACATGCTGCGAATGTCGAAATTCGCCGAGCCGATATGGACGACATCGTCGATCACATAGAGCTTGGTGTGCAGCTTGGTCGGTTGGTACTCGTAAATCTCCACCCGCTTGCGCAGCAGCCCCGCATAGGTGAAGCGCGCCGCCCAGATCGCCGCGACATGGTCGAGCTTCGCCGGCAGCACCAGCCGCACCTGCCCCCGCTGCCCCGCCTTGTCGAGCCGCCGCAGCATCGCCGGGCTCGGCGCGAAATAGGCCGCGATCAGGTCGAGCCGGTTCGCCCGCTCCATGTCGTGCTTCACCACCCGCGCCCAGGGCGACAGCCGCCGCATTGGCCCGCCGAGCAGCCAGCGGGTATCCCCCTCGGGCTCGCTCCACGCCTTGAGGGTCCGCCCCAGCGAGCGCAGCGTCGCGCGCGACCGCTTCGCCCAAGCGGCGAGCGAATCGAAATAGCCGGTCAGCCGCTCGGCGGCGGGCCCCTCCACGAGCAGCCCCATGTCGCGCCAGGCCTGCTCGGCAACCGTGCCGAAATAGCTCGATTCGATGTTGAACCCGCCGACGATCACCCGCGCCTCGTCGGCCAGCGCGAGCTTCTGATGGTTGCGGAGCAGATAGCGCCGCCCCCAGCGCGGCACGAAACGGCAGACATCGATGCCCGCGGCGTGCAGCGGTTCGAAGAAATCATTGCCCTCGGCATGTTCGCTGCCGAGCCCGTCGACGATCAGATAGACGCGCACGCCCCGCGCCGCCGCGTCGAGCAGCGCCTGGCGGACCGCCGCGCCGGCCTCGTCGTCCAGATAGATATAATAGAGCACGCGCAGCGTTCGCTGGGCGCTCGCGATCAGCGCCAGCAGCGCGCGCATCCGCTCGGGCCCCTCGGGCAGCAGCGTCAGCCGGTTGCCGTCGACGGTAAAGCTGGGCTGGGCGAGCGGCGGCATCGCCCGGGCATGCCCGGCGGCCATGCCCTCGGCAAGCGGTTCTGGATCGGCATAGGGTGCCATCGCGCGGGAAGCCTCCGGTGGGTGAACCTGCGTAACGATCGAAGCCGCATCGCGCTCCCTCGCGCGGCCCTGGCGGGATTTCTTGACATTTGCGGGCTCGGCCCCTAACTGGCCGGTCTTTCCCGGCCCTGACATCTAAGGAAGAACAGGATGGCGCGCGTCACTGTCGAAGATTGCGTCGACAAGATTCCGAACCGGTTCGACCTGGTGCTGTTTGCTGCGCAGCGTGCGCGGCAGATTTCCGGCGGTGCCGACCTGACGCTGGATCGCGATCGCGACAAGAACCCGGTCGTCGCCCTGCGCGAGATCGCCGAAGAGACCGTGCGTCCCGACCATCTGCAGGAAGCCGTGGTGTCGAGCCTGCAGCGTGTCCGCGTCGACGACGAGGATGCGCCCGACGAAGTCGGTTCGATCCAGGCCCAGGCCGAGGCGCTCCGCCTCACCGCCGCAGCCCCGCCGCGCAACCAGAATCTGGGCGGCGACTACGAGGGCTGATCGCCTTCGATCGAGCGAACGACAAGGGGGCTGGCGGAAACGCCGGCCCTTTTTGTTTGGGCGCCGATCCGGGTGCGCAGGGTCTCGTGATCGAGCTGCTCCAGCGTAAGCAGCGCAGCATAGGGATCGCCCAAGAGGCCCAGTATCTGTGCAAAGGCAGGCTCGGTCTTGGCGCCCGCGTGTCGGCGCGCCATCACGGCGGCGCGGAGCGGTTCGCCGCCCAGCGCAAGCAGCCGCTGCTCGATCGCGAAATGCCGCCAGCCGAGCTGCTCGGCGACGGGGCGGGCTTGGCCGAACAGCTCGAACAGCCAGCCGGCGCAGCGAAAGCGTGCGACGATAGGGCGATCGCTGCCCTGCCACTGCCACATCGCGAAACCGGGCCGGTCGCGATAGGCGGCCCAGACCGTTGCGGCGAAGGCGTGCGAATCGGGGGCGTGGCAGAGGATGTCGATGTCGCTGTCGGGCAGGTCGAGGCCGAGTGGCGGCGTGCCTGCGACATGTGGGTCAAACGCGGCGAGATGCTGAAGGACACCGCTTTGCACGAGCGCTTCCGTGTACGCCGACCTCGTCATGGCGTTCCCTAACCCGTATCCCCCCTGGCGGGGGAGGATACGCTATTGCTATTCCTGCTCGGGCTCGGGCTCGGGGGCGCTGCGCCCCTTGAACCCCTGCGCCACCACATACCATTCCACCGAGCCCTTGCGGCTGGCGGGCGGCTTGGCGTGCTTCACCGTGGTGAAGGCGCGCTTCATCTCGGCGATCAGCGACGAATCGGCACCGCCCGCGAAGACCTTGGCGACGAAATCGCCACCCGGCGCCAGCGTCTTGAGCGCGAAGTCGAACGCGGTCTCGACCAGCGCCATGGTGCGCAGCGCATCGGTCTGCGGATGGCCGACGGTGTTCGCCGCCATGTCCGACAGGATCAGGTCGGGCGCGCCGCCCAGCTCCTCGATCAGCCGATCGGGCGCGGCATCGTCCATGAAGTCCATCTGGAGCAGCGTGGCGCCCTCGATCGGATCGACCGGCAGCAGGTCGATGCCGACCACCGCCGCCTTGGGCAGCATGCGACGCACCACCTGCGTCCAGCCGCCCGGCGCGACGCCGAGATCGACCACCCGCTTGGCGCCCTTCAGAAAGCCGAACTTCTCGTCCAGCTCGGTCAGCTTGTAGGCCGCACGGCTGCGATAGCCCTCGGCCTTGGCCCGGCGGACATAGGGGTCGTTCAGCTGGCGCTCCAGCCAGCGCGTCGATTGCGCCGTACGGCCGCGCGCCGTGCGCACGCGGACATGGCCGCGGCCACCGCCCCTGCTCATCGCTTGTTCCTCACAACCTTATAAGGGCGCGCCGCCGATCAGCCGCCGCAAGATGCCTTCGCGAATGCCGCGATCGGCGATGCCTAGCCGCTCGGCGGGCCAGATGTCGAGGATCGTCTCCAGGATCGCGCAGCCCGCCGAGACGAGATCGGCCCGCTCGCTCCCGATGCACGGCACCTGGGCACGCTCCTTGACGCTCATCGCTGCGATTCGCGCGCTGACCTCGCGCATTGCCGCGCTCGGCACGATCAGCCCGTCGACCGCCGAACGGTCATAGGAGGCGAGCCCGAGATGCACGCTGGCCAGCGTCGTCACCGTGCCGCTGGTGCCCAGCAGCCTGCGCGTGCCCTTGGGCTGGCGCAGCCGCGCGACGAACGGCGCGAAGCTCTCGCGCACTCGGGCGCGCATATCGGCATAGGCGGCGGCGCGGGCATCGGCACCCACTGCCTTGCTCTGCCCGGTCGCCTCGCTGAGCGACACCACGCCCCAGGGCGCGCTGTGCCAGTCGAGGATGCGCGGGATGGGGGCATGCGAATCGACCAGCACCAGCTCGGTCGAGCCGCCGCCGATGTCGAACACCAACGCCGGCCCGTCGCCTGGCTCGAGCAGCGCATGGCAGCCGAGCACGGCGAGCCGCGCCTCTTCCTCCGCCGTGATGATGTCGAGCGCGATCCCGGTCTCGCGATAGGCGCGCTCGATGAACTCGGCGCCGTTCTCGGCCTGGCGGCAGGCCTGGGTCGCCACCGACCGGGCGAGCGCCACGTTGCGGCGCTTGAGCTTTTCCGCGCAGATGCGCAGCGCCGCGAGCGTGCGCTCGATCGCCGCGTCCGACAGGCGACCGGTCGTCGCCAGCCCCTCGCCAAGCCGGACGATTCGCGAGAACGCATCGATCACCGCAAAGCCCGAGCCTTGCGGACGCGCGATCAGCAACCGGCAATTATTCGTACCCAGATCCAGCGCCGCATAATGGCGTGCTTCGGGCCAGCGTGGTGCCGGGCCTTTCGCGGCCGGCGGAGGCGGGGCGTTGCGGGCGGCGGAAACGCGCCTCCCGCGGGGCATTCTGGCGGAGCCATCCCCCATAGCATCAACTCACTTATCTTCTTCCGTCACCAAACCAAAACGGCCCGGCCGGTGCTTGGATGCGAGGCTAGACGAGCAACGATGGCAGCGCAAGGCGAGCGCACGATTGCGCGTTGACAGCGCCGATGCATCCCCCTATCTGGCGCGACCTGTCTGGTGCCCCGTCGTCTAAAGGTAAGACTACGGACTCTGACTCCGTCAATTGAGGTTCGAATCCTCACGGGGCATCCAAACGGCTTTCCGGCCTTTCCGAAATCGCTACGCCGCCGACTCCGCAATGCGGCAGGCATGGAACGCCGGGCGGATCGCGTGCCGCCGATCGCCAGCGAGGATGCAATGGCCAAGCGCAAACGATATCTCACGGCCACCCTGGCGGACGGCTATGTGAAGACGATCGGCCCGACCGCCGCGCCCTTCACCCATTATTGGCGGATCGTCGCGGATCTGGGGAATGGCCGCACCGAGGTCTTCTGGGGGCATGCCAAGTCGCTGAAGGAGGCGACCGGCAAGCGGGCCGCGACCGAAGAGGCTGCCCGCCAGCGCGGCTGGGCGGGCTATGCCTTTGAGGTCGTGGACTTGGTCGAGACGCAGGGGCCGCCCGAACGGGCCTGATTCGCTAGCCGGCAGATGCGCGCGGCTCAGGGGCGTGCGAGGCCCCGCGCGTCGCGATCCAGCCATAGCCGAACAGCAGCACCAGCGCGCTAGCGGCGACCAGATAGGGCAGCGCGCCCCAGAATTCGTACATCGCAACGCCGATCGACGGTCCCAGCACGAAAGCCGCGCCGTTGATCGACGTTACGCGCCCCGCCACCGAGCCCTGCGCATGCGGTCCCACCGCGAGCGAGGCGCCGGCGGTGAAGCCGGGCCGCGCGAAGCCCATGCCCAGCGCGATCGTCGCATAGCCGAGCGCGATTCCGTAGAGCGATCCCGCCATCGCGGTCATACCGCAGCCGATCGCCCCCAGCGCCGCCCCCGCCAGAATCAGCGCGCGCGGCTTGAGCTCGAGCAGCGGGATCAGCCCCCATTGGACCAGCAGCGAGGCCCCCGCGCCGATCATCAGCACCAGCCCCGTCGGCTCCAGCGCGGCGGATGGGGCGAGCGCCAGCCGGTCGATGATCAGGAATCCGATCGCCTGGCCGGTCATTGCCTGGGCATGGCCCGTGACCAGCCCGGCGATCATCCAGGGGCGCACGCGGGGATCGAAGGTGCGGATATGCTCGACATGCTCGCCCATCGCAGCCGTCACATTGGCACCGGTGCCCTGCCCGCCGATCGAAGGATAGCTGGGTGCCGCGCCATGCTCGATCGCGCCGGAGGTTGCCGGCAGCAGCCGCAGGACCGCTACCAGCAGCACCAGCCCGACCAGGCTGGCGGCAAAAGCGGGGCCGGAGAGGCCGATCAGCGGCCCGCCGGGCCAGAGATGGCCCATGACGAGATAGGGCGCGACTGCGGGCCCCAGGATCGTCCCCAGCCCGAAGGCGGAGGCGAGCAGGGTGAGCGCTTTGGTCCGCTCCTCGCGGCTGGTGCGCGCGGCGACGATCGCCTGCACCGCCGGCGGCGCGGCCGATCCGAAGGCGCCGTAGAGCATCCGCCCGACGACGAAGGCGGCGAAGGTGGCGAAGGGGCTCAGCACGCCGTTGATGCCGAGCGCGAGGCACAGCCCGCACAGCCCGAGCGAGGCGGTAAAGCCGGCAATGCCGAGCAGTACCATCCTGCGCCGTCCGGCGCGTTCCGATCGATTCGCCCAATAGGGTGCGGTGAGCATCCACAGCAGCGCCGAGACCGAGAAGACCGCCGCCACCGCGCTGTCCGCCGCGTGCAGCTCGCGGCCGAGCGCGGGCAGGATCGATTGCAGCGCGGTGTTGCCCGCGGCGATCATCAGCATCACCCCAAACAGCAGCGCGAAATCGCGATCGATCGCCCGGCTCATGCCCGGCGCCACCGATAGCCGCGCTCGACCCGGGTGACGATCACCTCATACCATTCGTACCAGCGTTCGCGGCCCTGCGCGCGGATCGCGGCATGCGCAGGATGGTCGCGCCAGGCAATCGCACTGGCATCGTCGGCCCAATAGCTGATGGTGATGCCCACGCCCGCCTCCCCGCGCTGCGATTCGACGCCGCGATAGCCGGGCTGCTGCGCCGCCAGCACGTCCATCGCGGTCGCCGCTTCGGCATAGCCTGCGTCGTCGGCGGCGGTGCGCTTCGATATGAACAGCACCGCGATCTGGCCGGTACGATCCTCTCCCATGCGGAAATCGTAGAATGGGTTCGGCGCTTTGCAATCCGAACCTGCCCTGCGAAAGCGGGCGCATGATCACCGACTGGCATTTCTATGCGCTCGCCATGCCCGCCGTGCTGCTGCTCGGCCTGTCCAAGGGCGGATTCGCCGGCATGGGCGCGCTGTCGCTGCCGCTGCTCGCGCTCGCAATCGATCCGGTGCGCGCCGCCGCGATCACGCTGCCGATCCTGATCCTGCAGGATGTGGTGAGCGTCTGGGCGTTCCGCCGCACCGTCGACTGGCGGCTGGTGGCGTGGATGCTGCCGGGATCGATGGCGGGGATCGCGCTCGGCTATGGCTTTGCCGCGAGCGTGTCGCCGGTGCTGGTGCTGGCCGCGGTGGGGGCGATCTCGATCCTGTTCGGCATCTACCGGCTTTGGACGAGCGGGCGGTCGACGCCGGCGATGGCGGCGCGCTGGCCCGAATGGGTGGGCAGCCTGTTCGGCATCGCCTCGGGCTTCACCAGCCAGATCGCCCATGCCGGGCAGCCGCCCTTCCAGCTCTGGGTGCTGCCGCGGGGCCTGCCGCGCGACCGGCTGGTGGGGACGACCGCGATCTTCTTCGCCGCGACCAACTGGATCAAGGTGCCCGCCTATTGGGCGCTGGGGCAGTTCACGCGCGCGAACCTGCTGACCTCGGCGGTGCTGTTCCCGCTCGCGCTGGCGTCGACGCTGGCGGGGGTGTGGCTGGTGCGGCGGGTGTCGCCCGAGCGATTCTACACGGCGATCTATGTACTGATGATCGCGGTGGGCGGCGCGCTGCTGTGGGAGGCGGTGGCGAAGGCCTAAGATCCTCCCCGGAACGGGGAGGGGGACCGCCGCCGAAGGCGGTGGTGGAGGGGGGCTTCAACGCCGGACTCGCTTGCGGAGAGCCCCCTCCACCATTCGCTTTGCGAATGGTCCCCCTCCCCGTGCCGGGGAGGATCTGGGATTAGTCGAACAGGCTGGAAACCGAACTCTCGTCCGCGATGCGGCGGATCGCCTCGGCGATCAGCGGGGCGATGGTGAGGTGGCGGACCTTCTCGCCGGCCGCGACGATCTCGTGGTTACCAATCGAATCGGTGATCACCAGCTCGCGCAGCTCGGACTTGGCGACGCGCGCCATCGCCGCGCCCGAAAGCACGCCGTGGGTGCAGTACGCCACCACGTCCTCGGCTCCCGCCGCCTTAAGCGCCGCAGCGGCGTTGCACAGCGTGCCGGCCGAATCGACGATGTCGTCGATCAGGATGCAGAAGCGGTCCTTCACCTCGCCGATGATGTTCATCACCTCCGATTCGCCCGGACGCTCGCGCCGCTTGTCGACGATGGCGAGCGGGGCGTTGTCGAGCCGCTTGGCGAGCTGGCGCGCACGCACCACGCCGCCGACGTCGGGCGAGACGACCATCCACTGCTTGTCGATGAAGCGCGTCTGGATGTCTGCCGACATCACCGGCGCCGCGAACAGATTGTCCGTCGGGATGTCGAAGAAACCCTGGATCTGCCCGGCATGCAGGTCGACCGAGAGCACGCGGTTGGCGCCCGCGGTGGTGATCAGGTTGGCGACCAGCTTGGCCGAGATCGGCGTGCGCGGGCCCGGCTTCCGGTCTTGGCGGGCATAGCCGAAATAGGGGAGCACCGCGGTGATCCGCTTGGCCGACGCGCGGCGCAGCGCGTCGATCATGATCAGCAGCTCCATCAGATTGTCGTTCGCCGGATAGCTGGTCGACTGGAGCACGAAGACGTCCTCGCCGCGGACATTCTCGAGAATCTCGACGAAGATCTCGTCGTCCGCGAAGCGGCGGACGTTCGCCTGGGTAAGCGGAATTTCCAGATAGTCGGCGATGGCGCTCGCCAGCGGCAGGTTCGAATTGCCGGCCATGAGTTTCATAGGTGCGTGGCCTCCCGTGCCGCGTCGCGATGTCCCGATGCTCGCGCCCTTTAGTGCGACGTTTCCGTGACGCAAAGAGGGCATCGCCGCTTCCCCCTGTGCCAGCGCTGCACCCTTGGTACTTTACGATCATAATGTGACGTTGTACCATCACCTTCATCCGGCGTTCATAGACCGGTGTTGGAGAAGGAGTGCAAGGTGATGCATGCCGATACTCGCTATCATGCCAGTGCACCGCGTTCGGTCAGCTTCGGGGCCGCGCTCGCCATCAATGGGGCCATTCTTGCGGGGATGATCTTGGCCGCACCGAACATCGTGGTGCTCAAGGACCCGCCGGTGGTGATGAAGCCGATCGACGTGCGCGACCGTCCGCCGCCCCCGCCGGAGGACGAGACAAAGCCAGTGGAGAAGGTGCAGCCGCGCACCTCCGCGCCGCCGGTCGCGCCGAAGCCGCTGGTGGAGTCGAACAGCACGACGAACATCGAAACCACGACCAAGATCAGCGACGCGCTGCCGCCAATCGAGAAGCCGGCCGATTCAGGTCCGGTCCGCACGATCGATCCCCCCACGCCCGTCCCCGCACTGATCGGCGCGTCCACCGATCCGCGCTACGCGCAGGACTTCCAGCCCGAATATCCCGCGCAGGAAATGCGCGCCCAGCGCGACGGGTTGGTCACCCTGCGCGTGCTGATCGGCGCCGACGGGCGGGTGAAGGCGGTGGAGCCGGTCAGCGCCACCAGCGACGCCTTCTTTGCCGTCACCCGGCGCCAGGCGCTCGGCAAATGGCGCTTCCGCCCCGCCGCCCGCGGCGGTGTGCCTGAGGAAAGCTGGAAGACCATGACCGTCCGGTTCCGGATCGAAGACGCCCGCTGATCGCCCTCCGATCCCAGCGGCGTGGACGCGGGGGCTGGCCCTGGAGCCCCCGCGTCCCTATCTTGCGGGGCCGATGACCTTCCTCAAGTACATCTCGCCGCTCAAGGCGCTGCGCGACCTTCGCGGCTATCTCGCGACGCGCAAGAAGCACGAGCTCTGGTTCATGATGCTCGCATTGGCGATCACCTTCGGCATCATCGTGGTGTTCGTGAAGGATTCGCACGTGCCGGTGCCGTACAAGAAGAACATCATCTACGTGGACAGCTGGCCGATCACCCGCACCGAAGCGGAAATTCGCGAGAAGCAGAAGGTCGACGAGGCCAAGCGCCAGGAAGACGAAGCGGCCTTCCTCGAGCGGCAGAAAAAGCGCCAGGCCGACTTCAAGAAATATGACGACTGGCTGAAGAAGCACGGGATTTGAACGACGCGGGCTGGATGGCCGTGGCGCTCGGGCTTGCCGAGCGCGGCAAGGGGCGGACGGCGCCGAACCCGAATGTCGGCTGCGTGCTCGTCCGCGACGGTCGCATCGTCGGACGCGGCTGGACCCAGCCCGGCGGGCGCCCCCATGCCGAGGCGATGGCGCTGGCGGAAGCCGGCGAGGCTGCGGGCGGCGCCACCGCCTATGTCACACTGGAGCCCTGCGCGCATGTCTCGCCGCGCGGCCCGGCCTGTGCGGACCTGCTGGTCGCGGCTGGTGTTGCTCGCGTCGTCGCCGCGCTGCGCGATCCCGACCCCCGCACCGACGGCTCCGGCTTCGTGCGGCTGACAGAGGCCGGCATCGCCGTCGCATCGGGACTGATGGCGACCGAGGCCCGGCGCAGCATGGCCGGCTTCCTCACCCGCCTTGCCAGGGGCCGCCCGCACGTCACCCTCAAGCTCGCCACCTCGCTCGATGGGCGCATCGCGCTGTCGACCGGCGAGAGCAAGTGGATCACCGGTCCCCAGGCCCGCGCCCATGTCCATCTCGAACGCGCCCGGCACGACGGCATCCTGGTCGGCCGCGGCACCTTTCTCGCCGATGTCCCGAAACTGGACGTGCGGCTGCCCGGCCTCGCCGATCGCGCCCCGCGGCGCACCCTCCTTTCCTCCACCGGCCCCACCCCGCCGGGCTGGGAGCGGATCGCCGACATCGCCGACATCCGCCATCTGACCGGCATCGACACGCTGATGGTGGAGGGTGGCGCCAAGGCGGCGTCCGCGTTCCTACGCGCCGACCTGGTCGATCGGCTCCTCCTCTACCGCGCGCCGATCCTGCTCGGCGGCGGCAAACCCGCGGTCGAGGCGTTCGGCCTCGCCGCATTGTCCGAGGCGCATGATCGCTGGCGCCTGCTGGACTCTCGACTGCTTGGCAGCGATCGGTTCGAGGTCTACGAGCGCAACTGATGTTCACCGGAATCGTAAGCGATGTCGGCACGATCGACGCGGTACAGCGCCAGGGCGACCTGCGCGTGCGCGTGGCGACGGCCTATCCCACCCATGAGATCGATCTCGGCGCCTCGGTCGCCTGTTCGGGCGTGTGCCTGACGGTGGTCGACAAGGGCCCCGGCTGGCTCGACTTCGACGTGTCGGGCGAAACCGTCTCGCGCACCGCCGACGACCAGTGGACCGCCGGCCGCAAGCTCAACCTCGAACGTGCGCTGCGGCTGGGCGACGAGCTGGGCGGGCACATCGTCACCGGCCATGTCGATGGCATCGGCCGGGTGAAGCTGGTCGAGGCGATCGACGGCTCGCACCATGTCGTGATCGCGGCGGGTCCGGAAATCGCGCCGTACGTCGCCCCCAAGGGCTCGATCACCGTCGACGGCGTGTCGCTGACGGTCAACGCGGTGGACGACACGCCCGAGGGCGTCGAATTCCACCTCAACATCATTCCCCACACCGCCGCGGTCACCACCTTCGCCACGCTGGCGCAAGGCCAGGCGGTCAATCTGGAGATCGACGTGCTGGCGCGCTATCTTCAGCGCATGGAGGCATTGCGTGCCAAAGGCTGAACTCGCCGCGCTCAAGCACGGCTTTCTCTCCTCGCCCGAGGAATTGATCGACGAGGCCCGCAACGGCCGGATGTTCATCCTGGTCGATGACGAGGATCGCGAGAATGAAGGCGATCTGGTCATCCCCGCCCAGATGGCGACGCCCGACGCGATCAACTTCATGGCCAAATATGGCCGCGGGCTGATCTGCCTGGCGATGACCAAGGCGCGCGTAGACCAGCTCGGGCTCGAGCTGATGAGCCGCGCCAACGGCACCCGCCACGAAACCGCCTTCACCGTCTCGATCGAGGCCAAGGAAGGCGTGACCACCGGCATCTCCGCCGCCGACCGCGCCCGCACCATCTCGGTCGCGATCGACACGGGCCGCGGGCGCGAGGACATCGTCACCCCGGGCCATGTCTTCCCGCTGGTCGCGCGCGACGGCGGTGTCCTGGTCCGCGCCGGCCATACCGAGGCGGCGGTCGATGTGTCGCGGCTGGCGGGCCTCAACCCCGCCGGCGTGATCTGCGAGATCATGAAGGACGACGGGACGATGGCCCGGCTCGACGATCTCGTCGGCTTCGCGCAGCTCCACAACCTCAAGATCGGCACGATCCGCGACCTGATCGCCTATCGCCGCCGCCACGACCATCTCGTCGAACAGCGCGCCGAGGCCAGCTTCACCAGCCCCTGGGGCGGCGACTGGCGCGCGCTCACCTTCTGGAACAAGGCCAGCGGCAGCGAACAGATCGCGCTGGTCAAGGGTCGCATCGATCCGAACAAGCCGACGCTGATCCGCATGCACGCGCTCTCGCCGTTCAGCGACCTGTTCGGCGAGGACGGTCCGCGCGGTGGCATGCTGCGCAAGTCGATGGAGATCATCGGCACGGAAGGCTCGGGCGTGATCGTGGTGATCAACAAGCCGCGCCCCGACCAGTTCACGCTGGCGCTGCAGGCGCGCGCCGGCGCGATCGAACCCAAGGACATGGACGAGCTGCGCGACTACGGCGTCGGCGCGACCATCCTCACCGAACTCGGCGTGCAGGACATGATCCTGCTCACCAACACCCATCACACGCTGGTCGGTCTCGACGGCTATGGCCTGTCGATCGTCGGCGAACGTCCCCTGGATCCGGAGCAATAATGGCGAACATCCTCATCGTCGAAGCGCGCTTCTACGAGCATCTCAACGACATGCTGATCGCCGGCGCCAAGGCCGCGATCGAGGCGGCGGGGCACAAGGCCGAGGTGATCACCGTGCCGGGCGCGCTCGAGATCCCCGGCGCGGTCGCGCTGGCGACCGACAGCGGCCGCTATGACGCGTTCGTCGCGATCGGCGTGGTTATCCGCGGCGAGACCTATCATTTCGAGATCGTCGCGGGCGAAAGCGCGCGCGGGCTGATGGCGCTGTCGATGGACGGCGTCGCGATCGGCAACGGCATCCTGACGGTGGAGAACGAAGCGCAGGCATTGGTCCGCGCCGATCCTGCGCAGAAGGACAAGGGCGGCGAGGCCGCCAAGGCGGCGCTGGCGATGCTGGCGCTCAAGGCCAAGTTCGGCTGATGCAGGTGCCGGTGCTCGAAACCGAGCGCCTGATCCTGCGCCAGCACACGGCTGGCGATTTCGACGCATGGGCGGCGTTCCATGCCGATCCCGAGGTGATGCGGTTCCTGGGCGGCGTGCAGCCGCGCGGGACCGCCTGGCGCAGCCTGTGCAGCATGGCGGGCGCCTGGACGATCCGCGGTTTCTCGATGTTCGCGGTCACCGAGCGCGAGAGCGGCCGATGGATCGGCCGTATCGGGCCCCATTCGCCGGAAGGCTGGCCGGGACTGGAAGTCGGCTGGGGCCTGGCGCGCGAAGCGGCGGGCAAGGGCTATGCCCGTGAAGCTGCCATCGCCGCGATCGACTATGCGATCGAGGTGCTCGGCTGGTACGAGGTGATCCACACCATCGATCCCGAGAATACGGCATCGATCCGGCTGGCGCAGGCCCTCGGCGCGGAGAATGGGGGGCCGACCCGGCTGCCCGCGCCGCTCGAGCATCTGCGGGTCGATCGCTGGGCGCAGACAGCCGAACAATGGCGCGCCCGCCGCGTGGCGCTGGGCTGACGCGATGGACATGCCCCCCTCTCGCTATCGCGTCGAAGAGCGGGGCCGGCGGCTGGTCGTCATCGATCGCGCCACGGGCCGAGAAGTCTCCCACACCAAATCCCCCCTTCCGCTTGCGGGAGGGGTCGGGGGAGGGGATGGCAGCCGAAAGCGTTCCGGCCCGAGATCATCCCCTCCCGCAAGCGGAAGGGGTGCGCAGGCTTGGCGTTTGGGAATACAACGTCCGAAGGCCACGCCGGACAGCTTCGTCACCCGCAGCTGGTTCGACGCCAGGGCGCCGCGCACGATCAAGCTCAACGACACCGCCCATGCGCGGCTGGCGGCGCTGCGCTTCGGCGGCGCGATCCTGATCGCGCTGCTGGTGACCGGCAGCTTCCTGTTCTGGCCCTGGTTTCCCTTCACCCTTGCAGCGGTGCTGACCCCGCAGAAAACGCGCGAGCGTCTCCGCGCGGCCAGCACCCGCTGGATCGACGGCTTCGATCAGGCCGGCTGAAGCGCGGCCTCGTCGGCGGTTGGATAGTCGGTATAGCCCTCGGCCCCGCCGACATAGAAGAATTCCTCCCGCTGCGGATTGAGCGGCAGGCCTTCGCGCAGGCGGCGCGGCAGGTCCGGATTGGCGAGGAAGGTCCGGCCGAAGGCGATCGCATCGGCCTTGCCCGCATCGAGCGCCGCCTGGGCGCTTTCCGCATCATAGTCCGAATTGAGCGCCAGCACGCCGCGATAGACCTTGCGCATCACCGGGTGGATCGGCGCCTGGTCGGGCTCGCCGCGGCTGCCACCCGGACGCGGCTCGCGCATCTCGAGGAACGCCACGCCGATCTCGTCCAGCGCCGCCGCGGCGGCTTCGAACAGCGGCACCGGGTTGCTGTCGTTGACGCCCTGCACCTCGCCATTGGGCGACAGGCGCACACCGGTGCGATCGGCACCGATCGTGTCGACAACGCGCTGACTCACTTCGCGGAGCAGGCGGATGCGGTTGTCGATCGAGCCGCCATATTCGTCCTCGCGGAAGTTCGAATTGTCGCGGAGGAACTGGTCGATCAGATAGCCATTGGCGGCATGGATCTGCACCCCGTCGAAACCGGCGCGGATCGCGTTGTCCGCCGCGCGGGCGTAGTCGTCGAGGATGCCGGGGATCTCGTCGATGCGGAGCGGGCGGGCCTGACTATAGGGGCGCTTGGTCTCGCCGGCATCCTCCGCCGGATAGGTGCGCACTTCGCCGGGGGCGGTGGTCGCGGAGGCGGAGACCGGCGGCTCGCCGCCGAGGAAATCCGAATGGACCAGCCGGCCCATGTGCCAGAGCTGCGAGACGATCTTGCCGCCGGCTTCGTGGACCGCCGCGGTGATCGGCTTCCACGCCTCGACCTGTTCGTCGCTCCAGATGCCGGGGGCATAGGCCCAGCCGAGCCCCTGCTGGCTGATACCGGTCGCCTCGGTGATGATCAGCCCGGCGCTCGCGCGCTGGCGGTAATAGTCGACCATGACCGGCGTCGGCACATGGCCGCGGGTCGAACGGCCGCGGGTGAGCGGCGACATCCACACGCGATTGGCGGCGTGGATCGCGCCGAGCTGAATCGGATCGAACAGGCTGGGCATCGAATTTCCTTTGGCAGCTTGTGACTTCGCACAGATAGGGCGCTACAGGGCGCCATGCAGCGCAACGCATCGACAACAAAAACTACCCCGGCACGAAGCCATGTTGCGACCGCGCTCATTGCAGCGTTGATCGCGAATGCCGCGCTCGCCACGGGGCCGTTGTTCGTGCGGATGGCGGACGTGGGCCCGGTATCGGCAGCGTTCTGGCGCCTGATCATCGCGACGCCCATCCTGTTCGCGGCGGCCACGGCGATGGGCGAGAAGCCGATCGCGCTGGCACGCGGGCGCTGGTGGATCCTCAGCATCGCCGGCGTGGTGTTCGCGCTGGACCTGGCGAGCTGGCATATCGGCATCGTCCGCACCACGCTCGCCAACTCCACCCTGTTCGGCAATTCGGCGTCGCTGATCTTCCCGATCTACGGCTTCGTCATCGCCCGCGCCTGGCCGAGCAGGATGCAGGGCGCGGCGTTGCTGCTGGCCGCGCTCGGCGGCGCGCTGCTGCTCGGGCGCTCGGCCGAACTCTCCTCGCGGCATCTGGCGGGCGACCTGTTCTGCCTCGCCGCGGGCGTGTTCTACGCGGTCTATTTCGCGCTGATGGCGCGGGTGCGGGTGTCGCTCGGGCCTGTGCCCGCGCTGGCGCTGTCCTCGCTCGCCACCATCCCGCCGCTGCTGGTGATCGCGCTGGCGATGGGCGAGCAGATCGTGCCGCATCTCTGGTGGCCGCTGCTCGCGCTCGCCATCGTCAGCCAGCTGATCGGGCAGGGCTGCATGATCTACGCGCTCGGCCACCTGTCGCCGCTGGTGATCGGCATCGCGCTGCTGGTGCAGCCGGCGGTGGGCGCGGCGCTCGGCTGGATCATCTTCGACGAGAAGCTCGGTACCGCCGACCTGTTCGGCGCGGCGCTGGTCGCGGCAGCGCTGGTGCTGGTGCGCCAAGGCGCGGTACGGCCCAAGGGGTAGGCGGTTGCCGGGGCGCGGCTTCGCGCCTAGATCAGCATCCATGGATCTCGCCGACGCCACCCTCGACGAACTGCGCGCGGCGCTCGCCCCGTCGCTTGCCGCCAACGCCGCCTTCGACGGCTGGAACCAGCGCGCGCTGGACGCCACCGCCGACGGCATGGGCGTCGACCGCGACGTGGCGCGACTCGCCTTCTCGGACGGCCCGCTCGCGATGATCGACGCCTGGTTCGCGCATATCGACCGCGCGATGCTCGACGAGCTTTCGCCCGAGACGCTGGCGGGAATGAAGATCCGCGCGCGCATCACCGCGCTGGTCGAGGCGCGGCTGGCGCTGCTGGCCCCCTATCGCGACGCGCTGCGCCGGGCGCTGGCGATCCTCGCCATGCCGCAGAACCTCACACGCGCCAGCAAGCTCGGCTGGCGCGCGGCGGACGCAATGTGGCGCGCGGCGGGCGACACCGCGACCGATTATAACCATTATACCAAGCGGATGACCCTCGGCAGCGTCTATGCCGCGACCATCGCCGTGTTCGTGCAGGACGAGAGCGAGGAATGGGCCGACACCCGCGCCTTCCTCGCCCGCCGCATCGACGGGATCATGCGCTTCGAAAAGGCCAAGGCCGGATTTGTCAATCGCACGACCAACCGCCCCAGCCTCTCGCGCTTCATCGGCCGGCTGCGCTACCCCGCGATCTGAGGTCGGGCCGGGCTCGCCCGGTCCGCCACCATGCGTTCGCCGTCGATCGTGATCGGGCTGGCGAGGCCCGGCAGCCCCTCGCGCACGATCGCCATGCCGCGGGCGATCACCTGCGGATCGGCGAACACCTCGTCGACTCGGTTGATCGGCCCAGCAGGCACCCCCTGTGACTCAAGGGCCTCATAGAGATCGGCCTTGGCCCAATCGAGGATCGCGCGGGCGAGCTGCGGGATCAGCGCGTCGCGATTCGTGACTCGCGCCGGATTGGTCGCGAAGCGGGGATCGCTTGCCAGATCGAGCGCGAGGATCGTGCAGAGCCTGTCGAATTGCGAGTCATTGCCCACCGCCACGATCAGCTCGCCGTCGCGGCAGGCAAAGGCCTGGTAGGGCACCAAATTCGCATGCCCGTTGCCCATGCGATGCGGCACCGTGCCGCTCGCCATCCAGTTGAGCGCTTGGTTCGCCAGCACCGCCACCTGCGTATCGAGCAGGGCCATGTCGATATGCGCGCCCGTGCCCTCCACGTCGCGCCGGTGCAGCGCGGCAAGGATCGCGACGGCCGAATACACCCCGGTGAAGATATCGGCATAGGCGACGCCCGCCTTTTGGGGTGCCCCATCGGGTTCGCCGGTGAGGCTCATCGCCCCGCCCATGCCCTGGATGATGAAGTCATAGCCGGCGCGGCCTGCATAGGGCCCGGTCTGGCCGAAGCCGGTAATCGAGCAGACGATCAGCCGCGGGTTCAGGCCAAGCAGGCTGGCGGCGTCGAGCCCGTACTTCACCAGCCCGCCGACCTTGTAGTTTTCGATTACCACATCCGCATCGGCGATCAGCGCCCTCGCCGCCGCTTGGCCCTCGGGCGTGGCGATGTCGATGCCGATGCTCGTCTTGCCGCGGTTGCAGGCGTGGAAATAGGCGGCGTCGCGGTTCTCGCCCGCGGCATCGTGGAGGAACGGCGGGCCCCAATGGCGGGTGTCGTCCCCTGCCCCCGGCCGCTCGACTTTCACCACCTCGGCGCCTAGGTCGGCGAGCAGCTGCCCGCACCAGGGGCCCGCGAGGATGCGGGCGAGCTCGACGACCTTGATGCCGGCGAGCGGCTTCACGGGCGGCGGATCGCGTAGACGACGTGATCGGAGAAGACCTGCCCGCCGCCGCGATGGTTGCGCCCGGGTATCAGCTGGCCGCCGATCTTCGCCATCGCCCCGCGTGACCTGACATTGTGCTCGCCCACCAGGAACACCACCGTCCCGACGTACCGATGGATATGGTCGAGCATCAGCCGCTTGACCTCGCGGTTATAGGTGCCGCCCCAAGTGGCGCGCGCGAGGAAGGTCCAGCCGATCTCGATCTCGTCGTCTTCGGGCAGATGATAGTCGTAGCGGCTGGAGCCGATGATCGCGCCGGTCCCCTTGTCCTCGATCGCGAGGCCGCCCCCGCAGGCCAGCGCTTCGGCAAAGAACTGGCGGAACACCGGCTCCTGCCAACGGTCCGGCCGCGGATGCACTTCCCAGATCAGCGGATCGGAGGCGACGGCGTAGAGCGCGTCCCAGTCCGCTGCGACCAGCGGCCGGATGCGGACGAGCTCGCCCTCCAGCACCGGCTGCCGATCGGGCGCCATCAGAACGCCGCGATGCCGGTGATCGCCCGGCCGAGGATCAGCCCGTGCACATCGTGGGTGCCCTCGTAGGTGTTCACCGTCTCGAGGTTGATCGCGTGGCGGATCACATGAAATTCGGCCGAGATGCCGTTGCCGCCGTGCATGTCGCGCGCGACGCGGGCGATATCGAGCGCCTTGCCGCAATTGTTGCGCTTGATGATGCTGATCGCCTCGGGGCTGAGCGTGCCGGCATCGAACATCCGCCCGCAGCGCAGCGCCGCCTGCAGCCCGAGCGCGATCTCGGTCTCCATATTGGCGAGCTTGAGCTGCACCAGTTGGGTCGCGGCGAGCGGCCGGCCGAACTGGTGGCGATCGAGCGTATATTGCCGCGCGGCGTGGAAGCAGGCCTCGGCCGCGCCCATCGTGCCCCAGGCGATACCGTAGCGCGCGCGGTTGAGGCAGCCGAACGGGCCCTTCAGCCCCTGAACGTTGGGGAGCAGCGCGTCTTCGCCGACTTCCACCCCGTCCATCACGATCTCGCCGGTCACCGAAGCGCGCAGACTCAGCTTGCCCTCGATCTTGGGGCTGGTGAGCCCCTTCATGCCGCGTTCGAGCACGAAGCCGCGGATCGCGCCGTCATGCGCGTCGCTCTTCGCCCAGACGACGAACACATCGGCGATCGGCGAGTTGGTGATCCACATCTTGGCGCCGGTGATCCGGTAGCCGCCGTCGATCTTCTCGGCGCGGGTACGCATCCCGGCGGGATCGGAGCCGGCATCCGGCTCGGTCAGGCCGAAGCAGCCGACCCATTCGCCGCTCGCCAGCTTGGGCAAATACTTCCGCCGCTGCTCCTCGCTCCCGTATGCGTGAATCGGGTGCATCACCAGCGAGCTCTGCACGCTCATCGCCGAGCGATAGCCCGAATCGACTCGCTCCACTTCGCGCGCGACCAGGCCATAGGCGACATAGCCGAGCCCGGCGCCGCCATAGGTCTCCGGGATCGTCGGGCCGAGCAGGCCCAGCGTGCCCATCTCCGCCATGATCTCGCGGTCGAACCGCTCCTCCAGATAAGCGGAGGTAACGCGCGGGAGCAACTCGCCCTGCGCATACTCTCGTGCGGCGTCGCGCACCATCCGCTCTTCGTCGGTCAGCTCGCCATCGAGCCCGAACGGATCCTGCCAGTCGAACCGGCCCATCTCTGCCATTTCAGTCGTTCCTCGGTGTCTCCGGTGCCGGGGCGGGGGCGGCTGCCTGCGCCACGACCGGGGGTTTGGGCGGCGTTGCAGCGGCCGCCTTCTCTATCTCGTCCAGTGCCTTGCGGGCATTCACATAGCGCGAGGCGGCGCTGGTCCAGCCTTCCGCCACTGACGCGCCGGGCATATGCGCCACTTCGGCGATCGCGGTCTCGACATTGCCGGCGGCCAGCGCGCTACGGGCGCGGCGGAGGCGCTCGGCCGGGCGCGGGCTCGGCATGCCGGCTTGGTGCAGCACGAACAGGTCGCCGACGAAGCTGCGGAAGCGTACCCAAAGGCTATCGTCCGGCCCGGTGCCGAGCCGCGGCGCGATCGTATCCAGTGCGATGCGAAGATCCTCGAGCGTCAGCGGGTCGCCGGCGGCCGTAACGATCGCGCCGACCGCCTGCGGATGTCGCTCGCCGAAACGGGCGCGCAGCTGCTGCTCCAGCGTGCCCAACCGCTGGCCGCGCTCGACCGCACGACGCACCGCGGCGGCGACCATCAGCCGTTCGGCCTGGGTAGAATATTGCGCGGCATTGCGCGCGCTCTCGTCCGCCTGGCGCAGCTCGATCTCCAGCGCGTCGAGCCGGGCGGCAAGCTGGCTTTCTCGGGCATCGAGCGTCGCGACGTCGGTCGCAGGCGCCAGCACCGGGGGCGGCACCTTTAGCGGCTGGACCGCGGGCGATGCCGCGGCTGCCGGCTTGGTTGCGTCGCCTGTCGCGCTCTTGAAATGCGGACCGGCCAGCTCGATCGCGCCCGCGGTGAGCGCGACGCCGGCGAGGAAGCCCAGCCCAACGGGGATCATTCGGTTGCGGCGCGGACTCAGGGTTCGGACCGGCTCGGGCGCCAGGGGCTCGTCGCTCATGGGCGCCCTTTTCGCCGCGCCGGCCCCGCGGGTCAATCGGCGAGCGCGATGGCGAGGTCGATCAGCGCCTCGGTTTCGGGGCGCGGCGCGATCGCGGTCGCCCGCCAGCCGGTGCCGGCGCCCTTCGCTGCCGCCTCGCTGATCGCCGCCAGGATGACGGCGCCGCGATCGGGCACGATCTCCGCCAGCCGCGCACCCGCGCGCGCCGACTGGACCAGCGCGACGCAGCTATCCAGCGCCGCGACCTGCTCGGCAGTGACGGCGAGGACTTCGCTGGCATAGACCGGGAGCACCGCGGCGACGATGCCGCCCGCCTCCAGCGTCCGCTCGCGACCTGCCAAGTGCAACGCGCGGCGGACGCCCGACGCCTCGGCCTCCGCCACCAGCGCCGCGGCGCCGGCATCGCCGACGGCGACGACATCGAGATGGGCGCGCCGGGCCGCGGAAGCGGTCGCCTCGCCCACGGCCCAGACCGGTAGCCCCCGCAGCGGTCCGAGCCCCTCGCCCGCCCAGCGCACCGCGTTGGCGCTGGTGAGGATCAGCGCGTCATGGGCTGCCGCGTCGGGGACGTCCCATGCCAGCGGCCGTGTTGCGAACAGCGGCAGGCGGATCGCGGTGCGTCCGCGGCCCTCGATCGCGGCGGCGGTGATTCGGTTGCCGGGCTCGGGCCGCAGCACCGCGATGGCGCGGCTCATCCGGCGAACAGCGCGCGCACGGCCTCGGGCGCGCGATCGAGCAGGTCGCGGGCGAGCGTCGCGGGCAGCATCGCGTCCTCGGGTGCGCCTTCGATCATGCCATGGACGTGCGCGCTCCCGTCGGCGGCGTAGAGCTCGGCCTCGATGGTAAGGATCGCGCCTTCGATCGTCGCCAGCGCGGCGACCGGCGAATGACAGTCCGCCATCAGCGCGGCGAGCAGGGCGCGTTCGGCGAGCACGCAGGCGCGGGTCTTGGGATGGTCGATCGTGGCGAGCAGCCCGAGCATCCGCGAATCATTGGCGCGCGCCTCGATACCTACCGCGCCCTGTGCCGGGGCGGGCAGCAGGACGTTCGTGGGCATGATGTGGCCGACATCGAACCGCCCGAGCCGCTCCAGCCCTGCGGAAGCCAGCAGCGTCGCATCCGCTTCGCCCGCCGCCAGCCTGGCGAGCCGCGTATCGACATTGCCGCGGAACAGCACGGTGGTCACGTCCGGGCGGTGGCGCTTCACCTGCGCGGCGCGACGCGGCGAGGCGGTGCCGATCACCGCACCGGGCCTGAGCGCGGCGAGCGAGTCGGCGCCGACCAGCCGGTCGCGCACGTCCGCACGGGGGAGCATCGCGGCGATCGCGATCGCGTCGGGGCGGATGGTCTCGACGTCCTTCATCGAATGCACCGCGCAGTCGATCTCGCCCGCCAACAGTGCGCGATCCAGTTCCTTGGTCCACAGCGCCTTGCCGCCGATCTCGGCCAGCGGCCGGTCCTGCACCTTGTCGCCCGTGGTGCGGACGACAACGATCTCGCCCGCGATGCCGTGCGCGGCCTGGAGCGCATCACGCACCATATGGGCCTGGGTAAGGGCGAGCGGCGAGCCACGCGTGCCGATGCGAAGTGCAGTCATGCCGCAGGTGCTAGGGTGGCACGAAAGCGAGGGCAATGGGGGTCTTCGCGGATCCAAACGCCCTGAGCCTCTGGACCCTGCCGCCAAGCGGCTTAGATGGGAAGCATGGCACTCATCCTCGGACTTGAATCGAGCTGCGACGAAACCGCGGCGGCCCTGGTGGAAAGCGACGGCACGATCCGCGCGCACAAGCTGGCGCGGCAGGAAGAGGCGCACCGGCCTTATGGCGGCGTGGTGCCCGAGATCGCCGCGCGCGCGCATGTCGAGATGCTGGGGCCGCTGATCGAGGCGGCGCTGGAGGAGGCGGGCGTGACGCTGGCCGATGTCGACGCGATCGCCGCGACGGCGGGGCCCGGGCTGATCGGCGGGGTGATGGTGGGCCTCGTCACCGGCAAGGCGCTGGCGCTCGCCGCGGGCAAGCCGCTGGTGGCGGTGAACCATCTCGAGGGGCATGCCCTTTCGCCTCGGCTCGGCGACCGGAGCCTCGAATTTCCCTATCTGCTGCTGCTCGTCTCGGGCGGGCATTGCCAGCTGCTGCTGGTCGAGGGCGTCAACAACTATCGCCGGCTCGCCACCACGATCGACGACGCCGCGGGCGAGGCGTTCGACAAGACCGCCAAGCTGCTCGGCCTCGGCTTTCCGGGCGGCCCGGCGGTGGAGAAGGCCGCCGAACGTGGCAACCCCAAGGCGGTACCGCTGCCGCGTCCGCTGGTCGGCTCGGGCGAGCCGCATTTCTCCTTCGCGGGCCTCAAGAGCGCGGTCGCGCGCGCGGTCAACGACTATAGCGCCGAGGATCTCGCCGCCTCGTTCCAGCAGGCGGTGGTCGATTGCCTGGTCGATCGCACCCGGCTGGCGCTGGCGGTCACGCGGCCCACGGCGCTGGTCGTCGCGGGCGGCGTCGCGGCGAATACGGCGGTGCGGACCGCGCTGGAGGCGCTCGCCGGCGAGCACGCCCTGCCCTTCGTCGCGCCGCCTTTGTGGTTGTGCACCGACAATGCCGCGATGATCGCCTGGGCCGGCGCCGAGCGCTTCGCCCAGGGCCTTACCGACCCGCTCGACGTGCCCGCGCGGCCGCGCTGGCCGCTCGACCCGGATGCGGAAAAGGTGCGTGGCGCCGGAGTAAAGGCATGAAGATCGGGGTGATCGGCGGCGGCGCCTGGGGCACCGCGCTGGCGCAGGTAGCGGCCCGCGGCGACGCGGCGGTGTTGCTTTGGGCGCGCGAGCCCGAGGTGGTGGCGAGCATCAACGCGGACCACGAAAACCGACAGTTCCTGCCGGGCGTGCCGCTCTCGCCGGGCATCCACGCGACGGGTAGCCTGAGCGACCTTGCCGGCTGCGACGCGCTGCTGGTGGTGGCGCCGGCGCAGCATGTTCGTTCAGTACTGGCCGAGATGACCGTGGGTGCAACGCCGCTGGTGCTCTGCGCCAAAGGAATCGAGGCAGGCACCCGCCTCTTGGTCGGCGAAGTGGCGCGCAGCGTCGCGCCGGACGCGCCGATCGCGGTGCTGTCCGGTCCCACCTTCGCGCACGAAGTCGCGGCGGGGAAGCCGACGGCGGTGACGCTGGCGTGCGAGGACGCCGACCTTCGCGCGCGGCTGAGCGACCGGCTCGGCGCGCCTGCCTTCCGTCCCTATGCCTCGGCCGACGTGATCGGCGCGGAGATCGGAGGGGCGGTGAAGAACGTGCTCGCCATCGCCTGCGGCGTGGTGGAGGGTGCCGGGCTCGGCCTCAATGCGCGCGCGGCGCTGATCGCGCGGGGCTTTGCCGAGATGACGCGCTTCGGCCTCGCGCGGGGTGCGCAGGCAGAGACGCTCACCGGGCTTTCGGGGCTGGGCGATTTGGTACTGACCTGCTCTTCGACCAATTCGCGCAATTTCTCGCTGGGCGTCGGGCTCGGTCAGGGGCGCAGCGCCGCCGAGCTGCTGTCGGACCGCAAGACCGTGGCCGAGGGCGCCTTCACCGCACCGGTGCTGCGCGAGGCCGCGGCGGAAGCGGGCGTGGAGATGCCAGTGACGCTGGCGGTCAATGCATTGCTCGAAGGCGCGCCTGTGGCCGAGGTGATCGACGCGCTGCTCAGCCGCCCGCTACGGGCGGAAGCGGTGTAAGCAAACCTTAGCCCCTCCTCCTTGGAGGAGGGTTTGGGGGTGGAGGGATTCCAGAGCGTAAGTCGTTCTCGGTGAGACACAGCCCCACCCCCACCCCTCCCCTGAAGGGGAGGGGCTTAAGAAGAAAAGCATTACAGCAACCCCAGCCCCGCCAGCTCGCCCATCAGCGCCGGCGGCAGCTCGTCCGCACCGCCGTCGAGATCGCCCAGGTCGCGCGGCGCATCGGCATCTTCCAAATAGCGCCACCCCTGGTGCGCCCGCTTGGGCCTTGCCTGGACCAGCACCAACTTGGGCTCGAGCAGGATCGCGGTGCGGCCGCCCTCGGCCTCGCCGAAGCCGAGGATCGGGGAGCGGCCGATCAGCTGGTGCTTGAGGATCCAGAACAGCGAGCCGCCATCGATCTCCGCGTGCCGCTTGGGCAAATAGCGCGTGGTCAACGCGACGCCGCCCGCGGCCGCGCGCGCCTCCAGCCGGGATTGCAGGAAATCGACGCTGTCGCACGCGAAGGCGACCTTGGTGAGATGGAGTGGCACGCCCCCGATTTGGGCAGTCGGCACCCCGCGATCAAGTCAGCCGCCCAGCCCCACCAGCGTCGCGAGGCCGAGGAAGGAGAAGAAACCCATCACGTCGGTCATCATCGTGACGAACACCGCCGAGGACACGGCGGGATCGACGCGCAGCCGATCCAGCGTCACCGGGATCAACACCCCCGACAGCCCCGCGATCACATTGTTGATCACCATCGCCGACGCGATGACGACCGCGAGCCAGGGAATACCATAGACCAGCATCGTCCCCGCCCCGATCGCCAGCCCCAGCGTCGCGCCATTGGCGGCGGCGATGCGCAGCTCGCGCCAGATCATCCGCAAGGTGTTCGACTCGGTCAGCTGGTTGGTTGCGATCGCGCGGACCACCACCGCCAGCGTCTGGGTGCCGGCATTGCCGCCCATGCCCGAGACGATCGGCATCAGCACCGCGAGCAGCGCGAACTTGGCGATCTCGCCCTGGAACAGCCCGACCACGGAGGCGGCGAGCATCGCGGTGCCGAGGTTGACGAACAGCCAGGTCAGCCGGGTGCGGACCGTCAGCAGCACCGGCTCGTTGATGTCGCCCTCGCCCGCGCCGGACAGGCGGAGAATGTCCTCGCCGGCCTCCTGCGAGATGATGTGGACGATGTCGTCCACCGTGATCATGCCGACCAGCCGTCCGCTGAGATCGACCACCGCGGCCGAGATCAGCGCGTATTTCTGGAAGCGCAGCGCCACTTCCTCCTGGTCCATGTCGATCGGGATCAGCGTCTGCTCGCGCTTCATCACGTCGCTGATCGTAATGCCGCGCGGGGTGCGCAAGATCCAGGAGAGCTCGCAGGTGCCGATCGGCTTGTGCGAGGGATCGACGACGAAGATTTCCCAGAAATCGGTGGTCAGTTCGTCATTGCCGCGCAGATAGTCGAGCACGTCGCCGACGGTCCAATGCTCGGGCACCGCGATCAGCTCGCGCTGCATCAGGCGGCCGGCGGATTCCTCCGGGTAGGACAGCGCCTCTTCGATCGCGGCGCGATCGTCGGGGTCGAGCGCGCGGAGCACCTCGCGCTGATCCTCGACGTCCATGTCCTCGATGATCGCGACGGCGTCGTCGGTATCGAGCTCGGCGGCGAGGTTCGCCACCTGGTGCGGTTCGAGCGCATCGACCAGCGCCTCGCGCACCCAGTCGTTCATCTCGGCGAGCACGTCGCCATCGATCAGGTCCGAGATCGCGGTGACCACGTCGGCGCGCCGCTCGGACGGCACCAGCTCGATCAGGTCGGCGATGTCAGCGGGGTGGAGCGGCGCGACCAGCATATGCGCGGCCTCGTTATCGCCCTCGTCGACCGCTTCCAGAACGGCGCTGACGAATTCGGGCTTTAGCCGATCATCCTCGTCGAGCTGGCTCTCGGGCGCGGCGGCCTCTTCCTGCAGTTCGGTCTCGCTCACCGTCCGACCTCCCGTGCTGCGGCCTTGTCCGGGGGCGCTGCCACCCTCGGCGGGGATTTGCAAGTCGGCAGCGCACCGCCTAGGGCTTCGCTGCAGTTTTAGAGAAGAGGTGCCCCATGGCCGAACCCACTACGCTCGTACTCACGCTCGACACCGGCGACGTCCGCATCCGCCTACGTCCCGATCTCGCGCCGAACCATGTCGCGCGCATCGCCGGCCTGGCCGACGAAGGCTTCTATGACGGCGTGATCTTCCACCGCGTGATCAACGGCTTCATGGCGCAGGGCGGCGATCCCTCGGGCACCGGCATGGGCGGTTCGGAAAAGCCCGACCTGGCGCAGGAATTCTCAAAGGAGCCGCACGTCCGCGGCATCTGCTCGATGGCGCGCACGAATAACCCGAACAGCGCCAATTCGCAGTTCTTCATCTGCCTCGACGACGCAACCTTCCTTGACGGCCAGTACACCGTCTGGGGCGAAGTGATCGAGGGCATGGACCATGTCGACGCGCTGCCCAAGGGCGAACCGCCCGCGAAGCCTGGCAAGATCGTAAAGGCCCGCACCGAGGCTTGAGGCGTGTTCCCCTCCCGCTTTGCCGAGCGGGAGGGGCTGTTTTGGTACGCGGCGGAAGACGCCCGCGCGTAGATTGCACCGCGATACCCCACCACCAACCGTCATCCCCGCGAAGGCGGGGATCCGTTGGTGCTGAAGCCGCGGTTCTTTGCCCCAGCATCCTGGCAAATGGATTCCCCCTTCGCGGGAATGACGATGGTATGATGTGGAGGGTGAATCCCCCCTCCCCGCTTCACGAGATGGTAAGCCCGCCGCGCCTATGGCTTCGCGCTCCATCCGGATAACGCCCCATGTTGCAACCAATTCGCAATCGCAATAATCCCTAAAAGGGTGGATTTCACGCGCGCGCTGTGCTTAGGCGGGCGCGATCCTTTCCCCGTTCCCTTGAAAAGGCGGACTGCTCCCATGAACATCCACGAATATCAGGCCAAGGAACTGCTCGCGAAGTACGGCGTGCCCGTGCCGGCCGGCTTTGCCGCGATGAGCGTCGAAGAGGCCGTCGAAGCCTCGAAGAAGCTGCCTGGGCCGCTTTATGTCGTGAAGGCGCAGATCCATGCCGGCGGCCGCGGCAAGGGCAAGTTCAAGGAGCTGCCGGCCGAAGCCAAGGGCGGCGTCCGCCTCGCCAAGACCGAGGACGAAGTCCGTCACGCCGCGACCGAGATGCTCGGCAACACGCTGGTGACGATCCAGACCGGTGAAGCCGGCAAGCAGGTCAACCGCCTGTACGTGACCGACGGCGTCGACATCGCCAAGGAATTCTACCTCGCGCTGCTGGTCGATCGCGCCACCGGCCGAGTCGCGTTCGTCGTCTCGACCGAAGGCGGCATGGACATCGAGACCGTCGCGCACGACACGCCGGACAAGATCCACACCTTCGACGTTGATCCCGCGACCGGCTACATGCCGCACCACGGCCGCGCCGTCGCCAAGGCACTGGGCCTCGAGGGCGATCTCGCCAAGCAGGCGCAGAGCCTGGCCGGCAAGGTGTACGACACCTTCCTCGGCACCGACGCTTCGCAGATCGAGATCAACCCGCTCGCCGTCACCGACGACAACAAGCTGATGGTGCTCGACGCCAAGGTCGGCTTCGATTCGAACTCGCTGTTCCGCCACAAGGACCTGATGGAACTGCGCGACGAGACCGAAGAGGATCCGATGGAGCTCGAGGCGTCGAAGTACGACCTCGCCTATATCAAGCTCGACGGCGACATCGGCTGCATGGTCAACGGCGCCGGCCTGGCGATGGCCACGATGGACATCATCAAGCTGAACGGCATGTTCCCGGCCAACTTCCTCGACGTCGGCGGCGGCGCGAACAAGGAGAAGGTCACCGCGGCGTTCAAGATCATCCTGAGCGATCCGGCGGTGAAGGGCATCCTGGTCAACATCTTCGGCGGCATCATGCGCTGCGACATCATCGCAGAGGGTATCGTTGCGGCTGCCAAGGAAGTGAACCTTGCGGTGCCGCTGGTCGTCCGCCTCGAGGGCACCAACGTGCAGCAGGGCAAGGACATCCTGGCCAATTCGGGTCTGCCGATCGTCGCCGCCAACGATCTGGGCGATGCCGCCCAGAAGATCGTGGCGGAGGTCAAGAACGCGGCGTGAGCGACGCGGCCGCCTCGGCTGTGAAGACGGTCGAAGGCGGCTGCCGCTGCGGCCGTGTGCGGTTCCGGGTGACGGGCGATGCGCTCGTCACCATGGCCTGCCACTGCACCGGCTGCCAGCGCATGACCGCCAGCGCCTATTCGCTGAGCGGCCTCTACCCGGCGGAACGCTTCGCGGTGATCGAAGGCGCGCCGGTGATCGGCGGCCTCCACGGCGCCAGCCGGCATTTCCACTGCGACCATTGCAAGAGCTGGCTGTTCACGCGGCCCGAGGGCCTCGATGCCTTTGTGAACATCCGCGCGACGATGCTCGATGCGCCGATGTCCGCCCCGCCCCTCTTCGAGACGTGGACCGAGGAGGCGCTGCCCTGGGCCGCGACGGGCGCTTCGTACAGCTATCCAAAATTTCCGCCTTCGGAATCCTTCGGCACGCTGATGCAGGCGTACGCCGAATCGCTTGCGAGCGGTTGACGTTCGCGTAAACGTAACCCAATTGTCCGGGGAGAAACCCTGGCAGACAGGAAGGATGCGAATGAAGGTCCTGGTACCGGTCAAGCGCGTGCTTGATTACAACGTGAAGCCCCGCGTGAAAGCGGACGGGACGGGCGTCGATCTGGCGAACGTCAAGATGAGCATGAACCCCTTCGACGAGATCGCGATCGAGGAAGCGGTGCGGCTGAAGGAGAAGGGCGCGGCGACTGAGATCGTCGTCGTCACCATCGGCGTCGCCAAGGCGGAGACCGATGTGCTGCTCACCGCACGCGCCATGGGTGCCGATCGCGGCATCCTGATCCAGACCGACGACGAGGTGGAGCCTCTGGCGGTCGCCAAGCTGCTCGCCAAGGTCGCCGAAGAGGAACAGCCCGGGCTGATCATCCTCGGCAAGCAGGCGATCGACGACGATTCGAACCAGACCGGGCAGATGCTCGCCGCGCTGCTCGGCTGGGCGCAGGGCACCTTCGCCTCCAAGGTCGAGATCGACGGCGAGCGCGTGAAGGTTACCCGCGAAATCGACGGCGGTCTCGAGACCGTCGACCTCAAGCTGCCGGCGATCGTCACCACCGATCTCCGCCTCAACGAGCCGCGCTATGCGACGCTGCCGAATATCATGAAGGCGAAGACCAAGCCGGTCGCGAAGAAGACCGTCGCCGATTACGGCGTCGACGTCACCCCGCGCCTCAAGACCCTGAAGGTCGTGGAGCCGGCCAAGCGCCAGGCGGGCATCAAGGTGGGTTCGGTCGACGAACTGGTCGAGAAGCTCAAGGGCATGGGAGTCGCGTGATGAAGACGCTGGTTTGGGTCGAACACGACAATCAGAGCGTCAAGGACGCGACGCTCTCCACCGTCACCGCGGCGGCAAAGCTGGGCGAAGTCCATCTGCTCGTCGCCGGCAAGGGCGTCTCGGCGGTGGCCGAGGCGGCGGCGCAGATCGCCGGCGTGGGCAAGGTCCATGTTGCCGACGATGCGGCCTATGAGCATTTTCTCGCCGAGAATGTCGCGCCGCTGGTCGTTCAGCTGATGGGCGACCACGACGCGGTGCTGTTCCCGGCAACCACCACGGGCAAGAACGTGGCGCCGCGCGTCGCCGCCGCGCTCGACGTGATGCAGCTGTCGGACATCCTCTCGGTCGAGGGTCCGGACACCTTCACGCGGCCGATCTATGCCGGCAACGCGATCGCCACGGTGCAGACCAGCGACAAGAAGCTGGTGATCACCGTGCGCGGCACCGCGTTCGACAAGGCGGCCGCGGCCGGCGGCAGCGGCACGGTGGAAGCCGTTGCGGCAGCCGGCGACACGGGTCTCTCGACCTTTGCCGGCTCGGAGATTGCGACGTCGGAGCGTCCGGAGCTGACCAGCGCCAAGATCATCGTCTCGGGCGGTCGCGCGCTGGGCTCGCAGGAGCAGTTCCACGCGCTGATCGACCCGCTGGCCGACAAGCTGGGTGCCGCGGTCGGCGCCAGCCGCGCGGCGGTGGACGCAGGCTATGCGCCGAACGACTATCAGGTCGGCCAGACCGGCAAGATCGTCGCGCCGATGGTGTATGTCGCGGTCGGCATCTCGGGCGCGATCCAGCACCTCGCCGGCATGAAGGATTCGAAGACGATCGTCGCGATCAACAAGGACGAGGACGCCCCCATCTTCCAGGTGGCGGACATCGGCCTCGTCGGCGACCTGTTCACGCTGGTGCCGGAGCTGACCGAAAAGCTCTGAGCCAGGCGTGACGCTCGATTTCGAACGCGATGGGGCGGCGCACCTTGCCGGTGCGGCCGCCCCTTTTCTTGACCGACTATGGGCGCTGGCGGAGGCCCTGCCGGCAGACAGGGCCGGGCTGCGGCTGCATGGCGTAAATGGTGTCGCCGAACTGCTCACATCCGATGCGTTGGGCGCGGCCGCCGCTGAACATTTGGGCCCCGCAGCGCGGCCCGTGCGCGCGATCTGGTTCGACAAGAGCCCGGCGAACAACTGGGCGCTGGGCTGGCATCAGGATCGCACCATCGCCGTCCGTGCACGCGCGGATATTCCCGGCTATGGCCCGTGGTCGACCAAGCAGGGCCTGCTCCATGTCGAGCCGCCCTTCGCTGTCCTCGACTCCATGGTGACGGTGCGGATTCATCTCGATCCGGTGCTGGAGGATAACGCGCCGCTCCTTGTCGCCCCCGGTTCACATCGGCTCGGGCGCGTGCCGGAAGCGGAAATCGCGAAGGCGGTCGCGGCATGCGGCACCGTGACGTGCGTCGCCGAGTCAGGCGATATCTGGGCCTATCACACGCCCATCCTCCATGCGTCGGCCACGAGCAGTGCGTCCGGCCATCGCCGCGTGCTGCAGGTGGACTACACGACCTTCGACCTGCCTTCGCCGCTGGAATGGCTCGGTCTGTAAACGGGTAGGCCCGCCGGCAAGGAGGGTCGCCGGCGGGCCGGGGCCTCGCCCAAAGGGGGGAGCGCGCGAGACCCCTCGACAGCCTCAGGGCATGAGGACGCTGTCGATCACGTGGATCACGCCGTTCGACTGGTTGACGTCGGCAATGGTGATCTTGGCCTTGCCACCCTTGGCATCCTGGATCATCCAGCCGCCGCTCGGGCCCTTCATGATGGTGATCGGCTCACCCTGCACAGTCGTGAGCTTGGCCTTGCCACCATGCGCCTTGGCATTGGCCGCGATCTGCGCCGCGCTCATCTTGCCGGCGACGACATGGTAGGTGAGGATCTTGGTCAGCGTCGCCTTGTTCTCGGGCTTCACCAGCGTGTCGACGGTGCCGGCGGGGAGCTTGGCAAAGGCGGCGTTGGTCGGCGCGAAGACGGTGAACGGACCCGGGCCCGACAGCGTGTCGACCAGCCCGGCGGCCTTCACGGCGGCGACCAGCGTGGTGTGGTCCTTGGAGTTCACCGCATTCTGGACGATGTTCTTGGTCGGATACATCGCGGCACCGCCAACCATCGGGAATTTCTGGACGGCGGCAACCGCGCCGGTGGCGAGCAGCGCGGCACCGACAAGTCCGGTGACCGAGGCGAGACGGGTCTTGCGCATCTTCTGGCTTCCTCTTGCTACGCACCCCTCTTTGCGGAGATGCGCCGGAGCTACGGGGCGTGCGCTGCCCCGGATGCAGCCAATCTTAAAGAATGGTGATTTTTCCTGCGGCGACCGGCGTGCTGGTCGGCGCGGCATGCGGCGCGGTAGCGGCGTCTTCCAGCGTCACTGCAAGCGTCGCGCCCTCGGCCAGCAGCGTACGGGTAGCCGGCGCCACGGCCAGGTCGCGGCTACCCCGGGGTGCAGCCAGTCCGAGCGACACCGGCTTGCCGCCTGCCGGAATCACCCATAGCTCGGGCGCACGGCGGCTGGCCGGCAGCGCCTCGGTACGAACGTGGAGCGTACCCTGCTCGGCATCATAGCGCGCCGTCAACGCCGCGCCTGCGGTGCCGGTGATCTGCGCGACGACGACCGGCGGCGGGGGCAGCACCACCGGCTGCGGTACCGGACGCAGCAGCAGGATCGCGAGCAGCACCGCGGCGACCGCGCTCGTGGCGATGGCGATCGCACGCCACCGTCGCAGCGCGAGGACAATGGCGTGATCCTCGCCCGGCAACCGCGCCTCGATCCGCTGCCACAGTCCGGCCGGGACGGCCCCGTCGGCCCCGCCCAGCGCCAGCGGCGCGAAATCGAGCACCCAGCGTTCGACGGCTGCCGCGAAGGCGGGATCCGCCAGCTGCCGGCGACGCGCGGCGGCGAGATCGTCGCCTTCCAGCAGGTTCAGCGCCAGCTCGGCGGCAAGCGCGATATCTTCCTCTTCGGGGCGCAGCGGCTCAGCCATCGCCGAGGCACCCCCGCAATTGGATCAGCCCGCGCCGGATCCAGCTCTTCATCGTGCCCAGCGGCACCGCGGCGGCGGCGGCGAGTTCGGGATAGGTGCGGCCCTGGAAGAAGGCGGCGCGAATCGCCCCGCGTGGTTTTTCCTCCAGCGCCTCGAGGCAATCGAAAATCCGCGCCTGCGTTTCACCGGCTTCGAGCAGCGCCTCGGCAGAGGGGCGACCGTCGGGCAGCGCCAGCGCGGCCTCGACCGGGGCGGTCTCGCCCAGCCCGCGCGCGCGGCGCCAGTCGATCGCGGTGTTGCGGGCGATCGTGCACAGCCAGGTGATCGGGCTGGCGCGCGACGCGTCGAAGCGCCCTGCCCTGTCCCACACCTTCATATACACGTCCTGCATCACATCCTCTGCGGCCTCGCGGTCCTGGCAGATACGCAGGCAAACGCCCATCAGCTTCGCCGACGTTAGATCATAGACGGTTTTGAGCGCCTTGCGGTCGCCGCCCGCGACGGCGGCGAGCGCCTCGACGAGACGGGCGCGTGCGCCGTCGCCGGCCGAAGGGGTGGGAGAAGCCACGCGGGCAACCTAGCGAATCGCGCAGACAGGGCAAGCCGGCGTGATTGACGCAAGTGCAGTGCTCCCCCACGCTGCGCTGCACCTTTGGGGGGACGATGCCGACGACGAACCCACGACTGGAGCGCAGGCTGGGGACTGCCGGCGTGCTGTTCCTAACCCTGTCGATCACCACCCCGGCATCGTCGCTGTTCGTCATCGTGCCGGGCTGCCTGCAGATCGCCGGTACAGGCACGTTGCTGGCACTGGCGATCGCTGGCGTGGTTTGTCTCGCCACCGCGCTGATCTATGCCGAGCTTTCCTCGGCCTTTCCGGTAGCGGGCGGCGAATATGTCATGGTGGGACGGACCTTGGGGCCGGCCGCCGGATTCATGATGCTGGGCGTCAATGCCTGCAATAACCTGCTCTTTCCGCCGGTGGCGGCGCTGGGGATCGCCTCTGTCGCCTCGACCGTGCTGCCTGGCCTTCCCCCGGTGCCGGTGGCGATCGCGGTGCTGCTGGCCTCGACGCTCGTCGGCATCCTCAACATCCGATTCAACGCGCTGCTGACCGGCGCCTTCCTCGCCGCCGAGGTGGCCGCGGTTCTGGTGATCCTGGCGCTGGGACTGGCCGCGCCGGTTCGCGACCTCCTGCCACTGCTGCTGCACCCGGTTGCGCCGGTCGGTGGCGCGCTACACCCCGCCACTGCGGCGAATATCGGCCTCGCCACCTCGGTCGCGATCTTCGCGCTCAACGGCTATGGCGCGGCCGTCTATTTCGGCGAAGAGATGCACGGAGCGCCGCAACGCATCGCCCGCGCGATCCTGCTGGCCCTCGTCGGCGCCCTGTTGCTCGAAGCCGTGCCGATCGTCGCCGCACTGGTCGCCGCGCCCGACCTCCCCGCCTTCATGTCCGCCGAGGATCCGTTCGGTAGCTTCGTGCGGATGCGCGGCGGGGCTTCGCTCAACCTGTGGGTCGCGATCGGCATCGTCGTCGCCATCGTCAATGCGGTGATCGCCTGCATCCTCGCCAATGGGCGGTTCTTCTATGCCACCGCGCGCGACGGAAGCTGGGGGCGGCCGCTGGACGCCTGGCTGGCCGCGATCCACCCGCGCTTCGGTTCGCCGGCGCGCGCGACGCTGGCCTCCGGCGCGATCGGCATCGCCGCCTGTTTCCTGCCGCTCCGGTTGCTCCTGCTGCTGAGCGGCACGGGCCTGATCGCGATCTATGCAGGGCTGGCGCTGGCCACCCTTGTCGGCCGGCGTCGCGGCACCACCGGCCACGCGCCCTACCGCATGCCGCTCCACCCCCTGCCCGCCATCGCCACGCTGCTGGTGCTGGCCGCCGTCGCGTGGCTCAATGCGCTGGACCCTGATGAGGGCCGGCCCGCGCTGATCGCCACGGGCGCGCAGATGCTGCTCTCTGCCCTCTATTACCGGCTGGTCCTGCGTCGGCGCGGCTGGACGGCGCGGATCGAGCACGCACCTTGATTGCGCGCAAAGCATTTGTCGGCATACGTATTTCTATTTGACGCTGCACTGCAGCAAACCCATTTGCGACATGTGCACGCGCCTGTTCAACGCTCCGCCGCCCGCTCGCCGGGCCTGGTCCATTTCGCGCTCGCCATGGGCGGGTTCGCGATCGGCACCACCGAATTCGCGACGATGAGCCTCGTGCCCTATTTCTCCAAGGGCCTCGGCATCGACGAGCCGACCGCGGGCCATGTGATCAGCGCCTATGCGCTGGGCGTGGTGGTGGGCGCACCCCTGCTCGCCGTGGCGGCGGCGAAATGGTCCCGGCGGACACTGCTGATCGCGCTGATGGCGAGCTTCGCGCTGTTCAACGCGCTGAGCGCGCTGGCGCCGACCTATCACTGGATGCTGCTGTTCCGATTCCTCAGCGGGCTTCCGCACGGCGCCTATTTCGGGATCGCCTCGCTGGTCGCAGCCTCGCTAGTGCCGAACGACCAGCGCTCGCAGGCGGTGGGACGAATCATGCTCGGCCTCTCGGTCGCCACCGTGCTCGGCGTGCCGGCCGCCAACTGGCTGGGCCAGGCGGTGGGCTGGCGCTGGGGCTTCGCGATTGTCGCGGTGCTGGCGCTGATCACCGTATTGCTGGTGCTGTGGCTGGCCCCTGAGGACCGTCCCCAGCACGGCGCGAGCCCCTTGCGCGAGTTGCGTGCGCTGGCGAACGGCCAGGTCTGGCTCACCCTGGGGGTGAGCGCGATCGGCTTTGGCGGGCTGTTCTGCGTCTACACCTATGTCGCCTCGACGCTGATGCACGTCACCGGCACCCCGCCCTGGGGCGTGCCCCTGGTGCTGGCAGTCTTCGGCATGGGGATGATCGCGGGCAACCTTGTCGTGCCGCGCTTCGCCGATCGCGCGCTGATGCCGACCGGCGCGGCGCTGCTGGTCGCCAGCGCCATCGCGCTGTCGCTCTATCCGCTGGCGGCGCATTCGTTGCCGCTGGTGGCGCTGGACGTGTTCGCGATCGGCTTTGCCGGCGCGCTGGGGCCGGTGCTGCAGACCCGGCTGATGGACGTGGCGGGCGAGGCGCAGGCGCTGGCTGCCGCGCTCAACCACTCGGCGTTCAACACCGCCAATGCGCTCGGCCCCTGGCTGGGTGGCCTCGCGATCGCCGCGGGTTACGGCTGGACGTCGACCGGCTGGGTCGGCGCGCTGCTCGCGCTGGGCGGGTTGGCGATCCTGGGCGTGGCGGTGCTGGCGGACCGCAGGACCGCGTAACCCGCCACCGCCGACACGATCGAGCCGAGCAGCACGCCGATCTTCACCTCGTCGACCAGCAGTTCGTTGCCGGGGAAGGCGAGGCCGCCGATGAACAGGCTCATCGTGAAGCCGATGCCCGCGAGCAGCGACACGCCGTAAATTTGCCGCCAGCCGGCATTGCCGGGGCGCTTGGCGATGCCGGTCTTCACCGCCAGCCAGATGCTGCCGAAGATGCCGAGTTGCTTGCCGAGGAACAGGCCTGCGGCGATGCCAAGCGGCAGCGGCTCAAGCAGGATCGCCGGGGATAGGCCTTCGAACGAGACCCCGGCATTGGCGAAGCCGAACAGCGGCACGATCAGGAACGCCGACCAGGGGTGCAGCGCATGCTCCAGCCGGTGGAGCGGGGAGTCGGCGGCGTCGGGTGCGGCGGGGGACTTGACCAGCGGGATGGTCATCGCCGCGGCAACGCCCGCGATGGTGGCATGCACGCCCGACTGGAACACCAGCACCCACAGCACCACCGCCAGCGTCAGATAGACGGCGAGATGGCGCACGCCGAAGCGGTTGCAGGCGATCATGATGCCCAGCACCACGGCAGCGCCGCCCAGCGCCAATAGGTCGATATGCGCGGTATACGCGACCGCGATGATCGCCACCGCGCCCATGTCGTCGACGATCGCCACCGTCGTCAGGAACAGCTTGAGCGCGGCGGGCGCGCGGCTGCCGAGGATCGCCAGCACGCCAATCGCGAAGGCGATGTCGGTCGCGGCCGGAATCGCCCAGCCGCTGGTGACGCCCGGGGTGCGCCCGGCGATCAGCAGATAGACGAGCGCGGGAAGCGCCATCCCCGCGGCGGCGGCAATCACCGGCAGGCGGCGGCGGTCCCAGCTCGCCAGCCGTCCGTCGACGAACTCGCGCTTGATCTCGAGCCCGACGAGCAGGAAGAACACTGCCATCAGCCCGTCGTTGATCCACAAATGCACCGTCATCGGGCCGTGGAGCGGTGCGATCACCGGGCCGGTCTGCAGGTGCAGGGTGTGGAAATAGGTTTCGGAGATGCCCGGCAGGTTCGCCGCGAGCATCGCCAGCGCGGCGGCGGCGATCAGGAAGATGCCCCCCGCCGCCTCACCATGGAGGAAGGCCCGCGTCGCCGAGCGGATATGGCGGATTCGGCGTCGCATGGTTTTCTCCCTTGTCAGTAGCCGTCTCCTCCCCCGAGCGCGGGAGGAGACGGCGATACGCCTTACGCCACCTTCGCCAGCGCTTCCGCGATCAGCTTGCGGCTATTCGCGATGCCGTACAGCGCGATGAAGCTGCCCATGCGCGGCCCCTGTTCGGAGCCGAGCAGCGTCTCGTACAGCGCCTTGAACCAGTCGCGCAGATTCTCGAAGCCGCCGGTCTTGCCGATCTCGTAGACCTGGTCCTGAATCGCCTCGGCAGTCGCGTCGGCGGGTAGGGCAGCGAGTTCGGCATCGAGCCGCTTGAGCGCGTCGATCTCGACGCCCGCCGGCGCCCGCTTCTTGAGCGTCGGGGCGACGAAGTCGCGGGCATAGGCAAGCGCATAGCCGATCAGACGGTCGAGCGCCGGATAGGTTTCCGGGTTCGCGTCCGGGACATAGTTCGCAAGATAGCCCCAGACCTGTTCCTTGGTCGCCTCGCCCATCACCCCGACCAGGTTGAGCAGCAGCCCGAAGGTGACCGGCAGCGTCTCCGCCGGCGGCTCGCCATTGTGGATGTGATGGACCGGGTTGCCGAGCCGCTGCTCGACCGCCTGCCCCGCATAATTGCCGCGGAACTGCCAATATTCGTCGATCGCGCGCGGGATCACGCCGAGGTGCAGCTGCTTGGCCTTCTTCGGCTCGCGATAAGCGTAGAAGGCGATGCTCTCCTCGGGGCCATAGGTCAGCCATTGCTCGAGGCTGAGGCCGTTGCCCTTGGACTTGGAGATCTTCTCGCCCTTCTCGTCGAGGAACATCTCGTAGTTGAAGCCCTCGGGCGAGCGGCCGCCGAGTACGCGGGCGATCTTGCCCGACTGGGTGACCGAGTCGATCAGGTCCTTGCCCGCCATCTCGTAATCGACGTCGAGCGCGACCCAGCGCATCGCCCAATCGACCTTCCACTGGAGCTTGGCCTTACCGCCCAGTACGCTCTGGACGATCCGCTGACCCTCGTCCTCGAACGCGATCAGACCCGCTTCGGCATCCACGACCTCGACCGGTACCTGCAGCACGATGCCGGAGGTCGGGCTGATCGGCAGAACGGGCGAATAGGTCGCCTGGCGCTCAGCGCGAAGCGTCGGCAGCATCACGTCCATGATGCCCTGATAGTGGCGCAGCACCTTCTTGAGCGCGTCGTCGAAGCGGCCGCCGGTATAATAGTCGGTCGAGGAGGCGAACTCGTATTCGAAGCCGAACTGGTCGAGGAATTCGCGCAGCCGTGCATTGTTGTGGTGCGCGAAACTTTCATGTGTTTCGAACGGATCGGGCACTTGGGTAAGCGGCTTGCCAAGATGTTCGCGCAGCATTTCTTGGTTCGGCACATTGTCCGGCACCTTGCGCAGGCCGTCCATGTCGTCGCTGAACGCGATCAGGCGGGTGGGGACGTCACACAGGCTCGCGAAGGCGCGGCGGACCATGGTGGTGCGCAGCACTTCGTTGAACGTGCCGATATGCGGCAGGCCCGAGGGACCATAGCCGGTCTCGAACAGCACATGGCCTTTCTCCGGCGCGCCACCCGATGCGATCTGGGGGTAGCGTTTGAGCAGCTTGCGCGCCTCTTCATAGGGCCAAGCCTTGGAGACGAGCGCGGCTGCGCGGAGTTCGGGGGTCACGGTGGTCATAGTCCCCTGCCTCTGCCGTTTTCGGGCGGGGGATGCAATTGCTAGAGGCCGAGGCCGATCGCGCTCCAATAGGTGAGCCCTGCCGCGACATAGGCGAGCGCGAACAGATAGCCGATCATGAAGGCGGGCCATTTCCACCCGTTCGTCTCGCGCCGGGTGACTGCGATGGTCGAGATGCACTGCGGCGCGAAGACGAACCACATCAAGAAGGCGAGCGCGCTGGGCAGGCTCCAATGCTTCTGAAGCTGCTCGCGGATCGACTCCTCGCCGGACGCGTCATCGGGATTGTCGACCGCATAGACCGTGCCGATCGCCGCGACCGCCACTTCGCGTGCGGCCATCGCCGGGATCACCGCCAGCGCCATGTCGCGGTTGAAGCCGATCGGCGCGACAATTGTCTCCAGCCCGCTGCCGATCCGCCCCGCGATCGAATAGTCGACCTTGGAAATCCCGCTGCCCTCGGGCGGCTTGGGGAAGCTGAGCAGCGCCCACAGGATCACCGTGGTGTAGAGAATGATCGTGCCCGCGCGCTTGAGGAAAATCAGCGCCCGCTGCCAGAGCCCGAGCAGCACGTCCCGCGCGCTCGGCCACTGATATTTGGGCATTTCCATCATGAAGCCCGAGGTCGCGCCCTTGGTCACCGTCCGTCGCAGCACCAGCGCGACGACGAAGGCGCCGAGAATGCCGAGAATATAGAGCGCGAACAGCACCAGCCCCTGCAGCCCCACGCCGGGCAGCACCGCGCGATCGGGGATCAGCGCGCCGATGATGATGGTGTACACGGGCAGCCGCGCCGAGCAGGTCATCAGCGGCGCGATCAGGATCGTGGTCAGCCTGTCCTTCTCGTCCGAGATGGTGCGCGTCGCCATGATCCCCGGCACCGCGCAGGCGAAGCTGGAAAGCAGCGGAATGAAGGCGCGGCCCGACAGCCCCACGCTCGCCATCACCCGGTCCATCAGGAAGGCGGCGCGGACCATGTAGCCGGTCGCCTCCAGCACCAGGATGAAGGCGAACAGGATCAGGATCTGCGGCAGGAACACGATGACCGCGCCGACACCGGCGATCACCCCGTCGACGATCAGCGATCGGAACACGCCGTCGGGCAGCACGCTGCCGACCTCGGCGCCGAGCCACTTCATGCCATCCTCGATCCAGCCGATCGGCACCTGCGACCAGGCGAACACCGCCTGGAACATCAGGAACATCGTGCCGAGCAGGATGATCGGCCCGGCGACCGGATGCAGGAACAGCGCGTCGAGCCGGTGCGTCCAGCGCCGCGCGGCGGTTTCGGAGACGGTGACGGCGGTGGCGATCTGGCGGGCGCGGCGCTGGAGCAGGACGATGTCGTGCTGCACGCCGGCCGAGGGGCGGATCCTGGTCACGCCCTTCACCATCTCACCCATCCGCTCCTTGAGCGCATCGAGGCCGCGGCGGCGCACCGCAACGGTGGAGACCACGGGTACGCCGAGCTCGCGCTCGAGCGCCTCGGGGTCAAGCTTGAGGCCGTCGCGCTCGGCGAGATCGACCATGTTGAGCGCGACGATGATCGGCAGGCCCAGCGCGATCAACTGGAGCGTGAAACGGAGATGGTTGTCGAGATTGGACGCGTCGACCACGGTGAGGATCGCGTCGGGCAGCCGCTCGCCCTGCTGGCGGCCGAGCAGCACGTCGCGCGTCACCTGCTCGTCGGGGCTGCCGGGATCGAGGCTATAGGCGCCGGGCAGGTCGACCAGTTCGATCGGGCGGCCATCGGGCAGCGCCATGCGGCCCGAATGGCGCTCGACAGTGACGCCGGGATAGTTGCCGACCTTCTGCCGCGCGCCGGTGAGTGCATTGAACAGCGCGCTCTTGCCGGCATTGGGGTTGCCAACCAGCGCGACCAATGGTGTGGTGTTCATGCGTGCCTGGCCAGCGGAGTCACATGAATGGCAGCAGCGACATGGCGGCGCAGCGCCACGGTCATGCGGCCGATGCGGCAGGCGAGGGGGCCGCCGAACAGGCCGGAGCGGTGGAGCAGTTCGACCTCCACACCCTCGTCCAGGCCCAGTTCGCGCAGGCGGCGCGCCTCGGGTTCGGCGAGCCGATCCCATTCGACGCCGGCTACGGTGCCGGGGGCATGGCGATGCAGCTGGGCGAGGCGTACGGGCACGGGGATCGCAGCGGGGGCGTTCATGCTGCGAGTGATTATCAATTACGCAGACGTTTGGCTAGGCCTTGAACGAACGCAGGAAAGGTCCGACATCGGGGGCGGGGCGCAGCGCACGGTATCCCGCCGCCACGCCCCGGACCTCATTGATAGCCGCCTTCTTCCTCGCGCTCCTCGGCGGCATGCTTCTGCGCCTCTTCCATCGCTTCGGCTTCGTCGTCCTGCGGCTTCTGCTGTTCGGGATCGTGAATCATGCTGGGCCTCCTGAGGGTTGCCGGGATTCAACGAAGCGCTGCCGCAAAGGGTTCGCCGTTCAGCCCAGCTGGCGAATGAACGCCTGGGCACCCGCCGGCGCACGTACCTTGCCGCCATGAATGAAGAAGACGAAGGTCTCGCGGGGCCGCACCGGCGCGGGCTCGGGGGCGAAGGTGGGCACCCCCTCGGGCTGGCCGCCCGCCGCCCAAGTCTTCGCCGCCGCCACCCAGCGCGGAAGATCGGCCTCGGGGTAACACAGCGGATTGTCGTCCTCGCCCGCCTCCAGTCGCGCATAGACGAAGTCGCTGCTCACGTCGGCGATCGCCGGATATTGCGGCGAATCGGCAAAGACGATTCCCACCCCCGCCGCCCGGCACAATTCGACGAATTCGGGCGTATGGAAGCTGTCGTGCCGCACGTGCACGGCATGCCGCAGCTTCACGCCGTCCTGTTCGGCAGGGAGCAGTTTGAGGAAGGCGCCGAAATCCACAGCATCGAACTTCTTGGTCGCCATGAACTGCCAGAAGATCGGGCCGAGCTTGTCGCCCAGCTCCGTCAGCCCCTGGCCGCAGAAGCGGGCGATCGACTCGCCCGCCTCCGCCAGCACCTTGCGGTTGGTGACGAAGCGCGATCCCTTCACCGTGTAGACGAAGCCCTCGGGCGCCGCCGCGGCCCAGCCGGCGAAGCTCGCGGGCTTGAAGGTGGAATAATAGGTGCCGTTGATCTCGATCGCGGTGAGCGCGGCGGCGGCATATTCCAGCTCGCGCTTCTGCGGCAGCTTGTCCGGATAGAAGGTGCCGCGCCAGGGCTCGAAGGTCCAGCCGCCGATGCCGACGCGGATGGGGGCAGGGGTGGCGGACATCGGCTTCTCCTAAGACCATGGCACGACTCGCCATTTGCTTCGGTCTTAGTATCGTGGCGCACCATGTTGCGAAACCACGCACCCACTGACCAGCGCCTCGCCGACCAGGCCTATTCGCGCATCGTCGAGATCATCCTGGGCGGGCTGAGCGTCGGCGACCGCCTGCCCTCCGAATCGCGGCTGGCGGAAAGCTTCGGCATGTCACGTACTGTCGTCCGCGAAGCGTTGGTTCGACTGGCAGCCGACGGCATCACCGAGTCGCGGCGCGGGGCGGGCTCCTATGTGATGCGCCGCCCCTCGCTGCGGCTGGGCGCACATATGGCGTTCGACGCGCTTTCGGCGACGCTTGGCACCTATGAAGTGCGATTCGCGCTCGAATCTGAGGCGGCGCGGCTGGCGGCGCGCCGGCGCTCGCCCGAGCAATTGGCGGAAATCGAATCGGCGATGGCCGATCTGCGCAAGGCGTTACTCTCCAGCGATCCCGCGCATGACGAGGATTGGCGGCTTCACCGCGCGATCTTCCGGGCAACCTCGAATCCCGCCTTCGAAAAGGCGTTCGAGCATCTCCACGAGGAAACGATGCGAATCATGCGCGCCGGCGTCGACATCGCCCGGCTGCGCGAAGCCGAGCCGATCGCGGCGATGGTGCGCGAGCATGCGACGATCGTCGAGGCGATCCGCGCGCAGGATGCGGACGGCGCGGCGCTGGCGATGCGCTGGCATTTGTCGGAAGGGAGGAAACGGCTAATGCCGTGACATCGACAGTGCAGTCGCTGGTTGGCGACTGGAGCGGGCGAAGGGATTCGAACCCTCGACCCCAACCTTGGCAAGGTTGTGCTCTACCCCTGAGCTACGCCCGCTCTGGCGTCGTGGCCGGGAGCGTTTGGAAGCGCTCTCGGCGGGTGAGGCGGGCCAACTAACAGCGGGTTTCAAAGGGCGCAACCCCCAATTTGCACTTTTTGGAAAAGGCTTGGCGGTTGGGCCCCGAACGCCCAAATAGGGGCCGACCCGCCCGCGTGCCCATCAGAGGCACCGGCACCCGCAGATCGCTGAAGGAGCGCATTTTGGCCACGCTTGGTATGAGCCCCGCCGACAAACAGGCCGTTGACGCCTTTCGCAAGGACGTCGTCGAGCCGTCGATGTCGAAGCTCGTCATCATCGATTTCTGGGCCGAATGGTGCGGGCCGTGCAAGGCGCTGGGCCCGGTGATCGAGAAGGTCACCGACGAATATGCCCCCAAGGGCGTGATGCTGGCCAAGATCGACGTCGACAAGAACAACTTCATCGCCAGCCAATTCCAGGTCCGCTCGATCCCGACGGTCTATGCGATGTTCCAGGGCCAGTTGGTCGCGGACCTCACCAGCGCGCGCACCGAATCGCAGCTGCGCACGATGCTCGACCAGATCCTGCGCCAGCTGCCGGTCGGTGGCGAGGAAGCGGATGCCGAAGCCGAACTCGAGCCGCTTATCGCGATGGGCGAGCAGGTGCTGGCGGACGGCGATGCCGATCGCGCGCTCGCGATCTTTGACCAGATCGCCGAAATGGCACCCGATCACGCCGCGGTTGCCGCCGGTCGCGTCCGCGCGCTGACCGCGCTCGGTCGCCATGACGAGGCGCAATCTGCGCTCGATACGATCCAGGGCGATGCCGCCAAGGCCCCCGAAGTCGAGCGCGCGCGCGCCGCGCTGAGCCTCGCCCGCGAAGCCCAGCCGGTCGGCGACCTCGCCGGCCTCGCCGCACGTGCGGCCGCGAATCCCGAGGACATGGATGCGCGCTACGAGCTCGCCGGCGGCCAGATGGCGGCGGGCGATCGCGAGGGCGCAGCCGAAACGCTGCTCGCCATGGTCCGCGACGACCGCGCGTGGAACGAGGGCGCCGCGCGCCAGCGGCTGCTGAAGCTGTTCGAGGTCGTCGGGCTGGAAGACCCCTGGGTCGCCGCTCAGCGTCGCAAGCTGTCGCAGATCCTGTTCGGATGAAGACGACGCGGCTCTCGGTGTTTCCGCTGGCAGGTGCGCTGCTGTTTCCGCGCATGCACCTGCCGCTTCACATCTTCGAGCCGCGCTACCGCGCGATGGTCTCCGAGGCCCTCGCGCGCGATCGTCGCATCGGCATGGTCCAGCCGCGCGACGACAAGGACCCGCCGACCCTGTTCGACGTGGGCTGTGTCGGCCGGATCGCCGATGTCGAGGCGCTCGATGACGGGCGCTTCAACATCGTGCTCGAGGGGCTGAGCCGCTTCACCATCGTCCGCGAGCTGACGGTGAGCACGCCGTTCCGCCAGGTCGAGGCGGCGCTGGAAGAGGCGGGCGAATCCGAATCGCTGTCGCTGGCCGGCCGCGCCTCGATCGAGATGGAATCGCGCCGCTTCGCCGATGGCTTGGGCTATATGGTCGATTGGGAGGCGGTGACCCGGCTCGACGACGAATCGCTGGTCAACGGCATCGCCCAGATCGCGCCGTTCGATGCCGCATCGAAGCAGGCGCTGCTCGAAGCACCCCGGCTGGAGGATCGCGCCGAGCTGATCGTCCAGCTGATGCAGTTCTTCGGTCGCCACGGCGAGGACAGCGCGACGCTGCAGTGAACTGCCCGTTTTTCGGGCAGATGCGCGTCGCAAAATTCACCAGTTCGTAATATTTGGCGGCACGAAACGCACATCCCCTCTGTGCGTTCCATTTGGCACGCCCCTTGCGAAGTTGCTCCCGGGACAACCGCCAGAGGGGGCGACATGAAGCTCATCATCGCCATCATCAAACCCTTCAAGCTCGACGAGGTGCGCGAGGCGCTCACCACCGTCGGGGTGACGGGCATGACCGTTACCGAAGTGAAGGGGTTCGGCCGCCAGAAGGGCCAGACCGAGATCTATCGCGGCGCCGAGTACAGCACGAACATGGTGCCGAAGATCAAGATCGAGGTCGCCGTGGGCAGCGATCTTGCCGACCGCGCCGTGGAGGCCATCCAGGCGGCGGCGAGCACCGGCGCGATCGGTGACGGCAAGATCTTCGTCCTCGACATGGGCCAGGCCGTGCGCATCCGCACCGGCGAGACCGACGAGACGGCGCTGTGAGCAAGGGGGTAGCAATGAAGCAAGGATGGAAGACCGCCGGGCTCGCGCTCGGCGCGGCCGCGGTCGTCGCGGCGATGCCCGCCTGGGCACAGACCCCGGCACTGATCAAGGCGCCCACCGTCGCGCAGCAGGCGACGATGGTGAACAAGGGCGACACCGCCTGGATGCTGATCTCCTCGGCGCTGGTGCTGATGATGTCGGTGCCGGCGCTGGCGCTGTTCTATGGCGGCCTGGTGCGCACCAAGAACATGCTCTCGGTGCTGATGCAGGTGTTCATGATCGTCTCGGTCGCCTCGCTGGTCTGGGTCAGCTGGGGCTATTCGATCGCCTTCACCAGCGGCGGCGAGAACCACTTCTTCGGCGGTCTCTCCAAGGCGTTCCTGATCGGCGTGAGTGCCAGCACCTATGGCGCGACCTTCTCGAACAACGTCTACATCCCTGAATTTGCGTTCGTCTGCTTCCAGATGACCTTCGCCTGCATCACGCCGGCGCTGATCGTCGGTGCCTTCGCCGAGCGCGTGAAGTTCACCCCGCTGATCATCTTCACCGTGCTGTGGATGACGCTGGCTTATTTCCCGATCGCGCACATGGTCTGGTACTGGGCGGGCCCGGACTTCCTGGTCGACGCACCGACCGATTACGGCTTCCTGTGGGGCAAGGGCGCGCTCGATTTCGCCGGCGGCACCGTCGTCCACATCAATGCGGGCATCGCCGGCCTGGTGGGCTGCCTCATCATCGGCAAGCGCGTGGGCTTCAAGAGCGAGCCGATGCCGCCGCACTCGCTGACCATGACCATGATCGGCGCCTCGCTGCTGTGGGTGGGCTGGTTCGGCTTCAACGCCGGTTCCAACCTGGAATCGAACGGCGTGACCGCGGTCGCCTTCATCAACACCTTCGTCGCCACTGCCGCTGCCGCGGTGAGCTGGGCCGTCATCGAGCAGGTCGTGCACAAGAAGCCGTCGCTGCTGGGTGGTGTGACCGGCGCGGTTGCCGGCCTCGTCGCGATCACCCCGGCCTCGGGCTATGCCGCGCCGATGACCTCGATCGTGCTCGGGCTGGTCGTCTCGCCGATCTGCTTCTTCTTCGTCACCACGGTGAAGAACAAGCTCAAGTATGACGACTCGCTCGACGTGTTCGGCGTCCACTGCGTCGGCGGCATCGTCGGGGCGCTCGGTACCGCGATCGTCGCCAACCCGGCGCTCGGCGGCCAGGGCATCATCGACTACACTAAGTTCCCGGCGGTTGCCGCGCCCAGCTACGACACCGCGGCGCAGCTGATCATCCAGGCCGAAGCGGTGGGGATCACCCTGCTCTGGTCGGGCCTGGTCTCGGCGATCCTGTTCTACGGCCTGAAGCTCACCATCGGCGTCCGTCCTTCGAAGGAAGTGGAAGTCGAAGGGCTCGACATCAACGAGCATGGCGAGCGCGCCTACAACTACTGACACGTTCGGGCGCCGCGGGATCCTCTCCTGCCGCGGCGCCCCACCGAGGTTCCTCCTGCGGACGACTGGGCTGGTGGGCAACCACCAGCCCATTTTTTGCGTGGGGGAGAGCAGGGGCCGCCGCTTGCAGCAGGCGTTCCCCTCCCGCTTGCGGGAGGGGCTAGGGGAGGGGCTATAAGGGTCGCAGGCGATGACGTTGCGGAAGAAACCGACGCGTCAGTCCCTCCCCCGACCCCTCCCGCAAGCGGGAGGGGAGCGATAGATTGGAAGGCTCAGCGTCCCGAAAGCTGCTCGAGCGCCGGGCGGATGCCGGACAGGTCATAGCCCGCCCCCGCGCCCTTCGCGACCAGTTCGTCCGGCTCGCTACCCTTATATGCCGTGGCCAACGCCCAGAGGTTGCACGAGCGGGTGCCCGAGCGGCAATAGGCCAGCACAGGCCCGTCCACCGAGCCCAGCGCTTCGGCCATTGCCTCCACCTGCGCCATCGAGAAGCCGCCCGGCGTCACCGGGATCTCGGTATAGCCCAGCCCCGCCGTCTCGGCGGCCTCGGCGATCTGCGCGCCGGTCGGCTGGCCGAATTCCTCGCCTTCGGGGCGATTGTTGATGATGTGCACGAACCCGGCGGCGGCGAGCGCCGGCACGTCCTCGGGCCGGATCTGCGGCGCCACCGAGATGCGGTCGTCGATCTTGTTCGGCATGGCAGGTCCTTCTTCTGATTCCAGCGCGAGGCTGTAGCGCGCAGCGCTCCTCCACGGAAGCCGATCAGAACTGGCGGAGGACGTTCAGAAAGTCCTGCCCATAGGCATCGAGCTTGCGCGCTCCGACGCCCGAGAGCTGCCCCATCTCCGCCAGCGACGAAGGGCGCACCATCGCCATGTCGCGCAGCACCGAATCATGGAAGATCACATAGGGCGGCAGCCCGGTCTCCTGCGCGATCTCGCGGCGCTTGGCCCGCAGCGCCTCGAACAGCGGGTTGCCAACCGGATTCGGCACCGCGCCCTTTGCACCCCGCCGCTGCCGCTCGCGCTTGGGCGGCAGTACCAGCTTCAACGCCGCCTCGCCCTTGAGGATCGCGCGCGCCTCGGGACCGAACTCCAGCCCGCCATGTTCGTTGGTGCGCAGCGCATCGCGCAGCAGCAGCGCGCGCGACACTGGCTTGAGCATCGCCACCTCGTCGCCGTCGACGATGCCGAACACCGACAGCTTCTCGTGCCCGTTCATCAGGCTGCGCTCGGTCGAGACGCCGGTGAGGATACCTTCGATATAACCGACACCGTAGAGCATGCCGGTGCGAAACACCGCCGAAAGAAATTTCTGCGCGGTGACGCTGGCATCGATCGCCGCCGGCGGATTGAGGCAATTGTCGCAATTGCCGCAAGTCTCGGGCGCGTCCTCCCCGAAATGCTTCAGCAGGATGCGCCGCCGGCATCCCGCCGTCTCGACCAGCGCACCGAGCGCGGTCAGCCGCGTGCGCTCACCGGGCTGGCGCGAGGGCTCCACCTCGCCGATCCGCTGGCGGGCGCGGGCGAAATCATCGGCACCCCAGAAGAGATGCGCGACCGACGGATCGCCGTCGCGGCCGGCGCGGCCGGTTTCCTGGTAATAGGCTTCGATCGACTTGGGCAGCCCGGCATGCGCGACGAAGCGCACGTCGGGCTTGTCGATGCCCATGCCGAACGCGACGGTGGCGACCACCACCATGTCCTCGCTCGCGACGAACTGCGCCTGGTTGCGGCGGCGCACGTCGGGATCGAGCCCGGCATGATAGGGAAGCACCGACCGTCCGGTCTCCGCCGCCAGCTTCTCGGCGAGCTGCTCCACGCCCTTGCGGGTTTGGGCATAGACGATACCGGGGCCCGGATTCTCGGCGACGATGTCGATGATCTGCCGTGTCGTGTTCTCGCGCGGGGCGATATGATAGCGGATGTTCGGCCGATCGAAGCCGGCGACGATCAGCCCGTCTTCGGGAATGCCCAGCTGTTCGAGGATGTCGGCACGGGTATGCGCGTCGGCGGTGGCGGTGAGTGCCAGCCGCGGCACCTCGGGGAATCGATCAAGCAGCGGGCGCAGCAGCCGGTAGTCGGGGCGGAAATCATGCCCCCATTCGGAAACGCAGTGTGCCTCGTCGATCGCGAACAGGCTGAGCGGGGCCTGGGTCAGCAGGTTGCGGAAACCCTCGCCGGAAGCACGTTCCGGCGCGATGTAGAGCAGGTCGAGCTGGCCGGCACGGAAGCGGTCGATCGTCTCGGCCCGATTGTCGTCGACGCTCGTCAGCGTCGCGGCGCGGATGCCGACCGCTTCGGCGGCACGCAGCTGGTCGTGCATCAGCGCGATCAGCGGGCTGACGACTACGCAGGTCCCCTCCAGCATCACCGAGGGGAGCTGGTAGGTGAGCGACTTGCCCGCGCCGGTGGGCATCACCGCAAGTGTGCGCTGGCCCGCCATGACGCGGTCGACCACCGAGCCCTGTACGCCGCGAAAGGCGTCATAGCCGAAAACACGGCGGAGATGTTCAATGGGATCGGGACGCATAGCTGCCATCAGATTGCCCGGCACATATCTGCGCTGTCGAGCAAATGTTAACTTCTCGTAGCATATTAGACCGATAGTGCTGGGGGGCGCAAACGCAGGACGATGAAAACGATGTCACTCGAGCCAGAGGAAACCGCCCGCGTCGCCGAGCTCAAGGGCTATGGCGTACTCGATACCCCCAATGAGGCTGAGTTCGACGCGATCGTGCGGGAAGCGGCCGCGGCGCTGGGGGTGCCGATCGCGCTGATCTCGCTGATCGACGAGAATCGGCAATGGTTCAAGGCGCGCGTGGGATTGGAACCGCAAGAGACGCCCCGCTCGATTTCCTTCTGTACCCATGCGATCCGCGGGCCGGACGTGTTCGTGGTCCATGACGCCAAGGCCGATCCGCGCTTTTCGGAAAACCCGTTGGTCACGGGCGATCCCAATATTCGCTTCTATGCCGGTGCGCCGCTGCGCACGTCCACCGGCAAGCGGATCGGCACACTATGCGTGATCGACCGCACGGCGCGCCCCAAGCTGACCGAACAGGATATCGCGCGCCTCACGCTCCTCGCGGACAAGACGATGGAAGCGCTGGAGCGTCGCCGCCAGCGCCGGAACGCCGCCGACGCAGCCTGAAGCGAAACAAACACCCACAGTTTTCCTTTGGGCGGCCCTTGCCGCTACCCCCCCTGATCCGGCAAAGCGGCGGCGATGACCGTCAGCGTGGACATGGGCGTCGACGGCACGGGCGGACCCGTGCCGGTCGATCTGGAGGAGTTGCTTGCAACCCGATTGCTCGTCCAGGGCAATTCGGGCTCGGGCAAGTCGCACCTGCTCCGCCGCCTGCTCGAACAGTCCGCGGGTCACGTCCAGCAGGTGGTGATCGATCCCGAGGGGGACTTCGTCACCCTCTCCGATCGCTACGGCCATCTCGCGATCGAGGCGGTCGATCATAGCGAGCGCGACGTCGCCCGCTTCGCCGCGCGCATCCGCGAACATCGCGCCTCGGTGGTGCTGAGCCTGGAGGGACTGGAGGCGGAGGGGCAGATGCGCTGCGCCGCCACCTTCCTCAACGGCCTGTTCGATGCGCCGCGCGACCATTGGTATCCGGCGCTGGTCGTGGTCGACGAGGCCCAGCTGTTCGCGCCCGCCGGTGGCGGCGAAGTGGCGGAGGAAGTCCGCCGCGCTTCGCTCTCGGCGATGACCAACCTGATGTGCCGCGGCCGCAAGCGCGGGCTTGCCGGCGTGATTGCGACGCAGCGGCTGGCGAAGCTCGCCAAGAACGTCGCGGCGGAAGCGTCGAACTTCCTGATGGGCCGCACCTTCCTCGACATCGACATGCAGCGCGCTGCCGATCTGCTCGGCATGGAACGCCGCCAGGCCGAGGCGATCCGCGACCTGGCCCGCGGGCATTTTCTCGGGCTCGGCCCGGCGATCACGCGCCGCCCGGTGGCGATCCGCATCGGCGCGGTGGAAACCAGCGCGCGCAGCTCGTCCCCGAAGCTGACGCCGCTGCCCCAGGCGCCGACCGAGGACATCAAGGACCTGCTGCTCGCCCCCGCCGAGCCCGAATGGGTCCCGCCGGCCCCGCCGCCCGCGCATGCCTATGCCCAGCCGGAGACCGTGCTCGAGCAGCTTGCCCGTTCGGCGCCCTCGCCGATGGACGTCGAGCCCGATCGCGATCCCGAGGAAGTCGCCGGCCTCGTCGCCGATGTGCTGCGCGCGATCGTGGAGGACGAACAGTCGACGCTGCGCTCTCCCGCGGTGCTGTACCAGGATTTCCAGGTACGCTGCCGGATGGTGGGGCTCACCCGTCCGCCGCTCGACATTTCGGGCTTCGTGCGGCGCCTGTCGGCGGCGCGCGCGGGCATCCATGGCGACCCCGACGACGAGTGGGCGCAGGCGCTGGAAGCGGCACGTGCGCTGCCCGACGACATGCTCGCGCCGTTCCTGCTCGTCGCCAAGGCGGCACGCGAGGGGCTGCCTTGCCCGAGCGATACCGATATCGCGACCAGCTACGGCACCAGCTCGATCGGCCGCGCGCGGCGGCTGATGCAGTATATCGAGAGCAAGGGACTGTTCGTCACCCGCGTCGACCTGTCGGGCAAGCGCTCGATCACGATTCCAAGGCTCGGCTGGACGACGCAGGCCTCGGACGGCTGAGCGCTAGCGCCGGTGCAGCCGCGCGTTGAGCGCGAACATGCACAGCGCCCAGATCGCGCCGAAGCACCAGCCGGCCAGCACGTCGGACGGCCAGTGCACGCCCAGGAACACGCGGCTGCAGCCGATCAGCAGCACCAGCAGCACCGCAAAGCCGAGCAGATAGGCGCGCGCCCAACGGCTCGTCTGCGTCTGTGCGACCATGATACCGAGGGTGAGATAGACCGCCGCCGAGATCATCGCATGGCCGCTGGGGAAGCTGGCGCTGGAGACGTGGGCGAGGTGGGGCACCACGTCGGGGCGCGGGCGGTGCAGGAAGATCTTGAGCAGCGCGTTGATCGTAGAGGCGCCGACCAGCGATCCGCCGAGCAGCAGCGCTTCGGAGCGCTTGCCGAATGCGAACAGGAAGATCAGAGTCGCCGCGCCGGCCAGCCACAATACCGTGTACCCGCCGAGCGCGCTGATATCGATCGCCAACTGGAGCAGCCACGGAGGCCCGATGGGCGTGGCGAGGTCGCCGGGGGTGCGGAACGCCAGCAGCAAGGCAGGGTCGAACGCGAACCCATTGGCGAAACGCAGGCAGAGGAACGCAGCGAGTCCGGCGAGCGAAAGCCCCAGCAGGGCAAGCGCCGGCCAGAGCCATTGACGATTGGATTGCCGAAGCGGGTTGGGATCGGTCATGCTGCTCGTATTTTGGAGGGGGAGAGGGACCCCTATCGCATGGGTCTTACGCGGGTGCGCCTCAAAACTCCTTGTCCTCCCCACGAAAGCGGGGATCCATTCGCCTGTGCGCTGGGGGAAAGAACCGCAGCATCAGCGCCAATGGATCCCCGCCTTCGCGAGGATGACGTGGTCGTTCACACAGCCGCGATAGCCCTGGCGAGGGCAAAGCGGGTACGCCTCACCCCTTCGGCCCACGGCCTTCCAGCATGCCCGGTGCGATGAAGCCGATCGGCTGGATCGACGAGGCCTGCTGCTTCAGCTTGCCCTGCATCGCCTCATACTCGTTCTCCATCTCGGGCGTGACGGTGGCACGCGAGTCCTTCAGCGCGTCTTCGAAATGCGCCATCGTCACTTCCCGGGTCGCCAGCGACTGGCGGAGCGCAACCAGGCCGGCGCGGCGGACCACGTCTTCCAGATCGGCGCCGGTATAGCGCTGGGTCTGCTCGGCGATCGCGCCCAGATCGACGTCTGCCGCAAGCGGCATCTTTTCGGTCTGGATGCGCAGGATGCGCTCGCGCCCGGCCTTGTCGGGTACGCCGACATAGACCAGCTCGTCGAATCGGCCCGGGCGGAGCAGGGCAGGGTCGATCAGGTTCGGCCGGTTGGTCGCCCCGATCACCACCACCGACTGGAGTTCCTCCAGCCCGTCCATCTCGGCGAGGATGGTGTTGACCACGCGCTCGGTCACCTGCGGCTCGCCCATCGAACCGCCCCGCGCCGGCACCAGCGAGTCGAGCTCGTCGATGAAGATCACGCACGGCGCCACCTGGCGGGCGCGGGCGAACAGCCGGGCAATCTGCTGCTCGCTTTCGCCATACCATTTGGAGAGCAGGTCGCTCGACTTGGTGGCGATGAAATTCGCCTCCGCCTCGCGCGCGACGGCCTTGGCGAGCAGCGTCTTGCCGGTGCCCGGGGGCCCATAGAGCAGGAAACCCTTGGCCGGCCGGATGCCCAGACGCCGGAATGCGTCCGGATCCTTGAGCGGCAGCTCAACGCCTTCCTTGAGCCGCATCTGCGCATCGTCGAGTCCGCCGACATCCTCCCAGCGGACCGTCGGCGCCTGCACCATCACTTCGCGCATCGCCGAGGGCTGGACGCGCTTCAGTGCCTCCAGGAAATCGTCGCGGGTGACCGACAGCGTGTCGAGCACCTCGGGCGGAATCGTGCCTTCCTCGAGATTGAGGCGCGGCATGATCCGGCGCACGGAATCGATCGCCGCTTCGCGGGTCAGCGCGGCGAGATCGGCGCCGACAAAGCCGTAGGTGGTGCGTGCCAGCTCGGCGAGGTCGACAGTATCGCCCAGCGGCATGCCGCGGGTGTGGATGCCCAGGATCTCGCGGCGGCCCCGATCGTCCGGCACGCCAACAACAATCTCGCGATCGAACCGGCCGGGACGGCGCAGCGCCTCGTCGATCGCCTCGGGGCGATTGGTAGCGGCGATCACGACGATGTTGGCGCGTGCCTCCAGCCCGTCCATCAGCGTCAGCAGCTGGGCTACGAGGCGCTTCTCGGCCTCGCCGGTCACCTGCCCGCGCTTCGGCGCAATCGAGTCGATCTCGTCGATGAACACGATGGAGGGCGCGTTCTTCGCCGCTTCCTCGAACACCTGGCGCAGGCGCTGCTCGGATTCGCCATAGGCCGAACCCATGATCTCCGGACCGTTGATCAGGTGGAAGCTGGCATCGCTTTCATTGGCCACCGCACGGGCGAGCCGCGTCTTGCCGGTGCCCGGGGGCCCGTGCAGGATCACACCCTTGGGCGGATCGACGCCCAGGCGCTGGAACAGCTCGGGATAGCGCAAGGGCAGCTCGACCATCTCGCGCAGCTGGTCGATCGTGGCGGCCATGCCACCGATATCGTCATAGGTGACGTCGGCGCGGCGGCTTTCCTTCGCCTCCTCATATTCGGTGCGGAGCTCGACCTCGGTATTCTCGTCGATATGCACCACGCCGCGCGGCACGGTGGAGAGCACCGTCAGGCGGATTTCCTGCAGCGCATAGGCGGGTGCGCGGACGAACTGCTGCACATTGGGCGGCACGTCGGCGCGCTGGTGGCCAACCGTGGCGATCGTGTCGCCGGAGGTCAGCGGACGCGTGAAGAAAGTGCGCTTCAACGCCTCGCCGGTGCCGCGCAGCCGCAGATTGGCCTGGGCGGGGCCGAACACGACGCGCGTCGCCGGCTTCGAATCGGCACGGCGCACCTCGACGAAGTCGCCCGAGCCGACGCCGGCATTGGCGCGCTGGAGTCCGTCGATGCGGAGCAGCTCCAGGCCCTCGTCCTCGGAATAGGGAAGGACGGCACGCGCAGGCGTGGTGCGCTTGCCGACGATTTCGATCACATCACCCTCGGTGATGCCGAGCGCACCCATCAGGCTGCGCGGGATATGGGCTAGTCCGCGGCCGCTGTCTTCGGGACGCGCATTGGCGACCTGCAGCCGCCTTGCGCGGGATTCGTCATCGGCCATTCTGGATTCCTTCGTGGCGGTAGGCCCGAAAGCTAGGAACGGCGGAGGCAAAAAAAAGGGCCGCCTCAAAAAGGGCGGCCTTGGAAAGTTTTAGGAGAGGATGCCTGAAAGGCACCCCCTATGTGCGGTGCGGCACGTTTTTGTGCAAGTGCGAAAATTACACCGCGTACATGCACGGGTTGCAATCGCGATTGTCCGGAGCGATATTCGCTATGAGCGGGAAGGGGTTGTGCGGGCGTCCGTTGCTCGTGCGATGCCGTTGCTGCACCGCACCACAGAAAGAGACGGATCGATGCGACGCCTTCCGCCGCTCACCGCGATCGAGGCCTTTGTACAGGTCGCCCGCCTGGGCTCGATCAAGGCCGCCGCCGAGGAACTGGCGCTGTCCTCGCCCGCGCTCAGCCGGCGCGTGCAGGCGCTCGAGCGCTTCATCGGCAAGCCCTTGTTCGAGCGACGCCACCAGTCGCTGCGGCTCAACGACGATGGCGAACGGCTGCTCAGCCTGATCGCGCCGGCGCTCGACACGATGACCGACGCGATCGAGACAATGACCAGCGGTAGCGAGCTGCTGCGGCTGCGGCTCGGGGTGCTGCCGCTCTATGCGACGCAGCAATTGCTGCCGCGCCTGCCCGAACTCAAGAAGCAGCATCCCCAACTGCATCTCGACGTCGATACCGGCAGCCACGGCATGGCACGGCTCGGCGACGGTCTCGATGCGGCAATCGTCATCGCCCGTGACATCGACCCCGGCTATTATTCGCGCCGGCTGGATCGCAATCGGGTACACGTGATCGGCGCGCGCAGCCTGGTGGAGGGGCCCAATCCGGTGCGCGACCCGATGGACCTGTCGCGGCTCACCGCGCTGGTCCACCGCGAAATGCCCGAGACCTTCACCGCCTGGCGGATGGCGGCGGGCTATCCCGATCTGGAGCCGGCGGCGATCGACCTGTTCGATTCGGGCAACCTGATGCTGGAGGCCGCCGCGCAGGGCCTGGGCGTCGCCTTCATGCTCGAATCGCATTACCAGTCCGCCCGCGACGAGCGGCTCGTGCAGCTGTTCGACCTTACGGTGGAAAGCCATTACAGCTACTGGTTCGTTTGCCGCCCCCGCGCGCTGACGCTGCGGCCGGTACAAATCTTCCACGACTGGCTGATGTCGGCGATGGGCGCCGATCGTCTGGACACGCCGCCGGGCTGACACTGCCTCTTTGGGCAAAGTCAATGGAATGGCGCGATGGGATGGCCTACATGAAAGCCATGTCGCCACTCAATGCCGTCCTGATCTTCCTCGCCACCGTGCTCGGCATGGAGCTGTTCGCCTATGCCGCGCACCGCTGGATCATGCACGGGCCGGGCTGGTTCCTCCATGCAAGCCACCACCGCCCTCGCACCGGCAATTGGGAGCTCAACGATCTTTACGCCGCGATTTTTGCGGTACCGTCGTTCGTGCTGCTGCTGGGCGGCGTCCAGCTGGGCTGGTGGCCAGGCTATACCTGGATCGGCGCGGGGATCGCGGCATATGGCGCGATTTACTTCGGCTTCCACGACCTGATCGTCCACAAGCGGATCCGCCACCGCTACATTCCGCGCTCGAGCTATATGAAGCGGATCGTCCAGGCGCACCGGCTCCACCATGCGGTGCGCACCCGCAAGGGCACGGTGAGCTTCGGCTTCCTCTACGCCCCCAAGCCCGAAGTGCTCAAGGCGCAGCTGCGGGAAAGCGGCGCGATCGTCCAGCGGATTACCATCCCGGATTGAGGGCCTTCCCCGGATTGACGGAAGCGGTGCTTGGACCCACATCTCCAGGTCTATGGAACAGCTGAATCTCTCCGAATCCGAATGGCGCAAGCGCCTCACCCCCGAGCAGTTCCACGTGCTCCGCGAGGCCGGGACCGAGCGCGCCTTCTCCGGTCACTACAACGACAACAAGGCCGACGGCATCTATCGCTGCGCCGGCTGCCAGCTCGAACTGTTCGACAGCGTCGACAAATATGACTCGGGGTCGGGCTGGCCCAGCTTCACCCAGCCCGTGGCACCGGATCATGTCAGCGAGCACGCGGATACCAGCCACGGCATGCGTCGGATCGAGGCGCGCTGCGCCCGCTGCGACGGCCATCTCGGCCATGTCTTCCCCGACGGCCCGCCGCCGACGGGGCTGCGCTATTGCATGAACTCGGTCAGCCTCGAATTTCGGCCGCGCGCTGCCGGTGCGTCCGCCGCCTAATCCTTGTGGGAAGCCCCGCGAGCCTGTAATCGACCACCCCGTACATGGTCGTGAAATCGAAAACCGCAGCTGCGCCCTGGTGGCGCCGGGGCTCCTTCTGGAAGAAGTTCTTCCTCTGGTCGCTGATCAGCGGCGTCGCGTTGGCGCTGATCGCCTGCATCGCGCTGGGGATCGCGGTCTATTCGGCGCGCTCGACGCTGCCGAGCTTCGACCAGATGAAGTCCTCGCCCAACGGCCAGATGATCCGCGTCCATGCGGTCGACGGCACCGTGCTGGTCTCGCTCGGGCCGAGCTATGGCGAGTGGATCAAGTACGACCAGATACCGCAGGCGATGAAGGACGCAATCATCGCGACCGAGGATCGCCGCTTCGAATCGCACTGGGGCGTCGATCCGGTCGGCGTCGCGCGTATCTTCTGGGTCGCCAAGCGGCTCCATGACGAAGGTCGGCGCCTGCAGGGCGGCTCGACCATCACCCAGCAGGTGGCGCGCACCATCTTCCTGTCGAACAAGTACAGCGTCGGCCGCAAAATTCGCGAAGCGGTGCTGGCGCTGGCGCTGGAGCGCAAGTTCAGCAAGCAGGAGATTCTCGAGCTCTATCTGAACAAGGTCTATTTCGGCGGTGGCGCGTACGGAATCGACGCGGCGAGCCGGAAGTTTTTCGGCCATCCTGCGACCAACCTGTCGCTCGGGGAGAGCGCGATCATCGCCGGCCTGGTAAAGGCGCCGTCGCATTATTCGCCCACCGCCGACGCCGAAGCCGCGGTCGACCGCGCGACGGTCGTGCTCAAGCTGATGGCCGACGCCGGCAAGATCAGCGAGGCCCAGGCCAACAGCACCGATCCGCACGCCGTGCAGTTGGCGCCCGAGCCAAAACAGAACAGCGTCCGCTACTTCACCGACTGGGCCCTCCCCCAGTTGGAGACGCTGATCGACGAGACCGAGGCGCCGCTGGACGTGTGGACCACGCTCGACCTCAACATGCAGCGCAGCGCCGACCAGGCGATCCGCGTCAACGCGCCCGATGGCGCGCAGGGCGCGCTCGTCTCGATCGACCGCGACGGCGCGGTGCGGGCGATGGTGGGCGGCAAGGACTATGTGTCCTCGATCTACAACCGTGCGACCCAGGCGCAGCGCCAACCAGGGTCTTCCTTCAAGCTGTTCGTCTATCTCTCGGCGCTCGAAGCCGGGCACAAGCCCGACGACGTCGTGGTCGACGAGCCGGTGACGATCGACGGCTGGACGCCGCGCAACGATTCGCGCCGCAACAGCGGCCCGATCACGATCCGCACCGCCTTCGCCTATTCGGTCAACACGATCGCGGCCAAGTTCGGACAGGAGGTTGGCTTCGCCACCATCGCCGACATGGCGAAGCGCTTCGGCATCACCACGCCGATCAACACCCAGCCGGCGATGGTGCTCGGCACCTCCAACGTCCGTCTGATCGACATGACCCGTGCCTTTGCCTCGGTGGGCAACAACGGCGTCGCGGTGACGCCCTATGGCATCACCCGCGTCACGGCGAACAACCGCGTGATCTACCAGCACGAGGTGGACACCAGCCATGTGCTGGTCGCCAACTATGTCGCGGCACAGATGATCGACCTGATGCAGACCGCAGTGGCCACCGGCACCGGCCGCGCCGCGCAAATCGGGCGTCCGGTGGCGGGCAAGACGGGTACGACGAGCTCGAACAAGGATGGCTGGTTCATCGGCTTCTCCAGCGGTCTTACCACCGGCGTGTGGATGGGACGCGACGATGCCAAGGTGGTCCCGGGTCTCCAGGGTGGCCGCGCGCCCGCGCGCGCCTTCCACGATTTCATGATCCAGGCGGTGGCCAATCGACCGGTCGAGCAGTTCGAGACGCAGCTGACCCCGCCCGACAACATGCTCGAGCCCGACGCGGACGCCTATGGCGCGCCCGATAATGGGATGATGGTCGATCCGGACGGCAATCCGATCATCCAGCCGCCCGAGGTGCCGACCGAGCCGCAGGACGGCGAGGAGATGGACGGCAGTGCGCCCGCTCCCGCCCAACAGGGGGGGCGCCCGGCGCCTGTCCAGCAACAGGGCGAACGGCTCGACCGGGACTGGATCAATCGGATGACCGGCCGGCCACCGGCGCAGCAGCAACAGCCCCGCCAGTCGCAGCGCCAGCCTGCACCGCAGGATCGCCAGCGGCCGAACGACGAGTACTGAGGGGTGCGGGGAGCGCCTTAATCTTCCCTCCCGCTTGCGGGAGGGGGATTGGGCAGGCGGAAGATTATTCCCGTCCCACCCAGTGGAGTCCGGCGCCATGCTTGCGCAGCCAATGCCGGCGCGGGGTAGGATCGGCACCGTACAGCTGCTCGACCAGCGCGTGGAAATCGGGGCCGTGATTCATGTGCACCCGGTGCGCGACTTCGTGCGCCACCGTCGCCCGGCGCACTTCGCTGGGGGCCAGGATCAGCCGCCAGCTGTAGCGAATCACGCCCGTGGACGCGCAGCTGCCCCAGCGGCTGCGCGCATCGCCGATCGCCACCTTGGTGACGCGTACCCCTGCCAGCGCGGCATAGTGCGCGGTCTCTTCGCTTAACACGCGCAGCGCTTCGGCGCGCAGCCAGCGCTCGACGCGGCGACCGAGCCCTTCTTCGGTGCCGCCGCAGAGCAGCTGGTCGCCGTCGCGCCGCACCCCACGCACTCCCGCGGCCGGCCAGACGATCTTCAGCTCGCCATCACCGAACGGCACGCGCGCGCCGGGCACGAACGGGCGGCCACCCGGCAGCCGCTCGCGCTGCGCTTCGATCCACCCTTGCTGCTCGCCCACCCATTGCATCGCCTTCGCCAGCGACGCGCGCGGCGGAATCGTCAGCCGTACCTTGCCGTCGCGGGGGTCGATCGCGAGCCGCATCCGCCGTGCGAGGGGATGGCGGATCACTTCGAGCCCCTCGATCAAAGGCGGCGGTCCGTCATGTGATGTTCGAGATCGCCGGCATCGTCTTCGGAGACGGTCCAGCCGCGGGTCGATTCCCCGGCCTGGTGCACCGCCTCGCGATCGCCCGAGACGAGATAATGCCATTCGGGCAGCTTCTCGCCGTTCGCGCGAAGGCGATAGGCGCAGGTGGTGGGCAGCCACTCGATATCGCGCACATTGCGCGTCGTCAGCCGCACGCATTCGGGTACATAGGCGCGGCGGTGCTTGTAGTCCTTGCAGAGCCCCATCCGCCGATCGAGCAGCTTGCAGGCGACGTTGGTGGCGAACAACTCGCCGGTTTCCTCGTCCTCCAGCTTGTGCAGGCAGCATTTGCCGCAGCCGTCGCACAGGGCTTCCCACTGCGCGCGGTCGAGGGCCTCCAGCGGCAGATCTTCCCAGAATTTGTTGGTCAACGCACCCAATGCTCAAGCTCGGCGACGATCGCCGGGGGATCCTCTTCCAGCGGCAGGCTGGTGATCGGCTTGCCGTCCGGTCCCATCAGATAGGCCACCTGCGTATGGCCCATCAAATACCCCGACGGCGTAGGCTGCTTCATATAGGCGATCGCATATGCCTTCGCCACCTGCGCGATCGCCTGCGGCGTACCGGTGAGCCCTACCAGCCGCGGGTAAAAATTGCCGACATATTGCTTGAGCTGGGCCGGCGTATCGCGCTCGGGATCGACCGAGATGAACAGCGGCACGATCTTCTGCGCAGTGCGCGGCGCCTGCTTGTCGAGCGTGCGCAGCGCCGCGCCGATCTTGGTCAGGTCCGTCGGGCAGACGTCGGGGCAATAGGTGTAGCCGAAATAGACGATGCGGTATCTGCCGGTGAAATCGGCGTCGGTGACGGTCTTGCCGTTCTGGTCGGTGAGCGTGAACGGCCCGCCGATCCGAGCGCCCGCCAGCGGCGGTTCGCCGGTGCTGCTCGGTCCGCAGGCCGCCAGCGCCAGTGTTGCAGAACCTATCAACGCGCGAAACATCCAGTTCATGGTATCCACCGCCAGTCTTTGCTAGGAACGCCCTGCATCCGTCGCCCGTATCGAAGGTACCGATCCAGCAATGACGTTCCGTCTCGCCTCTGCCGCCGCCGCGGCGCTTCTCCTCCTGCCGCTCCCCGCGCTCGCCCAGGGGATGGGCCAGCCGCGCGAGAGCATCCAGTTCCTTGACGCGATCCGTAAGCAGGACGGGAACAAGGTCAACGAGTTCCTGCGCGACAAGGCAGCCTCAATGATCAACGTCAAGGATCCCTATGGCACCGGCGAGGCGGCGCTGCACATCGTCGTCAAGCGTCAGGACCCGACGTATCTCACCGTGCTGATCAACCAGCCCGGCATCAACGTGAACATCCAGGATCGCGACGGCAACACCGCGCTGATCTTCGCCGCCGGCCTCGGTTGGGCACCGGGTATCGACGCGCTGCTCGCCAAGAAGGCCAACATCAACCTGGCGAACAATGGCGGCGTCACCCCCCTGATCCGCGCGGTGCTCGCACACGACGCCGAAGTCGCGAAGAAACTGCTCGACGCAGGCGCGGATCCGGACCGAAGTGATTTCGGTGGCGGTCTGTCGGCACGCGAATATGCGCAGCGCGAGTCTCGCTATCCCTCGATCGCAAAGCTGCTCGCCGACGCGCCCAAGGTCGGCCGCGCCGCCGCGGCGGCAGGCCCCAAACTTTAACCCGGTTCAGAACCCGTCGGCGACGTCGGGATCGAGCATGCCCAGCAGCCTTCGTCCCGCCCGGCGGGCGAAGGCGAGGGTCGCCTTGCGACGCCCGGGCGCCGCCAGCGGCACCGTCGCCGCCTCGCGCGCCACCGCCGCATCGTAGCGATCGGCAACGATCAGCCCGGTCCGCTCCGGCAGGAAATGCGGCTGGTCGAGTGGGCGCAGGTCAAACCCCTGCGGCACCGCCCAGAAGAAGCGGTCGCAATGGCCGAGATATTCGGGCCATTTGGCATCACCGAGCAGGTCCGCCCGCGATACCTTGATCTCGACGATGACGATATTGCCACGCATATCCAGCGCCATGAGGTCAACGCGCCGGCCGCCTTCCAGCGGCACTTCGGCGATCGTCACGCAATCATGGCGCAGCAGCATCCGACACACGCCTCGCACCACGTCGGCGGCGACCAGTGCCTCAGCTTCCGGGTTCAGGCCAGGGGACATAGAGGAGTGCGCGTTCATCACCGGAACATAGAACATTCAGCGAACACAGAAAAGCCGCCGAATCGCTTCGGCGGCTTTTCTGATGCGAGCGCGCCGTGCGCGATCAACGGTAGAAGATGTGGTTCCCCACCGTCGCTACCGAGGCGCGGCCCTGCGCGCCGTTGACGTAGCGCGCATGAAAGTAGAGCGCGTCGCCAGCCGGGCTGTCCCACAGATTCTTGCGGGCGACCTGCGCGACCGCCAGGGCGCGACGCCACTGGGCATTGGCCGGAGCGGTCGGCATCTTGCCGCCGCGAACGAACGAGAACTGGCCCTTCTGGGTCACCACCGAGCAGACCGAGCCGGGAAACCGGCCGGAGGTGCTCCGGTTCAGGATCACATCGGCCACCGCGAGCTGCCCCGACAGCGGCTCGCTGCGCGCTTCGAAATAGACCCCCGTGGCGAGACAGCGGAGTTCGCGGTCCTCTTCAAGCGCGGCGACGTCTTCCTGCGCAGCAACTGCGTCGGAGAGCGTGGCATATTCCGTGTCGGTATCGTCCCCTGCGTCGATCTCCTGCTGCTCGACCGCGGCCTGAGGCGCGGGAACCTGCTGGGAAGCAAGGACGTTCTGAATCTGTGCCGGTGCCAGCTGCACCGTCGCCTGAGTATGCGCTTCCTGCTGGGGAAGCGGGCTCAGGTTGAGCGTGGCTGCATTCGCAAGTGCGCCAGCGCAAAAAGTCACAGCTGCGAAAGTCGCAGCCCGTGGCAGAAACTTCATTTCATATCTGTATTGTGCGGTTGGCGTGCGATCGGTTGTTGCTCACGAGGAGACTGAACCGCCGGACTTACCCCCCGACTGCGTAACCGATCGACTTCACACCTCGAACGGCACAACGCGAATTGACGTGGTGAACCCTTTCGCGGGCGAGGCACGGGCTGTCAACAAAGGTTCATCGTTTCAGCGGCGAACCGTTCGGCGCCTGCGATATCCAGTTCGACGACCCAGAGGTCGCTGTCCCGCTCGCGGCGCCGCCGCCAATAGGCGCTCGCCTCCGCCTCGTCGGTCAGTTGCTGGGGGCCGGAGGGAAGCAGGGCAGGCGTCCCCTCCGGACCGATGCCGCGTTCGACGAAGCGCGGGTGGACGCCGCGCTCGAGCAGCAGCAGCAGAATTGCGCCCGAGGTCGAATCGCCCTTGGCGAGCACCATTGCCGAACCGCCAGCACTATCGGCCCGCCTGACGAGCGCGCTCACCAGCATCGCGCTGGTCAGCCGCGGCGTCATGCGGTGCGATAGCCGGGCAGGGTAGCGAGCGTGATCCGCGAGCGCATGAAGGTGCCCGTGCCGCGCGCGGCTTCCTCGCCATGAGCATCGATCAGCCGCGCTTCCGCGACGAACACGCGGCGCTGGCCGCTCACCCAGCGGCCCTCCGCGATCACCGGCCCCTCGGGCAGCGGCCGGGTCAGCAGCAGATTGAAGGCAGTGGTCAGCAGGAAGCGGTCGGTGACCAGGCTGTTGGCCGCATAAAAGGCGGCGTCGTCGAGCATCTTGAAATAGCTGGTGCCGTGCGTCGCCCCGGCCGCGTGAAAATAGCGTGAATCCACGTCGAAGCGGATCCGCGCGACCCCCGCCTCGGGGATCTCGAGCACCGAGGGGAAAAGCTGGTTGATCGGGGCGGCGGCGTAGAGCGATTCGAGCGCCCGGTAATGCGCCTCGGCCCCCGTCGGCACCGCGTCAGGCGGCGTCACGCGCCTCGACTCCGGTGAGCAGCACATAAAGCGCGTCCTTCGAACCCGCGCCGCGCAACTTCTCGGCAAAAGGCCGCTCGCGCAGCCGGCGTGAGACCGAAGCGAGCGCCTTGAGGTGTTCGGCTCCAGCGTGCGTCGGCGAAAGCAGCATGAACACCAAATCCACCGGCAGATCGTCGACCGCCCCGAAGTCGAGCGGTTGCTCCAGGCGCGCGAATAAACCGCAGACATGCGGCAAATCATCAAGGCGGGCATGCGGAATCGCGATGCCGCCGCCAAAACCGGTGGAGCCCAGCCGCTCGCGCTCCGCCAACCGCTCGGCCACCAGCTTGGCGTCGACCCCGTAGGTCGCCGCCGCGCTGGCGCCAAGCTGTTGAAACAGCGCCTTCTTGTTGCCCGCCGTAACCCCGGCGAGCACCGCCTCCGGCACGAGCAAATCGCTCAAATCAGTCATACTCGTTCCAAAGAGGCGGCTGCCCGCCAGCAAGCCGGCGCCTTACGCCGGTGCGCGATTGGGCTCAACCCAGCCGATCGTCCCGTCGCCGCGGCGATAGACCATATTATAGGCACCCGTACCGCTGTTGCGGAAGAGCAATGCGTTGGTATTGCGCAAGTCGAGCATCATGACCGCATCCGAAACCGTGGAATCGGGCACGTCGACGCGGGTCTCCGCGATCACCAGCGGTGCATCGGCGACTTCTTCTTCCTCACGCGCTTCCTGGAACAGCGTATAGCCGGCATTGTCGAAGCCGTTGTCATAGGCGCCGCCCTCGGCGAGCGCGATCACTTCGGTCGGTCGGCGATCCTTGAGCCGTCGCACATAGCGTCGCAGCTGCTTGTCGATCCGGTCCGCCGCGCCGTCGAACGCGCCATGCGCTTCCATGCCGCTGTTGGTCGCCTTGAGCACTAGGCCCTGCGTCACGTGCATCACGATGTCGCAGGTGAAGCCGTTGTCGTGCGGGCCCTTGCCGAAGGTGATCTGCGAGGAGATGGCGCGGGAGAAATATTTGTCGGCGATACCCTGGACCCGATCCGTCACCTGCGTCTTGAGCGCTGCGCCCGTATCGACCTGATGCCCCGAGATCCGGATATCCATAATGTACCTCCACTTCGCAATTAGGGACGAGCGACCTAGGGGTGCGCCGAAACCGCGTCGATTGTGGGAACACCCCATAGCGGCTCGTCCAGGGACTTCAGAAACGCTGCGTGGCGCTCAAGTTCCACCGCACTCGCGGTGAACCGGCGCGCCGGCCGGACGTGTACCCGAGTCGGCGCCTCCGCGACGGTCTCCGGCATCACCGGCACTTCTTCCGCCAGGCCCAGCGTGATCTGGCGGCCGCCGGTCAGCTCGACATAGACCTGCGCCAGCAGTTGCGCGTCGAGCAGCGCGCCGTGCAGCGTACGCGCGCTGAGATCGATGCCGTAGCGGCTGCAGAGCGCATCGAGGGTGTGCTTGGCGCCCGGATGCCGGGTCCGCGCAAGCACCAGCGTGTCGACCATGCGGCCGAGATCGATCAGCGGCCGGCTGCACTTGCCCAGCTCGCCGTTCAGGAAGCTGAAATCGAAGCCCGCATTGTGCGCGACCAGCGGCGAATCGCCGATGAAGTCGAGCAGATCCTCGACGACGTCGGTGAACAGCGGCTTGTCAGAAAGGAATCGTTCGGACAGGCCGTGGACGTTGAACGCCTCCACCGGCATGGCACGCTGCGGATTGATATAGGCATGGAAATGGTTGCCGGTGGCAACCCGGTTCACCAGCTCGACACAGCCGATTTCGACGAGGCGGTCGCCGCCTGAGAAGCTGAGTCCCGTCGTTTCGGTGTCAAACACGATTTCCCGCATGGAGCGCTTATCCACCCGCAGGCGGCGCGAGGCAAGCGATGACCTTGCGTACGCAATCTTCCGTAACCTGCAGGCCTTCACCGGTAGGAATGACGAAATCGGCGCGCGCGCGCTTTTCCGCGTCGGGCAGTTGGCGTGCGAGAATGGCGTCGAAGCGTTCGACGGTCATGCCAGGGCGGGCGAGGACGCGTTCGCGCTGCACTTCGGGTGGGGCGGAGACGACGGCAATTTTGTCGACATGCCGCCAGCCGCCGGCCTCGAACAGCAATGGTATGTCGAGAACGACCAGCGGCGACTCGGCATGCGCGGCCAGGAACAACTCGCGCGCCTGGGCAACGACGGGGTGGAGAATCGCCTCGAGTCGGGCGAAGGCGGTGGGGTCGGCCATCACCGCCTCGCGCAGCAGCGTGCGATCCACGCCCAGATCGGTGGTTGTGTCCGGAAACTCGGCCTCGATCGCCGCGACCGCCGCACCGTTCGGGCCCTGGAGCTGGTGGACGGTCGCGTCGGCATCGAAGACCGGCACGCCGTCGGCGGCGAACATCGCCGCGACGGTCGACTTGCCCATGCCGATCGAGCCGGTTAGCCCGAGCGCGATCGGCCGCCTGCTCATGCGGTGAGCAGCCCGCGCAGTTCCTCGTCGCGGTCGCGCGGGGGCTCGGCGCCGAAGAAGAGTTCGAAGGCGAGCGCGGCCTGGCCGACCAGCATCTCGAGTCCGTCGACCGTGTCCAGCTCGCGATCCCGCGCCTGGGCAAGCAGCGGCGTCTCAAGCGGGGCGTAGACGATATCATACACCACCGCATGTTCGGGCAGCGAATCGAGGTCGAGGTCGAGCGGCGGTTGGCCGCCCATGCCGAGCGGGCTGGCATTCACCAGCAAGTCGGCCGCCGGCAGGGGCGCGCCGATCGGCAGCGCATCGCCCTTCACCCCGAAGCTGGAGAGCAGCGCCGCCGCCTTGAGGACGTTGCGATTTAGGATCGTCACCCGGCCAATGCCGACGCGCGACAGCGCGAACAGCACCGCGCGGGCGCCGCCGCCCGCACCGACCACCACCGCGTGGCGGCCTTCCAGCTCCAACCCGGCAATCGGCGAGAAGAAGCCGCCGGCATCGGTATTGGTGCCGATCAGCGCGCCGTCCTCGCCGCGGATCACGGTGTTCATCGCACCGATCGTGTTCCGCACGCCGCCGGGATCGCTCACCAGGTCCATCACCGCTAACTTGTGCGGGATGGTGACGTTGCAGCCGCGCCAGTCGGCGTCGTCCTTCGCGCGGGCGAAATAAGTCGCGAGATCGTCGCCCAGCACATGGGTGCGGCGATAATCGCCCTCGATGCCCAGCGCATCGAGCCAGAACTTGTGGATGATCGGCGATTTGGAATGGGCGATCGGATCGCCGATCACCTCGGCATAGCGAGTCACTTGGGCATCACTCCCCGGGTGCGCAGATAGTCAAGAATCGGCAGCAGCGGCATGCCGAGGATGGTAAAATGGCTGCCCTCGGTGCGGTGGAACAGCTGCACGCCGGGCCCCTCGATGCGGAAGCAGCCGACACAGCCGGCGATCGCCGGCCATTCGAGGTCGAGGTAGGACTCGATGAACGCCGCGCTCAGCGGGCGGACGTGGAGCCGGGCACGATCGACATGGCGCCACACCGGCCGACCGCCCTCGGCGATCACCGCGGCGCTGTAGATGTCGTGGGTCTTGCCCGACATGCGCTGGAGATGGTCGCGCGCCTGCTCCCGGCTCTCCGGCTTGTCGAGCAGACTGCCATCGTCGAGCGCGACGAGCGAATCCCCGCCCAGCACCAGCGCCTGTGGGGCCATGCGCGAGACCTTGAGCGCCTTCAGCTCGGCGAGCGCATCGGCGAGGTCGCGGGGCGACGTGCCCTCGCCGAGCAGCGATTCCTTGGCGCTGGCCTCATCGACCAGCGCGGGCAGCGCCTCATGCGCCACGCCCGCGGCGTCGAGCATCGCCCGCCGCGAGGCACTTTGCGAGGCGAGAACGAGAGTCGGCATTATCGGCGGTCCATTTCACGGTCGTTGCACAACTGGATGATCGCGGCCGCGGTCTCCTCGATGGAGCGCCGGGTGACGTCGATCACCGGCCAGCCATTGTCGGCGAACATCCGGCGGGCAAAGGCGATCTCGCGCTGCACCGCTTCCTGATCGACATAGTCGGTCTCGGGCGCCTGGTTGAGCGAGAGCAGCCGGTTGCGGCGGATCTGCACCAGCCGATCGGCGCTGGTGGTGAGCCCGACGATCAGCGGCCGCTGGAGCTGGAACAGCTTGGCCGGCGGCGGCGACTCCACCACCACCGGAATGTTCGAGACCTTGTAGCCGCGATTGGCGAGATAGATCGAGGTCGGCGTCTTTGAGGAGCGCGACACACCCGCAAGCAGGATGTCGCTTTCCTCCCAATCCTCCCAGCCGATGCCGTCGTCATGCGCGATGGTGAACTGGATGGCGTCGACACGGGCAAAATAGGCGGCGTCGAGCATGTGCTGGCGCCCCGGCCGCGCCTTGGCTTCCTGACCGAGCAGGTTGGACAGCGCATGGCTCACCTGGTCGAGCGGCGCGATCGCCGGCAGGCCCAGCGCGCGGCAGCGCGTCTCGAGCATGCGGCGGATGTCGCGGTTGACCAATGTGTAGATCACCAGCCCGGGATTCTGCGCGATCTCCTGCAGGATGCGCTCCAGATGCGCCTCGCTCCGCACCATCGGCCAGAAATGGCGCAGCGGCTCGACATCGTCGAACTGCGCCAGCGCCGCCTTGGCGATGTTTTCCAGTGTCTCGCCGGTGGAATCCGAGAGCAGGTGCAGGTGCAGCCGCATCAGGCTGGGGACCGATCTGTGCATAACATGGCGAACAAGCGGTAGCGTAACCTCGGCACCGGGCCAACCCGCCCGATTCCGCGATTCAGCTGGTGATTCGTCCACAGCGGCATCCCCAGCTTGTGCTTTCCATTCACAGCCTGTGAGTCTTGTGGACAGATTTTCCGAATCCGTGCGATTCCGCATGGCGACAGGAGTCAAATTGTTGGCAACTGACTCACATCACCATAAGCCCCGGCTTTCACCGGCCAACAGACTCCAACATCCTGAGAATCGAATCTTCTAGTAGTGGGATCCCGGCTCTGACTCTTCGCGCTTCCAAGCCGCTGCTCGCGACCCTGCAAGGGACTCGCCAGCCCGTTCCGCCCGTCTGGCTCATGCGCCAGGCCGGCCGATACCTGCCCGAATATCGTGCGCTTCGTGCCGAGAAGGGGGGATTCCTCGCCCTCGCGATGGATTCCGACTCTGCAGCCGAGATCACGCTGCAACCGATCCGCCGCTTTGGCATGGACGGGGCGATCCTGTTTTCCGACATCCTCGTGGTGCCGATGGCCCTCGGCCAGCAGCTCTGGTTCGAGACCGGCGAAGGCCCCAGACTCGCCCCGGCGGTGACGGCGCGGGACGTGCTCGACGGCTTCGATGCCGATTCCAGCATCCTGGAGCCCATCTACGGCACGATTCGGCGGGTGAAGGCGGTCCTGGACCCCCAGACCACCTTCCTGGGCTTTGCGGGCTCTCCCTGGACCGTGGCGACGTACATGATCGCCGGCCAGGGCAGCCGCGAGCAGGCCGAAGCGCGCCGGCTCGCCTATCGCGATGAGGGCCTGATGCAGGCGCTGGTCGATCGCATCGCCGACCAGACCATCGCCTATCTGCGCGCCCAGGCCGAGGCGGGCGTGGAGGCAGTGCAGCTGTTCGACAGCTGGTCGGGCAGCCTCAGCCCCGCTCAGTTCGAACGCTGGGTGATCGCCCCCAATGCGCGGATCGCGGCTGCCGTCCGGGATCTGGTGCCCGTGATTGGATTCCCGAAGGGGGCAGGGGGCAAGCTCGCCGCCTATGCTCGCGAAACCGGAGTCGATGCGATCGGTCTCGACGAGACCGTGGACCCCGCATGGGCGAACGCGGTGCTGCCGGAGGGGCTGCCCGTGCAGGGCAATCTCGATCCGCTGGCGCTGATCACCGGGGGCGCGGTGCTGGACAGCGCGATCGACCGGATCCTCGCGGCCTTTCCGGAGCGGCCGCATGTGTTCAACCTGGGCCACGGCATCCTGCCCGACACGCCGATCGCGCATGTCGAGCAGCTGCTGGCCCGCGTGCGGGGGACCGCGGCATGATCGGCTGGCTCGGTAGTGCTTATCTGTGGGTGAAGGCGTTCCACGTCATCTTCGTGGTGTTTTGGATGGCGGGGCTGTTCCTGTTCCCGCGCTACCTGATCCACCACCAAGAAGCGCTGGGCACGCCCGAGGCGGCGGCCTGGGCGAGGCGCGAGGCGTTGCTCAAGCGGATGATCCTCACGCCCTCGATGCTGATCGTCTGGGCGCTGGGGCTGGCGCTCTCGGCCAATATCGGGCTGTTCGACGGGCAGCCGGGCATCGGCTGGCTCCATGCCAAGCTGCTGCTCGTCGTGTTGCTCAGCGGCTATCATGGCTGGGCAGTGGGCTATGCGCGCAAGCTCGGCCGCGGCGAGGCGCCGATCGCGACCCGCACCCTGCGCTTCCTCAATGAAGTCCCGGCGTTGGCGCTGGTCTTCATCGTCATTCTCGCCGAGGTGAAGCCGTTCTGAGAATCACTGCGATTCGGCGGGGTAAATCTGCGCCGAATCGCAGTTGACTTGGCGGGAGCCCCCACCTAATTTTGTAGCCGTGTACCGGACCTCGGTGCATCCTTCCTTCAAGCATCGAATCCTGCGCGTACCTATCGCCGATCGACGCTCTCCCCCTTAGAATTTCCGGACCTTACATGCATCTCAAGGACCTCAAGAAAACCGCCCCCGCCGAACTGGTCACGATGGCCGAGGCACTGGGCGTCGAGAGCGCGTCGACGCTGCGCAAGCAGGACCTGCTCTTCGCCATCCTCAAGGCCCAGGCCGAGCAGGGTGACCAGATCATGGGCGAAGGCACGATCGAAGTGCTGCCCGACGGCTTCGGCTTCCTGCGCTCGCCCGAGGCGAACTATCTCGCCGGCCCCGACGACATCTATGTCAGCCCCAACCAGGTCCGGAAGTTCGGCCTGCGCACCGGCGACACGGTGGAAGGCGAGATCCGCGGGCCGAAGGACGGCGAACGCTATTTCGCCCTCACCAAGCTGGTGAAGGTCAATTTCGACGATCCGGATGCGGTGCGCCACCGCGTCAACTTCGACAACCTGACGCCGCTCTATCCCGAGCAGAAGCTGCGCCTCGACACGCTCGACCCGACGGTCAAGGACAAGTCGGCCCGCGTGATCGACATCGTCGCGCCGCAGGGCAAGGGCCAGCGCGCGCTGATCGTCGCGCCGCCGCGCGTCGGTAAGACGGTGCTGCTGCAGAACATCGCCAAGGCGATCACCGACAACCATCCCGAAGTCTTCCTGATCGTGCTGCTCATCGACGAGCGCCCGGAAGAAGTCACCGACATGCAGCGTTCGGTGAAGGGCGAAGTGATCAGCTCCACCTTCGACGAGCCGGCGACGCGCCACGTGCAGGTCGCGGAAATGGTGATCGAAAAGGCCAAGCGCTTGGTCGAGCACAAGAAGGACGTAGTGATCCTGCTCGACTCGATCACCCGCCTCGGCCGCGCCTACAACACGGTGGTGCCGAGCTCGGGCAAGGTGCTGACCGGCGGTGTCGACGCCAACGCCCTGCAGCGCCCGAAGCGCTTCTTCGGCGCCGCGCGCAACATCGAGGAAGGCGGCTCGCTTTCGATCATCGCCACCGCGCTGATCGATACCGGCAGCCGCATGGACGAAGTGATCTTCGAAGAGTTCAAGGGCACCGGCAATTCGGAAATCGTCCTCGACCGCAAGGTGGCGGACAAGCGCATCTTCCCGGCGCTGGACGTCGGCAAGTCGGGCACCCGCAAGGAAGAGCTGCTGGTCGAAAAGGCCAAGCTCACCAAGATGTGGGTGCTGCGCCGCATCCTGATGCAGATGGGCACCATCGACGCGATGGAATTCCTGCTCGACAAGATGAAGGATTCGAAGACCAACGAAGACTTCTTCGACAGCATGAACCAGTAACGCGGCGGTTTCCGTCGTGTTTTGGAAAGGCCGGGCAGTGGTGCCCGGCCTTTTTGCGTCGGGGGCGGGCGGAACGTCTCGTGCCGGGCAAGCGTAGGCGTTGCGTGCGCCGATCAGGGCGCTAGGGTTTTGGCATGATCGATCTTCTCCTCAGCGCCGCCGCCAGCGGCATCGGCTCGCCGCTCGACATCTGGCAGCACATCGTCGCCGATTTCTCCAATCTCGGCGACCCGGCGGCATTGGCCGCCTTCGGATCGGTAATGATGATCGACCTGGTGCTGGCCGGCGACAATGCCATCGTCGTCGGCGCGTTGGCAGCGGGGTTGCCGGCGGACCAGCGCAAGAAGGTGATCCTGATCGGCATCGGCGCGGCACTGGTGCTGCGGATCGCCTTCGCGCTGATCGTCAGCTGGCTGATGGGGATCGTCGGGCTGATCTTCGCGGGCGGGCTGCTGCTGCTCTGGGTCAGCTGGAAGTTCTGGCGCGAGATCCGTCACGGCGGCGAGAGCACCGGTTCGGAAGAGATCGAGGGCGATGAGCGCTCGGGCGTGCGCGCCGCGCGAAGCTTCGCGGGCGCTGCGTGGGCGGTTGCCGTCGCCGATGTCTCGATGAGCCTCGACAACGTTCTGGCAGTCGCCGGCGCGGCGCGCGAGCATCCGGGGATCCTGGTGGTCGGGCTGCTGCTGTCGGTGGCGTTGATGGGGCTGGCGGCGAACCTTATCGCCAAGCTGATCGATAAGCACCGCTGGATCGCCTATTTCGGCCTGGCGGTGATCGTGTTCGTGGCGTTCAAGATGATCTACGAGGGCTGGGTGGGCACGCCTGGCACTGCCGGTATCACCAGCCTGTTCTGAGCCCCCAGACCCCTCCCTGCGCGGCAGGGAGGGGCGGGCAGGGCCTCAGCCGAGGTTCGCGGCGAAGAAGTCCGCAGTGCGCTTGTCGGCGAGCTGTGCGGCCTCTTCCGAGCGGCGCTTGCCGAGTTCGGCGGCGAAGCCATGGTCTTCACCCGGATAGTCGTACAGCGTGACCTTGGGGTGATCGTCGAGCCCCTCGTGCATCTTCGCCTGCACCTCGGGCGAGACGAAATGGTCTGCCTGCGGAATGTGCAGCATCAGCGGCTTGGCGATCGCGTGCTTCTCCTCGAGCAGCCCGTCGATTCCGACGGCATAATAGCCGACGCTCGCGTCGATATCGGTCCGTGCTGCCGTCATGTAGGCGAGGCGGCCGCCCAGGCAGAAGCCGACCGCGCCGACCTTGCCGCCGCCCAGCTCGGCGCGTGCGACCTGGATGGTCGATTCGATGTCGGCCACGCCCTTGTCCTGGTCGAACTTGCCCATCCAATCGAGCGCCTGCTCCATCTGTTCGGGAACATCCGCATCGAGCTCGATCCCGGGCTGCAGGCGCCAGAACAGGTCGGGCGCGATCGCCAGATAGCCGTCGCGCGCGAAATCTTCGCACTTCTGGCGGATACCCTCGTTCACGCCGAAGATTTCCTGGATCACGATGATCGCGGCGCGCGGGGTGCCTTCGGGCCGCGCGACATAGGCGGAGAAGCTGCCGGTCTCGTCCAGCGCGTCGATCGTCAGAGTGCTCATAGCAGATAGTCTCCGGTTAAGCGCCGCTCATGCGCGAGCAGCCAGGATTTGGTGGTCGGCCCTTGGCCGGCCGAATAGGCGCCGAGTCCGCCGCCCTGGTTCAACACGCGGTGGCAGGGCACCACGAGCGGAAACGGGTTTCGCGCACATAGCTGACCGATCGCGCGGGCGCTTGAACCCAATGCGCGCGAAAGATCTCCATAGCTGGTGGTCTGCCCGAACGGGACCGCGATCAGGCCCTCGCGCAGACATGCGCCGCGCGGAGTGGAGGCGGGCGAAAGTGCAATGTCGAAGACGCGCCGTTCACCGGCGAACCATTGTTCGAGCTGCTCCACCGCTGCGCGGACGGCGACTGCGCTACCGCGGCTCCCAGGGCCCTCGGCATCGATGGTGATCCGCTCCAGATGCCCGTCCTTGCCTTCGATCCGGATCGGGCTGATGGGCGTTGCGATCAGGGCATGGTCGCGCGCATACATGGCCATGGCCTAGCAGGCGGCTGGGGATGGGCTCAAGCGCGGAAGGGATCACATGAAGATCAATGTCGAAGTCGAGTGCACGCCGGAAGAAGCGCGGCGCGCCATGGGACTGCCCGACCTCACGCCCGTCCATGATCGCTATGTGCAGCTGATGGTGAAGGCGATCGAGAATCACGGCACGCCCGAGGGCTTCGAACAGATGATGCGCAGCTGGGCGCCGATGGGCGAGGCGGGGATGAATTTCTGGCGCGGCATGTTCGACGCCGCCACCAAGAAGCCCGGGAGCTGACGACCACCCGCATGGACACGATCTTCGCGGTTTCGAGCGGGGCGCCGCCGGCAGCGATCGCGGTGCTGCGCATCAGCGGGACGCAGGCCTTTGCTGCGGTGCAGCAGCTTGCGGGCGATGTCCCTGCGCCGCGGCGTGCTGCGCTGCGAACGTTGCGCGACGCGGCGGGCGAGGCGCTCGACCAGGCATTGGTACTCTGCTTCCCTGGGCCGCGATCGGCGACCGGCGAGGATCTTGCCGAGCTGCACCTGCATGGCGGCCGCGCGGTGGTGCGTGCGGTGGAGGCGGCGCTGGCGACACTTCCCGACCTTCGCGCAGCGGAGGCAGGGGAGTTCACCCGGCGGGCGCTGCTCCACGGCCGGCTGGACCTGAGCGAGGCCGAGGGGCTGGGCGACCTGCTGATGGCGGAGACCGAAGCGCAGCGGCGTGCTGCCATCCGCAGCGCGGGCGGGGCAGTGCGGCGCCATGCCGAGGACTGGACGACCCGGTTGCTCGGCCTGGCTGCCCGCATCGAAGCCGAGCTCGACCATGGCGACGAAGACGATGTCGCTGGTGCCGATCCGCTGCCGGCGCTGCGAACCGCTGCCGCCGCCTTGGGCAGCGACATCGCTGCCGTTGCCGCGCGACCACCGGTGGAACGCCTGCGCGACGGGTTGCGGGTGGCGCTGGGCGGCCCACCCAATGCCGGCAAGTCCACCCTGTTCAATGCCCTCGCCGAGCGCGACGCCGCGATCGTGTCGCCCATCGGCGGCACCACTCGCGATCGCATCGAGGTGCCCGTGGTGCGCGAAGGCATCGCCTGGCTGCTGATCGACACCGCCGGGCTCGCGGAGGAAACCGACGACCCGATCGAAGCGATCGGCGTGGCACGTGCCCGCGATGCGCTGGCCGAAGCCGATCTGCTGTTGTGGCTGGGTGACGATTTGCCACCACCGCACCCCTGCGCCTTGTGGCTCCATGCTCGCGCCGACGCCGAAGGCCGTGCTCCAGCGCAGCCCGATCAGCTGGTCGTGTCGGTATGCGAGGGCAGGGGGCTGGACGCGCTCTGGCAGCGTATGGCGGTGCTCGCTTCCGACCTGCTCCCGCCGCCCGACGTTGTCGCGCTCAACGCGCGCCAGCGCGACTGGTGCATCGCGGCGGCGGATGCCTTGGCGCGGGCATCGCTGCTCGACGATCCGCTGCTCTTCGCCGAGGAGCTCCGCGCCGCGCGCCGCGCGCTCGATGCGATCACCGGCCGCGCCGGTGTCGAGGACGTGCTCGATGCGCTGTTCGGCAAGTTCTGCATCGGTAAATAAGGTGTTCCACGTGGAACACGAACGGGGCGTTCCACCGCACCCCTCTGGACAAGCACGCGCCGAAGGCGTTTAGCAGGCGTATGCAATTCGACGTGATCGTGATCGGCGGCGGCCATGCCGGTACCGAGGCAGCGGCTGCGGCCGCGCGCCGTGGTGCCCGCACCGCGCTGCTCAGCTTCGATCTGGACAAACTCGGCGCGATGTCGTGCAACCCGGCGATCGGGGGCCTGGGCAAGGGGCATCTTGTCCGCGAGATCGACGCGCTCGACGGTCTGATGGCCCGCGCCGCCGACGCCGCCGGCATCCATTATCGCATGCTTAACCGCTCCAAGGGCACTGCGGTCCAGGGGCCGCGCGTGCAAGCGGACCGCACGCGCTATGCCGCGGCGATCCAGACCATGCTGCGCGCGCAGAGCCACCTGACGCTCGTCGAGGGTGAGGCAGGGGCGCTGATCCTGGAGGGCGGCCGCATCGCCGGCGTGCAGCTTCGTGACGGCACCAGCCTCGTTGCGCCCGCGGTCGTGCTCGCCACCGGGACCTTCCTCGGTGGCCGGTTGTTCCGCGGGGAGGAGCGGTTCGATGGTGGGCGGGTAGGGGAGGCATCCGCGCTTCGCCTCGCCGCACAGCTTCGCGAACTGGCATTGCCGATGGGCCGGCTCAAGACCGGCACACCGCCGCGACTGGACGGTCGGACGATCGATTGGGCGCGCACCGAGGCGCAGGCTTCGGATGCCGAGCCTTGGACGATGTCGCCGATGAACGCGATGCGCCCGCTGCCGCAGCTCCATTGCGCGGTCACCCGCACGACGCAGGCAACGCATGATGCGATCCGCAGCGGGCTCGATCGCTCGCCGCTGTTCACGGGCGCAATCGAGGCGCAGGGGCCGCGCTATTGTCCTTCGATCGAGGACAAGGTCCATCGCTTCGGTGATCGCGACGGCCACCAGGTGTTTCTCGAACCCGAGGCGCTCGACCATCACTGGATCTACCCCAACGGGCTTTCGACCTCGCTCCCGGTCGACGTGCAGGCGGCAATGATCGCCTCGATCCCGGGGCTGGATCAGGCGGTCATCACCGTGCCCGGCTATGCGGTGGAGTATGATTATATCGATCCGCGCGCGCTCGAATCGACGCTCGCGCTGCCGCAGATCCCCGGGCTGTTCTTCGCCGGCCAGATCAATGGCACGACCGGCTATGAAGAGGCAGGCGGGCAGGGGCTCGCCGCTGGCGCCAATGCCGCGGCACTGGCGCTGGGCATCGCGCCCTTGGTGCTCGATCGCGCGACCTCCTATCTCGGCGTGATGATCGACGATCTGGTGCTGCAGGGGGTGACCGAACCCTATCGCATGCTCACCGCCCGCGCCGAGTTCCGACTGCGTCTGCGGGCCGACAATGCCGAGACGCGGCTGGGGCCGATCGGCGAGGCGTTGGGGCTGCTGGGGTCGGAACGCCAGTCGCGGCTCGATCGTAGCCGGGAAGGCCGGAAGGAGCTCGACGCGATCTTCGCCGTCGAGCGGACCGCACACCAGCTTGCCACCCGCGGCGCGCCCGTGGCGCAGGACGGCGCGAAGCGGCCGGCGCGGGAGTGGCTGCGCTTCCCCGGTGTCGCGCTCGAACATGTCCTGGATGCGGCGCCCGAGACGGATGCAGCGTTGCTTGCAGAATATGTCGAGGATGCCCGCTACGCACCGTATCTTAAACGGCAGGATGCGGAAGTGGCGCAGCTCCGCGCCAACGACGCGGTGCGTCTGCGCGTGGACATGAATTATGCCGCCATTCCTGGTCTGTCGAACGAGATGGTGGAGCGGCTGAGTGTTGCCGCGCCGGAGACGCTAGGGGCGGCAGCGCGCATCCGCGGCATCACCCCCGCCGCGCTCTCCGCCATATTGTTGCACGCGCGAAAGGCCGTGGCATGAACGAAGACGAAGCCAAAAGCTGGGTGCGGCACCATTTTGGTGTTTCACGTGAAACACAGGTCGCCAAGTTCGGTGCCATCCTGGTCGCCGAAGCCGAGCATCAGAACCTGATTGCACGCTCGACGCTGGACAGCCTCTGGGCGCGCCACCTTACCGACTCCGCGCAGCTGGTCCCCCTGGCAGCGGCGGCTGGGGAGGGCGCCTGGCTGGATGTCGGCAGCGGCGCGGGGCTGCCGGGCATCGTGGCAGCGCTGCTCACCGATCGTCCGGTGGTGCTGATCGAGCCTCGCGCCAAGCGTGTTCAGTTTCTTCGCGATGCCGCCGAGCAGCTGGGCGTTGGAGATCGCGTGACGGTGATCGGCAGCAAGGTGGAATCCCATCGCCCTGACCGTGCCGCCGCGATCGTCTCCGCGCGCGCCGTCGCCGAGCTGTCTGCGCTGATGTTATCCACAGTGCACTGCACCGATTCATCCACAGTCTGGTTGTTGCCCAAAGGGCGGAGCGCACAATCGGAGGTGGATGCCGCACGCGCGAAATGGCAAGGTAGGTTTCACGTGGAACCCAGCATCACGCAGCCGGACTCTGGCATCGTGGTCGCAACACAGATAGGCGCCAGATGATCACGATCACGATCGCCAATCAAAAGGGCGGGGTGGGCAAAACCACGACTGCCATCAATGTCGGCACTGCCCTTGCCGCGACCGGCAAGCGGGTGCTGCTGATCGATTTCGACCCGCAGGGCAATGCGTCGACCGGGCTCGGCATTGGCCGCGGCGAGCGCGAGCATTCGAGCTACGACCTGCTCGTTTCCGAGGCCGATCTGGAAGACGTGGCGGTGCCCACCACCGTGCCGGGCCTCGACGTGGTGCCGGCGACGCAGGACCTGTCGGGCGCCGAGATCGAACTGATCGAGTTCGATGCGCGCACCCATCGTCTCGACGCCGCGATCAAGCGGCATCGCGCGGACCGCTGGGACGTGATCCTGGTCGATTGTCCGCCCTCGCTGGGGCTGCTGACGGTCAACGCGATGGTGGCGGCGCATGCGCTGTTGGTGCCCCTGCAGTGCGAGTTCTTCGCGCTGGAAGGGCTCAGCCAGCTGCTCAACACGGTCGAGCGGATCCGCACCCGGTTCAACCCGGGCCTGTCGATCCTCGGCGTCGCGCTTACCATGTATGATCGCCGTAACCGCCTGACCGATCAGGTCTCGGATGATGTCCGGGCGGTGCTGGGCAGGGTGGTGTTCGACACCGTCATCCCGCGCAACGTCCGCCTGTCCGAAGCGCCGAGCCATGGCGTGCCCGCGCTGATCTACGATCATCGCTGTGCCGGGTCCGAAGCCTATATCGCGCTCGCCCGCGAAGTGATCGACCGCCTTCCCAAATTGCAGAAAGCCGCATGACCGATTCTCCCGCCGCCGCCCGCAAGCCCCGCCCCGGTCTCGGCCGCGGGCTTTCCGCGCTGTTGGGCGACAGCGTTTCCGAAGAGCCGATCAAGGGCAATCCGACCAGCGCATCGGGCGTGCGGATGTTGCCGATCAGCTCGCTGGTCGCCGATCCCAACCAGCCGCGCCGCCATTTCGACGAAGAGGCGCTGGACACGCTGGCGGAATCGATCCGTACGCGCGGGTTGATCCAGCCGATCTTCGTGCGGCCGCATGGCCAGAGCTTCCAGATCGTCGCCGGCGAGCGTCGCTGGCGGGCGGCGCAGCGCGCGCGGCTCCACGAGGTGCCGGTGATCGTTCGCGAGCTCAATGACGCCGAGACGCTCGAGATTGCGCTGATCGAGAATATCCAGCGGCAGGACCTCAACGCGATCGAAGAAGCCGAGGGCTATGCGCGGCTGATCCGCGAGTTCGGCCATACGCAGGAAGCGCTGGGCAAGATCGTCCACAAGTCGCGGAGCCATATCGCCAATCTGCTGCGCCTGCTCGACCTGCCGGTGTCGGTGCGCGAGATGGTGGTCGATCGCTCGCTTGAAATGGGGCATGCGCGCGCGCTGATCGGTGCGCCCGATCCCGAGAAGCTTGCGCAAGAGGTCGTCGCCAAAGGGCTGTCGGTACGCGATACCGAGAAGCTCGCACGCACCGCCAAGCCGGCGCCCAAGCGCAAGGCCAGCGACAGCCGCAGCGAGGGCGATCCCGATATCGCCGCGCTCGAGCGGCATCTGGGTGACGTGCTCGGTCTCAACGTGCGGATCGGGCATGGTGACAAGGGGGGTACGCTGACGGTGGGCTATTCGACGCTCGATCAGCTCGACATGGTCTGCCAGCGGCTGAGCGGCGAGCGAATCTGATCGGGTTCCGCTGCCCCTTGTGGCAGGTTTGACGTTCACGGGCGGTATGGCAGCATGTTGTCATGTTGCTCTCCGCCCTAGCTCATGGGCCCACCCTGTCTTTCGACTTTCCGCTGTCCCGCAGCGCGGCGCTCGCGCGCCTGGAGGCGTTCCTGCCCTTTGCGGGATCGGCATATACCCGGTTTCGTGCCGAAGAACGCGGGCAGGGGCGGCATCATGCGGTATCGCGGCTCTCCGCGGCATTGCGGCGGCGATTGATCAGCGAGGCGGAGGTCGCCGAAGCCGTGATCGCGATGCATGGCTATGCGGCTTCCGCCAAATTCATCGGCGAGCTGTTCTGGCGGACCTATTGGAAAGGCTGGCTGGAGCAGCACCCGTCGGTTTGGCAGGCATGGCGGACGGCATGCGCGCAACTGGCGGACCAGCCGCTGCCTGTCTGCTATGCGGAGGCCATCGGTGGCCGGACCGGGATCGACGCGTTCGACGGCTGGGCGCGCGAATTACGCGAGACGGGCTATCTGCACAATTGGGCGCGAATGCAGCTCGCCTCGATCTGGGTCTTCACGCTCAAGCTGCCCTGGGAGCTTGGGGCGGCATTCACCTTCCAGCACCTGGTCGACGCCGACCCTGCCTCCAACACCTTGTCCTGGCGCTGGGTGGCGGGGCTGCATACGCGGGGGAAGGCATATCTCGCGGATGCAGACAGGATCAACGCCCAGACCGCCGGGCGCTTCCACCCCACCGGACTGGCAGCTTCGGCCGACGTTCCACGTGAAACGTTGTCGCCGGAGATTGTCCCGGTACGGGGATCCATCCAGCCGGATCCCACAAAGCCGTCGATGCTGCTGCTGAGCCCCGAGGACTTATCACTGGAAACGGAAGGGGATCTGGCGGTGCTGGATGTGCGGCGTGTCGTGGCGTGCCGACAGCATTGCGGCAGCGCAGCGGATATCGCCGCCGTCGCGGACGGGCTGCAGCGCGCATCGACCCATTGGGGGGCACCCGCCTCCTGGGTCGACGACGTCGGCACCGCGGTCGTGGCTGCGGGGTCGGGCGGGCTGGAGCAGATCGTCACCGGTTATGCGCCGGTGGGGCCGGTGGCGGAGTCCCTCGCGCCATATCGTGACGGCGCGCGGATTCGCATCGCCGAACATTGTCGCGCCTGGGACGAACATGCATGGCCCCATTGCCGCAAGGGCTATTTCGCCTTTGCCCACCATATCCCCGCGCTGCTGCAAGGCGCAGGACTGGCGCCATAACGGGTGCGTGAAGAACTACTGGATCATGGTGAAGAAATGGTGAACACTTTGCCGCACTGCAGCGTTGGCGCAGGGCGAAGGGTGAGGCATGATCGAGCAGTTGCACGACGACCAATGGCGGGGTCATGGCTCCGATGCGCTGCGTCCGACCTGGCATGACGCCGCGCGCGACGCGATCCGCCATCGGCTCGCGTCGCCCCCCAAACGGCCTCAGCGCTGGTTCGGAAAGACCAGATTCCTGCTGAAGAAGGGCAAGACGTAATTCTGGAACCGGTCCGCCACCGCGCTGGTATGGTCGCCCGGATAGATGGTGAAGCTGTTGGGCACGCCGTAGCGATCCAGCGTCTCGTGGAGGGCCTGCGCGTCGCCGCGTAGGCCGTCCTTGTCGCCGACATCGATCGCGATCGCCCGGTAGCGGCGCAACGCCCCGATATATTGGTCGACGAATGCGAGCGAGGCGTTGGCCGCCCATTTCGCCAGCACGTCGGGCCGCTGCTTGCCGTCCTGGATCGGCAGGTCGAGATACAGCGGGGGTGCCTTGGGGTTGGGGGACCAGGCCGCCGCTGCCGCCAGCGTGGCGCGCAGGCCCCAGGGGAGCGTGGTCGCCTCGTCCGGTGTCCGGATCGCCGCGATCTGCGCCAGCCCCTTGGCATCGAGCAGGCTGGCATCGCGCGCCGAGAGGCAGCAGGGGCTCATCATATAGACTGCGCCGAACACATCGGCATGCTTCATCCCGATGCGGCTGGCGCCATAGCCGCCCATGGAATGGCCGACCAGGCCGCGGCTCTCGCGCGTGGCAATCGTGCGGTAATGCGCGTCGACATAGGCGACGAGATCGTGCGCGATGAAGCGCTCGAAATCGCCCGTGGTCGGCGAGCTCGAATACATCGATCCGTTGTGCAGCGTCTTGCTGTCCGGCAGCACCAGGATTACCGGCCTGGCGCCGAGCGCATAGGCACCCTCGACAACCTGCGGAACATGGATTTCCCGGATCCACTGCTCGGCGCCGATCGAATAACCGTGCAGCGCATAGACGACGGGATAGCGCTTGCGAGGCGCGCGGGCATAGTCGGGCGGCAACACCACGATCACGTCGCGATCGGCGCTTTCGCCCTCCAGATTGCCCTCGATGGCAGGCGAATGGACCTTGATCCGCTGGACCGTCACCGGCCTGGCACCGGCCACCACCGGCGGAACCTGTGTTTGCACCTGCGCCACCGCCGGGACCATCCAAAGGCTCGCCAGCAGCGCCGCACCCAGCACACCATGTCGATTGCGCATCGCATTCTCTCCCGTCACCGGCCCCAATGGCCTGCTGTTGTTCTCGGCAGGGCGGCCAATGCCGGAGCCACGCCCCGTGCTACGCTTTGCGGTAGCGCTATCATTCCCCTGGATACAGCAGCTGGGGCGGCGAAAAAAGAGACGGGGTAGCGACACGCGGCACCCCCGCCTTGCATGCGGACGATGCATCGCGCACCACCCGGCCATGGCCGAAACCGATATCCCGATCGAGGGGCTGACGATCGTCGCCCATCCGCTGGTCCAGCACCGTCTTACCCGGCTGCGCGACCGGACCACACCGCCCGAGCGCTTCCGCGCCGAATTGCGCGCGGTGGCCACCTTGCTGGGTGCGGCGGCGCTCGCGGACCTGCCGCTCGCAGCCCTGACGATCGAGACCCCGGTGGCGGCGATGGAATCGCCGGTGCTGGGCTGTGCACCCCCGGTGGTGGTGCCGGTGCTGCGTGCCGGGCTCGCCATGGCCGAGGGGCTGCTGGATCTGCTCCCCGAGGCGGCGGTGGCGCATCTCGGCCTCTATCGCGACCCCCAGACGCTCGAGGCCGTTGAGTATTATTTCAAGGCGCCAGCCGACATCGCGTCGCGGCCAGTGCTGATGGTCGATCCGATGCTGGCGACCGGCAACAGCGCGGTGGCGGCGCTCGACCGGCTCAAGGCAGCGGGGGCGCGCGACCTGCGCTTCGTCTGCCTGCTCGCCGCGCGGCCCGGCGTGGCGACGGTCCGCGCGGCACATCCCGACGTCGCGATCTGGACGGCGGGACTCGACGCCGAGCTCAACGTGCACAGCTATATTGTGCCGGGGTTGGGCGATGCGGGGGACCGCGCCTTCGGCACCGAGCATAGCTGAGCCTCAACCGCGGCGCAGCAACTGCATCACGAAGGCGCGGATTCGCCCGCGATTTACGCGGCTGTCGGCGAGAATGCCGTGGCGTTCGGGCGGCAGATGCGCGAGCGGGTGCCCATCGGGGCGGAAGGCATAATGGTCGAAAAAGACACGCCACGCCGCCCGCTCGGCCGGCGGGCGTTCGGCCACAGTCGTCATCGCGAGCAGCAGGGCTGTATAGGGCGCATCGGGGCCGCTGACGAAATCGTCCCACCAATAGTTCATCAGCAGATTGAACGATGCGGTCGCCTCGACCTGGTGCCACCAGAGCTTGGGCAGATAGAGCGCGTCGCCGGGATGGAGCGTCACCGTCAGTGCCCGCGCCCGAGCGGCGGCGAAGCGGGGATAGCGGGGATCGTCGGGGCCCGCGGCGGCGGCGAGACTGACCGGCTGGCCCGCCATCGTATGGTCGATCGGGCCGATATAGAGATCGCCGATCGCATCCGGCGGATAGAGCGTGAAGCGCCGCTCGCCCGCGATCACGCAGGCGAGATTGTCGAACTGGTCATAATGGCAAGCGATGGTCGAGGCATTGCCGATCCATAGACGCGGCAGCACGCCTTGCGGGACCAGCGCCAGGGGGTTGGCCTCGGCAAAGCCGGGCAGGTGGTCCTCCGCGGGGAGGGAGCCGCAATAGACGCTGGGCTGGTGCGGATCGGCGGCGGCGGAGGCGATGCGGTCCAGCGCCGTGCCGAGATCGAGCGTCTCGCGCGTGAAGTTGAAGCCGTCGGGCTGGTCGCCATAGGCATAGCGGCCGCCGATCGCCGGATCGCCGACGAACGCCTGCGCGGTCCGCCCGCTGTCGAAGCTGCGCAGATAGGTGCACAGGCGTTCGGCGGTGGCCGCGGCCCGGGTGACGGGAAGCGCCGATGCCGCGCCGCGCAACACGATCGGCGCGCAGGCGCGCCGCGCCTCGGCGAAGTCGGAAGGTGCGATGTCGCCAGCGACCTCGCGCAGCATCGTCAGGCCGCGAGCCGACGATTGCGACGTGCCGCGAGCACCGCGATCTGGCGCAGCGAGCCGGCAAGTGCATAGGCCAGCTGAAGATGCCCGGCGCGAAACAGTGTGAGTATCGCCGGATCGTCGAGTGCGTGCAACGAATCCAGGCTCACCGTGTAGAGCCCAGTGAGATCCAGTGACGTGCCGTCGTCGAAGCGCAGCGTCACGTCGATCGGCTCAAGCAGCTTGTGCGCGAGCAGCGCGTCGACAAAGGCCTGGGTCGCCTCGACGCCGCGGTGCAGCTGGACCAATGTCTGCTGGATGCCGCGGAGCGCCGGGGCGGGGGCACCGTCGTCGCCGAATAATGGCTCGCCGTCCTGGCCGGCGAAGCGGCTATCCTGTGGATCGATCGCGATCGAATCACCGGCGATGAAAAAGCCCTGGCGCTCGATATGGAGCGGCCAGAAGCCTTCGCCGGCGCGCAGCTCGACCAGCGATTCTCCCGGCTCGAAGCCCAGCATTGCGCCGACATAGAAGCGCCCGGTCTCGGCATCCTTGGTGAGCAGCACGGGGCAGGCCGCGGCGGCGGCGGCGAACTCGGCGGCCACGACCGGCACGAAATAGGGCAGGGGGCCGGCAGCGGGGCGAACCCGCAAATCGCGGTGCTCCACCGAATCGAGCAACGTCACGCCTTCAGCCATGCCTGTCCTCTCCCGTCGCGGCGCACGATACGCGTCGTCGCCCTTCTGCATATCGGCTCCCGCCCCCGCCGCCAATGGCCTGACTAAAGGCCAAGAATACGCCGACAAAAACCAGTTGATAGCGCTAACGCGAGCGGTTACAGTAATGAACAGATTCGCAGAAGAAGAATGAATCGGGGAGGATGTTGTGCCGCTATTTGTGCGGATGCGAAGGCTTGTGCCTATTCTCCGAGCATATGTCACGCTGCACTGCGGTGTAGCGCGTGCGGGTCTGTCTCGATCCCAACAATAAATACGGAGGGGGTAAGCACATGCCGGACATCGTCGGAATGGGTTCTTCGCAGCGGCGCGCGCATCTTGCGCGGCATGTACTGGCGGGGGCGACCAGTGTGATCGTGCTGAGCTTGGCAGCACCAGTGCATGCGCAGGATACAGCACCGGCCACCAGCCGCGCGCAGGACGAGGAGATCATCGTCACCGGTATTCGCGGTTCGCTGCAACGCAATCTGGATGCGAAACGGAATGCCTCGGGCGTGATCGAGCAGATCTCGTCCGAAGATATCGGCAAGTTCCCGGATTCGAACGTCGCGGCCTCGCTCCAGCGCCTGCCGGGCATCTCGATCCAGCGCGACGGGCCGCGCGGCGAGCCCAACGGCGTCACCGTCCGCGGCTTCGGCGGCGACTTCAACGAGACGCTGGTCGATGGGCGGCGCCTCTCGACCGCGACCGGCGGCCGCTCGATCGACTTCTCGACCGTGGGCTCGGATTTCGTCGGCGGGCTGACCGTACTCAAGACGCCCGACGTGTCGCTATCGTCGAGCTCGATCGGCGCGACGATCAACGTCGCCTATCCCAAGCCGTTCGATCGCCCGGGCTTCCACCTCGCGGTTTCGGCCTCGGGCTCGATCCAAGACGATGCCGGCAAGGTGGTGCCGACCGGCGGCGTGCTGATCAGCAAGACCTTCGCCGACGACACGTTCGGCATCCTCGCCAACGCGATCTACACGCGGCACGATACCCAGACGAACAACGTGTTCGTGCATGGCTGGCCGGGCGGTCGCTATGCGCCGTGCCAGCTGGCGGGCAGCACCGCGACGAGCTGCAATCCGACCAGCGACACCACGTCCGCCGCCTATGCGACCCCCAGCAACCGCCAGACCGTGGTCGGCTGGTTCGAGCAGCAGTTCGGCGCTACCCAGAACTATACCCGGGACGAGCGTGTCGACGGGCGGATCGCGCTGCAGTGGAAGCCAGGCGACAATGTGCTGGTGACGCTGGACGACAATTATTCGGACCAGCGCATCAACACCGATAATTTCGGCTTCGGCATCTGGTTCAACCAGGGCAGCCTGCGCAACGTCAAGCTCGACAAGAACGGGACCACCACCGACTTCACCCAGGCGGGTTCGCAGACCGACTTCACCGCGGGCACCGACAGCAATCTGCGGCGCACCAACCAGACCGGCCTCAACGTCAAATGGGATGCGACCGAGCATCTGCAGGTCGAGGCCGATGGCAGCTGGTCGAAGAGCTGGCTGAACCCCGATGGCCGGATCAACTCCAAGGGCGCCGACGTCGGCTATGGCTTTGGCATCGGTCCGTCGATCGGCGTCGCGATCAATGGCGATAGCAAGGACGTGATCCCCGTCCTTCACGACTATGGCGTCAACGGTACCGCCAGCCGCTGGGCGGACCTGGCGGCGATCGGCAGCCACGTCACGGTCAACATCGCCAACAAGAATACCGACGAGATCAAGCAGGCCCGGCTCGGGCTCAAGTGGCAGCAGGACGACCTGACGCTGCGCTTCGGCGGTTCCTATCTCGACGACCAGTTCAAGTTCCGCAGCGCGAACACCTTCGCTAACAATTACTGGCAGGCCTATTCGGGCTATGGCCCGGCCTCGGGCACCACGGGGGGGGTCGCGCTACCAGCCAGCCTGTTCAAGGGCACCGTCAGCACGTCCAACTTCCTGCCGGGCTATACCGGCGCGCTGCCGCCGGTGCTGCTCAACTTCCGCGCGGCGGATTATCAGGCCTATCTGACCGGGCTGGGCAATCCGCAGACCAAGACGATCCCCGGCTACAACACCGGCTGCTGCACCGGCTTCAACGGCCAGTTCGCGGTGGCGGACGATGTCGGCAGCACGCGCGACATCGGCGAGCAGACCTGGGCGCTCTACCTCTCGGCCAACTTCAAGAGCGAAATCGCGGGCATGCCGTTCTTCTTCAACGCCGGCGTGCGCGAGGAAGTGACCCATGTCTCCTCCACCGGCATCGGCCGCCTGCCGACCTCGATCACGCCGAGCACCACCGACCCGACGCTGCTGACCGTCAATTTCGGCAACCAGCAGGCGATCACCACCAAGTCGAACTATTCCTACCTGCTGCCGTCGATGGACCTGAAGCTCGAGCTCACCGACGCGCTGCACCTGCGCCTCGATGCCTCGCGCACGCTGACGCGGCCGACGCTCAACCTGCTGACCCCGGCGCTCAACATCGGCGTCGGCCAGCGGATCGGCGCGCTCACCGCGGATGGCGGCAACCCCACGCTGCAGCCCTATCTCGCGGACAATTTCGATGCCGCGCTCGAATGGTATTACCAGCGCAACTCGTACGCCGCAGTGAACTTCTTCCTGAAGGACGTACGCAACTTCATCGTCCAGGGCGTGCAGCGCCAGTCGATCAACGGGGTGGTCGATCCGTCGACCGGCACGCTGGCGCAGTTCGCGGTGTCGCAGCGGGTCAACGGCCCCAAGGCGACGGTGAAGGGCGTCGAGCTCGCCTGGCAGAACACTTTCGGCAACAGCGGCTTCGGCTTCATCGCCAACGCCACCTTCGTCGAAACCAACCGGCCCTATGACCCCACTGACATCAGCCAGAGCGGCTTTGCGGTGACCGGCCTCGCCAATTCGGCCAACTTCGTCGGCTTCTACGACAAGCACGGCGTGGAATTTCGCGCGGCGGCCAACTGGCGCGACAAGTATCTGCTCGCCTTCGGGCAGGCACAGAATACCGGGTCGTTCGGTGCCGAGCCGACCTTCGTCAATTCCAGCCTGCAGATCGATCTGAGCGCGAGCTACCAGATCACGCAAGCGATCAACATCTTCGGCGAAGCGCTCAACATCACCGACGAGGTGCAGAGCACCCATGGCCGCTTCTCGAACCAGCTGCTCGACGTGTTCGCCTATGGCCGGCGCTTCACCGCGGGCGTGCGCTATCGCTTCTAAGGTCTCTTCCCACGACTGGGGATGTCGGTATCGTCCGGCATCCCCTTCTTTTTCCACGGGTCGGCGCGCGTGAAACGGGTTCAGAACATCGTCATCGTCGGCGGCGGCACCGCCGGTTGGCTCACCGCGGGGGTGATCGCCGCGCGGCACCAGAGCCGGATGCCCGGCGGCTTCACCGTCACCCTAGTCGAATCGCCAATCACGCCGATCATCGGGGTGGGCGAGGGGACCTGGCCGACGCTCAGGACGACGCTCGCCAAGATCGGCGTCTCCGAAACCGATTTCTTCCGCGAGTGCGACGCCGCCTTCAAGCAGGGCGCGCTGTTCGCCCGCTGGACCACCGGCGCCGAGGACGACGCCTATTACCACCCGCTGATGCTGCCCCAGGGCTTCCACCAGCTGAGCCTGGTGCCGCACTGGATCACGGATTCGAAGGGCCGCAGCTTCTGCGACACCGTCACCCCGCAGGGCCGGATCTGCGACGCGGGGCTTGCCCCCAAGACCATCGCCACGCCCGAATATGACGGGCAGGCCAACTATGCCTACCACCTCGACGCCGGCAAGTTCGCGCCCTTCCTGACTCGCCACTGCACCACCAAGCTCGGCGTGCGCCATGTGCTAGCCGATGTCCGCGCCGTAGAGCTGGCCGAGAATGGCGACATTGCCGCGATCGACACCGAACAGGCCGGACGGATCGAGGGCGATCTGTTCGTCGACTGCACCGGCTTCCGCTCGCTGCTGCTCGGCGAGGCGATGGGGGTGAAGTTCAAGGACTGCGGCGACGTGCTGTTCTGCGACGCCGCGCTCGCCGCGCAGATTCCCTATCCGGAAGAGAACGCCCCGATCGCCACCCACACGCTGTCGACCGCGCAAGGATCGGGCTGGATCTGGGACATCGGCCTGCCGACGCGGCGGGGCACCGGCTATGTCTATTCCACGGCCCACACCAGCGACGACCAGGCCGAGGCGACCTTGCGCGCCTATCTCGGCCCCGCCGGCGCGGACGTGGCCGTCCGCCGCATCCCGATCCGCTCGGGGCACCGCGAGATCTTCTGGAAGAACAATGTCGTCGCGGTTGGCCTCGCCGCCGGTTTCCTCGAGCCGCTGGAAGCCTCGGCGATCGTGCTGATCGAGCTCTCCGCCAAGCTGATCGCCGAGCAGATGCCGGCGGTGCGCGAGGTGATGGACGTCGTCGCCAAGCGCTTCAACGCCACCACGCTGTACCGCTGGGGCCGGATCATCGACTTCCTCAAGCTCCATTATGTGCTGACCAAGCGCACCGACACCGCATTCTGGCGCGACAATCTGCTTCCCGAGACCATCCCGGAGCGGCTCCAGGAGCTGCTCACCTTGTGGCGCTATCAGCCGCCCTGGTTCCATGACGAGTTCGACCGGGTGGAGGAGGTGTTCCCGCCCGCCAGCTACCAATATGTCCTCTACGGCATGGGCTTCCGCAGCGAGGTGGAGCCCGACGCCCTGAGCGGCGACCAGCGCCTCGCCGAGCGGGCGATGCGCGAGAATGCCGCGCAGACCGAACGGCTCTGCGCCGGGCTGCCGCGCCACCGCGACCTGATCCGCAAGATCCACGAACACGGGCTGCAACCGGTCTGACGGCCCCAGGGGAGATCACCATGAATCGCACCTTCCGCGCCGCGCTGCTGGCCGCCGCGCTCCTGCCGCTGCCTGCACTTGCCCAGACCGCGGCCGATCCGCGCGCCGAGGCCGATGCCAAGGCGGCGGCGATCGTCGCGCAGCTGACGCCGGAGGAGAAGTTCGCCCAGCTGCTCAACGTCGCGCCAGCGATCCCGCGGCTGAACATCCCGCGCTACAATTGGTGGACCGAGTCGCTCCACGGCGCGCTTGGCACGCTGCCCACCACCAACTTCCCCGAGCCGGTGGGCCTCGCCGCCAGCTTCGATGCGCCGCTGGTGCACGATGTCGCTGCCGCGATCAGCAGCGAAGTGCAGGGGTTGCACGCGCTCGCCCGCGAGACCGGGCGGATGGGGCGGATCGGCACCGGGCTCGATACCTGGTCGCCCAACATCAATATCTTCCGCGATCCGCGCTGGGGGCGGGGGCAGGAGACGTATGGCGAGGATCCGTTCCTCACCGCGAAGATCGGCGTCGCCTTCATCCAGGGCATGCAGGGGCCCAATCCGGACCTGCCGAACGTGATCGCCACCCCCAAGCATTTCGCCGTGCATAGCGGCCCGGAATCGACCCGGCATGCGGCCAACGTGTTCGTCTCGCGCCACGATCTGGAGGACACCTATCTGCCGGCATTCCGCGCCGCGATCGTCGAAGGCAAGGCGGGATCGGTGATGTGCGCCTATAACCGCATCGACGGCCAGCCCGCCTGCGCGAGCGACACGCTGCTCAAGGAACATCTGCGCGGCGCCTGGGGCTTCAAGGGCTATGTCGTCTCCGATTGCGACGCGGTGAAGGACATCAGCGACAACCATCATTACGCGCCCGACGGCCCCAGCGCGGTGGCGGCGGCGATCCGCGCGGGCGTCGACAATGAGTGCAACGGCGCGACGCTCACCGATACGGCTGGGCTGGGCGACCGCTATCGTGACGCGCTCGCCAAGGGGCTGATCACCCAGGCCGAGATCGACCGGACGCTGGTGCGGCTGTTCTCCGCGCGGCTGCGCAACGGCGACCTGCCGGGTATCCGCACGACCAGCGGCAAGGCCGCCGATGTCGGCGCGCCTGCGCACCGCGCGCTGGCGCTCGATGCGGCCGAGAAGAGCCTGGTGCTGCTCAAGAATGACGGGCTGCTGCCCTTGAAGCGCGGCAGCCGCATCGCCGTGATCGGCCCGCTCGGCGACGCGACGCGGGTGCTGCGCGGCAATTATTCCTCGTCGCTCTCGGGGCAGCCCGTCTCGGTGGTCGAGGGCCTGCGCCGCGCCTTCCCGCGGGCGAATGTCAGCTATGCGCCGTTCAGCGCCTCGGTGACCGATGGCGACCGCGTCTCCAGCTCGGCCTTGCGCACCCCCAGCGGCAAGCCGGGGCTGCTCGCGCGCTACTTCAACCCGACGACGCCGGCGCCGACTGAGTTCGCCCCTGGCACCTTCCGCGATGCCGTCGCCAAGATGCAGTTCGCCGACACGCCGGTGGTGACCCGCGTCGAGGCCGATGTCTCGGCGCGCAGCCTCGACCTGCCGACCGTCTCTGAGCATCACCGCACGATCTGGACCGGCTTCCTCGTGGCGCCCGAAACCGGCACCTATCGGCTGGGCCTGACCGGCTTCGGCGGCGCGATGACCTTCGACGGCAAGCCGTTCGTCGATCTGACCAAGTCCGGCTGGGGCAGCCTGCCGACGATGCGCGAGGTGCAACTGGTCAAGGGCAAGCGCTATCCGATCGAGGTGCGCACCGACGAGCATGTGCTCTCGGGCATCGATCTCGTCTGGAAGCGGATCAGCGCCGATCCGGTCGCTGCGATGCAGGCAGCGGCGGCCAAGGCGGACGTGCTGGTCGCGGTGGTGGGCATCACCTCGGATCTCGAAGCCGAGGAATCGCCGGTGCAGATCCCCGGCTTCAAGGGCGGCGACAAGACCAGCCTCGATCTGCTTCCCGACCAGCAGGCGCTGCTCGACGCCGCCAGGGCGACCGGCAAGCCGGTGGTGGTCGTCGCGATGAACGGCAGCCCGATCAACCTGAGCTGGGCCAAGGACAACGCCGCTGCGATTCTGGAGGCCTGGTACCCGGGCGAGGTGGGCGGCACCGCCATCGCCAATGTCCTGTCGGGCAAGACCAGCCCCTCGGGGCGACTGCCGCTGACCTTCTACCGCAGCGTCGACGACCTGCCGCCGTTCGGCGATTACAGCATGAAAGGGCGGACCTATCGCTACTTCACCGGCACGCCGGTCTATCCGTTCGGCTTCGGCCTCAGCTACACCAGCTTTGCCTATGGCGTGCCGGTGGTGGAGAAGGCCGAAGGCGGGCCGGGGACAGGGCTGACCGTCACCGCCGAGCTGCGCAACAGCGGCGCGCGGGCCGGCGACGAGGTGGCGCAGCTCTATCTCAATTTTCCCGAGGATCCCGGCGCGCCCAAGGTGGCGCTGCGCGGCTTCCAGCGCGTGTCGCTCAAGCCCGGCGAGACGCAGAAGGTCACCTTCACCCTGTCACCCCGCGACCTGAGCACGGTGACGGTGGACGGGCAGCGCCGCGTGCTCGCCGGCACCTATCGCGCCACCGTCGGCGGCGGCCAGCCGGGCATGGGCGTGGCGGGGGCGTCGGTGCAGTTCAAGATCGAGAAGGCAATCGATCTGCCGAATTGAGGGGGGGGGGCGACGAAAGCCCGCCCCACACCCCCTTCGTCATTCCCGCGGAAGCGGGAATCTATTGGCGCTGAATCCGCGGTTCCTGCCCCCGGCGGCACGGCGAATGGATCCCCGCCTGCGCTGGGATGACGGTTGTTTCGTGGCGACTGCACCGCGCACCGGTGGGAGCCTTGGCCATCCGCGTGCATTTCCGCTTCATCTCGGCTAGCCCGGGCGAAACATGAGGGGGATTTGATGGCGGGTGGCCTGGTCGCATTGCTGGACGATATCGCGGCGCTGGCGAAACTGGCGGCGGCGTCGCTCGACGACGTAGGCGCCGCCGCGGGCCGCGCGGGGGTGAAGGCCGCGGGCGTGGTGATCGACGATACCGCGGTCACGCCGCGCTATGTCGTGGGTCTCACGCCGGATCGCGAGCTGCCGATCATCGGCAAGATCGCGCTCGGCTCGATCGCCAACAAGCTCGTCGTGATCCTGCCGCTCGCGCTGCTGCTCAGCGCCTTCGCGCCCTGGGCGCTGACTCCGATCCTGATGCTGGGCGGTACCTATCTCTCGTTCGAGGCAGCGGAGAAGATCCTTGAGGCAATCACCGGCACGCACGATGCCGATGCGGTTGCCGAGATCACCGACGCCAAGGCGCTGGAGAAGCGCCAGGTGCTCGGCGCGATCCGCACCGATCTGATCCTCTCGGCCGAGATCATGGTGATCGCGCTGGCGCAGCTGCCCGCCGACATGTCCTTCGTGACGCGCGCCGGCGCGCTGGTGCTGGTGGCGTTCGCGATCACCATCGGCGTCTACGGCGTCGTCGCGCTGATCGTGAAGATGGACGATATCGGCCTGCACCTCAGCCGCGGTGGCGCGACCGGCGCGGTGGCGGGGTTCGGGCGCGGGCTGGTGACGGCGATGCCGGTGCTGCTCACCGCGCTGTCGCATATCGGCGTGGCGGCGATGGCCTGGGTGGGCGGCGGCATCCTGCTCCACGGGCTGGAGGAATTCGGCGTCGGTGCGATCCCGCATGCGCTGCACCATTGGTCCGAAGTGGCGGGTGCCGCGACCGGCCCGTTGGGCGGCGTGGTCGCATGGCTGGTCTATGCGCTGGGGTCGGCGGTGGCCGGTCTGGTCGTCGGCGCGGTGGTCGCGGGGTTGCTCCACCTGATCCCGCGCAAGGGGCACTGACCGACTCCCATTCTCGTTAACCCAGATCGGGACCGATCCCGAGCCCTGCGCGTTCGCCCCCCTGACCAGGGAGTCCGCGCATGCCCATCACCATCAACGGCGTCGATCATGAGCTCGACGTCGATCCCCGTACCAGTCTGCTCGATTTTCTCCGCCGCGATGCCGGCCTCACCGGCACCAAGAAGGGGTGCGACCACGGCCAGTGCGGCGCCTGCACGGTGCTGCTCAACGGCCAGCGCATCAACAGCTGCCTCACCCTCGCGGTGATGCACGACGGCGACAGCGTCACCACGATCGAGGGTCTCGGCACCCCCGATGCGCCGCATCCGCTGCAGGCCGCCTTTGTGCGGCACGACGGCTATCAGTGCGGATACTGCACGCCCGGCCAGATTTGCTCGGCCAAGGCGATGCTCGACGAGATCGCGGCGGGCTGGACCAGCACGGTCAGCGACGACGTCGCCGGCACCCCCAAGCTCTCCGAGGAAGAGATCCGCGAGCGGATGAGCGGCAATGTCTGCCGCTGCGGGGCCTATTCGAACATCGTCGCGGCGATTGCGGAAGTGGCGGAGGCGCAGGCATGAAACCCTTCGAATATCAGCGGGCCCATGGCCTGGGCGATGCGGGACAGCTGCTCGTCGCCGACGGTGCCAAGCCGATCGCCGGCGGGACCAATCTGCTCGACCTGATGAAGCTGGAGGTGGAGACACCGACCGCGCTGGTCGACGTCAACCGCCTGCCGCTGGGCGGGATCACGGACCATGGCGAAGGGCTGCACATCGGTGCGCTCGTCTCGAACAGCGCCTGCGCCGCCGATCCGCGTGTTCGTGCCGACTATCCGGTGCTGGCCCGCGCGATCCTGGCGGGTGCCACCTTCCAGCTGCGCAACAAGGCGACCACCGGCGGCAATCTCTGCCAGCGGACGCGCTGCTATTATTTCACCGACCTCAGCCAGGCCTGCAACAAGCGCGAGCCCGGCAGCGGCTGCGCGGCGATCGGCGGGTTCAACCGGATCCACGCGATCCTCGGCGCGAGCGATGCCTGCATCGCCACCTATCCGGGCGACATGGCGGTAGCGCTGTCGGTGCTCGACGCCACGGTCGAGATCCACAGCGCCAAGGGCGACAAGCGCATGGTACCGGTGCGCGACTTTCATCGCTTGCCCGGCGACACCCCCGAGCGCGACAACGTCCTCGAACCAGGCGACGTGATCACCGGCGTCGTGCTGCCGGCGCCGGCGGGCGGAACCCAGCTCTACCGCAAGGTCCGCGACCGCGCCTCCTATGCCTTCGCGCTCGTCTCGGTTGCGGCGGTGATCCATGTCGAGGACGGCGCGATCGCCAAGGCGCGGCTCGCCTTTGGCGGGCTGGCGCACAAGCCGTGGCACGATCCGCGAGTGGAGGCGCTGCTCGAAGGCGAGGCGCCCTCCGACGCGCTGTTCGATCAGGCCGCCGCACTGCTGCTCGAAGAGGCCCGCGGGCAGGGCAGCAACGATTTCAAGATTCCGCTCACCCGCCGCACGCTGAAAGCCGTGCTGCGCGAAGCGACGGGAGGTACGCTGTGACTCGCCTGTACACGATGGACAAGCCGGACGAGCGCAACCGGCTGGATGCGATGGCGCAGGGCATCATCGGCCGCCCGCTCGACCGGCCGGACGGCAGCGCCAAGACCAGCGGCGTCGCACCCTATGCGGCGGAGTACAAGATCGCCGACTGCGCGGAGGGCGTGCTCGTCCTAGCGACGATCAGCCGCGGCGAAGTCGTCGAGATCGAGTCCGGTCCCGTACTGGCCATGCCCGGCGTGCTGGCAGTGATCGCCGATCCGCGGATGATCACCCGCTCGGCGCAGGGCGGTGCGGGCAAGTCGCCGGTCCGCGAGATCCAGAAGGTCGATTATTTCGGCCAGCCGGTAGCACTCGTCGTCGCCGAGACCTTCGAGCAGGCGCGCGACGCCGCCACGCGGCTGCGCATCGCCTATCGTGCCGATGATCCCGCCAAGGTGCCGCTCGATTCCGAGGACAACCACGCCAGCCACGAACCCTTCGGCGAGCCGGTACAGCAGGGCAATCTCGACGCCGCGATGCGCGATGCCGCGCATGCCGTCGACGTCACCTACACCACCGAGGGCCATGCCAGCGCCGCGATGGAGCCGCATGCCAGCATCGCCGAATGGGACGGCAACACGCTCACCGCCCATTCGAGCCTGCAAATGCTCAAATACAACCAGAAGGAGCTCGCCGACGCGCTCGGGATCAAGCCCGAGCAGGTGCGGCTGGTCTCGCCCTATGTCGGCGGCGGCTTCGGCTCGAAGCTGGGCATCAGCGCCGAGCTGGTCGCCGCGGCGGTCGCGGCGATCGAACTCGGACGGCCGGTGCGGGTGGTGATGAGCCGCCAGCAGGTCTTCCAGACGGTGATGCGTCGCTCCGAGACGCGCCAGCGCATCCGCCTCGCCGCGGATGCCGAGGGGCGGCTGGACGGCTTCGGCCACGAGGCCTGGGTCTCCAACCTGCCCGGCGAGAAGTTCGCCGAGCCGGTGACGCAGGCGAGCGAGTTCCTCTATCGCGGCGAGCATCGCACGCTGCGCATCGATCTCGCGCGCATCCACCGGATGACCGCGGGCTCGGTCCGCGCACCGGGCGAGGCGGTAGGGATGCAGTGCCTCGAAGCGGCGATGGACGAGCTGGCGCTGGCCAGCGGCATCGATCCGGTCGAGCTGCGGCTGCGCAACATCCCAGAACAGCATCCGAGCGAGGGCCTGCCCTACAGCTCGCGGCGGCTGGCGGAATGCCTCAAGGTCGGCGCCGAGCGCTTCGGCTGGGACGGCAGCGACCGCCGCCCGCTCCAGCGCCGCGAGGGCGAATGGTGGATCGGCACCGGCATGGCCAGCGCCACCCGTGTCCACAACCTGAACGAAGCCCAAGCGAAGGTGACGCTGTCGACCGACGGCACGGCGGTGGTCGAAAGCGACATGACCGATATCGGCACCGGCACCTACGCCATTCTCGGCCAGATTGCTGGCGAGATGCTCGGCCTGCCGCCGGAGAAGATTCTCGTCCAGCTCGGCGATACCCGCTTCCCGCCGGGCTCGGGCTCAGGTGGCAGCTGGGGCGCGGCATCCACGGGCTCGGCAGTAATGGTCGCCTGCGAGGCAATTCGCGAACAGCTCGCCGAGCAGCTCGGCGTCGAGGAAACCGATCTCACGCTCAAGGACGGCGAAGCGATCGCGGGCAATCGGCGGATTCCCTTCACCGAACTGCTCAAGACCGACCTCACCGAGACGGGCCATTTCAAGAATGGCGGGATCGACGAGAAGTTCGCCATCGCGATGTACGGCGCCTTCTTCGTCGAGGTCGGCGTGAACGCCTATACCGGCGAGACGCGGGTGCGCCGGATGACCGGCGCCTTCGGCCTGGGCCGCGCGCTCAACGAGAAGACCGCGATCTCGCAGTGCCTGGGCGGCATGGTGTGGGGGATCGGCAGCGCGCTGACCGAGGAACTCGTCTTCGATCCGCGCGACGGCCACCTCGTCAACCACGACCTCGCCGAATACCACGTCCCGGTGAATGCCGACGTGCCGGCGCTCGACGTGGTATTGGTCGACGAGCGCGATCCCGCGGGCAGTCCGCTCCAAGCCAAGGGGGTCGGGGAGCTCGGCATCTGCGGCGCGGCAGGGGCCATCGCCAATGCCATCCACCACGCCTGCGGGGTGCGCGTGCGCAGCTTCCCGATCACGCCGGACAAGCTGCTGGAACAGCTGCCGGAGGTGTGAACGGATTGCCTGCCTTCATGGATGAAAAGCCAAATCCTATAACAGGTTAAGTTGAATACTCCCCAGGGTGGAATTGTCAGTGGGACACCCGCCCGCTAGGCTTTGTTTCGCGAGCGGTGCGGTCCCATAGTGCTGGGGCCGCCCCTCCGGTCGCCGGCGTCCTGCCGGCGAGGACACATCCAGGACAGGGGGCATCCGGGGTGCCGAACTACCCGTTGACGCGATTCCACGAACAAGCGTCGTTGAGCGATGCAGAAGCCGCCATCCTGCGCGGTATGGGCGAAACGGAGATCGTCGTGCGTCGAGGTGGCACGATCCGGCGCGAGCGCGATCCGGTGGACGTGATCTACCTGCTGCTCGAAGGCTGGGCCACTGCCGCAGTCCGGCTGCCGGGCGGCCAGCGGCAGATCGTCAAGATCCATATCACCGGCGACATGATGGGCACGCCCAGCATGGTGCTGGACACCGCTGCCGATACGCTGACCGCGGTGACCGAATGCCGGGTAGCCGCGGTGCCGCTGGCGCGGCTTCGCGAGGTACTGGTCGCCCACCCGCGGGTGGGGCCGTTATTGTTGATGTCCGTTCAGGTCGAGCGGCTGGCGCTGATGGATATCGTCGCGGCGATGGGCAAGTCGTCGGCGCGCGAGCGGATGGTGCGGCTGCTGCTCGATTTGCACGATCGTCTGGCCAAGATCGGCGCGGTGGACAACGGCCGGTTCGACATGCCGCTGACCCAGGAACTGCTGGGCGACGTGCTCGGGCTGACGGCGGTGCACGTCAACCGGACGATGCGGCTGCTCGAACGCGAGGGGTTGATCGCCCGGCACGGGCAACGCGTGATGCTCGGCGAGATCGAACCCTTGCGCAAGATTTCGCCCGTGCCGCCCCGCCGCATCCGCTTCGATCCCGCCTGGCTGCCCGCACCCGGCGAAATGTGAAAAGGGATCAGCCGAGCAGCGCGTCGACGGCGTCGAGCAGCTCGCGCTCCCGGAACGGCTTGCGCAGCTGCGGCACGTCGCCGGGCAGGTCCTCCGCCGCATCGGTATAGCCGGTGAGCAGCAGGAAGGGCTGGGGGAGCCCCGCATCGCGGGCGCGGGTGATGAACTCGCCGCCGGTGCCGCCGGGCATCATGTAATCGGTGATGACCAGCGCAGTGCCCGGCGCCTTGTCGAGCGCGGCCATGCCCTGGCTCATCGACTCCGCCTCGGCAACGCGGTGACCGTGCGCGCGCAGCACTTCGGCGGCGGCCTCGCGGACGGCGGGATCGTCATCGACCAGCAGGATCTCGGCCGTCCGGGTCGGACGATCGCGCGGCGTGTCGCGGACCGGGGCGGGGGCGTCGGTTGCGGGCAGGACCAGGGTTGCGCTGGTGCCCTGGCCCGGCGTGCTTTCCAGCACCAGACGGCCCGACGATTGCTCGGCAAAGCCATGCACCATCGACAGGCCAAGCCCGGTGCCGCGATCGCCCGCCTTGGTCGTGAAGAAGGGCTCCATCGCGCGGCGCAGCGTCGCCGCGTCCATGCCGCAACCGTCGTCGTGTACTGCCAGCGCGAGATAGTCGCCGCGGACGAGCCCGCGTGCCTCGTCGCGGCGGGGCAGACGCGCCTCGACGATGATCGCGCCGCTGACTTGTCCGCCCGACCGAATCGCATCGCGCGCGTTGATCACCAGGTTGAGCACCGCCAGTTCCAGCTGGTTGCGGTCTGCGCGAACCGCGGGCAGGTTCGCGGCGCTGCGAAGCGTGCAGGTGATCGTCGGCCCTACCGAGCGCTGGAGCAGCTCGTGCAGATCGGCCAGCATCGCGTCGACGTCGATCGCCTCGGGCGTCAGCGCCTGGCGCCTGGCATAGGCGAGGAGCCGCGCGACCAGCGCGCGGGCGCGCTCGGCACTGCTCGTCGCGCTGTCGATATAGCGGAGCGCCTTGGCATCCTCGCCGATCCGGGCGCGCAGCAAGTCGAGTCCGCCCAGGATCGGAGTCAGCAAATTGTTGAGATCGTGCGCGACGCCGCCGGTCAGCCGTCCCAGCGCTTCGAGCCGCTGCGCCTGCAGCGTCGCCGCCTGGCGCTGGCGAAAGCGGCGCAGCTCGATCGCGAGTGCCAGGGTCAGCGCTGCGAACAGGGCCAGCGCGACGATCCCGCCGCTGATCAGCACCATGCGGGTCTGGCGGGTAAGCGCGGCGAAGCTGCCTTTCGGCACCGCCACTTCCACCTGCCAGCCCGATTCGGGCACCCGTGTGACGACGGACAGCATCGTCTCGCGCTCGGCGGATCCCGATTGGGCGATCACCGCGCCACGCTTGTCGAAGATCCGCAGCCGCCAGCCCGCGGGAATTTCCTCGGCGAACAGCAGATGCTGCATCGCCGTGATCGGCACCACCGCGGAGACGACATAGGGCACAGCGCCTCGGCTCAGCACTGGCGCGCGTACCGCGAAGGCAGTCATGCCGCCTGGGCCGCGGATGACATGGCCGACCTGTGGCTGACGGGTGCGCACCGCGCGTGCGAGGCTGACCGGGTCGATCACCTTGCCCAGCTTGCCGCCGATCGGCTTGGGCAGGTCGAGCAGGCGATTGCCATCCGAGTCGGCGATGCTCAGCGTCACCCAGTCGGCGTGATCCTCCATCAGCCTGGTGGCAAGCTCGGTGAAGCGGGGGCGATCGATGCCGCCGTCCAGCGTCGGCGAGCGGCTGATCATCTTCACCGCGTCCACCGTGGCGGCAATGTCGCGGCCGACCAGTCGCGCGGTAGATCGGCTGGCGAGCGCCGCCTGACGGTCCAGCGCGGCGCGCTGTTCGCGCAACGTGACCGCACCATAGGCCGAGCCGAGGACGACGATCGGCAGCAGGCCGGTAAGACCCATCAGGATCAGCGAGCGTCGCAAAGTGACCCGTCCCCGTTCTCCGGGCCGATCATGCCCGTTTCGGATCAGGCATGTATTTCAAGGGTAAAGTCAAACCCATATCCTGGATCAATACGTAGCCCGTAACGATCCAGGACGGTCATTGCGCGGTCTTGGGCAGGGCATAGGCGACGATAGAGTCGCCCCGCTTGGTACCCAGCGAGCCATGGCCGCCGGCTGCGATGACAATGAACTGCCGGCCGCTCTTCGCAGACCAGTAGCTCATCGGCGTCGCCTGGCCACCGGCCGGCAAGCGGCCGCGCCACAGCACCTTGCCGGTCGTCACGTCATAGGCGCGGAGGTAGTAATCGAGCGCCGAGCCCATGAACGCCACGCCGCCCGCGGTGAGCATCGGCCCGCCGAGCGAGGGGACGCCCAGCTTGAACGGCAGCGGCACGGGGGTCTGGTCACGCGAGGTGCCGTTGCGGTGCTTCCACACGGTCTTGCCGCTCACCAGATCGACGCCCGCGACATAGCCCCAGGGCGGCGCCTGACAGGGAAGGCCGAGCGCCGAGAGGAACGGGTTGAGCGCCACCGCGAACGGCGCGCCCGTGTTCGGGTTGAAGCCCTTGATGTCCGATCCGCTGAAGTCCGATCCGCCGGCCGGACCGCGCTGCCCGGGAGCGGCTGCGTCCGACTCCTTGCGCGGTACCAGCCGATCGACAAAGGCCATGTAGTTGGGATGCGCAAAGGCGACCATGCGCACGGGATCGATCGCCATGCCACCCCAGTCCATCACCCCGAAATTGCCGGGGAAGACCAGCGTGCCCTGCTGCGAGGGCGGGGTGAACGGGCCCTCGTAGCGCAGCCGCTTGAACTTGATGCGGCAGGCGAGCTGATCGAACATCGTCGCGCCCCACATGTCAGCATCGGTGACGCGCGTCTTCTCCATCAGGCTCAGCGAGGATTCGGGCTGGGTGGGGGAGGTGCGATCGCCCGGCGCGGCACCCTGCGGCACCGGAATCTCGCGTACCGGCACCACCGGCTGGCCGGTACGGCGATCGAGCACGAACAGGTTGCCGGTCTTGGTCGACTGGATCAGCGCGGGCACGCGGCCGCGGCCAGGCAGGTTGAGGTCGACCAGCGCGGGCTGGGCAGGGACGTCCATGTCCCACAGATCGTGATGGACGGTCTGGAAGGTCCAGCGGACCTTGCCGGTGGCGGCTTCCAGCGCGATCACCGAGGTGGCGAAGCGCTCGGTCTCCGGCGTGCGGCGGCCGCCCCATTGGTCGATCGCGGCCATGCCGGTGGGGATATAGACGAGCCCAAGCGCCGGATCGGCTGCGGCGATCGTCCAGCTGTTCGGACTGGAGGGGGTGTAGCGGCCGGTGCCCGGCGCCTTCGGGGTGGTATCGTTCGGGTTGGCCGGATCGAACGCCCAGACCGCGCGGCCGGTGTTCACGTCATAGGCGCGCACCACGCCCGAGGGCATGAAGGTCGTCTTGTTGTCGTAGACCGCGCCGCCGAACACCGCGAGATTGCCGATGATCACCGGCGGCGAGGTGATCTGCCACCAGCCGCGCTGCTGGCCGGGCAGGCCGGGCCAGACATCGACCTGGCCATTGGTGCCGAAGCCGGGGCAGGGGCGGCCGGTCGCCGCGTCGAGCGCGATCAGCCGGGCGTCGTTGGTGCCCATGATCAGGCGGTTGTCGCACATGCCGCCGCTACCGGGCGCGGCGCCGTTGCTGTGGTAGGAGACGCCGCGGCAGGTAAGGTGTTGCATCTCCTGCGAGGCGCGGATCTGCGGATCGTAGCGCCAGACCTGCTTGCCGCTCTCCGCATCGAGCGCAAAGACGATGTTGTGCGGCGAGCAAAGATAGACGCGGTCGCCGACCTTGATCGGGGTTACCTCATAGGTGAACTCGTCCGGATCGGCGCCGGTCTTGAGGTCGCCGGTGTGGAATTCCCACGCCTTTTCGAGCTTGGCGGCGTTGGCGGGCGTGATCTGGTCGATCGGCGACCAGCGATCGCCGCGCCACGACCGGCCATAGGCGTTCCAGTCTTCCTTGGGCGTGCCGCCGAGTACGCTTGCCGGGGCGATGCCGCGCGCACCGGGAAGTTCGCCGGCCAGATCGTGCGGGTTGGTGAAGGCGGTGACGAGCAGCACGACGGCCGCGATGCCGAGGCTGCCGACCAGGGGCCAGGCGCGGCCCGGCCAGCGCGGCGAGCCGAGCCGCCGGGTGACGAAGGGCAGCGCCAGCACGATGCCGAGCGGTACGAGGATGTCGCCGCGCGGGGCGAGCGCCCAGAAGTCCCAACCGGCTTCAGCGACCGCCCACACCATCGTCGCGACCAGCAGCACCGCATAGAGCGTCAGCGCCGTTGCCCGTCGCCGATAGAGCAGCCAGGCGGTGGCGAGCAGCGCCAGGCCTGCAAGGAGATAGTAGATCGATCCCCCCAGCAGTGCGAGCCACAGCCCGCCGCCACCGATCGCCAGCCCGACCAGTGCGAGAATCGCCGCCAGCACGGTGAGCACGCGCGAAGATCGTTGCTGGTCGGCCATGGCGTGCTCCGAAATCGGATCTAGGGGAGATGCCCGCCCAACCTGCACGCGGCCCCGCGGTTCCGACCGCCCCCCGTACTAGGCAAGTTTTTCCTAGCAGCGCCCCGGCCCGGCTGCGGCCGTTCCTATAAGGGACACAATGGGGCCTCTTGCCTCACGTTCGTAACGGAGCAGGCATTGGCAGCATCCTCGTTGTCCGACGCGCGATCCTGCCGGCGGCACGCTGCCGGGGACCGCGTCGCATGAAACATGCACGAATCGCGCAGGCGGCCGACGACCGTCCCGTGCCCGCGCTCGCCTGGGCGGGGGCGGTGATCGCCGCCGAACGCCGCGCCCTGCAGGCGTTCGAGGCAGCGCTGCCACCCTCGCTGGCCGATGCCGTCGCGATTATCGCCGGCCAGGCGAGCCCGCTGACCTGCCTGGGGATGGGCAAGTCCGGGCTGATCGCCGCCAAGGTCGCGGCGACCTTCTCCAGCCTCGGCACCCCGGCCTTCCCGCTCAACGCGGGGGAGGCGGCGCATGGCGACCTGGGCGCGGTGCAGGACGGCAATGTCGTGCTGCTCTTCTCGAACAGCGGCACCACCGACGAGATCCTGCGCATCCTGCCGGTGCTGAAGGGCCGCGCCTGCGTGCTGATCGGCGTGGTCGGGCGACCCGATTCCCCGATCGGCCGTGCGGTCGACATCCTGATCCCCGCCAGCACCGCGTGCGAGGCGGACCATATCGGCATGGCTCCCACCTGCAGCACCACGCTGCAGCTGGCGATCGGCGATGCGCTGGCGGTGGCGGTCAGCCGCAGCCGCGGCTTCACCCGCGCCGATTTCCTCCGCCACCATCCCGCCGGTCTGCTCGGCCGCCAGTCGCTGCCGCTTCGCACGCTGATGCGGACGGGCGACGAGCTGCCGGTGGTGGGGCCGCACGCGCCCGTCGCCGATCTGCTCGCCACCATGTCGCGCGGACGGATGGGGGCTGCGTGCGTGGTGGAGGAGGACGGCACGCTGCTCGGCCTGGTCGTCGACGGCGACATCCGCCGCCACTTCCAGTCCCGCCGCGACGTCTACGATACCCCCGCCAGCGCGGTGATGCAGCCGCGCCCGTGCGTGATCGACGTCGCCGCCACGCTCGGCGACGCCTTGCTGCTGCTGCGCGAGCGCGACGGCGGCTATTCGGTCCTGCCCGTGGTCGACGATGCGGGCCTTTTGCGGGGGATGCTGCACGCCAAGGACATGTTGAATGGCTAAGCCCCTGAAGATCGTTGCCTTCGTCCCCGCCAAGGGCAGCAGCGAACGCGTTTCCGACAAGAATACCCGCATCCTCGACGGCGAGCATCTGTTCCGCCGCAAGCTGCTCCAGGCACTCGACTGCCCGGCGATCGGCGAAGTCTGCCTCGATACCGAGAGCGCAGCGATGGCCGAGCTGGCGAGCGACCTGCCGGTCACCCGGCTCCAGCGCCCCGCCGAACTCGCCACCAATGCCACCGACGGGCACGGCATGTTCGCCTGGGAATGTGCGCAGCGCCCGGACGCCGACATCTGGGTGCAACTGCTCTGCACCGCCCCCTTCGTCACCGCCGACACGATCGGGCGCGCGATCGCGCGGCTGCTCGCCGATCCCGAGGCGGACAGCCTCGTCGCTGTCACCCGCGCCAAGCAATATTGCTGGGACGGGCAGGTCCCTGCCTATGGCACCGGCCGCATCCCCAACAGCGTGGAACTGCCGGAGACGATCGTCGAGGCGATGAGTCTCTACATCGTCCGCCGTACCGGCGAGGGCCCGGCGACGCGCCGCTTCGGCACGCGGCCGATCCTGTTCGATCTCGATCCGATCGAGCAGATCGACATCAACCACCACCATGATCTGGTGATCGCCGAAACGGTGGCGGCGGGCTTCCGCCAGGCGGAAGTCTCGCGCTTCCGCACGATGCTGCCGCATCTCTCCTCGCCGCTGCTGTCGGACATCCTCAAGGAGCGCGGGCACCGGGTGGTGCTGCCTAGGGCGCTGCGCCCGACCACCGGCGGCAAGTTCCTCGGCCGCGCCAAGACGCTTGAGCTCGCGGCGCTGCCCAACCGCCCCGATCGCGAACCCGGCGGCGCGTGGAACGGCATCTACGGTGCGCTGCAATCCTATCGCTTCGTGCGGCCCGGCGACGTGATCATGGTCGCGACCGAACTCCCCGACTTCGCCTATTTCGGCGACCTCAACGCCAATCTCGCGATCCGGTCGGGCGCGGTGGGCGCGGTGATCGACGGCGCGACGCGGGACACGGCGGACGTGCGTGCGCTGGGGCTGCCGGTCTATGCGCGCGGGCAGACCTGCGACGACATCAAGTACGAAGGCACGGTGAAGGCGATGAACCGCCCGATCACGATGGGCGAGGTGCGCATCGCCAATGGCGACGTCGTCTTCGCCGACCATGACGGTATCGTTGCGGTGCCGAGGGCGCTATGGCCCGAGATCGAAGCGGCGGCATGGGATGTGCTGTCCAACGAAGCGACCATCCGCATGCAGGCCGCGCGCGGCCGCGACGTGGATACCATACTTGCCGATTGCGGCACGTTCTGAAGGATTTGGGAATGAAGACGGTCAAGGTCGGTGCCCTCGAGATCGCCAACGACAAGCCGTTCGTGCTCGTCGCCGGGCCGTGCGCGATGGAAAGCCGCGATCACGCCTTCTTCATGGCCGATGCGCTGACCAGCCTTTGTGCCGAACTCGGCATCGGCTTCATTTACAAGAGCTCGTTCGACAAGGGGAATCGCACCTCGATCGACGCGCCGCGCGGCATCGGGATGGACGCCGCGCTGCAGGTGTTCGCCGATGTGAAGGACCGGTTCGGCTGCGCGGTGCTGACAGACGTCCACGATGCCGGCCAGTGCGCGCCGGTGGCCGAGGTGGTCGACGTGCTGCAGATCCCGGCCTTCCTCTGTCGCCAGACCGACCTGCTCCTCGCTGCCGGTCAGACCGGCCGTGCGGTCAACGTCAAGAAGGGCCAGTTCCTCGCGCCCTGGGACATGAAGAACGTCGCGCGTAAGCTGGCGTCCACGGGCAACGAGAACATCATCCTGTGCGAGCGAGGCGCCAGCTTCGGCTACAACACGCTGGTCAGCGACATGCGCGCGCTGCCGATCCTGGCGGAGACGGGCTATCCGGTGATGTTCGACGCCACCCATTCGGTGCAGCAGCCGGGCGGGCAGGGCACCAGCTCGGGTGGTCAGCGCGAATTCGTGCCAGTGCTCGCCCGCGCGGCGGTGGCGGTCGGCGTGGCGGCGGTGTTCGTCGAAACGCACCAGGCACCCGACACCGCCCCCAGCGACGGCCCCAACATGGTGCCGCTCGATCAGATGCGCGCGCTGCTCACCCGCCTCAAGGCATTCGATACGCTCGCCAAGGCGGGCTGAGCCGGGCGCGGCTCAGCGGCCGAGCTGTTCCTTCAGTGCATCGATCCGCTTCGACGCCTCGGCCTTGTTGAGGTCGCCCTCGATCGGCGGCTCGCCCGCTTCCTCAAGCAAGGTGATGAGGTAGGACGCCTGGGCGCCGGTCATCGGATCGTCGCCCGAGACCCAGTCATCGGGGTCTTTCTCGGTGTTCGAGCCGGGATGTTCGTCGAGCTTCGGATTGTGCAGCGGTTCGGCCATGAGTGCCTCCTCAAGTTCCTGTTATGTTCGATAACGGGCGGCGCAACGGGCTGGTTCCACGGCCATTTATCTGAACCCTCGGGGCTGCGGTCCGTTGGGGATGCGACCGATGCCGGCCAGCAAGGAGCCATCCCATGTCCCTCGAAAAGATGATCGCGCTGCACCCCAATGTGGGTGCCGATGCCAATGCGGCGCTCGCCAAGGCGGCGCGCCACGCCATGCTGTGTTCGTTGATGTGCACCAGCTGTGCCGATGCCTGCGTCGCCGAGGCGATGGACATGCGGCAATGCGTGCGGACCTGCCTCGACTGCGCGGATGTCTGCGCGGCGACCGCGCGGCTGGCGACGCGGCGCACGGGGCAGAACATCGCGATGCTGCGCACGATGCTGGAGACGTGCATCCGCGCGTGCGAACTGTGCGCCGAGGAATGCGCCAGGCACGATCACGAACATTGCCAGCTTTGCGCGACGATGTGCCGCGAATGCGCCGAGGATTGCCGCGCAGCGCTGCCCAGCGTGCAGTGAACCCGATCAGCCGGGCAGCGCCACCGTCGCGACGCTGTCCGGCGCGTCGTGCAGACGCAGGTACAAGGTCTTCCCCGCCGGGCGCGGCAGCGTGATGCTGCTGCCGACAAAGCCGAGCGGTACCGCGGTGGCGCTCGTGACGTCCGGCTTGTCGCTGAGCGCGGCAACGACGAACAGGTCCTGCCCGGTCAGCGTGCACGGCGTGCCCTCGGTGGGACAGGCGAGCTTGGTCAGTACCGGCAGCCGAGCCAGGGTGACCAGCTGCTGCCAATCGCCCGGCGTGGCGTCCTGCACCAGGCGATAGCGTAGCGGCCCAGCAATGCCGGCGCCGAGCAGCGCGCGCGGCGCGAAATGGGCCACCACCACATCGCCACCCACCCGCTGGAGCGCGCCATCGCGGAAGGCGAGGCGGGCGCTCGGGCCATCGGCTCCGGCGATTTCGACGGTGCCGCTATCCCCCAGCGTGCCGCGAGTGACCTTGAACGAGAAGTCGATCGCGGCGTCGGCGGGCAGCACGCCATCGGGCAGGGCGATCGGCAGCGCGCCCGCGGCGGGCTTGCCGCTCGCCGCACGGCTGAGCAGGGTCGCCGCCGGGCGGGGGGCGGTGGCGCGGACCGCCAGCTTCACGCTGCGCCCGTCGCGGAGCCGCACCACCGCCTCGCCGTCGCTCGCGGGGACCGGGCCCGGCGCCGTCATCGCCAGCCGGTCGCCGTCGTTGCCGCGCGACAGAGGGCCGGTCGAGAAGTGCAGCCCGTGCCAATCGAGCCCCCCGACCTGATCGAGCCGCGCGCCTTCCAGCACGCCCTCGGCATCGCCTTCGTGCACCACGAAGCGATCGAGCCGGCTCGCCTCCAGCCGCGCGGCCAGCGGGATCGTGTCCGGCGGTGCGCTGCCGAAGCGGGCGATGTTGAGCGTCAGCGCACCCGGCTTGGCGTCCTTGAGCGGCAGCGTCATGGTCAGCTCGTCCTGGCCGGTCACCTTGAACGGCACCGGGGTGCGGGTGCCGGCGGCGTCGCCCAGCGCGATCTGGCTGACGCAGAAGGCGGCGCCGCCGCGTAGCACCAGCGGATGCTCGCGCCCAACCACGACATTGCTGTCCGGCACCGCGCGCCACGCGCCCATCTTGTCGAGCTGCACGGGCAGCCGGGGGCCGGTGAACGTATCGAAGCCCCAGCGCCCCTGCAGCACTGCGTTGGAGACGGTGCCCAAATCCGCGGGCACCGCGCCGTCCAGCTTCACGCCGCCCTTCTCGACATCGGGCAGTACGGGGAAGTCGCGCGCGGTACCCTCGTTGCTGGTCACCCGCACCGACAGCGAGCGGCCGAAATCGGTGGCGTAGAGGAGCGGCGCGTCCTCCAGCGGCAGCACCAGATCGGGCTTGGCGAGGCACACCGGCGTCGGCCCGCCGGCCTGCCAGATCGGCGGCGTCGCAGGCCCGATCGGCGGCAGCGGCGCGGCAAGCACCGAACGCGGGCTCTGGAACGAGGGCGCGGCGTTGAGCAGCAGCTTCAACGTGTCGCCGCGGCCCAGCGCCAGCGCCGGCAGATATTGATATTGCGGGCTGCGGAACGCGCCGAACAGCTTGGCCGCGTCGCGCGCCAGCCCGATGTACGAACTGTAATAGCCGCCGCCGGCCTGGGGCGTCGCGGCGATGCTGTAGGCGAGGTCGGCGGTCGATCCGGTTAGCGTCTCGGCCAGCGAGGTGCCGCGCTGGGTCTGCAGCACCAGCGAATCGCGGTTCTGGGTGAGGCAGGCCGCCTGCAGCCCGCGCGGGCGTGACAGGCATTCGGCGTTCAGCTTGATCCGCAGCGCATTGGCGAGCACGGGCGCGGCAGTCGCAAGCCGCTCGGGCGCGGTGTCGCCGATCCGCGCGATCTCGGTGACGAACGCGTCGAGCCGCGCGCGGTCGAGCGAGGCCTGGAACAGGTCCTGCGCCACCCGCACGAACACGCCCGGGCGACCGCGAACGGCGTCGCGCACCGCATCGAACCCGCCGCCGGTATCGGGCGCGAGCAGCAACACGGCCTGTTCGGCGCCTTCCGGCACGGTCAGCGCGAGCTTGTTCTTCTTCTTGCGCCAGGTCTCGGCGACGAAGAACCAGTCCTTGGGCGGCGGGTTGGTCGCGCCGCGCAGGAAGGCGACGACCAGCAGATAATGCGCCGACTGGTCGGGCGGCAGCGCGGCTTCGGCCGTGATCTTGTCGCCTGGCTGGAGCGACGGGACCGCGCCGATCGGCAGCGTCGTGTCCCCCCGCGTGACGCTGAGCTTGAGGTCCGGCCCGACCAGGTCGAAGGCATTTTGCTGGGCCTGGACGGGAAGCGCGACACAGGCCAGCGCGAGCAGCAGCGGGATCAGGGGAAGACGGGGCATCGCCTCGCTATAGGGGAAGCAAGGCGGGCAGGGCCACCGCCTGCGCGACGAGCCGTTGGGGACATCACTCGGCGACGTTGTCCGCCACCCAGGCGCGGCGCTGGCCGAGCGGCTGGGGCGTGCCGGTAGTGGTGTCGTGCTCGGTCTGGTGCTCCAGCTCCGAATTGAGCTCGGCGCCGAACAGCAGCACATAGGACGAGAGATACAGCCAGGTCAGCAACGCGACGATCGCGCCCAGCGAGCCATAGGTCGCATCGAAGCGCCCGACATAGCGGACATAGGCGCCGAAGCCGAGCGTCAGTGCCAGCCACAGCAGCGCGGCGAGCAGCGATCCCGGCGTGATCCAGGTCCAGCGCGGCTTCGCCCGCGAGGGGCCGAAGCGATACAGCGCCGCCGCGCCCGCGGCCCCCGCCAGCGTCAACAGCACATGGCTGGCGATCTTGCCGAGGACGAGCAGCGCATCGGGGGCGAAGGGCAGCAGCCGATCGAGCGAACTAAGCGCGGTCATCGCGCCCGCGGCAAGCACGGCCGCCAGTACCGCGCCGAAGGTGATCGCGATCGCGGTGAGGTTCACCCAGACGAAGTTGCGCTTCTCCTTCTCCTCATAGGCGATGTTGAGCGCCGCGATGATCGCGCCGGCGCCGTTGCGCGCACCGAACAGCGCGATCGCCAGCGCGATCAGGATGCCGAAGCCTTTGCGGCCATCCGGGCTGTGGACGAGACCGAGCAGCTGGTCGCCGATTACCGCCGCGATGTCGCGCGGGAGGATGGTGGAGAGCGCGCGCACGTCGTGCAACACGGTGACCGGATCGGCGATCAGCCCGTAGCTCAGCACCACCGCGCCGAGCAGCGGCACGAGCGCGAGGAAGCCGTAAAAGGCCACGCCTGCCGCGATCAGCCCGATATTGTCGTCGCTGGATTCGGTCCAGCTGCGCCACAGCACCGACTTCCAGCCGGCCCAGGGCATCGCCCATGGGCTATGCGCGTCGCGCCCCTTCGGATGCATCGTACGTCCCCTTTTCGTGCGGAGAAAGCGCGCGACCCGCGAAGCAGGTTCCTTGCACCCAAAGGTGCAGGTCATTGATCCCGAACCACTTACGACAGGTCGGCATGGCCGAACAGCGGCAGCGGCTCCGCCAGACCGCGCTCGAAGTTGGAGACGGTAACCCCGACGAGGCGAATACCCTTGGGCGTGGGCAATACCGATCGCAGCAGCGCGATGCTGGCGGCGTGGAGCTGTTCGCGACTGGTGATCGGGGCAGTGTGGCTGCGGCTGCGGGTGATGATCTGGAAATCCGCGTACTTGATCTTCACCGTCGCGGTGCGGCCGAAGCCCTGGGTCCGCGCGCACCATTCCCATACGTCGTCGGCCTGGCCCAGTACCGCCGCCTCGATCTCCGCATCCTCGGTCAAGTCGCGGCTGAAGGTGGTTTCGGAGCCCGAGGACTTGCGCTCCCGGTTCGGGTTGACCGGCCGCTCGTCCACGCCGCGGACGATCTGGTGATACCATTCGGCGCTGCTGCCGAAATGCTGCTGGAGAAAGTCGAGCGACTTGGCGCGCAGGTCCGCGCCGGTCTCGATCCCCAGCCGCTGCATCTTGGCGGCGGTGACCGGCCCCACGCCGTGGAAGCGCGACACCGGCAGCGTCTCCACCCAGGCGGCGCCCATCTCCGGCGTCACCGCAAACTGGCCGTTGGGCTTGCGATGGTCCGAGGCGAGCTTCGCGAGGAACTTGTTGTACGAGACGCCCGCCGAGGCGGTGAGGCCGGTCTCCGCGAGGATGCGCGCGCGGATCTCCTTCGCCGTCGCCCAGGCGGTGCCGAGCCCGCCGCGGTCCTCGGTCACATCGAGATAGGCCTCGTCGAGCGACAGCGGCTGGATCAGATCGGTATAGTCGGCGAAGATCGCGTGGATCGCCTGCGAGACCGCCTTGTACACCTCGAACCGCGGCCGCACGAAGATCAGGTCCGGGCAGCGCCGCAATGCGGTGACCGAAGGGAGCGCCGAGCGCACCCCGAAGGTACGCGCTTCGTAGCTCGCCGCCGCGACGACGCCGCGCGCCGCGGCCGAGCCCACCGCCACCGGCTTTCCGCGCAACGACGGATCATCGCGCTGCTCGACCGAGGCGTAGAACGCATCCATGTCGATGTGCAGGATCTTCCGGATGGGCGGCGCGGCCATGACGCGGCTATACCGCTGGATGAACGAATAGGGAACAACGTTTGCGTCGCAGGTCATTGTGAAACCGGCGGGGCGAGGGCTAAGGAGCGCTATGCCCAGCTTTGCTCGCCGCCTCGCCCTTTTGCTTGCCTGTCTCCTGTGGACGCTGCCCGCGGCAGCGAAGACGATCCTGTTCGTCGGCAACAGCTTCACCTTCGGCGCCAATTCGCCGGTGATGCGCTATCGCCCCGATCGCGTGACCGACCTCAATCGCGAGGGGATCGGCGGCGTGCCCGCGCTGTTCCGCACCTTCGCGCTCGAATCCGGGCTGGACTGGCAGGTGAGCCTCGAAACCTCGCCCGGCAAGGACCTTGCCTGGCACTATGCCAATCGCCGTGCGCTGATCGATCGGCGCTGGGATGTGGTGGTGCTGCAGGGTTTCAGCACGCTCGACTCGGAACGCCCGGGGGATCCGACCCGGCACCTGGCGGCGGCGCGCGAGCTGGCGGCGCTGTTCCATGCGCGCAATCCGGCGGCGCAGGTGAGCCTCGTCGCGACCTGGTCGCGCGCCGACCAGACCTATCGCCAGTCCGGCCACTGGTTCGGGCTGCCGATCGCGCGGATGGCCGAGGATCTGCTTGCGGCGAACCGGCTGGGGCTGGCGCCGGGCACTGGCATCCACAGCGTGCTGCCGGTCGGCACCGCCTGGAACCGCGCGATCCGCGACGGCTTTGCCGATCCCAACCCCTATGACGGCCTCGCGTTCGGCCAGTTCAGCCTGTGGACCTGGGACCAGTATCACGCCAGCGCCGAGGGCTATTATCTGGAAGCGCTGGTCGAGTTCGGCGCGATCACCGGCCGCGATCCGCGCAGCCTCGGCCCCCGCGAGCGCGCCGCAGAGGATCTGGGGATCAACCCCGAGGTCGCCCGGCGGCTGCGCGACGTCGCCGCCGCCGAGCTGGCGGCTCAGCGGTTCGGCGGCGCGCCGTAAAAGTCGGGGGCGCTGTCGAGGCGCACGTCGATCCGGTCGAGCAGGAAGCCGGGGTCCATGGCGAAGACCTCGATCTTGTGTGCGCCCGCGGCGAGCAGGCCAAGCTTGAGCATGCGCACCGCGGCGTTGGAGAGAACATTAGCCTTCCATTCGTCGCTGCGGCCATGGGTCTCATAGTCCAGCACGGTGATCGCGCCGCCATCCACCCGCACGCCGATGCGCAGCTTGTTGGCGGAGCTGAGGGCGTGGACCGGCAGGGCGACGATCTTGAGCTCGGCATCGCCCTTGTTGCCCAGCACGAAGGGCAGGACGAGCGGGGCGGCGGCATCGGCGCGGTCGGTGGAGGGCAGGTCGAGTTTGCTGCGCAGCACGGCGCCGCGCGAGCCTAGTTCCGCAATCCGCTCCCAGGGCGTGCCGGCGAGCTTCAGGTCGGCCGGGGTCAGCGAAATGATGTGGTTCACCTCGGGCGTGGCGTCGCCGGCGGGGAAGGGCTGGAGCACCGGCTCGAGATAGACCATCGCGCCGTTGCAGCGGATCTTGCCCGCGGCGATCGGGCCCTTGCCGTCATAGTGCACCGCGACGCGCATCTCGTAGCCGTTGCTGGCATCGAGGCGTCCGGAGCGGGCGGACAGCTCCACGCCGTCCAGTCCCTCGACGGTCCAGTCGCTCACCGCGCCCTTGCCGTAGACGGTCATGGTGCGTGTCTCGGCCTTGCCGGGCGCGAAGGCGAGCGCGCGGGCATCGGCGCCGCAGGGGGCGACGGGCGCGAGGTCGATCTTGGGGTAGGGCGGCTCGGCGAACACGGCGAGCTGGCGCGGGGCCATGTCCATGATGCCGCGCCACTTGCCGCCATTCTGGGCATTGTAGGCGGCGGTGTCGGCGACGATCGTCTGGTGGGCGGCTCGGGCCTGGTCGGCGAGCGCATTGGCGCTTGCGCGACCCTGACGCGCGTAGAGCGCAGCGAGATCGAGCTTCAGGTTGCGCTCGTTGAGCTTGGCCGCCCCGCGCACCGGGTACAGCACCAGCTGGAAGAAGGCGTCGCGGCGATCGACGGGCATGGTCGCGCCCAGCGCCTCGGCCTTGTCGAGCAGCGTCTGGTAGCGGGCGATCCGCGCCTGCGCCTCGTCGCCGCCGGTGCGGACATAGTCGCCGATGCGGATCGGCGTTTCGGGCTCGACGGTGCTGAAGCCCATGAACTCGGGCTTCCGCTCCCAGGCGAGGTCGTAATAGTCCATCAGCACGTCGCCGACGGCGGGCCCTTGCGCGCCGAATTGCGTGGTCGCCCAGTCGTATAGCTGTGCGCGCACGGGCTTGTTCAGCAGCTTGGCGTCGAAGGCCATGTCGAGGAAGTAACTCGCCAGCACCTCGCCCGGCTTGATGTCGCCAACATTGACCACCCACAGCTTGCGCGTGCCGGTCTGCCAGGCGCGGTCGAGCTCTTCGCGGATCAGCGCGGGATGGGTGGTCGCCAACCACAGATAGTCGTGCGGCCGGCCCCAATAGCTGATGTGATAGTAGAGGCCCGAGCCCCCCTTGCGTGCCTGCTCGGCGGCGGTGGGCAGCTGGCCGAGATAGCCGTAATTGTCCTCCGGCCAGACCAAGGTCACGTCCTCCGGCACCTTGAGCCCGCTGCGATAGACGTCGAGCACTTCCTTGTAGAGCGTCAGCACCTGTGGGATCTGCTCCGCCGGCTTGCCTTGGGCGGTTGCGAGCAGGCCGCGCTGCAGGTCGATCGCTTGCGCCGTGGCGGCGAGCGCCTGTTCGGGGCTCTTGGCACCCTCCAGCGCCGAGTCGTGCTTGCCGCGCAGGCCGATCGTGTAGACGTTTTCGTACGCCTTCACCGCGTCGACGCGGCGGCGCCAATAGTCGACCATGCGGTCGCGATTGGTGAAGAAGTTGAAGGGCCCCTTCGCCTTTTCGTCCCACTCGCGGACGTTGTTGCGCAGCATCGGCTCGGCATGCGAGGTGCCGACGACGATGCCGTACGCCTTGGCCATCTCGGCATTGCCGGGAATCTGGTAGAAGGGCTTGGTGCTCTCGTGCATCGCCGGCCAAATTAGATTGGCCTTGAGCCGCCACATCAGCTCGAACACGCGGGCATAGGTCTTGGGGCCGATATCGCCGGTCTCGGGCTCATAGGTCTTGGCCGCCCAGGGTTGGAGGCCCCAATCCTCGTCGTTGAGGAAGATGCCGCGATACTGGACCGAGGGCGCCTCGGAAAGCAGGCGGCGGCCGTCGACCACCAGCCGGTCGGCGTGGCGCGGGGTGACGTCCGCCCACCATTCCCAGGCCGAGATGCCGAGCGCGCGGCTGAGATCCACCGTGCCCCAGATCGCGCCGCGTGGGTCCGATCCGGCGATCAGCAGGTAGGACCGGCCGGGATGCTGCTTCGAGGGGGCGAGGACGCGGATATAGCGTTCCCACTGGCCGTTCAGTGCGGCGAGGTCGATCTTCGTATCGGCGGCGACGGCGCGGACGAGGGCGGAATCCTTCTGGCCGATGACGACGCAAAGCTTCTCGCAGGTAGCGATGTCGCTCGCTACCAGCGGCGTCTTCCCCGCGCGCTTGCCGATGTCGCGGGCGAGCAGCTCGCCGGCCAGCTTTGCCGAGGTCGCGTTGTCATGGACGATGGTCGCGGCCGTACCGCCGTCGAACAACACCGCCTGCTGCGCATGCGCGGCGAGGGGAAGAGCGAGCAGGGCGGGCAGGGCAAAATAGCGCATGCCCAGCTTGAAGCATGGGAAAAGCCGGAAGGGAATCCCCAGATCCTCCCCGTGCCGGGGAGGGGGACCAAGGCGCGCAGCGGCTTGGTGGAGGGGCCGCGCCGCCAGGCGCGGTTCCGCTGCAGCGTGGGGACACCGCCGCGTACCGCGGCGGCCCCTCCACCACCGCCTTCGGCGGCGGTCCCCCTCCCCGTGCCGGGGAGGATCGGGTCAGCCCTTCGCTCTTGCCGCTGCCCTGGCAATCGCCACGCATTCCACTTCCGCCAGCAATTCCCCCGCGCTGCCGCTGCTCATCATCGCCCGTTCGGCCGTCCGCACCCGCTCGATTGCCCGCGCGATCTGCGGTGCCGACCAGCGGCGCAGCGCACGCCCCGTCGCGGGACGTTCCTTGAAGAAGACCCGGTGGCGCTCCATCGCATCGTCGACGCTGGCGCCCTGGTCCATCTCGGCGCGCAGTTCGGCCAGCGTCATCAGCCGGCGGACCAGCTGGCGCATCAAGGGAATCGCGGAGCCGCCGCCCTCGCCAAGCTTGGCCAGCTCCTCGCCGACCTCCGCCACACGCCCGTCGAGCACCGCCTCGATCGCGCCGAACAGCTCGCCTTCGCCCAAGTCCGCGCCGATCGCGTCAAGCGCCGTGCCGTCGGCATCGCGCGGATGCTCGGGATCGGCGTCGAGGAACAGCGCGAGCTTCTCGATCTCGCGGGTCAGCACCGCGCGGTCGCCGGCCGAGGCCAGTGCCAGCCGGTGCGGCACGTCGCCAGTGAGGCGAAGGCCGTGCTCGCGCGCGATCGTACCCGCCAGCTGCGCCGCACCCGCGCCTTCGGGCACATAGCAGGCGAACGCCATCGCGCTGGGCGCCGCGATCGCCGCCTTCACCAGCTTGCCGCTGGTCTTGAGGTTGGGCCCGATCGCGACCACGGGATTGCCCGCGCGCTCGGCGCCGAGCAGCAGCGCGATCGCCTCGGCCGCGCCTTCCTCGATATTGGAAACCCGGATGTAGCGCGCGCCCCCGAACAGCGACAGCGACGCCGCCTCGTCGGCCAGCAGCCCGGGCTGGTCGCGCAGCATCTTCATGTCGATGTCGATGCGCTCGACCTCCGGTCCCAGCGCCTTGCCGAGCCGCTGGGCGAGATCGGCGGCACCGGCTTCATCGGGGCCGTGGAGCAGATAGAGCCGGGTATCGGGCCTGGGCGAATCTACCGCCGCGCGGATCTGGCCCGCATTGGCCTTCACTTGGGCCGCGCGCCGCCTTCGCGCACCGTCCGCGCCAGCCGCGCGACGATCTGGTCGGCGACGATGCCCGAGAGCCGCTCCAGCGCCGACTTCTCGGCGGCGATCGTGGCATATTCGGAGCCGACCACGTCGATGCCCGCGTCCGATCCGGCGGTGGCGTCTAGCACCACCTGGCCGCTGCGCAGGTCGATCAGCTGGTAGCGTGCGCGCAACGTCCGCCGCTCGCGCGAGACCGAGTCATCGCGCCGCACGCCCAGGCCGATGATCTGGTCGTCGAGCTTCACTTCGAGCCGGTACGCCGCCGCGCCGCCATTGTTCGCCAGCCGGTCCTTGAGCGCGTTGGATACCAGCCAGCCCGACTGGCCCTGGATCGGCGCGACCTCGACCGCCGAGAGCGTCGTCGCCACCGCGCCGCCGCTGCCCCCCTGGTACATCGGATGCAGCCCGCACGCGGAGAGCGTAAGGGCGAGGGGGGCGAGCAGGGCGACGGTCTTGTTCATGCGACGATGTTCACCAATCGATCGGGCACCACGATGATCTTGCGCGGTGCGTTGCCTTCGAGCAGCCGAACGATCTTGTCCGACGCAAGTGCCGCGGCCTCCACCACGTCCTTGGCGGCACCCTTCGGCATCACCAGCGTGTCACGCAGCTTGCCGTTGACCTGCACCGCGATCGTCACTTCGTCGTCGATCAGCAGCGCCGGATCGACCGCCGGCCATTCGGCATCGGCGATCATGCCCGTCTCCCCCATGGCGGCCCAGGCCTCTTCGGCGATGTGCGGCACCATGGGTGCTACGATGCGGACCAGCGCGCGGATCGCGGCGGTGCGCGAGGCGGAGGGCTTGGCCTTCTCGATCGCGGCGGTCAGCTCATAGAGCTTGGCGACGGCCTTGTTGAAGGTCAGCGCCTCGATGTCCTCGGCGACACCGGCGATGGTGCGGTGGAGCTTGCGGTCGAGATCCTTGTCCTCGCCTTCCGCCTGCTCCAGCCCGTCGAACAGGCGCCACAGCCGGTTGACGAAGCGCCAGGCGCCTTCGATGCCGCTCTCGCTCCATTCCAGGTCACGCTCGGGCGGGCTGTCGGAGAGCACGAACCAGCGGGTCGCGTCGGCGCCATACTGGTCGACGATCTCGGTCGGGTCGACGGTGTTCTTCTTCGACTTCGACATCTTCTCGACGCGGCCGACGGTCACCTCGGCGCCGGTGTCGGTCAGATAGGCGGAGCCATCGGCGCGGAACGACACCTGGGTCGGCTCGAAATACACCTTCCGCTCCAGCCCCTCGTGCTCTTCGAGCTGATAATAGCTGGCGTGGGTGACCATGCCTTGCGTGAACAGCCCGGCGAACGGCTCGGCCACGTCGATGCGGCCGATATGGCGCAGCGCGCGGGTGAAGAAGCGCGCATAGAGCAGGTGCAGGATCGCATGCTCGACGCCGCCGATATACTGGCCGACCGGCAGCCACTGCTCGGCCACCGCCTTGTCGAACGGCTTGTCCGCAGGCTGGCTGGCGAAGCGTAGGAAATACCAGCTCGAATCGACGAAGGTGTCGAGCGTGTCGGTCTCGCGCCGCGCGGGCTTGCCGCACTTGGGGCAGTCGACATGCTTCCACGTCGGGTGGCGATCCAGCGGGTTGCCGGGGACGTCGAACGATACGTCCTCGGGCAGCGAGACCGGCAGCTGGTCCTTGGGGACGCCGACGGGACCGCAATCCTCGCAATGGATGATCGGGATCGGGGTGCCCCAATAGCGCTGGCGGCTGACGCCCCAGTCGCGCAGGCGCCACACGGTGCTGCCGGTGCCCCAGCCGCCTTCCTCGGCGCGGCGGATCACTTCGCGCTTGGCATCGACGACGTCGAGGCCGTCGAGGAAGTGCGAGTTCACCAGCGTGCCGGGCCCGGTATAGGCCTCGGTGCCGTCGAACTTGGGATCGGTCTTGTCGCCCTCGGAGACGACGCGGCGGATCGGCAGATGATACTTGGTAGCGAATTCGAAGTCGCGCTGGTCATGCGCCGGCACGCCGAACACGGCGCCGGTGCCATAGTCCATCAGCACGAAGTTCGCGATGTACACCGGCACCTGCCAGTTCGCGTCGAACGGATGCTGCGCGGTGAGCCCGGTGTTCCAGCCGAGCTTTTCCTGCGTCTCCAGTTCGGCGGCCGTGGTGCCGCCCTGCTTGCAGCGCTCGATGAAGGCCTGCACCTCGGGGTTGCCCGCGGCAAGCTGCTGCGCGATTGGATGATCCGCCGCGATCGCGACGAAGCTCGCGCCGAAGATCGTGTCCGGCCGCGTGGTATAGACGGTCAGCCCTTCGCCGTTGGACAGCGACCAGGTGAACTGCAGGCCTTCCGATTTGCCGATCCAGTTTTCCTGCATCAGCTTCACCTTGTCCGGCCAATGCTCGAGGCCCTTCAGCCCTTCGAGCAGGTCGTCGGCGAAATCGGTGATCTTGAGGAACCACTGGTTGAGCTTGCGCCGTTCGACCAGTGCGCCCGAGCGCCAGCCGCGCCCGTCGATCACCTGCTCGTTGGCGAGCACGGTCATGTCGACCGGGTCCCAGTTGACCGCGCTTTCCTTGCGATAGACCAGGCCGGCTTCGTACAGGTCGAGGAACAGCGCCTGTTCCTGGCCGTAATAATCGGGCTCGCAGGTGGCGATCTCGCGCGTCCAGTCCAGCGCGAAGCCGAGGCGCTTGAGCTGCGCCTTCATCGTCGCGATGTTCTGGCGGGTCCAGGCGCCGGGATGGACCTTCTTTTCCATCGCGGCATTTTCGGCCGGCATGCCGAAGGCGTCCCAGCCCATCGGATGGAGCACTTCCATGCCCTTCATCCGGCGGAAGCGCGCCAGCACGTCGCCCATCGTGTAGTTGCGTACATGGCCCATATGGATGCGCCCCGAGGGATAGGGGAACATCTCGAGCACGTAGGACTTCGGCTTGGGCGAATCGTCGCGGGCGGCGAAGGTGCGGTTTTCCTCCCACGCCTTCTGCCACGCCGCGTCCGCCTTCAAGGGATTGAAGCGAGACGCCATATTGGGCTTCCGATTAGTTGGTCGCGACGGCCGCGCGGCGCAGGTCGCGTGCACGGGTCAGGATGATGTCCTCGAGCTTCTGGACGGTGGCGGCCTGCACGGGGGCCGAGACCCAGGCGCCGTTGCGGTTGACTTCGCGCAGCGCCGCGACCCGCAGCGCATCGGCGCGCAGATCCTGGTCGAGCACGGTCACCGTCACCTTCATCCGCTCGGTGGGGACGTTGGGGTTCACATACCAGTCGGTGACGATCACGCCGCCGTTCGAGTCGGTCTGGAGCAGCGGCATGAAGCTCAGCGTGTCCAGCGTGGCGCGCCACAGATAGGCGTTGACGCCGATCGTCGTCACCTTCGATGCCGCCAGGTCCGCGTTCACGCCCTTCTTTTGGTGGCTGCAGGCGGAGGCGGAAACAGCGAGCGACCCCAGGATCGCAAAGCGCAACAGGCGGTTCATGGACGTCGTACTTCCTACCGGCAAGGGAATGAGTGCCTGCATCTATAGGGCGGGATGTGGCGGGAGCAAGGCCGACGCGCTGGTATCCGATTGGTCGCGGATGGTACGATTCTGTGGGTCTGGTGCAACACTCCGGGAAAATTGCTGCCGCCGATGGAACGTCGCTTTGATTCCATGGTAGGGGCTCCCATTAGAGAGGTATGCAAATGCGCTTGGTACGTTGGATGTCGGGACTTGGGCTGGGGGCGCTCTGCGCCGCCGGGCTCCTCGTCGCGCCCACGCTCCAGGCACAGGAACGAGACCGCGCATTGAAGGCGGCCGTTCGTCCCGCACCCCTAGCGCAGGTCGCCGGTGGGTTCACGCCGGCATCCGCCGATCCCAAGCTCGCCGCCATGCTGGCGCGCAGTGGAATGAACGGTGTGGGCTTCCGCTTCACGCCGGCAGAATCGCGTACCGGTTCGGCGCGCGGCGTCAATGTCGCGGTCCGCGCCAGCACGAATCGCGCGGTGGAACTGGCGAGCCGTACCGCCACCGCCAAGCCTGCCTCGGTCAGCCTCGCGCCGATCGCCTATAATCTGGGCGTCGCGGTGGGCTGGCGTCGCTTCGCCGTCTCCGGCGACGTGACCCATATCGATATGGCGAACACCCAGCCGGGCAGCCGCGACCGCTCCGAGGTGGCGCTCAGCTATGCCGGCAAGCGCCTGAGCGGCCGTATCGCCGCTAGCGAGGATCGCCCGTTGGCGGGCACCCCGGTGCTGATCGGCGACAAGCCCAGCTATTCGTTCGATCTCGGCGGCTCCTACGCCGTGTCGCGTCGCCTCGATGTGACCGCGGGCGTGCGCTACAAGAGCGAGCGCGATCGCCTGACGCAGTTCAACGAAGACACGCGTCGCGACAGCCAGTCGATCTATATCGGCACCGCCTTCCACTTCTGATCCTTTGGGCTCGGCTAGCCGGCCCAGGCATCGATCGCCGCCCAGCCATGGATTCTCAGCGGCTTGAGTCGCTTGGCTTTGTCCGTGTCCATGCCGCCAAGCGCGATGACCGGCACGGGGAGTCCGCGGATCAGCAGCCCCAATCGGACGGGGCCAAGCACCGGCGCGCCGGGATGCGAGCGGGTGGGGAAGATGGGCGAGACCAGCAGCGCATCGGCGCCTGCGCGGATCGCCGCGACCGCCTCACGCCGCGAATGCACCGGCCAGGTGGTGAGACCGCGCCCTCGCTGGCCATGGGTGCCGCTTTCACCGCGCATCGGCTCGGCGCCCGCGCGCAGCAACACGAGCCCCCGCCGCCGTGCGACCTTGGCGACCCGGCCGAACAGTGCGCGACGCTCGGCTGCCGGCAGTTGGTAGTGGCGGAAGATCACCCCGCTGCCGCGCGGCAGCCGCGCCAGCGCGTCCCATAGCGCGTCGCCCAGGCGCGGGTCGGTCATCAGCCAGAGGCGTGGGATTGGGGGGTGGCGGGTCGGCATCGCCATGCCTATAGCCCGCCCCATGCTTCAAGACGATGCCAGCCAGCGGCTCGCCGCGGTGCAGACCGCGATCGCCCGCGCCGCCAAGATCGCCGGCCGCAAGCCCGCCGACATCACCCTGATCGCGGTTTCCAAGACGCACGACGCTGCGACGATCCAGCCGCTGATCGACGCCGGCCAGCGGGTGTTCGGCGAGAACCGCGTCCAGGAAGCCCAGGGCAAATGGCCGCAGCTGCGCGAGGCGACGCCGGGCGTCGAGCTCCACCTCGTCGGCCAGCTCCAGTCGAACAAGGCCGACGAAGCGGTCGCGCTGTTCGATGCCATCCACGGCGTCGATCGCCCCTCGCTTGTCACCGCGCTCGCCAAGGCGATGGACAAGGCCGATCGCCGCCCGGCCTGCTTCCTCCAGGTCAATATCGGCGACGAGCCGCAAAAGGGCGGCTGCCCTGTGGCCGAGCTGCCGGCGCTGCTCGCCGAGGCGCGCGCGGCGAACCTGCCGATCGCCGGCCTGATGTGCGTGCCGCCCGCCGGGCTGGAGGCCGCGCCCTATTTCGCGCTGCTCGCCAAGCTGGCGCGCGACCAGGGACTGGCCGGGCTCAGCATGGGCATGTCGAGCGACTATGAGACCGCGGTGACTCTCGGCGCCACCCATATCCGCGTCGGCACGGCGCTGTTCGGAGACCGCGCATGAACGAGCAGACGCGCCTGTCCACCACGATCCCGGTGCGTTTCGCCGGCATCATTTTCGACTTCGACGGCGTGCTGCTGGAGAGCGAATATGCCGGCAACAAGCAGATCGCCGACTATCTGACGAGCATCGGCCATCCGACCACGCCCGAACATTCGATGGCGAACTTCATGGGGCTGGCGGGGCATGATTTCCTCGCCGCGATCGAGAAGTGGATCGGCCGCCCGGTGCCGGAGGGCTTTCACGAAGCCCGTGCGGAGGAAGATGCGCGTGCGCTTTCGGAGGGGCTGCCGGCGGTGGCGGGCGCGCTCCGTTTCCTGGAGAGCCTACCCGCCGACCTGCCCAAGGCGATTGCCTCGTCGAGCCCGACGCACTGGCTCGACACCCATCTCCGCCATCTGGGGGTACGCGACCTGTTCGGCGACAAGCTGTTCAGCGGCCGCGAGCATGTCGCCAACGGCAAGCCGGCACCCGATCTCTACCTTCACGCCGCTGCCGCACTGGGCGTGCCGATCGCGGAGTGCGTGATCCTGGAGGATTCGCCGGTGGGGGTGAAGGGCGCGGTCGCCTCGGGCGCGACGGTGATCGGGCTGTGTGCGGGCTCGCACTGCGCGGCCGATCACGGCGCGCGGCTCAAGGCGCTGGGCGTGCAGCATATCGCGCAGGATTTCGACGAGGTCGCCCGGCTGATTGGCTGAGGGCCTTGCCGTGCTCCTGCGAAAGCAGGAGCCTAGGGTACCGAAGGTCCGTACAACCCTGGGCTCCTGCTTTCGCAGGAGCGCGGGAGTTTCAAAATTCGTGTCCCGTACGATCCCGCTTCGTCGCCAGATACCGCGCATTGTGCGGGTTCGCCGGCAACACGTGCGGCACGCGTTCCAGCACGTCGACGCCGGCGGCGCGCAGCGTCTCCACCTTTTGCGGGTTGTTGGTCAGCAGCCGGATGCGCGACTGGCCTAGCAGGCTCAGCATCCGCGCCGCCACCCGGAAGTTGCGCGCGTCGATCGCGAAGCCGAGCCGGGTGTTGGCGTCGACCGTGTCGAAGCCCTGGTCCTGCAGCGCATAGGCGCGCAGCTTGTTGATCAGGCCGATGCCGCGGCCTTCCTGGCGCAGATAGAGCAGGATGCCCCAGCCGCTCTTGGAAATCTCCGCGATCGCCGCCTTGAGCTGCGGCCCGCAATCGCATTTCAGGCTGCCGAGCATGTCGCCGGTCAGGCATTCGCTGTGGAGGCGCACCAGCGGGGTTTCGCCGTTCGGCTGGCCGATCAGCAGCGCGATATGCTCGCCGGGCATCTCGTCGGTGCGGAAGGCGACGATCTCGGCGTCCTCGGCCGCTTCCACCGGCAGCCGCGCGCGGCCGACGATGCGCAGGCGATCGGCATCCTCATGCGCGTCGATATCGGCGAGGGTGATCGCGTCCTCGGCATCGCCTTCGGTCACGAAGAAGGCGGGGAGCAGCCCGGCGATTCGCGCCAGCCGCAGCGCCGCCGCTGCGGAATCGGGCTGCACCACCGGAATCGCACGGAACGGGCCTTTCAGCGGCGTCGCGAGATCGAACTGCGGATCGGCCAGTGCTGTCGCTGCGTCGAAATCGAGCCAGTCTACGCGATCGACCAGCACCGGCGCGTCGGGCGTCGCGGCATCGCGCTGGTTGGCGAGCTTGAGCGTCGCCGCACGGCCGGCCGAGAGCAGCACAGGCGCGGTGCCTGCGGGATCGAACGCTGCCAGCCGCGCGCCGTCGCCGGTTTCGATTGCCAGCAGCTTGAGCGTGCCTTCCGTCCCCCGGATGGCGATCGGCCAGCCGCGACGCAGCGCGTCCACGGCTTCGGCGGCGGCGCGGGCACTCGTCAAAAGTCGAACTCCGTCACGATCGGCACATGGTCCGAGGGCTTGAGCCAGGAGCGGCACGGCTCGCATACCTTGTGCGCCGTCGCCTTCTCCGCAACCTCGGGGCTGGCCCACATATGGTCGAGCCGCCGCCCGCGATCGGAGGCGGCCCAGTCCTTGGCGCGGTAGCTCCACCAGGTGAAGCAGCGCTGCGGCGCGGGGATGAACTTGCGGCCGAGGTCCACCCAGCCATGCGCCGCCTGCAGCCGCCCCAGCGCCTCCACCTCGATCGGCGTGTGGCTGACGACGTCGAGCAGCTGCTTGTGGCTCCACACGTCCGATTCGAGGGGTGCGATGTTGAAGTCGCCGGTGAGGATCGTAGGCACGTCGAGTCGCTCCGACCATTCGGTCATCCGTTGGACGAAATCGAGCTTCTGGCCGAACTTGGGATTCACCCCCCGGTCGGGCACGTCGCCGCCGGCGGGGACATAGACATTCTCGAGTCGCACGCCGTTGGGGAGCCGCACGCCGACATGCCGGGCCTCTTGGTTGGCCTGCCAGTCGAGCCGGTCGTCCTCGACCAGCGGCATCTTGCTGACGATCGCGACGCCGTGGTGCATCCGCTGGCCGTGCTTGATGACATGGGTGTAGCCGAGGTCGTGGAACGGCGCCTCGGGAAAGTCGCCGTCGATCACCTTGGTCTCCTGGAGACACAGGATGTCGGGTGCTTCCTCGCGCAGAAACTGCTCGACGATGGCGATGCGGAAGCGGACGGAGTTGATGTTCCAGGAGGCGATCTTCACGCGCGCCGATGTAGCGATTCTTCGCGCCAGCGCCAGACCAGCCGGAAAAGGAAAGGCCCCCGCTCCGGGGGCAATGGAGCGAGGGCCGACCTAGCGTTCGTCACGCAGGCGGGAAGGGGATACAGGCCCGGGCAACAGGGGGAAAAATCCCGGGCAAAAACCCCATCCGCACTACGCTCTTAGACCGGCGAACCTGTCGCTTGGATGAACGATTGCACAGAAAGCGAAATTAGTGGGTGCGGCCCTGCGGCCGCGGATCGGTCCAGCGGAAGCTCGAATCGGCGACCGCGGCGTTGAAGCGCTGGTTGCTCAGCCGGATCGTGGTGCGGTTGTTCTGTGCATCGAGCGCGACCCAGCCCTGGAGCTTGAGGCCGGCGGGCGCCGCGGCATCCTTCTGGAAAACGAGCGTGATTCGGCCATATTCGGGATGTTTGTTGTCGTGCACGTCGACCGAGACGACGCGCGGATCGGCGGTGGGCTTCACCGTCGCATAGCCGCTGATGTCGCGATTCGGATCGAGCAGCACGCGGAGCGGCGAATTGCCGATCGGCCAGCGCTGCACCTGCCGCACCTGATAATCGATGAAATAGAGGCTGCTGCCATCGGCGACGATCAGCTGCGGCACGCCCTTCTCGTACTGGAAGCGGATCTTGCCCGGGCGCTTGAGCGTCATCGTGCCGGCGACGACGCGGCCGTTGCGGTCTTCCTGGGTGAAGTCCGCGGTCATGCTGGTGACCGCCTTGAGATGCTGCTGGACCTGGTCGAGCTCGGGCGCCGGCGCGGCTGCGACGAGCAGCGGGGCGGCGAGGAGCGACAGGGCCAAGGGACGGGAAAACACGAGGAACGTCTCCGAATTGCTGGTCGCCCGGGTAGCAGGCGGGGCTTGAACGGGCTGTGAACCCGCACCCCACCCGATTCGATCCCGTTACGGATCGCCTTAGAGCGGCCGTCCGTCGGTATCCATCAGCACCTCGCGACGTCCGACATGGTCGGGCTTGGAGACGAGATTCTCGCGCTCCATCCGCTCGATCAGCCGCGCGGCGGAGTTGTAGCCGACGCGCAGCTGGCGCTGCAGCCACGAGGTCGAGGCCTTCTGGCTCTCGGCCACCAGCTGCACCGCGCGGCGATAGGTCTGCTCCTCGGGGCTGTCCTCGCCGTCGGGCGCGCCTTCCAGCGTGAAGCCCCCGTCCTCGGGCTCCTCGGTGACCGCCGAGATGTAATCCGGTGCGCCCTGTGCGCGCCAGAAGTCGGTGACCGCCTGGACCTCGTCGTCGCTGACGAAGGGCCCGTGGACGCGGGTGATGCCCTTGCCGCCGGACATGTAGAGCATGTCGCCCTTGCCCAGCAGCTGCTCGGCCCCCTGTTCGCCGAGGATGGTGCGCGAATCGATCTTCGAGGTGACGTGGAAGCTGATTCGGGTCGGCAGGTTCGCCTTGATCACGCCGGTGATGACGTCGACCGAGGGGCGCTGCGTGGCCATGATCAGGTGGATACCCGCCGCGCGCGCCTTCTGGGCGAGCCGCTGGATCAGAAATTCGACTTCCTTGCCCGCGGTCATCATCAGGTCGGCCAGCTCGTCGACGATGACGACGATCAGCGGCAGTACCTGCAGGTCGAGCGTCTCTTCCTCGTAGATCGGCTTGCCGGTTTCGGGATCGTAGCCCACCTGCACCTTGCGGCCGAGGGTCTGGCCCTTGGCCTTCGCCGTCCGCACCTTGTCGTTGTAGCTGGCCAGGCTGCGGACGTTGACCGAGGCCATCATCCGGTAGCGATCCTCCATCTGCTCGACCGCCCATTTGAGCGCGCGCACCGCCTTGGGCGGATCGGTCACCACGTCGGCGAGCAGGTGGGGGATGTCCTTGTACATGCTGAGTTCCAGCATCTTCGGATCGATCATGATCAGCCGGCACTGCTCGGGCGTCAGCCGATAGAGCAGCGACAGGATCATGCAGTTGAGCCCCACCGACTTGCCCGAGCCGGTGGTACCCGCGACGAGCAGATGCGGCATGGGCGCGAGGTCGGCGATCACCGGCTCGCCCGCGATGTTCTTGCCGAGCACCACCGGCAGGGTGGCGCCCTGTTCCTCGAACTGCTGGCTGCCGATCAGCTCGTGCAGGCTCACGCCTTCGCGCGTCGCATTGGGCAGCTCGATGCCCATCACGGTGCGGCCGGGGATGGTGGCGACGCGCGCCGAGATCGCGCTCATGTTGCGGGCGATGTCGTCGGCCAGCTGGATCACGCGGCTGGCCTTGATGCCGCTCGCCGGCTCCAGCTCGTACATGGTGACTACGGGTCCGGGGCGGACCTCGACGATCTCGCCCTTCACATGGAAGTCTTCGAGCACGCTCTCGAGCAGCCGGGCGTTGCGCTCCAGCGCTGCCTTGTCGACCGTCGCGGTGCGATTGGCCGGGGGCGGGGTGAGCAGGTCGAGCGGGGGCAGCTGGTAGCTGTCCTTGAAGTCGAGCGCGGCCTGCACCGGCGGCTTGGTGCGGGCAGGGGCGGTGGAGATGGTGCGGTCGGCGATCACCGGGCCGGGGCGATTGTCCGGCACCACCACGCGGCGCGGTTCGGCGGCGCGGGGCGGATCGCGATCGAAGGGGAGGTCGTCATCGTCCTCGTCCGGCTCTGCGTCGAACGCCGCCACCGTCTGCGGCCGGGCCCGGAAGCCCGTGCCTTCGGGGGCCGTGACGATTCGCGCCTCGCCGGTGCTGCGGGTGAAGCGCGGCAGGCGGAACAGGCGCAAGGGCGAGGTGAACTCCAGCCGCATCCACCACAGCCACAGTCCGCCGAGCAGCAGCAACAGGCCGATGCCGCGCCCGACCCAGAAGGACACCGCGGGATCACCGGCCAGTCCGATCAGCCAGTCGATGCCGCCGGCGATCGACAGCCCGATCATTCCGCCCATACCGGCGGGCAGCCGCCAGTCGAGCGGCAGCGACCAGTCGAAATGGAGCAGCCCCAGCCCGACCGCGGCGAGCGCGGCGGCGACCGCTGCGCTGCCGATCATCCGGCGCGGGCGCTCGATCGGCCGATCGATCATCATCCGGTGGGCGGCGAGCAGGCCGACGGGGGCGAGCAGCAGCACCGGCAGGCCGACCAGCGTGTAGAGGATGTCGGCAACCCAGGCGCCGACCGGGCCGAGCCAGTTGCGCACCGGTCCGCCCGCGGCGGTGTTCAGCGCCGGATCGGAGGCATGGTAGCTCAGCAGCGCCAGCACGAGCGCGACCGTCAGCACGAACAGCGCCGTGCCCGCCAGGACGAACCCGCCGCGGCGGACACCCGCCTTCATCGTGTCGCGCCAATGCGGCGCCTCTGCGCGGGACGCCATCGCCCAGCCTCCGGATCTGTAAGGAAAAACGTGGCGGAATCATCGCGCCTGCGTACTCCGGCGTCAAGGCGCGGCGGTGTGGAGCGCGCATGCCATCGCATCCGAGACGCATCTCGTCGAACATTTTGCAGCGCAGCAAGTTCTTCCCTGCTATGCGCTTAGCGGACGGCGGATCGGAATCGATGCGCCAGTGGAACGTATCGCCGGTCGCTGCTTTTGGTGGAGACCGCGTAAGCAGTATCAGCAGCTCGGACGACGATGGTCGGCTCCTGGCACGATGCGGCAACCATCTTGGGGGATTCACACGTGGACACACGTTGGGCGATATTCGGCACCGGCGGGATTTCGGCGAAGTTCGTCTCGGGACTTCGCCATGCAAAAGGCGCGAAGCCGCAGCTGGTGGTGTCGCGCAGCGCGGAGTCGGGCCGGCGCTTTGCCGACGCGTTCGGGATTCCCGAGGTGGCCGAGGGCTATGACAGCGTCACCGCCGCCGCGCCCTTCGACGTCGCCTATATCGCCACGCCACCCTCCGAACATGCGCGCCACGCGATCGCCTGTATCGAGGCGGGCAAGGCAGTGCTGATCGAGAAGCCGTTCGCGTCGTCGGTGGCGGAAGCCCGGCGGATCGCCGATGCCGCCCGCGCGCAGGGCGTGTTCTGCATGGAAGCGATGTGGACACGGTTCAATCCCGCCGCCCGCCGCCTGCGCGACCTCGTCCGCGAGGGCGCGATCGGCGAGGCGCGGCAAGCGCACGGCGCCTTCTGCTTCACCAACGAGCCCGACGCCGCCAACACCAGCTTCGATCCGCAGCGCGGCGGCGGGGCGCTCGCACAGCTCGGCGTCTATCCGATCTCGCTGCTCCACTGGCTGTTCGGTGCGCCCGAAGGCGTGGCAGCGTTCGGACGGATCGGCGACACCGGCGTCGAGGAAGATGCGGCGATCAGCCTGCGCTTCGTCGGCGGGGTGGTGGCGACGGTCAACACCAGCCTGCGCGCGCTCGGCGACAACGGCCTGCGCATCGGCGGCACGCATGGCAGCGTCGCCTTCGAGGGCCCGATCTTCCGCCCGTACGGCGTGCGCCTCCAGCGGATGACCCCGCGCCGGAAGGGCGGCGACACCGGGCTCGGTCGCAAGGCGCTGCTCCGCGAACAGGGGCTGCCGCAGAAACTGTCGCAGCTCCACGGCCTGCTGACGCGCGGCGGCAAGGTCGAGCGGCAGCTGTTCGCCGGCAACGGCTATCACTATCAGGTCGAGGAAGTCGGCCGCTGCCTCGCCGCGGGGCTCCAGGAGAGCTCGGAGATGACGCTGGCGGACAGCATCGCGGTGATGGAAACCATGGACACAGTGCGCGAACGGATCGGGGGACAGGGCAAATGAAGATGCAGGGCGAAACCACGGGCAAGACCGGCGTGGCCATCATCGGCTGCGGCTATGTGTTCGATCATTACATGACGACGGCATGGGCGCACCCGGAGATCGACGTGCGCGGCGTGTACGACATCGATCTGGCGCGCTCGGCCAAGGTCTCCGACTATTACGGCTTCTCGGTCTATCCCGATCTCCAGGCGATCCTCGACGATCCCGCGGTGACATTGGTGCTCAACCTCACCAGCATCGAGGCGCATTTCGAGCTGACCCGCGCGCTGCTCGAAGCCGGCAAGCACGTCTATTCGGAAAAGCCGCTCACCACCGATCTGGAAGAGGCGCGCACGCTGTTCCGCATCGCCGAGGAGCGCGGGCTCGTCCTGTCGAGCGCGCCGTGCAACTTCCTCAGCGACAGCGTCCAGACGATGTGGAAGGCGGTGCGCGACGGCGCGATCGGCAAGCCGCTGCTGATCTATGCCGAGTTCGACGACAACCCCATCTACCTGATGAAGCCCGAGACCTGGCGCAGCCGCACCGGCGCGCCCTGGCCGTACATCCATGAGTACGAGATGGGCTGCACCTTCGAGCATGTCGGCTATCATCTGGTGTGGATGCTGGCGATGTTCGGCCCGGTGCGTTCGGTTACCGCCTTCTCCAAGGTGGTGGTGCCGCACAAGACCGACCAGCCGATGCACCCGGCAGACACCCCCGATTTTTCGGTCGCCACACTCGATTTCGTCAGCGGCGTCACCGCCCGCGTCACCTGCAGCATCGCGGCCCCGGCGGACCACCGCATGCGCGTGATCGGCGACGAGGGCGAGCTGAGCACCGATACCTATCGGCACTACCAGTCGCCGGTGCTCCTCGAGCGCTTCTCGCAGCTCAGCCTCAACGCCCGCAAGGCGCGCAGCCTGCGGCTCCAGCCGCTGTTCGGTCGTGGCTTTGGCGTCGGCGGTCGCGTGCTGCCCTTCGTGCGCCACTGGAAGTCGTTCGCGACGATGCGCGCCAATGCCGCGGGCAAGACCTCGTTCTTCAAGAAGCTGGTCGCCGGTGCCAAGCGCCGCGAGGTCGGCGCGCAGGACAAGATGCTCGGCGTTGCCGAGACCGCACGTGCGCTGCGGATGGGCGAGCCGTGCCCGATCCCGCCCGATTTCATCCTCCACGTGACCGAGCTGACGCTGGCGATCCAGGGCGCGGGCACGATGGGCGGCGCCGTCGCGCTGACCACCAGCTTCGTGCCCTTCGAGCCGATGGCCTCCACCAAGGCCGATCCGCGCAACTATCGCGACAGCTATTCGCCCGGCTTCCTCGCCAAGCGGATGGACGGGATGATCGAGCGGCTCCACCAGCATTGATGGCGCGCAGGTGCAGGGGTTTGCCGCCCCTGCACCTGTTGACGGCTGGCAGGCGCGTGCGAACCTGCTAGGGCAGGGCCATGGACCAGGCGGACATTCTAATCCTCGGCGGCGGGCTGGTCGGCAGCGCGCTCGCAACGGCGCTCGATGCGCACGGCATCAGTTCGATCGTGATCGATCCGGCGAACCCGGAAACCATCCTCGGCGCGAGTTTCGACGGCCGCGCCTCGGCGATCGCGAGCGCGCCGATGCGGATGTTCGAGGCGATCGGCGTCGGCGGGCGACTGGCGGGGAAGGGGTGCCCGATCGAGGGCATCCGCGTCTCCGACGGGCTGGCGCCGGGCAAGCTCGACTTCGCGCCGGACGCCGATGACGGCGCGCTCGGCCATATGTTCGAGAATCGCGTGCTGCGTACCGCGCTGTTCGAGGCAGCGCAGGCCGCACCGCTGGCGGACGTGCGGATGCAGACCCGCGCCGTCTCGGTGGAGCGCGGCCCGCACGGCGTGGTCGCGACGCTCGATTCGGGCGCGACCGTGCGCGCGCAGCTGCTGATCGCGGCGGAGGGGCGCAACTCGCCCACCCGCGATTCGGCCGGCTTCAAGGTCGCACGCTGGACCTATGACCATGCCGCGATGATCGCGACGCTGAATCACGAGCGGTCCCACGAGAACATCGCCTACGAGATCTTCTACCCGCAGGGCCCGTTCGCGATCCTGCCGCTGCTCGACGACGAAAACGGCCATCGCTCGGCGGTGGTGTGGACGGTCCACGCCCGCGACGCGGCGGCGATGCACAAGATCTCCGACCGCGCCTATCTGGCCGAGGCGGAAAAGAAGATGGGTGGGTTCCTGGGCAAGCTGGGGCCGCTGTCGTCGCGCTCCTCCTATCCGCTCGGCTTCCACCATGCCGCCTGGATCACCGCCGAGCGGCTGGCGCTGGTCGGCGATGCGGCGCATGGCATCCATCCGATCGCGGGGCAGGGCGTCAATGTCGGCTTCCGCGACGTGGCGACGCTGGTCGAGGTGCTGGTCGACGGCAAAAGGCTGGGGCTCGACATGGGCGATCCCGAGCTGCTCGCCCGCTATCAGCGCTGGCGCGGGCTGGACACCTTCATGGTCTCGCTGGCGACCGACGGGCTCACTCGGCTGTTCGGCATCCCCGGCGCGCTGCCCAATGCGGTGCGGCGCTTCGGCCTGTCGGCGGTCGACAAGCTGCCGCCGCTGAAGAACTGGTTCATGGGCGAGGCGCGCGGCGAGAGCGGCGACGTGCCCAAGCTGCTCCAGGGGATTACGGCGTAGCGCCACCCGCCGCGTCGACGATGGCACGGGCGGCGTCGAGATCCTCGTCGTCCACCATCACCCGCACGGGGATCAGCAGATAGCTGCCGTCGGCGATGCTGGCGCCCGCGTCGAACACGAAGCTGGGGATCTCCTCATCCTCCAGTCGACCCGGGACGATGAAGGCTTCCTGCCGATTGAACCGGCCGAGTTCGACGAGCGCCATGCCGGCCTCCGATGATTGACGCGCATGGGGCATGCGCATAGCTTATCCGCATGAAGCACGATCCGATCGCGTCCGGCAAGCGCAAGGCGGTGAACCTGTCGCTCGACACCGGCGTGGTGGCTGCAGGGCGCGAAATGGGTCTGAATCTCTCCCAGGTCTGCGAAGCCGCGATCCGCGCAGCCGCCAAGGCAGAGCGCGACCGGCGGTGGCAGGAGGAGAATCGGGAATGGGCGGAAGCCCATAACCGCTGGGTCGAAGAGAACGGATTGCCGCTCGAGCGCTATCGCCTGTTCTGATGGCGCAGTTCGACGTGCATCGGCTGGCGGGTGGGGGCCTGGTGATCGATTGCCAGGCCGACGACTTGGCCACGATCGGCACACGCTTCGTCATCCCGCTCGCGAAGCCTGGCGAAAGCGCCCCGACGACGCCGCGCCTGCACCCGCAGTTCGACGTGAACGGCGAGACGTGGATTCTAATGACGGAATTCGCTGCCGCGATCCGCACCAGCGAACTGCGCGAACGGGTCGGATCACTCGCCGAGGAGCGTTTCCGCATCCTCGGCGCGATCGACGTGCTTACCGGCAGCGGCTGATCACGCTGCCGTCCCGCCTACCGTCAGCCCTTCCACGAGCAGCGTCGGCTGGCCGACGCCGGCGGGGACCGACTGGCCGCCCTTGCCGCACATGCCCACGCCCTCATCGAGCGCGAAGTCGTTACCGATGCCGGTGACGCGGTGGAGTACGGTGGGCCCGTCGCCGATCAGCGTCGCGCCCTTGATCGGCGCGCCCAGCTTGCCGTTCTCGATCAGATAGGCCTCGGTACACGAGAAGACGAACTTGCCCGAGACGATATCGACCTGTCCGCCGCCGAAGCTCTTGGCGTAGATGCCCTTCTTCACGCGGGAGAGCAGCTCGGCGGGATCGTCCTTGCCGCCCTTCATGAAGGTGTTGGTCATCCGCGGCATCGGCGCGTGCTGGAACGATTCGCGGCGGCCATTGCCGGTCGGCTCGACGCCCATCAGCCGGGCGTTCAAGCGGTCCTGCATATAGCCCTTGAGGATGCCGTCCTCGATCAGCACCGTCTCGCGGGTCGGCGTGCCCTCGTCGTCGATCGAGAGCGAGCCGCGGCGATCGTGGATCGAGCCGTCGTCGACCACGGTCACGCCCGGTGCCGCGACGCGCTCGCCGATGCGGCCGGAAAAGGCGCTGGTGCCCTTGCGGTTGAAGTCGCCTTCCAGGCCATGGCCCACCGCCTCGTGGAGCAGCACACCGGGCCAGCCGGGGCCGCACAGCACGGTCATGTCGCCCGCCGGCGCCGCAACCGCATCGAGATTGACCAGCGCCTGCGCCAGCGCCTCGTCGATCGCGCGGTTCCAGGTCTCGGACTGGAACAGCCGGTCATAGACCACGCGCCCGCCGGTGCCGAAGCTGCCGGTCTCGCGGCGGCCGTTCTGCTCGACCACCACCGAGACGTTGAGCCGCACCAGCGGCCGCACATCGGTGGCGACGAAGCCGTCGGCGCGGACCACTTCCACGACGCTCCACTGGCCGGTGAGGCTCACCGACACCTGCTTCACCCGCGGATCGCGCGCACGCGCAGCGGCGTCGATCGTCTGGCACAGATTCACCTTGTCGGCGAAGGGCACCAGGTCGAGCGGATCGGCATCGGTGTAGAGGTGGCGATTGTTGCCCTGGGGCGGGGGCGCCTTGCCCTGCTTGGCGGGATCGATCAGGGCCATCGTCTCGGCGGCGCGGCGGATCGCGGCGGCGCTGATCTCGTTGGCATGGGCAAAGGCTGTCGTCTCGCCCGAGACCGCGCGCAGGCCGAAGCCCGACTGCGTGTCATAGGCGGCGGTCTTCAGCCGGCCGTCGTCGAAGCCGAACGCCTCGGACTTGCGATATTGCAGATAGAGCTCGCCATCCTCGGCCTGGCCCAGCGCATCTGCGGTCAGGCGAACGGCAGCGTCGGGATCGAGCCCGTCGCGATAGAGGAAGGCGCGGGGATCGGTGGGAATGCTCATCCTACCGATATAGGACGCGTAATCGAAGAGTCACGCATCCGCGCGCCGATCAGCGGCCCTCGGCCTGTTCGCGCACCTTGAGGATCACGCCGGCAAGCGTCAGGCCGATACCGACGGAGAGCAGCGCGAGGCTGAAACCGATCATCGCCTTCACTCCTTCATGCAGCGTTCGAATCGTCAGGCTGCGGCGGCCGTGATCCGCTTCTGCATCTCTCTATCCATATAGGGCGAAGGGGTTTCGTCCTGCAAGACGCCGGCGGCAATCTCGCAGCGCTTCGTGGCCGCAGCCTGATTTTCACGCAGGAGTTCGGTGGCGAGGCTGCCCAATGCGCCGACCATGGCAGCCAGACCGGAAGTGATGAGAAGATCCGCCCAACCGAGTTTTCGACCGGGCTTCTCCACCATCTCAGATGCTGGCGCCTGCCGGATGGTCGGGCAGCTGGCTCTGGTCGGCGCCGTCGGCGGGGCCGCCGATCAGCACGAAGCGGCGGTCGCAATAGCCGCAATCGACATAGCCGCTCTCGTCAATCTGCAGATAGACGCGCGGATGGCCGAGCGCGGCCGGCAGGCCGGGGCCGGTGCCGTCGCAGGCGACGCGGGGCTGGGTGGTGCGGAGGACTTCGGGCGGGGCGATCATGTTCCGCGCCTTAGCAAAGCGCGCGGGGGCTCGCAATCGGATGCGCAGGGTCTTAAAGCTGCCCGCCATGACCCAGGCTGCGATCGCGATCGACACTCTCTGCAAGACCTATTCCGGGGGCAAGCGCGCGCTGGACGGGGTGAGCTTCGAGGTGCCGCGCGGGCAGATCTTCGGGCTGCTCGGGCCCAATGGCGCGGGCAAGTCGACGCTGATCAACATCCTGGCGGGGCTGGTCAACAAGACCGACGGCAAGGTCTCGATCTGGGGCTTCGACATCGATGCGCACCCGCGCAACGCCAAGGCGAGCATCGGCATCGTCAACCAGGAAATCCTGTTCGATCCCTTCTTCACGCCCAAGGAGACGCTGGAGATCCAGGCGGGCCTGTACGGCGTGCGGAAGGGTACGTTCGACGCGATGGCGCTGCTCCGCGCGGTGCATCTCGAAGACAAGGCCAATGCCTATTCGCGCACGCTCTCGGGCGGCATGAAGCGGCGGCTGATGGTCGCCAAGGCGATGGTGCATTCCCCGCCGATCATCGTGCTCGACGAGCCGACCGCGGGCGTCGACGTCGAACTGCGCCAGCAGCTCTGGGCCTATGTGAAGCAGCTCAACCAGCGCGGCGTGACGGTGGTGCTGACCACCCATTATCTCGAAGAGGCCGAGGAGCTGTGCGACCGCATCGCGATCATCAACCACGGCCAGCTGATCGCCAACAAGCCCACGCGCGAGCTGGTCGGCATGGCGCAGGAAAAGGTGGTCGAGGTGACGGTCGACCGCGACATCGCCGCCGCGCCGGACAATGCCTGCTTCCAGAAGGTGGAGCTGAAGGGCGAGCGGGTGCTGGTGATCACCTACCGCAAGGACCAGGCCAATGCCGGCGAAGTGCTGGGCGCGGTGCAGGCGGCGGGGCTGGGGATCGTCGATGTGTCGACTCGCGAGGCGGACCTGGAGGATGTGTTCCTGAACCTGACGCGGGCGGCGTAGGCTGATGGACGGTCAGCACTGCCCGATCTGCCGCGGGCGAGTGCCGATAAATCCCCGTTATCCGCGCTATCTATGCTCTGCCTGCGCGGCACGGGCGCTGGCACCCGATGGCCGACCTCTACGCTTCTACAACATTGACCTGAGCGGCGGTTTTCAGGCCTTCTATGCCGATACCGATGCCCCCTATCCAAGCCATGCCTGCCAGGTGGATGGCATCGCATGTCGCGCCGACGAAGCACGCTTCGGCGGAATCGTTATCGAACGCGCGGACTAAGTGCCTGCCATTGCCGGTCAACGCTTGAGCCTTCCCCGGGTCCTGGCGAACTGATGCTGTGGCCTTTGGGCGCTCGGCTCCCGTTCAGCGCCGGTGCCGCGCGAAGAACGCCCACATCGCCTCGTTGTCCGCCACCCAGACATGGCCCGCGCCGTGTTTCACCTGACCGGCCACGTCCGCGCCGCCCGAGCAGCGGCTGAAGCGCTCTTCCTGCACGTCGGCTGACACCTCGCGCTCGACCGGTCCCACCCGGCATCCGTTCAAGTCCGCCCAGCGGACCAGCGCCGTGTGCATCGTGTACTGCCAGTATCCCGCGCCGCCGCCCCGCACTGGGTTGGTGGTGTCGGCATCGCCGGCGAAGGCGAGCACCGGCATCGGCCGCGACGGCGTGCAGGTCGCCGGATCGGGGACGCGGGGCAGGTCCTTGCGGGGATTGCCCGCGCGCAGGCCCACCACCGGCGCGATCGCGGCGAAGCGGTCCGCGGCGACGCAGCCGAGCCACGAGGTCATCCGGCCGCCGCCCGAATAGCCGGTAGCGTAGATCCGCGCGCGGTCCACGCAGCCCTTGGCTGCCAGCCGGTCGATCGCGGTCTGCACGAAGGCGACGTCGTCGGCATCGTCGGGGCCGGGGACCTTGCCGGTCACGGTCGGGACGCCGGGGATGTTCCACACGAAGCCACCTTCCGCCGGGATGCCGCCATCGGGCGCGGCGAGCAGGAAGCCGTGGCGGTCTGCGGTCGCCTCCAGCTTGGACTGGGCCAGAATGTCGCGGCCCTTGCCGGTGCTGCCGTGGAACACGAACAGCAGCGGCAGCCGCGCCGCGCTGCGACCGGCAGGGACATGTACCAGCATCGAACGCCCGGTGCCTTCGATCGCCACCGGCACCGTCGACCCCGGCGCGCCCAGCCGACACGTCGCCGCCTGCGCCGAGCCGCTGCCGAACAGCGCCGCAACTCCGATCCACCAGCCCAGCCGCATCTGCTTCTCCTTCGCTAACCCCTTATGCCCGAGGGTAGGGATTGCGGAACCCCGCCCATGCGCGCTTTAAGCGCCGCAAAGGAGTGCCTCTTTGTCCGACACCAATCACCAAAGCGATGTCCTGGTCCTCGGTTCCGGCGCGGCGGGGCTCACCACTGCGCTGCATCTGGCGGACCGGTTCAAGGTGACGGTGCTGGCCAAGGGCGGCTTTGCCGAGGGCTCGACCGCCTGGGCGCAGGGCGGAATCGCCGCAGTGCTGGAGGAGGGCGACACCTTCGAAAGCCATATCGAGGACACGATGATCGCCGGCGCCGGCCTCAACGACCGCGCGACGGTGGAGATGGTGGTCGAGAATGCGCCGGCCGCGATCGAGCGGCTGGTCCAGCTCGGCGTGCCGTTCAATACCGAGGGCAATGCGCTGCACCTCACCCGCGAGGGCGGCCACAGCCACCGGCGCATCGCGCATGTCGACGATGCCACCGGCCTCGCGGTGCAGACGGCATTGCTCCGCGCCGCGCAGGCGCATCCGAACATCACGCTGGTGCCCGACATGGTGGTGATCGACCTCGCCACCAGCCGGCACGAACTCCGCTATTCGGGCGCAGGCAATGTCTGGGGCGTCTATGCCTTCAACCGCGCGACCAATCGCGTCGAGCTGTTCACTGCGCGCGCGACCGTGCTTGCGACCGGCGGGGCGGGGCGCACCTATCTCTTCTCCACCGCCCCGCGCGGCGCGACCGGGGACGGCATCGCCATGGCGTGGCGCGCGGGCTGCCGCATCTCGAACATGGAGATGATGCAGTTCCACCCGACCTGCCTCTACAATCTCGACGTCAAGAATTTCCTGATCACCGAGGCGGTGCGCGGCGAGGGCGGGCATCTGCTGCTGCCCCCCGAAGCGGGCGACGAGGCGGGCCACCGCTTCATGCCCGATTTCGATCCGCGGCTGGAGCTGGCGCCGCGCGACATCGTGGCGCGCGCAATCGACCATGAGATCAAGCGGCTCGGTCTCGACTATGTCCACCTCGACATCAGCCACATGGGGCCGGAGTTCGTCCAGCACCATTTCCCGACCATCTATCACCGGCTGCTCGACCTCGACATCGACATGACCAAGGCGCCGATCTCGGTGGTCCCCGCCCAGCATTACACCTGCGGCGGGGTGATGATCGATCGCGACGGGCGCACCGACCTGCCGGGGCTCTATGCCGCGGGCGAGGTCAGCCAGTCGGGGCTACACGGCGCCAATCGCCTGGCGTCCAACTCGCTGCTCGAATGCTTCGTGTTCGGTGAGGCAGTGGCGAATCACATCAGCGCGCATTGGGGTGAACTCGCGCCCCCGCCAGCGATCCGGCCCTGGGACGAGAGCCGCGTGACCGATTCCGACGAGGAAGTCGTCATCAAGCAGAACTGGACCGAGATCCGCCGCTTCATGTGGAACTATGTCGGCATCGTCCGCACCACCAAGCGGCTGGAGCGCGCGGCGCATCGCATCAAGCTGCTGCGCGAGGAAGTCGCCGACTATTACGGCCATTTCCGCGTCACCCCCGACCTGATCGAGCTGCGCAACCTGCTGGAGAGCGCCGACCTGATCGTCCGCTCGGCGCTCCACCGCAAGGAGAGCCGGGGGCTGCACTATACGCTCGACTATCCGGAGACGGCAGCCGAGGCGGTGGACACGGTGCTGGTGCCTTGATCGGGTTGCAGTCGCGGCTGCATCTCGTCGCTCCCGCGACTCGCTTCGTCGCATTGCGGGAATCCCTTGCTTTGCCGCCTCTAGGGGCGGACGCATGATGGAAGTGGGCAAGAGGTTGGTTGCGGTGCGTAAGATCCGGTTTTCGAAAGTCGAGCGTGCACTGACCGTGGCAGGGCTTGGCCCCGCGGTGCTGCTGGGCTGCGCCGTCCACGAACATCCCGAACTCGCCGCCTATCTGCCCGCACCCAATTACGGCGTGCTGATGCCGATCCCGCGCGCCCAAGCTGCGCCCCGCGCCGAAGTGCCGCCCCCCGCGGGCCTCGTGAATCGGCTCTCGGACATCGCGCATAATTTCGACGGCGTCGTCGGCATTGCGGTGACCAGCGTCGATCGCAACTGGACCGCCTCGCAGGGCGGCGCACGCAAGTTGCCGCAGCAGAGCGTCTCGAAGCTGTGGGTGGCGATGACCGTGCTCGACCAGGTCGACCAGGGCCGGATCCGCCTCAACGATCCGCTCGTCATCACACGTTCCGATTTCACCCTGTTCCACCAGCCGGTCGCCTCGCTGGTGAAGGGCGACCAGGGCTATCAGAGCACGGTCGGCGAGATCCTGCGCCGCGCGCTGACGATGAGCGACAATACCTGCAACGACAAGCTGCTGCGCCTCGTCGGCGGACCGCCGGCGGTGCGCTCGTTCATCGCGCGCAGTGCGCTCGGCTCGATTCGCTTCGGCCCGGGCGAGAAGCTGCTCCAGCTCGGCACCTCGGGGCTGACCACGTGGAAGCCCGAATATTCGATGGGCAACACCTTCGCCGTCGCCCGCGCGCAGCTGCCGCGCGAGACGCGCGTCGCCGCCTATCAGCGCTATGTCGCCGATCCGCCCGACGGCGCGGCACCGCTCGCCATCGCCGGCGCGCTGGCCCGGCTGAAGCGCGGGGAGCTGCTCTCGCCGGTTTCCACCCAGTGGCTGATCGCGACGATGCAGGCCTCGCACACCGGCAAGTACCGCCTGCGCGGGGCGCTGCCGCCGGGCTGGCAGCTCGCGCACAAGACCGGCACCGGGCAGGACCTGTTCGGTCGCACCGCGGGCTATAACGACGTGGCACTCCTTACCGCGCCCGACGGCCGTTCCTATGGGCTGGCGGTGATGATCGGCGACACGCCGCGGCCGATCAACGAGCGCCAGCTGTTGATGCAGGGGGTGGTCCGCGCGATCGTTGCCGAGCATCAGATGGGCGCCTGAACGCTAGCGGCTAAAACAGGGGCCTGGGCGGGATGACGGCGGCGCGGCGCGCTGCTATCTCCCGCCCCATGCCCCATCTCTATCTCGTCGACGGCTCCAGCTACATCTTCCGCGCCTATCACCGGCTGCCGCCGCTGACCAACAAGCATGGCGAGCCGGTGGGGGCGGTGTACGGCTACACCTCGATGCTGTGGAAGCTCGCCGACGAGCTCCACAAGGCCGATGGCCCGACGCACATGGCGGTGATTCTCGACAAGTCCGAGCATACGTTCCGCAACGATCTCTACGACAAGTACAAGGCGCACCGCCCACCCGCGCCCGAGGATTTGGTTCCCCAGTTCCCGATGATCCGCGACGCGACCCGCGCCTTCAGCCTGCCCTGCATCGAGGAGCTGGGTTGGGAGGCCGACGACCTGATCGCCAGCTACACTAAGGCGGCGCTGGCGCAGGGCTGGGCGGTGACGATCGTCAGCTCCGACAAGGACCTGATGCAGCTGATGACCGATCCGTCGGTCGACATGCTCGATACGATGAACAACCGGCGCATGGGCCCGGACGACACGCGCGAGAAGTTCGGCGTCGGCCCGGAGAAGCTCGGCGAAGTGCTCGCGCTGATGGGCGACAGCGTCGACAATGTCCCTGGCGTCCCCGGCGTGGGCCCGAAGACCGCTGCCAAGCTGATCCTCGAACATGGCGATCTCGAATCGGTGCTCGCCGCCGCGCCGGGCATGAAGAAGGGCAAGCTGCGCGACAATCTGATCGAGCATGCCGATCTCGCGCGGCTAAGCCACCAGCTCGTCACGCTCGCCTGCGACGTACCACTGCCGGAACCGCTGGAAGCGATGGAGCTGCAGGGCATTCCCGACGCCCCGCTGCGCGCCTTCCTCGAGCATCACGGCTTCAAGACGCTGCTGTCGCGCCTGTCGTCGGTCGCCGATGCGCCGGTCGAGGTGCACGACACCCCCGGCGTTGAGGAAGACCCGCCCTGCAATCATGACGGCTATGCAACCGTCACCGATCTCGATGCGCTGGATCGCTGGATCGCAGAGGCGCGGCACCAGGGCTGGGTGGCGATCGATACCGAGACGACCGGGCTCGACGCCACCCAGGCCGATCTGGTCGGTGTGAGCATCGCGCTGGCGCCCAACCAGGCCTGCTATATCCCGCTCGCCCATGGCGGCACAGACATGTTCGCCGAGAAGCCGGTCCAGCTCGATCGCGACGAAGCGCTCGCCCGGCTCAAGCCGCTGCTGGAAGACCCGGCGGTCCTCAAGATCGGCCACAACCTGAAGTACGACATGATCGTGCTCGGCCGCGCCGGCATCCGTGTCGCGCCCTATGACGACACGATCGTGATGAGCTTCGATCTCGATGCCGGCCTGCACGGCCATGGCATGGACGAGCTCGCCGCCACCCACCTTGCGCACAGCTGTATCGCGTACAAGGACGTGGTCGGCACGGGGAAGAGCCAGCTCAACTTCGGCCAGGTCGATCTCAAGGCCGCGACCCGCTACGCCGCCGAGGACGCCGACGTCACGCTGCGGCTGTGGCGCCGCCTCAAGCCGCGGCTCGCCTATGAGAGTGTGACCCGCGTCTATGAGAGCGTCGATCGCCCGCTCGTCGCGGTGCTCGCCGAAATGGAAAGTATCGGCATCAAGGTCGATGCCGCGGTGCTGGCCAAGCTCTCGTCTGACTTCGCGCAGCAGATCGCGTCGCTGGAGGAAGAGATCCACGCGATCGCGGGCTTCAAGTTCACCATCGGCAGCCCCAAGCAGCTCGGCGACGTGCTGTTCGACAAGATGGGGATCAAGGGCGGCCGCAAGGGCAAGTCCGGCGTCTATTCCACCGACGTCAACGAGCTGGAGCGCATCGCCGCCGACAAGGATTCGCCCGGCCGCGAAATGGTGCTGAAGGTGCTCGACTGGCGCCAGCTTTCCAAGCTCAAGTCAACCTATACCGATGCGCTGCAGGCGCAGATCAACCCGCATACGGGCCGGGTCCATACCAGCTACAGCCTCACCGGCGCGCAGACTGGGCGGCTCTCCTCGACCGATCCGAACCTGCAGAACATTCCCGTCCGCACCGAGACCGGCCGCCAGATCCGCGACGCCTTCGTGGCCGAGCCGGGCAACGTCATACTCTCGGCCGACTATTCGCAGATCGAGCTGCGCCTGGCCGCGCATATCGCCGATGTGCCGGCGCTGCGCACCGCGTTCGCGAACGGCGACGACATCCACAGCCTGACCGCGATGGAGCTGTTCGGCGAAGTGAACCGCGATACCCGCGGCCGCGCCAAGACGATCAACTTCGCGATCCTCTACGGCATCTCGCGCTGGGGCCTGGCCGGCCGGCTTGACGTGACGCCGGACGAGGCACAGGCGATGATCAACCGCTATTTCGAGCGCTTCCCGGGCATCAACCGCTATATCGCCGACACGCTGCGCGAGGCGAAGGAGCGCGGCTACACCACCACGCTGTTCGGCCGGAAGACCCACTTCCCGCGGCTCAAGGCGTCCAACCCCAACGAGCGGGCGGGCAGCGAGCGCGCGGCGATCAACGCGCCGATCCAGGGCACCAGCGCCGATATCATCAAGCGCGCCATGACCCGCATGATCCCGGCGCTGCGCGAGGCGGGGCTGCACAACGTCCGCATGCTCCTCCAGGTGCACGACGAACTGGTGTTCGAACTGCCCGAGGGCGATGTCGAGGCCGCGCGGCCGATCATCGAGCGGGTGATGGCCACCGCCGCCGAACCGGCAATCCAGCTCACCGTGCCGCTGGGCGTGGAGATCGGCGTCGGGCCCAGCTGGGGCGCCGCGCATTGAGCGAGGCGGGGGCGTCACAAGACATCAACGCGCTTGCCAAGGGCGGGCGGACCAACATGCTGGGCTTCGTCATCCGGCTGGTCGCGCGACTGCCCTTTCTCTTCATCGCCGGGCGCTCTTATGGCCCGGAGATCGTCGGGCGGTACGCGATTGCGGTGCTCGTCATCGAGTTCGTCGCGCTGGTCGCGACGCTCGGCCTCAAGCGCGGGCTTGCCCAGGCATTGTCCAGCACGAGCCGTCCGCATACGCACGTGGTGTGGGATGCCATGGTCGTCGCGCTCATTGCCGCGCTGCTCGCCAGCGGCATCCTCGTCCTGTTTCCCCAGGCGCTGTTCCCCAACAGCACGGTGATGGGGCTGGAGCGGCTGCTGCCGCTGGTCGTGATCGCCACCGCCTTGTCCGACGTGTCGCTGTCGGCACTGGCCTATCGGCATAATATCGGCGCCTCGGTGACTGCACGGGCGATCATCGAGCCCTGGACGATCAGCATCGCTGCCTGGGGCTTCTCCTTCATATCCTCGCGCGATGGGCTGCTGATGGCCTATGTGCTTTCCATGAGCGCCGCGCTGGTTGCCTCGCTGGTGCCGTTCGTGCGCGAATATGGCCTGCCGAGCGGCTGGCGGCCGCAGACCGCCGAAATCTGGGGGCTGGCGCGCCGCAATGCGCCGCTCGCCGGTGCCGATGCGATCGAATGGGCGACGCGCAACGTCGATCGTTTCATCCTGGGCCTGCTGTTCGTGCCTTCGGTGGTCGGCATCTACTATATGGCGCAACAGGTCGCTTCGGTGCCGCAGCGATTGAAGTCGAGCTTTGATCCGATCCTCGGACCGGTGATCACGCAGAGCTTGGCGGTGGGGGATCGCGCGGCGGTGGCGCGGCAGGTACGGCAGGTGGGCTTCTGGATTCTCTGCGCGCAGGCGGGGCTTGCCGTGATGTTCTCGATCCCCGCCGAGGGGATCATGGGTCTGCTCGGCCGCGAGTTCGTGATCGGTTCGGCGGTGCTGTGCATCCTGCTCTTTGCCGAGGTGCTCGCCTCGCCCGGGGCGGTCTGCGAGACGGCGCTGATCTACATCGCCCGGCACACCAATCTGGCGATCTCGATCTGCGTGCTGCTGTTGCAGATCGCGCTCAGTTTCGTGCTGATCTTCGCCGCGCGGGGGCAGGGCTGGCCCGTACCGGTGCAGGCGGCGGGACCGGCGGTGGCGCTGGCGCTCTCGCTGACGATCGGATCGGTGGCCAAGGGCCTGCTGCTCCAGGCCAAGCTGGGCGCACCGGTGGTAAGCATCCGCCCCAGCTTCTTCGCGGCGATGGTGATCGCAGGGTTGGTCGGCGCGGCCTTCACCGCACTGCCGCACCGCTATGAATGGGCCGAGATGAGCCTGGGCATGCCGGCGATCCTGATCACCTTCCTGTTCGTGATCATCCGCTTCGGCTTCGGCCCCGAGGACCGGGCCCTGTTCCGCAAGGCGCCACGCAGCGAGGCCATGGCGGGCGAGGCCGCTTGAGCGTCTCCTCCCTCGGCGAAGCCGGGGGAGGGGGACCACCGCCCCAGGCGGTGGTGGAGGGGGAAAACGAGTGCATCAGCGTCCCGCGCAACCCTTGCTCGCGCCGCGTTGATCCCTATATGTTCTAGCTGCTCTTTGAATCCGCGAGCCAGTCCATGCTGCGCGCATCTACGGACGCGCGCGCACGATTGAAGGGAACGCCTGCACGTACGTGCGCGGGCGTACACTTCCTAAACTTCAGCCGGGCTGAAACCGCGCGCGCCTAAACTTCCTCAACTTCAGGCCGGGGCAAAACCGCACGAGCCTAAACTTCGTAAACTTCAGGGCGCTCGCCGCGCCCCCACCGGAAGCGCGGCGCGTGTGCCTCAATGCCGGAAGTGGCGCATGCCCGTGAACACCATCGCCAGCCCGGCTTCGTCCGCCGCCGCGATGACCTCGTCGTCGCGGATCGAGCCGCCCGGCTGGATCACCACGGTCGCACCCGCTTCCACCGCCGCGAGCAGGCCGTCGGCGAAGGGGAAGAAGGCATCCGACGCCACCGCCGAGCCGATCGTGCGCGGGGTTGCCCAGCCGGCCTTGTCGGCGGCGTCCTTGGCCTTCCACGCGGCGATGCGAGCGCTTTCCAGCCGGTTCATCTGGCCGGCGCCGACGCCCGCGGTGCTGCCGTCCTTGGCATAGACGATCGCGTTCGACTTGACGTGCTTGGCCACCGTCCAGGCGAACAGGCAGTCGGCCAGTTCCTGCTCGGTCGGCTGGCGCTTGGTGACGACCTTGAGCTGGTCGCGGGTGACGATGCCGTTGTCGCGGCCCTGGACCAGCCAGCCGCCGGCGATCGACTTGGCGAACAGGCCCGCGCGGGCCGGATCGGGCAGTTCGCCGGTGAGCAGAAGGCGGAGATTCTTCTTCGCCGCGAACAGTGCCAGCGCTTCCTCATCGGCGTCGGGTGCTACCACCACTTCGGTGAAGATGCCGGTGATCTGCTCGGCAGTGGCCCGATCGAGCGGGCGGTTCACCGCGATGATGCCGCCGAATGCCGAAACGGTGTCGCAGGCGAACGCCGCCGCATAGGCTTCGGCCAGCGTCGCGCCGCTTGCCACGCCGCACGGGTTGGCGTGCTTGACGATCACCGCGGTCGGCGGGCCGTCGCGGAATTCGCTGACCAGCTCGAGCGCCGCATCGGCATCGTTATAGTTGTTGTAGCTCAGCTCCTTGCCCTGCAGCTGGCGGGCCTGGCCGATGCCGCGTGCCGCAGCGCCGGTCGCAGCATAGAAGGCCGCCTGCTGGTGCGGGTTCTCGCCATAGCGCAGCGCCTGGCCGCGGCTGAGCGAGATGTTGAGCGTCTCGGGGAAGGCCTCGCCCTGGTCGGCGAAGGCGAACCAGCTGGAGATCATTGCGTCGTACGCCGCGGTGGCGGCATAGGCCTTGGCGGCGAACTTGCGGCGCTGTTCGAGCGTGGTCGTGCCGCCCATCACCAAGGCGTAATCGGCCGGATCGGTGACGATCGCCACCGACTCATGGTTCTTCGCGGCCGAGCGCACCATCGACGGGCCGCCAATGTCGATATTCTCGATGATCTCGTCGCGGTCGGCGCCCTTGGCGACGGTCTGGGCGAAGGGATAGAGGTTGACCACGACGAGGTCGATCGGGACGATTTCATGCTCGGCCATCGACGCCTGGTGCTCGGGATTGTCGCGCACCGAGAGCAGGCCGCCATGCACCTTGGGGTGCAGGGTCTTCACCCGGCCGTCCATCATCTCCGGGAAACCGGTGAGGTCCGAGATATCGCGGACCTCCAGGCCTGCATTGCGCAGGGCGGTGGCGGTGCCGCCGGTCGAGACGAGCTCGACGCCCTGGGCAGCCAGAGCCTGGCCGAGTTCGACGATCCCGGTCTTGTCGGAGACCGAGAGGAGCGCGCGGGTGATCTTGATGTCCATGGCCCGCCCCTCTCCTCAATCGGGCGCGCCGGGGCAAGCCCTATTTGGACCGGTGGAACACCCAGTTCAGGCTGGCGCCGCCGGCGGGCGTCTCGCCATGGATCACCAGCTGCTGGGTAGCGTGCGGCCGGCCGCGCGCGTCGATCCACAGGCTCTCCTCGATCGCCAGCGTGCCGCCCTTGGCGCGGAACTGCCACAGCATGCCCGAGGCGGTGCGCAGGATCGCGCCATGCCCGTCGGCCGTGGGGGACGCCTCCACCTGCGGGGCGAGGTGAAAGCGCACCGCGAAGGGCTTGGAGTCGATTCGCCGCTTGCCGGCAGGCAGCAGCAGATCCTCGCCGCGCAGGTCGCGCCCGTCATGCGACAGCGTGAGTTCGCGGCGGTGAAGCAGCCCGAAGCGGCGGACATAGCCGTCCTGCGCCGCCTCGATCCGGCTGGCATGCTCGGTTTCCTGCCGAACCAGTTCGACTTCGCTCACCCCACGGCCGAGCGTGCCGTCGGCATGGATCGCGGTGGAGTTGCTGTCGCCCAGCGTCAGCGTCGAGTGCGCGGCGGTGGTGCGCAGGCCCTGGACCAGCTCGGCGGGCAGGCGGGCATCGGCGGCGCTGCTGCCGCCGCAATTGACGACGATCCGGTCCGCGCCGTCCGAAAGCTCGAAGGCGAGGGTGGAGGCGCAGCCGGTCTGCGCGACTCGGGCGTCGGGCGGCGGCGCGGCGTCGAGGATCAGCACGGTGCCGGCGCAGGAGAGGCGCTGATAGCCCCAGTCGCGTGCCTGCTTGAGCGGGCGGGTGCGGACGCCGGTCGCCTCGATCGCCTGCTCGATCCACTCCCCGCTGATCGGCGCGCAGCCCTGCCAGCTGGAGAGCCCGCCATCGCCGTGGCAGACGCCGAGCAGCGCCGCGACCATCCGGTTGAGCGCGCCGAGCACGAAGGCGGGCGGCTCGATCCGGCGCGCGGCATAGGTTTCGCAGAGCAGCGTGATCAGCTGGATCGCATCGAGCTGGCCGTCCGGCGCGCGGCCGACGGTGCCGCCATCCTCATAGACCGAGGCGGTGATCGCGCGGTTGAGCCCCGCCTCGGCAAAGGCACGGCGCGGGTCGCCGCCCGGCAGGACCAGCCCGGCGACGGTCAGGCCCGCCCATGCCGCCAAGCGCGGCACGCCGGCGGGCACCTTGTCGGCGCTGCGATCGAGGTGACGGGCACCGCGTGCCAGCGCGTGCATCACGCCCGAGCGATAGACCTGGTCGGTAGAAGAGAGGATCAGCGGCGCGTGCGCCACCCAGGCCAGGATCCGCCGGCCGACCAGATCGGGGCGCCAGGCCGGATCGGCAACCTGCTCGCCATGCACCTTAAGCCAGCGGCGCATCAGGGCCTCGGCAATCGGCGCGCCCTGCTGGCGGGTGGCGACGCTGGAGAGGTCGCGCAGCCAGGCAAAGCCCTGGAGATGCTGGGTGAAGGCCGCCGACCAATCGGGCTTGGCGAAGTCGAGGCTCTCGATCGCACGGACCTCGCCGCACAGCCGCACCTCGCCGTCGAGCAGGGCATTGCCGCGCTGCGGATCGCCGAAGAACGGGTCGTCGGCGGCGGTGAGCAGCTTGAGCGGATGCCGGCCCTTCAGCCGCATCGCATAGAAGGGCGAGCGCCAGGCGAGGCGCTGCAGGCGATCGGCCAGCCGGTCGGCGAGCGACAGCCCGCGGTCGCCGCCTACCCGGATCAGCCGCTTGCCTTCCTCGACTCCGTCGGCGGCGGAGTCCGGTGTCGGGTCGGTCAAGCGCCGCGCAGTGCCGCGATGTTGGCGGCGTACTGGCTCGGGCCGCCGGTGAAGGTCGCGGTGCCGGCGACCAGCGCATTGGCACCCGCGGCGATCGCCTTGGGGGCGGTCTCGCGGTCGATGCCGCCATCCACTTCCAGGTCGATGGCGCGGCCGCTCGCTTCGATGCGGCGGCGCAGTTCGGTGATCTTGGGCAGCTGGCTCTCGAGGAACTTCTGCCCGCCAAAGCCTGGGTTGACGCTCATCACCAGGATCAGGTCGACCAGGTCCATCACATAGTCGACCGCGTCTACGGGCGTGGACGGGTTGAGCACCACGCCGGCGCGCTTGCCGAGCGCCTTGATGGTCTGGAGCGTGCGGTGGAGGTGCGGACCGGCCTCGGGGTGCACCGAGATCGTGTCCGCGCCGGCCTCGGCAAAGGCGGCGAGCATCGGATCGACCGGCGTGATCATCAGATGCACGTCGAAATTCTTGGCCGAGTGCGGGCGCAGCGCCTTCACCACCGCCGGGCCGATGGTGATGTTGGGAACGAAATGGCCGTCCATCACGTCGACATGGATCCAGTCGGCGCCGGCGGCGTCGATGGCGCGTACTTCCTCGCCGAGCCGCGCGAAATCGGCCGAGAGGATCGAAGGGGCGATGCGGACGGACATGGGCGTCTCCTAGGGAAGGGGCGAGTCGGGCGCAACCGGAGGGGACGCACGCTCGCCGGTTGCGCACTGCTTCTCCACAGGCTTATCCACAGCTTGCTGCACAGGCGGGGCGAAGGGACCCGAACGTGCGATCAGCGGCGGCGAAACCGGGCGATGAAGAAGCCGTCCAGCCCGCCCTGCTCGGCCAGCATGCCGGGCAGGACCCGCACCGAACCGTCCTCGCGGGGCGAAATGCCCGCGGGAAGCTCGTCGGCGGTGGCGGGCACCAGTTCGAACTCGGGATGGGCGGCGAGGAAGGGGGCGAGATGGGCCTCGCCTTCCTTGGGCTCCAGCGAGCAGGTTGCGAAGACCAAAGTGCCGCCCGGCTTCACCCAGGCAGCGGCGCGATCGAGCAGCTTGGCCTGGAGTTCGGCCATCTCGGCGACCAGCGAGGGGCGGACGCGGTGGAGCACGTCCGGATGGCGGCGGAAGATGCCGGTGGCGCTGCACGGCGCGTCGAGCAGCACCGCGTCGGCCGGGGCGGTGGGGCTCCAGCTCAGCAGGTCGGCGGTGACGATCTGCGCCGACAGGCCGGTGCGCTCGAGATTTTCGCGGAGGCGGGCGAGGCGGTTCTCGGCGACGTCGACCGCGGTCACTTGCCAACCGGCGGCGGCGAGCTGGAGCGTCTTGCCGCCGGGCGCGGCGCACAGGTCAAGCGCGGTGCCGGTGCCGGCACCGATCAGCCGGGCGGGGATCGAGGCGGCGAGATCCTGCACCCACCAGTCTCCCTCGGCGAAACCGGGGAGGTCGGGCACGCTGGTGCCGGGTTCGAGCCGGGCATGGCGCGGGGCGAGGCTGGCGGCACCTTCCGCCGTTACGCCATCGTTCTTCAGGCTGAGATCGAGCGGGGGCGGTGTCGCGATCGCCTCGCACGCGGCCTGCACCACCGCGTCGCCCCAATGCGCCTGCCAGCGCAGCGCCACCGGATCGGGCAGCATCGGCACGTCGGGCAGCGTGGCGTTGCCGCGCATCAGCGTGCCGAACACGCCGTGGACCAGCTTGCGCGGACCGCCATCGACCAGCGGCAGCACCGTCGCAATCGCGGCATGGCCGGGGGTGCCCAGCGCGATGGCCTGGACCAGCGCGATACGCAACGCGAAACGCGCCTTGGCGTCGTCGGGCAGGCGCTGGCGGGTGGCGGAATCGATCAGCGCATCGAGATCGGGCAGCCGGCGCAGCGCCTCGGCAGCGATGGCATGGGCCAGGCCGCGGTCATTGGGGGCAAGCCCTTGCGCGGCGGAATCGAGCGCCTGTTCCAGCGCAAGGCCGCGGCGCAGCACCGCATCGAGCAGCTTGAGCGCAGCGCGGCGGGCGGGGACGCCGGGGGCGTCGGGCTCGCGCTCGGCGGGGCGGCGGGTGGTCGGGCGGGCCATGGTCAGCGCACTCCCATCATATTGTCTGCTCGTGCCTGCGCTACCCAACCGTTCACTTGACCATGCTCCTTTGGCGGCCGACATGGGCCGGGCAACCAAGGAAGGCAATCCCGATGGGCAAGCGACCCGATCATGTGCAGCCCCCGGCCTATCTCTCGAAGAGCCCGCCGGTGCCCAAGCCCGAACCGATGCAGCGGCCCGAACAGGACCCGCTGGACAAGGATCCCGTCCGCTATGGCGACTGGGAGCTGAAGGGCATCGCGATCGATTTTTGAGCGCCGGGCGGGGCGGCGAAGTTCAGGAAGTTTAGGCGCGTGCGCGTTTTTCGCGGGGCTGAAGTTCACGAAGTTTAGGCCCGTGCGGTTTTCGCCGGGGCGAAGTTCAGGAAGTTTAGGCTCGTGCGGTTTTCGCCGGGATGAAGTTCAGGAAGTTTAGGGTCACCGCACTTATTCCCCTTCCGCTTGCGCGAGGGGCTAGGGTGAGAGGTTCGCGGGCAAGATGCTCGGATTTTGCTACCGTTTCTTCGACGTCAGTCTTCTGCTTCCCGTACACACCCTCCCCCTGCCCCTGTCGCAAGCGGGAGGGGGGAATGGGCAGGAGGCGCATCCACACATTCAAAGAGCCTGCCGAACATAGCAGGAACGCTGCCTGTAGGACAGCCCCCGATCAGTGCGCCAGCTGCGGATAGGTCGAACGGAACGCAGCGACCTTGGGCTGGTCCCAGCGCATGATGTACGGGTGGGTCGGGTGCCGCCAGAAAAAGTCCTGGTGATACTCTTCCGCCGGGTAGAAGCTGCCGATCTCCAGCTTGGTCGTGATCGGCTTGGCGAACGCCTTTGCCTGCCCCAGCTGGGCGATATAGGCCCCGGCGACGCGACGCTGCTCGGCATTCTGGGGGAAGATCGCACTGCGATAGCTGGGGCCGCGATCGGGGCCCTGGCCACCCTTCTGGGTGGGATCGTGCGCGACCGAAAAGAAGACGCGGAGCAGCGTGCCATAGCTGACGCGGGTGGGGTCGTAGACCACCTTCACCGCCTCGGCATGGCCGGTATTCTCGTTCTTGACCTGATCATAGGTGGCGGTCGCTGCGGCGCCGCCGGCATAGCCGTTGGTGACCGACTGGACGCCCTTTACCGACTGGAACACCGCCTCCATGCCCCAGAAGCAGCCGCCGGCGAACACCGCCGTCTGCGGCTTCTTCGCCTTGGAGACGTCGACCGCGGGCGGCGGCACCGCCACGGCGGACACCTTCTCGATGCGCAGGCCACCGGCAGCGATCAGCAGGAAGGCGCCACCGGCAAGGGCGGCGAGGGACAGCGGGAGCTTCAACGTGCTTCGGATCATGATACCCCCATATAGGGAAGAAGAAGCTCCCGCGTTACAGGTCCCTCAGCGCAGCTCGGCGCAAGCCGTCTGGATGCGGGTGCAGGCTTCGCGAAGCAGCGCCTCGGAGGTCGCATAGCTGATCCGCATCGCCGGCGACAGGCCGAACGCCGCGCCGTGCACCGCCGCCACGCGGGCGTCGTCGAGGAAATAGCCGATCATGTCCTCGTCGGTGGCGATCACCTTGCCCTTGGGCGTGGTCTTGCCGATCAGCGCGCTGAATTCCGGATAGACATAGAAGGCGCCTTCCGGAGTCGGGCAGTGCATGCCGTCGATGTCGTTGAGCATCGAGACGACCAGGTCGCGGCGCGTCTGGAAGGCGGCGGCGCGGTCCTTGAGGAAGCTCTGGTCGCCGGTCAGCGCCGCGACGGCCGCCGCCTGGGCGATCGAGCAGGGGTTCGACGTCGACTGCGACTGGAGCTTGGCGATCGCCTTGATCAGCGGCGCCGGGCCGCCGGCGAAGCCGATGCGCCAGCCGGTCATCGCATAGGCCTTGGAGCAGCCGTTGACGGTGAGCGTACGCTCATAGAGCGACGGGCAGACCTGCGCGATCGTGGCGAATTCGAAGCCGTCGTACAGGATGTGCTCGTACATGTCGTCGGCGAACACCCAGACATGGGGGTGGCGCTCGATCACCTCGCCCAGCGCCTTGAGCTCGGCGGCCGAATAGGCGGCGCCGGTGGGGTTGGACGGCGAGTTGAGGATCACCCACTTGGTCTTGGGGGTGATCGCCGCCTCGAGCTGCGCGGGCGTGATCTTGTAGCCCTGGTCCGCACCGGCGGCGATGAACACCGGCGTGCCGCCCGCGAACTGAATTACGTCAGGATAGCTGACCCAATACGGCGCGGGGACGATCACCTCGTCGCCGGCTTCCACCGTCGCGACGATCGCGTTGAACAGCGTGTGCTTGCCGCCGACATTGATCGTGATCTGCTGGGGCGTGTAGTCCAGGCCGTTGTCGCGCTTGAACTTTGCGATCACGGCGTCCTTCAGCTCGGGCGTGCCGTCGACATTGGTATACTTGGTCTTGCCGTCGCGGATCGCCTGGATCGCGGCTTCCTTGACGAAGTCGGGCGTGTCGAAATCGGGCTCGCCGGCGCCCAGGCCGATCACGTCGACGCCGGCACGCTTCAGCTCGAACACGCGGCTGGTCATGGCGAGCGTGGCGGAGGGCTGGATGCGCTGGAGCGCGGCGGAGGTCTGCATGGGTCTGTGCGCCTTTTCCGGGGAAGATGCGCGCCTATAGGTCCGCTTCGGCGCCTTCCGCAACTGTAACGGCTGCAACCAGTCCGCGCAGCGCGTTGCCGAGCAGAAAGCCGCCCGCAAGATCCTCGGGGCGGAGATCGCCTTCCACCGCGCGGCCGCTGGCGAGCAGCTCGGCGCGGAGCACGCCGGGGAGCAGCCCGCGCGAGCGGGGCGGGGTGACCAGCACGCCGTCGCGCTCGACGAAGATGGCGGTGAAGCTGCCTTCGGTCAGATAGCCCTCGGCATCGGTGAAGACCACTTCCCAGGTGCCGGCGGCACGGCGCGGTTCGTCGTACAGCTTCCGCCGGGTGGTCTTGTGGCGGCGGCGGAAATCCTCGGCGGGCACCGAATGGGGCACGATCCGGACCTTTACAGGCCCGACCGGCGGGGCCGGGGGCGGCGAGATGCCGATCGCCACCGCGCCCGAGGGGCCGAGCAGCAGCCGCACCTTGGCGGCATCGCGCAGGCGGAAGGTCGCGGCCTGCAGCTCGTTGCGCACGACATGGCGGTCGAACGGGAAGCCGAATACCTCGGCGCTGGCACGGATCCGTTCGAGATGGCGCTCGAGCAGGAGGATCCCGTCCTCGGGATCGAAGCGCATCGTCTCGATCAGGTCGAAGCCCGGTTCGGCCATGGTCACGAACGCCCCCTTGGCGCGGCATTCCGCCCATTCGCTGTCGGCATAGGAGTCGGCGACGACGCCCGAGCCGAGGCCGAGGCTGGCGCGGCCAGTCGCATCGATGGCCAAAGTGCGGATCGCGACGTTGAATTCGGCCCCACCATCGGCATCGATCCTTCCTATCGAACCGGTATAGACGCCGCGCGCGCTGGGTTCGACTTCGGCGATGACCTGCATTGCACGGATCTTCGGCGCGCCGGTCACCGATCCGCAGGGGAACAACGCGGCAAGGGCGTCGACGGCTCCGAGGCTTTCGTGCAGGCGCGCGGTGACCGTCGATGTCATCTGGTGGACGGTGGGATAGGTCTCGACATGGAAGAGCTGGGGCACCGCGACGCTGCCGGGTTTCGCCACGCGGCCGAGATCGTTGCGCATCAGGTCGACGATCATCAGGTTCTCGGCGCGCTGCTTGGGATCGGTCGCGAGCTCCCGGGCGAGCGCGGCGTCGATCGCGGGGTCGGAGTCGCGCGGCGCGGTGCCCTTCATTGGGCGGGCGGTGAGGGTGCCGTCCGCCAGCGCGAAGAAGAGTTCGGGCGAGAGGCTGAGCAGCCATTGGTCGCCGGTCGCGACGAGCGCGCCGTGCCCGGCGGCAGCGCGGGCGCGGAGCAGCGCGTAGAGCGCGGCGGGATGGCCGGCGATCGGCACCGCGGCGCGGAAGGTAAGGTTGGCCTGATAGATGTCGCCGGCCTCTATATAAGAGAGCACGCGCGCGAGGGCGGTATCATAGGCGGCGCGGTCGAGCAGCGGGCGGGGGCGTCCTGCCCAGGCGCCCGCGGGATCGGGGAGCAGCGCGGGGATGTCGGCCGCGGCCAAGCGCTGGTGGCCGCGAAAGAGGCCGAACCAGAGCAGCGGACCGTCCATTTCGCGCACGGGTGTGGCGGGTTCGAGCGCGGCGCCGGCTTCATAGGCGAGCCAGCCGGCGGCATCCAAACCCTCGGACGCCGCGACGCGCAGGCGATCCAGTGCAGGCGCGACGTCGTCCAGCCGGTGCGCCACGACGATCTCGACGGGATTCACATGGAGTCGTGCGCCGCGCCCATCGGCGCGCGCGTCGTCGAGCAGGACGAAGGGGGGACGCAAAACCATCAGGCGTCGGAAATGCAGAGCCGCGCCGCGAAGGGCAAGCCTTGGTTGCCGCGCGCGCGGCCGCGGGGTAGCGAGGGGCATGGCTTCCGATCCCAACGCCGTCCAGCCGCCGCTTCGTGCGGCGATCGTGCCCGTCACTCCGCTCCAGCAGAATTGCACGCTGCTCTGGTGCACCAGGACGATGCGCGGCGCCTTTGTCGATCCGGGCGGCGACCTTGACCGGCTGCGCACGGCGGCGATCCAGCACGGCGTGACGATCGAGAAGCTGCTGATCACCCATGGCCATATCGACCATTGCGGTTCGGCGGGCATCTTTGCCGAGGAACTGGGCGTGCCGATCGAAGGGCCGCAGGAGGCGGATCGCTACTGGATCGCGCGGCTGGAGGATGACGGCCGCGCCTATGGCGTGCCCGGCAAGCCGTTCGAGCCCAACCGCTGGCTGGAGCAGGGCGACCAGGTGACCGTCGGCGAACTGGTGCTCGACGTCTATCACTGCCCGGGGCACACGCCGGGGCATGTGGTGTTCCACCATCCCGACTCGCAGCTGGCGATTGTCGGCGACGTGCTGTTCCAGGGATCGATCGGCCGCACCGACTTTCCCCTGGGCAACCATCAGGACCTGCTCGACGCGATCACCACCCGGCTCTGGCCGCTGGGGGACGAAACCGTGTTCATCCCCGGGCATGGCCAGCCGAGCAATTTCGGCCAGGAGCGGCGCACCAACCCGTTCGTCGCCGATTCGGTGCTGGCGCGCGCCTGACGACTCAATGGAGCGGATTGGCACCCGTATAGCCGAGCCACGCGGCATAGAGGCCGAGCCCGGCGACGATCAGGAAGGTGCTCCCCGCGCCGATCTCGCGGCCACGGCGCCAACCGTCCATGCCGATGCCGTGCACCACGCGGCCGAGCAGGTACACCGCGGCGACCGCCCAGAGGTACAGGCTGGTGCCTTGGGCCAGCTCGATCAGACCGAGCAGGATCAGCACGAAGGGCGTATATTCGACGAAGTTCATCTGCGCGCGCATGCGCGCGAGGAGGCGCGGGCTGCCGCCGTCCCCGGTCAGGATTTGCTCCGCGTGGCGAATCTGGATGACGCGAATCGCCAGCCACAGGTTGAGCAGCGCCGCGGCGCCCGCGCTGGTGAGTGTAACCGGCAGAAAAAACATGCGCGTCCCCCTAAAAGCAAGGCGCGAACCCCTGCCACGTGCGGCTTCTGCTTGCAACGCGGACGAGAATCGCTATACGCGCGGGCTCGCTTCGTGACCTGTCCGCTGGTCCGGCGAGCGGCCGGCCTAGCCGTCGCTTGCCCGAACCATCCTGTGGGCGTATCGCGACTTATTGATTCATTAGCTTGTTGAAGGTGCCGAAATGGCCGTTCCTAAGAGAAAGACCTCGCCCTCGAAGCGCGGCATGCGTCGTTCGCACGATTCGCTGACTGTCGAGTCGTTCCAGGAGTGCCCGAACTGCGGCGAACTCAAGCGTCCGCACAACTTGTGCAACGCGTGCGGCCACTATAACGGCCGCGAAATCGTTTCGGTCGAGGGCTGAACGACGTTTCGCAACGAAGGCCGCAACGGGGGGTTGCCGGTATGACTGTTCCCTCGCGGATCGCCGTCGATGCAATGGGCGGCGATGAGGGGGTCGCCGTCATGCTCGCCGGCGCCGCACGTGCACGTCGCCGCTTCGAGGGGATGGAGTTCCTTCTCGTCGGCGACGAGTCGCGCATTCGCGACGGCCTGAAGGCGCATCCGAATCTGGCAGCCGCGTCGGAGATCGTCCACGCGGCCGAAGTCGTTGCGTCCGATGCCAAGCCGAGCCAGGCGATCCGCCGTGCCAAGACCACCTCGATGGGCATTGCCATCGATCTGGTGAAGCAGGGGCGTGCGGGCGCGGCCGTGTCCTCGGGCAATACCGGCGCCTTGATGGCAATGGCCAAGCTGTCGCTCCGCACCATGGCGGGGATCGACCGGCCGGCGCTCGCCGCGTTGCTGCCGTCGCTGGGCGACAACGACACGGTGATGCTCGATCTCGGCGCCAACACCGAAGTGGACGAGCGCAACCTCGTCCAGTTCGCGGTGATGGGCGCTGCCTATGCGCGCACGGCGCTCGATCTCGCGCGCCCGCGCGTGGCGCTGCTCAACATTGGCACCGAAGAGATGAAGGGCACTGACAGCATCCGCGATGCTGCCGCCCAGCTGCGTGCGGCCAAGCACCTCCCGCTCGACTTCACCGGCTTCATCGAAGGCAATCGGCTGTCGCGCGGCGATGTCGACGTGATCGTCTGTGACGGCTTCTCGGGCAATATCGCGCTCAAGACCGCCGAGGGCACTGCGCGCTTCGTCGCGGATCTGCTGCGCCGTGCGTTCAGTTCCTCGCTGCGCTCCAAGGTCGGCTTCCTCATTTCGAAGCCGGCGACCGACCTGCTGCGCCACCATCTCGACCCGAACAACCATAATGGTGCCGTTTTCCTCGGGCTGAACGGAATCGTCGTGAAGAGCCATGGTGGCGCGAACGAAGTGGGCGTGGATACCGCGATCGGCTTTGCCGCCAAGATGGTGCGCGACGAACTGACCCGGCGTATTGCCGAGGATCTGGGGAACTTCGAGGCCAAGGCCGCGTAGGAAGACGGGATAAAAAGGGGTCGCATGACCATACGTTCGGTGATTCTCGGCACGGGTTCGGCCCTGCCGGCGCAGCGTGTTTCCAACGCGGAGCTGGCGGAGCGCGTCGATACCAGCGACGAATGGATCGTCGAGCGAACCGGCATCCGCTTCCGCCACCTCGCCGGTCCGGACGAGACGACCGGTACGCTTGCCGCCGGCGCCGCGCGTTCGGCATTGGAAGCCGCAGGGATCGAGGCATCCTCGATCGACCTGATCGTGCTGGCCACCGCTACCCCGGACCAGACCTTTCCCGCTACCGCGACTCGGGTACAGAATGCGCTCGGCATCCTCGATTGCGTCGCGTTCGATGTGGCGGCGGTGTGCTCGGGCTTCCTCTATGCGGTACAGGTTGCCGACTCGATGCTGCGCGCGGGCGTGCATCGCCGCGCGCTGGTAATCGGCGCCGAGACGTTCAGCCGCCTGCTCGATTGGGAAGACCGCACCACCTGCGTGCTGTTCGGCGACGGCGCCGGCGCGATCGTGCTCGAGGCGCAGGATACGCAAGGCGAGGCGCCGCAGGGTATCCTCTCCACCAAGCTTCATGCCGATGGTCGCTACAACGACCTGCTCTATGTCGATGGCGGCGTGTCGACCACCGGGACCGTCGGCAAGCTGCGGATGAAGGGGCGTGAGGTATTCCGCCACGCCGTCACCAACCTTGCCTCGGTCATGAACGAGTCGCTGGCGATGGCCGGCCTGCAGCCGGGCGATGTCGACTGGGTGGTGCCGCACCAGGCCAATGCCCGCATTCTCGATGCCACCGCACGCAAGCTCGATCTCGCACCCGAGAAGGTGATCGTCACCGTCGACCGCCACGCCAACACCTCGGCGGCATCGGTGCCGCTGGCGCTCGATGCCGCGGTGCGGGATGGGCGCATCCAGCGGGGTGACCTACTCGTTTTGGAAGCGATGGGCGGCGGGTTCACCTGGGGTGCAGCCGTCGTTCGCTTTTAAGCGTTCCTTCGATGTGCCCATTTTGGACGAGTTACGTGTTTTTCCAGAATATGTCTGAGGCGTTGCCAGCGCTTCAAGATCAATCTTGATAGCGCGTAACAATCTGATACGGGTAGCAGAGTACACGAAAGGAATTGCCGGAATGAATGCTGCGGGTACGCTGACCAGGGCAGACTTGGCCGAGTCGCTGCATCGCGAAGTGGGGCTGTCGCGCGCAGACGCCTCGCGGATCGTCGAGCAGATCCTGAAGCACATGTGCGAATCGCTGGCGAAGGGCGAGAATGTCAAGATCTCGGGCTTCGGCAGCTTCGTTCTGCGGGACAAGGGCGAGCGGGTCGGCCGCAACCCCAAGACCGGGGTCGAGGTGCCGATCGCACCCCGCCGCGTGCTCACCTTCCGTGCCAGCCAGATGATGCGGGACCGCATCGTCTCAGCCCGCTGAGGCCCGCGATGCCGGCGACCGAAAAGGCCGCCGGCGCGTTGCGGACCATAGGTGAGCTCGCCGCTGAAATCGGCAGGCCGCAGCATATCTTGCGCTATTGGGAAACGCGGTTTCCCCAGCTGAAGCCACTCACCCGTGCGGGCAACCGCCGGTATTACCGACCCGACGATGTAGCGCTGGTGCGCCGCATCCATCATCTCCTCAGCGAGGAGGGCTACACCATCCGCGGCGTGCAGAAGCTGCTGGCGGAAGAAAAAGCAGCACGCGGCCGAAGCAAGGCCGCCGAGTTGCAGGCGATCCGGGACTCGCTGTCCGACGCCCTGGAAGAAGACGGCTGAGACGTGGGGTGCGTCAAACGCGGCGCACCCCAGTCACCGTTCGCAGCCGCCCGTCGCCTTGGCTGGCTTTGGCGCGTGGAAGCCCTGCCGAATTCTACTGAAAAGACGCGACCAAGCCCCCTCAGGCATCCGGCCCGAGGCTGGGATCGAGATCGCGCGGCCGCACGAATCGCACGAGTTTCGCTTCCGCGCCGGAAGCCTCGGCCCAATGGTCGATATCGAAGCGGAGCTCGGCGAGCGTCGCGGTCGGGTATTTCTGCTCGACTTCGTCGCGCAGTGGCCCCGAAGCAGACACGCGATCGAGCACCAACTCCTCGAGTCCCGGGTTGTGCCCGGAAAGCAGCACCACATCGGCGGTATCGGGCAATGCCTCGATCGCGTCGAGCAATGTGCCGAGCGAGGCGAGGTAGAGGCGCTTGTCCCACGCCGGCGCGATCGTCTCGCCATAGCCGGCGGAGACCTGCACCAGCGTTTCCTCCACCCGCACCGCGGGGGACGCAATGGCATGATCAAAGCGTAGTCCCTGCTCGCGCAGGTATCGGCCCATTGCGGCGGCGGCACGCTGGCCCTTGGGGTTGAGCGGACGATCGAAATCGCGCGCGACCGGATCGTCCCAACCGGACTTGGCGTGGCGGAGGACGAGAAGGGTCTTCATGCTTCCCCGATGTGGACGCTGGCGGCTTCGCCCGCCTCATGCCGCAACGCGGGCCCCAAGGAAAGCCGAACCCGCTCGACGGCCTGATCGAGTGTCGTGCGGGTGATCCGTGTGCCCGGCGGAAAGGCATCGAGCAGCCGCGATGGCGTGGCGGCGGAGAGCAGCACGAAGGCGCCGCGATCGTCCGCCCGGCGGATCAGCCGGCCGAACGCCTGGGCGAGCCGGGCGCGGACGATACGATCGTCATAGGCCGAGCCCCCACCGGCAAGCCGCCGCGCAGCGTGGAGCACGCTCGGCTTGGGCCAGGGGACGCCTTCCATCACCACCAGCCGCAGCGAATCCCCGGGCACGTCCACCCCGTCGCGCAGCGCGTCGGTGCCGATCAGCGAGGCGCGAGGGTCGTCGCGAAAAATATCCACCAGCGTGCCGGTGTCGATCGGGTCGACATGCTGGGCGAGCAGCGGCAACCCGTCGCGCGCCAGCCGGTCGGCGATGCGGGCATGGACCGCGCGCAGCCGGCGGATCGCGGTGAACAGCCCGAGCGTGCCGCCCCCCGCCGCGGCGATCAGCCGGGCATAGGCATTGGCGAGCGCGGGCAGGTCGCCGCGCTTGACATCGGTGACGATCAGCACCTCGGCCTGGTTGGGATAGTCGAACGGGCTCTTCGCTTCGAAGCGCTGGGCGGGGCGGAGCAGATGGACGCTACCCGAGCGCGCCTCGGCCACGTCCCAGTCGCCGCCGGCGCGCAGCGTCGCCGAGGTGACGAGCACGCCGTGCGCGGGCTCCAGCACCGTCTTGGCGAGCGGTTTGGCGGGATCGAGCCAGTGGCGGTGCAGGCCGATATCGAACTCACGGCCCTCGACGCGGTCGACCGCCAGCCAGTCGACGAACTCGGGATCTGCCGGGCCGCCGATGCGCGCGATCAGCGCCAGCCATGCGCCGACCGTGTCCACGCGCCAGCCGAGCGAGGCGATCGCGCCTTCGATGCGGGCGCGCGCCGGGCCGTCCATCCAGTCGGGCGCTTCGGCCAGCACGGCTTCGAGGCGGCGGCCGAGGACGACCATCGGGCGGAGCAGCGCATCGAGCGCGGCGGTGGCGTTCCCCGCGGCTTCGACCAGCGCGGGATCCGGTTCGGTGAGTTCGGTTTCCAGCCCATAGCCGGCGTCCGCCGCGCCGTTGGCGTCGCGAGCATAGACCAGGCCGCGCACGGCCGCGAGCAGCGCCTCGATCGGGCCGAACGGTTCGCCTTCATTGAGGCGCTGGAGCCAACCGTCGCTGGGCAGCGCGCGCGCGGCGTCGACCGCCTCGGAAATGGCACGGCCGCCGGCATCGTCATAGCTGGCGACGTCGGACAGGCGCGCGGCGAGGCCCCGGCGACGGCCGCGCGAGCCGGACTCGGGGCCGGTCAGCCAGCGGCGCAGCTCGATCGATTCCTGACCGGTCAGTGCCACCGAGAACATCGCGTCGGCCGCATCGAACAGGTGGTGGCCCTCGTCGAACACATAGCGGGTGGGGCGCGTCTGGTTCTCGCGGCCCCGCGCGGCGTTGACCATCACCAGCGCATGGTTGGCGATGACGATATCGGCATCGGCGCTGGCGCGGGCGGCGCGTTCGATGAAGCATTTCCGGTAGTGCGGACAGCCGGCATAGATGCACTCGCCGCGCCGATCGGTGAGCGCGGTCGATCCGTTGCGGCGGAACAGGGTGGGGAGCCAGCCGGGCAGGTCGCCGCCGATCATGTCGCCGTCCGCCGTGTACGCCGCCCAGCGCGCGACCAGCTGCGCGAGGATCGCCGCGCGCCCGGCAAACCCGCCCTGTAGCGCATCCTCCAGGTTGAGCAGGCAGACATAATTCTCGCGGCCCTTGCGGGTGACGATCCGCGTGCGGCGCTGCTCGGCATCGGGGAACAGCCGCTCGCCTTCGTTGCCGAGCTGGCGTTGCAGCGCCTTGGTGAAGGTGGAAACCCATACCGGCCCCCCGGACTTCTCCGCCCAGAGCGAGGCGGGGGCGAGATAGCCGAGCGTCTTGCCGATCCCGGTGCCCGCCTCGGCCAGCACGAGATTGGGCGTATCGGGCACGCTGCGCGGGGCGAAGGCCTGGGCGGCGGCCTCGGCATAGTCGCGCTGGCCCTGGCGGCGCTCGGCGGTGGCACCGGTCAGCCGCGCCAGTCGCTCGGCGACGTCGACAGGGTCCAGCGTGATGGTGCGCGGGGCGGGGCGCGGGGCGCCTTCCTCCCATTCGGGCAGCTTGGAGAAGAGCCAGCGCTCGGCGCGCTCGGGCTTGGCGATGCGCTGGCCGAGCGCGGCGCTCCACGGCCAGCGGAGGCGCCCCAGCGATTGCAGCCCGTGCCAAGCGCCCTCCCGCTCGGGCCAGTCGCCCTCGGCGAGCGCGAGCAGGGTCGCGGCAGCGTCGCGCAGAAAGGCGGCGACCTGCGCGTCGTCCGTGGGCGGCTCTAGCCCGCAGGCGCGCGCCAGGCCCTTGGGGGTCGGCACCATGAAGCGGGCGGGGCGGAGAAAAGCGAACAGCTCGAGCAGGTCTAGCCCGTTCAGCTCCGGATGCCCCAGCCGCTGCCCGACCAAAGGCGCGTTGAGCAGCAGCACCGGCGTATCGGCGGCGATGCGGATCGCCTCGCCGCGGCTCAGCCCGCGCGTGCCCTCGGCCGTGGCGATCCATACGCCCGAATGGCTGGCGTGAAGCGCGGGATAGGGAAGCGGCGGCAACATCGGACGGCGCATGTTGTACACGATGCGTTCCGCTTTGACAGCGGCAAAGCGTCGAGCCGAGGCCTCAATCCTCCGGCGTTTCGCGCCTCGCCTGATCGAGTGTGCGGACCTTGCGCTCGGCCTCCGCGGCATCGCGCGCCTTTTCCGCCTTGGTGCGGCCGAAACGGGCGCGGTTGGCCTCGGCTTCGGCCTGGGCGGTCGCTTTCGCTCTCGCTTTTCTCGCTTTGTTCAGGTTAAGGATGTCGGCCATAGCAGAGTCTTTCTAGCGCCCCTTCGCGTGGGCGCACCATCGTATATCGGAGTTTTTGCGGCATGGCGGGCAGCGTCAACAAGGTGATCCTCGTCGGCAATCTGGGGCGCGACCCCGAGAGCCGGGCGTTCCAGAACGGCGGCAAGGTGGTCGAGCTGCGCATCGCCACTTCGGAAAGCTGGAAGGATCGCAACAGCGGCGAGCGCAAGGAAAAGACCGAGTGGCACACGGTGAAGATCTTCTCCGAGGGTCTCGCCAATGTCGCCGAGCGCTATCTGCGCAAGGGCAGCAAGGTCTATCTCGAAGGCCAGCTGCAGACCCGCAAGTGGCAGGACCAGAGCGGCGCCGACCGCTATTCGACCGAGATCGTGCTGCAGGGCTTCAACGCGCAGATGGTACTGCTCGACGGCCCCGGCGGCGGCCAGGGTGCCGGCCGTAGCAGCGGAGGCGGCGATGATTGGGGTGCGGACGAGTCGTTCGGCGGCGGTGGCGGTGGTGGCGGCTTCGGCGGCGGTGCGCCGGCGGGTCGCGGCGGCGGCAACTTCAACGGCGGCGGCCAGCGTAGCGGGGGTGCCGGTGCCAACAGCAGCGGCGGCGGCTTTGGCGGCGGCTTCCCGGACGATCTGGACGACGACGTGCCGTTCTGATCGACCGACCTAGCGGCGTGCGCCCGGTGCGGGCGGGGCGCAGGGCCGCAAGACCTGGAGCGCCCGCTCTTCCCACCAGAACATCATGCGCGGCAACGGGATCGCGCAATATGCGCTGCGATGCGCCGCCAGCCAGCGCGAGGGTCCCGAGGGTGCGAACAGCGGCAGCACCGGCGCCACGAACCAGGCGCGTTCCCGCTCCTGGTCGCGCAGGCGGTCCCACACGACATCCGGCCAGGTCGCCGTCGCCGGATTGAGCCAGAGCAGCACCGGCGCCTTCGCGCCCAGCGCGGCGGCGACGCCGGGGCCGGTGCCGGACAGATCCACCAGCAGCGCACCGGCGGCCTTGCCCGCGGCTCCGTTCAGGAAATCTGCCGTCTCCTCGTCGACCAGCAGCAGGCTGCCGGTGAGCGGATGGCGCACCGGGATCGTCTGGGCGAAGATCGAATCGGGCAGGCTGTAGGGCGACTGGGCTGCGGCGAGCAGCAGCAGCGGCGCGGCGACGATGGCCAGCGCATGGGCCGCCGCCTGCCGCCAACGCAGAGGGTCCTCGCTGGCCAGCCGGAACAGCGCGAGCAGCGGGAAGACCATGCTGAAATCCAGCTGCGCCCATTGGTTGTTGAAGGTGCCCAGCGCCACCGCGAACGGAGCGATCAGCAGCAGCGCCAGCAGCAGCCCGTCGCGGCGGGCGACCAGCGCCGCATAGCCGGTCGCGATCAGCACCAGCGCGAGTCCCGGGAATTCGGGGATGCCGCCGTCGAGCGCGTCGGGAATCGTCGAGGCCAGATAGAGCAGGCCGAACGCGATGGCGGCGTAGCCGAGCCATTTGCCCCAGCGCGTGCGCCGCAGTGCCAGCGCGCCGATCGCCGCCAGCGCAGACCCGGACAGCATGGGCGGCACCGCCGCCCAGTCCCCCAGCACCTTGATCGGCAGGCGGAGCGGCGTGTTGGGCAGCGCGAGGATGTGCTGGCTCGCTGCGATCCGCGCGAGCAGGCCCGGGATGCGGGACAGCGGCAGGAACAGCGCGATCAGCAATATGGCGAGGGCAAGCGCGCCGAACAATGCGATGCTCCGGCCACGACTCCGCCGGAGCGACCATGCGGCCAGGGCGATGACCAGCACGCTGCCCAGCGCAAACAGCGGCGGCTTGGCGAAGGCGGCGATGGACAGGCCGCAGGCGATCGCAAGGGCGGCAGCAGCACGCGGGGGCGTGCTTTCCGTCCGCAGCAGCGTGGTGACGCCCGCCAGCACCAGCATCGCGCCGACATTGGCGGCGGAATTGTAGCTGGGGGTGACGATCCACGGGAAATAGACGACCAGCGCTGCCGCCGCGCCGAATGTCGCGAAGGTGAGCCGCGATGCGCCCTCGGGTGCGAGCTGCCGGCCGAGCAGCGCGCCTGCCACCCCGGTGATGGCGAATCCCGCCAGCCGGTAGCGCGCCACATCGCCGCCGCACAGGGCGTAGAGCGGATGGAGCAGGTAGCCGAAGGGCTGGTAGAGCAGCGCATAGGCCTCGGGATCGCGCGCCCAGACGAGGTAGAAGATCTCGTCGGTCAGATCGATGCCGCGGCCGGCGCCATAGGCCAGCAGGCCGCCGCAGAAGAGCAAGGCAAGCACGGCACCGGCCAGCACCAGCCCGGCGGACGACAATCGAACCATGTGCGCGGCAATCCCCCCTCGGGCCCTCGCAGCCCGACCGCACCGCTAGCAGCGCCGGCCGACGCCACCAAGGGGCGGGGAGCAAAGTACGTGCCAAGCCGTTCCTATCCGCTAGCGCCGGCGCAAGGTCGACCGGTTGGAAAAGGGGCCAGGATGCATCGTCGTCAGATCTTCGCGCGCGCCGTGCTGCTCGGAAGTTTCGTGTTGCTCGCCGGCTGTGGCCGCGGCGAGCAGACCACCGACGATCCGGTCGGGCAGAATGTCGCGTCCGCGGCGGCGGCGGGGGTGCCGGCAAATGTGTCGGCGGCGATCGACTGCAGCAACAAGCCGGATTTCGTGCCGGTCTATGCCAATGCGACGATTCTGAGCTGTACCGCAGCCCCCGACGGGCTCGACGGCGGCCATGTCAGCGGCAATCTGGTCTACGAAACCGATGCGCCGGAGAAGGACGTGCTCGGCTGGTCGCGCGCGCAGGCCAATGCCGCGGGCCTCAAATACCGTCGCGAGACTCGCTTCAGCTACGAAGCGGGCGAGGAAAGCGAACGCAGCCTGCGGGTGATGGTGGAAGGCCATCTCGGCCGCACCCGCGTGTCGATCAACTGGGGCGAGAAGGCCCAGTGAATCGCGTCAGGCGGCGCGGCTCTCAAGGCCGCGCAGCCAGGCGCGGGCCGCCTTCTGCGCCTCGATGATCTCGCGCGCGGTCATGTCTTCGGCGATGTCGGCGCGGCAGGCCTGCGCCTCGACGCTCCCGGTCATCGCGGCGATGTTGAACCATTTGTGCGCCTCGACCAAGTCGATCGTCACGCCTTCGGCGCCGCTCGAATAGACGACGCCAAGATCGAAGCAGGCGTCTGCACTACCGCGTGCTGCATCGCGCAGCCGGCTCTCGATCAGAAATCGCGCACTTTTTTCACTATTTGCCATTGTCGGTCCGCCCTGGAATCGGTGCCCTTGTTGACTCCGAATCTGGGGGGGTAAGGACAATAAAAGGTTAAGCTGCTTAACCGTATTAGTTCATAGCACGGGGATATTGTCGATCAGTCGGGTGCCGCCGATCCGTGCTGCGGCGAGGAGCCGCATCGGACGGCCGTCGATCGGCGCGGCGAGCGACTCGGCATCGACCAGCGCGACATAATCGACCTCGAACCCCGCGGCGGTGAGCGACTCCTGCGCCTGGGCGAGCGCCGCCTCGCGGTCGCCGCCTTCGCCGATCGTCTTGGCGGCGGCGCCGAGCGCGCGCGGCAGCGCCACCGCGCGGGCGCGATCCTCGGGCATCAGATAGGCGTTGCGCGAGGAGAGGGCGAGGCCGTCATCCTCGCGCTGGGTGGGCACGCCCTGGATCTCGATGGGCATGTCGAGATCGGCGACCATGCGGCGGATCACCTGGAGCTGCTGCCAGTCCTTCTCGCCGAACAGCGCGACATGGGGCTGCACCTGGTGGAACAGCTTGCTGACCACCGTGGCGACGCCGTCGAAATGCCCGGGGCGGTGCGCGCCGTCGAGCGGTTCGCTCACCCCCGCGACGCGGACGCTGGTGGCGAAGCCTTCCGGGTACATGATCCCCGGCGTCGGCATCCACAGCAGGTCGACCCCGGCATTGGCGAGCAGCCGCGAATCGGCCTGTTCACGGCGTGGATACTTTGCCAAGTCCTCATTCGGTCCGAACTGGATCGGATTGACGAAGATCGACACGATCACACGGCTGCCGGCGCGCTTGGCGGCTTCGACGAGCGCCATATGCCCGTCATGCAGCGCGCCCATGGTGGGAACGAAGGCCAGCCGGGCGCCTTCGCTGCGGTAGGCGTCCAGCGCCTGGCGAAGGTCGTCGATCTGGCGAACGGTTTGCACGCTTGGGCACTTTCGATATGAACGGAAGCGGGGCCTTCTATGGGGGGGAGGCCGCCCGATCAAGTGAAGGAATAGCTGCGTTGAATCAGCCCGCTAAACGACTGCATGTGCTGGTTTTTGCCAATGAAAAGGGCGGCACGGGCAAGTCGACCACCGCGGTGCACGCGGCGATCGCGCTGGCCGCCAAGGGCGCGCGCGTCGCCTGTTTCGACCTCGATCACCGCCAGCGGACGATGGGCCGCTACCTCGACAATCGTCGCGCGACGATCCGCCGGATGGGCCGCGAGCTGCCGATGCCGGTCTATGAGACGCATGACGGCGAGAGCATGGACTTCTTCACCGACACGCTGGATCGGCTCGGCGAAGGCGCCGACTTCCTGGTGATCGACACCCCCGGCCGCGACGACAAGTTCGCGCGCATCTCGGTGACCAATGCCGACACGCTGGTCACCCCGATGAACGATAGTTTCGTCGACTTCGACCTGATCGGCCAGGTCGATCCCGACAGCTTCCGGGTGACGCGGCCTAGCTTCTATTCGGAGATGATCTGGGAATCGCGCAAGCGCCGCGCCAAGGCGGACGGCGAGACGATCGACTGGGTAGTGCTGCGCAACCGCATGCAGCACATCGAAGCCCGCAATATGCGGCGCGTGTCCGAAGCCATCGACCAGCTTTCGAAGCGCGTCGGCTTCCGGGTGATCTCGGGGCTGTCCGAACGCGTGATCTATCGCGAGCTCTTTCCCCAGGGGCTGACGATGCTCGATTCGCGCGAGTTTGGCGAGATGGGGCTCAGCCATGTCGCGGCGCGGCAGGAGTTGCGCGAGATGATGGCAGGCCTCGCGTTGCCCGACGTCAACGCGCCGCTGTTCGCCTGATGGCGAAGCTCCTCATCGCCGCGGCGTTGCTCTACATCCTCTGGCGCTGGCTGCAGCCGAAGTCGAAGAAGGCGCCTGCCGTACCGCCGCCCCGCCTCGGCGAAAGCGAAGCGCGTGCCATCCTAGGTGTCGATGCCGCGGCAGGACCCGAGGAAATCCGTGCGGCGCATCGCAGGCTCGTTTCGGCGCTGCACCCGGATCGCGGCGGCTCGGCGGAGCTGACGCGACGGATCAATCTGGCACGCGACACGTTACTGCGGCGCTGAGGTCCGTCCTCGTCACGTAACATTTGCCTGCGACGATGTTGCAGTGCAAAATATTATTCTATTTGTGCCTGGAGCCGCTTGAAACTTGGTTTCGAGTCGCGGAAGAGGCGCGCATCTTTACCTTCGGGAGGGCTTACATGACGCACCGTTTCGATCCGACGTCGCTGCGCGAATACGACATCCGTGGAATCGTGGGGAAGACGCTGGGTCCGGACGACGCGCGGGCGATCGGCCGCGGCTTCGCGACGCTGCTGCGCCGCGCCGGCGGCCGCCGCGTGGCGGTGGGCCGCGACGGCCGCGTTTCCTCGCCGATGCTCGAGGCCGCGCTGATCGAGGGCCTGACCGCCTCGGGCTGCGACGTGGTGCGCACCGGCATGGGCCCGACGCCGATGCTATATTATGCCGAGGCAACGCTGGAGGTGGATGGCGGCATCCAGATTACCGGCAGCCACAATCCCGGCAACTACAATGGCTTCAAGATGGTGTTCCAGCACCGCTCGTTCTTCGGCCAGGACATCCAGACGCTGGGCAAGATGGCGGCGGAAGGCGATTGGGACGCGGGCGACGGCACCGAGACGGTGACCGACGCGGACATCGAGGATCTCTATGTCAGCCGCCTGATCGCGGGCTATGCCGGCGGATCGTACAAGATCGGCTGGGACGCCGGCAACGGCGCCGCCGGCCCGGTGATCGAGAAGCTCGTCAAGCTGCTGCCGGGTGAGCACCATACGCTGTTCACCGATGTGGACGGTAATTTCCCCAACCATCATCCCGATCCTACCGAAGAGAAGAATCTCGCCGATCTGAAGAAGCTGGTCGCCGAGAAGAACCTCGATTTCGGTCTGGCTTTCGACGGCGACGGCGATCGCCTGGGCGCGATCGACGGTCAGGGCCGGGTGGTGTGGGGCGACCAGCTGCTCTCGATCCTCGCCGAGCCGGTGCTCCGCATCGATCCGGGTGCGACGATCATCGCCGACGTCAAGGCCAGCCAGGCGCTGTACGACCGGATCGCGGAGCTGGGCGGCAAGCCGGTGATGTGGAAGACCGGCCACAGCCTGATCAAGACCAAGATGAAGGAAACCGGCGCTCCGCTCGCCGGCGAGATGAGCGGCCATATCTTCTTCGCGCAGGACTATTACGGCTTCGACGACGCCCAGTACGCCGCGATCCGCCTGATCCAGGCGGTGCATGTGATCGGCAAGTCGCTCACCCAGCTCAAGGATGAGATGCCGGCGATGGTCAACACGCCGGAGATGCGCTTCCAGGTCGACGAGAGCCGCAAGTTCCCGGTCGTCGAGGAAGTGCTTGACCGGCTCGAGGCGGACGGCGCCGAGGTGGATCGTACCGATGGCGCGCGGGTCAACACCGATGACGGCTGGTGGCTGCTGCGTGCGTCGAACACCCAGGACGTGCTGGTGGCACGCGCCGAAGCGAAGAGCCAGGAGGGTCTGGATCGCCTGATGGCGCAAATCGACGACCAGCTCGGCAAGAGCGGCATCGTCCGCGGCGAGCAGGCGGCGCATTGATGTGCACCCTCTTCCCCCCTCCCGCTTGCGGGAGGGGTCGGGGGAGGGACTGACGTGGAAGTTGGGGCGAGGCGGCTTTCAGCCCCTCCCCTAACCCCTCCCGCAAGCGGGAGGGGAATGCGGGCTCAGCCCGCCACGATCTCCGCCACACCGAAAGCCCCGCGCTGGTAATCGGCATAGGCCTGGTGAATTTCCTGCACGCTGTTCATCACGAACGGGCCGTGGGCGACCACCGGCTCGGGGATCGGCGCGGCATGGCCGAACAGGATCAGCGCGGGTTCGTCGGCGGTAATCGTCAGCGTGTCGCCGGCCGAGAGGCTGGCGAGATGCCAGTTCGGCAGCGGGCGATCGCCCAGCTTCACGCTTCCGCGCACAGCGTAGAGGAACAGGTCGCGGCCCGCGAGCCCGTCGAAGGTCAGCGTCGCGCCTGCCGCCAGTTCGGCCCAGCACAGGAACACGCCGGTCAGCGACTCGATCGGGCCGGTTCGGCCGCCGAACTCGCCCGAGACGAGGTGCACCGTCGCGCCGTCCCCCGCCGCCACGCCCGGAAACGCCTCCGCCTGCAGCCCGACATAGCGCGGCGCGGTCATCTTGAGCCGGCTCGGCAGGTTCACCCAGAGCTGGAGGATCTCCATCGGCCCGCCATCGCGCTTGAATTCGGTCGGCGAGACCTCGGCATGAACGATCCCGCGCCCCGCGGTCATCCACTGCACGCCGCCGGCGCGGATGATGCTTTCGTGCCCGGCCGAATCGGTGTGGGCGAGCGAGCCTTCGAGGATGAAGGTCACCGTCTCGAAGCCGCGATGCGGGTGCGGGCCGAAGGGCAGGCCGGCATTGTTCGGGCGGTAGGTCTGCGGGCCGTGATGGTTGAGGAACAGGAAGGCGCCGATCTGCTCCAGCCCCGGCCCCGGCACCGGGCGGCGGGTGACGAGGTCGCCGATATCGTCGCGATAGGCCGCATGGGCGGAAAGCAGGGTGACGTCGGTCATCGGTCGTGCCTCAACAGGAAGACGGCGTGTTCCGCCAGGAGGTTGGCGAGCCCCGAGCCGGTCTGCTGGTCGCCGGAGAGGAACCAGGCGCCCTCGATGGCGATGCCGCGTTCCTTCACCAGCGCGCGGAAATCGTCGATGGTGACATGGTGGATATTGGGCGTCGCGTACCAGGCGATCGGCAGCAGCCGCGTCACCGGCATACGGCCGCCGAACAGCAGCGAGGCGCGTACCCGCCAATGCGCGAAGTTAGGGAAGGAGACGAAGGCGTGGCGGCCGATCCGCAGCAGCTGCTCCAGCACCCAGTCGGGCCGCCGCGTGGTCTGCAGCGTCTGGCTGAGGATGGCGTAATCGAAGCTGTCGTCGGGATAGTCGGCAAGGTCGGTATCGGCGTCGCCCTGGATCACCGACAGGCCGCGGCCCACCGCGGCGGCGACGTTGGTCGGCTCCAGCTCCAGCCCGCGTGCGTCGCAGCCGCGGTCGTCGCGGAGCGCCGCCATGAGCGCGCCGTCGCCGCAGCCCACGTCGAGGATCCGCGCGCCGCGATCCACATGGCTCGCGATGATCGCAAGGTCGGGACGGAGGGTCATGGGCGATCTCCCGCGGCGAGGAAGCCGCCGATCACGCGGTCGAGCTCCGGGCTCTCCAGCAGGAAGGCGTCGTGGCCGAAGGGCGAGCTCAGCTCGACGAAGCTGGCCGGCGCCCCCGCAGCGTTGAGCGCATGGGCGATGCTGCGAGACTCCGCCGTGGGGTAGAGCCAGTCGGTGTCGAAGCTGACCACGCAGAAGCGTGCCTGGGACGCGCGGAACGCGTTGGCGAGCAGCCCGCCATGTTCCTCGGCAAGATCGAAATAATCGAGCGCCCGGGTGATGTAGAGGTACGAGTTGGCGTCGAACCGGTCGACGAACGCCAGCCCCTGGTGGCGCAGATAGCTTTCCACCTGGAAGTCGGCATCGAAGCCGAAGGTCTTGGCCTCGCGGCTCTGGAGCTTGCGCCCGAACTTGGCGGTGAGTCCCGCTTCGGACAGATAGGTGATGTGCGCCGCCATCCGCGCGACCGCGAGCCCGGCAGCGGGGGGATCCTGCGCCTCGTAATAGGCGCCGCCGCGCCACTTGGGGTCGGCCATGATCGCTTGGCGGCCGACTTCGTGGAAAGCGATGTTCTGCGCCGAATGCCGCGCGGCCGAGGCGATCACCACCGCGGCGCGGACACGCTCGGGGAAGGTAGCCGCCCAGCTCAGCGCCTGCATGCCCCCCATCGACCCGCCGACGACTGCGAACAGCCGGTCCACGCCGAGATGGTCGAGCAGCATGGCTTGCGCGCGCACCATGTCGCGGATGGTGATGACCGGGAACTGCATGCCCCAGGGCTGGCCGGTCGCCGGGTTGATCGTCGCCGGGCCCGAGGAGCCGAGGCAGCTGCCCAGCACGTTCGAGCAGATCACGAACCAGCGGTTGGTATCGATCGGCTTGCCCGGCCCCACCATGCGCGCCCACCAGCCGGGCTTGCCGGTGACGGGATGCTCGGAGGCGAGGTGTTGGTCGCCGGTCAGCGCATGGCAGACGAGGATGGCGTTGCTCGCTTGCGCGTTGAGCGTGCCATAGGTTTCGTAGGCGATGTCGACCGGCGAGAACAGCACGCCGCCGTCGAGGCGCAACGGCCCCGGCAGCGTTACCGAGCGGCGAAGGCCGAAACGCGGATCATCGGACATATCCGGCGGTTAGGCGGAGCGGGCCGCGCGTTCAAGCTTCCCCGCCGCACGGCTTGCCAATCGGCCGCCATTCCTTCAATCCCCCGGCCCATGAACGCACCCGTCCCCAAGCCCTGGGTGATGGCCATCGCCCCCTATGTCCCGGGCCGCGCCACCACCGATTCGGGCAAGCCCGCCGCCAAACTCTCGTCGAACGAGAATCCGTTCGGCACGCCCCAGGCCGCGCGCGACGCCTATGCCGCCACCGCGACCGAGCTGGAGCGTTACCCCGATGCCGGCGCGGTCGCGCTGCGCGAGGCGCTGGGCGCACATTACGGCGTGGAGCCCGAGCGGATCGTCTACGGCACCGGCTCGGACGAGGTGCTGCACCTCGCCGCCGGTGCGTTCGCCGGCGTGGGCGACGAGATCATCTACGTTCGCTACGGCTTCGCGGTGTACGACATCGCCGCCCGCCGCGTCGGCGCGACGCCGGTGGTGGCGCCCGATCGCGACTATGCGACCGATGTCGACGCGATCCTCGCCTGCGTGACCGAGAAGACCAAGGTCGTCTTCCTGGCGAACCCCAACAACCCCACCGGCACCTATACGGCGCGCGAAGAGATCGCCCGGCTGCATGCCGCGCTCCCCAAGAGCGTGCTGTTGGTGCTCGACCAGGCATACACCGAATATCTCGCGCCCGAGGATGACGATGGCGGGCTCGAGCTCGCCCGCACCCAGACCAACGTGCTGGTGACGCGCACCTTCTCCAAGATCTTCGGCTTGGCGTCGGAGCGGGTCGGCTGGGGCTATGCGCACCCTGACATCATCGCCGCGATGCACCGCATCCGTGCGCCCTTCGCGTTCAGCATCGGCGCGGGTCGTGCGGCGATCGCGGCGCTGGGCGACAAGGACTTCGTCGCGCACAGCCGCGCGCACAATGCGCAGTGGCGGCAGTGGTTTGCCGACGAGATCGCGAGCATGGGCAACAAGGGCGTCCGCGCGGTACCCTCCAAGGCCAATTTCCAGCTCGTCCTGTTCGAGGGCGAGGTGACCGGCGAGCAGGCCTACAAGCACCTCATGGAGGACGGCTACATCGTCCGCTGGCTGCCCGGCCAGGGTCTGCCGCACGGCCTGCGCATCACCATCGGCACCGAGGAAGAGATCAAGGGCGTCGCGGCCTCGCTGCGCCGCTTGCTCGGCGCCTGATGCTGCCCTTCGCGCGTGTCACGGTGATCGGCCTCGGGCTGATCGGCTCGTCGATCGCCCGCGGCATCCGCCAGCACATGCCGAGCGTGCGCGTGACCGGCTATGACGCCGATCCGGCCGTGCGCGAGACGGCGGTGGCGATCGACCTGTGCGACGATGTGGCGGACAGCGCCGGCACCTCGGTGATCGATGCCGATCTGGTGATCCTCTGCGTGCCGGTGGGCGCGATGGGCGCGGTGGCGGCCGAGTTCGCCGCCGACCTGCCGGCGGAGGCGATCGTGAGCGATGTCGGCTCGTCCAAGCTGAGCGTAATCGAGGCGGTACGGGAAGCATTGCCGAACGCGACCTTCATTCCCGCCCACCCGGTGGCGGGGACCGAAAATAGTGGGCCGACCGCCGGCTTCGCCTCGCTGTTCCACCATCGCTGGTGCATCGTCACCCCGCCAGAGGCCAGCGATCCGCTCGCGGTGGAGCGGGTGAGCGAATTCTGGCGCCGGCTCGGCGCGATGGTCGAGACGATGGAGCCCGGGCACCATGACCGCGTGCTCGCGGTGACCAGCCATCTGCCCCACCTCATCGCCTACACCATCGTCGGCACCGCTTCGGACCTGGAGGAAGTCACCCAGTCCGAAGTGATCAAATATTCGGCAGGCGGCTTCCGCGACTTCACCCGCATCGCCGCGTCCGATCCGACGATGTGGCGCGACGTGTTCCTCAACAACCGGGAGGCGGTGCTCGACATGCTCCAGCGCTTCACCGAGGACCTGACCGCGCTTCAGCGTGCGATCCGCTGGGGAAAGGGCGACGAGCTGTTCGAGCTGTTCAGCCGCACCCGCGCGATCCGCCGCTCAATCATCGACCAGGGACAGGACGATGCCCGGCCGGACTTCGGGCGCTCGCACGAATAGGGGTCAGCCGCCCGTCACCGGCTGCTGGGGTTCGCGTGACACCAGTCGCTCGCTCCGCCGCTGGCATGCCGCCTGGACGACGGGATAGTCGACGTCGGTGGCGCGGCGAAGCGCGCCCTCCATGGCTTCCTGGCAGGCGACCTGCGACGTATAGTTGACGGGTTCCAGTCGAACCTGGCGGCAGGCCTGCGCATCGTCGCTGCAGCCCATGATCGCCAGCACGTAGAGCAGTTGGTCCATAGCAGATGACCTCCTGCCCGATTCAACGGACAGACCTCCGCGCTGTTCCCGTGGTTGCGTCGCGTGGCCGCGCGTCCCAGATTAGGGCGGATGCCTCCCGAAACCTCGTCCGCCACGCTCGACCGGCCCATATTCGGCACGATGAAGCGCTTCCTGCCGTACCTCTGGCCGCGCCACGCGCCGGGGCTGCGGGTGCGGATCGTGCTCGCGCTGCTGCTCGTGCTCTGCTCGAAGCTGGTGCAGGTTTACGGCGCGCCCTTCGCGCTGCAGGGCGCGATCGACCGGATGGCCTCGGGTCCGCGCGACGCGGTGTGGCTGATCGTCGCACTGGTCACCGGCTATGCCGCTGCGCGGCTGGGCACGGTGCTGTTCGACAACCTCCGCAACGCGGTGTTCGAGCGGGTGGGGCAGGACGCGACCCGTCGGCTCGCCTCGGACGTGTTCCGCCACCTCCACCAGCTGTCCCTGCGCTTCCACCTCAACCGCCGCACCGGCGCGGTCACCAAGGTGGTCGAGCGCGGCACCAAGAGCATCGACACGATGCTCTATTTCCTGCTGTTCAACATCGCGCCGACTATCCTCGAGCTCGGCATGGTTCTCGGCATCTTCGGCACGCGCTTCGGCTGGTGGCTGGTCGCCGGCACGCTGGCGATGGTGGTGATCTATATCGCCTTCACCCGCTGGGTGACCGACTGGCGTTCGAAGCTGCGCGAGCAGATGAACGACCTGGATACCGGCGCCGTCGCGCACGCGGTCGATTCGCTGCTCAACTTCGAGACGGTGAAGTATTTCAACGCCGAAGCCCGCGAGAGCGCGCGCTACGACAAGGCAATGACGGCCTATATGAACGCCGCCGTCACCAGCGAGAATTCGCTCGCCTGGCTCAATATCGGCCAGGCGGTGATCACCAACCTGATGCTCGCCGCGGGCATGGCGCTGATCGTGTTCGGCTGGTCCACCGGCCGCTTCACCCCGGGCGACGTGGTGCTGGTGTCGACGCTGCTCAGCCAGCTGTTCCGCCCGCTCGACATGCTCGGCTGGGTCTATCGAACGATCCGCCAGGGCGTGATCGACATGGGCGCGATGTTCGACCTGCTCGATACCGGCGCCGAGGTGAAGGACGCGGGCGACGCGCAGCCGCTGGCCATCCAGCAGGGGCATGTCCGGTTCGAGGGCGTGCAGTTCGGCTATGACGCCGATCGCCAGATCCTGAAGGGGATCGATCTCGACATCCCGGCCGGCGCGACCGTCGCGGTGGTCGGGCCCTCGGGCGCGGGCAAGTCGACGCTCGCACGGCTGATGTACCGTTTCTACGACGTCACCGGCGGGCGCATCACCATCGACGGGCAGGATATCCGCGCCGTGACCCAGGCCAGCCTGCGCGCCGCGATCGGGATCGTGCCGCAGGACACGGTGCTGTTCAACGAGACGATCGGCTACAACATCGCCTATGGCCGCGAGGGCGCGACGCCCGAGGAGATTGCCGAGGCAGTGCGCGGCGCCTCGATCGCCAACTTCATCCAGGCGCTGCCCGACGGGCTCGACACGCGGGTGGGCGAACGCGGGCTCAAGCTTTCCGGCGGCGAGAAGCAGCGCGTTGCGATCGCGCGGACGCTGGTGAAGAACCCGCCGATCCTGATCCTCGACGAGGCGACCAGCGCGCTCGACAGCCGCACCGAGGCCGACATCCAGGCGACGCTCGAATCGATCGAGCAGGGCCGCACCACGATCGTCATCGCGCACCGGCTGTCGACCGTGGTCCATGCCGACCGGATCATCGTGCTGGAGGCGGGCCGGGTGGTCGAGCAGGGCACCCATGCCGAGCTGCTGCGCGAAGGCGGGATCTACGCCGAGATGTGGGCGCGGCAGGCGCAGGAGCGCGAGGAGGGCGAGGCGCCGGTCGCGGAGTGACGCTCCCGCTCGCGCACTAGCCCGGCGGAACCGCCTGCCCCCTCGCTTCGCTCTTTGCTACGCTAGCACGATGGTCGGAGGGGCGCAGATGGGGAAGAATGGATCAATGCGGGTACCGTTCGGATTGGCCGGCATCGGCGTACTCGGACTGGTAGGATGGTCCGCCTGGGCGGGTCGCAAGGCCGAAGCGATAGTGCCGGCGGACGGCCGGTTCGTAGATGTCGACGGCGCGCGGTTGCATATCGTCGAGCTGGGGCCGAAGGATGCCACCGGGCCGGCGATCGTGATGATCCACGGGATCATGGCGCAGCTGCGCAACTTCAGCCATTCGCTCGCCGGGCGGCTGGCGAAGGACCACCGGGTGATCCTGGTCGACCGGCCCGGCTGGGGCCATTCGCGGCTCACCGGGCCGCGGCCCGATCTCGCGCGGCAGGGGCGGATGATCGCGCAGGCGATCGAGACGCTGGGCCTCGAGAAGCCGCTGGTTGTCGGGCACTCGATGGGCGGTGCGGTGGCGCTGGCGCTTGCCACCGAGCGGCCCGAAGTGCCCGGCGCACTGGCGCTGATCTCCCCGCTGACCCAGATCGTTGACCAGCCGCCGGCGGTGTTTCGCGGACTGATGGCGCCGCCGGGGGTCCGCGAGCTGCTCGCCTGGACGATCGCGGTGCCGATGGCGGTCGCGTTCGGCAACCAGGGGGCGGAAGCGGTGTTCGCGCCCGATCCGGTCCCGGCGGATTTTGCGACGGCGGGCGGCGGAGCGCTGTCGGCGCGCGCGTCCGCCTATCAGATGGGCAGCTTCGAGATCCGCATGGCGCAGCGGGCGATGCCGCCGCTGATCGCGCGGTACGGCGAGATCCGGTTGCCCGTGTCCATCCTCTATGGCCGGCAGGATGCGCTGCTCGATCCGGCGCTGCACGGCGAGCGGACAGCGGGAGAGATTGCCGGGTGCAAGGTCACGCTGGTCGACGGCGGACACATGCTGCCGCTGACGCATGCGGACGCGACGGAGGCGTGGCTGCGCGAGCTGTTGGCGGCCCTCTAGATCCTCCCCCAGCGAGCTGGGGGAGGATTTGCTTACTTCGCCTCCGCAATCAGCTTGGCAGCCTGAGCGCCCGCCCAGTCGAACTCGCCGGACACGCGCCACACTTCCTTGCCGGCCGAATCGTACAGGATCGTCGTCGGCAGATTGACGCCCAGCTGCACGCTGAACGCGGTGTCGGTATCCAGATAGGGCTTCAGGTTCTTGTACCCGTTCTTCTGGAAGAACGGGCCGACCACTTCCATCCCCTTCAGATCCTGGCTGAGCGGCAGCACCACGAGCGTGTCGCCCGCCTTGCCCGCCAGCGTATCCAGCGTCGGCATCTCCTTGATGCACGGCACGCACCAGGTCGCCCACAGGTTGAGCAGCACCGGCTTGCCCTTGAAGGCGGCCAGCGTCGTCTTCTTGCCCGCGGCGTCGGTGAAGGAAATCGTCGGCGCCGCCTCGCCCTTGTGGCTGCGGTCGACCGTGCCGCCCGGCGCAGGCGCGGCGGCGTTCGCCGGGGCGGACGTTTCGTTCGCTTGCTGCGACGGCTGCGATTGCTTATCGCACGCGCCCAGTGCGAGGGCGCCCAGAAGGAGAAGACCGATCACCGAGCGCAAGGACAGCTCCAATTCCATGTGGGGAGGGCGCTTCGCCGAAGGCCCGTCCGCGGTAATGCGCGAGATAAACGCCTCGATCCCCTTCGACAAGCGGATGTGGCAGCAGGATCTGCGCGGCTCCAAGGCGCATGTCGCGATGCTGGGCCAGCAGGGGATCGTCGATGCGGAGGACGCCGCCACGATCGGCGCGGGGCTAGACCAGGTCGCCGAGGAATTCGCCGCCAACGGCGTGCCCGAGGATCTGGCGCTCGAAGACATCCACATGCTCTCCGAGAGCCGGCTGGCTGCGACAATCGGCCCCGTCGCGGGTCGCCTCCATACCGCGCGCTCGCGCAACGACCAGGTCGCGACCGACTTCCGCCTCTGGGTGCGCGACGCGATCGACCAGGCCGATGCGGCGCTGGGCGCGCTCCAGGACGCGCTGCTGGCGCGGGCCGAGCAGCATGCCGACAGCGTGATGCCGGGCTTCACCCATCTTCAGGTCGCGCAGCCGGTGACGCTGGGCCATCACCTGATGGCCTATTTCGAGATGTTCGCGCGCGATCGCTCGCGGCTGAAGGACGCCCGCGCCCGCATGAACCTGTGCCCGCTGGGCTCGGCGGCACTGGCCGGGACCGGCTTCAACCTCGATCGCGAGGCGACCGCAAAGGCGCTGGGCTTCGACGGCCCGACCCGCAACTCTCTCGATTCGGTGTCCGACCGCGACTTCGCGCTCGACTATCTAACGGCTGCGTCGCAGTGCAGCCTCCACCTCAGCCGGCTGGCCGAGGAATTCGTGATCTGGGCGAGCCAGCCCTTCGGCTTCGTCGCGCTGTCCGACCAATGGTCGACCGGCAGCTCGATCATGCCGCAGAAGCGCAATCCCGACGCAGCCGAGCTGGTCCGCGGACATTCGGGACGGATCAGCGGCGCGCTGGTCAGCCTGATGATGACGATGAAGGGCCTGCCGCTCGCCTATTCGAAGGACATGCAGGACGACAAGCCGCCGGTGTTCGAGGCGCATGACCTGCTCGGCCTCAGCATCGCGGCGATGACCGGCATGGTGGAGAGCGCGACCTTCCGGCTGGAGCGGATGCGTGCGGCGGCCGAGGCAGGCTTTTCGACCGCCACCGACCTGGCCGACTGGCTCGTGCGCGAAGGCGGCATCCCGTTCCGCGAGGCGCACCACATCACCGGCCGCGCGGTCGCGAAGGCAGAAGCCGACGGCATCCGGCTCGACCAGCTGCCGATCGACGCGCTCCAGGAAATCGATGCACGGATCGATGAACGCGTGTACGGCGTTCTCAGCGTCGACGCATCGGTGAACAGCCGGACCAGCTTCGGCGGCACAGCACCGTCGCGGGTTCGCGCGGCGATAGCAGCGGCGCGCAAGGGCCGTGAGGAGGAAGCATGAGGAAGCGACTGCTGCTCACCGTACCGGCCTTGGGGCTGGCACTGAGCGGTTGCGGCGTGCGCGAGGCCCTGGCCCCGCCGCCGGGGGCATCGCTGCCGGTGGCGCCGTACGGCGCCGCGGCGACGCCCACGCCTCCCGATCTTCTCAAACCCACGGCGCAGACTCGCCCGGCGCGCAGCGACGACCTGATCCAGGCGTCCGAAGCGCGGCGGAGCGACGAGTTCGACCTGCCACCCAACTGATTTTGGCGGCCATTCGCGCCGCACCCAGAGGCTCATGACCGATTTTTCGATGATCGACGGCGAACTGCACGTCGAATCGCTGCCCCTCGCGCGCATCGCCGCCGAGGTGGGTACGCCCGTCTATGTCTATTCCACCGAACGCTTCCAGGCCAATGCCCGCGCCTTTCGCGACGCGCTGAAGCCACTGGGGCGGATCCACCTCGCCTTCGCGATCAAGGCCAATCCCAACCTCGCGGTGCTCAAGCTGCTGGCGAACGAGGGCTTCGGCGCCGATGTCGTCTCGGGCGGCGAGATGGCGCGTGCGCTGGCGGCGGGCGTGGCGCCCAAGGACATCGTCTTCTCCGGCGTCGGCAAGACCCGGCGCGAGCTGGTCAAGGGGCTGGAGGCAGGCATCGGCCAGTTCAACCTCGAGCTGGTCGAGGAAGGCGAAGTGCTGGCGGCACTCGCCGCCGAGCGTGGGCTCACCGCGCGTGCGGCGCTGCGGGTGAACCCCGATGTCGATGCCGGCACGCACGAGAAGATCTCGACCGGCAAGGCGGAAAACAAGTTCGGCCTGCCGATCGGCGAGGCGCCGGCGATCTTCGATCGGCTCGGCAATCTCCCCGGCCTCGATCTCCACGGCATCGCGGTGCATATCGGCAGCCAGCTGCTCGGCCTTGCGCCCTTAGAGGCCGCATTCGAGCGGGTCGGCCGGCTGCTTGCCGAGCTGCGCGGCAATGGCCACACCATCACCCATGTCGATCTCGGCGGCGGGCTGGGCGTCGCCTATCGCCCCGGCGAGGTGCCGCCGACGCCGGAAGCGTACGCCGAGATGGTCGCGCGGGTGACCAAGGACTGGGACGTCGAGCTGATGTTCGAGCCCGGTCGCACCATCGCCGGCAGCGCGGGCGTGCTCGTCACCGAAGTGCTGTGGGTAAAGCCGGGGCAGATCGATCCTTGGGTGGTGGTCGACGCGGCGATGAACGACCTCGCGCGGGTGGCGCTGTACGACGCCTATCACGGCTTCGCGGCGGTGAAGCCCAATGGCGAGCGCTTCGTCGCCAACGTTGCCGGCCCGGTGTGCGAAAGCACCGATGTGTTCGTCAAGGCGCGCGAGATCGATGCGGTACAGTCCGGCGACCTCGCCGTGCTGGAAACTGCGGGCGCATATGGCGCGACCATGGCAAGCACGTACAATAGCCGTCCGCTGGTGCCCGAGGTGCTCGTCTCGGGCGATCGCTATGCCATCGTCGCCGGCCGCATCTCCGCCGAGGAGATCATGGCCGCCGAGCAGGTGCCGGACTGGCTGAAGTGACGCTCGCCGCGCTGCCCCTGTTCGTCAAGCTGGCGGGGCGGCCGGTGATTCTGGTCGGCGAAGGCGAGCCGGCGGACGCCAAGCGCCGCCTGCTCAACCGCGCCGGCGCGCGGGTGGTGGGCGAGGGCGAGCCGGCCGCGCTCGCCATCGTGGCGCTCGACGAACCCGAGGACGTGGTCGCGCGGCTCAAGGCGCGCGGCGTGCTGGTCAATTGCGTCGACCGGCCAGAGCTGTGCGACTTCACTTTGCCGGCGATCGTCGACCGCGATCCGGTGCTGATCGCGATCGGCACCGGCGGGGTCTCGGCGGGACTCGCGGCCGCGCTGCGCCAGCGGCTGGAGGCGCTGCTGCCGGCCAGCCTCGGCGCGCTCGCCAAGGGGCTGGGCAGCGGCCGGACGGCAATGAAGGCGCGCTGGCCCGATGCCGGTGCCCGCCGCCGCGCGCTTGCCGATGCACTGGGCGAGGGGGGCATGCTCGACCTGCTCGCGGGTGACGGCGATGTCGACCGTTGGCTGGCGCAGGGCGCCGCACCCCAGGCCAAGCTCGTGTCGTTGCGGCTGACGTCGCGCGATCCCGAGGACCTTACCCTCCGTCACGCCCGGCTGCTTGCGCAGGCCGACCGGCTTTTCCATCTAGGCGACGTGCCCGACACCATCCTCAACCGCGCGCGTGCCGATGCCGCGCGCATCTTCGCTCGTCCGCCTGCCGATCCCGGCGAAGGCCTGTCGCTCTGGCTGGAGATGGCGGGTTGAGCGGCTTTGCCTATGTCGTGCACGACGGCAAGGTCGAGCAGCCGACGATGCGCGCGGCGCTGGGCCAGAATGGTGGGCTGACCTGGATTCACCTCACCACCAATGACGAGCGTGCCCAGATCTGGCTGGGCGGCGAAGCGAAACTGTCGCCCTATGTCATCGACTCGCTGACCGCGACCGAGACGCGCCCGCGCTGCGACGCGGTGGGCGACGGCGCGGTGATCAATCTTCGCGGGCTGTCGAGCGAGGCGACGTCTGCGTCGGATCCGCTCGCCTCGATCCGCATCTATGCCATGGGCGGCTGCGTCTTCTCGGTCACGCGCAAGCACCTGACCGCGCTCCAGCCGGTGCGTGAGGAGGTGGAGAAGGGCAAGATCCTCGATCCCGGCGATCTGATCGCCGCCTTCGCGCAGGCGATCACCGAGGAACTCGATCCCGTCGTCGCCGAACTGGGTGATTCGCTGGACGATTGCGAGGAGCAGATTTCCGGGCACCGCGCCTTCGAGCTCCGTCGGATGGTCAACAAGGTGCGGGTCCAGGCGATCGGCTATCGCCGCTTCCTCAATCCGCAGCGCGCCGCGATCGAGAAGCTCGCGGGCCTGCCCGGCGACTGGCTGCGCGAGGACGATCGGCTGCACCTCTCCGCCGCCGCCGACCGCGCCGCGCGCATGGCGGAAGAAGTCGAGAGCATCCGCGAACGCGCCGCGCTGACCCACGAAACGCTCACCGATCTGCGCGGCGAACTGCTCGATCAGCGCTCGCTGGTGATCGCGATCGTCGCGATGGTGTTCCTGCCGCTGACCTTTCTCACCGGCCTGCTCGGCATGAACGTCGACGGCATCCCCTTTGCCCACGAGCCTTGGGCCTTTTGGGGCGTGGTGGGGATGTGCATCACGATGGCACTGGGCATCGCCGGTTATTTCTTCCGGCGGCACTGGTTCGAGTGAGTCGCGGCCAGGAGTTTAGCGCTTCAGGAAGTCGAAGATCTGCCCGACCAACACGTCGAGCGACGTCTGGCAATGCGCCTCTACGTCGGGCGTCTCCACCGTGTTGACCGCGATTCCCATCGGCGTGGGCCAGCCGCGCAGCGCATGGGTGATGGTGCGCAGCGCCTGCAGCGTCGCGACCGAGGCCTGCCAGCCCGCCGCGGTGGCGATCAGGCCCACCGGCATGCCGTCGAAATAGACGCGGTCGTCGCGGCTGAGCAACTCGACATAGTCGAGCGCGGTCTTGACCAGTCCCGAGAGCGTGCCGTGATAGCCCGGCGATCCGATGATCACCGCGTCCGCGGTTCGCAGCGTCTCGACGAAGCGGATCACCTTTTCGTCGGTATCGCCATGCTCGGGCTCGAAATGCGGGAAGACGATGTCTGGCCCGGTGAGCAACGTGGTGCGCGCGCCGCGCGCCTCGGCGCGGGCGAGGGCGGCTGCGAGCAGGCGGCCGGTGCTGGACTGGGCGCGCAGCGTTCCCCCCAGCGCGACGATATGAGGCGTGTGCATCGTTCCTCGCTAGAGCAAGCCGGCGCGGGGCGCCAGCTTGTGCGCCGTCATTCGGGCTTGCCGCCGGGCTTCCATGCCGGCTTGGCGTCGCTGTTGGCCAAGGCGTGGAGCGGTTCGACCAGCGACTGGATCGCCTTGGTCATGAAGGCGATGTCGATGTTCGCCACCGTATCGTCCTTGCTGTGATAGGTCGGCACCACCGCCCACCCCGAAATGGTGTGGGCGACGACGCCCTTCAGCGCGAGCGAGTAATTGTCCGAGCGCTGGAAGAAGTTCTGCTCCGGGTACGGATCGCTGGTGACCAGCGCGCCATGACTCTTGAGCGTTTCGCCCAGCGTCGAGCGCTCGAACCCGGTCATCATCATCGTGCCCGCGGGGAGCTTGGGGTCCTGCGCGCCGATCATCTCGACCTCGACATTGGCGACGATCTGGTCGAGCGGCACCGGCGGGTGCGCGCCGAAATAGGTCGAGCCATAGCCGCCGATCTCCTCGGCGCCGTACGCGACGAACAGGATGCCGCGCGTGTTCCTGCCCTTGGCGGCAAGCGTGCGGGCGAGTTCGAGCACCGCGGTGGTGCCCGAGGCGTCGTCATTGGCGCCGTGCATGATGGTGCCGTCGGCCTGGACGCCGAGATGGTCGAGATGGGCGCTGAGCAGCAGCACCCCCGCCTTGGGGTCGGTCCCCGACAGCCAGCCGATCGCGTTGGTGGTGGTCGCGACCTTCTCTTCCACCGGTACGGTCAGCGCGACCTTCACGTCCTTTTGCGCGGCGAGCGCATCGAAGGCGGCGGCCGGGACCACGACGACCGAGGGGCTCGGATCGTGCGGCACGCCGCGCAGCCCGCCGGGCAGCCGGGGTTCGCCGTGTAGCGCCTGCACCATCGCCTGGGTATCGGCGCTCTCGCGGATCAGCAGCAGCCGCGGACTCTTGAGCGCCCGGGCCATGCGATAGAGCTGCATGGCGGGCATGTCGCCGGTCACCAGCAGGATCGGGGCGGGGGCCATCTTGGACATCGCCTTGGCCGGGGTAAGCCGCGCCACGCCTTCGCTGCCCTGGCCGTCGCCGGCGAGCAGTACCGCACCAGGCACCGCCTGGCCGTTGGCGGTCAGCGTGATCGGCGCCTTGAGCTTCAGCCGGACGATCTCGGCCTTCTGGAGATAGCCGTCCATGCCCGGCGCGGGCTGCAGGCCGAAGCCGCGGAACTGCGCGGCGACATAGGCGGCGGCGATCGCCTCATCGGGCGTCGCGCTGCCCCGACCGCGCAATTCGTCTCCGGCCAGAAAGCTTTCGTGCGCGCGGACCCAGTCGGCGCTCACCTGTGCCTGTGCCGGCGCCGCCAGCACGCTCGCGGCGGTCCATGCCGCCAGCAGCAACCCACGCTTCATCTGCCATCCCCCAGTTGGTTCGAACCGAGTGATGGGCCAAGCCGGCGCGGCGCGCAACTAGCGCCGCGCCCCCGGTGATCAGAAGAAGAGCTTGCGGATGCTGAGCGTCACCGCGCGGCCGGTGGGATCGAGCAGATCGGGCTGATAGTTGAGCGGCACCGTGCCGGTCTGGTCGGTCACCCGCTGGCGGGTATTGAGGAGGTTGGTGACGCCCAGGCTCACCCGCGTGCCGCGCAGCCAGGGATGCGCGCGCACCAGCTTGATCTGCCGGCCCATGTCCGCGAACACGCGCAGGTTGAACGTGCCGAGATCGCCGAAGTTGAGCTGATTGGTGTTGTTCAGCCCCGTATAGACGCTGGTGCTGCTCTGCCACTTATAGCCCAGCCGGACGCCCACGCCGTCCTTGGTGAAGCCCGCCTGCGCGTCGATCTGGTGCGCCGGCTGGCCGCCCGCATTGCCGGCGGCGTCGCCGTGCAGCAGATCGAGGATCGGCACGCCGTCGCGGATCTTGATCTGATCCTTGAAATACCAGGTGTGGTAGAGGCTGAACTGCAACCGGCCCGCCAGCGCGCCGTTCGGTCCGCCGAAGCGGCCGCGACCGCCCCCACCGCCGCCCGGGCCGCCACCGCCCGGTGCCGCGCCAGGGCGTGCCGGCGGGGGGCCGAACAGGCTGCCGCCGCCCGGCGGACGCTGGCCGTTCTGGCCCTGGCCGAACAGCCGCGCCTGGCCTTCCGCCGGCAGCGGCTTGCCCGCGGCGATGGCGTCTGCGCGTTCCTTCTCGCGCTGGGCGCGCATCGCGGCGATCTTCTTCTCGAGCGACGACTTGATCGGCACCGAGAGGTTGAAGCCCCAGCGCAGCTGCCTGGTGTTGTTCTCGGCGAAGTTCACGGCGCGATTGTCGATGCTGACCAGATCGCCGTCGGGATCGCGGACGAAGCGATCGGGGAAGGCGGACTCGATCGCCGCGGTGGCGGCGGGGAAGGTCGCGATGTCGTTGCGGATACGACTGGTCACATAGTCTGCACGGATCGAAAGATCGGTCTTCTCCAGCGGCCGCAGTTCCAGCCCCAGTTTCATCACATGCCGTTTTTCGGCCTGCAGCGTCGGGTTGCCCCCGGTGATCGTCGTGATCGTCACCGTCTGGCCGGTGCGATAATCGAACACGCGGGTGTTGGGGCTGGTGATCAGCGGGCCGCCGAGCTGGGTCGTGGTCGGCGCGTCCTCGGCATCGGTCCACGAGGCGAGCAGCCGCACCGGCTTGAAGGGAGACCAGTTCACACCATAGCCGGTGGTGGTCAGCGTGCCGAAGTCCGACAGATGCTGGACGGCGACATTGCCGTTGATCGTCAGGTCGCCGAGCGGCTGGAGCACGTCGCGGCGACGGCTGGCGATCGGCAGGTCGATGTTGAGCTGGGTGCTGGCGATGTTGCGGGTGAGCGCCGTCGGCTGCTGCGCGATGCCGCCCCGAACCGACGTCCCGTTGAAGTCGCTGAGGCTACCGCCGATCCGCAACGAGGTGGAGACGTCGCCCGCGGGCAGTTTGAACAGCGGGCCACGAAGCAGTGCGTCGACGCTGCCGACGTTCGAAGTGGAATTGCCGCGGTCTGCCGGGCGAATGCCGCCGACCGAATCGAAGCCGCGATCGGTGATCGTCTTGCTCTCGACGCGATCGTAATTGCCGGTCAGCGACCAGCTCCATGCGCTGCTGAACGGCAGTTCGTCGCCATTGAGTGTCGTGCCCAGATGCGCGGTGATCGTGCGGCTGCTCGCGGTCAGCGGGCTCGGATCCCCCGACAGCGCCAGCGGCGCCGCGACCTGCGAGAGCGCCAGGCCGCGCAGTGCTTCGCTCTGTTGCACCTCGAGCGTGCCGTTGACGGTCGCGCCGACCTTTTCGCTCAGGTTGCGCGCATAGCTGCCGTTGATGTTGAGATCCTGGCTGGGCGCGACCAGCGCGCGATAGGGTGCCTGGTTGACGCCGCTGCCATCGCTGATCGTGGGCAGGACGTTGCGCTCGCTTTCGAGCAGCGCCGAATTGCCCTGGTATTTGACGTCAAGATTGACCCGGCGATCGCGGTTGATCTTGAGGATGTCGGCCTGCACCTGCTGGGTGCTGTTGCCGCCTTCGGTGGGGGCGCCGCCCTGCAGCTCGGTGGTAAGGGCGCGGAAGCGTTCGCGCAGCACGAAGTTCACCACGCGCTGGTCGGCCGAGTAGCCGAACTTGAGCGCGACCTCCTCGGGCAGGATATCGACGCGCTCAATCGCCTCGGTCGGCAGGTCCCGGATTTCGGCGAAGCTGGAGATCCGGCGGCCGTTGAGCAGCACCACCGGTCGCCCGCTGCCGCGTCCGCTCCCGGTCTGCGGCGCAAGTTCGGTGAGCAGGTCGGATACCGAGGAGACCGCATAGGCGCGGATGTCGGCCTGGTTGAGCTGGATCTCGGGCGGAATGTCGCCCTTCACCGCACCGCGCGGCTCGCTGGCAGTGACGACGATCTCGTCGGTATAGGGATCGTCCTGGGCGGGTGCGGCGGGCTGGGACTGCGCAGGGCGGCCGCCCGTCTGCTGCGTTGATGTCGTTGCCGCCGTCTGTGCCTGCGCCACCAGCGGGGATACGCCCGCCAACAGTCCTGCCAGGGTGGTCCCCAGTCGCTTCATCGGTGCTCCGTCCCTTGTTCGAATCACAAGCGGGCCCGCAGGCCCGCTCGTCCATGAACGGACTAGGACGCACATGTCGCAAAACTGTGCCCGATTATCGGATAATTTGTCGCGCATGTTGCGCAGATGCGAAAATGGGGGCCGGAGCCCCCATCCTCTGTATTCATGGTGCGGTCGAGAAGACTCGAACTTCCACGGCCTTTCGGCCACAACGACCTCAACGTTGCGCGTCTACCAGTTCCGCCACGACCGCACGTGAATTTCCGCCGGCATTTCCATACCAGCGGCTGGTAAGGCAGCGGCCCCTAGCAAAGCGAAATGGGGCTGGCAACCCGCTTTGTGCGGGTTTCTTGCATTGTCGCTTCCGCCTATGCCCCCGGCATGTCCGTTGCCACGCCGCTCGCCGCCGAAACGCGCCGCCTTCTCGCGCTGGCCTGGCCGGTGATGCTGACCGGGCTCAACTGGACGATCCTGCACGTGACCGACGTGGTGGTGGTCGGGCTGGCCGGCACCCATCAGGTCGCGGCCCTTGGCGCGAGCCGGACGATCACCTTTCCGGGAATCGTGATGGGGCTGGGGGCGCTGACCGGCATCCTCGTCCATGTGTCGCGCGCCGATGGTGCCGGGGAGCTGCGCCAGACCGGTCGCGTCCTCCACGAAGGCCTGCTGCTCGCGCTGCTGCTCGGCGTGGCGAGCATGGCCATCCTGTTCGGCTTCGCAGGCCCGCTGCTCGCCGGGGTGGGTGTCGCGCCCGATCTGGTTGCGGCAAGCACGCCGGTGGTGCAGGTAATGGCGCTTGCCTATCCCTTCCAGCTGCTCACCATCGCAACGAGCTTCTTTCTCGAAGGCGTCAGCCGCCCGGCGCGGGTGACGGTGGTCAACCTCGCGGTGCTGCCGATCAATGCGCTGCTCGCCTGGCTGTTGGCGACGGGCGCCTGGGGCCTGCCGGCGCTGGGCGCGGTGGGCGCCGCCACCGCCACTGCCATCGCCTCGGCGCTGGGGGCGATCGGCATGCTCGCCGCCGCCTGGACGCTGCCCCGCGCCGAGCCGCGCGGGGTGCGCCTGCTCGGCGACTGGGGGCGGGCGGATACATGGCGCGGCGCCTGGGCACTCGCCCGATTCGGCGTGGTGCCGGCGATAGCCTCGGGACTGGAGCTTGTGGGCTTCTCCATTCTCATCGCGCTCTCGACCCAATTGGGCGAGACCACCGCGCACGCCTTCCAGATCGTCTTCTCGATCCACAACGTCACCTTCGCGGTAGCCTTGGGACTGGGATCGGCGGCGGGGGTGCGCGTCGGCAACGCGGTCGGGGAAGGCGCGCCGCAGGCGGCGGCGGGGCGGGCGGGGATCGCCGCATTGCTCGCCGCGCTCGCCACCGGGGTGCTCGCGGCCTGCCTGATGCTGGTGCCGATGCTGGTGGTGGCGCGCTTCCCCGCGCCGGGCGAGGTCCATGCGATGGCGGCGACGATGCTGCTGCTCTGGGCGCCGTTCATCTTGTTCGACGGCGTCCAGGTGGTGTTCGTCTATGCGCTGCGTTCGCTAGGCGACCAGGTCGCGGCAGGCGTCAACGGCATCCTCGCCTTCTTCCTGGTGACGGGCGGGCTGGGGCTATGGCTGGTCCAGGCCGGCTTCGGCGCGCAGGCGTTGGTGCTCGCGTCGGGCGCCGGCATGGTCGCGGCCGCACTGCTCGACGGCGGCCGCCTGCTCGTCGTCACCCGTCGAATTCGCTCACGAAGCTGAGCTTCACCGACTTGGCGCCGTTCGGCACGTCGACCTTGGCGCCGTTGAAGTCGAACCCGGCCTTGGGCTCCAGCGTGCGGATCGGCGGGGTGATCCGCCAGCTATAGACCTCGCGGCGCTCGCCATCGAGCAGCTGGATGCGGATGTCCGGCACATGCTGCGTCGCGCCGCTGTCGTTGAGCACCTTGCCCGAGACGATGAACAGCTTGCTGCCATCGGCCCGCGCCTGCAGCGCGACGTTCTTTTCACTGAACACCAGCGCGGTGCCCGCCCCGCCGATCGGCAACCCCAGCTGGGTCAGCACCTGCGGTGCCTTCCAGTAGAGCAGCGCCGCACCGCCGAGCAGCACCGAGACGAGCGCAACCAGCGCGGCGATCGTCCAGCGGATGCCGCTGCGCGGCTTGGGCGCGGGGTCGTCGAACGGATCATAGCCGGGTTCGGGCGCGGGCTCCGCCGCAGCGAGGCTACGTGGGGAGAGCGGGGCGGGTTCGGGGGGCGGCGCAGGTGTCGCAACCGGGCCCGGGGCCGGTGCGGTCAGCTCGAGCGGTGCGCCCGACTGGAACCAGCTATGCTTGCAATTGGCGCAGCGCACCGTCCGGCCGTCGGGGCCGATCGCCGCATCCGGCACCTCGTAGCGCGATCCGCACTGGCTGCACTCCAAGATCATGCCCAAACCCCCTGGTACCCGTCCAAAACGCGACGGGACGTGCGAGTCTAGCGGGGCCGATTCGGGCCAGCAAGCGGCTTGGGACGGACGGCGGCTTGAGCGGCATCCGGGGCTGTGCGATGGCGGCCCGGTACCACCGCGAACAGGAGGCCGGGCCGCACGGCGCATGGGCAACATCGTGCACTTCGAAAATGTCGGCCTGCGCTATGGGACCGGACCGGAAACGCTGTCGGACGTGAGCTTCACGCTGGCGACCGGCGGCTTCTATTTCCTCACCGGCGCGTCCGGCGCCGGCAAGACTTCGCTGCTCAAGCTGCTCTATCTGGCGCAGCGGCCGACGCGCGGCGCGGTGCGGCTGTTCGGCGAAGACGCGGGTGCGTTGCCGCGGGCGCGGCTCCCCGGCTTCCGCCGCCGCATCGGTGTGGTGTTCCAGGACTTCCGTCTGCTCCCCCAGCTCTCTGCCTATGACAATGTCGCGCTGCCGCTGCGTGTCGCCGGCGTGCGCGAGAGCGAGATCGAGGCGCCGGTGCTGGAGATGCTCGCATGGGTCGGGCTGAGTGCGCGTGTCACCGCCAAGCCGCCGACGCTGTCGGGCGGCGAGCAGCAGCGCATCGCCATCGCCCGCGCGGTGATCGCCCGGCCCGAGATCCTGGTCGCCGACGAACCGACCGGGAACGTCGATCCCGACATGGCGGACCGGCTGCTCCATCTGTTCGAGGCGCTCAACCGGCTCGGCACCACCATCGTCGTCGCGACGCACGATCTGCACCTGATCGGCCGCATCCCGCGCGCGCAGCTGATGCGTGTCGAGAAAGGCCGGCTGGTCGATCCCAGCGGCCTGCTCCGCCATCCGCCGGGGGGTGCATGAACGGCTTCCGGCATCGCGCCGCGATCGACCTGCGACTGCTCGGCGAGGGCCAGCGCAGCTGGGTGATGGCGGGCATCATGGGGATCATGCTGTTCCTCACCGTGCTGGCGGGTGCGCTGGGGCTGGGCGTGGCGCGCTCGGCCGTCGGACTGGATCGCCAGCTCGCCGGACAGCTGACGGTGCAGCTGGTCGAACCCGATGCCGGCCTACGCGACGTCCGTGCCAAGGCGCTGGCCGCGGCGATCGGCAAGGTGCCCGGCGTCACCCGCGTGCGCGAGGCGGATCGCGCCGAGCTCGCCGCGCTGCTCAAGCCCTGGCTCGGCGATGTCGGGCTCGATCCCGAGCTGCCGATGCCGGTGCTGATCGACGTCACCGCACCGGAGGGATCGGCCGCGCAGGTGACCGCCGCCGCCCGCCGCGTCGCCCCGCAGGCGCGCGTGGACAGCAGCGCGCGCTGGCTGTCCCCGGTCCGCGGGTTGCTGGGCGCGCTGGGGCTGGTCGCGATCGGGCTGGTGCTGGTGATCGCGGCAGCGACGGCGGGCGTGGCGCTGCTCGTTGCACGCGCGGGGCTGGACACGCACCGCGATACGATCGACGTGCTCCACATGCTCGGATCGACCGATCTTCAGGTGGCGCGCCTTCTCCAGCGCCGAATCGCCCGCGACACGCTGCTCGGCGGCGCGATCGGCACGCTGGCGGCGCTGGCGCTGGTCGCCTTGTTCCAGACCAAGCTGGCGCTCACCGGATCGGAGGTGCTGGGCGGCGCGACGCTGGCGCCGGTCGACTGGACGCTGCTCCTGCTGCTGCCGATCGGCTTTGCCTTGCTCGCCACCGTGGCGACGCGGCTTACCGTGCTTCACACGCTGGGGCGCAAGCTGTGATCCGCCGGCTGTTCTTCCTGCTGGTACTGCTCGCGCTCGCCTGGGGTACGGGCTTCGCGCTGTTCCTGTTCAGCCTCGGCAAGCCGCTCGGCGCGCACCGCACCGACGCGGTGGTGGTGCTGACCGGCGGGCCGGGGCGGATTCAGCGCGGGCTGGACGCGCTGCGCAGCGAGGACGCCAGACGAATGCTGGTCAGTGGCGTCAACCCCGACGTGCGGCCGCGCGAGCTGGCGGCACAATTCCCCGCCGATCGCGCGCTGTTCCGCTGCTGCGTCGATCTGGGGCACGAGGCGGTCGACACGCGCTCCAATGCCGATGAGACCGGCCGCTGGGTGCACGATCACCAGTATCGCAGCATCCGGCTGGTCACGTCGGACTGGCACATGGCGCGAGCGCAGCTGGAGTTGGCGCATGTACTGCAAGGCGTACGCATCGTCGGCGACGGAGTGCCGAGCCGCCCTGGCTGGCGCATGCTGCTGCGCGAATATCACAAATATCTAGTGCGCCGGGGGGCGCTCCTGCTGGGGGTCGATTGATGGACGCGGTGCGTACGGTGCTTTTCCGTATCTTCTTCTACGGCGTGTCGGCCCTGTTCGTGCTGTGCGTGCCGGTCGCGGCGCTGTTTGGCAGCGCGTTTCTGCGCGCCTATTCGAACGCCTGGGCGTGGACCATGCAATGGTCTGTGCGCAGGATCGTCGGCGCGCGGGTGCGCATCGAGGGCGAGGTGCCCGAGGGGCAGCTGCTCTTCGCGGGCAAGCACGAAAGCTATTTCGAGGCGCTGGAGCTGACCCGCATCCTGCATTGCCCGGCGACGGTGATGAAGCGCGAATTGGCCAGCATCCCGCTTTGGGGGTGGGCGGCGCAGCGCTACGGCACGATCGTCGTCGATCGCGAGGCCAATGCCGCCGCGCTGCGCGCGATGATGCGCGCGGCGCAGGCCGCCCGCGCGACCGGGCGCTCGGTGCTCATCTTTCCCGAGGGAACGCGCGTGCTGCCCGGCGACGCGCCGCCGCTGCGCTCGGGCTTTGCCGGGCTCTACCGCGCGCTCGACCTGCCGGTGGTGCCGGTTGCGGTGCGCAGCGGCACCGTCTGGCCGCGCAAGGGGTTGATGCGCCGCGGGGACATCGTTTTGCGCTTCGGCGCGCCGATCCCGCCCGGGCTGCCCCGTCGCGAAATCGAAGCGCGGGTGCATGCGTCGATCAATGCGCTGAACGGCTGAACCGGCTCAGCGCGGCCGGGTCCAGAGACCTGCCGGTCGCGATGTCGGCGCGCGTCGGCGCGCTTCGTTCCAGGCTTTGATAATCGCGCCGAGCTTCTCGCCGCCCGAGGTGGTGGTGCGGCTGTCCCAGGCCTGCGGGCCCCGCGCCCGCACCTTGCGCGCGATTCCGCCATAGATGTCGGCCGCCGCCAGCACCGCCCAGGCCGAGCGGAACGACAGCGCCGCCGCGCCGCCGCGTGCGCTGATTTCATAGCCTTCCGCACGATCCGCCAGCCGCGTGCCGAGGATGGCGAGCGCAGCGCGGTTGGCCATCGGATCGGCCGCCGTGAGCCCCACTTCGGCGAGCCAGTCAGCGGGCAAATAGCAGCGTCCCGCTTCGGCATCCTCGCCGATGTCGCGCGCGATGTTGGCGAGCTGGAAGGCGAGGCCGAGGTCGCAGGCGCGATCGAGCACCGCGTCGTCCTCGGGCTGCACGCCCATCACCACCGCCATCATGCAGCCGACGACGCCCGCGACATGGTAGCAATAGCGCAGCAGATCCTCCTCGGTCTGCGGACGCCAGTCCTCGGCGTCGAGCGCAAAGCCGTCGATCAGGTCCCAGGCGAAGCGGTGCGGCATGCCCGTCTCGGCGGCGACGATGCGCAGCGCGTCGAACGCCGAATCGCCGACCCAATGGCCCGCCAGCGCAGCCGCGGTACGTTCGCGGACCTCGGCCAGCCGCGCCGCCGGATCGACGACGCGGGTCATGCCATGGCCATGGTCCTGGCCGTCGACGATGTCGTCGCAGCGGCGGCACCAGGCGTAGAGCAGCCAGGCGCGTTCGCGGGTCTCGGGATCGAACAGCTTGCTGGCCGCGGCAAAGCTGCGCGAGCCGCGGGCGATCGACTCGCCCGCGGTCGCGACGATCGCATCGCGGCCGGGAAAGCGCATTACAGCTGTTCGCGGCGCAGCTGCGCGATCGGCACCACCGGCTGCGCCTCGGCCATCTTGGTCAGCAGCCCGTCGATGGTGGAATCGACCAGCAGCAGCCCCTGGTGCTGGGGCCGCACGAAGCCGACGGTGCCCATATGCTCCCAGAACTCGACCAGCTTGTCATAATAGCCGGCGATGTTGAGCAGCCCGATCGGATCGGCATGATAGCCGAGCTGCGCCCAGCTCATCGCCTCCCACAACTCGTCCATCGTGCCGGTGCCGCCGGGCAGGTTGATGAAGCCGTCGGCCAGCTCGGTGAAGCGCGCCTTGCGCTCGTGCATTGTCTCGCAGACTTCGAGGCTGGTGAGGCCGTGATGCGCGACCTCGGCATTGACGAGCAGCGTCGGGATCACGCCGATCACCTCGCCACCGGCCTCCAGCGCCGCATCGGCGACCGCGCCCATCAGGCCAAGCCGGCCACCGCCATAGACGACGCCGATGCCGCGCTCGGCGAGCGTGCGGCCAAGGGTGCGGGCGGCTTCGATATAGACCGGATCGGCCGGGCTGGCCGAGCCGCAATAGACGGCGATACGCTTCATCATGTGCTCCTGTGGCGGGGCTGATAGCGTGTTTTGGCGGGGAGGGAGAGACTTCTTCTTAGCCCCTCCTCCTTGGAGGAGGGGTTGGGGGTGGAGGGATTCCAGAACATCTGCTGGTCTCGGTGAGACACTGCCCCACCCCAACCCCGCATCAGGTGAACAGCGCCCCGCGCTGTTCAGGCGCTGGTGGGAGCAGCGGCGACCGATGCGCCTGAAGGGGAGGGGCTTGAGTCCGGGGGATCCCTTGTATCCCTCGTTTAGGCCCCGATCTCGCCCAGCATCAGCTCGGCGGTAGCCTTGGCGCTCCCCACCACGCCCGGAATGCCCGCGCCCGGATGCGTGCCCGCACCCACGAAATACAGGTTCGAGATCGCGTCGTCGCGATTGTGCACGCGGAACCAGGCGCTCTGTGTCAGGATCGGCTCCAGGCTGAAGCCCGAGCCGTGATGCGCGGCGAGATCGTCGCGGAAGTCGGTCGGCGCATAGTGGAACTTGGTGACGATCCGTTCGGCCAGATCGGGGATCAGCCGGCGCTGGACCTCCGCCAGGATCCGCGATTCGAGGATCGGCCCCACCTCGTTCCAGTCGGCCGGGAACTTGCCGAGATGCGGCACCGGCGCCAGCGCGTAGAAGGTCGAATGCCCCTCGGGCGCCATGCTCGGGTCGGACGCGCTCGGATGGTGGAGATAGAGCGAGAAATCCTCGCTCACCACGCCGTGGGTGTAGATGTCGTCGAGCAGCCCCTTATAGCGCGGGCCGAACAGGATCATGTGGTGCGGAATGTCGGGGAAGGTCCCGCGCAGCCCGAAATGCACGACGAAGAGCGAGGGCGAGAAGCGCTTGTTGACGAGCTTGCCCGCGGTTCGCCGCGCGCTGCGCGAGTTGCGCAGCAGGTCGCGATAGCTGTGGACGATATCGGCGTTGCTCGCGACCGCATCGACCTCGATCTCGAAGCCGCTATGCGTACGCACACCAACGACGCGGTCGCCCAGCGTCAGGATCTCGTCGACCGGGTCGCCGATCCGCACCATGCCGCCCAACCGCTCGAAATGCGTGATCATCCCGGCGATCAGCCGGTTGGTGCCGCCCTCGGCCCACCAGACGCCGCCGTCGCGCTCGAGCTTGTGGATCAGCGCATAGATGCTGCTGGTCGCCATCGGGTTGCCGCCGACGAGCAGCGTGTGGAACGACAGCGCCTCGCGCAGCTTCTCGTTCTTCACATAGCCCGCGACCACCGAATAGACCGAGCGCCAAGCCTGGTTCTGCATCAGCGCCGGCGCGGCCTTCAGCATCGACTTGAAGTCGAGGAACGCCTTGGCGCCCAGCTTCACATAGCCTTCCTGATAGACGCGCTCGGAATAATCGAGGAACTTGCGATAGCCGGCGATGTCGCTCGCATCGAGCTTGGCGATCTCGCCCGCCAGCACGGCATCGTCGTTGGTATAGTCGAAGGTCGTGCCGTCCGGCCAGGACAGGCGGTAGAACGGCGTGACCCGCTTGAGGTTCACATCCTCTGAAATGTCGTGGCCCGAGAGGCGCCAGAGTTCCTTGAGCGCGTCCGGATCGGTGATCACCGTCGGCCCGCCGTCGAAGGTGAAGCCGTCGCGCTCCCAATAATAGGCGCGGCCGCCCGGCTTGTCCCGCGCTTCGATGACGGTGGTATCGACGCCTGCCGACTGGAGGCGAATGGCAAGGGCGAGGCCGCCGAACCCGGCGCCGATCACGACTGCGCGGCGCATCAGCGACCCCAGATCGCGGAAAGCGCGCGGCCCACCGGCACCGGCGGCTTGCCCGAAAGTACGCGGACACGGTCTCCCCAGGTCGATTGTGCGGCGTAGAAGCGCTGGATCAGTCCTGCGTCCAGTCGGTAAAATCGTTCCAGCACGCGATAGCGCTCCTCGGGTTCGGCCGCTTTGAACAGCATTGCGGCGAGCATGCGATAGAAGCCGCGCTTGCGCCAGAGCGCGTGCGAATAGCCATATAGCATTTGGTGCAGCGCCTCGCCCGAATAGTCGCGGGTGTCGGCGATCAGTGCGGCAGTGCGGATCGCGTCGGGGAAGGAATAGCCGGTCATCGGGTGGAACAGCCCGGCCTTCATCCCCGCCTTGGCGATACCGCGGCCGCCGGCGGCCCAATAGGCGGCATGGTCGCCGCCCATCGCCACCGGCAGGCTGCCCACTTCCTCGCGCAGCACGCGATCGACCTGCCAGCCCGCGGCATCGGCATAGGCCTCGATCCGGTCGCCGGTCGCGAGCACGTCGATCGACGGCGTATCGCTGTAATAGGTATCTTCGACGAACATCCGCGTCGGGCTGAACGGCAGGCAGTAGACGAACCGGTAGCCGTCGATCTGCGGCACGGTTGCGTCCATGATCACCGGGCGCGTCACGTCATGCAGGTCGTTGAGGACCAGTTCGGCGCCGTGGAATTTCTGCCAGCCGAGCTGGAGTGCGCTGGTATCGCCGACGCCGCGGCAATCGATCACGCCCTCGGCCTCGACGAGGTCACCGTCGGCCAGCGCGACCGCGGTGGGGGTGACGTCCGCCGCCTCGCGCTCGAGCAACAGGCTCTTCTCGCCCAGTTCGGCGCGCACCACGCGATCCAAATGGTCGGACTCGACCGAATAATAGCGCGACGGCAGGCTGCGGAAATGGCCGGGAAAGGCGACGTCATAGCCGCTCCAGCCATGGCCGATCAGCGGCGCCGACAGCCAGCGATGCTCGGGCGCGACATCGTCGGCGAAGAACGACCAGAGGTGATTGCCGCCGACCCGCGCCGAGCCTTCGATCAGCCGAACGGTGCAATCGGGTTTCTTCTTCCGGATTGCCAGCGCGATAAGCCCGCCGGCAAGGCCGCCGCCGACAATGGCGACGTCACAACTGATGGTTGAAGGCATCGCCGTCGCCTAGCCCAAGGGCGGGGGTGTGGGAACCCCGCCCTTGGGGGCGTGGCGCAAAACGGTCGCTGGCCGGGGGCGCTCCGGCGCAGCCCCAAGTCGTTCATTTTATTTTAACTATCGTCACATGACTTGCACACTTCGCTCCTAATGCCGGGCAACCGTGTTTGCGGTTTGTGAAGTAGGGGAACCAAAGCAATGCAGAACAAGCTTTTTGGCGCGACGCTGGTCGCCGCCACGCTGCTCGGCGCGCCCGTCGCGCAGGCCCAGGTCGCGCTGACGACCAAGACCTACACCCAGGATTTCAACACGCTGGCGACCAGCGGCACCAGCAAGGCGCTGCCCACCGGCTGGAAGCTCGACGAGCGCGGCAGCAGCACCGCGGGTTCGGACGACGCCTATGCGACGACCAACGCCAATACCGGCACTGCCTATGCCTTCGGTACCGGCAGCGAGCGCGCGCTGGGCAGCGTCGCCTCGGGCACCGCGACGCCGATCCTGTTCGGCGCCTTCTTCACCAACGCGCTGGGCGGCGCGATCGAGTCGCTGACGCTCAACTATTTCGGCGAACAATGGCGCCTCGGCACCGCCAGCAGCGACCGGCTGAGCTTCGAATATTCACTCAACGCCACGTCGCTGTCGAACGGCAGCTGGACCGCGTTCAGCGCGCTCGACTTCGCCAGCATCAAGAATGGCACGGGTTCGGGCAGTTCGAGCAGCGCGCTGGACGGCAATGCCGCGGGCAATCGGGCAGACATCAGCGCGACGATCGGCAATCTGCTGATCGCCGATGGCAGCGGGTTCGCGATCCGCTGGACCGATCGTGACGTCGGCGGCTCGGACCATGGCCTCGCGATCGACGACCTCACGCTCATCGCCACGCTGGCGCCGAGCGCGGTCCCCGAACCGGCGTCTTGGGCACTGCTGATCGGCGGCTTCGGCTTCGCCGGCGCCGCGCTGCGCCGCCGCGCCAAGAAGGCGGTCTTCGCCTGAAAACTGGAGGAGGCGCCGACGGACGGCGCCTCCTTTCCGGTCAGAAGTCGAGCTTGGCCGAGAGCGAGACGGTGCGGCCGTTGATCGCGCGGCCCCAACCGATGCCGTTGGTCGGCACTTCGCTCTGGTTGAACTCGAAGAAGCCGACCTGGTCGAACAGATTGCTCGCGTTGAGCATCACCCGCACCCGATCGACCGGCTTCACCGCCAGGAAGGCGTTGACCACGGTGAAGCCCGGCATTTTGAGCAGGTTGCTGTCCTGCGCATAGCTGCTGGTGATCGTCACCACATTGGCGCCCAGCGTCATCCGGCGCAGTTCGATCTGCGGGGTGGCCTCCAGCGTCCAGGCGGGCTGGTGGCGCGGTTCCTTGCCGGTCAGAGTCGGATCGAGGAAGTCCCTGGTGATCTTGGCGGTCGTGTAGGTCGCACCCGCGGTGATGCTGAAAATGCCGCGCCGATAGCCGCCTTCCATTTCCACCCCGGTCGCCCGGTAGCTGCGAATGGTCTGGTTGGCCGAGCCGTTGAGGACATTGTGGTCGTCCGCGGTCGCGCGGAAGGCCGTGACGTTGAACGTTGCGCCCGCCTTGCGGAACTTGAACCCGCCTTCGAGCTGGCGGACCTCGTCATATTTGTCCGCTGCATTGGGTACGCTGCCATCGATCGTGCTCACCGCGGGGGTGAACAGGATCTTGTCGGCATTGGCGCGGGCGCCGCGGCTGTAGCGGGCGAAGACCGAGAAGGGCTCGGCGACGCGGTAGTTGACGCCGCTCGAATAGCTCCAATAGCCATAATTGTAGCGGACCGGCGCGGGCGTATCGAGCGGCAGGAAGGCGACGCGGGTTTCGGGTGCCGAGATCAGGCCGTTGCCGTTGATGTCGTAGCGGATCAGCCCGACGCGTCCGCCGCCCAGATCGGCGCCGATCAGCGAACCACGCACGCGGCCCCGATCATAGCGGACGCTGCCGCCGATCGAGAGCTTGCCGACATGATAGTTCACCGAGCCATAGGGCGCGAGGATGCCATACGACACGTCGAAGATGCGACGGAATTTGCTGCCGTTGCGGCTGAACGTGTAATAGCCGCTCTGGGTCTGAGCGACGCCGCCGGCGCTGGTGATGTCGACCATCGCGGTCCGGCCGTCGCCGGCGACGTCGGTGTCGATACCCGAATGCAGCCACACCGCACGCAGCTTCTGGTTCGCCTTGTACAGGCCGCCGGTGACGGTCAGGTCGCCGCGGCCCAGCTTCCAGACGCGGGTTGCCCGGACGTCGTTGGTGAAATTGTCGAGTGATCGGATGCGGGTCTGCGCCATGTAGTTGAAGGACAGCAGGCCATTGCCGTTGGCGTTCACCGGCACGAGCTTGCCGATGTTCGGGCCGCTGGCATAGGTCGCCACTGCTCCCGCGCCCGCCTGCGAGGCGGCGATCGTCGCGATCGGGCCAACGGCGGAGGGGAAGACGCGGAGGAAGTCGCCCGAGTTGGCCGAATAGCGGGCGCGCTCGCTGACCGTGATCCCGGCGACATCGAACTGCGCCTCCAGGCCGATCGCCTTGCTCTTGGCGTGCATGCCGTTGGCGACGTCGTAGCGGGCGAGCTTGTTGTCGCCGTCCAGCGTCGTCACCGGGCCGATGAACGGCGAGAGCAGCGAATCCTTGCGGATGTCGAATCCGCTGACGCTCTCGACGACGGGATGGTCGTTGGTGCCGGTGATCCTGATCGGATAGGGCGCGAAGGTGGGCGAGCGATCGTCGAGCCACTTGCCGCTTACCCGTACATAGCCGCCAGCGAATTGTTTGGTGACGTTGGCTCGGATCTGGCCACCCTTGTAGCCGGTGAAGCCGATGTTGCGCGGGCCCTCGCCGGTGCGATAATAGCCGCCGACATGGAAGCGCCAGCCATCGCCGATCGGCTGGCCATAGTCCATGTCCACGCGCTTCTCGCCATAATCGAGCCCGACCGTGGCCTGCACCGCGCCGCCCCGCGTTTCGCCGGTCTTGGAGATCAGGTTGATCACCCCGCCCGGCGCATTGGACGAGAAGGTCGACCCCGAGCCGCCGCGGATCGACTCGATCGCCGCGACGTTGAAATCGGCGCGCATGAACACGTCGACGCCGACGTTAAAGATGTCGCCGAATTCGAGCACCGGCAGCCCGTCTTCCTGAAACTGCATATATTTGGAGCCGCCGGCCGCCAGCGGCAGGCCGCGCACCGTATAGTTCGCGTTGCCCTCGCCGATTCCGCTCTCGACGCGCAGACCGGGCATGGTGCGGAGTATGTCACCCAGGGGGCGCGGACCCAGTTTCTCGAACTCGCCGGCGCGATAGGCACTGGTCGAGGTCGCGCTGTCCAGCCGGTCGCGACCCTTGGCGACGCCGGTGGAGAAGACTTCCTTCTCGGGTAGTTGCGCTACGCTGTTGGGCTTTGGCGCATCCTCTTTCGACTGAGCGAGGGCAGGATGGATGCTGACGACCGAGCAGAAGGTGAGCAGCAGATACCGCAGTTTCACGATGACCTCTCCCAGCCCATGATGATTGTTCTTTGGGCAATGCCATCTAGGCGGGCGGTCATTGAGATATCGGTGCCGGAGCGCCTCGTAGAACTACCAATGTTACTGGGCGGCAACAGTTGGTGCCGGCGCAGGATCGGGTTTGCGCCGGATTGCCGCTCGCCGCACGAAGGGGTAGCAGCGGCAGCCATGGACATCGCCCTTGCCATCCTCGTCTCCGCGATCGCCATGACGGTGATCGTCGGCGTGCGCTACGTCGCGGCCTCGGCGGGGTTTGCGCTGGCGACGCGGCTGCGCCATCCCGGCCTCTACGCCGGCCAATCCAGGCAAATCCGCAGGGAAATCCGCTGGAGCCTCGCCTCGGCGGCGATCTACGGCATCCCCGCGGGCATCGTTGCCTGGGGGTGGAAGGCGGAAGGCTGGACGCGGATCTATGGCGACCTCCACGCCTATCCGTTATGGTATCTGCCGCTGTCGGTGCTGGTCTACCTCTTCCTGCACGACACCTGGTTCTACTGGACGCACCGGGCGATGCACGTGCCCGCGCTGTTCCGCCGCTATCATGCCGTCCATCACGCCAGCCGCCCGCCCACCGCCTGGGCGGCGATGAGCTTCCATTGGGGCGAGGCGCTGTCGGGCGCGATCGTCATTCCGCTGCTGGTCTTCGCGATTCCCATTCATGTCGGCGCGCTCGGCTTGGTCCTGACGATCATGACGGTTATGGGAGTGACCAATCATATGGGCTGGGAGATTTTCCCGGCCTGGATGTGGCGGGGGCCGCTGGGCGCATGGCTGATCACGGCAAGCCATCACCAGCGGCATCATGAGCGATATGGGTGCAATTATGGACTATATTTCCGGTTCTGGGACCGGCTGTGCGGGACCGACCAGGGGTTGGGGCGGTTCGATCCTGCGGCGCGGCGCCTGGGCCCTGGTCGCGCTGCCGCTGCTGACCAGCGCCGCGCCGCTGGCGACGCTGGAGCTTGATTTCACCAAGCTGCGCTCGACGCGCGGGCTGCTTCAGATCTGCATTGCGCCGGCTGCGAGCCAGTTCCCCGATTGCCGCGATGGGCACGGCGCCATCAAGCGGACCATCCCCGCCGCCGACGGCAAGCTGCGCCTGAGCGGCCTCGCCCCCGGCGATTACGCCGTGGCGGTGATCCACGACGCCAATGGCAACGGCAAGCTGGATACCTTCATGGGCATTCCCCGCGAAGGATTCGGCTTTTCGCGCAACCCGGTCATAGGCTTCGGTCCGCCGCGCTTTTCCGCCGCGCAATTTCCGCTCGAGGGCGGCAGCGATCGGCAGGAAGTGAAGCTGCGCTATTTGCTGTAGGAACTGCGCGGGCGTGCAGGCGTTGCGGGGGTTCTGATCTTCCGATCCCCTTCCCGGAGTAACCCATGTCCTTCCTGCGTACTGCGGCGAGCGCCGCCCTTGTTTCGCTCCCGCTGTTCGCGGCGGCGCCCGCGTTCGCCCAGCAAAGCACCGATTCGCCGCCCGACATGACCCGCGACACCGTGACGATCGGCGTCGGCGCGGCGACCGTGCCGAGCTATGACGGCTCGGACAAGAACGTCGTCACTGCCGCGCCGCTGGTCCGCGGCCGCGTCTCGGGCATCAACTTCGTCGTGTTGGGCAGCCGCGCCTGGGCCGACGTGATCGCCGACAACAATGGCCCCGGCTGGGATTTCCAGGCCGGCCCGCTCGTCAACGTCAACCTCAACCGCACCTCGCGGATCGACGATCGCCAGGTGGAGGCGCTCGGCAAGATCGACACCGCGGTCGAGGCGGGCGGTTTCGTCGGCATCGGCAAGCAGGGGCTGATCACCAGCGACTATGACAAGCTGACCGTGAGCTTCTCGTATCTCCACGACGTCGGCAACGTGCATAAGAGCTATGTGATGGCGCCGTCGGTCAGCTACGGCACGCCGCTCAGCCGCAAGGCCTATGTGCTGCTCAACCTCTCGGGCAACTATATGGGCAATGGCTATGCGCAGACCTATTTCGGCGTGACGCCGGGCGGCAGCGCGCGCAGTGGCCTGCCGGTCTATTATGCCCGCAAGGGGTGGAAGGACTGGACGCTGGGCGCGATGGGCAATGTTTCGCTCACCGGCGACCTTACCCATGGCCTGTCGATGGTCGGCGGCGTTGCCTATCGCCGCATGCTCGACGACGCGGCCGATTCGCCCGTTGTCCGCATCGCCGGCTCGCGCAGCCAGTGGTTCGGCGCGCTCGGGCTCGCATACACCTTCTGACCGCCGATCATCGTAGACCAGCCTTGCGCGTTGCTGCGGCTGGATCGTCCTGACCTTTGACAGGCAAGCGGCGTGTCGGGATTGCCCGGCGCGCCGCTTGCGCGTAGACGAGTGTCCATTCCCCGGGGGACCGCTGGCGCAGCGGTTGAGAGGAAGGCTGCAGCCTTCGACCCGCTGAACCTGATCCGGTTGACACCGGCGTAGGGAGGGAGGGTCTTGTTCCCCGAGGTCCGTTCGCTCTCTACGTCCGCCCAAGGAGTAGACGAGCATGGCCGACATTCCCGCCAAGACCGAAATCGGCGTTACCACCGGCCCGATCCGCGGCAGCCGCAAAATCCATGTCGGCAAGCACCGCGTCGCGATGCGCGAGATCCAGCTCGAGCCGGGCAGCGGCGAGGCACCGGTGCGCGTCTATGACACCTCGGGGCCGTATACCGATCCCAACGCCCATATCGACATCATGGCCGGCCTGCCGGCGATCCGCCGTGACTGGATCCTCGGCCGCGGCGATGTCGAGGCCTATGACGCGCGCGAAGTCCGCCCCGAGGACAATGGGCTGAAGGGCCCAGATCGCTCGGCGGGCGTGCCGCAGTTCCCGAACGTGGCCAAGCGCCCCTTGCGCGCCAAGCCGGGCATGAACGTCAGCCAGATGCACTATGCCCGGCGCGGCATCATCACGCCCGAGATGGAATATGTCGCCGAGCGCGAGAATCTCGGCCGCGAACGCCTCGCCGAATATATCCGCGATGGCCAGGACTGGGGTGCCGAAATCCCCGACTATGTGACCCCCGAATTCGTCCGCGACGAAGTGGCGCGCGGCCGGGCGATCATCCCGAACAACATCAACCATCCGGAATCGGAGCCGATGGCGATCGGCCGGAACTTCCTGGTGAAGATCAACGCCAATATCGGCAATTCCGCCGTTGCCAGCGACGTGGCGAGCGAAGTCGACAAGCTGGTCTGGTCGATCCGCTGGGGCGCGGACACGGTGATGGACCTCTCCACCGGCCGCAACATCCACGACACCCGCGAATGGATCCTGCGCAACTCGCCGGTGCCGATCGGCACGGTGCCGATCTACCAGGCGCTGGAGAAGGTGGGCGGCATCGCCGAGGACCTCACCTGGGAGATCTTCCGCGACACGCTGATCGAGCAGGCCGAGCAGGGCGTCGACTATTTCACCATCCATGCCGGCGTCCGGCTGCCGTACATTCCGATGACCGCCAAGCGCGTCACCGGCATCGTCTCGCGTGGCGGCTCGATCATGGCCAAATGGTGCCTCGCGCATCACCGCGAATCCTTCCTGTACGAGCGGTTCGACGAGATCACCGAGATCATGAAGGCCTATGACATCGCCTATTCGCTGGGCGACGGCCTGCGCCCCGGCTCGATCGCCGATGCCAATGACGAGGCGCAGTTCGCCGAGCTCTACACGCTGGGCGAGCTCACCAAGCGCGCCTGGGAGCAGGACGTGCAGGTGATGATCGAGGGCCCCGGCCATGTGCCGATGCACAAGATCAAGCAGAACATGGAAAAGCAGCTCGAGGCGTGCGGCGAGGCGCCTTTCTACACGCTCGGGCCGCTGACCACCGACATCGCGCCCGGATATGACCACATCACCAGCGGCATCGGTGCGGCGATGATCGGCTGGTATGGCACGGCGATGCTCTGCTACGTCACGCCGAAGGAGCATCTGGGCCTGCCCGATCGTGACGACGTGAAGGTGGGCGTGGTCACCTACAAGCTGGCGGCGCACGCGGCGGACCTCGCCAAGGGCCACCCGGCGGCCAAGGTGCGCGACGACGCGCTGAGCCGCGCGCGCTTCGAGTTCCGCTGGCGCGACCAGTTCAACCTGTCGCTCGATCCGGACACGGCCGAGCAGTATCATGACCAGACGCTGCCGGCCGAAGGCGCCAAGACCGCGCATTTCTGCTCGATGTGCGGGCCGAAATTCTGCTCGATGAAGATCACGCAGGAGGTCCGCGACTTTGCCGCGAAGCAGAACGCCTCGGCCGATACCTTCCTGGCGGCAACGCCGGCGACGGTGGATGCCGAGACGGGCATGGCCGAGATGAGCAAGGTGTTCCGCGAGACCGGCAGCGAGCTCTACATGGGCGCCGGCGGCCGCGAGCACGATTGAGGACGATCGAGCCGGGTGGGCGTTTCGCCCGCCCGGCTACCGATACACCTCGCGGCGGTGCCCTACCCGGACCACGATGATGACGACCCGCGCATCTTCGATCCGCGCGATGACCCAATAGTCGCCGATCCGCCACCGCCAATAGCCGCTATGCTCTCCGGTGAGCGGGGCGCCCAGCGCCCGCGAATCTTCTAGCGTTGCGATCCGCTCTTCGAGCGTCCGGAGGATGCGCCCGGCCTCTTGCTTGCCGAGCTTGCGCAGTTCCTTTGCCGCGTCCGGGGCGAATTCAATCGTCCAAGCCAAGCTCGGCCTTCAGGTCCGTCAGTGGGATCGCGTCCTCGGAGCGGAAATCCTTTATCCGCTCTTCGGCGAGGTAGAAGTCCTCAAGATCGTCGAGATGCGCCAAGATTGCCTCTCGGGCGTAGAAGGTCTTGGTTCGGCCCGTCCGGGCGGCCAGTGCCTCCAGCCGCTTTTCCGTGTCTGCGTCGATCCGTACCGCGAGCATGGCCGCCTCCTTGCTATACAAATATAGCGCGGCTAGGCGGGAGCCACAACGCCTCACCCCAGCGGCGGCAGCGCCCAGTCGATCGGCTTCTGGCCGATGCTTTCCAGAAACGCGTTCGCCTTGCTGAAATGCCGGCTCCCGAAGAACCCTGAATGCGCCGAGAGCGGCGAGGGGTGGGGGGCCTTAAGCACCAGATGTAGGCCGCCCTTGTCGATCGAGTCGACGAACGCCGCCTTTTTCTGCGCATGGGCACCCCAGAGCAGGAACACCACCGGCTCCGTCTTTGCGTTAACCAGCCGGATCACCGCGTCGGTAAAGCGCTCCCAGCCGCGGCCTTGGTGGGCGGCGGCGCGGCCCATTTCCACCGTCAGCACCGCGTTGAGCAGTAGCACGCCCTGGTCCGCCCAATGCTCGAGGAAGCCGTGCTGCGCGCGGGGGATGCCGAGGTCGGTCTCCATCTCCTTGTAGATGTTGACCAGGCTCGGCGGGGTGCGCACGCCCGGCTGTACCGAGAAGCAAAGGCCATGGGCCTGGCCCTCGCCGTGATAGGGATCCTGCCCCAGGATCACCACGCGCACCTGCTCCAGCGGCGTCAGGTCGAGCGCGCGAAACCATGCGCTGCCCGCCGGGAAGATGCGCTTCCCCGCTGCCTTCTCGGCGCGCAGATAGTCGCGCAGCGCGGCCATATAGGGCTGGGCGAATTCCTCCTCGAGGGGGGCGAGCCAGCTCGGGTGCAGCTTGATCGTCGACATGGCCGCAGCTGTTCCGGCCCCGGCCGGCGCTGTCAATCGCCGCGTATTGACAGCGTTGACGCAAACGATAGCTTTCGACGCACAAGAAGCGTTCGACAACGACGATCAAGGAGGAGGGGTGCCATGAACCTATGGCGGATCATGTTCGCGTGCTGGCTCGGCGTGGCTGCGCTGCCTGCGCAGGCGCAGAGCGACGTTTCCAAGCAGATCATCAACGCACCGGCGCCGGAAAGCTTCGCCGTCTACGGCCTGTCGGGGCAGCCTTCGGTGGTGAAGGACAAGAATGTGCAGGGCGGCCGGGCGCTGCGCATCGCGATCCCGGCGGCATCGGACCAGCCCTGGACGATCGGCCTCAACTCGGCCGTCAACCAGCCGGTGAAGAAGGGCGACAAGCTGGTGATCGCGGTGTGGGCGCGCGCCTCGGCCCTGCCCGAAGGGGCGGCGACTGCGAAGATCGCCGGGATCCAGCTCGGCCTGTCCAAGGCGCCCTATACGCCGGTGTTCCGCGGCGAGGCTGCGGTGGGCGGCACCTGGCAGATGGTCCATGCCGATGGCGTGGCCGATCGTGACTATGCGGCGGGCGAGCTCACCGTGTCGCTGCAACTCGCCACGGGCAAGCAGGTGTTCGACATCGGGCCGATCCTGCTGCTCGATCTCGCCAAATAGGCGGTGACCGCCGTCCGCCCGCTCAGGCGCGGACGGCGGTCACCAGATAGTTGAGCGCGTCATGCTCGTTCACCACGAAGCCGCGGGTGGGCGAGAAGGTGAGGCCCTGGCGGTCGATCACCTTCATGCCGGCATCGGTGAGCAACGCCTCCAGCTCCTCGGGCTTGAGGAAGCGGCTCCAGTCGTGCGTGCCCTTGGGGATCGCGCCGGTGCCCTCGGCCAGCGTGATCATCGCGAGGCGCGAGAGCGGCGTGCGGTTGGGCGTGGAGAGCACCATCAGCCCGCCCTCGGCCAGCGCGCCTGCCAGCCCGCGCACAAAGGCGGCTGGATCGCTGACATGCTCGATCACCTCCATCGAGGTGACGAGGTCGAAAGTCCGGCTGGCCAGGTCCTCGATGCCGCCATGGACATAGTCGATCGGCAGCCCGGACTGTTCGGCATGCGCACGCGCCGCGCCGATATTCTCGCCCGCCGCGTCCACGCCGGTCACCCGCGCGCCGAGCCGCGCGAGCGGCTCGCACAAAAGGCCCGCACCGCAGCCCACGTCGATCGCGGTCTTGCCGCTCAGCGGCATGAAATCAGCCGAATCGCCCGACCAATGCGCGTCGATCGCGCGGCGGATATAGCCCAGCCGCGCAGGATTCAGTCGGTGGAGCATGGCGGAGGAGCCCTTCGGATTCCACCAATCGGCCGCCAGACGACCGAAATGTTCCGCTTCACGGGGGTCAATCGTAGCTATTGTTGCGTTCGGCATCGCTGGCTCCTATCAGGCTCGCCCATCTCTCCCAAGGCCAGGAAACAAGCAACCAGCCATGGCGCGTATCGTAATGAAGTTCGGCGGCACATCGATGGCCGGGATCGAGCGTATCCGCAGCGTCGCCGCCCGCGTCAAACGCGAGTGGGAGGCGGGCAACCAGGTCGCGGTGGTCGTCTCGGCGATGGCGGGCGAGACCGATCGGCTGGTCGGATTTTGCCGCGAGGCCTCGTCGCTCTACGACCCCAAGGAATATGACGTCGTCGTCTCGGCCGGCGAGCAGATCACCAGCGGCCTGCTGGCGATCGCGCTGCAGGCGATCGGCGTGCCGGCGCGCTCCTGGCTCGGCTGGCAGCTGCCGGTGCAGACCTCGGACGCCTTCGCCAAGGCGCGCATCGAGGATATCGGCACCGACGCGCTGCTCGCCAGCATGGGCAAGGGCGAAGTCGCGGTGATCCCCGGATTCCAGGGCGTGCACGAAGAGCGGATCTCCACGCTCGGCCGCGGCGGATCGGATACCTCGGCGGTGGCGGTGGCAGCGGCGGTGAAGGCCGATCGCTGCGACATCTACACCGATGTCGACGGGGTGTACACGACAGACCCGCGCATCGTGCCCCGCGCGCGCAAGCTCAAGCGCGTGACCTATGAGGAAATGCTCGAACTCGCCAGCGTCGGCGCCAAGGTGCTCCAGACCCGTTCGGTCGGCCTGGCGATGAAGGAAGGTGTTCGCGTGCAGGTGCTCTCGTCCTTCACGGGCGACGACGCGCCGATGGCAGATACATTGCCCGGGACGATGATCGTGGGCGAAGAGGAGATTCAGGACGTGGAACGCCAGCTCATCACCGGCATCGCGCATGACAAGAACGAGGCCAAGATCACCCTCACCGCGGTGCCGGACAAGCCCGGCGCGGTGGCGTCGATCTTCACGCCGCTTGCCGATGCCAGCATCAACGTGGACATGATCATCCAGAACATCGCGCACCAGAGCGCCGGCAGCGCCAGTGCTACCGATGTGACGTTCACGGTGCCGGCGGCGGATCTCGCCCGCTCGCTGGAGATCCTGGCGCAGCAGAAGGGAGCGATCGGCTTCGCCGGCATCAGCCACGACACGCGCGTGGCGAAGGTCTCGGTGGTCGGCGTCGGCATGCGCAGCCATGCCGGCGTCGCCGCGACGATGTTCCAGACGCTCGGCGCGCGCGGCATCAACATCCAGGCGATCACCACCTCCGAGATCAAGGTCTCGGTGCTGATCGAGGAAGACTATACCGAGCTGGCGGTGCGCGTGCTGCACACTGCCTATGGCCTCGACGCGGACGACGTCGCCGCCTGAGCCGGGATTCGGCAAGGGGCAGGCGCCTCTTGCCGAGCCGGGGGCGCCGGGGCTAGGCGCTGTCCCCATGAACGCACCTTCTTCGATCGGCGCCGAGCGCCTGGCCCGCCGCATGGCGCGCGGCTGCGAATTCCTGGGCAGCGAGGTCGCGATCCTCGCCGGCGCGATGTCCTGGGTATCCGAGCGCAATCTGGTCTCCGCCATGTCCAACGCAGGCGGCTTCGGCGTGATCGCGTGCGGCGCGATGACCCCGGAGTTGCTCGACGCGGAAATCGCCGCGACCAAGGCGCTGACCGACAGGCCCTTCGGCGTGAACCTGATCACCATGCATCCGCAGCTGTTCGAACTGATCGACGTGTGCGGCAAGCACGGCGTCGGTCATGTCGTGCTGGCGGGCGGGCTGCCGCCGGCGGGGGCGCTCGATGCGATCAAGGGGCACGGCGCCAAGCTGATCTGCTTCGCGCCGGCGCTGAGCCTCGCCAAGAAGCTGATCCGCTCGGGCGTCGATGCGCTCGTCGTCGAGGGCATGGAGGCCGGCGGGCATATCGGCCCGGTCTCGACCAGCGTGCTGGCGCAGGAGATTCTGCCCGAGGTCGCCGCCCAGGTGCCCGTGTTCGTCGCCGGCGGGATCGGCCGCGGCGAGGCGATTGCCGGCTATCTCGACATGGGTGCGGCCGGCGTCCAGCTCGGCACCCGCTTCGCCGCCGCGACGGAGAGCATCGCGCATCCCAATTTCAAGAAGGCGTTCATTCGCGCGTCCGCCCGCGACGCGATCGCCAGCGTCCAGATCGATCCGCGCCTGCCGGTGATCCCGGTGCGCGCGCTCAAGAATGCCGGCGGCGAGCTGTTCACTGCCAAGCAGCGCGAAGTCGCGCAGGCGCTGGACGAGGGCGGCGTCGCGATGGCCGAAGCGCAGCTCCAGATCGAGCATTACTGGGCAGGCGCGTTGCGCCGCGCAGTGATCGAGGGCGATGTCGAGCATGGCAGCGTGATGGCGGGCCAGTCGGTCGGCATGGTCACCAAGGAAGAGCCGGTCGCGACGATCATCGAGACGCTGATCGCCGAAGCCGCGCATGCGCTGGAAAAGCGCGCGGCGTGACGTGCCAATCCTCCACTGCGCAGCAGGGGAGGGGGACCATGTGCGAAGCACATGGTGGAGGGGCCGCCGCGTAGCGGCGGTCTCCCTCGAAGTCTGATCCGCGCCTCGCGGCGCGGCCCCTCCACCCCCGCCTTCGGCGGCGGTCCCCCTCCCCCAGCAAGCTGGGGGAGGATCTCGGTGGTGGAAGGGACGACCTTATTCCGCGCTTTTGCTGCGCACCCGGCTTGGCGCGGGTGCGCACAATCTGGTACCGCTGAACCATGGCCTTGACCGCAGCCGCCTCCGCCCGGGAAATCCTCACCCGCCTGCACGACCTGATGGCGAAACGGCTGCCGGTCCAGTCGAAGCTCAACTCGGTCGTCAACATCATCGGCGAGGCGCTGCACAGCGAGGTCTGCTCGATCTACCTGCTGCGCGAAGGCGTGCTCGAGCTGTTCGCGACGCGCGGGCTGGCGCAGGAGGCGGTGCACGTCACCAAGCTCGGCATGGGCGAGGGGCTGGTCGGCACGATCGCCGCGCATATCGAGACGCTCAATCTCGACGAGGCGACCAGCCACCCCAATTTCGTCCATAATCCCGAGACCGGCGAGGACCGCTTCCATAGCTTTGCCGGCGTGCCGATCATCCGCCGCGAGCGTGCGGTGGGCGTGCTCGCCGTCCAGCATGTCGATCCGCGGCGCTATGCCGATATCGAGATCGAGGCGCTGCAGACCGTGGCGATGGTGCTCTCCGAACTGATCGCCAATGCCGAGCTGATCGATGCGGCGGGCGGCACCTCGACCCGGCTCCAGCCGACCGCGGCAGGCACGATCCGCGGCTTCCGGCTGGTCGAGGGCATGGCGCGTGGCGTGGCGGTGTTCCACCAGCCGCGCATCGTCATCGAGCACACCGTGGCGGACGATACCGACGCCGAGCGGCATCGCCTCTATGCCGCGTTCGACAAGATGCGCGAGCAGATCGACCGCATGACCAGTCAGGCCGAATTCGGCATTGGCGGGGAGCATGAGGAGATCCTCGCGACCTACAAGATGTTCGCCTATGACGAGGGGTGGAGCCGCCGCATCAACGAGGCGATCGATTCCGGCCTGACCGCCGAGGCGGCGATCGAGCGCGTCCAGCAGCGCACCCGCCAGCGGATGCGCGAGATCGACGATCCGCTGCTGCGGGACCGGATGCACGATCTGGAGGACCTCTCCAACCGGCTGCTGCGCATCGTCTCGGGCCAGCTCGGCACCGCCGCGCAACTGGGATTGCGGCAGGACTCGATCCTGATCGCGCGCAACCTGGGGCCGGCCGAGCTGCTCGAATATGATCGGCGGCGGCTGAAGGGCGTGGTGCTGGAGGAAGGTTCGCTGACCGCGCACGTCACCATCGTCGCGCGTGCCATGGGCGTCCCCGTGCTCGGCCGGGCACGCGACGTGCGCCGTGAAGTTGCCGAGGGCGACCTGCTGCTGCTCGACGTGGGTGAGGAAAGCGTCTTCGCGCGCCCCTCGCTGGTGATGGAGGAGGCGTTCGAGGCAAAGCTCGCGCTCAGCCAGAAGCGCCGCGCGGCATTCGCCCAGCTCAAGAACGTGCCGCCGGTGACCCTGGACGGGCACCGCGTGACGCTGATGGTCAATGCGGGCCTGCGCGACGACGTCTCCGCGCTCGACCTGACCGGCGCCGACGGCATCGGCCTGTTCCGGACCGAATTCCAGTTCCTCGTCTCGGCGACGCTGCCGCAGCGCGAGGCGCAGCGGCGCCTGTACCGTGACGTGCTGGAAACCGCGGGCGACCGGCCGGTGGTGTTCCGCACCGTCGATATCGGCGGCGACAAGGCGCTGCCCTATCTCAACCATGACGAGGATGGCGAGGAAGAGAATCCCGCCATGGGCTGGCGCGCGCTGCGCCTCGCGCTCGATCGCGATGGCCTGATGAAGGCGCAGGCGCGCGCGCTGATCGAGGCGGCGGCGGGGCGGACGCTCAACGTGATGTTCCCGATGGTGTCCGAGCCGTGGGAGTTTGACCAGGCGCGCGCGCTGTTCGAAAAGCAACATGCCTGGCTGGCCGCGCGCGGACGCAAGATGCCCAACGAGATCCGCTACGGCGCGATGCTCGAGGTACCGGCGCTGGCCGAAGTGCTCGACCTGCTGCTGCCCAAGCTGCAATTCCTGTCGATCGGTACCAACGATCTGACTCAATTCCTGTTCGCCGCCGATCGTGCGCATCCCAAACTGGCGCTGCGCTACGATTGGCTGAGCCCGGCGATCCTGCGCTTCCTCAAGCGGGTGAGCGATCAGGCGCGCGCCGCGGGCGTGCCGGTGGCGGTGTGCGGCGAGATGGGCGGGCGTCCGCTGGAGGCGCTGGCGCTGATCGGGCTGGGCATCGACCGGCTGTCGATCACCCCGGCCGCGGTAGGGCCGATCAAGGCGATGCTGCGCTCGCTCGATCGCGGCGCGGTGATGGCGGCGATGGACGAGATGCTGCGGCATCCGGAGGCGCCGCTCCGCGACGTGCTGACCCGCTGGGCAGAGACGCAGGGCGTCGAACTGGCCTGACCCACCGCCGCAATGATTTCCCTCCCGGCGTTGACAGCGACACGGCCGGGAGGGCATCCCCTGCTGCACAAGGCGGACGTTCAGGGTCTAACGTGTTCGCCGGAGGACAGAATGCAAGGCGACATGCCCGAAGAATTCACCCCGTCATCCGCGCGCGCCGGCGACCGTCTGCGCGCCGCGCGCGAAGCCATGGGGCTGGATCTCCCCGAGATCGCCGCGCGTACCCGCATCCCCCAGCGCCACCTCGAAGCAATCGAGCAGGGCAGCTATTCGGGGCTGCCGTCGATCACTTATGCCAGTGGCTTCGCCAAGGCCTATGCACGCGCGGTGAATGTCGACGAGGTGTCGATCGCGCAGCAGGTCCGTGCCGAGCTCGGCCAGATCGAGCGGCCCGCGATCACGCCGGAATATCCATTGCACGAGCCGTCGCGCGCCGCGCCCAGCGGGATCGTATGGTTCGGCGTGATCGTCGCGCTGGTGATCGTCGCCGGGATCGGCATCTGGTACGGCACCGACTGGTTCCGTGGCGGCAGCACCGCGCAGGGCGACAGCCTGGCCCAGCAGATTGCGGCAACCCCGACCCCCGCAGCCGCTGCGCCGGCGCCGGCGCCAACGCCCACCGTTCCCGCGGTCGAGCACGTCACCCTCGTCGCGCGCGGCCCGGCGTGGATCCGGGTCACCGATGCGACCGGCAAGAAACTGGCCGAGAAGGAACTGGCCGCCGGCGAGCGCTATGACGTGCCGGACGATGCGGATCACCCGCGCATCCGTACCGGCCGCCCGGACCAGCTGCAGGTGCTGCTCAACGGCAGCGAAGTCGCCCCGCTCGGCACCGAGGTGAAGGTGGTCGAGGCCGAGCTGACCTCGGCCGCACTCCGTGCCCGCGGCCAGCCCGGCGCAACGCCGACGCCGACGCCGGCCGCGGCGGCAACGCCGTCGCAGCGCCGCAGCACCACCCGCGGCGACAGTATCGCCCCGACTGCCGCGCCCGCGGCGGCCACCCTGCCGGCGGGTGACACGCCCAACCCCTGAGGGGGTGGCGCAAGCGGGGGCCGCTTGGCTATAGCGGCGCCACGCCTCCGTTCCCCGGGAGGCGCGTAAGGATTGATCGACGATGCGTATTGCTCTCGCAGCGGCACTCGCCTTTGCCGCATTCGGCTTCAACGGCACCGCCATCGCCCAGGACGGCAATGTCGGCCCGCGGGTGGACAAGCTCGAGCGCGAGATGCGCGCGGTGCAGCGCAAGGTGTTCCCCGGTGGCGCCGGGATGACCGTCGAACCGCAGATCACCCAGCAGGTCGACAACACGCCCCCGGGCGTGCCCGCGACCACGCCGCTCGCCGACCTGACCCAGCGCGTCGCCGCACTGGAAAGCCAGATGCAGACGATGACCGGCCAGATCGAGCAGAACCAGTATCGCATGCGCCAGCTGGAAGAGTCGTTCGGCGCCTACAAGGCGGCCAACGATGCGCGCGTGAAGGCGCTGGAGGCGCCGCAGCCGGTCGCCGATGCCATGCCGACGGAGGGCGCTGTCGCCGCCTCGGGGGATTCTGCACCGTCCCCGGCGCAACCTTCGGGGGACCGGGCCGCCAAGGTCGCCGCGGTGGGCAAGCCGAGCACCGGCGATGCGGGCGAGGACCTGTATCTCTATGGCTTCCGCCTGTGGCAGGCAAAGCTCTATCCCGAAGCCGCCAAGGCGCTGGAGCAGTACAAGGCCAAATACCCGACCGGCAAGCGTGCCAGCTTCGCGCGCAACCTGCTCGGTCGCGCCTATCTCGACGACAACCGCGCCAATCTCGCCGCGGTCGCGCTGTATGAAAACTATACCTCGAACCCCAATGGCGAGCGCGCGGCCGACAGCCTCTATTATCTGGCGCAGGCGCTGGTGAAGCTGAAGAAGCCGGCGGGCGAGGTCTGCAAGGTCTATGAGGAGCTCAACAGCGTGTACGGCGCGTCGCTTTCGGCCGAAATGCGCGCGGGCGTCGCCAAGGGCCGTGCGGATCAGCGCTGCAAGTGACGCGTCGCTGATCGACGCGATCGCGGGCGCAGACATCGCCCGCTTTACCGACGACTGGCGCGCGGCAGCCGGGCAGATGCCCCGCGCCGAGGCACCGGTCGGCGTAGCCGTTTCGGGGGGCACGGATAGCCTCGCGCTGCTGCTCCTCGCCCGTGCCGCCTTTCCCGATGCTGTCGTCGCCGCCACGGTCGATCATGGGCTGCGTGCGGAGTCTGCGGAGGAGGCGGCGTTCGTCGCCACCATTTGCGCGCGCATCGGCGTGCCCCATGCGATCCTGCCGCCGTGCCCCGCGATGCTGGCCGGCGGTAACCTCCAGGATCGCGCGCGGGCGATGCGCTATCGCTGCCTCGCCGACTGGGCGAGCGCCGCCGGTGCTCCCTGGGTCGCCGTGGCGCACCAGCAGGATGATCTCGCCGAAACCTTCCTCCTCCGCGCCCGACGCGGGGCGGGGCTGGGCGGGATGGCCGCGATGCTGCCCCTTCGGCCGCTCGCGCGGGGCATGACGACAACGCTGGTCCGCCCGCTGCTCGGCTGGTCGCGCGTCGAACTGTCAGCGCTGGTCCACGCGGCCGGCATCGAGCCCGTCGAGGATTCCTCCAATTGCCACCCGCGCTTCGATCGCAGCCGGGTGCGAACGCTGCTCGCCGAAACCCCCGAACTGCCCCCCGCACGCCTTGCGCTCGCCGCCGCCAATCTACGCGATGCAGAAACCGCGCTGGCCTGGGTGGCCGAGCGCGAATGGGCGGCGCGCGCAGAAGTTGCGGATCGGTGGGTGGCGCTCGACCTCGCCGCTCTGCCCCGCGAACTCCGCCGCCGCCTCGTCGCCCGCGCGCTCAGGACGGTGGCCGACGCCCCGCCTCCGCGCGGTTCCGGGCTTGACCGGCTGATCGCCGCGGTGGATGCCGGGAAGGTGGCGACCTTGGCCGGAGTCGTGGTGCGACCGGGGCCCCGCTGGCGCTTCGCGCCGGCGCCCCCGCATCGATCACCATGATCGACGTTGTTCCATTGTCATTGACGCCGCCGCGCCTATCTTAGGGCTTGAAAGGTACCGGGTACACGATGAGCGATAACGGCAAGCAGCAGGGTCCGGAAAACGGGGGCAACAACCCCTGGATGAAGAGCCTGCTCATCTGGGTAGGTATTCTCGCAGCCCTGGCGCTGTTCGTCACCTTGTTCGACACCCGCACCGCGCAGCCCACGGGCAACGCGATTCCCTATTCGACCTTCCTCGACAAGGTGCAGTCGGGCGACGTGAAGGACGTTAACATCGCGGTTGGCTCCGGGGTGATCACCGGATCGACGAGCGAGGGCAAGTTCCGCACGAACAACCCGGGCGATCCTAAGCTCGTCGAGACGCTGCGCGGCAAGGGCGTGGTGATCAACGCACGGCCCGAGGATAGCCCGTCGATTTGGCAGTATATCCTCGTCCAGTCGCTGCCCTTCCTGCTGTTCCTCGGCATCGCCTTCTTCGTGCTGCGCCAGATGCAGAAGAATTCGGGCTCGGGCGCGATGGGCTTCGGCAAGAGCCGCGCCCGCCTGCTGACCCAGAAGGAAGGCAAGGTCACCTTCGACGACGTCGCCGGCATCGATGAGGCGCGTGAGGAGCTGCAGGAGATCGTCGAGTTCCTCAAGGACCCGTCGAAGTTCGCACGCCTCGGCGGCAAGATCCCCAAGGGCGCGTTGCTGGTCGGCTCGCCGGGTACCGGCAAGACGCTGCTCGCCCGCGCGATCGCGGGTGAGGCGGGCGTGCCCTTCTTCACCATTTCGGGTTCGGACTTCGTCGAGATGTTCGTCGGCGTCGGCGCGAGCCGCGTGCGCGACATGTTCGAGCAGGCCAAGAAGTCGGCGCCGTGCATCGTCTTCATCGACGAAATCGACGCGGTCGGCCGTTCGCGCGGCGCAGGTCTGGGCAACCAGAATGACGAGCGCGAGCAGACGCTGAACCAGCTGCTGGTCGAAATGGACGGCTTCGAGGCGAACGAAGGCATCATCATCGTCGCCGCGACCAACCGTCCCGACGTGCTCGATCCGGCGCTGCTGCGTCCGGGCCGCTTCGACCGCCAGGTGCAGGTGCCGCGCCCCGATATCGAGGGCCGCGTGAAGATCCTGCAGGTCCATATGAAGAAGGTGCCGATCGCACCCGACGTCGACGCCCGCGTCATCGCGCGCGGCACGCCAGGCTTCTCGGGTGCCGATCTCGCCAACCTCGTCAACGAGGCGGCGCTGCTCGCGGCTCGTCGCGGCAAGCGGCTGGTGGCGGCGCAGGAATTCGACGATGCGCGCGACAAGGTGCTGATGGGCGCCGAGCGCCGCTCCATGGTGATGACCGACGACGAGAAGCGGATGACCGCCTATCACGAAGCCGGCCACGCCCTGGTGTTCGCGCACGAGCCCACCGCCGATCCGATCCACAAGGCGACGATCATCCCGCGCGGCTTCGCGCTGGGCATGGTGCAGCCGCTGCCGGAGCGCGATTCGTACAGCTATCACCGCGACAAGATGCATGCCGATATCGCCGTGGCCTTTGGCGGCCGCGTCGCCGAGGAACTGATCTTCGGCTATGACAAGGTGAGCTCGGGCGCCTCGAACGACATCATGCAGGCGACCCGTCTCGCCCGCGCGATGGTCACGAAGTGGGGCCTGTCGGACAATCTCGGCCCGCTCGACTTCTCGGAGAGCGAGGACAGCTTTACCGGCTATTCGGTGCAGCGCTCCAAGCCGATGTCGGACGAGACCGCACGGCTGATCGACGCCGAGGTGAAGGCGTTCGTCGAGAAGGGCCTCCACCGCGCGCGGCAGATCCTGGGCGACCATACTGACCAGCTTCACACCATCGCGCTGGCGCTGCTCGAGTACGAGACGCTGACCGGCGAGGAGATCAAGAAGCTGATCGCCGGCGAGACGCTGGATCGCGGCGATCCCACCGGCACGCCGGGCATGCCCGCGGTGGGTGGCACCTCGATCCCCAAGACGCGCAAGCTCAAGGATCCGTTCGGCAATCCGGCACCGCAGGGAGCCTAAAGCCGCCCCGGCATTGCCAGGTTCAGCTTCGCACCGATACAGAACGCTCCCGGGAACCCCTCCCGGGAGCGTTTTTTCTATGCGACGATTGTTTCTGGCGGCCGGTGGACTGATGTTGGTGGCGGTGCCTGCCCAGGCGATGAGCGTGGCCGAGTTTCTCGCCAAAGTGAACGCGCTCAAGGCCAAGGGCGCGATGGCGATGTTCTCGTCGGATCTCGGGGTGCTCAAGCAGGAGATCGAGGGCGCGTCGACCGCCTATCGCGGCGACCTCGCCGCCGCGGCTGCGGCGGGCAAGACGCCGAGCAGCTGCCCGCCGCCCAAGGGGCAGGCGAAGATGAGCAGCAATGATCTGATTGCGGCGTTCGAGAAGATCCCGGCGGCACAGCGGGGCATCAGCGTGAAGGCGGCGTTCACTGCGATGATGCAGCAGCGCTTCCCGTGCAAGTGATCGTGTAAACATAGGATAGTATTGGCGAAATCCTCGGAACGGCCGTTGCTTGCAGGCGGTTGGTTGGTCGCCGTCCGGCACCGCAATGCCGGGCGCATCGATCACACGAAGCGCAAGGAGCGGACCGATGGACTATCGCAAGCTGGGATTTGGACTGGGCGTTTTCTCGATCGGGCTCGGCATCGCCGAACTCGCCGCGTCGAAGCGGATCGCGCGGGGCTTGTCCGCGGAAGACCATGATGGCGTGGTGCGCGCGTTCGGCGCGCGCGAGCTGCTGGCGGGTGCGGCGCTGCTCTCGGGACCGGCGCACGGCGTCCGCGTGTGGAACCGGGTGGCCGGCGACGCGATGGACATCGCCGCGCTCGGTCTCGCCGCGCGGCGGGCACCGCAGAACAAGGCGGTTTGGGGCGCGATCGCCTTCGTCGCGGCGGCAACGGCGATCGACATCGTGACGGCGATCGGACTGGATCGCACCACGGGGAAGACTCTGCCGGTCGGGCAGGAGGCGGAAGCGGATGCCGGCAGTCCGGGGGCTGCGGCGGCGGCGCCGGTGGTAGAGGTCAAGGCCACGTCGACCGAACCGGGTGGTGCCCAGGCCCTCGTGCCAGCTGCGGGGTGACGCCTTTCCCCCTCTCGCCTGCGGGGCGGGGGCGGGGGGCGGGTGCGACGTGGTGGCTCGATCTTAGACGCCTCCGCCTGCTATCCTCGCAAACCCTGCCCTAACCCCTCCCGCAAGCGAGAGGGGGATTAGAGGCAGGGGGACGAGGTCCGCTACTCCCCCTTGGTCGTCGCGTTGGGATTCGGGCCGCCCTCATAATTGATATGGCTCTGCCCGCCATGGCCCATCAGATGGCCAGGACCTTCCTTCTCCGCCTTCTCCGGATAGGGGTTCGGATAGGCGCCGCCTGCGCTTTCCCCCTTCGCCTTGCCGTGGGTGTCGATGTCGGAAACGCCATCGGGTGCGCCCTTGCGCGCATCGCCGCCGCTCGCCTGCATCGGCTGTTTGTCGCTCATGGGTCAAGCTCCTGATTTGCTACTGCTTCCGACCAACGAAGCGATAGCTGAGCCGTTCCGCTGATCGCTTGCGTCGTTTAGCACCATTTTCCGGGCAACCTGGAATATACCGAAACGAGCACCGTAGTCGTTGCCTCAGCAGGGGCCAGTTAACGCACGTTATAGTCAAATAATCGATCACCCAGGAATTTTATGAACTATGGCGCTGGTCGCCCGCTGTCTTTCCGGATGCAACATATCAGGAGAGACTGCATGTTCATGCACAACAAACGCCTGCAATATACCGTGCGCGTGGCCGAGCCGAACCCGGTTCTCGCCTCGCTGATGCTCGAGCAGTTTGGCGGCCCCGATGGGGAACTGGCCGCGGCGATGCGCTATTTCACGCAAGGCCTGGCCGAGGACGATCCCGGCCGCAAGGACCTGCTGCTCGACATCGCCACCGAGGAACTGAGCCATCTCGAGGTGATCGGGTCGATCGTCGCGATGCTCAACAAGGGCGTGAAGGCGCATATCTCCGAAGGCGATATGGAAGAGGCCGAGCTGTACATGTCGCTGACGCAAGGCGGCAACAGCCACACCCAGGCGATCCTCTATGGCGGCGGCCCGGCGCTGACCAACTCGGCGGGCGTGCCGTGGACGGCGGCCTATGTCGACAGCCGCGGCGACCCGACCTGCGACCTGCGTTCGAACATCGCCGCCGAGAGCCGCGCCAAGATCGTCTATGAGCGGCTGATCAACCTCACCGACGATGCCGGCATCCAAGACGCGCTCAAGTTCCTGATGACGCGCGAGGTGGCGCACCAGAAATCGTTCGAAAAGGCGCTCTATGCGATCGAGGACAATTTCCCGCCGGGCAAGCTGCCGGGCGTGCCGGAATATGCGAGCATGTACGTCAACACGTCGCAGGGCGAGGGCGACATGCGCGGGCCGTGGAACGACGGACCCGAATGGGACCGGGTGGACGATCTTCAGCAGACGCTGCCCGCGGACAATGGCAACGGCATGCCGACAGTGACGCTGGGCTCGGCCGACACTGCCGCGCTGACCCAGCTGGCGGAGCGAACGAAGAGCGATCCGAGTAGCAACCCGACGACCGGCGCGGACATTGCCGCCGGGCCGGGTGCGGGGCGGACGAAGGGCGACGTGGACGCTTGATGGTTAGTCCCGGCCAGGCGGCGCCTGGCCGGTGACGTGCTCCCCATGTCTCGTCACACCCGCAAATGGCGCCAAGGTCTGCCTTGAGGGGCCCTTGGGTTTCCCATCGGGCTTGGGCGTTCGCATCCGACGTTCAGTCGGCTGCGATTGGCCACGACGGCAACATATTCAACCGGCATCAGCCAGCGAACGATGTCGGCGGACGACGCGCTTTTCGACGCCAGACTTCGATCTCCGCACGAGCGTCGCCTGGCGAGCGGAACCCGCATGCACTCGGACACGCCCTTAGCAAGCGGCCCTTCAACGATCCTGCGAAGGCAGTGCCGTGCGAGAAGATTTGCTTGGTCAGTTGAAGGCGAACGAGCGCTCCGATTGCGGTCGTCCCGGGCAACGGCATTGCCACCTGCGGGCCCGGCGCTCTCTCCCACCTCTCTTGGTCCTCGCGCGACACGGGATGCAATAGACACGCCAGAAGGCAGCGTGATCAACGTATGGGTTTGATGAGAGCATCGAACAGGCGATCAACGGTCATGCGAAACCCGCGCCACACAGGGTGGGACCCCCTTGCTACTTGTCGTATAAGGTTGAAATAATCGGTCCAGATCGTCGAGCGCTCGTCCAGGTGACGGTACCGTTGCCAGAACCCTTCGATACCTATCGCCTCAGGCATGTTCCATACGCCGTGATAGCCGAAGCTGGCGGTGATGGCGCCGGCGCGTTCGGTCGAAAAGATGTCGGCGAGCGCACGTGGCGCAAAGCGCATGCCACGCTGCTCCAGCCAGGTGCGGTTCAAGCGGCCGATCGCAATATCTTCCGGATGACGGGGGATGAACCCTTCGCTCCGGCAAGCTCGCATCAAGCGTGAACTTCGGAGCGAAAAACCGCCATTTCCCACATCATGACCGTCCGGGAACTGGGGCCAGCTAGCCCCTATATAATCATAATCCAGAAAATCCCAGCGCCACTTGTCTGCACTGATCACATGCCCGTCCCACTGGACAACAAGGCAGTGCGAGGTTTCGACATGATCAATCAAACTGTTCAACATGTAATCGGAGTATGCCAAAGACGACGTCAGCTGGCGTATTGGAACAATCTGGATCGCAGGATGTACGCTTTGTTCGACTGCGGCGTGCGTGAAGAGCTTGCAGCTCGCAAACTCGATTTGTGCAATGCATGACTCCAGTGCGCGTAGCGTCGCCGCGACATTCACCGAGGTGACGGCGCATAAAGTGACTTGCGGCAAAGACAGCCGCACAGGTTTTGGAAGAGGAACCATCAGACCGGCTGCTTATAGTTGTACGACAAACTGTTCACTGAAGCGGTTAAGCTGGGGATGGTGGAAGGGGTCGACCCATTCCTGCGTCTTCCAGCGCGACTGAAGCGACGCTATCTCGCCGGCCAAGCGTGCTGCCCCGATAGGATCGCGATCCCATCCCCGCGAAACAGATTCATGATGCACGAGGCAGGCGCGGGGCTCGTAAAAGGACTGCCAGCCCCGTTGGTTCAGGCGCATGCACAAATCTACGTCGTTGAACGCGACTTTGAATGCTGTTTCGTCGAACCCGCCTACTGCCATGAACCGGTCGCGCTGCACAACCAGGCAGGCGGCCGTAACGGCAGAAACGAACTGGGGAAGGGCGTGACGGCGGAAATAGCCTTCGGCGTCAGGACGTAGAAAGCGGTGGGCGTGTGCCGCTCCGCCGCCAACCCCGAGCACCACGCCGGCATGCTGAATGCGGCCATCTGGATAGAGCAGCTGTGCGCCCACAGCGCCAACTTCCGGACGCTGTGCCTGGACAGCAAGCTTTTTCAGCCAGCTTGGCTCTATCACTTCGATGTCGTTGTTAAGCAGACATAGGAGCTGTCCGGCAGCAACGTCTGCGGCGCGATTGTTGAGCGCGGAAAAGTTGAACGGTCCTGGATGACGTAGAACGCGATATCGCGCCGGTAGTGCGCTCAGATAATCAAGCGTGGCAGGATCATCGCTCCCGTTGTCGACCACGATCACATCGAAGTCTGGATAATCCGTCTTTTCCAGGCCCTCACAGCATGTACGAAGCAGGTCGACCCGATTGCGGGTGGGTATGATGACCGTGACTGGTGGTGTCGCCGCCATGCTGAAGTTCACGGCAGACGGAATGCGCGGCAGCGGTCGCGACCGACGGTGGTGAAGCACCCGGGTGACGTGGCTGGGCATCCCTCGAGTCAGCGCCGATGCTGTGAGTCGCGTCGGCCAACCTGGCCCGGTTGAGTCGATTAGATCCTGCCGGCAAGCCCTGACGATGCAGGCGCCTGTGATCCAATCAAAATGCCGAAAAAGTTCACTATTCCATTCCGGTTTGAAATGGGGCGTCATCCGCCGGTTTCGATGATCCACAAGGTCGTCATCACCATAGACTACGCCGCCCTCTGCAGCCGCCGCGGCAGCCCGATAGGCGTTTGCCGCTCCGTCTGCCAGGATATCACCGGCAGCCAAGGGCATCAGCCAGGGTGCGCTGTCCCAGTCGATACGTTGCGCCGCCGCTGCAAGTGTAGGCACCTCTGACGATCCGATGACGAGCGCCTCGAGCCCTTCCTGAGACACGCTGTGCAAGGTAGGCGCGATATCCTCGCCCGTCTCCTCGATCAGCACCACGATGGGTGGGGTTGTCCCCGTGGTTGCCTCTTGCTCGTCGGACTCGCCGAGAAGCCAGAGTCCGTAGGCCTGCCGTGACATGGCGAGCAGCGGAGCCAGCTGCCCCCGCGAGCGCACCCGCTTACCAAGCAGTCGCCACCACATGGCCATGATATATCTAGAGGGCGCCAGACGTGCTGCATCGAAATGCACGGAGAGCATCAGGCGTATACTTGCCTGTCGCGTTTTAACTGGTTTTTCAAGCACTGGGTGCATGCCTTGCCGATAGCTGCTTGGCTTCTCCGAACAAGCGAAAACTCCGGCCCAGCCCGCGTGTTGAGACCCATGTGCGACCGATCGCGCGCAAGCATGTTTTCGGCGCCGCCGTCAGGGCCACTCAGTAGTCAAAGGCGTGCCAGCCCGCGCCATTGCACGATACAAATGCCCGATGGATACCAGCGCCTTTGTCCACGGCTTGGTGCCATGTGGTGATCGGCTCGCGCGCATCCTTGATGAACGCTATCGTGCCCTGGGTGGACGCATTGCAGAGAGGGAGCTGGGCAAAGGTAATCGGAATGAGCTTCAGCGTCGCTGCGTTCTGCACGCTATGTCCATTGAGTTCGAGATTTGTAGCGGTAACCAAGCCCTTGTCCGACCAACCGGATCCGTCCGCGAATTTCACAGGTGCGGGGATTGTAACAGCCCCGGCCCCCTTGGGCCGGAGTTCAAGGCCCACGTCGGCCGACCGGCCGATCGCGCGTATCGTCGACGTTCCTCCTCCTGTCGCTAGGGCGATACCGTCGTCTCGTGTATTGTCGCTGATTTCGAGCGCGTGATCGAGCGCCTGAAGCTTGATTGCATGGGTCTCGCCCGTCCGATCGAAGCTGTTCATCCACAAGGGCTGCGAGGGGACGTTTGCTCCACGTCGCGCCGCCGCTCCGACCGACGCGAAGTTCTTCGCCGCGCCGTCGCCGGTAGTGAACCCATAGGTCCATTGTGCCAGTGCGCCGGGCACTTGGGAGAGCTGGATGCCATTGGCATTCCCGGGCTGGACGGCACCTTGGATGATGCCTGCCCACAAAGTGTAAACAGCCGCTTCGCTCTGCACGGTGATGTCGTGCTCGTTGCCGCATGACGATGGAAGGCCGTTGTCGTTGCACGCCGTATTGATTGGCCAGGTCTGCGCGCTGGCCACGCCAGCAATGGCTTGTGAGAACAGGCCGACGCCGTTGCACTCGTGGGGGGCGCGGCCCCATTTGCACCGATTGTAAACGTAGGCGCCGTAGGCCGCCATGTGCTGGACGGAACCGGCCCCGACATCATCCAGGTAAACTGTCGAGCGGACATTGTCGGCGAAAAGGAAATTCTTTGGAAGCGTCTTGTGGTAAACGGAGGTTGCATCCAGGCTCGAATTCCTGACGGAAAGCCCGCTCGCATCGCTATCTGGTCTGCTGTTCGGTGCGTAGATGACCTTGGGATCCGTTGTGGAGCTGCCCGGACTAGCTTCCTGGGTCGGCACGGCCGCACCGGCCTGCTTCCCCAACGCAGGCTGCGTCCAGTCGCTCACCCCCAGCAGAGCGCAAAAGGCCAAGAATGCAATCTTCACTGTGAATTCCTCAGAGTGACTCGCAGCCGAAGCACGGTGTCGGAATGCACAAATCCGAGTCCGGAGCCGCTTCCCGCATCCGCGCCGATCTGACCAAGTTTGGGAGTGGCCCAGCCCCGCATCGACCAGTCAAAATCGCTGGGGAGGGCTATGGCCTCGAAGCGCGCCGCGCGCCAGCCTCGCTTGGCGATCCGCCAAAAGGTTGCTAGAGACATGGTCATGGCGGTCCTCCCAGCATACACAGAAGTGCGCACAATCCCAGCAGATCGGCCTCTGTGGGGAAAGGGCATTCTGAGCGGAGCGGGTTCAACCACTTCGCACCGCTCTCAACGATAAATCGCTCGGTGCTAGCGCGGGGAGGTGCCGTCAGGCTCGCTCCCGCGGCCAATTTTCAGCGACGGCACCGCCGGTTCAGCGCATGTACGCTCTTAAGGTTACAGTGAGCAATGACTAGCTACCAAGTCCAGCCCCATCAGGACGCCGTCAGTTTACCTCGTAAAGACAGCATTTGGGATCGCGTGCGGCGCCACCGGTGGTTCTTGATCACTGTCGGCCTGCCTACGCTGCTGGCGATCTTGTACTATGGCCTGATAGCCTCCGACATCTACGTCTCGGAATCCCGATTTGTCATCAAATCTCCGGATCGTAAGCAGGCGCAGCTCTCGTCGCTCGCCAACCTTATCCAAACGACGGGCCTGTCCGCGGGTCAGGAGCAGACGAATGAGGTCATTGATTACCTTCGGTCACGCAATGCGCTTGTCGATCTTTCCAAGCAAGTTGACGTGCTTGCCGTCTTCACCAACCCGCAGGCGGATGGACTAAGCAAATTCCCGGGCATCTGGTCGGATCGGAGCAGCGAAAGCCTGCACCGGTATTATGGCAAGATGGTCGACATCCACATCGATCATGACACGAGCAACGCCGTTCTGCAGGTCAAGGCGTTCCAGCCACGGGATGCCTACCGCCTGAACGAAAGCCTTCTCAAGCTCAGCGAGGCGTTGGTCAACCGGCTGAACGCACGGGCCAGTTCGCGTGCGATCACCGAGGCGCAGGAACGGGTGAAAACCGCCGAAGACCGAGTCCGCGCGGCAAGGATCGAGCTGGCGGGGTATCGTAACAGTTCGCAGTTGCTCGACCCGGAACAGCAGGGCAAGGGTGTGCTGGAGATATCAAACGCCCTGATTGCCCGGCGCGCCAGTTTGCAGGCCCAGTTAGCTACGATCGTGAGGGCCGCACCGTCCAATCCTGCCTTGCCGGCTTTGCGGCAGCAGATTGCGGCTTTGACGGCCCAGATAGCGGCGCAAGAATCGCGTGCAGTCGGGGGCAGTTCGGGGATTGCCTCGAAGCTAAGTGGCTATGAAGCCCTGGAGGTGGAACAGAAGTTCGCTACCGAAATGCTGACCGCTGCGAGCGCATCGCTTGAACAGGCGCGTGCCGACGCGTTGCGGCAGAAATTCTATCTGGAGCGCATTGTCGAGCCGAACGTGCCGGACCAGGCAATGCTGCCCTCGCGCCTGAAGCAGATCCTCACTGTCCTAGGCGTATCGCTTTGCCTCTATCTCGTGGGCTGGATGTTGATCGTCGGCATTCTCGAACACGCGCCGGAAGACCGATGACCCGGCTCAATTCCGGACTGCAAAGTCAAGGCAGGATCATCAAGGCCTTGATGATCCGGGAACTGACCACCCGTTTCGGCCGGGAGAACATCGGATTCCTGTGGATCATGGTGGAGCCTATGCTCTTCGCGGGCCTGGTCGGCCTGATGTGGACCTTTCTCAAGGGGTCGGAGGAGCATGGTATTGGCATCGTCGCCTTCGTGGTGAGCGGCTACCTGCCTTTGACCTTCCTTCGGAATACCTTCAGCCGCTGCGTCAGCATCTTTGTCGCCAACAGTAGCTTGCTCTACCATCGCCAGATCAAGCTGATGGACTTCATTTTTGTTCGCGTGCTGATCGAGTTTATCGGGACCACGATGGCCTGGATATTCATGTGCTCGGTATTGGGCATTTTTGACCTTATCCCGGTTCCGTACGACATTGGGATGGCTTTGCTTGGCTGGTCTTTGTATTTCCTGTTCGTACTCTCCATGGGCTTTATCATTGCGCCTCTTTCGGAGATGTCGGAAGTTCTCGAGAAGCTGCTTCCCGTCACGGTCTACCTTGCGATTCCGCTATCCGGGACATTCAACTTGGCATCCTGGCTGACCCCTGCTGCGCGCGACTACGCACTGTGGTCGCCGCTGGTCAACGCCATGGAAATCTTGCGGTACGGCCTGTTTGGCAATGCGATCAGACCTTACTATAGCGTCACCCTGCCACTTATGGCGTCGGCTATGTGCATGATTGTGGGGCTTATGCTTTGCAGGCACGTCCGCAAAAAATTGACCGTCGAATGATTGCATGTGAAAATCTCCATAAGCGTTACAAGGGCAAAACGGTTCTGAGGGGCGTGAACTTCGCTGTTCATCCCGGCCAGCGCGTGGGACTGCTCGGGCGTAACGGCGCTGGCAAATCTACCCTGATCAAATTGGTTGGGGGTGTGGAAATGCCTTCATCCGGTCGGGTCATCCGGAATATGACGTGTTCGTGGCCGCTTGGATTTGGCGGCGGCTTTCAAGGCAGCCTCACTGGGTACGACAACGCGCGCTTCATCGCGCGCATCTACGATCGACGATACAGCGACCTGCGCGCGTTCGTGGAAGAGTTCACCGAGTTGGGAAGCCAACTGCGCATGCCGGTGAAGACCTATTCTTCGGGCATGCGTGCGCGATTGGCGTTTGCGCTTTCATTGGCCATCGAGTTCGAGTGTTATCTCATCGATGAAGTGATCATGGTTGGAGACCAGAATTTTCAACGCAAAAGTCAAATAGAATTTTTTGAGAAACGCCGCGATCGCGCCCTGATATTTGCGTCGCACAGCCCGGAATTTATCCGCGAATACTGCAATCGCGCAATTGTGCTGCATCAAGGTACCGCTTCGATGTTTGATGACGTCGAAGAAGGGTTGGCCGCATACGCTGCGTTGTGAGTAGTTGGGGAACGGATCTATGAATACGATATTTTCCGGCGTGCCGCGCATTGAGTCGCCGGTCTTCGATGCCGATGATCCAGACGCCGCTTTCAACGCGGAGGAGCGGCACGTTGCTCTTGATCTGAACACGCGAGGCTATGCCGTTATCGATTTCCCCGATCCGGAGCTGAATGACAGGATCGAGCGGATTAAGGCGGACTTGGGCCCGCACTATGGCTTGGACCTGACAAATCCCGAAACGGACAAGACCATTGGCGAGCGCCGCATACAGGATGCCTGGCGCATCAATGCCGATGTACGTGCGATAGCGTCCAATACCGCGATCATAGATATGTTGAGCAGGCTGTATGGCCGAACCGCCTTTCCGTTTCAGACGTTGAATTTCCCCGTGGGGACCGAGCAGGGCGCGCATTCGGATTCCGCGCATTTTTCCAGCTTTCCCGAACGCTTCATGTGTGGCGTCTGGCTGGCGATGGAAGACGTTGGTGCTGACGCAGGACCGCTGTTTTACTATCCTGGGTCCCATCGCTGGCCGATCGTGAACAACGGCATGCTCGGGCGACGTGGGTACGACAGCAACGCCCACTCGGCCCAGACTCCGTACGAGCCTGCCTGGCAGGCTCTTCGCGATGCGCATGGAACGCAGGCGGAGACGTTTCTTGCCCGTAAAGGGCAAGCGCTGATCTGGTGTGCAAACCTGCTGCACGGCGGTAGCAGGCAAAACAATCCCAAGCTTACGCGCTGGTCACAGGTCACGCATTACTATTTTGAAAATTGCATATATTATACTCCTGCTTTTTCCGATGAAGCGACAGGGCGTCTTGCTTTGAGGAACATCATCTCCATCAGCGACGGACAACCTAGAGACAACAAGTATCTAGAGGAACGGATCATTCCGCCGGACCAGCGGCGCCGCCGCTGGTGGCAGATAGGCAGTTTGAACAAAGGTCACAGATAATCCGCTCGTCGGCAGACTCGGCGCGGTCCCTCGGTTTGGCGGTCCATCAGTGCGTGATTGCACTCCTACGAACGATCGAGTAGGGCCCCGCTTCAGGCTAAGGAGTGGTCAGCTGATCAATATGTCATGCAGTTGAGAGCAGTTTTTTCCGCATCGCTTTTGATCTCTCTCGGCGCATGTTCGACTCTGCCGACGAGTGGCCCTACCGGGGTTCAGGTACAAAAAGCGGTGACCGCGCCTGATAATCAAATCGGCATCAGTCTTGTGGAAGTCGACTCCCCGACGGCGCTGCCGGTGCCACGATCCAGCTCCGTCATGACGCTGAAGGAGATGGCTCCGCCGCCCACGGACATGGTTGGCACGGGCGACGTGCTCTCGATCGCGATCTATGAAGCCGGTGTGTCGCTGTTCGCCAATGGCGCCAGTTCGGCGGCACAGGCGGAAGGCTTTGATCCCTCGGCGAGGGCGCAGACTTTCCCCGCTGTGCGGGTCGATGACACGGGCAGCATCACACTCCCCTATGCAGGGCGTCTGCATGTCATGGGCAAAACGGTAAACGAGATTGAATCGCAGGTACGCAACGCGCTGCGAGGGTATTCGCAGAATCCGCAAGTTCTCGTAAGCCTGCGCGAAACCGTCGGCAACTCCGTCATCGTCAGCGGCGAGGTGGCCAAGCCAGGCCGTCTCGTGCTTCAAACCAACCGCGAAGCCTTGACCGATGCGATCGCCTTGTCGGGCGGCTATCGCGGTAACGCCAAGGATCTTGTCCTGCGCGTTACCCGTCACGGTGAGACCGTCGATCTGCGGTTCAGCGACCTGATCGCCGACCCCGCGCTTGACGTACGCGCGTATCCGGGCGACCGCTTGGCTTTGGTTAGCAGCCCCTACTCATATTCCGTGATGGGTGCTTCGGGCAAAGTCGATCAGTTGTCGTTTAACAAGCCCGAAATGTCGCTTGCCGAGGCGATGGCGAGTGCCGGGGGCACGAGCGCCAGCTTTGGCGACCCAAAAGCGGTCTTCGTATTCCGCTACCAGAAGGCCTCTGACGGGACAGCTCATCCAGTGGTCTATCACTTCAACATGATGAAAACCCAATCGTATTTTCTGTCGCAGAAATTCGCGATGCGGGATCAAGATATCCTGTATTTCGGCAATGCCAGAGCGAACCAACCGACCAAGCTGGTCCAGCTCATCAGTCAGCTGTTTTCGCCCATTCTTACCGTGACGAGCGCGGTGCAAACCGTGCAGAATAGCCGTTAAGCAGACCAGGCTACATGCCGTGACATAAGGGCATGAGGCGTTGCGGAGGCCGTATCACATCGGCCAGTGCAACTGCCCGCGGGTGCGTTGGCTGCATCCATGGCGGCCTCGCCGCGGCATGCGCCCAGTGGGCGCGGAAAGGCGATGGTAAATGAAGCTGTCGACGCGGCGCAACATTGCCATGGCCTTGAGCCTCAGATCCGTCTGATCGAAACGGTCGACCAGTTCCCCTTCGGTCGCCTCGCCGGCTCGAGCCCGCGGCAAAATTCGACCACCGGCCCGTCCAGCGCCCCCTGCATTGTGCGCGAAACCAAGACGCTGCGCGGGGACTATCCCGATGCATCGGCTTCGAGTGTGCACGGCGCATGCTTGCCAAGGACACGGGGGTGGCCTCGGTTGCCCAAAGCGGGGGGCAGCCCTACCGCGCTTCAACCACCCCATAGCCCGTTGCCTTCGCCAGAAGGCGCCGGGCTTACCAGCATCGTGGCGCCGTGAGCAAACGCCCGAAGCTCCGCAGGCGGAATGTGCGGCAGCCGGCTTCAGCTGGACGGCTGCTTGCTGCCCACGCGCTCCCATGTTTCGAAGGATATGGTTTTGATATCGATCAGCGAGCGGACGTCTTGCGCTAAGGCGCTGCGGTGCGCGCTTGAGAAGAGGCAGTCTTCGTGCCCGGTATCACGCTCGCTGTGGCAAGGGATCACGATATTGCCAAGCGTCGTATAACGCATTGGCGATATCGCGCCTTATCCCATTCCTCGCTCCAGGCACTGAGTGCCTGGATTATGTCATTCCCAATCAGGCCGATGTATGGGGCGATCTGGTTTGAGCGGCTGCGGTCTTCGATAACGGCCGAACAGGAAGATGTAGGCGATCGAAGACGCGTGCGCCGAATGCTTCGTACGTAAAGCTCGCTTCGAAAACCGCACGCGCGCCATCGCCGAGTTTGCGGCGCAGATCTGCGTCAGCGATCAGCCGACTTAACGCCGCGCCGATTTCCGCCGCGTTGTTGTGCTCTAGGATTAATGCCGAGCGCTCGTTCGCAAGGTATCGAGACGTACCGGTCGCGGCGCTGCAGACCACCGCTTTGCCTAACGCAAGCGCATCCAGCGAGACGAGCGGCAGCGTGTCGTCGCGCGAGCATACAAGTACGATGTCGGCCTCGGCGAGTTTGTCACGGTACTGCTCGTAATTCAGTTCGTTACCCAACCGAACCTGCGGCGTCGCCGCTGCTAGATTTTCAACGGCCTCGCGGAATGCCGCATCGAGGGTCCGGCCGTACAACGTCAGTTCCGCCCGTTGACGGATTGTTGGATCGATACTCTGCATGCCCAGAATTGCCAAGTCCTGGCCCTTGCGCGGCTCTATCGAACCAAAAACGGCGATCCTGATCGCATCACCCACGTGGTCGTGAGTCGCGCGGCCCTTCTCGCCAGCAATGTCATCGACGCCATATTCCACGATGATCGGGGCCAGGCTGTAGCGCGCGAGCGCGTCTACCGCATGCTGGCTGCCGCACCAAATTTCCGTTGCGCTGCGCAGCGCATCCACAAAGCCGGGATAGGTGTTGGCGAAATGATGGACCAGCTCGGTCTCATGGGAATAGAGATATGTCGGCGTTGTCTTCGCCAACTCGTTGACCGCCGGCCAGCAAACGATCGTGTTGGCAATGACAAGATCAAAGCTGCGGGCGAGCACCATTGAACTCTCGTGCCCGGTAAGGATCAATTCGTCGATGATCACCGTAATGCCCTGTTCCACAAGGCGCTGGCGGTATGGTCCGTCGGTGGGCGAAGCTACGGTAACGAAATAGCCACGGCTCTTCATCAACACGGCTAGATCGTAGGCTACCTTGGGCGCGCCGCTGGTGGTAAGATCGTGCGACAGAATGAGAACGTCTCCTTCGTCGCCACTGCCGCTACCGGCGAAGACCTGGAAATCCTCGGGGGAATCGATGTAGGTCAACGCCCGCATTGCGGGCGTGAAGTAAGGATCGTGTGCTACATAGTCGCCCCAGCGCTTGAGAAGAAAGACTTCGGACTTGTCTCGCTTGAAGGCCTTCGGGACGGCCTCTTCTTCACCGATCGACACGTGGCCGATGTGCACCATTTTGGCGTAAGGCGTATATACGCAGCGGTAGCCCGCTTCTCGGACCCTGAAGCACAGATCCACGTCGGAATGCCCAATCGGGGCATGCACCGCGTCGAAACCACCAATTTCCTTGAACAACTTCGCCGTCATGGCGATGAGCGCGCCACAGATAATCGAAATGTCGCGAACGCATTGGGCGAAATTGAAGTGAACCGATGAATTGTCCGGGTAGCAATGGAACACGGTGCCGACGAGTCGACGCATGCCGGTGCCCATACCCCCGTGCTGGATCAGCCCATTCTCGTAAAGCAGCTTCGGCCCAACCGCGCCCACGCCTGGCAAGGTGAGGTACTCGAGCAGCGCTTCTATCCAATCATGCGAAATGACCCGGACGTCGTCGTTGAAGAACACGACATGCTCGCCGCGGGCGCCCGCAGCACCCGCGTTGCACTTGTCAGAAAAGTTAAATGGTTTGTCGTATTTTTCCCATATTACCCGTTCGTCTTTATAGGCGGCAGCCAATTCGTTGACGATTCGAGAGTTTGTAACGACAATAATTTCATAGTTTTCGTAAGCGGTGTCCGCGATGATTGAGTCAATCGACGCGCTGATGTTGCGTTCGTTGTCGGACGGAATGATGATCGAAACCAGTGCTTCAGCGTTGGCGTCGCGAACCACACGATTGGCCGTTGGCAACGCGACCGCCTCGCCCCCCCAGCCTCGGCGATCCACAGCATCCTGCAGAGCGGCTATGTTGCTAATCCGCGCGGTCGGCTTGCCACCGGCTGCGGCCGATGTCGCGATCATACGCCACGCATACAGATACTTCTCGACGTGAACAACGTTCACGTCGAGATCCGAGATCCTGAGCGCTAAATCATAATCCTGGGAGAAATCATATTGCGAGCGAAACCCACCAACCTTCCGGACCAAGTCCGTCTTGTATAAAGTGAAGTGGCCCGTATACATATAGTTAAGCAACATTGACGGCGACCAGTCCGGCTTTGCGAACAGATCTGAGACGCTATTGCTTTCGTCAATCTTGAATTCATCGCTATATAGCCATTCAGGCTTATCGTTCGCGAGAGCTGCCTTTACCATTTCTTCCAGCGCATCGTTTGTCAACATATCGTCGTTGTCGAGCAACGCGATATATTCCCCCGTCGCCAATGCCAGGGCGTCATTGGAAGCTGCGGAAATCCCGCCGTTCTTTGCACGCATAGTAACGGCGATACGGCTGTCCAATGCCGTTAAGTCTCCAAGCAGACGTCGGAGCTCGGCGGAGGTGGAGCAGTCATCGACGATGCACAGCTGCCAGTTGCCGTAGGTCTGGTGAAGAACCGAATCCAGCATCTGCCTGAACCAGATGACTGGGACGTTGTACACCGGCACCAAGAGCGAAATGAGCGGGCCTTCGATCCGACTTTTCGAGACAGGTGGCAGCAGCCTCGTGCTGATCTCAGCCTGGAGCGCGCGGCGCTTTTCCTCAATCGGGGGGCAGTAGGGCTCGGCCGATGCCAAGGCTGCGACGTCTGCGTGGATGCCGGGAGGGCGCTGCGCGACCCGGCTTTCATTCCGGCCAAAACGTATGAAGTGCAGCAACGGATTCATGTCCGCGCGGGTAACGTCCGGGTACCGCTCCAGATAGGCGCTAGTCGAGAAGTTGGGCCCGGGATTATGACCCTTTAGCCAGCCCGAGCGGAGGTAATGCTCTACCGCATCACCGACAACCTCCGGATAGCTGATGGCGTAGAAGCTGCGATCGAAGAGGCCGGAATCGACGACGTCGACATAGTCCTGCGCGAAGCTGCGCGCGGGTGCTGGTATCCACGTGTTCGAAGCGGCCGCGCGTATGTACGGGCGATCGTTCAGGTTCGCCTGACGCTTCACGACCGCCATCCGCTCCCCGACGATGAAAGCCATCGTGTCAAAATATTCAGCAGACGAGCGACCTTCGCGCCAGCCTCTGCGGCTAAAGTGCCGGCGGGCGTCAGTCTCTGCGATATCTGGATATCTGGCGGAATAATATGCCGCGTCTATAGGTGACATGCGCGTTGGTGCGCAGCGCATCAGCAAGCGACGGAGGGCGGTCCTGTAGGTGTTTCCAGCGGCATCAGACATAATCAAAACCCAGAAAAGTAGCTGAAAACAGCATGTGTCATAATCCCTGCAGGGTGTTTCCCTGTGCTCCCAATTGATGGACGCAGGCCGATCATCGCTATTGATGATTGAGGGTGGCCAAGATCCCGCTCTCAAGGGATGTTTGCGGACTCCAATTCAGCAGCGTCCTGGCCTTGCCGATGGCGAGCGAACTGCGGCGCACATCTACCGATCGCGCAGGTTCATGCCGAATTGCGAGGGGCACGCCGCTCAATTGCCCCACAAGCTCAGTGATGCGAAGCAGCGACGTCTCTTGTCCCGCGCCGATATTGAAAATGCCGCTTTCGCCTTGATAACCCACCGAAAGCAGCACGGCTTGCGCAACGTCGGTCAGGTAGACGAAGTCTCTTGTACTCAGGCCGTCGCCCCAAATGGTAAGCGGCTCCTTCCGCAAGGTCGCTTCGATGGCGGCTGCAATGAAGCCCAGCCTTCTGGTCCCCTGCTGCCCCGGACCATAGGGATTTGACACCCGCAGGATGACCACCCGCATGGCAGACCGCCTGGCAACTTCCATGAGCGCCTGCTCGGTTTGCACCTTGATCATGCCGTAGGCATTGATCGGAGCCGTTCGGACATCTTCGTTCGTTGGCACGATATCGGTCATGCCGTACACGGTGCCGCCCGAGGAGATAAATACGAAAGTGGGTACGTTGAGCCTGGCTGCCTGTTCAGCCAATTCGACGACCGGAAGGATTTGCGTCGTCAGCAATTGCGCAATGCTGGGAACTTGGGACGCCGGAGAAAGGCTGCCGGCCGCATAGACAATCGCTTGCCGATTCGCCACGAACGCGTCCGCTCTGTCGGTATTCAGGTCGCCGAATTGCCAGTCTATCGCATCGGAATGTTGCAAGGACGGTGCTCGGGTGACCACAGTCACGGGCAAGCCTACGTTGGAGATCGCCTTGGCAGCAGCGCCGCCAATTAAACCTCCGCCATAGACTAGAACGCCACCATAGGGATCGACCACACAAGTCTCCTGAGGCACATCGCTTTAGCGATCTGCTGAGGCGCACGTCTAAGGTGCCAGAGGTAGGGCTGCAAGCCCACAGGTGCCGCGTGGATAGTCAAGCCCGGTCGAGGGGCCAAGCTTTTTTCCCTTTCGATGCGGCTTGTATCGGCTTGCGTGCGGGTTGCGGCGTTTGTCCCCCAAGCGGTCGGCGACAAGCTGGCCATCGAACCACATATTCAGGTCCCACGCTGGCGTTGTAGGCGTTGACGCGATGGCTGAGCCGGCCCGTCGATCCGCCATGACGACATCCTGTCCAACCGATAACGCGAGCAGTGCATCGGTTGTGATCAATGCGCGTTGATATCGATGTTGATCAGAGGATATATTTTCCGTGGTAAGAAGCGTCCTGGATGTTTTGACTGGCACAACGGGTGCTTGGCAGAAAACTGGACCGATAAGCAGAAAAATGGAGTATGAATGAGCCTTATCGATGGCGCGGCTCGTGCCCTGACTTCGGCGACCGGCGGTCCGCCTTGGGAAGATTTGGATGCCAAGGCGCAGGACTTCGCAAGGGAGCGCGTACGTGCTGTGCTGAAGGCCTTGCGCGATCCTGATGTACGAATGGCACAGGCCGGGGCGGAGATAATTCGCAACGTCGGACCGGCAGAATCCTGGGAAGCGCATCTCAATGACGCGCAGAATGTCTGGGGCTTCATGGTAGATGCGCTGCTGGAGGAAGAGGTCTAGCAGCAAGCGTTGCCAGTACTGGCGAGATGTTCCTCCAGGGGCTGCCTATTCAGCGTAGCTGCTCGCGGTACAAGCAGAAGTACGTGTCGGATGGAGGCAATTTGACTAAGGTATCCCGCGGACGTCTCTTGGTCTGACCGAGTCCAGGAGGAATGACGTTCTGCTCGCTTGGCACGCGAGGATTGGCCTAAGAGTGGCGCGGATTTCGAGGGGGCATCCTCGGTGGCGGGGCCGTGCAACCCCCCGGAGCGCTCGCAAGGGTGCCGACGGGCATGAGACCGGGAGCTTGTTGTCCGGGGCTGGCAGGCAAGTACTGGCGTGTCGCAATTGCCGCCCCTTGCTTGACAACGGCGCTGGCTGGGCATTGCCGACACGCGGAGCATTTCCTCGCAGCGGGAGGATTGTTCGAACGGTCGGACTTCCCGGCTTGAAGTATGCCTACATTATGTAGGCTGAGCGCTCTCGCAACTCCTGCCTAGGTTCATGCGTGCGATCGATCGGAGATCCGGAGCTGCTGGCAGTCGTGTCTGTTAGCCCGATGAATGACGCTACGGACGGAGCTGCCGGGATGAATGAGTGATCCGAAATCGCGTCGGCGATAGACTAGCCTCAGCCGCCCTCTCGCGGGCCCTGAGCCAGCCACTTCAGACGTTTCCAGAACGAGGCGGTCTGCGCGGCTTGGCTCGCGATCTTTTGCTCTAGTCTATCGCGATCGTCTGTTGCGTCTTTAACGGCTGCAATCTTGGTCTCAAGTTCACCATTGAGATGGTTGGCCCTTGCTAGCGCGTGTTCCAGATCTTGGAGCAGCGAGGCACGTTCTTGCGCCGCTTGCGCCAGCGCAGCCTCCTTTTCCTGCTGGTCCTGCTGAAGATGGTGGCATTGCCCAACCAGCGCCTGCTTCTCGCCATCGAGGTCGCGTACGCGGGATGTTGCAATCTCCAGTTCGGCTTCGATGCGTTGCGCGTGTTCCCTGCTCGCACCAAGCTCTGCGCCCAAATTCTGAGCGTGTGCCTGATTTATCCCCAGCTCAGCTTCGAGCGCCTGCACTCTGCCGTGAGCGTCACTGAACCTTCCGGCCTCTGCTTCCACGTCCCGCGTCAGGGCGTCGATTCGCGCTCTTGCGGCATCCAGCTCAGCAGAGAGCGTGCGTTCATGCTCCTCAAATCTGCCTATGGTGTCCCTATGCCCCTCACTCTCCGCGGTGAATTGGCTCAAGCGCGTGCGCGCGATCTCCAACTCCGCTTCAAGCGCTTGCGTCTGGCGCTGTGCCTGCTCCAGATCCGACGCCAGCCGCGTCCTATCCTCGTCCAGCTGCGCAATGTGCGCGGCGGCGTCAGCATGTCGGGCAATAAGTTCCGCTTTTTCGGCGGCCAGCTCCTGCACCTGCCGTTCTAATTCTTGCCGCCCGCTCTCCGCTTCCTGCAATCTCGCGCGCAAATCACCCAGCTCGCGTCGCATGAGTTCGCCTTCACCAGGGTTGCCCCTGTTTTCAGCAGTGGAAAAGATGGGGCCGAGCGCGTGGCTCACCTGATCGAAACGCTCCCTGATCTCATCCAGTCGCGGATGGTCTTTAGGGTCTTCCTCCGTCTGAGCCCATCTATGGAATATCTCGTAGACGTCGTCGATCCAGCCGGTGAGGTCGAACCCACCATCGTTTGGTAGGCGGCGGCGCGGCGGCGCAGGGGGGGCATTCTCGCTTTTTGGAACAAGGAAGTCGTCGACTTCGCGACCGGTGCTCGGGGTTTGTCGCGGAAATACAAGGTCAAAATGCTCGGAGGTGCGGCTCACAAGGGTCCGCCACTCACCTAAAAGCTGTGCGTATGTAGTAACCAAGCGATCATGGCCCCGTGTGGCCACTTCCGCTTCGAGAACATAGCGCAGCCAGAGCAGTTTGCCCGTCCAGATATTGGTAGCGTCCCTGCGATGCAATGAACCCGCTACTTCAGCGGGCGCGCGAAGCGGCATGACGATGCACGTCTTCACACCCGCTTCTTCCAAGACGCGCAGCCAGAAAGGCGCGACCAGGCACAGACGCGGATCTTTGAGCACAAACAGTGCTTCATCCCCAAACTCTTGTCGGAGCAGCTTGCGCGCGCGCCGCGCGAACTGCGCTACCAGAGGGGAGCGATACCAGTCTGTGTTGAACGCTTGCCAGTCATCCCACGAACAGCCGGCTGAGTTGAGCAGCTCGTCGTTGAAGGCGGCGATCGCCTTGGATTCCCAATGCCCCAAGTCATTGCCTACGCCTGCCCCCATCAAGGTTTTGGGGAGACTGCAACCTTGAAGTGCTAGTACTCTCGTAAGCGCGCTTGTTCCCGAGCGATGACTGCCTAGTACCAGCAAACATGTTGCCCGCGGCTGCTTCTTTGGTAGCTCAGGAGCTGAATAGGACATTTATGATTATTCTATTCCTACGCGTCCCGCCGCAAACAAGCCACGCCGGCACGGTTCATGTTGACGGCATGCTACGAGCCCACGCTCCGCCATGTCAATCTGGTGGGCAGGGAATTGAGGCGCGATGAGAACGCGTAGGGAGGTATCCCTCATGGGCGAAACTCCTCCCGCGCCTGAGAAATATGTTTCGGGTGGAGGCGCTAGCTGCCGATTTGGTGGGGATCAGGACACGGTGTTTGCGGAACTGGAGGGTGCGATCCCGCCAGGAAGGTTAGCTGAGTACAGAAGGCGGGGGGCGAACATGAGCGCTTCCAGCGCCAAACAAGCGATCGGCCATTCCGGGTGTCCCGGAAATTTTAGTGTCGCGATCCAGTAGTTCTCGCCTTTCGTCAAGCTTTCTCGCGTTCCTTATGGGCCCGCTAGGCAGCCTCGCGCGCCGTAAGCTTTCCCATGCTCCCTTCGCTCATTTCCTCCTCACATATTTCCCACACTGCGCGGGGGAAGATGTTCGAACGGGATAACATTCGGCCAACTGAGAAGACTGCCCAGTCAGTACTTTCCCGGGAGAGACTTGGGTGGGCCCAGAGGGGCGCAGGTGGCGTGGCGGAGCGGGAGGAAGCCTAAGATTGGCCTTAAGTCATTCAATCTACAAATAAATTCATGAGGCCGCAAAAGGCGCCCCCACATTTTTCCCCACACTTTTGTGAGATTGCCAGGAACGATCTGGCACGACTGCCGACCGCTACGCGCCCACTTTCAGTCGTTCAGCGGGCTAACCGGGCCCTCCAAAAGCGGACGCAGATCGAATGGTGCGAAGGGGGGGCTGCTGGCTACCTGGAGTGGCAGGAGTCGACCACATCCAGTTGTTCAATGCCGTTGATGTGAACGTCGGTTTTCGCTGAAACCCGTCAATGACGTCGCTAATCCCGCGCAGTCGGCTTGGCACCCGATTGGGCGCTTCAGCAGGTTCATGACCTGTCCGGAACCAATCGCTGCGGAAGGCGGCCGATTAGGGCTCGGCGACAGAAAAGCGGGACTGCGAAATATCTGCTAATGCGAGGCTGTTGCAAAACGTCAGGTTCTTTTCTATCGCACCCCGAAAGGGGAAGACGATGAAGTTCGCCATCGGCGTTATCGCCGCAGCTACCATCTGGACGGGAAGTGCTAAGGCGCAGGACGGCCGAGCCGGCGAGGACGAGCTCGAGACCGCGCGCGAGGGTATCGTGGTGACCGCCGCACGCACCAACTTGCCGGCCAGCGCACTACCGCTGACGGTGGACGTGATCGATCGCGAGACGCTGTCGCGTCAGGTTGCGGTGTCCGGTTCCACCGTCGATGCGGTGTCCGCGCTGCTCCCGTCCTTCTCGCCGACGCGCGAGAAGATCACCGGCTTCGGCGAGACGCTGCGCGGCCGATCGCCGCTCTACGCAATCAACGGCATCCCCCAGACGACGCCGATCCGCGACGGCGCGCGCGACGGCTATACCATCGATCCCTTCTTCATCGACCGGGTCGAAGTGATCTACGGTTCCAACGCCCTGCAGGGCATCGGGGCGACGGGCGGGGTGGTCAATCAGGTCACCGTCGGTGCGCCCAAGCAAAGTGGCTGGAGCGGGCGGACCCTGCTCCAGGCGAATAGCGGCGACGATTTCTCCGGCGATTCGCTCGGCGGCAAGGTCGCCGGCCTGGTCAGCGTCCGCAGCGGCCGGTTCGATGCCACCGCGGGCGCGGCGTTCGAACGGCGCGGCGTGTTCCTCGACGGGCGCGGGCGCCGCATCGGGCTTGACGGCAACCAGAGCGAGATCCAGGATACCGACAGCCTTTCCTTCTTCGGCCGGGCGGGATTCGACATCTCCGGTACCGCCCGCATCGAGGTGATCGCCAACCGCTTCCGGCTGGAGGGCAACAACCACTATCTCCCGGTCGACGGCGATCGTGCGCTGGGCATTCCCGCCACCAGCCGGCGCGGGCAGACGCCGGGGCAGCCCTCCACCGGCCTCGCCGAGATGGTGTCGGCCTCGCTCACCGACGGCGATCTGGCGGGCGGCGCGTTCACGCTGCAGGGCTTCTACAACCGCACCAGCGACACCTTTGCCGGCGGCATCCTGGCGACGTTCCAGGACGCGCGGATCGCACCGGTGGGCTCGCTATTCGACCAGTCGCGCAACGTATCGCGCAAGATCGGCGGCAAGGTCAGCTACGAGCGCGCCGTGCCGGGGTTCGAGGCGCTGACGCTTACCGCAGGGTTCGACGCGCTGATCGATCGCACCAAACAGGATCTCGTCCAGACCGGCCGCGCCTGGGTGCCGCAGACCGACTTCCGCAGCCTGGCGCCGTTCGGGCAGGCCAATCTTAAGCTGTTCGACGGCATCGTGCGGCTGGCCGGGGGCGTGCGCTACGAGAATGTCCAGCTCGACATTCCCGATTATACCACGCTCGCCAGCGCGGGTGCGCGGGCGGTCACCGGCGGCAAGCCGTCGTTCGAGCGCGCCTTGTGGAACGGCGGCGTGGTGGTGGAGCCGATCAAGGGCATCCGCGCCTATGGCAGCTATGCGGAAGGCTATACGATTGCCGATATTGGGCGCGTCCTGCGCGGCATCACTCAGCCCAATATTCGCATCGCTGACTTCCTCGACCTGACGCCCGTCGTGTCGAACAACCGCGAGCTAGGCATAGAGGTGAACCAGGGGCCGCTGGAGGCGAGCGCCACCTATTACTGGTCGTCGAGCGACCTCGGCCAGGTGCTGGTGCGCGCCAGCGACGGCATGTTCAACGTGATGCGCCAGCCGATCGACATCGAGGGCCTGGAAGTGAACCTCAATGTCCGCACCCCACTGCCTGGGCTGAAGCTCGGTACCGGCTTCGCCCATGTCAGCGGGCGCACGGATACCAATGGCGACGGCAGGATGGATGCCGATCTCGACGGCGCCAACATCTCGCCCGACCGGCTCAACCTCAGCATCGACTATGCCCGCGGACGCTTCAGCGCGCGCGTACAGGGCCGCTATTATCTGTCGCGCCGGTTCCAGGGGCAGCCGATCGCCAATGATTTCGACGGTTATCGGCTGTTCGACGCCTATGTCGCCTATTACCTGCCGATCGGCCGCATGATGCTGAGTGTCCAGAACCTCGGGAACACCGACTATGTCACCTATTACAGCGACACGCAGGGGCCGACCGACAATGCCCGTTTCTACAAGGGGCGCGGCCGCAACTTTACGCTGGGCTGGCAGGCCGGGTTCTGATGCATATCCTCGCCCTGCTGCATCGCTGGATCGGCGCGATCGGCGGCCTGTTGCTCGCGGTGCTGGGGCTGACCGGCACGCTGCTCGTGTGGCGGGACGAGCTCACCTTCGTGGCGCATGCGGGGGATCCGGTGCGTGCCGATCCGGCCGCGCTGGCCGAGGTCGTACGCCTGGTATCCGACGGGGAACGGCCGATCGACCGCATCACCTTTGCGGGCGACGGTCTCGGAGTCCACCAGGTGCTGTTCAGGGGCGGCGGCGGCGCCTATCTCAGCCAGGCTGGCGAGACGGTTGCCCGCTGGTCGGCGACGTGGCAGCGGCCTGAGCTATGGCTGTTCGATCTCCACCATCGCCTGCTGATCGGCGACACGGGGGAGACGATCACCGGCGTCGCCGGTCTCGTCGGGCTGTTCTTCGTCGTCACCGGGGTCCTGCTGTGGTGGCGGACGCGCCGTCGCTTTCGCCTGCGGCTTTGGCCCGCGACGATGAAGTCCGGCGCGATCGTCCACCATCATCGCGACCTGGGCGTGGTGGCCGCGCCCTTGCTGCTCGTCTCGCTTGTGACGGGAGTGCTGATGGTCTTTCCCGCCCTAAGCGGCAGTCTGCTTGCCGAGGCCCGTCCGCGCCCGCCGAAGCTGGAAGGGCATCGCGCGGCACCGGCTGCGCGGGAGCTGGCACCGTTGTTCGAGGCTGCAGCGGCGATCTTCCCCGGCGCTGAACTCCGTCGCCTGCAATGGCCGCGAAAGGCCGGGGCTCCGATCGTCCTGCGGCTGCGGCAGCCGTTCGAGTGGACGCCGAACGGCCGCACTTTCGTCTATGCCGATCCCGCCACGCTGGCGATCCTGGGCCGCGCCGATCCCGCTGAGGGAGGCACTGTGGCTTCGATCCGCGAGAAGCTCTATCCGATCCACGCCGCCAAGGCTGGAGGTGTGCTCTGGAAGCTATCCATGAGCGTGTCCGGCGTCGCACTGGCTCTGCTCGGGAGCTTGGCAGTGTACGCATTCTGGCGGACGCAATGGAAGATTCGTAGCGCCAAACGCAGCAAGTTAAAGGATAGGTCTCAAGCGGAGGCGCAGAACATCGCTCCAATCAGGCGGTGAGCGTCGGCTGGCGACCAGCTCAAGACAGTCAGCGTCGTTCAAGTGAGCGGCGGCTCTTGCTGGAACCCGCCATTCGTGTCGCGCGCACCAGCCGGTCGGCTTTGCGCCCACTTCCGGCCGTTAGAAGGTGCTCGAAGGCTTCCCAGAAGCGGACATGGCGCGAGCCTGGTTCGCAGGAGGTCCCGACGCGCCGGCAGGGGAGGGGGCACCCAGCTGCGCACCTACTCGCAGGCGGCCAGCAAGGCGACTGATCACCCACAAGCGGCCCCAGGCGCACAGCCCTCAGATCCACCTCGCCAAGGACCGGGAGTGGGACACAGCCGCCATGCCCAAGTTGCGGGCTGAACGTCAGGTCTTCCCGCGAGCCGACATTCAGCAGTTGCTGGGTCGCCCCCGTGCGGAGGCTGCAACTAGCCAGTTGCAGACAGGCACCTCATCGGCGCTCAACGCCGGATGAATCGCATTCCCGGCCAATCACGGCGCAAAAGCGGACGTCTGATTGCGGACATGCTGACAGCCGCTAGCTCCGCTGTAGGGGGGCGCTGGACGAAGTTCCGGAGCGACGGGCAGAGGCGAGCGCCTCCGTCGTGCGCTCGCCTGCCAGCGGGATCATTTTCTACCTCAAGATGCAGCGGCTTCGCCTTCACGCGGTCTGGAGAGTTCGCCGCTCATCCGACGCAGCACTCGGGTGCGATGCTTATAGGTGTTGTGGCGCTCCCCACCCAGCCATCGCCGAAGTCGCTGGAGAAAGCCTTGGTCATGTTTGTTAGAGCCGCCTCGAGCGCTTCCGCCGCCGATGCGGCGTTGCACGATAGCGGGGAGGTCCCCGGCACACGAGTGAGTTTCACTGGTCGATCGTCATGCGTGTCTCGTCGATCGAGCGGGCGCACGAAGCATCTTTCAGTCGCGACGTCGTTCGCGGCATGTACCGCGATTAGAACGCTATGGACTCGTCAATTTAATAATCAGATTATGTCACAACCATTATTGCTGCGCGATGCCTTTAGGTTTAAGCTCCCGTGCAGCCAGGTTAGGAACTGACATCTCCATTGATTCTGACCATACAGCGCATACCTGGCATGCCAGTCATCTGCACTTGGCGATCGAGGCGGCCGGCGTCTCGCTTTGGGCATGGAATGTAGACGACGGGCGGTTCTCGATGGACGCGCGGGGTTTCATGCTTTGGGGGTTGCCTTGGTGCGAGACGGTAACGTTCGAAAACCTCTCTGAGCATATCCATCCCGCCGACCGCGACCGGGTCCGCGCTGCCTTCCATGCGACTCGCGCGACCCTTGGGTCCTATGAAACCGACTTCCGTATCTTGGTAAGCAAGGACATTCGGTGGATCGCTGCTCGCGGGCGGGGGGCAGATGCCGGTATCGTCGAGCGCACCATGTACGGCATCTTCCTGGACGTCACTGGCCGCAAGCAGGCAGAAGAAGGACACGAACTCCTCGCTGGAGAGATGAGCCATAGGGTGAAGAACCTGCTCGCCATTGCCGCCGGACTGACGAGCATCGCTGCACGGACTACATCGACCAAGACCGACATGGCGCGCGAACTCATCCAGCGTCTCACGGCCCTCGGCCGCGCGCATGATCTCGTTCGGCCGCTGCCTGCCGACCAGGGGTCGGCCGCGCTGCTTGGCGATTTGATTTCCGTCTTGCTCGCCCCCTATGACGAGACGGGCGCCTTTAGCGGTCGAATTCGGGTGGCCGTGCCTCGCATGGGGGTGGGCGAGGTGGCAGCAGCCAGTCTCGCCATGGTGTTCCACGAGCTCGCCACCAACGCGATGAAATATGGTGCGCTGTCCACCTCAGCGGGAACGCTCGACATCTCCTCGCATTCGGACGGAGACTGCATCTGTCTTATATGGGTAGAACGTGGTGGGCCAGTCGTCATCAAGCCCTCCGGAACGCGCGGATTTGGTAGCCAACTCGTCGAACGCAGCGTCGAACGCCAACTTCGGGGAACGATAGAACGCCGATGGTCTGCGGACGGACTGATCGTCACTCTAAACCTAGATCGGGCCAGCTTGGCCCTCTAAAGTAGAAAGCTTCGTAAAGATCCCTAGCGATTACCCTAGAGTGGCCGCGAGCAACACCCTCTATCACGAGCGGTCTTTTTAGAATAAGCATTTGTGCCTGCTCGTATCGCCTTCATGCGAGTTGTCTAGGCCTTGTACATCGCAGTGGGGCTACCGACATTCAATACATCGTCAGCAATCTATTCTTAGGCGCGGGCGACTGAGAGACTGTGCGCTCCCGCTTACTGTCTTAGAGGTCAGCCAATGCGACGCGACGAAATCATCCGTGGACACCATCAGGTTGCTAACGCTGCTGCTGTCCCACGCTCGAAAGCGCGGTCCCCACATTGTAGCAACGCGGCTGGCAATGGCGGAGGTATCCGGGCTCTGGAAACGCGCGTTTCGACATGGGAAAGAACGCCGCTGCAGGATTGGATCGTTCACCTTCATCCAAAAAGCAGCAATGGAGCCGACGAAGCGCGCGCGTCCGACGTTTCATGATGTTCCTGCTCGGTATCGCGCTCGCGGTCTGGATTTTGCCCACGGCATGTATGCTACTGCTATACCTATGCACCTTCCTTTCGCCTCCCTTGCGCGCTTGGGTGTTAAAGCACCTCGGCGCCTAATCGAGAAAACTGACGCCCGGTTCTCAAGGTTTCAGGAGCGCGGCGGCTTGCGGTTCGAGCCACGCTGCCGCCGGAGCGAACGCATGATTACCGTAGTCGTAAAGCCGCTTGACGCCGCAGACCGGAAGAAGGCGGGGCATCCGCCGTGAGAGTCCTCATAGTTAGATTCCCGAGTATACCGACGGCGCGGATACACTGCTCATTGCTTTCCCTTGAAATGACCAAAGGCATTTCAGACGTGCCTTATGATGCACGAGGAGGTTTGAAGCCGTTGGCACGCACTCGGATGCCGGTATTTGTCTGGCCTCTTGGTCCGGACGTGTGCCGCCGGCCCGATCGAGAAGTCACGGGCTAGGACCACATCAGCTTTGCGGAATTGGTAGCGCTTCATCCGTGGGTCTTCGCCAGTCCTGTCGTAATCGCCTAAATTTTGCTGCACGGCCTTACCGTTATGCCGATCATGCGGCCGTTCGATTGCCAGCAGGTGCGGGATCCGGGCCTTGAGGGACATGCCAGCGGCGAAGGGATGCGGCGCGTGACGGATGCGCGCGCCGCCTGGCCTCAACCCAGCGCGCGCAAAACCGGTCGATCGGCGAAATCGCGATCCGGATTCTCGCTAAGGTCGCGGTCTTCCGTGGAGCGTTCGAGACGCGATTCGGTCCGATACAGGCGGGTGGCTACCTCGCGCGCCTCGCGCTTTTCCGCCGCAAGCGCTTCCTTTCGCCAGGCTGCCGCTGCGATGAACGCTACTCCACGAACATTGGGCAACAGGGCATCGGTCGCCTGCTGACGCTGGCGGGCTTCCTGCGCGCGGCAGGTAAAGGCGGTAGGGTGCATCGTGGTGACTCCTCGGTGCGCGCGATGGGTAAACTGGCGCGGCAGTTGATCGTCCGATCAGATGCGCCGTGCGGGGCGCCGGACGCGCGTCACTGCACCGTCGAGCAGGCGCCCCTGAAACAGCTGGCGGATTCGCTCGGCATCCTCTGCGCGGGAAAAGACGACATGCGTGCCGCTTGGCGACATTGGCTCAATCGCGCTGATCCGCACCTGTTGCTGCGCGCAGGTAGCTAGCACCTCTTGCACGGCCGCGTCGATGTTGACGACGCGCGACATTCAGGCGGACTTCGGGCTGGGCGGGCCTGCGGGATCGTGCCGCGGCGTGAAAATGGACAGGACCGGCCGGCGACGCGCACTGCCATCGATAAATGGAACCACGTTCGGGGAGCCCGGAACCAGGGAGAAAGAGGACATGGAGCTGCTCCTTCGAAGAGCGGGAGCAGGATTCTCTCTCAGCCGCGGCGTTGCTCAGGCAAGGCTGGCCGCGATACTATCAATATGGGGATCGACCACGTATTTACTAGGGACACTGCACGAGATCGTCGGCGAGCCCTCGATAGAAATGGGCTACGCACTGCAGGTCCGCCGGTAGAATGACGAGCATCGTGCCAGTTTCGGGCGCCGGTGCCGTCCCAGACCGGCCGAGGCCGGTCCAGCACGCCGCCGCCATCGCGCGGCCGCGGAGGATACCGTCAAAGTGGAACAGGCAGGCGCGCGTGCCGCCCAGTCCCACCAGCCGGCCGTGATCGTCCTCGCCATGCCCCAGCGCCGCGTGCAGCGCGCGCAGCTTGTTGGCGCTGTTCCGCTGGCCGGGCGCGGCACCAAGGCCATGGGCGTTCGCGACCGCGTCGAGCAGATGATGGAGGAACCGATCCAATTCGCGCAGGCCGTTGCCGATCCATTTCGACCGGTGCCGATGGCTGATCGGCACGGCCCTCTCGGGCCGCGTCGCGGCTTGCCCCATGGGGCCGGCTACGAAGCGCGCGCCCCGGCACAACGTCCGATAGGCGCGATCGAGTTCGGCGGCGCGTCCATTCGGGTCGGGCATCTCAGAGGGCGAAAGCGTTGAAGGCACCGGCCGGCGCGCTGCTCGTCTCGACCGTCACCTCGACCTGCATGTCGAGAAAGTCCTCGGGCGCGCCGAGATAGCTGCCCCGCACCGGGTGGATCCGGGCGATGTCGCTCGCGATCGCGACCGGGATGAGGCCCGCCCCGCCCATGCGGCCATGGGTGGGATCGAAAGGGATCCAGCCGGCACAGGGCAGATACACTTCGGCCCAGGCATGGGTGGTCCCGTGCTGGTCGCCCGCCGGGTCGGGCTGGAGATAGCCGGACACCGCATGCGCACCAAAGCCGAGGTGCCGTACCGCCTCGATGAACAGCGTCGCGAAATCCCGGCACGATCCGCTGCCCCGGTCGATCGTATCGTCAGGCGACTGGGTACCCTCTTCCTCCCGCACCCGATAGGCGAGACCGGCGGCAATCGCGGTGTTGATCGTCTGCAGCAGCGTCAGCGTATCGTTTGCCGCGGTGCCGCTAACCTGCGCCAGCCACGCGCCCACTCGGTCTGCCGCCTGCGGATATTGCGGGACCCGCATCCCGCCAAGATCGGCGATTTCCTCATCGGAATAGGCGAAGGGAAAGTGGTGCGCGGAGGGAGCGATGGTGAATACCGGCCACGCGCTTGCGGAGTGATCCACCACCATCCGGCTGTCGATCGTCAGCGCCCGGGTCGCTTCGACGAAGCTGGCAGTCGCGATCAGGTTGCCGAACACGTCCTGCGTCCACTCGATCGTCGCCGGCGGCACGCAGTGGAGTTCGGTCGTGAGCAAGCGAAGATCCTGTCCGCCGCGAGGGCGCAGCATCATCCGGTGCGGCTGCAGCCATACCGGCCGCGCATAGCGGTAGCGCGTGCGATGATGGATAGTCAGCAGCACCCTGAGGCTTCAACGACGCGCGGCGCGGGCGGTGATCGCCTGCTCCACCGCCTCGCAGCCGATCGGGTTGGCAACGGCAAGGTCGAGCGGCCGCCCCCCCAGCGCGTCGTCATGGCTATTGAGGAATTGAATCGCGGAATCTCCGCCGAGGAGATTCCAGGCGAGCAGCGCGACGCGGCTCTGTCGCTCGAGACTGTCCGCCGACGGGCGTGGCCTCCCGAACGAACTGCGGAACTGCCTGCGATTCGGTGCGCGCGTGGCCACCGGTTCGGTCGTCGTCGGAGCGGACATGGGCATTCCTTTGCGTCACTGGCCCGGGAATGCGGGCGCAGCAGAGGATCGAAGGCGGCGGGATGGAACGCGCCCTTCAAAACAGGCGGGAAGAAGGTCAGCCCTTTCTAGGCGATTGCGCCGGCGGCGTTCCCTTGATCGAGGGATTGGAAGCATTTTGCTTCGGCGGTTCGGGCTTCTTCGGCTTGCGTGCCTCGCGGTTCCCGCGCTGCTGTCCTTTGGCCATGTCGTGCTCTCCGTGAATATGGGGTCTGGTTGCCCCCGCGTGCAGAGGTGGTCAGCGCGGGACGCGCGAAGGGAGCGGACGCGCTCCCTTGGGAGGACAGGCGCTGCGGAATGGGACGTGCACGGCCGTCTTCCTCGCGGCAGCCTGAGGACGCGCAGGGTTCAAGGGCGACGGGGGACGCAAATCGAGGATCGCAGCCATGAGAGCATTCCGCTTTAGAGCGGGAGCATCAATGCTCTCGGTCGCGGCCAAGCTCGGGAAGGACGGCGCGATAGAGCATATATGGGGACAGCAGAACGCGCGGGCTACCCCCCAAAAATGCGGAAGCCGAAATAGTTTGGGGCGTGCTTGTCATTCAATCTCGAAGGCACGACATCGTACGTGCGATCCTGAAGCTGATGCATCGGCCTTTGTACCGCGTATGGGCAGACTAGGATGGCACGCTGATGTTCCTCGACGATCGCGACGCACCGCCCAGTCTGAAAACAGCCTTGCCTTGGAGCACGCCACCGTCAAATCTGGGTTCGGCCGAATGCCGCTGGTGCTGGCGTTTCATCTACGCACCTGCGATCCCGTGTTCGATCATGGTGCTGCCGGGGCTCGCCGAGATTGCGACTTCGTCTGGGCTTGGCGCCCGATGCAAGTGGGAGCTGGCTACCCGGGTACGAGGTGATGAAGTCTGCGCGAAACTCGGCCGATGACGGGCACGTACCAGCGCTGGACCCAAACCAACATCAACGATCTACGCAGCGGAATCGCAGCCGGCATCAGCATCGAGCTCATAGCCGACGCCTTAGGTCGAAGGGTGGAAGACACGCGAGCGATGGCATTGCGGCTTCGCCTTCGTGTGACTCCGGGTCGGTCCCTCTCGAGCATCTAAACGTCCAAGCGCTGTTTACATTTGGTGTAGCCAAAACATCGCGCATACGAGATGGACGGACGCTATGAGGTGCAGATCCCTTTCTCGAAGCGAAGCGCAACGGCCGCGCGGGGTTGAGGATTGAGGCTGAACCCGCCTGTTGAAGACGCCTCCTAAATGCCAGGCGTGTCGGCGCCAGTGGGAAGCAATGCCGCCAGGCTCGCCGCCAGTTCGGCACTGCGAAACGGCTTGGTCAGGATCGGCAGATCGGCAGCGATCCCCTCGACCTCGGCATAGCCGGACACGACCAGGACCGGCAGGGCCGGCAGGGTCGCCCGCACCTCGTGCGCCAGATCTGCGCCGGTCATGCCGGGCATCAGGTGATCGGTGATGAGAATGTCAGGCTTGGTGCCCGTCTGCAGCACGCGCAACGCTTCCTCGGCGGAGTCGACCTCGACCACCTCGAAACCGAAATCGCTGAGCATGTCGGCGGTGCTCATCCGCACGAGCTCCTCATCATCCACCAGCAGCGCAATTCCCTTGGCACGCGCGCTTTCCACCTGATCGGGAACCTGTTCCTGGTCTCGGATCGCCACTGCACTCATCGGCAGCCACAGCGTCACCTCGGTGCCTTCGCCGGGGGCGCTGGCGATCGTGAGCCCACCACCAAGCTGGGCCGCCAGTCCGTGCACCATCGAGAGGCCCAGCCCGGTCCCCTTCCCGATGCCCTTGGTGGAAAAGAACGGTTCGATCGCGCGCTTGAGCGTCTCTGCATCCATGCCTGCGCCGGTGTCGCGCACGCTCAGACGAACATAATGGCCTGGCGCAACGTCGGAAGGATGCCGCCCTCGCACGCTTTCCCGCCGGGCGGAGATCGTCAGCTGGCCCCCGCCCTGCATTGCGTCCCGTGCGTTCACCGCCAGATTCAGAAGCGCCATCTCGAGCTGGTTGGCATCGGCCATTGCCGGTGGCAGCTCGGATGCCAGGTCAACCCGCACCTCGATGTTCGGGCCAACCGTCGACTCGATCAGACCGGCCATCTCCTCAATCAACGTGACGAGATCGACTGCGGCCGACTGCAGCGGCTGACGCCGGGCAAAGGCAAGCAGCCGCTGCACCAGCGTCTTGGCGCGTTCTGCGGACTGTAGCGCACCGTCGATCAGCCGCCGCTCCCGCTCGTTGCCCAGTCCCTTGCGGACGAGCAGGTCAAGCGAGCCGATGATCGGCGTGAGCAAATTGTTGAAATCGTGCGCGACGCCGCCGGTCAGGCTGCCCATCGCCTCCATCTTCTGGCTTTGGCGCAGCGCCTCCTGCGCGGCCTCCAGTTCGGCCTCCCGCGCCTTTGCGGCGCTCAGGTCGCGGCCGACCGCGATGAAGTTCAGCCCGTTGGGTTCGGGGGCGACGGTCCATTCGATCGGCTTCCAGCCGCCGTCTGCGGTCGCGATGCGGTTCTCGAAGCGGGTCGGCCGATGCGTCTCGCTCATCTGCTGAATGGCCGCAAGCGTCGGCGCTTCGTCCTCGGGGTGCATGAAGGAAGCGTAGCCGCGGGTGAGCAGATCCTGCTCGCTCCACCCGAGCACCCGCTGCCATGCCGGGCTGACCGCGGACATCATCCCGCTGTAATCGGCACGCGCGAGCATGTCCTGCGACAGGCTCCAGAGCCGGTCGCGCTCCGCCGAACGTGCCGCCACCTGGGCCTCCAGCGTCTCGTTCATCTGCACCAGCGCCGCCTCGGCAGTCTTGCGGTCATGGATATCGACCGACGCCCCGAACCACCGCACAACGGCTCCCGTTTCTGGATCCCGATAGGGCTCGCCGCGCACGAGAAACCAGCGATAGTCGCCCGACGCGGATCGGATCCGGTGTTCGACCAGGAAGGTGGAGCCGGTCTGTCGCGCGGAATCGAAAGCCGCCATGGTCGCGGCCACATCGTCCGGATGCACATGCTCCGCAGCAACTCCCGACGCTGTGGCCGGGTGGTAGGCAGATCCCGTATAGTCGGACCAGTGCTTGTTGAAGAATTCCGTCCGTCCGTCCGCGTCGGTGATCCAAACGATCTGGGGAACCGCATCCGCCATCAGCCGGAACTGCGCTTCGCTACTGCGCAGGGCGTTCTCGGTTTCCTTCCGATCGTGGATGTCGATCGAACTGCCGACCCAGGTGACCGCCCCGCTGTCATCTACAACCGGCTCCGCGCGCGCCGCGTGCCAGCGATAGACGCCGTCGCTGCGGCGGTAGCGCACCTCGACGTCATACGACGTGCCGTTCGACCGCGCCTCGGCCCATCGCGCCGCCGTCGCCTCCTTGTCATCCGGGTGGAGCACCGCGACCCAGCCAGTGGACAGTGCCTGCTCAGGCGTCTGGCCGGTATATTCGTACCAACGCCGGTTGAAATAGGTGACATCGCCATCGGCTTCGGCGAACCACACGAAGGTGGGCAGCGCATCGGTGCGGTTCCGCAGCCGCGCTTCGCTCTCGCGCTGCCGTTCCTCCCCGGCCTTGCGCTCATCAATGTCGAGGACGGAGCCGACATAGCCCAGATAGGCGCCGTCCTCGTCGAAGCGAGGCGCTGCGGCATCCAGGGCCCATCGATAGCTGCCGTCCACGCTGCGCAGACGATATTCGCTTCGGAACGGCGCCCGCGCCGCGTTGGCCTCCAGGAAGGCCCTTTCCGCTTCGGCCCTGTCTTCCGGATGCGTGGCATCCAGCCAGCCATAGCCTTCTGCTTCACCCGGAGTCTGGCCCGTACACTCATACCAGGCGCGATTCAGATAGGTGCAATAGCCGCTGGGATCCGTGACCCACATCATCAGGGGGGCGTGATCGGCCATGTTGCGAAAGCGGGCTTCACTCTCTCGTAGCGCCTGCTCGGCGCGGATACGCCCGGTGGTTTCCGTGCACGCGCAGAACATGCCCTCCACGTCGCCGCTGTCACCATGCACCGGTGAATAGGAGAAGGTGAACCAGGTCTGCTCGTCGAAGCCTTGGCGGTGCATCAATAGCGGAAGGTCCTGTCGATAGGTGGCCTCCCCCGCCATCGCGGCATCGATCAGGGGGACGATGTCTTCCCAGATCTCGGACCAGATATCGTGGAATCGCCGACCAAGCGCGTCAGGATGTTTATGCGCAAGGATTTCGGCGTAGGCATCGTTGTAGAGAAAGCCGAGGTCCGGCCCCCAGGCCACGAACATCGGGAATTTGGACGAAAGCATCAGGCCTACGACGAGCCGCAGAGACTGCGGCCAGGTCTCGGGCGGTCCTAGGGGGGACGTCGACCAATCGTGGCAGCGCATCCGCCCTGCGATGTCGCTTTCCTGATCGAGGAAGCGGAGGGGCATGATCGCGGGCGAAAGACTCATGAAATCCTTATCCGTCAACGCGCGATCCTGCGCCATCGCTTTGGTCAAACGAATGGCAAGGGTGCGTTCCATTTCGAACGTCCGATTCCGTGCATTCCGCCACGCTTAGTCGCGCAATCGCCACCGGCACATTCAAAGTCGTCGCGAGCTGCTCAACGATCGCATGCCCGTCGCCCAACGCATCAGGACGCGCGCGCATGCGCATCTGCAGGCGGCGCGGGGTCAGCTGCGTCGATGAGACTGATCAGGTTGCCGAAAGGACAGGCACCATCGACAGGATAACTCCGGATGAGATTGTTTCCGCAGCGATCAATGTCGCGCTGACAGAGGGGCGCCCGTGCGGCTTTTGGTTCCCCTTCAGTCATGTTGCCAATCCAATTCACTAGGTCGTCGTCAAGCCAACGCGCCGGGCAGCTGGATGTGTCCGCGGGAAGAATACGGGATAGCCGTACAATTTCGCAGCGTGGACAACTACTTGCCAGTCATCGCCGCCTTAGCGTTCCCCATCGTCCAAATGCGCGTGATTCGGCCACTGCCCCTTGCGGTTCAGGATCGGCACCCGACATTGTGCAGTGCAGCATACGCCTATTCCTACATTGTCACGGCGCTCGCCATGGCCAGGAGAATGCCCAGTGCGAAGCGTCAAGGATACGATCGAGCGCCTCTCGGCCATGCGCGGGGCCGCGCTTCCGGGGAATGGCAGCGCGCCGGATCGCCTGCAGGATCTGCCCGCGTTCGGAAGCAATCCCGGCGCCCTGCGCGGCCGCTGCTATGTGCCTGGACAACTGGGGCCCGATGCGCCGATGGTAGTGGTGCTGCATGGCTGCACCCAGACCGCCGCCGGCTATGATCATGGGTCCGGCTGGTCGCAGCTTGCCGATGCGCACGGCTTCGCGCTGCTGTATCCGGAGCAGCAGCGCGCCAACAACCCGAGCCTCTGCTTCAACTGGTTTCATCCCGAAGACACGCGCAGGGACGCCGGCGAGGCCCTATCGATCCGCCAGATGGTCGCGGCGATGGTCGCCACCCATGCCATCGATCCCGCGCGCATTTATGTCACCGGACTATCGGCGGGCGGGGCCATGGCCTCGGTGATGCTGGCGACCTATCCGGACGTATTTGCCGGCGGCGCAGTGATCGCGGGCCTGCCCTTTGGCACGGCCCATTCGGTGCCGGAGGCATTCGACCGCATGCGCGCCCATGGGGGCCCGCCGGCAGCGGCACTCGGCGCGCTGGTCGCCCAGGCCTCGCCGCATCGTGGGCCTTGGCCGCGCCTTTCGGTATGGCACGGCACCGCCGACGCGACTGTCCACGTCGCCAATGCCACACTTGTCGTCGAGCAATGGCGCGGGCTGCACCATGCATCGTCCGAGGCGCGGCAGGTCGAACAGGGCGAGGGCTATCGCCGGACGGTGTGGCACGACGCGCAAGGTCGCGAGGTCATCGAGGAGTACCGGATCGACGGCATGGGCCACGGCACGCCGCTGGCCACCCAGGGCCCGGACGCGTGCGGTACCGCCGGACCGTTCATGCTGGAAGCGGACATCTCGTCCACGCGGCGCATCGCGCAGTTCTGGGGCATCGCCACGGACCAGTCCGCCCGCTCGGCGCATCCAGCAGACAACCTTGCACGCGCGGCTTCCGCTGCCGTTATCCAGCATGCCGGAACGCCGCCCGCTTTCACGAGCCCGCGGCCGAGCCGGGCTGCTCCAGCAAACAAGATCGGCCAGGTCATCGAGGACGCGCTCCGCGCGGCCGGGCTGATGCGCTAGCGGCACGGGCGCGGCACAGGATCGCGGGCGACATCCGTTTCGGTCAAAGCCGTTCGAACAGCAGGTGACCTATGCCTCTGCGCTGGCGCCACCGCATCTTTCCATGCCGGCGCGTCGCCCCCATATCCCGTCTATCGCGGCATCAGCCCTGAGCGCCGCCGCGACTGAGAGATGCTTCGTGCTCCCGCTCAAACGAGGAGACACGCAATGACCATCGATCCGAGCGAATCCCTGCCGTACGAGCCTGCCGCGCTGACGGACACGCTCCCCGCATCGGACGCGGACGTGCTCGAGGCTGCGCTGGCGGACATGACCAAGGCTTTCTCCAGCGATTTCGTCGCCGGTCGGGTGGGAGAACGCCACAACACCTATCAGCATCGCACCCGCGTGCTGCGTCAGCTAAGCGACCAACTCACCGTTCTGCGGAAACGGGAAGCGGCGGCTTTCTCTTGAGGTAAGGGGGGCGGGCGCGTGCCACTAGAAGAGCCGCCCGCCGCACCCGCAGGTGCGCGCGCTCGCCTTCTAGCGATTGGCGCGACCTCAGCTAACATCGGCAGCTTTTGTGGTAAGCTGCCGTTCAGGGCCAGACCACCGAACGACTGGGTCTGGTCGATAGCGGCCAGTGGGAGACGGGCAGGGACGCCAGGCAGGTGCGCGCCCAATTCCCGCCGTGCGGAAACCGTAGCGCGCTTCCCGAAAGCAGGCATCCTTTCAGCGCAGCCCGCGATCAGCCTTGGACTACCGCTAGTTGGTGTGAGCGGGTCATGGGGAAAGGGGAGGGGGGAGGCATCTGCGTCATAGAGGATCGACGGCTTTCCTCACCATGAGGTCCACCGCCGTTATACCCTCCTGTATATCAACCTATGGAGGAACCAAGTCAGCGACCTTGCTCGCTGCGCTCGAGAAGCTGGTTGATGCTCGCGGCGAGCGTTCCCAGTTTGTACGGCTTGCGGAGAATGGGAAACTCTCGGTCGTCGCGGGGGATGAACTGCTTGCTGCTATAGCCGCTCGCGAGCAGCACTGGAACGTGGCTGTGCGAGCGCTTTACCTCGCCGGCAAGTTCCAGGCCGCTCATGACGGGCATGACGATGTCGGAAAAGACCAGATCGACCTCGTTTTCCTGAAGGAGGGCGAGGGCCTCGCGACCGTTCTCAGCCTCCAGAACACGACAACCTAGGTCATCAAGTAGCTGGTGCGCGAAATAGCGAACGTGTTCGCTATCCTCGACCAGCAATACCCGAAGACCGTCGGGAAGCTTCATTTGCGCCTCAGGTGCCGCTTCACGAGCGTGCTCTTTCAAGGTGCGCGGGATCCAGAGCTCCACCCTCGTGCCTTGGCCGACTTCGGACTCGATCCTTGCGGACCCTCCTGATTGAACGGCGTAGCCGTGGATCTGGGACAACCCCAGACCGGTGCCCTTTCCGGTAGCCTTTGTCGTGAAAAAGGGTTCGAAAACTCGCTTCAGTGTCTCAGGTGCGATTCCTTCCCCTGTGTCCTGGATCGCCAGCAGGACGCCGTCCCCTTCGTCCCGAGTGCGGTTGCGTGTTGAGATCGTGATTTGGCCGCCCGAGGGCATAGCATCGCGGGCGTTGAGAACGGCATTTAGCAGCGCTGCTTCGAGACCGGCGGGGTCGACCTCCACCGTCCAAAGGCCCGGCGCAAGATCAAGCGTCAGCTCGTAAGGGCTGCCTAACGTCCGCTGGAGCATCTCGCCCATTGCATCCAAGCGCACACTTAGATCGATCACCTCGGGTTCAAGAGGCTGGCGGCGGGCGAAGGCCAGTAACTGCGACGTGAGGCTTGTTGCTCGCTCGGCGGTCTCGAGCATCACGTTCAGATATCGGATGCGCTTCTCGATCGGCAGATCGGGCTGCTTAAGCAGGAAGTCCGCGGATCCGCGCATCACCGTCATCAGATTGTTGAAGTCGTGAGCGATTCCGCCGGCGAGTTCCCCCAGCGCCTGGAGCTTCTGTGATTGCAAGAGCGCCTCCTGCGTGCGGCGAAGCTCCAGCTCGCCCTCCTTCTTCTCGGTCACGTCCCGCGTTATCTTGGCAAATCCGACATGTTCGCCGGCTTCGTTGTAGATCGGGTCTATCAGCACATGTGCCCAGAACAACGAGCCGTCCTTGCGTACCCGCTGCGCCTCTGCCTCGAATTTGCCTTGCTCCAAGGCAGTTTCAAGCGCGATGTCTGGTGCGCCGCGCGCGCGGTCCGCTTCGGTGTAGAAGCGGGAGAAATGCTGCCCTAGAATTTCAGCTTCGCTATAGCCCTTGATCGCCTGTGCGCCCGAGTTCCAGCTCGTGATCTTGCCTTGCTTGTCGAGCATGTAAATCGCATAGTCGCGAACGCCCTGGACGAGCATCTGGAGCTGCAACGCGCTTTCAAAGGTGGCCTGCTCGAGCCGACGCTTGTCCGTGATGTCCCGTGTGATCTTGGCGAAGCCGAGGAGCGTACCATCCTCACCTCGGATCGCGTCCAGGACGGCATTTGCCCAGAAGCTGCTACCATCCTTGCGGATGCGCCACCCCTCCGCTTCGAATCGACCGTCGCGCGCGGCGGCCTGAAGTGCGAGCGATGGCAACCCCGCCGCCTGATCCTCGACCGAGAAGAAGCGCGAGAAATGCTCGCCAATAATCTCATCGGCGGCATAGCCCTTGAAGCGAGCCGCGCCGCTGTTCCAGGTGACGATACGGCCGTTCGGATCCAACATGTAGAGGGCGTAGTCGGTAATCGCATCGACCAGCAGCTGAAAGGTCTCTGCAGGCGCGTGCGGCTTAGCGTCATCAGATCCCAAGACTCAAATCCCTGTGCTAACCCCCCCAGGTTGGCCAATATGTACCAAAGTGCATACTGCGCCGGGACGTGTGCGCAACATGAATCATGGTTCCGCAGGATTGCAGCAACCGCAGAGGCTTAGAACCCGGCTTGGATGGCGAGCCGCATTGCCTCTCCGGCTGTGGAGACTCCCAGTCGCCGAACGAGCGCACCACGGTGCATTTTGATCGTCCGTTCCTTCAAACCCAGCGCTTCTCCGATTTGCCGGTTCCGCATGCCCTTCGCCATCAGTCTCAGAACCGCCTGCTGCTGCGGGGTCAGACGAGCAATGCGCTCCGCTTCCGATTCGAGCGCAGCGCCATTTCCCCGTTCCCCGACTGCCATCTGGGTGCCCATGAAATAAGCCAGATCGCCACTGTCGTCGAAGATGGGGGTCACCATCACAGCGTTGACGAAGCTGCTCCCGTCCTTCCGATAGTTCAGCAGCTCCACCACCAGAGGCGTGGCGGCAGCAATTCCGCGGGCGAGGGCAGCTGAGCGGGAGGGCTCGGTCGCCGGGCCCGCCAAAATCCGACAGTTGCAACCGATTAGCTCAGCTTCCGCATAACCTGTCAGCGCCTCGAAGGCCCGATTTGCCGCGATGATGGGATTGTCGTCTGCACGGGGGTCGGTGAGAACTGATGCAATCGGCGAAAGCCGAATGGAGCGGATCAACGATTTTTCCATTTCAACGCAGCTCACGAGCTCCCATGCGGCGTCTCCGCCTGTTTGATTTCAGCCGTTCTATAACCGAGCAACTGCGGTCCGTCCCGTCATGCCGATCCGTAAGAAAGTGGGTGGCCCTTGATACGCGGGCGGCCAAGGAGGCACGAGAATGAAGCTGCGGCGCGCTCACTTCCCGCAGTTCAGGAAACTCAACACACTCGCCAGTAGCGATCATGAGCGAACAGCGCCCAGTCGGCGCTGCCCACGGCTGTAAGCGGGTGTCTTGTAATCAGCGACGCAACCTTCGCCAAGATGACCATTCATGCATTCTCGGCCGCGCTCGGCGTCGAGCTAACGGCACCGCCCTCCTTGCTGTAGGCTGCGTGCTCTACGGCACTTAACGCAACATCACAGCTAAACCCGTCGGTCTCCTCGACCCGGAAGCTCATCAGGTCCGGCACGATCCTGGCTGCCTTTATGCCGCGATCCCGCCCCCTGAGGCGGATCAGGACCGTATAGCCATCTTCCAGAGCTGTGATGGCCTTCATGATAATCTCACGGCCCGCCGTCGTTTCTTCACCGGACATGATGTCTCCCGTGGCTTTCAAATGCTTGCCCACCCTATTGAACGCCCGTTTGGCATTACGGCTCCTGACGCGGAGGCCGCCGGCTTGCTGGAGCTGGTCTGTCCTTGTTTGAAGGGGACGAGTATGCGCCCAATTGCCGCCATTCAGCGGACTGATCGACACTCCCGAAAGCGGACGCAAACGGGGCGACCTCTGGCGGCTCCGCTGGGGGCCGGTCCCGGGTTCGCGAGCGGTCCGGGTGGGGGGGAAAGGGAAAACGGCAACTAGTTTGAGGCTCCTAGGTGCATAAGGGCCCATACCGCATGCTCGTTTGCACACCTTGGTATTGAACGACGCAAGATAACTCGCTCTGATCTCGCAACCTTTTTCGACCACGCTCGTTTTTATGTTCCCTGAACAGTGTACTAGGTCACGCAGTTGGCGGGCTCTCGCACCCCCCGTCCGTCGACTGGTAGAAGAGCCCGCCGAGCTTCGCAGCCGGCGGGCTCTTTTGCGCTGTCGAAAAGCGGTCTCCTAAACTGCCAGCTACTCGATCGCCTAGGTCTTCAGTGATGCGATGAAGCCACCCACAACGCGAGCTGGCACAACCCAGGTGCGGTTTATGCCTGCCCAGAGGGATAGCGATCGATGGCGCGAGTACCCTCAATCTCATCGAGAGCCATGGCCAACGCCGCTTCTTCGCCTTCCCGCAGGAAATAAGGATACAGCGATCGTGAATTGCTTCTGTCCCCTTCCCTGTGGCTGCTGATGTTCGCCCTTATCGCATCGACGCTGAGCCAGAGCAGATGGGAAGGCGCATTTACGCTTTCATTTGTGCGGGCGTCTCCCACAGGGCGAAAGCCTAGCATGGCTTCGTAGAAGGCTCGATGCCGAGGGTTCACTTCGATGAAGAGGTCTGTGCACTGGTGTTTTGCTGATCCGAAAATCAGCACTGCGTGGAACAGGTGGGCCAATCGGGGCCGAGCCGGAGTGGACGCGTCAAAGGCGAACTTGGTCAGCTCACAAATGCTGGAGCCTGGAGCGGCACGAAAGGCGTCTAGGACATCTCCGAAGGTACGGTCAGCGGCAAGGCCAGCAGCGCCGTCGACCGTCAGTGTGAGAGTGCCGACCAACCCTTCCGTCGAGGCGGCGAGGAATGTTGTGCAACCCTCCCCCTCGGGAATCTGGTGATCGCGGCCATAACCCCGCCAACCATACATTCTGTTCAGCAGGTCCGCTGCTTGAGATCGTTGCTGACAACTTGTGGCGATCTGAATCCCAAACTCCGCTAGGGCCCCGCGTGGTGTCTTGTGCAGCCATTCTGTCGCCAACGTTCCGCTTGCCGCTGACGCACGTCCGGCAACCGCATTCACTGCGTCCAATGTCATGAAAAGCCCCGTCATTTTGCTCTCGACCCGAGCAACCGGTACCGCGACGGCGTAACGTTTGCGCTAAGGGCCCACCGCATCTCGGCCATACCGTGCTGAAAACACGGCAAAAATTCTGGAGAGCTGAAACGATGTGGAGAAATGCGGACTGCAGACGGCAAAGCGTATCCGCTGGTCGCATTTTTGCTGAATGGAACCAATTACTTAGCTAAGCGTTCGGCCCTCCGGCCGAACATCGTTAACGGCTTGGTAACCTTTTCAGGGAGTCTACTGTATGAAGCGCTATCTCGCGGCCGTTGCCGCCATTTCGGCGGGCCTTCTTGGCACGACCGCAGCCCAGGCTGCAACCACGATCATCACCCCGAGCTCGCAGCCGAAGGGCACGACTTTTGTTGTTTCGGGCGATCCGTTCTCCGGTCCGGTCGCTGCAACGTTCGGTCACACCGGCATCGCCAAGGGCGCTTTCACCGACATCTTCCAGTTCACGCTCGGCCAGGACGGCACCGGAAGCGGATCTGTCACGACCAGCGTGACCAAGACGGGCTTCCTGAAGTTCACTGACCTCGACATCACCTCGGTCGTCTTCAACGGCATCACTGCGGCCAGCACGCTGTTCGACCTCGGCGGAAACGTCTGCTCTACCCGCGGCGTCGGTAGCTGCGGAGCTAGCGAGTCCTTCGCTCTCACGGATGCAATGGTTAAGGCTGGCGTGCTGAACTCCATCACCATCACCGGCGTTTCGCGCGGTCTCGGCTCCTATGGCAGCAACGCAACCTTCGATCCGTCGGCCGTCCCCGAGCCCGCCTCGTGGGGTCTCATGATCGGCGGCATCGGTGCGGCCGGCTTCAGCCTGCGCCGCCGTCGTTCCAGCAGCGCTCGCCGTTCGATCCAGACGGCCTGAAGTTAATCTGTGCTTTTGGTGCTGTTGCATCTTCTGGAGCAACAGCACCAAAGAGTGTTGGATCAGAAGCGCCTCTCGCAAAGTGCCAAAGCAGAAGGGCCCAGGTAGACACCCCTGGGCCCTTCGCTTGCCAGTCCACCTAAGGAATAGGCGGTGGTCAAGTTTGTTCAAAATAGACGACACCTCGTTCGCTGCCCCACCCCATTTAAGGGCGTCCGTTCTGAGGCGGGATGGAGAGGTCAGCTACAGCTAACCTGTACAACTGGCAGGATCGTCTGATCATGGCGTCCTCAGCAAACATGGTTAACCATCGGTTCTAGCGTATCCTGACTTGGTCAGAAGCGAAGGTCAAGCAGATCAGCGGTGAGTCGAGGGGACGCCAAGCCTGGGTGTTCTGAAGCCGCACGCAGCCGATCGTAGGAAGCACGCCAAGAAGGCTGGGAGCCGATCCCGCCCTCAACCATTACGTCGGTGAACGACGCCCGCAGCTGCTCGTCCACCTTACGGTGTTCCCAGGCCAACTAATCTTCGCAGAAGCCGCCGCCACAGGACGATGCCTCATCGGCCTGCCAGCGCAGCGAAGTGAATGGTTTTCTGCAAGTGATCGGAGGCGGCGAGACAGGGTGCTTCCGAGCCCTTTGGCTAATGAGGTGAGGAAAGGTGCAGCAGCTCGGATCTTTGGCCGCGACTTGAACGCTAAGTTCGACCTGCTCCATTTTGGGACAGGTCCCGCTAAAATGCAATCCAAGGTGGCGCAACCGAGGCCAAAGCCAAACGTTCCGGCGACATCAGGTTCGTTAACGAACTGTTAATGTAAGCAGGGAGAGTTTGTATGAAGCGCTATCTAGCGGCCGTCGCCGTGATCTCCGCAGGCATCCTCGGCGCGACTGCAGCCAATGCGGCAACCACGATCATCACTCCCGGCATCCAGCCTACGGGAACAACGTTCGTTGTCGCGGGCAATCCATTCTCCGGCCCTGTCGCCGCGACCTTTGGCCACACCGGCATTGCAGCGGGCGACTTCATCGATCTCTTCCAATTCACCCTCGGCCAGGACGGCACCGGAAGCGGGTCGGTGACGACCAGCGTAACGCAGACTGCGTTCCTGATGTCGACGGATCTCGACATCACCTCTGTTCTCTTCAACGGCATAACCGCAGAGCGGACGCTTTTCGACCTTGATAACAATGTATGCACGACCCGTGGGGTGGGTAGCTGTGGGGCTAGTGAGTCTTTCGCCCTCACTAACGCGATGGTGAAGGCCGGCGTGCTCAACACCATCACCATAACCGGCGTGTCACGAGGCCTTGGCTCTTACGGCGGCAACGCCACTTTCGATCCTTCGGCAGTCCCTGAACCCGCTACCTGGGGTCTCATGATCGCTGGTTTTGGGGCTGCGGGTTTTAGCCTCCGCCGCCGCCGTTCCAGCGACGCCCGCCGGATGGCTCAAGCGGGCTAAGGCCGGAATGACGCGCTTGGAGTTTCTGCAATCGCGCAAGCGAACGGCAGCAAAGCGCACGAGCTGAACGCTCCCATTGGATTGTAACGGGTCAAACGGGCTCAGGTGGACAAACCTGAGCCCCTGTCTTCCCGTTGCCCCGAAACCCAGATGCTGCGCCCGAAGCGCCCCTTACACCAAATCCATAAATCTGGACCGCGGGGAGGCGAGGCCTGGCCGAGCACGGCAGGAGGCAGGCGCTCGAGGCAGCTGCGCGCCCACTTCCCGTCATTAAGAGGTCGTAACCCACTTCCCAGAAGCGGACATTCCCTGCCCCTGGTTCGCAATTACCTCCGACGCTTCCGTGTTGATTGGCGACTAAGCGGGGAGGGGGCAGCGCAGTTGCAAGCACCGAAATGATCCAGGGGACTGATCTTGGTCCTATTTGCCGGCATGACCTGCCCAAAGCCATGCCGGCAATTGCGCTGATTACAGCGCGTCCAACACGGTCTTGCCGATCGCGCGGCCGCTTTCCAGCAGCGCATGCACCTGCTTGAGACTGGCTGCGTCGATGCCTGCCGCCCGCTCGCGCAGCGTCGTCCGCAGCACGCCCGCGTCAACGAGGTGCGCCACTTCCTCCAGCAGCCGGTGCTGCTCGATCATGTCGGGCGTGTGGAACATCGCGCGGGTGAACATCAGCTCCCAGGCAACGGTGATCGACTTGCGCTTCAGCGGCACGATGTCGAAGCTCTTGGGATCGTCGATGAGCGCGATGTGGCCCTGGGGCGCGACGATCTTGGGGAACAGCGGCAGGTAGCGGTCCGAGGCGGTGAGGCCGGCGACATAGTTGACTTCCGGATGGCCGATCCGGGCAAGTTCCTCGTCCAGCGGCTTGTGATGGTCGATCACATGATGCGCGCCCATCTGCTCCACCCAGGCGATCGTCTCCGGGCGCGAGGCGGTGGCGATGACCGTGAGGCCGGTCAGTCGCCGTGCCATCTGGATCAGGATCGAACCGACGCCGCCGGCGCCGTTGATCACGAGCAGGCTGCCCTGCGCCCGCTTGCGCCCATGCGGCACGTTCAGCCGGTCGAACAGCAATTCCCACGCGGTGATCGAAGTGAGCGGCAGCGCGGCGGCTTCGGCCCAGTCGAGGCTGTCCGGCTTGTGGCCGACGATCCGCTCGTCGACCGTGTGCAACTCGGCATTCGCGCCTGGGCGGGTGATGTCGCCCGCATAGAAGACCGCATCGCCCGGACGGAACAGGGTGACGGCGTCCCCCACCGCCTCGACGATGCCGGACGCATCCCAACCGAGGATCTTCGGGCCGCCTTCTGGCCCCGGGCTGCCGCCGCGGACCTTCACGTCGACCGGGTTGACCGACACCGCCTTCACGCGGACGAGGAGGTCGTGCGGACCGGGCGTGGGTGCGGGGACGTCCAGGTCGAGCAGCGCGTCTTCGCGGTCGATGCTGCCGGGCTGGTGGTAACCGATGGCTTTCATGTCGAACCTCCTGATGATCGTTCGCCCGTCAGATTGTCCATGCGAATGCGTAACGCCATGGCCAGTTCCGCACGACCGCCATGCGATGACGCATGCCCTTCAGAGTTCGCTAGGCAACGCGGCGCTCAGCGCGTCTACGAGCAACCGAAGCCGGCGCAACCGCCGCAGATCCTGGTGATAGCCGAGCCACAGGTCGCGCGGCGGCGGCGCCTCGCTTTCCAGTCGTGCGAGCGGCAGCTGGTCGCCGATTACCCGCGGCAGCACTGCCAGGCCTGCGCCGGCGACGCAGGCGGCCCCCTGTGCCTCGCGATTGTTGCTGCGGAAGGCAGGCATGGCAGCGGGCCATCGGCCACGCAGCCACGCGACGTCCGGGAGCTGATCAAGTGCGCTGTTCATCGTCACGAGCCGATGGCCGGTGCCGTCCCCGCTCGCGCGCGGATCGCCGCAGCGCTCCAGATAGGCGGGCGCTGCATAGAGCGCATAGCGGATGCGCAGGAAGCGGCGCTGGACGATGTCGCTGCCGGAGAAAGGCACGAAGCGCAGCACCAGGTCCGCCTCGCGCCGCTGAAGATCATAGAGGCGGGAATCGGCCAGCACCTCCACCACGAGGCCGGGATGCTCGATCGCGAAGCCGGCCAAGGGTGCCGCCAGCACGCGCGACGAAACCCAGTCCGAGGCGGAGAGCCGCAGCACGCCTTCCAGCCCGCGCGCGCCGCCGATCAGCTTGCGTTGCAGGGCGACCGCCTCCTCCGCCATCTGCTCGGCATGGACGAGCATTGCCTCTCCCTCGTCGGTCAGGCGAAAGCCGCCAGGCGTGCGCTGGAATAACGCCGCGCCGACCGTCGCCTCCAGGCTGCGCAGCCGACGGCCTGCCGTGGGCTGGCTGAGCCGCAGCCGCTCGGCGGCCGCGGTCAGCGTGCCCGTGTGGGCGATCTCGACGAACAGCTTCAGATCATCCCAGTCGAGGCGAAGCGTCGGTTCGGCGGTCATGCCGCTTCATCGCCGCGCGCGCGCGTCCGTACAAGATGCAGAACGCACGCTCATGCGGCGACGGCATCCGTGCGGGACGCGGTTTCCACCTGCGCACGCACCTGTTCCAGGCGGGCGGAAAGGGCGCGATCAAGGATCGACTGGGCGTCGCTGCCCAGCACCAGCCGCAGCGGCGCGGTCTCGTCGGATGCGCTCTCGATGATCGCTGTAGCCATCCGCTGGGGATCTCCGCCCGGCGTGCGGGCCGAATCCTTGAGGATATCGCGCAATTGCCCGATCGGGGTCTGGCGATAGGCGTCCAGGTCTACACCGAGGGCGGCGCTGGCGGCCGCGCGGAACCCCGTACGCGCCGCGCCTGGCTCGACGATCGTCACGCCGATGCCGAACGGCGCGACTTCCTGCGCGAGCGCGTCGAAGAAGCCCTCCAGCCCCCATTTGCTGGCGTGATACAGCGATGCGCCGCCATGCGTCGCCTGGCCGCCATAGGAGGAGATGGCGATCAGCCGCCCGCTGCCCTGCCGACGCAGATGGGGGAGTGCCGCGCGCGCCACTTCGATCGGCGCGAGAAGGTTGGTGGCGAGCTGGTCTTTGATCTGCTTGAGGGTGAGGCTCTCCGCCGCCCCGAAGAGGCCGTAGCCCGCATTGTTGACGACCGTGTCGATGCTGCCGAATACCGCGAACGCATCGTCCACCACGGCGCGCACCGTCTCGGTGGCGCGCAGGTCGAGCGTGGCGACGTGCAGTCGATCGGGGTAACGGGCGCGAAGATCGGCCACGCGCTCGATCGCGCGAACGGTACCGAATACGCGATCGCCGCGCGCGAGCAGGGTTTCGGCCAGCGCGCGGCCCAGGCCGCTGCTGATGCCGGTAATGAACCAGTTGGACATGCTGTTTCTCCTTCGCCGCTCAGGCGAGCCGGCGCAGGGTTTCGAGGCGGAGCGGTTCGGCGAGCAGTTCGTCGAAGCGCGCAGCGAGCGCGGTGAAGCTGGCGCCAGCGGTGTGAGCATCGATCGCGGCCTGATCCTCCCAGGCCTCCACCATCACCACCGTTCCCGGGTGCTCACGGCTGAGATGCGGCACATAGGCGATGCAGCCCGGCTCCTCGCGAACGGCGGGCACGACCGCAAGAACCGCGTCGATCAGCGCCTGCTCCTTGCCCGGTTTGGCGACGAGATGGGCGATGAGATGGATGTGGTCGGTGTCGGTCATGGATATCCTCACTTCAACAAGACCGGGCCGGCCCCGATCTTCACGCGCAGCAATTGATAGGGCGGCCTGCGCAGATCCTTGCCCTGATGGAAGCCGGGCTGGCCGTAGAGCTGGTTGGCCGTGAAATAGAGATAGCCGTCGGTGCCGACCGACAGCGTGTCCGGCCACAGGATGCGCGGGTCGCGCGCGATCGTCTTCCAGGCGCCGTCCGCGAAGCTGCGGATGGCGCCCTGTTCGTAATCGCCGGCGTAGATCACGCCGCGATCATCCTCGGCCAGGCCATCCGACGGCGCCTTGGGGCCAAGGTCGCGGATCGCGGCAGCGATGGTTGCGTCGTCGGTCGCCGGGTCCCGCAGCAGCGCTGTGGGCACGGCGTAGAAGTGGCGGCTGGAGAGCTCGCAGTAATAGAGCGTCGCTCCGTCCGGCGAGATGGCGATGCCATCCGTCGCCACCAGCCACGGGCTCGCCGCGCCGCCAGCGGGCCGGTTCATCAGCACCGCGCCCTCGATGCGCGGGGTGAAGCCCGGATCGGGCATGGTGCTGGCATGGCCGGACAGGCGGCGCAGTGCCTTGCCGCTGGCAAGATCGACGACGATGAGCCCTCCAGGGCCCTTCACCGAACTGTCGGTAATATAGGCGACGCCGGCCTCACCCTGGCGGAGATCGAAGCGGACATCGTTCAGATAGGTGGTGGGCAGCACCACATCGGGACCCAGCACGATCGTGCGGACGATCTTGTCGGTCGTCAGGTCGATCGCGACGAGCTTCGCGCCGCCGGCAATCGGCGCGGCGAAACCGGGCGCGGCGGTGTCGAGCACCCAGAGCCGGTTGGCACCGTCCGCGACGACGCTTTGCACGCTGAGGAAATGGCGAGCCGGGTCGCCCTTGGGATCGTTGGTCGCGGCATCGGGATAGGCGATCACCTTGCCGTCGCGAAGCTCGCCCACCGCGAAGGGCGGGTGATCTCCCCATTGGGGGTAGTTGAGGAAGATGCGCCCATTGGGGGCGATGGTAACGCCGGTGGGCATCGCCCCGGTGAGGTTGGCGACCACCTCCACTCTGGCCGGCTGGGCAAGGGCGGGTGCGGTGATGGCGGCGCTGGCAAGGGCCAGCGCGGTGGCGATATGCTTCATGGAGCTTTCCTTTCCCGGGCTCACCGCGCAGCCAAGCCGATCTGCTGGAGGAACGTCAGATTGTCCTCCAGATGCCAATTATCGGTGATGCGACCGTCACGGACGCGGACGATGTCCGTCGCGATGAAGTCCACCGGCTCGCCTCGCCCCTGCCGACCGCCGAAGCTGCCGGTGAAGTGGCCGGTGAAGCGCAGATGCGAGACGATGCGGTCGGCGACCACCAGCCGCTGCGCGACGGTGACCTTGAGGTCGGGCACGGCCGCGAGAAATGCCTTGGACGCGGCGGCGGGACCGCTGGGCCCCTGCGGCCTGCCGGCGGGCAGCGTATGGTCGACGAAGTCGGCACCGATTGCGCGGGCAAGCAGTGTAGCGCTTCCGTTCGCCCAGAAGCCGTAAAAGGCGTCCACTGGCGCGAGCAACCGTGCGCGCTCGGCGGTCGGCATATCGGCCGCGACGATCAGCTCCTGCGGACGGGTGGCAGCAATCGCGGCCTGGTCGTCCAGGCGCGCGGCCCCGGCGCTTGCCGGCAGCATGGCGGACGGGATGGCGGCGGCAACGGCAATCCTCGTGACATGGGTCTTCATGGCGTTGTCCTTTCGTTGCCGAGAACAATGGGAAGCCTTTCCACCGCGCTCCACGGCCAACCTCGCATGTTCACCATGCAGCGCTGCATGGGCGTCGCCTGGCTCCATCAGCCGCCATGCACCACCTGCACCGTGGACCACCATGGGCCTGCCTCCGGTAGGGGATGCGGCTCACCATGCGCCGACGCATGACCACCATTCGAAGCTGGCGATGCCCCTGGGGCGCAGGCGCGTGCACCAAGGGTGGACATCGAAAAGGAGATTCTGCCATGTCCGTCATCCGCGTCGGCCACATTGCGCTCGGCTTTCACGATGCGAGCGCACGCGTGGTCGAGTCCGTCCTCGAGCGCCACGGCCACCGCGTCGAGCGCTCTGCTGCACCTCATGAGGACATGTTCCGGCGCATGGGGCGCGGCGAGGTGGACCTGCTCGTCTCCGCCTGGCTGCCGGCGAGCCATGGCGCATATCTGGCGCCTTTCGAAAGTGACGTGCGCAAGCTGACCGTTCTCTACACGCCCTACTGCATCTGGGGTGTGCCGGACTATGTGCCGGCAGAAGTGGCAAGCGTTTCGGATCTGCTGCGCGCGCCGGCGCTCGAGCGGATGGAACGCCGCATCCAGGGGATCAACCCCGGCGCGGGCATCAGCCGCTTCTCGCAAGCGATCGTCGAGCGCTATGGGCTCGCGGCGGCGGGCTATCATTTCGAGACCGGCAACGAAGCCGATTGCTTCGACCGATTCGAAGGGGCGGTAGCGGAGAAGGCCTGGGTGGTGGTGCCGCTATGGCATCCGCAATATCTCCATGCCCGCTATACCATTCGTGCCCTGGAAGAGCCGCTGGGCCTCCTCGGCGGCACCGACGCGGCGACGCTGATCGTTCGCCGCGACGCCGAGGCTCGCGTTGGCGCAGCAGCCTTGGCGGATCTGGCGGCGCTGCAACTGGGCAATGCGCGGGTGAGCGCGCTTGAAGATGCGCTGGTGCGGAACAGCCGTTGATGTCGACTGGAAACACAACGATCCGGCGTGGAGAGGATAGCCGCCTCGAGAAGTGCCTCGCCGTCCGGTGTTACTGAACGCGGGCGGTGATGGTGACCAAGTGAACGTGTGAACATGGTCGCGAAGGCCGCGGACGGAAACGGCAGGGACACCAGGCAGCAGCGCGCCCCAAAGTCGGACATTCAGGGGGGCGATCGCCCTTCCTGAAAGCGGACGCAAACGGCGGGCCCTCAATCCTCGCGGTCGGCGGCTGGAAGTGGGTGGTTTCCCGACAGGCAGCTTTGCAGAAAATGTCTTCGAAGGCGGCCATTGTCATGCGTCCGTGCAGCCGCCTATGTTTTTGCTTTCGACCGGGAGCCAGCATGCACCAGACTCTTGTGGCGAAGCTCATCGCCTGCGTTGCTCTCCTCTCGCCCGCAACAGCTGCTATCAGCGACGATAAGGCGATCGACGGCCGTTTCGATGTAGGCGGGCGCTCCATACGGCTAGCCTGCAAGGGCGCAGGCAGTCCCTCCGTGGTGATCGACGCCGGGATGGGAACGGCACCTGTCGAAGACCCGGGCTGGAACGCAATCGCGGACCAAGTGGCCTCGACAACGCGAGTCTGCCTGTACGATCGCGCCGGTCTCGGCGGGAGCGATCCGGCACCAGCGGGGTCGCGCTCCAGCCTCGATTGCGCGGCTGACCTGCACGCCGCACTGTCCTCCGCCCGGATAGAGGGGCCCTACCTTCTGGTCGGCCATTCGGTAGGCGGGCTCCACGCGCAGGTGTTCGCCGCCAAATATCCATCCGACACCGCCGGGCTCGTGCTGGTGTCTACGACGCATCCCGATCAATTTTCGAAATGGCTAACGCTGTTGCCCGCGCCCGCCCAGGGCGAGGAAAAGGCTGTCACCGAGGCACGCTCCTTTCTTATCAGTATGCAGACGGATCCCAGCAAAAACGAAGAACGGCTGGATATGCGGGCAAGCGCGAGGCAGGCGCATCTCCTCACCTCGCTTGGCAGCAAGCCGGTCATCATCGCTACGCACAGCCCGCGCTTCCGCATGGTGCCCGGCTTGTCGGAGCCGCTTGCCGTCAAGCTGGAAGACGCAACGCAGCAAATGCAGCGCGGATATCTGTCGCTGTCGACCAATGCGCATCAGAACGTCGCCGAACGGGCTGGCCATGGCCTGCCGCACGAAGCACCGAAGTTCGTAGTCGACAACATTCTTCAAGGTGTCGCGGCGGTCCGGGAGCACGTAGTTCGATAATTGGCCGCGCGGCCGCCGCGCTCCGAGCCTGGCGCGAAAGCGTTTTGACTAGTCCGCTCAGAAAAACGCATTTCGTTTCATCTAATGACCGGGATTGGTCGGTAAAGGTCGCGCGGGGGAGGCAGGGACACCAGGCAGCAACGCGCCCACTTCCGGCCGTTAGAAGGTGCTCGACGGCTTCCCAGAAGCGGACATGGCGTGAGCCTGGTTCTCAATAGGTCCCGACGCGCCGGCAGGGGAGGGGGCACCCAGCTGCGCACCTACTCTCAGACGGCCAGCAAGGCGACTGATCGACCCAAAAGCGGACCCCGGCGAACGGCTCGCACATCCACCTCGCCCAGGTCCGGGAGTGGGACGAATCTGCCATCCGCGCAGGTCTCGCCAAAAGGCGGGATCAACCGAGAGCTGCCGCTTTCAAGCGTCGCGACAAGGAAGATATTGTGGTAATGGTCAAGCGTTCCTGAGATTGCATCGAGGCATCTTCAGAGAACCTACTCGCCAAGTTCGAGGTGCGAGACACTCGCCGCCAGTGCGT